>CANMEE010000001.1:0-482500 GCA_947496865.1 uncultured Sphingomonadaceae bacterium
TTACGTCACTACGATGATACCAAAACACTGCCATGCTACATAACTAACATCTGTCTATCGATCGCTGACGGGGAACATGCAATATGCATCAATGCAAATATACATTTTGCCACATCATTGCGCGGTAACATCTGATATTCAGAGCAATGATGTCTGATCCAAGATACAGTTTTCGGCACATCGATCATTTCCAATGAGAGCCAATTGAAGTCTTGTTTTACGTACAATGAAGACTCAAAAAGATGATTATTTAGCCCAATATTATGCTGCCAGATTTTTCCATCAAAATGTTTTTCTGGCGGCACCCTCTGGAGAAATGAATTAGAGAATCCGCATGACCCTGGCGCAGATAGATTCATCACTATAAAAATTTCGAATATTAAATACTCAACAAAGTGTTCGGCGGTATTTGTTGCTCTAATATCATCAGGATCAGATTCGGCTTGGATGTCGATGTATGCTTTTTGCTTGTTGTAATCGTCGAACGCAGAAAAATCATGTTCCCGGGTAAATTTTTCCATCACCTGGACAAAATTTTCCATTCTTTTGATGATTTTGTCAAAGTTAAAGGATATTTTTAAGGCATCGTGGTCGTTGCCACTCTCGATTTCAACTTTTCGGTAAATTTTGGCAGCTTGCATCCAAGCACAAATGTACGCTGGCTCTATCTGCTTCCAATCCTGATCAGATATTTCACGGCCATCGCTAACAGCGCTTAATTTCCACTTTGCTGAGTGAACTATTTCAATTTACCTTATTCCAGATATTATCTTTGCGAATTAGCAATCTATGTAATCACTCAGCAGCAACTCCCGCCGCTTCGAACATATCTTCGCCGTCATCATCATTATCGGTCGCTTCGATGCCGATAATCTTGTTGCCTTTGCGCTTGTCAAAGCTGTCCCAGACTTCGTTCCATTTGCCGGTGGTGGTGCCTTTGGAATATTCGGTGGCGCGGGTTTCGAAGAAATTGGCATGCTCGACACCGTTGAGCAGCGGCGAGAGCCATGGCAGCGGGTGGTCTTCGATCATGTAAATCGGTTGAAAGCCCAGCTGACCCAGACGCCAGTCGGCAATATAGCGGACATATTTCTTAATCTCTTTCGCGGTCATGCCGGTCACCGGACCGTCGCTAAATGCCAGATCGATAAATGCATCTTCCAGCCGCACGGTTTTCTGGCAGCAGTCGATAATCTCTTCTTTGACATTCTTGGTCAGGCAATCGCGTTCCTGCACAAATGTGTGGAACATTTTGACAATGCCCTCGCAGTGGAGGGTTTCATCGCGGACGGACCAGGACACAATCTGCCCCATACCCTTCATCTTGTTGAAGCGCGGGAAGTTCATCAGCATCGCGAAGCTGGCGAAGAGTTGCAGCCCTTCGGTAAAGCCGCCGAACATCGCCAGCGTCTTGGCAATATCCTCGTCGGAATCGACGCCGAATGTGCCCATATAGTCATGCTTGTCCTTCATCGCTTCATATTCGAGGAACATCGAATATTCGCTTTCGGGCATGCCGATCGTGTCGAGCAGATGCGAATAAGCGGCGATGTGGACGGTTTCCATATTGGAAAAGGCGGTCAGCATCATCTTGATTTCGGTCGGTTTGAACACGCGGCCATATTTGTCGTGATAGCAATCCTGCACCTCGACATCGGCTTGCGTGAAGAAACGGAAAATCTGGGTGAGCAGGTTGCGCTCATGATCGGTCAGCTTCTGCGCCCAATCGCGGCAATCCTCGCCCAATGGCACTTCTTCCGGCATCCAGTGAATCTGTTGCTGACGCTTCCAAAACTCAAAGGCCCATGGATATTCAAAGGGCTTATAGGTGTTGCGTGCTTCCAGAAGTGACATTGTAACTAACTCCGCTTTCTCAATAATATATCCTATCCCTCAAAGGGAGAGGATTATGCGCCTTTACTATCTGATGAAAACGGCCTCCTCCCAAAAGGAGCAAAGGGAGGAGGCAGTGGGCAAAGTCTATATTATTGACAAGCCAGACACTCATCATAATCGGTAGTGCCAGCGGTGGTCATCAGTTCGACCGTTTTCGGATCGAGCGTATTATCCGCTTCAACACCGCTATTCACAGCATCTTCGGTCGTGGCAAAACCGGCGCGCTGGATTGATTTCGACCGCAGATAATAGAGCGATTTAATGCCCAATTCCCATGCGCGGAAATGCAGCATCAGCAGGTCCCATTTATCGACATCGGCCGGGATGAACAGGTTCAGTGACTGTGCCTGATCAATATAGGGCGTGCGGTCGGCTGCCAGTTCGAGCAACCAGCGCTGGTCAATTTCAAAGCTGGTCTTGTACGTGTCTTTTTCCTCGGCACTGAGAAAATCGAGATGTTGGACGCTACCGCCCTGTTCCAGGATCGAGTTCCAGATATTATTGCTGTCCTTCGATTTGTCCTGCAGCAGTTTTTCGAGATGCGGGTTCTTGACGACAAAGCTGCCCGAGAGCGTTTTGTGCGTGTAGATATTGGCCGGGATCGGTTCGATACAGGCTGATGCGCCGCCGCAAATGATCGAAATAGACGCGGTGGGTGCAATCGCCATTTTGCAGGAAAAGCGCTCCATCACGCCTTGGTCCGCCGCATCCGGACAAGGACCGCGTTCATGGGCCAGCATCATGCTGGCTTCGGACGCTTTGGCAGAAATATGCTTGAAGATCTTCATATTCCACGATTTTGCCATCGCGCTTTCAAAACCAAGTCCGCGAGCCTGCAAGAAACTGTGGTAGCCCATGACACCCAGACCAACGCTGCGTTCACGACTTGCGCTATATTTGGCGCGCGCCATTTCATCGGGCGCACGGTCAATATAATCCTGCAGGACATTGTCGAGAAAACGCATAATGTCCTCGATAAACTCTTTGTCGCCGCTCCACTGATCCCATGTCTCAAGGTTTAGGGAGGACAGGCAACACACTGCCGTCCTGTCCTCACCCAAATGATCGCGACCCGTCGGCAGTGTAATCTCGGAACATAGGTTAGATGTGGAAACTTTCAGACCCAGATCGCGGTGATGCTTAGGCATTGTCCGGTTCACTGTGTCGTTGAAAATAATATAAGGTTCACCGGTGGCAAGACGCGTTTCGACCAGTTTCTGGAACAAGGAGCGCGCGTCAACTGTGCTGCGCACCGAACCGTCTTTTGGTGACTTGAGATTAAATTCCGCGCCGTCACGCACCGCTTCCATAAATTCGTCGGTCAGGAGAACGCCGTGATGCAGGTTAAGAGCTTTCCGGTTAAAATCTCCCGAAGCCTTTCTAATCTCAAGAAATTCTTCAATTTCAGGATGGTCGACATCCAGATAACAAGCCGCAGACCCGCGCCGCAAGCTGCCTTGCGAAATCGCCAAAGTCAGACTGTCCATCACCCGCACGAACGGAATGATGCCAGAGGTTTTGCCATTGAGGCCAACCGGCTCGCCAATGCCCCTTACGCTGCCCCAATAGGTGCCGATGCCACCGCCCTTGGATGCGAGCCATACATTTTCATTCCAGGTTTTAACAATCCCGCCGAGGCTGTCATCGACGCTGTTCAGATAGCATGAAATGGGCAAACCGCGGCCGGTGCCACCATTGGACAATACCGGCGTCGCTGGCATGAACCAGAGCTTGGAGATATAATCATAAAGCCGCTGTGCATGTTCCTGGTCATCCGCATAAGCATCAGCCACGCGAGAGAATAGGTCCTGAAAACTCTCATCAGGAAGCAAATAGCGATCCTTTAGCGTTTCCTTGCCAAAGTCGGTAAGCAGCGCATCGCGCGCATCATCCTGAACAATTTTGAACCGGCGCTTCTCGACGCTATGGCTGTCGCGTTCCGCTTTCAGCTCTTTCTCATCATTCTGCTTTTCGGCAGCCGCTTCGGCAGCCGCTTTTTTGCTGATCTCGGGTTCTTTCACCGGTGCCTTTTTTGCGGTGCTTTCGGATTTATCTTTTGGCGTATCCAGAACTTCGGCGCCCATTTCACTCTCACTCATATCTTTATCGCTATTCCCGGTATCATCCCGGCTATCTCTAAAATCCATCAAAGCCCCCTAATCAAACTACCAAATCATTTCTATTTGCTGGCTACAAAAGCCAACGTGTTTTGGGTTTAATACCGGGCCATTTGTTCTTGTATTGTTCGACTCGGACAATCTCTTGCGGCCGAGCCGTTGAACATAACATTTTTACAGCCAGGGCGGGCATTTATTTTTGCCCAAAAACCCGAAAAAATTCCTTGCGGTTTGGGCCAAAGGGAGCCGCCCACCGAGTCGGCGTTATCGGCGTGTAATACTATACGTTGGTGTGCCCCCTTGGCCTAACCACAACCCATAGTGGCTGAATCAGAATTATATGCAAGAGGGTAAATGACATTTTAACGACTCTGTTCGTCGTATAAATGAATCGCTTCGTCGACAGCCGATTCATGCTGCAGTGCAGCGACGCGTGGACCTGCTAAGACTGCAAGATATAGCAAGAGGCAGGCCGAGATTTTACAAAAAATTTATCCACAATCCATGCACAGGTGTTGATGACGCATTTATGACACCAGATATGGTGTTCGTATGATTCAAGCTGACCAGAATGTGATCCGATGATTTGACCTCATTAGCGATTCTCCGATCAGCGAATTTTGCGAACCAATCCAATTCATGCACGGCTTGTCTAGACAGCATAGGTTCATAGATGCAAAACCATTACTTGCAGCGTCATCGTCGCGGCATTTTTGATGCGGCCTCCCTCTTTGAACTGTTTCAATATTATGCGTAGTTTTTTCAAGCGCAAGTCGCACGACTTGGCGATCGATCTGGGCACCGCCAACACGCTTGTCTATCTGCGTGATCGTGGCATCGTGCTCAACGAACCCTCTGTGGTTGCGCTGGAGACCAATGACGGCATCACCAAGGTGCGCGCTGTCGGCAGTGACGCCAAGCTGATGATGGGCAAAACCCCCGACAATATAAAAGTCATTCGTCCGCTCAAAGATGGCGTGATTGCGGACCTTGATGTTGCGGAACAGATGATCAAGCATTTCATCCAGAAAGTGCATGACAAGAAAACCGGGCTGCTGCGACGCTTTGACATTGCGGTTTGTATTCCATCAGGTTCCACCAATGTGCAGCGCCGCGCCATCCGTGATGCGGCTTCTAATGCCGGCGGTTCGCGTATCTTTTTCATAGAGGAACCCATGGCAGCGGCCATTGGCGCTGGCATACCAGTGGCGGAACCGATTGGCGCAATGGTGGTCGATATCGGTGGCGGAACAACGGAGGTGGCGGTGCTATCGTTGCAAGGCCTCGCCTATAGTACTTCTGGGCGCATGGGCGGAGACAAGATTGATGATGCGATTGCCTCTCACATCCGCCGCAAACATAATCTGGCGATAGGAGAAACGACCGCCGAATTGGTCAAGCATGAAATGGCCAGCGCGGTGAGCCCGGCCAATAGTGGCCGGACGATGCACATAAAGGGCCGCGACCTTGTCAAAGGTATGCCGCGAAAAATCATCATTACCGAGTCCGAGATTGCCGACGCTATTGCAGAGCCGGTGGGTCAGATTACAGATAGTGTCCGTAACGCCCTGGAAAATACCGCGCCGGAACTGGCCGCCGATATTGTCGATCAGGGCATTGTCCTCACTGGCGGCGGGGCATTGCTGGGACGGATTGATGAACATATCGCCGAGCAGACCGGACTGGCTGTGACAATAGCTGATGATCCGCTAACGTGCGTGGCCAACGGTGCCGGACGCGCGCTGGAGGATCCGCTGTATAGCAGCGTGCTGATCCCTGCCTAGAACGCAGCGACAGAACATTCGTCCGTAATCACAAAAACTTGCCCGTTTGACACATATCAGCCAAAAGGCACCCGGATCGCATCCTTAGACCATTTCCGGAGCCATGATGACAGTCACCATTAAAACCGCCGACCTGATTGAAAGCGTCGCCGACGCGCTGCAATTTATCTCTTACTATCATCCGATGGATTATATCCGGGCGCTGGGCGATGCATATGAAGCCGAGCAATCGCCAGCAGCCAAAGATGCGATTGCACAGATATTGACCAACAGCCGGATGTGCGCAGAGGGCCATCGCCCGATTTGTCAGGATACCGGCATTGTGAACGTCTTCGTAAAATGGGGTATGGATTGCCGCCTCGACGAGACATCACAATCGATGCAGGAAATTGTCGATGAAGGCGTACGCCGCGCTTATCTGCATCCTGAGAATAAACTGCGGGCCTCGATCCTGACAGACCCCGCTTTCACGCGGCGCAATACCAAAGATAATACGCCGTCTGTGCTCCATGTTGAAATGGTGCCGGGCGACAAAGTGTCCGTGGATGTCGCGGCGAAAGGCGGTGGGTCAGAAAATAAATCGAAATTCAAGATGATGAACCCCAGCGATAACATCGTCGATTGGGTGCTCGACATGATCCCGCAAATGGGCGCTGGCTGGTGCCCTCCCGGTATGCTTGGCATCGGTATCGGCGGAACAGCAGAGCGTGCGGTGCTGCTCGCCAAGCAATCGCTGATGGACCCCATCGATATGGGCCAGCTCAAAAAACGCGGCCCCCGCAATGATATTGAAGAGCTACGGATTACGATTTTCGACAAGGTCAATGCGCTCGGCATTGGCGCACAAGGGCTTGGCGGACTGTCCACAATCCTCGACGTCAAAATCAACGACTGGCCGTGCCATGCGGCGGGCAAGCCGGTAGCGATGATTCCCAATTGCGCTGCCACTCGCCACGCCCATTTCACATTGGATGGCAGCGGCCCTGCTTATTTGGAAGCGCCTAAACTGGAGGAATGGCCAGACGTGAATTGGACACCCTCGTCAGAAGCCAAGCGCGTCCATCTCGATCAGCTCGATGCCGCAGAAGTGGCAAGCTGGAATCATGGCGACCGCTTGCTGCTCAACGGCAAGATGCTGACCGGCCGCGATGCCGCGCATAAACGGATCAAGGATATGCTCGACAAGGGTGAAGAATTGCCGGTCGAATTTAAAGGCCGCGTCATCTATTATGTCGGTCCGGTTGATCCGGTTGGTGAGGAAGTAGTTGGTCCCGCTGGCCCGACCACCGCAACACGGATGGACAAATTTACCGACATGATGCTGGAACAGGGCCTGCTCGCGATGGTAGGCAAGGCCGAGCGCGGACTGGATACGGTCGGCTCGATCAAGAAACATAAGAGCGCCTATCTGATGGCTGTGGGCGGCAGCGCCTATTTGGTTTCTCGCGCGATCAAGGGTTCGAAAGTCGTCGGCTTTGAAGATCTCGGCATGGAAGCGATTTACGAGTTTGAGGTGCAAGATATGCCAGTAACCGTCGCGGTCGATGCCGAGGGACAAAGCGTCCATCATCTTGCGCCGCTCGTTTGGCAGGAAAAAATCAAGAAAGAGAAGCTGCTCGACGGCGTTTGATCGGCTTTCTTTATGAAAGAAGATATCAAACTCTATTCTCCGCTTGATCCGATTGCGCTCGCGCTGAAACTGAAAGTGGAGATGAAGAAGCGCAAACGGCGCAAAGGCTATCATGTCTTTGGCCGAGGGACAGAAGCAAAAATGGCACTGACCTACCGGCGCCGGGGTTTTAACAATGGAGCAGAGCCCAATTTAAAGGCTAAAATGCGCGAGCATGACGGCGGCACATTGATCGAAGGCACCATCAAGCAAGGCAAAGCCATGCCATTTTTTCTGTTCTGGAATGGATTTGTGGGCACGTTTTTCCTGTTCTCGTTGCTATTGTGGTTCGTCGACACGGCGCCACTGTTTTTCAATCTCATCTTCTCCGGCATACCGGCTGTGATGCTCGCCATTGGCCTGACCGCAGCCTATAAAACCCGCAACGATCCGCCGGAAGATCCCGGCACACCGCAGAAGATCCTCGATTTTCTCGCCGAGACCGTAGACGCGCGGCCTTTTTGACCATTCCCATCTGGATACCTGCGGCACTTCTGGCTGCCCTATTTCTGGCTTGGCGGATGGCTGTGCAGCAACGTATCCGCGCGGAAATGTCGGTCAACGCCGCCGCCCTGTCGCGCTTCTTTTTTGGCTGGCCCATCGCTTGCGCGATGCTCGCCACTTATATGGCGGTCACCGGGCGCAGCGCCCTGCCCCCGCTGGATGCATCTTTCTGGTGGTTTGCATGGGCGGCCGGTTTTGCGCAAATGCTAGCGACTAATTTGATCATCATGTCTTTCGGTTTTCGCAATCTGGTCAGCGGCACCGCCTATATGAAGACCGAGACGTTGATTGTCGCCTTTCTCGGTTGGTTGATCCTCGGTGAAACGCTGGCGCCAATGGCCTGGCTAGGAATTGCCATCGCCTTTGTCGGCATATTATATGTATCGGTCGAGGGCGGCGCCAAAGGCCTGTTGCAATGGCTTCGCGGGCTGAAACAGCCGGCGGCACTCACGGGCCTCAGCGCCGGATTGCTATTTGCGCTCACCGCCATTTTCATCAAACAATCTGCCAATGCGATTGTCGATATTGAGCGCACCTATGCCGGGTTGATTGTGCTTACCGCCGTGCTCGGCTTTCAGGCGTTGATGCAGGGCAGCTATGTGATCCTGCGCGAACCGGATCAATTTCGTGCCATGCTCAAGCGCTGGCAAATCACAGGGCAAGTGGGCGTGCTTGCCGCGACTGCTTCTACAGGCTGGTTCATTGCCTATGCCCATGCACCGGTGGCGCTGGTCGGAATTCTGGGTCAGACGCAGATATTATATACGCTCGGCTTCGGGCGCTTTTATCTCAAGGAACCACTTAGTCGCAGCGAGTTGATCGGTATCTTACTGGTCGGCATTGGCGTCATCATGGCCCTGGCCTCCGCGCTTTAGCTCTTTTTCTGCGCCGCGCGCATCCGCTCTACCCAGAGCTGCACGTCGGCAATATCGTCTCCCTCATGCCGCGGTGCATATTTTTCAAACGCCGCGTAAACCTCTGCCCAACGCTCTTCCATCCGCACCACATTATAAGGGTGACTGACGAGATAATATGCGCCGTCTTGCATCTGTTTGAAGATGATTGCAGCAAAGGCATCAGCCTCCATCGCTTCCTCCGCCTGCAGTTCCGAAAGCTCCGATTTGACCCAGCCGGGAATGATCACGCCCAGCTCGATATTATCCGGCGCTTCACGACGAAGCACATCCATGAGGCCTAGCACCGCATGTTTGCTCGACACATAAGCACCGCCAGTTTGCGGTAATGCATTGAACAGACTGTTTTCCGATGCAGTGGTATAAATCGCGGACGGCTGACCATCATCACGAAACCTTTTGGCAAAAGTGGAAATACCATTCCAAACGCCCCAAAAATTGACCTCGTAAAGCTGGCGAGCTTCATCCATGTCCATATCGATCACCGATTTGCGACCACCGCTGACGCCAGCATTGTTGACCAGAATATCCGCGCGCTGGTTTTTCACCCAAGCAAAATCAGCCAATGCTTCCATATCTTCTGGTTTGGTCACATCACCAACTTGATATTGGACATCAATATCCTTGCCCGCCAAATTGTTGGCTGCTTGCTCCAAACGATTTTCACGCGGTTCGAACAGGATGATCCGCGCGCCAGCTTTGCCCATTTGTTCGGCCAAAGCCAAACCGATTCCGGTCGCTCCACCGGTAATCACTGCTGTCTTTCCTGCAAATTCCATTTGGTTCTCCTCAAGCACGCCGACTGTAACATGAAAACCACCACGACAAATTATCGCCGGAGAAGACTGACATTGGCGCCAATCTAACCTATATAAAGCCTATGTATGTTTTCATCATCTTTATCTGCGGGATAGGCAATTTTGCTATGCACAAAGCGATGATGGAGAGCAATCATCCCATGATTACCGAAGCGCGAGGAAGTTTTTCAAAACTCCTCGGCCCTTATGGCAGTTATATATTGGAATTCGGCATGCTCACGGCGGCTCTGATCTTCGCCAATATGGGTATGTTGAGCGCTGTATTTTTTTACGGCGTTTATACACTGGCCAATGGCGCGGGCGCTTACGTTCTGTTTTCAAACAAAAATTAAGACAGATTGGCTATGGCGCTTCGTGATGATTTTCGCTGAAAGTTGTTGATCCGACTACAGATGTAGTTTGTCGAAAGGCGGTATCTCATGTAACCAACCGAGCATAGCAGACGGGCAAGAACGAAACCAAAAAAGCAAAAAGCTAAAATCCATAAGGGGGGATTATCTTGCGCAAAATCAATCGGTTATATTTGGGTGCCGTAACCTCTGCTATTCTAGCGGGATGCTCTTTATCTTCCGTTGCATCTGCACAAACGGCAACGGTGGCCAGCAGCAGCTTACAACCGCGTACAGAAGACGGGCGCCAGATTTACGATGTTGCTCAATTTACCCGGTTCAACCCCCGTACGGCGCTGGATATTGTACAGCAAGTTCCCGGATTCATCATTGATACCGGGGATGATGAAGCGCGCGGACTGGGTCAGGCTGATGAAAATGTGCTGATAAACGGGGCTCGGATTGCCGGTAAAAATAATGACGCCTTCACCGTCTTAGGCCGTATCTCAGCGTCCACCGTAGTGCAAATCGAAATTGTCGATGGCGCGACGCTCAGCATTTCCGGGCTTTCAGGTCAGGTGCTCAACCTCGTTACCAGCAACGACGGGACGAAAGGCATAACCGGCAATTTCGAATGGCGTCCCCAATGGCGGCGCGCCGGCAGCGACTGGTTTGACGGCGAAGCATCGATTAGCGGCAAAATCGGCAAAGGCGATTTTACTTTGGCGATCAAAAATGACAGCTTTCGCAATGGCGCAGAGGGGCCAGAACGGATTACGAGCGGGTCTGGCGACTTACTGTTTAACCGCGATGAGGTTGCCCGCGTTCGGGGTGATGTCCCTTCGATCAATGCCTCTTACAGCCGCACAAGCGAAGCCGGGTCCGTTTTCAACATCACCGGTGAATATGGGATAAACAATTTCCGTCAACAGGTCGACACGCTCCGCACCGCCGCAGGAACACCAGACATAATCGAACTCTTTGTCGGCACCGAACGCGAATGGAATGCGGAGTTTAGCGCGGACTATGAATTTGCATTGGGCGGCGGGCGGTTAAAACTGATCGGGCTGCAACGGCTTGAGCATAGCCCTACGGAAGATTTTTTCAGCCGGACTTTTACCGATGGTGTCACACCGCCGTTTACCAATGCGTTTAATCGCACGGTCGACGAAGGAGAGTCCGTGCTGCGAGCCGAATATGGTTGGAAGACTGCGGGTGGAACAGACTGGGGTTTCAGCTTGGAAGGGGCTTATAATTTCCTGGAAAGCGAAGCGGAACAGGCGGGCCGTAACCTTGATAATGCAAATACCCGCGTTGAAGAAAAACGAGCTGAATTTATAACAACTTATGGCCGCCCTTTATCAGATAACCTAACCATACAGACCGCACTGGGCGGCGAATATAGCGAAATCAGTCAGGGCGACCTCAGCCGTTCTTTCATCCGTCCTAAGGGATCGGTAACACTGGCATGGAAACCGGCCGATGATTTTGATCTGAGCTTCAAGCTATCCCGGGAAGTCGACCAGCTCGACTTTTTCGATTTTGTCGCTTCAGTGGAAGTCTCCAATGATGTCATCGATGCCGGTAATCCCGATCTTGTTCCCCCGCAAAAATGGCGTGCAGAACTGGAAGCTACCAAGAAACTCGGCGCCTTTGGTTCAGCGACAGTCACTCTGTTTGGCGAGAAGATAAGCGATATTGTGGACACTGTACCAATCAGCCCGACCGCCGAAGCGCGCGGCAATATCGATAGCGCAGATCGCTATGGCATCGAACTGGTATCCACCCTGTTGCTTGATCCGATTGGTTGGAACGGCGCAAAGCTCGACATTGAGGTTGAGGCGACGAAAAGTAGCCTCCGAGATCCCATCACGTTGCGTAATCGCAGAATCGGTCAAGACGATATCTACAGTTATGAAATTCAACTGCGTCATGACATTCCCAATACCGATTGGGCCTGGGGCGCGGGCATCGAAGATTTCGATGATGTAGGTAATATCCGGCTGGATCAGATTGCCGATTTCGATACTCTGGCGCCATATTCCTGGATTTTTGTCGAGCATAAGGATGTGTTCGGCCTGACCGTGAATGCCAATCTCGGTAATTTATTCGATCGCGGCGATCGCTTCGTGCGCACCGCTTATGTTGACCGGCGCGATGGTCCGATAGACTTTATCGAAAATCGTACGCGCAAATTCGGGCTCATTTATCGCATGACGATCAGCGGCAGTTTTTAAAAACGCACCGCGCCGCGCATAGACAAGCGTCAACGGCATCCCTACATCTGAGGGATGCCACCAGACCTTAGCACAAAGGGTCAAATTGACCCGCCGATGATCCCGACGCTTAAGCGCTTCCTGCCCTATTTGTGGCCGAAAGATGCGCCTGCTTTACGTCTGCGTATCGTCATTGCCGGCATTTTGGTTTTATGTGCCAAAGCGGCCGTGCTCTCCATGCCCTTTGCCTATAAGGCTGTGGTTGATGGCATGACTGCTGGCACCGAAGCGGCGCTGACTGTGCTGTTCGCCTTGGTCGCGGCTTATGGTCTCGCGCGTTTTGGTCAGGTCATGTTCGACAATTTGCGCAACATTGTGTTCGAAAAAGTCGGACAGGAAGCTGCGCGTCGGTTGGCGACCAATGTCTTCACTCATTTGCATCAATTGTCGCTGCGTTTTCATTTGGGCCGGCGCACGGGCGAAGTCACCAAAGTCATCGAGCGCGGGACCAAAAGCATCGATATCATGCTCTATTTTCTGCTGTTCAATATCGCACCGACGTTGATCGAATTAATCGCCGTGTTGATTATCTTTCAGGTCAAATTTGGTTTTGGCCTGGTCGCAGCCACCATGGCGATGGTGGCGATCTACATTCTTTTTACCCGCAAAGTGACCGATTGGCGCAACGCCCTGCGCGCGGAAATGAATGATATGGACACGCGCGCCATTGGCCGGTCGGTCGATGCGCTGCTCAATTACGAGACGGTGAAATATTTCACCGCCGAAGACCGCGAAGGCGCGCGCTATAACAGAGCGATGCAGGATTGGGCCAACGCCGCGGTCAAATCAGAAAACTCGCTCGGCATGCTCAATATCGGTCAATCGATGATCACCAACCTGACGATGTTCGGCGCGATGAGCTATAGCGTCTATGGCTGGAGCCAGGGCCAATTGACGGTCGGTGATCTGGTGCTGGTCAACGCGCTCTTGATGCAGTTGTTCCGGCCACTGGATCTGCTTGGTATGGTTTACCGGACAATCCGCCAAGGCCTTGTGGATATGGACGCGATGTTCAAACTAATCGACACCGATCCGGAAATTAAAGACAAGCCGGATGCAGCAACACTCAATGTCAGTGCAGGACAGGTGACATTTGAGGAAGTGGTATTTTCCTATGATGAAGATCGCGCCATCCTGCATGGGTTAAGCTTTGAAGTGCCGCATGATGGTACGCTCGCCATTGTCGGACCTTCAGGCGCCGGTAAATCAACCCTCGCGCGGTTGCTCTTCCGTTTCTATGACCCGCAAGCCGGGTGCATCTTGATCGACGGCCAAGACATATCGGATGTCACCCAAAACAGCTTGCGTGGTGCGATCGGCATCGTGCCGCAGGACAGTGTGCTGTTCAACGACACCATCGGTTATAATATCGGCTATGGCCGCGAAAGCGCAACTCAGGCGGAGATCGAAGAAGCGGCGCGGGGCGCGGCGTTGGATGGCTTTATCGCCAAATTGCCGGACGGCTATGACACGCAGGTCGGCGAACGCGGTTTGAAATTATCTGGCGGTGAAAAACAGCGGGTCGCCATTGCTCGAACCCTGCTGAAAAATCCGCCGGTGCTGATATTGGACGAAGCCACATCGGCGCTCGATAGCCGTACCGAGGATGAAATTCAGGCCACTTTGGCCAAAATTTCCGAACGGCGCACAACGTTGATTATCGCGCATCGCCTATCGACCATCACCCATGCCGACGAGATTATCGTGCTGAACGAAGGCCGCATTGCCGAGCGTGGCAATCATCGGGCACTGCTCGCGAAAAAGGGTCTTTATTCGGATATGTGGAAACGGCAGGCAGAGGACCGGCAGCTGGAAGCAGTGTGATCCGCCGGACTATTCCGCCTCCAGTTTCCGCCAAGCCAAATCGGCAAATTCGCACAGCAACGGCCGGGTTTCGCGCGGATCGATAATATCCTCTACGCTAAACTGTTCGGCCGTCCGGAATGGTGACGTGACCTGACTAAGCTTGGCCTTGATTTCTTCCAGTCGCGCCGCGGGATCTTCGGACGCTTCAATATCCGCCTTATAGGCTACCTCCAGCCCGCCGGCGATGGGCAGTGATCCCCAATCTCCGCTCGGCCAAGCAAAGCGATATTGGAAATTCTCCGCATTGGACATGGCGCTTCCGGCGATACCATAAGCCCGCCGGACAATGATGCTAGCCCAAGGCACCGTCGCCTTATAAACGGCATTCATTGCCTGCACGCCGTAACGGATCGTGCCGGTCCGTTCGGCATCTTCACCGATCATAAAGCCCGGATTGTCAACCAGATGGACGACCGGCAAACGAAACTGGTCAGCCAGCTTGGCAAAGCGTTCGACCTTTTCCGATGATTTCGCCTCCCAGCTACCGCCGAGAAAACTGGGATCATTGGCGAGTACCGCAACCGGATAACCGTCCAGCCGTGCAAAGGCGGTAATCGCTGCCTTACCCCAGCGTTTACCCATTTCGAAAACAGAGCCTTTGTCGAAAACCGAATCCATGATCTTGCGCATGGAATATACTTGCTTGTCGCCACGCGGGACGGCGGAGAGCAGGGCTTGGTCGCGGCGCCCGGCTGGGTCGTTGGTGACGACCCGCTCGGCCCGCTGGTTGATATTGCTTGGCAGATAGGAAAGAAATTTGCGGGCCGTGACAAAAGCTTCGGCTTCGCTGCCGACTTCTTCATCCACCACACCGTTGCGCGCATGGATCTCGCTACCGCCCAATTCTTCCTTGGTCAGCGTGTCGCCAATGGCTGCTGCAACGGCCGGACCGGCGGCAAATATCTGCGACAATCCGCGCACCATGATGGAATAATGGCTCGCCACAGTCCGCGCCGCGCCCATGCCAGCTGTCGGACCGAGCGCCAGCGCGACCACCGGCACCGTCTCCTGATTTTTGATAATATCGTCCCAGCCGGGAACCGCTGGTACATAGGTGAAACCCATGTCTTCCAGCGATTTAACCGAGCCACCGCCACCGGTGCCATCAATCATCCGGATCATCGGGATGCCCAATGTATGGGCCATTTTTTCGCACTGCACGAATTTCCGGTGCAGCGCCGCATCGGCGGCCCCGCCCCGCACCGTGAAATCGTCAGCGCTGGCGACAACCGGGCGGCCTTCAATATTCGCGCGGCCAAAAATCAGGTTGCTCGGCGCAAAATCCTCAAATTCCGCTTTGTCATTATAGGTGCCGCGACCGGCAATCTTGCCAATTTCGCGAAAGCTCCCTTCATCGACAATTCCGGCAATGCGGGCACGCGCATCCAGCTTGCCCCGCCCATGCTGGCGAGAGACTTTTTCCTCTCCGCCCATTTTTTCAGCAAGACGCTCGCGCTCATGCAGCTCTTCTATTTCCGGGTTCCATGTCATGCAACGGGTTTAACCGAGTGATTAAGCGAGGGGAAGCGGGAATCTACTCCTCGTCTCCGTAAATCGAAACGCTTTGCTGACCTTCGCTATTGGCCCTCCCCCGATACATGCCCGGGGTGTTAAAGCTGTAACCGGCTTGTCCCCATGGCGTCGCGAAGATGATACCGCCCGTACCGCCGAGCTCTCCAAGTTCGGCAATAACATCATCGGCTATTTTCTGAACGTCCGATTCCTCCAGAGAAAATTCACTGGCATGGACATAATATTCAGGCACGCCGTCTTTATCCTTGGGCACTGTGGCCTGCACTTCATCTCGTGCCGCAAAAAAACGCATGCGAACCCGCGTGCAAATTTCATGGGTCACACCCAAGCGGATGAAATATTCGCCTGATCCCGTCGCGGAGATCGCGCAGCTGCGGTTGTCAGCATAGGTCCCTGCCCCAATGACCGGGCTGTCGCCAATCCGGCCCCAGCGTTTGCCGGTCATGCCGCCGGTGGACGTGCCAGCGGCCATATTACCTTTGCTGTCCATGGCGACCGCCCCGACCGTTCCGAATTTATAATCGACATCTGCCGCGCTCACTTGTTTGGCCAGCACCTCCTCTATCTGTTGCAAGCGGCGGGGCGTGGCGTAATAATCTGCTGTGACCTGTTCCAGTCCCTGTTCGCGGCTGAACTGATCGGCGCCCTTGCCAGACAACATCACATGCGGGCTTTTGTCTTTGACCGCGCGCGCCAATAAAATCGGATTTTTCGTTGCGGTGACACCGGCCACGGCACCAGCCGACAAATCACTGCCGTCCATGATGCTGCTGTCCAGCTCGTTGGTCTTGTCCCATGTATAAACTGCGCCTTTACCGGCATTGAAATTGGGGTCATTTTCCAAAAGCGTGATGGTCGCGGTAATCGCGTCCATGGAACTGCCACCCTCTTTCAGTATTTTGGACCCTGCTTCTAAAGCTTTGCTCAGCGCGGCCCGGATTTCGGCGTCTTTTTCCGGTGTAATCTTGTCCCGATTAATCGTTCCAGCCCCGCCGTGAATGGCAATGGACCAACTGGAATCGTCTTTCGCCTCAGTTTCTGCCAAAGCCACAGAGGCAGAGGCCAAAATCAGCATGGCGAGGCCGGTTAAACGCATCAGAAAACGGATCATTGCAAATCTCTCCCACTTCGCCCTTACCTTTTGACGGCGGGCGGCCTATATGTTCAGCAATAGAGCCCTTCTTACAAGAGCAAATTATGACCGCTAGCAATCCTTCCTTACGCCCTTGGCGCGACATTGAACGCCGCAAAAGCCGCCAAATCATGGTTGGAAATGTGCCAGTCGGCGGCGATGCACCGATTACCGTACAGACGATGACCAACACGCTGACCAGCGACCCCAAGGCGACAATCGACCAGATCCGCCGCTGTGAAGAAGCGGGCGTCGATATTATTCGCGTATCCTGTCCCGATGTGGAAAGTACCGCTGCGCTGAAACAAATCGTCCGCGCCAGTCAGGTTCCGATCGTAGCGGATATTCACTTTCACTATAAGCGCGGGATCGAAGCGGCGGAAGCAGGCGCGGCCTGTCTGCGCATCAATCCCGGCAATATTGGCAGCGCCGCGCGAGTCAAAGAAGTGGTCGACGCGGCTAAGGCCAATGGCTGCGCGATCCGCATTGGCGTGAATGCCGGAAGCCTCGAAAAAGACTTGCTCGAAAAATATGGAGAGCCCTGCCCCGAAGCCTTGGTCGAAAGCGCGCTAGACCATATCAAGCTTTTGCAGGACCATGATTTTCATGAATTTAAAGTCGCCGTAAAGGCGTCAGACGTATTCCTCGCCGTCGCCGCTTATTCACAACTGGCCGATGCAGTGGATTGTCCGCTGCATTTGGGCATTACCGAAGCCGGCGGCCTGATCGGCGGCACGGTGAAAAGCTCCATCGGAATGGGCAATTTGCTGTGGGCCGGCATTGGCGACACGATCCGCGTCAGCCTGTCGGCTGAACCGGAAGAAGAGGTCCGTGTCGGCTATGAGATGCTTAAGGCGCTGGGCCTGCGCACCCGGGGCGTTCGCGTAGTAAGTTGCCCGAGCTGCGCGCGACAAGGCTTTGATGTGATCCGCACGGTACAAACGCTGGAAGAACGGCTGCAACATATCCGTACCCCTTTATCACTGTCCGTCCTCGGCTGCGTCGTTAACGGTCCGGGCGAAGCACGCGAGACCGATATCGGCATTACCGGCGGCGGCGCAGGCAAGCATATGGTGTACCTCTCCGGCGTCACGGACCATCATGTCGAAGATAATGATATGGTCGACCATATTGTGAAGCTTGTAGAAGCCAAGGCAGCCGAGATCGAAGCGGCGAGCGAGCAGGTCGAAGCGGCAGAGTAAACGGGGATAATGAAGCGGGGGCTGATTAAAACGAAAGTCTCAAACCTATGACCAATACGCTTTTCGGTTTTGCCAAAATCACACCAAAGACCGAATATTATGACGATGCACAGGGCGCAATCTTAGCCATAGTCACAGAAACCCGCGCCGAGCCCGGCTGCATCCAGTTCACGGTTCTCGCCGATGCTGATCAGGGGCATATTTTCCTGTTTGAAGAATGGCAGAATGAGGACGCTCTCACGGAGCATCATGGCAAGCCGTACACCAAGGCGGTGATGGACAATTATGCCAATTGGCTGGCTGAGCCGTTACGGTTTGAGACCATGGCCAAAATCATATAATTGGCTAAAGACCTTTGTCGCTTAGCGGCACAGTCTCTGCATTCAACCAGTTCATGATCGCAAAGAGATGATCGGGTTGCGCATCATTCACCACCTGCCCCGCTATATCGGCAAGCGTCACCGCCTCCAGACTATCCCGAAACGCTTGTTCGGCGACAGCAAAAGCAGCTGCAATCTGGCAGGCCTGCTTGCAATCTTTCGGCTTCAATCCGCACGGACCATTTTGCCGGATTTCAGTGCACCGAAAAGCCGGACCTTTGCCATCAACCGCTGCGGTTATGTCCCATAGCGATATCTCGTCTGCCGGTTTGGCAAGGCGATAGCCGCCATGCGCGCCGCGGGATGATTTTGTGATACCTGCCTTGCTCAACGCCTGCAATTGCTTGGCCATATAGGCAGCGGGCACATCATGGTAACGGGCCATGGCTTCTGCCTTCAGGCCGCGACCGGCCGGAAGCCCGTTTAGCAAGCTGGCTGCATGTACCGCCCATTCAACACCTTTGGAAATTTGCATTGGCTATCCGCTTTTCGATATTTTCCGACAATATATATCCGAATAACGAAATGGGAGCAATTTTCCAGCGTTCAAATATTGACAGGTCTTTTAAATCGGATATTAAATATCCGAATAAAGATAAACCATCGATAGGAAACAACCATGCAGACCGGAAAACCAGACGTTCTTGACCGTATTGCTCAATTCCTTGTCCTCGCGGTCGGGCTTTTCGCGCTGGTCTTTGGTCTATTCATGATCATCAGTCCGCTCGACTGGTACACCGCCATCCCCACCGTCATCACCACTGGCCCGCCCAACAAGCATTTCATTCGCGATATCGGTATCGCTTATGCAAGTTGCGGGTTCATCCTGCTTTATGCTTCAGTGAATATCCACATGCGCTGGATGGCCGCCTTGGCCGGGGGACTGTGGCTGTCGCTCCACGGGGCTTTGCATATTTATGAAGTGTCCGTTGGCATATGTTCCCCCGATGTTTTTGTCGCCGACGCACCGGGGGTTTTGGGACCGCCTCTGTTGGTATTCGTAGCACTGGGAATCCTGTTTGTTCGCCAGCGGATTACGCCCGCCGGCCTGCCCAAGGCGGCTGTTATGAAGGCGATTGATAATCTCAATCCCGGCGAGAGCGAATATATGAAAGATGTCGCTGCTGCTCCTGGGCATGCGTTTGAAAAAATGATGCATTTTTCCCCGGCCGCCAACCATCGCCATGCAGCGCCCGTCGCCTTGTTTCATGCCGCCCGGATTGGCGCCACGCTGGTTGAGGATTGCGGCCCTTGCGCCATCACGGCGGCCAAGGGCGCCTTAGCCGATGGTTTGTCGCGCGATCAGGTCAATCAAATGCTTGCAGGTGGCAGCGCGTTGCGAGCGGCGGAGAAGCTCGGCTTCGACTTTGGTCAGGCCGTTGCCAGTGGATCGCCGGAAGCATTTACGCTGGGTGATCAGGTTGAGGCGCAACATAGCCGCGATGTTCGTTTTGAATTAGCGATGAGCGCTGCCATCGTCCGCAGCTATCCTGCCATGAAACGCGGTTTGGGCCTCACAAAAT
The DNA here is from genome assembly GCA_947496865.1 of uncultured Sphingomonadaceae bacterium. Taxonomy (GTDB): domain Bacteria; phylum Pseudomonadota; class Alphaproteobacteria; order Sphingomonadales; family Sphingomonadaceae; genus Parasphingorhabdus. The sequence goes on from CANMEE010000001.1 coordinate 19,944, forward strand.
CATGTTCGTTGACGCCCATGGAAGTTTGATTGCCCTATCGCGGATTAACGCTTAAGAATTGCGTGATATCGAGCGAAGGAATATAAAATGGCGCAGGCCGAAACGGACTATCTGATTATCGGCAGCGGCGCCGTCGGCATGGCTTTTGCCGATACGCTGCTCGACGAAAGCGATGCGCATATCACGATTGTTGATCGCCACGGCAAGCCCGGTGGGCATTGGAATGACGCTTATCCCTTTGTGTCGCTGCATCAGCCGTCCGCCTTTTATGGAGTGAACTCTACCCAATTGGGCAGCGGTGAAATCGATACTACGGGCCTAAACAAAGGCTATTATGAGCTGGCCACTGGCGCCGAAGTGAATAGCTATTTTGAAAAAGTGATGCACCAGCGCTTCATCCCCAGCGGCCGGGTCAGCTATCATCCCATGTCGGATTATATCGGGGACGGGAAGTTTGTATCGTTGCTCTCAGGTCAGGAAACCGAAGTAAACATACGCAAAAAAACCGTCGATGCGACTTACTATGGCACCGTCGTACCATCCACCCACACGCCCAAATTTGACGTGAAGGACGGGGCGCATATGATCCCGCCCAATGGCTTGCCCCAACTGTGGCAAGGCGCCGGGCCGCGGCCCAAGAAATTCGTAATATTGGGCGCTGGCAAGACCGCTATGGATGTTGGTGTCTGGCTGCTACGTTCTGGCGCTAATGCAGATGATATCGTCTGGGTCTGTCCGCGCGATAGCTGGTTGCTCAACCGGAATAACACCCAGCCGGGTCAGGAGTTTTTCCACCAGACCATTGGCGGGCAAAAGGATTTAATGGCGGCACTGGCTGCGGCGGAAACGCCCGATGACCTGTTCCTGCGTCTGGAAGCCTGCGGCGTGATGCTGCGGATTGATCCCGAGGCCAAGCCTAGCATGTTCCACTATGCCACGATTTCCCAGGGTGAGGTGGACATCTTGCGGCAGATTAAGAATGTCGTGCGCATGGGGCATGTCGAAACGATCGATCAGAACGGCATGCACCTGAAAGACGGCGACTATCCGATGCCAGCCGAAACGCTGTATATTGATTGCACGGCAACCGCGGTCGAACGCCGTCCGGTGGTGCCGCAATTTCAGGATGACCTGATCACCCTGCAGATGATCCGCGTCCCGCAACCGGCGTTTAGTGCGGCGCTCTCAGCCTTTCTCGAAGTCACCTATGATGATGACGAGACCAAAAACCGCTTGGGCCAACCCATCCCCTTGCCCGATGGCATTGATACATATCCCGCGGCCACCATGGTCAATATGATGAACCAGTTTCAATGGTCACAGGACAAGGTAGTTGGCAAATGGATTACCGAGAGCCGGCTTGATGGCTTTGGTAAAATGATTTTCGGCGTGCCGCCAGAGGATGCAGAAAAACAGGCCATATTGGCTGAATTCCGGACCAACGCTATGGCCGCGATGGGGAATCTGCCTAAACTCATCGCGCAGGCGGGTGGATAGTTTGATGAAACATCTGATCTTCATATTGGGTCTTTTTTTAACCGTACCGGCTTTCGCGGCCGCAAGTGCTGAAAAGACGGAAGCCGGGCATCCAGAGGCCAAACCTTACAAGAAAAAGGCCAAAGCCTCGAAAAATGTCGATGCCGCGCTGGCCCGCGCACTCGCTGCTGATAAACGCGTGCTGTTGGTGATGGGCGCCAACTGGTGTCACGATAGCCGGGGGCTGGCCGGATGGTTCGAACGGCCGCGCTTTGCCGCCATGCTCGAGCCCAAATATGAAATTGTCTATATCGACGTCGGTTATCGCGACCGCAATATTGATATTGCGCGACGCTTCGGGATTAAGGAGATTAAAGGCACACCGACGGTTTTGATACTCTCCCCGCGCGGCGCTCTGCTCAATCCGGAATCCGCACCAACTTGGCGGAACGCGGCTAGCCGGGACGAAGACGATATCTTCGCCTATTTCGATCAGTTTACGCCTGAATTGTGACGACAGGAAAGCAGGTGCCGCGCGCTTTGATCTATATATTGATTGTCCTCGGGCTGATAATATTAGCGCTTGTCTTCATGCCGCTCAAACTGGTGGTCAGCATGGCGGGGCTGGAAAATTCGAAATTTTCCGCACGGGAGATTAGCGGCAGCATTTGGAACGGGCGTATCGAAGACGCGCAGCTGGGGCCTTTTGCATTGGGTAATCTGGACGCCGGATTGCAATTCCTGCCTTTACTGACCGGTAACGTGAAAATGGACATCGAGCGCCCGGCAGAAACGGGCGACACGGGCCTCACCGCGACGATCGGCAAACAAGGCAAGAACCTGCTGGTCGAAAATGCGACCACGACTTTGAGCGTCGGCCAAGCGCTTGCGCCCCTGCCCGCCTCGAATATCATATTGGACAATGTCAGCGTCGCCTTTGCCGGTGGCCGCTGTCAATCGGCCAGCGGAAAGATGCGCCTGTCGCTCGACGCGAATATTCCGGGACTTGATCTCAAACGCGGCTTGCTCGGCAACGCGATCTGCGAAGACGGCGTGCTGATTTTGCCGCTGAAAAGTGGCTCGGGCATGGAAGAATTGACCATGAAGCTGGAAGGCAACGGCTTTTATACCGCCCGTTTGTTCCTAAACGGGAATGAGCGCGCATGGACAATCCTATTACCAACGCTAGGTTTTCAAAAAGTGCCCAGCGGCTATGCCATTAAAGTGGCAGGACAATTGGGGCAAAAAAGGTAGATAATGAGCAAAGCGGTAAAATTCTCGATCCTAGATCTGTCGCCGGTCCCGCAAGGGGCAGACGTCAAAATCGCACTGGATCGCTCGCGCGCGCTGGCACAGCATGGCGAAGCCTTAGGTTTCGAACGGTTTTGGATGGCCGAGCATCATGGCATGGCGGGAATTGCCAGCGCGGCGACATCCGTGGCCCTCGCACATGTCGGTGCTGGCACAAAGACCATTCGTATCGGCGCGGGCGGCATCATGCTGCCCAATCACGCACCGATGGTCATTGCCGAGCAATTTGGGACATTGGAAGCCCTGTTCCCCGGACGGGTTGATTTGGGCCTTGGCCGTGCGCCCGGTTCTGACCAGCGCGTCGCACAAGCGATGCGGCGCAATTTAAACACCGACCCCAACCAGTTTCCACGCGATGTTCTTGAGCTGCAAGCCCTGCTGGAAGGCGACGCAGGGCTTGGCATAGAAGCAACCCCGGGCGCTGGCTCAAAGATTCCGCTCTATATATTGGGCAGCAGCCTGTTTGGCGCGCAACTCGCCGCAGCTTTAGGCCTGCCCTATGCCTTTGCCTCGCATTTCGCGCCGCAAGCACTGGATGAAGCGCTGGCCATTTACCGACGCGACTTCAAACCATCGGCGCAATTGTCAGAGCCCTATGCGATGTGCGGTTTTAATATATTTGCTGCCGACACGGATGATGAAGCAGAGCATCTCGCCACATCGATGATGCAGAGTTTTGTCGCCCTACGGACCGGAAATCCCGGCAAATTACCGCCACCGGTAGAAGGCTATCGCGAAAGTCTGCCGCCGCAGGCACAATCGATGCTCGCGCAGATCATGCAAGGCAGCGCCGTCGGCGCGCCGGACGCTGTGCTCAACGGTGTTCGCGCGTTTCTCGACCGCACGCAAGCGGATGAGTTAATCGTCTGCGGCTCGATCTTCGACCAAGCGGCACGCGAAAAATCCTATGGCTTAGCTGCCGAAGTTCGCGACCTTATCGCCGCTTAAGGCCGCTTCCAGTGCCGTTAGCACTGAGCTTGTCGAAATGCGCCTATGGTCTTGCGGCGTCCTTCAACAGGCTCAGGACTAGCGGATTAAATCAAACCAAAAAAATGCTAAAAAGCTGAGAAAGGCTTGTCTTTGTCGACCCGTACGTCTTGCGGCAAGCCAAGGACCCGTTCGGCAATGATGTTTTTCAAGATTTCATCCGTGCCGCCGGCAATCCGCAGACCCGGCGCCCACATGAAGCTTTCCTGAAAAATCGCATCCGCTGGCGCATGATCCTTGTCGGAAATAATACCGTAATGGTCCTGCATCTCAATCGCGCTGTTGCAGATATCCTGCAAGTGGTTGGCGGTAATCACCTTGCCGATGGAATTTTCTGGCCCCGGCGTTTCGCCTTTTGACAAAGCGGTCTGCGTACGGAATTTGGTGAGCTTATAACCCTGTGCTGCAACATACCAGTCGGCGAGCTTGGCACGAAATGCCTGATCACTCATCGAACCGGATGACCGCGCATAATCCATAATTTCTGCCCAATCTGGCCCTGGAGAACCACCTACAGCCAGCCGCTCGTTCATCAATGTGACCAAGGCGACTTTCCAGCCCATGCCGGGTTCGCCCAGCCGATCACTGTCGGGTATACGAACGTCGGTAAAATATACCTCGTTAAACTCGCTGCCACCAGAAGCCTGATGGATTGGACGCACATCGACGCCTTCCTGTTTCATGTCGATGATGAACATCGTCAGGCCCTTATGCTTGGGCACATCGGGATCGGTGCGGACGAGCACAATGCCATAGTCCGAATAATGCGCGCCAGAGGTCCAGACCTTCTGACCATTGATCACCCAGTCATCGCCATCTTTGACGGCTTTTGTTTTCAGACCCGCGACGTCTGAACCAGCAGCCGGTTCCGAGAAAAGCTGACACCAGATTTCTTCCCCGAACAGAGCTTTTTGGACGTAGCGTTTTTTATGCTCGTCGGATCCAAACGCAATGACGGTTGGGACACACATGCCAAGTCCGATGGCAAAAGGCCCGGTCGGCGCATCAAATTTGCTCTCTTCCTGATTCCAGATGACCTGCTGCATCGGCGATCCGCCGCGCCCTCCAATTTCTTTTGGCCATGTAATCTGGGCGAATTGATTTTCCGCTTTGACCTTCTGCCAGTCTTTCGCGCGCTGCAAATAATTGCCGGAGCGACTCGCTGCGCCCTTTTTGGGTTGCAAATGCTGGCTCAGGAAAGCGCTGGCTTCTGCTCTGAATGCCGCTTCTTCGGTTGAGTCTGTAAAATCCATTATGTCGTCCTTTATCGGGATTATCTGTTAAGCTGCATTTTTGGCTTCGAGCGCGGAAACAAGTTTCTCTTTCCAGACCGCCGGACTGCCCGCCTGCACCGCCAGTAATTTGGCGCGGCGATAATAGAGGTGGCAATCCACCTCCCACGTAAAGCCCATACCGCCGTGGGTTTGGATATTTTCCTTGCTCGCAAACCAGAAGGCTTCCGATGCAGCGACCCGCGCCGCAGCTGCCGCTTCTGGTAATTCCGCCGCGTCGGTCGACAAAGCCCATGCACCATAATAAGCATTGGACCTCGCCACTTCGTTTTTCACGTAGATATCAGCCAGCTTATGCTTGATCGCTTGATTGCCGCCAATGGGACGGCCGAAAGCATGGCGTTCCTTGGCATATTCCGTCGCCATTTCCAGACAGCGCGATGCCCCGCCCAATTGCTCAAAAGCCAACAGAACCGCGCCGCGATTCATGATCTGATCCAAAACGGACATGCCATTGCCCGTTTCCTGACCCAATCGCGCTGCGGATGCGCCGTTAAATTTAATCTCGGCATGGCTACGGGTCGGTTCAATCGTCTTAAGCGATTTGCGAGACACGCCGTCTTGGTCCAGCGCCACTATATAGAGGCCGGTGCCGCTGCCTTCTTTGGCTAGCACCGCTGCGTGGGTTGCAACATCACCATCGGTCACCGGCACTTTGGTTCCGGATAGTGTGCCGTCTTTGGCAGTCGTCTGCACAGAAGAGGCAGACAAAGCGCCGGGCCCTTCGGTTGTCGCGAGACATCCCACAATGCTTCCATCGGCCACTTTAGGAAGCCATTCGGCTTTCTGTTCTTCGGTTCCGGCCAATTTAATCGCCTCGGCAAAGAAGAACGCGGACGATCCAAATGGCACGGGCGCCAACACGCGGCCCAATTCCTCAGCGATCACGCATAATTCCAGCATGCCTAAACCAAGTCCGCCAAATTCCTCCGGAATGGCCGCACCGAGCCAGCCCATTTCGACAATTTTCTGCCAGACTTCGTCATTGTGGCTCATTGCATCATCGTCGAGCACCGCACGGACATGGGCGCTCGTACACTGGGCTTCCAGAAATTTGCGCGCTTCATCGCGCAGGAATTTCTGATCATCAGAGAAATCAAAGTTCAATCTACCGGCTCCTAAAATTATTGTTTTCAGCACTGCGCCCAGCGGGCGAATCGCAGCAGCTAGTGGGACAAGAATAGGCCCGAATGATGTTAATCAGTCAATTAAATTCCATATCGAGAAATATCTTCTTTCCTACATATAACCAGATAGGTTATTTTAAGTTCTCCTCCCCTGAAGAGAAAGGTTTTGCCAATGACCATCGAAAAACTAATTGATGACGTGATCGCGATAGAGGGCGATTATTCTAACCACCCCGCCGATCGCGGCGGTCCTACGCGGTGGGGCGTAACCGAAGCGGTGGCGCGCCGCCATGGCTATGCCGGCGACATGCGACATTTTCCTTATACCGAGGCGGTGGCTATATATAAACGCAACTATTGGCTGCGTCCGGGCTTCGACAAAATCAGCGCGCACGCCCCGCGGCTGGCTGAGGAATTGTTCGACACCGGCATTAACATGGGACCAGCCATCGCCGCCGGTTTTTTGCAACGGGCGCTCAATGCATTGAATCGCAATGAGCAAGATTTTATCGACATTGCAACAGACCGCAAAATCGGATCGCAGACCCTCCGCGCTTTACAGCAGTTTTTGGTCAAGCGTGGCCGCAGGGGGGAAACCGTCCTGCTCAAAGCCGTCGAGGCGTTGCAAGGCGCGCGTTATATCAAGCTGGCCGAAAAACGACCGGCCAATGAGGCTTTTCTCTATGGCTGGCTCGCCAATCGCATCGATTGAAATTGCGATGCTCCATTTCCTAAAAAATGTAGCAGTGACGGAATTTCAAGCTTCCTTGGTGTGATGTTAGTGAAGTCAAGCCCGTTACCGCCCGATCATTCCCTCATAAAGGACCCAGACCATGTCTCTAATTTCGCCCCTTATCGGACCCGTATCCAAGATTATCGACAAGATCATTCCAGACAAAGGCGCCCGCGACCGTGCGAAGCTGGAACTGCTCAAACTCGAAAGCAATCAGGAAATGGAGCAGCTTCGCTTGCAAATGTCAGCCATATTGGCTGAGGCCAACTCTGCGGATCCGTGGACCAGCCGCGCGCGGCCGAGCTTTCTGTACGTCATGTATATATTGCTACTGTGGTCCTTGCCCATGGGTCTGATTGCCGCGATCAAACCGGAGGTCGCGCATAATATTGCCAGTGGCATGAACAGCTATCTGGCCGGTATTCCCGAACCATTATATGCGTTGTTCGGGACCGGTTATCTTGGTTATACCGTGGCTCGCCAATGGGGGAAAGTCAGTGGTGTAGAGAAATAGCCAAAGAATCGGACCGATTCATCGCCCGAATATTGAGCAATTAACTATTTATCTGCCTAAAAAATGGACAATTTCAGCCATTTTTTTGGATAACCAACAATTAGACTTGCCATGCCCATATCTTTGCAGATAGAGGGGAAAGTCTAGTTCATTCCAAAGGGGATATTTAAATGTCTAACGAAACAAGTTTCCGCAAAATGCTGGCAGTAGCCGGTGGTCTTGCTCTTGCAGTTCCTGCTCTTTCAGCATGTGCTGAGCAAGCTGAAGATGCTGCTGCAGTTGCAGAATGTGCTGCAGAAGAAGCTGGCTGTGCTGCATGTGCAGCCGCTTGTGCTGCTGAAGAAGCTGGTTGTGCTGCTGCATGTGCCGCTGGTTGTGCTGCTGAAGCTGCTGGTTGTGCCGCTGAATGTGCTGCATGTGCCGCTGGTTGTGCTGCATGTGCTGCTGCAGACGCAGTTACCGAGTAAGCTTAGCTTACTAAAGCATTGACTAATGCATTAGAAAGGCTGTTTGAGCTTACGGGCCAAATAGCTAAAGAGGGCGTCTCGCTAGTACCCAGAGTGGTACCGGCAGACGCCCCTTTCGTTCAGTACGAACATTATCCGAAGGGCGACTGCGTTGCACCCGGCAACAAGTCTCGCTGGTTCTATCATGCGCATAAACCTGAGGAGCGTGAAGAAGGCGAGCATGGCCATTTTCATATGTTTTTGCCGCTGGACATGTTCAAAGGCGAAACCGCCCTTTACGAACCACCCAAAAAATTACCCAATGGCAAGCCAACCCAAGGCGTTGTCCATTTTGGCGCTTTGAGCTTTGATCTTGATGGCATGCCGCTCAGTTGGTTCACGACCAACTATTGGGTCACCTACGAATATTTCATGCCCGCTGCAGCAATCGCATCGCGGCTCAAAAATTTCTCAATGAACAAAGCGCCCGGCGATCCCATCGTCAACGACTGGCTCACCGCCGCCGTAGAAGTCTTCCACGACCCGATTATCGAGATGCTGGAACAGCGCGACAAACTACTGGCGGAAAAGAAAGCCGAACTCGGCAATGCCGTCTTCGAGAATAAATCCGTCGAGATCATGTCCCGCATAGATTTCGACCTCTAAACTCAAACAAAAGAATAATCCGCAAGCCGCTCGTTATTGGCGCAAAGCCAAATCGGTGGATGCCGAATCCCAGCGTTTGAAAGTTAAAAAAATGGTGACCCCGACGTGATTCGAACACGTGGCCTATTGATTAGGAATCAATTGCTCTATCCGGCTGAGCTACGGGGCCTTATCAAAATCATTTAGCTCTTGCCAAACAGATAGACCAGTCAATTTTGCGCCTCTGGCGGGGTTATCGGAAGTGGCAGCGGCATGACATCAATGCCCTCATCTTCAAGCTCTGCTACATCATCGGCAGAAGCTGTGCCGTGAATAGGGGCAGCATCTTTCTCACCATAATGAATGGCACGCGCCTGTTCGGGGAAATCGCCCCCAACCCATTTGGATTGCTCCAACATCTTGGCCTGCGCCTTCGCCAGCTTACCGACCAATTCCTGATATTCAGCAGGAACCGGAACAGCCTTTGTCATCGGCATATCGCCATCAATGGACGGCGATTGCTGCTTTGCTGCAGGCGCAGCCGTTTTTGCCGGCACCTGTTGATTGCCTTTAATACCAACATTAGGCGCCATCATGGCTTTGTCGACAGCATTGCAGCCACAGCTAGGGCAATCGATCAAACCTGCCTGCTGCTGCGTTTCATAGTCGCGAGAAGAGCCGAACCAGCCTTCAAACTGGTGGCCGCCATCTCGGCAAATAAGATCAAATACTATCATTCAGAAACCTTTGGTGGCGCAAATGCCTGACGATTGGCAATTGCCGGAATGCGGCTGCGTATCTTCGCGACATCGCGCAAGTCAACATCGCAGGTGGCTACGCCCGTATCTGTGCCCATGTCCAGCAGTACTTCTCCCCAAGGACCTATCACCATCGAGTGACCATAGGTTTCTCGGCCATCCTCGTGCACCCCCGATTGCGCAGCTGCGACAACAAATACCCCAGCCTCAATCGCCCGGGCACGCAACATAATCTCCCAATGCGCCTCGCCGGTCGGCACGGTAAAGGCCGCCGGTATTGATAAAATATCCGCTCCGGCATTGGTGAGCGCTTCATAAAGAGCCGGAAAACGAAGATCATAACATATTGATAGGCCCAGTGTCGCCTCGTTGACCGGCGCAACGACGGCTTTGCTTCCGCCCTGATACGCAGCGGATTCTCGCCAAGTCTCGCCAGTGTCCAGATCAACATCAAACAGATGTATCTTGTCATAGCGCGCCACGACAGTGCCCGATGGATCAATGAGAAAAGAACGATTGACCCATTTGCTGTCATCCTGTCGATCCGCCATCATCGCCAAAGAACCGAGCGTCACCCAGATACCAGCGCGTGCAGCAGCGACCCGTGCTTCCTTCAGAACCATATCTTCGGGCTCGGTATGAATATTGGCTGCCGCCCGGCTTCGATTGCGATCAACCAGCCCGGTCATTTCGGGCGTGAACAATATATCAGCGCCCAGCGATGCCGCTTCTTCTATATGGGCTCGCAAGATTTCGGCATTAGTCGCCGGTTCAATCCCGCTGCACATCTGTGCCAAGGCAATGCGCATGGGTAATCAGCCCGCAAGCAATGCGTCCAATTTTCCCGCATCTTCTAAAGCCGCAAGATCGTCGGAACCGCCAATATGCTGATCATTGATGAAAATCTGTGGGACGGTTGTTCGGCCGCCTGAACGCTGGATCATTTCTGCGCGCTTCGGACCGCCCATACTGATGTCGGTTTCTTCAAAAGCAATATCCTTATTCTTCAGCAAACCCTTTGCGCGAAAGCAATATCCGCATGTGAATTTGGTATAAATTTCTACTTTTGCCATAAGAGCGTTCCAATATGTTTCGATTACCATTGCAGATGGACCTTACACAGCCTTAATTCAACTCTGCTCATAGTCCGTCAATACTCTCGCCCAACAGAAAACCAAGACCCGATCCGCACCAGATGCCTTTAACAAGCGCGCACATGCGTTTGCGGTTGATCCGGTCGTGTAAACATCGTCAACCAGAATGACAGTTTTCCCGAGTATTTTGGTTCCGGCATTATCCGATAGCGCAAATGCATTTTTCACGATTCTATGTCGCTGATTTGCCGACATCGACCGCAGTGGCGGCGTTGCATTTTTACGATTCAATATCGCTGTTTCCATAACAAAGCCATTTCGTTGGGCGAGCGCTCGGCCAATCAGCACCGATTGGTTAAAGCCGCGCGACCACAAGCGCCAGCGATGAAGCGGTACCGGAACAATCAACGCATCGGACGGAAGCTCGGTCAAAAACCGCTCCAATTGCTGAGCGATCAACTTAGCAAAGCCCAAACGGCCACCATATTTCAGTCGCATCGCGAGCAAGCTGCTTCTGTCATCATAAGCGACTACCGCCCGAACGCCATCATGCTCCGGTGGTTTTTGCAAGCAAGCGACACATTGTGACCCCGCACCTTGGTCAAAGGGAAAGGGTTTACCGCACGATACACACCAGGGTTGAGTCAGAAAGTTGAGACCATCCCAACAAGATAAGCAAAAGCGATTATCGATCTCAACGGTGATACCGCATATCGGACAGCGTGGCGGCAACGCAAAGTCAACAATGGGCCTGAACAGAGCTGACAAAATTTCCATTAATCCTTGTCGCTCGTTCCAGCGGTAGGCACAAGGCGATATGAATGACATAAACGGACAGGCTGAAATATTTGATCGGAAGCGAAGACGCCGGTTCCGCGATCGCTCTTTTCACCGGGCCCAAGGCCGGGATTTCATCAGTCAGATCATGTCCGAGGAAATTTTGGACCGACTATCCCTCGTGAAACGGGAATTCAAAAAATGTCTACTCATAGGGCAAGCGGGACATATCCTGCCGTCCGCGCTTAACGAATTGGGCGTTGAAACTGTCGCTGCCGATAGCAGCTATAGGTCTGCCCATTCTCTGGGCGGCGTCCAGTGCGATGAAGATCGCCCACCCTTTGCTGACCATAGTTTTGATCTGATTATCAACGTCGCAACGTTAGACGGCGTGAATGACTTGCCAGGCGCCTTGATCCTAGCCCGTCAAGTGCTGAAACCTGACGGACTTTTTCTAGCCTCCTTCATCGGAGCGGAAAGCCTGACCACTCTGAAGTCGGCGATGATGGAAGCTGAAGGCGATCGCGTGTCGGTCCATATTCATCCGCAAATTGATATTCGCACTGCCGGTGACCTTATGTCCCGTGTAGGGTTCGCCTTGCCTGTAGTAGACAGTGACAGCTTGCGTTTGCGCTATGGTGGATTCGAAAAGCTTATCGACGATATCAGAGACGCAGGCGGCGGCAACATACTGAAAGATCAGATCCGGCCGCTTTCGCGAACCATCTATCAGCAAGCAAAGCTGGTTTTTGAAAACAGAGCCGATGATGCTGGCAAGACAACCGAACAATTGGAGCTGATATACTTATGCGGTTGGGCACCCCATCCTGATCAACCGGTGCCCGCCCGCCGCGGGAGCGGACAAATGTCTTTAAAAGACGCTCTCAATAAACCAGCGAGTGATTGAGCAGCTCAAAGCACCGCCATTAATTGCTGCACCAACGGAATATCAGCCGGCGGCATTTCGAGATTCTGCAATTCTGCCAATGGCAGCCATTTCATATCAGACGATTCTAGGTTTTGTGCTTCGCCGGTCCAATCCTGACACGTATATAGTAGCAGCAGCAGATGTTTGGCGGCCAACGGCTCGCTGGCAAAGGCGATGGGGCTCAGAGCTTCTGTCGCCACTATCAATCCCAGCTCTTCGAGCAGTTCCCGCGCTAATGCCTCTTCCGGCGTTTCGCCAACTTCAACCTTGCCGCCAGGAAATTCCCATAATCCCGCCATCGCCTTGCCTTGAGGCCGTTGCTGCACAAGAATATTTCCCTTGTCGTCGATCAATGCCGCAGCGACCACAAACAGATATGTCGGATTATTTTCCACTTTTTTTCCCGATGTAAGGATTTTGTTAATCCCTTTCTGTGAAATACGGATTGTTCGCAACGTAGCAGAACTTTGAAAGTGTTGAGAGGGATATAATGAACCTAATACAAAAATTATATCGTTCGGAAAAGGGGGCGACGGCCGTTGAATATGGTTTGATTTTGGCATTGATCGCGATCACCGCAATTGTGGCGATTAGCGGCTTGGCAAATACGACCGGAAATATGTGGAATGATGTTGCTTCTGAAGTAACTGAAAACTCATAAACGACCGTAAGTCATTAAACATTTATAAAGTTTTCTAAATTAGTGTGATCATTATCGGCCCAGAATTTGGGTTTGATTGGGTAAGTGAAGTTTGTCAAATATAGGAGACCAGACATGAAACTCGTACGTAAAATGTTTAAGAACGAAGAAGGCGCAACGGCTATTGAATATGGTTTGATTGCTGCTCTGATCGCTGTTGCAGCTATCGTTGCAATGGGTCAGCTGGGTAACACCCTGAGCAACACCTTCAACGAAGTTGAAAGTGAAATGGCTGGATAATCTTCGGATTAATCTACGAATTTGGGACGGCAGCCTGCAAAGGCTGCCGTCTTTTTTTGTGCCTACAACAATCGATAAAAATCAATAGGTGACAATCTTTACCTTCTGACCCGCGCGAAGGCCATCGGTCGACCGCATCCGGTTCAAAACCAAAAAACGGTCTTTCTGATAGTTGGAATAAGCCATTTTTCGCGAAATACTATCAATCGTATCTCCGCTTCGAACCGTCACAACATCAATTTTGCGTGGCTTAATGGCCGCTGCTTCCCGTGTTGTCAGCCGTTTTATGCTGTTATACATAGGTGTGAATACCGCTGCTTTGCCGGCTGGAGCCAAAGTTGCAAAGTGGAAGGCGCTTTTTTTCGAGAATTCATAAGCAAATATTGTGACATCCACTTGCCCATTACCGCTGTTAACCCGGCCTGTGGCATAGGATGCTGGTAACCCGTTGACAGTTGTTCGTTGAATATCACCATAGCTGATATCCTGTCCCTTACCCGAGAGCGCCTTGAAAGCCGATGCGATGTAGCTTGTCATATTGCCACTATAGGCACCCGTGGTGAATTGACCTTGACCGCCCGAGCCGTTGATCGTGACTGCTCTCGTCCCGTTTTGCATTGCAAAGCCGTTGGGCACGCTGAATTTCAGCTTCAAATCTGGATGAAGAAAACTGTTTCCTTCTATAACCCCCTGCTTGGGATCATCGCCATATAGAATTCCATCCAGATTGGTCAAAAATATATCGCGATTACGTTTGCCGCCCGTAATGCCTAATTTACCGGCATTTTTTGCCGCGCGCGAGACCCGCTGTACAGGATTGGGATGGGTACTCGCCCATTCCGGAACGCCACGCGCATCACGGCCCGCAACCCGCGCATCAATGGCCGACTGCGCAGCTAGTGATTCCAACATCGTGGATAATGCGCCAGGCGCATAGCCCGCCGAAGCGAGATAATTAATACCGAGATCATCGGCCTCATATTCTTGTTTTCTGGAATATTTTAGCGTCAATAACTGGCTACCGGTTCCAAAAACCTCTTGTCCCAACTTGCCGAGAGCCGAGTCGCCCAACAGAACAGCCGCGCCGATCTGCCCCAAGGCGCCCAAAATACTATTGCGTTTCGCTGCTTTTTGCCTTTTCTCACCATGACGTGCGGCAACATGACCCACTTCATGGCCCAAAACGCCAGCCATCTCAGCTTCGTCATTCATCAAAGCCATTAACTGGCGAGTCAAATAAACATAACCCCCCGGGATCGCGAACGCGTTATTCACAGGGCTATTGAGTAGTGTCACCGTAAAATCGCTGCGCGCATTGCCCAATCCCGATTGTACCGCGATATTCTGCCCAATACGAACGACATAAGCGCTTTGCGCGCCGGTATAAGCTCCGCCAAATTCTTGCAGTAATTGCGGGTGGGCCTCTGCCCCTTTGCGCTTGTCCGAAGCGGATATTGAGCGGACTTCTCCCCGTTGTCCGGATGAACTGCTGCCTGCAGATTCCACTGCGCCAGCATCGGCTCCTGAACCGCCACAGGCTGCCAATGACAGCATTGCGACAGTCGATAGCAATTTTTTGGATATCGTTCTCATTACACTCTCCTTGGATGCCAACCTATATTAGCGAGCAATCTAGCGGAAGGGCAGGACATGTAAAATAGCGTAGCCTCTGGCCGGTTGAGCCCGCCCTACTTCTCTACGACAACCAAAAAACTCTATATCGTTCCGATTTTTAGGAATTTTTCGCGGCGCATCGTCCGCAATGCTTTCCGGTCCAATTGCTGCAACGTGGCAATTTCTTCAATGATTGCCTTGCCCAAGGTGGCAATAGACAAATCTCGGTCACGATGCGCCCCGCCTACCGGCTCTTTCACTATCCGGTCGACAACGCCCAGTTTTTTGAGGTTTTGCGCAGTAATTTTCATCGCATCGGCGGCGACATCGGCTTTATCACCCGTCCGCCACAAAATGGAGGCGCATCCTTCCGGTGATATGACAGAATAAACGGCATGTTCCAACATCAACACACGTTCGGCAGCGGCCAGCGCCACAGCACCACCCGAACCGCCTTCCCCAACGATGACCGCGACCATGGGTACGCCTAGTGAGAGGCATTTTTCGGTAGAGCGAGCAATTGCTTCGGCTTGGCCACGTTCTTCGGCAGAAACCCCCGGGAACGCGCCCGATGTGTCGACCAATGTTACCACTGGCAGAGAAAAACGGTCGGCAATATCCATCAGTCGAATGGCTTTGCGATAGCCTTCCGGCTTTCCCATGCCAAAATTATGACGCAGACGGCTTTCCGTGTCATCGCCTTTTTCGTGACCGATCACCACAAGACGCATATCGCCAATCTTAGCAAACCCGCCGATAATCGCTTGGTCATTACCAAAATTGCGGTCCCCGCCGAGCGGAATAAATTCATCAAACAGCCCGGACACAAAGTCCTTAAAATGCGGACGTTCCGGGTGACGGGCAACTTGCGTTTTCTGCCAAGGCGTCAGATTGGAGTAAGTATCACGGAGCATTTTTGCGGACTTCGCCTGCAACTTCGTAATTTCCGACTCGATATCCAGCGACCCTTCGTCAGCTGTCTCTCTAAGTTCAATAATCCGCGATTCTAGCGCAGCAATTGGTTTTTCAAAATCCAGAAAAGATGTCATACTATTCGGTTAGAACTGCTGAACAAAAACGTCAACGCGTCAGATCATGACGACTGAGCGGATGGCGTTTATTCACCAAGTCTACAAGCCGGGCGCTATCGACATGTGTATATATTTGCGTTGTGCTGATATCGCTATGGCCCAACAAGGTTTGAAGGGCGCGAAGGTCCGCACCGCCCTCCAAAAGATGGGTCGCAAACGCATGCCGCAGGACATGAGGACTGATTTTTGTCGGATTAATATCAGCCTTAACGGCTAAGTCTTTGATAATCTGAAACAAGCGAATCCGAGTGAGATGCCCTGTTCGAGAAGGGAAAAGATATTTGTCATCGGTATCGACAAAGCTGATCCATCGATTAACGGCCGCCCGCGCGCGATCGGAAATTGGCACCAGTCGTTCTTTTCCGCCTTTTCCGCGAACAATCAGATATGGGCGATCCATCATAACCGATTTTCGTGGCAGAGAGACGAGCTCGCTCGCCCGTAATCCAGAGCCATAAAGCAATTCAATTAGAGCGGACAATCTGGCATCATTGGGCTTGGCCTTAGATGATTCCAATGGCGCTTCAATCGTTTCAAAAATTCTCGCAATTTCGTCATGCGACAGGATTTTTGGCAAGTTGCGCTGGCCACCGGGGCGCGGTAACGCATCCGACGGATCGTCTTGACGAAACCCTTCTTCGACCAGAAAACCAAAGAATCGTCGCAAGGAAGAAGATTTGCGCGACACACTACTATTTTTCAGATCACTCCAACCGCTCGCAATATCCTGCAAGCGTGATTGATCGCTATTGGACAGCTTGCCTTTTGCAAAACCAGATGCTTGTTCCAGATCGGAGCGATAAGCCGACAGAGTGTTTGGAGAGGCCCCGCTTTCTGCGGCCATCATCTCTAGAAATCGATCAATGTAAACGGCATCATTGCTCATAGCGTCGCGACGATAACTGCCGCTTGCCTGCTTGGGAAGTCATGCTTCAATTTACCGATATCACGTCCGCATCAATGCTTCGGCAGCAATCATCCTTGCTTCGGCTTCCATACCAACCTGAGATAACGAGCGTGTGATATAAAATAGGTGAAGCGGCGACATTGCATTCCAGTCACGCCCCTGCATACCAATGGCGGTCAAGAGTGCGACAGTGCCGCCCTGCCCGCGCTGTGCCGCGGATCTGATCGCACCAGTCCATCGGGTTGTTTCATCAAGATCGAGATCAAGATCGCTGGAAATATCCTGAAGCACCTCTCCTTCAATGCGTCCAAGGCCAGCTAAAGCGGCAAGCAAGAACTGGCTCTTTAACTGGCCTACGCTCTCGTCATTATCGCTAAACTGGTCCAGCCCGCTACTATCGATGGCAACCGCTTGGCCGGGCGCGCCCACCGCCAGCAAAGCCCAGCCGTTGCTGCCCGAATCAACTTGATCTGCCCATAGCGCGGCATTGCGATCCAGCCCTGCCGAGAGCATGGAGGCTATTAAATCCCCGCTACTATCTTTTAAGTCGGCCGATGCCGGAATTTTCGCCGCCGCACGAGCTGTCAGAATTTTCGCAGAATATGAGGTTAAAGCACCATTGGAACGCCCCCAAAGAGCGCGCATTGCATCGATCCGTCCAGTCGCGGTCCCATTAGTATAGGCTTGGCGCAGCGTTGAGGCTTGCGCCTTCAGATCATCACTTGCTTCTGGATCATCGTAAGTCGCCGAATAGAGGTCAACCATGGCTCTGTTCGATAGCACACCGATTGCAGCCGCAGTATCCGCCGCTTTCATCCGGGAATTTCTTGAAAGCATAGGCGCCCGGGATCGCCATCCCTGCACGTGCCGGCCTGCTTGCTCATATAACCGGTCCGGCGGTTCCACGCCGGTCGCCGAGCCCAGACCAAAGCGCCAGTTGTTAAAATATTGGATCTCGTCCCACTTGATGGAGACGGCGCGCCGCCCTTCAAAGCCAGCTCCGACCGTCTTTTCGGCAAGCAGATAGTCTATACCGGTCGCTACCTTTTGTCGCCGCGCTGAGCGCAAAAGCGAAGTCGCCCGAGTCTGTTCTCCAGAAAAGGACGCACAGATCGGACGAAATAAAATCCATGTCGGTGCGTCGCTTGTTCTCACCCCTCCTTCGACATAAGGGCAAATACCCGCCGGATCGGCCGTCGCCAAATGCGCCTGCATAGCAACTGTATAAAGGCGCGGCGTAAAATTGCCTGCATCAACCTTCAACACAAGCGCGCGCGCAGCATCAGCTTCCCCGATAAGCAGCAAACGCCATGCCCGCTCAGCAACCCAATCGGCAGGATTGACATTTTCAGGGCTGTCCAGCTTGCTGAGCAGCGTGCGGCGCAGCAAAATCGAACTCCAGCGTGAAACAATCGGTCCATTGAGGTTTTTGATGAGATTGGTCAGGTATTGACCGCCTTCTTCACCAAAACCGTCAGCTGCTATTCCGCCCGAGTTTTCCGTAAGGACGCCGATTTGCGCCATCGAACGACGAGCGCCAGGTGGCAAATAATATTGCGGTCGCAGCGCATCATCCAGCGCGCTTAAATTGTCATCGTCATCGAGATCCAGATCAAGAACCGAGGAAGGCGGCCGGATCGCGACATCCGGAACTGAGTTCGGGGCACTGACGGTCGGTCCACTAGACGGCAGCGACGGGCGACTTGTTACCGGACCAGGCGTTGGTGTTGGGCTAGGTGCCGGGGTCGGACGAGGAGTCGGTGTCGGCGCGGGCGCTGGGTCGGGATCACCGAAACCAGGCGGAAGCAAGGATTCAGGAGAGCTCTGGCCCAATACGGGTAAAGACAAAGCGAGGGTAGCTATACCGGCTGTCGCGAGCGAGATATGTTTCAGGCGAAATCGCATCGCTTAACCTATAGCTCCACCAACGACCGGTTTTTCAACGGGTTTTACGTCTTGCTCGACGTCCATGGATGACAAAAGAAACAACGCGCCGACCATGGCAACCAGAAAGACAATCAGAAAAACCAAATTACGCGGCATCTTTATTTTACTAGCTCTCTTTTAATCAAATTTACAGCTGCAAGCGCATTGGGTTTTGCACTCATTCGCATCCTCTGTATAGCCTTTGCCTCAATGGACAAAAACATGAAAGACCCTTTTGACCAATCCACCGAAGAATCCGGTGAGGAGTGTGGCATATTGACCGAAAAACCATTAGTTTTGATCGGTTTAATGGGTGTGGGCAAAACAACTGTTGGTCGCAGGCTGGCAAAACGACTAAATTTGCCTTTTGTCGATGCCGATGAAGAGATTGAAAAGGCCGCTGACCTCAAGGTGTCGGAAATTTTCGACCGTTTTGGTGAGGATTACTTCCGCGATGGCGAAAGGCGAGTTATCGCGCGTCTCATAGAAGATGGCCGTCAAGTCATTGCGACCGGCGGCGGTGCATTTATGAATGAAGAAACGCGGGCTCTGATCTTAGCCAAAGCAACAGCAATATGGCTCGACGCTGATATTGATATATTGGTCAGCCGTGTCGCGCGCCGCGATACCAGACCGTTGCTGAGAAATGGCGATCCAGAGACCATATTGCGCGACCTCGCCGCCAAAAGAAATCCGGTCTATGCGCTGGCACATCTTCATGTCACCGGCAATGATGCCCCGCATGATCTGACCGTCGAAAATATTATCAAGGCCCTTCGTAAATGAGTCGAATATCCGTCAACCTTGAGGGCAATAGCTATGATATTCTGGTCGAATCCGGAGCGTTGAATGCTGCCGCCGCGGAGCTAAAAGAACATATCCAGAATGATCGGGTATTCGTGGTTACTGATACCAATGTTGCGGCTCAATGGCTCGCGCCTTTGCAAGCAGATTTACAGAAGTCCAGTATCCAAGTCATCCATCATATACTGCCTGCTGGCGAACAGACCAAAAGCTGGGCGGTGCTCGAACAATTGACCGATTGGCTTTTGGATGAAGGCGCAGAACGATCAGACACGCTCATCGCCTTGGGCGGCGGCGTGATTGGTGATCTCACCGGTTTTGCAGCAGCGATCCTCAAGCGCGGATGTCATTTTATTCAGATGCCGACCAGCCTGCTCGCGCAGGTTGATAGTAGCGTCGGCGGCAAAACCGCCATTAATAGCCGGGCCGGAAAAAACCTGATCGGTCGATTCAACCAACCCAAGTTTGTCTTGATCGATCCCCTAGTGCTGGGAAGCTTGCCGGACCGCGAGTTGCGCGCTGGTTATGCTGAAGTCGTGAAATATGGCCTCATCAACAATGCTTCATTTTTTCAATGGTGTGAGGAAAACAGTGCCAAGCTGTTAGACCGAGACCCTGAAGCTCTAACATATGCCATCACCGAGAGCGTTCGGGCGAAAGCGGGCATTGTTGCGGAAGATGAAAAGGAACTTAGCGGCCGCCGGGCGTTATTGAACCTCGGCCATACATTTGGTCACGCGTTGGAAGCGGAGACCGGCTATTCAAGCGCGCTAGTGCACGGTGAAGCGGTCGCCGCTGGCATGGCGCTGGCTTTTTGGTATTCGGTGCGCCGTGGTCATTGTGACGAAGCTGATGCCCGCCGTGTTGAGACCCATTTAAAAGGCGCGGGACTACCGCACAGCTTGAAAAGCGCTTCGGTAAAAGCGTCTGGGGAAAAACTGGTTCAACATATGCTACACGATAAAAAAATGACGGCTGGAAACTTGCCATTTCTCTTGGCTAACGGTGTTGGCCAGACATTCTTCGCAACGGATGTCGATTTACAGGACGTAGCGTCGTTTCTTGATCAAGCCGAGTAGTAAGGTGACTTAGTCGCCCTTTTTCCCGCCGCTCAGTCCAAAGCCAAGATGTTTGCCCGCAAGCATATCGCCAGCGGCCCGCTGCGCTTCCAATCGGTCACAGTCGAGTTGCCGGAATTCACGGTCCACCTCATCGATCAATACCTCATCTATCTCGATCGAGGCCATGGTTTGACGCGCCAGATGAATGGCCGATTCGAAAACCTCCCGCTTCACGCCGGCGAGACCAGCCTTTTTCACTTCCAGCAAATGAACCCGGTCATAGGCGCGCACGAACAATTTTGCTTCGGGAAATGACTGGGAAATCATCTCCAGCGATTCAGCGTTTAATTTCGTCCCGTCCATACAGAAAACAATCGCGGCACATTGATCCGCGCCCGCCCCTCGTAACAGGTCCACTCGCGTTCCGTCGCCATAGAAAACCTTGCGACCAAATTTCTGGCTGACGCCAATTTGCTGAGGTTTTATGTCAATAATAGTGACCGGTATATTAGCCCCGCTCAACATCTGTGCCACGGTCTGCCCGAACCGGCCATGGCCGACGACAATTACAGATGCCTTGCCAGCCAATGAAGGGTCATCAAGGTCCACATCGCCTTCGGTGCCAGCGACATTAAACCGCTCAACAATGAGCATCAGCAAAGGCGTCATTGCCATAGAGACCGTAATAACAGCGCCAAAAAGGCTGCTGGCTTCTGGCTGTATCAGCAATGCCTGCTCTGCCTCAGCGAATAATACAAAACCAAATTCACCGCCCTGGCTGAGCAATAGTCCCATACCGAGCGCCGGTAAGGTCGGCATCCCGAACAGTTTTCCCAGACAGAATATAATCAGCGTCTTGGTCACCACCAACGCGATGGCTGCACCGAATACAAAGGCCGTGTTCTCAGCAATCACATTGATATCGAGCATCATCCCTACGGCAAGAAAGAACAGTCCCAATAATAAGGATCGAAACGGATCAATATCGGCCTCCAGCTCATGCCGATAGGGCGAGTTGGCGAGCATCACACCGGCGATAAATGCCCCGAGTGCGGGCGATAAACCAATGACTTCCATAAGCGCAGCACTGCCGAACACGGCCACCAATCCCGCAACGATAAACAGTTCCCGTTCGGCAATCTTACCAATCAACTCTAACGCCGGTTGCAGCACATATCGACCAACAAGGATCAAACCACCAATCGCCGCTACACCAAGAATAGCAGTCATCCAGCCGGACATCGCTCCGGGTTCTGCTGGCGCGCGAGACAAAACGGCCACAATGGTCAACAGTGGTATCAGCGATAAATCCTGAAACAGCAGGATAGAAAAGGCTTTCTCACCGGTTGGCGTGTTGAGCCGTCCCGACGATTGCAACATCGGCAGCACCTGCGCGGTCGACGACAATGCCAACGGCAGGCCTAGCGCAACAGCAGCGCCAAAGGTAAAGTTCGTTGTCGCCATGATCAGCAGAAAAAGCGCCAATCCGCAGAACGCCACTTGCCCCATTCCCAATCCGAATATCGCTTTGCGCAACCGCATCAAGCGCGCTGGAGCGAGCTCCAACCCGACCAGAAACAGCAGTAAGATGATCCCGATTTCCGAAAATTCGAGGATCGTCTCGCCTTCGCTAATCAGCCCGAAACCTTGCGGCCCAATCAAGATACCGGCGATAAGATAACCAAGAACGGCACCAATCCCGAATTTCCGGAACAAGAGCACCAATATTAAAGCGGCGCCCAGCATAACGAAACCACCGAGCAACAAGTCGCCCATATGTGCTTCTGCGCCTTCCATATCTATGCAGCCTCGCTTGCGGTTAAAGCCGTTTTAACAGCGGCAAGAATTGCATCATAAGGCAACAGAATCGCGGCATGTCGACCAGGATGATCCTTTGCGGCACTCAGATGGTTCATATTTGTCCACGGACCCGGATGTTCTAAAGAACCAGTCAAAAAATCGGCCAAATGATCTCTCACCGCAGAAATTTCTTCGCCGGATTTACCAATGGCTTCGGCCGCTAAAATAGCCGCAGACGCTTGACCTAGTGCGCAGGCGTTTACTTCTATTCCCAATGCATCGATACTGCCTAAATCAGACAATAAGACATCCGCAGTCACACGGCTGCCGCAGGTTCGTGATCGCACTTCCGCCGTTCCATCGGCGTCATCGAGCCGTGATTGATGCGGGATGGAAACAGCCAGCCTCAGGATATCGCGCGTATAGAGTGCTGCGCTCATTCTTCTACCTCTGCCATTTCTCGGCGTTCTTCGACAAATTGGACCAAAGCATCACCGCTCGCATTGAGTAGCGGATAGGTCCGGGACTCGGCAATCCATTCAGGCCGCGGCTCTCCGGCACCATAGATGCTGTCATATACCAGTACGACCAGCAAATAGGCCAAGGTTGCACCAATTAATCCTTTAATCATACCAAAGCCAAAACCAAGCACGCGATCAATCGGACCCAGCAGTGATTTGCGCGATTTGCGTCCGATGGACTTGGATATCCCGCGTCCCAGAGCATATGTGACGATCACAATCGAAGCGAAGGCAAGTACCGCCGCCCCAGCGTCATTACCAATGGGCGCGACCAAAAAATCTGTTACCGGTGCGTGCAAAAACCGGACCGCGAATATGATGAGAACCCACGCGATGAGCGACAGGGTTTCCTGCACAAATCCACGCATGAAGCCCAATATTGCAGCGCCGCCCATCAGCAATAAAACGAAAATATCAAGACCAGTCATAAAGACTAGCTAATCGCGGCTAAGCATATGGTCAACGAGATTGGCAAGCTTATCAAAGTTCACACAATTCATACCCTTAGCGGTATTTTCTTTGGATGCGGGAATCAGCGCGCGGTTAAAGCCCAGTTTTGATGCTTCTTTAAGCCGTAAAGGTGTATTGGATACGGGACGGATTTCTCCCGAAAGCGCGATTTCACCGAATATCACAGCGTCACTGGGCATCGGTTTTTCAGCATGGGCGGAAATCAGCGCTGCGGCGACGGCAAGATCAGCGGCTGGATCGGTCAACCGATATCCGCCAGCGACATTTAAATAGACCTCAGCTCCAGAGAAACTAAGGCCGCAGCGCGCTTCAAGCACGGCCAATATCATCGCCAGGCGAGAGCTATCCCAACCCACAACAGAGCGACGCGGGGTCGCGCCGCTTGCCAGTCGGACAGTAAGCGCTTGAATCTCAACCAAAACCGGACGCGTTCCTTCAAGAGCTGGAAAAACAGTCGCGCCGGTCACTTCTTCGCTTCGATCCGTCAGGAATAATGCCGAGGGGTTTTGCACCTCGCTCAGTCCCATTTCCTCCATGGCGAACACGCCAATTTCATCGGTGCCGCCAAAGCGGTTTTTGATCGACCGCAATATCCGATATTGATGGCTGCGCTCGCCTTCAAAGCTCATCACCGTATCGACCATATGTTCAAGGACACGAGGACCAGCAATGTTGCCATCCTTCGTTACATGGCCAACCAACATGATCATCGTGCCATGTTCTTTGGCAAACTTGATGAGTTCTTGGGCGGACGCCCGCACTTGACTGACCGTACCGGGGGCACCTTCGATAAGGTCGCTGTGCATCGTTTGAATAGAATCGATCACCGCAAAATCTGGCGCGTCCTTACGCAGCGTCGTCAATATATCTCGCACAGAGGTTGCTGCCGCCAATTTGACCGGTGCCTTCCCCAACCCCAATCGCCGCGCACGCAAACGGACTTGGTCCGCCGCTTCCTCACCTGAAATATAAGCAACAGAACAGCCCGCATTGGCCAGTTTTGCAGAAACCTGAAGCAATAACGTCGATTTTCCGATTCCAGGATCGCCACCCATGAGAGTCGCGGAACCAGCCACCAGTCCGCCACCAACCGCGCGATCAAATTCTTCTATTCCCGTTTTTTTACGTTCTGGCAGCTGAATTTCGGAATCCAGTTCGACCAATCGAACCTCTCGTCCCCCCGTCTGCAAATTATGCTTGGCTGCAAAAACAGTATCCCCCGCCTCTTCGACCAGCGTATTCCATTCACCGCAATCCGCGCATTGCCCTTCCCAGCGATGTGCGATGGAACCGCAATTTTGACAGACATATTTTTTCTTCGGCTTGGCCATCACACTCTTCTACTAGAACAAAAAAGGAACATTATAGATTCTCTTGTCTTTTTCAACCGCTTTCCTGCTTGCGCGATTCTCTACATCCTGTCACTCTTAAGCCAATGCGCCAGAAGGAACTCAGACTTGCTCTTATTTGCTATGGCGGCGTTAGTCTCGCCATTTACATGCATGGCATTACCAAGGAAATCTGGAAACTCGCTAAGGCCAGCCGCGATTTTCACGACGGTGAAAAAGACCTGAGCTGCAGCCGCGGGACCTATTATGATATATTCCAATGGATTGAGCAGGAAACCGCAGTAAAACTGCGCGTTCTGCCTGATATTATTGCTGGAGCCAGTGCGGGCGGCATTAACGGCATATTTCTGTCACAGGCCATCATATCAGGCGAATCGCTCGAACCGCTAACCGAGTTGTGGCTGGAGACAGCCGATGTAGACACATTGCTCGATCCGGATGCCAGACCCCTGTCACGCTTTTCGAAATTCTGGGCAGAGCCCATTGCCTGGATGGCTTTGGGCCGCAAGGGCGGAGCGGTCGAACAAACGGTTTCCAAAGAGGCGCGCGAAGAAGTCAAAATGAAGCTTTCCCGCTTCGTTCGCGCCCGCTGGTTTGCACCGCCTTTTGGTGGCAAGGTTTTCTCCGGTCTGATCCTCGACGCGCTGGCAACTATGAAGAAGACGGAACGGGGCCCCAAACTGCTGCCGCCGGGCCAGCCTCTGGATCTGTTTGTGACGGTCACGGACTTTGTTGGTCACCCTGAAAAATTGCAGCTGCACAGTCCGCCCGAAGCCTTGGAGATGGAACATCGAATCACCATCAGCTTTTCGACGCGAGGGACAAATGGAGGCAATATTGCCGACCCTGCAGAGCTGGTCTTTGCGGGTCGCGCAACGGCAAGTTTTCCGGGTGCTTTCCCGCCATTCACGGTCACCGAGCTCGACAGCGTGCTGTCTGATCGTAGTCATGTTTGGGCCAATCGTGCCAAGTTCCTGAAGCGCGTTTTGCCTAATCAAAGCCGGGCTGGTACAGCCAATGACACTGTGCTGATTGACGGCTCTGTCTTGGCCAACGCACCCTTTGCTCAAGCTATTGAAGCACTCAAAAACCGACCGGCCAAGCGAGAGGTTGATCGGCGTTTTGTCTATATTGATCCGCGTCCCGATCTCGATGTCGCAAAAAGCGATCGGGCATTGCAGCAGTTACAAGCTGCGCAAGAAGCGGAAGATGACAGTCTACCGGGTTTCTTCTCTACCATATTTGGTGCAATCTCGAATATCCCTCGGGAGCAACCGATCCGCGACAATCTCGACGACATCTCGCGGCGATCCAACCGGATCATCCAGATGCGGCAGATCACCGACAATCTGCGTCCCGAGGTAGAACAGAATGTCGAAGCCATTTTCGGACGGACGCTGTTTCTGGATAAACCGACTGCGGCGCGACTGGCCGCGTGGCGACGCAAGTCGCGGGACAAGGCAAGCAAGCTCGCCGGCTTTTCCTACAGCGCTTATGGCCATCTGAAACTGGCCACCGTGCTGGAGGATATTGCCCATACGGTCCGGCGCGCAAAGGCTGATGCCAATATCCATAACCATCAAGCCCTACGCGAGGCATTATGGACAGAGCTGCGTCAACGCGGCTTTGAGAATATTGCCAAAAAAGGCGGTGCCGGTCCATCAAAACTGGCGGCGGATTTCTTCAGTCAGCATGATCTGGGCTATCGCATAAGACGAATGCGGTTTCTGGCGCGGCGCTTTGCCGAGGATCTCGATAGCGCCCATCCCGACGATTATGCGGTGATCGAGCAGATGCATGATGTCATCTACGATTGCCTGTCTATCTATATAGAACGCGAAACGATTGAATATCTCGGCGATGATTTTGTCGCACTAGCCATAGATGCCGAGAACCATCCTTCCGCCATGTTAGACAGTCTCGCCAAAGCCCGTGATCTGGCTTCCGCTGATGCTATGGTCGATGCAAAGCTGGCCGAAGCAATGGCTGGCCTGCCCAAAGCAGAGCGTCGGTCCATGCTGCTCGCCTTTCTCGGCTTCCCGTTTTACGACATCGCCACTCTCCCTCTTTTACAGGGCGAAGGCTTGGATGAATTTGACCCGATCAAGGTGGACCGGATTTCCCCTGAAGACGCGAAATCGATCCGTCGCGGCGGTGTTGCAGCAACATTAAAAGGCATAGAGTTCAATAATTTCGGCGCCTTTTTTAGCAGAAACTATCGCGAAAACGACTATCTCTGGGGGCGACTCCACGGTGCTGAACGAATGGTCGACATCCTGCTATCCACCCTGCCCGAGGCCAAACGCCCTGATGCGGTCAAAACGCTGGAGTTTAAAAAAATCCTCTTCCGGGCCATCATTGACGAAGAAGAAAAACGGCTGACCAAGATCGGGCCGCTGATCATTTCCCTCCGTAAAGAGATTGAGCGCGCCCGACCTTGAATAGGCTTTCAATCTAGTTGCTAATGCTTGTGCTCGCCGTCTGCATGGGCTGGTTGTTCCAAGCTTTTGTAGACAGCCTCAACAAATGCATCGCCTTTGATAAACGCATCCTTGTTGGTGTCCCATTGGGCCGCTGGCTTCATCGCCTGAATCTGCGCCAGCGTCTTGCCTTCGCCGCGCGCCTTTTCAACCGCGCCGATGACGCTTTTCAGCATATCGCGATAGTCCGTCAGGTCCGCTTTGGTCGCCATGGGTCCATGACCAGGAATGACCTTCGTCTCATCATTCACCATGGTCAGCGCCTGCTCTGCTGCGGCCAAAACGCCCCGCGCATTGCCGCCGCTATTCAAATCGATAAACGGCAATGTAACCTTATTAAAATAGAGATCGCCCATGTGAATCACATTGGATTTCTTCCAGAAAACAATACTGTCGCCATCAGTATGGGCATGTTTCATATGCTTCACATGCACTTCATCACCATTAAGGTGTAGCTTGATGCCGTCATGATAGGTCACAACCGGCAAAGCTTCTTTGGGCGAAGCTGGATCATTGCCGCGCCCTTCGGTTTGTTCGCCAGCCATCCGTTCACGCACATGGTCATGCGCCATGATCAACGCGCCAGCCTTGCCGAAATTCTCGTTCCCGCCGCTATGGTCGCCATGCCAATGGGTGTTGATCAGATATTTAACCGGCTCGGCTTCGAGAGCCGCGACAGCGGCCTGAATTTTGGGCGTCAGCGGCGCGAACTGATCATCGATCAATACCGTGCCGTCGGGGCCATAAGACACGCCGATATTGCCGCCTGCGCCAAAGAGCACCGCTATCCCGTCAGTCAGCTTTTCAGTCTTGATTTCAACCTTGGCAAAGCGGTCTGCTTCCTGTGCGTTGCTTTCACCACAAGCGGTCAGCGCCAAGGGTGATGCGGCCAAAAGAGCGAGGGATAGGGTTTTCGTGAACAGGGTTTTCATTGGGGGTATCTCCTAAAATTTATAGCCTTTTAGCCTATGTTTTGGCTTTGGCAAAGAACATCAGATGCACCAGCCGTCCGGTTTCTGGCGAAGTCCCGAAAGCCGCACCACTATTGTGGAACAGCCAAGGACTGAACAGGATCAGCCGGTTAAACCGCATCGGCACCAGCATGGTCCGCTCCCACTTGGCTTTGTGCAGGGTGTCGCGGTTCACCACGTCTTCGATCAGCGCGTTAATATCGGCATAGCCCGCTTTGGTAATGGCTAGCGGATCGCTCGGCACCCGCTCCAATCCGGTGCGTTTATGTCGGAAAAATTCCGTACCACCTTTGCAATGTTCTGGCGGCGACAGATAGAGAATACCCGAATAGAAAGCCGGATCAATATGCACCCCGCTGCGACCCTTGTCGCCTTTCAGGGTGATGCGGCAATGGCTATGGCTCGTTCCGTCAGCCGCCGTGACCGGCACGCCGATTGTCTTGGACACACGATCACTCAGTCCCTGAATTTCCAGCGGCCTCGTCGAAATATGCCCAGGATAATTGCCGTCCTTAAAGGCTGCATCATAGTCCAGCGCCAAAGCCGCTTTGCGCGCCGCCAACGGATCGGACAAAAAATCATCAATGATCAACAGCGACGGAAGCATAGCAAATCCCTTTAAAACCCGATTATCATATTCTGCCGCCATTAGGAGAGGATTTTATCGCTCAGCCTCCGCCTCCCAACGCGTTGCGACCAGGCTTGGTCGCTTGCCGATTTTGTTAAGCCAATGGCGCAGCGGCAAAAGCTGCCCGATCAAATTATCGCCTTCGGATGTCATCTGGACGGGTCGCAAAATACAATAGACAAAAATATCCGCGAGCGAAAATTCCGCCCCCGCAAAATAAGGCGCTTCTTCGACCCGCTGACACACGATCCCGAGATGCTCGGCAATTTCCGGTAATGCCGCCTCGATAATGTCGGAGCGCAACGGTGTCTTCAAAACCCGATGCGCCAGTCGTGGCATCAACAAACCATGTTCGGCCACCGGAAACAGATAGTTATTCGCGACCGAAATCCAGCGATCCATTTCCGCCCGCGTGGCCGGTTCGCTCGGCTGAAGCGCGCTGCCATTATGGGCGTTGTCGATATATTGGCAAATGGCGACACTCTCATAGAGGTTAAGCCCGTCAATTTCGATCGTCGGTACTTTGCGAAACGGATGACGGCTTCTGTTCTCCGGGCTGCCTGCCGGCGTCGCCGTAATGGTCCAGCGAATCCCTGCCTCTTCCGCCACCGTCTGCACGATGCGGCTATAGGTAGAGATAATTGTGCCGTGAATGTGAAGGGTCGGTTGGGCCATCGGTCAACGCTAGTGCTAAAAGCAACGCCTGTCATCACTTGGCAGCTGATCAATAAACACTGCTGTTTAAAGCAATAATATCCGTTCGCACTGAGTCTGTCGAAGTGCACCTATGGTCTTGAAGCGTCCTTCGGCAGGCACAGGACCAATGGTTTTTAGTAAGTGTCCGGCGTCTAGTTTTTACCAGCAGCAATACCTTGGGCGAGAATGCCGCTCGCAATGGCCGCAACTTCTTCAGCGGACTTATCTTCTGTCCAGATGCCATATCGCAGCCCTAAAAACACGTTCATACCCATGATTGCCCAAGCATGGGCTTCCTCCAGATCATCCCGCAAATCGCCAGCCGCGCTGCCTTCTTGCAGCCGTTCCGCAATGCGCGCCGCCGTTTCCTCATAGTGGGACCGATAGCTTTCTGGATCGACAAATTCCGCCTCGTCGATAATCCGGTAAATTTCCTTATGCTCGCGCGCAAAGTTCATAAACGCCTTGAGCGCCAGCTTTTCCCGTTCCAGCGCATCTTCCCACTCGGTCATCGCGCTACCCGCATGGGTTTTAACGCGCGCGCTCATGTCTTTGACCAGCGCGCTGAACAATTCATCCTTCGAATCAAAATAGGTATAAAAGCTGCCCAAGGCAGTTCCGGCCCTTTGGGTTATTCCGGTGATTGATGCTTCGTGAAACCCCTTCTCACCAAATTCCAACGCCGCGGCATCCAGCAATTTGCGTTTTGTTTTAAGACCCCGTGCCGTGCGCGGTTGCTTATCTTTGGACTCGACATGATCGGAATATTTTGTGGCCATAAAGTCACGGCTAACCGCATTTTCCTCGATTGGCAAATTTCAAAGTTGAAATATGGTTCATGTTTCAATATAGCGCCATCAACGACCTGGAAATTCCAGGCTAAAAATATGCAGGAGGATGTTCTTATGAAATTGCAACACAGCGTCAGTTATGCAGCCTTGATTTCCGGTTTGGCGACCGCATTTGTCGTGCCTACAATAGCGCACGCGCAAGCCACGGAGACCGCGTCTCAAGATACGGATGTCGGCACAATCGTTGTAACCGCGCGCCGCCGTGAAGAACGTCTGGTCGATGTTCCCCTTTCAATTACAGCGATTAGCGGCGACGCGCTGGCCGCTTCGGGTGTACAGGATATTACCGAGATCGGTCAGGAAGTCCCCAACCTGACATTGGAAGTCTCTCGCGGCACCAACACGACATTGACCGCCTTCATCCGCGGCGTCGGCCAACAAGACCCCGTCGCCGGATTTGAAGCCGGTGTCGGCCTCTATGTCGATGATGTCTATCTTAACCGGCCGCAAGCCTCGGTGCTTGATATTTATGATGTCGAACGGATCGAAGTGCTGCGCGGACCGCAGGGCACCTTATATGGCCGCAACACGATTGGCGGCGCGATTAAATATGTCTCACGGCGGCTAGCCGATGACACATCGGTCAAAGTGAAAGGGACATATGGTTCCTATAATCAAGCCGACCTGATCGTCACCGCCTCAACCCCGATAACCGATAATCTGCGCGTCGGTGCGAGCGGTGCGCGATTGAGCCGTGGCGGCTTTGGCGACAATCTGGTTCAACCGGGTGTTGAAAATTACAACAAAGACGTCTGGGCAGCACGCGGCAGTATCGAATATGATAATGACGGATTTTTCGTTCGCCTATCTGGCGATTATATTCGTGATGAAAGCGATCCGCGCCAGGGGCACCGCTTGATACCCAGCCTGTTGACCGGCGCGCCGGTTCTTGATGATGTTTTTGATACACGGGCTGGCCTGAGTGTCCCTGAACAATTGGTCGAGGCTTATGGCGGGTCGCTGCTGATCGAAGCGCCGGTGTCAGACAATATCACGCTGAAA
The DNA here is from genome assembly GCA_947496865.1 of uncultured Sphingomonadaceae bacterium. Lineage (GTDB taxonomy): Bacteria > Pseudomonadota > Alphaproteobacteria > Sphingomonadales > Sphingomonadaceae > Parasphingorhabdus. The sequence goes on from CANMEE010000001.1 coordinate 51,144, forward strand.
AGCATCACTGCTTACCGCGAAGATAAATCCTCATCGAATATCGACTTTGACAGCTTGCCGTCGGAAGATCTCGACGTTCCGGTCATTTATGAAAATGACCAGTTTAGTCAGGAATTTCAGCTACTTTACGAGAGCGACAACCTCAACGGTGTCTTGGGCGCTTATTATCTCGATGCCAGCGCCTTCAACGTATTCGATGTGTTGCTGGCCACAACCGGCGCCCTACCCTTTGTTGGATTACCCGGCCTGAACGCGCAGACGCTCGGTGATGTGGATACAAAGACATGGTCCATCTTCGGTGATTTCACTTATGATATCTCCGATCATCTCAGCTTGTCGGTTGGCGGCCGCTATACCAGTGACAAACGTAGTTCGCGTATCTTACGGACAACATTCATCAATGGCTTTTCCGACCAGTTTGATGGCGCGGGTGTTCCCATCGCGGTGACATCGGACTTTACCGGCAGCGACACGTTCAAGGAATTTACCCCCAGAGCGTCAATCAGCTGGAAACCTAACGAAAATCATAATATCTATTTCACCTATTCGCGCGGTTTCAAAGGCGGCGGGTTTGATCCGCGTGGTCAGACCAGCGCAACGCCGGATTTCAATCTGGATGGCACCGTCTCTGCGGATGAAATATTCGACTTTCTCCAATTTGATCCCGAAACTGTCGACAGTTATGAATTGGGCTGGAAAGCTTCGCTCCTTGAAAACCGTCTGAATGTCAGTGTGGCGTTGTTCAAAGGCGATTATTCCGATGTCCAGATCCCCGGTTCGGTCGGTGTCGATACCGATGGCGATGGCACCAATGACAGTTTTGCGGGGATCACCTCCAACGCCGCCAGCGCCGACGTCAACGGTTTCGAATTTGAAGGCCGCGCCTTGGTCGGTAAGGATTTTGCCGGAGCCGGTAGCCGGTTTAACGTCAGTTGGTCACTGGGCTATCTCGACGCCAACTATAATAATTTTATCGACGCGTTCGGCAATGATGTGGCGGACGAGCGGGTGTTCCAGAACACCCCGGAATGGACCGGTAGCATGTCGTTCAATCTCGGCGTGCCAGTCGCCAGCGGTATGTTGGATCTGATCAGCGGAATTTCCTTCCGCAGCGATGCAAGCCAGTTTGAGACGGAGAATCCGTTCCTCGATCAGGATGGCTTTGCTCTTGTCGATGCCAGCTTGGTTTATACCGATGACAGCGACCTGTTCTCCATCGGTGTGCATGGCAAAAACCTGTTCGACAAGCGCTACAAGGTGGCGGGTTATAATTTCGTCACAGGCGGACAAAATGGCGCACCGTTTGTTTCCACCTTGGGATTGGAAGGCACGCTAACCTCCTTTTTCGGAGACCCACGGCGGGTATTCGTGACCGGCGAAATCAAGTTTTAAGCCGGCTTTGATGTCAAAAAACTCCCCGCAGGCGGATCGCAAGCAAGGCGATCCGCCTGTCTATCAGGATCATTTTTACCGCAGTGGCGATGACCGGTTGACGCTTTACGCCCGCATCTATGAAAGCGATGGACCGCCTTTGCTGCTGATGCACGGGCTAACCCGCAACAGTGCCGACTTTGAAGGGCTGGCCGCCCGTCTGGCTGGAGAATACCGACTCATCATCGCGGATCAGCGCGGGCGTGGGCGTTCGGACTATGATCCCGAGCCGGAAAATTATACACCGGCCACCTATGTTGACGACATGATGGCGCTAATTAACGGCCTGCAGCTGGATGAGCTTGGTCTGATCGGTACCTCGATGGGCGGCCTAATGGCGATGATGATGGCCGCGAGCCAGCCGACGCGTTTCAGCAGCCTCATCTTGAACGACATCGGGCCAGTTGTGGAACAAAAAGGTCTGGACCGGATACAGAGCTATGTGGGCGCGCTTGAACCCTTTGATAACTGGCAGCAGGCCGCTGACCATTGCCGCACAGTGCATGGCGATGTGATGGCAGGTTTTCGCGCGCAGGACTGGCTCGGCTTTGCCCGGCGCACTTGCCAGAAACTGCCCGATGGCCGCATAAAATTTGCTTATGATCCCGCCATTTCCCAAGGCCTTTCGGGAAGCGAACAAACGGCGGTCCCGCCCGACCTCTGGCCGATGTGGGATCAATTGGCTAGCATCCCCATGCTGATCATTCACGGCGCGTTGTCCGACATTATATCCTCGGCGACCATTGCCGAAATGCGACGCCGCCATTCCGGCCCGATCAGCGCCGTCGAAATAGCAGATCGCGGGCACGCGCCGATGTTAGATGAACCCGTGGCTCTGTCAGCAATTGATAGTTTTCTCAAGGCCAGGAGCCGCTAAATGGCCAGCAAAGCAACCGCCCCACTGCGCACGACATCCCCCAATGTCGCGCTCGGCATGTTGCTCGTTGTCTATATCTTCAATTTTGTCGACCGGCAGATATTGGCGATACTCGCCGGCCCGATTCAGGCCGACCTCGGGCTGAGCGATACCCAGATGGGTTTGCTCGGCGGCATCGCCTTTGCCCTACTCTATTCCACCTTAGCGGTGCCACTCGGCTGGATCGCTGACAGAACCAACCGCAGCTGGGTGATCACCATATCGCTGGGCGTGTGGAGCGGATTTACCGCGCTCTGCGGCTTTGCCCAGGGTTTCTGGTCGATCTTTCTCGCGCGCCTTGGCGTCGGTGTCGGTGAAGCAGGCGGCGTCGCGCCGTCCTATGCGCTCATCGCCGATTATTTCCCCAGCGAAAAACGCGCCCGCGCCTTATCCATCTATTCGCTCGGCATTCCTTTGGGGTCTGCCACCGGCGTGATTGCGGGTGGGTATATAGCAGCCACTGTGGATTGGCGCCTTGCCTTCCTTGTCGTCGGCCTATCTGGCGTGTTGATTGCCCCGCTGTTCAAATATCTCGTCCGCGATCCGGTAAAACCGCAGGCCACGGCCAGCACAGCGCAACCGCAACCCCGCTTCATCGATATCCTCAAGATTCTGTCCAAAAAACGCGCCTTCTGGTTTCTCGCCTTTGGCGCCGCGTCCAGTTCGATGCTCGGCTATGGTATCGCTTTCTGGCTGCCCAGTCTGATGCAGCGCAGCTTTGGCCTCGACCTTATCGAAACATCCTTATTCTTTGGTTCGATCCTGCTGATCGGCGGCGTCGCAGGCGTCATTGGCGGCGGCATTCTTGGCGATTGGCTCGGCAGCAAGAATAAAGGCGCTTACGGCCTCGTCCCGGCTGTCGCATTTCTGCTCGCTATACCCTTGTTCGCAGCGGGTATCATGAGTGACTCGGCCACCCTTGCCTTCATATTATTCCTGATCCCCCAAGGCCTCGCCTATATCTGGCTGGGCCCAGTTTTATCGGCAGTGCAGCATCTGGTGACTGCCGAAACCCGCGCCACCGCCTCGGCATTGTTCCTGCTGATCAACAATCTCATCGGCATTGGCGGCGGGATATTCTTCCTCGGCGCGCTATCGGACAGCCTCGTCCCGATTTATGGCGAGGACAGCTTGCGCTATTCCATGCTGATATCGCTGATATTCTATGGGATTGCGGCAGGTTTTATGGCGCTGGCGGCACGACCGCTGCAGCGCGAATGGGTTGAGGAAGCCTAGCGGCCAACCGGCCTTCTCGCGCGCATAGTTAGGCGGTTTTTCTCTCACGCGCTGGCGCCAACCACTTTGCCGCAAACAGTTCTGATGAAACAGGTTTGGAGATATGCCATCCCTGACCAACATCGCAGCCAAACTGAACCAGCATGTCCATACAGGACTTATCTTCAATACCTTCTGCCACAACTTTTAGCTTCAACGCATGGGCAAGTTCGATGGTGGATTTCACCATCAGGCGGTTCGAATGATCGTTCATCATGGTTTTGACGAAGCTCTGGTCAATTTTAATTTCATCAATCGGCAAGCGTTGCAAATAGCTCATCGTCGACTGGCCGGTTCCATAGTCATCAATCGATATGCTGATACCGGCATCGCGAATACGCTCCAGTGCCTGAATGGACAAGTCCAGATCTGCCAATGCGGCCGTCTCTGTCACCTCAAAAATAACGTGACTGTTCCCAAGATCGGCAGCGCTAACCATTGCAATTGCTTTATCGATAAATACCGTGTCATCAAGCAGTTGCGCAGATATGTTAACCGAGCATTTCAAGGAAGACTGCTGAACACCCCATTGCGAAAAATCATCGAGCGCATTTTGCAGAACATAGAGCGTGAGCTCATCTGTCCGCCCTGCTTTTTCCAATATCGGGATGAAAATTTCAGGACTTATCATGCCGCGTTCTGGATGCTCCCACCGCACCAGCGCTTCGGCACCATCCAATTTTCCGTCCTGCAGATTCCATTTTGGTTGATAGACGGTCCAGATATTGCCGTTTTCAATCGCTTGTTCCATTTCAACCAGCACGCTCTGTTTTTGACCAACAAAGCCTGCGGCCTCAACATCATGCAACGCCCAGCGCTTGCCCTTTACGCTCGCCTGTTCACTGGCAATTTTCGCCTTGTCGATCGATTCACCGCTGAGGCCAAAAGACGCATTGAGTTTCACCTTGGTATCACCGGCCATGATGGGCGCATGAAAAAGCGCCACTGCGGTATCGAAATGGCCAGAAATATCTTCGGCATAATCATCTTTCACCACCCAGCCGACAATATCGGTATCGAGATGAAAAATGCGTTCCTCAACGGCCAGAAATTTCAACCTTTCGGCCAGATTTTTGAACAGATCGGTCCGGCTATTTTTGTCCGTTACCACCAACAGATCGCGAAAGTCAGCAAGGCGGGCAACTGCAATATTACTATCGCCGCGCGACTCCAAAAAGGCTGACATGGCCGCTTCATTGGGCAGCGCACTATTTGCGTTGGAAAATTGACTGCGCTTCAACGCAAAATTTGTTTTCAAAAACTTGTGCACAATCAGAAAAATGCCCAGAAAAAGTAACGCGGGAACATTGGAGAAAGTCATCAGCCCATGATATTCTGACGCAATCAATAAAATGCTCAGCAACATCCCGATCGCAAAAACGCCCGGCACGAGAAATTTTTTGCCAACTGATCGGCGAGCGACGAGGAGCAGTAGCAATATGCTGGCTAAGGCAAGTGACGGCCCATAGCCGATGTTTGCCATATTACTGCCTTGCAGAAGCGTTTCGGCCGCCATCGCCTGAATGACAACGCCAGGCACTACTCCGTGCAGGCTGATAGGGTAACGATCCCCGAGTTCTATCGCGGTGGCACCGATCAGGATTTTTTTGCCATTCAGGGGCGCAATCGGCCCTTCGGCCTGCAATATGTCGACAAAACTATATCGGGCTATGGTCGCGGGATTTATCGACTGATCAATGGTAAATTTCTCGTCTATATTTCCCGGGGATTCGGCGAGCATACTGGCCAATGATGGTCTTACGATACCGTCCGTTATCGTGCCATAGTCATAATCATTGAGTTGACCATTTTTGTCAGGGTGCACGTTTACGGAGGCCAGAAACGCGTGTTCCTTCAGAATATCAATCGGCAGACTTTCAACAAATTCATTTTCGCGCAGCGTCGCATTCTGCTTGAAAGTGGGTAAGATGACCGTGGCTTGCGAATTTTTCAGCGCCTCGGCAAAAATAGCGTCTTGCTCTGGCGTAGAGCTGGATGAGAAATCGACATCAAAGGCTATTTGCGCCACACCCGCTGTAGAGAGTTTTTCAACAAGCCGGGCATAATATTCACGCGGCCATGGCCACCGATCAAGTGCTTGTATCGATTTTGCATCAATTTCGACAATTGCTATATCGCCAGTGGCTGATTTTTCGAGCAAGCCGGAGCGCATATTTTGGAACTGTAATTCTACTCCGCCGCCAATCCCAGCGATTGACAGAGCCAGCGCACCAAAAAGCGCGATGCTCCACGCCACGAAAAAGCGCCAAGAGGCATTAGCCCGAAAAGAAGCAAAAGCGGTTTTCAAAATATCTCCGTAAAACTGTTACGTCGCCAGTTTACGCGAGATATCTCTATTTAAGGTTAAGTGCTGTCAGCACGCAAAGCTTTAGTCGTCGTGGCCTTTGCCTTTGCCTTTGCCTTTACCCTTACCTCTGCCTTCATCGTCATCATCATCACCGCGGCCATTGTTTCCGTTTCCTCGACCCGGATTGCTATCATCAACGCCGTCGGGATCATTACCGTGGCCGTTATTGCCATCGTCATTATTGCCGTTGTTGCCGTTTCCACGCCCCGGATTGCTATCGTCAACACCGTCAGGATCGTTACCGCCGCCGTTATTGCCATCGTTATCATCGTTGTCGCGGTCGTCATTATCATCACGATCATTATCGTCGCGGTCGTCGCCGTTGTCGTCGTCGCCCTGATCGGCCTCGCCCTGGTCGTCCCCGCCTTGGTCATCTCCGCCCTGATCGGCCTCGCCTTGGTCGTCCCCGCCTTGGTCGACATTCTCTTCATCACCGCTATCGATTTCACTGTTGCCGATACCGCCATCTTCATCGCCAAGATTATCATTGGCATTTTCAACTGCGTCTAAGGCTTCCTCCGCATTTTCTATGGTAATGTATCTACCAGAGCCCACATCGCCGCGGACCAAACCATTTGTTAACTCGGCCAGTTCTACCCCGTCCTCGCCAATTGCTGCGCTTACCACTCCCGATAGATTGGAAAAATCTGGCTTGTCCGCCGTCGTAATTGGCGCCGATGTCGATTTTACCGCGGTTACCTGATCAGTTTTTCCGCCTGCGGCAGCCGGCTTGTTCGGCGATTCAATCACGCGCCGCTCTCCGTCAATCACAACAAGATCAAATGGATCAGCAGAATTGATCATACCAATAACGCCTGGGGTCACCAGTTCCGAGGCACCGCCATCCAAGGTCGACACCTCCACCGCGCCCTCGGTGACCTGCACTGCTGTGCCTTCTTGGCTGACCGATACGCTAAAGGTTGTCCCTTTGACCACAGCAGCCATATAAGGCGTTTTCACACCAAAATGCGGTGTTTCCTTTTTATCGATACGAAACAGCACATTTCCGAGATATTCGATAATCTGGGTCACCTTACCGCTCGTGGCTGGTTCAGCAATTTCAATATGACTGGCTGGTGAAACCACGAGATATTCACCACCGCGCAGCAATACCGCACGCCCTTTTGGTCCGGTCTTGATCACGTCGCCAGCCGCCAATTTGGTTTGACGCTGCGCGATTTTTACCACGCCTTTGCGCGCTACCGTGACATTACCGCTAATCTCGGACACCTGCCACCCCGGCGCGCCTGCATAGGCTGCACTGCTGGATAATAAGGCTGCGATAATCAGCGATTTGGTTACAGGATGTGACATAACGGCGACTTTCATATTACTACTAACATCGCTGTTAACGGCCCAGGTTTGAAGATATGAAGAACATAGGTAGTTAAATGTCGATTAATTATGCGCCGCCGATAACCAACATTTAATACCAAGGCGTTATGCCATTACTCGAACTAATATGTCTCAGAGTATCGGTATCATTGTGTTGCGCGTAAAATCTGTCTCTTTCCTGTTGATATTGTCTGCCCCGTTTTTGGTGCAACATGCGGCAATGGCGCAAGAGATTGAGATATCTGCGCTGGATAACGAAGCGTGGACGGCTGGATTTCCCGAGGCCAATGTTTCGGGACGGGCGCTTTCCGGTCCCAAAGAGCAAGCATCGATATTGCCAGAAATCGTGGCACCGGCAATCCAGTCGTCCGAACCAGCTGATAAAAATGGTTCGCTGGACGGTGAGCCATCCAGTTTCCGCATCGGTGCCGTTGGTGTAATCGGGGCTGATGCACTTGATATAGAAGTCTTTTCACCCGTCGTCGAAGCCTTTATCGGGCAAGAAGCCACCGACGATGAGCTCGTATCGCTAACCCAGCAAGTTGCGAATGTCGCTCGCGACAAAGGCTATATTTTTGCCTCTGCCTATATACCGGAACAAGCGGTCCAAATGGGCGTGGTGCAGATTCAACTGGTGGAAGGTAAGATTGATACGGTCCGCATTATCGGATCGGACAATCGGTATCTGCGCGAAATCCTGTCTTCGTTGGAAGGCAAAGTGGCTCATCGATCTGAAATTGAACGAAAATTATTACTGGCTGGTGATATTCCCGACATCTACATCCGGTCGACAAATTTCTTGCAAGAAGATGGCATTAACATATTGCAAGTGACCGTTCGGGAACGCGGTGATCGTGTCCGCGTACAGGGCGACAATTACGGAAGCGACAGCTTTGGCCCGGTAAGAGCGCGTATCTCTGCTGACATGCGCGGATTGATAAGCGACGCGGATGCTGCTGGTTTTGCCATCCGGACCAATCCGATTGAGCCCAAAGAGATACTTTCGGTCAGTGGCTATTATCAGACTGAACTGGGTACCGACGGCCTAAGAGCTGGCGTCGCCGCTTCAATCGGAGAGAATGAACCCGGCAGCAGCCCAAGCGATTCGGACATTTCAGGGGAAAGTCGCTATTTGGCTCTGTTTGCCAGTTATCCAATAGTCCGATCAACGTCCGGCAGCCTGTGGATCGAAACTGAAGCCACATATCTATCGATCGGCCGCGATGATATGGATGTCCTGATCCGCGATGATACCCAGGTCACCATGTCATTGGGCGTCAGAGGGGAAATTCCTTTTGCCGGTGGTAGAGTTCGCGCTGGAACGTCCCTCGTCCGGGGATTTGATATTTTCGGGGCTACCCGGCGAGGCGATCCATTAGCGTCACTGCTTGACGGCGATGGCGTGTTTACCAAGGGAGAATTTTGGGCGGATTTCAGAACCGGGTTAACCAAAGACCTTAGCATCTATCTTGCCGCACGCGGTCAAATCGCGAACCGGCCTCTGCTTGCTGCCCAAGAATTGGGCATCGGTGGCGCCTATCGTGTGCGCGGATATGATTTCAGCGAACTATCGGGTGACGACGGCTTTTATGGTTTGGCCGAATTGCGCTACAATATAAAATCACCCGTAGACTGGCTGCGGCGACTGCAAGTTTATGGATTTGCCGATATGGGCTATGTCAACGACCTGGCGAGTGATCGCAGCGAGGGAACATTGGTGTCGGCAGGTTCCGGTATTCGCGGAAATATTGGACCGTTTGATTTTGAACTGGAAGGCGCATTGCCAGTCAATCGCGACCGCAGAAATAGCGGCAACAAAGATCCGCATGTCAATGTTCGGGTTGGCGTGGATTTCTAACAAGACGTCAACGGTGCGCCAGCAACTAACCCAATTCTTCAGCCCTGAGGGTTTTTCGATCTAACTTTCCGATCATCGTTTTGGGCAGGCTGTCCCTTACAATAACATCAACAACCCGCTCATGCTTCCCAAGCTGTGGATTGAGCCAGTCTTTCAGGGCAGCGCCGTCAATATCCATTCCTTCTTCCAGCGCGACGAACGCCTTGGGGCTTTCCCCGCGATAATCGTCCGGCACCCCAATCACCAGCGCCTCTTTCACCGCTTCATGCTTGTAGAGCACTTCCTCGACTTGACTCGGGAAGACTTTAAAACCGCCGACTGCGATCATATCCTTTATCCGGTCGACAATCTTGATGTAGCCATCCTCGTCAATCACCGCGACATCACCGGTGCGCAGGAAGCCGTCAACAAACACCTCATCATCCGCCTGTGGCAGATTCCAATAGCCTTGCATGACCTGTGGGCCAGAGAAAATCAGTTCGCCCGGTTCACCGTCCGGAACCTGCTGGGTCGGGTCTTCCTTGTCCACCAGTTTGACGAGCGTTCCAGGAACAGGTTGGCCGATTGTGCCCGACTTGTTCAAACCGGCATAGGGGTTCGCGCTCACGACCCCCGAGCTTTCAGTCAGGCCATAGCCTTCCACCAGCTTTGCGCCGGTTTTCGCTTCGAATTTTTTCTTAAGCTCCTGCGGCAGCGGCGCGCCGCCAGATACGCACACTTTCAGGGACGAAAAATTCGTCTTGTCGATATCGGGATGGTCGAGCAGCGCCTGATACATGGTCGGTACGCCCGGCATCGCGGTAATCTGATTTCGGGTGATGGCTTTCAATGTCTGCTTCGCGTCAAAGCGCGGCAGCATGACTATCTCTCCGCCACGTTGCACCGTGCGATTGAGCACGGCGCTATTCGCAAAAACATGGAAAAACGGTAATACGCCCATCAGTCGATCATCGTCATCAATAAATGGATCAATGCCGTTAATCTGACGCGCGTTGGCGGTTAGATTCTGATGGCTGAGCATTGCGCCTTTTGGTGTCCCCGTTGTCCCGCCGGTATATTGCAAGAGCGCAATATCTTTTTCCGGATGAATATTGGGCGCAACATATTTGCCATCATTATCGGTCAGATCAGCAAAAGGCGTAATCCGGTCGTCTAATGGCTGGGGCGAATTTTCCTTGCGCCGGAACAGCCGGTAAAATAGCGCTTTGGCGCCCGGCAATGCTCCGGCGACGCTGCCGACGACCAACCGTTCAAGACTGGATTGTTGCAGCACCTGATAGGCTGTTGGAAAAACCGCACTGGCAGAGAGCGTGAAGAGGATTTTGGTGCCGCTATCCTCTACCTGATGGTTGAGTTCTTCCACTGTGTAGAGTGGTGAGAAATTGACCACCGTCGCGCCAATGGCCATCGCGCCATAATAAGCGGTTACATAATGTGGAACATTGGGCAGGAACAAGCCGATACGGTCGCCCTTTTTAACCCCCAGATCCTGTAATCCCTTGGCCACCCGCACCACGCCAGCGGCAACCTCCGCATAGCTATATTTCCGCCCCATGAAATCGAGCAGATTGGCATCCCCCCTGCGACCCGCCGAGCGAAAAAACATACCCGGCATCGACAATGGTGCAAAAAATTGGTCCCAATCCGTGGGATGATTATAGCGCGATTTCCAGATGGGTGGGGAATCGGCAGACGGCTGTGTTTCGGGGCTATCAGTCATTGACATTTATGTAAGTGAATATCGAGCGCCTGACAATGGTGATCCGCGCACTTCCGACAGGTTGATGTATATTTTCCGGATCAATCCATTCCCACCGCTATGTCGCCTGAAACAGCTAACCGATTCCGGCTTGGCGCGCCTCCAAATCAAAAAAACTTTGGACCTCGGTGCTCGATATCGGTTCGCTGACTAAAAAACCTTGAATTTGATCGCACCCTTTTTCCTTTAGAAAGGCCAGTTGACTGGAATTTTCTACGCCTTCAGCCACCGTTTTAAAGTTTAAAGCCGCGCCGAGACCCGTCACAGCGTTGATGATCGGAGCAGAGCCCTTAAACTGATCAATCTGGGCAATAAAACTTCTGTCAATCTTCACCTTGTCGAATGAAATCGCGCACAGGTAGCTGAGTGAAGAAAATCCCGTACCGAAATCATCCAAGGCAATCTGAATCCCGATCTGACTGAGCTTTTCAAGCACCTCCTTGGTTTCCTCAATATTTTCAATGAAGACGGATTCAGTAATTTCCAGCTCCAACCGGCGAGGATCAAACTGAGTTTGCGCCAGCATCCGCACAATTTTAGTGATAAAATCCTTTTCGGAAAGCTGCATGGCCGAAACATTTACCGAGACATGGACGTTATCCGGCCAATGGGCGGCGCGATTACAGGCCTCGATCAAGACCCAATCACCCAGTGGCCCGATAATACCCGTTTCCTCTGCAATAGGAATAAATTCGGTCGGAGAGACTGGGCCAAAATGCGGATGATCCCATCGCAGCAACGCTTCGAACGACTTGATCGTATTCGCACCTAAATCCAATTGCGGTTGGAATAACAGATACATCTGACCGGTGGCCAACGCCGATTTCAGATCGGAGGCTAACCTTGCATATCGCTCATGCTTGAGACCAATATCTTCGCTGAACATCACCGGTGTTTTCGGGTTGGTCTTTTTTGAGCTGTAGAGCGCGATATCGGCTTCTTTGGATAGAATTTCTTCAGACTTTTTCCCGGCTATTCCAGACGTCCAACCGATGCTGGCAGAACAGCTGACCTGCTGTGAACCAAGGGCAAAAGGCACCACAAAAGACTTTCGAATTTCCTGCACCATTTTGTCACAAGTCAATTGGTTCGGATCGACCCGTTTCAAGACAGCAAATTCATCGCCGCCAATGCGCGCAACAATTTCAGAACCCTTGACCGCAGACAGACGTCCCGCAACCTGTACCAACAGCTCATCACCGGCTGGATGACCCAAATCATCATTGACCCTTTTGAAATCGTCCAAATCGATCAATATCAACGATATGCCGTTTTTCTCATCAGCAACCAACGGGCTACTGCTTGTTATCGCGTGGATTTTTTCGACAAACATTTTGCGGTTCGGAATCCCGGTCAAAGGATCAAGCCTGGCTGCCAAGCGTAATTTTTCTTCCATTTGAAATTTGTCAGTAACATCCTGGCAGACGCCGACGATAGACGTTAGCTTCCCATCTTTAAACTGGGGCTCGCCAATATTCCTGATCCGCTTTTGCCGCTTTTTCGCCGTCAAAAAATCAGTTTCCAAATCAAACGGTTTTTCATCTTCGATGGATTGGTAGATTGTTTCAACAAGTTGCGCCTTGGCTTTTCCCGGATAAAATTCCGTCAGATCTTCAAAGGATGGAATCGCGCCGATGGGGATTTCATGGATGGCAAATATCTGATCGGACCAAGATAGTTGGTAGTTTTCCGTATCCAGCCGCCAGGTACCAAGATGTGCTATTTTTTCTGCTTTCCGAAACAGATCATTGGCGCGGTCATTTTCAATCTGTAGGGCTTTTTTCTCGCTAATGTCGAAACACAGGCCAACGAAACCAACCAATTCTCCGTACTCATCGCGGTAAAGGCTGCTGAGCGCTGAAATCCAGACACTCTCGCCGTCCGGCTTTTGAAAACGAAAATCAAGATCGAAGACCTGTTCTTGCTTTACAGCATCGTCCCAGCTTTCCCAGACAACAGCCCGATCGTCGGGATGGATTGCATCAGTCCAGCCCTGACCCATGGCTTCGGCATTGTTGAGCCCGGTAAGGGCCATCCAGGATTGATTGACATAGGTGCAACCGCCGGAGCAGTCGGTCAGAAATATACCGGCTGGAGAAATGTCAGCTAGGGTTTCAAAGCGAAGTGCGTCTTTTTTAACATAAATATCATCCGCCTTGCTCATAAGACTAATGAACGGCAACTTTCCCTTGTTTTAAGTCTGGCCGAGCAGTTTATTTTGGCAAGAGAACGGGCTGGCAGCAACCGGCGACAAATTCCGTTTAAGAACCGTCAAAGTGCCTCAAGCCGAACCGGCAAACCGTCCTTCGGCTGCGGGATAGGAAAAACTTGCCATTCCGGTTCATAATCCGATCCACCACTCAGCACGACACGGTTTTGCGTCAGCATCGCGTGCATCAAAATCTTGATCTGCATATAGGCGAAATGCAGCCCCAGACACATATGCGCGCCACCGCCAAAAGGAACCCAGGCATATTTGTGCCTGCCTGCACTATTCTCCGGCGTGAAACGCAGGGGATCAAATTTGTCAGGGTTTGGCCAATGTTTTTCCATCTTATGCACAAATTGCGGGCTGATGCCGATATTGGTGCCGGCGGGAATGGTATAGTTGCGGAAGGTAAATTCCTTGATCGCCCGGCGCGGGATGCTAGGCACCGGTGGTATCAAGCGCAGCGCTTCCTTAAAAGCCATTTCGGTCAGTTCCAGCTTGCCCATATCTTCATAAGCCAATGGCTGTCCGGCAGGAGCGACAGACAAGCATTCTTCGCGCAACTTGTCTTGCCATTCGGGGTTTTTGGCTAGCAAATAGATCATACTGGTCGCCGAAGACGTAATCGTATCATGCGCCGCCATCATCAGAAAATTCATGTGATCGACGACTTCGTCCTCGGTTAGCAGGCTCCCATCTTCATGGGTTGCAAGGCAAATCTGGGTAAAAATATCCTCGCCGCCTTTTTCACGCCGTTCCTTCACTTGTGGCGTGAAATAGCTGAGCAGATATTCCCGGGCTTTCACCCCGCGCCACATCTTGGTGAACGGGATTGGTGAGCGGGCGATACCTACCGAGGCTTGTACTTCATCGACAAATGCCTTGTTGATCTTGTCCGCTTCCGGGCCCCACGGAATACCGAGTATGGCGCTAGCGGCCGTGTCGAGTGACAGCGACTTGATCGCAGGATAAAATTCAAAGCTGGTGCCGCTCCACTCGGCCACGCGTTCAATAATGCCTTCGTTCAGGACTTTACAATGATGCTTCATCGGTCCCGGCTTAAAGGCAACCGATAGCGCTTTGCGATCCGCCCGATGGCGTTCAAAATCCATCAGCATCAGCCCACGCGGGAAGAGATTGTTGAGCACCGGTCCCCAGCCCTGTTCGCTGGAAAAAATCTTGTCTTTGTTGAACATCACCAACTCTGTGGCATCTGCCCCCAGCAACATGACATTGTCCTTGCCAAAGCTGTAGGTTCGATAGACCGAACCATATTTCTCAAACATCTTCCGGCCAAAGCCGATAGGGTCCTTGATGACTTGCAGAGTTGTGCCCAACACAGGCATGCCTTCTTCGCCGGGAATATGCGCAAGCGCTTCCTTGCTCGGTGGCTTGACCCAATGCGGGTTTGCGGTCTCGGTATAGGAATATCCGTGGGCTTGTGCTGCGCTGGCCAAAATAAACTCTCCGAAATTCTTGGTTTTGTGAACCTATAGTAACTACTTGCATTAATGTCAGCAAGCATCTGCATTCATTTTCAATTCAATTCATCAATGTTACAAAATAGGGCAACAGGAAAACTATCCGGACTCGCAGGGCAAAAGCGGGCTAGAGGATAGATATTATCGGTGAACAGGTCTCATGACCGCGTCACTGGTGCGACGAAGGGGTAAGATCATGGCAGAATTTTCGTTTATAAAGCTATTGAAACCTGCAATGCTCAGCGGGGCGATGCTGGGTCTGAGCGCCTGTGCTTATGGCGGCGGTTCTTATGGTGACGGCTATGTCAACGGCGCGGGCTATGCCTGCGATCCCTATGCGCCTTTTGATGATTATTATGCCTGCGACAATGGTTATGGTTATGCCAATATCGGATTTGGCGGCGGCTGGTATGATAGTTTCTACTATCCCGGCTACGGCACCTATATTTTTGACCGACGCGGATCACGCTATGCAATGCAGCGCCATCACCGGCGCCACTGGGCGCGACAGCGCGCAGAATTTGGCTCTCGCCATGCGCGCCGAGGTGACCGCCGGGCTGAAAGACGCCGCGATCTTACGCCGGCACAGCGTGCAGAGCGCCGCGATCGCAGAGCAGAACGCCGCCGTAATCTGACACCAGAACAACGCGCGGAACGTCGAGCAGAAAGAAATCAGCGCAGAGCCGCAAATGGCGATGCAACAACCGGTAGAGCAGGCCTGCGCGATGGCGCGAT
Source organism: uncultured Sphingomonadaceae bacterium (assembly GCA_947496865.1). Classification (GTDB taxonomy): domain Bacteria; phylum Pseudomonadota; class Alphaproteobacteria; order Sphingomonadales; family Sphingomonadaceae; genus Parasphingorhabdus. Next base: position 66,511 of record CANMEE010000001.1, read on the forward strand.
CCGTGGGCAACGCCGCGGCGAAACCAGACAAGCACGGCGCGCTAACCGTCAAGGCAATGGCACGCGTGCCGAACGCCGCGCCAGAACGCCGGCAAACCCGCAGCGCGGACAGCAAGCCCGTCCAGCAGCACGGCAACAATCCACGCCTGTCGCACGCTCCACACGACGTCCGGCGGCACAATCCCGCCCATCGCGCCGATCTTCCCGCAGCGAGGTGTCTCGCCGTAATGTCAGCGATGAATGATCGGACCGGCAGAGACGCTATTTAACGTGCTTGGCGGCAATATTCTATCTCGATCGACGAAAAGTTTGCGCAGAAGTTCAACTGCAACGGGCAGTAATGAGTGTCCGCTATCGGCGCAAAAACGGACACTGTATAAAGACCATAATAGAGTTAAGATGGACTCTCTATAGTCGAAGCTTAAATCAATCTGCGGCAACTAAGCTTTTGGTCAGATAATGAGAAGCATGACCTTTTGGACGATCCGTCAAAGTTGCAATATGGTCATATCCGTTTTTTTCATAAAATGGTTTTGCCTGCCAACTGGTTGTCTCAACCAAAGCTTTCCCGCAGTTTTGTTGTACTGCAAAGCTCTCGGCTGAATCAATTAATCGCTTTCCAATACCGGCTCCGCGGCACTCTTCTGATAGCCACAAGAGTTCTATATGCAGCGTATTCCAAAAACATGTTGCTCTGATGCCGCCAATTATCGCGTCGGCTTCATTCTTTGCAAAAACGAAAAACTTCACTTCATTTTCATTGGGTTCCAAGTCTGGGACTTCTAATTTGTTATAATCGATTATGCCATGGCTGAGGATATCCGAATCCCTTTTCGGAGGGTCTATGTTCACTTCAATATTCATGGTTTTGGCCTATTGTTTCCGAATGATCGCTGGTCCCTTGCCCATTGCATAGCAATTTCGCGAATGAAGAATAGTGAGAAAGGGCAAGGCCAATGTCTGCTATGGGCGCAAAAGCGGACGTTAGAGATTACTCAATATTTCTGCAGTATTCTGGCTGTCAATAGTCCTAGGAAATGCACAGTGAACGACATTAAGAAACTAACAGCTATCTCTATGGTGATAGTTTTAGCGCTATCCAGTTGCGATAAAAATCAGGACGCGTTTGAGTTTGCAAAGCCTCATGTCTGGGGAGATAAGATCAATGGGTGCGGCTATCGATCTATAAAGTTTTTTGATCAATTTATCGATTATGAAAATTCTACGGAAATGGTCGAAAAAGTGATCGCTATCGATCCGGAAGCAGACGTAGTTTCAAAAGAAAGAACTAAGATATCGTTGGTTGATCTTGGAGCGGATAACTTCACTGTCGAAGAGAATAAAACCAAAGATAAAATGAAGATATATCGAAACGGCGATAGTTTGTACCTATACGGGATATATTCCAATGGAAGCTGGAAATACCCTGAACGAAATAACTCCGTATACCCTACAGATTATATAATCTGCGACACTTGAAAATGCTAAATTTGATCGGCTCAAAAATTCAATTAACTTTAACTCAAATGTCCGCTTTCAGGATATTGCGGATATTGATCACTTAATCGTCACTTCGCGAATATCAGTGGCATAAACAAGCCAGCGGCTATTCTCGACGCCGACAATGGGGTACGTGAAAAAATGTTATTGCACACTGCAATATGATGGATGGATCGACGCACTGGCGGCTGGTAAAATACTCATCATCACGCCCGTAGCGATAACAGCGGCGGTCAAAATCATATTGCGAATCTTCATCGTCATTTTCCTTATGGATATTTCGACCCGCACAGAACAAACCGGAAGCGCTTTCCGCTTCACGAACTGGTGATATCGTCGGATAAGGCGTATTGGTGATGCGACAAAGTCACAGCCGCGGCAGCAGCATTGACCTGATTCCAAACGAAAGTTTTTATATTTGAGCCAATCGCCTCCATATCGGTTTGAATAATAGTTAACATAATTGTAATCCTCCCGGAAAATGGGTAATTTCCTTTGGTAAATAGTATCAGGGGCAAATTTATGGCGACCGCGTTTCGTGACATTCAACCAGATAAGTTTGAACCTTCAGAGGTTCATCCACAACATGGTGTGATCATTGGCGGCCCTGCAGCGCGCGCCAAACGCATTGAATATGGCATTTTGTTGTCATCGATGGTTATCGGGTCACTCGGCGCACTCTATTGGACGCTCACCCATGCGACCGGTTGGGTAGAATGGTCCGCTTTCCTGTTCGGTTATATCCTGATCAACATGGGTGTCGGCATTGGTTATCATCGCTTTTACACGCACCGGGCGTTTGAAGCGGGTCCGAAAATGCGCCTCGCCATTGGTATTATGGCACAAATGGCCTGTCAGGCTTCGGTCCTGAAATGGGCCGCCGATCATCGTCGCCACCATGCTTTTTCAGACCGCGTTGGCGACTTGCACAGTCCTTATATTGACGGTCACGGCAAAAAAATGTCGAAATTAAAGGGCCTTGGCATCGCCCATTTCGGTTGGCTGTTTGATAACACCACATCGGACATGAATGTCTATGGCAAAGGCCTGATCGATGACCCGCAAGTCCTGTGGTGTCATCGCCATCGCTGGTCGATTGCAATTTTTTCCAGCATCATATTCCCGGCCCTTTGGGCACTGGCCTTTGGTGGTCCGGAGCATATTATCGGCACGATCCTCATCGGCGGGTTTTTCCGCAATTTCTTCTTTCTCAACTTTGTCATGGGCGTGAACAGCGTGGGCCATGTTTTTGGCTCACAGCGTTTCAAGACCAAAGATGGGTCACGCAATAACTGGTTCATGGCGTGGATGACCTTCGGTGACGGCTGGCACAACAACCATCATCAGCATCCGCGGTCGGCCTATGCCGGCATCATGTGGTGGGAAGTCGATGTGAACGGCTATATTATCTCTGCATGGGAGAAAATGGGCTTGGTCTGGAATGTCCAGCGTGCACCAAAATATGTTCGCGATGCCGATGGCAACTGGGTCCAACAGAAGAAGCTGAATGCGGCCGGTCATCGATCGGATCTGGAAGCGCCTAGTCTTGAAGAAATGTCAGCAGATGACGGCGGCGTAATGTTTGCTGAAGACGTCAAGACCGGCAAGACCAAGACGGCTGCAGACGTTTTCTGATAGCTTAGTTCGCTTGTACTGAGCGTAATATTATCGTTGCCGTGACCGTTTCGTTGGCGCCGGGATTCACCGCGAGTTCCTCCACCGATATGCCGCGACTTTCGAGCATGGCCAGCCAGCCAAATAAAGCGGTTGGCTTGGCAGAATCAATCGACAGCTGAACCGTGCCATTGGTCTGCGGATCCAGCCGCCCGACCGCAAAACCGGCCTCGCCTGCATTTTGGCTGATGAAGACATCCAAGGCACCCGTCACTGGCTTGACAGACGTGTCCGCCGGTGCGGTTAGCGCAGCAACCTTGGCTTCGATGCGAACCTGACTGTCAATCGCATCTGCATGGCTTTTCTGGGCTGATATATAGGCATTGATAAAAGGACTGACGACAGCATAATATCCGACGACAAGCGCGACCAGAACGCCCAATATCCCGACCATTATTTTCTCACGCTGACTGAGCGCATGGAACCAATTTTTGATCATGTCGATCATGGCGCGCGCACCGTAACATCGGCTTTGGATGATCCGGTGGCATCTGTTCGCGGTGTCGCAGTTATGACAAATCCGGCATTTTGAAGCGCGACAAGTGCCGGGTTGATATCTTCATTTCTCACCGCCGTCAGTGCCGCAAAAACAGTCCCGTCCTTGCGGTAGCTGAGCCGTTCTATCGATACGCCTTGCGTCTGTTGCACGGCCGAAAACAAAGCGGACGCGGGAACTGAAAAGGCAATATTTCCCCGATTTTCACTAATCAGCCGAGTGTCGAGCCGTCGGTCCGCCTCCTCCACGCTTTCTACCGCGCCAATCACTGGTTCAGCCGCCGCCAGCGCAACGGCTTGAGCATCGGCGGCCGCCCAATGATATTTGACGAGTTGGACGACCGGGATCAGCAACGAAAGGACAACAGCGGCCGCGGCCAGCCAACCCAATAAACGCCTTTGTTGCGCAGTCATATGGGCTTGAACTTTTTTCGCAAACGCCCCGCAACGCAAGTTTAACGTCGCATTATCGACAGCATCCGCCAACGCACGATCAACTGACGCTTCGGGCAAAACTGTTACCCGATTGTCGCCGATCAAATGCGCTCGCAAAGACGGTTCATCAGGCGCGATCATCTTTTCCGCTCGTAGCAATTTTTCAAAGCCAAAATCGGCTTCCGCCACTATTGTGTCCTGCGGCGCGAACAGCCAACCGGCCGGTACAATTACGTCCGGGTCAATGCCTAAGGCCTGTAGCTGCAACAAGCCGTTGGCCACTATATCCTTGCCAACCGATGCCGTTACCGCCTGCCCCGTGTCGTCAACCACAGCCGCGATATGCAGATTTTCTCGGTCAAGGCTGCTACTTTGCGCCGCGAGACGCGCTGCTGCCAATGCCTGCTGCACGGTCATGTCATCCAGCGGATCATGCCAGCGAACAAGCGCCAATGGCGTGGGCATTAAGGCAATATGGGCGACAGGTTCATCTTCAACCGAGGGCAGTTTCAAGCCAGCGGCGAGCAAGGGATCAGCATCGCAACCTTTGGCTTCGAGCGCGCCGTCCGCCACAAGCCACCAATGCAGGGCCTGAATCTCTGCAGTCGGAAAAACTGTTACAAAGGACCGAGATGCAGACATAAGCCCTATGGAATCTGATTCAATGGAAACGGCCTGGAGGGCAGTAATGGATTTTGTACCAACATGACCTCCCCGACTCGGCTGAAAACTTTATTGCAATCGCCGCTATTAGCTAATCAATTTTAGCCGCGCTGTCACCTTTGGCAATTGGACTATTCCGCGTAAATATCCGCAGCATCTTCTTCTCCGCCCGGCGCGCCGTCTGCGCCCAAGGAATAGAGATCAAAACCCGGACCATTGCGACCCGGATTATCATATTGATAAGGGCGCCCCCACGGATCATCAGGAAGTTTTTTTATGTAACCGCCCTGCCGGTAGCGCGCTGACGGCGCGAGCGAGGCAGGAGCGCTTGTTAGTGCCGCCAAACCATCGGAAGAGGCCGGATAGGTTAAATTGTCGAGCCGGTACATTTCCAGCGCCTGACTCAAAGTCGAGATATCCGCCCGTGCTTTTTCGACCATCGCGCGGTCCTGGCTTGGCAGCACGTTGATCACCACGATGGTCGTCAGCAGGCCCAGAATGAAGATGACCACCATCAACTCGACCAACGTGAAGCCGTTGCGTTTCGGTTTTTTCTTTTGCTCTTCCCCAGATTCTTGGTCGAACGGGTGGGCATAATTGGTGGCATTTGTGAACATATATTTTCCTATCCGTCCGGCCTTATAGTCCGGCAAGATTCTGAAGCTGTAATATTGGTAACAATATAGCCAAAATGACCACCGCGACAACACCGCCCAATAAAACAATAATCAGTGGTTCCAGCAAAGATAAGGCGGTGGAGCTGAAATTATCAAATTCGCGCTCCAGATAATCGGCTGCCCGTGCGAGCATATCGTCGAGCTGACCCGATGCCTCACCGCTGGCCGTGAGATAGACCAGCATCGGCGGGAAAACACCGGTATTTTTGAGTGCCTTGGACAGACTGCCGCCGCCTCTGATCGCTTCCACCATATCCTCGCATGCCTTGCGCAATACCGCGTTGCTGATGGTATTGGTCGTGAGCCGGAGCCCTTCCAATATCGGCAAACGGCTCGCGACCATAGTCGACAAAGTCCTCGCCAGCCGCGCGGCATTTAAGTCGCGGAGCAAGCGGCCAAAAAATGGCAGGCGGAGCAGGAAACCGTCAAAGCGATATTTGACTTCCGGTTCCTTCAAAGCGCGCCAGCTGACGACAGTGAGGAGGAACAAAAGTCCCAAAATTGCGCCCCACCAATTGGCGAGAAAATCCGATATGCCGATGACCAATCGGGTGACAAAGGGAAGCTGTTGATTAACATCATCAAATTGTTCGACAACCTTGGGAACAACCGCAATCATCAGCAAGGCGACGACGATTATCGCGACAAGCGCCAACACGATAGGATAGGCCAGCGCGCTAATCAGCTTGCCGCGCATTTCGGCCTGGCGCTCCAACAGGCCCGCGAGGCGTTCGGTTATATCCGGCAATGTCCCAGAACTTTCCCCGGCCGAGATCATCGCGCGATAAAGCGGCGGAAAGCTAGCCGGTTCACGGCGCATGGCTTCCGCCAGCCGCTGTCCTTCGATAACGCCGCCATGAACCGCACCAATTCGGTCGCGAACATGGGCTTTCTCATTCTGATTACCGATCGTCCGCAGCGCTTCCTCCAGCGGACTGACCTGCACCAATGACGATAGCTGCCGCGTGAACAAAGTCAGTTCTTTACTACGCAGTTTCTTGGGACCAAATAACGAACGGGTCGGCTTTGCCTCAGCCCCTTGTGCGGCCTCCACCTTCACCACGTAAAAATTGCGCTCGGTTAGCTTGGCCCGAGCCGCCTCATTGTTATCCGCCGCCAATCGGCCGGTCTTCTCGCGCCCCTTGGGGTCAATCGCGGTATAAGAAAAATCAGGCATCGACCTGTTCGTCCAGCACTTCACGGCGTGATATGCGGATACCCTCTTCTGCCGTCGTTAGCCCTTCCCGAACCAACGCACGGGCTGACGAACCAAGATTGGGTTTCTTGAGGAAGGCATGGGCCGCAATGCGGGCTTCATCGCCCCCATCATTGATCAATTTGCGGATTGTTTCATCGACACGGATCGCTTCAAACACGCCAATTCGGCCTTGAAAACCGGTATGGTTACATTGCTCGCAGCCCACTTCTCGATAAACCACCGTACCATTGTCAAAGCCCAATAGCGAAGCAAGGCTGCCATCTGCCTGTATCGGTACCCGGCAATGCGGGCACAGCTTTCGCACCAGTCTTTGTGCAACAACCGCGCGCAAGGTGGACGCGAGCAGGAACGGTTCAACCTTGATATCGCGCATCCGGGTGATCGCGCCAACGGCATCATTAGTATGCACGGTGGACAACACCAAATGGCCAGTCAGCGAGGCTTGTACTGCAATCTCTGCGGTCTCCCGGTCGCGAATTTCGCCAACCATCACCACATCGGGATCCTGACGCAAGATCGCACGCAGACCCGCTGCGAATGTCAGACCGACCTTGGCATTTACTTGCGTCTGACCAATACCATCAATCGCATATTCCACCGGATCTTCGACGGTCAATATGTTACGACTGCCGTCGTTCAGCTGTTTCAGCCCTGCATAGAGCGAGGTTGTCTTACCCGAACCGGTTGGTCCCGTGACCAATATAATCCCGTTTGGCTCTGCCAGTGCTTGCGTCAAAATCTCATGGGTGGTTTCAGACATGCCCAGCAGGTCCAGCGATATCGCTGCACTTTCCTTATCCAATATCCGCATCACCACCCGCTCGTTCGCGCGATTGGGCAAGGTCGAGACACGCACATCCAGCAGCTTGCCGCCAAGGGTCAAGCTTATCCGGCCATCTTGTGGTATCCGGCGCTCGGCAATATCCAGCCGCGCCATAACCTTGATCCGGTTGACGATCACGGAGGCCACATGCGGCGGCATCCTGAGTTTTTCCTGTAATACCCCATCCACGCGCATCCGCACGACCAGTCCGCTTTCATAGGGTTCGATATGAATATCCGACGCGCCCTGCCGCGCAGCTTCCGCGATAATGCCGTTGATCAACCGGATGGTTGGCGCATCGTCCGCGCTGTCGAGCAAGTCTTCCGCACTCGGAATATCGCCAGCAATATCGTCCAGCGCGTCGTTACTAAGGCTCATGTCCCCGGCCATGGCGGCGGCACTGCCATCCATTGCGTAATGTTCGGACAGGATTTTCTCAAACGCATCGGGCGATACCAGATCGACATCAAATGGCATGGCGAGATAACGGCGCAATTCTAACAATGCCTGTGGATCGGCCTCTTCCCGCATCGCGACCGACAGACGGTCGCCGTCCGTCCGCATCAGCAGCACGCCGTGATCTCGCGCAAAAGCATAAGGAATATCTAAAAGAGGCGGAGATGCTGGCGGGGTGCCAACAGGCTGTTCTTCATCGCCGGAAACTTCAGCCTCTGTTCCCTTCGCGATTTTCATCAGTCATCTCTGTCCGTATCGGAGGTGCTGGGGCTAACGGGCACGGGTTCCACAGACCCACTATTTTGTGGGGTCGCAACGGCACCTGGCGCGTAGATAATTTGATCGCCAGGACGCGCTTCGGCCGTCGGGGGAACGGTGCCCATATAATCACGTATCAGCACATCAATGGACGGCTCAAGCTCTGGATCACGGCGCAGTTGACGGCCCCGAATATAGCCATAGCGACGCGCCGAGAAGGCCCGCGCATCAGCGCGACTGCGAAGGATTTTTGGCCGGATAAACACCATTAAATTGGTTTTGACCCGTGATTTTCCACGCGATTTAAAAAGCTCCCCGAGCAACGGAATATCACCCAAAAACGGGATTTTCTCAATCGTGCGGCGTTCATTATCGTCCAGCAAACCACCCAGCGCGATGATTTCTCCGTCGCCCACGGTCACTGTGGTTTTAATCTCGCGCTTGTTGATGATCAGCTCGTTAAAATCATCCGAAACCGGTCCGGCAATAGAGCTGACTTCCTGACGCAGTTCCAGCCGCACCTCATCCCCTGCGTTAATTTGCGGCGTGACTTCCAGCTCAATTCCGACATTTTGCCGCTGGATGGTGCGGAAGGCGTTATCGAAATTATCGGACAAAGCTTCACCAGTAGAAACCGGGATTTCCTGGCCGAACAGGATGCTGCCTTTAAGATTATTGTTCACCGTCAGGGAAGGCGTCGAGAGCAGGTTCGAGTCAGAATCGCGCTGCACCGCATTGATAATTGCGCCCAATATCGTGTTGCCGCCAAGCGTGGTTGCAAAACCGGTAAAGGCGCCGCGTGCGCCCAGAATGGAGCTCGCGGCATTTTCAAGCAATTGATCGCCCACCGCGCTGTTGGTGGTGGTGGTCGTCGCAGTATCTGTGGTCGTGGTCGTCGTTGTATCAAACTGATCTGCCAACAAGCCACCAGCCAGATCGACAATATTGGGTGAAGCATTGGAGAAATTCGTGACCGCAAAGGGTGTGTTTTCTCCGCCGATGAGGAATTGAACACCCAGTTCACGGGCCAGAGAGTCGGAAATTTCAACGATAATCGCTTCGACAGAAACCTGTTCCTGCCGTGTATCAAGCTGGCGGATCAATTCGCCCACCATGCGCTGCACATCCGGGTTGGCCGCAACGATAATGGCATTGGTGCCTTCATAGCGTGTGACCACCGCGGGGCCATGACGCGCGATACCGCTACCAGAGGTAGCGCCGGTCGAAGCCGGCGTTACGGCAGGAGCAGCGCCATTGGTTCCCGGCACCGGCGCAACCGATGTTGGCGTGGAGCCAGAACTACCCTGCCCCATTAACTGTTCGATCACCGGAAGCAATTGCTCGGCATTGGCATAATCCAGCTGATGCACCCGAATTTCCGTGCCGGCTTCCGCACGCTGGTCAAGTTCGCGCGCCATTTGTGTAAATTTCGCGACAGCGCCCGGATCACCGCGCAGCGCGATACTGTTGCTGCTGTCAATCGCGACCACCGTTACCGGTGCCACTACGCCCTCTCCACCCTGCTGGGCCAGGGTTTGCAAAGAGGTCGCAATTTCCCGCGCGCCCGCATTTCTAAGGTTCACGATCATCGACGCGGAACTGTCTCGATCAATTTTTTGCACCAGCGCGCGAACGCGGCGGATATTGTCGGCATAGTCAACAATGACCAGACTGTTGGCATTGCGATTGGCGGTAATCGCGCCTTGTTTGCTGATCAGCGGCCGCAATGTTTCCAAAGCGGCTGTCGCTTCAATCGACTTGAGCCGGACGACTTCGGTCACAAACTGATTGGCTGGCGATTGGCGGGTGCCAATCCGGGTGGGTTGAGTCGCCGCACCGTCAGCAGGTTGGATACGATAGGACCCACGCGTGGTTGGAATGGCAACCAGATTATTCGCACGCAAAGTAGACAGAAAAATCTCAAAATATTCGGAACGGGATAGTGGCCGGTCTGTCACGACAGAAACTTTGCCTTGGACCCGGCTATCCAGAATGAATGTACGGCCCGTAACCCGAGCCGCATCCTGCACAAATGCGCGGATGTCCGCGTCCCTTACATTTAAGCTATGTTGCGCAAAAGCGGGCGTAATCGCCACAGGCGCTAGTATCGCCAAGGATACCGACCATTTTAGGGCCATTTTTGTAAGAATAATACTCATAACTGCGCGCCCATATTAACTGCTATCGGGACTATATCTGCTCCGCGTTCGACCTCAACCGAAAGGCGGCTGCCCGGTGCAATCCGGCTTTTGAGCGTCGCTATATCCCCGGTCGAAGATACCGGCTGTCCATTGACCGAAACAATGATGTCACCGTCTTTGAAGCCAGCGGTCCGAAACAATGTGCCGTCACCGCGTGGGGATATGACAATCCCTGTCACCTTGCCGTCCGCCTTGCGCGGGGCGAGATCTACGGCATTGGCTACAGCCGCCGCTGCGGATGAGCCCCCAGCTGGTTGTAGTGATAAATTATCGGCTTGATCCGTATTGATATCGCCACCCACTGTTTCTGCCGGAACCGACTGATCAAGATACAGGCTTTCCTTGGTCCCGCCACGATCAATCACGACATGATCAAACTGTACGGCGTCCAGTTTGACACCCGACATGATATCATCGCCCACCGCATAGCTTTCCTGAACACCGTCTGGTCCCGCCAATATAGCCGAACCGAGCCCAGATCCCTCGTTCATCCTGACACCATATAAAGTAAGCTGCAGCGACGTCACAACATTGGCTGTGGTTGCCGGACCTTGGCGATAAAAGGGATCGAAACTGCTAAACAGGGACAGGCGTGACTGCGGTGATAACAGCTGTACTTCTCGCGCCTGCCAGTCCCCAACCGGTCCCAAAGGCGTAACAACAATCCAAATGAAACGGACCGCCTGAACCACAAGTAACACTGCCAATATACCAAATAGTATCGGATATAGCCCGGGCATGGATAGCGCCCGGTTTTTTACCAAAAATTGGTTAGAAGATTGAATAGCCACGAATCCCCGCACTCTGCTTCCCTAGGGTGGCTATAACGGTTTGGTGACCAACCTGCGACTCATTGATGACAGAAAAGTGACAGCCCTCTGTCAGCTGCCAATATACGCCAATTCAGTGATCAGAAGTTGATCCCAATACTCATCGATAGGCGAGTGCCAATTTCATAGCCGTTGTTGATGATCCGCGTATTGTTGAGCGTCTGAGATTCGCGATAGTCCGTGCCCAGCAAATTGCGCGCTTCAAACTTCAGTTCAAATTCCTGCCCGGCAATTTCCATTTGCTCGCGCATCACAAAATCGATCTGCCAGCCCGTCCGCTCAATCAGATCGGGTTGATCCTGAGGTCCGCGGGCAGTGACCCGGGGGCTGTTATAGGTCAGTAAGACCGTCTGCTGCGACAGCCCTTCCTCTGCTTCCATCCCGAATTGCAGGTTGGCAACATGGGTCGATTGCCCGGTCAGACGGTCGCCATCATCAAATAGATTCAATGCGCTCGTCGGTTGTAACGTCACCGGATTAATCGCGGTGTCTCCCTCTGCTACATTTATCTCCGATTTGGTATAGGTATAGTTTGCCGCCAACATGATCCGGCGGTTTTCGAAAAAATTACCGCCGAAAATATCGCCGAGCGGGAAATATTTAACCAACTCCACTTCCGCTCCATAAAGCTTGGCATTGGGCGCATTGGAAAATCCGGTGAACAGGGTCCCGCCACCTTGAACAAAGGCAACATTTTCAATCGGATTGTCGATATCCTTATAGAAACCAGCCAATGTGATCCGCTCACCCCGGCCGATATAATATTCAAACCGCCCCTCGAGATTGACGAGTTCGCTATCCTCTAAAAGCGGGTTCCCGATGAATGTCCGGTCGGTATCAAGATCAAGAAATTGTTGCGGTGCCAGTTCGCGAAATTGCGGGCGCGCGACCGTTTTGGACGCGGCGAAGCGCAATTGCATGTCATCGGCAAAATTCCATGTCAGCGTTCCCGCAGGCAACCAATAATCATTATCCAGGCCTGTTGCGACACTGGACTGACCACCTGTTAGCGTGATGGGTAATACTTGCTGCTGCGCATCTTCATAACGCACACCCACATTAACGCGCAGGCCATCGGCCAATTCTGCGTCAATCTGTCCATAGCCGCCATGGATTTCGAGTTCTGCCGTATAAGCGGGCACCGACGTTTGCGCGGCCACTTCACGTAGTTCGATTTCCTGCGTGAATATGTTGACATCAGACAGCAAGAAATCAATCCGCTGCTGATCAAACGGGCTCGCTAGGCCATTTGCTGGTACGAAACGGAAGTCCCGGCGCTGTGCATTGCGATCATTGAGATAATAGTTGTAACCGGCGGTGAGGTTAACAGGCACGCCGATATCTGTTTCATACCCGAAGTCAATTGCCGCGCCATAGACATCATCATTCAAATCACTGAAACGGATGCGGGCGGACTCGCCCGGTGAGGTCAAATCATTGACAAAGTCATTCGCAAACTGGTCATCAAAGGCATAGCTGGATGTCCGCTGATAAGGCGCATCTCGTTTCGAATTGGCATAACTGCCGCGCAAATCTACAGACAGTTCATCAAATTTCAATTCCCCGACAAACTGGGTTGTGAACAGCTGTCGTTCAAACCAACTGGTGCGGCTTTGATTGAGCAATGTTTCCTCATCGACATTGATCGCATCAATACCCTGCTTAATCGAGGCGTCTTTCACGGTGTCGTGGATATACAGGTTGGTGAAACGCAATTTATGTTCACCAATTTCGGCAGATAAGGCCAATAAACCGTTGACAATAATACGGTTTTCTGTGGTTAGAAAGTTAAAATTCTGATCGGGGCGCAGACCATCGGTACCGTCAATATTGACGATACCTTGCGACGTTTGTTGCAATCCACCGCGCGTACGCCAGCTGTTTTCAAAGCCAGCGGTCGCGATGATACCGACAAAAGCGTCACCAACATCAATGGTTGTCCCACCGGTTACTTCAGCGGAAAAATTGGCTGGAATGTCATTATTGCGCTGAATCAGCGCGGTTTCTGCATTGGTCAGGCTGGCAGCAAAATTCTGCAGATCGAGACTGTTAAAATCGGTGCCGACAGAAATTGGAATATTTTGCCCTATCGCCCGATTAAGACCGTCTGGAATATTGCGCGTTCCATCATCATAACCGACAATGTCCGCGTCGGATCCATCATAGGTATAGCCCAGCTCCCCCGTCGTTTCGCTATCGCCGCTGACGCTGAAGCTAAACTTCAAAAACGGCTCTTCGGGTGTCGCTTTGGTGGTCAGGTTGATCACCCCGCCGCCAAATTCGCCGGGATAATTCACTGAATAGCTTTTCTGAACGACAGTCGACGCAATCACGCTGGTCGGGAACAGGTCGAGCGGAACAACCCTGCGCAAGGGTTCTGGTGACGGCAATGGTAAACCGTTGAGCAGCGCCAAAGAATAGCGTTCACCTAGGCCGCGGACAAACACGAAACGGCCACCGACGACGCTCAAGCCCGTTACGCGCTGCAGCGAGCCGGCAATATCACCATCGGCGGCGCGGGCAATTTCCTCTTCGCCCAAGACCGAGACAACTTCCGATGTCGCTCGAATGGGGTTTGGAATAAACTTACCGCGAACAATAATCTCACCGCTAAAATCTCCACCAGGAGCCGAGATATCAACATCCTCCTCCGGTGCCTCATCAGGCTGATCGACTTGTGTCGCCGCATCATCTGCGGCAACTTGCGCCAGGGCCGCAGGCGAAAACAACGCCGTGCTTAGAAATAGACTGGTGATCAAATTGGCCCGCTTCGTCATCGGAATTTTCCTTCTTAAATCTCAAAAAATGGGATGACAGCCTTTTCCAGCCGCCATCCCATCAAACCTATTTTTTTGGATTACCCAATTGTCGGAGCGGTTCCGCAATCGTCGGCGTAAAGGCCGCATGTCCAACCTTGGAAGCGCGCATCATTGGCGTCCTGCACAGCGCCGATATAAGTCACGTCTTCGAAGAAGCTGTTCACGGCATTCACGGCAAAGGGCGTAACCGCGTTTTCATTAGCGCCGTTTATGAACGCAAAGGCCGCGGCGCTATTGGCTAGGGTCGATGTACCCGCTTCGGTATTATTGGTACCGGCATTAAAGATCGTCTGGATTTGTGCTGCGGTGATGTTGCCGTCATCAACAAATGCCGTCGCGCAGCTCATGAACAGGGATTCAAACACGGGAGGGCCGTTTTCGTCCGCCGCCGCGCCTGCAGCCTGAATGGTCGTCGCACTGTCAATATCGATGCAGGCGGCCGGGCTGTTAAACACACTATTGTAAAATTCATAATCTCCGCCGCCGCGCAGCAAGATGACATGATCCTCACCGCTGGATACGAAGGTTACGTTGGCTAGTCTGTGGCGCTGGCGTGGTTCGGCATCTTCATCACCGTTTGAATCGGCTTCCATCACGTGGTCGCCTGCACCAGCGCGCTGCACAACCAGAACAAACTGATTGTTACCTTGAAACCCAGAGTCAGAATCTACCGAGTCATCGTCAATGCCGGTCATGACAAGATTCTTGCCGTTTACGCGGCCACCAAACCATTCGACGCCATCGTCTGAACTGTTATGGACCTGAATATTCTGGAAGAATGTTCCGCTACCAACACCCGCCAATGTAATGCCGTTCAGTTCGTTACCCGGTGAAACTTCGAACCCGGGATAACGCACTTGGACATAAGACAAGCGGCCGCTGGAATCGGCTGGCAAAGTGCCGCCATATACCGCGTTGGTTGGCCCCTCGACAATCGCCTCGCAATCCGTGCGGGTTCCACCGGGATTAGAAGCACCGCCCGTGGCGCAATCGGAAATCGGTGCCCGGCCGAGGATAACCACGCCGCCCCATTGACCGATACTGTTGACGCCGGACGTGCCCAGGATGTTCTGACGAGACGTCATAATAATCGGCGCAGACGCAGTCCCTTCAGCGAAAAGCTGCGAACCGCGATTGACCAGCAAGAAATCGCCTCCTGACGATCCAAATATGACAACGCCCGGCTCGATGGTTAAAATGCCCGTCGTGCCGCCATCAACGCCAACTTCCACGGCGCCGGAAAAAGAATAGATTGTGCCGGCCTGATTAGGAACCGTCAGGTTGCTGGTGATAACACCGGAAATCTGACAGTTACGCACCTCTTGGCCACCGCCTGTGGTGATCGTGCCCACATTTGCGGTGCCGGTTGGGCAATCGGCCGCAGGGCCACCGGTTGGCGGGGTTGGTGTCGGTGTGGGTGTCGGGGTTGGAGTGGGCGTTGGCGCTGGCAGAATAATAATGCCTTCACCGGGGGATGCGACATCATCGGCACCGCATGCGGCGACCGCCATCGCAGCAACACCAGCGAAAAGAACAGAACGAATTTGCTTATTCAACATGGATAAAGTCTCCGCAGATTACTGATTTTCAAAACGTCGGATCAGATGATGTGGAAACGAATCAAATATGCCCCCATCGCCTTCGGACTCGGGAACTAGGCGCAGCAAATGACCCAGCGATGCCGTTTCTATGACTCTTCAGAGACTAAAATATTTCAGGATTATTGCAGTTGCGTTGGGAGCCGCAAGGGCGCTCCGTTTTTCATGATGCAGCGCAAAAATGCCTCAGCATCAATTGTTGCAATAAAAAAGGCGGCCGTAAAAACGACCGCCCTATTTTTACCGGATGAACCCTGTCAAACAGGCAAAGGTTAGCGCGAAGCGACCTTCCCGTTCAGATTCTTCAAGGCAATTTTTGCAGCATTGCGCGAATTGATTATCTGACCATCGGACAATATCAGATCAAAGCTGCGGTTACTGTTCATGGCGGCGACAAACATTTTGGCGGCATCACCAGACCGTCCGGTTCGCGCATAAGCCTGACCAAGATTGATCATGACCGCGGGATCGTTCAACCGAGAATTTTCCAATGTCTGCACGGCAACCTGATTGTCACCCGATATCAACGCCTCATAAGCCAGGGCGCCCTTGGCATAACCAATTTCGCTGTCTGGCCCCTGTGCCATGGCAGGCATGGCAATCATGGCCAAGCCAACCGCAACAGTAATATTCTTTCCCATTTTCATGCTCACTCTCCTAAGACATCGCGATAATATTACACTTTTATGACATAAACTGCAATATAACTGTAATATTATCATCACCGAGGCGTGACTAAAAAGGGGCGCACGAGCGTCACTATCAGAGAAAATGATAGGCTTTCAATATGTTATGATCAGAAGGATTTATGCAATTTACGCCGATATCCGGCGCTATCCGAACGGCATTTTCAGCAGGCCATGCAAATCCTTGAGCGCCTGTTCTTCGCCCGTCACTTTGATCGCCGCCATGCCAAGCGTTGCCGCGGGCTTGCAGTTAATGCCCAGATCATCGAGATAAATACACTGCTCTGGCTGCACATCGAGCGCTTCGCACATCATCTGATAAATACGCGGATCGGGCTTGCGTATGCCCGCTTTACTGCTCTCTATAATATGATCGAACCGCGCCATAATAGCCGCAATCGCCGCCGCCTTGTCATCATTCAGCGCCATGCCCGATCCTTTGCCGGATGGAACATTATTGGTGATGCAACCAATAGTGAATCCCTTGGCCTTGAGCGTATCGAGCATCGTCACCATCGCCGGGCGAATATCCCCTGCCAGACAAGCCAGCACTTCACTGCCATTAAGCTCAATGCCAATAGCCCGCGCTTCCTCTGCAAATAGCTGGTCAAATCCAGCCGCATCAATTTCCGAGCGTTCAAACTTGGCCCAGGCGTTGTCATGCGGGTTGGTGCTGTTGATGGTCCGAACACTGTGGATCGGAACACCACGCGCGGCCTCCAGCCGGTTAAACGCATCAAAGGGCGAGCTGGTAATTACGCCGCCAAAGTCGAATATTACGGTGTCGTAGTTCACTTGTTCAAATACTCCAATTTCAGACCCGGTCTTTTCCAGCGCGTTTTAACCAAGCGTCCCGAGGCCGACAGGCATAACCACGCATCCATCATATCATCACCGCCAAAGCAGATATTGGTCGTAAAAATATCATCTGTGTTCACAAACTCGACTAGCTCGCCGGCCGGAGAAATCACGCTGATCCCACATTCACCGATGGTCGCAACACAGATATTGCCGCTCTCTTCGACCGCCAGGCTATCGAAAAACTTGTAGCCTGCCGGACGATAGACAGGAATTCCGGGGCCACCGGGACCTGCATCTGGCGAGACTTTCCCCGGCTCCGTAATGTTAAACTTCATCAGCCGGCAGGTAAAAGTTTCCGCTGCATAAAGCGTCTTGCCATCGGGAGAGAGACCAACGCCATTGGGGTTTTGCGAAGGGAAGATAACCTCTTCCATATAACTGCCATCGGCCTTGGCATAGAATATCCCGACAATATCATGGCAGCGCTTTTCATAATCGGTCTTGCCGTGATCGGTGAACCAGAAGCCGCCATGCTCGTCAAAAACAATGTCATTGGGACCGCGCAAGGTGCAGTCAAAGTCACCGCTTTTATACAGCACCTCCACCGCGCCGGTTTGCGGATCAATTCGCTCGATACGACCACCGGAATAATCTTTCGCAATGCCGGCAGGGGTTAGAAAACCACCCGCTTCCTGATATTCAAAACCGCCATTATTGCAGACATAGATTTTGCCATCCGGCCCCAAGGCCGCGCCATTGGGACCGCCGCCCGGTTTGGCTATCACATCCTTCGTGCCATCAGCAGCGATGCGCGTCAGTTGCCCCGCTGCAATCTCGACCAATATGACGCTGCCGTCCGGCATGGCTATTGGGCCTTCGGGGAACCTCAGGCCATCGGTGACAAGTTCCATATTTTTCCTCTCAAATTTTTTTACAATCATTGCGGGAAAGAGATGACAAGTCTAGTGCTGTCTCAACCGGTTACAGGAGCAACTATGCCAGACACATACCCCCAGTCACTGCAACTCCATATTGACGGCGAATGGATTGATGTGGAGGACCGCAATATCCATCATGTCGTCAACCCATCGACCGGAAAAACAATTTCCGACCTGCCCAAAGCCAGCAAGGTCGATCTTGATCGCGCGCTGGATGCCACGGATCGTGCCTTCCCGGTCTGGCGGGATACGCCGGTGGGTGAACGTGCCGCTATCTTGCACAAAGCCGCCGACCTGATGCGCGAGCGCGCGCCTGAAATTGGCCGAATGATGACCGCCGAGCAAGGCAAACCGGTGGGTCAGGCAACCGGCGAAGTCACTGCATCGGCGGCCATGTTCGATGTTATGGCCGAGGAAGCCAAGCGCTGTTATGGCCGCGTACTTGTACGCCCGACCGGGCAGAATAGCTTCGTCAAATATCAACCCGTTGGTCCCGTGGCCGCGTTTAGCCCATGGAATTTTCCAGTCTATACGCCGGCGCGAAAGCTGGCCCCTGCGCTAGCCGCGGGTTGTTCGATCATCCTCAAGCCGGCCGAAGAAACGCCAGCCAGCCCGATCGAGATGATCCGCTGTCTGCTTGACGCGGGTCTGCCCGCTGGCACTGCGCAGGTCGTGTTCGGTGATCCGTCCGAAGTGTCATCCCACCTGATCGCCTCCGACATTATCCGCAAGATCAGTTTCACTGGCTCTGTGCCGGTCGGCAGGCATCTGATGAAACTGGCCGCCGAAAACATGCAACGCACAACCATGGAACTGGGCGGCCATGCGCCGGTCCTTGTCTTTGACGATTGCGATATGGACAAGGCGCTCGATCTGCTCGCCATGCAAAAATATCGCAATGCGGGACAGGTCTGCGTTTCCCCCACCCGCTTCTATGTCCAATCCGGCATCTATGAAAAATTCGCGACAGAATTCACCAAACGCGCAGAAAAGGTGCGGGTCGGTGATGGCTTTGGGGACAATATCGATATGGGCCCGCTCGCCAATCCGCGCCGCCCAGAGGCGATGGAAAAACTGGTCACTGATGCCAAAGCCAAGGGTGCCACCGTGCGTCTGGGCGGAGAAGCGATGGACAGTGATGGCTATTTCTACCGGCCGACCGTGCTGACCGATGTCCCGCTACAGGCCGACATTATGAGCAACGAGCCCTTTGGCCCGGTGGCCGCCATGCGCCCGTTTGACACTATGGATGAAGCGATCGAACAAGCCAATCGCTTGCCCCTTGGTCTAGCCGCCTATGCTTTTACCAGTAATCTGCACACCGCCAATATGGTCGGTGATGCTATCGAGGCGGGCATGGTCGCGATCAACAATCTGACCATCAGCCCGGGCGATGCGCCCTTTGGCGGCGTGAAACAATCAGGGCATGGATCAGAAGATGGCCCCGACGGCCTGAAAGCCTATATGGTGACCAAAGCCATTCACCAGAGTTGAGGACGAGTGACATGAAAAAACGTACCGGCGCGCAGGTTTTGGTTGATCAACTGGTGATTCAAGGCACCGACCGCATTTTCACAGTCCCGGGTGAGAGCTTCTTGTCTGTTCTCGACGCCCTGCATGATTGTGGTTCCATAGAAACCATCTCTACGCGGCAAGATGGCAGCGCGGCGTTCATGGCGGAGGCCGACGGTAAAATGACCGGAAATCCGGGAATTGCCTTTGTCACCCGCGGACCCGGCGCGACCAATGCAAGCATCGGCGTTCATACGGCGATGCAAGACAGCACCCCTATGATCCTCTTCATAGGCGACGTTGCTCGTGATGACCGGGATCGTGAAGGTTTTCAGGAGGTGGATTTCACCGCGATGTTCACCCCGCTCGCCAAATGGGCCGCACGGATCGACAATGCGGCGCGTATCCCGGAATATCTGGCGCGCGCTTTTGATACTGCCAGCTCGGGACGTCCCGGCCCGGTGGTGCTTAGCCTCCCCGAAGATATGTTGCGCGATGTTGTTGAAACGCTGGATCGCCCCAAGGTGGTCGCACCGGTACAGCCAATGTGCGCCAATGCGATGACCACGCTCACCGATCTGCTGCGCGATGCGACCAACCCGATCGCCATAATCGGTGGGGCCGGCTGGTGCGCCAGTGCCCGCGATAATTTCGCGGAATATGCTGAGCGCATCGGATTGCCTGTCGCTTGCGCGTTCCGGCGGCAGGATAATTTCCCCAACACCAGTCCGGTCTATGCCGGTAATCTTGGCTATGGCCCCAATCCCAAACTGGTCGAGCGGGTCAAGGCCGCTGATCTCGTCATCGCTGTCGGCGCACGGCTTGGGGAAGCGACCACCGATGGCTATACGCTCATCACACCTGATCATCCCGACCAGATATTGGTTCACATCCATCCCGATCCCGACGAGCTTAATCATGTCTATAGGATCGACCTGCCCATTTGCGCTGAGATGCATGAATTTGCCGAACAAGCCGCATTATGGGACGACGATCTGCTGAGTTTCGACGCGGGGAAAGATGCCCATGCCGACTATCAGGACTGGACCACCGTAAAGCCTACCGATGCAAAACTGGACCTCGGTCCATGCGTTGCGACAATGCAAGCGATGCTGCCTGCTGATACGATCATCTGTAACGGCGCGGGCAATTTTTCTGGGTGGTGGCACCGCTATTGGACCTATGGCGATTTCCCGAGCCAGCTGGCCCCAACGTCCGGTGCAATGGGCTATGGCGTACCCGCATCCGTTGCAGCCGCCTTACGCTTCCGTGATCGCGTGTCTGTGGTGATTGCGGGCGATGGCGACTTCATGATGAACGGGCAGGAGCTGGCAACAGCGGTACAATATGATGCCAACCTGCTGGTCCTCGTGATCGACAATGGCAGCTATGGTACGATCCGTCTGCATCAGGAACGGGAATATCCAACACGCCTGTCCGCCACCTCTTTGCAAAATCCCGATTTTGCCATGCTCGCCAAAGCCTATGGCGGGTGGAGCGCGACAGTGGAGAAAACGGAAGAATTTGAACCTGCTTTGGCCGAAGCCATGCAGCAGAAAGGTCTCCGCTTGCTCCATCTCAAGACCGATGTGGAATATTTGACGGCTGCAGGCGCTACTGTCAGCGGATTGCGGAATAAATAGCCTGCGAGTGTAACGTTGATCCCTGCTGGAACGAATAGCTTGAGGTGGCGCCACCAATATTTGATCAAAGGACATCATATAATGAAATCCCTCTCGCCCTTACTCATCGCCGGACTATTGCTGGCGTCGCCCGCACAGGCCCAGACCGCAGATGTTCAACCGGAAGAAGCGATGACGCTGGATCTCAACCATATTGGTTTTGCAGTGACCAAGCTTGATGACACAGCGTCTTTCTTTGTCGATACGCTGGGATGGAAGGCCGCTGGCGGGCGCCCCGAATATCCGGCGAAATTTGTGACCAACGGAAAAATGTTCGTGACGCTGTGGCAAGTGACCGACCCAGCCAAAGCGGTCGCATTTGATCGCAAGCATAATGTCGGTTTGCACCATATGGCCATCACAGTGCGCGATCTCCCGACGCTCCACGACCTGCACCGCAAATTTGTGGCGCATCAGGACGTCACCGTGGAATTTGCGCCAGAATTTCTAGGCGATGGCCCGACGACCCATATGATCATCCGCGAACCATCCGGATTACGGTTGGAATTTATTGTACCGGCTGGCCGGATCAAACCGCAGCAATAGACAATATACTGCTTTTACTGATGTCGGCACCGCTTCTACCACTTTTGGACAAAGGTAAGGCGGCCTTAGTGTGAATGCCGTGAAGTTAAGCATATTCCAGGTTGCTTAAAAATGGCCCTCAAGCCGCCATGGCCAATATTTCTTTCCATTCTTCTGCTGTCACCGGCGCCACAGACAGGCGCGTCTGACGGATAATCGCCAGATTGGCGAGTTTCGGATTTTGCTTCATCTCTTTCAGTGGAACCGCTTTGTCCAACTTGCGCACTGGCTTTACCTTTACCGCAATCCAGCGGCCCGTATCATCAAATGGATCAGGAAATTGCTCTTCGCTGACTTCCATGATGCCGACAATTTCCAGGCCCTGTCGCGAGTGATAAAAAAAGACCTGATCCCCCACTTGCATCTTTTTCATATTGTTGCTGGCCTGCGCATTTTTAACGCCATCCCAGATGCCCTCTTTTTCAGCAATCAGATGGTCCCAGCCATATTCATCAGGTTCCGATTTCATCAGCCAATATTGCGCCACCACGTTGCTCCTTCATTTCTAGATTACAGAAGCAATAGCCGCTCTCGTCACAACAAAAAAGGCCCCGCCGGTTGGACGAGGCCTTTCGTGGTTCCATATCTGCAAGATTATCCCGGCATTACGACCGTATCAATTGCATGAATGACGCCGTTTGTAGCCTCAACATCGGCCATGGTCACTGTTGATTTTCCGCCAGCAGCATCTTCCAAGACAACGCTTTCGCCATCCAAGGATGCTTTCAGGCTGCCGCCTTGAACCGTGGTCAAGGTGGCGGTCCCGCCGCCGTCGGTAATCGCTTTGACAACATCTGCTGCTGTCATCTTGCCAGCAACGACATGATAAGTCAGCAAGCCGGTCAGATCGTCTTTCATCTCAGGGGTAAAAAGACCACTTAGCGTTTCTACATCAACTTTGCCGAAGGCATCATTGGTTGGCGCAAATACGGTAAATGGGCCTTCGCCTGATAGTGTTTCACCGAGGCTGGCAGCCGTAACAGCGGTGACCAAGGTTGAGAAATTTTCGTTGCCCTGAGCGACGCCAACAATCGTTGCCGGCTCAGCCGCTTCTACTTCGGTTACGTCCTCAGCAACTGCGTCACCACTGCTCGCATCAGCGGCCGGTTCAGAGCAAGCAGCCAGAGCAGCAGTTGCCGCACTAACTAAGAGGATTTTCGAATGTATACGCATTATATTCCTTTCAAGAGTAATCAAAATTTGGTGGGGAGAGTTGCCCAAAGATTGATGGTCCGAAATGGAGTAAAGGGGCTTGTACACAAGGACTTTGTCGACGAACCGAGGTTATAATTGCGACCTACCGTTTTCCCATGAATAGGAAGTCGCGATCATAGCTTTTCATGTGTGCGCCACCGTCCACAAACAAGGTTTGTCCTGTCACGCTTTTGGCCTCCGCAAGATAGCAAATCGCCCCTGCGATATCGTCAGGAGAAGACAGGCGACCCAGTGGCATGAGGTCGGCCAGACGTTCCATCTGGTCGCCTTCATAATCCTCAGTGGGAATGGTCAAGCCGGGTGCCACGCCGTTGACGCGAAGCTTATCGGTGCATGCCATAGCAAGGGTGCGGATCGATTCCGCCAGTGCCTGTTTGGACAATGTATAGCTGAGTTGATCCCCCACCGGATTGCGAACGCGCTGGTCGACAATGTTGATCACCGCCGCGCGACATCCATCAGATAGACGCGTTGCCAGCGATGTTGTCAGCAAGGTGGGTAAAATCATATTGATTCTTAGATGTTTCTCTAGCGATATCTCATCGAGAGACAGCGCATCATCATAGTCAAAGAGCGAAGCATTGTTGACAAGCAGATCCGGAACTTGATCAAAATGCCCTACCACAGCGTCTAACAATTGATCGGCTGCGCCGTCCTGTTCAAAATCAGCAACAAAGCCAGACCATTTCGTATTCTGGTCGACCAGAGTCTCGGCCAGCCCGTCCTCTGGAACGGCATCGCTATGACCATGAAGCGCGAGAGCATAGCCAGCCTGCGCCAAACGACCGGAGATATGCCCGCCAAGCCGTCTCAAGCCACCGGTTACCAAGGCCAATTTCATCGGCCTGTCACTCACTTGCGGGCTCGTGACAGCGTAATCCCGATGGCTTCCCCTTTTTCGGAGATTAGCAATTTCACAATCTTCACAGTCACCCGCATCACGCTTTTATCCTGCAAAAACAATGTCTCGATAATATGATCGGCTACGGCCTCGATCAACTTGAAATGCACGCCATCAGGCAGGGCCGTTGTGGCTGCATCTTTGAGATCCATGTAGTTTTTGGAGCTTTCCAGCGGCGTATCAGCCTCATAGCGCTCCTGAATTTTTAGATCGGCCGCGATTGAAATGCGCAAAGGCTGGGGCAAATGGGTCTCTTCGGAATAGATGCCGGTCAGAACATCCACCTCTAAATCATTGACCTCTAATGTAAGTGTATCTGTCATGATATGTCTTCACCACGTTGCAGCTCTATTGGCAAGCCATGCCTGCTATTTGGACCAACGCGCATAGATTGCAGTAGGCAACAATAGGTCACGGGCTTCTTCCCGCACCGCCAGTTCGCCAACCTCTATCGTCCCGCCAAGATGAGCCAGCTTCTCTCTGAGCAATGATCCCAGTGCCAAAGCAGACATGCGCACAGCATATACCGTCAGGAACAGACACCGGCTATTCTCGTCGAGCAGCTTCCCGCAATTTTCAATCAACGGTGCCAGATCTTCTTCCAGCCGCCAAATCTCGCCATCGGGTCCGCGGCCATATTTCGGCGGATCAAGCAGGATCGCATCATAGCGCCGCTCCCGCCGGACTTCGCGTGCCGCGAATTTCGCCGCATCGTCAATAATCCAGCGCACCGGGCGCTCCGACATAGCTGACAAAGCAGCATTATCCCGCGCCGCAGACACGGATTTTTTGGAAGCATCAACATGGACCAACTTAGCGCCAGTTGCCGACAGAGCCAGCGTCCCGACACCCGTATAACCAAAAAGATTAAGCGCCTGCGCCTCCTCGACGCCTTCCAGATTCGACCGAATCCAACGCCAGACGGGGGCCATATCGGGGAAATAGGCCAGATGACGAAAAGGTGTACATTGGGCGGTAAAAGTTACCTCTTCCCAAGTGAGCGGCCAACCTTCTTGTGGCACCGGCCGATTGAAATGCCATCGGCCGCCGCCATCATCATCGGAAGCAGGAATAAATTCGCCATCGGCTTGCCATTCATCCTGTGCTGGAGACCACATGGCTTGTGGTTCGGGACGAATAAATTGATAATCGCCATAGCGTTCCAGCTTGCGGCCATTGCCGCAGTCGATCAGTGCATAGTCATCGCGCGGATCGCTGATCATTACGCCCGGGGATGAAACCGCTTCAACCATCGGCTGGAGTCGCTTTGGCAGTCACAAACGCCTTCACGGCGTCATAGTCGCCCGGCAATTTATCACATGCCTCTTCCCGCTCGAACAGATCGCCAATCCGCCGCGGCAAAATCGGGCGCGTGCCGGTAGCTCGCTCCACGGCTTCACGAAACTTGGCCGGATGGGCGGTGGCCAAGGTTACGATCGGAACGGACGGATCGATATCAGCGGCCCGTGCTGCCGACAGACCGATGGCAGTATGCGGATCAATCACCTGCCCCGCTTGTTCCTGGGCCTGACTCATGGCCAGCGCCATACCATCTGGATCCACCCGTTTACTGGTAAAAAGTGCCGCAGCCTTAGCCCGCATCTCCGGATCAATCTGCATATCGCGGGTCTCTTCAAACGCTTTCATCCGGGCGAGAGTTTTTGCGCCATCGCGCCCTTCGAGATCGAACAGCAGCCGCTCAAAGTTACTGCTAATCTGAATATCCATAGATGGCGCAGCCGTCGGCGTTACGGTTCCAGCGGAATAGTCGCCGTCGCTTAAAGCGCGGTGCAAAATGTCATTCACGTTGGTCGCGACAATTAGACGCTCCACGGGCAATCCCATTTGTGCGGCCACATAACCAGCAAAGACATCGCCGAAATTGCCCGTAGGCACAGAAAACGCCACCTTGCGATGCGGTGCGCCCAATTGTGACGCGGCATAGAAATAATAGACAATCTGAGCCATTAGCCGTGCCCAGTTAATCGAGTTGACCGCCGAAATGGCGAACCGATCCGTTACCTCGCTATCGGCGAACATCCGTTTCACCATAGCCTGCGCATCATCGAAACTGCCATCCATTGCGATATTGTGGACATTGGGTGCCAAAACGGTCGTCATCTGTCGTCGCTGAACATCGGATATACGTCCATCGGGATGCAGCATGAATATATCAACCTTGTCGCGCCCTGCCAGCGCATCGATGGCCGCCGACCCGGTATCACCGGACGTCGCGCCCACTACGGTCAAATGCTTATCCTGCCGCGCCAAAAATGTCTCAAATAGCAGCCCAAGCAGTTGCAGCGCCACATCCTTAAAGGCCAAAGTCGGGCCATGGAACAATTCGAGCAGCCAATGCTGGCCGTCCAATTGAACCAGCGGTGTCACGGCTTTATGGGAAAAACGACCATAGGCCTTTTCACAAAGGCTACGCAGTTCGTCCTCGGTCAAAACATCGCCAATAAACGGCTGCATCACGCGCACCGCTACTTCCGAATATGGAAGTCCGGCCATATCCGCGATTTCGGCTTGAGTCAGCTTGGGCCAATGGGTCGGAACATAAAGCCCCCCATCGCCAGCCAAACCGGCCAAGGTTACCTGTTCAAAGTTTAACGGCTCTGCGCCGCCGCGTGTCGAGATATATTCCATGATGGCCAGCGGGTTAGCCGCCTCATTCTCCTAGGGCAAGTTTTAAGCTTCGACAGCCGCTTTAGCACGTCCTCGCAGTGCCATAACGAAAATGATCAACGCGATACCTGCGAACAGAAACCACTGCACGGCATAGGCCATATGATTATTGGGAACATCGTCTGTGGAGGGTTCTTGGCTTTTCTGCAAACCGGCTACGGGCTCACTGGCGACAAGACGTACAACATGCCGACTATCGGGCGCGATAATACCGGTCACAATTCCACCTTCCCATTCGGGATCTTCTGATGATTGGGACCAGCCAGCGACAATGTGCGCGCCCGGCCCTTCGCCTCCGGATGTTCTGCAAAAGGCAATATGGGCCCATCCTGCTTGGCCATTCATGTTCCGGCCGCTGACCGCACGCCAATCCAAGACTTCCAAACAGTTGACTGATGAGCGACGGAAATAGGAGGAATCCCCTTCAACAGGGACTACAGGATAGCTAACCGCCGGCTGATCACTGGCTGCTTCATAGGTTGCCAATAGGTCGTTTTTCCACTCGGCACGCTGCAACTGCCAAACGCCTAGAGCAATCATGGTCCCGACCGCCGCGACAACGAGTATAGTAACAAAGATCGGTAAGCGCGTCATTCCTCGCTACCGTTGTCAAGACTGCCCTCACGAGCCTGATTGCGATGTTCCAAAATCAACAATAATCCTTTTGAAACGCGCAGCGAACCGATGACCGCTGCGATTGTAAGCGGAGCCCATAAAAGAGCATGAAGCCACATGGGCGGGTAAAAGTTGAGCTCAACTATCAAAGCGAGCGCGAGCACCAATCCCCCGACGATCAGCGTCAGAAAGGCCGCCGGACCGTCACCAACATTATATTTGTCATAGTCCAAGCCACAAGCCCGGCACGTATCAGCAAAAGCGGTTACACTGCGAAATAGGGTCTTCTGCCCGCAATGGGGGCAGAGACCAAAAAGGGCAGCGGGAAGAACGTCCGGCTGCCCTTTTGTGTTTTTGGTATCGATCAATACACCGTCCTAGTGAACCGGCGCGCCCCAGCCGCCCCACACGTAAACCGCGAGGAAAAGGAACAACCAGACGACGTCGACAAAGTGCCAGTACCAAGCCGCCGCTTCAAAACCGAAATGCTGTTTAGGCGTGAAATGCCCTTTATAGGACCGCACCAGACAAACGATCAGGAAGATCGTTCCGACCAAAACGTGGAAGCCATGAAAGCCCGTGGCCATGTAAAAAGCGCTGCTATAGTTCAGTCCCGCAAATGGGAAGGGAGCGATGCTATATTCATAAGCCTGAATCAAGCTGAACACCGCGCCAAGAATGATCGTGAGCCAAAGCCCGGTGATCAAGCCTTTGCGATTGCCATGAATCAAGGAATGGTGAGCCCATGTCACCGTCGTGCCAGAGCACAACAAAATCAGGGTATTCAACAATGGAAGCTCAAAAGCATTGAGAACTTCAATACCCTTTGGTGGCCATTGTATAAGCGCTTCAGCGCCTTCCTGACCGATCATATTGGTGGCTATGCCATCAGCAAAATCAATGGGCTGCGGAAACAGGGAATAGTCGAACCATGCCCAGAACCAGCCGACAAAGAACATCACTTCGGACGCAATGAACAGGATCATTCCGTAGCGCAGATGCAATTGCACCACCGGCGTATGATCACCAGCATGCGCTTCTTTAACCACGTTGGACCACCAAGTGAAGAACGTCAGGCCAACCAGCCCGACACCAATTGCAAAGACCAAAGAACCGAAAGAACCGAAAACATCCGGATGCATCCACATGACGCCACCAAAGGCCATCACCAGAGCTGACATTGCGCCGATGAACGGCCAAATGTCTGGCGGCAAAATATGATAATCGTGGTTCTTGGCTCCAGCCATGGTGTATTTCCCCAAACTTTCTTCGTTGTTGTTCTTAACTATCGCTCGTAGCGGGGTCTACCGCAATGCCGTCTTTCGAGCGATAAAATGTGTAGCTTAGCGTAATCTCTTCAATATCTCTTGTTTCCGGGTCTTCTAGGATCGCCGGGTCGACATAGTAAAGTACAGGCATCCGCATGGTTTGCCCAGGCTGCAAAAGCTGCTCGGTAAAACAGAAACACTGTACTTTGTGAAAATATTTGCCGGCTTGTACCGGTGTGACGTTAAAAGTCGCCGTACCAACAACCGGCTGATCGGACTTATTGGTGGCGATATAAATCGCCATGTCCCGTGCTCCCACGCTGACGCGGTCTACTGGATTCTCCGGCTTGAACGCCCATGGCAAAGCAGAATTAACATTAGAATCAAACCGAACCGACATGACCCGAGAGGTGGTTTGCACAGTGGCGGCTTGCGCCGCATCAACTCGTTGTGTGGTCCCGCCATATCCGGTGACCCGGCAAAAAATCTCATAGAGAGGGACAGCGGCATAGCCCATGCCCAACATCGCAAAACCCATCGCACCGGCCACCGCCGCAATGCGAAGGTTTTTGGTCGATAAATCTCTGGTCTGCGCGTGGCTCATGATATTGAACTGTTTATTTTAACGAAAGTGATCAGATAAAATAACACCACAAGGAAAAAGAGCAAGCCAGCCATAATCGCCGCGCGTTGTTTTTGCTTTGCTTGATAGGCTTTTTGTTCCTCAGGCGACATTGCTGTATTTTTCGGATCTATCTCGCTCATGCGAATATCATCCTGTCTGCAACCAATGCGCCGAATAAAGCAAAAAGATAGAAAATGGAGAATTTGAACAGATCTTTTTCAGCCTTCATTGCGCTGGGATCCTCTGTCTTGCTGACCCCGACCCGGAAAGACAAAAAGATAAAGGCTAAGCTCAGCATTATTGCAGTGGCACCGTAGACCGTTCCGGCTGCACCGATTGCGAACGGTGCGATGGCGCAGGCGGCAAGAACGAGACTGTAACCGGCGACCTGTTTGCGGGTTGATTGTCGGCCAGCGACAACCGGCATCATTGGCACACCCGCTTTGGAATAATCGCTGTTCATAAACAGCGCCAAAGCCCAGAAATGCGGAGGCGTCCAGAAAAATATAACTGCGAACAACAATATCGGCATCATTGTGATGTCGCCAGTCACGGCTGCCCAGCCAATCACCGGAGGGAAGGCGCCAGCAGCGCCGCCGATGACGATATTTTGCGGCGTACTGCGCTTTAACCAGATGGTGTAAATCACGGCATAGAAAAATATGGAGAACGCAAGTATGGCCGCGCTCAGCCAGTTCACCGCAACGCCCATTAGCAAGACAGAGAAAACAGACAGCCCGATACCGAAATGCAGGGCGGTTTCCCGATCCATACGGCCCGCCGGCAACGGACGATTTGCCGTTCGCTTCATCACTGCATCAATATCATATTCATACCATTGATTAAGCGCCGCCGATGCTCCGGCGCCAAGACTTATTGCCAGTATCGCCGTAAACCCGATCACCGGGTGAATGGATCCTGGTGCCGCAAGCAGTCCACAAATAGCTGTGAAAATCACCAGTGACATGACGCGAGGTTTGGTCAGCGCAAACAAATCGCGCGCGCTGGCCAGCTTATGCGGTGATGTCGAAGCGATTGTCATATCAATATCGATTATCTCAAATGGTCATTTTGGCAATCTGTCCAGCTACCCATGGGTGGCCGGACAGACTATTACCATAATCTACGCCCGGATTACTTAATCTGGGGCAGCGTTTCGAACTGGTGGAATGGCGGCGGACTGGACAATGTCCATTCGAGCGTTGTCGCCCCCTCGCCCCAGTAATTAGCTTCCGCCTTGCGGCCAGCAACCAGTGACCAGGCAATATTGACAAAGAATATCAACACACCGACAGCCATGACCACATAACCGATTGAAGCAATCTCGTTCCAATAAGCAAATTGCTCAGGATAATCGGGATAGCGGCGTGGCATGCTCTGGTTACCCAGGAAGTGCATGGGGAAGAACAAGATGTTCACGCCGATGAAGAATATCCAGAAATGCAGTTGGCCCAACAGCTCGCTATACATCCGTCCCGACATTTTCGGGAACCAGTAATAGAAGCCAGCAAAGATTGAGAAGACCGCGCCCAGCGACAAAACATAGTGGAAGTGAGCAACCACATAATAAGTGTCATGCAGGTTATCATCAATACCGCCATTGGCCAGCACAACACCCGTCACGCCACCAACAGTGAACATGAAAATGAAGCCCAAAGCCCAAACCATCGGCGTTTTGAAAGTCATCGACCCGCCCCACATCGTTGCGATCCAAGAGAAAATCTTGATACCCGTCGGGACGGCGATAACCATCGTTGCTGCGGTAAAGTACATTTTCACGTTAACCGACATGCCGGTGGTAAACATGTGGTGCGCCCAGACAACAAAGCCGACAACACCAATAGCAACCATCGCATAAGCCATGCCGAGGTAACCGAAAATCGGCTTCCGGGAGAAGGTAGAGATAATATGGCTGACCATGCCAAAACCGGGCAAGATCATAATATACACCTCAGGGTGCCCGAAGAACCAGAACAAATGCTGATACAATACCGGATCACCGCCACCTGCTGCGTCAAAAAAGGTCGTCCCGAAGTTACGATCGGTGAGCAGCATTGTGATAGCAGCAGCTAGTACCGGAAGCGCCAGAAGTAGCAAGAAAGCCGTTACCAGCACGGACCAGACAAACAGCGGCATTTTGTGCAGCGTCATGCCCGGCGCACGCATATTGAAGATCGTGGTGATAAAATTCACTGCGCCCAGAATGGAGCTTGCCCCGGCCAAATGGAGCGACAGGATCGCCATATCCACCGCCGGCCCAACAGAGCCGCTGGTCGATAGCGGCGCGTAAACCGTCCACCCCGTGCCAGCACCATTGCCCGTTCCACCGGGCACAAAAGCCGATCCTAAAAGCAATAGAAACGCTGGAATAAGAAGCCAAAAACTGACGTTGTTCATCCGCGGAAAGGCCATATCAGGCGCGCCAATCATGAGTGGCACAAACCAGTTACCAAAGCCGCCAATCATCGCTGGCATAACCATGAAGAAGACCATGATTAGGCCATGGGCCGTAATCAAAACGTTCCAAAGATGAAGCGCTTCATCGGCAGAAGCGCCTGCACCCACCCAGCCTGACAGATATTGAATGCCTGGCTCAGCCAGTTCCATCCGCATCATACCTGAAATCGCGCCGCCGATAATACCGGCGATGATTGCGAAAATCAGATAGAGCGTACCAATATCTTTATGGTTGGTCGACATGAACCAACGTTGAAAAAAGGCCGGCTTATGATCCGCATCATGTGCATGATCATCCACAATCTGACCGTCTGCTGCAATAGTTGTCATCGCTTATCCCTTAGTTCACAGCGGCGGCTGCATCGGCAGGCGCGCCTTCTGTTGTCGTGTCGTCTGATGCGGTCTCTTCCGCTGTAGCGGCGTCGCCTTCAGCTTCGGCAGTATCCGTTTCCGCCTCTTCATCGCCCTTTACGGTTCCACCGTTAGCGCGCACCCAGTCGTTAAACTTGTCTTCCGGCAGCACCTCAACGGTGATCGGCATGAAGCCATGCCGCGCACCACAAAGCTCTGAACATTGGCCGTAATAAACGCCAACTTCGTCAATCTGCATCACTTTTTCATTAATCCGTCCGGGAACAGCGTCGAGCTTGAACCAAGCCGCTGGTAAAGCGAAGCTGTGAATGACGTCGGCGCCTGTGATCAACATCTTGACGGGCTTGCCAACCGGAATGACCATCCGGTTATCAACCGCGAGTTGGAAGGGCTCTCCACGAGCATTGGCCTCATCTTCGGTGAGCATGTTGGAAATAATCTCAAAATCACCGTTGTCAGGATAGTTATAACCCCAATACCACTGATATCCGGTAATTTTTACGGTCAGTGCATCTTCTGGCGCAGGTTCAAACTGTTTAGCCAGCAGACTGATAGATGGAACCGCTATGACAAGCAGAATCAGGACAGGAACGACTGTCCAGACCACTTCGATAAACGTGTTGTGCGTTGTTTTTGACGGTTCCGGGTTGGCACCGCGACGGAACCGGATCATGACCCAAAAAAGCAATCCGAGGACGACCAGGCAAATTACGGTCATAATCGGTAACAGAATGACATTGTTAATCCATTTGGCCTGCTTGCCTGTTTCACTGACTTGGGGTTGAAAATCGATACCCTTGTCCACCGGCATACCAACGCCTTCGGTCGGTTTCATCGGCGTATAGAGCGCTGGATCCAGTCCAGAAGCAGGGGCAACCTCAGCAGCTGGCGCCTCTGAGTCCACACCAGCCGCAACCGGCGCAGCTTCCGCACCCGGAGCCGTTGGCAACGCATCTTGCGCCATCACCGTCGCGGGTGTGAGAATCAGGCCCAATGCCAAAATCCATGCTTTCACATAATGAGTCATTACTTGCTCAACCTTATCTAAACCCCAGAATCCAGTAGTTTTCAGCCTTTAGACCAACCAGTAATTCTGGTAAATATGCCCAAATGGACATCAGCCCCATCAACCTGAAACATCCCGTTTGGAGCGGCTTATAAGCAGGGTTGTCGCAAGCCTCAAGCTACTCTACGCATATTTTTCAAGTTTTTGGCCTTTCATTAGAACCAAGATGAACCCATTTTAAAAATATCAAATCAATCAGGACGGAATATAATAGTGACAGAAACCGAAATATTGGGCGAATTTCGAGCCAGCGACGCGCTTCTGGAAGGGCATTTTATATTATCCTCTGGTCGTCACAGCGCTCAATATTTACAGTGCGCGCGGGTAT
Source organism: uncultured Sphingomonadaceae bacterium (assembly GCA_947496865.1). Taxonomy (GTDB): domain Bacteria; phylum Pseudomonadota; class Alphaproteobacteria; order Sphingomonadales; family Sphingomonadaceae; genus Parasphingorhabdus. The sequence continues at coordinate 99,898 of CANMEE010000001.1, forward strand.
TGATGGACCCAGCGCGCGGCGCACGGTTGGCCGAAGCGCTGGTGGCAAAAATTCCTGCAGATATTCGTAATGCTATCGATATTGTGGTTTCCCCGGCAATGGGCGGCGTTATCGTCGGCCATGAAATGGGCAGAGCGCTTGGGACCGAAGCGATTTTTCTCGAGCGCCCCGAAGGCACGTTCGAATTGCGCCGAGGTTTCCACTTAGAGGCTGGTCAAAAGGTTCTGATGATGGAAGACGTTGTTACAACCGGCCTGTCGTCGCGCGAAGCGATCAAAGCGATTGGTCAAGCGGGCGGGGATGTCATTGCGGCAGGCGCATTGGTAGACCGATCCAATGGGTCGGCGACCTTTGATGTTCCCTTCTTTCCCCTAATCGCGCTTGAGGTTCCTTCTTATACGGATGACAACGTGCCAGCCGCGTTGGCGGCGATCCCGACCACAAAACCGGGAAGCCGAAAGGTATGAACAGCACATCGGCTTTACGACTAGGCGTCAATATCGACCATGTTGCCACCATCCGAAATGCGCGGGGTGGCGACCATCCACAACCCGTTCGAGCCGCGACGATGGCAGCCGAAGCGGGCGCGGACGGCATAACCGCCCATTTGCGCGAGGATCGGCGGCACATTCGTGATGATGATTTGCTGGAGTTGATGAAGACTCTCTCCATTCCGCTAAATCTTGAGATGGCCGCGACTGACGAGATGCTAGACATCGCGTTGCGCCACAAGCCCCATGCGGCCTGTATTGTTCCGGAAAAACGGGAAGAGCGAACGACCGAAGGCGGGCTGGACGCCGCCGGGCAACATAACCGGCTGAAAGACTTTGTTGGACAGCTGCGCGAGGCCAATATCCGGGTGAGCCTGTTTATCGAACCAGACCCGCGACAGATTGAAGCGGCCATCCATCTCGGTGCGCCAGTGGTCGAATTTCACACTGGCCATTATGCGCATGCTAGCGGCGCGGAGCGGGAAAAGGAATTGCGCCGCATTAGCGATGCCGCCGCCCTCGCTGCGAAGAACGGAATTGAGCCTCATGCCGGTCACGGTCTCACTTTTGACAATGTCATACCAATTGCTGCCATTCCGCAATTGGTTGAATTGAATATCGGTCATTTCTTGATTGGAGAAGCAATATTTGGCGGGCTTGCGGGCAGTATCCAACAGATGCGCGCATTGATGGACGAAGCGCGATGATAGCTGCGTCATGATCATAGGATTGGGTTCAGACCTCTGCAACATTGAGCGCATCCAAAATTCGCTCAACCGTTTTGGCGAGCGCTTTGAAAAGCGGGTCTTCACCGAAGTCGAGCGCGCCAAAGCGGCACGGAGGCCTTATACGAAGGCCGGAACTTATGCGAAACGGTTCGCCGCCAAAGAGGCCTATTCCAAAGCAGTGGGAACTGGATTTCGCGCAGGCGTTTTTATGAAAGATATCGGGGTTATCAACGCCAAAAGCGGAGCCCCCATATTAGCGCTGACCGGTGGCGCAAAAAAACGGCTCGACGCACTGACACCGGAGGGATATGATGCCGTTGTTCACCTGACACTCACTGACGATCATCCATGGGCGCAAGCATTCGTTATTATCGAAGCGATGCCTTCCCAATAGAAGGCCAGCAAACTAAAATTGGCCCAGACGGCAATAGAAGAAGAAAACAGGATATGGCTTTAGAAAAGGCGGATGACCCGGCAATAGCGGTGGATGATCCTGAAAAAGAGAAGACCGATTGGATTGGTGAAGCCAAAAGCATTGGCCTTTTGTTGCTCGCGGTTCTGGCTTTTCACAGCCTTGTCGCGAAACCTTTTTATATCCCGTCGGTTTCGATGATGCCAGGGCTATTGGTAGGAGACCGATTAATCGTCAGCAAATATGCTTATGGTTGGTCCTGGGTATCCCCCACATTTCATATTTTGCCGCGCATGGAAGGACGGCTGTTTGGATCGTTGCCAGAACGCGGTGATATTGTAATCCTAACGCCCAAGGATCAGAGCAGCGACTATATTAAGCGAGTTATCGGCCTTCCAGGCGACATGTTGGAGCTACGCGGCGGTCAAATTTTCCTAAACGGTCAAGCGGTCAAACAAGAAGTCCAGCCCGACCTAAAGCTGCCCATCGACGCCAATTCACCTTGCGGTGGGACCGAATTTCCCGGGCTGCGTGATACAGATTTGAACGGCAATAGCTTTTGCACGTTACCGATTGTGCGCGAAACCCTGCCCAATGGGGTGAGCTATGATATTATCGACTTGGGACCACAACAGACGGATGATATCGCGCCTGTCATCATCCCAGAAGATCATGTGTACCTAATGGGAGACAATCGCGATCTGTCGGCTGATAGCCGGGTGGCAAGCCCGCTTGGCTTGAATGGAACCATTCCATGGGAGAATATCGGCGGTCGCGCCGAGTTTATCACTTTCTCACTGGACGGAACCACCAGTCTTAATCCGGTTAGCTGGTTTACATCATTTCGCAGTGGCCGGGCTGGTACAAGTTTGCGGCCCGATCGTGCCGAGCCTGCTGCCGATTAAAACCGCCGATCTTAAAGCCGAAGCCCTAGAGTTTCATCAAGGCCGGCCATGATGTTCAGGTCCTGAACCGTGCTGCCGGCTGCGCCTTTGCCTAGATTATCGAGCTTTGCAACCAGCCGCACTTGATGGCCGCTGTCATCGGCAAATACATATAGGTCGAGCCTGTCTGTTGCGCGATCATTCTCATTGAGCAACAGCTCGCCCACACCATCGCCGTCATATACACTAACGATAGCCGAGCCGTCATAGTGATGTTTCAGCGCGTCCCGCAGGTCATCCGCTTGTAAGCTGCCGCCCATGGCAGACAGATTGAGCGGAACTTCCACAATCATTCCGCGATAAGCCCGCACAACTGCCGGCGCAAAAATCACGTCATGCTTAAGGCCAGCATGGCGCTTCATCTCAGGCATGTGCTTGTGCTCAAGCGTCAGACCGTAACCGCGAAATCCGATATCGGGTTCTTGCTCAAATCGCTCAATCAGCGCCTTGCCACCGCCGGAATAGCCCGACACGGCGTTAACCGAATAAGGCCAGTCAGCAGGCAACAGACCCCGCGCGATTAGAGGCGCAACAAGTCCTAGAAAACCCGTTGGATAACAGCCCGGATTAGAAACGAACCTCGCGTCCGCGATCCGCTCCCGCTGGCCCTCTTGAAACTCAGCAAATCCATAGACCCAGTCAGCCACCGTACGATGGGCAGAAGAAGCGTCGATAATCCGGCTGCTCTCATTCTCAATCAACGATACAGCCTCGATAGCGGCTTCGTCAGGAAGGCACAGAATTACAAAATCGCTGTCATTTATCGCCTCGTGACGGGCATTGGCGTCTTTGCGCTTTTCCTCGGGTAATCTCACAAGGTCAAATTCGTGCCGCGACCCTAACCGGTCGGCAATTTCAAGGCCGGTCGTTCCGGCTGCTCCATCGATAAAAACGCTATGTGCCATGGTCTTTCGTCATCCGAGACGCTTGCGCGCCAAAACCGGTTGCTCCACATCTTCGCCAAAGCGCGCGATCACGTCGCTGAGCGGTTCAGAAACCACTTTCATCCAATGGATATTGGCATGGATAATCTTCTCGCCATCAACCATTATGCCGACATGGTCGGGGAAAAATACGAAATCACCACGCTTCGGTGATTCATCGGCAGAGATTTCAGTTCCGACAGCCTTTAGCTGCTGATCCGCGTCCCGCGGCGCCGCTTGCCCGGTCAGGCCAAGCACCATCTGGATCAGCCCCGAACAATCCAAACCGTCGCCACTGCGGCCGCCCCATAGATAAGGCGCGCCAACCAGCTGTTCAGCAAAAGCCACAGTGCTGTTGGTGCCATCAAAAACCAGCTTCGCACCGATTTCCTGAACATGGCGGATATGGATATAGCCCTTACCGGTTTTCAAGAATTTGCCGCATTCGCTTGGTTCACCGCAAGCCAGTTTCGCGCCCATGGGCAAACGTTTGATCACACCGGCTTTAACGTCGGGTTCGATGAATATCAGGGCCGCGCGCGCCGATATCAAATGGGTGGGCTGCGGCGTCTTGCGCTGATGCTGCAAGGCATGGACCGGCAGATAGCCAACATAACCATCATGGTCGCAAAAACCCCAAGCCCAGTCACCGACGACATCCAGCAGATGGAAATCTTCGCCATGCAATAGCTCGGATACAGCTTCATGGTCCTTGCCGCCTTGCTTGCGGATCATCGCCTTTGGCGCAGCACAGCGCATTGGCATAGCTTCGGCATAATGTGGTGCGAACAATTTTCCCGCCAGCGCGATATCCGCCAGATCACCGCGATGAGCGGTGGTCCGGGGATCAAAATCCTCTTCGGGACCGTGCAGCGAAAATTTCGCGCGCGCAGCCTGATTTCCGGCTTTTATGTCCCCGACAATATTCATTTTTGTTCATTACCCCATTTACGGCTTCTGCCGCAACTGCGCGACTCCCACGCTTTGTGACAAAGCCGTGACATCAGCCGCCCTTAACCGAGATACCACCCGTTGATCAAGCAGCGACTGTAACAGCTTACTTGGCGTAGCGGCCCTTCAGATAGTTCCAACTTGCACGCAAACCCAAAGCTTCTCCGCCTTTAGGTCGCCCAGCTTTACTTGCCGGTCGCCACGCATACGTATCGAAATGCGCCCAGGGAATATCATCGGGTACGAATTTTTTCAGGAACAAAGCGGCGGTGATACAGCCGGCAAAAGAACCGACGGCGACATTGTTGGTGTCAGCAATGGGACTTTTGAGACGATATTCATAGCGCGACCACAAGGGCATCCGCCACAGAGGGTCATCTTCCTCTTCACCGCTGTCCAGAAGACCGGCCGCCATTTCGTCATCGCTACAAAACATCGCTGGCAGGTCCGGTCCCAGAGCGACCCGGGCAGCGCCGGTCAGTGTTGCAAAATCAATGATCAGTTCTGGCTCTTCTTCGCCGGCAAGCGTCAGCGCGTCTCCCAATACTAAACGCCCTTCGGCATCGGTATTGCCAATTTCAACCGTTAGTCCCTTGCGGCTGTTGAGCACATCGCCTGGACGCAGGGCATGGCCGTCGACCGAATTTTCCACCGCTGGTACCAGCAGGTGAAGCTGTACCGGCAGTTTGCCTTCCATGATCATCTTTGCCAGGCCGATGGCATGAGCGGCGCCGCCCATATCCTTCTTCATAATCAACATGCCGGCCGGCGATTTCATCGAAAGCCCGCCACTGTCAAAGGTCACGCCTTTCCCGACAATCGCTATTTTCGGCGCATCTGCCTTACCCCATTTCAGTTCGATGAGGCGTGGAGCATGATCCCGCATTGCCGCTTTACCGACGCCATGGATCATCGGGAAATGCTTTTCCAGCGTATCGCCGCGGGTGACTTTCAGGTCTGCCCCGTGCGCTTCGGCCAGCTTTTCGACAATGTCTTCCAGTTTATTTGGCCCCATATCAGCAGCGGGCGTATTGACCATATCGCGGACCAAAGCAGTGGCTTCAGCCTGACGAACAGCTTCATCCACTTGGGCAATCTCATCCTTGACCAGCAATATGCTTGGTCCCTGACGATCCGGTAGTTTCTTATATTGGTCAAATTCGTGCTGTGGGATCAACCAGCTAAACAATGCATCTTTTGCGCTGGCGCCTGCGAGGCGATATTTGCCCTCGGGTAACCTGCCCCCAAGCTTCGCAAGAGCCCACGGATCAAGCTTCTTGTGATTGATAACACCTGCCACAACCGTGAAGTCGCCCTGTTCTGATTTATCAGACTTACCCTTTGCATTTACAATGGGAAGGATCAGATAGGATTCCGGATTGGCAACAAATTTATAGGCCTTCACCAGACTACGGACGCTATCTGGCTGGTCTTTGAGCCAGCTTTCAAAAATATGGACGTCCAGTATCTGGATGGTTCGGGCAGCTTGGCCTTTGTCGGCCTCTATCAATGTCTTAAAGTCTATCATCGCCATTCTATAGACCCACAAATCGCGGAACGCGAGAGTGTAATCAGGCCGGAACCGACTCCTTTTCCGGAGCATCCGTTGATGGCTTCAACGACGGGCTTCCCGCTTTGGCAAAAACCAATACGCCATCATCCACCGTCTTATGCCGCAAGTTAATAATATCCTTGGGGTAATTCTGATTGAGTCGCCAAGGTTTACGGTCTCCCTGCTTCGGTAAGTCCTTGATCGCGCGCTGGACATAGCCAGAGGTAAAATCAAGCATTGGTTCGGTCCCAACCGAACCGTCAGCTGGCAGAGTGGGTGTTGCAATCGGGGTGCCGTTTTTGTCCATGAAGTTGATCAACCGACAAACATATTCGCTCGTCAGATCGGCCTTCAATGTCCAGCTGGCATTGGTATAGCCCATGGTCATGCCGAAATTAGGAACACCGGAAAACATAACGCCTTTATAGTTTATTTTCTCGCCGAAAACGACTGGCTCACCGTCAACTTCAATAGCGGCGCTGCCGCCGGTCAGCATTTTCAAACCCGTTGCTGTGACGATAATATCGGCTTCCAGCGTTTCGCCGGACTTCAGCACTATGCCGGTTTCCGTAAACCGCTCGATTTGGTCGGTAACAACGGACGCTTTGCCTGATTTAATCGCGCTGAATAAATCACTGTCCGGTACCAGACATAGACGCTGATCCCACGGATTATAGCTGGGCGTGAAATGGGTCATGTCAACGCCCTCGCCCATTTCTTCTTTCACCATATCCAATATGCGCTTTTTGAATGCCTTTGGCTTGTTACGCGCAAGGTTGAACGTAAACAGGCCCCACAGCACGTTTTTCCAGCGCGTAAACAGATAGGCGAGCTTCCCAGGCATGATTTTGCGGAACCGCAATGCCCATTTATCCTCACCAGGCAGCGACACGATATAAGTCGGTGAACGCTGGAGCATGGTTACATGATCTGCCGTTTCAGCCATGGATGGCACCAATGTCACAGCGGTTGCGCCACTGCCGATGACAACGACTTTCTTGCCAGCATAATCGATATTTTCCGGCCAGAATTGCGGATGCACAATCTGCCCTGCAAAAGCCTCTTTGCCGGGAAAATCGGGACTATGGGCTTCGTCATAACTGTAATAGCCAGAGCACATGTGGAGGAAATTGCATTGGATGGTGCTGTCCGATCCATCACCATGTTTGAGGCTGACGGTCCACAAAGCCTCTTTGCTCGACCAGCTGGCGTTGACGACTTTTTGGTTGAACCGGATTTTGTCTTCCAACTTATATTCCTCAACCGTCTCGTGAAGATAGTTGAGGATCGAAGGCGCATCGGCAATGGCCTTGCGCGCGGTCCATGGTTTGAAATTATAACCCAGCGTGTACATATCGCTGTCCGAGCGAATACCGGGATAGCGGAACAAATCCCACGTCCCTCCAAGCCGTTCGCGGCCTTCGACAATCGCGAAGCTTTTGCCGGCACATCTTTTCGTCAAGTGCACCGCAGCGCCGATACCGGACAGGCCAGCACCAACAATCAGAACGTCAATTATTTCATTTTCCATAGAAGTTACTTACTAACACTGATGTTAATTACAAGCCGGTAACGCGAAAAATTTGCCGCTGCGGCTTACTCGGCTGCTTCCATGGTCAATTCGTCCCGACCAGTTGCTGCACTATTCGGTCCGTAAAACTGGATCACACCATCATCGATAGCTTCTTTGAGCAATATCTTTTTGTCGAACAGATAATCCTGGTTCAATTTCCAGGGCATGGCCGTGCTGTTGCGCGGCAGTTCGTTGATGGAGCGTTTAATATAGCCCGAGGAGAAGTCGAACAGCTCTTCCTCTTCCACCGTTTCCGACAGAACCGGATTGGCAATCCGGGTGCTGGTTGCATCCATATGGTTGAGCAACCGGCAGGTATATTCCGAAACAATATCGGCCTTTAACGTCCACGAGGCGTTGAGATAGCCGAAGACAATGGCCATGTTTGGAATGTCCGAGAACATACAACCTTTATAATAGAAATGATCGTGGAAATTGATCGGCTTGCCGTCAACTTCGAACGCGACCTTGCCGGCCACCGCCAGCTTCAGACCCGTCGCCGTGACGATCACATCCGCGTCCAATGTCTCACCAGATTTCAGTATAATACCGTCAGCGGTGACCGTATCAATATGGCCGGTTTTAACATCCGCCGCACCAGAGCTAATGGCCTTGAACATATCGCTATCAGGCACAAGGCAAAGCCGCTGCTCCCAAGGGCCATAAGGCGGGGTGTAATCTTCCTTATTATATTTATCGCCCAGCTCTTTTTTCAGCGGTTTTTCAAGCTTTTTCACGATCTTCTCAGGCTGGTTTCGAGCCATGTTGAAGGTCAGGTCCTGCATTTTCACATTTTTCCAGCGGATGATATTATAAGCCCATTGATCGGGCATGATCTTGCGCAGGAAATTGGCGAGATGGTCCTTGGCATTGCGGGCAAAATACCATGTTGGCGTGCGTTGGAGCATGGTCACATGCGCAGCCTCTTTGGCCATCACCGGAACAATTGTAACCGCTGTCGCGCCGCTGCCGATGATGACAACTTTCTTGCCGCTATAGTCCAAATCCTTGGGCCAAAATTGCGGATGGACGACATCGCCTTTGAAATTCTCTATACCGGCAATCTGCGCGTCATAGCCCTGATCATAGTCATAATAGCCAGACCCCATATAGAGGAAATTGGCATGCATTACGGCGTGGCTACCGTCTGATTTCTCGGCGGTCACTGTCCAGCGCGCGTCGTCACTCGACCAGCTTGCCGACAATACTTTGTGGCCAAAATGGATGTGCTTTTCCAGATCATGTTTCGTCTTGATCCGGTGGAGATAGTTCATAATGGACGGGCCGTCGGCAATGGCTTTTTGCTCGGTCCAAGGTTCAAAATTAAAGCCCAGCGTATGCATATCACTGTCCGAACGGATGCCGGGATATTGGAACAGGTTCCATGTTCCACCGATATCATCACGGCGCTCAACCAAGGCAAAGCTCTTGCCCGGACATTTGTCGCGCAGATGCACCGCCATACCAATGCCAGAAATACCTGCTCCAACGATCAGCACATCGACCGATTCGACCGGAGCTTGCGAACTGCTGCCGCCGTCCTCTTTTACCTGTGTAGCCATTTGCCGTCTCTCCCAGCTTGAATCGCACTATGCCATTCCGGCGACAAGGTTGCAAATGACAATTTAATCACCTGATTAAGGCTTAATCGCACTAAATTCACACCAAGAAAGCCTAGTTTTCCGAAGAAAACTGGACTATGATTGAAATTGTCACGCGGTTGAACCGAAAAAGATCGTACACGATCGCGGGCGTCAAAAAGCTATAATGGATCGACGATCATGCAGGAAAAACCCGTTTTGAAACGGGGCTAATCGCGCGTATTTTGATCAGCCGTCCATGACATTTGGAGCGCCAGATCAAACCCCGCTATACCAAGCGGTGCCGTCTTTCATGTCATGCCTCGCCCTGCCAGTATATTCCAGATGACGCAGCGTCGCCATCGCCTCGCCGGTTGCCATGCCGATCACATCATGACCAATGGGTCGCGAAAATAGCAGCGGAAAACTATCCACCACCCGCATCGGCTTTTCCGCTAGTGCGGCGACAACGTCATCAAGCGCCTCATTGTGGCGCAGCGCCAAGGTGTCCAATCGCTGATGCGCGCCCTTAAACGGACGGCCATGGGCTGGCAGCACCAATAAGTCCGGGTCAATTTCGGCGCGGAACCGGTCTATGCTGTCAAGCCATTCGCCAAGAGGGTCGGCTGTGGGCTCGCTCAGCATAACCGAAATATTGGACGTGATCCGCGGTAATATCTGGTCACCAGAAATCATCACATGATTGGCATCATCAATCAAACAGGCATGTTCCGGCGTGTGTCCGCGCCCGATCATCACCCGCCAGTCATTGTCCCCGATGGTCAGGCTATCGCCCTCATCCATCCGGATATGTCCAACCGGCAATTGCGATACAGCCCGGGCAAAGCGGCCCCAGCCGCCTTCACATTTTTCTTTGATCAGCGCTTCGTCCCAGCCGGCAAAGCGCCATTCATCAATCGCTTCCTGCGGGACATCGGTGCTGACATCAGCGGTCAGCATCCGCGCCAGCAGCCATTCTGTCCGGTTCATATGCAGCGGCGCCTTGAACCGTTTGGCCAGCCAGCCGGCACAACCAACATGGTCGGGATGGAAATGGGTGACGACTATCTTCGTGGCTGTCTTGCCATTGAGACCTGTTTGGAAAAGCGTTTTCCAAGATTCAATGACAGCGGGCATGAAAAGACCGGTATCGACAATGGCAAAGCCCGGCGTTCCATCCGGGTGAACGTCGTCCAATACCCAATTATTGATATGCCCCAGCGGTCCGGGAACCGGCGTGCGGGTCCAGCCTATGCCGGGCATCAGTTCAAAATATTCGCCATATTTCGGCTCATAATCGCCGAGCGGATAGGTTAATCCGTCCGCTTCAATGGGATCAAAGCCATGATCGGCTAGCGTTGCATCATAAGCGGGGGGTTTTGTTGGAGCATCCATAAACCGACCATAGGCATAGGCAGCAAAGCGGCGCAACCCGATTTAATTGGGCAGTTAATTTTACTAGTGCTTTATACCCCCGGCCTGGACCGGAATGATGAGACCGCTATCAGCTGTCTTTGAAGAGAGTCTCTGCGGTCAGATCTTCGGTAGCAATTTCTTCCGCGCCGGATTCAGCGGCCAGTGCAGCCTCTGCATCGCGTTCGGCCTGTGCCCGCTCTTCATGCAGTTCAGCGATAAGCGCTTCTTTGTCGCCGCCCAGTTTCTTGTCTTCGGGCACTTCAGGTTCAATACCGGCCTTCTTCGCGGCTTTTGCAACAACAGCATCCAATTCGCGCTGAGAACAAAGCCCCAATGTGACCGGATCTTTCGGTACAATATTGGCAATGTTCCAGTGCTCACGGTCACGGATCGCATTGATCGTGGTGCGTGTCGTACCGATCAGCTTGCCGACCTGTGCATCAGAGATTTCCGGGTGATTGCGCAGCAACCAAGCGATGCCATCGGGCTTGTCCTGCCGCTTGGAAACGGGCGTGTAGCGCGGGCCTTTGGTGCGGCGCACCTGATCCGGGCCTTTTTGCAGCTTCATCCGATAATCCGGGTCCGCTTCGGCCTTCGCGATTTCTTCATTGGTCAATTCATGTGCTTGCACCGGATCGCGACCGGTATATTTGGAACTGGCCAGATCATCGGCCATCGCATTGACTTCGAGAATGTGAATACCGCAAAACTCAGCAATTTGTTCAAAGCTCAAACCGGTATTATCTACCAGCCAGCTGGCGGTCGCGTGCTGCATCAGCGGAGTTGGGTTTTCTTGGGCCACGGTGGCATCCTTCTTAAAAAATAAGGGCCGCCCCTTTCGGGAGCGGCCGTTTGTTGAGCCCTATGTAGGGGATATCGAAAGAGTCGGCAAGATATTTGGTTCAGCTATCTATTTTTGACCCATTCGGGCGCAGGCTATGGCAAAAATCGCGTAGCCGGTCTTGCAAATGCGGTACGGCCTCATCGCTCTCCAAAAAATCGTCTACGGCCATTATCTGCCAGTGCTGGCCTTCGTCCCCAAAAACGATTCCAGTCACTTGTTCCGGAGAGAGCACGCCTACAAAAAACAAGGCGCGTCGGCTGTTTCCCCCGCGCCAATTTTCATAATGTTGAACGTAATCAAGCGCGTCGATATCGATCTGGATACCAAATTCTTCAAAAGTTTCCCGCGCAACGCACTCGGCCCCGCTCTCGCCGTTTTCGCGGCCTCCGCCAGGCAAATCCCACATGTCGGGGAAAGGAATTTCGGGATTATCGTCGCGGCGATAGACAAGCAATTGATCATCGACAAAAAAAGCAGCTTTCGCGCCATGAAAGTCGATATCTTTATCCATCCACTAACCGACCTTAAGAACGATCTTCCCAATATGGTCACCCGCTTCCATATGAGCATGCGCTTTGGCCGCATCAGCCAGCGCAAATGTTTCATCCATAACCGGCTTCAACTTGCCAGCTTCGACATCTGGCCAAACATAGCGATAGATTTCATCGGCCAGCAACGCTTTGCGGTCGGCGGACTGCGGGCGCAGGGTTGAGCCGGTCAATGTCAGACGTTTCATCATAATCTGCGCCATATTCAAGGTCGCAGTCATCCCGCCCTGCACCGCGATGGTCACGTGACGGCCGTCTTCTTTCAGACAATTCAGGTTCCGCGCGACATAGTCTCCTGCGACCATATCGAGCACCACTTCCACGCCTTGGCCACCGGTGATTTTCTTGACCTCTTCAACAAAATCCTGACTCTTATAGTTGATCGCATGGTCCGCACCGATGGATTTGGCCGCCGTGCATTTTTGATCAGAACCGCAGGTCACAATCACTCGTAACCCGACAAGCTTACCGAGCATGATAGCCATGGTACCGATGCCGCTCGTACCGCCATGAATAAGCACCGTTTCATCTTCTCGTGCGAAAGCCCGATTAAACAAATTGCTCCAAACGGTAAAAAGCGTTTCAGGCAGTGCCGCAGCTTCCTCCATCGTCAGATTCTCTGGCACAGGCAGGCATTGCCCAGCCGGAGCCACGCAAAACTCCGCATAGCCACCGCCGTTGGTAAGCGCGCATATCTTGCGGCCCATCCATTCCGGTTCCACGCCCTCGCCGAGAGTGACCACAGTGCCGGACACTTCCAGACCTGGTAACGGTGATGCACCGGGAGGAGCCGGATAGAGGCCCATGCGCTGCACAACATCAGGCCGGTTCACACCAGCGGCGGCCACTTTGATCAACACTTCTCCAGCCGCCGGTTCTGGCACGGCCATCGTCTGAGGCTTTAACACCTCCGGGCCGCCCGGTTCGGTTATCGCGATGGCGGTCATTTCCGACTGCAAAACTTCTGATACTGTCATGGCTTGCCCCTAATTGTCCCAAAAACGCATGGCTGTCCGGCGTCCGTTTTTATCCACCATCCTTATTGACAGCAAAGCCGTGCCGGTCAACATTAGCGAGGCAAATGGTCGAAAAAGACAGGATAAATTTACATGGATAATGACGATGATCTGCCGCGTAGCGCCAATGATCCACTCAGTCTGGTCGTAAAACAGGATCTCGACCCATTTTCTGTAGATGAGTTGGAAAAGCGAATATCGATACTCAAAACCGAAATAAGCCGCTGCGAAGCAAAGAAAAGCTTTGCGGTATCCCATCGGGCCAGTGCCGACAGCTTGTTTAAAAAGACGTAATATTCACCGCTTTGGTAAGAATTTGTTAACCCTATTTCTTAATATTCAAACTTAATTTGATCCGGCTTGGACCGTTTAGGAGAAAAGACGCCAAAATATGTTTAACCTTGGCTCAAAGCTTGCCGTTCTTTGGATATGCCCTTGATGTTTTTCGGGTTACGCATAGATTAAGAAGGAAGCCGAATAGTTAAGGTCAGAGTAACATCAGATCCCATAGTTTTTCGGCAACGGGACAATTCTCTGTTCCATCAAGGAGTAAGTACATGCCTTCATTCGCAGAATCACTGGAAAAGACCCTTCATCAGGCGCTGAAAAATGCTGCCGATCGGTCTCATGAATATGCGACCTTGGAACATCTTTTACTCGCTTTAATTGACGATGGCGATGCGTCCCAAGTGATGAATGCTTGCGGTGTTGATCTGGGCGAACTGGAAGATGCTGTTGTCCTTTATCTCGACAGCGAACTGGACTCCTTGAAGGTTGAAAAATCCATCGACCCCTCTCCGACATCAGGTTTTCAGCGAGTTGTCCAACGCGCCATCTTGCATGTTCAGTCGTCTGGAAAAGACGAAGTGACGGGCGCCAACGTACTCGTGGCCCTGTTCTCTGAACGCGAAAGCTATGCTGTTTATTTCCTCCAACAGCAAGATATGAGCCGCTTGGACGCGGTCAGCTTCATCAGCCATGGCGTCGGCAAAGGTGGTCAGTCTGTCGATCCGGCCGAGCTATCCGGTAATGAAGAAGGCGACGACAAGAAAGAAGCGAAAAGCAAAAAAGAAACCGCGCTCGACCAGTTTACCGTCAACTTGAACGAGAAAGCCAAAGATGGCCGGATCGATCCGCTGATCGGTCGCCAAGCCGAAGTCGATCGCACCGTGCAAATCTTGTGCCGCCGGTCCAAGAATAATCCGCTATATGTCGGTGAACCGGGCGTTGGTAAAACCGCCATTGCCGAAGGCCTTGCTCTACGCATCGTCGAAGAAAATGTTCCCGACGTATTGAAGCCGGCAGTTATCTATTCATTGGACATGGGGTCATTGCTCGCTGGCACACGCTATCGCGGTGATTTTGAAGAACGTCTGAAACAGGTTGTTTCCGAGCTGGAGAAAATGCCCGACGCGATCCTGTTCATTGACGAAATTCACACCGTAATTGGCGCTGGTGCAACCAGTGGCGGCGCGATGGATGCTTCCAACTTGCTGAAACCGGCTTTGTCGGGCGGTATTATCCGTTGCATCGGATCGACCACCTATAAAGAATTCCGCAATCACTTTGAAAAAGATCGCGCCCTATTGCGCCGGTTCCAGAAAATTGATGTCAACGAGCCTAGCGTCGAGGACACCATCAAAATCCTCGCGGGCCTGCGTTCCGCTTTTGAAGAGCATCATAATGTGCGCTATGCGCCTGATGCGCTAAAATCGGCGGTGGAACTGTCCACGCGCTATATTAATGACCGCAAATTGCCGGATAAGGCCATTGATGTGATCGACGAAGTGGGCGCGATGCAAATGTTGTTGCCGCCTTCACGCCGCAAAAAGATGATCACGACCAAGGATATTGAAGCGGTTATCGCCACCATGGCGCGCATCCCGCCCAAATCCGTGTCGAAAGATGACAAGAAAACGCTCGAAAGTCTCGACAGAGATCTCAAGCGCGTTGTCTTTGGTCAAAATGCAGCCATTGAAAAGCTATCGAGCGCTATCAAACTGTCTCGTGCTGGTCTCCGCGAACCAGACAAGCCGATTGGCAACTATCTGTTCTCCGGCCCCACGGGCGTTGGTAAAACCGAGGTTGCACGGCAATTATCATCCATCATGGGCATCCCGCTCAAACGCTTTGACATGTCCGAATATATGGAGCGGCATAGCGTCTCTCGCCTCATCGGTGCGCCTCCGGGTTATGTCGGCTATGATCAGGGCGGATTGCTTACCGACGCCATCGATCAAAACCCGCATTGCGTGCTGTTGCTTGATGAGATTGAGAAAGCCCACCCGGATCTGTTCAACATCCTGTTGCAGGTCATGGACAATGGCAAGCTGACCGATCACCACGGCAAGACTGTCGATTTCCGCAATGTCATCCTGATCATGACCACCAATGCTGGCGCGTCGGATATGGCGAAAGAAGGCATTGGCTTTGGCAATGTGTCCAAAGAAGATGCCAGCGATGAAGCGGTGAAGAAAATGTTCACCCCTGAATTCCGTAATCGTCTGGATGCGATTGTGCCATTTGCCTACCTGCCGCCAGAAGTTGTCGCACGGGTTGTCGAGAAGTTTATTCTTGAGCTGGAATTGCAACTGGCGGATCAGAATGTCCACATCACGCTGGACGAAGATGCGCAGGCCTGGCTCACCGAACGTGGATATGACAAGCTTTATGGTGCGCGCCCAATGGGCCGCCTGATCCAAGAGAAGATCAAGCAACCACTGGCCGAGGAATTGCTGTTCGGCAAGCTGGTCAATGGCGGCGAGGTCAAGGTGCATCTGAAAGACAATGCGCTGACTTTCGAGGTCACACCTGCCGCGCCGGCTAGCAAAAAGAAAAAATCTGCGTCGAAGAAAAAGGCGCCAAGCAAAAGCAAGTAACTTCCCTTCAAAAGCACGGTTCAACCCGTGCACCCAAAATATGAAACGGCGTGACTGGTCTCACGCCGTTTTTTTGTGTGCGTGATTGACACCCCAAAATTTGCTATATTCGGGGTGAGGAGAGAGAAAATGGCCTATTTTCAAGGATTCATCATTCCCGTTCCCGAAGCCAATAGGGAATCCTATCTCAAGATGGCGCGCGAGTCCGTGCCGCTTTTTACCGATTATGGCGCGCGACGGATTGTCGAATGTTGGGGGTGCGATGTGCCGCGAGGCGAAGTTACTGACATGTTCGGGGCGGTGAACGCCGAGAAAAATGAGAATATTGTCTTCTCATGGATCGATTGGGGAACGAAAGACACATTCGACAAGGCCCATGAAGACATGATGAGCGACGAACGGATGGAGGAGCCCCAAGAAATGCCGTTTGATGGCATGCGGATGATCTATTCAGGCTTTGAGACGGTCGGTGAGAGTGGGACAAGCGACTCGACCGGATATGTTCAGGGCTATGTCGCCCCGGTCCCAAAAGACAATCGCGATGCTTTTGCCGACATGTGCAAGACCATGCGCGCGCTGGCCATTGACCATGGTGCCTTGCGAGCGGCCGATGGCTGGGCTGAAGAGATGGAAGATGGCAAGGTCACCGATTTCAAACAGGCGGTTAAGGCACAAACCGGTGAAGCCATCGCTTTCGGTTATGCCGAATGGCCTTCCAAAGACGCTTTTGACAAAGGCGCAGAAAAGATGCGTATGGATAAACGCATGCCGCCCCCGGGCGCCGAAATGCCGATGGATGGGAAGCGTTTAATCTATGGCGGATTTGAAATCCTTCTCGACACCGATTGCCAATAGCCGTGAAATAATTAAACCCTCCTGACAATATGCTGTCAGGAGGGTTATGGCATTAGCAAACTTGTCCCCAACAACAAGCAGGAGCAAGTTAATGACTGAAGCCAAACATAACCGCCTCGTATGGACTGAAATTCCCGCAATCGATCTCGAAAGGGCAACACGCTTTTACGAGACCTTGCTGGAAGCCCCGCTCACCAGAAATGAAGCGGGACCACAGCCCATGATGATGTTGCCCTATGAAGGCGAGAATGCATCATCAGGGCATATTTACGAAGGAAAACCCGCAACGGCGGGCGATGGCATTACCGCGCATCTCGCAGTCGATGGCTATCTTGATGATGCTATGGAGCGCGTAAAAAAAGGCGGCGGCGAAGTCGTTTCCGACGTCATTGCCATTCCCGCAGGATCATTTTTCTATGCAAAGGATACCGAGGGCAACTCGCTCGGTATCTTTAAGAATTAAATCATGCGTAGAGCCGACCGCCTGTTTCAGATCGTTCAATATCTGCGCGGCGGTCGGCTTGTCACTGCTGCAATGCTTGCCGAGCGTTTGGAGGTTTCCGAACGGACTATCTACCGCGACATTGCCGACTTGCAATCCACGGGTGTTCCGATCGATGGGGAAGCCGGTATCGGATATATTATGCGCAGCGGCTTTGATTTGCCGCCGCTAATGTTCACGCGGGAGGAAATTGTCGCGCTTGTTACAGGCGCGCGCATGGTTCGCGCCTGGGGCGGAACCGCAATGATAGAAGCGGCAGAAGAGGCTCTGGTTAAAATTGAGACGGTATTGCCCGAAAAAGAGCGAGGCCGTGTCGGCGGCGCGAAAATATTCGCACCGGAAATGGGGCTTGGTGGCAAAACCCGTGAAGTTATTGACCGCTGCGAAGCGGCCATTGATCGCCGTGATATATTGTCCTTTGACTATCATGATCAGGAAGGAGCCGCGACACACCGCACCGTCCAACCATTGGGCCTGTGGTTCTGGGGCAAGACTTGGACATTGGTTGCCTGGTGCGAATTGCGTGACGATTTTCGTATGTTCCGTCTGGACCGGATAGAAAAATTGACCCAAACGGGACAGATGTTTACGCCCATTCCCGAGCGATCCCTTGCTGAAATTCTCAAGCAGATCGAAGGAAAATATGGGAAGCAATGAATCGGTTTGGGGTTCTCCCGCTCTTTTCGGTCCATTGTAACCTGAAATCGATACGGCGCGAACCAGCCAGTATCTGCACTGAAAAGGGACTTTCCACATGCTAATGCGGCTCTTGTTATCGGTGATCGCGCTATCGCTTTCAACCAGCGCGTGGGCTGCCCATGATCATTCTCCTTGGAATGCCCTGCTCAAACGCAATGTTGTTGTCACCGGCGGCGGAACCTCCTCAAAGGTCAATTACGCCCGCTTCAAAACGGACCGCGTGAAACTCAAGGCCTATCTTGATAGCACATCATCAGTCAGCCAAGCGACCTTCAACACTTGGTCCAAAAACGACCAACTGGCCTTTCTGATCAATGCTTATAACGCTTGGACGATTGAGCTTATTCTAACCGAATATCCCAATTTGAAATCGATCAAGGATCTGGGTTCGATCATCCGCTCACCGTGGAAACAGAAGTTCATTCCGCTGTTCGGTAAGACCGTCTCGCTGGACCATATCGAACATAGTCTGATCCGCGGCAGCGGGCGCTATAACGAACCGCGCATCCATTTTGCAGTAAATTGCGCCAGCATCGGATGCCCGGCCCTACGCAATACCGCCTATCGTGGCAGCACCCTGTCCGCCCAGCTTCAAACCGCGACAAAGGATTTCTTGCGCGACCGTAGCCGCAATCGCCTGAAAGATGGCAGGCTTCAGGTTTCCAATGTCTTCAAATGGTATCGCGGCGATTTTGAAAAAGGATGGCGCGGCGCGAAGAACCTCCATCAATTTCTTGCAATCTATGCAGGCTCACTCGGCCTGACCAAGGGGCAGCAAGCCACTCTAAAAGCCGGCAAGACAAAGGTCAGCTTTCTAAGCTATGACTGGCGTTTAAACCGGACCTGACAAACTATGAACAGGGTTCTTCTTTCGACCATCGCCATTATGATCGCAGCATCACCAACAATGGTGGTAGCCCAATCAGGCAGCGTGCAACGGATCAGCAATTTTGCCAGCGGCACCGCCGGATGGCGCAGCATACAGATCGATAAGAAAATCCCTGCGACCAAATTCGCCGCGAAACGGATTCAAGGCGTGCCCGCCATCGAAGCTTATGCCCGCAAAAGCATGGCTCTGTTTACCCGCTCCGTGACGGTGAACCTTTCAAAAACACCGGTCCTGTGCTGGCGTTGGCGGGTTAACAATGTCGTAAAATCAGCGAATATCGCCAAAAAATCTGGAGATGATCAGGCTGCCCGCGTTTATGTCGGTCTGGATTTACCGAGCAGCGCAATTTCCCTTGGGACCCGCGCCAAACTGGCGCTCGCCCGTACACGAGGCGGCAATGCCATACCCGATGGGGCGATAAACTATGTCTGGGACAATCGCTTTCCCGTCGGAACCGCCCGGAACAACGTCTATACCAAGCAAGCTAAGATCATCGTCGCGCAGAGCGGTGCCGCACAGGCCGGGACATGGGTAAACGAACGCCGCAATCTGGCTGCTGACATCCAAAAACAGTTCAAAACCGGTAAAGCCAAAGTGACCTCCATCGCCATATCCAGCGATACCGACAATAGCGGGGAGACGGTCACTGCCGCGTTTGCCGACATCCACATGGTTTCTGCAAACGCCAAATGTCAGTATAGATAAGCACGGCCTACAAAACCGGCAGCGGTCTGTTATAGACTGGGCTCTCATCGCTATAGGAGCCCATCATGTCATCGTCCCCATCACCCCTCACCTTCTATACAAACCCAATGTCTCGTGGTCAGATCGCCCGCTGGGCACTGCACGAAGCGGGTGCGGAATATGATCAGCAGATTGTTGAATATGATGAGATAAAGTCTACGGACTATCTTGCGGTCAACCCCATGGGTAAAGTTCCAGCCATAGTCCACAACGGCAAGACCATTACAGAATGCGCCGCCATTTGCGCCTATCTAGCGGATAGTTTCCCAGATGCCGGGCTGGCGCCAATGCCCGATGAGCGCGCCGCCTATTATCGCTGGCTGTTTTTCGCTGCTGGTCCAATTGAGCAAGCGGTCATGGACCGTAATTTGGGACTATCTGTTACAGCCGAGCAGCAACGCTCGGCCGGATACGGCAGCTATGACCAAGCGATGGATGTGTTGGATGAGATGTTGCAGTCTAATCCATATGTTTGTGGCGATCGCTTCACAATGGCGGATGTGTATGTCGGGTCCCAGGTGGACTGGGGTTTGCAATTCAAGACTTTTCCCGAGCGCGATAGTTTTATCGCTTATGCTGAAAGGCTGCGTAAGCGGGAGAAGTATAAGGAATCCAAGGCGATTGATGCAGCGTTAATGCCGGCATCCTAAAGAAAAACGATAAAAAATACCGGCATTGTAACCTTATCCGGCGTCAGGCCGAAACCTTCTATGAGAGCAGCAAGCAAGTGCTAGCTGCTAGCGATAGGAAGGACGAAGTCATGAAAAATATTAGCCTCGCTGCCGCCACTGCCCTTATCAGTATCACCGCGACGCCAGCATTTGCGGACTCCGCCATCGACACCCAGAGCATGGTCGAGACTGCCGCTCCCCAAAAGCATCAGGCTATCGACCTTCCTATCCGTAAATTTGATTTGGCCCGCCTAACCGGCCAACAAGACCCCAGTTTTATGGCTACCATGGCTACTGAATTTGAACCCGGATTCCGGGTGAGTAACAACACCGCAGCTCCAGCGACCGAACCCAGTGTCGGCCTGTCGGGACTGTTCATTCCTCAAGAATTTTCTTACCGGTCCAACGCGCAAGATAGCGGCGTGGATGCGGTCAATCCCGGCCGTTTTCTCTCCAGCTCGGTCCGTTCGGACTTTTTGCCTGACACTGGACCGGCGGCAGCCGATAAAAATTCGGTCGGAGTCCGCTTCGGCTTTTAAAACAACTCCTCCTTCTTTCAGCATGATTTCCTCATCTCTCATATGCTGAAAGACAAAGGCCAGATGGTTTATCCATCTGGCCTTCTTTTTGCCCAAAATTCTAACGTGCGCTTACAGGCGCTCAGTTTCCTTCGGTCAGCCCGGTTGTATTGATGGTTTCATCAGCAGCATCACGGGCCTGTTCGGGCGCATATTGCCGGCGCCAAGCATCCAGGTCTCTTTCATATTCTTCATAGGCCAGATAAAAATCATTAAATGGCTTTTCCAACTCGGCCAGTGCGGCTGCTCCAAAATCAGTCATGCCATCGGATTTTGTTACAATCGCACGCTGACTAACTTGCACGGCTTGATCACAAAAGGGGCGGCGTAACGGGGAGAAAGACCAGAAATTATAAAGACTAGTCTGATGGCGATCATGCGCCTGTTTGTAGCCACTACCTTGTTCGCGGCGATATTTGCTGATGATCGCATTATTGGCGTTGCGCAGGAATTTCTTATTATTGCCGATAAAAGCATTATAGTCCCCGACGAGCCGAGCATATTGCGGTCCGGTACAACTCAGCGCTGCGACATTCAGTGCAGCCCTTACATGCCACAAGGTTTCCAACGGCCCAAGATCGCGGTTAATCGTTTGCCGCAAACCATCAGCACGCAATGGCGGCACGATGGTGTTGATGCTCGCTCCAAAAGGCGTTGTCGGAGCGCGCGGCGTATATTGTGGCGCAGCGACAGGAGCTGACGGTGGAGGAGATGGTGCCGTCTGACACGCAGCCAACGCAGACACGGCCGCAACAACAACAAATAGACGGGTTTTCTTGATATTCTGAAACACTTCACATTCCCCTATAGATCCCACGAAACTCCTATTCCTCGCCCTTCATATTGTCCAGCGATAGCATCAGAAAAGCGATCAATAGGCAAAAGAAAAAGCCCAGCAGTTTCCTGCCGGGCTTTGTCATAGTTCAACGCATATGAATAAAGGCTTAGTCTTGGCTGCCCATGAAGCTGAGCAGGAACTGGAACATGTTGATAAAGTCCAGATACAGGCTGAGCGCGCTCATAATGATCACTTTGCCAACCATGTCCGTGCCAGCCACATAAGAATACATATTCTTAATACGCTGCGTATCATAGGCTGTCAGGCCTGCGAAGACCAGAACACCAATCGCGCTGATGACAAAGTGCATCATTGTGGATTGCAGGAAGATGTTGATCACCATCGCTACCAGCAGGCCGATAACACCCATGATCAGGAAACTGCCCCAACCGGACAAGTCTTTCTTCGTCGTGTAGCCAAAAAGGCTAAGACCCAAGAAAGCCGCCGATGTCGCAAAGAAAGTCTGGGCGATCGATGCGCCGGTATAGACGAGGAAGATCGTCGACATGGAAAGACCCATTAAGGTCGCAAAGCCCCAGAACATGGCCTGAAGCGTCATGGTCGAGAATTTATTCTGTCCAAAGCTCATCGCAAATACAATGGCCAGTGGGGACAGGATAATTACCCATTTCAGGGGTCCGCCGCCAAACATGATTTCTGCGGCCATACCGGAACTTGCAAAGAGCATTGCGACAATACCGGTGAGCAAGACGCCGCTCGCCATGTAATTATAGACTTTGAGCATGTACGTCCGCAATCCGGCGTCATAAGCGGCATCGGATTGTGGCGCTGTGCCAACTGGGTTACGCGACATTGTCGCTCGTGGATCAGGCCAAGCCATTATAATCAAACTCCTCAATAATTAAGCCGCCAAAATTTGCATTTTTGCGACTGTCCTCGCCAATATCGGTTGATTATGTGAATTTTTCAAGAAAAACCGCATGATCAGCCGACAAAATAACCGATAAAATTGATAGATGCTATCAATTGATACGCACGCCGAGGTCAAAAAGTCGATTCAGGAACACCAAAAGCCCGACACAAACATTCTACACGGCGCGCGATCAGCGTTTTTTGAAACAACGGAACTGATCAACCGAATTTGGCGACAAACGCTTTGGCTCCGGCGATGGCATCAGCCCAGGTCTGGTCAAATGCTTCGTCCGTTCCATAATATGGATCATCGACATCTTGGCCTGCCCGGCCTTCGACAAAATCCAGTAGCAAACAAAGCGCCGCCGATCCGTCCGATGGCTGTATCGCCTTCAAATTGGCCAGGTTTTCATTGTCGAGCGCGATGATATGATCGAAATTGCGAAAGTCTGCTGTCCGTACCGGCCGCGCGCGCAGATGATCGATCGGCGCCCCGTTGCGAGCGGCCACAGCCTGCGCTCGGTCATCCGGCGGTCGCCCAGCATGCCAGTCGTGTGTTCCCGCAGAATCGATAATCATCCCTGTTCCGATCCGCGCGCATTCCTGACGCAGTGCGGCTTCGGCCAGTGGCGACCGACAAATATTACCCATGCACACAAAAAGAACTGAAATAGCCATGCGACCCCCCGATAGCTAAACCTGGTATATAATAACTTACGAAATATTTGTGACAGCGATCACTGATCTCCCATCAATTAGCAGGTTCAAACCGTTGAATCTCAAATATACCACAAGCAATCCGGCCACCGCTCTCTCCCGATGGATCGGTTTTCAAATCATCCGCGCCCGCATGCACCACAAAGGCGGCACCATCGGCATCCATGAGCGCGTTGGCGCCTTCTTTCAAACTCGCACCGTCAATCTTTGCCTCAACCGATCCCGTGCCATCCTCACCAATTTCAAGATTGAAGAAATCGCCCATATGTGCGCCCTTTGGATTTTCCAATCCATGTTCTTTTTCGGTTGGGTTCCAGTGACCGCCGGCTGACTTATAGTCCGGCCCTTCGCATTTCCCAATTTCATGAATATGCACGCCGCGCGGGCCGGGTGTCAGGCCTTCGGCTTTAATCTGTACGATGAGGCCCCCATCACCCTCGCCAATGATCACTTCGCCATATGGGGTGTCATCGGCACCGACCAGCGCGGCGCGAGCAATACTTTCGGCCGGTTCAAGTTCGGAAGCTGCGTCATTGCCGCTGCACGCTGCTAAAGAAATGGCCAATCCTGCAACCAACATAGTTGTGGCACTCTTGCGCAAATGTCGACCGCCCATAATATTGCTCCTCAGTTTGTCTTATTCTCGTTCCATGGTAGCAGCGCTTTGAAAAGCTTGAAACTGTTAGTTTACTGATAGTTGTAACAAAAGAGAGGGCCCTGTGCCGGAAACCCGCTTCCTGATCGCCTTGGGCTCTAACCAGCGCCATGTTCGGCATGGCCCTCCCGTAAAAGTCATTTCAGCGGCTCTCACCGCAATGGAGCAGCAGGGGTTGAGCATTTTGGAACGCTCGACCACCCTCTCCTCCCGGCCAGTGGGACCATCAAGCCGCACTTATGCCAATGCAGCCGCGGTCATTAAAACCGGGCTTGATCCCAGCGATCTGCTTGTCCTCCTCAAATTTATCGAATCACGCTTTGGCGACCGACGCGGCCAGCGATGGTCACAAAGAGTGCTCGATCTCGATATTATATTATGGAGTGAAGGCCTGTTTTCTGATGATGATCCGCAGCTCATCATTCCTCACCCGATGATGCGCGAACGTCCCTTTGTCCTGCGGCCCGCCGCCGAAATAGCGCCGAAATGGCGTGATCCGGTAACCGGGCTAACAATCGCGCAAATCGCATCGCGCAAGCCCCATCGATAAAATCCTGCGCAAACAGCGCAAAGCCGCTTGACCCCAAAGCCAAGCACCACTAGGGAGGCGCTTCTCACGAGCATTTATGCAAAGCATTTTATGTCTGGGGGCCCTTAGCTCAGTCGGTAGAGCAACTGACTTTTAATCAGTAGGTCGCTGGTTCGAACCCAGCAGGGCTCACCACTAATCCCATACTTATCAATGGGTTAGTGGGTTGGTTTGACAGCAGACTCTGCGTCAAATACTGTTACACATAGCTTACACACTTTCACATAATTTTATGATGATGGAGGCATGTTGTGACAAAGCACACAATTCTGGGTGATAAAGTCCATATTTATCAACGCGAGAACAGCGGCAAATGGCAATGCGCCACATATTTGAATGGCAAAAACCATCGGACATCAACAAAAGAGAGCAGCCTGGCTCTCGCCAAGGATTTTGCTGAAGATTGGTATTTAGGTTTGCGTGGACAAGCCAAGCGCGGTGAACTCCATAACGAAAAAACGTTCAAACATGCTGCGCAGAAATTTTTAGATGAGTACGCAGTAATCCTCGCGGATGAAAGAAATCCAAGGTGGATCAAAGACCATGAGGGAAGAATTAGGCTTCACTTAAACCCCTTCTTCGGGAAATTACCACTATCCCAAGTCACTTCCGGAGCGGTGCAAGATTATCGCGCTCATCGCATAAGCGGATCAAAGCCACCTTCGCGAAGTACGTTGCATACAGAAATTGTGTCAATACGCCAGATCATGAAAACAGCTCAACGACAAGGCTGGATTGCTTATCTTCCAGACTTTTCGGCTCCATACAAAACGAGCGGCAAAGTCGTTCATCGTGCATGGTTCTCGGAACAGGAATATAAGCAGCTTTACGAAGCAACCCGGAAAAACAAAAACAAGCCGAAAAATGCGAGGCACAAATGGTTTGCCGAGCAACTGCACGACAAGATATTATTCATGGCAAACACCGGTATTCGTCCTGATGAGGCTAACAGCCTAGAATACCGGGATGTCGAGATCGTTGAAGATGACGCCACCGGCGAAACGATCCTCGTCATTCAGGTGCGCGGCAAGCGCGGAATGGGTTACTGCAAAAGCACCACCGGTGCTGTGCGACCTTTTCAGAGATTGATTGAGCGTAATCAGCCGGAACCGACCGACCGTCTCTTTCCGTCCGACCACAAAAAACAGTTCAATCGAATATTGGAGGAACTAGGACTAAAATTTGATCGACAAGGCAATCGCCGGACACTTTATTCATTGCGCCACAGCTACATATCGTTTCGGTTACTGGAGGGTGCTGACATCTATCAGATCGCTAAAAATTGCCGAACAAGCGTGGAAATGATCGAGAAGCACTACGCAATCCATCTGAAAAACCACCTCGATGCAGCTGCAATCAACGTGCGGAAGAAACGCCGCTAGCTGCTAGCTTGTGTCTGCGTCATCCTGAAAGCGGACTCTAGGAGCATTTTAAACGCGAGCGCTCAGAAATCTATTCTCAACTTGGTGTGAGAAGGCGCTTTCTAGCCACTTTAATCTGCGTTTCGGAAGCTGGACTGAGTCCTTCGTGCTAGCGTTTACTCTTATTTCTACGTTGAGTAAGCGTGGAACCGGCTGCAGTCTTGGCCGCTTTAGAAGTGGTTTTGCTTCTTAAGGTTTTTGAGGCAGCGCTGGCCGCTTTTTTTCCAGTTTCTTTTTTGGTTTTGCTCTGAGCTAAGGCAGAACCAGCAGCTGTTTTGGCAGTTTTGGAAGCCTTAGGGCTTTTCAATGTTTTGGATGCTGCGCTGGCGGCCCTCTTACCGGTCTTTTCTTTGTTCTTTACCAAAGTGATATCTCCTCATTTAATGCTGATAGTATTACATGCAGCACAAAAGATCAAAATTTTAGCTTTGTAGAGCGATACATA
This sequence comes from uncultured Sphingomonadaceae bacterium, assembly GCA_947496865.1. Taxonomy (GTDB): domain Bacteria; phylum Pseudomonadota; class Alphaproteobacteria; order Sphingomonadales; family Sphingomonadaceae; genus Parasphingorhabdus. The sequence continues at coordinate 126,231 of CANMEE010000001.1, forward strand.
ACTAGGGTGCTGGTTCAGTTGTTAGCCAACTCACCACTATTCTCTCGAAATCAACATAAGGAATGTTGTCTGAATCAAATTCTAACTCTTCGGTTAATGTCGGTAAATTATCAAGAAATTGCTGATAAATTCCGGTTACTTGATCTCCGCTAGGTAGTTGCCGGCGAGAAACATTGGCAAGCCAATCGCGAGTTTCATGCACCGCCTGCATTGGGCTATTATCGTGTCCATGAATATCCATACCCGCCAAGTCGGAGACGAAAGTTTGATATCGATATTGCTCGATATCAAAAATTAGCACTCGCTTTAGTTTTTGCTCCTTGTTTCCAAAACGCTTAGCGCCAAGAAACATTCCAAGCTCCAAAGGCATATTGAAACGAGGCAGTTGGGAAACAGGGTCCGGATCGGTCCGAGAAAGATCGTGAATCCCGTATCGGCATTCATTGATTAGATTATATATCTTATCGATGCGCGTCTGTCCGCCATCATCTAATTCACGGGCCGAGCGCGCTCGAAAACCACATGAAAAAATAGTAAAGATTAATGCCCGAAAAATCGGTGCATATTCCGGATCGAATGGGCAGTTTATAAAAACGTCGTTTAATGAGTTTCGAGCGGTGACCAACTTCTATTTCTTCTTTTTCTTACTGCGGACTGTTTTTACCGCAGCCTTCTTGGTCGATTTTTTCGTAGTTGATGCTTTCTTAACGGTGGTGCTCTTAACCGACGCGCTCTTAATCGCAGTGTTGGCTTCTTTAATAGTGATCGTTGCGCCCCGGCTTGTAGCTGGACGCAGTATAAATTTTCCTGATTTCGCGCTACGCCCGATAACTCGAGGATTTTTCTTGGGGCTCTTCTTTTGACCTGACGTGGATGCTTTTGTTGGCATCTGACAAATATGCACATTCAGAAATTGATAAGCAAGCTAATCCGACTAGACTGCGATAAAACAGATTTTCTGGTAAAATACCGGGAACTATGTCTCTCAACGAAAACGATCAGAGGAAAGAGTGTACACAGGCTGAGTTAGATCAGCTGTGGCAGGAACAACCTGAGAATTCGTTCAACATACTGGCGAAAAACAGCGATAACCAGTTACCAATTGATCTTTTCGAGCCAACTAAAGAAATTCGCCCCGAATATAATATCGGCAAATTCGCAGGCAAAATTTTTACTTCTCCGTACGCCACAAATATCAGGGAGATTCGCAAGTATCAGTGGCAAGTTGTTAATGGCGATCAATCGCTTGATGCGTCACTAACAGTAACCCCACTCACCGGACAGAAAACACCAACCACTACGACCCTGCGAGTATTCCTCGCACTACTCCAGATATGGGAACACATCGGCTTCCCCGACGATGGTATCATCCGGTTTTCAGCACGCCAGATGTGCGATGTGATTGGATGGAGTTGGGCCGGTACTGATACCGCCAACCGAATATACGAACATCTGAAAATTCTCTCCGGCACATCCATTAGTTGGGTACTGGCTTATCAATCCAAAGGTGGCGAGTTAAACAAGTTGTATACGGATATGAGCATATTATCGTCTGCTTCTTATCGACAACGCGGATCGCTATTTGAACCCGAAAAATTCAGCATTGTGCAGAAAATCAGATTGAATCCTGATTTAGTTGACAACATGTTGGCGGGGCATGTGCGGCCAATGAATTATGAGGCGTTCAAAAAAATCGGGAATGATACGACAGCCATCCTTTACACTTGTCTCGATTTGTATTTGCACAAGAAACCAAAATGGGAAAGGCGATCGAAAGCATTGTTGTCCGATGACCTGGGACTAGCCGGAAAGCGTTATGAAAAGCGATTCAACCGACACGCCAAATTGAAAGAATTTGTGCGCGAACTTGACGGCATTGAGTTGTTTTCTGGAACGCTCCGCTTGGCGATCGAACAAACAGCCGATGAACAAGATTGGAAACTGGTTGCGAGGAAAGAAAAGTCGGCGTTATCAAAACAAAAAAGGACAGTCCTAAAATCGGTTGCGTCGGACGAAGAGGCTGAACTGATTGCTGACGAACTAATTGAGATGATATTGCGACAACCAAGGTCAGGCAAACCGAACCCTGCTGTCATCAAGTTTCTTTGTAAACTATACCCGCAAACGCTGCTTCGCAACGCACTCTCGATCGCCAAAGCTGATTACCAGGGCAAGATCAAAAAGACCCTCACACACGTCTTTGTCACTGAAATCAAACGAGCAGTTCAGGAAGACCCTGAACTACAATGGTACGACGACGCTCCGAAAGCTGGTCACAGCAAATAGGTCATGGTATCTTTGAGATATAAAACGATAACGTATGAAAACCACAAGCATAGACATATACACCATACTAACCGGTCTTGGTGTTGATGAGGCCAAAGCAAAAGCGGCGGCCGATGAAATACTGACCAAAACAGAAGCCCTAGAAACGCTAGCTACAAAATCTGATCTAACAGTCGGTCTTGCAAATACTCGAGCGACAATAATTCAATGGGTGGCAGGTTTATTGATTGTCCAAGCAGCGGCAATTGTAGCCCTACAAAATTTACTCGGATAAATTACACATCTTCCAATTCTGCGGCAGCAATAGTTATGGCATTGAGGCGGTTGATAATCGCATGTACTTCGGCCCGGTTTGCTTCTGTCAGCGGCTGTTTTTGCAACGCATCTGCAGCCTTACTAAGTTTTAAAATGGCTGCCTCAGAGGGTGATAGACGCCTAGCTTCAGTGCCCTTCAAAGGCTCGCTAGCTCCGTTTACAGGCCTTTTCGAAGCATCACGTATGTCCTTTACGGTCAAATTTTCTTCGCGGCCCCGTTGCCAAAGCTTAAGTTGCAAAGCTTCGTCGGGCAATTGTGCTAATTCAATCAGAATGCTTTTGGAAATATCTTTCTCAGCTGCCTCCGCTCGGATAGCCGCCGGAAGTTGCTGCACCTTCAACAGACGGTTGATGGTCTGCCGGTTTTTGCCCAGCAATTTTGCGGCGGTCGTTTGGTTTAAGCCCTGATCATCAATCAAACGAGAGACGGCTTCAGCTTCCTCGATCGGAGATAGGTCAACACGCTGGAGGTTTTCAATGATCGCAACTACTGGTGCATTGTCATCATTGCGAACAATGGCTGAGATTGTTGGCCTTTTTAGTATCTGCACTGCACGGAACCGCCGTTCGCCAGCGGTAATCAGAAACTTAGCTGCATTCTCTGGATCAATTCGGACGATTATAGGCTGGAACAATCCGTGTTGTTCAATGGAGGATGCCAAGTCTTGAAGAGTATCCTCGGCAAATGTCTTGCGCGGCTGATCGGGATCAGGGCGAATGTCTGAAACTGCTAAATCAGAGATAGTCGGGCCATCATCTAGCGCCCCGAACAAGGCAGTTTTATTGGTCATATTTCACAAATTATCTTGGCTAATGTCTCATATTCATGGCGTCCTGGTGTATCTGGAAACAACTCAAAAACTGGCCTGCACTCAGCAGCAGCCTTGTCGTAATTGGTCGCTGCCGGGATTGGATCAAACACCCGAATGCCAGCTCCCTCAGCCTGCTTTTGCAGATTGATCAACGCGGCATCATCAGCGGTGCGTCCACGATGATAGATCGTCGGTAGAACGCCAAAGACTTGTAACGACGGATTTGAACGCCGCACTTTCGCGATCGTTTGCGCCAGGGCCGGAATACCTGACGACGACATTGCGTCGGTTTTTGATGGTATTAAAACAAACTGCGAGGCCATCAACGCATTGATCAAAAGCCGTTCCAAGTTTGGGCCGCAATCAATCAACACAACGTCAAACTCATCTTTTATGTCTTTGAGCGCGTGCTTCAGCACGCCATTGCTGTCCACCTCAAACGCCAAGCGTGCTCCTGCTTCAGCAAGTGACAACGCTGCGGGAGCGATTTTTACGCCGCCGCTCGTGCCAATGATCACGTCTCGCATTGGACGATCCTCACTATACACATGGAACATAGAACCAGTCGTTTCGTCTACTTTGATCGGATCATAACCAAAATATTGGGTGAGATTGCCCTGGTGGTCATTATCAATGACCAACACTCGCTTACCCATCTTCCCCAAAAAATAGGCCAGATGTCGAGCAGTGGTTGTTTTAGAGACTCCGCCTTTTTGATTGGCGATGGTGAATACTTTAGTCATGGGCTTGGATCAGTTAAATTTTATCACGCCCGCTGCTGGAGCGCGACACTATTCACAAACCAGAATGATAATTTATAGATTACAAAATAACAGTGGAGAGATCAATCATGTCTTGGGCAACTATCGGAAGCTATGTTTCAATATCATTTATAGTTAGTGTAATTACCAGCATCGTGGTCAGCACCACTGCATTCATCCTTGGCGTACGCATGGCCAAGAATCAAAGCGATCGATCAGCACTGCGGGAAACCTACAAGACGCTCTACGAGCATTTGGATAACATTAAAGGCAGCATTGAAAATCGCGAACCTATTCATTGGGGGAAGTTCCGGTATGAGAAAAACTGGCGAAACACACCCGTCAGAGCCATTGTTTCATCTGGTCAATCAAATATGATCCCGCAACATCTCATGGAGCGGATTATGAAAGTTGAAAATGACGCTCTTAGCATAGCCGGTGGACATAGCATGTGGGTTGAGGAAAATTTTGCAGATGCGGCCATCAATTATCTCGATAAAGCCGGAATCAAGGCCGGAATTCATAGCAGCGGTCGCAGTATCTATAGCTATACCGGAATATCATTCACGCTTATCGATGAAGAAAGACTTTCAAAATTCGAAACAGATGCGATCGAAAACCAAATTGGTATAAGCTTAGGCGTCAAACCAAAAGTAGGATCGCATCAGACATACTACATTTATCCAGATAAGCTTGAGATCGATGCATTCGCAAAATTAATCTCTGATCTGCACTCGATCATGTCAGATGATGAAGAAGGCAGAAAGTTGATTGATGGCTTGAATGACCAACCTGAAAAGTTAGTTAGAATGCTCAATATATTACGCTCTCGAATTCGCGATCCACATCCGCTTTACGAAAGCATTGCCCAGTCTTTCAGAGATATTTTTGGACGCAAATAGCCAAATTTTATTGGTTTTTCCCACGAATTTTAATCGCTTCTTCGACGAGATTCCCAAGATTGGCTTTTATCCAAGCATATCGCTCTTTCTAGCTGTTCTTGTTTCCGCTGTTCTCAGTAACTACATTACTAATCAGCAAGTAGAATTTGGGGGTTAGATTGATCAATTGAGTATTTCGGAAGACTTTAAAGGGTTTTTATCAAATCTAGCAATTGATAACGCTGCCACAATTTCCCTACGATATGGCGAAATCACAGCAGCGTTAAACAAAAACTTCCGAGATACCGATTCAAAATCAGCCAACAATTTACAGGTAGGGTCGTATGGCCGCGGCACCGCGATCAAGGGCATCTCTGATCTTGATATGCTGTATATAATGCCGACAACTAAGTGGGATGATTATAAGGACGGAGGTCAGTATAAGCTTCTCAAGGCCACAGCGGATGCGATCTCAGCACGTTACCCAAATACGACGGTAAAAGTGGATCGCCTCGTTGTTCGGGTCTTATATACGAAGTTTCATATCGAGGTTCAGCCGGTTTTTGAACAGGATGACGGCAGTTTCAAATATCCCGATAGCTACGATGATGGAAGTTGGAAGGTAACAAAACCACGCGAAGAAATTGCTGCAATGTCGGAGTTTGACTCCGACAAAAACAAAAACCTTCGTCGTCTCTGCAAAATGGCTCGATCTTGGAAAAACAAACATGGGGTGGGCATGGGAGGCTTGCTGATCGACACATTGGCTTACAACTTCCTCAATTCCACATCCAAATACGACGATAAAAGCTACCTTTATTACGACCTCATGAGCCGTGATTTTTTCGAGTATCTCAAAGACTTGCCAGATCAAAAATATTATCTTGCTCTTGGCAGCGGACAGCAAGTGAAGGTGAAAAAGAAGTTTCAAAAGAAGGCCAAGAAGGCCCATGGCTTGAGTGTCAAAGCAATAGCGGCAGAAGGCACTTCAACACAAAATAGCAAATGGAAGAAAGTCTTTGGCCGCCCGTTTCCTTCCGGAAAAGAGGAAGAATTGACGAAAGCTTTCGTGGCCGAAGACGGCACGCAGGCTCAAAACACAGAAGAGTTTTTTGAAGACCACTTCGCATATGACATCCGTTTCGACATCAAGATTGATTGTGAGGTCACTCAAGATGGATTCAGGCCATTTTTTCTAATTGATGCGTTGGCTCAAAAATATCGTCTCAGGCATAAGAAGTCGCTTCGGTTTTTCATAAGCAGTCACAATGTTCAGGGCGACTTCACCATGTTTTGGAAAGTGCGTAATCGCGGCCCTAAAGCAATTCAGAAAGACTGCATCAGAGGGCAGTTGATACCAGACGATGGAAAGCTTAGTCGAACCGAAACCTCGAGTTTTTACGGAGATCACATTGTTGAATGTGCGGTAATCCAAAATGGTGTAGTAGTTGCGACTGATCGAATAATTGTACCCATCGAATAGGTAACCAAATGGACAAAGATAACCTCCTCAAGTCAATAGCAGATACTGGGTACAATGTTGGATTTGGTGCGAAAAAGCATTTCGCGACCTACGACATCGTTGAGAAAGTTCCCGGTTGGATTGGCTTTATATCGATGGCTTTCGGCATATATGCGTTGGTATTTGATCACTTGAACGAAAAATGGCTCGCGGCAACGCTCATCGTTTTTGGCATCGTCGGCCTGTATATATATTTCTACGACACCGAGAAAATGAAGTACGATGAAGAGGGCAGAAAATTGACTCAGTTGTTCAATCAGCTGCGCGATTTATATCGGTCAACTCAATCGGCAACAGATCAACAGCTTCCTGCGATAAAACAAAATCTGACCAAAATTGAAGAAGAATATTATACAATCGGGATAAGCAAACAAATCTTATTCAGTGACTGGTACGCTCACTATAAGTTTTTCTGGCAACATCAGATCGATTGGATTGACGAACAAAAAAACTTTAGGTTTTGGCGAGATAAAGTGCCTTTGACATTAAGCTTGGTGTTGATTGGAACATTGGTCTCATGCATCGTCATTGCCATCCGTGAGGCTTTTTTCTGACTTATGAAACTATAGGGAATTTTGTTTGGTGCAAAAACCATAGTTTATGCACCAGTCTTCCCTGCCCCACAAAGCCACACTTTATTGTGGTGCAAATATCCGGTGCATAAATGTAGTACAATATCGCTATGAAAATCGGTTACGCCAGGGTCTCAACATCTGATCAAAATCTCGATCGGCAAATCGCTGCGCTCCGGAGCGAGCAATGCGAAAAACTGTTTAGGGAAAAAGCTACCGGCAAAACCACCAAAGGACGTCCGGAGCTTGAAAAGGCTATTGATGCCCTCGGCACCGATGACATGTTCGTAATTGCTGAATGGGATCGTGTCACGCGATCGATGAATGACGGCATAAATATCATTCAACGGATTGCTGATCGTGGTGCTGTTATCAAGGTGCTCGATCGCCCCTGGCTCGATCTAACAACACCGATGGGGAAAGGCATTCTCGCTTTTCTCTCTGCCCTGGCTGAAGATGAGCGCGAACGTATCACCCGGCGCGCCAAGCAAGGTTTGCAACAAGCAAAAGCCAACGGCGTTCAGCTCGGCCGTAAACCGAAACTATCAGAGCACCAGCAAGCGGTAGCCAGGCAAAGATTAGCTGGCGGTGAAAGCGCCCGATCGATCGCAAAAGATATGGGCGTGTCCCACACGACTATTTCACGCCTGATCTAACAATAGTTCAGACTGGCTTATTCCAATTATCTAATCCATACCTCAATTGGGGGGCTTGGGGATGGGACGAACTATAGAACGTAATCTCGCGATGATATTGCTAATTTTAGCAGCCTTATTGTTTGTGATGAGCTGGTTGAAATTTGTAAGTCCATACGAGTACGTCAGCACTCCCGGCGAATGGGAAAAAGGTGAAATGGGCACCTTTGATGAAAGTTGGCAAACTGAGCTGCCGGCTTATCAGCCAGTCAAACTAGTTTTTGAATATTATGCATACGCCGATAAAGGTATGTTGCTAACCTATGAAGCTGAAGGTGGCGAAGAGAGCGTCCAGATAGAAACTGGCTTTTCAGCAAAATTGACACCGTACAGCTACGGCCAAGCGCAGCCGGTAGAATTGGCTGCTCTCTCCTCCGCCAACGATAGACGGGGTGAGGTACATATGACTATCACCAGCAAAACCAACCAAAGGTTCAGGACAGCCGTAAAGTGGGACAAGACTGCTGGTACTCGCCCGGAGGATAGAGCCTTCGGTCACCTAAAAAATCTCTGCTGGCCGACGAATTATAATTGCCTCGAACCGATAACATCGATCGCGCTACCCAAAACGGCCGCAATGATTGAGGCCTCTGCCAAAACCGGATTTTACTGGGCCGGTGGAATGGTTGCGGTAGCGATCGTATTGCTCATAGGAATAGCCAAGGTGATAGCGCTGGTGTTTCCCTCCGGAGCGGTGCGCCGCGTCCGCTCTGGCCTCAATACCGACAACAAGTACAAAAAAACAGCTAGCAATCCCCTCTCGCGCGCCGTGGACATAGAGGAATTGGACACGATGTTAGAAGAGGCGCGGGCCGAAAAGAGCCGGATTGATGTCATAGAACGAAAAAACCGCACCGCTGCCGAAGAGGAAGCCGATGCTTTAAAAGAGTATGGGGCACAGATCGAAAAAACAAAGGAAGCAGAAGCAAAACTGGATGAAATCCAGAAACGAAACAGGAAAACACCATGATAGAAATGTTAAAAAGGTTTGTCCCACTAGCTACAAAAGTGACTGCTGTTTTGTGTGTGGCGTGCGCCTGCCCTAGCCTCGTGGAATGGATGCAATCTGAAGGAGAAAATTATCATATTTTGCTTCAAATATTGATGTTTCCATTCATGATAATTGCACTGATTTTATCGATCTTCGTGACGTTCTATTTGTATATTGTGTACACCTTCCTCCCTTGGCTCGGTGACAAAAACAATCTCGGTTCGGTGGAAGGCGACGTTGCAATAAATCACTTCTGGTTTTGGTTAGTGATAACGGTTGTGTTGTTGGTGCTACGTAAGCCAGGCCGGCTTCAATCGATCATTACACATGTGGTGGCCATGTTCTCGGCTAAACAGCAAGAGTACACCGAGGCGATCGTAAATGATCTACCGATAATGGACAGCGAACAAGAAAAAGAACGGGAACGGGTTAGAAAAGCAAAGGAGCTGGAAAATCTGTTGGCTGACAACAAGATTCGGGAAAAACAGCTTAACGATCGCCAAGATCCGGAAGCATAGATCTACCGCTCCTGAAAAAAATCATCTTCGTCGAGATCCTTACCTCCATCGTCACCGAGTAGGCGTTTCCGGCGTTTGGTAACTTCTATTTCAACATCAGCTACCGTATTGGCGGTTTTCTCACGCTTACCGATTGTCGCGTAAAAGTCTTTATTTTGCTCCTGGGTGGGGCGAGCCGGCGAGACATCGGCCGTAGCAAATTGGTGTGCCTCTCGATCGTCAGCTCGATACGCAAACGCTTGGCGTTTCTTCAGTAATCTAATCTGCACCGCCCCTTCGTGCTTCAGCTCGTCGAGCGAGTACACACCGCCAGGCATATCTTGAAGGATTGGGACTAAAGCCTCGTGCATGGAACTAGAACGCATTGACGATTGGCCGCTACTATAGCCCTCACTTTCGCCGCTACTCTCACTCTCGATATTTACCGGTATGGCTCCCGTTGCATCTGCCAAACTCAAACCCAGACCGACCCCAGATACCATGCCTGTAGACTGACCAGAAAACTCCCCTTCCGCTGCTCCTTCAGCTCTCAACCATTCTCGGCTGTAGCCGATGACTGTTGGTTTTATCAAAACCTCCTTCGGCCGCTCCAAGTCGTATGTCTTGCCGAAAAGCAAATCAGCTACCTCGCCGGTGGTGTCGGCATCATCTTGCAGAAAGACAATTTTTGATTGTGCACCACCCATCACACCGTTGCGGATAAGATCGTCGCGGCGGCTGCCGAGCTGCGATAGGCGCTGGTGACTAAGAGTGTAATGCAAACCAAACTTGGCTGTTTGATCCAGGCCCTTCACAACCGTTTCATTGAGATAATCACCACACTCGTCAATGTAGCAATAGAACGGCCGCGTTTTCGCTCGCTCGATGTCCCGGCATTGTGCGGCATGGAAAAGATCAGCCGTTATAAGCGCGCCCACAGTTTGCGCCACACTAGGCGGAACCCTGCCCCTATGGGCTAGATTAACCAGGACTATATGACCCTTATCCATACAAGTTTGAAAATCAATTACATGCTCTGTTTGGGCCATCATCGACGCCACCCCAGGACTACGAGTTAGGTCAAAAAGACGGTTATTGACCGCCTGAAAAGAGTTCACAAAATCAGTGGTTTTTAGGCCATCCATCGCCATCCAACTATCAATGAGTGCTTGGTCGCCGGTGGCTTCTACCAAGCGCTGTCTGATCGGTTTGTATTGCAGCTCCGTTAGCAATGAAGCTTCCTGAAGGCTGAGTTGGTGATACGCCAATGTAGTGAAAACCATCTTCAACAGCCTGGCCAGGGTCTTTTGGCCGGTGCTCTCGGTGTCTTCCCACACTTTCTGACAACCTTCGATCATCGCGCCTACGCGAGCATCAACAAAACGATCGTTGCGAGAAAGAGGATTAAAACCTACCGACCATTTCCCACTAGCCGGATTGATCAAATGAATACGCCGACGATGTTGCATGTCGTTGGCGGCACACCAATCGACCATGTTGCGGTATAGCTCGCCGTGTGGATCGATCACACAGACGCCGTCACCGCGCTCTATGTCCTGGCGTATCAAATGCTCAAGAAAGTAGCTCTTACCCTGCCTAGACAGTCCTATGACATGTGTGTGGACGTCTCGGGCTTCTTTTGAGAGTGTTAACGGCCCCTCAATCCCCTGCCCTAGATGAACATCGCCTGGGGCGCTCATCATTCTCCATCCAGTTCCCGGATTTTTTGATCGATCTCTGCCATCCCTCGCTTGAGTTCAGCAACCTTCGCTTCTAGAATACGCCGATTTCCTTCAGCTTCTTCGTCTTCATCATCGAGCAGTAATTTTTTAATTTCAGCGATCGCGGCCGCAATTTCAGTTTCCAGTTTTGCTTTTGCGGCTAGTAGCTTCTTCCGCTCTTCTTCAGGATCGAGATTATCCAGCGCATCAATTTTCCTTTGAAGCCCTTTAGCTTTCAAATCCGCCTCTAGTTTAGAGGCATTTGCTATCGCCGCCCTAGCTTCAAAATCACCCACTATTTGTTTGGTTTCCGCCTTCGCTCTTTCGACGCGAGTAGTGGTTTCTTCAAATTCCGCTTCTGTTTTTCCGCGCTCTAATTGAGCTTCCCGCTCAATATTCTCAGGAGTATTGCGAAGCACTGCTTTTTGATACTCAACACTTCCATCTTGGAACTGCTTTCCTAGATTGGTTGCCTGCACATGCTGTGCCGCCAAACGATTTGCTGCTGCTGCTGTTTTTGACGCGGCATCATAATTGATTTCGTCGATCTTGTTGCTCAGCCAGTTTTTGGGTGGTTTCCCATCAACCACCATCGGTGGCGAATTATCGTTCATTCGCACGGGTTTTTGCTTTTTATCAGTCAAGGTAATCCCTCCCTTTCCTGTACAGTATTGAGAACTGCCAAAATTTGCAATATTTGGTTTTTTATGTTATAAACCAGTTGGTTAATCCTGTCGGTTATTTGGCTCGCGATCATCGTTAGCCAAAAACCAACGGGAGAATGACATGTCCTTTTTAGAAACATTAGTAGGCACACTAAACCGCCAACCATCAAATACAGTTGGTGCATTTCAAGGCTTTGACGTCCTCAATGAAATCGATAAACATCAAAGTCTTCGGCACCAGCGGCATCTCAATATGCAACCCCTTGTTACTGAAGCCACCGAATACTGGTGCGCGCAGTTGGCAGGGTTAGCTGATCGACACGCTGCTGCCATTAGCAACACGATGCAAGAATCGATGACGTTAGATGAGGATATTTTGCAGTCAAAACTTAAGGAGCAAAAGCGAAAAATTCGCATCGCTCACAGCCTTTTGCTGCAACACAGCGACACTCGCTGGAGCGAAACAGTTACTGATGAAGCACTGCAAAATTTGCAGCATTATCCTCACGCGTTCCGAAAGGCAGCTAAGGTGTAACCAACTAAGAAAAAATCAGCCCGGTACCAATATGTATCGGGCTTTTTCTATACGCAGATAGCGGACACTAGCGTTGTGACCGCTTTATCCCGAAAGCGGACACTAGCTTAGGTCGGTTTTAACAACAGCAACTGGGCCGTTTGCAGCCAGTCTGGTTCTGCCCGTTTTGGGCGCAAAAGCAGGCACTAGCCCGCAAATAAAACAAGACGCCGATTGCACCAACTGCCGACATTTGCATAAAGAAAGGAGCGAGTGGCCCCAGCCACTCGCTCCAGCTAATCCAACTGATCCTGATTCAACGGGAGGAAGTACCAGGTTCATTTGGATTTTCGCGGTCTAAAGCGCGCAACTGCCCCTTAGATTGCCAACCATTTTTTCCATCGCGGTTCTGATGATTGCCACATCTGCGTCAGAAACATCCTTTAACATTATCTCATAAACGGCGTTAGCTTCTCTCCGAAGTTCCGGAATAATACTGACTGCCTTTGGACGCAGAAATATCCGCCAGACACGCCGGTCACCTTCTGCGGGCCGACGTTCGACAAACTCTAGCTTTTCAAGATGATCAATTGCCAATCCGATCGTAGCTCTCTCCAATTCAAGGCAGTTTGCCAACTCGGTTTGCGTCATTCCCTCGGTCTTGATCAGATATGCCAATGTTCTCCACTGCGTGCGGGACAAGCCAAACTGGACAATCGATGCATCGAATGCCTTGCGCAGAACTCGCGGCACTTCCTCAAGCAAAAACGCAAATTCATCGGCCTCATTGAGGAAGCCATCTTGCGCGTCGGAACTCATTGTAGCTGTTTCGGTTGTCATGATAACGGCTATACCGTAAATTCAATATAATATAAAGCTCTTTACTGTTTATCTTTTTACAGCCTATAAAATGAGAATGAATCGTGAAAATATCTCTTTAGCAGGCCATAACGGCTTGCAGATTTCGGCAAGCCGGTCTGGGCCGAAAAACGGATTTCCGGTCATGCTCGCACATGGTGGCGGCCAAACCCGCCACGCGTGGACGAAAGTGCTTGGTGAACTGGCAGAGGCCGGTTACCGCGCCACAGCCATCGATATGCGCGGTCATGGGGACAGCGAATGGGCATCAGATGGCGCATATGATATGTGCGATTTTGCTCTTGATCTAATCGCCGTTTCTTCCCAACTCGATAGTCCTCCAGCGTTGGTAGGAGCATCGCTGGGTGGAATAGCGGGAATGATCGCTGCTGGGGAGTTGGCCCCTGCAAGTTTTACGTCGCTAACACTGGTTGATATTGCGCCGAAGATGGAAGCTGTCGGGGTATCAAGAGTTGTTGGGTTCATGCAGGCTCATATGAAGGATGGATTCTCTTCTCCGGAAGAAGCAGCCAAAATTATCGCGGAGTACATGCCACACCGAGAGAAGCGCAAAGATACTGGTGGGCTTGATCGATATTTACGTAAACGAGACGATGGGCGATATTATTGGCATTGGGATCCCAATTTTATTCATCATGTGACGCGGACGCGTGACAACGCCAGCGATGCAGAGGACAATGGGTTTGCCAGACTAAGTGCCGCCGCTGCGAAGCTGAAACTCCCTGTTCATCTCATACGCGGAGGTTCCAGCGATATGGTCTCGGAAGAGGCTGTAGCTCATTTCCAGGCCTTGGTTCCCGAAGCGATTTTTACCGACATTGCAGATGCTAGTCACATGGTCGTCGGTGACCGCAACGACGCATTTTGCTCGGCGATCGTCTCCTTCTTGAATTCTACCCATAAGAGCGGTGCCACAACATGACATTTGATCCCGGTAGTCTTGCTGATTTATTGCTGATTGCTCCTTTCCATCGCTGGTTAGGTTTGAAAATTGTTCAGCAAAGCGACGATCACTTGGAACTGGAAATGCCGTGGCGGGACGAGCTTGTATCTAATCCCGCGATAGGAGCCGCACACGGCGGTATATTGGCATCTCTGATCGATTTAACCGGGCTTTATACGATTATCGCTGTGGGCGGCCTTGCCAAAGCAACCGCAGATTTGAGGGTAGATTATCATCGCCCGGCTACCAAAGGCCCGCTTCGTGCAACTGGACAAGTTATCAAGCTGGGGAAAACGATAAGTACGGCAGAAACACACATATTGGATGCCGATGGCCGATTGGTTGCGAGCGGGCGCGGGGCATATTTGAGCGCGTAAATGATTATCAAAAATATCATATTGCTGTTTTCTTTAGCTATAACAACCTTCCTATCCGGCTGCTCGAATGACGATAGCGGCGATGCAAGCAATGATGCCATCCAGCAAAATGCTGTACTCGAAGTCGACATTCTGACAGCGAAATCCGAACCTTTAGCCGATCCCGTTGAGGTTTTTGGCACGATTGCGGCCAAGCAAAGCAGCGCAATTGGCGCTCTCGTCGAGGGGCCACTTGAGACCATGTTTGTGACGGTTGGGGATAGAGTTAAGAAGGGACAAGCGCTTTTTCAGATCAGGCAAGCAGATTATAAAAGACGTGTTGCAGAAGCATCCGCAGCGCTGCGTTTAACGGAAGCACAGGCTATACAGGCCCAGCGCCAATATGACCGCGTAATTGCGCTTGCCCCGAGAGGCTTCGTGTCAAAAGCGCAAGTCGAACAGGTCGAAACGGACTTAGCCGTCGCCAGAGCACAAGTATCTCAATCACAATCCGTACTGGCCACCGCTAAACAAGCCCTTCGCGACACTATTGCACGTGCCCCATATAACGGCGTTGTGACTGCTAGAATGGTCGACGAGGGGTCCTATCTCAACAACCGTTTTTCAATGGGCGAACAATCCTCAGCATTGCAATTACAGGAGTTGGGAATAGTTGCGGCAATCGTCAGTGCTCCGCAGGCCCGCGTTGATGATCTTAAGCTCAATCAAAGTGCAAAGGTTTACATTGATGGCTTTGATGAGCCTTTCGAAAGCTATGTTTTCATCATAAATGATCGAGTTAATCCAGAATCCCGGACAGTCGAATTGCGGTTGCCAATAAGAAATCCTGACTATCGGATCAGTAGCGGACTTGGAGCGCGCGCACTAATCGAAACGCCTCCAGAAAACGTGATTATTCTGCCTAGATCAACAGTTAAAGGCGACAGCGCTGCTGCATATATATTCTTGTTTGAGAAAGGCATTGCACGTCGACGGGATATAGGGATCGAAAGCATAGATTTTGAACGGGTAAAGATCACCCAGGGCGTCCAGAGCGGCGACAAAATTATCAAAAACCCACCATCTACTTTGCGGGACGGACAAAAAGTAGAGCGCAAGCAAAGAAAGTCTGCAAGCTAAGCTGATGTGGATTTCCGATGTCTCGATCCGGCGTCCAGTTTTCGCGACAATGGTAATTGCTTCGCTTGTCGTTCTGGGCCTGTTGAGTTTTGGGAGATTAGGTGTTGATCTGTTCCCCAAAATCGAATTTCCTTATGTTTCGGTGACCACGACTTTGCCCGGTGCTTCTCCAGATACGGTTGAAACTGAAATAACCGACATTATCGAGGAAGAGGTCAATAGCGTTTCTGGAATTCGGCAAATGCGTTCAGTCAGCGCGGAAGGCGTCAGCCAGGTCGTTTTAGAGTTTGAGTTATCGGAAGATGCCGACGTGAAAGCTCAAGATGTGCGGGATCGGGTGGCCAGCATATTGAGTAATCTACCAGAAGATTCTGACGCGCCAGTTGTCGAAAAGCTTGATCCCGATGCGGCACCAATATTGTCGCTGCTGATAGCAGGAGATGCGCCCGTTCGAGAACTCACAGTCTTTGCCGATGAGGTTGTCAAAGAAAGGTTGCAACGCATTCGCGGTGTAGGCTCCATTTCAATTGTAGGCGGGCGAGAGAGAGAAATGCGGGTCTGGCTTGATCCCGCAAAGATGCGTGCAAGCAATGTCAGCACGGACAATGTTATCACGGCATTGAGAAGCGAAAATGCCGAATTGCCGGGCGGCCGCCTTGAGATTGACGGTCGCACCAAGCAATATGGAACCAGAACATTGGCGGAAGCCAATACAGCCTCGGAATTTGGCGATCTCGCGGTGGAATATAGACCCAACGGACAGGTCACCCGCATCCGCGATATTGGCCGTGTCGAAGATTCTGTAGAGGATGAAACTAGCTATGCTCAATTAAATGGTCGCCCCGGAGTTGTGCTTGAGGTTCGCAAGCAATCTGGAAGCAATACCGTAGAAATGAGCAAGGCAATTAAAGCGGAAATTGAGCAGATCAAAGATCGATTGCCGAGCGGCGTTGAAATTGTTGTCACGAGAGAAACCGCAAGGTTTATCGAATCGGCTATTGGTGATGTTCTCTTTGATTTGATGATCGCTGTAATATTGGTTGTTATTGTCACATTCTTTTTTCTGCTTAGCTGGCGGGCAACGTTCATTGTTATGTTAGCCATCCCAACGTCAGTTATTGCTACGTTTGCTGCCTTTGCGGCCTTCGATTTTACACTTAATTTCATGACATTATTGGCGTTGACGGTTGCGATTGGATTGCTTGTTGATGATGCTATCGTGGTTGTTGAAGCTGTGCAAAGTGATGTCGATGAAGGCGCTGATCCAATGGAGGCGGCACCAAAAGCAACCAAACGCGTCGCTTTGGCGGTGCTTGCCGGGACATTCGCCACATTGGCTGTTTTTGTGCCCATCGCCTTTATGGACGGATTAGTAGGACGCTTCTTTCTTCAATATGGTTTAGCGATTGTATTTTCGGTTAGCGTGTCATTACTGGTTGCGCTGACCTTGTCTCCTATGCTTGCCTCGCGCTTCCTCAAATCGGAAAAAGAAAAAACAGGCTGGTTAGGACAAATTGAGATCTTCCACGAGAATATGCGGAAGCGTTATGAAAAGCTTGTAGGTTGGTCGATCAGAAGACGATATCTCGTTTTTTTGGGAGCAATCATAAGCCTTTTGATCGGAGGTCTTTTTGCAGGTATGGTTCCTGCCACGTTCATGCCACTCACAGATAGGTCAGAGTTCCTCGCAAGTGTTGAACTACCTTTGGGAACGGGGATTGAAACTGCTAAAGAGGCATCGTTGCTTGCCGACCAGGCATTGCGCAAAATTGAAGATGTAGAATATGTGTTTGTTACCGCTGGAGCAGGAACAAATCAGAAAACCAATCTGCTCGATTTTTATGTTGATCTCACACCTAAACAAGGTCGATCGGTCAAACAGGGTGCGATCATGGACCAAGCCCGTGAGATCCTTGCAAAGACGCTACCAGAAGCCAAGGATATATCCGCTGTAGAAGTGCCGTGGGTTTCCGGTGCCGGTGTGGGATCGGCTCAGATAGAGCTGATTATTTCGGGTTCTGATCTTACAACCATTAATGAATATGCCGGCATCTTGGCGGCAAAAATGCGCGCTTCGCCGGAATTGGTGGATGTTGCCTCTACTTATGAAGGCGGCAGACCGGAATTGCAGATTAGGTTAGACCGAAATCGGGCAGCAGATTTAGGGGTAACGGCGCGGGACGTCGCTGCAGCATCGCAGACTTTAATCGGCGGGAGAGACGCGGGAACATTTGAAGCAGAAGGTAGGCGCTATGATGTTAGAGTTCGAGTCGATGAAGATAAACGGCAAACTTTGAATGACGTTGCCCGGCTCCCCGTCCGATCAGGGAGCGGGAGTTTAATAGACTTGGCTGCAGTTGCAGATATTGAGGTTGCGGACAGCCCATCTCAGATTGATCGCGTAGACCGAGCCAGGCAAATCACAATCATGGCAAACACACCGCCCGGCGTAGCATTAAGTGTCGCTGTTGCTCAGGTTGACAAAATTTTGGCTAGTCATCCCCCACCTGAAGGAATGTCGACCAAAATGGAAGGTATGGCGCGGAGATTGGCAGACACGACTTCTGCTATATTGCTCGCATTCGCGCTTGCATTTATTGCCCTATACATTGTCCTTGCCAGCCAATTTGACAGCTTTGGACAACCTGTCCTGATCATGCTTACCGCCCCTCTTTCCTTTTCCGGGGCGTTTATTGCGCTTTGGCTTTCCAATCAGGAATTGAGCATGTTCGCCCAGATTGGCTTGATCGCCTTGATGGGCATCGTGATGAAAAACGGGATTCTTCTGGTAGACCTTGCAAATGATTATCGAAGAAATGGTATGAGCGCGGCAGATGCTATGCAAAAGGCCGCTCCCGAACGGCTCAGGCCTGTGCTAATGACGGCTTTGGCGGCAATTTTCGGCATGATGCCGGTTGCTTTTGCTCAGTCGGATGGCGCTGAATGGCGCAATGCCATGGGCTTCATCATTATCGGCGGCTTGGCGACATCGACTTTTTTAACATTGTTGGTCGTGCCTGCTGCGTATGCTTTGCCCGATGACTATGCTCGGTTAAAAACCCTAGTTCGCGCAAAGCTATCAGGAGAATTTTGGAAAGAACGCCGCGCTTAATCAACTTAGACATCGTAGTTGAGTTCTCATTTTCGTTTGACAATTCCAGCAATCCGATGACGAGCGCATATGATCGACAGAGCGAATAAGAGGTTGGTTTAATGTCTGCTTTCGGGATAAAGCGGAATCCGTCGGAACGTCCGACGTTGGGGCGCTTTGCAGACCGGCAGCTTCCGCATTCCTAATGTCCGCTTTTGCGCCCATAGCCGACATTAGCGTTGTGACCGCAATATCCCGAAAGCTGACGTTCAGATTGATTTTCTAACTAAACCAACGGCCGTTGTTTTCCATCGCCGGTTATCCAAATATCAACCAATGGCCCTTTGGTCTCCAGCTCATCGGCTGTGGTATACCAAAAAATGCCTTTGGGCGCTTGCTCCACAACCTGATCACATACGCCGCGCATTTTTGTTACCCGCTCTGGAGTGCCTTTGATCACAAACAGCACCCGAAAATTGTTAAAGCCATACAATTCCGTATGTAATTTTCGTCGATACGCATCGGCATAACAACGGTGCTTTTGAGCGATCGATGATGCCAATCTATTCGCCTTAATGAAGTCCTCGCTGCTGTTGTCCCACTCGAGAAAGCAAAGGCTATCTTGCCTCTTTCCAGCCACGGTACGGGAGATGGTGAACGTGTAATCTGGATCGGTGCCGCGTTCTACCATGACGCCACGTTGCTCTGTCATGGTCGGCAATCGATAGGACTTCAACCCGGACGGCCAATCGGTTTGGGCTAGCAGCTCATCTTGGTGTGACATAAACAAGCCATCGCCTGTCGCTACCGCTCCTTCAAAGTGCAGCACAGTATCAACCACTCCAACTTGATGTGCCAACCGCTCCGAACTTTTCAGTTTGTTGGCGGTGCGCCACCCCTTCCCTTTCGGGAACCGAACTCCGTCGTTGTCGGCTAACCATTTAGCTCCATTTTGCCCAAGCGCGTGAACGGTGTGTCGCTTCTTTTCATACGCATATGTTTTTTGTTGCACATCCGGTCGGTCGAGAAAGTCATGAGCGTAGAGCTGCAAAAGGCGATCATTCAATTTTGAACGACTTGTCGATCCCGATAACAATGCTGCCTGATCTGTGGTGATAAAACGAAACCGATGGACGGCTCTAATCCAAAGCATGTCACGTTCGGTTAGCTGGATATTTCCTTTTGGTTCCGGTTTTTTTAGAGTGCGTTGCATACCTTCATTATATCCTATTCGCCGTACGCAAATTACTCATTTCTCACACCTAATTTAGAGTGCTAGACGTCTAACACCCCTTCTCAGAAAATCAAAATCGTTCCAAAAAACTGGTGATCTTTTTCTCAATCTTTTGCCGTGGCACCCCAAGCGCACGGTCGGAGCGTTTCATTATTGCCTGACGTTGCCCAAACGGAGCTGGTAGCGGCTTGGTGAGCTTCAGTGGGTGCCTATAATTCGAAACCGCTAGCTGGTCTTCACCCAACGTAAGGAGGGCGTTTTCAGTTCCAGGCAAACGATACCGTGGAATCAAATGCGACACATCATCGCCAGCCACTCGGAAAGAAATGATCGTTTCGGCAGACAATAAATCAGACCGTTGCTCCATCGATAAACCACCAATTTGATTGACGGACGCCACAATACCGGCTGCACCGTATCTCCCCTGAAGCATACACCCGGTAATGGCGACATGTACTTGGTCGGCCGCTGGGATATATACGTAAAACGGCCAACCGCTGCTGCGCTTGTCCAAAACTGATTGAAAACGAGTGGTCAATAGACAGGCGAAAAGTCGGGCAGTTTCCCTTCCCAATTTGGTGTGATCGAGATCAGCGATCAGAATTTGCCCTTTCCCTACCACCCGCTCGATATCAAGCGCGCCCTTGACCTGGCCGAGTACATTTCGCAAAACTGGGTCAGATAAGAAGGCTCGCAACCTGGTTAAAACCGGCTGTGGCTTATCTCTCCGATCACTTTTCGACCAGCCGCTAAACTCAGTCCAAAATCGCCGAGTCAACGGATCGGAGCATTGCAATAACAAACGGCCACGATAGTCGTCGTTGGTGAGCAAAGCGTACATACCAAGCAACGTCCCGTCTGGACTATCCAGAAGCAATCGGGATGACGATCGCAACAAGTCGAGCAATAACGGCGTGCGGTCATAGTCCAAATCCCAAATCGCTTTAAAAAGCTCCATAATATCCTGGCTAACTCGTGATCGATCGGCTTCAGGAATGCCCCGAAATGGATTGAATCCAACCACCCGCGACGGATTAGCTGGCTGCATATAAAAAGTTTGGTGCGCTCGATGATTGGGGATTGCATCAAGCAGAGGCTCGGCAAACTTGCCGGTTGTGTCGATGATGGCCAGGCCAGCACCAGCTGCAACGTCTTGCACCATCATATTCCACATAAGATTATGTTGAAGTGGCGTCCGCATCCCAACCACCAAGACATGATTGAGTCGGTCTACCGAGTGCAAAAAATGAGACCGCGGGTCATGAACCGACGTTTCTTTGGCAATACGAATTGATTGATCTGACATAGTTCTAGGCCATCTTCCGGCCAGAACGTCCGAGCGATAGGAATGTGTGGTAATCCAAGTGCTCGGCTTCCCCTCTCCGGGCCAGGGTGGCATGAATGGCTACAGCCACCAAGACGACTACGAATCGTCACGGGTACGAAAGATGGCCTAGAACTATCGAGCACAAGTTGGCTAATGAAAGGGGTGTTAGACGTCTAACACCTAAAACCGTCCACACCCTCGCTTTCGCTCGGCGGTTTTATCGCCCGGTTGCGTTTTGGGGTAGAAATAGAAAACTGGTGCGCTCGAAAGAACCAGAACAATACCAATATTGTACCGCGTCAACTTCCGCGAACCTAGAAAATAAATATAATAACTTCAGAGTGTTAATCAAATCATATGGAGGAACCAAACATGCCCCGCTCTGGATTATTAGACTTCACGGCAATCCGTAACGATACTGGTTTTCAGGCAGTGCTTGATTACTATCAACTTCGCCCGGAACGACCAGGCGATAAGCAAGTGAAAATCAACTGTCCCTTTCACGATGACGCGTCACCATCCTGCTCGATCAATATTGAAAAAGGGATTTTCAATTGCTTCGGCTGTACGGCTGAAGGCAACGTGCTTGATTTCATCGCCGGGATGGAAGACGTTGGTGAGAAAGGCACGTTCAAAGCAGCGCAAAAAGCCTTGGAGATAATCGGCGCGTCGGTCGATGATTACCGGAAAAACGGCCACGAAAACAGCAAGCCCAAAACTGGCCGCAAAAGGGCCAAAGCGGCAAAGCCGGCCCGGAAGTCGTCAAAGCCCGTTAAATCGTCAAAAAACGGCGTCTCGGACGCCTCAGACGATGAAAAAATGCCGACCACCAATCCGGTACTCGATATTTCTCTGACCCTAGATCGTGAACATGAATTTCTGGCTTCGCGTAAGGTGTCGTCGGAACTCGCCGCCGAATTTGGGATCGGCCATTGTCGTACCGGCATTATGAAAAATCGCATTGCAGTGCCAATTCATAATGCGGCCGGCGAACTCGTTGCCTACTCCGGACGGTGGGCAGATGATGATATCCCGGATGACCAGATAAAGTACAAACTGCCGAAGGGGTTCAACAAGTCGTTGGAACTCTTCAATCTGCATCGCGCGATCGCAATGGGGATGACTTACATCGTCATCGTCGAGGGATATTGGTCAACGCTCCGGCTGCACGCTGCTGGCGTGCCAACCGTTGCTCTCATGGGAACAAGTATTTCTAAAGCCCAAGTGCAACTTTTGGTCGGCGCTGGTGTTCGCCATGCAATCTTGATCCTGGACGGAGATAAGGCCGGCGATGAAGCCACGCCGGCTGCCGTCGCTGCTCTTGCTCAAGCCGTTTATGTAAAAACCGTGACTTTACCCGAAGGGGTAAAGCCCGACACGATGGAGGATTCCATCGTGCACCGCCTTGTGCGGTAAATCTTAAAAAGCCCTGTCTGCATAGCAGGGCTTTTTCCTTTGCTCAGCGGCGGCTAGCCGCTGATGCAACAAACTCCCCCCGGAATTGTTGCCCACCGTATCTACCCCACGAAATGCAAACCGCAGGTGCCGCATTTGTGGATAGGTAGATCGAGTGAGGCGACCAAATGGCCGTCGCCGGTGCGCCACCCCTAGCGCAATTCAGTCATAATCTTTGTGATTATGTCTTAATAGGTCGGCGGACGTTTGGTCGCCTCGCGAGAGGCGGCAACAATTCCGGGGAAACCGTGTGCTATCAAAGCTTTAGCGAGCACACGTGGGGTTGTTCTTAATAACAACCCCTCAACTACCCTTTAACGACAATAGTCGTTTCCCTTAACACGTAAAAAGAACATTTTTTATGTTCCATTCCGCGCCAGCGTAAGTGTTTATGCATTAGCTGTTTATCATTAACTGCTCTGCTCGCAAAAACCGTAAATCTAAGGCTAACATTAAGGGGATATAGCGATTTATCTATACAGCCTCCCTCCCAGGGGCATACAGCCTCCCTCCCAGGCGGCATACAGCCTCCCTCCCAGGGATGCCGCTGATTTTAGGCTATATAAATTGCTCGATTACAGGCTTGAATCGAATGTAGAATTTACACATAATGTTACACATTAGAAATTTTATTGATTTTTTATATAGTATTTACAATCATTTATATGAGAGAGCAATTGTCTTTTAATCAGTAGGTCGCTGGTTCGAACCCAGCAGGGCTCACCATTATTTCAGTAAGTTATGGAATATGTGTGAAGCGCGAAATACGCCTGGATATCCTGTAGGGTAAAAAATAGC
Source organism: uncultured Sphingomonadaceae bacterium (assembly GCA_947496865.1). GTDB lineage: Bacteria > Pseudomonadota > Alphaproteobacteria > Sphingomonadales > Sphingomonadaceae > Parasphingorhabdus. Next base: position 149,686 of record CANMEE010000001.1, read on the forward strand.
GCTATGTGCTCTTAAAATCAGGTCACAATATCAGCTATTGAAAAATCGCCGGAGAGAAACAGGCGCACACCGACGCGCCGGTGATGCTGATGCTCAAACATCTCGCGCTCACGTTGGTCCCGGCCATCATTATCGGGATCGTCCTGCAAAACGCTGCGCCGGACCTGCGTTTCTCGACCGCCCTGTTCACGGTGCTGGTGACAATAATCGCGGCGGTACTGGCCTATTTCATGTCCAAGAGCACGACCCGCGCCACATTGCAATTGCAGTCGCTGAAGGCGCCGTCAAATTGCCCCGCCCCGCCATGTCGGCATCGCCGCCTCGCCCAGCGCCACGGCCACAGCCGCTTGTGCTTGCAAGCGCGTGCTGTCGAGGATTGGAAGCGGAGAGATATCAGGTGTGATCAGCAGCGGGATTTCCGTGCAGACCAACGCCGCAGCGTCGCAACCCTGCGCTTTTAATTCGCCGATGATCCGGACGAATTCCGCCCGCGTCTCCGGTCGAAAGTCGCCAAGACATAACTCGTCGAATATCGCTTTTTGAATAATCTCCCGATCCGCAAGCGCCGGAATCGAGCGGTCCAGCGCGCAGCGCGCCAGTGCTTCCTTGTACACCGGGCCTTCCATCGTCCAGCTGGTGCCGAGCACGCCGATATGCCGCCGTCCGTCCGCCTGCGCCTGCGCTGCAACCACTTCGGCAATATGCAAGCAGGGAATGGCGAAGTCCGGGCCGGGCTGTTCGAGCGCAATATGCGCCGTATTGTCCGGCAGGATGAAAAAATCCGCGCCGGCCGACGCCAGACGCGCTGCGTCGTCCCAGAAAATCTGACGCAGTGCTGCTAGATCTCCGCGTTCCCACAGGTCCAGTGTTGGCGCCATTGCGCCGCCGCTCATCGTGATCCGTGGATGCGCATGCGCGCCCATTTTTCGGATACCCTCTTGCCACACCGTCCGGTAAGACAGCGTCGCCCCTTCTGCGCTGTGGGCGAGTATGCCGATATGATGGGGTTCTGGGTTCGTCATCACACTATCCTTCGTCACGCTCGCGCAATTGCTTCATGCGCAGCAGCAGATAAAGAGCAAAGCCCACCGCGACCCCGGGAATGATCCCGAGCAGCGCGCAAACCCAGCCATGACCGATGCCTTGCGTCTTTGCTTCATAAGCGATCCATGCCGCCAATATGACCCAGCACGCCAGCACATCGGCAGAATAGCCGCTGGAAAACGGGTTGACGAAACCCGCCGCAAACGCGCCGAATATATCCGGATCCGCGATTAACGGCGGAATGATCCAGATACAAAAGAGCGCCGTAAATACCGCCGCAGCCGCGATGATGGTCGCTTTGAAAAAACCTTCACTCATATGCGGCTCCTTTTTGGTTTTGAGGGACGGGTTGCTATTGCAGCGGATCGAGCGTCAGCTTGGTAACCTGAGGAAAATCATCGCTCATGACATTGCCATCATTATCATATTGCTGCCCCATGCCGATGGTGACGGTCGCGCTGCGTCCGACAAATTCCTCCGGCATCGCTTGTTCGCCAAACCAGTCGGCGCACGGACCGACACTGCACAGCGCGCTTTGCAGTTCGCTGCCCGGCTCCGCCAACGGGCGGTAATCAAGATAGCAATTATCGCCACACTCAAAGCCGTTGATGGTGATGCGCTGGCTTTTCTGCTCTGGCTTTGCGGCCTCAGCGACGGCATCAGCCGCCGGTGCCTCTTCAACCGCGCAGGCCGTCAAAACCAGAATGCCCACAGCGGTGAACGCAACATTTACAAAGCGTTTCATGGCAAATTTTCCTGTTATCAATATTACGACATGCCACCAAAAGGCACCGGGTAGGTCGGCAGACTCATCATTGCGGCGGCCTGTGCGGGCGTGGCAATCGGACGCCCCAACCGGCCCGCCAGATCGACAACCTCCTGCACCAGCTCGACATTGGTTGGCGTGCGCGGGCCGCCATAAGGCTCGATACCGACCTGCACATGCCCGCCACGTTTAATCGCTTCCTCGGCAAGGCCGCAACCGACACAATCATCGCCGAAAGCAGACACCGACCAAGGCAAATCGCTGCCTTCGATCATCTCCAGATAAGCATCCAGCGCCTTGGCCGTGGGCGGGAGGCCAAAGGACATGCTGTCTGATCCAAAATAGAATTTCATAATGCCGCCGGGTGGTAATTTTCCGGCGCGGTGGAGGGCCATGATAAATTTGACGAAGCCGGGTTCAAAAATTGAAATGCTCATGCCCAGCTTCAGACGCCGACAGGCCTCGACATAATAATGGCTGTCCTGCGCATCATTGCGATAGACCAGCTGGGTCGGCGCAAAGACACCGTCTTCCATTGGCACGGAAACGCTGAAACTGCCCGGATCACAGAGCCCTTGCGCGATCAACCCCTCCTCCGCCATCGCCTCAATATGGGCAAAGCGTGTTTCCACCGGCACGCCACCGGGAGGATCAGCGGGCATCGTCGGCGTCAATATCGCGTCGGGGCGGATGGCGAGCAGCTTGCGCCACGGCCGCGCATAATCTTCTGCATCCATCGCGCCGGTCGGGCCAAAGACCGGATCGCGCGTGTGATTATGCACCAACGCCGCCCCGGCTTCCATACATTGGACGGCCTGCGCGACAATATCATCGTCCTCATAGGGGACATTGGGGTTTTGCTCAGGCTTTACCGAGCCGTTGAGGGAAACTTCGATGATGAGCGGTATGTCTGCTTGGGTCATGGCAGAACCCTAGCAAACATATATGGCTTTGGGAAAGCGCCTTGGATCATCGCTTTCACAGCGCCGTTTCAATCCTTTTTTTGCGCCTATTAACAATCTGTTATCCAAAACCGCATATGCCCGTTCCCAATGTTTATATGAGGATTGGAATGGCGCACACCGCTTATCAGGACAGCTTTACCGCTTCGGCGGATATTGCGGATATCGATAAGTCGGAAGTCTCCCGCAAGCTGCTCATCGACGGGCTCGAGCGGCGGCTGGCCGGACAGCTTAGCGTCCTCGTTCCGGTCGGCGTGATCGGATGGATCGCAAGCCTGACCGACAACCGCGCCCTATGGATATTTCTGGGCCTTCAGATATTGGCACAGCTTGCCATTACCGTCTCATCACAATGGCTGCGCCATGCCCTTAAGGCCGGCAAAGAAACGACGCTGCGCAAAAATCTGTGGATGATGGCAGAGGCATCTAGCGGCATCATATGGGCCGCGATGATGCTTGACGTCGGGACGCTTATTGGCGGATCGGATGCGGTGCTGACCACCTGGGTCACGATATTGGTGACGATGGTTGTCTCCGTCCTGCTCGCCGCGCCGATTGCCGGCATTGCTTTCCCGCTGCTCGGCGGGTTCACCGCCGCGGTGGCCGCCGGCATATTTCTGTTTGGCAAGGATTTCAGCAGCTTTGCGGAACTGGCGCTGACCTTCATGTGCGTTACCCTGTTCATCATTGCCAAGGCGGTTAACTTGCAAGCGCATAAAAGCTGTCGCGACGGCATAGAGGTGGAACGGCTGAGCCAGCGGCTGGCCGACGAGCTGGAACGCACGTCCTGGCTGTCCCGCCATGACTGTCTGACCGGATTGTTAAACCGCTCGGCCTTGCAGGGCGCCATGGAAGATCATGGCGACAGCCCGACACCGGTCATCCTGATCGATATCGACCATTTCAAGCAGATTAACGACAGCTATGGCCACGGCCAGGGCGATAGCGTGATCGCAGCCGTAGGCGCGTGCATCAGCGAAACATTGGCCAAGGCAGCGCCCCATGGGTTGGCGGCCCGCTGGGGCGGTGAGGAATTTATTATCGCCCTGCCCGGTCATCAGGCGGACGCGGCCGATATTGCCGAAGACCTGCGCAGCGCGGTCGCCAGATTAACCCATCAAGACTGGCCCGCGCGGCTGCGGGTCACCGGCTCGCTGGGCTTGGCCCATGGACCGGCCAGCGCCTTTTCCGCCACATTTAAAAGCGCGGATAGCGCCATGTATGAAGCCAAGAAACTGGGCCGGAACCGCATTGTCCGCGCGCCGGACGAGAACAATAAAATCGTCAAACCCGCCCGCGCCGCTTAGGCCGCCTGCTATTTAAGCCGCTTGGCTAGCAATCCGGCCGGTGGTCATATCCTCCAGCGTGATGGTGGTCAGCGTCTCGCCATCGGGTCCCAGAAAATCGGCAAGCCGGCCATCGGGCGCATAGAGGTTGAACAGCACCAGCGCGCCTTCCGGTCCGCCATGTTCCATATGGACATCGCCCGGATCCTTCGCGGCATAGTCGCCAGCGGCGCGAATGCGCTTCTCCCCGGCCACACCACCGTCATAATCCACCACATGCAGTTCCCCCGCCAGCACCGTCGAGGTGGTCGCGCAGACATGGCGGTGGAAATGGCAATAGGCGTTCGGCGCCCAGCGGTAGAGCAGATCAATATGCCCGCCCGCACCATCCGCGTCAGGGCGCACGGAAAGCACCGCACCGTGATAGTCGATGGGGTAATCGAAGCGGCTTTCCGCGTCGGTGAAGTGGACCCATTTGAGGGCGGGGTTTTCGAGCAGGTTCATGGCGTTACCTTATGCTGATTTGGCGCGAGCATATCATGGAATAATATGCACCAAAACCCATATTCATAATGGGCTCACGCGCGGCTAGCTATGCTGCATCGCAATGGAGACCATCATGACATTATCGGCCACCCAAAAGCTCGCGCTTAGCCTGTTACCCTTTGCCCTGATCAGCGCCTGCGCTGGCAAGCCCGGACCCGTCGGGAATAAAGCGGTGCCAGAGCCCGCCAAGGCGGTGGAGCTTGATCGCTATCTCGGCAAATGGTTTGAAATGGCGCGCTATGAAGCGCCTTTTCAAAAAGGCTGCGACGGGGTGACCGCCGATTATTCCCTGCGTGACGCCGATGCGTCCGAGCCAAAGATAAAGGTCATCAACAGCTGCACCAAAGACGGCAAAACCACCACCGCCAACGGCAAGGCGAAAATCGTCGAGGGTAGCCAGAATGCGAAGCTGAAAGTCTCCTTCTTCGGCCCCTTTTACGGCGACTACTGGGTGCTGGACCGGGCGGAAGATTATAGCTGGGCGATTGTCGGAGAACCCAGCGGACGCTACCTGTGGATGCTCACGCGTCAGGCGCAGCCCGAGCCGCAAGTGCGCGCACGGATTGAGGCGCGGGTGAAAGAGATGGGTTATGACTGGAGTTTGGTGAGGGTTACGGATCAGGGTTGAGGGTGATTGGTAGACTGTCGCCCTAATCTAGGGTTCCAACTCCATAGGATATTCGTCGTAAGTTGTACCGTGAAGTTCTCGGCCGGTCGCTTTTTTGTTTCGACCGCCCCACTGCTTAAAGAAAAATGCAACATCGTCGCGCCGACACATATGAAACAACTCATCAACCCAGCTAGGTTCAATTTCCCGTGAATTTGGTCCAGATTCTCCGCCAACAATCGCCCAGTGAATTTTGCTTAGATCAACTTCTCCTACAGCCCCGATCAAGGGTTCGAATGAAACGAAAAGCGTCATATCTTTAATGCTGGCTAACTGTGCGACCCTATCTGTAACTTCGCTGTTCTCAACAGAGGTACCCACCCAAACATTATTCAACTTTGAGAGCTTCCCAAGTTCAAAAAGCCGAGCCATACGATCAGGCCGCTTGGTGAGCACTTGAAAGTGATGTTGTGGGCACTCAGCCATTATGTCCCAAACTTTAACAATGAAATCATCGTGCACCTTCTCGTGAAAAAGGTCCGACATTGAGTTTACAAAAACTCTCTTGCCTCGTTTCCATTCAAGAGGAGCTGAAAGCGAACCTTCATCAACATTAACTCGCCCAGTCCATACTGATCGACCGCCACTTTTGCGCGTGGTGCCTGCGTACTTTTTATGCCCCATCGCTTGTAGTCGTGCTGCCATCCTCATCGCATAACAATTTGTGCAGCCCGAAGAAGCAAGCGTGCACCCAGCTACTGGATTCCACGTGACATCCGTCCACTCGATTTCAGATATGCTTGCCATCTATCTCAACACCGCCTTTGCTAATTTCGCCGCCAACTTTGCTTTGTAATTCGGATTTGCCCACGCGAACATCAGAGAAAACTCGTGTAATCCGTTTCTTCCCAAAGGCAGTACTTGCTCTACAACCCGATCGTCAAAGGCAATTTTCAAACGATCCATTGCCACCTTTTCAAACCATTTAACATCGACTGCTCTCTTTGAAACCGGTTGGCTATCACCAAAAAGATCGATTTGACCCTTTTCTTCAATAGCAACAACGTGCCTCCAAGCGTCACTTCCGAGGGCTTCATCAACGCTTCGACCACCGTCTTCCAGCACCGCGCCGTCACCACGTACTTGCCGGTACATTGCAAAAACAGGAACTAGGTACCAGAGGTCGATTGCTTTGGTAGAAGCTAATTCTTCTAGAGTTTCATACTTAATTTGCAAACCAAAGGGGTCAATAAAGACCACAGCGCGTGTCGCCTTCCAATCCGTCTGCCTACATAAATCCAGCAACATTTTATTGGCATCAAACTGAGTGATCGTAACTCTATCTTTGAGGTGTTGGAATTCAAAATCCACTCGACTTCGAAGCGCTTTCACATTTGACTTTTTGACATCGTTAAACAGATACTTGTCAAACGCTGGCTTAACTTTAAGCGCTCGTAGCGCCGAGCCAAGTATAATCTGATCGGCATCAGCAATGGGCTCAGACTTTTCCAATAGCATGGCCTGTCCGTTTTGGTCGTCCGAGCTACCGAGCGCTGATTTAGGGATTGATGATCCAGAACCTGCACATGCATCCACATAGAGCAGCTTAAAATTTTGACGCTTCAAAGCAGTCGTGAATGCGCTGAGATACTTCTCAACAGTTTCCAGCTTTTTGCGTGTGTGTTCATCACCGAATGCTTGAGCCGTCATAGTACCCCTTAAAGAACATTTAAGGAACAATATATCCATTCAAATAATAACTCAACTATTTATGCAATTTTTATTACAAATCAGATAATATGATATCACTATAAATACACCAAAATCACCCAACCGGCTCCGATTGTTATCCGTAACATGTAGGCACTGCGATATCCGGGTGGACTACCTAACAAACGGCGTATTTCTCCTCACAACCCCGCCCGAAACTCCGCATAAGCCGCCATCACATCCGCGGCTCCTTCGGTCTGCGGATAATGGCCCAGATGGTCCAGTCGCCACGCGGGGACCTCCGGATTCAGCGCCGCGACCGCATCGACCAGATGGCCGCCGGAGACCGGATCCTGGGTGCCGTTAATCAGCGCGATCGGGCATGGCGGGTGGGTCAGCTGGGCTTCCCAGCGGGGGCCGTGGGTGCGGCGGTCGGCGATATAGTGGAGCAATTTATGTTGCAGCCGGTGGCCGCCATTTGTGCAGATGACCGCCCAATAGGCGTCGAGTTCCGCTGCGCCGGGCTGCGTATCCTTGCCGAAAACCTCGCTAAAGCTTTTGCCGAAACGCTCCCGGTTCATCAGGTGCACGAACAGCCAGCCAAAGGGTCCGGTGAGCAGCTTTTGAATAGGCCGCGCGCGATGCTGCGCGGGGAGCAGGCCGCCGTTGAGAAAGGCGCAGCTCAGCAATTTATGCGCCAGCCTGCCCTCGCCATGGCGCGCGAGCAGTTCCTGCCCCGGGCTGACGCCATAATCATGGACGAGCAGATGAAAATCCTGACCCAATAAGGTCTCGACCAGATAGGCCGCGAGATCGCTTTGTTCCTGCAGATCATAAGCATGCCGCTTCGGCTTGTCGGAAAAGCCAAAGCCGAGAAAATCAAACGCCACCACCCGATAACGCGCCGTCAGATCCGCCCACATCGGCAGCCAGTCGAGGCTGGAGGTTGGAAAGCCGTGGAGCAACAGCAAGGGCGGCGCGGATGGGTCACCGCCGGTGCGGACGAATATCTGGTGGCCCTGCCAGTCGACAAATTGTCCGTCTTTGCGCCATTGCTCTGCGCTTTGCGGGGTGATTGGGGCGGGGTTCTCAATGGTCATGGGTGGTGGCTTTCATGGATGGATCCTGAAACAAGTTCAGGATGACGAAAGGGGCTTTGGTCCTCTGCGGTCCTGCCACCTTGTCTGCATATTGGCAAATTTACAGATCGGCCAACAGATCGCTCAGCTGGCGGATGCGGGCGCGGACCGAGGCGGCGCTGTCCTTGGCAGCGGCGCGGGCGGCATCCCGGGCGGCATGGCCATATTCCGGGTGCTGGGCGGCGACCCGGCACAGCGCGTCCACCGACCAGGCGCGCAGGAACGGGCGGTCATGGTGGAGCAGCGGCGTGAGCCAGCGATCCATGGTTGCTGCGCCGTCGGCCGAGAAGCTGAGATAGGCCGCGCACTGACAGATATGCAGCTGCGCCTGCCAGTACCGGATTGCCGGGATTTCATCCCATAAGGCTTCGCTCTGCGCGGCGGAAAGCGCCTCCCCGTGTTCGAGCGCCGCCTTGATCAGCCATGTCGCACCGCTCGACACCGCCGCCTGATCATGCGCGGCGAGCGCGATCAGCGCGTCGCAATAGGCTGGCTCAGCCCCATATTCGGCCGCAATCTCCCCCAACATGCTAACCGCCCGGCCATCAAAGGCCTGAAGACGGTTGAGCAAGGCGGCGGCAGACAGGGCCATGGGGGGTGTTTACTCCGCTGGTTTGTCGACTTATTCGGCGGCGTACTTAGCCAATCATCGCTTCATATTCGGCCCGCACGTCTTCATCAACCTCGACGGCACCGCCACCAAATCGATGGCGATCCTGCCGATTTTTCTTCACGCCAGACACCCAATATTCGTCACCGTTTTCATCGTCGAAGAAATTACCGCTTACGCCATTGCCCCGAAGTAAGAGCCTGTCTTTGAAGTAAACACCGCGACCGCTTTTGGTGAAGCGAACCCTGCTTATCCATGCGGAGCCACAATGCAGATCACCCGTCTTGCATTCAACATACATGATCTGCGTTTTGTGGCCCACAATTTCACTCCGCCGGTTCGTTCACCTCATCCTCGGGCAAATAGAGCCGGTCGCCCTTGTCCTTATAGACTTTCGCCATTTCGCGCATGCCTTCTTCGGCGGCCGCTTTCGAGGCGGCGGCTGTGTCTGCACCCAGTTTTTCGCTGGCGATAAAGCCTTCGGCGCTCTGGTTTTGCTTGCTGGCAAAGTCGCGGACTTCCTGAGATATCTTCATCGAACAGAATTTCGGTCCGCACATGGAGCAGAAATGCGCGGTCTTCGCGCCTTCGGCTGGCAGGGTCTGGTCGTGATATTCCATCGCCGTGTCCGGATCGAGCGACAGGTTAAACTGGTCGCGCCAGCGGAATTCGAAACGCGCCTTGGACAGCGCATCGTCGCGAACCTGTGCCGCCGGATGGCCTTTCGCCAAATCGGCTGCGTGGGCGGCCAATTTATAGGTGACAACGCCGACTTTCACATCGTCGCGATCGGGCAGGCCCAGATGCTCCTTAGGCGTGACATAGCAAAGCATGGCGCAGCCATACCAGCCGATTTGTGCAGCCCCAATGCCGCTGGTAATATGGTCATAGCCCGGCGCGATGTCGGTGGTTAGCGGGCCGAGTGTATAAAAGGGTGCCTCGCCGCAAACTTCCAGCTGCTTTTCCATATTTTCTTTAATCTTGTGCATCGGCACATGGCCGGGGCCTTCGATCATCACTTGGACATCCGATTTCCACGCGCGGTGGGTCAGCTCGCCGAGTGTGTAGAGTTCGCTGAACTGCGCCTCGTCATTGGCGTCGGCTATCGAGCCGGGGCGCAGGCCATCGCCGAGGCTATAGGCAATGTCATAGGCTTTCATAATCTCGGTAATGTCGTCAAAATGTTCGTAGAGGAAGCTTTCCTTGTGATGGGCAAGGCACCATTTGGCCATGATCGAACCACCGCGTGAGACGATGCCGGTGACGCGTTTGGCCGCCATCGGCACATAGGGCAGACGCACGCCGGCATGGATGGTGAAATAATCCACGCCCTGCTCGGCTTGCTCGATCAATGTGTCGCGGAAAATTTCCCATGTAAGTTCTTCCGCCGCGCCGCCAACTTTTTCGAGCGCCTGATAGATAGGCACGGTGCCGATGGGCACGGGCGAATTGCGGATGATCCACTCACGCGTGTCATGAATGTTGCGGCCGGTGGAGAGATCCATGACCGTGTCGGCGCCCCAACGGGTCGACCAGACCATTTTGTCGACTTCGCTGGCCACGTCAGAGGCGACCGCGCTATTGCCGATATTGGCGTTGATCTTCACAAGGAAGTTACGGCCAATCGCCATGGGCTCGGTTTCAGGGTGGTTGATATTGTTCGGAATAATCGCGCGCCCTCTGGCGATTTCGTCACGCACAAATTCCGGCGTGACATAATCGGGGACCGCCGCACCAAAGCTTTCGCCATCGCGCTGATATTCTTTAAGCCGTTCCCGCCCGAGATTTTCACGTTCGGCGACATATTCCATTTCCGGCGTGATGATCCCTTTGCGGGCATAGTGCATCTGGCTAACGTTCTGGCCTGCTTTCGCGCGCAGCGGGCGCTTCACGACATGCGGGAATTGCGGGACACCGCCGCTGCGATCCGGGCCGAGCTGGCCGTTATCTTCCGGCTTCATCTCGCGGCCATCGTAGGACTCAACGTCACCGCGCGCTTCAATCCACTCGCGGCGCAGCTGCGGCAGGCCGGCGTTGATATCGATCAGCGCGTTGGGGTCGGTATAAGGCCCGGAAGTATCATAGACTCGTACGGGTAGTTCGCCACCTTCCAAACTGATTTCCCGCATCGCCACGCGGATGCCAGAGCCGCTATGCGCGGCCACATGGACTTTTTTCGAGCCGCTTATCGGGCCAGTAGTTACGCCAATTTCGGTCTTTGCAGGAATGTCAGCCATAGTCTTTACTCCATTAGCGGAGTGAAGAGGCGGGATTGTTTTGAACACCGCTCCCTCCCTCCGCCCGGGTTAACGGGATCAGGTTCAACGGGTCGCGGTTTATTCCGCTCTCAACCTGCTTTCGCGCACAGGCTCCCCGGGGATGAGTCGCAAGTTAGTGCGCCCACGCCCGAAGGTCCAGCGAAGAATATCAATGACAGCGATAGAAAAGAGGCGAGGCTTACCAACCGGGGACAAAATATTTCGGCGGCACCGCGCAGCCCCAGTAAAAACCTTGCCCAAAATCGGCACCCAAGAGACGCGCCTGCGCCAGATGATGCTTGGTTTCAATGCCCTCAATCACCGAACGTGCCTTGCGACCGCGACAGAATTCCAGCATCGAAGCAAGCAACGAAATTGGGATATCACCATCATAGCACGCGTTGAAAATCGTCTTGTCGATCTTCAGCTCGTCAAACGGAATTTTCGCAATCCGATCAAGATTAGCCAAACCGGTGCCATAGTCATCGATTGAAATGCCGAGCCCGTGGCCACGCAAAACGTGGCAAACGGCGGCGAGCCGATCGACATCAACCACACGCGATTCCTCTGTAATCTCGAGCATCAGGGCGCCCGGCGGGACATCGGCATGTTTCAAGCGACTGATCAGCGCATCGACAAAGCGCCGGTATGTCATCATGATCGCGCTGCAATTAAAAGAAACGGGAACCGCCCTGCCCTTTTTCGCTAAAGCCGTCGCTAGCCGGATCGATTCATCAACAACAGCCAGTGTTGCTTCGACTTCAACCGCGACATCCACCAGATCGGAAAAGATGATGGCCGGGTTCAACGCACGCCGCGTCTTGATCCGGGTCAACGCTTCATAACCGACAATCTTGTCATTATCCAAAGACTGTTTGGACTGAAATTCCACCGATAAATTCGGCAACAGTCGGTCGGTTTCGACCAGCGCGCAAACATAGTCGAGATCATTGACGGCATGGCCGCTAACATCGGCCATCCTCCCGATTAAGTTACATAGCGTCGGCACGGCATAGGGTTTTTGCAACCGCTGGATCACGCTGGCAGCGTCAAAAGCCAGCTCGTCGTCACCGCTATCTTTTGGGTTGGGCGTCAAGATAACCGGCATGGAGGACCGCAATCCGGAAAACCGCTCGAGCAGCTCGCTGCCATTTTCCCGCACCGTTTTGGGATCAATGATCAGTGCATCCGGTCCAAAGACCAGACTGGCTTCCTCATCCAGTTTTGAAAATACACAGGCTACGGCGATATCATTAGCTTCCAGATCGTCCTGCAACGATCGTGACAGCGCATTTTCTTCTTCAACGATAATGACCTTGGCACTGGATGGCGTCGGTAAGGTTGTGGGGGGCATAGGGGGTAACCTCAGTTGATTGGGTTTCGCGGCCAGTGCCCATAGGAGCAGACACCAGACGGAAAAGTGAAATTGAAAATTTGAAAGGAAAAGCGATTAAGCCTTGGAGCTTGTCGTACCAAGCCGATCACATATCGTGACTGTGGCTCTGATCGCGATATTCCTGCAAATGGGTGATGCGTAAACCAGTCATGCCTGAACGATGGATTGCCTGCTGCCAGGAGATTAATTCCTCCAGCGACAATTGATATCGCTCACACGCCTCATCAGTGGTCAGCAGCCCGCCATTAACGGCCGCCACGACCTCTGCCTTGCGTCTGATAACCCAACGGGTCGTATCCGCCGGTGGCAAGTCATGTTCGGCTAATGCTTCCCCAAGCGGGCCGATGACTCTGGTGGCTTTTGGTATTGTAACATGTTTCATATGGAACCTCATTTCTGCCTTTCGGCGTTACCCTGTTCCTATGCCCGTCCATGAAAATGGGCTGAGCACGTTAAGCGCGTCTAAATTTTTGTGGTTAACAACGGTTAACGCGGTCGCTTGGTCGCAATTACCGAAATGGGTGGTTTAGACGGCGTGTTGGCTTCACCTGGGAAGCCGCTGAAATGAAACAACTCTGGCACAAAAATTATGTTTAGTGGTGGCCGTTCGTTATTCAAATATCCGTTCAAAAAAAGCGACGATACTCAAAACCACAACCATCCCATCTACCTCTTTTCAAGGTTCTGCTGAAGGCGTGCTCAAGCTATATGAACCGGATCGGGTGACATTCGTGACCGGTGACTTGATGTGGTGACAAACTGAACGATCGACCACACGCCGATCAAACGACCGCTACATCTAGCTGCCAATATTGACCTATTGTTATCGCTTACTCAACGGGCTGGCAAATATCTGGCGTCCGGGGAAAGCGCCATCTTCCAGATCACCGTTCTTGATCACAAAACGGCCGTTGACCAACAGATGCGTGACACCGATTGAAGATTGGTGGGGCTTATCATAAGTCGCCATGTCTTTAATCACAAAGGGATCAAATATCGTGATGTCGGCATCCATACCAATTTGCAGGCGACCTTTTAGGCGGAAAGCAGGTGCAGCTTTTTCCAGAAGCCGAGCCGGTTGCAATGTAATCTTTGAAAGAGCCGCCATCATCGACAATAATTTTTCATCACGAACATAGCTTCCGAGCAATTTGGCAAATGATCCTATGCCTTGAGGGGGAACTTTCTTGTCCAAACTTATGACCGGCAGTCCGTCGGACGACAATATCACATCGGGCGCAGCAACCAGTGCCCGTGTCCATTCTTCTTTCAGGTAATGATGTATGATCGCCGCATTGGGATTGTCCCGGCGTGTTTGGTCAAAACTTTCCTTCGTAAAATACGCACCGGTGCTCGCCAGTTGAACATCCTCAGGTTTGATATCGAATATTTTCTGCCAATCACGTCCGAACACGGCCGCGCCAATGCTGGTGGATCCGGCATTATAGGGCAAAACTTCAGTGGTGACATCGACGCCGTCTTTCCGCGCCGCCCGAATTTTTTCTAGGAACAGCAAAACGTTTTTCATGGCATTATGAGACAGATGGCAAATATGCACCTTCGCGCCTGTCGCTTTGGCCAAAGACAGTATGTCCTCTAGGCCTGTTGGATCTCCAGCCACACCGCGACGGATATGCACAAAAACCGGCGTTTGATATTGCGCCGCCAGATCAAAAATAACACGCAATTCATCTTCGTTGACTGCATCGCTGATGTAATCGAGCAGCAGGCCGATACCGATGCCTCCTTGCAGAAGGCCATCTTCAAGAGTGCGCCCGATATCTTGGCGCTCGTCGGCATTGGCGATCACATATCGCGCTCGGGCCTCGCCATTATCTTTGCCGATATTGGTCCATGTGGCACCCAATATATTCTGTGTGCCAGCATGGTTTCCGCCCGACATGACAACCATCCGTGCCTGTGTATGGCCCGTTGATGCACCGTAATTTATGCGCGCTTTGCGACGAATATAGGATCCATGCGCCGCCACCGGGTAGGACCCTGCCTCCAGTTCGAGGCTGGTCGTGACGCCATCACGCGCTTGGTACATCTGCCCGAGTGGCGAGGGGCTATGATTATGGACATCGATAAATCCGGGCGCAATAATCTGTCCGGTAACATCAATGGTCTCCACGCCGCTAATATCGTCAACGGAAATGGCAGTGATGGTCCGATCTGTTATGCCCACATTGCGCACAGCATCCATACCCGTTTCTGGATCCATGTTAACTCAGCGGTTACAGCATATATCTCCAAACGGTTTTATTGGGTCTCCGCGGGTACCAATATTCGTGGGGTAAGAAAATGCTGGACTACCGCTTCTGCAAGGGTGCTATCGGTGCCCGGTGACGAGCTGGGGACGAGATGTACCGACATCAGGCAGGCATTCTGGCCTGTCAGTCAATAAGAGCTCAGTGATCAGTTCAACTGACTCGCAGTAGGACCCCAAGTGCTGGGCGATCTCATGGCTCAGCCCATGTTGAGCGACCCTCGGATTGGGAACCCAATTTTCTTGTTTTTACCAATTTGGCCGCGGCCATAGTCCATGCGGGCGTTGTGGGAATGATGCCCGCATTTGCGCCCAAAGCAGACGTAACTGGTACCGTATCGCATCCGTCGCTATGCTGCGCTCATGAAACCGCTCTATGATAAAATCGGCGTAGATTACGCAAAGCTTCGTAAGCCAGACCTGCGTATAGCGGCATTTATAGAACGCGCACTTGGCGCGGCGCGGTCTGTTTTGAATGTCGGGGCGGGTGCGGGCTCTTATGAACCGACCGACCGGGCAGTGACGGCGCTGGAGCCTTCTGCCGAAATGATAGGTCAACGCCCGCCGGGACTGGCAAAGGCCCATCAGGGCGTCGCCGAAGCCTTACCCTTTGCCGACAATGCCTTTGACGCGGCTATGGCTGTTTTGACTGTCCATCATTGGTCCAATCTGAAAACCGGATTGTTGGAAATGCGCCGCGTCGCCAGACATCGCGTGGTGATCCTGACATTTGACCCTGCGTCTCCCTATTTCTGGCTGGCCGATTACATCCCGGAGATCATCACACTTGACCAGCCGATCATGCCAAAAATCGATGCGTTCGCGGAAATATTGGGAGAAACGAAAGTAGAGATTGTACCGGTGCCCCATGATTGCACAGACGGTTTTCTCGGCGCCTATTGGCGGCGACCATATGCCTATCTCAATCCGGACGTGCGATCGGCAATATCGACTTTTTCAAAGCTGGATCACGCACCAAGCGCATTGCAACAGCTGGAAGACGATTTAACCTCCGGTATCTGGGAAGAGCGTTACGGAAATATATTGGAAGCGGACAGTTTGGACGTGGGATATCGGCTGGTGGTTGCGGATTTATCAACGTGAACCTTGCTATCACAGGCGCGAAATAGACTTCAATATGCCCATGTTATTGCTCCTTGAAACAAACCGCTTTCCTATCTGGCTCCACTCCTGCTACCACGCTGGTCAGGAGATCAGATGGCCCTAGAAAAGGTTTTGACAGCGACACAGGTTGAAGAGAATGCGGGTAGCGCTGCGCGACAGCCCGCGCGCCCGAAATTTTACGGCTGGAATAATGCCGCATTGTTTTTCTTGGTCCAGTTTGCTGCCTCTGGCTTTGTCTATTTTGCTTATGCCGCGATTTTTCCCGCGATGGTGCAGGCGATGGACTGGAATCGCGGCGAAGCCTCGATCGCACATAGTCTCAGCTTCCTGACACTGGGGCTCAGCTATCCCTTGACGGCGTGGATGATTGGCAAACGGGGAGTGCGCTTCACCCTGACAATCGGATTGACGCTGATGCTAAGCAGCCTTTTTCTGACCGTCTTTTTCGTCTCAGAAGTCTGGCACTGGACCTTATCCTGGGGCGTTTTGATGGGCATGGGCATGGCGCTGGCCGGGCCTCTATGCGGACAAACCGTTATTATTCAATGGTTTGATGCCAAACGTGCGACGGTTTTGGGGATCATCATGACCGGCAGCGCGGTCGGCGGATTTGTTGCGCAGCCAGTGCTCATTCGCGTGATGGAAAGTTTCGGCACGTGGCAATCCGGATGGCTTGTGAGCGCAACCGCTGTCTTCTTGGCGTTCTTGTTAGCGCAATTTATCGTCAACAGGCCACAGGATGTCGGCCAACATGTAGACAATATTGATCCCAATGCTGGGCCAGGTGACACACAAAAAACTGCACCCAAAGCGCGCACTTATCGCAGCGCGCATAGCTGGACTCTCAGTCAGGTCTTTCGCACCCGCGCGGTATATTTCATCTTCATCATCAACATCACCTATTTGGCTGTCGGCACGTTCTTGCTGACCCACGGTTCCCTTTATCTGTCTGATATCGGTATTTCGAAAATTCAAACCGCTTCGATTGTCAGCATTTTCATCATGGGTAGTGGTGCTGGCCGGATACCCGCCGGATGGCTGGGCGACCGGTTCGAACTGCGCTGGTTGATGGCAGTCATGATGGCGGCGATGCTCGCTGGCTTCATCATGCTCTGGACTTTCAAAAGTTTCGCGGGCCTGAGCCTTGCCGGCTTTATATTGGGATCGTGCTATGGCGGATTTTTTGCCCTGTCTCCTGCCCTCACCAGCAATTTTTTCGGACAGGAAAGTTTTGCAAAAATCAACTCCGCTTTTGCGCCGCTGCTCCTGCCCTTCGTGGCGATGGCACCAGCAGGTGCCGGCTATATTTTTGATATATATGGCAGCTATGACATTGCTTTTCTGGTCGGCGCTACCCTGCTTAGCCTATCAGTAATTGCTGCGATTTGTTTGACGCCACCAAAGCATGAAGCGCCTCCTGAGCCAGCCGAAGCGGTTTAGACCCGCCCGTCGCTCGACAGCAAAGCGGCGATCGGTTTCGTGCCTTTCCGACCAGCAAGCACGATCATCAGAATTGTTGTGAACGGTACCGCCAATATCGCGCCAGGTATACCCCACAAGGTACTCCAGACCGACAGCGCCACCAGCACAACCATTGGGCTAAGATTAACCGATTTGCTGAGCATGCGCGGCTCAACGACGTTACCGATAATCACCTGCGCAGCGGTCATTAAACCGGTGGCAATCAGCGGCACCGTGAGCGTGCCAAACTGCGCGACCGCAAACAAGGCTGGGAAAGCCACGCCAACAATCGAGCCGATATAAGGGATATAGTTGAGCAACCCAATGATGATCGCCCATAAGGCCGCATATTCGATGCCCATCGCCACCATGATAACCCAGCAAATAACAGCCAGGATGATGTTGATCAGCGTCTTGGTCGCCAGATAGCTACCGATATCATGATTGATCCGGGTGATCATATTTAACGTGTCTTTGGACTCTGTCGCGCTTCCAAAAGCCCGCCGTACTTTGGTCGGAAAGCCGGTAACCTCACTAAGCATGAAAGAAGCATAGAGGATGGTGATAAAGATAAAACCGCCGAAACTAGTCAATGACGACAATACCGATTGTGCAATGGCAGCGATATCGACTTCGGTCAGCAGCTTGGTTGCAAATTCGCTAACCGCTTTCGCCACCGCTTCACTACCGCGATCAATCATCAGGCCGGGCGATGCCATCATATCACTCATATCGGTTTGCACCGCTGAGGCCTCTGGCTGTACCGGAAACCAAGCCGCAAACAGATTTTCCAAATTGGTCTGATAGGTAGGCAAGGAAGGGACCAGCGTCTGCAGACTGGCCACCAGCATCCTGGTCATCACAAACAGCAACAGGATCACTCCGACGAGCGCCAACGTCGCCCGCAACCACATGGGTGAGCGGCCGAGGCCGGGGATACGTGCAACAGCAGCGCTGGCGGCATAGAGAATCTGAAGCAGAATGATTGCCGTGACAATCGGCAGAATTATATCCTTGCCGACATAGAACAGCCATCCGATCATGATCGTTATGCCGACTGAGAAAAATATAGTGCTAACGCGGCCCTGCAACATTATACTAAATCACCATCTTGGTTGGCGGCGTAAAGCCTCTGAAATGGATTGATAAACATAAAATTCCCGCCTGTCATCTCATCAGTGCAGCTACCTGCCCTGTAACATCTACATTGCAACGCGACTAGCATCTTGACGGCATACCCCCTTCTCGGCCAATAGCCGCTATGGCTGACGATATTTCTTCCCTTCCACATGACGAACTGAGCCGCCGTGGGCTATTGTTTGTTCTCTCTTCACCCTCTGGTGCCGGCAAATCAACACTGGCGCGCATGCTGCTCGAAGCGGATGACCAGATTGCGATGTCCGTATCTGTCACGACCCGTCCGCAGCGACCGGGTGAAGAACATGGCAAAGACTATTATTTCGTCACCGGCGATGAATTTGAAGAAATGGTCGCGGACCATGCTTTCCTTGAATATGCCACCGTTTTTGGAAACCGCTATGCAACGCCGGCCGCGCCGGTGCAGAAAAATCTCGAAGAAGGCCAGGACGTGCTGTTCGACATTGACTGGCAAGGCACACAGCAGCTCTACCAACGCGGTGGCGAAGATGTGGTCCGCATCTTCATCCTACCGCCCTCACTAGCCGTCCTGCGCGACCGCCTCGAAAGCCGGGCGACCGACAGCAATGAAATTATCGACAGCCGGATGCAGCGCGCAGCTAGCGAGATCAGCCATTGGGACGGATATGACTATGTCTTGATCAACGATGACCTCGACGCTTGTTTCGCCAAGGTCCAGAATATCCTGGCGACCGAACGCATGCGTCGGTCGCGGCAAACAGGACTAATTGGCTTTGTCAGGGACTTGGTCGCGCAAGAGCGCGGATAGGCCGAAATATTATCCGCAATTTTTGGGGTTAAATGACCACAGCTATTAGCCATTCTCACCATGTTCTATTGGGATGCCCGTTTTTGCGCGATGGGTTGTAATACCCACCTTCCTTTCCCACGCCTTTGCCGTCCAGCAGCCATTCAACCGACAATAATTTCAGTTTTTGATCTGCCCCGCCCAGTTTCACGTCCTGTTTCGCGCACGAGTCAATTAGGGCCTTAGTCGTCGCGTTTCACGTAGAGCCCGTCAAACACGGTCTGCCAGCTCTTCCCACCATCGGTTGACGCCTGCCAATGCTGGCGAACACTGCCGAAATTCTGGCCGTTTTTGATCGGAGTCCAGGTCACACGATTGATTTGCGAGCCGACAACATATCCGGGCCAATTGGCATTGCTTAGCACCATTTCGCCGCGCTCGTTTAGACCACCTTCGATGTAGAGAGCACCGCCGTCCGAACTCATCCATGTCTGATGCCATGTTTTGCGGGCAACATCGTAAAAGCTCATGCTCATGCCGGTATAACCACTTTGGGTGCTATATTCCTCACGGATCACACAGCCATTATGCTGCGCACTGATGCGGTTGACCCCGGTAGGCGATTCCTTTCCCGCTGGCGTAACGTCCCATGTACCGATCCAGAAATCGAAAGCCCGATGGTCAGCGGTCGAACAACGCAGCGGGGGTTGTGTAGTGGATTGAGCCAAAACAGGGGATGATGCCGACAAAGCCGTAAACAAAGCGCAGATTAGGGGTAGGGCGCTTTGGGTACCGGGTCGGAAAAAGGAGCTTGCCCATGCGGTAGGCAAAAATTTCCGAGTTACCAAATTACGAACTACGTTTGTCATGTGGCACCATCCCCCATATTCAAGCCATGTGACGGTCCGATAAGCAACCGAACAGGAGCACAAGGTGGCTCTTTCCCGTGATATGTCCCGACCGTTGAATCGTGCAGACACTTTCGACGAAAAGATGACGGGCTTCGACCACCGTTCAATCATCAAGAGCAAAGCGGTCAGAGAACCAGCAAATGCAACCAAAGGTCACCGTTTCTTAAGGGCTTTGGGCTATGGTAAATAGGTGAATAACCGGCTTTCTGATGTGAGCAGCAACCTGTGACCGACCGCCTTTCCAGCAGCCTTTGGGGCAAATGGCCTATTTGCCGGTTTCTAACCGGTTTTCTGCTGTTCAGCGGGGCTTACGCGCTGATCAATCAACTGTTGCTCACGCAATCGATCCTCTACCGGGCCGCGGCTTATGATTATGTTAGCGCTGGATTAGCCACATTATCCTTTACGGTGCAGGCCATTACTTTGCTGGCAGCGACGGTGCTGCTGCCGCGCCGATGGTTCATAGCGCTGCTGGCGCTGACGACCATCTCAGCCAGCGTGAACGTCATCTATGGACAGATTGTTGGCGATATACTCGATCTGCAAAAAACTGGATGGCTGCTCACCGAAGCGCGGCAAGCAGGCGAGGCAGCGGCAGAATTTGCTGCGCCACTGGCACTGGCACTCGGTAAACTGATGATCGCGCTCGCTTTACTGGTCGGCACCAGACGGCTCTTGCACGATCATGTACGCCGATTGACCCGCGACAGGCTTGCTGGAAAAACTCTGTTCGCGGCGATCATCGCTCTGGTGGTCGCACCCTCTTTCCTATGGACTCCACTGGGCCTCCATCCGCTGGCTGCAGAACGCAATGTCTATAGTTTCGCAGCGACGATATGGACTGCTGATCCCCCACCACCGCGCGCACTGGTCACACAGGTCCCCGATAAAAAAACTGACATCGTCAAGATAGTCTGGCTGATCGACGAGAGCATCTCCTATGATGGCTTCACTACGATCATCCGACCCGATCTCGCCGCGATGGGAATTGTCGATTTTGGCGAAGCCGCCTCTATGGGGCATTGCAGCACGCCTTCCAATGTTGCGCTGCGTTCTGGCGTCAATGTGCGCAGCGTCAGTAACAAAACGGACCTGCGCCGCACGCCTTCTATTTGGGGATATGCAGCCAAGGCAGGCTATGCCACGCAGATGATAGACGGACAGGTTTCCGGCCCGCCCCAAAATCAGTTGCTAGCGCCGGAACAGGCACTGATCGACGATTATCAAAACGCCGCCCAAGGGATCAGGACCGATCTGGCAATCGCAAGGTTGCTCAATGCCCGCCTAAAAAATGACGACAAGCAGTTTACCTACGCCATCCTGCGCGGTGTACATTTTCAGTATCGCGATCATTATCCCGAAGGCGCTCTGCCAGAGGGCAGCAGCACCCAAGCGCAATATGAAAAGGCGATATCCTATTCCAAAGATGGTTTTTTCGAAACGCTGCTGCAGGGCGTTGATCGTTCCAAAGTCGCAATTTTCTATGCATCCGACCATGGCCAGCACATTAAGGACGGTATAACGCCCCATTGCAGTGGAAGCCCGGTAGCGTCCGAATTTGCGGTTCCGCTCATTGCCTTTCTGCCACCCCAGATTCAGCAACGCTATGCCGCATCTCCACCCGGTGGCCGCAGCCTCAGCCAGTTATTCCCGACCACACTTACTTTGATGGGATATGATACAGCCTATGCCAGCCAAAATTACGACAATATCCTGACCATGCCCACCGCCCGCTATGTCTGGTTCGGTCGCGGCATTGTTCCGGTAAAAAGCGGCGGGACAATTGATATACAGGCCGGAACGACCTTTCCGGCGCGCTGAAATCGGATCATTGTAAGGACTGATAATAAACCTGCTTGTAAAAAGAACATAACTAGAACATAATACGGCCTTATGACCCGCTGGACTCTCTCCGGCATCTTAGGCAAAGCACGCATATGAGTCTTACCCATATTAAAGTCAAAGGCGCTCGGGAGCATAATCTCAAGGGCGTCAATATCGATCTTCCGCGCGATAAGTTGATCGTCATTACCGGCCTTTCCGGCAGTGGTAAGTCGAGTCTTGCGTTCGACACTATCTATGCCGAGGGGCAGCGGCGCTATGTGGAATCGCTATCCGCCTATGCGCGCCAGTTTCTGGAGATGATGCAGAAACCAGATGTCGAGCATATTGAAGGCCTGTCGCCTGCCATCTCGATTGAGCAGAAGACAACCTCGCGCAATCCACGCTCGACCGTCGCGACAGTCACCGAGATATATGATTATATGCGCCTGCTATGGGCTCGGGCTGGCGTGCCCTATTCGCCCGCTACCGGGGAACCGATCACAGCCCAAACCGTATCACAAATGGTCGATCGGGTTATGGCGCTGCCAGAGAAAACCCGATTCTATTTGCTCGCACCGGTCGTGCGCGGCCGTAAAGGCGAATATCGCAAGGAATTGCTGGAATGGCAGAAAGCGGGCTTTACCCGCGTCCGCGTCGATGGCGAATTTTACGATATTGAGGAAACGCCCAAGCTCGACAAGAAACTGAAACATGACATTGAAGTCGTCGTCGACCGTCTGGTTGTGCGAGCTGAAACCGACAATAAAGAGGGTATGGAAACCCGGCTGGCGGATAGTTTCGAGACCGCGCTGCGATTGGCCGATGGTCTGGCCTTTGTTGATCTGGCCGAGGGCATTGTCCCGGGGCGCGACGAAGCGGCAACCGGGACCAAGATGAAAGGCACTGGCCTACCCGATAATCGCATTGTGTTTTCCGAACGTTTTGCTTGTCCAGTCAGCGGCTTCACGATTGAAGAAATCGCGCCGCGCCTCTTCTCATTTAACGCGCCACAAGGCGCCTGCCCCGCATGTGATGGCTTGGGCGAGAAACTGCATTTTGATACGCAGCTGGTCGTCCCCAATCCGGCCCTATCAATTAAGAAGGGCGCGGTCGTACCGTGGGCCAAATCCAATCCGCCAAGCCCTTATTATATGCAAGTGCTTGGCAGTCTCGCGAAGCATTTTGAATTTTCTCTGGATACCCCGTGGCAGGATCTGTCGGAGCATCACCGCGATATCATCCTCAACGGCACGCAGGGTCTTCCCGTAACCTTGCGCTTTCAGGACGGGCGTAAAAGCTACGAAGTGAAGAAACCCTTTGAAGGTGTCGTCGGTAATTTGATGCGCCGGATGCTGCAAACCGAAAGCGCCTGGATGCGCGAAGAGCTCGCCAAGTTTCAAGCAGCCGCCCCCTGCGAAACCTGCCTCGGCGCTCGGCTTAAGCCCGAGGCACTCGCAGTGAAAATTGCCGGCGAAGATATCAGTATCCCAACCCGCCGCAGCGTCGGTGACGCGCTGGAATTTTTCAATGGCCTCGCCGATCAATTGGACAAAACGCAAAAGCAGATTGCAGAACCGATCCTGAAGGAAATTATCGAACGGCTTGGCTTCCTGAACAATGTCGGCCTCGATTATCTCAATCTCGATCGGACCAGTGGCACATTGTCTGGCGGAGAGAGTCAACGCATCCGTCTGGCGAGCCAAATAGGTTCAGGATTAAGCGGAGTGCTCTATGTCTTGGACGAACCGAGCATTGGCTTGCACCAGCGCGATAATGATCGATTGCTGACTACACTCAAGCGCCTTCGCGATCTTGGCAACACCGTGATTGTTGTGGAGCATGACGAAGATGCTATACGTACGGCGGATTATGTCGTTGATATGGGCCCTGGCGCTGGCATCCGCGGCGGTGAAGTTGTTGCTGAGGGCACGCTCAAGCAAATCCTGAAATCCAAAAAATCACTTACCGCAGCGTACCTAAATGGTTCGCGTGAAATTGAAGTTCCCGCCAAGCGCCGCAAAGGCAACGGCAAGAAGCTCACCGTCCATGGCGCGTCCGCGAATAACCTGCAAAATGTCACCGCATCGATCCCGCTGGGTACTTTTACCTGCGTCACCGGCCTGTCAGGTTCCGGCAAGTCATCGCTGATTATCGACACGCTTTATGCTTCGGCAGCCCGGACGCTCAATGGTGCGCGGATCATTGCGGGCAAGCATGACAAGATAGCCGGTCTGCAATATTGCGACAAGGTGATTGACATTGACCAGTCACCTATAGGCCGCACCCCGCGTTCCAACCCCGCGACTTATACCGGCGCATTTACAAACATCCGCGACTGGTTTGCTGGCCTGCCCGAAGCAGCGGCGCGCGGCTATAAGCCGGGGCGGTTCAGTTTCAATGTCAAGGGTGGACGTTGCGAAGTGTGCCGCGGTGACGGGCTGATCAAGATTGAGATGCACTTCCTGCCCGATGTCTATGTGACCTGTGAGGAATGCGGCGGCAAACGCTATAATCGCGAAACGCTGGAAGTGAAGTTCAAAGGCAAATCAATTGCCGATATCCTAGACATGACGGTCGAGGATGCGGTAAGTTTCTTCAAGGCAGTGCCGCCAATTCGGGACAAAATGGCCATGCTCTATGAAGTGGGGCTTGGATACATAAAGGTCGGTCAACAGGCGACGACGCTATCAGGTGGCGAGGCCCAGCGCGTGAAGCTTGCAAAAGAGCTGTCCAAGCGTTCGACCGGGCAGACACTCTATATTCTCGATGAGCCAACGACCGGCCTTCATTTCGAAGATGTCCGCAAGCTGCTGGAAGTGCTCCACCAACTGGTCGAGCAGGGCAATAGCATCGTGGTAATCGAACATAATCTTGATGTCATTAAAACCGCCGACCATATACTCGACCTCGGCCCCGAAGGCGGCGTCCGTGGTGGTGAAATCGTCGCGCAGGGTACGCCAGAACAAGTGGCGAAGGTCAAAGGCAGCTTTACCGGCGGTTATCTGAAAAAGATGCTAAACAAATAACCGTTGAGGCGTCGGCTTTACTGTTGCCAGGCCTCCATCGGAATGATGTCTAGCTGCTTTTTCTCTTTGCCGAATTTCTCTTTCCGAACGTTTTCGCGATGATAGTTGACGCCTTTTTTCTCAAGCGCCTCAAACACATCATTCACCCATATACCACCTTCCTGCGGAGGGATTTCCATGGTCCGACCATCTTTTAGGTGGATAAAAAACACGCGGCGGGATGATCTGCTTTTGGTACCGCTGGATCGGACCTGAACGAAGCGCAAGCTCTGAATTTCGCTGAGCTTGATCGTGAAGGAACGGAATAGTTTTTCAACCGGAGATTGCCAGCTCAGCGTAAAATTATTGATTTCCACACGCCATCCGCGTTCTGCATTTGCATATGCGATCAGATCGCTGGCGACACTTTTTGTCATCAGCGCGCACACCACTACCAATAATATAACGATGCCGCGAACAAATATACCGTCCATCATCCACGCTACGACGCTCAATGCGACGCCCACAATGACCGCGATTAACAAATGCATAGACTTAGTCGCAACGGAAGATTTTGCGCTGGCTTCAAAGATCACGGGCATAGCTGGTCTCCTTTTACATCAGCTAACGTAACGGAATGAGACTAAAATCCAATTAATGCGGCTATATAGGCCTCACGACACACGGGCTTTCAAATACCTCCAACTGTCCCCACCAGCTTGACAGCGCACACCCAACACTAAACTATCGCGCTATGAAACTTAGCCCGCATTTCCATCTCAGCGAATTTACCCAGTCACAAACCGCGACCCGGTTGATGCTCGACAACACACCTGGTCGCGCAGAGATTGCGGCGCTGAAATTACTCTGCCAAAAAGTGTTGGAGCCAGTGCGGGGAAATTACGGACGCCCGGTCAATATTTCCTCCGGCTATCGTTCTCCTGCGGTCAACCGAGCCCTGCGCGGTTCCCGCAATAGCCAGCACACCAAGGGCGAAGCGGCGGATTTTGAAATTGCCGGAATCTCCAATCTGCGCATCTGTCAGTGGATGGAACGGCGCTTAAATTATGATCAGCTGATCCTGGAATTTTATGAGCCCAATGTTGCGGCAAGCGGCTGGGTCCACGTGTCCTACCGCGAACCGTTTCGCAACGCCGAACGCACCGCGCGGCGCGTGATCCGCAACGGGCGGCGGACCACGGAATATCTCAAAGGCATTGTGGGGTAAGCGCGACTTAAGACGCTTTACCGATCACCTTTGCTTGCCACAGAATGAAAATAGGCGCGCCCAACTCCAACGCCATGCCGCCTATCTGCCACATCTCTGGTTCGCCCACAGTCAGATAAGAAACCAGTCGGCCAAGACCGCCGATAAACACCGCCAGCACCGCCATGCGGAAAACCAAAGCGCGTCCGACAATATCGCCGGCGGAGTAAAACAGCATCGCCGAAATGCCAATATAAACACCGGACAGATAACGGAACTGGTTATCCATAGCGGTTGTAAACGGGTCCCCGCCCATTAACTGCGCCGCGCCGAAAATGATCCCGGTAACACCGAAATAGAGCGGAATAAGCGCGAATAATATGGTCGCGATACGAAAAGCTGTCATGGATAATCCCCCAAATAACCCCTTCCCGATTGCGGTAGGGACTTTGATGATGACCACCTTAACAACCCTAAAAAACAATGCTAGCCCCGCTTGATCGAAACCATATTTCTCTGGATGGGTCTGGCTCTCGCGGGCACAGGATTAGCGCTCACGTTGCGCGCGGATTTGCCGTTTCTGCGCAACCCTGTACGCCGTGCATCTGCAAAAATCGTACGCCATGACCGGCGATCAGAAAAAGGCGCTACTCTCTATAATCCAGTCTTCCTGTTCGCCGACGAAAGTGGCACTTTCCTGGAGGTCCGTGACAAGGTCTATACGCCCTTCCCCACCCCGGTCATTGGCGACCGCATCGCAATTATCTATCCGCAAGGATATCCGCAAAAGGCGCGTATCCCCTACCCAGTATTTCGCGCCCTACTTTATGGCGCCCTGATCTATACCGTCGTGGCAACAGGGATGGAGATTACCGGCTGGTGGTGAGCGGCTAACCGCCAACGCGCCATTAACGCCCCATGTCCCGCTGGATGGTCCGACTTGCCATGTAGAAGTGAAAAACGGACCATATGTAGAGACATTTGAATATGATCATCGACCACTGAAGTCCGTCGGCATTTGCCGATTCACAAGCGTTTTGCGCAGCGGCGGCAAGGTTGGGCGCTTTACAAGCCT
Source organism: uncultured Sphingomonadaceae bacterium (assembly GCA_947496865.1). Classification (GTDB taxonomy): domain Bacteria; phylum Pseudomonadota; class Alphaproteobacteria; order Sphingomonadales; family Sphingomonadaceae; genus Parasphingorhabdus. The sequence continues at coordinate 176,793 of CANMEE010000001.1, forward strand.
CCAAGCTGAGTGCGGGATCAATTCCTGACAGGAATGTCGCATTTAATATCGTCGATAGTCCGCCAATTAACGGCGGCCCAAGGCCATATCCGAGCAAATTTACGATGAACAAGGTAACCGCAACGGCCGTTGCCCTCATCCTGCTATCAACCACACCACTGGGCACCGCGTAAAGCGGGCAGAGATAGGTATAGAGTAGCATTTGACCGACCATCATGAGCGGGACAGCCACCCATAAGGATTCCGCGAGATAACCCGTAACATGCATCGGTATGACGCCAAGCAAGGCAAACATCGGGATAAAGGCCAACGCCTTGGGAAAGCGCTTGGCATATTTGTCCGCCAAAAAGCCCGACATATAGGTACCAATGGAAGCCATGACCGCAAGCGCCATGGCGATTTTCACCGATGCATCGAATATCGACATGTCATGCGTGCGAATGAGGAAGGATACGAAAAACTGACCCACGCCATAGTTGACAAATGAGGCGATAGTCACGCCCAGAGTAACATGCCAATAGGATGGCTTCTTCGATAAAATCTTCAGAACTTCGCGGAAGCCAACCTGCTCCTTATTCTGCATCTCCGGTGGATCTGTATAACCGCGCGGGGGTTCCTTGACCGTCATTTTGACGATCATCGCGACAATGATACCGGGAATACCGACAACGACAAAGGCGACCCGCCACCCTTCGATATTCTGCCAATCCAATAGATTGACAGCCCAGGTCCAATTCCAGCTGGCGAGCATCGCTCCGACCGTCGCGCCATCCAGATTCCCGACGACAAAGCCGCCGAAAACGTAAGCTACCATGCCGCCGAGCGGGATGCCAAGGGCATAGACGGACACAGCCGTCGAGCGCTCTGTAGGGACAAAATAATCGGCTATGATGGAATTGGCTGGCGGCGAACAGCCGGCTTCCCCGATGCTCACCCCGATACGAAAAATAAACAGCGCGATAAAACTGGTCGCAAACCCGCATAAAGCGGTCATCAGACTCCACAGAGCTACCGACCCGGCAATGATCCAGACGCGGTGATGCTTTTCCGAGAAACGGGCAATCGGAATGCCGACAAATGTGTACAGTATCGCAAAAGCGGGGCCGCCGAGCAGCCCCATTTGCCAATCCTCGACTCCGAAACTTTCCTTGATAGGTTCGGTCAGAATGTTGATTATCGTGCGGTCGATGAAGTTAAAAATGTAAACCGTCAGCAAAATACCCAAAATATATTTGCGATAATTGCGGCTGCCATATCCCGTTTCAGGGGTTCCACCGTTGTCGGTATGCGAAACGGTGCGCGCTGTAGCTTCAGCCAAATCCAAACTCCCATAATATTTTTCCACCAGTTTCAACGCATGGCGGTTTGGAGTAGGATACCGAATTTTTCACCATTGTATATTCCATTATCTATTTCTGATTTCAGGCTGACGCACCCAAATCAATATCGGCTATTTTATCGTCAAGCAGACACTTGGATCATCTTTGCGTCTGGTGACGTTCCGTCTGCTGTAACCTTTGCTTACTTTTCTCCGAAACATGCTTGAATGTGAATCCTAGGAAGGCCGACAATGATAGTTCGTATTTTCAGCATATTATCTCTGTTCATCGCCACTCCGGCAGTGGCCCAGAATTTTGACCATGGTGCTTGGGGGCAGCTGGTTGAACGCCATGTCAATGCATCAGATAATGGCGCGATTTCAACTGTCGATTACGGGCAGTTCAAACGCGAACGGTCACAACTCCAGTCCTATTTGATGGCCTTAGAATCAATCGATCAAACAACATTTGACAGCTGGACAACCGAAGAACAGCTTGCGTTTCTGATCAACGCTTATAATGCGTGGACGGTAGAGCTTATCATCGATAGCTACCCTGATGTGAATTCCATTCGGGAGCTCGGGACGATTACAACATCCCCTTGGCAAAAAAAGTTCATTCCTTTTCTGGGGGCGACACGGTCACTGGACGAGATTGAACATGAAATGATCCGCGGCAGCGGGCGGTATAATGAACCGCGCATTCATTTCGCCGTGAATTGTGCCAGCATCGGTTGCCCGGCCCTTATCAACAAACCATTTGAAGCAGCGACACTGGATGAACAGCTAGAAAGCGCGACTGAGGCTTTTTTGACCGACCGGACGCGTAACAGACTGGAATCTGATGGACTGGCTATATCCAGCATTTTCGATTGGTATCGCGATGATTTTGAACAGGGTTGGCGCGGTGCCGATACTCTGGAAGACTTTCTGGCGCTTTATGCCGACAGTCTTGATCTGACAGCTACACAGACGGAGAATCTGGTTGATGGTGACATAGACATCGGCTTTACCGATTATGATTGGCGTCTCAATGACATCAAAGCGCCTGCAGCTTCGGCTTCCAGCGGCGGTTTTTCTCCCATCTGGCTGATACGGTCTTTTCCGATACCTGCGACAATTGCTGGCTTAGTCATCTTGTTAATAGCCTATGGGCTGGTTCGCCTGATCCGCAAACGCCGGCAAGCAACTGCGCCTTAACGGCAAAAAGCTTCCCGGCCGATTACATATAATATCTTGGTTCCTGCACGGGCCACGCCGTCTATGGTACCCGAGATTTTTGATATCCCGATACGCTTGCGATAATCTGCCGGGCGCTCTTCAATACGCATGTTCTGCTGCACGGCCTTTACCTGCATTTCTATGGTCCAACCAAAATCGCGATCCTGCATATCCAGAGCTGTCAGGGCATCTCGACGGATAGCTCGAAAAGGTCCGAGATCCGTCATTTTTTTGTCCCATATCCATTGCACCAAACGGGTAGCGAGCCAATTTCCGAAACGCTGCGGAACGGTCATTGCGCCCGCCTCAACATTGCCCAAAGCGCGAGAGCCAATGACAAGGTCACAGTCTCCCGCAATTAGGGGCTCAACCAAAGCAAGCGCCTCTTGCGGGACGTCAGAGCCATCGGCATCCATGAACAATATGATATTGGTCTCCGGCGGTACAGCCGCAATTCCTGCCAGACATGCCGCACCATAGCCGCGCCGTTGCTCTCTGATCGTTGTGGCACCATGGGCTTGCGCCAATTGCGCGGTTCCATCCGTAGACCCGTTATCGACAACGATAATCGTCGGCGGTCCCTCGGACCAACCGGCGCCATGAATGCCAGTAAGCACTGACGCGATTGATTTCGCTTCGTTGAGCGCAGGAATGACAACCGCAATTTTTGGTTCCGCTATGGGTGTTGATGCTAGTGTAATGGGCTGTGTTGTTTGTTTCTTTTTGCGATGCTGCCGCCAGTCATAGATCAGAGCGGCCGCGACAATGAAAAGTTCCGCGCTCCATGCAACCGGATGGACAGCAAAAGCTTCGAGACTATAGTCGTTGAGGTTAAGCCCGGTCAGATAACTTAAAGGTATCGCGGTTGCTGCGGCAAAGGGCCAGATAGCCCGGCCACCGACAGCGAAGGGCAATACCCAGAGAATATACCAGCTATTCACCGCCGGCGCGACCAAGAGAATGACCCCGAAAATCGCGGCAAACGAAATCGCGTTGATGCTGCGTGTCCGAGCATGGATGATGGTGATGATCATGATGCCGACCATCGCAGCTATTATCCGCGCCGCCGTGGGCGAGAATAGGGAAGAAAAGCCTGCAAACCCGATAGCATTATAATACCATTGCGTTGCAAAAGTTTCCGTGGAGTCAAAGCCGATACCTTGGCCTTGCAGAGCAAATGGCAAATAAAGCAATCCGACCGTCCCGACTGCGGTTGCGATCGTCCGCCAACCTAGACGCGCCAGTAGCGGCCAAGCGGCCAGCGCCACGATTTTTGTACCGGCGGCCATTCCGAAAAACAATGCTGTCGCTAAAGGATAGCGCTTGGCCGTCATTAGGCCGGCCAACAGAAAAGCGGCCATAATGGCATCGGGATGAATATGAATGATAATTTCGGTCACAGCCAGCGGTGACCACGCATAAAGTGCGGCGTTGCGCGGGCCAGCTGATTTCATTAGCAAAGCCACAAGTGCCAGATTGATCAAAGCAAAAAATATGCGCAGCGCAAGTGGATCCGCGCGCCCCAATGCATAAGCTGCTGCAAATATGACCTGAAGAACGGGGCCATATATAGTTGGCAATTCTGCATTGTTAACGTTGCCCAACACACCCTGCAACGGCGCGCCAATGGACGTGTCTGTAAAGTAACTAGCGGGCGCAATCCCATATGCCGTTCCGCTGGTGATAGTTTTATAGCCATCCCAGATGAAGCGGAAATAATCATCTTCAAAGGCGGCGAAACCAAATAGCGCAATGACATGAAGAAGCACAGCGACCGCAAATACGGTACCTGCAGTCAAGCGCGGCTTTTTCCATAGCAGCGCAAATGTCCCGCCAGTGCCTATCATCAATATTGCGACATATAATATGATGGACGGTTCGATGAGATGGGAGACGAAAACAAGAGCAGCCACGCTGAGCAAGCTAAGCGTGGCTGCATAATATCCGATATTTGGGAGTAAGCGCGTCACAGCGCATTTAGGTTTCTATAGTCAAATGCCGTAGCGATCTGACAGATAGTAGAGGACGAAATCCCGTTCCTTGCTCTTGAGTTTAAAATCTCCGTCGCGTACGCGCTGTTTAACTTTCCGTGCCGTTGCGCCATCAGTAAAACCCTTTGGATATTCGCATTTTTTGCAAATAATCCGCTTCTTAAACAAACGGAGACCCCGACTATAGGCTTCTTTTGCAGGATCACGGGGCTGCGAAAAACCACCGCCACTAAATCCACCACCGCCGCGACCGCCGGAACCACTGGCAAAAGCCGGCGTAGATGTAAGCGACACCGCAACAACGGCGATAAGCGCGTGCTTAAATTTCATGATGATGATCCTCCTAAGACAATTGATTCTTCTATACTTCGCACCAAAAATGATATTGGTTACAGCGGGTTCCAAAAAATAATCAATGTCGATTAAAGAACGAACTTACGTCTATAAGAAATCGAACTTCCCATAGAAAAGGCAAAAAATCGAGTGGAACACCATCCGTGCAGAGCGGTCCTATTCACCCGCTTTCCTGATGCCGGGAAGGCCAAAACCCGACTCATTCCTGCCATTGGCGCGGATGGAGCGGCGGCAATCCACAAGATATTAACCGAGCGGACAATTGCTACTTTAAGATCTAGCAACTGCCAAGTCGAAATTCGCTATACCGGAGCCGACAAATCCGCGTTTCAAAAATGGCTAGGCGGCGATTTGACTTTCCTTGCCCAGCCTGACGGCGACCTGACAGACCGCTTGTTGGCCGCGTTATTGCCTGCCCCTGTGCTGTTCTTTGGCTCCGATACGCCTGACCTAAAAGACTATCACATAGAGCAGGCCATCACCGCTTTGCAGGATCATGATGTGGTTGTTGGGCCAGCGGAAGATGGAGGCTATTATTGTATCGGGGTAAATGATTCCTATCAATTCCTGTTTGAAGATATGCCATGGAGCACGGATCAGGTTTTGTCCGAAACATTGAGGCGTGTGGCCGAACAAGGCATGACATGCAAAATGCTAGAAACGTTGAGCGATTGCGATACGCCCGAAGACCTTGCTCGGTGGCCTTGGTTGACCGCGTGAACATGACTATGGACCGACCATGAGCAAAGTTACGATCCTGGTGCCGACGTTGAATGAGGAGCAAGCGCTTCCGCAAACCATCGGGTGTCTAGGAACACTCCATCCACCGGCTGATGAGATATTGCTGGTCGACGGCGGCAGCGAAGACGCGACCAGACAGCTGGGCATAGAGGCGGGGTTAACGGTTCTGTCATCCCCGAAGCGTGGCCGGGGGCCACAGATAAATTTTGGCGTTTTGCAGGCTAGTGGTGATATTATCTGTGTGCTTCACGCGGACTCAACTCTACCAGTCGATGCGATTGCGGAAATTCGCAAGGCCATGGCAAATCCCAGATTGTCATTGGCCAGTTTTACGCCCCGTATCGCCGGACCAAACGGCACAAGATGGGGCTCCACCGTCCATAACTGGTTAAAGACCTGGTATATCCCCTTGCTAATGCGGCCATGGCTATTTTTTAAAGGCGTCCGATTGCTATTCGGTGACCACGCCATGTTTTTCCGGCGAGATCAGTTTCTTGAAGTCGATGGCTGTGATGAAGAAGTCGTAGTGATGGAAGAGGCTGATCTTTGCATCAAGCTAGCGCGCTTTGGTCGCACGCAAATGATCCCGCGCTGGGTATGGACATCGGATCGGCGGATAGCCGCATGGGGGAGATGGCGGGCCAATTGGATTTACGTAAAAGTCGGTATGATGTGGGCCCTGGGCGCACGCAAACGACTGGCGGACCACTATCCCGATATTCGTTAGCTTCGACGGCCCGGAAAATTGGTAAAATCCGGCAGAAACACATAATCATTTGCTTTTGTTGGCAGATATGTAACCAAGCGGTTTAACCGGGCGAAACAATAAGCATGACAACAATATCTCCATTTACAATTGCTGAAACCCGGCCTCTGGCACATGATAAGTTTCAAAACCCACTGGTAACAGCAAAGGGCGAACCGCGTGCGTCTGTGGCGATGACCGGGCTTGAAACCCTGTGGTTCAATACCGGTACGCTTTGTAATCTTGCCTGCAAAAGTTGCTATATTGAAAGTTCTCCAACCAATGATGCATTGGTCTATATATCGGTCGATGAAGTTCGCTCCTATCTCGATGAGATAGCCAATAATGGACTGCCGACGCGAGAAATTGCCTTCACCGGTGGCGAGCCATTCATGAATAGCGACATGATAGCAATTCTCACGCTCTGTTTGGAACGTGGCTTTGAGGTGTTGGTATTATCCAATGCCATGCGGCCGATGCGACGGTTTGAAAAACAGCTATTAGCCCTGCCCAACCGCGATAGACTTACGATAAGAGTGAGCCTCGATCATTTCACACAACATGTGCATGAGGCCGAACGGGGACCCAATAGCTGGAACAAAGCCATGGACGGTCTTATCTGGCTTGCGTCGAATAATATCCGCACGACAATTGCCGGACGCCATTTGGATGGCGAGAGCGAGGCCGTTGGAAGGACGGGATATGCAACGCTTTTCGCGGCTCATAATCTGTCCATAGACGCCAAAGATCCCATGGCCTTGGTCCTGTTTCCTGAAATGGATGAGAAAGCCGATGTTGCGGAGATCACGACTGCCTGTTGGGACATTCTGGATGTGGCACCTACGAGCATCATGTGCGCCTCCAGTCGCATGGTCGTCAAACGCAAAGGCGACACAAGTCCCCGCGTCGCGGCATGTACATTGCTACCCTATGATCCACAATTTGACATGGGTGAGACGCTGGCAGAGGCCTCTCAAACCGTAAAGCTCAATCATCCGCATTGCGCTCGCTTCTGCGTGCTCGGCGGCGCGAGCTGTTCAACCTAGAGCGCGTCCGGCGACGTTTTTTAGCTTTGCTACCAATAGCGGATCACGCGCAGACGGATCAGTAATCAGAGCAAAATCCAGCACATTATCAATTGGACTGGCTTCGCGTCCCGCCGGTAAGCTGCGGGCAAGATGTGCGATCAGATCGCGCGCTTTTGCTGCATTGCTATGCATTTGGGCAATCACTGCGTCGACTTCAACCGGGGCTTCATTTTCTCGCCAGCAATCATAATCGGTGACCATGCCGATCAGTGCATAGGGCAGTTCCGCTTCGCGGGCCAATTTTGCTTCTGGCATGGCCGTCATTCCAATGACATGCGCGCCCCATTGGCGATAAAGATGGCTCTCCGCACGCGATGAAAATTGCGGTCCCTCCATCGCTAAATAGGTCCCACCCTCGCGAATATTTGCGCCGGCTTTGCGTGCCGCCTCAACGGCATATGCAGATAGGCGAGAGCAAACAGGATCAGCGACGGAAACATGAGCAACCAGACCGTCTCCGAAAAAGCTTTTTTCCCGCGCGAATGTGCGATCTATAAACTGATCAACGGCGACGAAACGACCCGGTGGCAGTTCTTCCGCAAGCGACCCAACTGCCGAAATTGATATTAAATCCGTCACCCCCATTTGCTTCATGGCATCAATATTGGCGCGAAAATTCAATTGACTCGGACCAAGGCGATGTCCGCGACCGTGGCGTGGCAAGAAGACGCATTTGACGCTGCCGATATAGCCGACAAGCAGATCGTCCGATGGCTCACCCCAAGGTGTATCCAGCGATATCCATTTGGCATCTTCCAGCGCATCCAGCTGATACAGACCAGATCCGCCGATAATCCCCAATACCCATTTGCTCATATTTTAGATTCCGACCTGTTTGAAAAGTTTAGAGCCGAATATGGACAGCGACGAGCCATGCCGCAACTGCAATTGCGCTCCACATCTCTATTCGGGCCAAAAGAGTTCCAAATAGCGATAATCACGATTGTGATTTACCTTCGCGCCATATCAGGGAATAGAAAAAATCAATTTTGGGACGGTTTTGAAAGAATAGTGATAGAATGAAACGCTACGGGATTATTGGTGCGGGTATGATGGGCCGGGAGCATATCAGCAATATCGCGCTCGTCGACGGCGCGCAGCTGGTGGCTTTGAGTGACCCCGATGCCGGTTCATTGGAACAATCGTTGAACCATGCCAAAGCCAAAGGCTTCGCGCCAGCCACCTTTTCCCAATCGGCCACCATGATGGAGAGCTGCGCACTGGATGCCGTCATTATCGCGACTCCCAATCACACCCATTTTTCGATCATGCAGGATGTGATGCAACATCCCGTCGCGATATTACTCGAAAAACCGATGTGCACCACGGTTAAAGATGCACGGGCCTTGCATAAGGCAGCGAAGAGCCATTCGCATTTACTATGGATTGGCTTGGAATATCGGTACATGCCGCCCGTTACAAAATTCGTCGAAAATATGCATAACGGCATCACCGGTCCGGTGAAAATGCTGTCCATAAGAGAACATCGGTTTCCGTTTTTGGAAAAGGTTGGGGACTGGAACCGGTTTAGCGAAAATACTGGCGGAACGCTGGTCGAGAAATGCTGTCATTTCTTTGATCTAATGCGGCATATATTGCGTGATGAGCCCGCACGAATATATGCAACTGGTGGTCAGGACGTGAACCATCTCGACGAGCGTTATGATGGCCGTCAGCCTGATATACTCGACAATGCTTATGTCGTTTTGGACTTTGCAAAAGGCACGCGCGCTATTCTCGATCTCTGTATGTTCGCCGAGGGATCGCAGGAGCAAGAAGAAATTTATGCGCTGGGCGACAAAGGCAAGCTTGAGGTTGCTATTCCGTCTGCTCAAATGACATGGTCACCGCGCGACAAAAGCGGACCATTGGTTGAAACAATCGAAACGCCGACAGAGGCCTTGCAAGCCGGTGACCATCATGGTGCGACATTTTTCCAATTGACCAAATTTCATGACGCCTTGCTCAACGGACATAGTACCGAAATCTCAACATGGGATGGATTACGATCGGTCGAGATCGGCGCCGCGGCGCAAGAGTCTATCGAAACCGGGTTGCCTGTAAACTTAGATATCAATTCTTCCAGTGAAGGAACGTAAATGAAAAAAATCCCTGAAATCGGCTTTGGTCTTTGGAAAGTGGCTTCCGCTGATTGCGCTGATATCGTTGTAGAGGCGATCAAGGCTGGTTACCGCCATTTCGATTGCGCGGCCGACTATGGCAACGAAGCTGAGGTTGGTGCTGGATTGAAAGCTGCGATTGATCAAAAATTGGTAAAGCGCGAGGATTTGTGGATCACTTCCAAGCTCTGGAATACTTACCATCATCCTGATCATGTCGAAGCGGCATGTCGCAAATCGCTGGTTGATTTGGGACTGGACTATCTCGATCTATATCTCATTCACTTTCCAATTGCGCTAGAATATGTGCCCTTTGAAACCCGCTATCCGCCCGAATGGCTGCTGGATCCAGATGCAGACAATCCCGTCATGCAACGCGCACCTGTCCCGCTCCATGAAACTTGGGGTGCAATGGAACAATTGGTTGAAAAAGCCCTCGTTCGGCAAATCGGCGTGTGCAACTATAATAGCGCGCTGATCAACGACCTCATGAGCTATGCCAGGACGCCACCCGCCATGCTGCAGATTGAGGCACACCCCTATTTGACCCAAGAAAAGCTAATCAGACTGGCCGGGCAATATAAGATTGCCGTTACCGCTTTTTCGCCGCTTGCCGCATTGTCTTATGTTGAACTCGAGATGGCTGGACAGGGGGACAGCGTCTTGACGGAACCAGTGGTGCAAGATGCCGCATCTGCGCATGATAAATCTCCGGCTCAAATTGTTCTGCGATGGGCCGTTCAGCGAGGAACGTCGATCATTCCCAAAAGTAGCAACCCCGATAGAATGAAAGAGAATCTGGCCATCACAGATTTTTCACTTACCGATAGTGAAATGAGCGCCATCTCTGCATTAAATGCCAATCGCCGCTTCAATGATCCTGGCGTATTTTGCGAAGGCGCGTTCGGCCTGCTCAATCCGATATATGATTGAGGGCCGTAAAATGATGCAGCAGCAATGGAACGAAATTGCGTTTCCAAAGATCGTGGAAGCCAGCGCGGCGAACGATCTTGCAGAATATTTCAAACGTGGAAAAGAGCAAATTGATCAAGACCTTGAGGCTACTGGCGCGATATTATTTCGTGGTTTTCAAGTGCCGAAAATCGATGACTTCGACATGGCGGTTCAGGCCTATGGAGCGGAGAATTTTCCCTATGCGGAGTCGCTTTCCAATGCCGTACGGATTAATCTGACGCCCCGGGTATTTACCGCCAATGAAGCGCCGCCAGACACGAGCATATTTCTCCATCACGAAATGGCGCAAACACCAATCTACCCATCAAAGCTGTTCTTTTATTGTAACATTGCTGCTGATGAAGGTGGCGCAACGCCACTATGTCGATCCGATATTTTACTCGAGAAGATGGAAGCGGAAAACCATGCCCTAGTCACCAAATTTGCAGAGAAAGGCGTGTGCTACACTCATACTATGCCAGCTCAGGATGACGCGCAATCAGGTCAGGGGCGAAGTTGGCGCAGCACATTGGGTATCGAGGATAATGATTCCGCTGAGCGGCGCCTTAAAAGCCTAGGATATGAATGGCAGTGGCTGACCGATGATGCGTTGCGCGTAACGTCGCCTCGGCTTGATGCTGTGCGGGTGCTGCACGATGGGCGCAGGGTGTTTTTTAATCAATTAATCGCCGCTTATCGCGGTTGGGCGGACGAACGGAATAATCCTGCGAAATCCATTTGCTTCGGCGATGGCAGCGCCATCGAAGCCGATCAAATGCAGGTGGCCATTGATCTGGCAGATATGCTGAGCTTTGACTTGAAATGGGAAGCAGGCGATGTTGCCCTGATCGACAATTTTTTGGTCATGCATGGACGTAGGCCCTTTAAAGGTACACGCAAAGTGCTCGCCTCGTTGATCAAATAGGTGCGGCCCTTCCAAGAGATTTCGCAACCCAAGCCCAATAGATTATATTGGCCAAGATGAGTGATAGCAGGAGTGTGTAGAACAGGCTGCTCAAACCATCACCCGATGCCAATCCAATATTTGAAAAGAGCAAGTAGAGAACGACAACGCACGAAAACAGGGTAGCGGCCAACGGCTTGGCAAAACGCCAAGGTGTGAGATCAACCTTTGCGTTAGGCGTGAATTTCCAAGCCGTTTCTCTGGGTCGACGATACCCAAGCACCAGCATGATGGCGACTTCAACGGCAAACAAAATCGCATATTGATGGAGGAAATGCAGCGTGATCGCCTCATCAAACACAAATCGCAAAAGGCCGTATGCTATGACGTGGAAGATGATGACAATTTTTGCGCCAAGGGCCGGAACACGCCGGGTAAAGAGCCCGACGATCACAATTACAACGGTAGGGATGTTATAGAATCCGGTAAAAATCCGAATGATCTGCCACAAGCCCTGCTCAGCAAAATAGAGCAAGGGCGCGACAACAAACGAGAATAACGCGATCACGACGCTGGCGATTTTCGCGATACGAACCAAATCCTGATCGCTGGCTTTGCCTTTTCGCCAAGGACCATAAACGTCCAGACAAAATAAGGTTGCCGCGCTGTTGAGCAACGAGTTGAAAGAACTGAACACCGCGCCGAGCAACACGGCGAGAAAGAAACCGGCGAGATAAACTGGCATGACATCTCGAATCAAACGAGGATAAGCTTGGTCAATCGAACCCAGTCCCGGACCATAAAGATGGAAGGCAATCACCCCCGGGATCATCATCATGAAAGGTACAAGAACCTTGAAGAAGCCCGAAAAGAGGACGCCCTTCTGGCCCTCGGCAAGCGACGCTGCGCCCAATGTTCGCTGAATGACATATTGATTGGTGCACCAGTAGAACAGGTTAGCAAACAGCATTCCGGTAAATAGGGTGCCAAAGGGCGTCGGGTCATCGGCATTGCCAATGGCATTGAGCTTGCTGGGATGATCGTTGACCAATTTGGTTATGCCATCGCCAAAACTTCCGTCTCCCAGCGCAATGAGGCCTAGCACGGGCACCAATATGCCGATGATCAACAAACCAATGCCATTGATGGTATCGGAAACTGCAACAGCCTTTAATCCCCCAAAAATGGCGTAGACCGAACCGATCAAACCGATGGCAACGACCGTCGTTACCAGTGCCGGAAAGTAGCCGATGCCTAGCATTTCCGGTACGCTGAAAAGCTGCATGACCGCTATAGAGCCGGAATAAAGCACGGACGGAATCGTCACCAAACCATAGCCCAACATGAACAATATCACCGACATCCGCCGAACATCAGCATCGAAGCGATCATTGAGAAATTCGGGCAAGGTCGTGAAGGCCCCCGCGAGATATCGCGGCAGGAAGATTAACGCCATTGCGATCGTGGCAACTGCAGCTGTGACCTCCCACGCCATACTGCTCAAATTATAGCCGTAAGCGGACCCGTTCAGGCCGATAAGCTGCTCCGCTGATAAATTGGTTAGCAGAAGGGAGCCGGCGATAAACACGCTACTCAATCCACGCCCTGCAAGGAAATATCCATCCTTGCTATCCACGCTGCCACGGGTCTTACGCCACGAAATCCAGGCGACCAGTCCCATGAAGAATATGCAGCTCACCAACGTTATGAGAAGGTTATCTTTTATCAACAGGCCAGCTCCGATCCCCAGTTTTCAAATAATCGGATATCATTGCCAACGGCTTACGACAAATGATTGAAAAAGGAAGAAGGAAGATGGCAGGCCGCCGGATGGTTGCGGATCACGCCGAGGAACGTCCCACTGACTATCCACATATTGAGATGCAGATAGCGATGGCGGCCACTCAACTCGCATTACCGCAGTTGTAACGCCTCTTAGGACATCCGCGCGCTCAGGCTCACAAACCGCTCTGCTGTGTGATTAGAAGCCCGGCGACCGGGTCGCAGACCGCCGGACTCCCAATAGATTTACGGCGGCACCGCTGAAAGCTTAAGTCGCCGTAAACTATAAAATAGTGACAAATGTAAAATTAAGTATGACTGGCCGCACAACCTGCAAAAAAATTGCACTTAAATGATTAAATCATTGGAAATATTAGAAATTTCGGAAAGCACGTCCCTAAGAAGCGCGATGGCCGGGTCGCAACACCATCGCGCTTCCAGAGGATTGCCTAACTCGGGCGATCCCAAAGGGAAGTTACCGCCAAGGGGCAAAAGCACCCACGGTGGTGCGATACCGCTGCCCCCCACATTTCTCTGTGAATAAAGCGGTATCGCCATATCGTGTTAGCGGGTGATAGAGAGGCCTGCTGTGACGGCCATCACTGGCAAGGCAGATATGCTATGATGAATGTCGGGGCAGCCATAACGGGCGGAGAAATCCAGTCATGGCGCATTATACCGGACGGCCGCGATTTGAGTGGGATGAAGATGGGCGGGTTATGACGCTGCTCAATCGTTTTGCCTTTGTGGATGATTCGCCATTGGTTTGGAGCGTACCGGCAATGGCACAGGTAGACGGGGCGTCGATTCCCAAATTCGCCTGGTCGATACTTGGTAGCCCGTTTGTTGGCCGCTATCGCAAGGCTTCGGTGGTGCATGACTGGTATTGCGACATCCGTACCCGTGAATGGAAAGCCACTCATCGCATGTTTTACGAAGCGATGCGCACATCAAAGGTTAGCGGCGCAAAAGCTCGGATCATGTATGCGGCGGTTTATTATGCTGGTCCTCGCTGGGATATTGTAGCAAATTATGATGCGCAGCTAGCGGAGCCTGTGGCGGCAGAAGCTTATAGTCTGGAACAAAGCCAGCTTGATGCACAACCGATCGAACGACCGGATGTCACGCTCTGGCAGCGCCGTAAAACTGACCCAGTAGCGTTTCTCGCAATGTGTGACGACTTCGCCAAAAGCTGCTCCTCGGTTGAGGATGTCGAGACGATGATTGAAGACCATATGGGTGCGACGGAATGAACGGGTCGCGGAAAATGGTCAGCGCGAAAAAATGCGAAAAAAAAATGGGAGTCGATCCCCGAATAAATTCGAGTTTCGGCTCCCACTGCGCCTGATCCGGGATGCTGTCCTCTTGCGATTTCAACGTCCGCTTTTCCGGCGTCCGGTTTCCGGGCCAATATCGTTAACGGTTATTGGTTTTCCACATTATCGCTTGCGCAATATTGTTTCGGTTCAAACCCGATATTGGTCCAGTCACCCGACGATTGTTGTCCGCCTGTTCCGCTCCGGCTTGCGTCTTTGTTTCACGGGTTTCCTTCAATCATCAATCGAAAGATCATTCTACTTTTCTTGCGAAAAACAATATGCTCGTTCCGACTATCTTCCGGTCCTTTTTCGCTCCAACGGGTCATTGCTGACTGGTCGTCGGGTTGGTCTATTTCCTTCCGATGACTTGTATATGACACGGGTTTGCGAGTCGCTCCAAATAGCATCGCGGCACTTATCCACAGATGTCGATCTTTCCTGTGGAAAAACCGTTCTCGGATTGTGGACAAGTCCAGAACCGCGAAACTGCTGTCGAACGCTGATGAGGCTGTGATAGTTTTGGTGGGCTCTTTCTCAGTTTTGAGCATAGACCGATCACCAAGAGGTGATTGGTCCGGCCTTTCAAATCGGGGGGGATATTCTGAAAGGGCCGGACCGTCACAACAGTCCCGGTGCCTATCGGGAGGAGGACGAGGCAACAGAGACTGAAAGAGTTTTAATATTAAACCTGAACGGTAGACATCAAGATGATGGTACTAACGGTCAGGGAGGCTACTATATTGAAAAGCGTTTTCATGGATTTTCTCCTGTTATCAAAAACGCCGATCAAACATCACTTTTCCTGTCTAACTGATAGTCAGAAAATGGTCGTCAAACCGTTAAGTTTCAATTGAAAACGGGAGTCATGCAGTTGCGTATTTTGCAACTGAAATCGCGCCTAGAAAATACCTTTAAGCAGCTTTTTGCCCTTTTTTAGCGGGTTTTTGCGGAAGTTGGTTTCTTCCGCGCCAATATAGGAAAATATGCCATCCAGCGCCTGTTCGGTAACGCTATTGGTTAATCCATCGCGCGACAAGTCAACACCACCTAGTCTGCTCAAAGAAGATATCGAGCCAAGGCTCTCAACCTGCTTATAAGCACCAACTTCGCCAAGGGCTTTTTCGACCAAGGGCCGGATTTTCACCGCCAACTCTTCGCCAGAGGTTTTGCGCAAATAGTCCGTACCGCCGGTACCACCGCCGGTCGCGATACCAACGCCATCGGTTAAAGTCAGATTATCAATGGCAGAACGGAATATGGGCTTGGCTTCCAGCGCTGCCTTGCCAGCCGCATCGTTCAGATTCTTGGTAATATCCTTGGTCAAGCCAGCCTTGCTAGTGAAACGCAAAATCTTGGTGGCATTTTTCAAGGGGCCGGGCAATAAAACCCGAACCGCTTTATCCGCATAAAAGGCGCCCGGTTGTGACAATTTGTCGAGCGCGCCATCCGAGGCGTTACCCAGCAGGCTTTTGACACCCGTGCTTTGCGCCTGCGCCGGGGTAGATATTATGGGAGATAGCGATAAGGGCACCGCCAACAAAGCCGTTGCTGCACCCAATTTCAGTTTCTTTGCAATATTCCGCATATCCCGCTCCTGTTTTGCTGTGTCCCTCGACCATAGCATATCAGTTTGGCGGGAAGCTGAATAGCGTCACGCTATTATGTAAACATTTGTACCCTCACGAAATAGCGCTTTCTCGCTATTCACTCTCGGAAAATTGGAGCTTCCCACTGGTTTGATCCGCCGCCTTCTCGGTCAACTGCAAGACAAACGGATCACCCTCATCGGTCTTGCCGGATAGGGCGCTTCCATCTTTTTCGACAACAAAATTTTCTTCCGCCATTTTCTTTTCAAACCAAGATGTCAGATCGTCAATGTTTGTTGGCGCATCAAAACTCAGGACGACCTTACCGCCCTGCCCATCCGTGTCTTCGATATTCAAACCAGTGACTTTGGTGCCCGGATACAGAGCAACATTGTTCATATCAAAGTCGTCACTGTCTAAAGATATTTGGGGTAAATCGACGTCCATCGCAAAACCATCTGTCTTGATCGAGAATTTGCTGTCTTCGCCTTCCCCGCCGATTTTGACTTTACCCGGTGTACTACCGTCTTCACCATCAACATCAATAGACATTTCAAAGCCGTCGCCTTGCTCAGTTTCGTTGGCGGAACAGGCAGACAGGGCGAACGGGATGGCAGCGAACGCCAGAAAATATATTTTGGTCATCAAGAATCTCCATACTGTATTGTTGTAATAATACAGTATGGAGGAGTTTGGTCAAGCAAGAGCTTTACGGTTCAATGGTCGCTCCGGGATTAGCGGCATTCACAACGCCACCATCGACAATCAATGTCGTACCGACAACATAGTCGCCTGCGCTGCTGGATAAATAGATGGCCGCTGCCGCCATATCTTCCGGCCGACCGATACGTTTAGCCGGGATGCCTTTTTCAACTGCATCTTCATGATCACGCGCCGCTTTATTCATGTTGGATGCGAAAGCACCCGGGGCGATGCCGGACATGATGATATCGTCGGAAATCAATTTGGACGCCATTTTACGGGTCAGATGAACAACCGCGGCCTTTGAGGCTTGATAGCTGTAGGTTTCCCAAGGGTTCACCTTGAAGCCGTCAATAGACGCGATGTTCACGACTTTGGCAGGTCGATCAAAGCTGGCCGCGGCCTTTAACTGTGGGTGCAGTGCTTGGGTTAGAAAGAACAAGCCCTTGACGTTGGTGTCCATCACCTTGTCCCAGCCCGCTTCGGGAAAGCTGAGATATTCCTCGCCCCATGCGACACCGGCATTGTTGATCAGAATGTCCAGCTTGTCTTCATGGTTCGCAATTTCTGCTGCCAAAGCTTTGCAGCCTTCCACCGTGCTGACATCGCCCGGCACAGAAAAACAATTGTCTCCCATTTCAGCTGCTGCAGCTTCGCAAGCATCGGCTTTGCGCCCGGAGATGTAGACTTTCGCGCCTTGGGCGAGAAAACCTTCAGAGATCATCCGTCCGATACCGCGATGACCACCGGTAACCAAAGCAACACGGCCTTCGAGCGAAAATAGCTTGTTAAAATCCATCATGATATCCTTTTAGTAGCCGTGCATTTCGGCAACGAGATTGGTATGATAATTGGCATCGCCCATAAATTCGGCCAACGCCCGATCACGCTTCATGTAGAGGCCGATATCATATTCATCGGTCATCCCGACGCCGCCATGCATTTGCACGCCTTCCCGGACGGAAAGCGCGGTTGTCTTGCCAGCCTTAGCTTTGGCTACAGACACCATCATCTCGGCTTTAGACGAACCTTCGTCCAGCATCTGTTGTGCTTTCAGGACCGTGGCCCGGGCAATTTCCATCTCACTATAGAGATGAGCGGTGCGGTGCTGCAGTGCTTGGAACGATCCGATAATCGTATCAAACTGCTTGCGACCTTTGATATAGTCGACCGTGATATCCATGGCGCCGGCACCAACGCCTAGCGTTTCAGCAGCAGAACCCGCGCGGCCCGCGTTCAGCATCCGCTGAAGAACCGCGCCGCCTTCATCGACTTCTCCGATCACGGCATCGGCATCCACAACGACACCGTCAAATGCGACATGGGCTGCCACCGCGCTGTCCACCAAACGAACACTGTCTCTGGCCAAACCATTGCTGCTCGTATCGACAGCAAACAGCGTCAAGCCTTTGTCATCACCGGCACTGCCGCTGGTCCGCGCAGCCACGATCAGCGTATCTGCCGAACCGCCCTGCACAACAAATTGCTTTTTACCATCCAGTTTAAAGCCATTGCCTTCGCGGGTCGCCGCCATGGTAATTTGATCAGGACGGTGCTTTGGACCTTCATCAATGGCCAGCGCCAAGACACTGTCGCCGGACAAAATGCCAGGCAGATATTTTTCGCGCAGTGCTTTGCCGCCAGCATTCAAGGCTTCAACGCCAGCAACGGCTGTTGTCAAGAAAGGTGATGGCGTGAGATTGCGTCCAACTTCTTCCAGTACGACACCGGCTTCAACATGGCCGAGTCCTAATCCGCCTTCTTCTTCCGAAACTAATATGCCCGTGAAACCCATTTCCGCAAACTGCTTCCACAGCGCGTGAGAAAAACCATCTTTACAGTTTTTGTCACGAAACTCGCGAAAATGAGCGACATTGCCTTCGCCCTTCATAAAATCTGCTGCGCTGTCCTGCAGCATCTTCTGGTCGTCATTCAAGTAAAGCGGCATCGCTTTTATCCTTCTAATATGGTTGTTTAACTACCCCGCGCAGTTAAGCGTTGGGCAATTGCAATATCTGTTTAGAAACGACGTTCAGCATCACTTCGCTGGTACCGCCTTCAATACTATTGGCTTTGGTCCGGAGCCATCCGCGAGCGGTCAACCCGCCATTGGATGCATCGCTCTCCCATTCCAGCACTTCGCTACCGCCCGCCGACATGATCAGTTCATGGCGCCGCTTGTTAATTTCTGTGCCTGCATATTTCATCATGTTCGGTTGCGCAGGATGGCAAAGATTGGCTTTGAACGTGTCACCGAAACGCTCGGCCATCGCGCGAAAGGCGAGCACATCAATATCCATGTCTGCCATTTGCGCGCGGAGCATTGGATCATCTAGCCGGCCCATTTCGTCCCGACCATATTGATCGGCAAATTTGGAACCTAGCGAGGTTGCACCGGAAGACCCGTCGCCGGAAATCATACTGCGCTCATGCCCCAGCAGATATTTAGCAACATCCCAGCCGCGGTTCACTTCACCAACGACAGAAGAAACACCATCGCCATAGGATTTGGGCACCTCGACATCCGCGAAGAACGTCTCACAAAAAGCCGATTGTCCGGAAATCAAGACAATTGGCTTGGTTTCCACGCCCTTGCTCATCATGTCGAACAACATAAAGCTGATGCCCTTATGCTTGCTCGACTTATCCGTCCGCGTCAGACAGAAAATCCAGTCCGCTTTGTCAGCATAGCTGGTCCATATCTTCTGGCCATTGATCAGATAATGGTCGCCTTTGTCTTCCGCTGATGTCTGCAACGAAGCAAGATCCGAACCGGATCCTGGTTCTGAATAACCCTGACACCAACGCACTTCACCGCGCGCAATTGGCGGAAGGAAATGCAATTTCTGTTCTTCGGTACCAAAATGCAGCAGCGCAGGCCCAAGCATCCAGATACCAAAGCTCGACAGAGGAGAGCGGATTTTAAGCCGACCCATTTCCTGCAGCAAAACCTTCGTTTCCGCGCGCGACAGTCCGCCACCACCATATTCTTTCGGCCAATCCGGAACGGTCCAGCCTTTGGCTGCCATTTTATCCATCCACTCTTTCTGACCGGGCTTGAAAGTCGGGTTTTTCCCGCCCCAGCAAATATCGCTCTCGTCCACAACAGGTTGACGCATTTCAGGGGGGCAATTGGCTTCCAGCCAAGCTGCAGTTTCTGCGCGGAAACTTTCAAGATCGGACATGATGGTGGTTCCTTTAATTGATCGATTAACGTCTGACTATCATAGGTCGGTGCCAAGGTTCAATGATCCGCTTGTCCAAAAATGCAAAAAATAATGAGCCATGGAGGCAGGTCACGGATTCCGTAACGGCAAGTCAATATATTGCCGGAATCGATTGACGGCCAATTCGCGCTGAGCCTATGTTCTCAAAAAAAATAACCCTAAAACAGGAGCCCAGAGGATGCGATTTGAAGGCAAAACCGTGGTGATAACCGGTGGCTCATCGGGAATTGGGCGCGGGACCGTCGACCTGTTTTTACGCGAAGGCGCGAGCGTTGTCATGGGTGATATCGATTCTGACGAAGGCACTGCGATGATGTCTGCATTGGGCGATAAATTTTATTTTCAGACATGCGATGTTACTCAAGAAGATCAAGTCAAAGCACTGATGGATTATGCTGCGGACAAAACCGGCGGGATTGATATTGTCTTCAATAACGCAGGTGCTGGCGGCCCACGCGATGCGATAGATGAGATTTCCGGTGATGATTGGGATTTCGCCATGGCCCTGCTGCTCAAATCGGTCGCTATGGGTATCCGCCACGCTGCGCCACATTTGAAAAAACGAGGCGGCGGAGCGATTGTAAACACGGCATCGGTTTGCGCCTTCCAAGCGGGCTTTGGCCCTATTGCCTATTCTACAGCCAAGGCTGGCGTTCTGCATCTCTCCAAATTGGCGGCGGCGGAATTGGCGCAATATCACATTCGCGTAAACGCTATCTGCCCCGGTTTTATTCAAACCAATATATTCGCCACGACCCTTGGCGCGGATGAGGACGAGAGAAACCAGATAAACGCGGCCTTGGGACAAGTGGCGGCGGGCATTCAACCGGTAGCGCGTCCCGGCATTCCCAATGATATTGCCGAAACAGTTGCCTATTTTGCATCGGATGCTGCTGGCTTTGTCACCGGTACACATTTACTCGTAGATGGTGGCTTGTTGGTTGGCAGTCAGGCGAGCTGGGACCCTGAAATACCGGGTATGCTCGACGCCCTATTGCCAGAGTCTCTCAAATGAGCGTGGTTGCCGAACCGCTCCCGACCAGAACCAAATTGCTTTATGGCTCGGGGTCTATTGCCTATGGGATAAAAGATAACGGCTTCGCGACTTTTTTGCTTTTCTACTACGAGCAAGTTGTCGGGCTGAGCGCGGATCTGGTGGGCCTTGCCATAGCACTCGCCTTGATCGCTGACGCTTTTATCGATCCCGCTGTCGGGCAAATGAGTGATAGAACGCGCACCCGAATCGGTAGGAGACATCCTTGGTTATATGGCGCGGCGCTGCCCATCGTCATCGCGTGGATATTCTTGTGGCATCCGCCCGAAGCGAGTCCGACTATAGTGTTTTTCTATCTGTTTGGCGTGGCGATGGCCGTCCGGATGGCATTTTCCGCTTTTGAAGTTCCGGCTTTAGCGTTGCTGCCTGAACTGAGCCGCGATTATCATGATCGAACAGGCATTATGCGCTTTCGATTCCTTTTTGGCTGGGCCAGCGGCCTTTCGATCATGTTCCTCGCCTATGCGATTTTCTTAGTTCCAAGCGAAGATTATCCTGTTGGGCTGCTCAATAAAGACGGTTACCAAAACTACGCTATCCTCGGCGCAATTATAATGCTGTCAGCTGTTTTAATCTCGGCAGTCGGAACCCATAAGCGTGTGGTCGGGGATTATCGGCGCCAAAAGAGTCATCCGCCAACGGCTGAAACGATGGGCCAGATCATGGAAACTTTCCGCTATCGGCCCTTTCTACTGCTTATGCTCGCGGGTGTCTTTGCATTTACGAACCAATGGCTTGTATTTGCTTTATCGCCCTATCTCTTCACCCATGTATGGGAATTCCGTCAACCCGATTTCACCGCCTATTCTCTTACCCTTTTCGTCGCCGCAGTCGGGGCGTTTTTGGTGGTCACACCAATCTCCAAACGACTGGGTAAAGCCAAAGCGGCATCCTATCTCACTCTGGCTGCTTTGTTTATAGGAACGGCACCATATTGGTTGCGAATGATCGATATTTTCCCGGCACCGGGCGATGCTAGAATGCTGCCCATTCTCTTTACCCTCCTTGTCGTTGCCACAGCGTCAAGCATCTCCGCCATGATCCTGACAATGTCCATGATCGCCGACGTTACCGATCAGCACGAATTCGACACTGGTCAAAGGAGCGAGGGCCTATTTTCTTCGGGAATGTTCTTCATGCAGAAAGTGGTCAATGGCATCGGAATTTTGTTGGCAAGTCAGATTATATCGATCATTCAGATGCCCAAAAATGCAACGCCTGGATCTGTTGACCCTGAGATTGTTGACAATCTAGCGTTAATCTATGTTCTCTTGGCCACCGTGATCGCCCTGATCGGCGCTTGGGCGTACACAA
Source organism: uncultured Sphingomonadaceae bacterium (assembly GCA_947496865.1). Classification (GTDB taxonomy): domain Bacteria; phylum Pseudomonadota; class Alphaproteobacteria; order Sphingomonadales; family Sphingomonadaceae; genus Parasphingorhabdus. Next base: position 199,213 of record CANMEE010000001.1, read on the forward strand.
AGTTTCCGCTCGGTGAAAAAGATCATGAGAACAGGTTGGCCAGCGCCCAGTTGAACAACCAAGCCGCAGAATAAATCTGCCCATACCGACACGTTTCCCTGTGGCAAACCACTATCGGCTCTGATAAGTTAATTGCATAGTTAAATCGATAATCTTTCAAAAAGGGATATAGGCATGGATTTTGATCTCACCGAAAAGCAGGAATATTGGCGCAATCAGGTGCGCGAGCATATTGAGAATCATGTCCGTCCGAGAGTCGCTGACTATCAGGCCGAAGATGAATCCGGAGATCGCTGGAAAGTCCTTCAGGTTGTTGAAGAAGAAAAAGCCAAGGCGAAAGAGAAAGGCATCTGGAACCTTTTCATGCCGCCCGCAAACCCCAACCTCACACATATTGATGATGTATTTCAGTTTGAAGGCCCCGGCCTGACCAATCTTGAATATGCCTTATGTGCTGAAGAAATGGGCCGCGTTGGATTTTCATCAGAGGTATTTAACTGCTCTGCGCCTGATACCGGGAATATGGAGGTATTCCATCGTTATGGTACGCTGGAACAGAAAGAACAATATCTGCGCCCCTTAATGAATGGCGAGATTCGCTCTGCCTTTCTGATGACAGAACCGGCGGTTGCTTCTTCGGATGCAACCAATATTGAAACCGCTATCGTACGCGACGGTGATGAATATATCATCAATGGCCGCAAATGGTGGTCCTCAGGCCTTGGCGATCCGCGTTGCAAAATCGCTATTGTCATGGGCAAGACGACATTTGAAGGCAGCCGCTATACACAGCAGTCCCAAATCCTGATGCCAACCGATGCACCGGGCGTAAAAATCATCCGTCATCTTCCTGTCTTCGGATATGACGATGCGCCGCATGGTCATATGGAAGTCGAAATGAAAGATGTTCGCGTGCCAGCAGCCAACATTTTATTGGGTGAAGGCCGTGGGTTTGAGATCGCGCAGGGTCGCCTTGGGCCTGGCCGTATTCATCACTGCATGCGGACCATCGGTGTAGCCGAAGAAGCGCTCGAAAAAATGGTCAAGCGTCTGCAATCGCGTATCGCCTTTGGCAAACGTATTTCCGAACATAGCGTTTGGGATGAGCGGGTTGCACGGGCACGTATCGATATTGATATGAGCCGTCTACTTTGCCTGAAAGCGGCTGATATGATGGACAAAGTCGGCAACAAATATGCCAAGGCAGAAATCGCAATGATCAAGGTGCAGGCTCCAACCATGGCACTAAAAATCATTGATGATGCCATTCAAGCCCATGGAGGCGGCGGTGTCAGCAATGATTATGGTCTTGCCAGCGCTTATGCCCATCAACGCACCTTACGTCTCGCCGATGGCCCCGATGAAGTTCACAACCGGACTATCGCTAAGATGGAATATGGCAAATATGCCGAAACAGCCGACGGCAGCAAAATGAAGGAAGAATTTTCTTCAGGTGATCTAGCCGTTACGCGATAGAAAAGGATCGGATAAATGAAAGCAGCAGTCCTGGTTGAAGCGGGAAAACCGCTTGAAATTGAAGAAGTTACCATCTCCAAACCGGGTCCGCATGAGGTGCTAATCCGGACGGCCGCCTGCGGGCTATGCCATTCGGATTTGCACTTTATTGATGGCAGCTATCCGCATCCCTTGCCCGCAATACCGGGGCATGAAGCAGCCGGCATTGTCGAAGCCATTGGTAGCGAAGTACGTACGGTGGCGGTCGGCGATGCTGTCGTCTCCTGTTTGTCGGCTTTTTGCGGGCATTGCGAGTTTTGCGTTTCCGGCCGGATGTCCTTGTGCCTCGGCGCGGACACGCGGCGCGCGGTTGGAGATGCTCCGCGCATCACCCGGCCCGATGGATCAGCTGTGGCACAAATGCTGAATTTGTCCGCCTTTGCCGAACAAATGTTGATACATGAGCATGCTTGTGTGCGCATCGATCCCGACATGCCGCTTGATCGTGCCGCGGTTATCGGATGTGCGGTCACCACGGGCGCTGGAACAATATTCAATGCCTGCAATGTCACTCCGGGAGAGACTGTCGCTGTTGTAGGTTGTGGCGGTGTTGGCTTAGCAACCATAAATGCCGCTAAAATTGCCGGCGCCGGTCGGATCGTAGCCGCCGACCCGATCGAGGAGAAACGCGAACTGGCGATCAAGCTCGGGGCAACCGATGTCGTTGACGCTTTGGCAGATGATGCGGCTGAACAAATTTTGGACCTGACAAAAGGCGGCGTCGATCACGCGATCGAAGCTGTCGGTCGTCCGGCATCGGGCGCTCTTGCTGTGGGATCACTCAAACGCGGCGGGACGGCGACGATCCTCGGCATGATGCCGCTAGACCATCAAGTCGGACTCAGCGCGATGGATTTGCTATCTGGTAAGAAATTACAAGGCGTTTTGATGGGAGAAAACCGCTTCCCGGTAGACATACCGCGTCTTGTCGATTTCTACCTGCGCGGAATGCTGGATTTGGATAGCATTGTTGCCGAGACAATCCCGCTGGACCAGATCAATGACGGTTTTGATAAAATGAAAAAAGGTGATGCGGCACGGTCCGTCATCACTTTCAACTAAATAGGAAGAGGGAACTTCCATGAACCCACAAGAAGACATGACCGGCACGATGGCAGTGCCTGACAAGGACAAGCTGGACGAGGCAAGCCTGGCTAAATGGATGGATGCTAATGTCGAAGGCTTTGCAGGCCCGATGACCATTACAAAATTCAAAGGCGGCCAGTCCAACCCGACTTATAAAATCGAAACCCCCGGGACAGACTATGTCCTCCGCAAAAAGCCGTTTGGAAAATTGTTACCGTCGGCCCATGCCGTTGATCGCGAATTTCGGGTTATAGCCGGACTTTACCCCGCTGATTTTCCTGTCGCGAAACCCTATGGTCTGTGTGAAGATGATGATGTCATTGGCACCATGTTTTATATCATGGGCATGGCCGATGGCCGGACCCTGTGGGACGGTACATTGCCGGGCATGGAACCCGATGAGCGGCGCGCGATTTATTTTGAAATGATAGACACGCTGGCAATGTTGCACAGCCATGATCCAGCAAAATTGGGGCTGGAAAGGCATGGCAAACCGGGCAATTATTGCGAGCGCCAGATTTCCCGATGGACTCAGCAATATAAGCTGTCCGAAATCGACAAAATTCCAGAAATGGACCAGCTGATCGAATGGCTGACAAAGACCATTCCTGAGCAAAAAAGCTTTGGCATTGTTCATGGCGACTTCCGGCTCGACAATATGATTTTTGCTCATGACGAGCCCAAAGTCATTGCCGTATTGGATTGGGAATTGTCCACTTTGGGCGATCCGATTGCCGATTTTGCTTATTGGCTGATGGCTTATGAGATGGAACCAGAAGGCCGCAGCGGTTTGAAAGGTGTTGATCTGGAAGCGTTAGGCATACCGTCTCGTGAAGAAGCAATTGCCCGCTATTGCGAAAAGTCCGGTATTGATGAGTTACCACCAATGGATTGGTATCTCGCTTATAATCTGTTCCGGATTGCCGCAATTTTGCAGGGCATTCAGAAGCGTGTAGTAGATGGTACAGCTAATAGCGCAGCGGCAGGCGAAATGTCTGACCGCGTCACACCATTAGCGCAAGCGGGATGGGAAGCAGCGAAACGCGCTGGCGCATAAATTACTCAGACAGGAGCGAAAGCATGGCGGACCTCAAAGATAAAGTAGCCATTGTTACAGGCGCTGGCAGCGGGATCGGACGCGCTTCTGCGCTGTTATTTGCCGAGCATGGTGCCAAGGTCATTGCCAGCGACCTTACCGACGCTGTTGAAGAGACCGCTAAGGGTTCTGAAGGTAACATCATCGCAATCAAAGCCGATGCAGGCTCAGAAGGCGATGTCGAAATGCTCGTCGAGGCTGCCGAGCAAAAATTTGGCGATCTCCATGTCTTTTTCGCCAATGCAGGCATTGGTGGCGGCTTTGAGGGTATCTTCGACAGCAGCGTGGCCGAATGGCAGGAAGTGTTACGCGTCAACCTCATCGGGCCATTTCTGGCTGCCAAATATGCTGGCAAAGTCATTGCTGACAGCGGTCATGGCGGTTCGATTATCTGCACAGCCAGTGTTGCCGGTATCCGCTCTGGCGCCGGCGGCCCGGCTTATTCCGCCTCCAAGGCTGGCGTCATCAATCTGGTCAAAGTCGCGGCACAGCAATTCGCGACAGCCAACGTGCGCTGCAATGCCATTTGTCCGGGCATCACAGAGACCGGCATGACTCAATTTATCTATGACAAAGCGCGGGAGAAGGGCAAAGAAGACCGGCTAGGTTATCTCAATCCGTTGCGTCGCGGGGCCAACCCAATTGAAATGGCAGAGGTAGCGCTCTTCCTGGCTTCCGACCGGTCATCCTATGTCAATGGACAGGCCATTGCTGTAGACGGCGGACTAAGCGCTTCGCACCCGGTCACCCGCCAGGAATTTGGTCGGACAGCCGTTTAGCGTCTAGTTCGCGAGAGCAAGCTCACCGTCGCCCAGTTGCACGAAATCTACCCGGCCATCGGTCGCGCCACACAAAAACATACTTTGCGAGCTGCCAGATAATCCACCTTCAACCCGCCAACCTGCGCCGTCCCGGGCGACCGATTGTATTTCTGATACCCGCGCATTGTTCCCGGCCTGCCGTTCAGCGGCGTTGGAACACACGTTTATTGCCATATCCATAGAGCCGGTGCCGCGATCGCTTCGGCTATCAGACCGTCGATTATCATAGCGGCGGTCGTCATTGCGCTGATCATAACGATAATCGCGATTATCAGATCGACGATCCTGTTTATTCTTTGACGCCGCGCTTGCAATGGCAGCTATGCCGCCGATAATCAAAACCCCCGCCAATACATCACCAGCATCAACGCGGTTCCGGTGCCGGCGATAGCCGCGGCCATAGCCATAGCCACGATAACCCCGGTAACCGCGATGACTGCGCCAACCCTCGACTTTGTCGCTGTCTGCGCTCCAGCCAAGACTGGCCATATCAATCGCGCTGACAGGCGCTGGTGCACGATTAACCGGTGCAGCCATAGCTGGCGCAAATCCGGTAAAAACCAATGCTGTTGATGCAGCAATGGCGGAGAATTTCTTTTGAAAACGCATATTATACCCCTATTTTCGGCAGATTCTGTGCCCCAGATTCTTGCACTATACTATATATAGTTGGTCCAGCCTGTCACCAGGCTGAACCATTTTTTACATTTCGCAGGCTTACCTGCGATATTTCAGATTTTTCAGGCGTACTTCTGACACCCGTCTTCCGTCGACATAGCAAGTAAACTTGCCTCGATCATATCCGCGCCGATAGCCATTTTGGACAGCTAAGCGGCCCTTGACCTTATAGCCGTAGCGGGTCCGCTCGACATCGCGGATCTGGGTCACGTCGGCCCGGCCATAGTAGCCCGCCTTGCGTTCGGTCGCCCGTACACATTTGTTCACGGCCCGGCGCGAGCTGATGCGTTTACCTTTGCGATAATTATTGTGGCGGTAGTTGTTGTTGCGATAACTGCGATCATTGCGATAACCATCATTATAGGCATAGCGATCTTTTTTGCCCGAGCTGGCAATAGCTGCAATGGCTCCGATAACAACGGCTCCGGCAATCACTTCGCCTGCGCTGATTCCACCACGGTCATAATCTTTGGCCATGGCCGGTGTTGCAGAAACGGCCATCGCAGTTGCGGCAGCGGTTCCGATCATTGCTGTTTTAAGAGTGTTCATCTCCACTTTCCTTTCAAACTACCCGAGAACCATTTTCCGAGCTTGTGACACTCTTTTAGGGGATGGTGGTTGAGTGAAGACTGAACTCCTTTGTCAGGGCTTGTTCAGGTTAACGGCTATTTTTATGAACGCTAAAAATCCCGATTTTCTGCGATATCGTTGAAAAATGAGCAAAAAGGCCGGAGATATTTCCATCCCCGGCCCTCACTCCCAATATCTGGATTGACTAGAAACCTTTGCGAACCGAAAGGCCAAATGTTCGTGGCTGACCAACCCGGAAGCCCAAGCGTGCCCGCCCGCCGCGTTCGCGGTCAAAGGATTGCAGCGCATTTACATCAAATACGTTCCGGACGTAGAGCGTGACATCCAATTCATTATCAAATTTGACTCCCGCGCTAAGATTCACCAGTTCATAGGCAGGCAGTTTCAAATCAACCACGGTTGCATCATTTCCAGTGGCACCTCCGAATGGCAATCCCGATACAAAGGAACGCGGATTATCAACCTGATCACTGGGTTGCGTGAAACGACTACCAACATGCTGGAATGTACCGGTCACGAAGGCGTCACCGCTACCGATGGGCCAGCTATAGGTCGCATCGCCCGATATCTGGAACTTGGGGACAGACGGCAAGCGATTGCCTTCTTCGACGCCGCCCAGCACCGTACCAGTACCATCCACGACAGTAGAATCAAATTCCGCTTCGATCAGCGAGCCCGATAGGCCGAGCTCCAGACCATCAAACACCTCTGCGGCCAATTCCCATTCAACACCCAAACTATGGGCTTCGGGAACATTGAAGGTGATGCGCGAGGAACAGGAGCCGGCATCCAGTGTCACCTGCAGATCACTGATATCAGTATAAAAGGCTGCTGCATTGAATCGGATACCGCCGCGCTGCGCCTTTACGCCCAGCTCATAATTCCACAGGGTCTCGTCGCCATAATCCTGAAAAGCCCCGAATATAGCGGCATCTTGTGGCGTACATAGCGGGATATTGAGAGGATCATTCACTCCGCCAAGCCGAAAGCCTTGCGAAGCCTGCGCGTTGATTGAGATATCATCCGCCACATCATAGCTGAGCAAGAAACGCGGGGTGACGCCGTTAGAGGAGGTTTGATCCTGAACATTTGAATCACCATTGGCAAACAGGCCGCCGGTAGAAATTGTCCGGTCTTCGCTAAAGTCATAATAGCGTATGCCAGCGGTTGCCGTCAGCCGGTCAGTAATCTCGTAGCTTGCTTCGCCAAAGGCGGCGAACTGTTCAATCTGAAAATCGAGATCGGAGTTAAAAGGCGAATCTGCTGGAAAACCATTGGCTACAGCAGCAGCAGTTCCAGCGCCCAAAGTGGCGTCAGTAGCCGCGTCATAACCGGGCGTCGGTAGACGTTGTTCATATTCCCGGGTCACGTCTGAATAAAAGCCGCCGACAACCCACTGGAAGCGGCTGTCATTATTACTGGCAAAACGGACTTCCTGGGTAAAGCTTTTGAGATCTGTTACATCGCGCAAATTAGATGGCAGTAAAACCGCGGCCTCCGGAAAGCCCAGATCGACCGATACTGACCCGCTCAGCGCGCTGGCATCGCGGCTGACCAATATTTCCCGGTCACTCAAACTACTGACAAAAGTGGCACTTACCGGCCCCAAATCCATATCGATCACCAGATCCGCAATCAGCGTTTCGTCCTTAAATTCCTCACGCAACAGCAGATATTGCTCTCGTTCCCCCAGCGTAATTGCCGGACGGGTTGTGGTGAAAGGATTGGCGAAAAGATTAAACACTTCCTGCCGGTTGAAACCGTCAGCGGTGATTTCCTGATAAATAACGCGCGGGGTGATCGTTAGCCCCTCAACGGGCTGCAGCGTCAGCGCCAAACGACCGCCAATGCGTTCGCCGCTGTTCACATCTTCGGTGACCGTGCCGCCTTCACCTAGCGCATCGATAAAGCCGCCAAATTGCGTGTAATAGCCAACCGCGCGGATAGCCGCCTTATCCTCGACCAAGGGAACATTCACCGCGCCCTTGAGGCTATACCCCAAATCATCGCCGTCAACGAGATTGACATCGCCTTCAACCGTACCGCCAAACTCATTCAAATCCGGCTGGTTCGTAATATAACGGATGGTTCCGCCAATCGAGCCGGAACCGAACAACGTGCCTTGTGGGCCGCGCAATGTTTCGACGCGATTGAGATCGAACAGGTCCAAATCCGGTGTGAACAGGGATAGCGAGATGACGGACTCGTCCAGATAGACACCGACCTGTTCCTTCACACCCGGTTGATCGCGAACAATTTGCCCTGCTGATACACCGCGAATGGCGACCTGACTTTGTCCGGGCCCCAAATTCTGAATAGTGAGGCCCGCCACATTTCGGGAGATATCTTCCAGCGTAACCGCACCGCTTTTTTGAATATCTTCCGATGTCTGCGCATTGATCGAGAATGGGATGTCCTGAAGATTAGCATCACGCTTTGTGGCGGTCACGATGATGATATTATCGTCTTCTGCTTCCGCTGCACCCGCATCTTGGGCCAGCGCTGGCTGACCCGCAATGGCAAAAGTCAAAGCGGACAAGCTGATAAACTGTAATGATTTCATGACGACACCCTCTCAAAATACGCGGCTGGCCATGACTTTTCTGCCATGTACTCAGCGGTGAATTGATGCCCTTGCCCTGCATTAAAAATGGATTTTACATTTTAGGGAAGGCCAAACTCGTGTTTTGACTAGTAATTTTAACAGGGGCGGGGTTTTTGTGTCGAATTGGTCACATATCGGACCTTTTCGTCCAATATGGACAAAAAAAGGCCGGGGCGTTTCCACCACCGGCCATAAAGTTGTTGTTCTCAGGAGGAACAAGTGGAGGTGCCGACCTTATATCTGGGAGGAGATGGTCGGCACCAAACGGGTTAACCTTTGGCAAATTCCGGGTAAGCTTCGACACCGACTTCGGCGATGTCCATACCCAGCTGCTCGTCTTCTTCGGAAGGTCGAACACCAATGGTGAATTTCAAAATTGTCCAAACAATTGCACTGATCGCAAAGGTAAAGGCTCCGATAGCGACCACCCCAAGAGCCTGAACTCCAAGCTGTGCGCCAACGCTCAGGGTCACACCGTCAACTTCGGACTGTGTATTCCAAGCTACGATGAGCGTGCCCCAGATACCGGCCAACAAGTGAACCGGAATGGCGCCAACGACATCATCAATTTTCAGCTTGTCGAGCAATGGAACTGCGAACACTACGATCACGCCACCGATGCTACCGATAAGGATAGAAGCGGGGACAGATGGTGCCAGCGGTTCAGCGGTGATTGATACCAGACCAGCCAGAGCGCCATTAAGTGCCATTGTCACATCAATCTTCTTATAGAGAAGCTGTGTCAGGACAATTGCCGTAACCACGCCGCCAGCAGCAGCCATATTGGTGTTGACGAAAATCTTCGACACATCGCTGACGTCGCCAATTGTACCCATGGCAAGCTGTGATGCGCCGTTAAATCCGAACCAACCGAGCCACAGGATAAAGGTACCCAAAGTCGCGAGCGGAATGCTTGAACCTGGCATGACCGTGATCTTGCCGTTCACATAGCGGCCCATACGAGGTCCGATAATCAGCGCGCCAGCCAAAGCTGCCCAGCCGCCAACCGAATGCACAAGGGTCGATCCGGCAAAGTCACTAAAGCCGCGTTGATCGAGCCAGCCAGTGCCCCACTCCCAGCTACCCGTGATAGGGTAGATGAAGCCGGTTAGAACCGCGACAAAGATCATGAAGGGCCAGAATTTAACCCGTTCGGCAATCGTACCAGACACAATGGATGCGGTCGTCGCACAGAAAACCATCTGGAAGAACCAGTCGGACGCCACCGAATAACCGGTTTCGACATCCGCTTCACCGACAGCTTGCATGCCATAGGGCCCGAATGTGCCAATCCAACTGGCAACGTCGGTATACATAAGATTGTAACCGGTGACCCAGAACATGATGCCCGCGAGAGAATAAAGACTGATATTTTTCAAGCACTGCATCGACACATTTTTGGAGCGAACCAAACCCGCCTCCAGCATCGCAAAGCCTGCGGCCATCCACATGACCAGAAAGCCACCGATTAGAAACAGCAGCGTGTTGAAGATATAGGCGACATTGGCGCTAGGATCAGCAACTTCAGCCGCCTCCTGCGCCAATGCAGGTGATGCCATCCCTATGGCAACTAGACCTGCAGATAATGTTAGAATTTTTTTCATTGATGCGCTTCCCTGTCTTAAATCGCGGTATCGCCGGTTTCACCGGTGCGAATACGAACGGCATTTTCGAGCTCCATGACGAAGATCTTCCCATCGCCAATAGATTCCGTGCCCGCCGCGCTTTGAATGGCTTCCACAGCCTGCGCAGCCAATGCGCTGTCACATGCGATTTCCAATTTTACTTTGGGAACCATGTTGGTGGTATATTCAGCCCCTCGATAAACCTCTGTCTGGCCCTTTTGGCGCCCGAAGCCCTTCACCTCAGATACAGTCATGCCCGCAACACCAACTTCCGTCAGCGCGTCACGCACATCATCGAGTTTAAACGGCTTTATTATGGCAATGATAAATTTCATTATGCCCCCTTCTTGTTACCAAGGACAACATCGCAAAGGGCGTGCCAGAATCTTAACTGGCTGGATTCAAACAAAAAACTGAATCCACAATTCTAAACAAAGGGTAAATTTTGGGCAGCGGTTTTGGATTGCCTAAATTTTAGGCAGCACCTTTTTCCATTCTCGCTAAAATCTCTGGAATAATCGCTGCGGTCTCGCGGCGGCCAATTTCAATCAGCTCATCCGCTTTCGTGAAATTCTGCATATCGATATGACCGACCGGGGGGGAGAGCGCAAAATCCGGGGGATCCAGCGCCAGCGAATAGCGCCCCAGATTGCGCAGGGACAAACCGACAGAAGCCTTCACAATCGCTATGCTATTGGGGTATTTGCCGTCTTTGCGGCTGATACCAGCCATTTCCACACGGTTGATAAAGTCATCCTGCAAATTGACCGACAGACACAAGGCATCGGGCGCCATCTCACGCGCTGGCGATACCGGCACTGGCAGCGCTGCCCCGCCATCAACCAGCAGGCGCCCTTCATATTCCACCGGCTTGAATATACCTGGTAAAGACATGGATGCGCGCACGGCCGGCACCAGCTTGCCACTGTTCATGATGATCGTGTCGCCAGTTCTCAAATCAGCGGCGACAGCGGCGACTGGAATCGACAAGTCGGCAAAGCTGAGACTGCCGAGCTGCTCTTCCAGCTCTTTCTCGATCGTCCGGGCCCCCATGACCGCGCCGCGTTTGAAATGCGGATCCATGAAACGAAGCAATGTTCGCAAATTGGCGGTGCGCGCGGTTTCCTCGAGATAATCAAGTTTTCCGGCAGCAAAGCTTGCCCCCGCTATCGCGCCAATGGACGTGCCCGATATTGCGGCAATTTCAATCGGCGAATCTTCCAGCGCGCGCAACACGCCGATATGGGTCCAGCCCAAACCAGCGCCGCCGCCCAGAGCCAAGGATAGCTTCATAAAGAAGACCTCATAGCGAAACATCCTCTGCCAAAATCGCCTTGGCTTCGTCCAGATCTTCGGCCAGCACCATGACCCGCGCGGGCAGGGCTATCCCCGCTCCCTCGACAATATTCACACCGCTGTCGAAACAGACAGCACCGACGCCAGCCGCTTCCAGACGGCCGCGGATAATTTCAGCTTCTATGCCATGCATGTGGCGGGACAGTTCGACGAGGCTCATGAACTATAGCTCTTTCGGGTCGAAAAAATGTTCGGTTGCGCGCGAAGGCAGTCCGTCAATGCTGGTGGTTGTGGCTTTGACCTTCTCGAACCACTCTTCCTCTCCGGATTGCTCATGATATTTAATCAATGTTTCGCGTTCTTTTTCCAGTTTCATATGGGGTATGCCATATCCACAGCTGCCCTGCACCGTCGTCACCGATATGTCGAATATCTGTCGGGTTCCCGGTAAAATATCGAAATGCCGTGCCAAATCATCCCAACCATCATCCTGCGGCAGCACTGGCGTCCCCGTGCCGTACAACCGCATGATCAGTGCGGGATTACCAAAGTTATTGAACATGATCGTGACCCGGCCTTTATCGGCTTGATCCGCAATCATATGGGCATGGGTTTCATTGCCTGAACCACGCAAGTCCAAATAGGCGACCCGGTTCGGGCCCAGCACCCGAAATACGTCATAGCCTTTAGGGGAAAGATTGATCCGTCCGTCCGCCGCCGCCGTCGCCACAAAGAACATCGGTTGCTTTGCGATAAAAGCTCTGTGGTCGTCGTTCAATGCGTCGAAAAATTCAGCCATTAGTCTCAATCCTGCTCAATAGAACCGCCGTCCTAGCACACATAACCATATTAACGCAGCAACCCCGTGTATGATGATGACGGGCCAAAGGGAACGTGAAACAATACGAATGTGCGATAAAATCACACCAAATACCAGCATCGCAACGAAAAATGACAGCGACAAAAAGACACCATTCCACTTTGTTTCGTTGAGCAGACCGTAAACGGGATAGAATGCGGCAAAGGCAATCGTGGAGAGCCAGGCGCCCCAGCGCGGACTAAATTTGGCTAGGGCCGACAACAGAAATCCGCGGAAAAATAGCTCAGCAGGCAGTGCCGACACAAAGACGGCGATAAGCAGCGCTTTTACTATATCCTGCCACCGATCAAGTGGGTACCAAATCACCCAACCGCCTAGGAAACCGATAAAACCGATTATCGCCAAAGCCGGGATCGAAAGACGCAGGGCAGATGCCCAATGCTTGCGCTCTGGCCACGTTTTCAGCGCAGCGATGGTTTCTTGAAAAATTATCCGCACAATGCCGTTGCTACCAGCCCGAGCCTTGGTCAATCGCGACCTGCTCATCCGGGCGGGTCTCACGACCCAGCACAGCATTGCGATGCGGAAAGCGTCCATATTGCGCGATGATATCTCGGTGGGCCTTGGCGAACTTGATATTCTCTTCCGTTCCCAATGCAGTGAACAAACCAAGGCAGCGGGTCTGATCGTCCAGATCCTCGCTATGCATAAACGGCATGTAAACAAACATGCGCTGGTCTTCTGTCAGTTTATGATCATATTCGCGGTCTATGGCTTCTTTGGCTATTTGCAGCGCTAGGTGGTCCGTGGCGAATGCCTCTGCTATGTCCCGGAACATATTGCGCGGAAACTGGTCGAACAATATTATCGCGGCGAGCGCGGTTTCGGGCGTATCGAGAAAATCAGTCGCGATCTTAGCCTTTTGCTCTTCCCAAAGCTCTTGGAAACGCTCGGTGACCTGTTCGTCGATGGCTGCGCCAGACCCGAACCAGCTATCTGAACTCAGCTCGTCGAACCAGAAATGGAGAACTTGCTCCGACCAATTTTCGGCCATCACACTCAAGCAGTACCACCGACCGTCAAGCCATCCACCAGCAACGTGGGCTGACCAACGCCAGCTGGCACCGATTGCCCGCCCTTTCCGCACACGCCAATACCTTCGTCCAGCGCCATATCATTACCGATACCGGTAACCTTAGTGAGCGCCGTCGGGCCGTCGCCGATTAGCGTTGCGCCTTTAATCGGTGCGCCGAGTTTGCCGTTTTCGATCTTGTAAGCCTCGGTGCAAGAGAAGACGAACTTGCCGGATACGATATCCACCTGTCCACCGCCGAAGCTTTTGGCATAGATGCCGTTTTTGACGCGGCTCATCAGCTCATCGGGATCATCCTTGCCGCCTCGCATAAATGTATTGGTCATCCGCGGCATCGGCGCATGGGCATAGCTTTCGCGGCGACCATTGCCGGTTGCGGGAACGCCCATTAGGCGCGCATTGAGCCGGTCCTGCATATAGCATTTCAATATGCCGTCCTCGATCAGGACATTTTCCTGTGTCGGCGTGCCTTCGTCATCAATGCTCAGCGATCCCCGCCGTTCATTAATCGAACCATCGTCGACAACCGTCACGCCCGGTGCAGCGACGCGCTCGCCAATACGGCCGGAAAAGGCGCTCGTACCCTTGCGGTTGAAATCGCCTTCCAGACCATGACCAATGGCTTCGTGCAATATGATGCCAGGCCAGCCGGGTCCGAGCAAAACCGTTTGCTCACCAGCGGGCGCATCCACGCTTTCGAGATTGACCAAGGCCTGATTGAGCGCTTCGTCAATGGCGCGGTTCCAGCGGGCTTCTTCAAAAAGCTGATCGTATAAATAACGCCCACCCATGCCAAAACTGCCAGTTTCACGCCGGCCATTTTGTTCAGCGACGATCGAAACGTTGAGCCGGACCAAAGGCCGGACGTCGGTCGCGACAAACCCATCGGGGCGGACAATCTCTACGACGCTCCAACTACCGGACAAACCCACAGAAACCTGAGCGACCCGAGGATCACGAGCGCGCGCGGCAGCGTCAATTTCCTGACACAGGGCGACTTTCTTCGCGAACGGAATGGTTTCGAGCGGATTGGCCTCACCATAAAGATGTTGGTTGGAACCACGTGGCGGCGGCGCTGCTTCGCCTTTGGCCGGGTCGAGCAGTTGCAGCGTCTGCGCCGCGCGCTTGATCGCCGCTTCGCTAATCTCATTGCTATGCGAGAAACCGGTCATTTCACCGGATACGCCGCGCAGGCCAAAGCCGCTATCGGTGCTGTAGTCGGCTGTTTTCAACCGACCATCATCAAAGCCAAAACTCTCTACTGCGCTATATTGCAGGTAAAGTTCACCATCATCACAGGCAGAAAGGCTGCCCGATACGAGCGCCTTGGCTCGTTCCGGGTCCAATCCGTCAGGGCGGTAAAGAAACGAGCGAGGATCCATATTTTTCATCATTTCTTTTATATAGAAACGAAATCGGGGCTGCGCACCCCCTTTAGTCAGATTATTCCGCTTAAGACGCGTCGCCGGCTATATCCGCAGCAACATCAGCGGGGCCACCCATCAAAATAAACCGCCGGTCGCAATAGCCGCAATCGACATAGCCTTTTTCATCAATTTCCAGCCAAACACGGGGATGGCCAAGCGCGGCACCGCCCGGAATTTCGGATGCTCCATCGCAAGCGTTGCGCTTTTTTGATGTTCTTACGGTTTCAGGTGTGTCGGTCATTGCGCGGAATTAGCAACAGTGCTCAACCAGCGCAATATATTACGTACTGATAATGAGTTGAGGATGCCCAACCTGTAAGATCAGAGATAATCAACCGTCATTGTAAATGTCCCGCTATAGACGCCCGCTTCTTGATCAGCGTCAACGCTAAGCCGGCCGCCGACCGTCAGTTGATAGATACCAAGCGTACCGAGAAAGCCGCGAACAAAGGTGCTAAAATTCCGATTACCATTGCCGATCGCCATCTGGTCGATATCCATGCTATCTGTGCCATTCGGATGTGTCACCGTCATGGTTCCCGGAATAGATATTTCGACAATCTGATTTGGTCCGCCATAAATGATGAAATTGCCGCGCCCGAACGAACCTCCGGCTAGCGTTACACCGCCAGTGCTGGTCCGATTACCGTTACGGGTGTCCAAAAAGACCGTCCCGGGCGCAGGTGATGGAATAATTCTGCCAAATTCCAGATCCGCGATATTCACGACAGAAAGCGGACCGATGGTCACTGCTCTGGCATCAGCATCGGCATCAACGGTTTGTGCAAAAGCTGCCGGCGCGCTTGCTATCCCTGCTAGCAGGAAGAGTAAGCAGCCGATAAGCCGCGGTATAATCTGGTCTCTGGTCATCATATTTTACTCACTACCCACAAAATCTAAATAATCTCTATGCGTCCCGATTAATCCCCATCAATCTGAACACCGCTCCTAATATCTACTGATAATCTACCGTCACATCGAACGTGCCGCGATAGGTGCCGGCGGCCTGATTGGCTCCCACCCTCAGCTGGCCGCCCACGCGGTAAGTGGCCTCCCCGCTGGCATCCAAAAACCGGCGGCGGCCGTCAAACCGAAAGCGGTTGATCCGCATCCTCTCGGTGCCGCCGTCGCGAACGATGAAAATCCGGTTTTGACCGCGCGTGATCCGGACCCGCAAAAACGGTGTGCCGGATACAGTGAACGAGGCCGCGTCATGCCCGCCGCCAATTGCTATAGCATCGCCGCTACGCTGATTAAGGTTTCCATTTCGGGGGTTAATCCGGAAAAGGCTATTGGCAGTACCAGGAACAAAATCACCAAAATCGAGGTCAGCGTTTTTGGTGATTTCTATGGCTGTATTGATTGTCGCGTTGGTATCACCGGTTGCCGATTGCGCATGCACCGGTTGTGCCAATCCCATGTAAGAGAGGGCAACGCAGGACAGCCCGCACAGCAAATTGACTGCACGCGCAAAGCGGGGCTTAAATGCCCTTTTCTGGTCCCTCACTTGTTCCACATTGCCATTCCTAGAGGCAAGACCCCAAAGATAAGTTTAATATCATGCCTAATTTTTCGTTAAACGCTGTCACATTCTGTATCAAAGCCTGCGCAAAGCCTTTGATTGTAGGGGGCAAGATGGTTATGCGGTTGCCATGACAGAAGCTGCAATCTCCATCGACCATCTATCCAAAACCTATGCCGGCGGCAAAAAAGCGCTGGATGACGTGACGTTTGACGTGAAACGTGGCGAGATTTTCGGATTGCTTGGCCCCAATGGCGCGGGCAAGTCGACGTTGATCAATATATTGTCGGGCATGGTGAGCAAAACCAGCGGCTCCGCCAATATCTGGGGCTTTGATATTGATGCCGATCATCGCAATGCGAAAGCCTCTATCGGTATCGTTCCGCAAGAGATTATGTTTGATCCGTTTTTCACGCCCGCAGAATCGCTGGAAGTCGTAGCAGGACTCTACGGCATCAGGAAATCAGAGCGCCGTACGATGGAATTGCTTCGCGCTGTACATCTGGAAGATAAGGCCAATGCCTATTCTCGCACCTTGTCAGGCGGCATGAAACGGCGACTGCTGGTCGCAAAAGCCATGGTCCACTCTCCGCCGATCTTGATATTGGATGAACCAACGGCAGGCGTGGACATCGAACTGCGCCAACAGCTGTGGGAATATGTCGAGCAGCTCAATAAATCTGGTGTCACCATTGTCCTCACCACCCACTATCTTGAGGAAGCAGAAAATCTCTGCGACCGGATTGCGATTATCAATCATGGCAAGCTGATAGCGCTTAAAACTACACCGGAACTGGTCGGAATGGCACGGGAGAAACTTGTCGAGTTAACGCTCGACCGAGATATTTCCAAAGAGTCCGATGCGGTTACCTTTGCCGATGATCTGTTTCTGAAAGCCGAGATTATCGGTTCGCGCACTGTAGCTGTGACCTATAATAAAGACCGCACAAACGCCGGTGGCGTCATGGAAGCCGTGCAGAAGCGCGGATATCAGATTGTCGACGTCACGACACGCGAAGCGGATCTGGAGGATGTGTTCCTGAACCTGACAAGGAAAGCAGCTTGAGCCATTTCGACGTCATCATCGTCGGCTCGGGCGCGGCGGGGCTGAGTGCGGCGATTACACTGGCGCGGACCCATAAGGTTCTGGTGCTAGCCAAAGGCGATCTTGCAGGTGGCTCAACCACATGGGCACAGGGTGGCATTGCTGCGGTGCTCGACGCAGGCGATACATTTGAAAATCATATCGATGACACCATGGTTGCGGGGGCTGGACTGAACCGCCGCGAAACTGTTGAATTTGTTGTCGAGAATGCGCCCGCCGCCATTGAACGACTGGAAGAGATGGGCGTGCCCTTCAACAAGGAAGCCGAAGTCCTTCACCTCACCCGAGAAGGCGGCCATAGCCATCGCCGGATCGTCCATGTCGATGATGCCACCGGCTGGGCCGTACAGGAAGCGCTGCAAAATACCGCCGCAGCGCATCCCAATATTATACTGCAGCCCCATATGGTCGCGATTGATCTGATTGCCGACCGCCATGCAAAAACACCGACAGGCGCCAAGAATGTCTGGGGCGTCTATGCGCTGAACAACGGTACCGGCCGGGTCGAGACATTGACATCGCGCGCCACGATCATGGCCAGCGGCGGCGCTGGACGAACCTATTTATTCTCTACCGCACCTCGCGGTGCCACAGGTGATGGTATCGCCATGGCTTGGCGGGCAGGCGCGCGGGTTTCCAATATGGAAATGATGCAGTTTCATCCCACCTGCCTGTATAATCTCGAAGTCAAAAATTTCCTGATCACGGAAGCAGTGCGCGGCGAAGGCGGTCATTTGAAATTGCCACCCGGCGTACAAGACGGCGGCGAGCGGTTCATGGATCGCTTTGATCCCGAGCGCATGGAACTGGCCCCACGCGATATTGTTGCTCGCGCCAATGACCATGAGATAAAGCGGCTGGGCCTTGATTATGTGCATCTGGATATTTCCCATCAAAAACCGGAATTTGTGAAGCATCATTTTCCGAACATTTATGACAAGCTCATCGGCCTCGGCATCGATATGACCAAGGAGCCGATCCCCGTCGTCCCCGCGCAGCATTATACTTGCGGAGGAATATTGATCGACTTGCACGGCCGGACCGACCTGCCCGGTCTTTATGCAGCCGGCGAAGCCAGCGAAAGCGGCCTGCACGGCGCGAACCGCCTTGCATCCAATAGTTTGCTCGAATGTTTTGTTTTTGGCGATGCTGCTGCCCGCGATATCGCAGAGCATTGGAACGATATGCCGGAACCGCCTGCGATCCGGCCATGGGATGAAAGCCGCGTCACTGACAGCGATGAAGAAGTGGTGATCAAACAAACCTGGACCGAAATCCGCCGCTTCATGTGGAATTATGTCGGTATCGTCCGCACCACCAAACGCCTTGAGCGTGCCCAACACCGTATCGATCTGCTGCGCGGCGAGGTTGAGGAATATTACGGCCATTTCCGGGTAACACAGGATTTGATCGAGTTACGCAACTTGATCGAGGTTGCTGACCTGATTGTGAAATCCGCGTTGGCACGCAAAGAAAGCCGCGGACTGCATTATATTACCGACTATCCGGATTTGCTACCGAAAGCGATGGATACAGTACTGACCCCCTAAAACAATCAGCACCAGTCCCAAATAGCCCCGCGATCTTTTTCATGCTAACGACGACATGATAGCAAGAGGGGGAGAACGACATGAACTGGGAACTCATATTCACGATCACCAATAATTGGGCGTTGGTCATGTGGTTGATCCTGGCCTTTGCGCCGCGGCGAGAGATCGTGATGAAGGGCGTCTTTTATGGTGGTGTTGGCTTGTTATCGCTCGCCTATGCTGTGATCATCATCCCTCTCATGACCGGGATGATCGGCGGCGGAAGCGGAGGCAATCCCGATTTTACAACCCTAGCCGGGGTTCAGGCCTTGCTGTCCAGTGACGGTGGAGCGACTATTGGCTGGATCCATTACCTTGCCTTTGATTTATTTGTTGGCATGTGGGTCGCGCGCAACGCCGATAAATACGGATTTGCCCGCTGGATACAGGTGCCCATATTGTTTTTTGTCTTGATGCTGGGACCTTTGGGTCTAGTGCTCTACCTGCTGCTGCGCTTCTCGCGTCATAATAGAGTTGCGGATGCCGTAGTACCTCAATAAGACACTGAGTTGAAATACAGGATGAGAATTCCAATCTTGAAGAGAGATAAGGAATTGATAAAGGGCGTATAATGGCAGATCCGTATCAGGCATTGGGCGTGGCCAAAGGGGCCAGCGAGAAGGAGATCAAAAGCGCCTATCGCAAGCTTGCCAAAGAGCTGCATCCCGATCGCAACAAGGATAATCCTAAGGCAACAGAACGGTTTTCCGATGTCACCAAAGCCTATGACCTGTTGCTCGACAAAGATAAGCGCGCCCAGTTTGACCGCGGCGAAATAGATGCCGATGGTAACCCGGCCGGATATGGCTTTGGTGGTGGTCAGGGCGGCGGATATTCACGCGGTGCCGGTGGCCAGCAATTTGACTTTGGTAGCGGCGGCTCGGATTTTGGTGACATATTTGACGGGTTATTTGGCGGTGGCGGCCGCAGTTCCAGCCCCTTCGGTTCCCGCCAGCAGAGCGCCCCACCCCCGAAAGGCGCGAATGTATCCTATCGGCTGAAAGTCGAGTTTATCGCCGCTGCAACACTCCAAAAACAGAGAATAACCCTCGAAGATGGCAAAACCATCGACCTCAGTCTGCCCAAAGGCGTCGAAGAGGGCACGCAGATGCGGCTGGGTGGCAAAGGGCGGCAGGGTCCCGGCGGCAATGGTGATGCGATTGTAACGATCCACATTAACGGCCATCCCTTTTACGAGCGCGATGGTGACAATGTGACACTGGAACTGCCGATCAGCCTGAAGGAAGCGGTTGAAGGCGCTAAGATCAAAGTACCAACGGTCGATGGTCCCGTGATGCTTTCGATTCCCGCCGGTTCGGATTCGGGTAAAACATTGCGACTGAAGAATAAGGGCTTTCACAAAAAATCCGGTGGTCGCGGCGACCATCTCGTCACATTGATGATCACATTGCCGGAGAGTGATGCGAAGCTCGCGGAGTTCGTCAAAGACTGGGACAATGACGAAAACCCGCGCGCCGAAATGGGCGTGTAACCTTGGTTGAGCCATTGCATGTCTGAATCGTCGCCTCTTTCCCCTGAAGCACGGCGCGAAGAGCCGTCACGACCGGGGCGAAAAAGCGAGCGAGCGACGAAAGCACTGGCAGAGGGCCATTTACCAAGACAAATAATCTCGGTTGTTCAGCGCACAGCCGTAGGCGTTTACAATGACGGCTTCACCTTTGCGGGGAATTTCGCCTATCTTTCGCTATTGGCGGTCTTTTCATTCTTCATCGTCGCCGCCGCTATTGCTGGCAGTATCGGTCAGACCGCCATTGGCACGGATTTTGTCGAGGCATTTTTGCGTACCGTTCCGCCTTCCGTCGCAGGCGCTTTGCGCGCGCCGATTGGCGATGCGATGGGCGCGCGAACCGGCCCCTTGCTTTGGTTCAGCGCCGCTGTTGGTCTTTGGACCACCGCCAGCCTTATCGAAACCATCCGCGAAATCCTTCACCGCGCATATGGAGTCACGGCTCAGCGTGCCTTTTGGGAATATCGCTTAAGCTCCATCGGTCTGATCATCCTGTCGGTGTTTTTCGCGATGCTGGCGCTAAGCGCGCAATTTATATTGGCAGCAATCAGCGAATTTCTTGGAGATTTCTTCCCGACCTTAGAAGAAAGCACGACCTGGTTCTCACTGTCCAATGCCCTGCCCTTCTTAATCCTATTTGCCACTCTGTACCTATTGTTCCGCTTACTCACCCCGCGCCAATATCGTCCGCGCGCTTATCCCAAATGGCCCGGCGCGGTGTTCATCAGTGGCTGGTGGTTGCTGATTACCGGCTTTCTTCCGCTCTTTCTTAAATATGCCGCCAACTATCAACTGACCTATGGCAGTCTGGCTGGCGTTATGATCACATTGATCTTTTTCTATCTGATCGGCCTTGGCATGGTGATTGGGTCCGAACTAAACGCTGCACTAGCGGACCGACCGCAAGCTGGAGAACCGGACTTATGAGCACCGGACGATGATTTTCTGGAATATCAGCGGCATGGGCGCTATTGAGGATAAAATTTTACATCTGAAAAGGATAGGCAATGAATGAACTGATGAAAGGCAAACGCGGCCTGATCATGGGTCTAGCGAACAACAAGTCACTTGCCTGGGGCATTGCGAAACAGCTTTCCGAAGCCGGCGCAGAACTCGCGATCAGCTACCAGGGCGAAGTCATGGCCAAGCGCGTGAAGCCGCTGGCCGCCGAATTGGGCTGCGATTTCCTTTTGGATTGCGATGTTTCCGACATGGATCAATTGGATAAAACCTTTGCCGAACTAGCCGAAAAATGGCCCACAATTGACTTTGTTGTGCACGCCATCGGGTTCACCAACAAGGAAGCGTTGCGCGGCAAATATTTTGACGTGACCCTCGATGATTTTCTGATGACGATGAATATCAGCGTCTATAGCTTTACCGCCGTCGCCAGGCGCGCCGCCGCGATGATGAATGCTGGCGGATCAATGTTGACCCTGTCTTATTATGGCGCGGAAAAGGTTATTCCGCATTACAATGTTATGGGTGTCGCCAAGGCGGCGCTGGAAACATCGGTCAAATATCTAGCCAATGATGTTGGTCCGGACGGCATAAGGGTGAACGCGATTTCTGCCGGACCGATCAAAACTCTGGCAGCCTCTGGTATTGGAGATTTCCGCTACATCCTGAAATGGAATGAGCTTAACGCACCCATGCGGCGCAATGTGACGATTGATGACGTAGGGTCCTCAGCGCTTTACTTCCTGTCCGATCTATCCTCCGGCGTGACCGGCGAGACGCATCATGTGGATGCTGGTTATCATACGATCGGCATGAAACAGGAAGATGCGCCTGATATCGCGCTGGATTAATGCTGCTCAGGGCCGAACGATCCGGTGATAAAAAATCGATTTTTGCTGTTAATGAAGCCGCCTTTGCAACAGATGCAGAGGCACGGCTTGTTGATATGTTGCGCAGTGATGGCGATTTATATTTTTCGTATGTGGCGGCAGAGAATAGCGCGATTATCGGCCATATCGCGCTTAGCCCAATGGACGTTATCGCCGATGGTCAACCCATCAAGGCTCTAGGCTTGGGACCGGTCGCTATCACGCCAAAGCGCCAACTTGAAGGTATCGGATCGCAATTGGTCCATGCCGCCATCAATTGGGCGCAAGCAAATGAGTGGCGGTTGATAATCCTCCTTGGAAACCCGGCTTACTATAAACGCTTCGGTTTTTCGGTCGAGGACGCAAAGCCATTTGCCTCCCCCTTTTCCAGCCCCTATTTTCAAGCGCTCTGGCTTGACGCGCCCGCACAAAAGCCGCAGTCAGGGCGAGTAGAATATGCGCCCGCCTTCGGTCGCCTGTAAAACAAAAAAATTGGGCCAATAGATGAGGGTATATGAGTTTTAACAGTTTCGGCCGCGTTTTTCGCTTCTCCACTTGGGGAGAGAGTCATGGACCCGCCCTCGGCGCGGTCGTGGACGGCTGTCCTCCAGGCTTGGAATTGAGCGAAACCGACATTCAACCCTTTCTGGATGCGCGCCGACCTGGCCAATCCAAATATACAACGCAACGCAAAGAACCCGATCAGGTCAAAATCCTGTCGGGCGTGTTCGAAGGCAAAACCACCGGCACACCGATTTCATTGATGATCGAGAATGTTGACCAACGGTCAAAAGATTATAGCGAAGTCGCGAAAGCCTATCGCCCCGGCCATGCCGATTATGCCTATGACGCCAAATATGGCTTTCGCGACTATCGCGGTGGCGGTCGGTCCAGCGCACGCGAAACAGCTGCCCGGGTGGCAGCAGGAGCCGTTGCCCGTCTTGCGATTCCCGAAGTGTCCATCCGCGCATGGGTCGCGGAAATTGGCGGCGATGCGATTGATATGGCCAATTTTGATGCCGATGAAACTAGCCGTAACCCATTTTTCTGCCCCGATGCCGATGCCGCCAAACGCTGGGAAGCCTTAGTCGACGGCGCCCGCAAAGATGGCAGCAGTCTCGGCGCGATCATAGCCTGCGAAGGCACTGGTGTTCCAGCCGGATGGGGCGCGCCCGTCTATGCCAAGTTGGATAGCGAAATCGCGTCCGCCATGATGACAATCAATGCGACCAAAGGCGTCGAGATTGGTGACGGTTTTGCCGCTGCCCGTCTGCGTGGTGAAGACAATGCAGACGCCATGCGACCAGGAAATGAAGGACCGCGATTTGCCTCCAATCATGCCGGCGGAACTGCAGGCGGGATATCCACAGGACAACCTGTATTTTGTCGTGTCGCCTTCAAACCGACCAGCTCTATCCTAACGCCAGTAGAAACAATTACCCGCGATGGCGAAGCTGCTGAAATCGTGACAAAGGGCCGCCATGACCCATGTGTCGGCATAAGGGGCGTACCCGTAGTCGAAGCCATGATGGCTCTGGTGCTGGCAGATCAAAAATTACTGCATAAAGCACAATGCGGTTGAGCACTGTCTAGATGATCGACCTCGTCCTTCATGTCATTGATGACTATATACAGGCGCATAAAGCGATAATCGGCCTCGTTATATTGGGCTTCCTGTTCGCTGGTTTCATCATGGAGCGCTTTCCGGCAGCCGTTGTCGCCGTACTTGGGGCCTGTACCTTTCTGTTCCTTGGAATCATCGATTCCGACGGGCTTTTCTCGGTTTTTTCCAATACCGCGCCAATTACCATTGCCGCCATGTTCATATTATCCGGCGCGTTGCTAAGAACCGGGACAATCGATGCAATCGCCGGTTTTATCATCGAGCGCGCAAAAAAAAGGCCCAAATTGGCTGTCGTCGAAATGTTCTTGGGCGCTTTTGTCGCGTCCGCTTTCATGAACAATACACCGGTGGTGATTGTGTTGATACCGATCATCATTCGTCTGTCCCGTGCCACCGGTATCTCGTCCAAAAAGCTGCTCATACCCCTCAGTTTCATCTGTATATTAGGTGGTACGACGACCCTGATCGGAACATCGACCAACCTGATTGTTGATTCTGTCGCCCGTGATGGCGGCATGGATGGTTTTGGCATTTTTGAAATTACACCTTATGGTTTGGTGGCCGCAGTGGCGGGGACCATCATGATGGTCCTGTTTAGCAGCTGGCTTCTGCCAAGCGGCCAAGCAGGCGGCGAATTTGCCAGCAGTGATGAAAGTGATTTCCTAACCGAACTGACCGTCCGCAACAGATCATCCGCCATTGGCAAAATGCTCTCGGAGGTTCCGATCATTCGGCGGACGAGCGTGAATGTTTCTGCTGTAAAACGGCTCAGCAGCTATATTCGCCACGATCTCGAGCATCATGAATTACGCGCTGGCGATCGGATTGTCGTCAGGCTTGATCTTGCCGAACTCATATCCCTGCGGTCGTCCGAAGACTTTAAAATCGGTATCGTTCGGTCCGGAGATGTAGGGCCTTTGGGCGAGGAGCTGGTGGAAGCAACGGTGGCGCCGAGCCATCCCAGCATCGGTAACCGTCTGTTTGACATCCCTTTTCTAGGTCAATTGAACGTCCGCATCTTGGGCATGACACGCTTTCGCAATTTACCGCGGTCAGATCTCACCAATGCCCGTATCCATGCTGCAGATCGTCTGCTCGTCACCGGGTCGAGCAAAGACATTCAGCGGATGTATGAAAATCCCAATTTATTTGGGGTCGGCCAAACCAAGATACGGGCCTTCCGCCGGGACCGTGCGCCAATTGCCATTGGCGCGCTGGTCGCAGTGGTTGTTCTCGCAGCCTTGAATATCATCCCATTGGCGGTAGCCGCGATATTAGCGGTTGGCGCAATATTATTGGCACGCTGTATTGATGCCGAAGAAGCCTGGGGGTCGATTGATGGCAATGTGCTAGTCTTGATTTTCGGGATGCTGGCCGTTGGCCTTGGCCTGCAACAAGCCGGCAGCGTGGATCTGATTGTCGGCTATCTCACACCGGTGCTGGAAGCCATGCCGCCATGGGCTTTGGTCTTTTCAATCTATGTCCTGTCGGTGATCATGACAGAAATTGTGACCAACAATGCGGTCGCGATTATCATCACACCGATCGTTATCGCGCTTGGTAACGATTTGGGTGTCGATCCAAGACCCTTGGTTATCGCGGTTATGTTTGCTGCATCCGCCAGTTTTGCTACACCCATTGGATATCAGACCAATACGCTGGTTTATGCCGCGGGAAATTATCGATTCACCGATTTTTTCAAGGCCGGTATCCCGCTTACTTTCGGCGTTGGTCTAGCGACCTGTCTGGCCATCAGTTTCACGATGTGACATCACGGCGCTAATCGCTTGCCGTATTTGTGTTGCGACGATAGGCTGAAGAAAATCATAACAGGGGTCCATGACATGCTGTCATTCTGGTTCAAAATACCGCTTTGGCAGCGGGTTATCGCAGCTCTGATTTTAGGGGTCGTCACTGGTCTGGTTTGGGGGCCGGAAGCGGAAATGATCAAATGGATTGGTGATTTCTTCATCAAAGCCATCAAGATGCTGGTCGTACCGTTGATTTTCTTCTCGCTTGTCGCCGGCGTAGCATCCCTTGGTGATCTGAGGAAACTCGGCCGTGTAGGCGGGCGGGCGATGATATTATTCATCATAACCGGTCAGATAGCAGCCTGGCTCGGTTTGGCGTTGGGCACATTTTTCCAGCCCGGCAAAGGCGTCGACACGGACTCGCTCCAAAAAGGCGAAACGCCCGTACCCAATGACACCTCTGCCATTGATATGATCCTTTCGATTGTCCCGGACAGTCCGGTGCAAGTGATGGCCGACGTGCGAGTCCTGCCGCTGATCGTATTCGCGCTGCTGATCGGTATCGGCATCTTAATGGCGAAAGAGGAAGGCAGACCGCTCGCGAAGATTTTCGATAGCGGTGCCGTTGTCATGCAAAAGGTCACGATGATCGTTATGGAACTGACACCCTTTGGCGTCTTTGCCTTGATGGCATGGGTTGCCGGTACGCTTGGTCCCGATGCGCTTATCTCGCTCGCAAAACTGGTTGGCCTCAACTATCTTGGCTGCTTGCTGATTATCGGTGTGATGTATTCTGCGATGATCAAATTTGTCGCAAAACTGCCCGTGATTGATTTCTTCCGCGGCATTGTCGACGCGATTGCAGTCAGCTATTCCACCGCCTCATCCAACGCCACCCTGCCGGTGACGCTGCGCTGCGTAGAACGTAATCTGGGCGTCAGCAACTCGGTGGCCAGTTTTGTTGTCTCGCTCGGCGCGACCATCAATATGAACGGCACAGCGATGTATCTTGGGCTAGCGACCTTATTCGGTGCCCAAATCTTTGGCGTGGACTTGAGCTTTGGCGACTATATTCTCATCGCCATTACTTCAACGCTAGGCGCGATTGGTGCGGCGGGTATTCCCGGCGCTGGCTTGATCATGATGGCGCTCGTATTTGGTAGTGTCGGTGTGCCGCTCGAAACCATTGCCTTTGTTGCCGGTGTGGACCGGATCATGGATATGATGCGCACAACCACCAATGTTTCCGGTGATGCGGCAATCGCCACAACCGTGGCAGTGATGACAGGGGAGATTGACCGCGAAGAAATGATCTCCGCCGACGATGTCTAACACCTGTGAAGGTTTAGAGCATCGCCATATCGACCGGTTGCTCTAGCAGCACGCGCCCGGCAAGTTCGAACACCGCAGGCGCTGTTGCGATATGCTGGGTGGCGACATGAGCATCGCGGAAGCGGCGTTGCAGGCTGCTGCCAGAATAGACGGCAGCACCACCGCCCAATGTGTAAGCGGTTTTACAGACCTCGGCCGATGCCTCGGTCGCATGGGCGCAGGCCAGACGCAGATCGCCGCGGGCGTTAGGTGAGATATTGCCATTGCCCTGCGCTTCTTGCCAAGCCTTTTCAACGGCATCTTCCAAAAAGCTAAAGGCGCCGCGGAGCTGCGCAGTCGCGCGGGCGATATCAGCCTGAACGGTCGCGCGTTGCGCCATGCTGCGGCCCCCGCCGGGCGTTTTTTTATTGATCGCGACCTGTTTGATTTCCTCAAGAGCCGCGCGCGCATTGCCCAAAGCAACAGACGAGACGCCGAGCGCCAACAAACCGAATAATGGGAATTTATAGAGCGCGCCGCTATCGCGCGGCCGATCACCAACAAAGGACACGCTGCGCCCCTTTGGAACCTTAATATTCTCGACGCTGAAATCACCGGAGCCCGTACCCTTCATTCCAGAGACATGCCAGCTGTCGATAAAGCTAACCTCACTAACCGGAAAGAACAGCATCCGATGATAGGGCGCTCCATTTTCGAACTTTTGCAACGCGCCATCCTTGAAGATCATCGCACCGCCGCCAAGCCAGCTGCAATTGGCGGAACCCGAACCCCACTGCCACTGACCGGAAAGTAGATAATGATCACCCATATCCTCCGCTTTGCCCATTGGCGCGAAAACACCACCAGTAATCACATCATCCGGCCCAAAAATATCTTTTGCCGATGCCTCATCCATATAAGCCGCGCCGAGCGTAGAGGTCACCGCGATCATCGCACACCAGCCCGCGCTGGCATCGGCTTCGGCCATTGTGGCAATCAGTTGCATAAATTCTAGCGGGGGCAATTGCAGTCCCCCAAGAGAGGTCGGTTTAGAGAGGTTGAACGCACCGGCAGCCGCCATTTTTTCGGCCAAATCAGCCGGAAGGCGTCGTGCCTTTTCCGTATCGGCCGCTCGATCAGCTATTTCCGGCAACAAGGCCAACAGCGCCTTACCTGTGCCATTCCCGATCCCGCTAATATCATATTGCAAGCCAGCCATCCGCATCTCCATTAATTTGGGCCACCATAAGAGTTACCATTTGTCGATCCAGCAAAAACATTTACTGATGGATTCATGCGCATAATCGCTCTTGTAGGTTTTGTCCTTTTGCTTGTCGGGTCGCTGGCCGGATGTAACGATACCGGCAATTCCGACAATATCGACACCCTGCCCGGTCCGGATCAAATTGTCCGTCTGTCCGATTCAGAAATAAAGGGTCTCGATCCGCAGAAAATATCCGACCTGTCGTCATTGCGCGTCGCTACCGATCAGTTTGAAGGGCTGACACGGCTGAATGCGTCTGGCCAGGCGGAACCGGGACTGGCGAAGAGCTGGAGCATTTCGAGCGATGGGTTGCGATGGACGTTCGAACTGCGTGATGAATTGCGCTTTTCTGATGAAACCGGCTTTAATGCCGGGCTTTTCCCACAGATATGGAATCGCCTTCAGCTTACTGAGACAGCATCTCCGACCAAGGC
Source organism: uncultured Sphingomonadaceae bacterium (assembly GCA_947496865.1). Classification (GTDB taxonomy): domain Bacteria; phylum Pseudomonadota; class Alphaproteobacteria; order Sphingomonadales; family Sphingomonadaceae; genus Parasphingorhabdus. The sequence continues at coordinate 227,823 of CANMEE010000001.1, forward strand.
TCTGTTCGACAATATAATATCGGTGAGCGCGGACGACGAGGCATCGGTTATAGTGACGTTGCGATCTCCTGCGCCACATTTGCCCGTTCTGCTGGCCCATCCGGCCATGGCCGCGCTGCCACTGCACCGCATCGCGCAAGCGGGCGACAAATGGACTAGCGAGCGGCCGATAGTCACGAGCGGGCCCTATCAACTGGCAACATGGCAGCTTAATGATCATGCGCGGATGACACGCAATCCGCAATGGCATGACGAGCCAGCCCCGACAGCCGATATCATTTGGAAACCCATGGACGACGGCTTATCTGCGATGCGGCTGATACTCGCCGGCGGCGCAGATGTCGCTGCCGATTATCCAGCCAGCCGTCATCAATGGTTGAAGGAAAACCATCCCGGTCTGGCGCATAGCGTACCTTATCTTGGCAGCTATTATTTTGCCTTCAACGTTCGCAAGCCGCCTTTTGCCGATGTCCGTGTCCGCACAGCATTGTCTATGGCCGTAGAACGGGAATGGATTGCGGGCAAAGTGATCGGAATCGACAATATCCCTGCCTGGAACTTGTTGCCGCCCGATTTGACCGGCGGGATCAGCGCCAAACCTATCTGGGCGAGTTGGTCTCGGGAACGGCGGTTAACGGCGGCTCGGGATTTGTTACGAGAGGCCGGCTATGGGTCCTCCAATCCGCTGGAATTTGAGATAAGGTTCAATAGCTCCTCCGAACATCGCCGCGTTTCAGTTGCTTTGGCCGCTATGTGGAAGCCGATTAATGTAAAGGCACGTTTGTTCAACAGCGAGGCCGCGCTGCATTTCGCCGCCCTGCGCACCCATGACTTTGCATTGGCGCGATCCGGCTGGATTGCCGACTTGCCGGCGGCTGAGAATTTTTTGACCGTCCATCAAACGGCCAACGGGTCCGGAAATTATTCGGGATATGATAATCCGGCCTATGACGCGATTGTCGCTCAGGCGATTGCGACGGCTGATCCAGAAAGACGGGATGCACTCATGCGGCAGGCGGACGAAATGCTGATAGATGACATGCCGATATTGCCCCTCTACTTCTATGTCACCCGTTCCCTCGTCAGCAAACGGATAGCAGGATGGCAGGATAATATTTCCAATGTGCATCCCAGCCGGACTCTGCGTATAAGCAATTGATGATCCATTTCCCTCGCCCTGATTTCAAAGTCCTTTTTGCTACTGCGGCTGTGTCAATATGCCTTGCGTCCTGCAGCATGGCCGGGGATGAGGACCGCGCGCGAGTGACGGTCATCGATGATGGTGAACCTTCCATAAAGCCGGTTGGAATCAAGTTAAACTATGCCTCCGCCACCGCCCGAGCAGCGATTGCAAGGGGCTTGGTCGGATTTGATGAGCAAGGCCGCGTTGTTCCGGCACTGGCGGCGCGCTGGATCGTGACCGACGATGGCCTCAGCTATATTTTCCGCCTCAATGAAGCCAAATGGGATGATGGACGTCAGGTTACGGCGGAACGGATTGCGCGACTGTTACGCGAACGCATTGCAGAATTGCGCCCCAGTCGTTTGGGCAAAGATTTAGAGGCAATTGACGAGATTATCTCGATGACCGGCCGCGTTATCGAAATTCGGCTAAAATCTCCTCATCCCAATTTTTTGCAGCTCATGGGACAACCGGAAATGGGATTGTTCCGCGCTGGCCATGGTGCTGGCCCGATGAGTCAGATCGAAAATGATCGCACCTATACGCTGGGCATGTTCAATCAGGTCACCAGTGATGCTGAAAATGAAGAAGAGGATGATTCTTCTCCAAACGAACAACCCGTTGACGACCCCCGCCGTGTTACCTTGCGCAGCGAAAGCGCGGCCAAAGCGCTGGCACGCTATACTGCCGGCTATACCGACCTGCTTTTAAACGGGCAATTTCATCACTTGCCCTTGGTCGATGAGGCTGGTGTGAACAGCAATGATCTACGATTGAACCCGGTTGCCGGACTGTTCGGATTCAAATTTATGCGCGCCAATGGATTCTGGTCTTTGCCGGAAAACCGGGAAATATTGTCGATGGCCATTGATCGCCCGGCCTTGCTAACCTCTTTTCCCAATGTGACCGCTTGGCAAAGCCGCCAGAAAATCATTCCCGATGCCTTGAACGTCGCCGATATCAATGCACGGCCGGATTGGACCGGCATGAACATGCAGGAGCGACAGCAATTTGTTCGCGAACATGTCCGCCGCTGGGAAGCGTTAGAGGGCCCGATCCTTCCTCTGACCATCGCTGTGCCTGATGCAGCGGGGGCTGACATATTATTCCTGCGGGTCCGCTCGGACTTGCGCCGTGTTGGCCTAGACGCACGCCAAGTGTCGTTGAACCAAGAGGCTGATGTACGATTGATCGATGAAATTGCACCCTATGATAGTGCCCAATGGTTTTTGTCACAGCTTACCTGCGCGAAAACGCCGGTTTGCCTGAATGACGCGGATAGCAAAATTGCCGAAGCCAACGCGGCAACCAATTTGCAAATCAAAGCCCGTCTTTATGCTGAAACAGAGGTCATTTTGGTCCAGCATTATAACTATATTCCACTGGCCGTTCCGGTACGTTGGTCGATCAGTAGACCCGGACAACGGGGCTTTGCGGTCAACCCACGCGGTTGGCATCCATTGAATCCACTGGTTGGGATCCCTATATCCTAACTAGAACAGTGGAGAATTTAGTGGGAGTGCATATGGCGATTTCGGAAGAACAATTGAAACGTTTGGCCGAACAATTGCCAGATGTTAGCCGCGATCCGCAAGCGGTCCGGACCCGTGTCGAAGCCATGGAAAAAGTGCTCGAGCGCGCCTTTGTCGTTCCAGGCATCAACAAGCCTATTGGCGTCGATTCACTGGTCGGCCTGATCCCGGTGGTCGGTGATATCGTAACCGCAATCATGGGCGCCTATATCGTCTGGGAAGCCCGTAATCTGGGCATGTCGAAATGGCAGCTCTCCCGCATGGCCGCGAATGTAGGGATTGATACTGCCTTAGGCGCGATTCCGCTAGCAGGTGATGTTTTCGACTTTCTCTGGCGCTCCAACAGCCGCAATCTGAAGATTATCACAAAACATCTCGACAAGCATCATCCCGGGACGCGGACGCTGGAAGGTTAACGACTCGGGAACGGTGTGCCGAAACCCTCATTGGCCAGCCGCGCACTATTGGCGACAAAACTGACCGTATGATAAGTTCCGCACAGCGCCATAATTTCGAGCTGTGCGTCCAACGACCATCTCTTCTGGAAATCCGCCAACTGAACATTCGCTATGTTCCCTCGATCACACAGATTATCGACACAGTGTATCAGCAAGCTTTCCGCGTCATTCCAGACTGCATCATCGGCGGATCCATTTCGGGTCGCCGAAACCTGCGCGTCGCTCAACCCCGCCGCCTTGGCGAATATCGCAACATGGACACCCCACTCATATTCGCAATTCAGATTGGCCGTCGTTCGTAAAATGACAATCTCCCGTTCGCGCAGCGGCAGCGGACTATCTTTATCGAGCAAGTTGGGCACAGCCTTGGTCAAAAACCGCATGCTGTTGGCAAAGGTCCGAAATAAGCTGAGAATATAGCCATTCTGCTGCGGATAACCGTCGAGAACCGCTGCTATTTCGGGATCATGTGGCGGTATTAGGGGTTTCAGAATATTGCTCATCGAGAATCTCCGTGCTACAAATATTGTAGTATGGTTACGCTACATTATTTGTAGCGTCAAGAAAGGCCTGTAATGCCCGTAAAAAATATAAATCAAGCAAGAGGTTCCGCCACCGGTCGGCCGATCATGGTGTTGCTCGACATGCTTGGCAAGCGCTGGACGTTACGCATCATGTGGGAATTAAGAGACCGCCCGCTGACCTTTAGAGAGCTGCAAAAACAATGTGGCGACATCTCTCCTACGACGCTTAATAGCCGTTTGCGAGAGTTAAGGGATTTTGAAATTATCAGCCATGATACCGGCGGCTATAGCTATACCGCACTTGGAGCAGAGCTTGGCGCGCAAATGACCAAACTAGATAATTGGTCTAGCAAATGGGCCAGCGAACTTGACAACTAGCGGGCCTAGGAACCGCGCCAGATTTTGACTGGTGCATTATCTTCAACAGCTTTCATATTCACCGGACAGCGGCGCGGCCGAAAGCTATTGCCCAAACATAGACGCACTTCCTGCAGCCAGCCGCGCTGATTGACTTTCAACCGCATCATGTCCGGTTGCAGCCCGTCATTGGCCGCAGCAAAAGCATTGCGGAACGCCCCGGCAGTCAACGGTTTGCGGGACAGCCTGTCCATATTCGGAAATTCCACAGCACCAAACATGATCCGCGAAATCCGGAAATAGGTTTCCGGCCGCTTGGTCATGCAAGTGCCATGCTTGGCCCATTCGCTCGCCATCAAGCGTGGCGAGGGAATCATGCAGAAATTGCGCTTCACAATTGCAGGCGGGAGCGCTTTCGTCGCCCGGCACCATTGCGGATAGCTCGCCCCCTGCGCATCCGGCCACAGGCCATGCAGGATGAAACCGAAGCTACCATCATCCCCGCTGCATTGGGTTTTATGTCGCCGATCATCCTTACGCAGACGGCAAAATTCCGGTGACCAGCTCATCGCCAGCGTATAGCCGCTAATCGGCTTGATCCGGCGCCGTTCATCGGCAGGTTTGCGGGCCGGCGCTGCATCGCTGGACAGGGATGGCGCACGACATTGATAGGATTGGGCGTGAACCATTGTAGAGCTGAAAAACACAGCAAGGAATATGGACCATTTCATTTAAACACATCCGATAACTCTTCGGTCTGATTGCTGCTGATCACGCCTTTGGTGCGAAACCATTCTCGTGATCCGCCGAGGAATAGACACAGGATAGATGCTAGTACCAAGGATTGCGTGACAATGAGAAAAACCAATTCCGAACCGGAATAGTCTTGAATATATATCGCGATACCAGAAAGCGACAAAGCCGTTAACATGACCAATATCCATCGCGCAATATTGCTCGCACGATAGGCAGCAAAATACCATAGAGCTATCTGAACAGCATAGCTCACAACGATGCCGAGCATTATCACCGCGGCATAAATTTGCTGTCCTTGGGCATCAAACTCTTCGTCAAATGCATAATCTTCCCAATGGACAAACAAATCAATCGTCGAGCTGACAACCGATGCAACGAAAAGCCTTTCAAACCACAGGATGGACCGGGGACGGCTAGGTTTCATCCTATCGAGATTTCGTCAAGCCATTGGCACGGGGCGTCACTCAAAGGTTTTTTCCAGATCCACGGTCTTCTCGCCAGCAAACCATTTCTTCGCGTCGGGCCGGAATAGCATATAGATTGCTATGGCTTGCATCACCGTCAAAACGAGGGCGATGCCAAGATTTATCGGCGGCAATATCGCAAAAGACGATGGCAGCGCCACAAGGCCGATCACCATCAAAACCAGCAATATCCATTTCACGAAACCAACCGCTTTCCGGGCCACCAGATACCAGAGCAATAGGTTGATCCCGAAACCGAAGGCGGTTGTAATATAAGCAAAATTAGGTCCCAGAGCAGCGGTATTGGGATCTGCCTGAAGGGTGGCCATCGTCGTATCCCATGTCAAAAAAACATTGATCAGACCAACGGCCAAGGACGCCAGAAATATCTGTTCAAACCGGATTATGGATTGTGGCCGCATGATAGTCTCCTTCATAAAAGAATCCGCGAACCTAACTCACACTTGCGCAAAGTCCAACCCGATATCCGCGGCGGGCGCCGATTGGGTCAAACGCCCGACAGATATGAAATCAACGCCGGTATCGGCCTTGTCGAAAATCGTGTCCAGCGTGACACCACCTGATGCTTCGGTCACCACACGGCCGCCGATCAGGGTCACCGCCCCGCGCAGGGTGGCCGGCTCCATATTGTCGAGCAAAAGATGCGTTGCGCCTGCCGCCAGCGCCGGTTCGATCTGATCAACCCGGTCCACTTCCACGATAATCCGTTCAATCCCGGCATCGACTGCGCGTTTGACCGCTTCGGTGATATTACCAGCCACCGCGACATGATTATCCTTGATCATCGCCGCATCCCACAGGCCCATGCGATGGTTCTGCGCGCCGCCCATGCGCGTGGCATATTTTTCCAGCACCCTCAGGCCCGGGATCGTTTTCCGCGTGTCGAGCAGAGTGCAGCCCGTGCCGACAATTTTGCGTACATATTCGTTGGTCATGCTGGCAATGCCGGTGAGATGCTGCACCGTGTTGAGCGCACTGCGTTCGGCGGTGAGCATCGCGCGGCCCTTGCCCTTCAGGCGCATGATATCGGTGCCAGCTTCAACCGCTTGGCCTTCCTGCGCCAGAATTTCAATTTCAACATCGGGATCGAGCGACCGGAAAAACGCCTCGGCAATCGGCAGGCCAGCGATGACGGCTTCGTGGCGGCTATCCATGACGCCGGTAAAAATGGCGTCCTCCGGGATCACGGCTTCGGACGTGACATCCCGGCCCGTGGGGCCGAGATCTTCAGCGAGAGTGGAAGCCACGAAGACTTCCAGATCGAAGCGATCTAGGGTGAAGGTCATAAATTATGGCTCATCAATATCTTCCAATTCCCAATCAGCACCGCGTTTAATCAATCGATAGTTATCGCGTTTGGACTGCGCCAGAATATCTTCGAAAGGGCCTGCATCCTCGCCCAATGCCAGCTCATGAACGACCGATAGGCGCACTTCGTTATTACCAATCCAGCTGTCGACCCGCCAAACCAGTCCGTCAAGCAGTCCATTGGTAAACTTATACACAGATTCCGCGCCATTTGGTCCCACTTGCCAAATGCCAAGCCCTTCCAAATTTCCCCAGCCGGCGCCGCTTTTCTGGGCAGCAGCGAGCATAGTTGCGTCATCCGAAAATACCGGCCGAACGCCTGTTTGCAATATTATGTCTGGCGCCAACCGATCAACCACATAATGCCCATCGGCTTCCAAGCCAAATGTATGAAAGCCAAAAAAGCGTCCGTCGCCGCTGACCCAAAACTGATCAACAACACTCCAATCGCGGATATTGAAGCATGAGTAACCTCCGCCCAGCACCGCGATTTTTATGGTCGATTCAGTAGAGCTGGCAATATTGCGATATTCACCGGGGATGATGACCGGCCCCTCCCGTTGAATTTCCGATTCATCGGGCAATTTCAAAACTTCCTCACAAGTCGCAGAGGACGGGACGTTTTCATTGTCCATGGCGAATGTGGCGGAAGACACAAAAAGGTTGGCGACCATAAGTGATGCCAAAACAACCCCGACTGGTTTTCCTATCGCCATGCCGCCTCTCCCCGAACGGTCGAGATTTTATCCCAACTGGTCTTGGCCACTAGTCCTCATGCGCCAGATCAGCCGGGCCCAAATCACCCTGCCCTACGGTAGCGCTCGCCATTTCCATCATCTTGTCGATCGACTTGCGGGCCTGCAAACGCAGTTCCTCGTCCATCTCAATACGGGGCTCCAGATCGCGCAAGGCAACATAGAGTTTTTCCATCGTGTTGAGCGCCATATAGGGGCAGATATTGCAATTGCAGTTACCGTCCGCGCCGGGCGCGCCGATGAAATTCTTTTCCGGCACCGCTTTTTCCATCTGGTGGATGATATGCGGCTCCGTCGCGATGATGATCGTATCGCCTTCAAATTCCTTGGCATATTTCAGGATCGCACTGGTCGAACCGACCATATCGGCATGGTCCAAGATATAAGCCGGGCATTCGGGATGAGCCGCTACCGGCGCATCGGGATGCTGGGTTTGCAGTTTCAGCAGTTCTGTCTCGCTAAACGCCTCATGGACGATGCAAACACCGGGCCACAGCAACATGTCGCGGCCGGTTTTCTTGGCGATATAACCCCCCAAATGCTTGTCCGGGCCAAAGATGATTTTCTGGTCCAGCGGGATTTGGCTGAGAATATGTTCGGCGGACGAGCTGGTCACAATAATGTCGGACAGCGCCTTCACCTCGGCCGAGCAGTTAATATAAGTCAGCGCGATATGGTCCGGATGTTCGTCGCGAAACGCTTTGAACTTATCGGGCGGGCAGCTGTCTTCCAGGCTACAACCCGCGTCCATGTCCGGAAGCACGACAATTTTCTCCGGTGACAGGATTTTCGCTGTCTCCGCCATGAATTTCACGCCACAAAAGGCTATGACATCGGCATCGGTTTCCGCTGCCTTGCGCGAAAGTTCCAGCGAATCACCGACAAAGTCGGCAATATCCTGAATTTCCGGTTTCTGGTAATAATGGGCCAGGATGATCGCATTGCGTTCCTTACGCAGACGGTGAATTTCTTCGATCACATCTACGCCGGCCAAGCTGCCGCCAATTCCACCACGTGCGTCCATTGTCTTTTCCTTTAAGTAACTTACCGCGCCTATGCCACGAGGCAGCAGCGAAGATCAATCATCGATACGGAATTTCATAATCCGGGCTGTCACAGCCTGATCTCCATCCATTCCCCCCACAATATAGTGATCATCACCCGATTTTACGAGGCCGCGATGATCCATGCTGGGTTCCGCCAGCTTGCCCAACTCGGTCCACTGATCCGCTTTGAGATCATAACCAAAAACCCGGTCCGTCGGTTTTGCAGGGACCGTATCATAGCCAATACCGTCATAATTATAGGGATTGTCGCCGCCGCCTGCAAATAGGATCAGTCCTCGATCATTGTCGCCCATGGCCGCCATCCGATAGCGTGGGCCGCCGGGATGGGCCTCGATCGCTCGCCATGTTATCTTTGCCGGGTCACCTGGATCAATATCGCCGCGCCAGGCAAAGGGCGTCGCCGCAAATTTCCGCCTGCCGTTGACCAATCCAGCGACAGCAACGCCATCGGTGATGATCATACTGTTATTGGCTAGTCCGCCAGCGTGACCAAATACCGGTTTTCCGGGAAATTCGGTTGCCATGCTCCATGTGTCAAATTGGGTATCATAAAGCTGAACCAGAGCAACATTGCCTTCGTCATGCCAGCCAGATACCAAATAGATATATCGCTCACGATAGGGCAGCACGACCATATCATCTACTGGGGTCGGCATATCGGCAAGGCGTTTATAGTCGTTGCTTTTTGGGTCAAAGGCGAAGACCTCGGGGGTTGAAACTTCATCGCCATTTTCCGCGGCGGTATAACCGCCAAATATATATACCTTACCGGCCACGGTGACAGCCGCACTGGCCAAGCGGCCTTCGCTCACCGGCACCGGTGTAATTTCTTCACACGCCTTGATGCTGATAATACAGGCAAAGGCCGCATTGCTGGTATCTTCCCATGTCTTGCCAGATTTCAAACCGTTGAAACTATAGAGCGTCGGGCCATCAGGGCCTTCGGCCAACGCCACAGCATTGTTGCTGATCGATATGGGTAGCTCAAATTCCGCGACCGTGGAAACGGGTTGCTCGACCAATTCCTGCTCACATGCGCCCAAGGCCGCAGCCATGCCCAAACCGATCAAGACTTTACCATAAAAATTCATCATTCCGCCCTCTGCTTATCCTTATCCGCCAGAACATCCTTGATCGATCGGGACACATCCCAGCGATCTTTATTGGTCGTACCCCGCTCGAAATCAAAAAAAGCATCCACCTTCGCATCCAATCCCGCTGCGCGCAGCGGTAACACAAAGCTGGTTTCCACCGCCCGCCGAGCGGCATCCTGTGCCAGACGCATTTGCAACGGGTTCCTCGCCTGTTTTGCCAGTTCCGAGACACCCTTTTTGCGATTGGCTTGATCCAGTGTCTTTTCTGCGTCTGTCAGCGCCATTAATATACCGCCATCATCATAGCTCTGAATACGGTCAATCTGCACCTCAGGCCGCGCGATCTCGATAGGCGGCATTTCCACTGACAATGTTCTTGTTTTGGCATCCCACCGCACATTGTCAGCCTCCAGCTTCGCCAGATCGACTTCATAGCGGACCGACCCGGGCATGATCAGCGTCTTGCGGGCCGAGAGCCCCATGCGGGTTACTGTGGTTGTTACGGTTGCATTATAACTGGCAGAAAATACGGTAAGCCGGTTCTGCTCGCGCAACCCGTCAAGGCTGGCGCTGGCAATAGATACCGGATCAGGTGTGAAGCTGCTGTCAAACTTCGACAGCAGCAACCATGACAACGCGCCCAATATTACCAGAACGCCCGCCATGATCGCCAAGGGAATGGCAAAGCGGCGATTCATGCGGACATTTTCCAGATGTCTCCATCGACCGCAACAATCTCTCGGTTCTGTAAATCTATCAGATGGGCCCGCACCGATTGACCAGCAGCACCTTTGAGGCGCGGATCGAGACCCTTATACATTTGTGTCACCATATCGGGAATGGCCGACGCGCCGCTTTCCAGCAGCTTGAGTATCTGGCGCTCACGCTGTTTGCGGTGCCCCATCATGCCGCGCACCAACTGCCGCGGCTTCTCTACCTTTTTGCCATGAGCGGGATAGTAGACCTTGTCTTCTCGTTCATAGATTTTTTGCAAGCTAGCCATATAGTCTGCCATATCCCCATCTGGCGGTACAATGACGCTCGTGGACCAAGCCATGACATGGTCCCCGGTAAACATCGCGCCGGATTCCTGCACCGCAAGGCATAGATGATTGGATGTGTGACCCGGCGTGGCTACTGCCTCCATAGTCCAACCGTCGCCAGCTAAGGTTTCGCCGTCGACCAAGATCCGGTCCGGTTCATAAGTCTTGTCAAAACTTTCATCGGACCGCGGCCCATCATCCTGCAAGACTAATGGTGCGCAGCCGATAATCGGTGCGCCAGTGCGCGCAGCCAATGGCTTTGCCGCCGGACTATGATCTCGGTGCGTGTGGGTGCACATGATCGCACTAATCTTCGCATCACCGACCGCCGCCATGATCGCGGCGATATGGTCATCCAGCGCCGGACCAGGGTCGATAACGGCGCGATCGCTTTTATTGCCAACCACATAGGTCTGGGTGCCGGTATAGGTATACGGGCTGGGATTGCCCGCTAGCACGCGTGCGACCAAGGGTTCCATCTGTTCGGATAGGCCAGTGGGAAAACTGCTCGGGTCAAAATCTTTGTTCATGGTCAAGATGTGGCATATTCAGACCATAAAACAACCATCAATATCATGACAAAATCGGGAGCGAACCTAAAATAGGGCCGCTCCCGATCTTGTGACGATAGGTTTAGATTATTTTCAGGTCATGGAAAGCTGTGCCTTAAGCTCTTTAATATCGCGATCATATGCCTCGATTTTCAGCTTGTCATCCGCGTCGTTGTGATGGCATTCGGCGGCCTTGGCGCGCTTCTTTTCCAGCGCTTTCAATGTAATTTTCAGCCTTACTTGCTGATCCGCTTTGCTACATCCGACAATGCTAGCCCAAGCGCGGTCATTCGTTGTGCCGCGCCCGGCAAAGGCGATTTTTTTGTTCATCGCGGCGCAGTCCGCATTTGAACTGCTACTGCTCCGGGACTGACTCGAACGCCTGGAAGCGGCCTTGAAATTGGGCTTGAACGCCATTTGAGAGACGTCCCAAATTCGAGCCGCTACACTTTTCGCTTCCCGGGCAGTCCATTCCGCTTCACGTGTGGCTTCCTGCGCTTCAAGCACGGCCTCGCGGGCATCGCGTTCTGCTTCACGGACCGCTCGTGCAGCCTCGCGTTGCGCTTCGCGCGCTTCACGCTGCGCCTCTCGCACCGCGCGCTCTATTTCGCGCTGAGTCTCGCGGTCCAATTTCGATTTTTCTTTATATTCTCGTTGCCATTCGCGTTGAGCCTGCTTCAATTCATTTGCGGCTTCAGCGAGCTCTTGACGCATTTCCGCACGATCAGCTTCGGCTTCCTGTGCAGCTTCTTCTGCTTCAAGGCGTGACTCTTCGGCTTCCGCGACCATTTCCCGGATTTCGGATTTGCTCAGACGCTTATTGGTCCGCAAAACCACGGTCCGGCCATTATATTTGATGCGGTGAACATGTTCATTGCCGCTGGCTCGCACTTTGGCCCAGTCCTTCTCGCCGTTCAGCATGGTAATGTTGATCGTGCCATTAGACTTGTCATGCGCGATAAATTCCAGGTCTTTCGGTGCGACAGGCGGTACGGGAGGTACCGGTGGGACGGGTGCTACAGGCTCCCAGCGCGTACTCATATTCTGGCTAGACAGGCCCATTTTCTTGAGTTTTTTGGCAATTTCCTTATCTTTCAACTTACGCTTAGATTGGAACTGGAAACTGCCCGATTCATTTTCAACTGTATATTGATAGCCGTCGCTATTTTTTTCAGCCACCACAACGCCATTGCGACCCACATCAACGCTGGTACTTCTCGTACGGATTTTAACCCGGTCTTTCCTGCTGCTGACATCAACATTGGCATTTTCATCATCAACCACAAAGCCATCTTCATGTGGATGCGCCTCGACTTCGACCGCATAAGTCACAGTGGCCGTTAGCGGCAATGCGATCACGGTACTGGCGCCGACCATCAAGGCGCCCATACGTTTACGCAAAGCAGATTTTTCAGACTGACCAAGCATTTTCAGCCGGTCCTTAATCTTGTTCTTTTGGTTTAAAGGACTAGCGAGGCCAAGCTTATGTCCCGACGCAGATTTCGCAATGGTACGGCCATAAACAGCCCGCAAGTCGCGCCCGCCATTTTCCAGGATGCGCGCATCGCAAGCGGTTTCCTGATCCTGCCGAAACGCGATCCAAGCATACCAAGCCACCGGATTGAACCAGTGCAAAGACAACACGAGAAGACCAACAAAATTCGCCGCCAAATCGCCCGATTCATGATGTGCAATTTCATGTTCCAATGCCAATTCACGTTCCCGCGGTGCGTAATCGCGGAAGAAATTGGTCGGCACAGCAATATATTTTTCGAATAGTCCGAAGGCCAACGGTCCGCTGACCGCCGCGGTTTCGAGAATTTTAATCCGTCCGTGGCGTCCGACAAGTCGGCCATCGGAGACAATATCTTCGCGAAACTGAAAATAAGCAGCCAATTTACTGATGAACAGCATGCCTGCCCCGCCCAGCCAGATAACCAGCGCAATCATAGTCCAATCCAAAGAGGCCAAGGCACCGACCGCTGCGACTTCGGCGGGCGCAGCCATCGCGATATCCGAGAGCAATGGGGTTGTGGCAGCCGCTTCACCCGTTTCCAGAGCTGGCGGCGCTTTTAGCGTCAATGTCGGCATGAAAAGACGGGCCAATGGCAAGGCCCAAAGCAGATAGGCGATATGCGCCCCGAAAAAATGACTGACTGGCTTCCGTATTATCAGTACCAATATCATGAGCAAGGTCATCGACACCATAGTGTCCATCATCCAGTTGGTCATCCCTTCAACTCCCTCAACAATTCTTCGATTTCCCTGATATCGTCATCGCTAAGCTCATCAGCCTCAGCCAGGTGAGCAACCAACGGCGTCACTTTCCCACCGAAAAGACGGTCAACAAATTTACGTGAAACACCAGCGAGATACGTATCTCGCTCCACCAATGGTGAGTATAGGAAACGCCGGCCATCGCGCTCCGTGCCGATTACGGCTTTGGCCGCTAGCCGGGACAACAAAGTTTTTACAGTTTGCAGCGACCAGCCTTTTGCCTCAGCAACACGATCGGCCACTTCGGTAGCGGTTAAGGGTGCGGTTTGCCACAGCACCTCCATAATCTCATGTTCAGCATCACTGATACGTTCGACCATTTCCGATTTCTCCCAAGCATAGCTGCCAAATGCGAAGGCCGCATCCTCACTATTGACTACATCTGTAGTTTCATTGGCCATAAATGTAAATGTGTAATTTTACATTTGCGGTGAATGGAGGGCCTGTCGCGCGCGCAATCATGACAGGCTAATATGAGCCTCTTGTCGAAAAAATTTACAATAACGGCCGAGTTAACAACGCTTTAATCATCTAAGTACCTAAGAAATATGATATCCAGAAAACTGGCACGAGCGATGCAAGGTTACGAGTGTTCCTATGTTTCACACCCATGAAACAGAAATGAGGGGGACAGCGTACTGGTCTCCGCCGTCCCCTCTCATTACAGATTTTAGACTACTCACTACTTATACCCACATTCAAACGGCTCGGATCTCCTAATCCGGGCCGTTTTTGATTCGTCGTTCTCGAAGCTTCGACCCCTTGGGTTACCGCGTGCAACATAGGCTAAACGCCCATGACGCGGAACCAATGCACGGCATGAAACTCAAAATGATCGCAGGCGCGATTATATTTGGCAGTTTTTATCTTGGAGTTAGGATGTGGTTGATCGAAATGCCTGACAGTTAAGTCAAACCTGTCCTGCCGCCACGAAAGAAATTAGCCAGCCGCTGGTGCGACCTTTTTCTCCGCCATAAGTTCACCAAGTTCGCCTGCTTCATACATTTCCATCATGATGTCACTGCCACCGACAAATTCGCCTTTGACATAAAGCTGCGGGATGGTCGGCCAGTCGGAAAATTCCTTAATGCCCTGACGCACTTCCATATCCTGCAAGACGTCAACGGTTTCAAACCCAACGCCGAGATGCTCAAGTATCGCAACGGCTTTGCTGGAAAATCCGCATTGCGGGAAAAGCGGCGTGCCCTTCATGAACAGGACAACATCATTGGATGTAACCATGGTATCGATTTTTGCGTTTACTGCGTCACTCATATATATTCTCCTTTAGGGGACCTATACCGGAACCCCGGTGGTCAGCTGCAAAGCATGCAGCTCTCCGCCCATTTTACCTTTTAAGGCCGCATATACGGCTTGATGCTGCTTTACCCGGTTCATGCCAGCAAATGCGGGCGCCAAAACTTTCGCGGCATAATGGTCGCCGTCCCCAGCCAAATCCTGAATCTCGACCTCGGCGTCAGGAAAGGCTTCCAAGATCATCGCTTTGATGTCGTCACTCGCCATGGGCATATCAGATGATCCTATTCGGCTTCTTCGATGAATTGGCGACGTGCCTCGACCATCTTCTCGGTCAAGGCCGTGCGGATACCGGCGTCATCAATATCGACGCCCGCAGAGGTCAGATCGCCCATCAATTTGCGAATAACGTCTTCATCACCTGCTTCTTCAAAATCCGCCTGAACGACAGCTTTCGCATAGGAATCTGTTTCTTCTGCGGTCAGGCCCATTTTTTCGGCCGCCCATTCGCCAACCAAACGATTCCGCCGCGCAGTCAGTTTGAACTGCATTTCCTCATCGCGCGCGAATTTATTCTCAAACGCTTTTTCACGATCACCAAAACCGTTCATAATATTCCCTAACTAGATTTCATCCATCACTGGATCATGTTGAATAGAAATAGGCACTGGCCGCATCAGCGACAAGAGGCCCGCGATGATCAATCCGCAACTTTCACGACCAGCTTACCAATCGCGCCCCGATCCGCCATTTTCTGGATCGCTTTTCCAGCATCAGCAAAATCGAATATTTCCGATACGCGCGGTTGAATCATGCCTTGTCCCCAAAGCTTGAACAGACGGTTGATATGGGACCGGTTCCCGGCTGGATCGCGCATCGCATAAGCGCCCCAGAAAACGCCGCATACATCACAGGATTT
This sequence comes from uncultured Sphingomonadaceae bacterium, assembly GCA_947496865.1. Lineage (GTDB taxonomy): Bacteria > Pseudomonadota > Alphaproteobacteria > Sphingomonadales > Sphingomonadaceae > Parasphingorhabdus. The sequence continues at coordinate 243,389 of CANMEE010000001.1, forward strand.
TAACAGCGTCAGATTGAGCGGTAACTTAGCAATACCTGCTGGAAAACCAACGACCAGAAAACGGCCTTCCCATGCAATGGAACGCACAGCTGGTTCACTATAGTCCCCACCAACGGCATCATAAATAATATCAGCGCCATTAGGACCAACAGCAGCTTTAAACTGAGCCGACAAGGCTTTGGACTGATCCTTGTCAAAAGGTGCGCGGCCATAAACGACCGTTTCATCAGCACCGGCCGCTTTCGCAAATTCAGCTTTTTCTTCAGAAGAAACCGCAGCGACAACGCGCGCGCCAAAGGCTTTGCCCAGTTCGACCGCTGCGATACCAACACCGCCAGAGGCACCGAGTACCAACAATGTATCGCCTTCCTTGATATGACCGCGATCCACCAAAGCGTGGATGGATGTGCCATAAGTCAGGATGAGCGCTGATGCGTCTTCAAAGCTTACGGTATCGGGAATTTTGAACACGCTGTTATGGTCGACAGCGACTTTTTCCACCAGACCACCATGGCCGGTAGTCGAAGCAACACGGTCGCCGACTTTCAGACCAGTCACGCCTTCGCCGACTTCGGCAATGACGCCAGATACTTCTCCGCCGGGCGCAAATGGCCGGGGCGGTTTAAACTGGTACATATCCTGAATGATCAGAACATCGGGATAGTTGATCGAGCACGCTTTGACATCAATGACCACCTGACCCTTGCCAGCCGCCGGATTATCAACCTCGAGCATTTCAAGGCTATCGGGACCACCAACTTTTGTGGACATTAATGCTTTCATTATTTCTTCCTCTTTTCCTAGCGAATCTTCAAATGCGCTTAAGCAGCAATTGGTTTGTGCCAGCTTTGTGCAGAATCGACCCTGTTTTCATGCGCCTCTATGGCATCTGATTTTGCCATTGTCAGGTCTATTTCATCCAACCCGTCCATCAAGCATTGTTGCCGGAAAGGATCCATCTCAAATGTGAAGCGATCTTGAAACGGTGTCGTCACACTCATGCTTTCCATATCGATGGTAATGGGATCGGTTTTGGCGACCTCCATCAAACGGTCAATCGCTTCTTGCGGCAGGGGGATAGCTAGCAGCCCGTTTTTAAACGCGTTGCTCGAAAAAATGTCCGAAAAGCTTGGAGCGATGATCGCCTTTATACCCATGTCATCGAGCGCCCAAGCGGCATGTTCGCGGCTCGACCCACAACCAAAATTATCACCAGCGATCAACACTGAAGCGCCGGCATATTCAGGATCGTCAAAAACATTGCCTTCCTGCGCGCGGATCGATTCAAAGGCACCTTTGCCCAACCCCTCGCGCGAAATGGTTTTAAGCCATTCCGCCGCAATGATCACATCGGTATCGACATTTTTCTGACCAAAGGGAATAGCCCGGCCTTCAACTTTGCGAACCGGCTTCATTCTTCATTCTCTTCATCATCAACCGGCTCATTTTCGTAGCGTGTACCGGGCTTCGGTTTGTCAGCACTAAATTCGTCCAGTTTCCGCATCTTGTGGCGGCCAGCATAGATCAGCGCGGCAGCAACCGCCGCCGAGCCGACAGCAGCACCGACTTTGGCACCGGTTGACCATTTGCTCTTCTTTTCTTCACTGCCGTCATCTTCAGGCTTTTTCTTGTCGTCTGCCATATCTAAACCTTATCCTATCAATTCCCGAACATCCGTAAGCTTCCCTGTAACCGCCGCTGCAGCGGCCATGGCGGGGGACATAAGATGCGTTCTAGCACCTGGCCCCTGACGGCCAACAAAATTGCGATTGGACGTAGAAGCACAGCGTTCTCCTGGCGGTACTTTATCAGGGTTCATGCCTAAACAAGCCGAACAGCCCGGTTCGCGCCATTCAAAACCGGAATCGGTAAATATCTTGTCGAGCCCCTCTGCTTCAGCCTGCGCTTTGACGAGACCAGAGCCGGGGACGACAATCGCCCATTTTACACCAGCTGCTTTTTTACGCCCATCCAAAACTTGAGCCGCGGCGCGCAAGTCTTCGATCCGGCTGTTGGTACAACTACCGATAAAGATATTTTCGACCGCCACATCGCCCAAGGCTTGGCCGGAAGTCAGCCCCATATAGTCCAAAGACTTGCGCGCAGCATCCTGCTTGGAAGCATCAGCAAAGCTCTCTGGAGCGGGAACATGGCCTGTCACGGCCACCACATCTTCAGGGCTGGTGCCCCAAGTTACCGTCGGCGCGACATCTGAAGCTTGGATCGTGACGCTCTTGTCAAACCGCGCATCATCATCGGTGGGCAACGTTTTCCAATAAGCCACCGCTGCATCCCAATCGGCCCCTTTAGGCGCCATGGGACGGCCCTTCAGATAGGCGAAAGTCTTTTCATCCGGCGCGATCAAACCCGCGCGTGCGCCGCCTTCGATAGACATGTTGGACACGGTCAATCGGCCTTCAATCGACATTTGTTCAAACACTTCGCCGCGATATTCGATAACATGGCCGGTTCCGCCCGCGGTACCAATTACGCCGATGATATGCAGGATCAGATCCTTCGGACTGATGCCGGGGCCGAGCAATCCTTCGACCCGAATCTCCATAGATTTGGACCGAGATAGCTGCAATGTTTGCGTTGCAAGCACATGTTCAACTTCACTGGTACCGATGCCGAAGGCCAGAGCACCTAAGGCGCCATGGGCTGCGGTATGGCTGTCTCCGCAAACCAAAGTAGTCCCAGGAAGGGTAAAAGCCTGCTCAGGCCCAATCACGTGAACGATGCCCTGCTCTTTATCACTGGCCCCGATATATTTGATGCCAAAGGCTGGCGCATTGGCTTCCAGAGCCTCAAGCTGTGCCGCGCTTTGCGGGTCGGCTATTGGTATCTTGTTGCCATCGGCATCGATACGCGCTGTCGTTGGTAGATTATGATCGGGAACCGCCAGCGTCAAATCGGGCCGGCGAACCTTGCGTCCTGCTTTGCGCAATCCCTCAAAGGCTTGCGGACTGGTCACTTCATGCACCAGATGGCGGTCGATATAGATTAATGCCGTGCCATCATCGCGCTGGTCGACGACATGCGCGTCCCAGATTTTCTCGTACAGGGTTTTTGCTTCGGTCATTCGGGGTTTTACCATCCTCTTATGCAATATGGTGTTTCGTTTACCCAGATCAATTGCCTGTGCAAGTGAGAAGTCACTTCAAAAGCCCATCAAAAATGCCTATCTTCGACAGATGAGCATTTTCGCAATCATAGCCACAATCCTTGCCTCTGTCATCGCGATGGAATTTGTCGCATGGGGCGCGCATAAATATATCATGCATGGCTTTGGCTGGAACTGGCATCGCGATCATCATGAACCGCATGACAACATGCTGGAGAAAAACGACCTTTACGGCATTGTCGGTGCGGTGATGAGCATCTCCATGTTCATCATCGGTAGCCCCATGATCATGGGCGCAAGCTATTGGGAGCCCGGTACATGGATGGGCGTGGGCATCATGCTCTACGGGGTTATCTATACCCTGATCCACGATGGACTGGTGCATCAGCGCTATTTTAAATATGTTCCCAAACGCGGCTATGCGAAACGGCTTGTACAGGCGCACAAACTGCATCATGCAACCATTGGCAAAGAAGGCGGGGTGAGTTTTGGTTTTGTATTTGCCCGTGATCCTGCGAAGTTGAAGGCGGAATTGAAAGTACAGCGCGAAACGGGAAAAGCGATTGTCAGGGATTCGGTCGGAACGGCTTAATCCCGCCCAATTTAAACATCGTCAAAGCAATGCCGGCAAAGATCATCGCGCTGCCAATAAAAAAGCGCATGGTCAGTGTTTCGCCAAGCAGCAATACGCCACCTAGCGCCGCAATCGCTGGCACGGATAGTTGAGAGGCTGCCGCTGTACTCACCGACAGGCGCGGCAAGACGGCATACCACGTAATATAGCCCAGCCCGGATGTGATGGTGCCAGAGATAATCGCCAGCGCAACACCAGTTGGTTGTGCCTGCTCACCGTTGCCGAGCAAAGGGATGATCAAAAGGCAGAGCACAGCCGCACCGACAAAATTTCGGGCGGTGGCGAGCGCTGGTCGGGCTGCCCCTTTTCCGGCCCAGCTGTAAAAACCCCAAGATATCCCGGCGAGCGCCATGATGAGCCCACCAACAAGCGGCGGCGCGGTATCGCCGGGCGCCAGAAAAACAGCCAGTCCGGCAATGGCCAGCAATAATCCCGCCCATTGAATAGGCGTGGGATAGATGCCGCGAACCATGCCGATAATCTGTAAACTCAGCTGCCCTGCCGGAAACAGTATCAGCGCCCCCACCGCCGCGTCGAGCGATATATAGGCAAAAGAAAAACTGATCGCATAAACGAACAGCGCTATCGCGGGGACCACAGTATCGCCTCGTGGAAGCACGGCCCGACCGTGACGAAAGCCTAATATGAGCGCCAAAAAGATCGCGCCAGAAACCAAACGGATCACGGTAAAACTTGCCCAGTCTATGCTAATGTCTGCCAAAGCCGCGCGGTTAAGCAGCGAGTTTCCTGCAAAGGCGCAAAGCGTTAATATTAATAAAAACGCCGTTAGCAGCCGCCCGCCTGCTGGGTCTGACGATTGATCAGTCGCCGCCACTAGCCCGCGAGCGAAGGAACGATCGGCCCACCCAGTTCAATGGCTTTCTTATAGGCTGCGCGCGCCATCATCCGTTTGGCATAGTCCATCGATGCGGGCCGATTGGCGAGCATGCCGGCCGCCATCGCGAGTTCGAGCACATACATGACATTAATATCAGCGCCGGTAAAATCATCACCGACCAGAAATTCACGATTGTCGATATGATGCTCGACATAATCGAGCAGCTTGACCACTTCGCCCTCAACAAAGGGCGCATAGCCTTCACCGAGTCCACCAAAGCGCGGAGCGAGCATCTGTACGATCACAGGATTGGCCAACGTACCTTCGGCAAAATGGAGCCATTCAAGATATTCCGCTCGGTCTTTGGAACCCGGTGCGGGTGCCAGTTTACCGTCACCATATTGCTCCAATATATATTCAATAACCGCGCCCGATTCCATCATCAGATGATCGTCGATAATCACTGTGGGCGCTTTGGCCAGCGGATGAATCGCAGCCAAATCGGCCTGGGCCCGCATGGTTTCGGGATGCCGTTGATGTCGCACCATTTCATATTTCACACCCAATTCTTCGAGCAGCCAGATAATCCGGGTCGAACGGCTATATTCCAGATGGTGCAGTTTGATCATGATGTGGGCTCCGGTTGAGGGCTGTTAAGAGGCGGCACTATAGTGAATTTGGATTGCAATGTGCCAGCTTTCACCAGCGAGTCCAGATAGATTTTATCATGGCTTGGCAAAATGATCAGGTTCGGGTTCGCTTTTTTCAGATCGTGAAGCGCTCGAACCTGCTCCAACACTCGACTGCGATTTTCTTGGGGATCGAACAATATATATTGCAATAACCGCGGCCGGGTTTTCAGGTTTTCTATGTTCGACATTTTCCAGACGATGTCACCGATCAACAAATATTCGGCGCCGTTTTCCAGAGCAACGAAGAATGAGCGGCTTCCCGCCGTGTGCCCCCGTGTGGGGATCAGAACAAGACCGGGTGCAATTAAGGTGGCTTTCTCAAAATCCTCTGTTGCCACCCCAGCAATTTCTGCCGGCAATATTCCGCCCTTCGCAAATTGTGACAAACCAGCAAGCTGCGCAGCATTCAGGCGCAACCGCGGTGCGAGCTGTTCTGGCTCAGGATGCCGCGCCACGGCCATGACGTGATCGAGATGTTCGTGCGTGATCAGAACTTTTTCCGCGCTGATCATGGCGGATGTTACGCGCCCATAGGCCTCGCCATCAAATTGCCGGCCATCTTCCGACTGTTCCATTTCCTTGGACGTTTCAGCGTCAATCGCTCCGCCAATGACAATGGTCTGATCTGGCCAGACGATTTGGAAGGACGTGTAGGTCGTTGCATAATCTGCGGAAAAATTACCCACTTCTGCTGCAAAGCCGGGCGCTAAATCGCTACCCACCCGTTCTATCCTGATTTCTTTGGGACGGTCGCCAGTACCTGCAGCGACCAGCTGGCGATATTCAGCAATCTCAAAGCCATTGTCAGCAGTCGGTGGCGCGGTGCCATCCAGCAGTAACCACCAAGTTCCAACTGCAATAACAAGCACAGGAACAGTGATGCGAATAAGCCATTTCATAGAGCATTACCTTTATTAAGTTGCAATACACAACTTAATAAAGGTTGATATGAATTCATAGGAGATTCTGCTGTATCACCAGTAGCAATCCCGCGTCACTGCATTTTAGTGCCCCACGACACCCAAACTTTCAAACGGCCGGTCATTGTCGCTATATTTCTCGACCAATGTCGCACTCGCTTCATTGAGACCAATGAGCTCAACCGTCTTACCTTCATTTTGAAGGCGCTCGACAATCTTATCGAGCATTCCGGTAGCGGAGATATCCCAGAAATGGGCATCGTGAACATCAATAATGACGGTATCAATGCCTTCTTCGTTAAACTCCATCGCTTCATAAAGCATATCAACGGAACCAAAAAATATCTGGCCGCCAAAGACATAGCGGTGGGTGGTCACTTCGACAAAATCCTGAATGGTGACGAGCTGACGCACTTTCCAAGCGAAGAATATGCCGGAGAGCAAGACACCGGTCAGCACACCAATCGACAAGTCATGGGTGGCCACAACCATAACGACCGTAGCGAGCATCACGAAATTGGATGGCCATGGGTGGTGAGTGATTTCGGTAAAGCTTTTCCAGCGGAAAGTACTGATGGATACGAAGATCATCACTGCGACCAGCGCCGGCATAGGGATTTGCGCGACAAGCGGTCCAAGACCGACGATCAGCACCAGCAACATGACGCCCGCAACAAAGGTAGAAAGACGGCGCGAACCGCCAGATTTAATATTGATCACCGACTGACCAATCATCGCACAACCGCCCATGCCACCAATCCAACCGGTCACGAAATTGGCAATGCCCTGACCATAGGTTTCGCGTTTCTTGTCGCTACGCGTCTCGGTCATATCATCGACAATAGATGCGGTCAGCAACGATTCCAGCAGGCCGACCGCCGCCATGGCGAGCGAATAAGGCGCGATGATCCGCAATGTTTCCCAGGTGATCGGGATCTGCGGAATATGGAACCAAGGCAGGCTATCGGGCAAATCACCCATATCGCCGACGGTCAATACATCCGCTTTGAAATAGATGCTCACACCAGCCAGCACGATAATCGCCGCCAAGGGCGAGGGCACCCAGCTGGTCAGCTTGGGCAGGCCATAGATAATGGCCAGGCCAGCGGCGACCATCGCATAGGTCTGCCAGGTAAAAGATTCGCCGGTTAACTGCGGCAATTGCGCCATGAAAATCAGGATGGCGAGCGCGTTGACAAAGCCGGTAATCACCGACCGCGAAACAAAGCGCATCAACAGGTCGAGCCGCAGCAAGGCCGCGATTGCTTGGAAAATACCCATTAAGATGGTGGCGGCAAAGAGATATTCGACACCATGATCGCGGACCAGTGGAACAACCAATACGGCCACCGCTGCGGTCGCCGCGCTGATCATACCCGGGCGGCCACCAATCATCGAGATGATTACCGCGATTGAAAAACTGGCGTAAAGCCCAACGCGCGGATCCACGCCGGCGATAATGGCAAATCCAATAGCTTCGGGAATCAAAGCCAGGGCCACAACCAAACCAGCCAAAAATTCGGTCTTCGGATTGGATAGCCAGTCGCGTTTAAAATCGCTGTGTATTGCCATGAGAGCGGTCCCCACCGGATGGAATTTTAGATTCAATGCTGCATCGCAACATCATTGAGCGCGGCCATGGCCTATTGGCTTCGCACCGTCAAGCGGAGCACCATGGTTTAGATCCGTGGTGGATTAAACGGGCACCCGGAAATCATCCGTAACGATAGCTACATCTCCAATTTCTTCTTCATGACCAATTTCGCGATGGGTTTCGGCCAGCGCCTGTGCCTCCCAAGCCTCCATCGCCGGGTGACTGATGATATGATCCACCCATGCCCGGCCTTTCACGCCGATATCGAGATTAAAGGTTCGCACGCGATAAGCCACGGGTGCATAAAAGGCATCAACAGCCGTGAAACTGTTCCCCGTCAGCCAAGGTCCGCCAAAGCTATCCAGACCTTCGGCAAATAGCTCGCCAATCCGGTCTAAATTGCGTTGCAGCGGCAGATCGAGCTGATGCAACTGCGCCCGCACGCCAATATTCATCGGGCAGATATTCCGCAGGGGCGCAAAGCCACCGTGCATTTCCGCCGCCGCGCACCGCGCCCATGTTCGCGCTTTTTCGTCCACTGGCCAGACACCTTCATGCCGCTCGGCCAGATATTCCATAATCGCCAGCGAGTCCCAGATCGTGCGGTCATCATCCTTCAAACAGGGGACCTGCGCATTGGGAGCAAAGACCCGAAACCGCTCGTAATTTTCTTCCTCAAAATAGACAATTTTATCATCAAACGGAATAGCGAGGGCTTTCATCAGCATCCATGGGCGCAGCGACCAGCTCGAATAATTGCGATTGGCGGTGATCAGCGTGTAGGTCATGGCGTCTCCTTTGGAGGTATGTAGCTCGGGTCATGATGAAAGGGCAGCGGGCGATCCTGTGCGAGCGCATCCAATATCCGCGCAAAGTCCGTCTGCGCACGAAATCCCAATAGTCGCTCGGCTTTCCCGGCGTCATAAATGCGATCTATATGGTCCGGCAGCACCCAGCCTTTTTGTTTGTAAAGCGCAGCTGCTTGCGGGAAATAACGCGTGATGACAGAAGGCGCATCGGCGATAAGATACGCGCAATCTTCGCGCACAAATGGCGTTGGCGCAGACAAGATGAAGGTTTCGAAACCCAGACCATCCATAGCATCGAGCGCCGCGATATGGGCATCAGCGGCATCTTCGACAGTCAACCGCCGGTTCAAAAATTCATTGGCCTTGAGATTGGGGCCGCTGGGAATGGCAAGCGTGTCATCATCTTCCGGAAAAAACCGACCTGTCCGCAGAACCGCCACATTAATGCCGTGCAACTGATGATAGAGGCGGCACAGATGCTCTGCGGATATTTTGGTCACCCCATAGATATTACGCGGCTTTAGCGGGCCGAATTCTTCATCCAGCCAAAAGGCTTGCTCTGCCCCGCCGGCGCGTCCCGCCCGAACGGTCTCAGATATCATCAACGATGTCGTGGACGTGAAAATAAACCGGTTATGACCAGCCCGCACAGCCGCTTCCAGAAGGTTTAGCGTGCCAGTGACATTCACGTCGACAAAGGCGTTGGCCGGATAGCGCGCTATATCAGGTTTGTGCAGCGCGCCGGCATGGAGAACTGCTTCAATGCCATGATCGCCAAAAATCTGATCGATGAGCGGGCGGTCGGCCACCGAACCGATTATATTGGTGTGATCACCGGCGGCGATATCCAGACCAACGACTTCGTGGCCGACGGCGCTCAATTTGGGTGCAAGAAACCTGCCCAACCAACCCGATGAGCCGGTTAGCAGCAGCTTCATCAAGCGCCTCCAATTAATTCGCGCCCAATTAGCATCCGGCGAATTTCATTGGTCCCTGCCCCGATATCCAGTAATTTGGAATCGCGCCAATAACGCTCTACCGGCCAGTCGGTCGTATAGCCTGCGCCGCCCAAGGCCTGAATCGATTCTTCAGCGACGCGAACGCTGCTTTCGGACGCATACATTACCGCACCCGCCGCATCAAACCGTGTCGTTTGACCGGCATCACAGGCTTTATTGACAGCATACACATAGGATCGCGCGCTGTTGAGGCGGACATACATATCGGCAATCTTGCCCTGCATCAGTTGGAACGTCCCGATGGGTTTACCAAATTGCTTGCGCTCCCGAACATAAGGAATAACCGTATCGAGACAGGCCTGCATCAGACCTAATGGAATAGCGGCCAATACCGCGCGCTCATAGTCCAGACCGGACATCAGCACACCAACACCGCCGTTAATCGGCCCCATCACATTTTCGTCCGGCACTTCGCAATCGTCGAATACCAGTTCTGCTGTCGGACTGCCCTTCATACCAACTTTTTCGATTTTCTGGCCGATGGAAAACCCTTTCATACCCTTTTCAATCAGGAATGCGGTAATCCCGCCAGAACCTGCTTCGGGACGGGTCTTGCCATAGACGACCAGCGTATCGGCATCGGTCGAATTGGTGATCCAGAATTTCGTGCCGTTGAGCACGTAACCGCCCTGCACCGCCTCGGCTTTCAATTTCATCGAAACAACATCCGAACCCGCGCCGGCTTCGGACATGGCCAGCGATCCAACATGTTCGCCGGAAATCAGTTTCGGCAGATATTTCGCCTTTTGTTCGGGCGAAGCCCAGCGACGGATCTGATTGACGCACAGGTTGCTATGCGCGCCATAGCTAAGCCCCAGTGCTGCGCTGCCCCGGCTGACTTCCTCAACCGCGATCGCATGTTCCAGATAGCCAAGACCTAGGCCGCCATCTTCTTCTTCGACCGTTACCCCATGCAGGCCGAGATCGCCCATCTGCTCCCATAGCTCCCGCGGGAACCAGTCTTCCCGGTCCATTTTCTGGGCTAGCGGGCTGATCTTCTCATCTGCAAATCGCCGCGTGGTATCCCGAATCTGGTCGGCCATCTCGCCAAGCTGGAAATCAAATTGTGGGGTCGCAATCATTGTTGATCCTTTGTGATTTATCGGCTGCTGTTTAGCAGATATTCTCGGGGTTTCTAGTCTTGTGCTCCGCACTTGATGCAGAATGCGATATTGCGCCACCAGCCCCCTGATGCCATAGGCGCGGCCATGCTATATGATCTTGCCCGCCCGTTTATTTTCGCGCTCGAAGCCGAAAAAGCCCATGGTCTCACCATTGCGGGATTAAAGGCTTTGCCCTTGGGGCCAGCGCCGAAATCCGATGCGGTATTGGCCACCACCGTCGCCGGCCTCGATTTTCCCAATCCGGTTGGCATGGCGCCCGGTTTTGACAAAAATGGTGAAGTCCCAGATGCATTGATCCGCATGGGCTTTGGCTATGCCGAGGTCGGTACGCTGACACCGCGCGCACAGGCTGGTAATCCCAAGCCGCGTATATTCCGGTTGCCGCAGGACAAAGCCGTAATCAACCGCTTGGGCTTTAACAATGAAGGTCAGGAAAAAGCTGCGCCGCGTCTAAAACGCATGGGCGGCCGCATGGGTAAAGGCGTGCTGGGCATTAACATTGGTGCGAACAAAGACAGCGATGATCGCATTGCGGATTATGTCATCGGCGTGCAAAATATGGCGCCCTTGGCTGATTATCTGACGGTCAATATATCGTCGCCCAACACGCCGGGGTTGCGCGCTTTACAGGATAAAGCTGCGCTGGAAGAATTGCTCGCGGCGGTCATGGACGCGCGCGGCGATCACAAAGTGCCGGTATTCCTGAAAGTCGCGCCTGATTTGGAATCGGCTGATATTGACGATATTGTTGATGTCACAATGAAACAGAAAATCGATGCGCTGATTGTTTCCAACACGACGATCACCAGACCCGATTTAAAATCGGAAAACCAAACGGAAACCGGCGGGCTGTCCGGTGCGCCTTTGAAAGATTTGGCGCTGCAACGGCTAAAAGATTTTCGCACGGCTAGTGGCGGCGATATTCCGCTCATCGGTGTCGGTGGCATAGCAAGGGCCGAAGATGCTTATCAGCGCATTCGTGCCGGAGCGTCGCTGGTGCAGCTTTACACCGCAATGATTTATGAAGGCCCGACCATGGCCCGATCAATGAGCTGCGGACTGGCAAAGCTTTTAAAACGCGATGGGTTTTCCTCCGTCACCGATGCTGTGGGTGCTGATGACAAGTAAATGTTACTTGGACTGACAGATAAAATCCGTTAGCCCTGAGCTTGTCGAAGGGCGTCGCTCGTCTGAGAAACGTGGTTCGACAGGCTCACCACTAACGGATTTACTAAACCGGATGCCCCGCAAATCATGAAAAAACTCCTGACCATATTCGCTTTTTCCCTGCTCACACCCATGGCCGCTCCAGCCATGGCGCAAAATGCCGGCACCGCGGCATCGGCCCATCCCGAAGCCACCAAAGCCGGCTTTGAGATGTTGCAAGCAGGCGGCTCAGCAACCGATGCAGCCATGGCGATGATGTTGGCACTCACCGTGGTAGAGCCGCAGTCGAGCGGTATTGGCGGCGGGGGTTTTCTGCTTCACAATGATGGCAAAAGCGGCTGGATGGAAACCATTGACGGCCGCGAAATGGCGCCGGCGGCGGCAGCCGAGGACCGTTTTCTAGGCGAAGACGGCAAGCCATTGGGCTGGCGAGATGCAACACCAGGCGGCAAATCCGTGGGCGTTCCCGGCAATATGCGGCTGATGGAAATGGCTCATAAAAAATGGGGAAAGCTGCCTTGGGGAAAATTGTTCGAGCCTGCAATAAGACTGGCTGAACAAGGCTATGCTGTTAGCGCGCCACAATATGACTGGATGAAACGGCTTGAAAAACTCTGGGTCAAATTCCCGGACATGCAAAAATTATATTGGCGCAATGGGGCCCCGGCACCGCGCGGCACGATCATCAAAAACCCTGAACTGGCAGCGTTGCTGCGCGATTTACAAGCCGGCGGCGCGGATGCCTTTTATACCGGCAAAACAGCCGCAGCCATTTCAACGGCTGTTGCCAACGCACCGCAAAACCAGTCGGTTTTAACCGATCAGGATTTCGCCAATTATAGCGCGATATTGCGGCAACCCGTTTGCTCCAGCTATCGCGAATATCGGATTTGCGGCATGGGTCCGCCTTCTTCAGGCGCGACAACCGTGCTCCAGATTCTCGGCTCTATCGAGCGTTTTGACATGGGTGAACTCTACAAGAAAGAACCGGCCCGTGCTTGGCATGTCATTAGTGAAGCGATGCGGCTGGCTTATGCGGATCGCGAAAAATATCTGGCGGATCAGGATTTTGTGTCGGTTCCCGTCGCGGGCCTGATCGACAAAAATTATGTCGCCAAGCGCTCCCAAATGATCGCTTTGCAACGGGCGCGGCCGCAATTTCCCGGTATCGAAACCTATCCTGCCGGCAGTCCTCCAGGCGCCACGCCGCGCACTGCCGCGATTTCATCTGAAGTGGCGGGCACGACCCATTTTACGGCCGTCGATGGCGAAGGCAATATTGCCAATATGACATCGACCGTTGAAGGCCCCTTTGGCAGCCAACTAATAGCGCGCGGGATGGTTCTAAATAACGAACTCACCGATTTCACATTTGCTCCTGAAAAAGACGGCGCGCCGGTGGCCAATCGGGTGCAGGCGGGCAAACGTCCGCTCTCCTCCATGTCGCCGACCATCGTCTATAATGCCACAGGAGAACCCATTCTCGCGCTAGGTTCTGCAGGCGGCAAACGGATCATCATGCACGTCACCAAGACGCTGATCGGTGTGCTTGATTACGGCTTGCCGCTGAAAGACGCGATGGCGATGCCCAATATCTATTTTGGCGGATCGGGGCTGCTGATTGAAAATGATAGCGATTTAATAAAGCTGCAAAATGATCTTGCCCGCCTCGGCCATACGGTGGTGACCAGTAATTTACCGTCGAAACTGGCTGGCGCGCAAAAAACCGATGAGGGTTGGGTCGGAGCCGTCGATCCGCGTAGCACCGGTGAAGCCGTTAGCGAACTGCCTTAGATCAGAGATTTGCATAGCCGTTACCGGAAACCATTGCCCGGGACTTTTATACGCGCTAGCCTGTGACCATAACAGTGGCCTGACTTTAATCGGTATGGGCACGCAAGAGGGTGATGAGAGTGTCGGCAAAAAAAGTAACGGACCGCTATCTAGAATTTGACGGTTTTTCCAATCTGGTTTCCATGTTTTTTCAACGCGCGAGCGAAGGCGGCGACAAACCCTTTTTGAGCGCAAAAATAGACGGGGAATGGCGTGCCACCAGTTGGGCAGAGGCCGCCCGACAAGTGGCCGCGCTGGCACAGTCGTTTAAGAAACTGGGCTTGAAACCGGGCGACCGGATTATGCTGGTCGCAGATAACTGCCCACAATGGTGCATCGCCGATCTAGCCATCATGGCCGCGAAATGCATTACCGTCCCCACTTACACAACCAACACGCCCAATGATCATCAGCATATTCTGGACAATAGTGGCGCCAAGGCCGTGATCGTTTCCAATCAGAAACTGGCACAAAATTTAATACCGTCAGTTATAAAATCATCAGATGCCGATATCGTCATCGGAATGTCGGATTTGCGTATCGGTCAGTCCGGTGATTTTGCCATTCACCAGTGGAATGACCTTGTGCAAGGCACAGATGAACATGTTGCCGAAGTCACTATGCAAGTAGCCGATATCAAGCGCGACGACGTGGCCTGCATTATCTACACGAGCGGTACCGGCGGGAAACCTCGCGGCGTTATGCAGCCGCATGGTGCTATTCTGCATAATGTCAAAGGCCCGGCAGAGGTTATCGAGAATGATTTTGGTTGGGACGAGGAAGTGTTTCTTTCGTTCCTGCCACTCAGCCATGCCTATGAACATAGCGCCGGCCAGTTTTTCCCGATCGGCTTGGGTGCTCAAATCTATTATTCCGAAGGGCTTGAAAAGCTGGCCTCCAATATCGAAGATGTTCAACCGACCATCATGGTCGTCGTTCCACGACTATTTGAAGTACTCCGTGCGCGACTCATCAAAACCGTCGAAAAACAAGGGAAAATGCCCAATTATCTGCTCGGCAAAGCGCTAGCTATCGGCGAACGCGAAGCGGATGGCAAAAAACGCAAACGCGACAAGCTGATGGATGTTTTCCTCAACAAGACCCTGCGCCCCAAAGTGCAGAAGCGCTTTGGCGGACGGATCAAGGCTATGGTCTCCGGCGGCGCGCCACTCAACCCGGATATTGGTGTATTTTTTCAGTCGCTCGGACTCACCCTGCTTCAAGGTTATGGCCAGACGGAATCCGGCCCGATCATCGCCTGCAACCGCCCAAGTACCGGCCTGAAAATGGACACAGTCGGTCCGCCGATGATTGATACCGAAGTCAAGATTGCGAAAGATGGCGAGATATTGGTACGCGGCGAACTGGTCATGAAAGGCTATTGGCGCAACCAAGCCGAAACGGACCGGGTCATTATAGACGGCTGGCTGCACACCGGCGATATTGGCTTGATCGATGAAGCGGGCCGTGTTGCAATTACCGACCGCAAAAAAGACCTGATCGTCAATGACAAGGGTGAGAATGTCGCGCCGCAAAAGGTGGAAGGCATGCTGACCCTGCAACCGGAAATCCTTCAGGCGATGATCGTGGGGGATAAACGCCCGTATATGTCAGGGCTGGTCGTTCCTGATCCCGAATGGGCATTGGAATGGTCTCGCAGCGAAGGCATGGCTTATGATTTCTTGAAATTACAGGCCAATCCGGCGTTCAAATCCGCCCTGAGCAAAGCTGTCGACCGGGTAAATAAGAACCTATCAGTAACGGAAAAGGTTCGCCGGTTTGAATTTGCCGACGAACCTTTTGCAATAGAAAACGAAGAACTGACGCCGAGCATGAAGATTCGGCGTCATGTCATTCGCGAACGCTATCAAGAACGGCTGAACGCGCTCTATAAAAAATAGACGCGTCCGCTGTTCGGGGCGATCACCCTTCGATTTTGGTATACGGCACGAATGAGCCGAAGGAACAGCTGTCGACAAACGTTCCGGTCGGAAGATCCTTCACCTGCGCAATTTCACCACGGCAAAGCTGCGACGATGATCTGCGCGTCACCAGCGCGTTGCGATCCACGTCCCGGCATCCGCCATAGGGTTCGTTGACGTAAATGGTTTTGGGATTGCTGCTGCGACTATAAATCAGATATTTGTCACCGACGGCGGTCAAATTCTTCTGATCCGTCCGGTTTATACAGCTAATCGGCTTGCCGGCCTCACGGCCAGCAATTTTCTTGTCGAACTTGGCTTGTTCTTTCTCACTGAGCTTGACCTCAGCTGTACCGCTATTCACTGCTGGTGCAGCGAGCATCAATGCCAACGGTATTGCGAATATAATCTTACGCACGACGATTCTCCTTCGATGTCCCCCATCGAAGTTATAATGTAACATAAAATGTGGAAAACCGGAAATCGGTCTTTAGAAATTGTCTTTGGCTATGCGCCGTTCTGCCAATTGCTCGGCGGACACAGCGCGCATGAACGGGTTGGTGGCCGCTTCCAAAGCGATGGTAGTAGGCACGGTTGCCTCGCCCTTCGCGCGCGCTGCTAGCACCGCCTCCATACGTTCTTTCAACGCCTGATTGTCCGGTTCGGCTACCAGCGCATATTCTCCATTGGCCTGCGTATATTCATGGGCACAATAGACGTTCGTCTCGTCCGGTAATTTCGAAAGTTTCTGCATATTGTCATACATTTGTGCGGCCGTACCTTCGAACAGACGGCCACATCCCATAGCAAATAAAGTATCACCGACGAAGACAGTGTTCTCATCCGCAATATGAAAAGCGATATGCCCGGCCGTATGGGCCGGCACATCGATCACGGCGGCGACAGCATCGCCCAAACGAACAGCGTCACCCTCTTTAACCAACCTATCGAGCGTTGGAATACGGGCCTGCTCGGCCTCTGGACCGGTAATATGACAGCCCGTCGCTTCTTTTATCGCCGCATTGCCGCCGGTATGATCCGGGTGCCAGTGGGTGTTCCAAATCTGGGTGATTTTCCAGCCACGTTTATCGGCTTCGGCTAGCACGGGTTCGGCCACAGCAGGATCAACGACCATCGTTTCCTTTGAATGGGGTTCGTGGACCAGCCAGACATAATTGTCGGACAAAACGGGGATACGGATGATTTCAAGCATGGATGGCAATTTACCTACTATTCCCAATTTTGTCGATGGTTAACCGCATCATAAGGCTTTTGCATTAAGGCCCATGGTTTACGGCGCGCCATTATCAGGTCAATTTCGGGAGGGAAAATAGTTGCGGATTTTCATCGCATTTCTTGCATTTTTTTGCTTCTGCGCGCCTGCGGCTGCAAATATCTCTCTCGCCGACGAGCTCTGTACCTATGGCACCGGCCTTGATGGTCAGATATCCGACGTCGTGGCAGTGCGCGACACGTTTAATTGCTCGGACGATAAATATGATTTCTCCGGATCGAAACTGTGGATCAAAATTCCCTTTAAAGCAGATGAAGTCGCGCCGGGCGCAGTGGAAGTTCAAGGGGATAATAACGGCCTGACAACCATGGCTGTCCATTCTCTGCTGACCGACGGCACATTGAAATCCAGCTATTTTTCAACGCAAGACGTGATCGACAGTTGGCGGCCCAAAGGTCATTATGGCCTCCCGATTCCTGGATCTGAAGATCCCGCCATCCGCGCTCAGATAGAGACCGTTTTTATTTCGCTGGATAATCCGCGCGTCGCCAGTTCGATTACCTTGGTGCAACTAGCGTCAAAAAAAAGATGGGATGATCTAAAACTGCCACTTTCAGCCATGTTCGCGCTGCTATGCGGCATGGCGATCATGCCCTTTATCTACAACGCCTTTTTCTATGGCGCGCTGCGTTACAGCTTCATGTTGTGGCACAGCGCCATGATCGTGGGCACCGTGGTTTATACGTTTAGCTCCTCCGGTTTGATCTTCCTTGTTTTCCCCGAAACAGACCTCATGACCAAATTTCTGCTAAACTACTGGACATTGGCACTTTCAATCGCAGCCAGCGGGTTTTTCCTCGATCGATTTGTTGAGCCCGGAAAAATCGCGAATTGGCTGCGTCCGATATTATTGGCGTCCGCGGTTCTTCCCGTCTTTGTCACCGCATATATTTTTCAGACTATCGACGGCTATGATACCAATATCCGCAACTATTATCATGTTTCCTTTGTCCCCTATTTGCTCGTTGTCCTTTATACAATGGGCCATGCTTTGCGGCGCGGCAGCACCGCAATCTGGTTCCAAATTGCCGCCTGGACACCGATTATTGCCTTCAGCTTCGACCGGATCGCCCGGGGCATGGACCTCTACATCGGGATTCATGAACTTGATTATGGTCTCTATTTTGCTCTGGTTCTGGAAACGATTATTTTGGCCTTTGGTGTGGCCAACCGGATCATGAAAATGCGGATCAAGCACGAAGACACGATGCGAGAGCGCGTAGAATTAAAATTGCTCGCGGAAACGGACGGCCTGACAGCGATCAGCAATCGTCGCGCTTTTGAAAAAGCATATAAAACCAATTTGGTCGAACGAAAATATAGCCACTTGGCGATTTTGGACATCGATTTTTTTAAGCAGGTCAACGACTTGTACGGGCACGAAATTGGTGACGAAGTGCTTCGCATCGTTGGACGAGAGCTTAGTGCCACCCATCATTTCTGTGCCAGAATTGGCGGTGAAGAATTTGCACTGCTATTGAAACGAGATGAGCGCGGCAGCCGGAAAAATAACCCGGCAACAGAAATGACTAAAATCTGTGAGACGCTTATTCGATCCGTTCATGCCAATGTGCCGAAAATCAAGCGAGCGGTGACTTTCTCGGCTGGCGTTGCCGAAATCACCAAACGGACCTCGCTAAAGTCAATCATGGCTGTGGCAGACAAGCGCCTCTACAATGCCAAGAATAACGGCCGCAATCAGGTGATTAGTTTTGACCTGTCCGATCGCAACCCTAAGCCGGGGTCATATGCCGCGCGCGCTTAATCGGTCCAAAATACTACCACTCGCCGATATTTTCCATGCTCGCCCATGGCTCTTGGACCGGCAGATTCTCACCTGCCTGCAATAGCTCAACCGAGATATTATCCGGTGTCCGCACAAATGCCATATGCCCGTCGCGTGGCGGACGGTTGATCGTTACCCCGGCATCCATCAACGTCTGGCACAGCGCGTAAATATTATCGACGCGATAAGCGAGATGACCAAAATTCCGACCGCCATCATAATCTTCGCCACTGCCGTCTTCGGCTGGCCAGTTATGGGTCAGCTCAACCTCCGCAACGTCTTTTTGCCCCGGCGCAGCGAGGAAGATGAGCGAGAAGCGACCTTGTTCGCTATCATAGCGCCGGACTTCTTCGAGGCCGAGGAGATTGAAAAATTTCACCGTCGCGTCCGGATCGGTGACCCGCAACATTGTATGCAGATATTGAATTGGCATTGAGAGAAACTCCATTCATCGCTATTCAGAAACGGTTCATCGCTGTTATCGCAAAGCCAAACCGGGTCGATGGAAGCAGTTTAGAATGCTTGGAACGAGAGGGAAAGAGCAATGACGGATAATGGTGAAGGTAACAAATTTCTAGAAAAGAAAAATAACGTATTGCTGGTCAGTGCAGGCTTGTTGACCATTGGTCTTATCGCTGGTGGATATTTGCTCGGCGACGGCTTACTCCGCTCTAAAATGGCAGATCGAAGCGTGACTGTGCGCGGATTGGCCGAGCGCGAAGTTACCGCTGATCTTGCCACATGGACCATTGCTTATAGCGCGCAAAGCACCAATCTGGCCGAGGCCCAAGCTGACATGGACCGTGACACGGCGGCCATTGGTAAATTTTTCACCGAACTGGGCTTTAAAGGTGATGCACTGAAACCGACTGGCGCCAATGTGAACCAATATTCCAGCAACGGTATTCCCCGCTATACCATCCGTCAGCGGCTATCGCTGCGGACTGATGATATTGAAAAGGCCCAAGCGGCCGTCGCCCGGCAATTTGATCTCGTGCGCCGCGGCGTTGTGCTCGAAGACGGTTCGGGCATGAGCTATACATTCACCAAGCTTGACGAAATCAAACCGGAAATGGTGGCAGAAGCGACCAAGGACGCGCGGAAATCAGCGGAGCAATTTGCCGAGGATAGCGGCACTGATGTCGGGGGAATTAAATCCGCGACACAAGGCTATTTCTCCATCAACTCTCGCGATGGCGATGGCGGCGGCTATGGCGTGACGGACACGCCGTATAAAAAAGTGCGGGTGGTAACGACAGTGAACTTCTATCTCGATTGAGCCGAGGACAGCTGTTTCAGGCGTTTAAGTTGAACCTTTTCGCCCTTCAATCAAATCCTGATTCTCCAGAAGCGCCGCCGCCAAAAAACGCATCAGCAATTTTATGCGCGGCGTGTTCTTGAGATCGGGATGGGTGAGCACCCAAAAATCGGCCACCGGAAATGGTGGCGGCGCATTTGGCACACGCATGAGATCAGGCTCCGGATCCCCCATGTAGCAAGCCCCCCTGGTCATGCCATGCCCATTCATCACCGCCTTGTGGCGTAACGTGATATCATCGCTCATCATTCCTATTGGCGTGTCGGGGAACGGGCTGTCCGCGATCCAACGCGGCAGTCCTGATGGTGGCGGAGCCGCAATCCAACGCCGGTCTGCTGGCGCCGTTTTCTCCAGATAATCTCGACGACAATAATAGCTGAGCGCATAAGGAAAAAGCCGACGACCAACCAGATGATCTGGCGGTTTCGCAACGCCTCTGATCACAACATCCGCCTCTGACCGGTCCAGATCGGCAAAACGATAAGTGCTTTGCATGGACAATTTTATCCCCGGATATCGCCGGCAAAAATCGGCGAGATAATCCAATAATAGATATTGTCCCAGCACGTCCGGAATGGACAATGTTATCGGTCCCGATAACTCCGTTTCACCGGCTTTACGACGGCGATCAGCGGAAAAACTGATCCCCTCCATTTCCTGTGCCGCCTCGACCAGCTGCGCGCCGAGTTCGGTTTTCCGATATCCTCCCGCCGCGCGTTCAAACACCGCTTTGCCATAACGCGCATTGATCACCGCCAGCCGCCGCGAGACGGTACTATGCGTTACCCCCAAAAGCGACGCGGCTGATCGAACCGTTCCGGATCGATCAAGCGCCAGTATGAATCGATAATCATCCCAATTTTCCATTGGTGCATTACTGCACCATCATGAAAAGAAATACATCCACTATTTCGGTATATATTGTTCTATTGAGGTGCAATATCGCAACAAAACATGGCTCAATGCCGTTTCAACCCTCGACAAAAGGCATATTACTCATGACGATCATTCGCACTTCCATGATGCTGACTTCTGCATTCACTTTAGCGCTTACCATGCCGGCTTGCAGCACCATGGCACAGCAATCAAAATCAACGACGCCTTCAGCACCTGCAGAAAATACGCGATTGACCGTCGCCAAAGGCCAATATCTTTCGATCATTATGCCCGACCCAAAATCGGACCCGGATGCCAATGCGATACGCCAAACCTATTACCAGCAGGCGCTGCCGCTCGGCGCAAAATTCGGCCTGAAACGCGAAGCCCAGATAAAAGTCGATAAAGCCCTGATTAGCGATTACAAACCAGCGGGCGTGATATTCTTTTCCTATCCGAACCAAGCATCCGAAAAACAATTGACCGATCAGCCCCAATGGCCCGCCATCAAAGCGCTGCGGCCCCAGGTTTGGAATGAGCTGCGAATCTATAGCGCGGCAGTTGATAAGGATCTGGATCTGAATTTCGATCCTGCAAAATATTATACTCTGGTCGTCGCTTGGACTAATCCGGAAAACCCGGATGACTATCAACGCTATCTGACGGGAATCGAAAATGAAGTCCGCAACGCTGGTGGGCGCTTCATTTACAAAATGCATAATCCCAAGATGGAAGCGCATGCGACTGATCTAAAGGCACCCAGCCAATTGACCTTTGTCGAATGGGATGCCCCGGGCGGTTTTCCGAAAGTACAGGCAACGGCGGACTATAAAGCCAGTGCACCTTACTTCCAGTCTGGCTTAACAAAGTTTGAATTTTACGAGATGTCGGTAAACGGAAAATCGCAATAGCGAGACGTTGATATCTGAAGGCTTTGCAGCAATATAGGATGGAATGCCGGATCATATTGAACAGCCGCAGCAAAAGGCCGGAAAAGCCATCGTGGTCTTTGACGCGGAATGCATATTATGTTCGGCCAACGCCCAATTCATACTAAAGCATGATCATCAACGGCACTTTCTGCTCGCACCAATGCAAGGAGACTATGGTAGCGCGCTCTATCGGAAATATGGCATTGATCCGACCAATCCCGAAACGCTGATCGTTGTTCAACGCGACAAACTGCTCCGCAACAGCGATGCGGTACTGGCCATTTATGCAGGCCTTGGTTGGCCATGGAAAATAGCCGCAATGGCAAAACTGCTGCCTAAATTTCTGCGGGACCCAGTCTATCTGTTAATCGCGCGCAACCGCTATCGCATTTTCGGGAAACGTGAAACATGCTGGCTGCCGAAGCCGGAATTTCAAGACCGGCTATTGTGAAAACGATATTGATCTTGGGTGGCTATGGCGGCTTTGGTGGGCGCTTATCGCATATTCTTATCGCGCGGGGCCATCATGTTCTGGTCGCTGGACGGCGCTTTCAAAGGGCGGCGCGCTTCTGTCAGAATGTTGAAAATGCCACGCCGGTGCAGGCGGACCGAGATGGTGATATTGCAGGCATATTGGTGCAGTATCAACCCGATCTTGTTATTGATGCTGCAGGACCGTTTCAGAGTAGCAGCTATGCGCTCATACATCAGTGCATAGCCGCTGCGGTTCCTTATCTTGATCTGGCGGACAGCCGCGACTTTGTCTGTGGCATTGAAATCCTTGACCAAGCGGCAACGACCGCCGGCATCTCCGTCATTTCAGGAGCATCAAGCGTCCCTGCCCTGTCTGGCGCCGTTATCCGGCATTTGATGTCAGATGGTCTCAGCGTAGAAGCCGTTGAAATGGCGATCAGCGCTTCGAACAGGGCCACCGCCGGCCCATCGGTTAGCAAGGCGATCCTCAGCTATGTCGGGAAAGCTATCAAGATAAGACGCGGCGGACAATGGCAGACCGCTTACGGTTGGCAAGATTTGCGCGAGCTTCGCTTCACCATCGCAGGCGAAACGGGCACCGGAAAACGGATGGTCGGATTGGCCGATGTTCCCGATCTTGATCTGGTCCCACATCAATTTGACACCGAACCTGCCGTCAGTTTTCACGCGGGAACGGAGCTCAGCTTTCAAAACCGGGCGTTGTGGTTCGCAAGCTGGGCCGTGCGCTGGGGTTGGATAAGATCGCTGGCAGCAATGGCAAAGATGCTGCTCTCGCTCCAGAATATTACGCGTTCGCTGGGGTCTGATGTGTCCGCCATGAAGGTGGAGCTATTCGGCTATGCCAATGATCAACCTAGCCGAAAAAGCTGGACGCTGATTGCCCGGCGGGGGGATGGGCCACAAATCCCAACCTTTGCCGCAGTGCTATTAGTTGAAAAGATAGTCCAACGACAAGCGAAGGTCGGGGCATATGACGCAAGCAAGCTTCTCACGCTATCGGAGTTTCAGCCGCTATTCGATGATCATGCGATTGCGCATGAAACCCGAATATTAACGCCAACGGCCTCGCTTTACCAAAAAGTCATGGGATCAGAATTCCAGAAGCTGCCAACCAGCTTACAGACATTGCACAGCGTCATTCGCGATGCCGGCTTCCATGGCGAAGCGCAGGTTACGAATGGCAAAAACCTGCTCGCTAAACTCGCGGCAAAAATTTTCGGATTTCCATCCGCGGGCCAGCATGATCTGCATGTCCATATCGCAGCGGACGACAAGGGCGAAACCTGGGTGCGCAGTTTTTCAGGTAAGAAATTTTCCAGCCGGCTCGAAAGATCGAGCCGCGATCTGACTGAGAGCTTTGGCCCTTTTCAGTTTCGCTTTGGTTTGCCAACGACTGACAAGGGCCTCCAGATGGAAATGACCGGATGGAAATTCTGGTTTGTGCCGCTGCCGCTTTTTCTTGCGCCGAAATCGCAGGCAAGCGAATGGGATCAAGATGGCATTTTCCATTTTGATGTGCCCATTGCTTTGCCGATTGTCGGCCTGATGGTCCATTATCGCGGCTGGTTGAAACCCAGCGGCAGCAAGGCTTAGCCTGGGCAATCGCCCTGCCGCTGTGCGCCGATATTCATTGCCAGCTTGGCAGTTTCACCGCTGTCCGGGTCTTTAATGTCAAACGCCATGCTGCTGTCGTAGCCTTGTGTGTTGGCCTGCCCGGTCATCTTGATGCTTACGTCACCCTTGGCTGTGCCCTTGCATGTCATTTCCAGGTCAATGGTTGTCGCGGATCCTTCGTTCTTGGCGGTTTCGCATTGACCGCCCAGAGCGCCAGACATTTGCTGCGCGGCTTCTTTCCACTGCGCGCCATTATCATCGCCCTGCATACAGAAAAGGCTGCCCGCGGCGCCGCCAACGACCTGTTCCATCTGAACGATAGTCTGCTTTTTCGCTTCTTCGGTCATCCCGGGAAAGTCGAGTTCGGTGATCTTGACCGTCTGCTTATATTGGCCAGCCTCCGGGCTGCCGTCGCCGCTATCGCTGCAGCCGGCAATCATCAACGGAAGAGACAGTAGCGGCAATAGGAATGTCTTGGTCATGGAAAACTGGCTTTCTATTATTATGTGGCGGGACTTCTATCGGTCGCTCGGAGGATTGAAAAGCCCCGTGATGTAAATCCTACTCGGTTACGCTTGTAGCCAGCTGCGCGAGATATTTCTCGGCGACTTTGGCCGAGCGGCTTTCAGCATCGATTTCAACGGATTTTTCCCAATTAACTTTGGCCTCCTCCGTATCTCCGCCCGCATAAGCAATATTACCTGCCTCTAGTGCAACGGCCGGATCGCGCGCAGCGAGTTTTGCCGCGACCGCTATATCTGCCTTGGCAAGCGGCAGATCACCCATCCGTCGCGCCAATGTGGCTGATAGCAACCAGCCCAGCGGATCTTGCGGAGCCAGCTTGTGAACCATCACAAATTCTTTCGTCGCCTGGTCATAGTCGTTGAGAGCGACATGCGCCCGGGCGCGATCAAGATGAACCTCACCCTTTTCCAGACCGAGCAATGTGCCTTGGACCAAGGCGGCATTAAGATATTCCAGCGCTTTGACCGGATCATTGCCCGCCAACGCAGCATTGCCTGCTTGTGCCCAGAAATTGGCTACACGGGGATATTTTGCGATTTCCGCTTCTTTGGCTGCTTCGGCAAAGGCGCTGGTGGCCGCTGGCCAGTTAAACTGTTCGGCATAGGCAAAACCCAGACAATGGCGCGCAAGAAAACGACCGCCTTCAATCCGCCACTTATTAGCCTCGACAACCCCGCTGACCGGATCGTCGACTGCCAGATCCACACATTCGTTAAAGCGGACTTCCGACATGGTCATCGGCGCAGACGGATTAATCGTCTCTGGAACGGGCGAACCGAAAGGGGTCGCTGATTGTGCGAGAACGAAAAAAAGAGGGGTCAGCATGCATAAAATTCCATCAATTCAGCCGCGCAACCACATCAATCAAAAGTGCAATATCCTGATCGCGAGACAAGCGGTGATCACCGTCCTTTACCAAATGGACCTGCACATCGGCTGAACGCATTTTCTTGGCAATCTCGAGCGCATAAGCCCATGGCACATCGTCATCACCCTGCCCATGGAGCAGCCGCACCGCGCCATCAAAGGCGATCTCCTTATGCAGCAAGCGATTGGCCTCGCCCGACTGCCAAAAGATATTGGTCGTGACATAGGGCTCTGCACTATATTCGCTATGCTCCTCCAGCTTGCCTTCGCGAAGGATCGTCATTTTCTGTTCCTGGGAGAAACCCCAATCGGTAAAATCGGGTGCAGCAGCTATGCCAACCATCGCCTTCACGCGCATCGGCCGGGCTAGCGCGACGAGCAGCATCAGCCAGCCGCCCATAGATGAACCGACCAGTGTGATCGAACCGCTCGTTACCTTTTCAATCAAAAATAGTACATCGTCGCGCCAGTCGATCAGGCTCTGTTCTTCAAACTCCCCGCCACTGGCGCCGCATCCGGCATAGTCGAGCCGCAGCATCGCGCGGCCCTGATCCTTGGCCCATGCGTCCAGCGCTAGCGCCTTGCCGCCTTCCATATCGGACATATAACCGGGTAGGAAAACCAGAGTGCTGCCTTTGACGCCTGGCTTGGCTGCGCGATAACAATAGGCGAGATCGGCACCACCAGGGCGCTGCATATAGAGGATATCGTCTTCCATTTATGTCTTCCGTTGATCGTTTGTGGCTCTGACTACGCAGAGGCATCAAACCAATCAAACCCAAATATGGGGAGAACCGAAATAAACAATCCCAAGACACAGAAATGCGATGATCAACATCCCGACGCCGCTGAGCATCGGTTTCTTCATTTTTGGCAATATTGTCTTCAGTTCTGCTGGTGGCTCACCGGTAAAACCCAGCTCCCAATGGGGGCGGGCCTTGATCCCGTCATCCAAACCGAAAACATGGGAACCGCCGGTCAAACCGCGATATTCCAGATCGCCAAAATAATAGGCTTCGCTGCGCCACTCATTTTCGAAAAACAGGAATGTCTTGCCAATAGTCTCGATCCGCACGCTGCGTTTGCGCGCGCCCTTGCTATCACGGTGCCAGACTGATGAATTATTACTCATAGCGACAAAATCTTTAGCCGATTACGATTTACATATCGTTACCGTCTTCCGATTTCAGGAATTTTTCGACAGCTGCGGCGAAAGCATCGGGTTGATCCAACATGATAAAATGGCGACTCCCCTCTATTTTTTCGAATGTCATGGTTTTGGCGCCTGCATAAACCGCTTTATAATCTTCGGTACGATCATCGGTAATTTTCTGCTGGGATATCATGATCTCATCAACCGGATAGAGCATCGTCATAGGCACGGTAATTTCCGGCAGTAGGGGCCGCATATCGATGGTCATTAAGTCGTATAGAAAGGCTGCGACGACTTTGGGATCGGACATGGCGGCCCAAGCCCTGACCTGCTTTCGGCCGGACTGCGTGGCTGACATACCCTCCACAATCCAGGGAACACCGGTTGTGCGGCTCTGCGCGGCCAGCGCATCGCGCATCTGTTCCGCTTGTGGTCTGAACGCATCAACCGTCGCTTCCAGATCAAAAATAAGCGCGCCAAAGGGTAGGCTGTCGACGAGCATCACTTTATCAACCACTTGCGGCACGCGAGCAGCCAAGGTCATTGCGGTTAATCCTCCGAGGGAATGTCCGATAATGGCCGGCTTGCTACCCTTCATCTCGCCCATTACATAATCGTCAATATAGTCGGAAACCTCATGGATATAATCGTCAAAATGGGTTTTGCCTTCTGGCAAGGGGTTGTCGACGGGAGCAAGATCACCAAAGCCGCGTATCTGAATAATATGGACCCGGTAACGGTCTTTTAGCTGGGCAGCGGTTTTGTTCCAGACATCGCTAGGCGTCGCCAGACCGGGAATAAGAACCACATCCGGACCTTTTTTATCCGCGCCTTCAATCCGCACCGTGAAATAATCCGCACCCACCAATTGTGTACCATCAGGCAATTTTTGTATCTCGCCTTCTGTCAGTTGGTTCGTGATAGAAGCCTTGACGACGGCCAGCGGCTCATAGGCCTTCGGCGCAGCGGGTGCTGCCGATACTGACGGGACCGAAAATAGCGCGAGCAACAGGAAAAGCGGCAGAGTGAGTAACGAAAATTTCATATCAAATTCCTGCAATGCCTGAATGGAACGCTGCGGCTTAGCTTTACTATGTGGCAAATACACGCAGCACGATGACTATAGGCCTTTCCCGCGCATGACCATAGCGCTATGCTGGAGGCAGTTGACTTGGCGGGATGATGGACTAAGGCATCAAAACCCAAGAATCCCCGTTTTTCAAGGTTCCTTGGTGTGAAGTTAGTGAAGTTAGCGCAGTGAAGAGATTGAAAACCCGATGACCAAGATGATTAAGATCACCCTTCCCGATGGCAGCATACGTGAAGTGGAAACGGGTACCACAGCGGCGCAGATAGCCGCCGATATTGGCCCCGGCCTCGCTAAGGCGGCTTTGGCTGCGCGCATTGATGGCGAGGTTCGCGATATCATGCGGCCGCTGGAAGTAGACACAGAACTGGCTTTGATCACCTCACGGGACGAAGAAGAAGCGCTGGAACTGGCACGGCATGATTTTGCCCATGTCCTCGCAGAAGCGGTACAAAAACTGCACCCCGGCACGCAAATCACCTTTGGCCCGTCAACGGACGATGGCTTCTATTATGACTTTGCGCCTGCGGGTGACCCGTTTACCGACGATGATCTGCCGAAAATCGAAGAAGAAATGCGGCGGATCATCAAGGCGGACAAGCCACTGCGCCGTGAAGTCTGGGAACGTGATGACTTGATCGCGCTTTGGGAAAAAGACGGCGAAAAGTTTAAGGCCGAGTGGGCTGCAGAGCTTCCCGAAGGCGATGAGATCAGCGTCTACTGGTCCGGTGACGACTGGATGGACATGTGTCGCGGTCCGCATCTTCCCTCGACCGGCAAACTGGACCCACAAGCGTTCCAACTGACGCGCGTATCGGGTGCGTACTGGCGCGGCGATCAACGCAATCCGCAATTGTCGCGTATTTACGGCACGGGCTGGCTCAACAAAAAACAGCTCAAGGCGCATCTCGTGCGGCTCGAAGAAGCGGCCAAGCGCGATCATCGCAAATTGGGTCAGGAAATGGACCTGTTTCACATTCAATCCGAAGCCATGGGAAGCATATTCTGGCACGCAAAGGGCTTTGTTATCTGGCGCGAGCTGGAGGCCTATATGCGTCGCGCCATTGATGGCGCTGGCTATGATGAAATTAAAACGCCTCAGATCATGGATGCAAAACAGTGGGAACAATCTGGCCACTGGGGCAAATATCGCGAGAATATGTTCGTTGTTCCAGATGAAGTACCCAGCACCGAAGACGACACGCCAGTAGTGTCATCCGATGCCGACATGATGGCGATCAAGCCAATGAATTGCCCGGCACATGTCCTGGTTTTCCGGCAAGGAATCAAAAGCTACCGCGATCTGCCGCTGCGCTTGTTTGAACATGGCTGCTGCCACCGCAATGAGCCCCATGGCGCGCTCCATGGATTGATGCGGGTACGGCAATTTACGCAGGACGACGCCCATATTTTCTGCCGCGAGGACCAGATTGTTGAGGAAGTACGGGCCTTTTGTGCGCTTGCTGACCGAATTTATAAAGATATGGGTTTTGAAGGCTATTCGATCAAACTGGCACTGCGCCCGGAACAACGATTCGGCTCTGACGCCGACTGGGACAAGGCTGAGGGCGAGTTGCGTCAGGCGGTTATCGACGCTGGCATGGCCACGGAAGAATATGGCTGGGAAGAGCTACCCGGCGAAGGGGCGTTTTACGCCCCCAAGCTGGAATGGCATCTGACCGACGCGATCGGCCGGACGTGGCAAGTCGGCACGATCCAGTCCGACCGTGTTTTGCCCGAGCGCCTGGATGCCAGCTACATTGCCGAAGACGGCGCGCGCCACCGCCCTGTAATGTTGCATCGCGCGATATTCGGTTCGTATGAGCGTTTTATCGGAATCCTGATCGAGCATTATGCTGGCAAGATGCCGCTATGGCTCGCACCCACACAGGCCGTTGTTGCGACGATTGTAACCGACGCCAATGACTATGCCGAACAGGTTGCCGAAAAACTGAGAGCTGCTGGTATTCGCGTGGAAGCCGATTTGCGTAACGAGAAAATCAATTATAAAGTGCGCGAACATAGCGTTGGCAAAGTGCCGAATATTCTTGTCGTCGGCATGCGCGAAGCGGAAGAAGGCAAGGTGGCCTTGCGCAAACTGGGGCAGAAGGAACAACTTTTTCTGACTGTTGATGAAGCCGTAGTGATGCTGAAAGACGAGGCGATGGCGCCAGATTTGAAGGAAGCTTGATATGAAAACCATGGCAACGGCAGTTTTGATGTCTGGCCTGTTATTGGCCAGCTGCAGTGCTGAAAACACCGCGAACGAACCAGATATGGAAATTGTGCGTGGTGATGTTACCGATAAAAGCCCTGCAGAAATCGCTTATGAAGAAGCCAATGCAAAAATGCACGAAGGCATGGGCGTCATTGATCCTGATCCCGATATTGCCTTCATGCAGGGCATGATCCCGCATCATCAAGGCGCTGTCGATATGGCCGAGATCGTATTGAAATATGGCAAAGACGCCGAAACGCGCGAATTGGCGCAGCAGATTATCAACAGTCAGAACAAGGAAATTGCGCAAATGCGCGAATGGCTGGAGAAAAATAATGCCGTACCGGCCGAAAAACCGGCGACAGATGCAGATTCGCAGGATCATTCGGGCCATTGATCCCGCAGCTGCGAGACACTAAGTATATATACAATTTGCGACCCCGGCGATTTCCCGCTATTGGCCGCTACCATTAGAACTATCAGGAGTATTTAACATAGCTGCACCACCACGCCGTCCCACGCCGCCCGTCAAAGGCGGTCCGCGTTTCAACAATCTGATCATTTCCGACACTGTGCGGGTCATTGACGACAAGGGTGAAAATCTCGGCGTCATGAATACCAGCGAAGCGATCGAACAGGCCAAGGAAGTTGGCCTTGACCTCGTAGAGGTTTCTCCGAACGCAGCGCCACCGGTCGCGAAGTTCCTGGATGTCGGCAAGTTTAAGTATGAGGCCCAGAAAAAGGCCAATGCGGCACGCAAAACGCAAAAAGTACAGGACGTTAAAGAAATCAAGATGCGGCCTAATATCGACATTCATGATTATCAGGTGAAAATGCGTAACGTCACCAAATTTATCGATAATGGCGACAAAGTGAAAGTCACACTGCGCTTTCGCGGCCGTGAAATGTCACACCAACAACTTGGTATGCAATTGCTGCAGCGGGTTCAGGAAGACATGAAGGAAACGGCCAAGGTCGAATCCTATCCAAAACTGGAAGGCCGTCAAATGCTGATGGTGCTGTGCCCTAAATAAATTGGTGATGGCGATTAGCTGGGATGCTTATGAGCGATCCAGATAAACGCCACACCGACAATTATGGACGCCAGCGCGATAGCAAATTCAAAATTTTGCGATACCATTGGCTTATCCGTTCTATCGTGCGATTCTTATGATGAATAACACGGCAAAACTAACGACGCGTTAAATCGATCCAACTTTATCCGCGACTTTTAGAGACAATTCCTAGCTCACTGGTTTGGTTCGATATTGTTTGGGAAAATGGCGTTTAAGGTTCGCAACTTTGGGTTTGTCCCATCGCACGATATAACCTTGCCGCGGATTTTTCTGCATGAAATCCTGATGATAGGTTTCGGCTGGATAAAAGGCTTTATAGGGTTCAATCTTGGTCACGATGGGCCGTTTCCAAAATTTGCCTTTGCCCAGTTGCGCTAGATAGGCACGGGCGGCTTTAGCCTGCACATTGTTCGTTGGGACAAGCGCACTGCGATAATGTTTGCCGCGATCCGGGCCTTGCGCATTCAGCATCGTTGGATCTGCAACCACCGAAAAAAAGACCCGCATTAGCTGACCATAGCTGACCACGCTGGGATCGTAGACCACGCGCACGACTTCTGCATGGTTGGTCAAACCGGCACTGACCAGCTTATAGGACGCGCTGCGTTTGCTACCACCGTGATAGCCGGAAACCGCACTAATCACGCCTTTGGTATGTTCAAACACGCCTTCCACACCCCAGAAACAGCCGCCAGCGAATATCGCCACGGCACGTTTGCCTTTTTCCGCAGAATTGACGCGCGGTGCGGGGATGATCGTCGCTTTTTCAGCCGCATGGGCTTGGCTGGTAAACAGGCTGGGGGCATTTTGGTCCGATGAGGAAGATGCGGTAATACCGCCCCAAACCAATCCGAAAGTAGCAAGACTAGCGGTAGCGATGGCCAGTTTAGGAAACCGCGCATTCATATCAACTACCCCGTTTGTTGCTGGATTTAACTTACCACCTGAACAGCAGCACTAACCGTCGACGATAGTTTTTGCCCCAGATCCTGCTGGTCCTCGTTAGGTTGCATAACGAATAGCATCATTGCGCCCAGAACAAAGCCACCGGTTAAACTGTATGTCAGATCTGATTTCAAAAAATTCGGCATGGTATTTTCCTGCTGTGGTTACCCTGTGTTCGGAGTGACCCCTGAATTGGTTACAGCAATAATATAAGTAGTATTTCGCCGCTGTGAACGGAGTCACAGGACGACATTCAGTTTCAGCCGGTGAAGGGAAACTTTATTTGACCTCAGGCGCCGGGCGCCTGAGGCAATTAAGTCAACGCAACACAAGCCCGTTGAATTCGGGTACAAGCTTCGCGCAATATGTCTTCCGACGTCGCATAGCTTATACGGAATGCTGGCGAGAGACCAAAGGCACCGCCATGCACCGCCGCCACCTGCGCCTCATCAAGAAAATAACCGATCAAGTCCTGATCATTCTCGATTTTCTTGCCCTTTGGCGTTGTCTTACCCATCAGCTCGCTCGCATCGGGATAGACATAAAATGCGCCTTCCGGGGTCGGGCAGTTAAGTCCCGGCGTGTCGTTCATCATAGATACCACCAAATCACGGCGCTTCAAAAAAGCCGCATTGCGGTCTGCTAGAAAATCCTGCGGACCATTTAGCGCTGCAACCGCAGCTGCCTGAGAGATGGAGCTCGGATTTGATGTCGATTGTGACTGCAATTTACGCATCGCGCCAATCAACCATTCAGGGCCACCGGCAAAACCAATTCTCCAGCCGGTCATCGCATAGGCTTTCGAACAACCGCTCACCGTCAAGGTTCTATCATAAAGATCAGGACAAACCTGCGCGATGGTCGTAAACGGGAAATCGGCATACCAGATATGTTCATACATATCGTCGGTCATCACCATGACTTGCTGATGCGGAAGCAGAGCTTCGCCGAGCGCTTTCAACTCTTCGCCACTATAGGCAGCGCCAGTTGGGTTAGACGGCGAGTTAAGGATCAGCCATTTGGTCTTGGGCGTAATCGCTGCGGTCAATTGCTCTGGGGTAATCTTGTAATTCTGGTCGGCGCCTGCCTCAATAATCACCGGTGTTCCGCCAGCAAAATTGACCATGTCGGGATAGCTCACCCAATATGGAGCCGGGATAATCACCTCATCCCCTGCGTCGAGCGTGGCCACCAAAGCATTGAACAAGGTATGCTTTCCGCCACCGTTCACAGAAATCTGGGATGGCGCATAAGTCAGATCATTGTCGCGGAGGAATTTTGCTGCCACCGCTTCTTTCAAGGCAGCCGTTCCATCAACTGTTGTATAGTTGGTATCGCCATCGCGAATGGCCCTGATTGCAGCTTCCTTCACGAAGTCTGGCGTATCAAAATCCGGTTCACCGGCGGACAGACCAATAATATCAATGCCCTGTGCCTTCAATTCGGTCACTCGACCGGACATGGCCATAGTGGCAGAGGGTTGAATACGACCTAATGCTTTAGAAAGTTGGGGCATTTGAGAATCCTGTTTCAAGGAAATTACAGCCAGCGCATAATAGTGTTAGTGTTGCAGTGCAACAGGCTGATTTGATCAGCTTCGTTTTTTCACAAATTCCGCGCGCAGGACAAGGCCCTTAATCCCCTCATGCCTGCAATCAATTTCCTGCGCATCACCAGTGAGCCTGATCGCTTTGATCAAGGTGCCACGCTTCAACGTCTGTCCCGCGCCCTTGACCTTCAAATCCTTGATCAAGGTCACCGCATCGCCATCGGCCAACGGGTTGCCCACCGCATCTAGAACGTCCGGTCCCTTGGCTTTTGCCTCTGCATCTTTCGGGCTCAGCCACTCTCCGCTTTCCTCGTCATAGACATAATCCCCGTCGCCATCGGCCATCACAGGGATTCTAAAGCCTGCTGCATATCGGCTATAATATCGTCAATATGTTCAATGCCCACTGACACTCGAACCACATCCGGTCCAGCGCCCGCAGAGACCAGATCATCTCCCGACAATTGGCTATGCGTTGTCGACGCGGGATGAATGATCAACGACCGAGTATCACCGATATTGGCCAAATGGCTGAACATATTGACAGCCGAGACCAATTTGGTCCCCGCATCATATCCCCCTTTCAAGCCAAAGGTGAAAACCGCGCCACCTTTGCCGCCGAGATATTTTTGGGCAAGTGCGTGATAATCACTGTCCGGAAGGCCTGCATAAGAAACCCAGCTGATCTCGTCACGACCCTGCAACCATTTGGCCAAGACCAATGCATTGTCGCAATGCCGCTCCATCCGCAGCGTGAGCGTTTCCATACCGGTCAGAATTTGAAACGCGTTAAACGGGGCCAGCGCTGGCCCTAGATCTCGCAGAGACAAAGCTCTCGCTGCTAAAATAAACGCCACCGGGCCAAAGGCCTCGGTAAAGACTTTGCCATGATAGGAAGCATTGGGCTGATTGAGAAACGCGAATTTCTCGCTTTTTGTCCAATCAAATTTGCCGCTATCGACAATCAAACCTGCGATACTGTTGCCATGACCACCCAAGAATTTGGTGCCGCTTTCAACCACGATATCGGCGCCATGTTCAATTGGGCGGCAAAGCGCTGGGGATGCCATGGTGTTGTCGACGATCAGCGGAATACCTGCTGCGTGAGCGATATCAGCAATGCCTGCGATATCCTGAACCACACCACCGGGATTGGCGAGACTTTCAATGAAGACACAGCGTGTTTCATTGGTAATCGCGCCTTTGACTTCGTCGAGAATGTCCGCATCCACAAAGGTTACATTCCAGCCGAATTTCTTAAAACTGTGTGCGAGTTGATTGAGGGAACCACCATAGAGTTTCTTCGCTGCGACAATATGCGCGCCGGGGTCCATGAGAACATGAAAAATCAGCAACTGCGCCGCATGGCCGGAAGCGACGGCCAACGCGGCTGCGCCGCCTTCCATCGCTGCGATTTTTCCTTCGAGCGCGCCATTGGTAGGGTTCATGATCCGGGTGTAAATATTACCCACCGCATCGAGATTAAACAGATCGGCCGCATGATCGACATCGTCGAATACATAAGATGCAGTCTGATAAATCGGCGTGATCCGTGCGTTGGTTGTCGGGTCAGGTTCGGTCCCGGCATGCACAGCCATGGTTTCCAGATGATCGGTCATGAGAATCTCCATTAAAAAGCGATATATATTATTTAGCTAAGCTCGGCTTTCACCAAACCTCTTAGGCTATTTCCGAGATAGAATCCGCTGTCTAAATCTCCAGCCTGCAAATCGGCTTCAACAGCCTTGCCGCTTTCCAATAGCTCGCGGCGCAATATTCCGGGCAGAACGCCGCGGGAAAGTGGCGGCGTCAAAAGCATTCCATCCCGGTCGACAAATATATTCCAGATCGCGCCTTCGGTCAGATAGCCTTGAGTATCATGAAATATCGGATGCGCTTCACCGTTTAAACCCGGCACAGCGTAAACGCTGCGATCGCTTGTTTTGTGGTGCAGGCGGTAGTCCTGCGGATCGGCGACCATCGGAACCAGCCTGACCTTCACCGGCTCGACTAGCGGTTCCGGCATGGGCTGCAGTTCAATCGCAATTGCGCCGGATTTGGAGAGCATTAGGCGGACTTTGGCGGGCTGTTCTTGATGAAAGGTGATCGCCTGTATCGTGTTGCGCGCAGCGTGCCGGTCAAATTCAAATTCCAACGCGGCGGCACTGGCCTTCATCCGTTCCAAATGCGCTTCCAAGCGAATAATACCGCGCTCAGGTTCGAAAGCCATGGTTTCGATCAAATCCACCGCAATCGTGTCGTCTAAGCCTTCACTCACTGCCGCAAATCTCCCCTTGGCGAGACATTCCCGCCATTCGTCGCTCCCCACCGAGTCTGCTACTATGCCAGAGCCAAGACCGATGGAAAGTGTTTCTTGGTCGGCGCCCAAAAAGAATGTCCGAATGGCGACATTAAAGGCCGCATCGCCGCTGGCATCGATCCGACCGATCGAGCCGCAATAAATGCCGCGCTGATCAGTCTCCAATTCATCGATAATCTCCATAGCGCGAATTTTCGGTGCCCCCGTGATGGAACCGCAGGGGTAAATCTGGCGCAGCAGATCGACAGCACCGTGCCCTTCAGCCAGCTTAGCAGTCACAGTCGATGTCATCTGGTGGACGGTTGGATAGCTTTCGATATGAAAAAGTTCTGGCACCGCGACAGTGCCCGGCTCTGCGACCCGCGATAGATCGTTACGCAGTAAATCAACAATCATCAGGTTTTCGGCGCGTTGTTTTGGATCACTCTGCAGGTCGGCCTGAACCGCTGCATCCAATTCGTTATTTTGAACCCGGGCCGCCGTTCCTTTCATTGGCTTTGCCGTGATCCGTCCCTCTTTTAGCGCAAAAAACAGCTCCGGGGAAAAGGACAACATCCAGTTTTTCCCATCAAACACGACCCCGCCATAACCCGCCTTTGCCCGGTCACGAATCGCTGCGTAAAGTGCGAGCGGATGCCCGGCATGAGCTGCCTGGGCCCGAAAGGTCAGATTTGCCTGATAAATATCGCCAGAAACAATATAATCCTGCACCTTAGCAAAAGCGTGATCATAATCCTGTCGCGTCACACCAGGTTGCAATTGCCCCAACCAAGCTCCGCGCGGGTCGGGCAGTTGCTGCGCCACTGCTTCCGGTTCCAATAAACTATAACTCTTGAACAGACCAAACCATAGCAAAGGACAGGAACGATCATCGGGTAGATGTCCAGTCAGGCGCTCTTCCAGTGCAAGACCGGCTTCATAAGACATATAGCCTGCGACATGCAGCCCACGTTGCTGTGCTTTAACGATTTGGTCCAAAGCCGCGTACAATTCAGTCGATTCATTCGCTTCAATAATCTCGACTGGATTACGATAGAGTCGAGCGGGAGCCGCACTCCCCACATCCCGGGCGTCATCGAGCAATATGAAGGGACCATTGTTAGATAGCATGAACCTCCCCTAATTGCTTTTCATGCGGTTCGTCCATAAGCATGAACAAACTAAACAGGGAAAGGCGCCTAATGCGCATCAAATATGTTGGCATTCTGATTGCTGCTTCGTTGCAATGCTTGGCTCCAGCGGCATTGGCCGCAAGCGATAATTCAAAGGCCGTCGCAGCGAAACCTCCGGCACTGGTCGCTGATCAAATTCCCGCTATACCGACATCGGTTGTCCTGAAGACCCAACCCTATATGGAATTCCGGACTGCCGCATTTGTCGACTGGGACCCCAAAACAAAAGCGATGCTGGTTCGCACCCGTTTTGCCGATACCAGTCAGCTGCACCGGATTGCCAGACCGCGGAGTGAGCGCGAACAACTCACTTTTGGTAATGAACCGGCGCGCGCTGCCAGCTATGCGCCAGATGGTTCAACCTTGCTGTTCCAGAAAGACATTGGCGGCAATGAAGTGAACCAGATTTTCTCGTTGGAGGACGGTGTCCCCAAAATGCTCACGGACGGCAAAAGTCGGCATAGGCTGGGCCCGTGGTCCAGCAAAGGCAATTTACTGGCCTTTGGATCCAACAAGCGTACCGGCCTTTACAATGACATCTACCTTATGGATCCTGCCAACCCCGATGGCGCGACTATGCTGGTCGCCTCCTCTGGTGGCGGTTGGTTTCCAATCGACTTTTCGCCGGATGACAAATATTTGCTGGTCTTCAACTATGTATCGATCACCGACAATCAGCTCTATCTGATCGACATTGCCAATGGCTCATCACAAAAGCTAACCAACAGCAGTAATCCGGTGGCCTATAACGGTCTGAAATTCGCACCAGATGGACGACTCTGGGCAGCCTCCGATGACGGTAGCGATGTTCAGCGGCTTGGCACCGTCAATCTGGAAACCGCCACTTTCGAGCCAATGATTGACGAGAAAAGCTGGGATATATCTGACTTTGACATCAGCAAGGATGGCCGCTGGATCGCTTATGAGGTCAACCAGGCCGGTAGTTCCGTGCTGAAAATTTACGATGTGAAAACTGGTGATATACGTACGGTGTCGGATCTCGGACCCGGCGTGATCAGCGGTATAAAATTTGCGCCGTGGGGAGAATTAGGCTTCACCTTCAACACCAACCAGGGGGGAAGTGACAGCTATAGCATATCCCCCGAGACACTCTCAATCACCCGTTGGACCAAGAGCGAGACGGGCGGCCTCGATGCGGCTAATAATGTCGCCCCGGAGCTGGTCGAAATAACCAGCTTTGACGGTGAAAAAATGTCTGGTTTTCTGTATCGTCCCGACCCCAAAAAGCACAAGGGAAAACGGCCCCTGATCATCAACATTCACGGTGGACCAGAGGGCCAAGCCAAGCCGCGCTTTCTGGGTCGCAACAACTATCTCATCAACGAATTGGGCGTCGCGATTTTCTATCCGAACGTGCGCGGCTCAACCGGCTTCGGCAAACGATTTGTGGCCCTCGACAACGGTCCATTCCGGCGAGAAGATAGCGTTCTGGATATCGGTGCCTTCCTATCACATCTGCGCAAAGACAAGCGCATCAACAAGCGCCGCATTGCTATCACTGGTGGCAGTTATGGCGGATATATGACGCTCGCATCCATGCTGCGCTATGGCGATCAACTGAAGGCCGGCCTCGAAGTGGTCGGCATATCCAATTTCGTGACTTTTCTCGAAAACACCCAGCCCTATCGCCGTGATTTGCGGAGGGTTGAATATGGGGACGAACGCATACCCGAGCATCGCACCAAGTTGGAAGAAATCAGCCCGTTACGGCGTGCCAGTGAGATTGACATCCCGTTGATGGTGGTCACCGGCGCCAATGATCCGCGTGTCCCGGCTAGCGAAGCAGATCAGATCATCGCCGCCGTTCGCGCGAATGACCGGCCCGCTTGGCATCTGCTCGCGAAAAATGAGGGTCATGGTTTCCGCAAGAAAGCCAATGCGGACTATCAGTTCTGGGCGTCCCTGTTATTCTGGCAGAAATATCTGCTCAACGGAGATTAAGTGAATGGAAATAATGATCTTCGTAGGGATCATCATTCTGATGGTGCTGGTCTTTGATTCCCGCAGCACCATCGCGTCGCTGCGTAACCGTATTGCGATATTGGAGGATCGCCAGTCTCAGGCCGTAGTTGAAACCGAGCAAGCCGTTACCCCGGAACCGAAGGCACTCGAACCGATAAAACGCGCTGCCAAGGCGGCAGCAAAGCCGGAGCGTATGGCCGAGCCAGCAGCAGAACCATCACGCCGGATATATAAACCGACCTCCCCTGTGCCCCCACCACCGCCGCCTCCGCCCAGCACAGAACCAACGCCGCCGCGCCCGAGTGCTGCAAAACGATTTGAAGACTTGATCGGCGGCAAATTGCCCATCTGGATTGGCGGCATTGCGCTTATCTTTGCCGGCTTCTTCCTCGTCCGCTTTTCGATCGAAGCGGGATTATTTGGGCCCGCTGCGCGCTGCATCACCGCGGCTCTATTTGGATTACTGCTCATCGGCCTTAGCGAATTTGGCTATAAGATACCCAAGTTCGGCAAGATTTTCACCGACGATGCCCGCATCGGCCACAGCATAGCCGGCGCCGGTATCGCCGTGCTCTATGCGACGCTCTATATGGCCAGCGAGCTATACGGATTACTCAGCCTCTATGGCGCGCTTGGCGGGGTTATTGCCGTCACCATATTGGCTTTTGTGCTATCGCAACGCCACGGGCCGCCAACGGCGATCATGGGCTTGCTTGGCGGTTTCGCCGCGCCTTATGTTGCCGGACTGGGGCCGGAATCGGTCGCGCCGCTGCTCATCTATCTCGGCATATTCACCGCTGGCCTGTTCGGTCTCGCCATTCATCGCGGCTGGGCTTGGCTGGCGCTGCTGGCGACCGGCGGCAGTGTCCTGTGGACGACCGCTCTCCTGTTCCTCGACGTCAGCGGCGATGTACCATTTGTCGGCGCATTTATCGTGTTGCTGGCGGTTGGCGGGGTGCTCACCCTGTCCCGCACAGGCACCAGCTTTGGTATTCCCAAGCCGGTCATGCAGGCCATCCCGCTAGGGGTGGGTCTATTGCAGTTGGTCACACTCGCGCCTTTGATCGAATTTTCTCTCATCAGCTGGCTGTTCTTTGGCGTGCTGGCAATCTTCGCCATCGCGCTTGCTTGGCGGGATAAGGACATGACCCCGGCCGTTGCCGGTGCCCTCGGCTTGTCTCTGGCAATGGTCGCGACAGCCTATTCCAACACCGGTGCCGAGCAGATGCAGCTATTCGCCGCCATCGGCCTGGCTCTGCTGTTTGGCGTTGCCGGACATGTCTTTGCGCTGCGCGAGAAAGATGGATGGATGTGGGCGCTCATCGGCATGGCCGCGCCTACCGCTATGCTGCTACTCACCTGTGGGCTGGGCAATTTGGGCTGGAGCCAGAATAGCTGGGCGATTACCTGCGTCTTGGCCGCGATTACCACAGCCCTGATGGCATGGCGGACGCGCAAGGATATTGCGTTTCTGCCACCGCCCATGGCCAGCGGCTTGACCGCGATATTGGTAGCTATTGCGTTGTGGATTTGGACACCGTCAAACCTCGGGGCGCTGGTGGCAATCGTAATCGCTGCGGCACTGGCTTTCTGGACCCGCTGGATAATGCGCAAGGCGATTATCGTGCAATCGGCCATCGCCATCGGCCTTGGCAGTCTGATCATGCTGTTCGACAATTTCGGGCTTGTGGAAGGCTTGTTCGCGTCCCTCGCTGGAGAGACCGATCTGTTTGTGCATTTACCCGAATTGGGCTCCTCGGCTATCGAGCTACTGCTTCCCGCCTTGGTCGTTGTCGCTATTGCTTATGTCTTTCGCGACAGTTTCGGCAAGGCGTTTTCGAAAATCATCGCTGGCACCGGTTTGATCGCGACCGGCGGGTTCCTCTATTTGCTCTTCAAACAGCCGCTCGCCATTGGACCGATTGAGGATTTCGTTGCCTATGGCTTTGCCGAACGCGCCGTTTTGACGCATTTGCTGGCATTGGCCGGTTGGTTGTTACTCAGACAGACCTGGGGAGAAAAACTCGCAACCCCGCTCAAATCACTGGGCATTGCGCTGGCTGGACTGGCGCTGGCCCGATTTGTCTATTTCGATATATTGCTGCTCAGTCCAACCAGCGTCAATCAAGCGATGGGACCGGCGCCTATTGCCAATCTCGGCACGTTGCATTTCACGGCCGCCATGATCTGGCTATGGCTCTTCGCGCGGACGGAAACAATTGCGGCATCCCTGCCCAAATTGGTTCGACCGCTAGAAATTGCTAGCCTACTGGCTGCCATTGCCGCTGTCATGGTCACCGTGCGTCAAGCGGTCCACGGCACGGACATAGCGACCCCGCCGTTCACTTCGACCGAGACCTATCTCTATAGCGCAGGACTGCTTGCTCTCGCCATCGCTTGGCTTGCACGGGGCATCCAGACCACCAATGCGCTGTTGCGTATTGCAGGCCTGCTCTTGATGATCGTTGTAACGTTCAAAGTGTTTGTAATCGATGCGGCGCAACTGGAAGGCATTTTACGCATCCTATCGTTCTTGGGGCTTGCCATTGCGCTCATTGGTATCGGCTGGATTTACGGCAAAGTCATGCGCGCAGACGAAACAAACGCGGCCAGCTAGCGCGATCGCCAATCTACCGATAAATCGCGTTAGCTTTTAAGCGGCGGCAGCCATATAGCTGGCTTGGTTGATCGCCGCCTTGGCGTCCAGCTCCATGGCTTCAAAGGCGCCGCCGATTAATTCCGCTTTCACGCCTTGTGCACTAAGCTCGTCGTACAAATCTCTGAGCGGGTCCTGTCCGGCGCAAATGATGATGGTATCAGCCTCAATCAATTCCGGCAGATCGTTCTGCAGGATGTGCAAGCCGTCATCGTCAATTTTCACATATTCAACGCCGTTCATCATGCCTACCCCGCGACGTGTGAGGGTCAGGCGATGGGTCCAGCCTGTGGTTTTACCCAGACCCTTGCCAACGCGCGTATCTTTCCGCTGCAACAGGGTTATGTCGCGATCCGATTTTGCCACTTTGGGCTCCACACCAGTGACACCGCCGCGCGGATGATTTTCAAAATCAACGCCCCATTCTGCTGCAAATACATCGCGGTCCATGGCTCCCGAAGGCCCGGAATGGCTGATGAGTTCAGCAACGTCGAAACCGATACCGCCCGCGCCAATGATAGCAACTTTTTGACCAACCGGTTTCTTGCCCGTTATCACATCAATATAGCTGACGACTGTCGAGTGATCGATACCTTCAATTTCCGGAGTCCGCGGTTTAATTCCTGTTGAAACGATGACTTGATCAAAGCCTTCGGCCTTCAACATCGCGGCATCGGCCTTTGTATCTAGCCTCAGATCAATGCCATGCACTTCGATCATCCGTTTATAATAGCGCAGCGTCTCGTAAAATTCCTCTTTGCCGGGAATGGTTTTTGCCAGATTAAACTGGCCACCAATTTCCGAGGACGCCTCAAATAACGTCACTTTATGGCCCCGTTCCGCAGCTACAGTGGCATAAGCCAAGCCCGCAGGCCCAGCGCCGACAACTGCAATACGCTTTATGTCTTCGGCCGGTTCGTAATTTAAAATCGTCTCATGACAAGCGCGCGGGTTCACCAGACAGGTGGTCAATTTTCCCGAAAATGTGTGATCGAGGCACGCCTGATTACAGGCAATGCAAGTATTGATCTCATCTTCACGGCCTTCCACCGCTTTGCGCATGAAGGCACTGTCCGCTAACAATGGACGAGCCATCGATACTAGATCTGCATCTCCACGGGCCAGGACTTCTTCAGCGACGTCGGGCATATTAATGCGGTTGGATGTAATCACCGGCACGCCCACTTCCTTACGCAAACGACCGGTGACCGAAGTAAAGGCAGCG
Source organism: uncultured Sphingomonadaceae bacterium (assembly GCA_947496865.1). Lineage (GTDB taxonomy): Bacteria > Pseudomonadota > Alphaproteobacteria > Sphingomonadales > Sphingomonadaceae > Parasphingorhabdus. Next base: position 286,156 of record CANMEE010000001.1, read on the forward strand.
CGTGGTACCATCGTCGCGATGGTCGGCACCGCGCTTTCATGCCATGTGAAATGGGTTGAGATGATCGTCACGCCCGCTTTCTCAAGTGCTTTTCCTAAAGTGGCAATCTCTTCCCAACTCATGCCGCCTTCAAGCATATCCATCGCCGCGATACGGAAAATGAGGATAAAGTCGTCACCAACCGCCGCGCGCGTCTGTTCGACTATTTCGAGGGCAAAGCGCATCCGGTTTTCATAAGAACCGCCATATTCATCTTCGCGTAAATTGGTTTTCTGCACCAGAAATGTAGAAATCAGATAGCCAGCCGAACCGATAATTTCGACCCCGTCATAGCCAGCCTTTTGGGCCATAACAGCACAGCGCACGTGATCATCAATCTGCTTTTGGATGCCTGCTGCGTCGAGTTCATTCGGCACGAAGGGCGATATCCGTGACTTCACTGCTGATGGCGCGACAGCATTTTTGCTATAGGCCATGGGTCCGGGATGCAGAATCTGCATACAGATTTTCACATCGGGATCAGCCTCATGAACCGCATCTGTCACTAACCGGTGCTTTACCGCTTCTTCTTCACCAGACATCATCGCGCCGCCGCTTGATGATTCTTCGTTGGGCGCAATACCGCCGGTGATGATCATGCCGATATTATTGGCTGCGCGTTCGGCAAAATAGGCCGCCATGCGTTCAAAGCCACCGTCCATTTCTTCAAGGCCGGTATGCATGGACCCCATGATGGAGCGGTTTTTAATCGTGGTGAAGCCCAGATCAAGGGGCTCAAGCAATAGAGGATAGTTCATATCTTGCCTTTTAACGAGAGTTCGCAGCGATGCTATTATTCTATATGTTAGCGCTCAATCCCTTTATGCCGATACCGTTTATCAGACGTATGTTCCTCCAACTGTCTGTCACCCCTGTATATTGGCTGATATCCCGCAATGACATCGCCACAAGAATCCAGTCGCCAAACCTTCACCAGTCAGCAATAGAGGTGCGATGTGTATCGTCGCTTTTGCTTGGCAAGCCCATCCGCGCTGGAAACTTCTGGCTATTGGCAATCGAGATGAATTGCATGCGCGACCGGCGGAAGCCTTGATGCGCTGGGACAATCCGGAACATTTATTAGCTGGCCGGGACGCAGCAGCCGGTGGCACTTGGTTGGGTGTTTCCGAACAAGGCCGCTTAGCAGTGGTTACGAATCTCAGCGGGCATGGCGCACCCGATGCTAAACGCGCCTCACGCGGCGACCTTCTCAAAGATTTTTTGTCTGGTGATGGCCGCTATTCGCGAATCACCCAGACCGATTTTTCAGATTTCAATCCGTTTAATTTGATCACTGTCGATCGGGATGAAGCGATTGTACATTCCAACCGGCCCCATTCCATCAGCACGCCTCTTTCTCCCGGCATTCATGGACTTTCCAACGGGCCGTTGGACAGACCATGGCAAAAGTCCGGCTATCTCAACGCGGCATTGGGGCAATGGATAGAAAGCGGCTCGAATGATCCGACTGTTTTGCTGGAAGACCTGACCGACCAGACGACATTCCCGCCAGTAAGGCCCAATGATGCAGATTCTGCGCCAGCATTAGAACCCGAGAATTCCGGTGTTTTCATCCGCAATCCTGTCTACGGGACTCGCTGCAGCACCGTTGTCGCTATTGATGACAGCGGCAAAGGAATGATCGTCGAACGGCGCTATGCCCCCTCTGGCCAATCGACGGGGGAAAACAGTCTTGCTTTTTCCTGGCCTATTTAGACCATATGGGCTGCGGCCTCATCGCGATGTTTCTTCAAATATTTCATGAACGGCGTACCGCCCGTACCGACATCTGATGTATTGCCTGCACCGCCTTTGGATTGTTTGTTGATATAGCTTGCCGCATATTCCAGATGCCGCGTCCGGAAGCGAGTCAGGTTCTGCACGCAGTCATTATATAACGCGTTCAATACCGGGCTGCCTGCGGATTGAATGAATGGCCGCAACACGCTGTTCGCCCGGATATCATCGATAAATTGGCGATGCTCTGGCGGGCGATAAATATGAAGCTGGTCCAAATAAGCGCGCAGTGGGTCACCCGCGTGATCAATGCCGAGAAATGCATCCATCGACGGGACGATGGAGGATTGCGAACCGGTTTGCCCGCGAAATGCCTGCGGCTTGCCGCCGGTTTCCTCTACGCCTTCATAAATCATGCCGCCATCCAGCGCCGGATTATCTTTCCAGCCATGAATCCACGGCCGCACGCGGTGGAAGTAAACATAAGGATCGCAGCGCTCCGGCATCCGGCCGAAAATCTCATTCATATCATCCCACACCGCTGACATCGCCGATAGGCCAGCCTCCAACGTAGCGACATCCTCATTCCCGCACGCCTCTACCAGCGCCGGAATAGATGCCAGCATCTCGCCAGCCCTCGCTTCAATCGCAACGTGGATAAGCACAAACCACGCTTCATCCTGCCCGCTCAGAAAGGGCTGGATCATATAGGTGTTCGCAAGATCAATCGGCCCCGCTTCATCGATCCGCCCCCAGTTATCGAGCACGTAACTGGAATAAGTGAGCAGCGGTGGTTGTCCAATCGAAGCGCCCAATTGCCAAATAGGTGCAGCGAGACATTTTGGCAGGCTTTTGGGTGGCTCTGGCTCACCCCAGACATAGGATTGCACAAGAAATGAATAGTGCACCATCGCCACCCGGCGCTCGGCCCGACTGGCGGTTGCACAAAACTCCGTCAGATCAACCAGCGGCAAAGCTTCTATATACTTGCGTGGCTGACCAGAGATGAGCGTGCGTGGCAATGCCATGGCGGCATCACGAACCGGTTGGAGAATTGATGGCAGCTGGGTCTGCCGCGGATCGAAGGATGAGAGAAAACCCCGCTCTGCAGAAATATCATAGTCGGTGAGATTGAAGGCCGCCATATTATGCTCCATATGATGATGATCAATGACGCAATATTATCTGAAAATCACCGCAAGGTGCTTGCCTTATGTTCGCTATACCATCATCCTATGCAACATATGACGGATTTAGATACCATTAGCCGCAATATATTGCACCAACTGGAACGCGACGGGCGAATCAGCAACACGGACCTGGCGCGCAAAGTCGGTCTATCCGCCTCTGCCTGTTTACGGCGAGTGCAGGAATTGGAGCGCACAGGCCTTATACAGGGCTATCGCGCCATTATTGATCCCGCCGTACGCGGTGCAGCCATCACGATTTTCGTCATGGTCGGATTGTCAGAGCATTTGAAAAAAGACGCGCAGGCCTTTGAACAAGCAGTCGCCAAAGCTCCGGAGGTTCGCGAGTGTCACAATATTACCGGATCAGTGGAATATCTGTTGCGCGTCGAGGTCGCGGATCTGGCCGCCTATAAAGCCTTTCATGCCGACATACTCGGAACGCTGTCACAGGTCGGCAGCATTACTTCTCATATCTGTCTAGGCTCGCCCACCGATAAACGCGCTTAAACCTATGCGCGTAACAGCTTGTATGTCTCATCAATCAGGCTTTGCCCGCGATCATTCAGCAACAACCCCATGCCCATTTGGTTCATCGTATAGCTGAAAGCCAGACCATATTCCGGGTCAGCAAAGCCGATGGACCCGCCGGCTCCGACATGGCCAAAGGCCGCATCACCAATCACAGCCGACATTTGATCGCCGCCCGGATAGGCGCGGTTGTCCATCGATTTCATGAAACCCGATGCAAAGCGGGTCGGCGCCAGCAATGTCGCATCCACCTGTGTTGCCGTGGATACCTGCGCCATATGAGCAAGCCGTTCGGGTGATACCAAAGTGACGCCCTTATGCGACCCACCCAGAGCCAAAGGCTCATACATAGCTACCTGCCCGCGTGCGTTGGACAGGCCGCCTGCCCCGCCAATCTCCGCTTTGTGCGCTTCTGGATCATTTTGGTTCCAACCGCCATTGTTGAGAAACGACAGCGCCTGAATCGAACTGGGCTCCGTGAAAAGCTTTTTGGTGAAAGGACTGAGCATTGCCGACGCATCAGGTGTGGCGGGGGTAATCGGCGCGATCGGATTGGTCACATTCTCGGGCAGTCCGATCCAGAAATCGGCGCCCAACGGGCCTGCAATCTCATCCTGAAAAAACTGGCCCAGCGATTTACCGGACACCCGGCGAACAAGCTCACCGACGGTCCAGCCGAAATTGACCATGTGGTAACCGTTGCGGGTACCCGGTTCCCAAAAGGCTTCCTCATCCTCCAGCCGCTTGATCATATAGCCCCAGTCGAGAAAACCGCCCGGTCTGATCGGTTCACGAAAGGCTGGCACGGCACTTTCATGATTGAGCATCATCTGAACCGTCGTCGATTCTTTTCCGTTTTTAGCAAATTCCGGCCAGTACTCCGATACCGGCGCATGTAGTTTAAGCAGGCCGCGATCCACCAATATATGCGCACACAAAGCAGTAGCCGCTTTGGTGCAGGAGAAGACAATAGAGATCGTGTCGCGTTCCCACGGCGTATTGGTCGCCGGATCAGCCACGCCACCCCAAAGATCGACAACTGTTTCGCCATTCACACTAACACAGACGGATGCGCCGACTTCCCCTCGCTCGGAAAAATTGCGCGCAAATTCATCCTTGATAGTCTGAAATTTCGCAGACGTCGTGCCGTCAATATTTGCTGTCATGTCGATAAAGCTCCCAAAGTCTAATGTCTGTCAAAGTGGCTTGATGAACCAGTGAAACGTATATTTTCCGGGACCGACCCGATAAGGCGGCAAAGCGTCAGGACCACATGCCCCAGTGCCAACCCCGCGCATCGCGGCATCGATATGCACTTCGGTGCTATCCTGCCGAACAACATCGGCAATGGTTGTGGCCTTGGAGATATCTGCATCATGATGATGTCGCGCCGAAAAGCTGAGATTTGGCAATTGGATTTCGAAACCTCGCCCAGCGTCATCCCGCAACATGAAGGACCGCGTCTGTTCATGGGCTCCATGTTCCTGAGGTAGGACATAGGGATGATATTGTTCGGTCACCGTCGAAGTCCAAAGACCAGCGGTTTGCGATCCAATCCGGTCAGGATAGGATTCGTCCGGACCCAGCCCGAACCATGTCAGCTGCTCCAATCCGGCCGGAACGGTAAAGCGGATGCCCACTCTTGGAATATCGGTCCATGCCGCCGGTATAATAATTTCTTCATCGATCCGCACTCCACCCGGGGCCAACGTCCATAGCGACTTATGCGTTGCTTGTTCGCCATTGGCGCCGATCAAAGACCTGTCAAAAAGGAGCAGCCTGTCTGCGCCCTGTTCAACAAACCGGGCGGGAGCGGACTTGATCTCAAGCGTATCGAGACCGTGGTTCACCCACTCCATTCGCTTGCTCGGGCGTTCCTCGCGCCAACCGACCTTACCGCCATCATTGTCCATCGGCGCTCGCCAAAGCGTGGCGGTAATGTCGCCGTCAATTATCCGTTGGCCCCCGACATCCAAAGCTGTAATCTGGCCTTCACCGTCGAAACTAATGGCGAGCGGCCCTGCGGAGATGCTATCTTCAACTGGCTGTGATCCGGCTGAATCAAAGTCAGGCGCAGCAGGTTCAGCCAAGACTTGCTCTACGCTGAGCTCAAACTGATCCCATCCGACGACATGCCCTGCATCAGCCCAGTCCGTAGCCTCCCGCAAAACCCATTGTGTCAGTAAATGCCATTCCGCGTTGTTGTCAGTTGGAGAGCTATGATCGATGTCGACCACAGCGCCTTGCCCCGCCGCAATATTTGGCCGAAGCGTTCCGCTTTCCACAGCCACTCCGTCCTTTTGAAGCGTCCAGATCAGTTCCAAATCATCGGTTCCAACGAAACTACGTCGATTGGTAAAGCGCACTTCGCCATTCCCAATCCATTCCCCGCGCACAGGCCGCGCGGCCCATTGATATTCGCGTAATCCGGGATGCGGCATCAAATCCGGCCCCACCATCCCGTCACAACAGAAGTTTACGTCATTGGGTTCATCGCCAAAATGGCCACCATAGGCCCAGAAAAACCGCCCCTGATCATCGGTCTCGGCAAATCCATGATCGCGCCACTCCCAGACGAAGCCGCCCCCAAGCGCGGGTTCGTCAAAAAATGCATCGACATAGTCTGCAATCGAACCATTGGAATTGCCCATAGCGTGAGAAAATTCACATAGGATCATGGGGCGATCGTCCAGTTTGGTTTCTTCCGCCCAGCGCGCCCAGCCAATAATGAAATCAATGGAGGGATACATCGGACAAATCAGATCCGTCGTCATCCGCTCTCGCATATCCGGCGCGTTGCGAGAGCTTTCCGTCGGATCACCCATCAAGGTCTGGAACCTATGGAATATCGCGCCTTCATAATGCAGGAAGCGGGTATCATCAATCCGCCGGACCATGGCGGCCGCGGCATCATGAGCTGGCCCCAGACCGGATTCATTGCCCAAGGACCAACCTATCACACTGGCATGATTACGGTCACGATAAACCATCCGCATGACCCGTTCGATAATCGCCTTTTGATAGCGTGGATCATTGGACACTGCCTGCCAGCGCGCATGACACTCCACATTGGCTTCATCGATGACGTAGAGGCCTAGCTCATCGCATAGATCCAGCAACCGGTGATCATTGGGATAATGGGCGGTCCGAATCGCATTGATATTATGCTGGCGCATCAACAGCAATTCTTCCCGCATTTCCTCGACGGTTGAAGTTTTGCCCGTTTCAGGGTGATGATCGTGGCGGTTCACACCGATGATGACGATAGACTTGCCATTGATCAGTAGTTGACGGTCCTTGACCTCGATCCTGCGGAAACCGACTGATGTGACATTGGCTTCGGTTACATCGCCCTTATCATCGATCAGTTCGGTAACAAGCTTATAGAGAACAGGATTCTCCGATGACCAAGGTTCGACATTGTTGATTGTAGTGCTCAACTCCGCTCTGGTATCGACGAAGCTATAGGCAGCGCTGAATTGCTCGAAAACGCTCCCATCAGGAAATTGGATGACGGTGCTGTCTGTCAGATCCGCCACAGGACTGCCATCTGCTGCCAACAACTGCCCCCGAACTTTCCATCCGGTCGACTCTCCCTCCACCATTACCGTCTGATGCAATTTTCCGATGCCGGTTTCAGGATCAAAATCCGCATCAACACTGATATCGCCGATATGAGTGGTTCCGCGCGATTCCAGATGCACCGAACGATGAAGCCCACCATGATACCAATGGTCTTGGTCCTCAATCCACGTTGCATCGGACCATTTGATCACCATGATCGCGATAAGATTGGAGCCTTCAACCAGATAAGGGGAGAGATCAAATTCGCTGGGCAGTCTCGAATCCTTACCCATCCCGACAAATTGACCATTGCACCAGAGCAACGCTACGCTTTCAAAACCGCCAATGTGAATGACAGTATTCCGCCCATGCCAATCGGTCGGGCAATCAAAAAAAGTGCGATAGAGGCCTGTGGGATTTGCGTTCGGTATCTGGGGCGCGACCCTGCAACCAAAAGGCATCTGCACATTGGTATATTGCGGTAAATCAGCCGTATTTTGACGAGTCCAGCTACCCGGCACTTTTATGGAGCGCCAATTATGGTCGCTATAAGATGGAACTTCCCATCCGGGAGGTGCTTCAGTCGGCCGGTCGACCAGAGAGAATTGCCACTCTCCATCCAGTGAGAGACGCATCGACGATCCGTCGCTCTGTTGAACGGCAACTTCACTGGTGGCAAAGGACGTGAACGATGACCGTGCCGGCAAACGATTTAATTCCGTCAGCTCAGGCTGCAAAATATCTTTAAAATCCAAAAGCATATTATTCTGCCTACAGCAGGATAGGCTGAAAAAACAAATCTGAATTTCGGAAAAAGATACAAGAAGGCCAGATCAACTGCCCACTATATTCGCGATATTGCCTCAATCATCAAATTCAGTGATCCCCATCTGCGGAAAAGCACTGGAAGACGGAGCATCCTGAGGCGGCATATTAACTTCCAGCAAGCCTTCCATGACCGCGCAAGCAACCATATGGGTGCGGTTCCTGGCACGCAGTTTCAGACGAACATTCTCGACATGGCGGTCCACCGTCCGCGGCGCTATATCGATATGTTGGGCAACTTCCTTCGTCGACAAGCCTTGGGCGATAAACTCCAATATCTCATGCTCCCTCAGCGTGAGCACTGGACCATTGGTCAAACTCTTTTGCTGTAACATCACGAGAATACCTTCAATAATACGGACAAGCAGTGACGCCCGCCGATCGATAAATGCCCCCAATTTGTTTCGGCCGCACGGTCACAGGCGGCAAAATTGCTGAACGTCAGCATTGCTCACAACATAGTTCGACCGCATAGGCCGACTGTTTAATTGTTGGTGGTTCCCTCCCCAACAAATCGTCGCAAAATTGGTATCACCGGAACATCGTGTCCTGCGATGGTTAATCTTTTACTCCTATAGCACAGAAATCGGATAGGACAAAAACGTCCATGCCAAGCGCTTGAATTTACAGTAATTTACATAAATCCAGAACGCTATGGGTAAAAATACCTAGTAAAAATCAACAGGTAGAATCGCTTGGGATTCAAAACAGGCGAATCGCTGGATAGACGATTTCCGCAGTTCTCCCCTACATAATCACCATAAAACAACAACAGGTCGCATCTGAGGCCCCACTGGTATTCTGGGAATATTGGCGGGGAATGAACGAAAAAGGGTCGTGCTGAGGTCTTAGAGGAGACAGCACGGATGCAATCGCTAATCACCGCACCTGCCATGATGCAGGGGCTACATTCAAAACTGCGCTCAACCACATTGCGGTTTCGCGCAGGACAATTAATATTTGACGAAGGGCAAAAGGCGCACCGCTGGTATGAAGTGGTTCAGGGCACCGTTCGCACGTGCCGTTTTCACATGGATGGCCACCGTCACCTAACCGGCTTTTTCTTTAGCGGAGATGTTTTCGGGGCCGACTATGGCACCTACGGAACGGCTGCAGAAGCGGTCACTGATACGGTCGTACGCTGCTATCGGGTTGGAGATATCACTCAGGACTCAACGCCAAAGGCGCAATTGGACGAAGCCGTTTCGATATTGTTTCGTGCCATGTCGACCGCGCAGCGTTACCTGTTCATCATGGGCCACCGTACGGCGACCGAAAGACTAGCTGCCTTTCTGCTGTGCCTGAAACAACAGGCCAATGACGATCCCAATATTTTCGTACCCATGTCGCGCAATGATATCGCCGATTTCCTGGGCCTTACCGTCCACACGGTCAGTCGGACATTTACCGACCTTTCCCGTCGCGGTTTAATCAAAGTCAATGGCCGAGACTCCGTCATCATTACTGACAATGCCGGACTATGTCGGCTCGCTGGCGAATATCATGACAGCCTGACCGCTGACCCTGACGCCGATATTCATCCCGCAGCAGAGCTTTGCTTTGGCGAACTATCCGCTGCTTAGAAATGTACATGCACCAGCATGTTCGGAGAAAACTCATGACCATCAATCGCTTAAATCCCCTGACAGCTATTGTCGCCCTTCCTATTGCCGCATTTTACGGCGCCCCTGCAATGGCGGCTAGCACTGACACACCAGAGGCCGACCACGCCAGCAACGCACCGCAGTTGACCGCCGAGGAAGCAGAAGCGGAAACAGCACGGATCATCGCCCGGCTGCGCGCTGTCCAAGCGCCAGCGGCACAGCAAGTCACCGCGCCTCAAAAATTACCGGTGGAGATAGCAACTGCCCCCCACCCCCCTGCTATCCCCGCCTCCCCTCCTCCAGCTTCCGCCAAACAGCCTGCAGAGAAAGTCTCGGCACAAGATACGGCCAATATTACGGCCGCTTTGCAGGCCATCCAATCTGAACTATCAGAACAGAAGCAATTAATCGCAAGTCAGAACGCGCTGATTCAATCTCAAAATGAGAAGATCCAGCAGCTCGAATTGCATAATCAACTGGTGCGCGCGGCGGTTCCGGTGGAAACGCCTTTCGCTCTGTCGCAAATGCGCGGGGCCGGCATTCAGCAAAGCCAGGTCGAAACGGCGGCCGTGCAGATCGGAACGACTCCCGATGATAGTCTCACCTTGCCAGAAGGTCCGGTTGGTGAAGCCCCACCAGCAAAAGCGACAAATATAGAGCAAAAGGTGGAAGCTGTGCCAGAAGGGCAAGGCGTGCTGACACCGCGTGGTCAATTCGTCCTTGATCCGTCCATCGAATATACACGCTCTTCTACCAACCGACTGGTTTTCCGAGGAATCGAGCTCATCCCCGGCATCCAAATCGGTGCGATTGAGGCGAGTGACGCGGATCGCGACACTATTATCGGTACGTTTGCGATGCGCTATGGCCTGACCAACCGGCTAGAGATTGAAGGACGCGTCCCTCTGCTCTATCGCAAGGACCGGATTCAGGTCGTCCAGCAACGCGCAGAACAGATTACGAGAGAAGTGGGGCTGGAAGAAACCGGCATAGGCGATGCTGAAATTTCGCTGCGCTATCAGCTCAACCGGCCGAAACCGCAAAGCCCGATCTGGGTTGCTGGCCTACGCGTCAAAACCGATACCGGCAGCAGTCCTTTCGAAATCCCGTTTGACGAATTTGGTGTCGCAACCGGCCTGGCCACAGGCTCCGGCTTCTGGGGCATCCAACCTAGCATCAGTTTTCTGCTGCCCTCTGACCCGGTCGTAATCTATGGCGGGACCGGGTATTTGTGGAATATTGAGCGCAATATCGACAGAGTCGTCGGCGATGTTCCAGTTGGTAACGTCGATCCCGGTGATGCGATTAACGCTAGTGTCGGCTTTGGCTTTGCTCTTAACCCGCGCTTTTCCTTTTCACTGGGCTATCGCCACAATTATATTTTCTCGACCAAAACCGAGCTTGGTGACACGGTGCAGGAAAGCAATGACATTCAAGTCGGGGCCCTGAACTTTGGTATGTCTTATAGGCTGAGCGAGAAACAGTCGCTGAACCTGGGCTTCCAATTTGGTGTGACCGAAGATGCCCCCGATGTCAGCATCGTCGCGCGGATTCCGCTTAGATTCTAGATTGCCATACTCGATTAATCCCCAGTGACATGAGCGTCGGCAAATTTTTTCCGGTAGATGGCAAATTTTTGCCGGCGCCGCAGTCCCGCGAACAATTTCCATTCAACTATGGTAATAAAAGCATCGGGAATTTGCGGCGTTGCGCCTCTGTCACCAAACTGGCACGCGCTTTGCTCTTTCTTGTTTGAGATAGCCCAATATAGCGCCCGCCCTGCGTCCTAAAAGCTCGCGGAATGGGATCGCTACTATTCGGTAACATCTGTGAAAGAGGACCGAAAAATATGAAAACATCCGTTGCTGCTTGGGAAATTGATACGCTGCTTGATCATGTCGATGAAGATATCGAAATATTATCACTGGACTGTTTCGACACGCTGATCTGGCGCAATGTTAATATGCCAGTGGATGTCTTCCATGATTTAGGCATAGCCGACTGCACCATGGAGCTACGCGTATTGGCTGAAAAACGCGCACGCAAAGCGCTGATCCTCGACAAAAATAAACATGACGTCACGATCAATGAAATTTATGGGAAAATGTTTCGGGAAACTGATGAAACCCAAATCGAACAATGCATTGAAAAAGAGCTTTTGGCCGAAATCCGACATTGCTTCGCTTTCAGACCCATCACCAGCCTCATCGAGCAGGCCAAAATCCGTGGCCTTAAAGTTATCATCGTATCCGACACATATTTACCGGAACCGTTGCTACGCCGGCTAATCAAGGAAGCGGCTGGACAAGACGTTGTCGACAAGATCGATCGAATATTCTGCTCTTGCGAATATGGCAGGGGCAAAGCTGGTGGCCTGTTTACACCAGTTTTGGCCGATTTGGGCGTTTCGCCGGGGAAAATCCTGCATCTGGGCGATAATTTGGAAGCCGATTTTACAGCGCCGAACAAACTGGGAATCCACGGCATCCATTTTGAACAATTTGACGATGAAACATCGGAGCGTTTGCGCTTAGAGGCGATCGCGGCGACAATATTGGAAAAAGATACACGTAAAATTGCACCGTCTTTACAGCCGCACCGCGCCCAAATATCCTTGCGCCAAGAAAGCGATGCGACCTTCCAATTCGGCCACGACGTGTTGGGGCCAATCCTGCAGGGTTTTTCCCGTTGGATAGCCGAAGAATCTGACGCCATCGAAGCCACATCAGGGCAAAAACCCAAACTGCTATTCCTGCTGCGCGATGGTTATTTACCAGCCAAAGCCTTTACGGCAGCCTATCCAGAATATGCAGATCAGGTTGCCATGGTTGAGCTCAGCCGATTCACTGCCAATGCTGCAAGTTTCACCAATAAAGAAGCAATCCAGTCATTTCTTATGTCGGAAGCGACCGGCAACAAGAAAGATGCCTATTCAAGCCAGCGGCAAGCAGCATATTGTCGGCAATTGCTATTTTTCGGCAGCGAGATCCCTAAACTGTCCGGCATCAAACAACCCGAAGCGTTTATCCGGGAAATTCTGAAGCCCAAAAATGTGAAAAAAATTGTCGCGCGGTCTCGCAAATTCCGGGCAGGCTTAGTCGCGCATCTTAAAAAGAACGGCGTGGAGACCGGCGATAATGTCGTTTTCGTCGATCTCGGCTATAATGGGTCGGTCCAGAACGTGATTGCGCCGGTGCTTGAATCCGCCATGAATCTTGAGATATCCGGACGCTATCTTCTGCTGCGCGAATTGATGATCACCGACCTCGATAAAAAGGGACTGATTGACATTAGGCACTATGATAATAGTGGACTCAACGCCCTATGTGAATCGATTGCGGTTCTCGAACAACTCTGCACGCAGTCCAACGGTTCTGTCCTTGGTTATAGCGAAAGCGGTGAACCAAAGCGGGATACAGCCGATATCAAAGGCAAGCAGAACGAAGAACGGGACCATGCACAGGCAGCTTGCCTAACCTATATTGCACAACTGGGCTCTGGATGGGCAACCACACCGCAATCCTGGGATAGCGATTGCGCCCGACAGATGACAGCAGCGTGTCTTTCCCGGCTTTTGTTTCTGCCCGTCCACCGTGAAATCGGGATTTTCGAGAATTTCAATCATGATGTGAATTTGGGTACCAAAGATATGCTCAAGTTTATCGATCCAGAATCAGCCGATAAAGGGATTAGACGACGCGGGCTTTTCTACACCAAAAACATCACCCGCATCTATTTGCCGGGAGAGTTGAAGCAGCGCGGTATGGAGGCGCTCCTTCCGCTGTTTACGGGCAATCGTTTCGGGCTTGATCTGCGACAAACAGACTTTCAGAGCGGCGGCCTCCAAATCCCTGTCATGCTTGCCGACAGTCAAGAAAATTTGCAGATTGAAATAAACGCTTACCCCACTGGCGATGGCTATTATCAAGCCTTGATCCCAGCCGGCACGGGGCAGTTTAACATTGCCATCATGCTCGGCCAGATTTGCGACTGGCTACAGATAGAGGAAGTTAATTTTCAAGAAGTTGAGAATTTTATGGCGAAGAAAATCGACGATAATGCCGTTGATGCACAGCCTATTTTCGAAGCCATGACAGAAAACGCACCGGGCCTTTATCGATGCGCTAGACAAGATGCGTTCATGTTGATTCCACCCCCTGCGGTTGGGACCGGCGAAACGTTGATGTTGAACCTTGTCTTTCGGCCAACAATACTCAGCAAGCCTGTACCTGCCAGCATAAAAAAGGTCGCCTAGATATGACATTATTAATCCACTCAATGTCTGAATTTTCAGATATTATCGTGAGCGCAATGACACTCGCCAAGGTTTCACAAATTTCCGAAATCGGCGCGGAATATGGTGGAATGACAAGCATTCTGGCCAACTATGCTGAGACCAATGACGGCCATCTCTTCAGCATCGACCCCAGTCCAAAGCCTGAGTTTCTGGATTGGGCAGAGGCCCACGAAAAAGTGACACATATCGCTAAGCCGAGCCTAAGCGCCTTTTCGCAGCTCAAAAACATTGATCTCTGGATGGTCGACGGCGACCATAATTGGTTTACGGTTTATCACGAGCTAAAGGCCATTGAGGCGGCATGCGCGCGTGATAAAAAACCGCTATTTACAATTTTACATGATGTGTGTTGGCCCGCAGGACAGCGTGATATGTACTATGCCCCCGATACTATTCCGAAAGAATATCGCCATGATTATTGCATGGACAGCGGTGCCAAACCGGGACAATCCGGATTGCTGCGAGAGCAGGGTATGCGCGGCATGGGTCATTTTGGCTGGGCCTTGCATGAAGGCGGCGAGCGCAATGGCGTGAAATGCGCGGTTGTTGATTTTATCAACGAAGCTGAGGCAGCGGGACATCAACTAGCCTATGCCGAGATTCCGGCCGTCTTTGGACTGGGCATCCTGTTCGACGCAACAGCGCCTTGGGCCAGCGCGCTGAGCGATTTGCTCATTCCCTATCATGACAACCCGTTAATCGCGAAACTTGAGCAGAACCGACTTGCCAATTATCTGACCGTACTGGATTGGCAGGATGGTGTCATACGTTAGAAAGCGCCCTCACTTGTCTCACAACCTAATTCCAAAGGCACTGACCCCATCGCCAAACATCTTGAATTAGATTATTTGCCACGCGGTCTCGGGACGTGACAAATTGACTGGTAGTGTGGAAGGATAACGTCGACGTTCAGTGGTCGCAAGTTACTGAGGAGGGCATTTTGACTATTAGCAAGGAACTCGCAAAATTTCCGAATAAAGCTGATGCGAACAATCTCGATAGCGTACATCTGAACCTTGCCATACATATTGCCAATCAAAACAAATTACGGTCTGACTATTTCAAAGACTTGGTTTTGGGTGATCCCATTTGGGATATATTACTCGATATTTATATATCCGAAGAAATGGATCGGCCAACAACAGTTGACGCCATTTCCGACCGCCAAGATAAATCACATTCGCTCTGCCGCAGATGCGTAACCTATCTTCTGGAGCATGACGCCGTTTTTGAAAATCGCAATCAGTATACAGCACAGAAATTCAGTTTTCTCGCTAGCGATAAAACAAAACTGGAAATTGCGGCCTGGTTGAACAACTGCCTCGCCAAAGCACCGCAGTTCTGACCTATGGGGAAAAATATACCATAGGTTGACGACCAGTTTCAGCGTCCTTTTTAGGTCCGCACCAGATCCATACTTATGGCTTTTACTGAGGCCGATGTCCGGTCATGTGCATCCAGTTTTGTAAATGCTCGGCGCATGTAACTGTCTATCGAACTTTCAGATAGGCCCAGAATAGTGCTGATTTCTGAGTTTGATTTCCCTTTCGCTGCCCATCCGATAATCTGCATTTCCCGCCTGGAAAGAGATTTATCGATCCCGTATAAATCAGGCGTCAGCTGACAAAGTTTCAGATGGGCCATTTGCGCAAAGATACGAAACTCCGCCCCTGTTTTATCATCCATTAACTCTTGATTTTTCGGTCCACCGTAAGAGGCCAAGCCATTGCGCGACTGAGGACCAAAAAGCGGAAATATCCAACCTTCCTCAATTTCCACGCTATTGGCATTCTGTTTCAAATCTTCAAACGATTCGGAACGATTGGTCAAACTCGCGATATCAGTCCATCGAAATGCATTCACTTTTTGAAGGCTGTTCTGCGTGGTGATATGACCTTGCTTCATCAGCCCTTCCATGGCGAATTTCTGAAAATCGGCATCTGAGATGCCTGCATATCTGATAATCGTATCAGGATGTGTCGGTCTTCTATGCGGCGGGGGGCATGCGTAAATAGTCGATCGAAAACCATATTTACGAGCAACTTCTAAAACATATTTCCAGAGCGCGGCCGGACTAGCGCATTGATCTAATTTGGTAATCTCGTCTAAAGTCAATATCTGTAACTCGCTGCAAATATTTTCAAGCATATCGGTGGAAATCCTGTCGGTCTGCCACGTGATCGCGTTGCTTTGAGCCTTATGCAGATCAATGCAAAACTTTCCAACTTGAACAACCAGTTAAAATAAAACGCCTTATATCATTACTTTAATGGCCTATGCCTGACGCTCTGTTACAATGACTAGTCAACTCCAAATTTACTATGCCGACGCCTCGGTCGGATAAGCGCCGTACAGTACCTTTGGATTATAGTAATCAATCGCCCATCATCGATAATGGGCTTCTGGTGACACATCTGTGATATGGGGCGGCTCTTCTCGATAAAAAAAGCACCACAAACTCCCTCTCTGGTTCGTGGTGCTTTCAGTTTCAGACCGGCCGGATTGGCAACCAGTCCGTTCTCCCTCAGTTTCCGAGGGCGCCAATACCGGCTTGACCAACGACATCACCAAGCGCGCTGCCGATCCGGTCCATCATCAGGTCACTATTGAAATTCTCATAGCCGGAAAGGGTGAGTGTCGCGTCCACCTCCTGAACGGCTTCAAAGCCGTTGGCCGTATTTATAAGCGTGTTCTGGATACCGTTGGCGGTCTCATGGACAATTGCGGTTTGGCCGTTGTTTAGCAGATAGACAGGTGTGTCGCCGACCTTCATGCGGATATTACCGTTAGACAATACGCCATTTTCCAGTGTCGAAACATCAACCGGACTTAAACCCGCAGCGGCCGTCTGGGTGGTATGCGCACCATCGTCGTTCAAAGTCATCACGGTTTGTAGCAGCAGCTCACCGTTGACATAAGTGCGGATGTCAGCGCCAAAATTGACACCCAATCCGTTGACCACAAACCCGCCGCGCAACTTGTCCAGATCTTCGTCCGGAACAAGTGCGGGCAGACCAACCGCCGCCACGGGGTTAGCTTTGGCGGTTTGGGGTATGAGCAACGCGCCAGAAAACGCGATGCATGCGACCGTAGCGAAAATATGTTGTCTGTAGTTCATGGCTTGTCTCTCATCTGACAGTACCAACTCGCACGTCGAGTAATAACTCCGGCGAGATTTGGTATAGGGGGGGGAGGTGGTTGGTTAAGTTGCCGATAGTCGCGGTTGCCGATACTTGATCCGTGGGAGCGGTGGACCAGCGATTCCAGTCACCGGCGAGATTATATTTTGGACGGATTTTTATTGGTCCACCCACAATCGCCAATGCGACGCCATTCCAATATTTCGCGAAATCTTCGGTTGAATATTTGTTGATACCGAGCACGGAATCTCCGACCAGCACTTGGTCCTGTGTCTGGCCTTTGACCACGACAAAATGCTTAAAACCATCAAGGTCGAGCAGCACGATCACTGGCCGCTTCACTTGGGAAAGCTGATCCGGTGTCAATTTAAAGCCTTCGGCGCGATATCCCAGGGATGTCAGATAGTTGCGCATATCGAGCATCGAAAAACCGACCTTTTTTATCGCCTCTTTATCACCCAAATCCCACATCGCTCTGAACGGAGTGCGTTCGTTGGTAGGCTGATCATAGTGATAAGTCAGCAGGGTCGCGACGGCCGCCGAACCGCAGCTAAAATCATAACGCTGGCGCACGACCGAACGGAACGGGATATCCCACCATGTCATCACACCGATTGAAAAATCGCCGCCAATGGCTTCGCGGCCCACGCGGACCTCGGCATTGGCGATGGCGCTGGAAAAAATACTGGTCCCGATCAGGGCCAGCAGTCCGCCCTTCAAGATGGCTTTCAAGCTGATCTTGAAGGACGGAAAGGCTGAGCATAGGCCACATGGGATGGGGGGAGTAGGGGTCATGGCCTATACCTTACCTAATCGGTAATATTGATCGTTACGCCCAGACCTGCCTGGAGCGCCGACTGTGCGCCGGTGTTGATCACAATATTACCAAGACCGTTAAAACTGGACAGGGAATTGTCCGACAAGTTGACATCACCAGCAGTAAAGTCGCCGTTGATCGTGTTGCCGCTATTGTCTGAGTTAAAGGTCTGTTCGTTAATTGCAATTTGTGTGCCGCCGCGCAGCTCATCCAGTTCATCCATCGACATCAGCGGGGATACAGATTGCTGGGCGGTAGTCGCGGGTGCCTGAGGCGCAGCGTCCTGATCTGCCACCTGCGCGCTCACGTGGGATGCGGTCATGGCTAGGGGGGCTATCGTTAGAAGCCAAAAATGCTTTTTCATCGTCTTTACTCCCGGTTGGGGATGCGGATGTTTGGGGGATGGAGGGGCCGGTTCCATCGGCTGAAACCGGCCCGCCCTTCATCAAGTCAACGAGGGACGATTAATCGCCGCCACCGCCGCCTGCTGCGGCTTCACCAGCACCATCACCAAAGTTGATGCTGCCTTGTGCTGCAATGTTGGTTGCAGACTGAGCGTTAGAATATACGCCGGTGTTCATTGACTGGTTAGCGATTCCAGCGAAAGCTGAGAACGCGTTACCGCGATTATAGTTGTCACCGCTGTTATAGCCTACCGGAGCAGGTGAACCATCTTCACCATCCAAATCGACCATTTCGTCAAATTCATAGGCAGTGTTGGTTGCGGTGAGCGTTTGCGTAGCAATAACGAGGTCATTGTTGTTGTTGTTATTGCTGTTGATGTCATCCAGCGTGTTGGTGGTGCTGGCGTCTGCTGCCAAATATACATCAAGCAGGTCATTGACTACAACGGCACCGTTATCGGTGTCGGTGACATCGTTGTTTTGGTTTTGCTGAGCCATGGCAGGTGCGCCAACGGCCAAAGCAGCTACAGCAGCTGATGCTGCCAGTACTTTAGTCATTTTCATCGGTATTCTCCTTAGGGTCTAAGGCATCTTCTCTTTCCCTGTCGAAACAAGGAAGGGGGTTAAGAGGCCCTGTTATATGCCGCATCGTGCGACATCCCTTTGTTAGGCCGATTCGCTTTTTCGCTTGTTGCGATTTGGCAATTGTCCGAATAATTTTCGTTTTTTGTTTAAAACCTGACCATTTTGTTACGGGCCAACAGCAGCATCGACGCCGTCCCTGTAACCGGTTATGCCTTCTCTACGAACTATAGAAAATTGTTCCGTTCAAAGGTTAGGGAAGACCCGTATGTCGAAGAAGTTATTATTGCTGGCTGTCATCTTGGCAGCGATATTCGCGTTTTTTCACTATGATCTGGGCTCCCAGCTCACGCTTGAAAATTTGAAGGCGCAGCAAGACGCTATTGACGCCCAATATCGCGCCAATCCTGTCATCATCATTGGCATATTCTTTTTAGTCTATGTCGGGATCACGGCCCTTTCTATTCCCGGTGCGGCTGTGATGACACTCGCGGCTGGCGCATTATTTGGCGTCTTGGTCGGCACTATAGTTGTTTCCTTTGCCTCCACTATCGGCGCGACCATCGCGTTTCTCACCTCTCGCTATTTGCTTGGCGATTGGGTTGAGAATAAGTTCGGCCAGCGGCTGAAAAACATCAACGAAGGCATTAAACGCGACGGCATCTTCTATCTGATTTCCATCAGGCTTGTTCCAGCCTTCCCGTTTTTCGTGGTGAACTTGCTCATGGGTCTCACCAAAATGCGGGTCTGGAAATATTTCCTCGCCAGCCAGATTGGTATGCTCGCCGGTACGATTGTTTTCGTGAATGCGGGCACTCAGCTCTCGCAAGTCAATTCCGTCGGTGAAGTCTTCTCCCTGCCCGTTATCGGCTCCTTCGTCCTGCTGGCGATATTTCCATGGATTGCCAAAGGGATTATTGGCTTTTTCAAGAACCGGAAAATCTACAAGGGCTGGACCAAGCCCAAGAAATTTGACCGCAACCTGATCGTTATCGGTGCGGGCTCCGGTGGCTTAGTATCCTCGCTCATTGCCGCCACCATCAATGCAAAAGTCACGTTGATAGAATCCGGCAAGATGGGCGGCGACTGCCTGAACTATGGCTGCATTCCCTCCAAGGCCCTGATCAAAAGCGCCAAGGTGGCCGAGCAGATGCAACATGCAGACCGCTATGGCCTGACCGCTAGCAAGCCAAGCTTTGACTTTAAGAATGTGATGACCCGGATTGAAAATGTCATCAAAACCATCGAACCACATGACAGCGTCGAACGGTTTGAAGGCCTCGGCGTCGATGTGGTACAAGGCTATGCCAAGCTTACCGATCCATGGACGGTGGAAATTGCGCACAATGATGGTGGCACCCAGACTCTAACCGGCAAGGCGATCGTCTTGGCCACCGGCGCGCGCCCGTTTGTCCCGCCGCTACGGGGCCTCGAAGATACCGGTTATCTCACCAGCGATACGCTGTGGGAAGAAATGGCGAAACGCGATGCAGTGCCGGAAAAAATGGTTGTGCTCGGCGGCGGCCCTATTGGCTGCGAATTGTCACAGTCCTTTGCACGCCTTGGCAGCCAAGTCACCCTCATTGAAATGGCCGACCGGGTCATGGGTATTGAGGATGAAGATGTGTCCGAGATCGCGGCCAAAGCCCTTCACAATTCAGGTGTCACTTTGCTGTGCGGCCATAAAGCGTTGCGCACCGAGATGAATGGCAAGCAAAAAATGATCATCGTCGAGAATGAAAGCGGCGAGCAATCCCTGCCCTTTGACGATTTGTTGATCGCGGTTGGCCGCGCGGCGCGGCTGGATGGTTTTGGCCTCGACAAACTGGGCGTAGAGACCGAGCGAACTTTGGTGACCAACGAGCATCTGCAAACCACTTTCCCGCATATCTATGCCGCTGGCGATGTCGCTGGTCCCTATCAGCTAACCCATAATGCCTCGCATCAAGCGTGGTTCGCGACGGTCAATGCACTGTTTGGACGTTTCAAAAAATTCAAGCCGAGTTATGAATTTTTGCCATGGACGACATTTTTGGACCCGGAAATTGCCCATGTCGGCCTCAATGAACAGGACGCTAAAAAAGAAGGTATCGAATATGAGGTCACCAAATATGGCCTCGATGATTTGGACCGCGCGATTGCTGAAAGCGCGACCGAAGGCTTTGTCAAAGTGCTCACCCCCCCGGGCAAGGATCGGATTCTGGGCGTCACCATTGTCGGGCAAAACGCAGGCGAACTGCTCACCGAATATGTGCTGGCGATGAAACATGGCCTGGGCCTAGGCAAGATATTGGGCACTATTCACACCTATCCGACCATGGCCGAAGCCAATAAATTTGCTGCTGGCGAATGGCGCAAAAAGCACAAGCCGGAATGGGCGCTGAAATGGCTCGAACGCTATTTCAATTGGGCGCGCAGCTGAGCCATCGCTTTCTTGCAGGAAAGATTTTTATGACGCGATTCAAAGTCAGTTTCGAAAAGACTGCCATGCCAGCACTGTCCGCTGCAAAACAGTCACCACGCATAGCGCAGCAAAAACGTAAGCCAGTGTCGCAAAATGGGCTGGAAATAGGCACATGATTACGAAAAAGAGAATCGTTTCGGTGCCTTCGGCGATACCCGTGCTGTAAAAGAAGCTTTTCTCGCCATGCGCCTTTGTCTGTGCGCCCTGCTCGGCGGCGGTAACAGCGAAAGCTAGAAAACTGATTCCGGTAATCGTGAAGGCAGCTACCAACACCAAGGCCGGTAGCATATTGGCGGAAACAGCCATCCCGAAAGCCAGCGGCACGGACACATAGAAAATAAAATCGCAGACGATGTCGAGATAGCCACCAAAGGCTGTTTTTTGGGTCGCGCGGGCCACGGCGCCGTCGAGGCCATCTAATATCCGGCTGACCAGCACCAGTACTAGCGCCCAGCCAAATTGTTGAACCATGATCGCATAGGTGGCGCCCAACCCAAAGCCGAGGCCCAGCAGTGTGATCGCATTCGCGGTCATACCCATGCGCGCCAGTCCGCGACCAACGGCATTAAGTGGCGGATCAATCAACGGACGGATTTTGGAGTCAAACATAGCGATACAATCCTATATCCATGTGACGATGCCAATTACCGCGCCCGTCATCGCGGTTGCGCAATTGCCAGCGAGCCAGCTTTTCATCCCCAAGCCCGCTACTTCGGCGCGGCGTTCGGGGCACAATGTACCGATGGTCGAGATGATCAGCCCTACACTTGCAAGATTGGCCACGCCGCATAGCGCATAGGTCACGATTAACTGTCCCTTGGCGCTAAACGTATCGGCGGGCAGCGCTGCCAGTTCCAAATAAGCGACATATTCGTTGAGGATCGCCTTCGTTCCCATCAGAGACCCGGCGGCCATTGATTCCTCCCAAGGCACGCCGATCATCCACATGAGCGGGGCAAATATCCATCCGAAGATCCGTTTCAACGTCAACGCCTCGCCACCAACCCAAGGCAAAACAGAGAGGATTTGGTCGGCCAGGGCAACAAAAGCAAAAATCACAATGATCACCGCGATCACTGCTAGGAAAAGCTGCACACCGTCCATCGTCCCTTTGATGATCGCGTCAAAACTATTGTCATATTTAAGTCCCGGCTCTTCCCGTTTTACCTTGGTATCGGACAGGCCCGGCACCATCAGCCGCGCTAGGAGGATCGCGGCGGGCAAAGATATCAGCGAGGCTGAGATCATATGCCCGACCGCATTAGGCACAGTCTTTTCCAGCGTTGTCGCGTAGAGCACCAAAATCGCGCCCGATATGGTGGACATGGCCAACACCATGATAGCAAACAACTCGGCCCGGCTCATCTTTTCAAAATAGGCGCGCACCACGAGCGGGGATTCCACCACGCCAAGAAAGATATTCGCGCCACCGCTCAGACCAACAACGCCGCTCACCCCGAGCGTTTTTTGTAGCGCCCAAGACAGGCCTTTGACTATGATTTGAAGCACCCGCCAGTGCCAGAGCAGGGCGGCCAAAGCTGAAAAAACGATGACCAATGGCAGTATCTGAAACGCAATGATCAGCGGAGGCGCAGCGCCTTCCTTCAGGACAAAGGGCAATTCCGCGCCGCCAATATAGCCAAACATATAGCTGGAACCAGCCAGCGTCGCTTGCTCAATCGCCTGCACCGCTTGATTGGCAAGGCCGATTACATCCCAGATGAACGGGATGCGGACAATCGACACGGCTAATATGAACTGCACCGCAATTGCGCCGGCTATCCAACGCCAGCTTGGTCGATCTTTGCGGTTTTCGGACAAGGCCCATGCGAGGGTCAGGATGAAGGCAATGCCGATCAGGCCCTGAAACTGGCTTAATATCTCAAGCAATAGCAACCTTCCCCATGGCGACACGATAAGGCGCTACCATGGCGGAAAATAAGAACAGCGCCAACCGGCTTTTGTCGGATAGATGTACCGCTTAGATTGAACCGTCAGTCCTGAGCGTGTCGACGGACGTCAATAGTCTTGACGCGCACTTCGACCAGCTCAGTGCTAACGGTTTAGGTGGAATGAAGCCTACGAACCGGCTGCCACAGCCCCCATCATCAATTCCTGATCTTTCCGTGTTGGATTGCCCCGCAGGCACAGGCCGCCGTTGACCTGCAAATTCTCTCCGGTCATGAAACATTCGTCACTGGCCAAAAAGACAGCAGCCGCTGCGATATCTTCGCTCGTGCCAATACGGCCCAGAGGATAGCGCGCTTCGAATGATTCAACCAGGCCTGGCACCTGGTCGACACCGGCGGTCATGGGCGTGCGGGTCAAGCCCGGTGAGATGCTGTTGGCGCGAATGCCACGATCACCAAATTCATGTGCGATGCAGCGGATGATATGATCGGTTGCCGCCTTGGTACCCATATAAGCGGCGTGATCGTTGAGCATGATCGTTGCCGTGGCAGAACTGATCTGGATGATCGATCCGCCGTCCTTCATCGCCTTGATCATCGCCTGATAAAATTGGAATGGCCCGACCAGTTGCAGGGCCGACATTAATTCCAGTTCTTCTCTGCTATTTTCCAGAAACGGCTTGAGAAAGCCAAGACCGGTTGCGTTAATGGCAATATCGACACCGCCCATTTTGCTGGATGCGGTTTCAGCGAGCGCGTTAACCTCTGCTTCGTTCGTCAGATCACAGAGCGCGTAATGGCCGCCCAGTTCTGCGGCAAAGCGTTTCAGTTCATCTTCCTTGCGGCCAGCAACCAGCACATCCGCGCCTTCGTCGCGAAACCGCTGGGCGATGACCTGCCCCATATTACCCGCGCCTGCTGCGCCTAATATAATGGCTTTTTTACCTTCAAGACGTCCCATAGTTTGCTCCTCAATTCCTAAAAATTGCTTTGAAACTAGATGATCAGTCGCCAGAGGCCACTCTCAATATGGCTATCAACCCATAGGCCTGACCACCAAAGAAAAGGCCGGGAACAGCCCCCCAGCTGTCCCGGCCCTTATTTGATCAACGGGAGAGTTGATCAGAACTTGAAGCTAGCTTCCACGAACACCTGACGTCCACGGTTCTGGGTGACGACTTGGTCATCGCCGACCGGAATACCAAAGCTGTTAGCCGGCGCGAGGAATGGGCGCCCACCCGATGTGTTAATCCAGATTTCGTCGGTCAGGTTCACACCAACCAATGACAATCTCCATTTGCCATCCGGATCACCGACAGAAATCGAACCGTCCAGCGTTACATAGCTGTCCTGTTTGATATCATTGATAGAATCCTCGTTGGTGAAATAGGATCCGTTATATTGCGCGTTACCGTTCAGGCCGAGCTCAAGCGAACTGCCCATCGGGATCGTCCAGTCAAACGCAATGTTACCGGCAAATTCTGGCGCACGAGCCGCACGGCGTCCGTCAAGATCTTCACCCGACGTTGTAATGAACGTGTCCGTAAATTTAGCGTCCGTATATGCCAATGCACCAGAAAAATTCAGGCCATCAACAGGGGTCCGCCAACCAAATTCGACATCAACACCTTTACTGGTCAACTGACTGGCATTGAATGTTTGGAACTGAATGATCGTTGCATCAAAATTTTGAACCTGCAGATCATCGAACACGTAATAAAATAACGATGTATTCAACGTAATCGACCGATCAGCAAATTGCGCTTTGACCCCCACTTCGCCGCCAAGACCAGTTTCCGATTCAAATATCAGCCCGCTGAAATCACCAGTCGCAGCTGCGATGCCCAGGCCGAATGATGGTAGCGCACTGTTATCAATGCCACCGGATTTGAAACCGGTCTTAAAGGCACCGTAGATATTGATATCGTCGGTGGCTTTATAGCTCAGTGAAACTTCAGGCGAGAAATTGCTATCCGAGAATTTGATCGGCCCGGTGAAGAAGCCGCTGGCTAGGAATGCGCCGCCGCCTGAAAGCAATGGAGACAGATAAGGCAAGCTGATCCGGCTGGATTTCTGCTCGTCCGTCCAGCGCACGCCGCCAGAAAGTTCAAGCTGTTCGGTAAGATCAATTGTCACACTACCGAAGAGCGAGACCGCCTCGGTCTTCGTGTTCTGTCGCTTGTACCAGTCAAACGTGTTGCCCGTTACCGCATCCGGTACGATCAAAGAGATGTTGACGGCCTGTTGCGACGTATTGAAATCAATATCGCGGCTTTCATAAAATGCGCCAACCATGAAGTTGAACATTCCGCCAAAATCACTGGAAAGACGCAGTTCCTGCGTAAATTGCTGCGTCAGGTTTTCGGGATCACTATTACCCACACCCAATGCAACACCGGCGCCATTGATCGAGGCCAATGCCGGAGGCAGACCGGCCGGTCCAGTGCTGGAAAATGCCGTTGCTGGCCCGACACCAACATAGCTGTAGGAGTCAAAGTCGACCGAATCTAGGTTAAGATAGCCGGTAACCGAAGACAGGGTGAGTGAGTCTGAAACGTCGAGGTTCATGCTCAAACGACCGAAGAATATTTCGGTTTCGCCAAATGGAACACCATCAAAGTTTGGACCTGCTGCGCTACCCTCTGGCACGCCAGAAACCAAGACTGATGCCGGATCGGCGGTCGGATAAAGATTGTCGTTTATATTACAGTCCGCATTGCTGGGTATCGCAACCGTAAAGGGATCAACAGCATTACCGAGCAACACAACCTCATCTGCGCGGCCATTGGCACCACAGAAGATATCACTATGAGCAATAGCGCCGTCATTGGTGTTGCGAATGTAGTTCAGTTTCAGATTGGCATCAAACTCGTCGACAGGATCCCACTGCAGCGTGACCCGTCCGACAAAGTCCGTCAGTCCACGGTTCCGATTGACCGCCGGCGTGCCTGGCGTCAGCTCCACATATTTTTCGATATCTGTATATTGTGCCGCGACGCGTACACCCAACGTGTCGGTGATAGGGCCCGAAATATACCCACCAAAGACATAACCTTCTTCTTCAAATTCGTAGGATGCTTTACCGCCAATTTCCCAATCAGCGGTTGGATTGGCAGATCGAATCGCGAACACACCGGCAGAAGCACTTTTACCGAAGAATAAGGATTGCGGGCCTTTAAGAACGTCGATTTGCTCAACGTCGAAAAAACCAGCCTGGACGATACGCATGGTACTTACCTGCACACCGTCAAAATCAAATGCGACAGCAGAGTCGAATGATGCCGAAATATTGGAAGAACCAACACCACGCAGCGAAATTTGGCCACCGGAACCGGAGCCACCGACCTGCACGTTTAGCGCTGGAACGCGGCTAACCACATCAGCGATTTGGTCGACTTGGAATTTTTCTAGCGTGTCGCCACCAATGGCAGTCACTGTTACAGGGACTTCTTGCAACGTTTCCGTCTGCTTACGCGCGATCACCGTAATAACATTGTCGTCATCTACTTCGGCAGCATCCTGTGCGTAAGCGGGGGCAGCGAAACCGGCAAAGGCCAAAGTCGCGGCAGAACCCATGAGCATGGTGCGCATGGCCTTTGTGGCAAAAATACTATTATTGCGTTTTGATTGTGTAGTCATCACTCTCTCCCAAAATTCCCAGGTCCCAGACCCAGGTCTCATCCAAAATAAGTGGCGGTTTTTCCGCCTTATTTATGGACACATCTTAAGCAGGAGTTTCGCGTCGCTCTGCTAGCCAATTTGATAGCAAATATGCAAAACTGTGATATTCACGCAACATATGTTCATCGCTATCGGCAAATCCTCTACGGAAACTAACGATATTGGGTATTGCCATCAGGTGCCCGATCACAGCCTATACTATCTAAATATTAGGTGTTTAAGGAGCTATCATGGGCCGGTTAAGAGGTAAAATTGCGATTGTCACAGGCGCTGGATCTGGCCTTGGTAAGGCGATCAGCGAGACATTTGCAGCCGAAGGGGCAAAGGTTGTCGTCACCGATGTAAATGCCGATAGCGTCGAAGCGGTCGCTGCTGCCATTGGCCCCAATGCGATGGCCTTGCATCAGGATGTTGCCGATCAACAGCGCTGGCAGGAGGTGTTTGACGAAACCGGGAAAGCTTTTGGAACGCCGCATATATTGGTCAATAATGCGGGCTTGGTCATTCCTGCCTCTATCGAGGATTGTACGTTGGAACAATTCCGGCTCACCAATTCGATCATGCTGGAGGGCGTTTTTCTAGGATGTCAGACGGCGGTGCGGGCGATGAAGTCCAATGATCAGCCCAGCTCAATTATAAATCTCAGTTCGATGGCTGCGCTGCAAGGTTATGCACCTTTCCTCGCCTATGCCGCTGCCAAAGGCGGTGTGCGGTCGATGACCAAATCCGTGGCCATGCATTGCAAGGTCGAAAATTATCCAATCCGCTGCAACAGCCTGCATCCCGCCGGTATCGACACACCAATGGTCCGGCAGCCCTCGGTCGGTGCTGATGGCGATGCTACGCCGGCCATTGGTATGATCCCACTCGGTGGATTGGGGCATCCCAATGATGTCGCAGAATTATGTGTCTATCTGGCCAGCGACGCATCGCGCTTCATGACGGCGGGGGAATATCCGGTGGACAATGGGGCGCTTTACCAGCCCCATCAATAGAGATCAGGATGCGCTGCCCCCCATGACGCGCGCCATCTCTGCCTGAAATTCAGCCAGATCAAAATAGTCCCGCCATTTCGCGATTTTGCCGTCCTGAATTTCAAAAGTTCCCATGACGCGGATCGCAATCCACTGGCCATTGATGCGGAACTTGTCGGTGCGTTCTGTCAAAACTACATTGCCATTGGTTGCGATATGATGGGTTATCCATTCCGCGCCATCCGATCCCATGCCCGAACCGTCGAAAAAAGCGCGAACCGCGTCAATCCCCTCGCACGGGTCCATCGGGATATTATGATAGAAAATATCATCGGACATCGCCGCATAGATGGAATCATAATCCATCCGGTTCCAGCTTTCGATAAAGTCGAGCACGATTTTCTCTGCAGTGTTGGACATCATGATACTCCCATTTTTTGGTTTAAGGGCTTTTTATCCGTTAGCGCTGAGCCTGTCGAAGCGCGTCTATGGTTTTGAGACGTCCTTCGACAGGCTCAGGACTAACGGCAAATTCAAGATGGGGCGGAAGCTAGTCTTCCGGTGAAACATCCAAAATCATCTTGCCGTGATTGCCGCCGGAAAAGAGTTTCATGAAGGCATCATAGCTATTCTCGATACCCTTTTCGATATCTTCGTCATGCTTGATTTTACCCTCAGCCAGCCATTGCCCCATTTGCGCAATGCCTTCCGGGAAACGCGGCGGATAGTCGCGGACGAGAAAGCCCTTGATCGTCGCCTGACGTGAGATCAGATACCAGAGATTGCGCGTACCGACCGGCTCCGGGCTATTATATTCGCTGATCAATCCGCACAGCACCATCCGGCCATATTCGTTAATCGAGGCGATCCCCGCATCCATGATTATACCGCCAACATTTTCCCAGATGATATCGACACCGTTAGGGGCAGCAGCCGCGATTTCAGACTCTAGCTCTCCCTGGCTCTTGCCGCGATAATCAATGGCCGCATCAAAGCCATAATCCTTGACCAGTTTTGCACATTTGTCTGCGCCGCCTGCAATGCCAACAACCCGGCAGCCCTTAATCTTGCCAATCTGACCGACCAGCGAACCGACAGCACCCGCCGCGCCAGTGACAAGCAACGTCTCACCTTCTTTGGGTTTGCCGTCATCGATCATGCCGAAATAGGCGGTCATGCCAACCGCGCCCAATACCGACAGGAAATTGGTTGGCGATGGCACCAGCGATGCGTCGACAGGTGCGGTAAAGCCGCCTGCCTGACAGACCGAATATTCCTCCATGGCGGCAAGGCCGACAACCCATTGCCCTTCCGGAAAATCTGGATTTTTCGAGGCATGAACCCGGCCTACGGCACTGGCCGTTACCGCCGCGCCCAAGGCGATCGGCGGCATATAGCTTTCCGCATCACTCATCCAGCCGCGCTGGGCAGGATCGAGCGAGATATAATGGTTGCGGACGAGAAACGATCCATCTTCCAGTTCCGGCAAATCTTCTTCGACCAGCGCGAAATCGCTCGGCTTGGGTTCTCCATCGGGACGACTGACGAGCGTGAACTTGCGGTTTTTGGTCATGATGTTCCTCTGTTTAAACCTGATGCGATTTCTTTATCTTCTTGGCTAGCGACCATTTGTGGACCTCGGTCGGACCGTCATAAACGCGGAAAGCGCGGACTTCACGGAAGACCTGCTCGACCACCGTGTCCCGGCTGAGACCGGTTCCGCCCATGACCTGGACGCATTTATCGGCAATGCGAAACAGGGCTTCGGACACCGCGACTTTCGCCATTGAACTTTCGGTCGTGCCAATATCACCAGTATCTAGCACTTTCGCACACCAGTCGATCATCAATTCCGCCTGTTTCAGGTCAATTTGATTTTCCGCCAGCATGAAACCAACACCTTCATGATCCACCAACGGCTTACCAAAGGCCATCCGCTTGCAGGCATAATCGGTCGCAATTTCCTGCGCGCGATCACAACATCCCAGCCAACGCATGCAGTGGGTCAGCCGCGCCGGAGCCAGCCGGACCTGCGCATATTTGAAACCTTCACCGCTTTGCCCAAGCATCTGGTCAGCGGGCACGCGCAAATTATCGATATTCACCACCGAGTGGCTGCCGGGCATGGAACTGTCGATCGTATCCAAGACGCGTTCAATGGTGATCGCCGGATCCGGCAGATCGACAAGGAACATGCAGGCGCCGTCTTCGGATTTTGCCATGACTATGCCAACAGTTGCGCCTTTGGCCCCGGTGATGAAAGTCTTGCGGCCATTAATAACCCAGTGATTGCCGTCCGGTTTGGCCGTGGTTTGCATCATCATGGGATCAGAACCCGCGCCATTGTCACTGGCTGGTTCGGTCATGAAAAAGGCCGAACGGGTGGTCCCTTCGATCAGGGGTTTCAGAAAATGCTCTTTCTGTTCAGGCGATGCGCATTTGCCGAGCAAATACATATTGCCTTCATCCGGCGCGAATGTGTTGACGGCCAGCGGGCCGAGCGGAGACAGTCCTGATTTGCGCAGCACGAGTGCGGTTTCAAGATGGGTTAAATGGCTGCCATCTTCGCGGATATGCGGGGTAAGAACGCCAGCCTCTTTGGCCAATACACGCATTTCCTGCACCAATTCATCGGTTGGCCCGTGATCTTCACAGCGTAGATCTTTTTCATAAGCGAAGATTTTGTCGCGGACGAAGCTTTCGACTTTATCGGCAATTTCACGGGCTTCCGCGCTGATTTCGTGGTTCAATGGTTTTCCTCAATAGTTATCAGGACATGCTCCGCACTTGATGCGGAGCACAAGCTCTCTAGGAAATAGGGCAAAAACTCAACGCTGCAATATTGTCACAGCGGCCACACCGGGCGCGCCATAAACTTGCGTATAGGCGGTCTTCGGATCACCCGGGACCTGATGCTCACCGGCCGTGCCACGCAATTGAATGACATTCTCATAAACTTGCCGCAGACCGGAAGCACCAATCGGTTCCCCGCAAGCCAAACAACCGCCGTCAGTATTGACCGGCAGCGCGCCATTAATTTCGGTGCGCCCCTCAATCAGCCATTTTTCTTGGTCACCATGCGGACAGAAACCGTTTTCAGCCATATGCATGATCTCTGCCCCGGATTCCGTATCCTGAAGCTGAGCAACGTCAATATCTTCCGGTCCCATGCCCGCTTGCTCAAAGGCCGCCTTGGCCGCGAGTTCCGTTGCCGTCCCGCCGCGCTCATTATCTATCGATGCGGCAAAAACCTCAAATGATCCCGGCGGACGGGTGCGCATCACTGAGGTTTTCAGACGGATCATCGGCCCGCCCAATTCCTTGGCCTTTTTCTCGCTCGCAAGAATAAGGGCTACCGCACCTTCAGCCGGAGAACAGAACATATATTTGTTGAGCGGATCGCTAATCAACGGGGCGTTCATGATGGTTTCAAGATCAACCTCGCTCCGCCGCCACGCATGCTCGGTCTTGGCCCCGTTGCGGAAGGCTTTTTCAGAAACGCGTCCAAGTGCTTCTGTGCTCAAACCATTTTCATGCAGATAGCGCATGATTTTCGCACCGAAAAATTGCGTGGTCAACATATAGCCGGCTTCACCATACCAATTAGGCAAGCCATAAGCCGCAGGATCGGCGTTAAACGCGCCGCGGGGATGTTTGTCGAAACCGACCGCCATTCCCAACTCATACTCACCCGACTTGATCGCGCTCGCCGCTGCATTGAGCGCCGAGCCGCCGGTCGCGCAGCCGTTGGAGACATTGATAAACTGGATGCCGGTCAGACCGAGTTGCGACACCATCGTATCGGCTGCACCCGACGCGCTGGAACCACCAAAGGCAAATTCCACATCTTCCCAGGCGATACCCGTATCAGCCAAAGCCTGTTTCACAGCATAGACGCCTTGATCCATCCCATCGAGGCCTTCTGTCCTACCGAAAGGGTGAATACCTGCGCCCACAATACATACATCGCTCATCTCAATATCTCCTCAAACCGGCTGGAAAGCGTGAATCATAATTTGTTGATCGGCTGGTGCGTCCGGGTCCAGCGGTATGGCGGTAAACTCTACTTCCATGCCGATATTAACATCTTCCGGTTCCACGCCGGTCAGTCGCGACTCCACCATCGTTTGGCCCGGCAGCGAAACATAAGCCACAACATAGGGCTTGAAATTCATCGGATCGGCTGGCCCGGCATAAGGCGTTTTCGGTGGAAAGCGTTGCACCGTATAGGTCCAAACCGTGCCTCGCGTGGCAAGAGCTATCGGCTCAATATTATCATTGGGTGTCAGTGGCAGAGGAAAGAATATCTGACCCGTCTGCTTATTCCGTGCGCCGACCAACGCGGTCATTCGATCATCTGTAAACAGATTGTCTGCAATTGGTTGTGCGCCCATTCGCCCTCTCCTTTTTCCTATGTTTGCATTAGGCCAAAGCCGGTCCGCCAATAACTGCCAAAACGGCTAGTTAGATATTTGATAGCCAACCTATTAATAGCCCGGATGCACCGCCAGCATACCGCCGTCCACCAGCAGATCGCTACCAGTCACAAAACTGGCATCGTCGCTCGCCAGATAGACCGCTGCTCCGGCCAGATCAGCACCCTGCCCCATGCGGTTCATGGGCGACATAGCGGCGACCCGATCATATATATCGGGCACAAACTCTTTGGCCGCATCAATAATCCCCGTATGGGTTCCGCCCGGCACGAGATTATTGCAGCGAATATTATGCCCTTGCTGCGCGCAATGCACCGCTACGGAACGGGTCAGCATCCGCACGGCGCTTTTCGAAGCGGTATAGGTCACGTCTCCCGGCAAAGCTGCAAAGGCCGATGTCGAGGCAATATTGATGATAGAACCTGACGATCCTCCGGGATTTTGCTTCATCGCTTTGATAGCCGTCTGACAGCCAAGCATCACGCCGGTCAGGTTGATACCGAGCAGATGGTGCCAGCTTTCCAGATCAATATCCTCGATCGATTTTGCCGCGACAACGCCGGCATTGTTGACGAGGATATCAAGGCGACCCAATTCTGATTGGGCCCGCGCGATGACCGATCCCCAACCCTCTGGAGTCGATACATCCTGCTCCATGAAAAGCGCGCCAGCTTCGTCTGCGACCGATTGCCCCAGTTCAACTTGAACATCGGTTGACAGCACCTTCGCGCCCTCTTCGACAAAGCGTTTCACCATGGCAGCGCCAATGCCGCTGGCACCGCCCGTGATAATCGCTGTTTTTCCCTGCAACCGATCTGTCATGTCATTTCTCCTCAAACCCTATCACATTAGGGAGACGCCTGTGCATGCTATGCGCCTCTATTATTCATGTCGTAATTCAGAAAGGAAGCCCCATGCCAACGCCCGAACATATGACCGAGATCGTCAACCGCTATATGGCGGCGATTAACGCTGGCGACATGCAAGCGGTGATGGACCTTTATTCCGACAATGCCGCGGTGGAAGATCCTGCTGGCACCGAACCAAAGACCGGACCTGATATTTTGAGCTTTTACCAAAACGCGTTTTCTGGTGGCGCAAAAGTGGAATTGACGGATAATATCAGAATAAGCGCCAAGACCGCTGCCTTCGCCTTTCGTGCAGAAATCGGTCAAGACGATGGCAAGCTGCTTACCGTCGAAGTGATTGACGTTTTTGAATTTGATGATGCGGGTAAAGTCGAAAAAATGACGGCCCATTTCGGTCCATCCAATATCACGATGAGCGATGGTTAGGCCGCCGATCAACCGATCAATAGCCTGAACGCTTCGCCAGCCGGTCTGCGTGGAAACCGGCATCGCCGAACATTTGCTGCGCGACATGGACGCGCTTGAAATACAGCCCGACATCATATTCGTCTGTCACACCAATACCACCATGCATCTGGATGGCTTCCTGAGTGGATAGCTGCGCGGTCATACCTGATTTGGCTTTCGCCATCGAACAGGTGGCAGAGGCGCTTTCAAAATCATCGTCGAGCAATTGTAGCGATTTGAGAACCGCAGATTTGGTCATCTCTATTTCCGTCGCGAGATGCGCGGCGCGATGCTGCAGACCTTGGAATGACCCGATTTTCTGGCCAAATTGCTCGCGCTCTTTCAGATAGTCGGTGGTGATGGCAAAGGCCTGCTGCGAAGAACCGGACATTTCTGCGCCCAATACGGCGCGGCCAGCCGATAATATGCCCTCAAGCGCTTCGTAGCCGCCATCAACCTCACCCAAAATGTCATCACCGGTGACTTCCAAACCATCCACCTTGATATTGGCGGCGCTGCGGCTGTCGATCATCGGCGTGTGGGTCCGTTCAATCGCCGCCGCGTCAGCATCCACCAGAAATAATGTGATCCCCGATGGGTCATCGGGTTCGCCGGATGTGCGAGCGGCAATAATCAACTTGTCGGCGACATGGCCGTCAGCGACAAATGTTTTTGAGCCTGACAAAATATAGCCATTTCCATGGGATCTGGCTGAAAATTCAATATGTTCAGGGCGGTGACGTGGCCCTTCATCGACAGCCAGTGCAAACAAAGCCGTGCCATCACAAATGGCTCCAAGATTCTGGTCTTTCTGTTGCGCCGTGCCGTAACGCTGAACGGCGGTTGCCCCCAGTACCGATGTCGAAAAAAACGGCGAAGCGGTTAGATTGCGGCCCATTTGTTCAGCCAAAACACCGGCTCCGACATAGCCAAACCCACTGCCGCCAAATTCTTCGTCAACAATAATGCCCGCCCATCCCATGGCCGCCATTTCGTTCCAGAGATCACGGGAAAATCCATCTGGATTCTTACTGTCCCTCATCTCTCGAAACGCAGCCACAGGCGCATTTTCGTCTAAAAACCCGTGCGCCGCATCTTGCAGCATTTCTTGTTCTTCGGTGAGAATTAGGGACATGTCGCTCTCGCCTATCTATGCGCTGGGAAGTTCCAAGACACGCTTGGAAATAATGTTGAGCTGAACTTCGGTCGTTCCGCCGAGTATCGAATAAGCGCGATTATAAAGCCAGGTATTGGCCAGACTGTCATATTCGATGCCGTCCGGCCCAATCGCCGCAGCCTCCGTGCCGCCAATATCCATGCGCAGCTCGCTGCCTTTTTTGGTGAGTTCCGACGCGGCATATTTCAGCATCGATGATTTTGCACCCAAGCCATTACCCGCATTAGCTTCATCATTCATCCGTTCCACAGTCAATGTATAGGCCCAGTCATCAATTTCGGCTTGGGCGATTTTTTGCCGCAGTGATGGATCGTCGAGACGCCCTGCAGCATCAAGACCAATTTCATCGGCAGCGAAACTGCCAAGGTTTTCAGGCCCTTTGGCACCACGCAGGGGCGACATCGTCCCCAACATCCCACGTTCGTGAACGAGCAGATTTTTGGCCACATCCCAGCCGCGATTCACCTCTCCGACCACTGATAAATTTCCCTCACCATAGACTTTGGGTACTTTAACATCGTCAAAAAACGTCTCACAAAACGGGGAATGGCCCGAGATTAAGATGATCGGCTTCACGCTAATCCCTTCACTCGCCATATCGATCAATATGAACGTAATGCCCTTATGCTTGGGCGCGTCAAAATCGGTTCGCACCAGACAGAATATCCAGTCGGAAATATCGGCATTGGACGTCCAGATTTTTTGACCGTTGATCAGCCAATGATCGCCTTGGTCCTCACATTTGGTTTTCAGCGAAGCCAGGTCCGAACCAGCGCCCGGTTCGGAATAGCCCTGGCACCAGCGAATTTCGCCGCGGGCGATACCCCCAAGATGCTGGAGTTTTTGTTCATGGGTACCATAGGCTAGCAAAGCAGGGCCCAACATC
Source organism: uncultured Sphingomonadaceae bacterium (assembly GCA_947496865.1). Taxonomy (GTDB): domain Bacteria; phylum Pseudomonadota; class Alphaproteobacteria; order Sphingomonadales; family Sphingomonadaceae; genus Parasphingorhabdus. The sequence goes on from CANMEE010000001.1 coordinate 321,727, forward strand.
GAGATACCGAAATTGCTGAGCGGCTTGCGCGCATTGATCCGGCCACGCTCTTCGGTGAGGATTTTGGCTTCGTCTGCGGCTAACCCGGCTCCGCCATATTCCTTGGGCCATGTCGGGACAGTATAGCCTTTTTCCAAAGCCGCTTCGAACCAGCGTTTCTGAGCATCGGACTGAAACTCCCATTGACGTCCACCCCAGCATTGATTCTCTGCTGTAATATCGCCATCACGCATTTCCTCCGGGCAGTTTTCTGCTAACCAGGCCCGTGTTTCTGCGCGAAATTGTTCCAGATCGCTCATATTTTCCCTCTCGTAATTACACCGTCATATTGCAGACGGCGAAGGGCTGGCACTACGCAAATAGTTAGCACAACACGTCAGCCAGCCCGATAAACTATCAGTCCAGCCGCAACATCTGCTTTCCGAAATTCTGCCCGGCAAATAGACGCTTTAAGGTATCAGGAATGTTATCAAAGCCTTCTTGGATGTCTTCTTTGAAGGTGATTTTGCCTTCTTTGATCCATTGGCGCATACGTTTCTGCGCTTCGGGATATTCGCTCATATAATCAAGCACGATAAAGCCCGACATAGTCCCGCGCTTGAAAATTAGGTTGAAATAATTTTCCGGACCTGCAGGCATGTCGCCTTTCTCATAGCGGGAAATACCACCGCAAATGACGACCCGGGCGTTCATGGCGATATGTGCCAAAGCATCATTCAAAATCTTGCCGCCGACATTGTCATAAAATACGTTGATCGACTGATTACAAAGCTCTTTCAGCTTCGCACGAACGTCTTCATTTTTATAGTCGATGGCATGATCATAACCGACATCCTGAGTCAGCCAGTCGCATTTTTCCTTGCCGCCGGCGATGCCAATTGTCCGACATCCGGCAATCTTGCCAATTTGGCCAACCATGGATCCAGTTGCGCCAGCAGCACCGGAAACCACCAATGTGTCACCCGGTTGAGGACGACCATGTTTCAGCAATCCAAAATAGGCCGTCATGCCGGTTGTACCCAGCGCGCCAAGATTAGCGGCGAGCAATTCGTCGTCTGGCACTTTGTTCAGCTCACTACCGGGAACCATGGCGTAATCCTGCCAGCGCAGCATGCCCATAACCTTGTCACCAACGGCAAATTTCGAATCGCGCGATTCGACAACGGTGCCGACACCACTACCGCGCATGACTTCACCAATTTCGGTTGGAGCCATATAGCCGCCGATATTTTCCATCCAGCCTTTTTGCGCGGGATCAAAGCCCAAAATCTCGTTCTTGACCAGCACATGGCCTTCGGCAACTTCTGGAACGGGCGTCACGACCTTTTTAAAGTCATCGTCCACCAGACCGCGCCCTTTTGGACGTCCGTTAATCAGCCACTGCCTGTTATCAGTCATTTCATTCTCCAATTACGCAATATTTTCATTCTGATAGACCCGAGTCCCTCCGCGGCATAACTGCCAGCTTTGATAGCTGTTTGATTTGCGCGGGATTGTCGTTGCGGCGCGTTTTACATGACTTTATTGAAAAGCCTGACAATAAAATATGTCAAAAAGTCTAGTTTTCCGTCACTTTTTGACAATTTCGGCCATAGACAAACGGGCCAATCCGCCGTTTGAAACGACTGTAAGAAAACCGGCTTCTTTCTCGTTCACTCCCTATAACAATAGTGGCGAGCGGCCTGACCTGCGCTATGAAGATTTTAGAGCAAATGACCCGATAGAGGTCGGATAATGGATGACCACCAAAGGAGCGAAAGCCTTGAGCGATACACAGATGGCAGACAAAGATGTCTTGATCGACATTTTCACCCGCGCAGACCTGATCATGCAATCGGATATCAAATTCCGCAAAATGATCGGCGCCGGGCAATTGCAGATCGTCTATTACCCCGTACGCGGGCAGGAAGTTGTGTCGTCGGCCATGATGGCGGCAGTTAATCAGGAAGATTATCTTGTCACCATTTATCGCGGTCTCCACGACCAACTCGCCAAAGGCATCCCATCAAAAGATTTGTGGGCGGAATTTGCCGGCAAAATGGCCGGCACTTGTAAAGGCAAAGGCGGCCCGATGCACATCACCCACCCTGAAACGGGCGTGATGGTCACCACTGGCATTGTGGGATCTGGCATTCCGATCGCCAATGGCCTAGGTCTTGCCAGCCAGCTGGATAAGGATGGCAAGGTCACAGTCTGCTGCTTCGGTGATGGCGCTACCAATATTGGTGCCTTCCATGAAGGCTTGAACATGGCGCAGGTTTGGAAGCTTCCCGTCATCTTCCTCTGTCAGAATAACCTCTATTCCGAACATACGCCGATGTCCTTTGCAACCAGTTCCGAAACCATCAAGCAGCGCGGCGATGGCTTGGGCATGCGGTCGGTACGCGTGAACGGCAATGATGCGAGCGAAATGTACGCAGCGGCGAAAGAGGCGGTTGAATATGCCCGCGCTGGAAACGGCCCCACGTTGATTGAAGCCATGACCTTCCGCTTCCACGGCCATTTGCTTGGCGATACCGGTCATTATATCCCCGAAGCGGAAATGGAACAGGCGCTGAAAGATGATCCGATGCCGATCCTGCGCCAGCAATTGCTGGACATACAGGTGAGCGAAGCGGACATCGCCGCGATCGAAGCGAAGAACAAAGCGATTATTGACGAAGCTGCGCAATTTGCACTCGACGCCCCTTATCCTCCGGGCGATGAATATCGCATCGATGTTCTAGACGTGGAGATTGCAGCATGAGCGACGCACCAAAGGAAATTATGTTCGCACAAGCCTGTAACATGGCAATGGCCAAGGCGATGGCCGATGACCCCAAAGTCATCCTCATGGGTGAAGATATTGCCGATGAACAGGGCGGCGGTGTTTTCAAAGTAACGGCCGGTCTATCCGCACAATTTGGTACCGACCGCGTGCGCTCGACCCCGATATCGGAACAGGCCATTGTCGGCGCTGCCGTTGGCTCCGCCTTGGTGGGCTACAAACCGGTCGCGGAAATCATGTTGATGAACTTCATCACCGTTGCGATGGACCAGATTGTCAACCACGCGGCCAAGTTGCGTTTTATGTCCGGTGGACAGACAAGTGTGCCATTGACCATAAGGACCACCACCGGTGCAGGCACCGGCCTGGGTGGTCAGCATAGTGATATGCTCGAAGCATGGCTGGCCCATGTACCGGGTTTGAAAGTGGTTGCCGCTTCCAACCCCTGTGATGCCTATGGATTGCTTTATTCCTCGATCATGGATCCCAATCCGGTGATCTTTATCGAGAATACACCGACTTATTTCACTAAGGGCCCGGCACCAACGCCCGATCATGTTGTGCCGCTGGGCTTGGCATCGGTTCCTCGTGAAGGTTCTGATATCAGTTTGATCACCTATAGCCGTGGCGTGGGTGCATGCCATGCGGTCGCCGAAAAGCTCGCTGGCGAAGGTATTTCCTGTGAAGTGGTTGATCTGCGCACGATCGCACCGTTTGATGAAGAAACTGTGCTGAAAAGCGTCGCCAAGACCAAGGCTGCCGTGGTCGTCCATGAAGCGGTGAAGAATTTTGGTACGGGTGCTGAAATCTCGTCCCGCATCCATGAAGAACTATTCTCTGAACTCAAGGCACCGGTTGGGCGTGTTGGCTCTGGCTATGCGCCAGTGCCCTTCTCACCGGCCATCGAAAAGGCATGGATGTTCAGCGAAGATGATATTGAACGCGAAATTCGCAAAATATTGGGGTAAAAATGGCTACTGAAATACGGATACCAAAACTAGGCTTTAGCATGGAAGTCGGCACACTGGCCGAGTGGCTGGTGCCCGATGGCGCAGACGTCACCGAGGGGCAGGACATCTATGCTCTGGAAAATGATAAATCCACACAGGAAGTTGAGTCACCGGCCACTGGCAAACTGAAGATCATCGTCAGCACAACAGGCGAAGAATATCCGGTTGGCGAGTTGATCGGAACGATTGAATAATTAAGGCGCATAATCACCTGACAGGCGATTTATATCATCCTATCATTATTATTAGTAATGTTTGGTTGACTGCAAAACCAAACAACGCGACAAGCAACGCAAGTCGAGAGCCTTGATCAAAGGGCTCCGTGGAGGACAAGCGTAATTATGGCAGAGAATTTCGTCGCAGAAATACCTGATGTTTCGAAGGCAACTTTTCGCCGCAATCTGGACAGTGTAACGATCACCAGTGCGGCTGAAATTCGGCCAGCGGCAGAGGCAATCCACAAAATTGCGCAATCCTATGGCTTTCGCATTGCGGTCAGTGCAGACATCTCGTCAAAGGCCCATTTGGTCGATGCCGAAGGCGAGCTTATCAACAAGGATATATTCGGCTGGGTTGCCGAGGGCGAACGCTGGTGGGAAGATACCAGACTGGCGCTAAGTTCTCCCCTGCCCCGTGCGTGCCGTTATGAAAGCGAGCCGATCTGGTGCAATGCTGAAGGTTTCCATGGCCATTGGCAGAATGAATATCTCGACGAGATCGACCTCAAGGACTTTTATGATGGCGGCGCGACGGCCAAGTCAGCCATTCTGATTCCAGTGCATTTGCCTTTCGGGCAAATCGCGGCGGTCAGCTTCACACCGATTGACTATAGCGTCACCGACCTGAGCGAACCTTATCGAATTTTTTCTGATTTTCTGTCGATTGTCACCAGCCGTTTTGTAACCGGCTATGTGCTGGCAATGCGCAAGAAGCACCGGATGCCGACAAACTGTATCTTGTCCAAACGCGAAGCGGAATGTCTGCATTGGGCCGCCATTGGCAAGACGGACAAGGAAATCAGCATGATATTGTCGCTGAGCCATGCCACGATCCGCTACCATGTCAATCGCGCCGGCCAAAAGCTTAACAGCGTCAACCGCGGTCAGACGATTTTTAAAGCAGGCCAGCTCGGTTATTTGGGCGCGACCGACTAGCGCCCGCTATTTGCGCAATAGAGCAAATACACCTGTCATTGTCATAAGCAGCCGCTCATCAGCGACGATTTCGCCGTGGCAATAAGCGGTTCGCTTACCCTTTCGATCAATATACGCATGCGCCACCACCCAATCCCCCAGTTTCGCACCGGTTAGGAAATTGGTGTTGAGGTTCATAGTGGCGATCGGAAGGCGTGGTTTTTCGCTGACAAATAATTGATAGCTTAGCGCGACATCGGCCAGCGTCGTCAACACGCCGCCATGGGCGACATTGATCCCGTTTAAATGTCCTTCGGATATTCGAATACCGACCGCAATATGATCGGTCTCTTTGCGCGTAAAATAAGGGCCGGCAACATCCAGAAACCCAGTGGAAAATGTCGCCGGCGCAAATCCTTCGGGAAGGTCCGCCAAAGCCTTATTCTGCTGCTAGCAGCTTAGGACTTTTTGGCGGCTCTTCGCTGTTCAGCCATAAATCCAGTGTTTCATGGAAGTGGCGGAGTTTCGATTCCTGATAGCTGGCAAAGATCGAAACGCCATGCGGCTGGTTTTTCACGCCCTTTTGCATCGCTTTGTGATTAAGATAATCCTGATTGAATATCTTGTTCAAATAGCTGCCAAATTCCTTTGCTTCCGTATAATCATCATGCAGATCGAGGAAGGTGCATTTGGCCGGTTCCGGGCGCTCTGCGCCTTCTGGCAGGGCGACCATGAACATCACTTCATGCAAGGATTGCTCTGGATTATCGCCATCGGGACGGAAACGATAAAAGATCGGATTATAGTCAGCCCACGGGCTCATGTTCGGGAACACGCTATAGAAAATCGCGTCGGTCAAATCAGCATCGCTGATTTCATCAACCTTGTCGCCCCAGGTCGGACGCATTTCTTCGCGTCTGGCTTGCGCCGCTTCGTCCCTCATTTGGTGAGGCGAAACGTCGGTATATACCATTGGCGTGTCTTCTTCTTCCGGCGCAATTTTGCCGCCGATCCAGTTACACATATGGGGGTCCGCGGATTTCAAATCGCCTTCGATATAATTGGCTTCCATATCGAAAATGCCGCTTTTGCCATTGGGTAAAGAAACCTGAACCCGGTTTTCTTCCAAGCGTTTAAACGTGTGCTTGCTAATCGGGTGAATGAAGCTTTGAAAGGCTTTTTGATCAGGGAAAGCTGTCGGATCAGGGTTGATCAGATCCGTATGCGGACTCGGCGCGCCGTGGGCCGACATGGCGCGTGAAACATTATGCCACACATCATATTTGCTGTTTGCATCGGCAAAAGCGGGCATCAGTTCCGGGTGCGTACCGACCACATGATAGGATTCCATAAAGGCTTCCTGCGCAATTTTCCAATTGCAGGGCAAGCGCTTGATCATATGTGCAGCTTTGTAGCGGCGCTCAAACGGGATTTGGAAATGGCGATCCAGATCACCGAGAAAATCTTCCAGCGGCTCGCAATCGCGATCCGGATTGATAAAGACAAAGCCGCCCCACTCGCCAACGCTAATCGCTTTCAGGCTGTGGGTTTCTTCGCTGACCGTTGGAAAATCCCATTGGCACGGTACTTCTTTAAGTTTGCCGTCCAATTCCCATGACCAGCCGTGAAAGGGACAACGCAACGCTTTCTGACCCTTTTTATGGTTATCGCAAATGGCGCGGCCACGATGCATACAACTATTGGGATAGGCTTTAATCTCGTCTTCAGACACGCGAACAACGATGAACGACAGACCGGCAATATCATAAACAAACGTATCGCCGACTTCTTTGATGTCGTCTTTGTGACACGCCATTTGCCAGACCCGTTTCCAGAGCATTTCCACTTCGCGGTCATGCTCTTCCTTGGTCCAGTAGCGGCTGACCTCAACTTCTGTCAGGCCCGGTTCCATAGGAGATTCTTCAAAAAAGACATCCGGCGCCCGGACTTTGTCGCCTTCGAGCAATTCGGTATAAGCAATTCCGTTTGACCGATTGTGACCTGTGAGCGTCTCGACCATCATATTCTCCTGAAAACTACAAATATTTGCAATCAGATTACCGCAAGAAGTCGCAAACTCCACTAGTGAATCTGGCAGCCCGCCGAATCTTTGGGGTTAATTTGCAACCGCTCTTTTCCAAGGCATAACCTAATGTTTTTGAGAGGACCGTTCGACCCTGTTACCTGTGTATCTTCACCGCAATGAGGCCGAGACGAATCTGCCCAAAAGGAGAGCAAACCCGTGAAACTCTATTCCAGCCTTGGTCCCAATCCTCGGCTAACCCGCATGTTTTTGATGGAAAAAGGCATAGAGGTGGAGAGAATCCATCTCGATATTATCACCGGCGAAAATCGCTGCGAAGATTATGCCAAGAAGAATATCATGCAGACGACGCCAACACTGGAACTGGATGATGGCACTCTGCTCAGTGAATCCACAGTCATCTGTGAATATCTCGAAGAGATGAAACCTGATCCGGTGCTGATCGGATCAACCCCGGAAGAACGCGCGGAAACCAGACGCTGGGCCCGCCGCATTGATCAGGATATCGCGGTACCGATGACACTTGGCTTTCGTGGTGGTGGCGGTCGACCCATGTTCGAACCTCGCATGAATGTCGTCAGCCCCGAAGCAGCGGCCGAACTATCGGCCATGTCGGACAAACATTGGTTGTGGCTTGACGCGCAACTCGGCGACAAAGATCATATCTGCCATGACAAGTTAACGCTGGCGGATCTAGTTGCGTTTTGTTTCATCAAATTTGGTGGCACCGTCGGCTGGTCGCTCCCGACAGGCGCAGACAATCTGACGCGCTTTGCAGCCAAAATGGAAGAACGTCCCTCTGCAGAAATCTGGCGCGGCGAAGAATGACCGATAGCCCGGCCACCCTCGCCAAACTCGGCACGATCATGCAGATCAGTTATGTGCCCGAAGATTATGATGCCGCGCTCGACTATTGGACGCAAAAAATGGGTGCCGGTCCGTTTTTTCATACCGAGGGCGTGCAGGTCGAGAATGTCAAATATCGCGGCGAGGCTTCGGACATCCAGTTTTCCATGGCCATTGGCTATTGGGGCGATGTGCAGGTTGAACTGATTCGGCCGGACAATGATGCACCATCTATGTTCAAAGACTGGCGCGCCAAAGGCCTGCAAGGCGTGCAACATCTGTGTGTCATTGTCGATGACCTGGCGCAGGCACGACAGATTACCGAGAGCAAGGGCGGCGAGGTCATTCAGGAGGTCAGCCTGCCCGGCGGAGTGGGCGGTGCCTTTTATGCAGACTATGGCGGCGGCCCCGGCACGATCATTGAATATTTGCAAATCCCGCAAGCCGGCCTCGATGGCTTTGCCGCGATGCGTCAGGCCCATTTGAACTGGGATGGCGTCAGCAATCCCGTAATAGGAAAAGAATAGATGAGCGACACACCACCCGAACGCCGCCCCGACCAGAAACCGATTAAATGCGTATTGGTTGCGGCTGGGAAATATCACGATATCGATTTTGCGCGGCTCGAAATATTGAAACTGCTCGCCGAGGATGACCGCATTCGCGTCCGCGTGTTTGAAGATTATGAAAATCTTGAGGCGATCAAAAATGCCGATGTTCTGATCAGCTATACCTGCGACCTTTTGCCGAGCGAAGCGGCGCAGAAAAATATTCAAGCCTTCGTCAACACTGGCGGTCAGTATTTCGCTCTGCATGGCACCAACAGCGTCCTCAAGTTTCTCGAAGACGGCCGGGTCGATGCACCTGATGATATGCCGACCTTTGTCGACACATTGGGCAGTCGCTTTCTATCCCATCCGCCGATCATCCCGTTCACCGTTGACAATGCGCAACCGGATCACCCGCTGGTCAAGGGCATTCCCAGTTTTGAAACGGTCGATGAACAATATCTTGTCGAAACTCGCGCCGAAATCGACGTGCTGCTGGACACCGAATATAATGGCACCGACGATATTAGCGGCTTTGTGCACAGCGACATTGAAAAGAGCCGTCACCCGGTTTTCTATATTCGCAAAATGGGCGAAGGCGCGGTGCTCTATTTGACCATGGGCCATTGTCGCGGCCATTATGACATGGACCCGGTCCTCGACTGGTGGCCCGAAGTGGATCGTTCCGGTTGGCAGCAGCCGATTATCTATGACCTGCTGCGGCGCGGCATCAAGTGGGTTTGCCAGCCAGCTATTTCAAAATTTTAGACGCAAAACCAAACCCCAATATTTTTAAAGGCCAATATTTTAAAGGAGAGCAAAAATGGATTTAGGACTTAAAGGCAAGAAAGTCATTCTCACCGGCGGTAGCCGCGGACTAGGGCGTGCTGCGCTGGAGCATTTCGCCAAAGAAGGCGCCGATGTGGCGTTTTTCTCACGCAATGCAGAGCAAGTGGCTGCGGCCAAAAGCGAGCTTGAAGCCCATGGCGGCAAAGTCTTCGCCGAAGCATTTGATATGACGGATGCTGAAGGCTATCCCAAATGGCTGGAAAAAGCCGCTGGCGAACTGGGCGGTTGTGATATTTTCATCCATAATGTCAGCTCCTCTGGTGCCGGCGGAACGGGTGACTGGGAAATGACGTTCAACACCGATATTATCGGTGCGGTCAAAGCGATGGAAGTGCTCGAACCCCATCTGGAAAAATCAGACGACGGTTCGGTAATCTTCATGTCATCAACCGCTGCGTTTGAAACATTCGTGGCTCCGCAAGCCTTCAACGCGATGAAAGCCGCGCTGATCACCTACGGCAGCCAGTTGAGCCAAGCGCTTGGCCCCAAAGGCATCCGCGTTAACATGGTGTCCCCAGGCCCGATCAAATTCCCGGGCGGCAACTGGTCACAAATCGAAGCCGGCATGCCTGAATTTTATGAAATGACCAAAGCCGGCTTTGCACTCGGTGACTTTGGCGGCGCAGATGACGTGGCACGCAGCGTAGTGTTCCTGGCCAGCCCAGCGTCTAGCTATACAACAGGCGCCCATCTGGTCATCGATGGCGGCTTTACCAAGCGCGTTCAATTCTAAACATCTGGCAGTGCTAAATATCGGGGTCCCGGCTGCGGTCGGGGCCCTTGTTTTTTACGGGTACCCGACGCTTATTTACGCGCGAGACTAAACGCTATTTTTTGGTAAATGCTGAAATCCGGTCATGCATATCGGGGCCATGACCTTCTGATTCCATCACTTCCCATTGCAGTCCCGCATCAAGCGGCCCGCCATCGGTTGCCTCTAATAGCCGTTTATTGGCGGCATGAGAGAAGCTGGAATTGGTGACAATTTTTTGCGCTAACTGGTCAATCTCATCATCAAATTGCGCCAGCGGCACGGAATATTCCGCTAGGCCAATGCGTACAGCTTCCTCCGCGTCAATCATCTCGGCTGTAAACATCAACCGCTTGGCAGTGGCAATACCAACCCGGCGCGGCAGCCGTTGGCTCATGCCCCAAACTGGCGTCAACGCCCATTTCGCGTGGGTATCTCCAAAGCGCGCACTATCGGCTGCGACAATAAAATCGGCTGCCAAGGCCACTTCCAGCGCGCCCGTATAGCAATGACCGTGAACCGCCGCGATTACTGGTTTGGGAAGCTTTTCCAAAAGGCGAAGCGTTTCCGAATGCCAGCCGCGTGACGGCACTTGCTCGCCCTCTGCGATGTCGCCCAAATCATGTCCGGCGGAAAAACATTTCCCCGCGCCGCGAATAACGACACAGCCAATAGCATCATCCTTGCGCAATGCAGCGACATGGCTGCGTAACTCCCGAAACATCCCAACCGTGAGGGAGTTTAACTTATCAGGCCTGTTGAGCGTCAACACCGACCAGCCGTCATGATCTTCGCGCAATATGGTATCCGTCAACACAAACCCTCCCTGGCTATTGAAATCTAATTGACCGCCCGGTCTTTACCCTCCCAATAAGGTGCGCGTAGCTCGCGGCGCAGTATTTTACCCGACGGATTGCGGGGTAATTCCGGAATAAAGTCAACAGATTTCGGGCATTTAAACCCGGCGATATTGGTCCGCGCATGGGCAATCAGATCAGCTTCGGCTATCTCCGCGCCGTCTTTCAAGACCACGCAAGCTTTGACCGCTTCGCCCCATTTTTCATCGGGCACGCCGATTACCGCGACGTCGGCTATTGCCGGATGACCGTAAATCGCATTTTCGACCTCTGCCGGATAGATATTCTCGCCGCCGGAGATGATCATATCCTTCACCCGGTCATGAATGTAGAGATAGCCATCCTCATCGAAATAGCCTGCATCGCCCGTCCGCAGCCAGCCATCGGCATCGATGGTCGCAGCTGTCGCTTCATCCATGTTCCAATAGCCTTTCATGTTGAACGAGGACCGCGTGGCAATTTCGCCCACTTCGCGCGCGGGCAATCTGTTGCCTTCCTCATCTATAATCTTGACCTCGACGCCTTGCAGCGGCTTGCCAACCGAGCGCATTTTGTCATTGCCCTCTGGATCATGGTCCTCTGGTGGAAGCGCCACAATCGTCCCGGATGTTTCGGTCATGCCGTACATCTGAATAAATTCGCAACCGAACATTTCGATGCTCTGCTTCATCATTTCCAGCGGAATCGGTGATGCGCCATAAGAAATATATTTCAGCTTGGAAAAATCGACTTCACCCACCCGCGGATGATTGAGCAATATCTGAATCGCAGCCGGCACCATGAAAATTTTACTGATGCCATATTGTTCAATAAATTCCAGCGCCTGGGTTGGATCATATTCGCGCACCACAACCGCATGACCGCCGCTATACATATTGCCAAGACCAGAGCCCGTCCCACCAATATGGAAACAAGGCATGGCGAGCAGCATAGTCTCGCCGGGTTGCGATCTCTGCCAGTCGGCCAAATCATCATCGGTCAACTTGGCCCGCGCGCCGAAAATCGAATAGCCGGACATAATCGCGCCTTTGGGATGGCCAGTCGTGCCCGATGTATAAAGCTGCAACGCATCATCACCCGGCGCGCATGCAACCATGGGATCGGTATCAGGAAATCCATCCCGCCAAGCCGGATAACCGGCAAATTCTTCATCCGCCTGTTCCGAACAGAAAATGGTTTCAACATAGTCAAACTGTGGTTTGATCTGCTTCACCAGATCGACAAATTCAGGCCCAATGAACAGGATTTTCGCCTGACAATTATTGACAATATAAGTGACTTCCGGCCCAGCCAGCCGCCAGTTAACCGGCGTCATCACCGCGCCGATTTTGGCCGCACCCAGTAATATTTCAAAATAGAGATGCGAATTTTTACCCATATAGGCGATCCGGTCGCCTTTGGTCACACCCAACGATGCCAGAGCGTTAGCCGCACGGCTGCTGGCCGAATCAAGTTGGGCATAGCTCATCTCGTCGCCCTCAAAGGTGAACACGAGCGCATCGCCCTGATCCTTGGCCTGTTGCCGGATGACGTCCGCTATGGTGACAATATCTTCTTTCAGCATGTACCTGTCCTAGTTTTGGCGACCCTCATCGTGGCCGATTCTCATAACTCTATCTAATGGCGGGCGCCGCGCAAACAGCCTAGCATATTGACTAGCCGTCTTGGCCGCATGCTTGGATTAGGATTTGCTTATGCGCGACTTAGCTCTCCACCAGATTACCATGACACAGGGCGGACCAACCGGACTTGTGCGGTTCGCGGCTAAAGCTGGTCTCAAAAAAATTTGCCTATTCACGGCAACACCACTGACAGCAGATGGTAAGCCCATGTTTGCGACTGTGGAACCGTCAGACAAAGCAGAATTTCAAAGCCTGCTCGCCGACAATGGTATCTCGATCATCAATGCAGAATATTTCCCGATAATGCCAGAAACCGATGTAACTGGATATGCAGCACCTCTAGAACTGGCCGCCGAGCTAGGCGCGAAACGCGCCGTCACCCATATTCACGAGGTTGATCCGGCACGGATTGCCGATCAACTCGGTACATTATGTGCAATGGCCAATGAATTAGGCATGGGAATCGGACTGGAATTTACCGGCTTTGCCATGGGCTGTGATAGCCTTGAAAATGCAGTGAAGCTACATCAGGCCATGAACCAATCCAATCTGAAGATCGCGGTTGATGCGTTACATTTGTTCCGGACCGGCGGAACACTGGATCAGCTCAAGGCGCTTGATCCTCAGATCATCGGCTATGCCCAGATATGTGATGGTCCGCATTTTCGGAAATCTGATGATTATGTTGAAGAAGCCATGAACCGGATGCTCCCTGGCGAGGGCATGTTTCCGCTTCGCGCTTTGCTCGATCTTATGGGCGATCATGTCGATCTCGATATTGAAGTACCGCATTTTGCTTCCGCGCCGCGTTTCGACCCAGAAGATTGGGCCCATCAAGCGATCGCGGCGAGCAAGAGATTGTTAGAATAATCGGAGACCATAATGACCCATGACGACTTGATCGACCGGGCAAATATAACCGACCATGTGCTAAACTACGCAACCGGCATCGACCGGCGTCAGTGGGATTTATACCGCTCCATCTTCGCAGACGAGGTCGTGCTGGACTTCTCGAGCTGGTCCGGTGATCCGGCCAGCGCGATGCCCGCTGATGATTGGGTGGCCGCTGTCCGGGCAACGCTGGAACCTTTTGACGCAACCCAGCATGTCCTCACTAATCTTGTGATCACGCTTGATGGCGATTGCGCAACCTGCACGTGCTACATGGCCGCGCATCATCACCTTGTCATCGACGGCGATCGGCAGATGCACTCTATTGGCGGCTATTATGTTCACGACCTAAAGCGAGCCGGTGACGGGTGGTTGATCCACAAAACACAGCTGAACGTAACATGGGAAATGGGCGATCGCAGTCTGTTCGAACTGGCTGCCAAGCGTGGCCTGGCATCAATGGTCTAACGCGGTTGCGTAACGCGCAATTACTGTTAAGTTGTCCGGACAAATATTGCAAAGGACCGACCCGATGTTTCTCACTAGTCTTTCTGCCTTGGCACTCGCCACCGGATCGCCGAGCGCTGTAACGCTGGATCAGCAGTTACCCGGCATTTATACCAATGAAGAGCAGGCCTATTTTGAAAAAGATGCGGGCCGGACCCCGCCACCATGGATTGCGCTAAACATTGAGGAGAAGGACGGTGATCTAGTGATCACTCGCACAGATGCGTTCGGCAAGCCGGTTGCATCTCCGCAGAAAGGCACCGTTGCCACCGGCGCAGAACGCGACAATTTAACCGTAGGTAATTGTACCCGCTATCTTGATCGTAAAGATGCAGGCTGGACGTACAGCGCAGTGCAAAACAGAATGCGTTGCAATCAAGATTATCAAATTATTGGCGTCAACGCAGACGGATTGAAACTTCGTTTTTCCGATGGCACGGAAACCCGATTGAAACGTGCCCGTCCTGTCGAATGCTGGGCTGCTGCTAAAAAGGTGAAACCCAAAGCTGATGATAGCCCGGACTGGCTGTTCGCCCAAAAACTGAACCTACATGATCAGGGCGGACGGGTGATGGTGGGCGGCGGGGATAGCGGAGCCGAACCACTTATCCTGCGTATGCGCGCGGTATATTGGCCCAAGCCGAGCACGAACCGGCCCAGCATGGTGCTCTATGTCCACAAGCCCGACAATCCTGATCGCGCCGTCAGCTATAGCTGGGCCGATATCGACGCTAGCCGGGTCGGCCTCAACCTGCGCTGGATGCAAGCAAGCTGCACGATCAAAGGGGCGGAGCGTTCTTCTGATGTAACAAAGCAAAATTTTCGCGGCTGATTATTTCGGAGGTATCATGAAGAGAGCGTCGTCTATCGCTGCATTCACTTTGGCTTCTGTCCAGAAAACCTCGTTGGATTTGCGCCCGTCATAATAGAGCGTGACACGCTGCGCCTGCAGCCAGCGCGGATTTTCCAAGGTTACGAAATCATCATAGACCCGCAAATGCCAACCTTTTGGCGTACGAAAACCCATAGTCCGGATAGCATGGCTTTGCTTATCAATGCCGAACAGGGTTTTGCCACCTTTGGGATCAGTCAGCTCCACCATGTACAAGCCATGGCCGCCGACACCATCATCGGCCAAACGGATCGCGGTGAAACCGGGCTTGCTAGCTTGGCGGATAATACCAAAACCAAAATTGTTCGCCCAGAATTTATCCGCTTCGGCTTTCGGCGTTATCCCCCTTTCCGTCCAGGTGGTCTCCCCGTCATAACCGACCTCAAAAATCAGCTTTTCGGAATTTTTCGCAATGATGCGAACCTTGCCGTCCGCGCCGTGGGCAATTGTACGGTCAGGATCGAAGACCCGCCACATCCGATAGTCGGTCGCAATCGTGCGGGGCAAATGACCTGCCGGCCCATAAAAAACGGCGCGGCCGGATAAGGTCAATGTTCGCGCATTGGCCCAGTCATCGCCGCCTGCTGCTTCTCGGGCCATGGCCAATATACTAGCGCCATCTGGTTCTGCTTCCGCAGCAAATAAAGGATGCGCTAACAGTGTAAGCACCAAAACTGTTAGAATCTGCCGATATCGAACCATGAGATGCGTTTCCTAATTTTTGTCCGGACAAATTCATCTTGCCTTGATGCCACTGTTTCTGTCAACATGATGCGATGAATATTAAGGCTTTTCCGATCAATAGGCGCGCCTTTGTCGGCGGAATGAGTGCATCGCTAGTCGCCTGCGCTGCGCCGCGCAGGACATGGCGTAAGACTACCGCTGATGTAGTTGTCATCGGCGCTGGTCTGGCAGGGCTACATGCAGCAAACCTGATCGAAAATGCGGGTTACAGGACAATTCTGTTAGAAGGCACCGGTCACACTGGCGGGCGTCTGCATACGCTGGACGATTTGCCCGGAAAGCCTGATGCAGGTGGTATCCAGATTGGCGCTGGTTACAAACGCTTCCATGCCATTGCCGATCGGTTAAATGTAGAATGCTATGTTCCACCTCCATCTGAACGCGGTTCCCTTTATCATATCGATGGCCATTCTCTGACGGCTCAACAATGGGCAGATGCCCCGCAAAACAAGCTCTCAAAACAAGAAAAATCGATACTACCGGATCGCCTGTTTTTCTCTTATCTCAAAGACCTGCCGAAATTTGAAGACATCGCAGACTGGATGGAGCCACAAAGCCAGGCTATCGATATTGCGCTCAGCCAATATTTACGCGACCAAGGTGCCTCCAAAGAAGCGCTGCGGCTGATCAATGCTAATCTCAATGGTAATAGCATCGACCAGCAATCGGCATTGCATATGGCCCGCACGTTGGCGATATTTCGCGCCGGCGGCAGTCCCACTCGCTACGTCCGTGGCGGCTCACAGCGGATGACCGATGCCATGACCGAAACCTTACGCAGTGAAATTTTACTAAACAGTCCGGTTGCAGCAATTGAAGACGAGGGCGACGGTGTGGAGATCAGCCTCACCGATGGCCGCAAATATGGTGCGCGCCATGTCATTTGCACAGCACCTTTTGCCGCGATGCGGTCCATGGTCATAGAAGCGGATTTACCATCTGAAATACGGAACATGATCGCGGCGCTGCCATACACAAAGGCCAGTTTCGCCTATCTTGAAGCCAGTGAAGCGTTCTGGAAAAATGATGGTTTGCCAGAGACTATCTGGTCTGATGACCCGATGTTGGGCAGGATGTTTGTGTTGGACGATAATCCAGCGATAGTAAAAATCTGGCTCAACGGCCCGAGCGCGAGTTTGGTGGATCAGTTGGATGATCAGACAGCCGGCGCGGCGATCATAAACAGGATTGAAAGCGCGCGACCATCAGCCAAAGGGAAGCTCAAATTCCTGCGCATGTTTAGCTGGCAGAAAAATCCGTTCGCTAGGGGTGTCTATCATCATATCGGTGCCGGCCAAGGTAGAGCCTTAGCAGCAGCCGCTCAGCATAAAGGTGCGCGTTTGCATTTTGCTGGAGAGCATCTCGCACAGCAAAGTTCGGGCGTCGAAGGCGCGCTGGAAAGCGGGCAACGCACCGCTGAATATGTTCTGGAAAAATTATGAATAAAACGGATAAGAAAGACCGTGCAATATGACCGACGGATATCAAGGCAAATGGAACCGCCGGCAGCTAATGACCGCCACGGCTATAACGGGCCTTGCTGCCTCGACCATCGCATGCGCCAGTATCAGCGCGCAGCCCATAATCGCTCGACCCGCGACAGTCAGGACCTTTGTGCTCGTCCACGGCGCATGGCACGGCGGCTGGTGCTGGCGGGACGTCCGGTCGCAACTCGAAGCGCAAGGACATCGGGTTTTTACGCCGACCCTGACCGGACTGGCGGAGCGCTCACATTTGCTGTCAGAAGAAATCGATCTCAATACACATATCAAGGACATCACCTCCCTGATCGACTATTATGACCTGAAGGATATACTACTGGTCGGCCACAGCTATGGCGGCATGGTAATTACCGGTGTGGCCGATGCGATGAAGGACCGGATCGGTGAGATTATCTATCTCGATGCCGCCTTGCCGGACGATGGCGAAACCATGATCACACAAGGTCCGGAACGCAGCCCCGCGATCATCGAACAAACCCGTGAAGCCTTAGCAGCGCTTGCGCCAGACGGCATTGCCATGGCAGCTTTCCCGCCCGAATTTCTTGGCATCGCGAAAGATCATCCCAGCTATGGCTGGGTCGCGGAAAAGCTGACGCCACATCCCTTGAAGACCTGGCTAGATCCCATCGTACTGAAGAATGGCGGTTCAACAGGTATCAGGCGGCGCTATATTCATTGCACCGCGCCGGTTCTGCCCAATAGCAGTTTCCCTTATCATGCCCAGCAGGTCCAGGCCGATCCCAGCTGGATCTACCATGCGCTCTCCACTGGCCATGATGCGATGGTGACGGTGCCTGATGAGCTCGTCGCATTAATGACAGGATGACTCATGCGCGGTATCCAACGCCGTAATATGTTCAATCTATCCCAACACATAACAAAAAAAGGCGCCTCTCATGAGACGCCTTTCCTTAACTGTGAAAATTGCCAACCTACTTGAACGTATATTTCAACTTCACACCGAATTGCCGTTTGTCACGCAGACCAACGCGGTCGCCTTCGCGGCCGAAGTTGAAGAATCCGCCGGGAAGTGTGCGCGTGCCAAAACTCGTATCTGCAAAGTTAAAGGCGGTTGTCGGTGCATCTTCGTTCAATAAATTGGTCACGAAAAATTCGATGCCGGCATTCTCACCCGTTAGACCCAGACGCAGATTGACGTCGGTTGCTTCCTCAACCTTGGCGACATTGGCATTGCTGTCAAAATAGTCGCCTGTAAAATAGAGATCGCTGCGCAAATACCAGCTGTCGAAAAAACCACCAAAACCGTTGAAATCATCCTCGTAGGTAGCGCCCAAAGATAGCGTCAAAGGCGGAAAGCGTGGTGCTCGTTGTCCGGAAATATCTGCATCGGGGCCAAAAATATCGCCAAAATCTCCAGTTCCACCCTCGGCAGGAAAGGATGAAATCTTCGCGTCAATATAGGCAAAAGAGCCTTGCACGGACAGATTTTCACTTACGTTCACTGTCGCATCAAACTCTACACCGTAGATATTGGTGCTCGCCCCGTTCGACGTGAAGTTGACCGTCCGAACCGGATTGGGTGCTCCTGGATCAGTATCGGTTATCACTTCAATGGAGCTGAAAATTTCGTCACTCCTCTTCATATAAAAAGCAGCCAGATTGAAAGCGAAGACACCGCTGGGATGCTGTTGCTTCCAGCCAAATTCATAATTGGTTAGTTGCTCTTCACCAAAAAGCACGTTTGCATCAGGTGCCAAAGCGGCCAGCTCCGCGAGTTGCAGTGCATCCAGTCCAGCGATTTGCGGGTTGAAGCCGCCTGGCAGGTTGCCTTCGCTGTAAGTTGCATAGAATGTGGTGTAATTTGAAGGTTGATACCGCAACGTGCCGCGTGGCAGAAAGCTGTTGATTTCTCCAGGCGAGATCGGTGTTGCCAGGCCGTCATTAACCTCGGGATTGCTGAACTCATCTTTCTGAAAACGACCCTCAAGTGTGATCGAGAGCTGGTCTGTAATTTGATAGTCTAGCGAGCCAAAAAAACCCAAGGTTTCAGCGCCCGATACAAAGGGATCAGACCTGAAAATGTCGCCAAAGAAAATCGAAGGTCCAAAGAAACTCGCCGTTCCACCGAGCTCATCAATATCGATTTTTACATAACTTGCACCGGCTGAAATATTGAGGCTATCATCAAACAAAGATGCAGACAGACGCCCTTCGACTGTCAGGTCTTCTGTCTCGCGCGCGGTGAAGCTTGTAAAGCTATTGTCGGGAGTTGAATCGAAATCAGTGTAAAAACCGAATCTCTCCTTATTGTACCCGGCCAGAAAACTGAACTCGAGATTGTCGGTAATATCTGCAGATCCAACTGCACTCAGACGCAAAGAATCCAGATTCAGGCCGAAATCGTCCACCGTGGTTGGATTATATTTGAAATCAAATATCGCGTCACTGGGATCGGAACGTCCATCATTCAAAAACCCTAGAAATGCCTGAAGATTCTCCGGCGCTGTGTTCAGTCCGATGCGATCAGCAGGAGGCTGCGTGATCCGTCCACGGAAAACCGATTCACCGCGACCACCGCCTGGCGAAGGCACCACCGAGTCCGTTTGATCGGCAATGCCATTGACGAACTGAAAACCTCCGAAATTATGCTGACTGGTACCAAAGTACAAAACGGAAGCGGCAGGGCCATCATCAATTTCCTGATAGGACCCTCTCAATTTGAGGCGGATACCATCGCTTGGTTCGATCAGCAACGTGCCGGCGATCGACCATTGCGATTCGTCTCCCAGACGTTGGCCAGGAACAGCAACATTGTCAAAATGGCCGTCTTTCGTATCATAATTACCGCTCAAGCGGAAAGACAGGCCGTCCGTAATCGGCCCTTCTACCCCTGCCGCGAAATTATATTCATCCCGGGTTGCCGCCGTGACGCTCAGATCAACCTGGAACTCGTCGCTGGGATCCTTGGTCACATAGTTGATCGCACCAGCAAAAGTGTTGCGGCCAAACAAAGCCGATTGCGGGCCTTTGATAATTTCCACACGTTGCAATTCATTGATACCGATGGTCTGCGCACCGCCGCTCAGGAATACGCCATCCAGAAATACCGTTGCTGTTTGTTGCAGGCGGTTGCCGCTGATCAACGTGATGCCGCGAAACCGTGGCGTTGAGTTAATGCGCGCCGTGCCGTTGGTATTATCACCAAAGGGTTCAACAAAAGCGCCCGGGGCCGCCTTGGTGACTTCTGTAATATCCTGGAAACCAGCGCCTTCAAGCTCCGTTTCACCGATTACGGTAACCGCCAAAGGCGCGTCCAACAGTGTCTCTTCTTTCTTACGAGCGGTGACAATGATGACATCGGAATTGTCATCAGCACCTTCTGCGGACGTATCCTGTGCAAGTACATGCGTTGGTGTTGCCGCTGTAGCAGCAAGCAAAAGGCTTTTAAGTAAGGTTTTCATTGTAATTTCTCCCTGATCCCCAATTGTCCGGACAATTTTCCCTGTCGCTAATTTCCACCACCAAACTAATTTGTCCAGACAAATTTTATAATAATGCAAACTGTATGCAAAAACTGTCACAAAAATATCACTCCTAAACTCATCGCGTTCAAATATGTTAGATTTCAGTCATTTTTGATATTGTAATTTGTCCGGACATTTTGCTTGCATTCTGACCGTCAATGCTAAAATAATCGGGAAGGAGGTCTTTCATGCGGCTCTATCAAACTTGCATTTTTCTAGTCTGCGTTATGACATCCGCGCTTTCTTTTGCTTCAACTCAGGGCATCGCCGCGTCGCAACCGCCTGCCAAGGCAGAAATTTCTGCTGCAAAAATCGAACGGGATTTTGTCGCCGGCCCGTTCGGCCAGGTCCATGTGCGCATTGCACGCTCCGAGACCGAATCCCCAAAACCCCCGCTAGTACTGTTCCACCCCACACCTTATTCCAGTGATTATTTCCTAAAGTTCATGCAGCTCATGGCCAGTGACCGGATCGTCATCGCGATCGACACACCCGGCTATGGCGATTCGGATCGACCAAAGGAGTTGCAATCCATTAATGGCTATGCCGAATCTGCGGCGACTGTCCTCAAGGCGATGGGATATGGCGACAAACAGGGGCAGCCGGTTGATCTACTCGGCTACCACACGGGCACCCTGATCGCGACAGAGCTTGCCATCCGACATCCCGACCTCGTCCGCAGGCTGGTACTACCCGGCCTGCCCTTCTTCACCGGCGCTGAGCGCAAAAAGGCCTATCAAGCCAACGCCAAACCTGAACCCGTAAGTCCAGATGGATCACATCTTACGAAAAAATGGGAATTTGCTTCAGCAGCCACAGCTGCCGGTATGAAGTTGGAGCGCGCGCAGGAACATTTTGGTGACATGATGCAGTGTTATCCGCATTGCTGGGAAGCCTATCACGGCGTTTTCACCTATCCCGCAGAAGAACGTTTCCCGGCCGTCCAAAAACCTGTTCTGCTGATCACCAACGACGGTAGCCTAAGGCAGGAGACGGAGGCAGCCTTGCCCCTGTTCCCGCAAGCCAGGCTGATACATATCAATGGTGTCACGCTGGGCGGCTTTGATCTCGCACCGGAAAAATATGTCACGGTCATCCGTCCGTTCCTGGACAATGATCCCCCAGAATGAGCGAGAAATGAGAGGAATTTTATCATGGACCAGAAGGATGGTGTTTCGCGACGCAGCCTCTTTTCAGCGGGCGCGGGTCTGGCGGCTGGAGCTGCATTAAGCTGGACTGATTTCGCCCATGCCGCCAAGAAAGGCGGACCGGACAAGATCAGTATTACGCCAGATGGCCGTTATGAAACGGTGCCATTGGCCAAGGACACTATTTCGCTAGGCGTCGCCCAAGCGCGGGTCGTACCGGTCGAGCTCAGCAACCTCAAACAAACCCGCCGCGCCAATGTTCAACACATGATGGACCTGATCGACGCCGCAAATGGTTTTTCCGGGCCGAAAGATCTGATCTTCTTTCACGAATTTCCGATTACCGGCTATTACCACAAATGGAATATCCAGGATGCACGGCGAGCAGCTATTGAGATACCGGGCGAAGAGACGGAAATGCTTGCCCGCAAGGCGCGTGAATATGGCTGCTGGCTCGTTTTCGGTTCTTATGTGCGCGATCCGGACTGGCCGGAAAGCCTGCTGTCCATCACCACGATCATGAACGGTGAGGGTGAGATTGTCGACAAGCATTGGAAGGCCCGCAACATCAAGGGCTTTTTCGGCGGCGATTTCGAGCTGTTCACAACCACTATTTATGATGTGCTGGACCGCTATGTCGAAATGTACGGAGCCGACGCGGTCCTCCCCGTCACACGTACGCCGATCGGTAATATTGCGACCAGCTCGGTACAGCGCGAACCCGAGCTGTTCCGCGCCTTTGCGATGAAAGGGGCAGAGATCATCCTGCGAACCGCAACCGGCGGTTTCAACCCGATCGATATGCAGGCAACCAGCCTCTATAATGGCGTCTATACAGCGGTGGCGAACAATGCCGCATCGCCGGAAAATCCCTATTATTTTGCTGATGCCGGCGGCGGTGGATCAGCCATTTACGCGCCCGATGGCGACGTAATGAATATCGCCAAGACGGCATTTGAAACACTGGTTTCTTCGCGCATCCCGATCGCGAGTTTCCGGGCGCGCAATCGGCAACCGATTGTGCACAGCGAGCTGTTCATGCCTGTGTTCGAGCAATATCGATCCCGCTATGGACCTAATCTTTTTGCCGAATATCAACCCAAAGACACCCGGGATTCCGGGCGCTATTTGCGCGACAAGGCAAGGTGGCCGAATTAGTGTAAAATAGCGGTTGCAATCAGCTGCCTCTCGCGTAATTTGTCCGGACAACTTTTTTAAAAGGATTCACTCATGCCCGCCTATATGATCGTAACCGCCAAAATTTCGGATCGCGACAAATTCATAAACGGCTATGGCGCAGCCGCCGGAGCACTTGTCGAGAAATTTGGCGGGCGCTATGTTTTGCGCGGCCCCGGAGCGGAGCTGCTCGAAGGGGATTTTGGCGATGGTGCTTCCATGGTCATTTCCGAATGGCCCGACAAAGCGGCCGTGCACAAATTCTGGAACAGCCCGGAATATCAGGAAGCCAAAAAACTGCGCGCTGACATCGCCGATTGCCAGGTTCTTGTTATAGAAAGCCCCAAAATCGCATGACGGATATTATCAAACGCACGACCCTGATGGTCCGCGATGGTGACGCAGCCTCCAACTGGTATGAAACCGTTTTGGGCATGACAAAATGGATGGATACACCCTTCACGCTCTCGGGCACCCAATTGGCCGCCGGCAAGAAAGGCGATCAGACCCGCTTGATCATCCTGAAATGCGAGCATGACATGATTGGCATGATCGGCCTGCTCGAATGGCTCGATCCCAAACAGAATGCGCCGGAAGAACTGCCCACCGAAATCAAATTCGGTGCGCCGGTTTTTGTTGTCGCCTCGGAAGATGCCCATGGTGCCGTGGAAAGGGCGCGCGCACTCGGCTCTCGCATCCATAGCGAACCGCGCGAATGGAGCGTTACCGGTGCAGATGGCAAACAAAAAGATATGATCGGCTGTTCTTTCTGGGATCTGGATGGCTATTTCTTTGAAGTGAATCAGGTCGTGAAGGTTCATGACTGAGTGACCGCGACCGGTTCTTCTCTTGCCGATTTTGACGCGCTCTCTGCTGACAAGCAGATTGACGATGATGCCAATTACCAGTGGCGCGTCGCCGCAAGGCCCGTTGGCAATGTTGTGCCGTCGGACTTTGAATGGGCAGTAACTGACATAGCGGAGCCCGGTGAAGGGGAGGTTCTGCTAAAAACCCATTATCTCGGTCTTGCCCCGGTCATGCGATTCTACATGCAAGGCACAGGCGCAGCGGGAGAACGCGTGCTCGAACCCGGCGATATTATCCACGGGCGCGGTGTTGCGCAAGTCGTCAAGTCGCGCCATCCCGACTGGCGTGAAGGCGAGATGGTTCAGGGCCAAATGGGTTGGCAGACCTACAAGGTCTCCCAAATGACGCCCCAAGAGAAGTTTTTTCGGATGCCGCCTAACGATCTGCCTGCCGCACTGGGGTCGGGCGTCCTTGGCATGACAGGCTTATCTGCCCATGCCGGGCTCTTTGCCTGCGGAGATCCAAGAGAAGGCGATCGTATGGTGCTGTCGGGGGCCGCTGGTGGCGTCGGATCGATGGTCAGTCAAATGGCTGCCAATGTGGTTGGCTGCGATGTTATCGGCATGGCCGGGGGACCGGAAAAATGCGCCTTCATCCTCGATCATGGATGTTCCCATGCGATTGATTATAAATCCCAGAATATCGAAGCACGACTGGATGAACTGCGGGCCGATGGCATTGATCTGTATTTTGACAATGTCGGCGGTGAAACACTGGAAACCTGTCTGGAACGGCTGCGGCTCCACAGCCGTGTCGTGCTTTGCGGATCGATCAGCGAATATACGAGAGACGAACCATTCAAGCTTTCCAACTATACCCGCCTGCGTGCAACCGAAACGCGAATGCAGGGCTTTTTTGTCTATAATCATCTGGATCGCTGGGACGCGGTGATGGATGATCTGGCGGGCTGGATTCACGAAGGAAAACTCAAACCGGTACAAGACGTCGAACAGGGTTTTCAATATATGCCGCGAGCGCTCGCCAATCTTTATCATGGCCAGAATGTCGGCGTGCAATGCTGTTCAGTTCGCGGCGAACCAGCGATATGGATGTAAGGGAAGAGACTATGACTGAAAAACAACAGACCCGCTTTCAACGGGGCAATTTTGTCGTGGCTGATATCGACAGGGCGCTGACTTTTTACCGCGATGTGCTGGGTTTTGAAGAAACATTTCGCAAGGGCCATAATCCCGATAGCTATTCCTTTCCGGTGTTCGAAATACCGAAAGAAGCCGAAATAGGGTTTTCTATTCTGTCGTTACCCGGTCAGCCGCGCGTCATGGCACTGTCGGAAGTTAAGAACGTGCCGCTGGAGCCGGTCCCTCATCCACGGCGCGGCGCTATCGTACTGGACGTGGCGGACCCCGATGCTGTGATGGAAGGTGCGCGTAAACTAGGCCTGCACGTCTATGAAGAAGGCAGGCTGGAAACCCATGACGGCCGGATTGGCCGTGAAATCGGCATCGTCGACTTTGATGACAATCTGGTGGTCATCTATCTCATTCCGGACGCACAATAATGGCGAGTCAGTCAGACACAGCCGCTGTTCCCGCCAAGCCCTATCCCAGCGCTGCGGCAGGCTGGTTTCTGGTCGTCATGCTGACTATTGCCTATATTTTCAGCTTTGTGGATCGCTATATCCTCGGTCTTTTGATTGAACCGATCAAGGCGGAATTTGACCTGTCGGATCGCTCGATCGGCTGGCTGCTCAGTGCGTTTACCTTGGTCTATGGGTTTGTCGGCATATTCATGGGCTGGCTGATTGACCGCGGCAAACGCATGTGGATCGTTTCCATTGGCGTGGCGCTCTGGTCAGCGGCGACAGTTGCCACCGGAACCGCAAAAAATTTCGTTCAGCTGTTCGCCGCGCGCATGGGCGTCGGCGTCGGCGAGGCGACTCTCAGTCCCGCAACATTCTCCATGATTGGCGACAGTTTCCCGACCGAGAAACGCGGCAAGCCCATTGCATTTTACTCCTCTGCCCTGCCCATTGGCGCTGGTCTCGCTTCCTTGCTCAGCGGAGCAATCATCGCGTGGACCGTGTCGAGTGGCAATCAATCCCTGCCCTTTTTCGGTGAACTATCTCCATGGCGCTTTACCCTGATCCTGGTGGGTCTACCCGGCATATTCTTTGCGCTATTCTTCCTGTTCATGAAAGAACCAGCACGGCGGCCCGTGGCAGCCGCAGCCGATGTTATCAGCGGTAGCGGCTTTTTCGACGCGCTAAAATATATCTGGCGCAACAAGACGCTCTATATCGGCTTTGTACTGATCATCTGCACGATGACAACCATCGCTTATAGTCAGGGCTTTCTGGCCCCGACTTTCGAACGCACCTGGGGATGGTCCCCGCAAAAATATGCGGTCGTCAATGGTGTAGCACTGCTCATCATTGGCCCGGCAAACATGATGATCATGGGCAGTATTTCGGACTGGTGGACAAAAAAGGGCGTGCAGGATGCATCCTTGCGCATTCTCTATATCGGATTTTTCATCATGGTCCCAACCGCCGCCCTGCCTTTGTTCATGCCGACGGCCGAACTGGCCTTTGCCATATTGTGCATCAATACTATCGGCATCGGCATTGTGTCGGCCATCGGGGTCACGTCGCTGCTGATCATTACGCCGGCACAGATCCGGGGGCAGGTGGTCGCGCTCTACTATCTTGCGATCAGCTGGTTCGGGTCACTGGGCCCAATTGTCGTCGGTGAATTGTCGAGCAGCGTTTTTGGAGAAAATAACTTGCGCTATGCCGTGGCTGCGGTGCCGATAATCTTTGCGATTGTGCCCTTTGCCATGATGCCGGTCACGCGCCGGCTCTATAGGGAGCAGATGGTCCGGTTGGGAGCGGCCAGCGCATGATCAGGAAGGGCTATTCGAACGGTCCGTTCGGGCAAATCCACTGGCGGGTGCTGACACCCGACGAGCCTGTGTTAAAACCCGATCTCTATTGCCTACACCCTGCACCTTTTAGCGGCTTAGCATTTACGACTATCATGCCCCATCTGGCCAAGAACAGGCGTGTCTTCGCGCCAGATTATCCAGGATATGGCGGCTCTGACCCATTTAAAGAAGAACCCTCCATCAGCGAATATGCCCAGACCATGATGGCGGTAGTGAGCGACCAATCCGCCAGCGGACCGGTCGATTTGATAGGCTTTCATACCGGCAGTCTTGTAGCGGCGGAAATGGCGCTGTCCCAGCCCGAAAAAGTCCGGCGACTAGCGCTGATAGACGTGCCCGCCTTTGATGCCGAGACCAGCACCCAATATCGAGATGCCAGTGCCGAGACATTCGACATTACACCGGACATTACCTGCCTCACGCAACCTTGGAACCGCGGAATGACCAAACGGATTGAAAGCCAAGGGTTAGAACGCAGTTTCGATATGTTTGCCGAGCAACTGCGCCCCGGGCGGCTAATGAACAAGGGTTTCCACGCGGCGTTCAGCTATGATGTCGATGCCAGATTACCAGCGATTATGCATGAAACAATGATACTGGCCTCGCAGTCCGGTCTGCTAAGCGCTACCCGTCATGCGGCCGAGTTGATGCCGAGTGCCATGTTGGTGGAGCGACTCGATATCAAACGGGCTGTGCTTGACGAAGCGGCAGAAGTAACTGCGGCTGAAATCTTGAAATTTCTGGATAGGATATCATCATGAAAGCCTTTGTCATTTATTGCATCGACAAGCTAGGTACAGAACAAAAGCGCCTCGATGCGCGGGATGCCCATTTTGCCCATATCGAAAAGACGCTCGACAATCTGTTTGTCGCTGGACCGTTTAAAAACGCACAAGGCGATACAGTGGGATCGCTATTGATTGTCAAAGCAGCGTCTGCCGAAGACGCCCGCGCGCAGCTTGAGGCGGATCCCTATTATCACGCCGACATCTGGGTTGATATTCGCATAAATGAATTTACCGCGGCCGCTGGCGATTGGATTGGCGGGAAAATATGGTAGGTTTTTCATAATCCCTGAGGAGATCAGACAATGACCCGCATTACGCCGCTGACCATGGAGCAGCTGCCTGACGAAACGCAGGCGGCTCTCAAATTTTCTGAAAACCTGATGGGCTATGTCCCCAATTCGGTGATGACCATGGCCCATTGGCCGGAGTTGTTGGGCGCGTTTCGCGGGCTGGTCAGCGTAATCTACGGGGAAAGCGCCATCGACAATGGACTAAAGCGCCTGATCGGAGCCGTCGTTAGCGCGGCCGCCGGATGCCAATATTGCAAGGCCCATACGACATTGGGCGCACGCGATGTCGGGGTGGACGAAGAGAAAGTAAAAGCGGTCTGGGACTATCAGTCGAGCGACTTGTTCAACGCCGCTGAGCGCGCAGCTCTCGATCTAGCTTTTGCGGCAGGACAGGTTCCGAATGCGGCTACCGATGCGCATTTCACCGCGCTCAATGCCTTTTATGATGAGCGCCAGAAAACCGAGATTATGGCAGTGATCAGCATGTTCGGTTTTCTCAATCGCTGGAATGACAGCCTCGCCACCCAGCTGGAAGATAAGCCGTTTGAGTCCGCGACCGCGCTTTATGCCCCAGACCAATGGCAAGCCGGCCCACATCGCCGCAAGGAGACCTAAAGCAATGCCAATAAAAGCCAGTTTGATAGCTGCGGCCCTCGTGATTACGCTTCCCATGTCATCGCCAACCTTTGCTCTGGATGATCAGGTCAAGGCGTCGCAAACAGATGAGCAGATGATCATCGAGTGGGGCAAAAAGTGGCAGCAGCTATTCGAAACCGGCGATATCGAACAAATGCGCGATATGTATGAACCCGATGCGGTATTGATGGCCCATAGCGCATTGCCGCAAACCGGCGTTGATGCAATCTTGACATTTCTGGGCCGCAATAAGGTCGCTGGCAATACAGTCACCATTGATTTTTCCAATGAAGACATCAGCATCAACGGCCAGCGGGCTTATTTAACCGCTAAATATTGGATGACCATTACCCTTGCCGACGGTGAGGATTTGGACTTCATGGGACGGTCGTTTCTGGTGTATAAGAAAAGCGAAGATGGCCAATGGCGCCTGTGGCGCGACATGGATAATCAAGCGCCCGACGTGGTGGCAGCAGACCGTCCCGCGCGCTAACCGATTTCGATCAGCTCCAACAGTTCACCCGCTGGCCCGAAAGCCGTTGCCGACCGCCTTCCTAGATAGGGGGCATCATCCCGTAGCTTTGGCGAAGCGATCCATTCCAATTGAATAGCATCAAGGCTCTCGACCGCCAGTGTTACCAGCGCATTACCCGGTGGTAACATCCCCGCATGACAAGGACGGGTCGTGGCTTCCTCGGGATAGTCATCCACCTCTACAATCGGCAAACGATCGTTCTGGACCATGGTGATGTCAGATAATGTTCCTGCGGCCTTTCCGAACGCGTCATTGATCATGCTATATTCTAATGTGTAGGTATCGCCGACGGTTAGGTGCAAACGGTCGCGGTACCACTCCACCGTCCTTGCGCGCTCGGGTGTTGCTAAAATTACAATGAAAATATGGTCGGTTAGCGAACGTGCCTTTGGCAGGTCCGATGACGGCGTATCTTCGCGTACCTCATTAAGATAGGCCATTTCGCGACCTGTCCCCAGCACCTGCATCGGCACGAAAAATGGTAGACCTTCAATTTCTTTCGGCGGTCCAATGATGTCGAAACCACTGCCTTCTAGCCGCCCTGGCCAACCGAAAACATCCTCAACCGTCAACTCATAAGCCGCCCAGCCATAGGTGTTGGTCGGCTTAAAATCGGGATGATCCGGTTGCTCCACCAATCGGATGAAACAGTCGGCCCCGCTAACCGGCTGCAGTACCGCCATCGGCGCGCCCGCACTGTCAGGACAATTCCAGCTTTTCGCCAGATCGTCCGCCAAAACGCCTTGTTCAATCACCCTCATACCCAGCACGTCATGATAGTCTTTTAGTGCAGCCTGCAAATTAGGGACCACCGAAACGCCGCCCAGGATCGATCCATGTTGTAGCTTATGGGTCATATTAAAATTCCGGTTTTCTCTTGGCAAGAAACGCGCTCACGCCTTCCTTGAAATCATCACTTTCAAAGGCGGCGTCAAACAAGGCTTTGGATGCGGCATCATCATCGGCCTGCCCGTCCAATATCCGTTTGATAATCGCCTTGCTCATTGTTTGACTATGCAATGAGACAGAGGACATAGTCTCGGCGAGTGCCGTGGCTTCCACATAGGGATCGTCACCCAATATCGTGATCAGTCCGATATCCAGTGCTTCTTGTGCCGGCAACAATTTTCCAGTGAACAGGATGCGCTTGGCCTGCGACGGGCCAACCACATCGACCAATAGTTTCGTGTCATGCAGCGGATAAACCAGACCAAGCTTGGCAGGCGTAATCCCAAAGCGCGCTTTGGGCCCAGCAATCCGCATGTCGCAAGCCAGCGCTATGCCACAACCACCACCAACGCAATCGCCGTCAACAATCGCGATTGTCGGTTTGGGTGCCTGCGCCAGATCGTGTTGCACTTTGCCAATCGCTGCCTGATTGCGTGCACGCCATTCGGGGTCTTTGGCCCCAGCAGCAAATTCGCCAATGTCAGCCCCAGCGCAGAAGCTGCTGTCTTTCTTGCTCGCATGCACCATCAGCACGCGGATCGCATCATCCGCCATCGCGTCGGCAAGCAGCTCGGGCAGCAATTCCCACATTCCTTGTGTGAACGCATTGCGTTTATCAGGCCGGTCGATGATCAGACGGGCAACCTTGCCATTTTTCTCAAGCCGCAATGTCATGCAGGATCAACCTTCGCCAGATGCTGGGCAATCTGATGGCGGGTGGTCACCCAGACGTC
This sequence comes from uncultured Sphingomonadaceae bacterium, assembly GCA_947496865.1. Lineage (GTDB taxonomy): Bacteria > Pseudomonadota > Alphaproteobacteria > Sphingomonadales > Sphingomonadaceae > Parasphingorhabdus. Next base: position 352,201 of record CANMEE010000001.1, read on the forward strand.
TTTCTTCGACCGCACATGCATTAAAAATTCCTCAAACGCCCAGATGCGCCCCGGCCGACCAATGATCCGCAGATGCAGGCCGAGTGACATCATTTTCGGATTGCCTTCTTCGCCCTCGCGGTAAATCTGATCGAAATTATGCTTGGCGTAATCCAGCCATTGCTGCGGCGTCATCGCAGGATCGGTCCACATTTTCATATCATTGCTATCAAGCTGATAAGGCACAATCGCAATCGGTTTTTTCGGAACGGTGGTCTTGTCCCAGAACGGAATGTCACCGGAATAATCATCCATATGATAGGCAAAGCCCTCTTCGATCAGCAGGCGGCGAGTATTGTCGGTATGGAAATAGCGCGACAGCCAGCCATAAGGCCGCGTGCCTGTCGTTTTCTCAATCGACGTCACAGCCTTGCGAATAAAATCCCGTTCCTTATCCTCATCCATCTTGAACTGATGCACCCAGCGATAGCCGTGGCTCACCGGCTCATGGCCCATGTCGGCAATGGCTGCACCAATTTCAGGATGGTTTTCGAGGCTCATCGCCGCAACGGTCCAGCTCGCCATAATCTCATAATCTTTGAGCAGCTTGACGATGCGTGGCGCCCCCGCCTTGATGCCATAGAGATAATTGCTTTCATTGCCATAATTGCGGATGGGTGATTTGATGTGGATGCCAAGCTCGTCGACAGGCTCCATCCCGCGATCACCCCGCGCCACGGTCATCTCGCTGCCTTCCTCGACATTGACGACAATGCTCAGCGCCATTTTAGCGCCGTCTGGCCAGTCCATTCGTTCTTCGATCAATGCACTTCCTCCCCACCGGAGACATTCAGCGCTTCTCCGGTCACATAAAAAGCGTCATCACTGGCGAGCCAGGCACAAGCCGCTGCCGTGTCGGATGGTAAGCCCGGTCGACCCATGGGATTGCTCTTGCTCATATTCGCAAGATAGGCCTCAACATTATCAAAACCGAGCAGCTTAGAAAAATATTCGTTCTGCGCTGCACCTAGGCCAGTCGTCACATGATTAGGACAGATAGCGTTGACAGTAATCCCGTGCGCACCCAGCTCCACCGCACTCGCCCGGGTCAAGCCGACCATGCCATGTTTGGAACTGACATAAGCGGGCAGATGTGGGAAGCCGGTTTTTGCGGCCTGCGATGCGATATTGATAATGCGACCACCTTCACCAGCGGCAACCATCGCTTTGGCGGCCGCCTGGGTACAGTAAAAGGCACCGGATAAGTTCACACCAATAACCTGATCCCATTCCTTGGCGGTGTCGACTTCCAGCAGCGGCTTCATCATGAAACCGATACCGGCATTGTTGACGAATATATCAACCGCGCCAAAAGCGTCCACGCTCTGATCGACCAACGCCTGACATTGCGCGGCATCGCTAACATCGCAGGATATGGTCGCCACTTCGGCACCACGCGCGCGCAATTCCTCGGCTACGCCTTCTTCTTGGTCGCCAATGGACAGGTCGGAAACCACGCAGTTTGCTCCTTCATCGGCAAAACGCTGCAATATGCCCTGCCCTAACCCCTTTTCCTTGCCGGAGCCGGTAACAACAATCGTTTTTCCTGCAAACCGACCCGACATTAGAGGTCTTCTGTCAGGATGAATTGCGGACCATCGGCATAGTCCTGAAACGGCGCCGCCATGGTCTGAAATTCGGGATCAGACACATCGGCGACAAATTCATCCATGCCGGTAATGTCGATAATCTCGAAATATTCATAAGGGGACGGATCATCCGAACCGAACAGACCGGTGGCCTTGTGGACGGTGAATGACGTGACCGAGCGCAGCGCGCTGGCCGTCGGGATATCCCGCGTTTTCGCCCATTCCTCATATTCGCCAATATCAACACCGTCTTTCAGATTGAACAATACAATGATGCGCATAGTCTCTCTCCTCTTATGTGATTTCCAGATAGGTTTCAGGGCGACGATAGCCGCGTAACGTGTCATCCAGCTTCCGCGCCAGAGCAAATAGATCTGCTTCGCATCCTTTTGACGCCATAATCTGGAGGCCCAAAGGCATGCCATTGTCGTTAAAGCCGGACGGAATAGTGATCGCGGGAAGGTCCGCAATATTGGCAAGACAGGTATAGTCAGCCTGATTGACCGGCGCATCTTCGCTATGCGGAAAGGCGCCTTGCGGGGCCGTGGGCAAGATACAAAACCCGTGCTTTAAAACGAGCATCTGCATCGTTTCAGAGGTCTGTTCAAGAATCGCCTGATCCTCGTCCCAATCGGCGGCGCTGCGTTTCGGGCCATAGGTGAGCAATTTTTTCAGATTATCGGAAAGCCTGCTTTGATCTTCGTCCGCAAAATGCGCAGCCATCGCTTTCGATGTTTTTATGAACCCGGCAAACCGAATGCGCGACAAAACATGTTTGAGCTGAGCCACGGCAATAGTTCCCCCCGCCCAGCGCATGATATCACGGAAATTCTCGATGACTTCCAGTTCGCACTCAACACCCGTTTCAACCAATGTCGCCAGCGATCCCGTCGCAGCCCTGTCCTCACCGAAATCGCTAATGACCCGTGCGACTTTTTCCAACAGGTCCAAATTCCGGGCCAGCGGTCCTATGCAGTCCAGCGATTGTTCCGCCAGCTCCAAACCGTATTGGCTAATCGCCGATTGTGCGGGTTTATATCCGTACACCCCACAATAAGCGGCCGGTATCCGCACAGACCCCATTGTGTCCGTGCCCAACGCAACATCGCATAGACCAGCAGCAACCGCAGCTCCGCTTCCGCCCGATGAGCCGCCGGGCGTATAACCTTTCTTATGTGGATTATATGTTTTACCGAACCATGGATTATCGGTCGTAGCGCCCAGCGCGGCCTCCTCCATATTCAGCATTCCTATCATGGCTCCACCAGCCGCCCGAAGCGCTGCAACCACCGCAGCGTCTTCACTCGCAACACGGTCACGATAGAGTTCGCAGCCGGCGGTCCAGGGCATAGATTTAACCGCTATATTGCCCTTCACGCCAATGGTGATCCCGGCCAGAGATCCGGCACCTCCCATCGCGGTCCGATCAAAATCGGTAAAGGCATTTAACGGCCTGTTGGCCATTTCCAAGGCATCCCAGTCGATCATAGACCTCGCTCATCAATCAGGCGAATGGGTTTTTGGCGCGTATCAATTTGCGTATCTTTTGCAGTTCCTCCGGCATCAACCAACGCCACGCCGACTTCAATACCGATACCTTTACGGAGCAACTCAACCAACTCCGCCTGACTGCTGCTGCCTTTACTTTCAAGCGTTACGTGCATCTCATCCCGTCCACTATCATCTCGCGTGACCCGACACACATATTCTCCGGTCAGGTCGCTACGCCCTTCAATAATCGCGCCAATGGCATGCGGGAATATATTGATGCCGCGCAGTTTGACCATATTGTCGCTGCGCCCCTTGAAACCGGTAATACGCTTGAACACCATGCCCGTGGCATTGCCGTCGGTGCGTTCCTCCGTAATGTCATGGGTGTTGAACCGAATACAGGGCGCGATATCATCCTTGAACAGGCAGGTAACCACCATGTCGCCGGTTTCTCCTGGTGCCACTGGCGCGCTGGTATCAACATTTAACAATTCCAGATATTGCGCGTCTTCCCAGACATACATGCCATCGCGCTCGGGCCCTTCCCCAGCGATGCTGCCGGTATCTCCGACACCATACCAATCGAAGGCCTTGGCCCCCTGCCACGCCGCCTCGGTTGAGGCTCTATCCTCGGTTCCAAGATGTCCAATGATCATTTTCAAGTTGATCCTGTCAAACAATTCTTCCGCCGCCGCAACGTCGGCCAATTTCCGGATGTAGTCGACAAAGCCGACCATACAGGTCACATCGAAATCAGCCATCAGATTGACTTGGTTGATCGACCGAGTTTCAATCCCGGTGCCGGCGCTCAGGAACAGAGCATTGGTAAAATGGGTCACGGCCTCGCGGATATAGTGACCGCCGTTGATCATTCCGTGGCCGTAGACCGATTGCACAACATCGTCTCTACCCAACCCCATCCAGCGATACATTCGCCCCACCAGTAAATTGGTGATCTCGCGGCCTTTGGGCCCGAACATCAAAGGTTGCGGACGGCCCGTCGTCCCCGATGTGGTATGAAACACAACCGGCGTATCACCACGACCGTCGAAATCACCATAAGGCGGATAGTCATTGACCGATGCCATCAGGTCGCTTTTGTCGTAAACCGGAAGCTTCGTGATATCGTTCAAGCCCATAATGTCACCAGACTCAATGCCCTGGTTACCCCAAAGGCGCTGATAGAATGGAATTTCCCAACCCCGTTTCATCAGCTTTAGAAAACGATCATTTTGTATCGCATGCAGTTCATCACGCGACATACCCGTGTAGCGGGTGATAAATGCGTCACCCACCGGATAGTCTGTAAGCATCTGTTTGGCATCAAAAGCTTCGAAATAGGTCGGAAAAGTCATGAGGACTCCGTGGCATAAGCTAAGGGGTTGTCGAATATTCTGGGATCGCAATTTTCATTGGCAAGCGAACGCGCGAGATCCCGTTTGGATTGGGTCTGCGCATCCGACATCGGAGCATTTGGGCTACCCAGGTTTTGGGTAATATCGCGCTCGATCTTCTGACCATCGGTAAGAATGATGGTCAGTTTCTGAGGTGCCAAGGCATTATGATCGGGATTATCGTCAATCGTCGCGTCCACTCGGCTTCCTAGTTTTGCGAGGTCGGGATTTGCAAATTCAACTTCCGTAAAACAGCGTGGATCGATGATCCGGTCCCGCAACATCAATGGCACCAGAAATGGCAAACACAGCCGTGCATAGCTAGGCGTCATATCCGTTTTGTAGGGCCGTCCGACCAGCCGATGAATAAGCGGTGGCGCAGCAACATCGATCGATTGCACCATATCCGGATCAAGCGATCCATCGCGAAGCATGGCATCAATTGCGCCCAATATTCCATGGCTCGCCCGACCAGATGGGAAAGGCTTGATACTAACGTCTTCGATCAGCCATTTGGCTCCGATGTCCTTTATATATTCAGAGAGATTACCCTGCTCGAATAGCTTGAAATAGCCAAACGGCCCTTCCAGCGCATCATGGGGTCCGTCCATGCCTGTTTTTACGAGGTCGACAGCAGTGATGGCTGCACGCGCGGCATTCGCAATCTGCAAGGGCAAAGCTATGGATGCCTCGACATGGGCTTGCATGGTGCCAGACGCTTGAGAATAGGCGAGACCCAAGACGTCAGCAAAACGTTCGTGCGAAAGACCTTCAAGTCGCGCTACAGCCAAAGCTGCGCCGATCACACCGGCCGTCGCAGGGCGGAAAAACTGCATCGCGCCGGTGGCTGCAACGCCAATGCCGCTGGCTACATCAACGCCGACGGCAAGAGCGGTGAGAAATTGATCCTTATCGCATCCACCCATCCGATCGGCGCTGGCGAGCAAGGTTGCGGTCACGACCGAGAGAGCATGCACCACAGCGGGCTCATGCACCGCGTCCCATTCGAGGCAATGAATGGCGAAGCCGTTAAACCAGGCAGCTGATGTTGCGGGCAGACGATCTGCCAAACCCAGTAATCGGGCGTGATCCCCAGCGCCCCAGGTGCGTACAGCAGCCAGCATGGCTTGCGCTTCGTGAGACGCTGCACCAGCCGCTCCGCCAGCCAATGTGTCGCCGAGCAACCGAAGGGCTGCCGCCCTGGTGCCGTCCGGCAGGACATGTCTGCCCATCGCGAAATCTAGAATTTGCTGAGTTGGGGTCATGACAACCAGTCTCCCAACATCTGATGGATCGCTTCTGGATCATCCCCGTTTAGCGCCAGATCAATCGCGCGATCGGCCTCTTTGTCAGCCAGCCCGCCCCATGCAATCAATGCCCGCGCTTTGGCGATGATCCCTTCTTTCTCCAATGGCCGCTCAGGATCGCCGAGCGTATCAACCAGTTCGACATGCTCGCCGCCACATGTAATCCGCGCACCATAATGTTCGGGATAGTGGGCAGTTATATCGCTGGCTTCCGAAACCGTGACGCGGGACCGAGCATCGGCCAGAGCTGCGATGGCATCGGGTTCAAAATCCACCAGTTGCGGCACACCGCGTTCGGCTACCACAGCCACAGCATGCTGAAGCGAAAATTTCGCATCGATGACGCTTTGCGGATCGGGGCGGTCGCAAAAGCTGATAGCATCGGCATAGGTTTCGATATGTACATCGCCATCAAGCGACCTCAGCTTGGCCTTGAGTTCCAGTGCGGCATCAATCGCCGGATGGGCATGACGGCAAGCGCCCCACGGCTTGAAGCTCACTTCGTGAATGCGCCACTGTTCCGGGAAGGTCATCGGTTTAGGGTTTTCGCAGGTGGCGGCATAAAGGCCCTGTGGGCCTTCGAGGATGAAGCGGGGGCCAGTAGCGCCCTCCAGGGAAGCCTCGGCAACATGCCAACCGGTTTCTGCAGCATGGAAAATATGCCACTGCTTCGCAATTGTATCCTCATGACGCATCTGCCAAAATCCGCCTGACACTGATCCAGCCAGCCCCATGGCATCGACCACATTTTCCAAGGATGGCTTTTGTTCAAAGGAGAAAGACGCCGATACTGCAGCGCCAAATATTCCAGCCGTTGAGGTATTGTGCCAGTACGAATAATGACGGTCGTCAAAAGTCGAACCAATAGCGATCATGGCTTCATAGCCTCTAATGGCAGCTTCCAACATTTCGTCAAAATCGGCAGCCAATTGACCAAATATATTTCCCCAGACCACGGGGCCAGGATGTAAGATGGATGACCGGTGAATATCATCCATCTCAAGAACATTACCTAGCCAAGATCCATGATAGCCCGGCACTCCCGAAATCTTTCTTGGTAAACTGCCCACGTCGCTGGTAAGCGCGCCGGCCACACAGCCCAACCAGTCGAGCAAATGCAGCCGCGCCCGTTGCCGGGTCGCGTCGTCCACAGGGCGCATCAGATGAGCGGCTAATTTCTCGGTCAGGCTCTCTTGCGTCATAGCGGCGCCCGTCCTAAGACTGCACGATGTCCGGGAGAGAAAAATTGGCCGCGAAAGCACCCGCTAAATCCAAAAACGCGTCGAAGAAGAAACCGCGCTATCTCGAATTGGCAGACGAACTGCGTGAGGCGGTGTTGCGGGGGGACTATCCCGATCCCGGTGATTTTCCGACCGAATCTGTCTTGTGCAAAAAATATGATGTCAGCCGCTTCACGGTGCGAGAGGCTTTGCGCAAACTGACTGCCGAGGGCCTGATTACGCGCAAACGCGGCTCCGGAACAGTAGTACAGCCCGCGACAGCCCGCGCCGGCGCGCTGCACCAACCGCTGAGTAATGTTGGCGAGATTTTGCAATATGCCCGCGATACCACCATTGCTTTTGAAAAGAAAAAAGCCGGTGCCATTCCTAAGGATGTTGTCGAGCAAATTGGCGCCAAGGCTGATGGCGACTGGTTTGCCTTTCGCGGCAAGCGAATGAAGCCCGGCAGAAAGCGGCCGATTGCGGTGACCGAGGCCTGGGTTCACCCCGAATTGGCGGATGCTGTCGCGCAGATCGACGTCAACGCTACAACCTTGTTTGGGCAGATTGAAACGCTCGGTGAAGTCAGTGTCGCCCGGGTGACACAGGATATCCAAGCGATTAAGGGCACCAAAGACATTCTCTCGGAGCTTGGCCTGGAAAAGGGTGATCCGGTGCTGCGCATCCTGCGCTGCTATTTTGACGAAAGCGACCGGATGTTCGAAATTTCGGCGAGCTATCATCCCGGCGAACGTTTCGCCTATTCGATGCATATTGAGGTAGACTAAGGCCAGCGTCATTTTGGCTTGTCCAAGGTCGGCGCATCTTTCGACTGCCAATCAGTTTCCGAACCAAAGCGAAAAGACGGACCGATTTGATGGCTGCCGTGGGCTTCGATCAGCAAACCGCGCTCACGCAGAAAACCCTGATCAAGCGCTTCACGAAAATCGAGAACAGGGGAGAAGGCGACGTCTTTGTCAGCAAACCACTCAACCCATTGATCACGCGTTTTGGTCTCGAAAACCTCCCGCAGATACGCAACCAATGGTGCTTGCCCGTCACCCGGCTCTGCTTCGGCAAGCGGCAACAAGTCAAGCCGGTCAAGCGCGGTCAACAGATTGCGCGCAAATTTAACCTCGCGCGCGCCGAGCACGACATGTTTGTCATCTGCGGTCTTATAAACATTGTAAAAAGCAGCCCCGCCCAATGAGCGTTGCGATTGCGATCGCGGTGACGCGCCGCCGGCAATAGCCGATCCCGCGGTATGCGCGCACCAGGGCAGCATGGAGTCAAGCATGGCGATGTCGATATAGTCGCCCTCACCCGATTTTTCGCGCCCGATCAGCGCCATCAACACCGCCGATAATCCGTTCAAGCCAGCCGCCATATCGGCCGAAGGAACGCCCGGCACCACGGGTGTCCCATCAGCTCCATCATTGACCGACAGGAAACCGGACAATGCTTGTACCGCCAGATCGTGAGCCGGGTGATGCGCCATTTCGCCCTCCTGCCCAAAGGCGGAGATCGAGCAATAGACAATCGTCGGAAAGCGCGCCGATACGGTGGCGTAGTCAAACCCCAGCCGCTTCATCACACCGGGGCGAAACCCCTCGATCATTACGTCGGCATCCGCCAGCAAGTCCCACAATTGCGCGCGGCCGTCATCGGATTTCAGATCGAGTGCCAAAGATTGTTTGCCACGGTTGAGATTGCGGAACCAAACCGATTGCCCGGCCTCCATCGGCTCCATCGTCCGTGCGGGATCACCGGCCGGCGGTTCGACCTTGATCACCGCGGCCCCATGGTCGGCCATCATCATGCTGAGCATCGGGCCCGGCAGAAAAAGCGAGAGGTCAACGACCTTGATACCCGTTAATTTACCCATGGAAATTTCAGACTATCCCTTTCGCACGCAAATCGGCAATCGCGGCGGCATCATAGCCGGCGTCGGCCAATACCGCATCGCTATCCGCACCAAGCAATGGACCAGCCCGGTTCGGCAATCGCTCTCCATTAAGTTTGATCGGACTGGACAATATATTCATATCCGCGCGATCGGGATGACTTACCGTGTCCCGCATACCAATGGTTTTCAGCCACGGGCTATCGAGCGCCTGATCCAGTCCATAGACCGGTGCAATCGGCATCAAACCCTGCAGACGCTCCAGCCAATGCGCCACCGGATGCACTCTAAAAATATCACCCAACAGGTCCGACAATGCCGAACGATTGGTAAGGCGATTGGCCGGTGTGTCAAAACGCGGGTCGGTGATCAGTTCTTCATGACCAATTCGCTCGCACAGGATCGTCCAGAATTTCGGCAATTGCGCCATGACAAACATCCAGCCATCGGCGGCTTTGAACATCTGGCTCGGCGTCGCGGAAGGATGCGCCCCATAAGGCGCGCGACCCGTGACATCTTCTTCATTCATATACCAGAGCGCCGGATAGCTCGTTTGATGAACGGCAGCCGACAACAGATCGACATCGACATCACAGCCTTCACCGGATCGCTGTGAATCCAGCAAGGCGGCAAGGAGACCGACGGCGGCCATAGTACCGGTCATGAAATCAACCATCGACAAGCCAAAACGCACGGGTGGTCCGTCTGGCTCTCCGGTCAAGGAACAGAAACCGGCCTCGGCCTGCATAAGATAGTCATAGCCCGGCCATTTCGATCGCTCATTTCCGCGTCCATAAGCCGAGATATGCGCGCAAACGATAGCCGGATTAATAGCTTTTAGCGCGTCATAGTTGAGACCAATTTTATCCGGTACATCGCCCCGTAAATTATTCGCAACCACATGCGCATCTTTGGCGAGGTCATGCAGCACTTGCTGCCCTTCATCGGTCCGCAGATCGAGGGTCAGCGAACGCTTGTTGAGGTTGAAGCTTTGGAAATAGAGACTTTCCTGCTGGCGAAGCCAATGCGGCCCGACATGGCGTGCTGTATCACCGCCTTTTGGCGGTTCTATTTTGATGACATCCGCGCCCATTTGCGCGAGGAACATAGTCCCATAAGGACCAGCACCATATTGCTCAGCGGACAGAACGCGAAAGCCTTTCAGAGGTTGTTTCACGCTCACGCAGGGTTCCTCTTAACCCACTGTTTGGAAATGATCATTCGTTGCATTTCATTGGTTCCTTCACCGATGCACATTAGTAAAGAGTCGCGATAATAGCGTTCAATCTCATATTCTTTGGAATAGGCATAGCCGCCATGGACGCGCATCGATTCCTCGGAATTGCGCACCGCCGCTTCGGAAGCGAAATATTTCGCCATGCCTGCTTCGAGATCACAGCGTTCGCCGCGATCATAGGCTTCAGCTGCATCAAGGGTCAGCAGGCGAGCGGCTCTGGCGCGAGTCACCATTTCACCGAGTTTCAACTGGATCGCCTGATGCTCGCATATCGGTTTGCCCATGGTTTCGCGCAGCTGGGCATATTCAGTGGCAAGCCGCAACGACCCTTCCGCAAGACCAACACCGCGCGCCGCCACATTGATCCGACCCAGTTCGAGCCCGCCAGTGGCCTGAAAAAACCCGTGCCCTTCGACACCACCGATCAAATTTTCCGCCGGGATGCGATAATTGTCGAAGACCAGCTCGGCGCTATCGATACTATTATAGCCCAGTTTTTTGAACTTCTTGCCAACCGTAAAGCCCTCACCCTTGGGCGCGATCATCAGGCTCATGCCTGTATAACGCGGGTCGGCCTTTGGATCGGTTTTAACCAGCAGCGCGAAACAGCTGCCGTTGATCCCATTGGAAATCCAGGTCTTAGTCCCGTTGATGACATATTCATCGCCGTCGCGGACCGCCGTGGTGCGGATTGCCTGCAAATCCGTGCCGGCATTGGGCTCGGTCAGCGCCAGTCCGCCGCGGATTTCACCGCTGGCAAATTGGGGCAGCCATTTGGCTTTTTGTTCCGCTGTACCAAAGCGTTCGACCGCACAGGCCATGATCAGGTGCGAATTGAAAATGCCGGTTATCGCCATCCAATGGGAAGCTATTTCAGCGACGATCTTCGCATAGCTGGTTGCCGGCAAGCCAAGGCCGCCATATTCTTCACCAATGGTTGCACCGAATAGACCCATATCGGCCATTTCACCGACGAGCTGTTCGGGCCATTTATCCTCATGGTCATGTTCCATCACCACGGGCTTCACCGACCGGTCGATCCATTTCTGGATCGCGTCCATGAAGGCCCGCTCTTCTTCCGGGTCAATCACATGCTGCGCATTATCAATTGCCGTTGCCATTATCGTCGCTCCTGAGTCTTTTAAAATTGGGGTTCCCTCCCCCATTTTTGTGGTCGGCCTGTTTAGTCGGCGCCCTTAGTCGTCCGCGCCGCCAAACCCACGTTTCCAGATCAGCATGGTGCGCTCAAATGTGCACACAACTTTATCGTCTTGATTTTTGCCGATGGTTTTAATCGTCACGATGCCTTGCTCTGGCCGCGACGCTGATTCTTTTTTGTGCAGCACTTCGCTCTCTGCATAAAGCGTATCGCCGGGAAATAGAGGGTGGGTCAGGCGAATTTTGTCCCAACCCAGATTGGCCACGGCTTTCTGGCTGGTATCCGAAACGCTCATCCCGACCATCAACGCGACTGTCAGGGGAGAACAGACCAAAGGCTTTTTAAACTCGGTCTTCTTTGCAAATTCATAGTCGAAATGCACCGGATGGGTGTTCATCGTCAATAAGGTGAAATGCACATTGTCCGTGTCGGTAATCGTCCGACCGGGCCGATGCTCGTAAATATGACCGACTTCAAAATCTTCATAATAGCGCCCGAATGTCTCACGAAAACGCCCAGGACTTACTTCAATTACTCCATCACGCATGTATTTATCCTTGTTGATTAGATATTTTGATCTTTGATTCTATCACGCTGCCGCCGCGATATGCCGATATCGTTGCATAACCGGCGCTTCGAGCATACGCCCATTATGGCTAATCGCTTTTCCGCCGGCTGCATCAAAAGCATTAATGGCGTCTATGGCCTCAGCAATTTCAGCCGCTGTGGGCTTCATCGCGGCTGCAATAGCGGCAATTTGTTTGGGATGAATAGCGGCCTTGGCGTGAAAGCCCATTGCCTTTGCTTTGGCGGATTCTTCGGCCAAACCAGCCTCGTTGCCCATATCGATATAGGGCACATCAATTGCAGCAACAGCAGCCGAAGCGCAGCACAGGATAAAGGCCCCGCGCGCCGCCAGCAAAGGTTCCCATTCCAGCTTGGTGCCAAGCTCTGCAGAAAAATCGCCGCCGCCAAACATCATCGCCGTAACGCCAGCGCTTGCCGCGATCCCATCACCAGCACGCAGACCCTTGACCGTTTCAATGAGCGGAACCAAGCCGTCAACCCGACCACCCAAAACCGCGTGCGCAATTTCAACCTCAGCCGGGCTTTCGACCATTGGCAGAAAAACAAGCGTTGGTAGAGTATCGGCCATCGACAAGGCCAGCAGATCGGCAAGACCAGCGCGGGTCTTGAGACCATTGATTCGCACCGCCGTTTTTGTCCGGTCGAGCGTGTTAAGCGCCGTCAGAACGGATTCGCGTGCGCTATCTTTCTGATCCGCAGGGACCGAATCTTCCAGATCGATACAGATCAGATCAGCTGCACTATTCGCCGCTTTCTCAAAGCGTTCAGGGCGATTGGCAGGCACAAAAAGGAAGTTGGTAAAACCGGTCATAAGGTCCATTATCATGTTTGATTGATATTGCCTCTTCACAATTTGTCCGGACAAATATAAAGTCAACCAGAAAGTGAAATTAATTGCATTGTTACCGGACGTAAATTTTAGGGAGAAGCGTGAAATGAATCGATTTTTAAAGCAGACGGCCTTGGCGACTATGGTGGTATCATTTGCCATAAGTTACCCCACGACTGCGCGGACGCTGGATCCGAAAAAGCCGGAAGATGCTCTGGAAATCATGAAACGGACACAATGCGGCACCGCTGATGGCGTGCCCGCAGTCTATCACTGGTCCGGCAAAGTTTATTCCCGTGTACAGGGTGAACCTGATCGCCATCTCTATAATGGCGAGGGTATGAATGTTCGCCAATGCGTGAAGGTCGAAGACCCGAAGCGCGGTGTTGGATATCGGCAGGTCAGCCGCGAAGTGATGTTCTATCTTGATCCCAAAACCAATGAAGTGCTGCGCACCTGGGACAATCCATGGACCGGGGAAACGGTCAAGGTCATGCAAATTGCCAATGATCCGGTGAACAGCCGGCCCAACTATCCTTACCGCGCCGATGGCACGCCTTATACGCTGCCCAATATCCGGCAGCAGGGCAATTGGATGTTCATGCCGATCGAAGTGCCGCTGTTTTATCACAATGTGCTAGCGGGCGAGTATCAGGATTATGTTGGCAACAAATATCACGCGATGGAAATTTTTGACTTCACCATGCTGGCCGACGAGATTCTCGATACCAAGAACCCGACGGCTTATCCCTCGATCAGTTGGGTGCGGATTTCCGACTGGATGCCGTGGATGAAAATGCGCGGACGTCAGGGGCAGATGGTGTTTAACGCCATGGGCGCAAAGCTGAAAAGCTATGACGAGCTGCCAGATGTGATCAAGGATGAAATTGCGCTCAACTATCCCGAATATACCGCGCCGCCGCCGGGTGATGATCCGCGCAAGAATGAAACGACTTGGACGGTGTTCAAACAGATGATCGACGCGGAACGCGCGGCGGAAGAAGCGAAAAAATAACGCTTTCTTTCAAAGTTTCTCCCTGGGGGTCGGCCTGTTGGTCGGCCTCTTTTTTTGTCTTAAAACGGCTTGATATTGCCGAGAAACGCGGTGGCGAGCAGCAACAGATAAACGATCCAGACCCAAATACGGGTGGTGTCCATTGTTTTACGGAGCGGAACTTCGGTGTCGTCCGATGATCCCTCGGCAATCAGCTTACCGAGCTGCGGTCCGACGGGTTTGAATGCCACATCAATCATGATCGCAGCGGCAAAGATGAGGCCGAACATCAGCGCTTTAGTTGCGAGCCAGACCGGGATGAGCGGATCGCCTTGGGCCAGCGACACAATGCCAAGGCCCAGATAAAAAATAGTAAGTCCGATTTTGAGGATCGATTCAATTTTCCGGTCGCGCGCGGCCCGTTCTGTCTGGTCATGGATATGCGCGTCCCATACCAGCCATATCCAGACAGCGCCGACTGCCCAAGACAACGCCACGGCCCAGCCGGGCAAATCCCACCAGCCGCCAGCATCGACCATGGTGATCGTCAGCGGCACCATCAGCGCCCAAGCGGTGCGCGGTACCATGTCGAGATTGACGAGCAGTTGCAGCAAAACCAGCCGTTGCGGCAGATCATATTTCTCCCGCTTACGAAAATGCTGACCGAGCATGAACACGCCGACATCGGCGCCGAGCCACAGGACGAACAACAGGATGTGGACGAAGACCAGCCATTGATAAAAGGAAATGTTCAATATCTCTGTCATCGCGCTCAATCCCCGCATTTTGCTGCATCACCGTCATAACTATATATGTCCGGACAAATTGCAATGGTTAGTCGCGCAGGCGATGCTCATCGCACAAGGTACGCTTGAACAACCGTCCATCCTTAAACCAATGCCAGGTCCGCGCGCGGTGATGGCCATCGTCGCCGAGACAGATAATCTCATAGAAATTTGCACCGGGATCATCCTTGCGATTGAGGTTGAGCAGGATCAGGCCAAAGTCGGTTTCCCAAGCGCAGCCATCAAAATTTTCATTATCCCACCACAGCTTGCCATCGCGCAGCACGCCGTTCAGCGTGGAGCTATATTCGCGACCATCATCCCATCGAAACAAATTTTTCTGGATATAGGCATAGGGCCCTTTGCTAGGGAAAATACATTCCACGCGGGCCTGATGTTGATCGACTAGTTTGTTGTCGGTGTCGACGTGACGATACACACCTGTCCATGTTCCCTCGTGTTTCATCATGCCGGGCATAATGTCCGTCAGTATCGCTCGATTTTTAAGATTCACGCCCTAATACCCTTGTTTCTCGACATAATTTGGCTTCCGTTAGGCGACATGATAGGACGCAGCTAACAACCGGTATTGGATTTTGCACAGCCATTGATTGTGGCGATATCGAGTGGAAGGAACTGATCATGGACCAACCTGACCTGCGTCAGCGTTTTATCAAGCCGTCGATGGATCCACAGAAATTACAGCATTTTCTCTCTGTCTATGACACTGGAAGCTTTTCCCGCGCTGCAAGCAATAATGATGTCAGCCAGCAAGCGGTTTCCAAAAGCGTGGCCAAGCTCGAAGAAAGTCTCGGCGTCAGATTGTTCGAGCGCGGCGCCTTTGGTGCGGAGCCTACGCGTTTTGGCCATGCGCTGGCGCGGCGGGCCAAGGTCATCACGGCAGAAAGCCGTCTGGCTGCAGCAGAGATCAGCGCTTTGCGCGGCGCAGATCGCGGTTATGTACGAATCGGGCTGGGTTGGTCTTTCCTCACCAGAATTGCACCGCTGGTGATCAACCGGTTCAACGAAAAACAGCCCGGTGTCACGCTTAGCATTACCTCTGGCGATAGCAGATCGCTCTACGACAAATTGCTGCGCGGAGAAGTGGAATTTGTCGCCAGCGCGCCACCCACCGACCTTGAAATCGACAATGCTATCGAGACGGCAGAAATGTTCGAGGACCGCGATGTCATCATGATGCGCCGGGACCATCCGCTGGCGTCAAAGGACACGGTAACATTGGAAGACCTGGCTGCACAGACATGGTTGGTCTCGATGCAGCTTCAGATGCAATGGGAACGCGTCTGCAACATTTTTCTCGCCGAGGGCCTCGCTCCGCCAAGCCGATATGTTGATATGGATTCGGTTATCCTCGCCAAATCCACGCTGTTACAAAGCGATGCGGTCATGCTGCTAGCGAAGGAATTATTCGCAACCGAGGAAGAGCAAGCGCAATATCACACCATCGACGGGACAGAATTTCCTGTCGCCCGTACCGCTTATTTTGCAATGCGCCGTAACTCGGTGCTGCAACCGGTGGCGCAAACCCTGAAAAACGAACTGATCACTGCGTGTCGCGCTGTGCTTGATCCCCGTTTACTGCGCGGCATCACTGTGGCGGAAAAACCATAAATGTGAGAAAACCCCACTTGGTTGTGGCTAACAGCCAATTGGTTGTTAGCGTTATCCCTATCAAGAAGATTAGCCCTGTTTCCTCAAATTTGTCTGGACAAATTGAATGATATTCAAGCATTCTACCAAAGTCCGGAACCAGGGAGACAAAAAATGAAATCGCGCAAAGACGCCTTTAAAGATACCGCCATTTTTGGATTGGCCCTAACCGCTTTGATCGGCGCCCCGGCCCATGCACAAGAAGCTGCATCGGAAGAGTCCGCTAGAGAAAGCGGTTTGAACGTTATCGTCGTGACGGCGCAACGCCGAGAAGAAAGCGTTCAAGATATCCCCATAGCAATTTCTGCTTTCTCTGCGGATGAACTGGAAACGCGAGGCGTCTCAAACGCACTGGAAGTAACCCAATTTGTTCCCAACCTTGTGGGATTGAACAACACTGGGCTTGGAACCGCCAACTCCTATTATCTACGTGGGATTGGGAACACAGAATCCATCGCAACTTTTGATCCCCCCATCGGCACCTATGTTGACGACATTTACATGTCGCGCCAAAATGCAAATAACCTGTCCTTTTTCGATATTGATCGTTTGGAAGTGTTGCGCGGTCCGCAAGGAACATTGTTCGGCCGAAACACAACGGGCGGTGCAATCAACGTAATTTTGAAAGAGCCAGGCGATGAGTTCGCTGGCTATGTAGAAGCCGGATATGGCAGCTATGAGCGCTATTTGGTGCGCGCATCAGTAGACGTGCCGCTCGCTGACAGCTTTGCAGTGAAACTATCAGGCTATTTTCAGGATGACGAAGGATATGCTCAGAACACGACAACAGGTGAGCGCGTCAATGAAAATGATGGTTGGGGTGTAAGACTGGGCCTTCGCGGCGAGCTGTCCGACAGTGTTCGTTGGACGGGCTCCTATATGCATACCTATGCCGATTCCGGAAACATACTCAATTTTGACTGCGATCCCGCCAATCCATCCAATTGTGATGGCCGGTTTGTTACCACAGGACTCACCAAAGACGGTAACTTCAATGGCCTATTGACGGGACCTAAGAATAATTTTGGATCTGGAAACGAGGTTGCGATGGACTTTATATCATCCAACCTTGAATTTGGTGTGGGTGATTTCACCGTAAATCTTATCACCGGTTTCGTTAGCCTAGATCAGGATTTTGCTTTGGACTTTGCCGACGGCAGGGGATTGCCAAGTACAAGTTCGCCAATCCCACCGGTTCTTGGGTATACATTCGGCGGATTCACGATTGCCAACCAAGGAGACCACACGCAATTCACGCAAGAGTTGAAATTCACGGGATCACTAGCAGACGGTCTGATCGATCTTGTTGGCGGGGTCTATTATTTCCATGAAGAGAATACGACCGATTTCGGTGATATATTCACTTTGCCCTTCGCACCGCCGCCTACTGGTTTTCCATTCATCCTGGCTGATCGGACAATCAAAAACAGCGCGGAAGCTTGGGCTGGCTACCTTCAGGGCGATCTAAACGTAACGGATGATCTGACAATTACAGCGGGCATTCGTTACACGGACGAAGAAAAGTCGTTTGAAATTCGCGATAACAGGGCGTCGTGTAACGATGGAACCATCGAAGCAACCTGCGTCGATTCACAAAATTTGATCGCCACCAATGGCTTGGCGATCCCAGATGATCAGAGCGTTGGTATTTGGACACCGCGTTTTGCGATCAACTATGCAGCGACAGATGATCTTCTTGTCTTTGCTTCTGCAACACGGGGCTTCAAGTCCGGCGGCTGGAACGCTCGCGGAACATCAGCAAGCGAACTGCTGCCGTTTGGACCAGAAAAAGCATGGAGCTATGAAGCAGGTTTCAAATCAGAGTTTCTGGACAATAGAGTGCGTTTGAACGTCACCGCATTTTATCTGGACATTGCAGATCTCCAGACGCCTTCCGCTTTTATTCGAGCCGATGGATCATTGGCCTTTATCACCCGAAACTTTGCTGATTACCGCAATAAGGGCATCGAAGTGGAGTTTAATACCGCACCCGTGGATGGGTTAAACATTTTCGCATCTCTGGGATATCAAGACGATAATTATCGCATAAACCGCAATGCGGCCGCTTTGGATGCCTTTGGCGTTCAATCGGTAAATGCGCAACAGGCGGCCTGTCAGGCACAATTGGCTGCTGGTCAGATACCAAATCTTTCAGGCGGCGACACTGCGGCGTCCTGTGGCGTGGGTATTGTTGCTCCTGACGGTAGTATCGCGGAACCCGTCCGGACACCTGATTGGACAATCGCAATCGGCGGCAGCTACACTGCGGAATTCGGTGGCGGCTTTTCGCTCGTTCCATCGATCAATGCAAACTGGCGCAGCAACAGTGAAACCGGCACGAGCGAGGTTACGCTTTTCGATCAACCGGTAACCGGACTGAGCGGCACAGTCTTCCCTTCCAACACTCTTGGTAACGGCAATGTGATCACGGGTTCTTTTTCCGAAGATCGGTGGATCGTTAATGCCGGTATCGCGCTGAAAAGCGATGCGGGTTGGTCGATTACCGCCGAATGCAAAAATTGTTTCGATGAGGAATCTGTGGAATCAACGCTGGCAAACTTTAGCTATCTTAATCCACCGCGGTCGTTTCTGATCAAAGGACGTTTTGATTTTTAAATCCGGCAATATGCCTGATATCATCTAAGTCCGAATGGTCGGCAAAATCGTATCTAACTTGCGCTTTAATGTGGCGGCACAATCGCATAGACCAAAGGGGAAGCTGGGCATTTAACCGCCTGTCTTCCCTTTTTTGGACTTTTGATAGCGCTACGATTAAAAGGCGCTATAGTTGTCCGGACAAATTTTCGAATCATAGAGGGTGCATGACAGATCAGAACACGAGCAGCAGCGAGTTCGCCATGGGCTGGAAGGTTCTGCTCGCGGGCGTCCTCGGCGTTGCTTGCGGGGCATCACCCCTCCCCTTTAATGTCATCGGATTTACCGTCGAACCGCTGATCGCAGAATTTGGCTGGACCCGAACCCAGATATTGTTTCCGATTACCATCTTCGGAATTATCGCTTCTTTATTGGCGCCCTTTTTCGGATCACTGGCGGATAAATATGGTGTCCGGAAAGTCGCTCTCTATTCTCTTTTAGCCTTTGGCCTTTCTTTCGCGGCAATATCTTTCACGCCGACCGCTCAGGTCACTTCGACGCTGTATATTTATTACGCGCTATGGGTCGTCGTTGGCCTAATCGGCATAGGCTCCACGCCCGTCAGTTGGAGCCGCGCGATCAACCTGTGGTTTTACAAAAATCGCGGGCTGGCATTGGGCATATTGCTTTTGGGCACCAGCCTAGCGGCCATTGCGGTTCCAAAACTGGCGGTATGGGGTATCGAAAATTATGGTTGGCGTGCCATGTTCGCTATAGTCGCCGCGCTGCCGATATGCGTCGCCTTGCCCATCGGCTATTTTCTGTTTCGCGAACCTCGGCCAGAAGAACGGCCCAAAGCCATATTGAGCGACAGCGGCAATCTCACCGGTGTTACCTTAGGCACCGCGTTAAGAGACTATCGCTTCTGGCTAATCTGGTTATCCATTGCGGTAATCGCCACCGCTTTTGGCGGTGCATTTATCAATTTGCCAACCATGTTAGGGGATCGCGGACTCGACGCGCAGACTGCGGCCTCCGTCATGGGCGTGCTAGGCATTGGCATATTGTCAGGGCGGATTATCACTGGCGCACTACTCGACCGATTCTGGCAGGGTTTTGTGGCCTTTCCGCTGCTCTGCCTGCCAGCCATTTCCTGCTATCTCCTCCTCGGCGATACGATTGCTTTTCCGATGGCAGCGCTGGCCGCTTTTCTGCTCGGCTTTGCAGCCGGTGCGGAAAGCGACCTGATCGCTTATCTCACCGGCCGCTATTTCGGCATGGCCAACTATGGAAAAATCTACGGTATGCTCTACATGCCATTTGGTTTTTTCTCAGCCTTGTCACCGATCATCTATGCCAGCGTGCGCGATAATATGGGTAGCTATGACCCGATCTTGAGCGTCGCGATTTTCGGCTTTGTCATAGGCGGTGGACTGTTATTATTCCTCGGCCGCTATCCCGACAGTTTACCTGAAACCGGCCCTTCCTCCCAAGAGAAATTTGCAATGGAGCCAAGCTGATGGCCACGAAAGCCAATCCCACCGCAGCCCAGTATATTGCCGATAGCGGCGCAGAGGTTTTAACCGATGACGAGGCACTGAATTTCTATGCCCATGATGTCTATCAGCGCGGTGCCGATCTGCTGGCTGTCGTCCGTCCGAAAGACAAGGATCAGCTGTCAGCGGCAATTGCCGCGACCACCGCGCAAAATATTCCGGTCGTCCCACGCGGCGGCGGGATGAGCTATACTGGCGGTTATACAACGACCAAAGCGGGCGCGGTATTATTTGATCTGGCGGCAATGGACCGCATATTGGAGATTAACGAGACCGACATGACGGTCACCGTCGAAGCGGGTTGCACTTGGGCAAAACTTTATGAAGCCTTGGCGCCCAAAGGATTGCGCACCCCATTTTGGGGCACGTTATCCGGCCTGAAAGCCTCGATCGGCGGCGGCATGAGCCAAAATTGCTTGTTCTGGGGGTCGGGCCGTTATGGCACCGCGGCTCAAAGCTGCATTGCGATGGAAGTGGTGCTGGCTGATGGCACGATCCTTAAAACCGGTGCGAATTTCACCCGGCCCTATGGTCCTGATTTGACCGGGCTATTCTTGGCCGATACCGGCGCACTGGGCATGAAAGCGACGATTACGTTGCGCTTGATCCCCGAAGCCGAGGCCCATGGCTATGCAAGCTTCACCTTTGAAAATCACAAGGATATTTTGGCGGCAATGGGCGCGATCGAACGGTCCGGCGTTTCGACGGAATGTTTTGGTTTTGACCCCAGTCTGAACGCGATTCGCATGCAGCGCGACAGCCTTGGCAGCGACGCCAAGGCGCTGGGGCAGATGATGAAGAAACAGGGCACTGTCTGGGGCGCGATCAAGGAAGGCGCAAAGGTCGTTGCCGCTGGCCGTGACTTTATGGACGAGGCGAAATTCTCTCTCCACGTATTGACTGAAGCACGCATTCAGGCAGCCGCAGATGATGATCTGAAACGCGCGCGCCAAATGGCACTGGCCAATGGCGCGACCGAGACAGAGAATACCATTCCGAAGATTATCCGTGCCAATCCGTTTGGGCCTTTGAACAGTATGCTGGGGCCGCAGGGTGAACGCTGGGCGCCGGTTCATGGCTTGCTGCCGCATAGCCGGGCGATTGCCTGTTATGATGCTATCCTCGCACTGTTCGAAAACCATCGCGAAGAGATGGATCAGCACGGCATTTTCACTGGCATATTAGTGTCGGCGGTCAGCGGATCCGGATCGATTATTGAGCCTTGTCTCTACTGGCCGGACGCATCGAACCCCGTCCATGCGGCGACAATAGAAACTGCTCATTTCGCCCAGCTACCGACACTGGAAAGCAATGCTGAATCGTGGGCATTGACGCAAAAGTTGAAGCAAGCGCTGGTTGATCTGTTCCACGATCATGGCGCGGCCCATTTACAAATAGCCAAAACCTATCGCTATCGCGACAGCCTTGACCCTGCCGCCGATGCTTTGCTGCAGGATTTGAAAAAAACCGTTGATCCAAAGGGCCTTATGAATCCCGGATCGCTGGGCTTATAGAACGCGGTGGATTTTGACCGCAGACAGATGATGGCCGCAACGCTCTGCGCCGCTACCGCATCCCCCGTTTTCGCCAAGACCGGAAAATATGATAAAGACAAAACCATGACCGAAACAAAAAACTACGCCGCCGTCGCGATGCAATTGGCGGCGCGCTCGATTGAAAAAACGCCCGACAAAGCCACTGCCCGCGCGCAAATGCTGGCGATGATTGGCGAGATCGAGACCAAGATCCGCTCCGCCACGATCTTCATCCAGCAATATGGCGGCAGTCCAGTCAAGCTGGTGGTATTGCCGGAATATCTGCTGACCAGCTATCCCGGGCGCATTTCCATCCCCGATTTTGCCGACAAGGCTGCGCTGGAAGTCGATGGCCCGGAATATGACGCGCTCGGCGCAACGGCGCAGCGGCTGAAAATGTTCATTGCCGGCAATGCCTATGAAGTCGACGCCAATTTTCCCGGCCTCTATTTTCAGGCGAGTTTCGTGGTCGCGCCATCGGGCGATGTCGTTTTGCGTTACCGCCGGCTCAATTCGATGTTCGCGCCAACGCCGCATGATGTCTGGACGAAATATCTCGATATTTACGGCCTCGACGGCGTTTTCCCCGTCGCCAAAACAGAGATTGGCAATCTCTCGGCCATTGCTTCAGAAGAAATACTCTATCCCGAAATCGCCCGCGCCCATGCGCTGCGCGGCGCCGAAGTTTTCGTGCATAGCTCGTCGGAAATCGGATCGCCGCTCGATACGCCCAAGGATATCGGCAAGCGCGCCCGGGCGCAGGAAAATATGGCCTATGTCGTTTCCGCCAATACAGCCGGCATAGAGAACACCACGTTACCGCTGGCCTCGGCGGACGGCAACAGCATGGTGGTGGACTATAAGGGACGGGTGATGGCAGAATCGAATAGCGGCGAGACTTTCACCGCTTTTGCCGATATCGATCTAGCCGCACTGCGCGCTGCACGCCGCAAACCGGCCATGACCAATTTCCTTGCCCGCCAGCGGCTGGAGCTTTTTGCAGCCACTTATGGTAATTTGTCCGTACAAAAAGCCGATGGCTTGATCGAGGTCAATGACGTTAAGACCCCGGACCGCGATTATTTCCTGCGCACTCAGGAAGAAACAATAGAGCGCATGATAAAGGAGGGCTTGATATGAGCAACACCACACCGACCGAGCAAAAACTCGACGTCGCACCGCCCTATAATGCGGTAGCAAAGCATGGCGTATCGCCAATCGCGTCCCATGATGAAATAGCGCGTTTTGACTTTCTCGCCAATTTCAACAAGTTCATGGCGACCGCGCTTAGTCCCGGCAACAAGCTGGCCTATGACCAACGGGCCCTGCCCGCCTTTCTAAAGGAACATGGCCGCGAGCCGAAGGATCGCTTCGAAATTCGCCACGCGATGAATGATGACCCGTTCCACAAATTCTGGTCCGCGCTCAAGCGCAATTCCATGGAAATGCGCCAGCAAAATGGCCGCGCTATCGTACTACGCCAGATTGACGAGCTGAACGCCAAAGCCCGGCAATATAATGAAGGCCGCGATACGCTCGAACTCAATCCCGATATCGCAGTCCCCCGCTATCAGTCGGCCGTCGATATTCACTGCATGCCCGGCAGCTATCATGGCGAGGAATTGCCGGGAGATATATCTGCTGGCGCCAATTATGATTGCGGGATTTTTGCCACAACCGGGGGTGGCCTAGGCGCCCTAACTGACGGTGGTGGACAGGCGCTGGTCGACTGGATCAAGAAGGAGCGACCGGGCTGGGAACCGCGCCGGGTGCTCGATATCGGCACAACGGTGGGCCATAATATTGTTCCGCTGGCACTCGCTTTTCCCAATTGCGAGTTCATCGCGATCGATACGGCCGCCCCAATTTTGCGCTATGCCCACGCCCGCGCGCAGTCGCTAGGCGCGACCAATATCAAATTTATTCAGGCCAATGCCGAAAACCTGTCCCGCTGGGATGACGGAAGCTTTGACTGGGTACAAACCACCATGTTCCTGCATGAAACCAGTGGAAAAGCTCTACCCAAGATCATTGCCGAAGGCTATCGCGTGCTCGCCGATAATGGCTTGATGCTGCATCTGGAACAGCCGGAATATTCCGACGCCATGCCTCTGTTCGAGCAGTTTTTGCGGGACTGGGATGCGTTTAACAATAATGAACCATTCTGGTCTTCGATGCACGCGCTCGACATGAAAACGGTGATGACGGATGCCGGATTTGATCGGCAAGAACTTTTCGAAAGCGGTGTCCGCGCGGTCGTGGATCGGGAGATTTTCCCCGAAGCACCAACCGGCGAGGATGAAGACCATGGCCGTGCTGCTTACTGGCATGCCTATGGTGCATGGAAAAATGCCGATAAGATGCAGGAGGCCGCAGAATGACCGACACCCCTTTCGACTGGATGGCAGCGGCGAACAAAAAGGCAAAAGGCAAACGACCGGAATATTTTGACGATCCCGAAGACGAACGGATGTTGTCGATCTTGATGGCCGTAGTTGGCGAAGTGTCTGTGCTCCGCGAACGCATGGATACGGTCGAACGCCTGCTCGACGCCAAAGGGACAATCAACCGCGCGGATATTGAAAGCTACACGCCTGACAAACAGGCTGCTTACGAACGCGGCGCAATGATCCGTGAATATATCTACCGGGTCATGCGCGGCCCGCATCAGATGGTGCAGGAACTCGAACAAAGCGAGCCGCCCGTAGAAGAAGTCAGCCGGGAGCTAAAGGAAATCTAAAGGCTGCGCAGTTGTGCGCTATCACTTGGCGTTAGTCCTGAGCCCGTCGAAGGACGCCTAAAGACAATAGACGCACTTCGACAGCCTCAGCGCTAAGGGTTGAGTAAAAATAGCATTGGCCGAGCGACCACTGTCATTCCTTCGCGCCATCAAAACGGTTTGACCGCGCCTAGAAAGCATACGCCGGAAATGGTGATCCAATAGATGTAGGCGGCGAAGCGTGCCTGACCAATTTCCCGTTCCAGCGCCGCTTCTTCCGCCGCATTGGGGCCCATGGCCAATATCCGAAAGCGCGCTGTCCAACGGCGCATGACGAGGCGCAGGAATAAGCCAATGCAGAGCGCAAAGGCATAAAGCCCTATTTTCGCAGGATACCAGTGATTGCCTTCCCCGGAGATGATCGGCCCGCTGCCGCCGAAAGCCATGAATGCAACAAGGAACAAGGCCGCAATCAGAGGATAACGCAGCCACTCTTCCAGCTTCGTTACCGTCACGCCGATATCCGTTTCCCGCTTGATAAAGGCAGTCCATGTCATCGCCAACCAAACCGCAAAAAACAGCCACATCCACCAGATTCCTGCGCCATCCAGAAACGGAACGAAGCCATAAATTTTGCCCATATGCAGGCCGAGCGGTAACAGTAAGACAATCCCCGTTCGGGCCAATATATCAATCCGGTAGGCGGTTTCCATATGCCGCCGCCGCTCTTCCAGCGACAGCTCGCGATTGGTGACATTATAGCTGGTCTGGAACACGCCCCATTCGCCGCCCAGCCAATAGACCATCGCCAAAATATGCACCCAACGCAAAATACTCAGTTCATTTGCAGTCAGAAATTCCATTATTTGCACCCTCCCAGACCGTAAAAACTCCTTGCTTCAATTTGTCCGGACAAATTCTTCTTGGCAAGAGAAAAATGCACTGGCATGAAGAAAGACAAGGAGAAAACAGGATGAAGCACCGCATTATCGAAGGCCGTCTGGAATATACGTCGCGCAAACCGGAAATGGCCGGGCAAAATCGCGGGTTTGAAACCTTCATGTTTACCCATCACGGGGACGGCAAAGTGATTATGCGGGCCCATTGTGAAATCTATGAGCCAGAGCCTATGGTGATGCGGGATATCATCTATGCAATGGATGGGAACAAGCAGCCCACTGACCTTCATGTACATTTGACTATCGGGGACGCGTTCATGGGCACCGGCTGGATGCATTTTGACGGGAACGATATCACCATGGAAAGCTATGGCCCTTCCATCGGTCGGCTTTCCCAGAAAGTGGAGGCAGAGCTTCCGATGACCGGCTTTGGAACCCATCCAATTGTTTCAGACGGCTATATGCTCTCAACGATGGAGTGGGAGGAAGGGCAAGCCCGCTTGCTCAATTGCTATCTACCCTCGCCCGATCATCGGGGAGCAACACCGCCGCAAATCGCGCAGGTCAAGATCGGGGCGGTTTATATTGGCAAGGAAGAAGTGACCGTTCCCGCCGGAACCTTCCAGTGCAAACATCTGCAATTTGTCGACGATGCCAGCATTGTGCCGGGAACCGGCGGCATGGCGGGCGAACATCCCGCCTATGATGTTTGGATTACCGATGATGAAGACGGGATATTCGTGCAGGGCGGCGTCGGTGGCTATATGATGACCTGGTACGAACTGGTCGAACTCAAACGGTAATCATGACCTTGCCCATATGACTGCCGCTTTCCAGATGCGTGAAAGCTTTGGGCGCATCGCCAAAGTCAAAGACGCTTTCGACCAGCAGCTCGATATCATTTTGCGCGACCACATTCAGCGCCTGTTGCAACATTGCGCGATTCCCGGATGCGATGCCCTTGATAGCGATATTCTTGCCAATAATTGCGCCCTGACTGGCGCTGGATTGATCTTGAGGGGTCCCGGAAAGCGCGCCTAGAGTGCCTATCCGCGCATTGACGGCACAAGCCGCGACGGTTTCTCCCATCGCCGGAAAGCCCAATGTGTCGGCAACCACATCTGCTCCCCGACCTCCGGTGGCTTCCAGCAAAGCAGCCGCCCAGTCCGGCCGGTCGCGATAATTAATGCCGAAGTCCGCGCCCATATCCTTTGCGCGCGACAGCTTTTCATCGCTCGATGATGTGATCGCAAAATCCATGCCCATGGCCTTGGCCAGTTGTAGTGTGAATATCGATACACCGCCGGTACCTTGCGCGAGCACAAGGTCCCCCGGCTTGGCATCGCCAAAAGCGATCATCGCATGCCAGACTGTGCTGCCAACGACCGAAAAGGTTGCCGCACTGCTGTCACTGACATTGTCAGGCACCACGATAGCGGCATTGACCGGCAATATGATTTTCTCAGCCAGCCAGCCATTTGCCGTCACGCCAAGGTCTTTGCCGAAAACGGCAAAACTATAGGCTCCATCCAGCCAAGTGGCGAAATGCGGCGCCATCACGCGCATGCCGACTTCTAGTCCGGCAACATCCGCACCTACTGCGTCAATCACGCCAACACCATCGGACAGGGGCACGCGATCCTCGGGCAAGTCTGTGCCATAGTCACCGCGCAACACCATCAGGTCACGATAGTTGAGACCCGCTGCGGAAACCTTGACCAGAATTTCTCCGGGGCCAGGCTGCGGTTCCGGATGATCGGCCAGTTGCAGTCCGCCAATGCCGGTCCGTGATCCGATTTTCCATGCCTTCATGCGTCGTCACTCCTTTGTTCACGCAATGGCGCAAAAATACGATCAATAAATTCTTTCAGCTTCACTTCGCGATCAGCCTCGGAGGCTTGCAACCCTTCGAGCGCCATTAGCCGCTCTTCCTGAACCCACATTTCCTGCGCCATATTCATGACGACTGCGACAAAGCGGTCCATGCCGGGGTCGTCGAAAAATTGCGGCTTGCCGTCCGGACCGTAAATTTCCTTTGGCGTATCATCGGGTTTGAAGGCTGGACCAAGATTGTCAGTTTTCAAGTTCATCGTTTCCAGGCTCCAAAACCGAACCACATAATGCCTTCGGCCAGCCGTCCGGTGGTTTCACTGTCAACCGCATTAGCGCCCTCATCAGCGATCGCTTGCGCCACCGCTTCCTCGCCATATATGCCGATGCTGGGGACGACGAACTGGAAGTAATCATCTGGGCCAAAGCCGCCTGCTTCACAAAGCGCCGGAGGGCTTTCATCGCGATAGCCTTTGTAGAACGGCTCGGAATTATACCAGCTGTCCCAGTCGAGGTAAAAACCATCAAAGGCATTCATCTGGTCGTTGGGCGGCAATTCCATATGGAGCAGCAATCCGCCCGGCTTAAGCACCCGATAGGCTTCCTCAAACGCTGCTGCACGCGCCTTTTTCGACAATTCGTGCAGGAACATGGAAGAAAAGACGAGGTCAAAACTCGCGTCGGGATAGTCCAACGCATCGGCCGACATTTGTGCAAAATGGACATCCTGTCCCTGCATCTTCGCGCGCGCCGAGGCATAGCGCAAACCGCCAGCCGCCGCGTCAATCGCTTCGACCTTTGCGTCAGGATAAGTCTGTTTCCACGGCAATGTATTATGACCGATAGTACAACCTGTATCGAGAATATTCTGCGGCTTAAAATCCGGAAACTTGCCCTTCACATAGGCGGCCATGGACAGGCCTATATCATCCAGATTGGCGCCCATCAGGCCCATGGAAAACACCGCCAACCCCTGATCATAGACCGCGCCAGCCTCAAGGGATTCGCCGCCGCGCGTATAGCTGCCGGGCATCAGATGCACTTCGATCGCATCAACATTGCGGGGAATATCGAGATGGGGGTTCAAGTCGACAGAGCCGGGTCGCTCGGCAACTTTTGCGGCCTCTGCTTCGAGCCGCTCGATATCCCGAGCCACCACATCGCCCGACGCCTGCCACACCATTTTTTGCGCCTGCACCCGCATGGCCGAATAGATGTTGAACGCCGGATCGCCACGCAGCGCCTGATGCGCTTCGTTGCTGGTTTCAGGGGCCCGGCCGTTGTCCCGGGCAAAGGCTGGGGCAGCCCGCTTATCATAAGCAATGCGCAAATCGCCTGCGAGGTCATTGAGAATGAAGGCTCTAATGCCCGAGACAAATCGTCCTCGCGCGGCTTCTTCATTGGTCAATTCCGGTTTCATCGGATGCTGTAGTTCCACGCCCATCAGAAATTCTCCTCTGCAAAAGCCTCTATTCGAGCCGCCTCACCCGATTGCCGGATCAGCGCCTGCTTACGAAAAAAGCGCATCAATCCGCTTGCCCCCATTCGCGAAGCCCCAAGCCCAGAATAACCAAAGCTCGATTTCTCGGCTTCCCAGACCATAGAAGTGAGGGAGCCGTCATTAATCGATACTGCGCCGGCATTGAGGCGTGACGCAACTGTTTCAGCCTCTTCGGCCGTGGCCGCGATCACCGCAGCGGACAGTCCAAACTGGCTGTGATTGGCCATCATAACCGCTTCATCCACATCGTCAAACACACGCACCGGGATGACCGGTCCGAAATTTTCATCAGAAATTACCGTCATCGACGAGGTGACATTGGTCAAAATCGTCGGCCGCAAATAAAGACCACCACCGAGCTTTTCCACGTTACCACCCGACAGCAATTCCGCCCCTTTTTTGACCGCATCATCAATCTGGGATTGCGCAATCTGTGCCTGTTTCTCAAAGATAAACGGCCCGATATGACCTTGGTTAATATCAGGATGGTTGAGCTGCACTGCCTCAGCCTGCGCCACTAGACTGGTGAGAAAGGGGTCAGCAATTTCTTGCGCAACATAAACCCGCTCAATCGATTGGCAGGCCTGGCCGGTATTGACGATACTGGCCCTAAGTGCAGTCGCCGCGGCTTTTTCCGGGTCGGCGCTGGCCAAGACGATCATTGGGTCTTTGCCACCCAGTTCCAAACTGGCCGGAACAAAGGCTTTTGCTGCCGCTTCACCGACTTTTCGCCCAGTGGCAACCGATCCGGTAAAGCAGATGTAATCGACATGATCCACCATCGCCGCACCGGTCGCACCATCGCCTTCGATGATCGACAGCACAGCTGCCAGTTCCGGAATTTTCTGCACGGCTTCGATCAACGGTTTGATAAAGCGGGGAGTCACTTCGGAAGGTTTTATCAGCACCGCCGATCCCGCCATCAGCGCTGGTATGGAGTCGATCAGGGCGAGAGTCATCGGGAAGTTCCAAGGGCTGATAACGCCAACCAAAGCATAAGGCACTAGGCGCGTGGATGTGGTGATTGTCGGTACCGAGGTAGATTGATTGACCGGTTGCGCGTCAGCCATCAGCTGCGGTGCCATAGCGGCCCAGCGCCGGATTTGCCCGGGTACACCAGCGGCTTCAATTTTTGAGATACCGCCACGCCCGGTATCGGCGGTCAGGGCCGGGATGATAGCGCCAAGGTCGGCCTCAATCGCATCGGCCCATTGCAGCAATATCGCACCGCGCTGTTCGGGTGTTTTGCTGGCCCAATCCTTTTGGCTCCCGCGGAGCCGCTTTGCTTCATCGGCAACCGCCTCGACATCCAACGGCGCGATTTCATAGTCCACTTTGCCCGTCCGCGGATTGCGTATCTTCATGCTTGCGCCTTCCAGCTATCGAGTATCGCATCGCCCCGTGCGAACCCGATATCATTGCGCTCAGCAAAGCCAGCAATCAACTTCTCAAAACTGCTAATGCGATAGGGTAGTCCCATAATATAAGGCGTCAGATGCATCGGCAGCATTCGCCCGCCATATTGCTCTGCCTCTGCGAGCAGCCAGTCCGCCGCATCCATCATTTGTTGCACATAGCTGTCCACTGATTGCTGCTGGACATTGATGATCTGACGATCGGACAGTTCGTGGTTGAGCGGGATATTGGCTATCGCTCCCGTGTCTGTCTGAAACCCATAAGGCAGTTCGTCATTGGCCCAATCACACATGTAATCGACGCCGGCCTCGGCGAGCAATTTTGCCGTATTGAAACTCTGCGAACGCGCTATCGACAGCCAACCGCGCGGGCGCGTGCCAGTGGCGTTTTCTAACGCCGCGAGGGAAGCTTCGATAAGCGCTTTTTCGTTCGCCTCAGCCAGTCCGCTAGCAATAGTGCCGTTCATGTCGGTGCTATGCGCAATTATTTCATGGCCACCGGAGATGATGTCCTCAACCAACTGCGGGTAGCGCTCAGCAATGACGCTATTAGTCGCTACCGAAACCTTCGCACCAACCTTCTCAAACGCACTAAGCAACCGGTAAATACCGATCCGCGTACCATATTCGCGCGCGGTATAATGGCGATAGTCGGGATAGGCGGTCTGCATATGCCCCGGAGCGCGAAACGGATCGTCGTTCGGCACCATCGGAAAATATTCGAGTGAAATGACCGGCCATATCATTAGCTTTTTATCGTCCGGCCATTGCACCGGCTTACGATCAAACAGGCTGCTATAGGGATAATAGCCATGGTCCATCCCGCGGCGGCGCTTGGGATAGTCGAGATAG
Organism: uncultured Sphingomonadaceae bacterium; assembly: GCA_947496865.1. GTDB lineage: Bacteria > Pseudomonadota > Alphaproteobacteria > Sphingomonadales > Sphingomonadaceae > Parasphingorhabdus. Next base: position 383,309 of record CANMEE010000001.1, read on the forward strand.
CTGGGATCAAGGCTCATGATCCGCCTCCCGTCTGTTTGCGGAAAGCATCGACAATATCACCTGCCTTGGTGATCCATGCCCGTCCGTCTGCCGCGATATGTTCAAGCACTGCTTCAAATGGTCCAATCCGATGGGGTTGACCAATCAAGTAACTATGCAGCGGTATGCACATAACCGTGCCCGATTGCGCGCCCTCATCAGCGAGTCGGTCATATTGCCGGATCAGCGTGTCGGCATATTCCCGGGGGCTCATGTTATAGATGAAAAAGCCATAATGATCATTGACCTCAAGGCTGTAAGGAATGGCGGTCAACTGACCAGATTTCACCTTCACATCCGTGGGTTGATCATCGTGATAGAGATCGCAGGTATAATCCATGCCATATTCCGCAAGCAGGTCGAGCGTGCGCGGCGTGTGGGTGAGCGCTGGAGCCAACCAACCCCTTATCCGTTGACCGGTCGCGCGCCGCACCGTTTCAATCGAATCCTCAATGATCGCGCGTTCTTGCACCTCATCCATCCCATAAGAATAGCGGGTGTTATAAATGCCATGGCTAAAAAACTCCCAGCCGCGCTGATTGGCGTCTTCAACCACTTCGGGAATATGATCGCACAACGCCACGGACAGGCTTACTGATCCGGGAAAGCCATGTTTAGTCATCATCTCCGCCATGCGCCAGTGCGACACGCGATTGGCGTGATCGCGGTGGCTGTAGCCGACCACGTCGGGATGCGGCTTTGGCCAACTCTTCCGGTGCGGATTGATCGCTGGATCGAGTTCGTAAAATTCAAGATTGGGCGCGACCCATACCGCGCACGTCTTGCCATCTGGCCACTCGATTTTCGGGCGTCCGCGATAGGGTGCATAGTCATAAAGCCCAGGATCGGATTTCTGCACGTCTGACACTAGCGCGCCTCCAACCAGTCAATCACGGTCTGCACTGGTTCTACATCGGCATATTTGATCTGCAAGTCTGTCAGATTCGCAAAATGATAACTCTCGTGCTTGTCCGCACAGGTCTCAATCGGCACGATTGTGCGATAGCCATAGCTCAAGGCATCCACTGCTGTGGCGCGAACGCATCCCGATGTTGAACCGCCGGTCACTATCACCGTGTCCACTTTATGCCACGTCAAATAGCTCGCCAGCTGTGTTTCAAAAAAGGCGCTGGGCATACGCTTGGTATATTGCAGGTCATTGGCGTCGACCTCACAGCGCGGATCAAGCAAATGCCGCTCACTGCCATATTTTATATTCTGCAGCGAATCTTCAGTATCAGTCCGCGTGCCCCAGACACCGGCATCTCCAGCATCCGCTTTATAAGCGACGCGGCTCCAGATCACCGGCATGGCTTTGGCTCGTGCTAAAGCCGATATCTGATTAATATAATCAATCTGCTTTGGATCGGTCTGATAGGCGGTTTTGAACATGTCCATCCGGGTATAGGCCTGCTGCACATCGACATTGACGACAGCGAGCTTTTCTCCGAAACCGAATTTCTTGCGCGCGGGGTTACCGATCAATTCTTCAAAAATATCTCGGGCCGTCCGCCCGTCTTCAACCATTTTCGTGCCTTTGACGTCCATAAATATTCTCTCCGGAATCGATAAAAATGTAATAAACAACAGAAAAGACTTGTCGAGACAAATTTGTCCGGACAAATATAGAGATTATGATTACACGCCATTTTATAGACGTCGAGAAAGACGGCAACACACGCCGTGTCCATTATCGCATGGCGGGCAATGGTCCGCCGTTGCTGATGGTGCACCAAAGCCCGCGCAGTTCAAAGGAATATGAAGCGCTGATGGAAAAATGGGCTTCCCATTTTACCTGTATCGCCCCTGACACCCCGGGTTTCGGGCAATCCAACCCCCTTTCCGGCCATCCCGAGATTGCCGAATATGCAGACGCAACTATCGAATTTCTCGATGCATTGGGTATAGAAAAATGTGCCGCTTATGGTTTCCATTCCGGCGGAATCATTCTGGTGACTGCGGTCAAACGCCATCCGACTCGAATCACCACATTGGCAGTTGGTGGCTATGCCATCTGGTCGGCCGAAGAAATGGCATTGTTCAGCGACCGGTATCTACCCGAATTTCATCCGTCCGATTATGGTGAGCATCTAACGTGGCTATGGAATCGGATATTGGAACAAAGCTGGTTCTTCCCTTGGTTTGCCACAGATGATGCGCACCGGCTATCGGTTGCTAATGATGATCCGGCGCGGGTCGATGCGATCGTTCGGGAAATGCTGGATGCAGGCAATGCTTATCAGGCTGGCTATGGCGCCGTGCTGAGAGCGCCTCGAGATATCCCTGCGGCTAACGCGAATGTCCCGCCATGCCTGATCAGCGCTTATGACGGCGATCCGCTGCAAGAGCATATTGACCGATTGGGCGAGATGCCGCCGACTTGGTCTGCTCAAAAGGTCGTAACCCCCGCGGACCATCAAGCCGTCAGCTTAAATCATCTACTCGCCACTGAAACGCCTATGGTTGGTGATTTGCAGGAAGCGCACAATGAAGGCTTTGTCGCGATACAAACCGATGAATTTAATGGGCTGATCCACTGGCGCGGAGACAGACGCGCAGACAAACTCTTTCTTCACGCACCGGCCAATGCAGCGGCGGACGATCAAACGGCGGGGCAAATAGCAATTGATTTACCGGGCCATGGTTTGTCCGATAACTGGGACGGCGAAACGCCTGATATTTGGGGGCCTTGGGAGAGCGTCATTGCCGCTGTGGCCGATGCGCTTCATACCAACGAGACCGTCTATCCAGCCCTGCCCGATGGCGAGCCGGGAAAACTCTATCCGGATTTATCACCCGATCGCTTCGGCAATTATCTCAACATAGCGTGGCAGATTGTTCGCGCTCGTCATATGTTTGTTCCATGGTACCAAGTGGATGCAGCCCATGCCGTTGATTTTGATGAACAGTGGCTGCGGCCGGAACATCTCGCGGCCGAGCATCTGGCGCTGATAAACGGACATAGCGCCAAACAATATCATATTGCCCTCCAATCCAGACAAAAGGAAGACTAATGGGAATCAAGGAAGACATGCCGCTTTTGGGCCGCCATGAAGGGGTCTGGGATGGCACCTACACATATTTCAATGCTCAGAATGAGAAGATTGACGAGCACAGTTCCCGCTTGCTTTGCCGTCTACCCGATGCCGGAGATATTCCGTACCATCAGACCAACCACTACAAATGGGCGGACGGCAAAACAGAAATTCGTGAATTTCCTGCCGCTTATCATGATAAACGCATCTGGTGGGATAATGAGCTGATCAAAGGCTGGGCCGCAGAAGTGCCGCTAGACGAATATAACCGCACCATGATGTTGTATTGGCAGCGTCAAGGTGATCCATCGCTTTATCTTTATGAGCAGATACAGATTTCCGATGACGGCCAGAACAGGTGCCGGACATGGCACTGGATCCGCAATGGCATGCTGGAAACACGAACGGCAATACAGGAGAGTTTTGTGACAAAAGACTGGCGCAGCATTGATGCGGAAATGGGGGTTGTTTCTGCCTGAACCTTCCAGTCTCTTTGATAAATTATGGAATAGCCATGTCGTCGCTGCCTTGCCGGGCGGTGGCGCATTGGTGGCAATTGACCGCGTGTTCCTGCACGAACGGACGGGAGCATCAGCGCTCAATTCATTAGCCGAAGCGCGGCGTCCAGTCGCTGATCCCGCGCGCGTTTTTGCGGTGACGGACCACATCGTCGACACCCGCCCGGGACGGACGGACAAGACGCTAATGCCAGGCGGACAAGCTTTCATCACCGAAACAAGAGCAGCGGCCAAAGCAGCGGGTATCACCCTGTTCGACGTGAACGACCCCGATCAGGGCATTGTTCATGTCATCTCGCCGGAACTTGGCATCATTTTGCCCGGATGCACATTGGTGGCACCGGACAGCCATAGCTGCACCCAAGGCGCTTTTGGGGCACTGGCATGGGGCATCGGTTCGTCAGAAGCCGAACATGCTATGGCAACCGGAACGTTGCGGCTCAACAAGCCCAAAGCGATGCGGGTCTGCTTTTCCGGCGCGCTTCCAAAAGGCGTCACGCCAAAGGATATGATCATGACGCTGATCGCCCAATATGGCGCCGCGGGCGGCAAGGGTCATGCGGTTGAATTTGCCGGCCAAGCAGTCAGCGCGCTAGACATGGAAGGGCGGATGACGCTCTGTAACATGGCAACAGAATTTTCGGCCATGTCCGGCTTCATCGCCCCTGACGCCAAGACGTTCGAATATCTGAAAGGCCGGCGCTATGCCCCCAAGGGAACCGATTGGAATCGAGCAGTTGAATGCTGGACACAATTGGCTAGCGATACCGGCGCAGTCTTTGACACGGAAATTGAGATAGATGCGCGCGCCATCACGCCGATGGTCAGTTGGGGGACCAGCCCAGAAAATAGTGTCGGCATAAGCGGCACCGTCCCTGATGACGCGAGCGATCGCGCGCTTGAATATATGGCATTGGACAAAGGCCAAGCGCTCGCCGGCACGTCCATTGATGCGGCCTTTATCGGCAGTTGCACCAACAGCCGTCTGCCCGATCTGCGCCGGGCCAGCGCGCTGCTAAAGGGCAGGAAAATTGCCGGCCATGTTAAAGCCATTTGCGTCCCCGGCTCGTCCCGCGTCAAACGCGAGGCAGAGGCAGAAGGGATAGATGCAATTTTCCGCGATGCCGGATTCGAATGGCGCGAAAGCGGTTGTTCAATGTGCTTCTACGCGGGCGGCGAAAGTTTCGATGCTGGATCGCGGGTTATATCAACAACCAATCGCAATTTTGAAAGCCGCCAAGGGCCGGGCGTGAAAACGCATATCGCCAGTCCCGAAACAGTTGTGGCTAGCGCGCTAGCCGGCGCAATAGCGGACGTTCGGGAGCTATTGTGATGGCTGAACCGTTCACCATCCTGACCTCCCTGCCGATGCTGCTAATCCGCGACAATATTGACACGGACCAGATCATCCCCTCTCGCGAGATGAAGAGTACCGGCAAGACCGGCCTTGCCGATGGGTTGTTTGCGGGATGGCGCTATACTCAAATTGGCGGCCGCGAAACTGATCCTAGTTTTGTGCTGAACGATCCGCATTATGCGGATAGCCAAATTATCCTCGGCGGTGCCAATTTCGGCTGTGGGTCGAGCCGTGAACATGCGGTTTGGGCGTTGGCTGAATATGGTTTCCGCGCCGTCATCGCGCCCAGCTTTGCGCCGATATTTGCCGGCAATTGCGCGCGCAACGGGGTTTTACCCGCCGTGATTGATGCCGATGCTATCGCCATCATGGAAAAAACGGACAGCCCGGTCACCATCGATTTGGGTGCTCAAACGGTCAGTATCGACGGCGGCGAAAGCTGGACCTTTCCTATCGACAAGGAAGCCAAAGCGATGTTGCTAGAGGGATTAGACGCTATCGACCTGAGTTTGAAAATGGCCAACGACATTGCCACATGGCAAGAGGCCGACCGCGCGCAGCGGCCATGGATATATCTAGGAGCCAACCAATGACAACTTCTGTAACCATCAGCGAAGTGGGGCCACGCGACGGCCTGCAAAGCGTCGATGCTGTTATGCCCACCGCAGCCAAAAAGGCATGGATCAAGGCCGAAGCCGAGGCCGGTGTTGGCGAGATTGAAGTGGGTAGTTTTGTTCCGCCTTCTCTGCTTCCGCAAATGGCGGATACGGCAGAGATTGTAGCCTATGCCAAAACACTACCCGATCTAGAGGTCGTGGCACTAATCCCCAATCTGAAGGGCGCGGAACGGGCCATCGCAGCGGGCGTCGACAAAATGTCGATCCCTTTCTCTATGTCTGAAACCCATAGCATCAACAACGTCCGTAAGGATCATCCGGCAATGCTCGCCGAAATCAAATCCATCGCACAGCTTGTCGTAGCCCAGCCAGATGGCCAGCGTCCGCATTTTGAGGTTGGCCTATCGACTGCCTTTGGCTGCACAATCGAGGGACCCGTGAGCGAAGACCAAGTCGCGCGGCTTGCAGAAGCCGCCATGGAAGCCGGCGTTGCCGAAGTTGGTCTGTCGGACACCACCGGCTATGCCAACCCAGCACAAGTCACCCGCATGGTGCGCCAAATCAAAGGCGTGATCGGCAGTGACAAGCTCAACACCTTGCACCTTCATAACACACGTGGCCTGGGCCTCGCCAATGTCATGGCAGGGTTGGAAGAAGGCATTACCACCTTTGACGCCTCCTTAGGTGGACTAGGCGGATGTCCCTTCGCGCCGGGCGCATCGGGTAATATTGTCACTGAGGATCTGGTCTTCATGATAGAGGCCATGGGTATCAATACCGGTATTAGTCTCGATAAGCTTCTGAAAGTCAGAGAGATTATCGCAAATGCCCTGCCCGGCGAACCCCTTTACGGTTTCACGCCCGATGCAGGCCTTCCTCTAGGATTTGGAGAGACCGCCGCATGAGCATCCAACAAAATGGGCCAACCCCGCTAGCGGGTCTGAAAGTCATTGAATTCACTCATATGGTCATGGGACCAACGGTTGGCGCGATCCTAGCATCGCTCGGCGCAGAGGTGATCCGCATTGAACCGATAGGCGGTGACCGTACGCGTAATCTGGTGGGTTCCGGTTCCGGCTATTTCCCGATGTATAACCGGCACAAGCAGAGCATATCGCTCAACTTGAAAGACCCCAAAGGCCTAAAGGTCGCGCAGCAACTGGTCGCGGGTGCCGATATCCTGGTGGAGAATTATCGCCCCGGCGCGATGGACCGGTTGGGCCTTGGCTATGAAGCTTTGTCCGAGACTAACGAACGCCTCATCTACGCTTCGGAAAAAGGTTTTCTTCCCGGTCCCTATGAAAACCGCACGGCGCTCGACGAAGTCGCGCAAATGATGGGCGGACTTGCTTATATGACAGGGCCTCCCGGCCAACCATTGCGCGCTGGCTCCAGCGTCATCGACGTGACCGGCGGCATGTTCGGCGTCATCGCGATCTTGGCGGCAGTCGAAGAACGCCACCGGACCGGCAAGGGCCAGAAGGTCCAAAGTTCCTTATTTGAAACCACCGTCTATATGATCGGCCAGCATATGGCCCAAATGGCAGTCACCGGCAAAGCCGCTGATCCTATGCCTGCACGCATCTCCGCCTGGGCGATTTATGATGTGTTCCAGACCAAGGATGAACCGATTTTCATTGGCGTGGTCACCGATGCCTTGTGGGAGAAATTCTGCAAGCTGTTCGCGCTTGATAACTTGTGGGCCGATGAAAGCATTCGCGAGAATAATAATCGGGTTGCCGCACGCGATCGGATCATGCCGCAAATTCGCGACCTGGTCGCTGGTTTTGGCCGTGACGAATTGATAGCCAAACTGGAAGGCACAGGGCTTCCTTTCGCACCCATCGCACGGCCCGAGGATATGTTCGATGACCCACATCTCAACGCCAATGGCGGTTTGGAGCCGGTCACGCTGCCCGATGGCTCGCAAACAAAGCTACCGGTGCTGCCAATCGAGATGAATGGCGCTCGGCCCTCTGCTCCAGCGCAGTTATCAAGCATCGGTGAGCATAGTGATGCGATCATGAAAGAGTTGGGCCTCAGCGCGACCCAGATCCAATCGCTTCGGGATGCAGGTGTCGTTGATTAGCCTGGCCTTGGGTCGTTTGATCCCAGACCAAAAGTAACAGTGGCACGGTCCCGACATTCTCCCTTATCAATGGCAACAACTAGGGAGAGTTATCGCCATGAAGACGGATGTTCTGATCATCGGAGCCGGTGCGGCCGGCCTGAGCGCCGCGCTCGCCGCGCATGAGGCAGGTTCAAGTGTCACCGTCATTGAGAAACAGCCAAAACTGGGCGGCACCGCGTCGATATCCGGCGGTATTGTCTGGATACCGGGCAACCGGCAAATGCAGGTTCACGGCATCGCGGATAGCCGTGAGGATGCCCTCGCCTATTTCCGCTCGCTCGATCAGGGTGATATAGACGACACCAGCTTGACGGCCTTTGTAGAAGAAGGCCCCCGCGCCCTTGCATTTCTGGAAGATCTCGATGCCGCGCGGCTCAGTATGCTCGAAGGCTATCCCGACTATTATCTCGATCGGCCCGGGGCTCGACCCGATGGAGGCCGCGCCCTCGATAATGATCTTTTCGACTTTACGACACTGGGAGACTGGGCGGACAAGGTGTTTGAACATGGGCCAGCCCCGCGCATGATGCTGCGCGAAACCCCATTGGGCGGCGGCACCGGGCAAGTCGACCCTGCTGAGATGGCACGCCGCGAAAGCGAAGATTTGCGCGGCTGGGGACAAGCCTTGATTGGCCGCTTGTTAAAGGCCTGCCTCGACCGGGGCATTGAGCCGTTATTGGATGTCAGCGGCTATCGCTTGATCGTCGAGGATGGCCGGGTGATTGGCGCAACCGTGCGCCGCGATAATGCCAATTTGACGATCGACGCCGCGCAAGGCGTGATCCTCGCCACGGGTGGTTTTGAATGGAATGATCAGCTCAAACAAACCTTCCTGCGCGGTCCGCTGGATGCCCCTGCTTCACCTCCGGGCAATCAAGGTGATGGCCTGAAAATGGCGATGGCGGCAGGCGCCAGCCTTGGCAATATGACCAGCGCTTGGTGGGTACCGACGCTGTCCATGCCCGGCGTAAACTGGGAAGGCGGCGAGCAACGCGCTATGCCGGTTTTGATCGAGAGAACCTTGCCACACACGATCCTCGTCAATGGCGCGGGCAAACGCTTTTGCAATGAGGCGAATAATTATTCAGCCCTTGCAGGCGCCTTCCATCAATTTGATCCGGCGACTTATTCCTATCCCAATTTGCCAGCCTATCTGATTTTCGACGCGCAATATATCTCCCGCTATCCGCTGGCCTCTGTCATGCCGGGCCAACCGATACCCGATTGGATCACGAGCGCCGATGACCTGGAAAGTCTTGGCACGGCAATAGGAATAGACGGCGCGCAGCTTGAAGAAACCGTCACCCATTTCAATGCCCACGCGATCAAAGGTCACGATCCTGATTTTGCCCGTGGCGAAAATGCCTATGACCGCTTTTATGGCGATCGCTCTCGCGATGGCGCAGCAGCCACATTGGGCCCGATTACCAACGGACCTTTCTACGCTGTGGAAATTAAGATGGGCACTCTCGGCACCAATGGCGGCGCTAAAACTGATGGATCCGCGCAAGTGCTGGATTTGGACGGAGAGCCGATAGCCGGACTTTTCGCAGCTGGTAATGTCATTAGCTGCCCGACCGGAGGTGTTTATGCAGGCGCCGGCGGAACGCTCGGCCCCGCGCTGACCTTTGGATATATTGCCGGACGTGCCGCAGCGCGCAGGATCAACAGTTTATAATCAACGACGTTTAGGAAGAGGATAGGATCATCAGAATATTGACCATCGGCGCGACCGGCGACCAAGGCCACCCTTTGCTAGAAAGATTGCTGGACGCTGACTTGCATCCGGTAGCGGCGCTGCGCAATCCGACGGCGCTCGCCAACACGCCTTTTGCCGATGTCGAGACCATATCGGCTGATCTTTACGACGAGCAGTCCATGGTTGCAGCCGCGCAAGGCATGGACGCGATCGCCATGCACCTGCCCTTTGTTTTTGATCTGGAGAAAGCAACTGAGCTGGGCCGGAATATTGCTGCCGCAGCCAAGGGCAGCAGCGTTCGTAAAATTGTCTTTAACACCAGCTGCTTTGTTGCAGAGCAAGACAATGGCAACCCCGCCCATGATGGCCGCCGGGCGATTGAACAGGCGATTATCGACAGCGGCGTCGCTTACGCGATTTTTGAAACCAAAGTCTTTATGGACAATATGATCCGCAGCTGGAACAAGCCGTCTATCGTCAACAGTTCGATATTTGCATATCCCGCTAAACCGGATTTGAAAATATCCTGGATATGTCTCGATGACGTGGCTGCCTTCATGGTCGAAGCCTTGCAGAATGACGACCTGCCCAGTGGGCGCTATGCCGTGGGTGGCCCGCAAGCCTTGGTGGGCGACGAGGTCGCTGCGATTCTCAGCGAAGTGACAGGCAAAACCGTTACATTTAAAAGCCTGACGCCCGATGACTTCGCTTCTGCGATGAGCCTGCTGGTCACCGGATCAGCCACTGTCGAACCCAAATCCATTTATAGCGGCATGGCGAGCTTCTACAGCTTTTATAACGAACAACCGGTATCGCCGCTGATCGCCGACACAGCCGAAATGGCGAAATATTTCAAAACCCGGCCAACGCCGCTCGCCAAATGGGCCGCACGCCAGGATTGGACCGATCCCACGGATCCAGCCCTGGCGATCAGAATGGCCGGGATGCAGAACGGAATGTAATATTTGGGCGCTATTGCCCCGGTTCAAAAATCTGTCATGTTCAGGCGCTAAGACGGCTCTAAGAGATTAGTCGCCATCGCGCCTAATGACAGGATCGCAAATCATGCAGTTGAATCGCCGTAATTTTACCGGAGGGTTGACCGCTCTCGCTATGTCCGGCTTTGCCCAACACAGCAGTCTGGCGAGGCGCGGAGCGGTCATGTCTCACAAAGGCTACGGTCCGTTGCAAGCCGATCCCAATGGCTTGCTTGATCTACCCAAAGGCTTTTCCTATCGCGTGATTTCCGAATTTCGCGGAACCATGTCCGACGGAAACCGAGTGCCTGACCGTGCCGACGGCATGGGTTGTTTTGCAATGCCGGATGGCAAGATCGCTTTGGTCCGAAATCATGAGCTCAAAGCCACCCATTTTGATGACGGCCCCTTTGGTAATGCACCCTCGACACCGGCCACCTATGACCACAGCAATGACGGCAAGCCACTGGTCGGTGGTACCACAACGTTGCTGTTGGACGAACAAACGCTAGCCATCGAGCGCGAGCATCTCAGTCTTGTCGGCACTATACGCAACTGTGCTGGCGGCACGACACCCTGGGGTAGCTGGCTAAGCTGTGAGGAAGATATGACCCGCGCAGGTGATGGCGTGAAGCGCGATCATGGCTGGATTTTTGAAGTCCCGGCGGCCCATGACGGGCTGGTTGATCCCGTCCCGCTCAAAGCAATGGGTCGGTTCAATCACGAGGCCGCAGCGGTCGATCCGGCAACAGGTATTGTTTATCTGACAGAGGATAGGAACGACAGCCTGTTCTATCGCTTCATCCCGAATGTACCGGGCGAGCTGGCCGAAGGCGGCCAGTTGCAAGCCATGGCATTTGCCAGTGACACGATTGACAATGACAGCCGCAATTGGGGCGAAACAACTTTCCAGCCGGGCGCTTGGCAATTTGTCCGCTGGATTGACGTAACCGATGTGGAAAGCCCCAAGGATGATCTGCGCGAACGCGGGGCTCGTGACGGTGCTGTCAAATTCGCGCGCGGTGAGGGTATTATTTTCGGCGATGGCGAGCTTTATTTCTGCTGCACCAATGGCGGCGCAGCAAAAGAAGGTCAGATCATGCGCTATCGCACCTCGCGCTTTGAAGGGCAGAAAGAGGAAAACGCCGCGCCCGGGCTGTTGCAACTATTCATGGAATCAACCGACCGGCGGCAATATAGTTATGGCGACAATCTTACCATTGCGCCAAATGGCCATCTGATTGTCTGCGAAGATCAATATAGCGCGACTGTCGACAATCATCTGCGCGGTGTGACGCCTCGCGGAGAGGCTTACGCACTTGCTCGGATCAGAGTGCAAACAGAGCCGGCAGGAGCCTGTTTCTCGCCGGATGGACGCACCATGTTCGTCAATCTGTACAGCCCGACAAAAACGCTGGCCGTTTCAGGCCCTTGGAGCAAAGCTATTTAATTTTAGGGGCATTGTGGGGCGCAGCGCGTTAATCGCGCCGCGCCCCATAATTGGTAATTAGAATTTATATCCGACTTCAACGCCAAAGCGACGACGAGCGCCTGGCGAGATAAACGAACCGCCAAATTCTACCGCCGGAATAACCTCATTGAGATATTTCCGGTTGAACATATTGTCAGCAAATGCGGTGATTTTCCAGCTTTCGCCTTCAAAACCGACGCGCAGATCAAGCACGCCAAAGGCTTCCCGTTCCGTCGGGGTAAGATCGGCATCGCCAACAGCGGCTGGCAGAGCCAGAGCAGAGCCCGGCAACAAGCCGCTGAACAGGGTCGGACCAATGTCATCTTGCACCGTATGGAAGAACGTCGGACCGGTAATCCGGTAGTCGGCTCGCATTACCAGATCGAAACTATCGGCGATCGGCGCCACAATCTGTGTGCCCAGATTAATCGTGTAATCGGACGTCGATGGAGATTTGTTTCCGACTGTCTCGGGACGAGAGCTATTCGCTTTAATCTCGCTTTCGGTCACGTTGAACGAACCGAAAATATCCCATCCGTCTACAATCTCCAAATTGGCGTTAAACTCGGCGCCGTAGATTTCGACTTCATCGATATTCGAAACAATCCGTAGAAGCCCAAAAGCACCGACGAAAAATTCGAAAAATTGCACATCATCCGCTTCGGTATAATAGCCCGCAAGATCAAAGGTCATCCGGCCATTCCAAAGACTGCCCTTGATACCTGCTTCAAAGGCACTGGATGTTTCCTTGTCGAAAACGTCTTCGATGAGAATGTTGGTACCGAGAAATTGATTGAAATTCTGATCAATTACCGCTGCAGATCCTTGGTTGTTGAAACCACCAGATTTGAAGCCGATGCCCCAATTTGCATAGACATTAATGTCATCCGTCAAACCATAGCGTAGCGATATCTTGGGTTGCAGCTGTTTGAAGCTCTGCGATTGATCAGCAATGGGACCAAAGGCCTGACCCGGGTTAATCGGTCCGCCGCCAAAAGGGTCGGTCGCATTCGGGACCAAATTGCTAACGCTGCGATCTTCTATATCATAGCGCAGCGCAACACCGACATTGAACCGGTCACTCGGTTCCCAGTCAACCGAACCGAACGCGGCATAAACATCGGTGTTGAAATTATCAAAATAGAGCTGCGTTGTTGGGTTGGTGCTATTGGCGTCGTTGAACAGCTCGCGGATAACGCCCTGCCCTAGATCCGCGCCAAGACTAACTCCAACATCACGATCAATATTCAGATAATAGGCACCGACCTGCCAGTTGAGCGGACCATCATTGTCGGACGCCAGTCGCACTTCGGCGCTGATATCGGTTTGGTTACGGATTTGATATTGCGTTCCATCGCAGGTTGTTGGGCTATAAGGGCCAAAGGTGGAACCGTTCGCCGGGTCGAAGATAAACGGCGTCGGCACCGTGCCAATAAAGCCCGGGGAATTGACGGGAAAGCCCGTCAGTGCAGCGGTCGTACCAAAGCAGCTATTGGATGCCGCAACCGATGCCGGTGTGGCTCCGGGAAAGGTGAAGCGCGCAAAGTCAGCCGAGGTGCCATCTGCTGTCAGTTCCTGATCGACATCGCTGTACAGCACCCATGCGGTCAGGACAGTGGAATCAAATTGATGTTCGATCTTAGCTGATGCTTCAAAGGTTTGCTGATCATTGGTTGGCCGGATATTGCCATAAAAATTGAAAGGATGGTCGTTCACATCTTCAAAAAAGTCAGGATTCACGCCTGCGAAATTGGGGAGATGGAAAGCAGCGTTGAAGTTGATCGACGCACCGGAAAGATCCGCATAGCGCGCTTTTACATCCAGCTCGGTATTGTCGCCCAACTGGGTGACAAACCGGCCATCAATGGACCAGGTTTCCTGATCATCGACAATCGCCGCATTATTTTGGAAGGAGTTCCGAAAAAATCCATCACTGGTTGAATAGCTGCCCGACAGGACGAGACCTGATGAGTCGCCCACCGGGACCGATACGAAGGCCGATGCCTTATAGGTATTGTCCTCAGCAGCGCTGGCTTCGATACCGCCCTCTAGTTCATCACCAGGCTTCAGGGTTTGGATCACAATCGCGCCAGCGGCCGCGTTGCGACCATAAAGCGCGCCTTGCGGGCCTTTCAAAACCTCAATTTGGCGCAACGTGCCCTGTTTCTGGTTGAGCTGGGCGGTATTGGTTTTCAATATGCCGTCAACGACAAGCGCCACCGAGCTTTCCGCGTCGCGCGTGCCGTTAATACCGCGAATGTTGATCTGCGTGTCGCCCGCTTCCGCAGTCCCGGTAATGATTGTGACACCGGCGGTAAGCTGCACAAATTCATCGGCGCGCTCAATACCGGTTTTGTCAATGGCGTCCGCACCAAAGACCGTAACCGACGCTGGAACCTCAGTCAGCAATTCGTCCTGCCGCCGAGCAGTCACGATGATAACATTGCTATCTTCGCCTTCGCTGGCGCCTTGATCGCCAGCCGATTGGGCAAGAGCGGGATTGAAACTCACCAGCGCAGCGAAACCCGCTGAGAGTGAAAGAGCTGTTTTTATGTTACGCATATTAAATACCTTCCCTGAATGGAATATTCTGCAGGCCTTTTGACCCGTCATTTTCGCGTTAAACGAGGACGTTCTCCCCGCTCATATATACATAGACTTCCTGAAATTTTCCGTCGCGCATGCGCCAGAAATTGGTGTTGTTCAGCAATGTTACATTGCCGTCCGCATCGGTCAGTTCCGCGACAAAGCTGGCGGCGATCCGGCCGTTGGCTTCATCCACAGTGCAGTTAAAATCGCGATGAATGATGGTTTCATAAGCGCCGAAAAAATCTTCAAACATCCGCTTGATTTCGGCTTTGCCGCTGTGGCGAGTAAAGCTGGTCTGCACACAAAATAGAGCTTCATCATGGAAACAATCCAACGCAGCATCCATATTTTTCGCATCGACATTGCCGAAATAGGTTTTCGTAGCAAATTCGATCAATTCTGCGCGGGATTGCCCGGGTTCATATTGCATCAGGCATCTCCTTCTTTGAGCAGATTGTCGCCGCTCATATAGACAAAGACATGCTGAAACAGCCGGTCCTTACAATAGAAACGGTTACAATTTTCATAGCGCAGTTGGTCGCCGCCATTGGGCGTAATCAACACTGTAAACTGTGAACAGACGGCATTGGTTTCCGGATCAGCCACATGCACAAAATTACCATGCCAGATGGACTCAAAATCGGTGAACAGCTTTTCAAACATCGCCCGGATCGCATCGCGACCTTCATGGATCGTGTTGGACGTTGCTTCATGAAGGATTGCATCCGGCGCAAAGCAATTGAGAACCTGCGTCATATTCTTGTTATCGACGCCGTCAAAATAGCGTTTTGTCACAATGTCGATGTAAAATGGATAGGGCAACGGTGTCTGCCCTGCCATGCCGGGTGTCCAATCTGCCATTAATACCATCCTTTTCTGATATCATCATCCTTAGGCACCTCTGGTGCCGGAAATGCTTTTTTGCTGTGCGTCAGGCCTAGTTCGATTAGCGTCTCGAGAAATTTATAGGCGACCTGCCCGGGGTTCAGGACCGGGATCGGCATATTGTCATCCAGAAATTTGGCAGACTGATGCATGGTTGTAGAGCCGAGCACGATCACATCAGCGCCATCTTCCTCCATGGCAGCCGTTGCTTCGGCCTTCAGCTTGTCGAATATAACTTCCTCTTTGCCTGCAAGCAATTCTGTCACATCCGGGCGCGTGTCAATCGAACGTAGCGAAGCCACGCGGTCCCACCAGCCATATTCGTTGAGCGTCTTCTCGTAGAGGGGAAACCATTCGGGCCACATCGTGAGCACGGTGAATTTCTTGCCGAGCATCATCGCCGCGGCAAAAGCCGCTTCGCCGGGCCCGACGACTGGAATGTTAAGCCGTGAACGGAGCGCCCGCATCCCGCTGTCGCTGACCGTATCAATCAGGACGCCAGCATAGCCCTCTTCTTCGGCCTTGATGCCCGCTTGAAACACGGTCCAGTCCATCAGCATTGTGTCGTGATAACTGTCACCCAGAGCCGCACCCCACGGGACAGCAACAAATTCAGGCGCAAAACCCTCCCGGACGAAGTTAGCGGGCAATTGCTCTGCGCGAGCCGCAACCCCGGCTTCATCCATTGGGATCGGAACGATTACTTTGATGCGTTTGGCTTGGGTCATAGCGGTTGACAATACTCCCTCAACCATTCTTATTGTATACAAAATCAACCCGTCAAGTAGAAACTGTTCGACCTATGACTAAAACTAGCCATAAGCTGCCCTGACTATGACAGATCCGATCATGCCCGCATCCGAAACCGCCTATCAGAAAATCCGCGCGTTCATCTTGCAAGGCGAGGCGAGCCCCGGCATGCAATTGACAGAGGAAAAGCTGGCAGAGATATCAGGTGTTTCTCGTACCTCTGTGCGGGATGCCGTGCGGCGGCTGGAAAATGAGATGCTGGTTGTGCGCAGCGCATCGAAACGCCTGTCGGTGGCCGAATGGTCCGATGGAGAAGTGGACGAGATGTTCACGTTAAGGGGTATGTTGGAAGCTCACGCCGCCGCCCGCGCTGCCCATCGCATTGATGGCGAGGCGCTGGATGATTTGCGCGCGATCAACAAGGAACTGAAAGACGCCGTAAAACAGTCACCGCCCGATGTGACCTCGTTTCTGTCGGCCAACCGCCGCTTTCACGACCTGATATTGCGATGCGCACAGTCACCACGCTTAAGCAAGTTGATGCCAGCCTTGGTCGAACAACCTGTGGTTCGGCAGACCGCCCATCAATATTCCAAAACGCAGCTCAACCAATCAGCTGTTGATCATGATGAACTAATTTCCGCTTTTGCTGCAAAAGATGCCAGTTGGGCAAAATCGGTCATGACTAGCCATATCAGGCGGGCGTTTCACTCTTTCAGCGTCACCGCCACACCCGAATCCCTATAAATTAGATAATACCACGCTCTTCAAGGTCAGCCATTTTTGCGCTGTCCATACCCAGCAGTTCGCCATAAATCGCGTCATTGTGAGCGCCGAGCTCAGGACCGATTGTTTCCACCTTACCGGGCGTCTCCGACAGCTTTGGTGCGACATTTTGCATAACAAAATTGTCATGCTGCGGGTGGTCCATGGCGACCAAAGCATCGCGGGCTTCGAAATGTGGGTCAGCCAGCATTTCCGGTGCCCGGAAAATATTGCCGGCTGGAACACCATTTGCCTCACACAGATCCAGCACGTCCTGACTGTTTAAAGTCCGTGTCCAGACATTGATCAAATCATCCAGTTCGGTTTGATTCTCACCGCGAGCGACATGGGTCGCATAGCGCGGATCATCGCCCAATTCGGGCTGTCCCATCATGGCAGACATCCGTTTCCAAACACTGTCTTGATTGCCGCCGATTAAAACGCTCCCATCCTTGGTTTCATATACATTGGACGGGGCTATTTTCGGCAGGATGGAGCCAGTCCGTTCGCGAATATGGCCAGCGACTGTATATTCCGCGACAGTTGACTCCATATTGGCGAGCACAGCTTCATAAATAGCCGAGTCAACTACTTGCCCTTTACCGGTTACATGCCGGTGATGCAGTGCCATCATAGCGCCAAGGCAAGCATAGGTGGCTGCCAGCGAGTCACCAATTGACAGGCCAGCGCGGCTAGGCGGCCTATCTGGTTCGCCCGCGATATAGCGCATACCGCCCATTGCTTCGCCAATGGAGCCATAGCCCGCGCGCGATGCATAAGGCCCCGTTTGACCATAGCCAGAGACCCGGATCATGATCAGTGCCTGATTAATCGCACTTAACTGTTCGTAGCCAAGGCCCCATTTTTCCATCGTTCCCGGACGAAAATTTTCCAGCAGAAAGTCACTTTTTTCGACCAGCTTCCTTACAATCTCCTGACCTTCCTTTTCTCGCAAATTAAGCGTAATTGACTTTTTATTGCGCCCGACGACCGAAAACCACAACGGTATTCCCTGTCCCCAACTGCGCATCGCATCGCCGACCTTTGGTGGTTCGATTTTGATAACTTCTGCGCCATGATCTCCCATGAGCTGACCGCAAAAGGGACCTGCAATTAGCTGCCCCATTTCGATCAACCTAAGTCCGGCCAGTGCCCCTTGCGCCATTAAAAAACCTCCTGCATGATGCTTTTTCTATACAAAGCACATTATAGATTGTATACAATTTCTATGGCGCATGAAAACCCTTTATCAGTCAACATCGTTGAAGTCGGCCCACGCGACGGCTTGCAGAATGAGGCTGAGATTATTTCCACAGCGGACAAGCTGGGCCTGATCAATCATATGATAGACGCCGGTATCCGCCGGATGGAAGTCGCGAGCTTCGTGCATCCCGGCCGCGTTCCTCAAATGGCAGATGCCGAAGCGGTGATCGAGGGCCTGCCTGACCGCGCCGATGTTTCCTATATCGGTCTGTGCCTGAACAAACGCGGCGTCTTGCGCGGACTCGCCACCAAAGAGGGGGGCAAGCGTGGGATTGATGAAGCCGGCTGTGTCATCGTCGCCAGCGACACATTTGGCGAGAAAAACCAAGGTCAGACGATCGCTGAAGGCATAAGGGAGAATCGCGAGATGATCCGCTTTGCGAAAGGCGAAGGTCTGAAAGCGCAGGTCACGATTTCGGCGGCCTTCGGCTGTCCGTTTGAAGGGCATGTCCCACCCGAAACCGTTTTAAACATCGCCCGCGAAATGGCCGAAGAAGAACCGCTTGAAATTGCACTCGCCGATACAATCGGTGTCGGTGTGCCAGGACAGGTAGAAGATTTGTTTGGCCGCCTTGGCGAAATACTGCCCGACAACATAACCATGCGCGCGCATTTTCATGACACACGCAATACCGGCATTGCCAATGCATGGGCCGCTGTGCGGTCAGGCGTCTCAACCCTCGACGCGAGCCTTGGCGGACTCGGCGGCTGTCCGTTTGCGCCCAACGCAACGGGTAACATCGCCACCGAAGATCTGGTCAACCTGCTTGACCGGTCAGCGATCAATCACGGCGTTGATCTGGCCAAAGCCATCGCCACCAACCAATGGTTTGAAACAATATTGGACCGACCGCTACCCTCGCTCGTTGCGAGGGCAGAGGCTTGAATGCATCAATTATAAAGAGAGAGAATGACATATGGGGTATCGACTAGGCGTTGATGTCGGGGGAACCTTTACCGATCTGCTGCTTTTCAATGATGAAACCGGACAATTCTGGCGCACGAAAACGCCGTCTACGCCTCATGACAGCTCCGAAGGCATATTAAATGGTGTGAACGCTATTTGTGAAGATGCGGATGTTAAGGCCAGCGAGATCGAATATTTTCTCCACGGCACAACGGTCGCCACCAACGCAGTGCTGGAAGGCAAAGGCGCAAAAGTTGGCCTGATCACCACCGAGGGTTACCGCGATATCATGCAGATTGCGCGCAGCTTTGTCCCCGGCGGCCTTGCCGCCTGGATTATCTGGCCCAAACCGCAACCTCTCGCGGCGCTGGAAGACACGGTTACTGTTAAAGAGCGCATGGGCGCCGATGGTGAAGAAGTCCGTCCCCTCGACGAGGCGAGTGTGACAACGGCCATTGAATATCTTAAAAAGCAGGGTGTGGAAGCGGTTACGGTCTCTTTGATGAACGCCTATACCAACGGCGCGCATGAAAGCCGTATTGGCGAAATGGTCGCAGCCGAAATGCCTGATGTTCCCTATTCGCTGAGCCACGAAGTGCTTCCTGAAATGCAGGAATATGAGCGGACGTTGACAACAGTCGCCAACGCGGCTGTCCGGCCGGTGGTGAGTAATTATGTGTCCAGTCTGCGCGCCAAGCTAGCCGACGCTGGGATGGCAGGACGGTTCTCGCTACTGCGTTCCGATGGCGGCCTGATGTCCTCCCAAAAAGCGGAAGAGCATCCCGTCAACATCTTGATGTCCGGTCCGGCCGGCGGCGTTACAGGCGCTGTCTGGGTTGCAAAAAATGCGGGACTGAAGAACATCCTGACGCTGGACGTTGGCGGGACCTCTACCGACGTGGCGTTGATCGAAAAACTAGAACCGCGCCGAGTGCGCACAACCGAGGTTGGCCACTTGTCAGTGCGCGCCTCTTCGCTGGATGTGAAGACGGTTGGCGCAGGCGGCGGTTCCATCGCCTATGTGCCAGAACTAACCGGTGCGCTGAGAGTGGGTCCGCAATCAGCTGGGGCAGTCCCCGGACCAGTGGCTTATGGCAAGGGCGGCGAAGAACCGACCGTCACCGACGCTAACGTCGTGCTCGGCTATCTACCGGAAAATTTACTCGGTGGCTCGTTCCAGCTGGATCGCGAAGGTGCCAAGAAATCAGTCCAGAAAATCGCCGACGCCCTTGGCATTGATCTAATGGCAGCCGCACGTGGTATCATTGATATTGTGAACGAAAATATGTTCGGTGCGCTGCGCATGATTTCTGTGCAGCAAGGCTATGACCCGCGCCATTTCGCTTTGATGGGATTTGGCGGAGCAGGGCCGCTGCACGTCAACGCAGTCGCAAGACTGATGGGAAGTTGGCCAGCTGTATCGCCGGTTTCTCCCGGGGTGCTCTGCGCTTTGGGCGACGCGACAACGCGGATGCGGACTGAGACAGCGCGCTCCTTCTCGCGCCTAGCGACAACCACTGATGCGTCGGAGCTCATCGCAATCCTGAAGGAAATGGCGGATCAAACCCGTGCGGAATTGCTGTCCGATGGCGTTGCAGAAGAAGACCTTACCAGCGAATTTGAAATCGACGTGCGCTATGCCGGACAAGCTTTTGAAGTGCCGTTGACGATTACGCCAGAAGTGCTGGAGCGCGATGGCATTGATGGCATATTGGCACGTTTTGATGAAGAACATCACCGGCTTTTCACCTTTAACATGGATACACCGCATGAGATTGTGAACCTGCGCGCAGTTGCGATGGGGCAATCACTCAACCTGCCAGCCGCAGAATTGCCCAAAGGCAATGGCGATCCATCGGACGCAAAAATCCGCGATCATAAATTATGGATGGACGGCGCAGAACAAGACGGTGCGATTTATGATCGCGCCAAGCTGAAGCAAGGCGATGTGATCAATGGCCCGGCTGTTATTGTGGAAATGGATTCCACCACCCTGATCGAAACAGGCTGCGTCGGCGAGGTCGACGCAGTTGGCAATATCCTCATCAATTTGGCGGAGGGACAGTAAAATGCCTGCAACAATCATTGAAACCAACGATACGCCTTTCAAAAAAATCGATATTGATCCGGTCACGCTGGATATTATCGAAAATGCCTTGCGCAATGCCCGGATTGAGATGGATGCGACACTCGTACGGACAGCCATGTCGCCAGGCATTCGCGAACAGGGTGATGCCTTTCCTCTAATCGCTGATCATACCGGCAAGATGATTGTCGGACAGTTTGGCAGCTTTATCGACGGTTTCCTGCGTCTCTATGACGGTACGCTGGAAGATGGCGATATGATCTTCCTGTCTGATCCTTATAGCTGCGACGGCGCGGTCAGCCACAATAATGACTGGCTGATCCTATTACCCATTTTCAAGGATGGCCGTTTAATCGCCTATACCGCCATGTTTGGACATCAATCCGATATCGGCGGAAAAGTGGTCGGCTCCATGCCGATTGACGCCAAATCAATCTTTGAAGAAGGCGTTCGCATACCGCCTGTCAAAATCTGGAAAAAAGGCGAATATAACGAAGATTTGATGAAGCTCGTTATGCACCAAACCAGAAAACCTGATTGGTGTCAGGCCGATTTAAACGCGATTATTGCATCCTGCCGTGTGGCGGCACGCCGCGTTATTGAAATGGCGGATCGTTTCGGTGATGACGTCTATGTTTCGGCGACACAGGAATTGCTGGCCCGCAATCATCGGGCGATGAAAACATTGATCGGTCAGGCTATCGGCGAAGAGCCGGTCAGCTTCGAAGACTATATCTGTGATGATGGTATTGGCGCTGGCCCTTATAAGATAAAGTGCACGATGCGGCGCGAAGGCGAGAAGGTCATTCTCGATTTTGAGGGGACCGATCCGCAAAGTGGCGCTTCCATCAATTTCTTGCTCAATGAAAATATGTTCAAGATGTTCTTCGGCATTTACATGATCATGGTTTTCGATCCGCAAATTCTGTTCAACGACGGTTTCTATGATCTGATTGAAGTGCGGATTCCCGAAGGATCACTACTCAAACCCAAATTCCCGGCTGCGCTCTCTGGACGCACACACGCGCTGGGGCGCATTTTCGATATTCTCGGCGGGTTGCTGGGTCAGAAGACGCCCGAATTCCTTAACGCAGCAGGATTTTCGTCGTCACCACATCTGTTCTATTCCGGCAATGACAAAAATGGCGATTGGTTCCAGTTGTTTCAAATTGGCTTTGGCGGGATACCGGGTCGTCCTCTGGGCGACGGACCAGATGGTCACTCGCTATGGCCCGGCTTTACCAATGTACCCAATGAATTTCTCGAGCGCTATTTCCCATTGCGCATCGAACGCTATGAGACAGCGCAGGATAGCGGCGGCGCAGGATTGCACCGCGGCGGCAACGGCATTCACCTGACCTATCGTTTCCTCGCCGGTGGGACTATTTCCATCCATGATGATCGTTGGTTCGTTCCGCCATGGGGCGTAAACGGCGGTGAACCTGGAAAACGAGCTCGTAAGATTCTTGAAAAAGCAGATGGCACGAGCACGATCGTCGCCAATAAGGTGGAAGAAATCACGGTCGCAGAGGGTGACCAGTTACACTTCGTCACATGGGGCGGCGGCGGATGGGGCAACCCATTGGAACGCGATCCAGAAATGGTAGCGTTAGAAATCCGTCAAGGCCTGGTCAGTGTCGATGGAGCGCGGGAATATGGCGTCGTCATGGCGAGCGATGGAACAGTGGACCAGTCCGCTACGAGCAGTCTGCGTGCCGATATGGCGAGTAAAATTGTCGAAACAGACAGCCCGTTTAATTTCGGACCGGATATCGAAACGCTGCGCGCCAATTGTCTGGAAGAAACCGGCCTGCCTGCCCCCATCCAACCGGGCCATATCGCCGCCTAACACTAATCCTTCTATTAGTGATCCTTCTGTTAGTGGACTTCCCCTTTGTCGCCGATAATCTGGGCGACAAAGGAGAGGTTTTCTTATGAGTATATTAGACAGTTTCAAACTGGAGGGCGACGTCGCGGTCGTGACAGGCGCAGGTAAAGGCATTGGTCGAGCGATTGCTTTGGGCTTGGCTGAAGCTGGCGCAGATGTGGCTCTGGCAGCCCGCACAGCCGGTGATCTGGAGGCTGTGGCCGAAGAAATTCGCGCGCTGGGCCGCCGCGCAATAACTGTCGCTACCGATGTGACCGATATGCCTGCGCTAGAAAACCTGGCACAGCGTGCTGTTGATGAACTGGGATCCCTGACCATCTGGGTCAGCAATGCCGGTGGCCTGCCAGACGGTACGCCACGCTATCTTACAAAAACCTCCGAAGATAATTGGGACGCGCAAATTGATCTTAATCTCAAAAGCGTCTGGATGGGGGCGGTCGTCGCCGCCAAACATATGAAGGAAAATGGCGGGTCCATTATCAATACGTCTTCCCGCGCTTCCTTTGGCGGGCAAGTGAAAAATGGGCCCTATGGCGCATCAAAGGCGGCGGTAAACAGTCTCACCAGTACATTGTCCTTGGAGCTTGCGCCAAAAATCCGAGTCAATGCCGTGGCCCCGGGACCGATCCCGACTGAGAATTTTGACGAGTCCATGGGAATAAAATCCGATGAGGATCGCGCCAATCTGCTCAAGCATATCGGTGTTCCACTGGGGCGTTATGGCAAGGAAGAGGATATTGCCGCAGCAGTTGTCTATATGGCATCTCCTGCCGCCAGCTGGGTCACGGGCCAATGTCTCTTCGTAACTGGGGGCCGTTAGAAAAGGAAAGATTGCGGGCCGCGTCCAAACTGGACTAGTATTTATGAAACAATAGATTGCGGCGCGGTTGAACAATATATTTCCCATATTCCGGTTTCTCAAAGACAAGTCCTCGGCAGGCCTTGGCTGCGCTCTGGTGACTTTGACGGCGGTGACAGGCGCCTCCACGCGCAATCCCGGTGCTCATATGGCAGTCGCGGCAGACGGCAGCTCAATCGGATCCTTTTCCGGCGGTTGCATTGAAACAGCGGTCATTGCCGAAGCCTTGGAATCTCTCTCTACAAATACCCCACGCGAAGTCCGTTTTGGCGCGGGTTCGAAATATTTCGACATTCGCTTGCCTTGTGGTGGCGGCATAGATTTATTTTTCAGTCCTTTGCGCAAGGCAGCGGTAGTAGACGAATTGTTTGACGCGGCTTCGGCAAGGCGGCCATTCACCATCTCAATGGATCGTGAAACCGGTAGCATTAGCAGCACCCCAGCCGAACAAGATCAGGCGGTCATCCGCGATAGATCAACGATTCGCGTCAACCACGTTCCAGCTGCCAAAATCGTCATTCTAGGTCATGGTGCGGTGGTAGAGAATCTCGCTAATCTCACCACATCCTATGGCCTGGATTGCGAAATATTAACGCCGGATAAGGATATTGTAGCCCGGATCATCGAAGATGATCGTGTGGCCCATCGGCTTAAAACACCAGCGGCCACCGATCTCTATCAAGCCGATCCGTGGACCGCCTGTGTCTTTTATTTTCATGATCATGACTGGGAGGCGGAATTGATGAAACAGGCGCTCGCCTCACCCGCCTTTTATATCGGCGCGATGGGTAGTTTCAAAACCCATGACACCCGCAAAGCATTGCTGAATGATATTGGTGTTAGCGACGATGCAATTCAGCGCATAAAAGCGCCCATCGGGATCATCCCGTCGACGCGTGATCCGGCAACATTGGCACTGTCCACCCTGACCGAGATTATCGAAACCTATCACAGCCATTTCAGCCGCACCCATGGCACCATAGCTTTATAGGCACTGACCGTCATCGACGACGATATCGGAGCCCGTCATGGATTGCGAAGCATCTGAAGAAAGATAGAGCATCATCGCATCAAGTGACGCCATGTCCTGCAAACGCCGCCGATGAAAGCTCGCAATCTGGTTCTTGCCGCCATCGGTCTGATACCAGTCGCCCTGAATTTCCGTAGCGATATATCCGGGATGGATGGTGTTGACGTTCACGCCCTGCCGCACCCATTCGCGCGCCAGATTGCGACCTAGATGGGTGACGGCAGCCTTGCTTGCAGCATAGGCGCTATCGCCCTCCCCCGTCAGCCGGGACGTAATTGATCCAATGATCGTGATCCGCCCATTTTCCTTAGCCCGACTATCCCCAGCGATCAGACGTTTCGCCCCTTCGCGGGCGACCAGATACACGCCGACAAAATTGGTGCCGATCAAAGTCTGCAAACCCTCCAAAGGCACATCGGTCGAGCGCCCTGCCGCGCTCACGCCAGCATTGGCAACGATGGAATCAACCACGCCAAATTTGGCTTCAGCGGCATCATAGGCCGCAATGACCGATGCTTCGTCCGAGACGTCGAGCGGCACTGCCAACGCATGCCCCCCCGCTGCAATAATTTTCTCCGCCACTTCCGCCGTGCGATCCGTGCGCCGCGCGCCTAGCACAACATTAGCCCCGGCCGCCGCAAATAGCTCAGCGAAATGCGCGCCAAGGCCCGATGATGCGCCTGCGATCAGAGCGGTCCGACCAGCAAGTGAAAAGGGAATGCTCATATTTTATCCTCTGGATTATGCGTTATCACAATCGGCTCTAGACCATCGCGTTCCGCTCAGCCAATATCGCTTTGCATAGGGACCAAAAGAATAAGCAGGTCCACAGAAGAGGAGTAGGATAGATATGATCGACGCGTCCCTGAACTATGAAGGCAAGACAGTGTCTGTCATTGGTGGCTCCAGCGGGATAGGCAATGCGACCGCGCAAGCCTTTCGCGGATGTGGCGCCATGGTTCATGTCACTGGCACGCGCGCCAGCGCTGACGATTATTCCAAAGATGAAGGCTCCGATCTCGAAGGGCTGCACTATGCGCAGGTGGATGCCGCTGATGATGGTGCGATTGCCGCCTATCGACAGACATTTGATCGTCTGGATGTGCTGATCTGTTCACAAGGCATGGTGCTGTACAAGCGCGCGGAATTTGAACCGGAAAATTTTGCAAAAGTGATTCAAGTCAATCTCAACAGCCTGATGACCTTTGCCGGGCAATTTCATGATCTTTTGAAAGATGCGCAAGGTTCGCTAATCATTGTCAGCTCCACCGCCGCCTTTCATGCGACTGTCGGCAACCCGGCCTATAATGCTTCAAAAACTGGAGCGATGGGATTGACGCGCACCTTGGGCAAAGCGTGGGCCCCCGATGGTATCCGCGTCAACGGGATCGCACCCGGGCTTATCGCAACCAAGATGACCGCTGTGACAACGGAAAATCCCAAACGACGGGAAGCGACCATCCGCAATATTCCGGTAGGCCGCATTGGTGATCCCGATGATATGGCCGGGATATCGCTTTTTCTGGCGTCCCCATTGGCGCGCTATGTTGTGGGACAGACGCTTATCGCGGACGGCGGTTTATTGCTGTGACGACATGGCGGAAAACCTTACCTGTTCCCGCAGCTATTCTATCGCTGCTAGTCGGCACGCCTGTGCACGCGGCCAATGATGAGGGTTACCGCTACAGCCAATATAGCGCGTCGACAGATTGCGGAGACCGCAAACCACTGACGGAAAAAGAGCAAATGGGCTTATCACGGACTGGTGATATATTTCGTATCCTCACGATGACCGGGACAGAAGCCAAAAAGAATGAAACTGCTCACTGGATGGTTTTGGCCATGGACGACACGCCTTTGAACAAAGCTATGGATTTCCCAGCAGAGCGATGCGCGAGCAGTGCGGTGCTGCAAATGTCCAATGGCAAAGAATATCGCGGCTTGGTGGAGTTTATAGACACATCCGGTGAAACCGAACATCGGGGTCGCTCTTATCGCGTGCTATTTGAACCAGGCAGCCCCATTCCCGAGCTGCGCTATGATTATGGCGGCTATCGGATTGACGGGCATCTCAGCTACCCTGAACATGGCGACAAACCCCGGCCCTTTGCCGGTTGGTGGATCATGGTCGAACAGTAATCAAGCCGGTTGTTGCAACGGTGTGCTTGAAACGGCTTTAGAGGCATAGAGATAAGCGCATATCGCTAAGCTGAGGCTCAATATCGTAATACCGATAACGGCATAGTTAAGCGACATCGTCCCATAGTCTGGCGCGAGCTGGTCGCTGATTGCTCCCGCAACGGCAGGACCAATAAAATAGCCAAGGAAGGTCGCCGAAAGGCTGGCAATGGACGAGGCGGTTCCTCTTTCGGTTGGTGATACCGAGGATTGCATCATCGCGATGGCAGGGCCCTGGGTCGAGGAATGCACACCATAGCCAATGGCATAGAGCACAAGCGCCAGCACCAGATTGTCGGTCAACAGGCACAGGCACAGAAGCGGCAGCGACAGCAAAACGGCAATGGCGCTATACCAGGCCCGCCATTTCGGATTTTTCAGAGCAAGGCGATCGGTAACATAGCCGCCAATAATCATGCCGGGCACGCCGCCTGCAATCCAGACGATGCCCAAATAGATCCCGACTTGTGACACCGGAATTTCAAAATTGCGAATAAGGATCGGTGCCAGCCAGATTGCAAAAGCGTAAGAAGCGGTCACCGCCAGAGCATTGGCCAAAGCCACGCGAATGAACGTCCGGTTTTTCCACAGCGAGGCCATGGTTGTGGCAAATGGCTCTTGCGTTTCTGCTTTTGTTTTGTCTGCACCGGCCTTTGCAAACTGGCTGCGATCAGGTTCACGGACCGTGAGGTAGATCAGTACCCCTAGCAGCACACCCGGCAGTCCGAGAATGATGAACGTCCACCGCCAGCCATAGGCTTCGGCCAAAAGGCCACCTGCAACAAAGCCGACCACCGGACCAAGCACTGCGCCGATGGAGAAAATCCCCATCGCACGAGAAAGTTCATGCGATTCAAAATAGTTGGTGAGAATAGAAATTGCTGGCGGATTGCCGCCTGCTTCCCCGACCCCCACGCCCAATCGCGCCAAAAACAATGTCCAAAACCCCGTCGCAACGCCGCATAATGCAGTCATCAGACTCCACATGCTAACCGCGATGGCGACCATCTTTTTGCGATTGGTGCGGTCTGCCAGTCGGCCCGCTGGTATCCCCAACACCACATAAAATATCGTGAAAGCCGTTCCGGCTAACAAGCCAATTTGGGTGTCAGTCAGGACAAAATCGGCTTTGATATCCTCGATCAGGATCGACATCACCATGCGGTCGGTGATGTTGAACATATAGGTCAACATCATCACGAACAAAATGTAATAGCGATACATGTTGCCCGGCGCTGCGGCAGACTGCTGAACCATCCTCATCCTCTCCCAAAGAAGATCAAGGGATAACGTGAAAAAGGGGGCGCAGCCAGCCTGACCGCACCCCCTTTTGTGATAGGGTTAAAAAACCAACCTTATGCCGCAGCCGTCAGTCTAATATGGCGCCGCATATGATGATCGACGCTACCAAATTCGCTTTCGATAATGGAGAGCCGCTTGAAATAGCTGCCAACCGCCGTTTCATCGGTGACGCCCATGCCGCCATGGGTCTGAACCGCTGACTGACCGACAAAGCGAGCCGATTGACCGACACGAACTTTCGCAGAAGAAACCGCATGTTTGCGGGCTGCGGCATCTTCGTCGAGCTTGATCGTTGCGAGATAGGACATGGAGATGGACTGCTCATATTCCATGAACAT
Source organism: uncultured Sphingomonadaceae bacterium (assembly GCA_947496865.1). Lineage (GTDB taxonomy): Bacteria > Pseudomonadota > Alphaproteobacteria > Sphingomonadales > Sphingomonadaceae > Parasphingorhabdus. The sequence continues at coordinate 411,993 of CANMEE010000001.1, forward strand.
ATCGACCATACGATGTTGCAATACTTGGAAACTGCTGATCGGTACACCAAATTGCTTGCGCTGCTTGGCATATTCGAGTGTCATTGCATGCGTAACCTGCATCGCGCCGGTTGCTTCTGCGCAAACGGCTGCCGTGGCTTCATCAACCACGGTCTCGATCAATGGCAAGCCGCCATCCAATTCACCAACCAATGCGTCAGCAGACACGGAAACATTCTCAAAATAGACCTCCGAGGCACGGCGCCCGTCGACGGTCGCATAGTCACGCAGACTGACGCCTGCCGCATCCTTGGCAACAATAAACACAGACACACCGCCTGCATCCGTCTGTCCGCCAGAGGTCCGGGCTGTCACGACGAAATGGCTCGCCCAAGGCGCACCGATCACGACGGCTTTCTGGCCGTTCAATGAAAAGCCTTCACCGTCTTTCTTTGCAGTGGTTGTCAGGTTCCCCAGATCATAGCGGCCCTGTGGCTCGGCATAAGCAAACGCAAAAACCTTCTCACCGGCGATAATTGCGCTGAGATATTCTTCCTTCTGCGCTGCGGTTCCAGCATGTTTCAGGAAGCCACCGGCACAAACAACGCTTGGAATAAATGGCTCAACCACAAGGCCCTTACCAAATTCTTCCATAATCAGCATGGTTTCAATCGCGCCGCCGCCAAAGCCACCATCTTCTTCAGAAAAAGGCGCGGCCAGCATGCCCAGTTCCGCCAATTGTGCCCAAAATTCGGGGCTCCAACCAGCATCACTGGCAATTATACCGCGCCGCGTGTCCCAGTCATATTGTTCCCGAACGAGCCGTGAAATACCGTCACGAACCATATTTTGTTCGTCAGAAAAATTGAAATCCATAGTTTCGCTTTCTTATTATTTTGCGGTTGGATCTAGAGTCCGAGAACCATTTTGGTGATGATGTTACGCTGAATCTCATTCGACCCGCCGTAAATTGATGTCTTGCGCATATTGAAGTAAGTCGGCGCTGCGCTGTGCGCATAATCCGGACCAATCGGGAAATCGTTCGATCCATCAGCCGGGAAGCTGCGGAAATCGGGCGTGCCGTAATAGCCAACCGCTTCCAGCGTCAATTCGGTTAGACGCTGCTGAATTTCTGTGCCTTTCACTTTCAACAGTGAGCTTTCAGGGCCCGGGCCTTTACCGGCCTGTTCGCCAGCCAACGTCCGCAGCTCGGTAATTTCCAATGCTGCAAGATCAATTTCCAGCTGGCTGATCTTGGTAGCAAAACCCATGTCTTGAATCAGTGGCTCGCCGTCGAGCATCTCATGCTTGGCAATATCTTTCAGCTGCTCAACACCACGTTTGGAACGCGCTACACCAGCAATGCCGGAGCGTTCATGCGCGAGCAGGAATTTTGCATAGGTCCAGCCCTTATTCTCTTCACCAATAAGGTTTTCAGCTGGTACGCGCACATCAGTGAGCCAGACTTCGTTCACTTCATAGCCGCCGTCGATCAACTTGATCGGGCGCACTTCAATGCCGGGAGTTTTCATATCAACAAGGATAAAGCTGATGCCTTGTTGCGGCTTGGGCGCATCGGGGTCGGTACGGCACAGGAAGAAACCCCAATCGGCATGCTGTGCCAATGTCGTCCAGGTTTTCTGGCCATTGAGGATGTAATCGTCCCCATCGCGTACAGCGGTGGTCTTCAATGATGCGAGATCCGAACCGGCGCCGGGCTCGGAATAGCCCTGACACCACCAAACTTCACCGCTACGAATGCCCGGCAGGTGCTTTGCTTTCTGCTCTTCATTGCCAAACGTGTAGATAACAGGGGCAACCATAGCGACACCAAAAGGCAATGGCATTACTGCATTGACCCGTGCGTTTTCTTCTGACCAGATATAACGTTGAGTGGGGGTCCAGCCGGTTCCGCCATATTGTTCCGGCCATGCCGGGACAGACCAGCCTTTTTTGCCGAGAATTTTATGCCAAGCGGTCATATCTTCAGGGCTCATATCATCCTGCACTGCCGCGCGCTCTATATTCTGAGGGTAATTATTCTCGATAAAGCTGCGCACTTCGTCGCGAAATGCATTTTCCTCTGCTGTGAATTCCAAGTTCATGACCGATTCTCCAATGATGAATTTGGCGTCAACATACGCCAAAAACCCCAGAAAACAAGCTGATCGAAAGACCGTAGAAGGTGACGCTACGGCAAGCGGGACTCCCGTCAGGATTCTTTCTGCAAAATCCCAAACCTGATTTAATCGACTCCTTAAATATCGGCGGAATATTTATCCTTGCGGCGCTTTCCGAAACGCATGCCGCTTTCCAATTTGGCCCGCAGCGCGGTGTAATAAGCCTCCAAGAATATCCGCTCATCACCGCTACCCGGCTCCCATCCGATTTTGGCACAAATGGAATTGGTCACTGTTTCCAGCGCTTCGTCCGTTCCGGTCCTGAGCACACTTTCCAGTGTTTGTAATTCAAACTCTCCGTAGACAGACAAATCACTATCCGAGAATTCATAACGGCTCGTCGCCTGTCCAGCGGCCGGATTGGTGCTGGCCTCGGCCGACGGTGCCACAACACCATCAAGATTGCGCTTCACATTCTGGATCACCCAAGTTCCAGCGATCAAATCACCGCAACGCAGCCGGTCTTTGTTAAACAGCGGAAAGAGCAGGAACATCAATACCCAAAGGAAGCCCGCCCACGCGGTAAAATCGGTCATAGTGCCCTCCGCTTCTCCCGAGGTGATAAAAACCAAGGGTAGAAACAGCTCGATATCACGGATGATATTGCGCGCGATCACCGCTTCTGCTGTCAAACGCCCGCCATCACGCGCAGCCACCCGGATACCAACAGCACGTTTGCCCCATGTCGCCGCCCTTTCACCCAATTCGAAATAGAGGAAATAGGCATTGCGAAATAGAAAAACTGCGATAATCCAAAAAACCGCGACCACGCTTAACGGACCGCTTTCTTCCAAACTTGTGTCGCCGCCAAAAGCAGCCTCAAAGCCCCACAGGACAAGCAGGCCAAACAAAGTCACACCGAGGATCAAGCCCAATATGATAAGAATATCGAGCGTCAACGCGCCGGCGCGTGCGCCAGCGGTTGCGACCGTCACGTTGAGCGGAACGCCCTCGGGCGAGACCATGATCCGGTCCAGTTTCGGATTGGCGGATCGTCTGATCCAGGGATCAGTTGCCGTGCTGCTCATGACGCAATCTCCGCCCGCTTGCGGCCAAAGACAAAGAAATAGGTCAGCCAGAATAGCAGCATCGCGCCTCCAACCAGATAACGCCCGCCGGTGTTGTTAATCAGCTGACGAGCAAAACCTTCGAGCAGCCCTGCACAGATCAGCATGATGACCACCCCGGCCATCACCAAAGCGGCTCGTTTACCGGCATCGCTAGCGGCCGTCAGGTGGGATTTTGCGCCAGGGAAGGCAAGCGAACGCCCGACATGAATGCCGGCCGCACCGGCCAAGAGGATAGCAAACAACTCCGTGGTACCATGTATCGATAGCCATCCAACAAATTCTACCGTCAATCCGCGCTGGGCAAATACCCAAAGCATCGCGCCCAAAAGCGCCATATTGTGGATAAGCAACAAAATACTGGGAATTGCAAACGCGAAACCCAGAGCAAAAGCTAGGATCGCAACCTGCGCGTTGTTACTGAACAAATAAGCCGCAAATACACCCAGACCGTCCTGTTCTTCGGTACTGAATAATGTACCGCGTAAAGCCTCTTCGGTCGCACCGGGAACGCGGACTTCAGCAAAATTTCCCGGCACAAGCGCATAGTACCAATCGCTATCCCCAGCGACCAGTACATAGCCAATCACGGTTCCGGCAATCATCACGAATAAGGCAATCCAGATATCGAGTTTTATTTCACGAATAGCCTGACTCCAGCCGCCGCCGAAAAACCCTTTGAGCCACCGGCCGAAACTCGTCTGGGTTCCGTACACCATGAAATAGGATCGCAAGGCCAAACCTTCGAGATAGTCGATCAGCCCTGCATCGAGCGAACTTTCGCGAGCGATAGACAGGCTCGACAATAATGTCCGGTAGAGCGTCGGGAGCGCGAGCACATCTTCATCGCTTAGCTTGCGCGCTTTGCCCTTCTCCATTTGCGTGACAATCTCTTCCAGCCGCACCCAATCTGCTTCGCGTTCCAGTCGAAAACGATCACTTTTGAGCGCGGCCGTTTCAATGGCCTGCTGCAGGTCAGGGTCCGTCATGACACTCGCCATCAAATAGCCCCCCGCCGCTTGATCTTGAGATAGCTGTTAATCAGCCGTGTACCGATATTCTTGTGCGGGCCTTCCACCACATCAATGCCCATATGCTGCAACCGTGTAACAACCAGTTTCTTCTGATCGAGCAGACTTTGTGCGGTCACGCTGCGCGCGACATCTTCGGCTGTCACCGGTTCTTTTTGGATAAACTCGGACAATTCCTCATCTTCCAAAACCACAAAAAGCACCAGATGTTTGTCGATCAGCCGACCCGCCGCCTCCAGCATTAAGTCGGCGCTGGTTGGATCTGTAAAATCGGTAAAAATTATGATCAGTGACCGGCGTTGTAGCCGACTGGAAAGAGACGACAGCGCCAATGTGTAATTGCTTTCCTGATGCCGGTAGTCGATCGTCGCTGCATCCTGCTGCATCCGATAGAAATTACGACTGCCAGACAGGAAAGGTGTCGATAATTCAGGTTTGGCTGCGAAGCTGAACAGGCTGGTTTTGTCGCCTGATTTCAGGGTGATATAGGCGGTCAGCAAAGCGGCCGATACAGCGCGGTCAATCCGCGGCAAACCGTCAATTGGCTCGCACATGGCCGAGCCGCAATCGAGCGCAAAAACAATCTGGTTGTTGCGCTCGGTATCATATTCCTTGGCCAGCAATTTACTGTGTCGCGCCGAGCCCTTCCAGTCGATACTGCGGCGATCCATGCCTGGCTGATATTCGGCCAGCGCTTCAAACTCGCTGCCTTCACCGCGAAATTTACGGGCAAGCAAACCGAAAATAGAATCCCGCAGGAACATTTGTACGGTCGGGCTTCGTACCGCCGAAATATTGGGCATCACTGCGATTGATCGACCACTGTGCTTGGAGGTTTGACGCCATGCCAAGCCAAGCGGGCCTTTCCAACGCAGCCAGAGCTTCCCGATCTCCCCAGCCCCTCGTCGGCTTGGCGTTGTCGTCGCCGCTCCGCTATAGGTCCGCTCTTTGGGTTCCGGCCGACTAAGCGTAAATTCCATCCTACCATTTTCGGACAGTCGGTCATCCACACCCAAGTTGCCACTGACCGCACGTGGAGCCATAAGTCCTGCAAATTCAGCTTGCACGGCAAGTTCCAGTGGCGCTCCTATTTCCGCCGTCTTGGGCGCAGCCAGCTCGACATTTCCGGCTTTTGCAGCAATCAGACCGTCGACCACCAAAAGCAATATCAGCATCGCTGCCCATGCAATGCCAATCGCCCACAGGCCCGGCATCAACGCCGCCAGCACAGCGGCCACCGGCGCGCCAATGGCGATCAACAGCACAGCTCGGGCGGTGGGGTAAATCAACGCGGCGCTTCCGTCCGTTCGACCAAGGCTTCGATTATCGTATCGACCCGGCGGCCTTCAATTTCCGCAGCCGGTGACAAGAGGGTGCGATGACGCAACACAGAGGGCGCCAGCGCCTTTACGTCATCCGGCACAACATAATCCCGCCCCGAAATAGCGGCCCGCGCGCGCGCCGCAGTCGCCAGCATAATCGCTGCCCTAGGACTCGCGCCATTTTCAAGATCGGCGGTTTCGCGGGTCGCGCGAACCAGCCGGACAATATAGTCTGTAACGTCTTCGACCAGCTTTACCGATTTCACAGCTTCTGCCGCCGCGATCAGGGTTTTTTCATCAACCTGCGCGCTGATCCCGAAATCCTTGGGCCCCGGCGCGCCAATGCGCTGACCATATTGCATGACGATTTTCTTTTCTTCTTCGGCATCGGGATATTCGATCAGCAGCTTGAACAAAAACCGGTCGAGCTGCGCTTCTGGCAGAGGATAGACGCCCTGCTGCTCAATCGGATTTTGCGTTGCGACCACCATGAATTGGGATGATAGTTTATGGGTTTCGCCATCAATCGTAACCGCCCGTTCCTGCATCGCTTCCAACATTGCAGCTTGGGTTTTTGGCGGCGTCCGGTTGATTTCATCGGCCAGCAACAGGTCACAGAAAATCGGGCCGCGGGTCAGGGTGAATGTACTGGTCTGGAAATTGAACAGGTTGGAACCGACAATATCACCTGGCATCAGATCGGGCGTGAACTGGATTCGTCCGAAATCGAGGCTAAGAGTCTCGGAAAAACATTGCGCGAGAAATGTTTTTGCAGTCCCGGGAGGCCCTTCCAACAGTACATGCCCTGAGGAGAACAAGGCGATCAGCAGATGATCGACTATCTCTTCCTGCCCAATAATCGCCTTTGCAACTTCTGCCCGGATATTGTCCGCAAGCGTCTTTAGTTCCCCAATGTTCATCCGATGAGTTCCTTTTTCCAATGATAAAGCGCCGCTGCCCGTTCCGCTGTTTCACGGGCATTCTGGGCGCTGTTTAGGTTTTCCAGCAAGGCAGTAAAACGATAACCGTTCACCTCACCGAGCCTATCGAGATTGCGGTTCTGATCTTCGCGCTCTGCTGCTGGCGACAGGCCGAGGGCGTGAATGGCGTCATTGCGGATAATCTCGCCATAAGGGTCCGCGACGAGATGTTCGCGTTGCATCCGGTGGATGAAACCCGCGCTGTTGTTTACCAGCGCGGTTTTACCAAAATCGATGCTGCGACCTTCGCGCACCGGCGGGCCAAAGCGATTAAACGCCATCCAGGCGGCGGCAAGCGCAGCAATGATCAGGCAGATTGTCGCCGACAAAAAGGGCGGCTTGAACGCAAGCGTGAGAAGATTATCAGACGAACCCAAGCCGTTAAAAGTCAGGTCGAATATGACGGGACCATCGGTCTGCGCCTCGAGCGCCTCGATCAGCGCATAAGCATGGCGCGCAATGCGCTCGTTACCCATCCCGGTATTGTTCATCAAATCCGCATCAGCCACGATCACCACGGGATAATAAGCGGCATCGATTTCATCCTCCGCTGTCAGCCCTGATGGATCGAGACCTTCCAACCTCTCATAAATACCGCCATCATCGACATAGGCGATCAGCGATTCTTCATTTTCCGGATCCTCAACAATCTTGCGGATATAGTCACCGGTCATCGTGATGTGAATTTCGGGAACCGGAATCGGGTCTCCCACAGCAGAATTGGCAATTTCAGACGGATTGAAATTGGACTTGGTCGACTGCCTTTCACTGGCAATCAAGGCATCGCTTTTACCTTCATTGGCTCTTTCGTCCGCCTCGGGGCGGATCGTTTGCAGTTTGATATCTACAATCTCACTCAACATCTTTACGCCAGAATCGCTCTCCACCACCCCCAAACGCCGGGCCCAGCCCTTTTTCGACTCCATCCCGACAAGATTGGTCGTAGCCACTTGCCATTTCGGCAATATGATCAGCGTTGGCCCTACATAAGCACGTTCTTGGATGACTTCCGCAATCTTATCGGCCTCGGCATAGGCGTTGGGCGTCAATATCAGCAGCCCGGGCTTATCAATGCCTGCTGCGTTGCGGGACAACTTCACATCATGGCCGGTTTTTTCCAAAAGGTTCGCTAGCGCTTTATATCCCACAAGGCTGTTCGAAGCTCCATGCGCCCGGCCATTATTCCCCGAACTCAAACGGTCTCCTGCTCCCAACCCATAAAGCAGCGCCACAAAGGCTGCAAAACCGATGGCGAACATGATGATGATCGTCGTGCGTTTAAACGGATTAGCTTGAGCGCTCATTTCACAGCGGCCTTGGGCTTACGCCAGCTATCAGCCAGCGCAAACTCACCATAGGCGTTGCGCGATGCGGTCCAACCTTCTTCGCCAATCGGTGTCGCCGCAAAAATTCCGCGTTCGACATGCTCCGCGATAACCGAGAACATCGCGCGCGCTGTGTCCGGCAGGCTCTCGAACCGCTCAATCTCTCGGGATGTATTGGATGGACGCAAAAGATCTGGCCGTCGCTTTTCAATATCCTCGATACTGCGGAACAGCAGAAGATGAGCAGCCTCGTCAAACTGGCCCTTACCGGCCAAGGCATCGGCTTCTTCCAGCAAACGCCGGGCCGCGGTTTGATCTGGTCGCCATTCCTCTTCCTGTTTCGGGGCGCGGCTGCGCCAGTCCTGCCAGTAAGGCGACAAAATGACCCATAACAGGGTCAATATACCCAATGCCAAAAGCACCAATAATATGATGCGAAGTGTCGGCCATGCCGCCACCAGCCCCTCAGCAGCGGGGGCCATTGCATCGCTCAGCCACGTAAGAAAATCCGTCCACCACTCGGGTGGTTTTTCCGGAGGTTTGGCAGGTACATTGGCAAATTGGATGTCTTCATCCCCGCGCACGTCTTTCCACGCGGCGTCAAAAGAAGCGTTTCCGTTATCACCCTGTGTTTCTGCGTCTTTTGGCACTATGCCGATGTTGCAGAATCTTACCGCAGGGGCAAGGGCGAAGATCGTCCGCCCTAAGGCATTTCTTCCGGCACAGGCTGATTGACAGAATAAGCAGGAGCAGGAATAAACCGCCAGCAATAAAAGGGGCATTTGCACAGTGACATTCGATATTGGCCGCGTGATGAGCGCAACGTTCACCGTCATCGCGCGACATCCCGTCGTCTTTCTGGGCCTTTCATTGATTATCGCAGGACTGCCCTACGGGATGGTGCAATATTTTGCGCTCAACCCCGAAGGCATTTCAGACTCCTTTTTCGACGGTACATTTGCCGATATCAGCGACTATTTTTTGACTGCTATGGTTGCTGGCACCGGCCTATTCATAGGCTATTTTATCCTCACGATATTGTTGCAAGCCATGCTGATTGTTGCAACCATCCGCGACATGCGCAGTCAGGATGTGGATATCGGCCTGTGCTTTGCAGAAGCCATGAAACGCTTTTTGCCCTTGATCGGACTAGCGATTTTATCGCTATTGGGTATCATGCTAGGGTTGGTTTTGTTCATCGTACCGGGTGTCATATTGTTCTTGATGTGGATGGTTGCTGCGCCCGTGATGGTCATCGAAAATCTCGGTGTCATCGACTCTTTGAAGCGCAGCGCGGCGCTGGCTGCCGGGTCAAAGGGCATGATGTTTCTCCTGATGATCATTTTCATGTTCGCATCGGGTTCCGTATCGGGCATGGCCGAGGGGATTGGCTTTTTTAGCTCAACCGCCTCGATCTTCCTCACTGTCATCGCAGAAACCGCAATAGCCGCGGTGCAGGCTGCTGGCGTTGCCGCTTTATATGTCGAACTGCGCACCGTGAAAGAAGGTCCGTTTACCGATACGCTTTCCGATATTTTCGCCTGACCATACCCTGTCCCACCGTACCTATTGGCTAAACCTGTTGGCTGCGGTATAGGTTGCAATTCAATATGCAATTTACACAGGTGAGACTTCCATGATTACACTGAACGTCAACGGTCAGGCGAAGGAAGTCGATGTCGACCCCGCGACGCCTATTTTATGGGTCGTCCGTGAAAATCTGAAAATGACCGGCACCAAATTCGGCTGCGGTGTTGCGCTTTGCGGGGCCTGTACGGTGCACGTGGATGGCAAGCCGGTCCGCTCTTGTTCGACGCCCGTGTCCGAAGCGGCTGGCAAAACGATTACCACCATTGAAGGTTTAGCAGAAGAAGACGGCACGTTCAGCAAAGTCCAGCAAGCCTGGGTCGATGAGCAGGTGGCGCAATGCGGTTATTGTCAGTCCGGTCAAATCATGACAGCCACCGCCTTGTTGAAAAATAATCCCAATCCTAGCGACGAGCAAATTGATGCGGCCATGGCGGGTAATATTTGCCGCTGCGGTACCTATGTCCGGATACGCAAGGCTATCAAGCTTGCCGCCGGTAACACTCCTGAAACGCAGGAGGCTTGATCATGGGTAAGTGGACAAGACGCGCGTTTATTGGTGCTGGTGTAGCAGCTGGCGGTGCTTTGGTGGTCGGCATTGCCGTGCGCCCGGGCAACCCAATTGATCGGCTGTCACCTTTGGTCGCCAAAGGCGAAGGCGAAAAACTGATCAACGCTTGGGTAAAAATTGATGCGGATAATATAGTCACAGCAATCGTGCCCCATGTTGAAATGGGTCAGGGCATTTTCACGTCGCTTGCACAGATGCTGGCCGACGAACTGGACGCAGATTGGAGCAAGGTGCGCATTCTTGAAGCGCCAGCCGATGCGAAATATTCTTCCTCCCATATCGGTCGTGAGTTTTTGGCGCCCAATCTGGAAGTACCCGAAATTCTCGAGCCCACGGTCAGTGGCAGCTTCCTGTCATTGGCAACCGCGATGACCTTGCAAATCACTGGTGGTAGTTTTTCCATTCGCGGGACCGGTCAACGGGCCATGCGAACAGCCGGTGCGGCTGCGCGTGAAATGCTGATCGCTGCGGCGGCCAAAGAATGGAATGTTCCTGCCAGTGAATTGCGCGCCGAAAACAGCATGATTTTGCATGACAAGAGCAGCAAATCGGCGACCTTCGCTAGCTTTGCTACCGCGGCTGCAGAACAAAGCTTGCCGGCGAAACCCAAGCTCAAATCGCCGAAAGATTACAAGCTAATGGGCAAGGCCATTGCCCGCACCGATATCCCGGAAAAGTCCAACGGCAGCGCGATTTTCGGTATTGATGCCGACTTGCCTGGCATGAAATATGCCGCGGTCAAAGCCGCGCCGGTGGTCGGTGCTACTGTGGAAGCCATGGATGCAACCAGTGCCAAAACTATGCCCGGCGTTTTGCAAATCCTCAACATGGGTGATTTTGTTGCTGTCGTAGCCGATGGCTATTGGCAGGCCGAGCAGGCGCTGGCGACGATCCAGACGACTTATTCCAAAACCGAAGGCGACGGGCTTGATCAGGAGGCTTTGTTCACGCGCTATGCCACCATGCTCGATGAAGCCGGTGATACAGATGGCGATGTCGAGACCGAAGAAGGCGATGTTGGCGAAGCCTTTGCTAGCGCAGCGACCAAGGTCGAGGCGGAATATAAAGTACCGTTTCTTGCGCACGCCACAATGGAGCCGATGAACTGCACTGCGTGGGTACGCGATGGCAAATGCGATGTCTGGTCGGGAACACAGTCACCGTTAATGGCACGCAAAACGGCCGCTGAAACGACCGGCATCGCCATTGATAATGTCGCCTATCACAATGCCTATCTTGGTGGTGGCTTTGGTCGGCGGTCGGAAATGGATGTGATCATCATGTCCACCCGTATTGCGATGGCGACACAATATCCGGTGAAGATGATCTGGTCGCGCGAAGAAGACACGATGCAGGACCACTATCGCCCATCAGCCACCAGCCGTTTTGAGGGCGGTCTCGACAAGGATGGCAAAGCGGTAAGCTGGAGCAACATCCACACGCATCTTTTTGATCCGCAAGAGGCACCGACTGTACCTTATTATAACATTGCCAATCACAAGATCCGTAAGGTCGATGTGCCCACCCATTTGCGGTTCGGTCCATGGCGCTCCGTCGATCACAGCCAGCACGGTTATTTTATCGAGAGTTTTGTCGATGAAATGGCCCATGCGGCTGGCAAAGATGGCTATGCGTTCCGCCGCGAATTGCTCGCGGGATCTCCGCGCCATTTGAAAGTCCTCGACACCGCTGCAAAAATGTCCGGTTGGGACAACCCGCTGCCGGAAGGCCATGGTCGCGGCATAGCCTTTGTGCCATCCTTCGGCACGATCGTGGCCGAAGTGGCCGAAGTCGATATGACCGGCAAGAAACCCAAAGTGACGAAAGTCTATGTCGCCGCGGATCCGGGCTTTGCCGTCAATCCTGACGGTTTCGCAGCGCAGATGGAAAGCAGTGTTGCCTATGGCTTGACGGCCGCACTTTATGGCGAGATTTCCGTCAAGGACGGCGCCGTTCAGCAGAGCAATTTCCATGACTATCCGATCCTGCGCATCAATGAGATGCCCGATGTTGTGGTGGAAATTATCAATGGTGATCACAAGCGTTTGGGCGGAGCCGGTGAACCCGGATTGCCGCCGCTCGCGCCCGCCGTCACCAACGCAATATTTGCCGCTACCGGCAACCGCGTCCGCGAGCTGCCGCTCAGCAAAATGAACTTCGCCTAACGCCAACTCGTGCGGCATTGATAAGGATAGACAAATGAGAGCAATCGTACGCGCATCCGCGCCGATTTTGGTAATTGCGCTGGCCGCTTGCGGAACCGATCCCGCGCCGGGGCCTACTGAACAAATTGTTGTGCGCGAACCGGGTGAAGCAACGGTTCCTAACGTCGAAGCCGAAGACAGCTTGATCACTATTGGCAAGGCCGCCTTCAACACATGTATCGCTTGCCATGGCATCGAAAAGGGTGGCGCCAACAAGATTGGTCCCAACCTCTATGGAATTATCGGTCAGGTCGCCGGAGCCGCCGAAGGATTCAGCTATTCTGAGGCCTTGGCATCTTCCGGAATTACCTGGACCAAGGAAGAGCTGGATAGCTATATCGCCAATCCTGCTGCCAAGGTTCCTGGCACCACGATGATGGCCGGTGCGATTACTGACGCTGAGCGACGGGAAGCCATTATCGCCTATTTAGATTCGGTGTCCGCTAATTGAGCGAAGCGACTGGCCGTGGGATCATGTTGGCCGTGCTGGCGGCGGGTCAATCCCAGCGTTTTGGTGATGAGGACAAGCTGACCGCCTCCTTGCATGGCAGGATGTTGGGCCTTCACGCTACTGACACCTTGACCCGCATCGCCTTTGATCGCCGCATCGTCATAGCATCTGATCCAAACCATCCCTGTGCCACGGGCTGGAGAGAAATGGACTATGATATCATCGTCAACAATAACGCCACCGAGGGGCAGTCCGCATCGGTTCGGTGCGCCGCGCAGCATGCCATAGAATCCGGTGTAGCCGCGCTATATATATGCCTTGCGGACATGCCCTATATAGTTCGCCGACATATCCAGAATCTGTCTCAGGCGTTTAAGGACCACGGCCAGAATAAAATCATTGCATCAAGCGAAGATGGCAAAGCAATGCCGCCGGCGATTTTCCCGTCCCGCCTATTTGCAGAACTTGCTGACTTACGGGGAGATCAGGGGGCTCGAGAATTGCTGCAGACGGCCCATCTTGTTCCGGCGGCTGACGGCAGCTTGCTGGATATCGATACACCGGAACTATTGGCGGGGGAAAACCGCAAAGAACACGGTCGTTAATCCAAGAAAAGGTCCGCTGCATTCACCAACTGAATATCGTCGCGGGTTTCCAATTGTTCCAGAAACCAATATTTGTGCCAAGCCCCATAGAGGATTAATATCCGCTTTTCTTGACCCTTTAGATCATCCAGAGCGGCATCGATCTTCTGATAATGGGCAACATTGATATTCTGCCATCCACCCGGCCCCAGATCATCGCCGAACAGCTCTTCATAAATGTCCTGCCGCGCTTTTACCGCGTTATCATAGGTCTTCGTATGGATGAACAGCGGGTCATCAGAACGCCCACGAACGGCTTGATTATAAGGAGCGGCAGCCGCTTGAAACTTGACCCAATCTTCCGCGCGCGTCGGATCACTCTCCAGCCGCGCCAAAGCTGCGCGTCGGTCATCTGCGATTTTTTGCGTCCATGCCGCAACCGGGACTATTTCAAAACCCAGCTTTTTGCGGAGCGGAAAAACACCATCGATCAGTTCTGGAAAATCATCAGTGCGGCTCTCCCGTACCTCGCCAAATTGTTCGTAATTGGCTGATGCGACAGCAAAGCGCTCCGGCGGCAATTCAACCATGATAACATCTGGATCAAACTTCTGGATAGCGGCTTGCAAAACCGCCAGTGAATAGCTTTCGCTGCGTCTATGCTGCCCATGCACCGCACCCATTACTGTCACGATATTGGTGCCTGGGGGCGGCGCCGGTTTTTCAGCTGGTGCCGAGCAGGCGATGACCAAAGTCAGCAACCCGAACAAGCAGGCCTTAGCAAAATTCACTCTGCATCAAGCCGCTTGGCCAAACGCACAATAGCGTAAACCAGCGGCGGCACGAACACAGCGGATAATATGACTTTCGCCAACAACTGACCCGGCATGATTTTCATCAACGGTGCAACGCCATAAAAGGCGATGGTTATAAAAATCACGGTATCAACAGCCTGGCTGACGACCCCGGCTACCATACTTCTGAGCCATAGCAATTTGCCGCTTTCGCCCCTCATCCGGGTAATCAGGAAGACATTTAACAGCTGGGACGTGCCATAGGCGATGATCCCGGCAAACATCAGCCGGGTCGACTGGTTCAATATGATATCAAAGGCGATCCGCTTCTCGTCTTCCCAAAAAGACGCCGGTGGCAATGCCAGTACAAGTTGAATCAAAATCATCGAAACGATGATCGGAACAAACCCGAAGACAACTATCCTGTTGCCCGTGGCGCGGCCATAAACCTCAGCCACGGCGCTGGATAATACGACCAGCAAGATGAATGCGAATATTCCCGCCTCCACCGCCAATGGCCCCAGCGCGACCAACTTATTCCCCAAAATACCGGCCAAACTCGCCATGCCGCCGTAAAGCACGCAGATGACGAAAAGGCCCCGAGGGATGTGTTTTGTTTTTGGAATCGCTGTCATCTTCATTGCCTAGCGCGGTCTGAATTGAAAAAAAAGCACCAAAAACAAACGGGAAAAAGGAATCGTGACTCTCCGCCATTTTCCTCTAGGGAGGAATCGACGATCGTGTTGGCACAGTTAAGGCCGACGGCGTCGGGGGGCATAGGTCGGTCCAAAGGGGAATTTGTGCAAAGACTAGCAGTTTATTGTGGCGCGAGTGCTGGAGGAGATCCGGTTTTCGCCGAGACAGCAAAAATATTGGGCCAGATCATGGCACAACGCAATATCGATTTGGTCTTCGGCGGCGGACGTCTGGGGCTGATGGGCATTATAGCCGATGCCGTCTTGCAAGGCGGCGGCAAGGTCTATGGCGTTATCCCCGAAATGCTGAAAGACCATGAGGTCGCCCATACCGGATTGACCGAACTTCATGTCGTAAAGTCCATGCACGAACGCAAAGCGAAAATGACCGAGCTGACCGATGGTTTCGTCGCCATCCCTGGTGGGATTGGCACTTTGGATGAGCTGTTTGAAGCATGGACCTGGAAAGCACTCGGCTATCACGGCAAACCGATCGGGTTGCTCAACGTGAACGGCTATTGGGATTCTCTAACGGTCTTTCTCGACAATGTCGCCGGACATGGCTTTATGTCGGACGCCCGTCGGAAACAGCTGATATTAAGTGACAATATCGAAGACATCTTGGACAAACTGACATCTGAATTTACCGGAGGCAATGGGGAAGTAACATGGTAAGCGTTAATCGGGTTGACGGTAAATGACATCGATACTGACCAGCATCGCGGGAATGGCGGTTATTCTGCTACTCGCATTCTCTCTCTCGAGCGGGCGACGTAACATCCGGTTTCGCGTGGTCGCAGCAGCTTTCGCCCTTCAAGCTGGCATCGCGGTTCTGGTGCTATATGTCCCCTGGGGCAAGCAGATCATAAGCGCTATGTCGACCGGTGTATCTCAATTGCTCGGCTACTCCAGCGAGGGTACGAAATTTATTTTCGGCCCCTTGGCAAATCCGGATATGGGCGGCACTAGCTTTGCCATAGCCGCGCTACCGGTCATTATCTTTTTCTCAGCACTGATATCCATTCTCTACTATCTGGGCGCGATGCAATTCATCATAAAATGGGTTGGTGGCGGCATTCAGAAAGTCACCGGCATCTCCAAAGTAGAGTCCCTCTGCGCTGCTGCCAATATTTTCGTCGGCCAGTCCGAATCCCCTCTGGTTATCCGGCCCTATCTCGCCAAACTTAGCGAGTCTCAGCTTTTCACAGTCATGAGCGTTGGTATGGCCGGTGTGGCTGGAACGATCTTGGCAGCCTATGCATCAATGGGCATCCGTATCGACTACCTGCTTGCGGCCGCTTTCATGTCAGCCCCGGGCGGCATCTTGATGGCAAAGATTATCATGCCCGATAATCCTGATGCAGAAGCGCCGGAAGAAATGGTAATCGCCGTCGATTACGAAGAAGAAAAACCAGCGAACATCATTATGGCGGCCTCGATGGGCGCGCAGACAGGCGTCAAAATTGCCGTCGCAGTTGGCGCTATGGTGCTTGCTTTCGTTGCTCTGGTGGCCTTGGCCAACGGCATATTGGGCGGAGTGGGCGGCTGGTTTGGCCAACCGGATCTCAGCTTCCAACAGATTATTGGCTATGTTTTTGCTCCGATTATGTTTTTGCTCGGCGTGCCATGGGAAGAAGCTTTTGCCGCTGGCGGCCTATTTGGCACCAAAGTCGTGCTGAACGAATTTGTAGCATTTAGCGACCTGGGCGGCATGGGCGGCATGGGCGGGAACCTATCCCCCAGCACGGTTGCCATCGTGACTTTTGCCTTGTGCGGATTTGCCAACTTCCTATCCATCGCAATTCAATTGGCTGTCACTGGCGGATTAGCGCCCAATCAACGCCCCGTAATTGCCCGCCTTGGCCTCAGAGCGCTAGCGGCTGGATCGCTGGCAAACTTGATGAGCGCGGCTTTGGCCGGATTATTATTATCCCTCGGCTAAGCCGATAGATTGACAAACCCGTTTAGCGGAGCATCATAGCATCATGTCCGAAACCCATGATACCTTATCATCCATATCGCTCGCCTTGGCCGACCAAGACAAAGACGCATTTGCCGCGCGCATCGGTCAATCTTTTTTCGACTGGGGCTTTGCTGTCGTCTCTGACCACGGCATATCAGATGCTCTCATTGAAAAGGCAGAACAAATGTCGCGTGCCTTTTTCGCGTTGCCGGATAATGTGAAGCGCCAATATTTTATGGCCGGCGGCGGCGGCGCACGGGGCTACACGCCTTTTGGGACGGAAGCGGCCAAAGACTCAGATATTCATGACCTGAAGGAATTTTGGCATATTGGCCGGCAACTGCCGAGCGGTCATGAATTTGAACCTTTTATGAGCCCAAATATCTGGCCCCAGGAACTGGATGATTTTCGCGATTGCTATCTGGAACTTTTCACCGCCTTTGACACGGCAGGTCAGCGGATATTAGAGGCCATTGCCCGTTTCCTGAAACTCGACCCTGCTTTTTTTGATGATACGGTTCGTGATGGCAACAGTATTTTGCGCCTGATCCATTACCCTCCGGTTCCTGCAGATTCACCAGCGGTACGTGCGGCGGCCCATGAAGATATTAACACAATCACATTGCTCATCGGCGCCGAAGAAGCCGGTCTTGAGTTGCTGGACAAGCAAGGCAATTGGCGTGCCGTGACACCAAAGCCGGGCGAGCTGGCGGTTAACATCGGTGATATGCTGCAACGCCTAACCAATAACCGGTTGCCATCAACCACCCACCGGGTCGTCAACCCGGCACCAGAACGCCGCGGACATTCGCGCTATTCCATGCCTTTCTTTCTTCATTTTCGACCGGATTATCTGATCAAGACACTGCCCGAATGTGTCGACGAAGATCATCCCAATCTCTATCCGGAACCGATCACGGCACATGATTATCTGATGGAACGCCTGCGCGAAATTGGATTGGCATGATCCCGAAAGTCGTTGGGATTAGCGGGGGTAGCTGTTCGGGCAAATCGACAGTGGCCAGACACATATATGAAACACTGGGTGCGGATCGCTGCGTAATCCTCCCACAAGACGATTATTTCTTTGGTTATGGTGATGCGCCGGAAGGCAAAGGTGGACCCAATTTCGACCACCCCGATGCAGTTGACTTTGACAAAATATGCACGCAACTTTCTCAGCTCAAAAAGGGGCAAGCCGTCCATCGCCCACTTTACGATTTTCCTACCCATCTGCCAAAAACGGAAACGCAGCTAACCGAGCCTCGCCCAATCATATTGGTCGACGGCATATTGATATTGCATCACGCCCCTCTGCGACAATTGTTCGATCTGTCTATCTTCGTCCGCTGCGACAGTGACGTAAGATTTGAACGGCGTCTCGAACGGGATGTCAGAGAACGCGGCCGCACTGCCGACTCGGTCCGCGAAGTATTCGCCAATCAGGTCGATCCCATGCATGATCAATATGTGGAGCCTTCGCAGAGCCATGCTGACATCGTGATAAATTCGCAACAGTCTGAAACGATCATAACGAGCGAATTTTCGGCAATTGTAAAATCAATAACCGCGTTGATTCAATAAGATATGCCAAAGCACACCTGATCTGACCCGCTTTTCCGATCAAAATTCCAAAGCCTTGATATATTGTGGATAAAAATAAATTGTTGCAGCGCAAAATAAATTGGTTGCGGTTGTGACAAAACTGTCATTTTACGCCCGTAGGGAGCTTCCAGCGGCATCAAAAGAAAATCGCCTTCGGCACTTTCAAGAGATGTTCATCCATTGCGAAGACCAGTACGGGGAAATCAAATATGAAAATGAAATATCTTCTGGCAGCCAGCGTTGTCAGCCTTTCCACAGCAGGCCTGCTGGCTACACCAGCCGCCGCACAGCAAATTACATCTGGCGTTGAAGGTAAAGTCGCTGACGAAAGCGGCGCGCCTATCTCCGGTGCTACGATTGTGATTACCGATACGCGGACAGGTCAAAAACGAACAACAACAACCAGCTCAAATGGATTGTTTCGCGCAGAGACTTTAATCACAGGCGGCCCATACACGATAACCGCCACGGCTTCTGGTTTTGAAGGACAAACAGTAGAAAACCAGTTTTTGAACCTTCAGGGAAATACAGACTATACATTTAACCTCACTTCTGGCGCTGACGATAACGTAATCGTGGTGACAGGCACCCGTGCTGGAGTATCTCAGCTAGCAGTTGGTCCCGGACAGGCTTTTGGCCTAGAAGCGCTTGAAGGCTTCCCATCAGTCACCCGCGACGTTCGTGACATCATCAAGTTCAACCCGCTTGTGTCGCTGGAGCGAAGCAACGAGGTGGACGAAGTATCCTGTTTGGGCGGCAACACACGCTCGAATAGCTTCACGGTAGACGGTATTTCTCAGTCTGATTCTTTTGGTTTGAACAATACGCCGTTCGCTGCTCGTAACTCACTTCCAATCCCATTTGACGCCATTCGCGAAACATCTGTTGAATTCGCGCCTTTTGACGTGGAATATGGTCAGTTCAGCGGCTGTGCCATCAACACGGTTACAAAGTCCGGTGAGAACGACTTTCACGGAACAGCCTTTTTTACCTACACTGGTGATGGCCTAACTGGCGACACAGTAGACGGCCAAAACATCACACAATCACCCTTTGACCGCTATCGTTGGGGTGCAACGCTCTCTGGCCCGATTATCAAGGACAAATTGTTTTTCTTCTTTGCCTATGAAGAAACCGATCTTGGTAACAGCCAGGACAATGGTCCAGCTGGGGCGGGTTTTGCTAATGAAGCGGTTGGTGTCAATCAAGCACAGTTTGATGAAATTTCTCAAGTTCTAAATACTACTTACGGCATTGATACCGGCGAAATCGCACGGACTCTTCCACAAACAGATCGCCGTTTCTTCGGTCGCCTCGATTGGTTGATCAATGATGATCATCGATTGGAAGTTACGTATCAAAACCTCAAAGAAGGGCGGATTGAAGAAGACGATTTTGACCAGCGGGATAATGAAATCACCGGTCTAAACAGCTTTGAGTTGGAAGGCACAGAATCGGACTATTACTCCGCACGCTTATATTCACAATGGACCGATAATTTGTCCACGGAGTTGCGTGTATCGCGCTCCGAAGTCAGCGATCTTCAAGGCCCTGTCGGCGGCGGCGAAGCGCAATCCGACAATCCGATCAACCGGATAGTTGTTGGTATCGACAATAGTACGGATCTTGGAGGCGGCGTTCTTGCTGGCAATGGTTCGGGCTTTGATGGCGCGGTTATTGCCGGTCCAGGAATATTCCGTTCGGCAAATCAGCTAGACAGGAAGGTCGATCTCGTTAAATTCCAAGCCAATTATTCTGCTGGCGATCATGATATCAAAATCGGCACCGAATATAACAAGCTCGATATTTTCAATCTGTTTGCGATCAACGCGACAGGCACATTATTCTTCCAGAATGTTGATGACCTTCGTGCTGGGTTATTGTCAGGCGGCACCGGATTTACATCGGCCTTCTCTAGTCCTAACGACGCGGCCGGTGGTGGTATCGGCGGCGCCGTCATAGCTGCTTCGCCATCAGGTGATATTAACGAAGCAGCCGCTGACTGGTCGCGAACGATTTATTCGTTCTACGTACAGGATGATTGGCGCGTAAACGATAACCTGTCTGTAACGCTCGGCATCAGAACCGATATTTATGATGGCGACGCTCCCCGTGCCAACCCTAACTTTTTGTCTCGTTATGGCTTTACAAACCGCAATGGATTCAGTCGCTTAGACCCAGTTTTCCAGCCGCGCTTTGCTTTCAACTATGACTTTGACAATGACGGACTTCTGAGCAACTCGGTGGTTACTGGCGGCGTTGGGATTTACTCTGGCGGCGACCCTACCGTTTGGTTCTCAAACGCTTTCTCGAACAATGGTTTCTCTACTGCAGCGGCCACGAGCCTAGTAAGCGGTTGTGATTCTATTCGGGATGTAAATGGCCAGATTGACGTCACACCCGGCGGAACCTTCACAGGTGTTCCCGCATGCGTCATTGAGGCAGCGTCAGCAACATCATCCGCTGGACTGGCAGACACCCAATCAACTGATCCTGATCTAAAAATTGCGACAGTAGTCAGAGCAAATCTTGGCTTCGAAACCACATTGAACTTCGGTGATGGCGCTGGCTTCTTTGATAATTGGAAGCTGAACACTCAATATATCTATAGTCGGTTCAGAAACCCGTATAACTTTGTAGATCTATCTCAGACAGTAAACCCGGCACTGGGATTGAACGGCTTCACCGTTGACGGTCGCCCAATCTTGCGTGCAATCGATCCCAATAATGTAGGTTGTAATGCTGTTTTGGGTGGTACAGGTGGAACGCCGCCGACCTACACTGGAGTGACTGACGCATGTTTTGCAACAAGACGGGATGATGAAATCCAATTTACCAATGCAGCCGGTTACTCAAGCCATGCTTTTGGAATTAGTTTGGCAAAAAGGTTCCAAGGTGGCGTAATAACAGACGCAGGCTCCACGAACTTCAACATCGGTTATGCCTTTGTCGATTCAAACAACCGCCGTAACCTCGCCAGCTCAACGTCAACATCCAGCTTCGATGGCACGGCAGCTTTTGATCGCCAAAATCCAGCGGTTTCAACTTCTAATTTCGAAACCCGTCACCGGATCACTGCGCAGGTTGATTTCAAAGAATATTTCTTTGACGAGTTTGCTACCCGTCTTGGGTTGAGCTTTGTTGCACAATCTGGTCGTCCTTACAGCCTGACGTTTGACAACCAAGGTGTGTTTGCTGACAGCAGCTCTGGATCAGACAATGCTCTGCTCTACATCCCAACAGGCATTAGCGACCCTAATCTGTCACCTTCGTCTGACCCTGCTGCTGTTCAGCAGCTTGTTGACTATGCAACTGGCTTGAGCTGTGCGCGTGATTTCATTGGTCAATCAATTGCTCGGAACACCTGCCGCAATGATTGGTCTTATGACCTCGATCTGCGTATCAGTCAGGACATTCCTGGCCCCGGTCGTTTGTTCGGAGTGGAAGACAAGATTCAGCTGTTTGCAGATGTAGACAACGTACTCAATCTTCTCGGTAGCAGAGCCAACACTGTACGTAGCCGCGGTAATCTGGTCGAAGTCGCCGGAGGCGGTTTTGATAATGATGGTCTTTACGTTATCGACAGCTTCAACCCCGATGATGATGAAGACGTAACAACGTCCTCTTCCTTGTGGCGGATTGTTGTCGGCGTACGTTACGAATTCTAACGCGTCTCAACGACCATTCGGGCCTCAACAGTCCAAACAACGGCGGCGCTGCAAAGCGTCGCCGTTTGTGTTTGGGCTTTGGGAAAATCCGTCGGTACGGCTACGGTCGGTCAAATAGGCGTTAGACTGCGCTCATAGCGCCAGGTGGACCATAGTTGCTCTGCGATGCGGGCCGATCTGCGCCAGATCTTGGGCGGTAATCGAGTCAAACTGCGTTCGTCGTTCAAAATTTCACTGGCCGAGAGTTCGTTGAAACCGGCGGTCTGCAAGCCAGAGCGCGCGGCGATAAAGGCGGCGATTTGATCGAAGCGTTTCGCGACCGACCGGTTCACGTGCAACCGGTCACGGGAAAGCAACTCAAAGCTGTGCGTCACGATGACAAATAATGGATGTTTTTCTGTGCCAGCATGGTCCATCGCTGCCGCCATCTCAGCTATCGAAAGTGCACAAATTTGGGCTGGCCGAATCTCTCCTGGCCGATCCAAAATTCCCGAAACGGGCAGTTCTACAGTCCCATGTTTCAAAACCGGTGCGATCTGATCCTCAGACAGCTCGACCTTACAATCCGAGCCAGCAGTACACGGCGTGAAACTCGAATCCCAAGTCAGTCCGGCACCGTGTACAGCACGAACGCTGTCATCATTGGCACCAAAATTTCCGGCGCGGAAAGCGGTAGGACGCGGCGCACCAGCATTTACCAGAATATCGTTTGCCAGCTTCAATAGCGTTACTTGGTCATCATAGTCGAAATCCGAGAGATTTCGGCCCTGACGGCCTCCAACAGGGGAATCCTTGGTCCACTCCAACCATTCTGTATGCATGTGAAGTTGAACTTCATGACCCCGCTCGACAACCGGGCCGATAATGTCTGCGACAATCTGCTCACCATAGACCAGCGCGGGCATCGGATCGATGAAGAACACAGCTTTGTGGCCATATTCATCCAGCCGTTTCATTTGATGAACAATTCCAAAGTCACCGCGATCACAGCGACCCAGAATGGAGCTCTCGAAATTTTCCACGGGGCTACACCCCCGCTGATGCAGAGCCGCTGACAGCTCTGTATCGACTGTCAGTAATATCTTGGTTACATCACCGCCCGTCACAAATTTGTGACCTCCCCGTTTCTCAACAGCATGGTTTTTAGCGCCATTTGGGCTTTCGAAAACCTCTTTAACTGACGTCACATCATGTAACATACGCCCAATGCTCTTAGAAATTTGTTAAAATCTCGCTTGTGGGCGAGAAGGCTAGATTTCACGGATTGAGGATGCAAAAATTGATGGAGCCGCTGGTATTTTGCAAGGCTCTAGTTTGAATTGTCATCTGCCAGTTGCTTGACCCGCCTTTGAAGTGGTGGGAGCACATCTCTTTCAAACCACGGGTTCTTTTTGAGCCACAGGCCATTTCGCGGACTAGGGTGCGGCATGGGCAATAGTTCAGGCCAGGCGCTCTCCCAATTTTTGACAGTTTCCGTGAGGGTTTTGCCCTGCTGGGCGCCAAGATGCCAATCCATAGCATATTTGCCGATGACCAGAGTGAGTACGATGCCAGAGAGCTCTGCCAAAATCTGATCACGCCACTTTTCTGCGCATTCCAATCGAGGCGGTAAATCACCGCCTTTTTTCGATCCGGGAAAACAGAAACCCATCGGTACGATCGCAAACAGGTCTGGGTTGTAAAATTGGTCCCGGTCAACACCCAGCCAGTCGCGCAGGCGATTGCCCGAGGGATCATCAAAAGGAATACCCTTTTCGTGAGTGATGCGCCCGGGTGCTTGCCCAGCAATCAGGATTTTCGACTTGCTGCTAAACTGGAAAATCGGCCTTGGCCCTAAGGGCAGACCAGTACAGATTGTACAAGATCTGATATTCTCAATGAGGTTCGCAACGCTGGGGGCTTTAGCGGGGGCTATTTTTGGCATTACGAACCTCATTGATTGAACTTGCAACCAGCCGGTTACAGGACGATTTGAGCGCCAATCATGAGAATCGATGCCCATGAAATCAGGTAAACTGGTGTTCTAAGACCGGGAATACCAAGCGTGTAAACAATTGCGTGGGCTATCCGAGCAAAGAAGAAGACCTGCGCCCATGTGCCAACGGTTTCAGCAATAGATGCGTCACCAAGCAGGCCGGCGGCGGCGATGACGGCAACGAACGCGGGCATGGTTTCAACCATATTCAGATGTGCCCGTTTTGCGCGATCCATCCAAAGCGGTGTTTCGGGTTCTTCCTTTGGGAAATTTTCCGGATAATTGGTCAGGAAAGTGGGAAGGCCCCAGACAAACAGGCGGCCAACAATATAGGGTGTCCACAACAGGACAGTGAGAATGCCGCTAAGGGCAAGATAAGTAAATGCAGTTTCCATGATGATATTCCTATGGCTAGGCGGGGCGAGCAGACTGGCTGCTCACCCCGTCGCAACTATTAAAGGTCGGTTGCCGCTGTGTGACGGATAGTTTTCCAGTTGGCTTCGGCTTTGGCGATCGCGCCTGCGGGATCCTTCTGGTAGGCTTTGAAAATATCTTCGCTCAGGAAAACATAGAGTTTGCCACCGCGAACATCAGCCCAACGCGGGTCGCCGTCAAATTTCTTGCCGACAGAAACACCAAAAGTGCAAAAGCCGCCATTTTGAGGCAGATATTGAGCCGGGTTTGCCTGGAACGTATCAAGGTTGGCCTGGCTAGCGAAATAATAGGCAACACCGTCATGGACTGCAGCGAATTTCGCTGATCCTTCGATCCGGTTACCGGTGTTGATAAAGGCCACCGTGTCTACACCATGCAGAGCAAGCGGGGCTGCTGCTGCGGTCAGACCGGATGATACATTATACTCGTCTGCGGCCATGGCTGGCGTAGCGACGAAGGTTGCCAATGCGATTGCGGTGGCGAGGGTTACATTCTTAAACATAGATATTTCCTTTTCATTTATGCATTTTTTTTTGAGGTATTATGGGACGGATAAATCTGTCCCGGTTGGGTTATGCAGCGACAAGGTCACTGGTATTTACGACGGGGAAGTCGATTTCTGTTCCAGCCATATGGTTGAAATAATTTGTGAACATGTTCAGCATCGTGTTGCTGAAAATTTCCAATATCTCTTCATCGCCAAAGCCGTTATTGCGGAGGTGATTGAGGCGATCATGGCTGATATGACCACGGTTTTCGATGATTTCGCTAACCAGCGTCAGTGCTTGGTTGGTTCTGGCGTCGTTAGACTTACCGCGAAGATTGAGTGCCAATTCTTCGGCATCAATCGATAGCTGTCCGCCCACTGCGGTATGAACTGAAGCACAATAATCACATTGATTTTCACCTGCAGCGGTAAGAGCAATTTGTTCGCGAAGCTTTGGTGAGAGCGTTCCGTTTCCCAGCGCGCCGGACATTCCGAGATAGGCACCCAATGTGGCTGATGAATTGGCCATGGTGCTGATGATATTAGGCACCATGCCCATTTGAGCCTTTACCGCGCCGAGCATTTCAGTGGTTTCAGCAGAGACTGTTGTTTCGTCTACTGTGTTGATCTGTTGCATGACATGTTCCTTTGTTGTTGTCGGAACGTCATTTGATCATGTTGGACGATATGGCAATATATGCAGGTTAGTTAGCGACTATTTATCAATTCACTGGGACGATATGCAAACTATTGTAGCATCTGACGGTATAAAGTTGGGGCTACACCGAATTTTCCGGCAAAGGCACGGGTAAATGCTGCCGGCGATTGATAGCCCGTTTGCACCGCCACTTGCTGCACAGAGCAGTTGCTATGATCGAGAATTGAAAGCGCCTTTTGCAGCCGCCAGTCCGACAGATAAGACATAGGGCCTTGTCCAACCAGATCACCAAACCGCTCGGCAAAGCGGCTGCGGGACATACCCACTTGCCGTGCGAGTGACTCGACGGTCCATGATGCGGTCGGTTCGCGATGCATTAGTTCCAGAGCATGGCCGATTTGCGGGTCCTGAAAACCCTTTAACAATGCACCGATCTCGTCCTGCTCTTCAATTCCAGCGCGCAGCAGTTCGATGAACATGATTTCCGATAATCGACGCACAGAGGCATCCGATCCGACATTATCCGAGAACATCTGACGGTTTATCAATCGCAATATCTCGTCTAGCCAGGGGTTCTGGGCGCGCATCGACGCGGTGGTCAGCAAGTGATCCGGCAGCGATCGCAAAATCGGATGATCAGCCCCTTTGCGAAAGGTGAAATGACCGCAGATAAGCTGCGTTGAGGCAGCATCACTGCCTTCCCCGACAACCAGCACACCATCACCATCATATTCAACCGCTTCCAACACCTGTTCCAGCGGCGGCGCATCTTCGACCGGACTATCCGATAATATATGGGTCTGCCCCTTTGGTATCAAGATCAGATCACCGGGGCCCAATATAACGGCATCCTCGTCGGGCAGCTTCACATGACATTGTCCCTGCACCACCAGGTGAAAGCGCGCCGCTTGTTCGAGTACCGGAACGGTAACCGACCATGTCCCAGAAAAATCAGTACGAAAGTAAAGCGCGCCCTTTAGATCAAGCGTGTCCAAAATATCATTGAGTATGTCCATGACGGGACCGTATAACTTTACCGATCGTCTCACAACTCACAACCGACTTGCCGCTCGTCGCTATTGTGATGCAGATCGTCCAAATGGCATTAATGGCCGTGGCTATCCAAATCACCCGCTTTCGGGCTCAACGGATGCAAAGACTAATCTCGACCCAAACCGTTCAAGGCGCTTTTATCCCCAGTTTTGCTTGCCGTTAGATTGCGTCTGAGGTTGGCATTTCAAGTGGGCGCGCAGAAAAGCCTCTGTATCAGAAGCCGATAGAGGATGTGAGAAATGATATCCTTGATAGGCTGTGCAACCGATCTGTTCCATGGCGCGCAAAGCATGTACGTCTTCAATTCCTTCGGCAACGGTGCTCAAATCAAGACTTTTCGCCAAATCAACAATCGCTCTTACAATTTTCTGGCTGCGGTCTTTACCGCAAACTTTCTGGACATAGGATTTATCCAGTTTCAAACCGGTAATAGGCAGATGATCGAGATGCGTTATCGACGAAAACCCTGTACCAAAATCGTCCAATAACACCTTGATTCCCAAAGCTCTGATGGCCGTTAAGCTATCTAACAGGGCTTGATTATCAACGTTGAGGATAGAGTTTTCAGTAATTTCCAGACACAGATGTTGGGGTAACAGGACATCGGCGGTGGAACAGGCCAAAAGGTCGGCCAAAAACGATTGATTGAGCAAATCACTGGCTTCGACATTGATATTGACGGGGCATATGGAAATCCCTGCCCGGTGCCAATTGACCATAAAATCCGTTACGGTCTTGAGCATATATTTGCTCAGTTCCAAACTGACATCTTTGTCATCAAATGCTTTTTGGAAATCGCCGGGCATTAACAAACCGCGCTTGGGGTGTTGCCATCTGGCAAGCGCCTCCAGGCCATGAATCTCCTGAGTCTTTATATCAATAATGGGCTGAAAAAACGGCTGAATCTGACCTTCTGAAATCGCGGTCTGAATATCCGCAAACAGATTTAGCTCTCTTTCATATTCGATTCCCAATTGAGGATCATAGAAATCAATCCTGCCAGCACCATTGCTTTTGGACCGGAGCAAAGCCAAATCTGCGCATCTTAACAGATATTTATAGGAATGAGCGTCGCCTGGATATTGCGCTGCACCTGCACTGAATCCCACTTGCAGGTTTTGATCACCTACTTTTATTTCAAAAACTTCCTTGCTGATAAGGCGCTCTAAAGTCGACGCGGCCAGCGTTTCATCAGACCTGTGATCGATTAAAATAGAAAATTCATCGCCGCCCAATCGGGAGATAATGACGTCATCCCCAAGAACGCCTTTTACAAAATTCGCAAATTCAACCAGAACGGCGTCGCCGACGTCGTGACCGTAAATGTCATTTACCAGTTTGAATTTATCAATGTCGCACATCAAAAGCCAAAAAGAACGATCAGGCTGGTCCAGCATCTGTCTCTCAACAGTTTTGCGGAATCGATCCCGGTTAGGCAAAGAGGTCAAGCTATCATGAACAGCCCGGAACTCAGCCGCGACTCTCGCCGCGCTAAGTTCCTGTCTCTTTTTACGCAGTTCCGTAATATCAATGCCAATGCCCGCAATAGCAACGTGGTCAATCGGATGGTGGGTGGTTCTGCACAGCCTGTTATTGCTTGCGTGAATCAATGTCGGCTCTTTTTGCTCAAAGCCGTCAAACACCTCTTGCAGATTATCCTTCATGTCAGCGTCCGAGATGCCGGGCGCAAGCGCCCTAATCTGCTTTTCGGTAGCCGCTTCCATCGAGGCCCCCTGATCTAGGGCGGCAAAAGTTACCGGCCAATAAGATCGCGCCGCAGCATTGGCGTAAATGGGTATCTTATTTTCGCCATATAATGTGACCGGGGATTCCGCTAAATCAAGCGCTAGCCCTAACAGGCGCAGCTCGTCGATGGTCAAATCCTGACTGGTTTTTGACTCTCGGCCCCTTTCCGGCTTCGCCTCAATACTGCTCCCCACAACTTCATCTCCATGACCCGCGACCATCGGGCGGAACATCGATTGGAGAGCTTTCGTAGCAATCAAGATAAGGCTTTGTTTCATTGGAGCTATTCTTAGCGCCTGCGATCCACATAGGCGCAGAAACAACGATAAGAGCGATATCGAAATATCACGAGCTGAGGGCCTCTCACTTTGTTCACTCCTTTAAACCTGTAACTATTGGTTACGGTTTTAGCTTAAAAATATTAACGGATTGCGAGAATATCAGCGCTCGCGGAAGTCAGCATGCGGAACGCAATGCCGTTAATCGAAGTCATCATAGTCTTGGTCGAAATCACCTGAGCAAGTTTCGTTTGTTACGATAATCGGTTTCTTCAAGTTGCTTGGGGCATTTTGGAACCGGGAGGGTATCTGCATGCG
Organism: uncultured Sphingomonadaceae bacterium; assembly: GCA_947496865.1. Lineage (GTDB taxonomy): Bacteria > Pseudomonadota > Alphaproteobacteria > Sphingomonadales > Sphingomonadaceae > Parasphingorhabdus. The sequence continues at coordinate 440,949 of CANMEE010000001.1, forward strand.
GAAGCCGAAAACGAGATCAGACAATAGCGCTGGTGTGGGCCAATGAACCTCACCAACCTAGCCCTGAAATATCCAGCAGCCATCGCCGCTGCTTTGGCTTTGATTGCGTTAATCGGCATCGTTTCAGCCTTCAGCACACCGATCCAGCTTTTCCCCAATATCGATCGCCCTAGCCTGAGCGTTCAGGCCGGTTGGCGTGCCGCTAGTCCCAAGGAAATAGAATCCGAAATCACGATCCCGATCGAAGATGAGCTGCGCGGGCTGCCTGGCCTGACCAGTGTACAATCCTGGTCGAACAACGGAAATGTCTGGCTCAATCTGGAATTTGCCCTTGGCACCAATATGGACAAGGCGTTCGCTCAAGTATCGAGTCGGGTGCAACGCGTACGCAACTGGCCGCTCGATGCGGACCGTCCATCGGTAGGCGGTGCCAATGGTGATCAGGGCGAATCCCTCATATATCTGTTTCTTCAGGCCTTGCCCGATAGCAACCTGGACTCCGAAGCGCTTGCGACATTTGCCCGCGATACTATCGCCCCGGAATTGGAGTCCGTCGAAGGAGTTCAGGGCGTCACCGTCGAAGCGCCGACCGGCGAGCGGATATTGCGCATTCGCTTTGATCCGTGGCGGCTTGCCCAACTTAATCTTACTATCGAACAGCTATCTGCTGCTGTTGGACGATTTCAGGATGTTGGTGGCGGCACGGTTGATGTCGGGCGGCGCGGTTATGCCCTGCGATTTGAAGGGAACTTCTCGGCTGACCAAATCGGTGATCTGACTGTTGCGCAGCGCGGATCTACCGTGATCCGGATGCGCGATGTGGCCGATATTAATGTCGGTCCCGACAAGGCGTTCGGGGTGACCTATCAAAACGGCAATCCCGCCATCGGGATGCGGGTCGTGCGCCAGCCGGGTAGCAACACACTTGATGCTATTGATGGCGTTCTCTCCACCATAGCCAGGTTCAACGAGAATGAATTGAACAGCATGGGCGCGAGGATCGAGAAAAGCTTCGATCCGTCCGTCTTTATCAAACGCGCCCTGTCTTTCCTAAGCGGAAACTTGCTGCTTGGTACTTTGCTAGCTGTCGGTCTGCTCTGGCTTTTCGTAAGGCGCTGGCGCGCAACGTTCATCATTGCAGCCACCGTGCCGGTCTGTCTTCTAGCAACGCTCGCGGTGATAGGTATGACAGGGCGGACCATAAACGTGATCTCGCTTGCTGGTCTGGCGTTTGCAACGGGCATGGTGCTCGATGCCGCTATTGTCGTGATGGAAAATTTCGTGCGCTTGCGCAATCATGGCCGGTCTCCCGGGGAGGCCGCTATTGAGGCCGTATCGCAAGTCTGGCCGGCCCTATTTGCGTCAACGGCGACCACTGTCGCCATCTTCATCCCGATCATGTTTATCGAGGATGTGGAGGGACAGCTATTTGCCGACCTGGCATTAACCATCGCCATTTCGGTTGTGGCCAGTTTGATTGTGGCCGTGACTTTGCTGCCAGCAGCAGCCCGCCATTATGGTCAAGTCGATATGGAGGATAACGAGCGCCGCTGGGATGGCTATGCCGACCGTATATTTGCGTTGATCGATAGCAAGAAAAAGCGAAAAATCTGGATCCCTTCGCTGATCATTGCCCCTTTAATCATCTCCTATTTCTTATGGCCGCAGACGGATTATCTACCTGATGTGAAGCGCGATGCGGTGGATGCATGGGTCGGGTTGCCATCAGGCGCCACGCTGGAATCGGCGCGGACGGAAATTGCCGAAGAAGTAGTCAAACGCCTTGATCCCTATTTGAAGGGAGAGAAGCAACCCGAGTTGCTCAACTATTATCTGTTCGTCAATCCATGGGGTATCAACACCGGCATCCGGATCAAGGATCAGTCCCGCATTGATGAAATGACGGGCATTGTGAACAACGAGATTTTGGCTGGCTTCCCGGATGTTCAGGCCTTTGCCCAGCAGGGCAGCCTGTTCGGCAATTTCGGCGGCAATGGTTCGATTGAGCTTTATCTTCAATCTGAAAATGATGAAGATCTACGCGAAGCGGCATTGGTGGCGACCGATACCATTCAGGCCGCCCTGCCCGGTGGTATGGTACGTCCCAATCCCGACCCCAATGTGGTTGTTCCCGAACTCCGCCTTACCCCCAATGACCGCCGAATAGCGGAATTGGGAATGACCCGCGATCAGGTCGGGCGCGCCGTCCGCGCCTTAGGTGATGGTCTCTATTTGGGCGAATATGTTTCCGACGGGGAACGGATGCGGGTCATCATGCGCGGTTCGGAAGCAGCGGATCCGGAAGCAATTGAGAGCGCTCCGTTGGTCACTCCTAACGCTGGCACGGTTCCGATGGGCGAAGTCGCAACCTTATTGCGCGGCGTCGGTCCAACGCAAATTAGTCATGTGGACGGGCGCAAAACAGTAACCCTCAACATCAGCCCGCCACCGGGCATGGCTTTGGGTGAGGCATTGGAGACCATCCAGACAACGGCTGAACCGGCTATCCGTGATGCCCTGCAAAGCAGCGGTACGTTGCGCTATGGGGGTGATGCTGATGCCTTGATCAAGGCGATAAGTTCACTCAGCACCAACTTCATTCTCGCCGCTGCCCTGCTATTTGTGATCATGGCCTCTGTGTTCCGCTCTGCACGAGATGCGGCGCTGGTTATCATTGCCTTACCGCTGGCGACCGTTGGCGGGGTGATTGCGATCCAGATACTCAATCTGTTCAAGCCGACGCCGCTCGATCTGCTCGGCATGATTGGCTTTGTTATTCTGCTCGGCATTGTGGTGAACAATGCGATCCTGCTGATGTCACAGGCACGGGAGAGCGAGCGTGAAGGCATGGGCCGGTCAGAAGCCGCGCGCACTGCGCTGCGCTTACGTCTGCGCCCCATATTGATGACCACTGGCACATCGGTCATGGGCATGCTCCCGCTTGCGCTGGTGCCCGGACCAGGGAGCGCAATTTACCGCGGTCTGGCCGTGATCATCGTTGGTGGCGTGCTGGTATCGACAATTTTCACCTTGGTATTGCTGCCTGCACTGATCCAGTTGGGATCGGCGAAAAAAGACAGGCCGATAGAACCTGACAACCCTCGTAAACCGAAGACATCCCCTGAGCCCGAGCCAAATTTTGGTGGCGGACTATTGCCGGAGCCTGCTGAATGAATTTTGCATTTCCCCCTGTGATCCGGGACAATCTGCGCTGGATAGCGATCGGCGGCACGTTGTTGATCATCACGCTCACCTATTTTATATTTTTTGCATCGGATGCGGCAGAAGGACAAGACGGAGCCGGTCAGGGGGGGCCACCGCCCGCCATTGTAACGCTCGCAAAAATCGAAAAACTGGCACTTACCCCTAATTTTACAGCGCCCGGCGACATTGTCGCCAATCGCGATTCCGTAGTTGCAGCGGAAGTCGCCGGACGCATAGAAACGACGTTGAACATAGGCGCGCGTGTCAGTCGCGGTACCGTCATCGCCGTCATAGATGATCGATCAGCGCGGCTGGCCAGAGATCAGGCCCGCACAGAGGTAGCGCGCTTGCAATCGGACCTGACGTACCAGAATCGGCTGGTAGGAAGATTGCAGCAACTGCTCAAGGAAGAAGCCGAATCAGAAGCATCCTTGGATGAAGCTATCTCTACAAGAGATCAAACCCGCGCACGTTTAGCGGCTGCAAAGGTCGCGATGGAAACAGCGCAAGTTGATCTCGCACGCACCCGCATTCGCGCGCCCTTTGCCGGACAGATGGTAGAACGCAGAATTGAAGTCGGAGAATATGCAACGCCCGGGCGGGAAATTGGCCGGATCGTTGGCAGAGAAGGTTCAGAGGCGCGCGTCCGGGTACCCATTGCCGTAGCCGGATCATTATCCACTGGGCAAGAAGTCACAATCCTCGCGAATGGAGAACGCCGCTCTTCCCGCGTACGGACAGTCATAGAGGCGGGCGACGAGGTCAGCCGGACCGTTGAAGTCCGTGCGCCCATGGGTTCTCACAGCCTGAAAATGGGCAGCGCCATCTCAATAACAGTGCCAACCGGGGTCGAGCGCGATGTTTTAACCGCTCCACGTGATGCTCTGGTTCTGCGTGACAGCGGTATTTTTGTCTATGTGGTCAACCCGAAAGATAAAACCGCCAAGCGCATCAATGTGCAGGTAGGCGAACCTGCGGGCGATCGGGTCGCAATTTCGGGAAGAATAGCCGCGGGTGATATGATTGTTGTGCGCGGCGGTGAAAGGCTTCGTGATGGTCAGAACGTGACTTGGGACGATGGCAAAAAAGCCAAGGCCAAGCCTAAGCAGTCCGCAGGATGACGGCTGTAAATATGCGCGCCTTTCCGATAATATTTCTAATGGCGTTGTCGGCGTGCTCTATCCGGGGCGGCCCCGATCTGGATAGGGCCGCCGTTCCGACAGCGCCTGATGGTTGGGCATCGCGTCCTGACTTGGCTCTTGCCAACGCCGATAGTCAACAACCCGATACGGTCAGCAACGGTTGGTTAAAGCGATTTGGTGACACAGATTTGGAAAGCGCCGTTCAGGAAGCTTTTGCCAATAATCGTAATTTGCAATCGGTGCTCGCCCAGTTGCGCGCGTCTCGCGCCGCGATGCGCGTGTCCCGGGCGGACCTGTTCCCAACGATCAATCTATCGGGCACCGCCACCGACGCGGAAAATGCCACAACGATCTATGACGGTTCGCTCGAGGCCAGTTGGGAAGCTGATATCTGGGGCCGCAATCTCTCGCTCGCGCGCGCTGGGAATGCCGAAGCCAGAGCCGCTGCAGCCGATTTTGCCGCCGCGCGCCAGGCGTTAGCCGCTGCGGTAGCCCAAGCTTGGTATGATCGCAGCGCTGCTCGTATTTCTCTCGATCTGGCGACCAGTGATCTGGAACGGCGCAAGGATACATTGCGGATTACCAATGCCCGCTTTCGCGCCGGCCTTGCCTCGCGGCTCGATGTCCGCTTGGCGCAGGTTGCGGTTTCCAACAGCGAAGATCGCTTGGAAACCGCTTTGCGCACGGCCCGAAACGCAGCCCGCGCGCTCGAGGTGCTGATAGGCCGCTATCCATCCGGCGAAGCTGCTGGCGCCGGCAACCTCGTGATGCCGCAACCGTTGCCCAACATCACCGCACCGGTATCGGTTCTGGCCGGTCGCCCCGACCTGATTGCGGCCGAAGCCCGCGTTGATGCTGCAGGCCTGCGCGCGGTGGACGCGCGGCATGCCATGTTCCCGCAATTGACGCTTCGTTTTGATGCCACGACCCGCAGCGGCAATTTCGGTGATCTGTTTGATCCGGGCACCTACATCAATGCTATTTCCGCTGGCCTGTTACAGCCCTTGTTCAGAGGCGGTGCATTGCTTGCCGAAGCCGACCGGCAGGGCGAACTCGCAAAATCAGCCCTCTTCGACTATGCCCAGTCCACCTTGACCGCCTTTCAGGAGGTCGAGGACCGGCTCGACGCCGAAGCGACACTGGAAAGGCAAGTTGCCTCAACCGCCACCGCCGCTGAAGAGGCCCGGGCAGCGGTCGGTCTAACTCGCAGCCGTTACATCAACGGCCGATCGACGATATTTGATCTGATAGATGCCCAAACAACGGCCATCGCGTCCGAAACGAGAGCCATTGAAACCCGCCGCGCGCAAATTGAAAATCGTATCAACCTGCACCTCGCGCTCGGCGACGAACCTCTCCCGCTAGAGAGTTGATCGGTCAGAATTTCTCGAAGCAACACCATGTTTGAGTGTGGTAGGGGAAACCGAATGACGGTAGTTTTCTCGTACGGACTTTCGCAGACATTATGTAATGCAATCAGATTGATAACCGCATAGATGATAGGCATGAATGTCCCGCGTGCTCTTATCATCTTTGCCTTACTGCTTGGCTTTGCTGCACTTGGCTTGTTCAATTTAACCCAAAAATCAATTGTCACAGCCGCTGCCCCTTCTGATTCACTTCACAAGACCGGACCGATCCAGCTGAGCGTCATCGCACAGGTTGGCCCTTGGCCCGTCGCATCTCGGCTCATTGGATATCGCGGCAGATTATGGTTCGCCAATTCCGTCAAAGGCCGCAATCATAATTCGGCCGACATTTGGAGCTTGGACCCTGCTACCGGGACGAAACGTTATGAACGCCATTTGTTTAGCCAGGACGCCGGACTTCCCTTGGTATCAAAGGGGCTGCTTTATTGGCCATTTGAGGATGCGTTGCTCTCCTTTGGCAATGGAGTAGTTGAAGTCACTGATGGAGAAACTTGGCAACCACTGGTGATACCCAATGCCCCAATCTATCACACCAGTCAGTTGTTGGAGTGGCAGGATGGATTGCTGGCGATCACAGGAACCCGCAATGCCGGGATGCAATTTTCAAAAGATGCTGGGCGCAGTTGGGAAGAACTCTACATCCACCCGACGCCATCAACCCATGTTAGCCGCCTCAAGGAGATGCTGGTCTTTGATGGTAAAACATATGCATCGCTCAAAGATGCCAAAGTCAAACGCCTGACGAGATGGACTGGCGCGGGTTTCCAGACGGTCAATAGCTGGCCAGCCAACCGCTATTTCAACGGCTTGACCGTTCACAAAGACGCCGTTTTTGGAATTGTTGGACGCGGCGGTGAGCGGGAGATTTGGAAATTTGATGGATCACGCTCCGTTCGCGTTGGCTTCAAGGGCCCGTTCACGGATCTTACCAGCGATGGCGAGCAACTTTGGATGGTCGCAAGAGATGGCCGGCTATGGTCCAGTGCTGGTGGTGAAAAGTGGATCCGCCACGGTGATTTAAAAAATGGCAGACCCGTTTCCATTCAAGCCATTTCAAAAGGCATTTATGTGGCCGGGGCCGGGGATGATGGGCGAGCTATTGTCTGGGGACCGCGCGGTCACATAATAGCCACCGGTGCGCAGCCCGTGGATTTCAACTCGCAACGCCCAATCAAACCCACAAACCAAAACTGGCAGCAGGTAGGTCAGAAAATCGATAAGCTATTGTCCGATCCGTCGACATACGGATCATCGGGAAATGGTCAGCTGCGCGCGCTCGTTTCCCAAGCCGCATCGCAAGGGGCGCCATCGGGATTTTTCGCCAATCGGCTCAACACCAAAATACCATCGGTAACAGTGTCCGCGTTCGGCGGGAATATGGAACTCAAAGCACAAGATATCGCGCATTCAATATTGCTCTCGGCTATGGAAACTGCCGGTTATCCCAATGTCCCCATAAATCATCTACTGGACCCCTGGGACTCTGCGCCCAATTCCTATGAAAAATATTTTGAACTCGAGCTCAGTGCGCTCAGGGCCGTGGCCGGGTCTGGTCAAAACGATAGCGCCACCATTGACGCTCTATTGGCGAGACTCGACTTTTCGGGCGATCCACCTTGGTTAAAGTCGCAAGTTATCGGCACCCTTACGGCCGTGAGCGGGGAGCATTTTGGTTATGATATCGCTGCGTGGAGAAAATGGGCACAGACCAAAAAGCAGCGCCAAATCATACCGGATTGACCACATATTTGATATTATATGCGTTATTGCTCGAGGCGATTGGAAAACCAGATTGCGCAACCGGCAAAAAAAGTTGCGACTGCGCCAGCCATTCCAGCCAATGGCACGCCGCCTAGCCCCAAACGCAATGCAGCTATGTTCAGGACTATCGCGATAACGCCAGCTATCACACTTAGGATTCCAACTATTCGCACAATACCCGTCGCCCTACGAAACAGCGACAGTCCGAAAAATAGAGCAGCTAGTCCTAGCGCTAATTTGGCCAGATAGTAGAATAGAAACGATCCGGCCAATACGGTACCCATAAGAGGCGCAAATTCCTCGCCGGCCTTAGTTGCGGGCAGAAACATGGACAGCCCGATGCCCGACTGAACCATATTTATCAATCCGGCTACCACCAGTGCGGACCAGCCAAACTGCATATCTGTAGATCGGACCAATCCCACAAGAGCGGCAATTGCAATAGAGGTAAACAACACAAGTTCTGTGGTCCAAATTGTAGATCGCAAAGGCCAGCCTTCGACAATCCCAACACCGCTGAGTGTTGTGGTATATATTATTTGTGACAATACGGTGAGCAGAAGCGCAACCGATACAAATGTTGCTAAACTGCGTGTTGTTTGTGGCATTGTTGATCCCGCATTTTATGAAATATAAATGGTATTCGGTCTGACGTGCAAATTGGTTACAGGCAATATTGGCTGTGATCCAGGTGAAGGGATTTTCGCTTGACCCAGAGTAGACCGTTCCAGTCTTCTATCCCGCAGCTTCCTTGATCGCCCGGCGAATACTCATATAGGTTGCGCAGCGGCAGATATTACCGCTCATTGCAACGTCAATATCTGCATCACTCGGACTTGGATTTTCCGCCAGCAACGCTGTTGCGGCCATGATCTGACCCGATTGGCAATAGCCACATTGCGGGACATCATTCTTTACCCAAACTTCTCGAATTGCGTCGGCAGCATTTCCCGTCACGCCTTCAATCGTGGTAATCTCAACGTCACCAAGCGTGTCATGTGCTGTGATGCAGGACCGGGTGGGGCTTCCATCAACATGGACGGTACAAGCGCCACATTGTGCAACGCCGCATCCAAATTTTGTACCGGTCATTTTCAGATGATCGCGCAAAACCCAGAGCAATGGTGTTCCCGGTGCCGCATCAACCGTTTCAGTTTTTCCGTTGATATTCAGTGTTGTGGTCATGACCTACTCCTCTGCCTGTGCGGTTGCTTTTGTCGGCAAAGTCAGACGACTGCCGTTCGCGCCGATAATTGGTAATGTTCTGATCCGATGGCCAGTGGCATTGAATATCGCATTGGCAAGCGCGGGGGCGGCGGGGGGCGTCGCTGGTTCGCCGACACCGGCAGGGGCGCTATTCGATTTGATAATTTCCACTTCAAATGCCCATGGGGCCTCTTCCATTCGTAAAACCCGCCAAGATGGGAAATTTTCTTGCACTATAGCGCCGTTTTTCGCGGTAATTTCTCCAAATAAAGCGTTGGACAGACCATAGATTGTTCCGCCTTCCATTTGCGCGCGGGTGTGACGGGGATTGATAACTGTGCCAGAATCAACAGCAAGCCAAACACCCGGGATGGTCAGAGTGCCTTCCGGTGTTACAGCCACTTCAACAATAGTGGCAATGTAAGACAGGAATGACCGATGAACAGCAATGCCAAGGCCATGCCCCGCGGGCATTTTGCGGCCCCATTTGGCCATGTCTGAAACCTTGTTCACCACATTGGTAAGCCGCGCTGTTTCGATGGGATATTCTTCAAGCGAGGCGTCATAATTTGGGTAGGTTGCACCTTCCGCATTGGGGTCTATTTTTCGCGCGTCTCCAATCAACTCCAGCAAATAGTCTTTCTGGTCTTTCCCCGCAGCATGGGCCATTTCTGCAGCGAAGCTTTGGACCGCGAATGCGTGATAAATATTGGAGACAGAGCGCAACCATCCGATCCGGACATGCCCTTTCGCATTGCCCGATTCCACTTGCAGATTGGGCATCGCAAATGGCACATCGGTGGCGCCCAATCCCATTTCTCCATCTGTTGGCACATCCATGCCCGGGACGAATGTCGAGGCAATGGGCGGAAAGACGGTGCGGTGAAGATAGGATGTACATTTTCCGTTTGCGTCCAACCCGGCTTCTAGCCGTTGCGCGCTGACAGAGTGATAAAATCCGTGACGGACTTCGTCTTCCCGGGTCCAAGTTACCTTGACGGGTTTACCCACTTCCTTGGCAATCAGAGCGGCTTCGACCACAAAATCCGGCTTGGATTTGCGCCCGAAAGCCCCGCCCAGCCAAGTCGCATGTACGGTGATATTTTCCTTGTCGATTTTCAGCAGATCGGAAAGAGTCTGGCGCGTCGCCTGCGGGTCTTGCACGCAGGCCCAGCATTCCAGTTTTTCACCATCCCATTCCGCTGTCGCTGCTGGCGGTTCCATGGGTGATTGTGACAGATGCGGTGCGTAATATTCCGCTTCAATCTTTTGCGTTGCACTAGCGAGGTCCGACGCCACATTGCCTCGCTTGCGTCTTACCATGCCAGAGCGTCTGGCCGTTTGTTTCATCTGTTCAGCGAACGTCTCGGAATCATAACTGGCATTGGGGCCATCTATCCAGTTGACCTCCAATGCATTGCGCCCTTGAATAGCGGCCCAAGTATCGGTCGCGACAACAGCCACCCCACCTAATGGTTGAAAAAGAGCCGGCGCACTGGGATCGGGCAGCTTGACAGTTTGCACTACGCCCGGGATTGCCAACGTATCCGCGTCACGGACCGCGCCGGTTTTGCCAAATAGCTGCGGTGGACGGGCAACCACAGCATGGACCATGCCGGGCCTGTCAACGTCGATGCCAAATGTGCCTTCACCACGGGTAATGCGAGGGATAGTGAGCGACGGGATTTCTTTATTGATGTAGCGCCAGTCTTTGGGATCTTTGAGCGTGACATCCGTTTCCTCGGGAACTTGCAGTCGGGCCGCCAATTTCGCGAGATTACCATAAGAGAGGGTATCGCTATTCTGACTATTGCTAACAAGGCCTTGCGCGGCCGAACATTCTGACGGCTTCATTTTCCAGTAAACCGCCGCTGCTTCGACCAACATTTGTTTCATGGCAGCACCGGCAATACGCAGCCTGTGGAAATTATACCGTACCGACCGCGACCCATCGGTATTCTGATCGCCATAGCGTTCATGCCCCTCGGCCTGTACGATCTCCACCTTGTCCCACGCAGCCTCTAGCTCGTCAGCAACAATTTGCGCCATCGACGTCCAGACCTGCTGACCCATTTCCGAGCGGTGGCAGGTAATTTTGACCGTCCCGCTTTCTTCAATCGCAATCCACAAAGCTGGTGTTGCGTCGCCGCCTTTCACTTCTGTTAGGGGACTGGGACCGGCTTCGGGCAGCTCTATTGCGTTGGGGTCAATTTTTGGCTCCTCATAACTAGAGCAACCGGCAAGGGCGACGCCGACAACAAACAAACTGGAACCAACGACAAAGCCCCGACGCGACAGATTGGTAATCACACGCTCGCCTGATGCCGGTGCGCTGTTTTTGGTACCGCCGGGAATAATCCCAATATTGTGCAAGAACATGAATCGTCTCCTATATGGTAGGTCAGTTTATCCACCGCATTTTATCGCGTCGTGGGCCTTGCCCAATTTTGATCTTCGTCAACTGTAAAACCGAACGCTCGGAAATATACTCTGTCAGGCATTGCAGGCAAATTTTCTTTCGATATTGTAACGGCCGCACGAACATTGTCGAAGCAAAATTATTCGTGTTGATCAAAGCGAGTTGCCTAGGAATCGGCCGGGAGCTTTTTTTGATCAGATTTCTAACATAATGTATAAGTTGATTCTGCGACTGATCGCCCTTTGACTTGAATATCGGCCACTTTTCGGAAAACCAACGACGGCGCGGCATTCATGGTGGCCTGCCCAACTAGAATGTCTACCGATTGCTCTCTGCACTCGCCTTCCAGACGCGAAGCCAAGTTAACCGCATCGCCCAGAACCGAATAATCGAACCTACGGTCCGATCCCATATTTCCCACCACACAGGTGCCGGTGTTGATGCCAATGCCCATCCGGATGACCGGCACATCGGCCCCTTCAGGGAGCATCGCCTGAATCTCGCGATTGATATTGTCCATTTCTGCAAGCATCTCCCGCGCCGCTTCGAGCGCATGCAAAGCATGATCGGGATCATCCAGTGGCGCATTCCAAAAGGCCATGACGCAATCCCCCATATATTTGTCGATCGTACCCCCATGCCGGAGAATGATGTTGGACAAGGGCGTAAGGATCGTGTTGATCATCCGTGTCAATCCCTGCGGGTCGTCCTGCATTGCCTCGGAAATCGAGGTGAAGCCGCGGATGTCAGAGAATAAGATCGTCAGCTCGCGATTTACGCCCCCCAGATTAAGCAAGCTCGGATCATCGGCAATTTTCTGCACCATTTCAGGCGCCAAATATTGGCCGAATGCATTCTGCACTTCACGGCCTCTTTTTTGCTCGCCAGCAAAATCGCGGGTGGCTATTGCTGCCACACCAAGGATCAAAGCGACTGATGGCGCTACCGGGCCGATCCAGAATCGCCCATATTGCAGCAAAATCCAACTCCCACCTATCAAGCCGAGCAATGCCAGCGCCAACAGCAACGCCTTCCTTACTGGAGCTTTGGGCCGAGAGACCAGCAGCGCAAGCCCGGCTGCAATCACAACGAACACCACAGAGAGCCAACGCGGGGCTTGCCCGATCGCCAGCCCGGTGCGCAGATTGTCAAAAATCGTTGCCTGGACCTCAATTCCCGGGGTCAACTGGCGCGAGCGAAGGGTATAGGCGGTTTCGAATGCATCAATGCCGCCCGTCGCGACATCAGCATTGGTCTGCAGCGCAAAGCCGACAACCACGATCTGATCCCTGAGATAGTCAGGCGGAAGAAAAGCCTCAGGGTCGAGCGCTTGATAATAAGAGATGGTGGGATAGCTACCAGCCGGGCCAAAATGCTGGATCCGTTGTGGCATGTGGCTCTCCGATACCACCTCCCCGGTGGTCATCTCAATCAGCGTAGCCATAAAGCCATCGCGATAGAGCGGCATGTTGCGCAGCACCCCGTCACCGTCCATCGACAGGCTGGCGATACCGGAGCGCGCGCCAGCCGCGATCAGCTCAGGCATCGGCTCCGTGCGCACCAGCGTGCTCCCATAAGGCCGTTCGATCATGGTCTCGTCGGCGGCGAGGATGATATCCGGCCCCATTGCATCTATCAAAGCCTGATCCTGCGCTTCATCAGATGGCTCGGCAAAAAGAATGTCAAAGGCAATGGCCTTGGTCCCGGCCTTGCGCAGCTGACGGATCAGTTCGGCATGTTGCGAGCGCGGCCACGGCCATTGCTGACCGATGGCGTCCATGCTCGGTTCGTCAATAGCAATCAGTGTGATGCCGGGCTGTTCGGGTTGAACCGGCTTGGACGTCGACAGATAGTCGAAGCTGCGCCCGTCAAGATCGCGCAAAACGGTGGACAGACTCAGCAATCCAACAAGCAGCGCGACGATTGAAACCAATATCACGCCCGACAGGCCGCGGCGCGGCGAAAGCCTCTCCATCATGCTCGGGGCGGCCATTTAAAAGCGCACCTTTGCGCCAGCAACCACTGTGAAACGCGGCGCGGCGACGTCTGTCGCTGAATCATAGCGCTTATCGAGCAAGTTGAGCAGCGAAAGATTGAGAGCCAGTCGCCGATCCAGTGGTTCCCACTCCAACCGTGCATCCACCAGCGTTACATTTTCGGTCGACAAGCCTAGATCATCGTTCTGACCGCCAATGTAACTGCCGGACAATGTTGCTTTGAGCCGGACGGGGGCTGGTAGGCTCCCCACTAGCGAAGCCCGCGCAAAATGACCCGGGACGAAGGGTAGCTGGTCACCCACGTCATATGTGCAACCGAAGGTGAATCCCAAATCTGCCGTAGCGCAGCCAAAACTTGGCCCAATCGCTTGATTAACGTTGTCGCCAGATACGAAACTGCCCTCAATCGCGCTGTCGGTATAAGCGTAGGAGGCTCGCAACCCGACATTGCCACCGAGCCATAAATTGGCTTCACCGCTGATCCGTTTGACCGATACCGGGAAGCCGGTAATATTAACCGGCAGGTCAGGAATTGCGTATTCCACCGCCTCCAATTGCTGGTCCTGATATTCGACGGTCGTAAACAGGCGATCAGACCATTCGGCATCCCAGCGCACGATCACACTATCATTGCGGCTTTCCCGAAAACTGGGCACTGCATTGGCCTGCAGCCCGACCACGGCAGCCGGTCGGAAGCTGAAGTCAAACAACCCGCGACTTTGCCGCAAGAACGCGGCGCGCAGCCAATGGCCTTCGACCGGCTCATAGGAAGCCCCAAACCGAAAGTTGACCGGATAGCGCGTATCACCGCCAATTGTGCGGGCAACCATTTCCAGCTGCCCCTGCAGAACCAGCGCTTCTATCGGATGGTAGCGCAGATCAACATAACCGCGCCCTTCTGTGGACCGCAAATCAAAGCGGACGGGCGCGACGCCGGGATCAGCAATATCTTGTTCAAAATCAAAGGCCGTGTTCAATTCACGCGTCCGCACATCGCTCCACTCCGCGCCGATCCGCAGATCCAACGGGCCAAAGCCCTTGGCATAATTGGCGCTCAAATAACGAAAAGTACCGCGGCTTTGCGACAGTTGGTCAGCGAAGGGCAGCGTGCTGGAGATTTCGCGTGAAATCACATTTAATTGCGATCTGCCGAAGCCGCCTCCGATGGTCAACTGATCACGATAGCCAAATTCATGATTATATAACCCGAACAGGAAATTCCTTTCGGTTTCGCGATCTTCTTCGAGATCAAATCGACCATCGAGAATGCCAATGATATTGGATTCCGACAAGCTGCTGTCACGGCTCAACTCGCCGTTTAAGACCAAGCTGTCAGACGGGGTGAGCTCCAGCCCGACATAGCTGCTGAAGAACCATTTATCGGCACCGCGCCGCCGTGAGAACGGACTAAGATCAGGCCGCCGGCTGCTATCGGAAATATCGGTATAATTGCCGCGTATCCAGATCGCTGTGGGAATGGGCGCGTCAAAAATTGTGTCGAGGCCACCGCTTAATGTTTGTTCACTGCGCAGATTTTCATCAAGAATATCGATGCCGATAAACGGTTCGATGAAATTACCATTGTCAAACCGCAAGCGCCGCTTGGAACTGGCAACGCTGAGAGGATCGAGCGCCACGCCTTGCAGGAAACTGGAGAGCGCCTCAAAGCTCTCGCCTTGCTCGCTGCCATTCTCAGCCTCTTGGGCGTTGTAGCTGCCGTCGGCGTTGCGGATCAGGAAGGGCCCAGGTGTCTGGTTGATCGCCTGATCGAAATAGCTCGACGGCGTGAAACTGTCGAACACACGGTCGGCATAATAGCGGCCCCAGCCTTCCAGATCGAGAAACCGGAACGCCTGGGATACAAGGCTGCCGGTTTCGCGATTTTCCGACAGATTGACATATTCGCCGCCTCGTGCGCGATAGCGGTTCAAAGCTTCCCGAGCATTCACAATCGCATCGTCGGCCGCAAAATCTTGCAACGCCACGCCGGTGCGGGCGAGCGCAATGGCGGGATTAAAAGGATCAAGCCGGTCCGCCGTGTCAAATTGCTGTTCAGCCAGCCCCGTCTCACCCATTTCATAGTGAACCTGCGCCAGCCCGAGAAAGCCCTCTCCATAATCGGGGTTATGAACCGATGCGGCGAGTGACGCTGCCAAAGCCTCGTCCAGTCGATCCTTGCGCCGCCAATATTGCGCGAGCGCGTTACCCGCCAGCGCATTGCCGGCGTCCATTTCCAACGCATTATCAATTTCCACCTTTGCGGCCGACAATTTATTCTGCCGGAGCAAGATGCCTGCGCGCATACTGACCAGTTCGGCATCATTGGGGCGCGACGCCAGAGCGCGCTCCACAAGACGGGCGGCCTCTTTCAACCCGCCAATCGCCATCCAGTTTTTCGCCTGCGACTTCTGGGCGAGGAAATTATCCGGATCGACCATAAGAATCGGCTGCACCAGATCGCGTGCCGCCTCGGGTCTTCCGCCATAATCGCGCAGCAAATTGGCTTCGCCTATCGCCAGCATATCTTCGTCGGGAAAAGCAGCGCGCGCCGCAGCCATGGTCGCGATAGCCGCGTCGGGTTCGCCCAGTAAAGCCTCCACATCCGCCTTGGCCTGATAAAGTGCCGTTGCATTCGGGAAAACCGTGAGACCTGTGTCGGCACTGGTTTTAGCGGCCCGCAGATCACCTTCATATGCGGAAATCAACGTCCGGGTGAGATAACTCTCAGCAGTTTGGTCGAGCTGGGGCGGAGAAGGTTCTTCCCCTTGCTGCATAGCTGCGACATAACCGCCATATATCCCGGCTGCGCTATCGGTCGGATTGTCGGATCGCGCCAGCTCATCAAAAAGGCGGGACGCGGCTTGCCAGTCGCCGCTAGCGGCGAACCCCCGCGCACTCACAAAGGTGTCACTATCACTATCCAGCAATTCCAGTCCGCTGGCTAGATCAACAAAATAGAGCATCTGTTCCCGTCCGGTCGGGTTGACCAGAACGGTCCGTGTTGGCGCCTGACCGCGCAAAACCGTTGCAGCCTGACCGGCTTGCACCGTGAGTGATCCCGCTTCGTTCGACAGCTCAACGACGCCTGAAAAGACCTGCAATGCGCTGGAATCATCATCGGCGTCAATCGCCCATTCAGTGCCCCGTATGGCGGCTGTTGCCGACGGTGTTTCGATGGATAAATTGCTTCGGTTACGCGGACTGCGGCCCCATGCGCGCCCGCGCTGCAATGAGAGGGAGGACGCTCCACTCTTGCTGACCCGGCGCACAACCATGACGGAATTTCTGCCCAGCCGCACCTGCGTGCCATCGGCAAAAACAATAGCCAGCGTGCCTGCAGCTTTGGTGCGCAAAATGTCACCCGCTTTAAGATCCTGTTGCCGCACAGCCTTTTGCCAGGTTTTGCGTGGAAGCAAAGTTGCTTGCTCACCACCCTTGGCGGCCGTAATCTTTCCGGACAATGGCGCTGTGCGTTTCAATGGTTGCGCGGCAATTGCTTCTGGAGAGACAATTTGTCCCAGCAGAACGATCATTGATAATGAAACAATTTCCCGAAGTTTCACGGTCTCTTAATGCCCCTAGATCCTGCGAATTCTGGAATGACTTGGCGGCATCGTGAAAAATTTGCAATGATCTATGTCCGTCAAACCGACATAATTTTTTGCCAGAGCCATATAGTGTTGGAAAATCGTGTTTTTTTCTTAACGGCGCAGCCCTCGGCGCGCCCGACCACACCCCTCGCGGCCACGCCGCCTCCCGCATAACTGTTTCCGTCTTTCCAATATTTTGCGTCGTAATCCAATGTCAATTTCGGCGCCCGCAGCACCGACAAAAGCAAGGCTGACACGTTCGTCAGTACAATCACTCTTGAGGTGATTATTGCAACCTATTGGTTGGCGCTTATCCTGCGCGCCAAAACAAACAACGCGGCTGAGGCAAATAAGAACCGAGTTTCAATGATTTACCGAATATCTGGCAAAAACTTTCTTCTATTGAACTCAGTTTCAAGCTATCGCGTCAAGCCATTGATGGTGCAATCATCGGACAAAATAGGAGAATATATGGTCAGGTATAAAGCATTAGCAGGGGTTGTTATGTTGTCAGCTCTGGCAGCGGCTTGCTCCAGCGGTGATTCTGATTCCAGCGCGCCAGCAGAGGCAGCGCCAGAAACAGCGGCAACCCCTACTGCTCCGGTAGATACTGGTCCACCCGCTGCCGACGATGTCACCACGCTTGATGGCGTTGAATATGCCAGCCTGACCGGCGACAAAGCCGCAGGCGAAAGGGTCTTTGCAAAATGCCGCACCTGTCATGTTACCGATCCCGGCGTCAATCGTATCGGACCATCACTGGCAGGGATTGTGGGCCATGAAGCGGGAGCCATTAAAGGGTTCAACTATACAGACGCCAACAAAAATAGCGGCATCACCTGGACCGAAGACAAGATGTTCCAATATCTCGAGAAACCACAACGCGTAATTCCGAAAACCAAGATGATTTTTGCCGGTTTGCCCGATGCACAACAGCGTGCCGACTTGATCGCATATCTCAAAGACCCCAGCTGATTTCTTGATCCTTGGATAATAAGCAAAAAGGGCCGGAGTAACTCACGGCCCTTTTTGTTTATTCGCGGTGTAGGACATTTAGTCGGTTGACCATCAACTTACATTTGGGCCGGGTCTCCAGCCATGAGTCGAATGATGTTGTTTGGAAGAGCGAGAGGTCCGCGGTCATTTTCCTTGGTCCGCAGAATTGACCAACGTCACAAAGCTTGTGTTTGAAGTCCAAATTACGATACTCCCCGTCCAGAGATGGCCGGTTACTTGAGCGACTCGGTGCAAAAGCCATCCCTTTTATTTCTATATTCGAACAGACCTACCAGGAAAATTCATCCCTTCGTTTCTGAGGATTTATATTTTTAATGAACACGTTGATTGATTATCGAGAAAAAATTCGCACCCACCATCGCGCCAACGAGACCGAGATACTGCAATATCTGATATCCAACTTCAGCCCAGACGACAATATGCGCGCGCGTATTCAAGAGCGGGCGATACAGGTTGTACAAGAAGTGCGGCGGGCCTCAGGACCGACACTGACTGAAAGTTTCCTTGGTGAATATGGCCTGTCGACCGATGAGGGACTCGCGCTGATGACATTGGCGGAAGCTCTCTTGCGGGTGCCAGACAATCAGACCATTGATGATCTTATCGAAGACAAGATTGGGCCTTCCAACTGGCGCGACCATATCGGTCGATCGGACAGTTCGCTCGTCAATGCATCAACCTACGCCCTCACAATGACGCGCAGTGTCATACAGGAGCCGAAAAGCCGCGGTCCGCTAGAAGCCTTGCGGGGGGCAATAAAGCGACTGGGCGAACCGGTAATCCGGGTCGCTGTCCGGCAAGCCATGAAGGAGCTCGGCAACCAATTCGTGCTCGGCGAGAATATGAAGCTGGCGTTGAAGCGCGCGGAAAAATGGAAGGCCAAAGGCGCCACATATTCCTATGATATGTTGGGTGAAGCGGCGATCACGCAAGACGATGCGGACCATTATTTCAAGGCTTATTCCGATGCCATAACCGAAATTGCAAATGTCGCGCGCTCGACTGATTTTCGCGAAAATCCTGGCCTGTCGATAAAATTATCTGCGCTCTATCCCCGCTATGAGATGAGCCAGCAAGGACAGGCGGTTCCCGCTCTAGCCGAACGAGTAGGCGAGCTCGCGCGCGCCGCACGCGATGCCAATATCGGCCTGAATATCGATGCTGAGGAAGCCTATCGCCTCGGTCTGTCTCTGGACATGATCGAAATGGTTCTAAGCGACCCTCGTCTGGCCGGATGGGATGGCTTCGGGGTCGTTGTACAGGCATTTGGAAAGCGGGCCAGCTTTGTTCTGGATTGGCTCTATGCCCTTGTTACCCAACTGGACCGAAAGATCATGGTTCGTCTTGTTAAGGGCGCCTATTGGGACAGCGAAATCAAGCGGGCGCAAATGGATGGCGTTCCTGACTTTCCCGTCTTCACCACAAAGTCAGCGACGGACATTAGCTACATCTGCTGTGCGGCGCAGCTGCTCAAAATGACAGATCGTATCTACCCTCAGTTCGCGACCCATAATGCACATAGCGTCGCGGCGATTCTCGAGATGGCGGGTAATAGTGTAGATTTTGAATTCCAGCGGCTCCACGGCATGGGCGAGGCATTGCATGACGCGTTGCTACGCAACGAAAAAGTACGGTCGCGAATTTATGCTCCAGTTGGCAAGCACCGGGAATTGCTTGCCTATCTGGTTCGGCGCCTGCTTGAAAATGGCGCTAACTCCTCCTTTGTGAACCAATTGGCCAATCACGCGGTTCCAGCCGAAAGAATTGCAACCGATCCTTTCGAGACGCTCGAAACGGATCAGCAAACCAACGTGTCGAAGATAATCAAACCCGCAGACCTGTATCAACCGGACCGCATCAATTCCCGTGGCTGGGACCTCGCCAATCGCATGGATATGAACCAATATGTTGCCGAACGTGCGCCATTTGCCGAAAAGCTTTGGCGGTCGGCACCGATAACGGTGCGACCAGTCACCAGCGGAACCATACGCAAGATATTCAATCCCGCGTTCCAACAGAGCCAGGTCGGCGAAGTCATTGAAGCTGACGCAACACAAGCCGCTAATGCCATCGAAGATGCACGGATCTGGGATGCACCTGTTGCCGAGCGCGCCACTGTCTTGCAAAAAGCTGCAGATCTTTACGAACAAAATCATGGTGAAATTTTCGCATTGCTGGCGCGTGAGGCTGGTAAAACGCAATTTGATACTATTGCCGAATTGCGCGAGGCCGTCGACTTTCTGCGCTTTTACGCCAAAGAGGCAGAGAAAACTCCGGAAAACAAGGCACGGGGAACGATCAGCTGCATTTCTCCGTGGAACTTCCCGCTGGCTATTTTTACCGGACAGATTGCTGCGGCACTCGCCGCTGGCAATGCGGTACTCGCAAAACCAGCCGACCAGACACCATTAATTGCCGCTCTAGCGACGAATTTGCTGCATGAAGCAGGTGTGCCTCTGGCGGCGCTGCAATTGCTTCCAGGTGCTGGGGCTATAGTGGGCGCTGCGATAAGCGGTGCCCCCCGCATACAGGGCGTTTGTTTTACAGGTTCAACCGCAACCGCACAGACAATAAACCGGAACCTTGCCGAAAACGGACAGGCGGATGCGCTACTCATTGCAGAAACCGGCGGTCTCAACTGTATGATAGTAGACTCTACAGCCCTTCCAGAACAGTCCGTTCGCGATATTATTACATCTGCCTTTCAATCTGCGGGACAGCGTTGCTCTGCGTTGCGGGTGCTGTATCTGCATAAGGATATTGCAAAGCCGTTTCTCAAGATGCTCGAAGGCGCGATGGACGCTCTGGAGGTCGGTAATCCGTGGTGGTTATCGACGGATATCGGCCCCGTTATTGATGAAGCGGCTCATCACAAGATTTCGGCTCATATCGCCACCGCCAAAGAACAAGGAAGGCTGATCAAGCAGCTAGCTGGTTCCGATGACGGCCATTTTGTGGGCCCAGCCGTGATTAGCGTGGATGGCATAAACGATTTGGATGAAGAGATTTTTGGCCCGGTGTTGCATGTTGCCACTTTCGAGAATGATGATCTCGGCAACATAATCGGTGACATTAATAATCGCGGCTACGGGCTGACTTTTGGTCTGCAAACCCGAATTGAACGGCGCATCGATAAAATAAATGCCGCGATGAAAGTCGGGAATATTTACGTCAATCGCAACCAGGTGGGCGCGGTTGTAGGTTCTCAACCCTTTGGCGGGGAAGGCCTGTCCGGCACCGGCCCCAAAGCGGGCGGACCACATTATCTGCCGCGTTTTTACAAAAGCGCTAACCTGATGATGCCGTTACAACATGGCTCAGAAATCAAGCTGGAAACCGTCCAAACGGCACTTGATGCACTAGACGCAGCCGATCCTCGACCGCGCAGCTGTGAGGTCATGCCCGGACCGACCGGCGAATCCAATGAGCTATTCACCTATGCGCGCGGCACCATGTTGTGCCTTGGTCCGTCTCCTGCTGATGCAGAGAAACAGGCTGGGATTGTCCGTCAGCAAGGCTGTGTGCCGCTGATAGTTGTCCCCGACGGGATGGGCAAAAACACGTTGGATGGCTTTCTAAACCGCGAGCATCTGCGCCATCTGGAGGGGATAGATGCGGTTATATGCTGGAGCGATCCGGAAGATATCCGTGCGATCCGCATGGCTCTTGCCTCTCGCGACGGCCCGCTCGTCCCCCTAATCACCGAGGAAAATTTTACGGACCGCTGTCTGATGGAACGGCACGTCTGTATCGATACCACCGCTGCGGGCGGCAATGTTTCTCTGCTCGCTTAGCCCCCTCCCACTTATGCGAACCGAACGCAGGCATTGCAAAAAGCTGGTAGAATCTGCTCGCGCAGTCCAGAAGCGTTGGCGCAGTTAACGGCCGTAAACTATCTGCTATGTGGGCGTCGAGGAACATGTCCCTTAGTCTTTTCAATATTGGGGTGGGCATAAACACAGATGAGATTTGAAGAACTTATTTCGCTTACCGGCTATTTCGCTTTGATGATCGCGATCGGATTTTATGCCTGGCGCAAGTCCACCAGCAATGTTTCAGAATATATGCTCGGAGGGCGCAACTTGCATCCCGCCGTCGGCGCGCTGTCGGCCGGT
This sequence comes from uncultured Sphingomonadaceae bacterium, assembly GCA_947496865.1. GTDB lineage: Bacteria > Pseudomonadota > Alphaproteobacteria > Sphingomonadales > Sphingomonadaceae > Parasphingorhabdus. The sequence goes on from CANMEE010000001.1 coordinate 462,830, forward strand.
GCATCGGACATGAGCGGCTGGATGCTGATGGGTTTGCCCGGCGCGATCTATTTGTCCGGCCTGAGCGCGGCATGGATTGCAGTGGGACTCTTGATCGGAGCCTATCTCAACTATTTGCTGGTCGCGCCTCGGCTGAGGGTTTTCACTGAAATGGCGGAAGATGCGATCACAATCCCCGACTATTTTGAAAAGCGCTTCCAGGATAAAACTCGAGCGTTACGTATCATTTCGTCGGTCGTCATAGTGGTGTTTTTCACGCTGTACACGTCGGCGGGAATTGTCGCAGGCGGCAAGCTGTTCGAAGCATCCTTTGGCCTCGACTATGAACTCGGCCTTTTCATCACGGCCGGTGTCGTGATTTCCTACACGCTGTTCGGCGGTTTTCTGGCGGTAAGCCTCACCGACTTTGTCCAAGGCTGCATCATGTTTCTAGCCCTGGTCATCGTCCCGGTCGTTACGCTTCAAGTGTTGGGCGGTTGGGGACCCACTGCAATAGCAATAGATGCGGTGAACCCAGACGCTCTTACATGGATTGAAGGTGCGACGACCTTAGGTATTATATCCAGCCTGGCCTGGGGCCTCGGCTATTTTGGACAACCCCATATCATCGTGCGCTTCATGGCCATTCGGTCTCTAAAAGACATTGCGGCCGCCAGATGGATTGGCATGACATGGATGCTCGTTACGGTGGTCGGAGCGGTTTTGGTGGGTCTTTTCGGCCTGGCCTATGTTACGTCAACCGGACGCACGCTTGATGACCCCGAGACCATTTTTATTCTACTCTCTCAGGTTCTTTTTCATCCGCTTTTGTCCGGCTTCCTGCTGGCTGCCATACTCGCAGCAATTATGAGCACAATCTCTTCGCAATTGCTTGTTTCATCCAGCTCTCTGACGGAAGATTTCTACAAGGTCTTCCTTCGAAAATCTGCCTCCCAAAAAGAGCTGGTACTGGTCGGTCGGCTTTCCGTTTTAGCAGTATCACTGGTCGCCATCGCGCTGGCCTTTGACCGGGACAGCAACGTGCTCTCACTGGTGAGCAATGCTTGGGCCGGATTTGGCGCCGCGTTTGGCCCGATTATCTTGCTGAGCCTATATTGGAAAGGATTGACACGCGATGGCGCTCTGGCCGGGATGGTCGTCGGCGCAAGCACTGTCTTATTCTGGCTATACGCGCCTCTCACCATTGCAGGTGGGTCCTTGTCGGCATGGATTTACGAAATTGTTCCCGGATTTGTTTTGGGCATGACGACCGCAATAGTCGTTAGTTTGATGGGACAGAATCAAAACGGAGACGTTCGTGATCTGTTTCTTAAAATGGCTAGCGCAATGAAAATCTATAAGTGACTTTCTAAAGCAACGGTAAGCAAAATGGTTGCCTCAATAAGCACGAATTTTCCTGCTTTCCTGACACCGAGAGCCAACCCAGAACCAACAAAAAAAGCCGGACAGCAACGCTGTTCCGGCTTTGAGTTGTCAACGGGAGTCGTTGATTAGAATTTAAAGGCGGCCTCAACAAACATTTGCCGTCCCCGGTTTTGGGTGATCACCCGATCATCGCCACCAGCAGGCAGAAACGGCCTGTCACCGGCGGTATTGGCCCAAATTTCATCGGTTAGATTGACGCCAACAAGCGATAATTTCCATTTCCCATCGGGGTCTCCAATCGACACAGCGGCGTCCAAAGTCACATAGCTGTCCTGAACAAAGTCGGTGAAATTATTGTTTCCGGCAAAATAGGAGGAGCTATAAGCAGCGTTTCCGTTCAAACCGAACTCAATCGAATCGCCCATCGGCACCGTCCAATCGAACGCGAAATTGCCAGACCATTTAGGTGCACGTGCTGCGGTCCGACCATCGAGATCGACGTCATCGGCATTTCCCGGAATGCCATCTGGATCCTGAGAAATAAACGTATCCGTGAATTTGGCATCGGTATAGCCCAGCGCGCCCGAGAAACTGAGGCCGTCCAACGGTGTCCGCCAGGACCAATCGACATCAAAACCTTTGGTTGTCAATTCACCGGCATTAATCGTCAGAAAGCGAACGGCCGCACCGTCGAAATTCTGGACCTGAAGGTCATCAAAGACGAAGTAGAAGGCCGCCGTGTTTATCCGAAACGCGCCGTTTCCGAAGAGCGCCTTCACCCCGATTTCGCCGCCCTTGGCTGTTTCCGAGTTATAGACGATCGAATCCAATGCCGCCTGGCGTTCCGCATCCGTGCCGAACCCAGGGCTGACAAATTGCAGAGATGCGGTTGGCAAGATGCTGTTGTCGACGCCCCCGGATTTAAAACCGGTTTTGTAGGAAGCATATAAGTTGAGGTCGGGTGTCGCCTGATATTTCAAGGTGACTTCCGGCGACACATTGCTGTCAGAAAATTTGATCGGACCCGTTTGGAACCCTTCCGGAACTACAAATCCAATACCGCCAACAACGCCATTTAGAAAGGACAGTGCATTGTGAAGAACCGGGAACGATGTTCTGTGCGTTTTTTGCTCATCCGTCCAACGCACACCGCCTGAAAGCTCCAGTTGGTCGGTAAGGTCCAAACTCACGCTGCCGAAAAACGACAATGCTTCACTTTTGGTTGAGCGATCCGCAACCCAATCATAGGTAATCCCGCGAGAATCTGGGAATAGGAACGCACCAAGAAACGCGTTCTGTGATGTCTGTAAAGGCTGGTTTCTGCTTTCCCAAAACCCGCCGACCATGAAATTGAACATACCGTCAAAGTCGCTAGTTAAACGTATTTCTTGCGTATATTGCTGCAACGCGTCGGAAAAAGGCGCCGGCAAACCGCCCGGGTCGCCATTAGGCAAAATACCGACATAGCTAAAGTGATCGAGATGCTCATTTTCGAGATCCAGATAGCCACTCACTGACGACAAGGTCAGGGTGTCACTCAGTTCGAGATCCATTGCCAAACGAACGAAGATCGTATCTGTTTCGTTGTAAGATTGCCCGGTGTAGCGCCCTGCCCCGGTCGTTCCCGGCGCAATGACTTGCAGTGCCGGGTGGCCATCCGGATGAGGATATAGCCCGTCCTGGATATCACATGCGGCATTTGAGGCAATTGAAACACCCGGAAGAGCCAAGAAAACATCGTCTGCGACACCGTTAGCACCACAATCAATATCGGAATGACCCAGCAAACTGTCGCCTTCATTGTGGTTGTAGTTAAGCTTGAGGTTCGCGGAAAACCGGTCTGTCGGATCCCATTGCAAAGTAACCCGGCCAACAAAATTCTTTAGACCCTTACCTGAATCGGCAAAAACAGAAGGCGTACCGGCTTCCAGCTCGACATATTTGTCAATGTCCTGATATTGTGCCGCAACCCGAATACCCAATGTGTCAGTAACGGGACCGGAAATATAGCCGCCCACGGTGTAACCTTCTTCTTCAAACTCATAAGAAGCTTTACCGCCAACTTCCCAATCCGCCGTCGGGTTGGCAGATCGGACAGAGAAAACGCCGGCCGAAGCGCTTTTACCAAAGAATAAAGATTGCGGCCCTTTAAGGACGTCAATCTGTTCTACGTCAAAAAACGAGGCCTGTACCAGACGCATCGTACTGATCGATACACCATCAAAATCGAACGCAACGGCGGAGTCGAACGCAGCTGAAATATTGGTGGTACCAACCCCGCGCAGGCTGATCTGACCACCAGCGCCAGAACCACCGACTTGCACATTTAGCGCCGGAATCCGGCTCACAACATCAGCGACTTCGTTAACCTGAAACTTATCAAGAGTGGCACCGCCAATAGACGTCACCGTAACAGGTGTTTCCTGTAGCGTTTCATTCTGTTTACGGGCGGTAACGATGATTACATTGCCGCTATTATCTTCCTCTACCGCATCTTGCGCTAGGGCCGGCATGCTAAAACCGAAGGCACCAATGGCCATGGCCGAACACATCAGCGTTGTTCGAATGTCTTTCGATGTAAAAATGGAATCGTGGTGACGCGATAAATAATTCATTGCAGATACCTCCCTATGCGCAGCCATATTTTTGACTATTCCGGTTCACATATTCCTAGATCATATGTGTCGTTTCTCGCCCAACAATAATGAAAGACGCTACGGAATGCGCCACTAGCCAAACAAGTAGGACTATCCCCAAAAGCGCGTTTCTTCGTGATCTCTCGCTAACGCTTTTGACAGGGTCAGCCCAAAATCATTGAGCGCCCTTTCCCGCAAGACAGAATCATAAAGCCAGCGCGCAGACAGTTATTGGATTAATGGGCTGTTAAAAGGCCGCGTTCCAGCCGTAGCAGGCGTCTAAATTCTCAGGGCTGCGATTTGCTGCAAACTCTCTTCTCGTGACGTGCCGCTAAATCCAAAAAAATGCGATTGGCCGTTGTCGCCGCTGGGCCCTTGGTCAAATATATGAAACACAGCAGTCGCCAGATCTTCTGACTTCATCCCGGCATCAGCCTTTTCAGAAGACACCGCTCGTAACATCGGCGTATCGACAGCACCGAAGCAAAATTCGTTAACGCGGATTCCTTTGCTCTGAAGCTCTGCAGCCCAAGTCTGGGTCAAACGCCATAATCCGAATTTGGCACAATCATAGCCGGTCGAACCGACAATATAGGAGAGGAAATGATCCTTATCCATATGCTCCGTATTCATATTGATGATCACTGGATTAGCTGCTCTTTCTAGCAACGGAACCGCTGCCAAGGTGCAACAAAAAGCCGCATGTAGGCAGGAATCTATCGCCATCTGAAAGGCCTTGACCTGACTTTGATAATCACCGGCTGTCAGGGAACTGTCATTCCACACGGCGCTGTTATTCACGAGCAAATCGAGATGGTCGACCTGGCTGGAAATTTCGTTAAATATCTGGCGGACTATTTCGGGGTCACCGGCATTTGCGGTAAAACTGGTGCATTGCCCTCCCGCGCCCGCGACCAGTTGATCGGTCTCTTGATTGCCGGATGCGTCTTGATCGATATTGAAAACTTGACCACCACGCGCTCCAACCGCTTTGGCTATCGCTTGTCCAATTCCCACCGCTCCACCGGTGATGACTGCTACCAGATCGGACATCGCTCTATCTCCTGCCTGACCACCAACTGGCGATTTCGATGGGGTAGCGTTCCTGTGCGATCTTTAGATTTTCTGCCATGTCATCGGTTAAAACCGGATCGGTCGTGTGAACCAAACCGCCGCCCGCTCCTGCAACCGGATCGACATATTCCAACCTGATATCGGCAATGACGTCCGCGAAATCATGACCTTCATGATGGTCGGACATTTGGTGACGGTAAAAGGCCCATTTGTCTTCAAAAGACAGCAAGCAATAATAGAAGTTTTCTTCCTGACCTTTCCAATATTCATAGCGGGTCACACCGGTTTCGGTTTCTAGTGTTTGCTTGACCATATCTTGCGTAATGGCTTCAAATTTATCCAATTTTTCGGACTTTATCCTGATATGCGCGAGCAATGTGGTCATGCTATTCTCCTATGCCTTGGTGAATGTCAGATTGAGTTTGAGGGTTCCCAGCATGATCCCGGGTTGATGCAGAAAGTCATTCTCCTCACCATATGCAATGTCGTCCAATCGATCGAACAACCGGTTCCACGCAATCGTCTGTTCCAGTCGCGACAAGCCAGCACCCGGACAAACACGTGGACCTGCGGAAAAGGCGAGATGCCGCGTCACCGCTTTGCGATTCAATTGGAGCTCTTTTGCGTCTTCAAATTCATCCGGATCGACATTGGCGGCTCCCCAGCGCAAGTGGAGCGTGGAACCTGCGGGTATATCCACACCCTGAAACAGCTCATCCTGACTGGTAATGCGTGTCGACAGGCCTTGCGTCGGTGATCGCAGCCGCATGGCTTCCTCGATAAACGTGCGGATCAGCCTACGATCCTGTTTCAGCCTCTGAAATAATCCCGGTCGTTCGCAGATAAGCTGGACTTGTTCGGCAAGCGCATATTGGGTGGTTTCTAGGCCGCCAATAAGCATCGCGTAAACAATGCCATTAATCTCGCCGTCAGTCAGCTTTCGATCGAGCGCTTTATAACGCACCTGGGTCAGGAACGAGATCATATCGTCCTGGGGACGGGCACGTTTTTCTTTTGTTTTCTCGCGCACATAATCACCGAAACCGCTGAGCAATCGCAATTTTTCCAGCGTCTGCTCTTCGGTCAGCTTGTTGTTATGCCCGCAACCGTGGACGAAAGCCAAAACCTGCGCATTACCCCAGCGTTCCAACTGTGCTGTATCTTCCATCGGAAAACCAAGCACGGAAGCCATGGTCCGCTGCGGTAAAGGTCGGGCGAATTGTTGGACAAAATCAAGCCCATTGCCGTCAATCCACTGATCGATAAGATGGTCAACATGGCCGGTAATCATATCCTGATGCCGTCCAGCGCCGGGCCCGACCCATGGATCAGTCAGTTCCTGCCGATGCGCGCGCCAGAGTTCCGGGGTGGGCCGCAGCGAACATATCGAAATGATCATCGCGTCCAGGCCCGGCATTTCCTGTGGAAGCTTCCCTTCCGCCTCAATTTGTTTGACCAGCAACGACAGCGTAGGCGGGAAACGCTCCCAATCCTTCACGACACAGGAAATATCTTCGTGCTTAGTGAGGATATAGGCATCTTTGTCAGGCGTCAGACCTTCTCCCGGTAGGCGCAGAACCGGTGATTGCTGATGCAACACGTCATAGGCCGCATACCATTGCTCCGGCGCGCCCGGACCAAATAAGTCCACCTGTTCTGGCGCATGCGGGCATTGCATCGGTGATGCTGCTTTTTCGGCCATGCTCTCCTCCTGACTTATCTGTTTATTTCGTCAGTTGTTTCCGATCCACAAAAGAGCATTCTCCGATCAAGCTCCATTGGTAAATTGGAGAGGATAAGGAGGGCCTGATCATGAGCCGCATAAAGAAATTGCCGACCGAACAATGGGATCCGCGCATAGTCGCAGCGGTGAAACCGGAAGAAGCAACCGACCTTGAACAAGGGCTGACGCGCTTCTTCGCGCATTGCCCGGAACAAGCATTGGGCCTGATGGGTTTTGGCGGTGCGCTAAAGATGAATCGCTCCCTGCCAGATCGGTTGGTGGAACTGGTCCGCCTGCGCATTGCTTTCTTCAATCAGTGCCGATCTTGCATGGCCATTCGTTATAGCGATGCCCTGGCAGATGGGTTGAATGAAGATCTGGTTTGTTCACTGGAGAAACCGGCTGAGGCGGAAAATCTCACAGACACCGAGAAACTGGCTATCCGCTACGGAGAGTTATTCGCAACCGATCATTTGGCGATTGATGACGCCCTATATGATGAATTGCGGGAACATTTTTCCGAAGCCCAAATAGTTGAACTGGGCATGACAGTGGCTTTTTTTGTTGGCTTTGGCAGACTCGCCGCAACTTGGAAAATGGTCGAAGAACTGCCGAGTGCGTTTCAGAATACCGACAAAACCATCGCACCCTGGGGCGAGGAAGCCATTCACGTTCGTTAATATGGGGAGGCCGATAATGGCAAGCAACGCTAAACCAGAAATCAATCTGTTCGATGTGGAAACGCAACAGTGTCCTTATGATGCCTATAAAGCATTGCGCGACGAAGCACCGGTCTACAAGCAACCGGGAACCGATATCTATATTGTCTCGCGATATGAGGACGTCCGCGCCATTTTGATGGATCCAGCGACCTTCCGCAGCGGCGCTGAAGGCACGGCCTATCGTATGAAAACCGGCAATATCGAACGGCAAAAGAAAATTGCCGCACGCTTCGCAGAAAAAGGGTGGGTGCCAGAACCGACGCTGGGCAATCGCGACGATCCGGGTCACAAGCAAATGCGAGCCATGTTCAACGAAGCCTTCCGTCCTGCCCGGATAAAAGAGATGGATCCGTTCGTGGAGACCCTCGCCTTTGAGCTGATAGATGATTTTATTGCAGACGGTCACTGCAATTGGGTGAAGCAATTTGCCGTTCCCTTGCCCCTATATATTATTGGCGAGCAAATGGGCGCCAAGCGCGAAGATATGTGGAAAATCAAAGGATGGACCGATGCATTCTTCCGGCGAATATCCATGATGCTCGATGAAGAAACCGAACTGGAGATGGTTGATCGCGAAATTGAGGGGCAACACTATTTTCAACCGATTTTCGAAGAACTGCGGCAAAACCCCAATGACGGCTTGTTGAGCGCACTAGTGAATACAGAGATTGAAGGATGGGGTCGTCCCCTGACCGACAATGAACTGCACGCCGAAATGATGGCGGATACGTTTGTGGGCGGTAGCGAAACCACAACCAATGCGCTGTCCGCCGGCATGAAGCTGCTTATTGAAAATAAGGACGTCTGGCATCAGCTCCGAAGCGATCCTGACAAATATATGAAGATCTTTATAGAAGAGGTTCTCCGACTAGAATCACCGGTGCAAAGCCTCATGCGATTTGTCGCCATGGACACCGAAATACAAGGCACGAAAATTCCAGCAGGATCACTGATAGATATTAGGTTTGCCGCTGCCAACCGCGATGACAAACAGTTTGAATGTCCGGAAAAGCTGGATCTGGATCGCTCCAAGCCCGGCTCCCATGTCGCTTTTGGTTCCGGGGTCCATCATTGCCTTGGGGCGCCGCTGGCCCGGCGAGAGCTTATTTGGGGATTCACGGCCGTCGTGGAGCGGTTCGAGGATATGTGGTTTGCGGAAGGCAAAAATAGTTTTGCAATCCATCCTCATTTCTTGCTCCGGTCATTGCAAGAACTGCATATAGAATTTGAACCCAAAAAGCGTTGACCAGCTCTCCGACACAGGTCTATTTCTCGCTGTAATCCCATTCATGTAAAAGCCTGATTTCCAATCGTTATCCTTTGTGATACTCGATAGGCTTGCTCGATATTCGAGCCTAGTCCTTATGCCGTGCCGTATCCCTTCGTCACCGAAGCATTTTTCCTGCAGGAGAAACAAATGTCTGTCGTAACTACCGAAAAACATCAAAATATATTGGTCATCATTTCGAATAACCCTCCGGTCAATGCGCTGGGCGCAGCCGTTCGTCAGGGATTGGTTGATGGCATCAAAGAAGCTCTCTCAGACGATGGGATCGAAGCTGTGGTCATTAGGTGTGACGGACGCACCTTTTTTGCCGGCGCAGATATTACGGAATTTGGGAAACCGATGCAGGGACCTAATCTTGGCGAGGCCATCGATGCGCTAGAAGCCAGCAACAAGCCAGTCGTTGCGGCAATTCACGGTACCGCTCTGGGTGGTGGCTGTGAGGTTGCTCTGGCCTGTCACTATCGAGTTGCAGTTCCATCAGCGAAAATGGGACTGCCGGAAGTCAAGCTCGGCCTAATCCCCGGTGCAGCCGGAACTCAGCGCTTGCCGCGTGTGGTTGGCGCAGAGGCGGCTTTACCGATGGTGGTTATAGGAAACCCGATTTCGGCCAAAAAGGCCCATGCGATTGGGTTGGTCGACAAGCTGGTTAGTGAAGACAGTCTCGCCGACGATGCGATAGCTTTTGCCCGCGAGCAGATTGGCAAGGCACCGCCGCGTTCGTCCGAAGGCACGGCCAATGAAGATGGCATAAAAAACCCAGCTATATTTGACGAATTCCGCCAGAAAAACGGTCGCAAAATTCGTGGATTCGAAGCCCCCGAAGCCGGCATTCAGGCGGTCAAAGCAGCCGGTGAGCTATCCTACACAGACGGCGTCGCGAAAGAACGGGAATTGTTCACGAAACTTATGACCGGCACCCAATCGGCAGCCATGCGCCACTATTTCTTTGCCGAGCGTGCGGCCAATAAGATTGACGGCATTGATCCAAAAATTAATCTGATCCCGATCAAGAAAGTCGGCATTTTAGGGGCCGGCACCATGGGTGGTGGCATCGGGATGAACTTTTTGTCCGCTGGCATTCCCGTTACCATTGTCGAATTGAAAGAAGAAGCGCTGGATCGCGGCGTCAGTGTAATCCGCAAAAATTACGAGAATACAGCCAAACGCGGTCGGATGACCGAAGAGCAGGTCGAGGGCGCGATGAGTATTTTGACGCCCAGCCTGTCCTATGACGATTTGGCCGACTGCGATCTGGTGATCGAAGCGGTGTTTGAGAATATGGACGTTAAAAAGGAAGTGTTCACCAAACTGGACGGGATCGTGAAACAGGGCGCCATCCTTGCCAGTAACACCAGCTATCTCAATATAGACGAAATTGCTGCGGTGACGAAGCGGCCGGAATATGTGCTTGGCTTGCACTTTTTCTCCCCCGCCAATGTGATGAAATTGCTGGAAATCGTGCGCGGCGAGAAGACCGCTGATGATGTGCTGATGACGGCGATGAAGTTGTCGAAAAAAATCGGCAAAGTGGCGGCGGTCTCAGGCGTTTGTCCCGGCTTTATTGGCAACCGGATGCTCAGCCCGCGCCAGGAACAAGCCAATCTCATGATCATGGAAGGCGCCAATTATTGGGAAGTCGATGACGTCTTGCTGGAATTCGGTTTTCCGATGGGGCCGTTTCAAATGTCCGATCTGGCCGGTGTCGATATCGGATGGCATCGCGATCCCGAGCGGATCGAAACCTTGCGCGACGCTTTATGCGCCGTCGGTCGCTGGGGACAGAAAGTTGGCAAAGGCTTTTATGACTATGATGAGGCACGGCAACGCACGCCCTCTGACGAAGTCAAACAGATCATTGCTGAATTCGCCGCCAAAGCAGGCAAAGAACAGCGTGAAATTTCCAAGGACGAGATTCGTGAACGGATGCTCTATCCAATGGTCAACGAGGGCGCAAAAATCCTCGAAGAAGGCATGGCACAGCGCGCGAGCGATATCGATGTCGTGTGGATCAACGGCTATGGCTGGCCGCTTTATACCGGCGGTCCGATGTTCTGGGCCGACACGGTTGGGCTCGACAATGTCGTCGCCGGTCTGAAAAAACATAATCTATCGGTCGCAGACCTGCTTCAGGAAAAGGCCGCTGCAGGAGGCACGTTCAACGGATAGGTTCGCTTATATCAATTAGGAGAGAAAAATTTGTCAGCTGAAGCAATAGATCCACTGGAAAAGTGGACACCGCCTGCTGGATGGCCCGTACGATCACGCAAAGATGTGGACGCATTATTATGCGCGCCGGGGCAGCCGTTTGAAATGGAAATGGTCGATATTGATGGCGTATCGACCCGCGTCTGGAAAAATGCACTGCCCACGCTCGCGGCGATGGCGGAACATGCGCGCGGTCATGGCGACAGCGAATTTCTGATATTTGCCGATGAGCGTGTCACCTATGCCAACTGGTATCGCGCCGTGGCCGCTTTGGCTGTGGAGCTCCAGAAAATCGGCGTATCCAAGGGAGACCGGGTCTCGCTGGCAATGCGCAACTTGCCCGAATGGCCAGTGATTTTTTTTGCGGCCGTTTCGATCGGTGCGATTGTTGTGCCGCTTAATGCTTGGTGGACGGATCAGGAACTGGTTTTCGGCCTCGCAAATTCCGAGACCAGCGTTTTGCTATGTGATGCTGAGCGATGGGATCGGATTTCTCCGCATATGGCGGATCTGCCTGATTTGAAACATGTCATTGTGGCCCGCAGTGCAGGCGCTTTGGCAGATCCGGGCCGCACGCTCGAAGACATTATCGGCCGGCCCAATGATTATGGCAGTCTTCCGGATCAGGACTTGCCGGCGGTCGACCTTGTGCCTGAAGATCCGGCGACGATTTTTTACACCAGCGGGACAACCGGCCAGCCCAAGGGCGCGCTGGGGTCGCATCGAAATCTGACCACCAACGCTATTTCAGTCGGCTATTCCGGGGCGGCATCAGCCTTGCGCCGGGGCAACGAAGTTCCCGAACCCACTATTCGGGTTGGCCTTACGGTAGTACCGATGTTCCATTGTACCGCTTGTTCGGCCATCATGATGCCTACCGTTCAAGGGGGCCATAAGATGGTCTTCCTGCACAAGTGGGATACCGTGAAAGCGATGGAGATTATCGAGCGGGAAAAGGTCAACGCCACCGGCGGTGTGCCGTTTATTGCCTGGCAGTTGATCGAACATCCCGACCGGGACCAATATGATCTGAGTTCCATCGATGCCATCAGCTATGGCGGCGCGCCGTCTGCGCCAGAATTGGCGCGCAAAATCTATGAAGTCTTTGGCGCGCTGCCCGGCAATGGCTGGGGCATGACCGAAACAACGGCCACGGTTACGACGCACAGCGCCGAGGACTATCTTAATCGCCCGACCAGTTGTGGCCCGCCTGTGGCTGCGGCAGACTTGAAGGTCATGAGCGAGGATGCCAGCGAGGAAATGCCCATTGGCGAAGTGGGTGAATTGTGGGCGCGCGGACCGATGGTGGTCAAAGGCTATTGGAACCGTCCGGAAGCCACTGCCGAAACTTTCGTCGATGGCTGGGTCCGCACTGGCGATCTGGCGCGATTGGATGACGAAGGCTTCTGCTATGTTGTCGACCGCGCGAAAGACATGATCATCCGCGGCGGGGAGAATATCTACTCATCCGAGGTGGAGAATGTCCTTTATGATCATCCCGCCGTGATGGATGCCGCTTTAGTGGGCATCGAGCACAAGACTTTGGGCGAGGAACCAGCGGCGATTGTGCATCTGGTTCAGGGGCAAACGGCCACGGAAGCGGAGTTGCAGGAGTGGGTGAGGGCGCAGCTGGCCAATTTCAAAGTGCCGGTCAAAGTCCTGTTCAGCACCGATAGCTTGCCGCGCAATGCCAATGGCAAGATATTGAAACGCGATCTGAAGTCGCTTTTCTAGCGTTCAGCCCTCTTTCGGCGTCAGACGGATCAGGCCTTCCTGCACCGCTGACGCCACCAATTTGCCATCCTGCGTGTAGAGGGCGCCGCGATTAAGGCCGCGCGTGTGGCCGGTCCAATCGCTGTCCATCACATAGCAGATCCATTCATCCATGCGGAAGTCATCATGAAACCACATGGCATGATCAAGACTGGTCGAGAATAATCCCGGCGTGGTCCAATGCAGCCCATGGGGTATCATCGACGTGGAGAGCAATCCCATATCGGAGGCAAAGGCCAGAGTGGCACGATGGATCAGCGGATCATCCGGCAAGGGTGCAACCGTCTTGAACCATTGATATTGGCGCGCGTCCGCGCTTTTGCCTTCGGGACGAAAGCTGCGCACATCAAAGGGCCGCGGCATGCTCATCCGTTCGATATGCTTGTCCGATACCTGCGGGTTCCGGGCAATTTGCTCCATCGCGCTCATACATTGTTCGGGTGGCATGACATCCGGCATGGATATCTGGTGATTCAATCCGTCAGCCGCTTTTTGAAAGGAGGCGGTCAGATTGAATATGACTTTGTCATTCTGCCTGACAACCACCCTGCGATTGGAAATGCTGCGCCCGTCAAAGTCGCGGTGCACACGAAAATGCAGCGACTTTGTTTCATCTCCGGCCCGCAGAAAATAGGAATGAAGCGAATGGATATTTTTCTCGGCATCCACCGTGCGATCCGCCGCCACAATGGCTTGCGCAATAACTTGTCCGCCAAAAATCCGCTCCCGCGCCGATGAATTGAGCGCGGGAAACACAAATTCGCCCTCACCGTCCGCGGTCAGATTAAAGGTGCGGAGCAATCCGGCAATCAACCTCTCCGCAGACACGGAGGAGCGATTGGCCAAAGCTTCTGATAGCCGGCGTTCGATTTGTTCGTCCGTTAGTTGATCCAAAACTGCTTCTATTCCTTACAATGCGCGGGATGTCTTGAAAGTTCAGGGGTAAATCTCGAACAGACCTGCTCCGCCCTGACCGCCACCGATACACATGGTGACAACGCCCCATTTGGCGCCACGACGACGGCCTTCCTGCAGCAAATGCCCGGCACAGCGCGCGCCGGTCATACCAAAGGGGTGGCCGATGGAGATGGAGCCGCCATTGACATTATATTTGGCGGGATCAATGCCCAGACGATCGCGGCTATAGAGACACTGGCTGGCAAAGGCTTCGTTGAGTTCCCAGATATCAATATCATCGACGGTCAGGCCTTGCCGCTCAAGCAGCTTCGGCACGGCAAAGACCGGGCCAATGCCCATTTCATCCGGTTCACATCCGGCGACGGCCCAGGAAACAAAACGACCCAGAGGTTTCAGGCCCCGACGTTCTGCCTCTTTGGCTTCCATCAACAGGACAGCAGCCGCGCCATCGGACAATTGGCTCGCGTTACCGGCAGTAATATATTTGCCTTCACCCATGACCGGATTCAACTTGGCTAAGCCCTCCAAGGTGGTGGTGGGGCGATTGCACTCATCGCGGTCGACTGTGTAGTCGACGATGCTTTCTTCCTTGGTTTCCTTGTCGACGACCTTCATCTTAGTCTGCATCGGCACGATCTCGTCGGCGAATAGTCCCGCGTCTTGCGCTGCTGCCATCCGTTGTTGTGATTGCAGGGAATATTCGTCCTGATATTCGCGGCTGATATTATAACGCTCGGCGACAATATCGGCGGTGTCGATCATCGGCATGAAAATAGCGGGGGCGATTTTCAGGATTTCATTATCGATGCTGCCCTCCGGTGCCCGCGTACCTTGCATCGAGATACTTTCCACGCCGCCTGCCACAACGCAATCCGCACCATCGCCGCGAATATGGTTTGCGGCCATGGCAATGGCTTGCATTCCGGACGAACAGAAACGGTTTATCGTCGCGCCAGCTGTGGTTTTGGGAAGGCCAGCGAGAAGCGCCGCGTTGCGCCCGATATTCGGCGCAGCATGGGCGACATTGCCCATCAGGCTATCATCGACAAAATCGCTTTCCACACCCGACTTGGCGACGGCATGTTTAATGGCATGGGCCGCCATTGTCATAGGTGGTGTAATATTAAAGCCACCACGACCGGCTTTCGCAAGCCCGGTACGGGCATAAGATACGACGACTGCTTCACGCATGATATAATCTCCATTGGCTGGTCAAAGACGGGCGTTTGACCAAATCGCATTACTCTATGTCGGCCTAATTCTATTTGAAGCCGTGTCAAGATATCCACATCATTCCGAGAGGCACCGCGAAGACCTTCTGCATCGCTAACCTTCCGAAGCGGTTGAACGCGAGCACATCCCATTTTTGAATGGCTTAGCCTCAACTTTCAGTCCGAAATTGCATAATTTCCTCACAAAGTTCGAATTGGCAGAAATCGTAATCACCCCCCAACGCGCCAGCTCCATGCGAGGATCGCAAGCCAGCTACCAGTGTCTGCTTTGGTCGCAAAAGCCCGCGTTACGAAGATGTGGAGGGCTGGAATTTGACAATCGACTTGTTGAGCGTGCGCCTAACTTCATTTTCATATCCGTGGCTTTCCAACTGAGATATTTCTTGTTCATTTCCTCGAGAGGGCGCAGGCTGGCAAAAAATTATCATTCCAGTGATTGCTGGATGATAAGGGCATCCGGCAATTCTTGGCAGGCGTTATAGCTTTCAAGTTGACGGGAAAGCATGTTGGTGCTGCTGACAGGGAGAGAGAGATTGTCTGAAGCTGCGATGGCGCCTGTATCCGTTAAGAAACCCTCATTCTGGACAAAACTTGCTTATGGCTTCGGCTCAGTGGCTTACGGCACCAAAGATGCTGGTCTCAAATATTTCCTGCTGCTATTTTATTCGCAGGTGGTGGGTATGGATCCCCGTCTGGTCAGCCTTGCCATATTAATCGCACTGATCTTTGATGCAATTAGTGATCCGATAGTTGGTTATTGGTCAGATAATTTCCATTCGAAATGGGGGCGCAGACACCCGTTTATGTATGCCGCCGCCGTTCCCGTGGCGGTCAGCTATTATTTCATCTGGACACCGCCCGAGGGTTGGAGTGAACAAGCGTTATTCTGGTACATCGTCGTACTGGCTATCACCATAAGGACATTTATCACGGTTTACGAAACACCCAGTTCGGCGCTCGCACCAGAGCTCACCAACGACTATGACGAACGCAGCAGCATATTGAGTTTTCGCTATTTCTTCGGTTACTTCGGTGGCAATGCGATGTCGGTCATCGCATTTGCCTTAATTTTTCCCGCCTTTGTGACGATTGCAATCACCAACGGCCAGTTTAACCGCGATGCTTATTCTTTTTTCGGATTGGTAGGGTCCCTGGTGATGTTCGCTGCGATCATCATCTCTGCCCTAGGAACCCATCATTACATACCCAAGCTCAGACAGCCACCGCCGAAACGCGAGATGACTTTGAAGAAAATCTTCAAGGAAATTTATCAAACTGTCGCCAGCGGTTCTTTCTTTGCGCTTTTCTGTGCCTCGCTAATTGCGTTTACAGCCAGCGGCTTAGTCGCCGGTTTAATATTCTATTTTACCACCTATTTCTGGGGCTTCTCGCCGGGGCAAATCGGGGCCATAACTTTCGGCGTGTTCCTTTCCGCCTTTATCGGTGGCGCATTAGCACCAATTGTTACCCGCAAACTGGGTAAGAAGCGTGGCGCGCTTATTGTTGGGTCGGTTGCTTTCATCGGACTACCATTGCCGATATTCCTGCGTCTGATCGATGTGCTGCCGGAAAACGGATCGACCGCCATTTTCTGGATCGTGTTGATCGGCAATACACTCGATACTGCGCTGATCATTTGCTATCAAATTCTCGCTGCCTCGATGATGGCAGACCTTGTCGAGCAAGGAGAAGCGAAAACTGGCAATCGATCAGAAGGTATGTTCTTCGCTGCCGCTACATTCATGCGCAAATTTGGCGAAGGCTTTGGCATTGTGATTGCCGGGTTTATCCTGTCCATCGCCGGGGTCGCGGCCGGAGCGACGCAAGGCGAGTTGTCAGATGAAACACTATGGAAACTCGGCGCTATTTATGTGCCAGTGGTCTTGACGCTTTTCTTCACAGTCATCATCATTATCAGCTTTTACAAAGTTGACCGGGCCAAACATGAAGCGACGGTCGTAGAATTAGCCGCACGCAAAACAGCGCCATTGTAGAATCGGTAACATAGCAAAAACCTGGCGCCCACTTTCGGGATCTTGCAGGTGAAGCTACAATGCTCCCTTTAAACCTTGGAAGGAAACAAAAATGCAGCTCGGGAATTTCTCAATTAGTCTCTCAGTCAAGGATTTGACTGCATCAGAACTATTTTATCAAAAATTGGGTTTTACGGTTTTCGGCGGTGACAAAAGCCAGAACTGGCTGATCCTGAAAAATGGAGACACCTCTATCGGGTTGTTCCAAGATATGTTTCCAAACAATACTCTGACCTTCAACCCCGGTTGGAATAATGAGGCGCAGCCACTCGATGACTTCACCGACATCAGGGAATTGCAACGCGATTTGACGGCGCAAGGCATGGAATTTGTCAGCAAAGCGGATCCAGACGGGCAAGGCCCTGCCAGTTTTATGGTCGTCGATCCCGACGGAAACCCCATATTGGTGGATCAGCATGTCGGCTGAATTGCCTTGACGAAAATCCAGAGAGCCAGACACAAAAAAACCGCCAACCCATTGGGAAAGCGGTATTTTTGTTGGTTGCGGGAGTAGGATTTGAACCTACGACCTTCAGGTTATGAGCCTGACGAGCTACCGGACTGCTCCATCCCGCGCTACCAGTGGAAGCTATATTTCAACAGCTACCATAAAATAAAAAAGCGGCCGGCCCGTTGCCGGACAGGCCGCTTTTTAAAAAAGTGAATGGGTTATTTCCTCGTGACTACATCTTAATGCGCCTGCTGCAATGCCTGGCGACGACCTACTCTTCCGTGCCTTAAGACAAAGTACCATCGGCGCAATCTGGTTTCACGGCCGAGTTCGAGATGGGATCGGGTGGGGCACAGACGCTATGGCCACCAAGCAATGAAGCAAGCGCATAAGCTGTAATAACGGGTCTTTTAATCGATATATCGTTGGTAAGATATGCATGTTTAAATCCATGCACATATTACCGTGGGCTGAGCTTATATGTCCAGCATCTACGACAAGAAGGTTTCCAATTTCTTGGTCCAACATTGTTGTTGATGGCGGGATTCTACAAGCGCGAATTGAGTAATTAGGACTGGTTAGCTTCATGCATTGCTGCACTTCCACACCCAGCCTATCAACGTGGTGGTCTTCCACGACTCTATGATAACTTATCTCAAGGGAGGCTTCCCGCTTAGATGCTTTCAGCGGTTATCCCTTCCATACATAGCTACCCAGCGGCACGCCTGGCGGCATGACTGGTACACCAGAGGTATGTTCAACCCGGTCCTCTCGTACTAGGGTCAACTCCTTTCAATTATCGACGCCCACGGCAGATAGGGACCAAACTGTCTCGCGACGTTCTGAACCCAGCTCACGTACCACTTTAATTGGCGAACAGCCAAACCCTTGGGACCTGCTCCAGCCCCAGGATGTGATGAGCCGACATCGAGGTGCCAAACGATTCCGTCGATATGAGCTCTTGGGAATCATCAGCCTGTTATCCCCGGCGTACCTTTTATCCGTTGAGCGATGGCCCTTCCACGAGGGACCACCGGATCACTATGACCGACTTTCGTCTCTGCTCGACTTGTCAGTCTCGCAGTCAGGCGGGCTTATGCCATTGCACTCTAACAGACGGTTTCCAACCGTCCTGAGCCCACCATCGCGCGCCTCCGTTACTCTTTAGGAGGCGACCGCCCCAGTCAAACTACCCACCACAGAGGGTCCCTGGTCCGGATAACGGACCTAGGTTAGACACCAGAAAACAATAGGGTGGTATTTCACATTATGGCTCCACTCGAACTGGCGCTCAAGTTTCAAAGCCTCCCACCTATTCTACACAATTCTTTCCTAATGCCACTCTGAAGTTGCAGTAAAGGTGCACGGGGTCTTTCCGTCTAACCGCGGGTACTCCGCATCTTCACGGAGAATTCAATTTCGCTGAGCATATTCTGGAGACAGTGGGGAAGTCGTTACGCCATTCGTGCAGGTCGGAACTTACCCGACAAGGAATTTCGCTACCTTAGGACCGTTATAGTTACGGCCGCCGTTTACTCGGGCTTCAATTCAGAGCTTGCACTCCTCCTCTTAACCTTCGAGCACCGGGCAGGCGTCAGGCCCTATACGTCGTCTTGAAGCCGACTTAGCAGAGCCCTGTGTTTTTGCTAAACAGTCGCTACCCCCCAGCTTGTGCCCCCTACAAAAAGTTGCCTTCATGTAGGGCCTCCTTCTCCCGAAGTTACGGAGGTAATTTGCCGAGTTCCTTCAGAATACTTCTCTCAAGCGCCTTGGTATACTCTACCTGACCACCTGTGTCGGTTTAGGGTACGGTCTATATGGTGGAGCTATTTCCTGGAACCTCTTCGAAGCCTGATCAATCCAATAAGATCAGACAACACACGAGATCCGTCACATTCCACCAGGTACAGGAATATTAACCTGTTTCCCATCGACTACCCCCTTCGGGCTCGTCTTAGGGGCCGACTCACCCTGCTCAGATTAGCTTTAAGCAGGAACCCTTGGTCTTTCGGCGACAGTGCATCTCACACTGTTTGTCGCTACTCATGTCAGCATTCGCACTTCCGATACGTCCACCGTCGGTTACCCTTCGGCTTCATCCGCTTACGGAACGCTCCGCTACCGCTCATAATAAATTATGAACCCTAAGCTTCGGTGCATATCTTTAGCCCCGTTACATCTTCGCCGCAGGAACCCTTATTTAGACCAGTGAGCTGTTACGCTTTCTTTAAAGGATGGCTGCTTCTAAGCC
>CANMEE010000001.1:487500-1789891 GCA_947496865.1 uncultured Sphingomonadaceae bacterium
GTCTTTGCTTTTCCGGTGCTCACCCTTTTCACATTTTTCCAATCTTATCGCCATATCGGGATCAGTGGCGGCGAATTGATGAGAGCCATATGGCCAGGGCTATCAACCTCAATCGCGATGGCAGCAGTGGTTTATCTCGCGGATCAATTATTGCCGGAAATGATTGTCTACGCGCGGCTGGCAATATTGGTCGCGATTGGCGGGGCTGCCTATATAGGCTTATTGTGGATTCTGGCTCGTCCAACATTGGTGGAAGTCATCCAGCTACTTATGCGGCGGAAACCGCCTGAACCAATCCCCGACCCCGCACCGGCTGCAAGCACCTCTTAAAAGCGCGCATTGTATTGCAATCACCATCAACTAGACCGTGAGCTATGTCTCACTATCTATCCTTAGCGGCCGGCACCTTGCCAGAATTTTTTCCCAATCAAGTGGCTCATGCTGCCGGACAGGCCGGCTTTAGTCATGTTGGCTTCACTATAGAGCCAGAGCATTGGAATCCGGAACAGATCAAGGCCACAAAAAATGCGATCGCTGATCATGACCTATCTGTCCTTGATGTCGAGGTCATATGGATTCCCGAAGGCGGGAGGCTGACTGACGCGCACCGCCTTATAATAGATGCCGGTGCTGATCTTGGCGCGTCCAACGTTCTGGTCGTAAGCGCAGAGCCGGACTCAGATCGAACCGCCGCAGCTCTACACCAGCTTTGTGAGTGGGCGGCGCCAGCCGATATGCGTGTGTCGCTCGAATTCCTAATGATTACCGCAGTCCAATCTCTCGATTCGGCTTTGGATATTGTCAAAAGATGCGATCACCCTGCCGCGGCAATATTAATCGATAGCCTGCATTTTCAGCGGGCGGGTCATGCAGCAGCGGCGCTCAAGTCGGTCGACAGCAACCTGCTGAGCTATAGTCAGATATGCGATGGAAACTTGCACTGCGCCGAAACCTTCAATGCCTATCTGGAAGATGCGATCGATTTACGCAGCGCGCCCGGCGAAGGCGAGCTGCCGCTTGAGGATATGTTGAAAGCCCTACCAGCAGCGATTCCGCTCAGCTTAGAGGTACGCTCTAAGGCCTATCGGGATGGCTATAGTGACCCGACCGAACGCGCCACGTCGGTTCGGCAACAAACCTTGGCGCACTTCGAAACTATCGGCATTCCGATTCGTTAGCGGCTCTATGCAGTCAAGCGCCTTGAATATAGTTACGCATGGCGGCCGCTTCGCTTTCGATCTTGTCGATGCGATATTTCACCAAATCTCCGATGGAAATAAAGCCGACGAGCTTGTCATCCTCAACCACCGGCAAATGACGGATGCGGCGTTTGGTCATCAGCGATAGCGCACCAATTGCGCTTTTTTGCAAATCAACTGATATCACATCGGCGGTCATGCCTTCCACCACGCGCTTGCCCATAATCGCCGGACCCAGAGTCTGAAGGCCACGCAGGACATCACGTTCAGAAAAAATGCCGGCGACCCGATCTCCATCAAGGACGGGCAGCGCTCCAATTCTTTTCTCCGCCAATATAGCGACCGCGTCGGCCACGCTATCGTCCGTGGTACAGCTAAAGATCGGTCCTTCCCGTCCCTGCAATATTGCCTGTATCGTCATTTGCGCCCTTTCCCCGTGCTCCAAAAACACTCTGATTCTCTTTACGTGCCAACCAATATAACATATTTTCGCGAGAAGTTAGACTTGAAGGCAAATCGAATCAGGTCCAATGACAGCCTTCCCCTACGGAGTGAATTAAATTGCCCGGTCCATCACAGCTAGATGATCCTCTATACGCCGGCATAGCTTGGTCGCGTTACTGGCGCCTGATGCGCTGGATGAGCGGGCTTACATTCCTATGTGTAATCGCAGCGTTGGGCTTTTTATATTATCTACACGGCCTGGTTTCGATCCATATGTATATAGCGGCCGCTGGAGGGATCGGCTTTGCCTTGCTGCTCACATCCGCCCTGATGGGACTGGTTTTTATGTCGAACGGTACCGGTCATGATGACTGCATTGACGATCCGGTCAGCAGGGACATTTCGCCTGATGAGTGAAGAAGAACTGAACGAGTTGATCAAATTGCAACCTGTCCTGCGGGTTGCTCCTCAGCCGCGCGATCTCAATAATAATGGCCATATTTTTGGTGGCTGGGTGCTCTCTCAGATGGATATTGCTGGCGGCATCATGGCCGCAAGAGTCGCCCAAGGGTCGACCGCTACAGTTGCCATTGAAGCCATGTCGTTTCTAGCCCCTATCCTCACCCGCGATATCGTCTCGGTTTATGCGCAGGTCGAACGGATCGGTAATACCTCGGTCAGCCTGCGAATTGATGTTGTCGCAGAGCGCAATCGCGGTGAAGATCATGTTCCGGTAACCAGCGGTCTGTTAACCTTTGTGGCGCTGGACGGAAATCATCGCCCGCGGCAAATCCCGGCCGAATCCAAAGCCAAATATAAGGCGTAATCTAAAGCCGCCGGATGAGGTTGTACGTCAATATACGCTCGCTATTGGCTGGCACGGTCACCGTCCAGAAATCCGCACCATCTTTCCGGCCGAGCTTCCTGCTGGGTTTGCTGAGCGTCTCATTGTCGTTGCTGGGTAAGCGAAACTCGACCAGTGCCGAATGAGGCGAAGCGTTGGTGACAGTCAGCCGCATATCCATTGTCCGCCGCTTCTTGGTTTCGACCTGACCCAAAGAGGTCAAACTATACCGCACCAATGGGCTTTGCCCGATGGTCACCTCTACTTCTTCGCCGACCGCCTTGTCCTCAAGACTGCCTTCACCCAATAACAATCGCTCGCCTGATACACTGCGAAACGCGACCATCTTGCCGGCGGGCATCGCGAGACCTAGACCGTCGCGCTTCTTGTTCTGGAAACGAAGGGTCGTGGAGAAGGGAACAGCCTCGGCATATCTGGACGCGCCGATTTCGCCTTCGTAAATCTGAACGAAGGGAATCGCGGTCTTTTCAAACATCGCGACCTGCTTTTGGCTTTGCGAGGCTACGGTCACGGGCAGCGGAATCCGATAGAGTTTAAGATCACCGAGTTCTTCCTGCTTGGCTTGAACTATAGAGACCGGGGCAGCCATCTCCATAAGAGCGCCCGACATTCGTTTCGCTGTCACAGTGATAACATCCTGATCTTCGGTGCGCCAACTGCTCAAATCCCCAAGTGCGGCGCGTTTTCGAAGCTCGATATCGCTGGTTGTCGCCTGCGGCCAACAGCGTAGGGCTATCGCACGGCCCGTCGCTGGCGCAATATTATCGCGTTGTTTGTTTGGTTGTCCAGCCACGGTTTGGGCCTGGGCATTGGCAAAAGACGTTTCGTCGCCGTTGGCCAGAGTTACCCATGAAAACAGGTTCAGGCTCTTTCCATCGGCGCTGACATCAGCGACATAATTGGCCTGCCAGTCGAATCCGGTTGCGAGGTACGATAGAGTCACAGTTGCCCGCGTCGGCTCCGAAACGCGACTTTTGATAGATAGTGTCGGTTTGTCGGATAGCCCTTTCGGAATCGACGGGTAAATGAGGGTCTCGTTTAGGCCGGTACATTGGAGCGCTTCAAAACCCTCTGCGGTCTGGATAACCACGCCTCCGCTCGCATCAGTACGGATTTCCGCATTGAATTCGGTAACTGCCCCGGTGGCGCCGCTGGTCCGGCGAATCGTGACACCCCGTCCCAGATGGCCGTTGAGCAAAGCCGACGGCGACAGCAAGGCCGCATCGCGGTTCTTCTCGATCACCGCACTCGGCATACCGGTAACGATTGCTGACTGGGGAATAATACCGCCCGCGACGCCTTCAAAGCGCAGATCAATCTCTCCGGCAGGCAGAGTGATCGTGCGTTGCTCCGTGACGAGTGCATAGCCACCCAAATAGCGCAAATTCATGCCATTTTCGGCCTGACGGTTTGGATCGCGATATACGGTTACCGACACAGAAGATGGTGCTTCGGATGTGACCGTCTGACGGGCCCATTCTGATGCCTGCGCCAGAGCGGGGGCAGCAATGCCAGCCCAACCGACAAACAATAAGAACGCGAAGAGCGCGCGTCTCATCATGGTTTAGAACCGCGTCTCGAAGGTCGCCGTCACCGTGGTGCGTCCATTCGCAGGCACCGGCACTTTCCAGACGATGCTATTGGAGGACCGCCGTTCGCTTTTGATGCTTTCACTGACAATCCGGGTGTCCGACCAGTAAAAGTCGAGACCGTTCTGGATCAGCGATACCGTCACCGGAGTCGCTTTGGCATTGGTCACTTCATAAGACATGACGCTGCGCCATTTGCTTGAGGACAAGCGGCGACGTTCGGTGACCGTCGGCTTCACTTTCACATCAAAGGCTTCACCCGTCTTGAGCCCAAGCTCCGACCCCATGGGTGTGTGGCCAATCGTGTTCTCACCGATAAATTGCGGCTGGCCGGATGCGTCTTTCATATACACGCGGACCGTGCCGGCGGGCAGTGCATCACCCAAGCCGCCGTCTTTGGACGAACTAAACTGCAATACGGTTGCCGCACTTTGTGCTTCGCGCTGCGTGCCGAGCCAGCGGTTGGAAAATTCATACGCCTTTTGTGCCGGGGCCCCAGTGACATCGAGAAAGCTCACCTGCTTGGTTTGCGCATTAGCGATCGTTGTCCGAGCAGCTAAGGGATAAAGATAAAAATCACCCAGCGATTCGCGATTGGCCGATTCGGTTCCAGCGCGACGAATATTATTGCGGCCACCACGGCTGCTTTGCCCATTCACACTGGGTGTTCCGGCAACCAAAAGTGTCTTAGCATTGTTAAAGGTCGTGCCAGTATTATTGGTCAACGTTACCCAGCCCTGCACATCCATTTTGCCTGCATTCTCATCAAATAAAGCGACATAATCGGCTTTCCAACCCATGCCGCTTGTCAGATAGCTGAGCTGCGCTGGCCGCGTGCCGCCACGGCTGCTGTTCAAGGTCACTGACAAGGTCGGACGAGCGCGCAGATTGGAAGGCACTTTGTCAAAAATTACTCGGGTCGGCATCCGGTCATCCCGCAACACTTCAATCCGAGATCCGATCTGCAGAACTACACCGCCGTTGGCCGCAAGCACTTTCGCGCGCTCTCTGGTTTCCTTGCCTGTTGCCGGATTGATCCGCACGATGGTGATCGTTTCACCGACCGCCTTTTCCATCAACTTGGCTGGTGAAAGCAGATCATAATCGAAATTCTGCTCTATAATTCCGGTGTTAGCAGCGTTGAAGCCGACGGTTTCGGCGCGAATTTGCCCTGAGACGCCAGGGAATGTCTGCACAGAACGTCCAGAAGGAATATTCAGCCGGCGTGTATCCTGCACCAAAGCCAGATTATTATTGTAAATCGTGACCGCAATATCGCCTTGTCCGGAAGACTGGCTGATCGCTGGCGTTGCCAGTGTTGCCAGCACAAGGCCGGTCATCGCAAGAAGCCGCATATTTCTCTCTCCATCGTTCGTATTGCACCGCTTAACGCGGTCAAAATGAATGTAGCTTAAACAACGCTGATGCTTATCGATTGAAAAAACAGGCTATTATTCAGACCGGCCGCTGCGCCTCTCCCAATTTTCAAGTCTCCAAGGAATCAGGATTAACCGGAGTTGTGCTATATACCGTCGAGATACTCGATCACTGGCGCAGCTGCCATGCAGGGCGCAAGCTTGGGACCGCTGGCTCGAAAATGATCGGATTTGCCATGCGCGTCGAGCGCGGCCTGATCAACATAGCGTTCGAGCACTTTATATTGCTGACTATTATCTTTGCATTGGAAGACAGAATAAAATTCATTGCCGGGTTCATTTTCACGAACCGCCACCATGAGTTCACTAAAGGCCGCTTCAAAATCTGCGTTTTTGCCTTCTGCTACCGTCAAGGTTGCTACTACACCGACTGCCATATTTCATTCTCCTGATTATCTTTATTGATATGAGAATGAGTGTTACCGAGACAGCGTAAGCGCGCAACCTTAATCTGGCGGATTACCAAAACCGACTGCCGGGAATGCCTTTAAAGGGGCCGGCGACATGGGACGTAATCCAGCCGCCATAAAAATTGCCCGGCTGCGGCGTTACCGTCTCACCATCAACAAGACATTGATCAAACGGTGCCGGATAAAAGGCCACATGGTTTCGAATCATAGCAAAGGCGTCCGTAGGTTCTGCATAGGTCCACGCAATGGCTTCCAACGAATCACCATCGATTGTTGCATCAAGATAGCGGGCCTGCCCCTTCCATTCACATAATGACCGCTTTGGATTGGCAGACAAATATGTCCATGTCACATCTTCGGGCGGAAAATAATATGTTGGTGGATGGCTCGTTTCCAGCGTGCGAAATCCTCTGCGCGTACTTGCGATTTCAACGCCTTTGTGGATGATCTGCAAATGGCGTATATTGGCCTCTGCAATGGCCGGTCGGGGATAGTCCCAAACGCTTTCCTGACCAGGTTTAATGGGATCAGGTGGGATATTCATGCAGGTTTTCCTTTACCGAAAAGGCGTTGCAATGTCGGCCGCACCGATAGAAATTTAATGTAAAGCCATTCCAGAAAACGCAAAGCGTGACGATTTTGCGCCAGTTGGCCCAATGGCCGAAGAAGAGGTATCGCACGCCACATGGCACCAAAAGCGGCTGCGCCCGACAGCATCTTGCCATTTTCCTCTGCGTGGAAGCGGGCTAACAAAGTGCGGCGATCTATCGGACATGTGGTCGCCGGATCAGCCACGTCGACGAAATATATCGCGTTACGGCTATCCAGCCGCTGCATGAGCGCGATTTCGCGCAGACATAACGGGCAGGAAGCATCAAACCAGACAGTGACTTCAGACATCGTTCGGATTTACGAAATGTCTGAGCCCCTGTCTGGCTGTACTTTAGTCGGTATTATAGGTTCTATATTGTTGGAACCCGTTTAGAGGATTTCGAACAGTCCGGCTGCGCCTTGTCCACCACCGATGCACATCGTGACCACGGCATATTTTGCGCCGCGACGCTTGCCTTCAATCAGTGCGTGGCCGGTGCAACGCGCGCCCGTCATGCCATAGGGGTGGCCGATGGAGATCGAGCCGCCATTGACGTTCAATAGCTCGTCAGGAATGCCCAGTTTCTGCTGGCAATAAAGCACCTGCACAGCAAAAGCTTCGTTAAGTTCCCACAGACCGATATCGTCCATTTTCAAGTTGAAGCGTTCCAGCAACTTCGGAATGGCGAAAACCGGACCAATGCCCATTTCGTCAGGTTTGGTGCCTGCAACGGCCATGCCGACATAGCGGCCCAGCGGGTTGAGGCCGGCTTTTTCAGCTGCGCTTGCTTCCATAACCACACTGGCGGAGCTACCGTCAGAAAGCTGGGAGGCGTTACCAGCGGTGATGATCTTGTCTTCACCAAGCACGGGTTTCAAAGATTGCAGACCTTCCAACGTTGTTGTTGGGCGATTGCCTTCGTCTTTGCTGAGCGTGATTTCGTGCATGGAAATCTCTTTGGTTTCCTTGTCCTGCACGCCCATGGTTGCGGTCACTTCGACAATCTCATCGTCAAACTTGCCCGCTTCCTGAGCCGCGGCGGTGCGTTGCTGGGATTTCAGCGCATATTCGTCACACGCTTCGCGGGAAATGCCATAACGCGCGCCGACGACTTCAGCGGTTTGCAACATCGGCATGTAAATGTCGTCATGCATCGCCACCAATGCCTTGTCAGGCGATACCCGCATTTCCGGGGTCTGCACGGTTGAGATGGAATCTTGTCCGCCGCCGATAACAACGTCCATGCGATCAATCGTAACCTGCTTAGAGGCTGTTGCAATCGCCATCAGGCCGGATGAACATTGGCGGTCCAATGTCATGCCCGGTACTTCAATCGGGAAACCGGAGCGCAAAGCCACGTTACGGCCGAGGTTACCGCCCTGCGAACCTTGTTGCAGCGCGCTGCCCCATACTACATCATCGACAGTAGCCGGATCAATTCCAGCGCGTTCCACAGCTGCCTTTGCAGCATAGGCGCCAAGGGTTGGACCTGCCGTTGCGTTGAAAGCGCCTTTGTAAGCGCGTCCGATGGGGGTCCGGGCGGTGGAAACGATGACTGCGTCACGCATGATATTGATCCTTATATTGTGAGATTTCTGAGTCGAATTTGGCGCACATACTCTCTTTTAATCGACCAATTAACAAGGTTTTTCTTTGCCACTGGTGCTGACGCTACGGCAAGCTAGCCCTCTTGCAGGTGTACCGGAAAGCCGCCTTCGGGATAGGGCATGATCATCTGACCATCCGGCCCGGAGGTAAAGGTCGTTTGCGTTGGATAGGCAAACTCCAAGCCTTCCTCATTAAACTTTTGAAGGATAGCCAAACCAATTTTGTGGCGTCCTTCATAGACGACCTCAAAGTCGCTACTCATAATGTCAAAATCGAGTTCAAAATTGATCGAACTGTCACCAAAACCGACAAAACCGGACCGGACAAAGCGGGCGCCATTTTCTTCAACAATATCTTTTAGCAAGTCGGGAATACGCCGCGCATCATCGGGGTTAGTCTGGTAAATCACGCCAATGCCATAGCGCGTCCGGCGACGGCCCAACCGGGTGAGATTGGTAATTTCCTTGTCGAGCAAATTGGTGTTGGAAATAATGATTTCCTCGCCCGTGATCGCGCGAAGCCGGGTACTTTTAAGACCGATTTCCTCTATCTTGCCGGTGGTATTGTCGTAGCTGATAAACTCGCCGCGCCGGAACGGTTTGTCGAAGATGATCGACAGTGCGGCAAACAAGTCTGAAAATATCCCCTGAGCCGCCAGACCAATGGCAATACCGCCGACACCAAGTCCAGCGACCAAGCCGGTCACATCCACCCCGAGATTGTCGAGTATGACAATAGTGGCAATCGCAAAGATCACGCAGGTCACAAGCAGGCGTATCAGCGACATCGCGCTTTGCAAAGTATCGCTTTGATTCGGATCAGCGGACAATTTGCGGGTAAAAAAGCCAAGGATTAATTCGCGCAGCCAGATAGCGACCTGCACCACGACAGAAATTGTGAACAGAAACCCGACAGTTCGAACAACATCATCGGGCGCATTGGAATAGCTTGCGACCAGTTGAGCCGAGACCATGAACATGAAAAATTTGCTGGTCCGGGCAATGGCCTGAGTAATGATCGCGCGATAGCCGATCAGTCCTTCATTATTGCGAACTTGTCGAGCGGCGTATCGCTTTATGGCCCCGAGCAGCAAGAATATAAGCGTGCCGATAGCGATAGTAACAAGCAGTTCCACATAGTGACTGCCCAGCCATTCCGAGCCTTCATCAAACAATCGCATCATCGAAAGACCTTCGTCAATTGCGAACGGAACGGGCGTATTGTCGGTGGAGATTGCCATGTCATGATGCGCTAATGGTCGCCGCCGCCAATGGCAAGTAGTCTGATTTCAAGACGAGCCATTACTGCGGCCTATGCGCGTGGATGAGAAATTCAATATTACCCTTTGGCCCGGTAATAGGGCTTTGCGATATACCACTGACATTCCATCCTCTACCGGTTAGCCAGTCACGGACCTTTTCACAAACTTGACCATGCACAGCGGCATCGCGGACCACACCGCCTTTGCCGACATCGCCACGCTCGGCTTCAAATTGCGGCTTGATCAACGCGACCAGCTGCGCGCCCGGTTTGACAAAGGTCATCGGCCGTTCGAGCACTTTGGTCAGCGAGATGAAACTGGCATCGCACACAATGAGATCGATCGGTTCCGAGATATGTGCCGCCGTCAATATCCGCGCACTGGTCTGTTCATGGACAACCACTCGCTCGTCCTGACGCAATTTCCATGCAAGCTGGTTGGTGCCGCTATCCACCGCGTAAACTTTTTTCGCACCCCGGCTCAACAAGACATCGGTGAAGCCTCCAGTACTGCTGCCCACATCAACCGCGGTCATGTCGGTCACTGCGATGTCGAAATGATCCAGCGCATGGTCAAGTTTGATACCGCCGCGCGAAACCCAGGGATGATCCTTGCCCTTCAGATCGACGACTATGTCATTGAGATATTTCTGACCGGGCTTGTCGACCTTTTGATCAGCCACGGTGACCAGCCCGGCCATAATATAGGCCTGCGCTTTGGCCCGGCTTTCTGCAAGACCGCGATCCACCAGAATCTGGTCGATCCTGAGCTTCGCTGGTTTGGACTTACCCACCTCTGTGGGGGGTGCGGTTTTCGCTGGGCGGCTATCATCTTGGTTCATATAAAAATGGGACTAGCCGAAGCCCATGCTTTTGACCATATTCCATCTCATGAGAATCACTTTTGCCTTTTCCGCCATATTGTTAGCGTCCGGATGCTCGGGTGTAGTGCCATCACCAACACCTGCACCGACACAAACTCCTGCGCCAACACCAGCTCCGGCGCCCACCCCGGCTCCAGCACCCGCGCCAGAACCGATGAGCGGAGACTGGACAGAGTGGCCGCTGGCGCAAGGCGATTGGGTCTACCGCGACGATGATCGCGGCTCAATCGCGCTCTTTGGTCCACCAAATGCAGAAGCGAGCTTCATGATACGCTGCGATCAAAGTCGCAATCAGCTGTTTCTGTCTCGCGAAGGCACCGTGGCCAATAGCGGCGCACAAATGACGCTACGCGCGAGCTCGGGCCTACAAAGCTATCCGGCGCGCAATAGTGGTGGCGCGCTTAACTATGCCGCCATATCGCTGCCAGTCACCGACTATATGATGGATCGCATTGCATTTAGCCGCGGCCGATTTGCTGTTGAAACAAGCGGACTGGCATCGCTCGCCATCCCGATTTGGCCAGAGTTTACCCGCGTCGTCGAGGACTGCCGCAACTAACCGCAAGCCAAGAACATGTTTAGCCGGATGGAGAGAGTTAAGCGGTCAGCTGCTTTTCGGCGGAACGCGTAATTCTGACAGCAAATTAAAAAATTTCAAGTCTTGTTCAAGTGTAGCGAATGATTCACATTCCAATTGTCGAACAAGCGGAGATTCTCAATGCAACAGTTCGTATCTTATCAACAAGCGAAAGGAGGTGGTCCGATGTCTCATGGTTCAGCACAGGGGTCGGAAAAATCCGTTCGGGGAGCAACTCTGATCTAACGATCAGGCAACCCGGCAGCGGCACTTCCAACCGCTGACCCATGGCCATTAAGCTATTGAGAAATAGAGTAATGTAGGGGGGATGAGATATTCATCCCCCCTTTTAGTCCCCCTTTAGCGTTGCACTAGAGGGGTTTTTTGATTCAATCCACTTTAGAGAACAAATCATCCATTTTGAATTTGTCACAGTATCGACATCTCATCCTGCTTATATCATGTATGCCGACCACAGGCTTGATTCGCCCCGACAGTGCTGGGAAATACAAAGGATAGACAACGATGGAAACGATAGATAACGAACAGGTCGTTGCCGCTGCAGTGGCTGGTCAGAATTATGTCCAACCGGAAGATTTCGGTACACCTGGAGCGGGCTCGAATGACAATGCCCTATTTGAAGATGCTGTTGCGACCGGCCAGACAGTGCTGGCACTCGGTCCCTATTATCAGCTTGATCAACTCGAGTTTACCGCAGCGCCGGCAATTATATTCGGGCCAAAAACAGAATGGCGCAATGTCCAAGGTGGTGGTGCTAAGAAACCCGCCATCACGGTAACCGGTTCAACCGGAGATTCCACCACAATATCAGCTCTGTCGAGCAGTACATCTAGTAGTTTTCTAAAGGACAAGGTCACGGTCGCTAGCGTGGCTTCTTTTGCGGTAGGTGACCGCGTTCGCGTAGCTGAAAACGGCCCAACCTTGGATCAGACTTATAATCCAGGCATCTTTCAGGACGCGAACTATTGGGAATTTGCCACGATTGTCGATATCACTGGCACCGTGGTCAGTTTCGAAGAATTTCTGACCTTCGGGACAGGCTACGATATCGCTAAATCAATGACAATGACCAAAGTCGATTTCGTTGAACGAGCGCGTATTGAAGGCGGGCGCTATACAGGAAGCAATGGATCGGGTGGCGGCATTCAACTTAAATATTGTCGTGATAGCCATCTGTCGAACATACGTGGCGGCGGCTATTCGGACAACGATCGGGATGGTGGACAAGCTGTGTCATTTGAGGATTGCTGGGAATGCACGAGCCACGGCAGTCGCAGTGAATGGTCATTGTTCAGTTTTGACGCGCGCCGAAATCAAAGTTGTATATTTTCTGATATCCAGGGCAAGCGCACCAGCAATGGCGGTGTGATGTCAAACGGCAACATCAAATGTCATTTTGATATTTTGCAGGACAGTCCAGGCGATACAAATGGCGACGGTTTGCAGGTTGGCAATGGCAGTCGCAAAAATACATTCCGGCAACGCACCAGCGGTTCGCATTGCTATACAGTCTGGAGCCATCAATATAGCGATGACAATGACTATGAGGTTTGGACTGATGCTGGAATCACGCGCGGCATGCAAGTATTTGGAGACAACAATCAAATCCGTCTGACTGCTGCTGGACATGGCTCCAATGGCCTAAATATTTTGGGCAATAACAATAAAGCACATGGCAATGTAACCTGTGAAGCGACCGCCTTGACATTGACATCAAGTACCGATGGCAATGAAGTTACAGGCCATTGGGAAAGTCTGGGTAATGGTGTCGCTTCGTACGACGTTTTGATCGACCAAAATGTTACCAACAGCAAAATTGATATTACTGGCGGTGTAAAGGGCGTGCATTTTGCTAGCGGCGCGCAGCCTGACATTTCCTGCGACTATCATGTAAAAGGCCCGAGCCCATACCATTTTGGGCGATCTTTCCGCAGCTTGGGTTATGAATGGGCGCAGTACATTGGCGGAGTGAGCACAACAGCAAAGGACTTAATGGTCCCATCTGAAACAGTTGGCGCGCTTGTTCCTTTGGATGGGAACCTAAATAGTAGCGCAACGGCCATTTGCTATAAAGTTAGCCTTGTTGATAACAGTCGAAACGTCCCGGACGCTTGGTCTGAATATCTGGTCAGCGTCCGCAGTGGCAGCGTGAAGGCTGTTTTGATGCAATCAGGCGGCGCATTCCAGCAGACTCCATTGATTGAGATCAATGGAAATGTAGCGCAAATACTCGCAGGAACTGGCGTCATTGTAAAATGTCTGATCAGCAAGTTTTAGTCGACTTTAGCTATCCGCTAGAAGGGTTTTTGATCTCAATCCGCCTCAAAGAATAAATTATCCATTTAGGGCTTGTCATCGTCGACGATAGTTATACTCTTGCGGGGTCGCCGTCATACAATACATTGGTTATAAGAGATTTTCTTAGACATCGACAGATAAGTGTAAATCATAGGCAAGCGGCACTTCCAATCGCGATCGACAGCCTCTTTTCATTTTTACGTGTCGCTCTTTTCGAGAAACTCTTCGCGGATCATGAAGTCTTTCACGCCAATGCGTACTTCCCGCAAAAACTGGATCAAAGCGATGGACAACAAACTCATCGCAATAATGAATGCGCCGGCTATGATGCCGGATAGGTTAAAACCGGTCAGCCCCATTACAAATAGCAATCCGATCAGACCGCATGCGACAATCGCGCTGATCACGCTGAGAAAAATCGCGCTGTTAACGATTTTGATCCGCAGCTGGAGATCGTGAAGTTCATCAACAATACACTGATGTTCATGGCCTTCGGTTTCGTTGAATAAATCCTGTAAAATGCGAGAGCGATCAATGATGCGCGCAAGACGGCCCGCAAACAGGCCCAGCATACCGCCGACAGCAACCAGCAGAAAGGCCGGTGCGAGCGCGGTTTGCAGCACTGTTACGATATCACCCCGACCCAATAGCTGTATCATTTCGATCCCCCGTTTTGATCAGCCGTAGCGGATCACCAATGTCAATCCTGTGACCTGTGTCGCATCAAAGTTGTTTAACTCAAAGCGTTCCGCATCAGCACGCGCCCTCGTCAAAATCGCTTCAGGAACATTGTCCGCTGCATAAATGGCATCAGCCTGCCCCAAAAGCCGGGCCTGCCTGATGGTCAAATCATCGGGATCCGCGCTTTGAAACTTCAACTCGATCAATCCTGTCAGATTACCAGCTGCCGGATCGTCCAGCCAAAGGTCAATGGCCTCGGCCTCATGGTCAGTAAACGGGTCCAACGTCCCGCCGGGATTGAGCGCTGCGTCAATAGCCCGGCGGCGGTCGGCGCCTTCTGGCCAAAGGTTCTTGATCCGCTCGCGCGCTGCGAAAAGACCATTGGCAAGTTGCCCCAGTCGCGCTGGGAGCATTTGTTCCAATCGCTGCCGCACAGCTTTGGCAAGGCCCGCAGACGCGCCGCCTGTACCAATAGCGATCAACACAGGTTCGCGATCAATAATTGCCGGTGTAGTATAATCGCAAAGCATCGAACGGTCGACTGCATTGACCAGCAAACCACGCGCTTTCAGCCGCTGGACCGCCGCCGCCGCTTCGCCATCATCTTCGAGCGCAACCACGGCAAGGGCAGCATCCGCCTGTTCGTCATCGGTCAATACCGCGCCCGCGCGCTCATAGAGCCGCCTTTTGGCATCCGCCATTTCTCCGCTGCCGAGCAATATGACCTTGCGTCCCTTCAACGTTACAAAAATGGGAAGCTGGTCCATGGGCTATTTCAACCAGTCGGGCACATTTTCGGCGGCCATGATGGTCGAAGGCTCAATCCGCTCCGCCACCACCGCATATTTGTCGCCATCGACCAGCACCTCGGGCACCAACGGACGGCTATTATAGGTATTAGCCATAGTCGCGCCATAAGCACCAGCGGTGCGGAATATGCCGAGATCATCGGTTTGTACGCGGTCCACTTTGCGCTCTTTGGCAAATATATCGCTGCTCTCGCAAATCGGTCCGACAATGGATGCGGTCATGCTGTCACCTGTGGGCTGGACCGCTTCAAAATGATGCCAGGCATCATAAATAGCGGGCCGCATCAGGTCGTTCATCGCTGCATCGACAATCACAAAATCGCTGTTCACGCCCGGCTTGATACGAATGACCTGCGTCATCATCACACCGCTATTGCCTGCAATCACGCGGCCGGGCTCGAACATCAGCGTGACGTCCCAGCCTTCGGTCACGCGCGCAACCATCGCGCCATATGCGGCGGGACTAGGCGGATTCTCTTCCGGCCTATACGGAACACCAAGACCACCGCCGAGGTCGACGTGGGTAATCGTTTGACCGGCACTGCGCAAGTCAGCGACCAACTGTCCCATGCGGGTGTAGCATTTTTCGAGCGGGTCGAGATTTTGCAGCTGGCTGCCGATATGCACTGCCACACCGCGAAGGTTCAGGCCATCCAATTTAGACAGCCGCGCAAAAATATCGGGCGCAACATCTATCGCGACCCCGAATTTATTCTCCGCTTTACCGGTGGAAATTTTCGCATGGGTCCCCGCATCGACATCAGGATTGACGCGAAGCGTCGCCGAAGCTTTCTCACCACGAGCAGCCGCTATCTCAGCCAGCATCTGGCCTTCTTCCTCAGACTCCAGGTTAAACTGGCCGATGCCTTTATCGAGGCCGAGCGTCAGTTCTGCGCGACTTTTGCCAACACCGGAAAAAACGATATCCTCTGCCTTCATGCCCGCTGCTAACGCCCGTTCCAACTCCCCACCCGAAACCACATCGGCGCCATATCCCTGATTGGCGAGAATTTTCAGCACCGCCAGATTGGGATTGGATTTAACGGCAAAGGCAAGATGGATCTTTCCAGCATCTTTCAGCCCTTCGCGAAAAACGCGGGCGTGCCGTTCAAGCGTGGCACGGGAATAGACGTAAACGGGTGTGCCGACGTGATCGGCGATGGTCGGGAGGGCAACATCTTCGGCATGCAGCACGCCATCTTTAAGTTGAAAATGGTCCATCTAACGAGGCTTTCGAATTTAGATATTGGAGAAAACGAGTTTTAGCCGGGCGGTGGCAAGTCGAATTTATCATCCTGCCGTTTCTCCGAGCGGCGCAGCAATTCGTCGCTGCGTTCGGGCTGGGCCTGCGTATCGGGCGTGATCAATTCTTCACCGGTGGGTCTTTCAGACTCTCCATAGACCGGCGCGGGTAGCGCCTGCCCCTTAGGCGGTTGCAACGACCCACGATTGCCGCATGCCGACAGGATCACGAGCGAAGCCAGCGCCGCTATTTTAGCTTGGTTGTTCATAGGCGATTCGTCTGTTCGAGGATCATAATCTGATGTCTTACCTGCTCCGGCGCGGTTCCGCCATAGCTGGTGCGGCTGGCCACCGATCCTTCGACGCTTAAATCTGGCATGTCATGGCCCTCCACCCGCGCATCAATGGCGGTTAGGTCGGCAGGAGTGAGGTCCGCCAAGCCACATCCGCGCTCTTCGCAAAGCTTGACGGCCGTTCCTGTGATGTGATGCGCTTCGCGAAATGGTATATTGACCTCTCGGACAAGCCAGTCAGCGAGATCGGTCGCGGTCGAAAAACCGCTATCGGCGGCCGCACGCATACGATCCGGGACAAAGGTCACGCTCTGAACAATGCCCGTCATCGCCGCCAGCGATAGCCCGAGCAGATCATGCGCCTCAAAGACCGGTGGTTTATCGTCCTGCATATCCTTGGAATAGGCGAGCGGCAGGCCTTTCATTGTCATCATCAATGCATTCAGGCATCCGGTAATACGCCCGGCATGACCACGCACCAGCTCGGCAGCATCAGGATTGCGTTTCTGCGGCATGATCGAACTACCGGTCGACCATTGGTCGGACAGTTTCACAAAACCAAAGGGCTGAGACGCCCAAATGATGATTTCTTCTGCGAGGCGCGACAAGTGCAACGCGGTTTGCGATGCCGCCATCAAATAATCGAGCGCGAAATCACGATCGGAAACACTGTCCATGGAATTGGAGGTCGCGGTTCCAAAATCGAGAGTCTCTGCGGTCATTTGCCGGTCATTGGGGAACCCTGTTCCCGCTAGCGCTGCTGCGCCCAATGGGCATTGATCCAAACGCTGTTTCGCTGCCCAGAACCGGCTGCTGTCGCGGGAGAACATCTCATAATATGCTAGCAAATGATGACCCATCGTAATCGGTTGTGCGACTTGCAAATGGGTAAAACCGGGCATGATCGTATCAGCCTGTTCTTTTGCGCGAGCGATCAAAGCTTCGCGCAATTCCCACAGGCCGTTGGAAACCTCATCCATCGCGTCGCGCACCCACAAACGAAAAGAGGTCGCAACCTGATCATTGCGGGACCGTGCTGTATGGAGCCGGCCAGCCACGGGACCAACAATCTCGGTTAGCCGAGCCTCAATGGTCATGTGAATATCTTCAAGATCCAGATTCTCAGGAACCCCTCCCGCTTCATATTCTTGCGCTATCTGATTGAGGCCTTCGATAATCTTGGTCGCATCTTCCGCCTCGACAATGCCTTGTTTCGCCAGCATGCCCACATGTGCGAGTGATGCGCGAATATCCTGCCGCCATAATTTCTTGTCGAATGGGATAGAGGCGTTTATCTCGCGCATGATCGATGAGGGGCCATCGGCAAACCTGCCGCCCCACATTGAGTTAGAACTCTGGCTGTTGGAATCTGATGTGCGATTAGTGATGCGATTATTCCTGTTTCTAAGCTTACCGGCAATGCTTGTTGCTTGCGATAAGCAATCTGATGAACCGGAGCAAGTTAATGATGGTACCACAGACGGTGAGACCATCGAAAGCGATAGCGGCCTGGTCGGCCGTCTTGATATTTCACAGCGTGGCAGCGCGATGGTTGATACCCCGTTCAAGGACCCAGATGGCAAGACCGTGTCTCTCTCCGACTTTATCGGCAAACCGGTGTTGGTGAACATCTGGGCAACTTGGTGCGCGCCTTGTGTCGTCGAAATGCCGATGTTGGACGAGCTGGCTGCGCGCGAGAAAGACCGGATGAAAGTCCTCGTCGTATCTCAGGACATTCAAGGCGCAGAGAAAGTCGATCCTTTTTTTGCAGAGGCGGATTTCGATGAATTGGAGGCTTATACCGATCAAGAAAATGGGTTGAGCTTTGGATTCGGCTCCGGACTAATGCCAACTACCGTGCTTTATGATGCCAGCGGAAAAGAAGTGTGGCGTGTCATTGGCGCTATGGATTGGGATGGCGCACGCGCGGCGATGTTGATGGAAGACACGCTAGCCGAAGGGTGAAGGTATTTTCTTACTGCAGAAAAATGGTGGGCGATGACGGGCTCGAACCGCCGACATCTTCGGTGTAAACGAAGCGCTCTACCAACTGAGCTAATCGCCCTTGCATAGGTCAGACCCATGAAGTGTTCGGGGCCACTGCCAAATCATGGGCGCTTTGGCAAGCACCTTTCCTCGGGCTTTTGCTATTTTCTACAAAATGACTTGCAGACGGAGGCAATGCGCGCGCATTTTTGTTAGCAATTGTAAAATCCTAGCTCCCTCCGCGATTCGCAGCTTATGCCTGTTTATCCACAACATATAATCTATATATTTCAATGGTATAGCGAGATTATTTGATTTTTCCTGAGCTTGCCGCTGTCAATATATTTATTTCATTTTTTTTACACCGCTACCCTTGCTCGACTCGTTCAGACGCGCTTACTAAGAGACATCGGCTGGCGGCCATGAATTGATGTTCCTGGCCTCTATGACATTGAAAAAGACAGAGTTGAAAACGTGTTTTCAGCATAAGGTTTTCTTTGCCTTACGGTTCCTTTGGCTGGGGACTTGGTTCCAAAGGGGGAAGATTTTCTGGTCATTGGGCGGTCCTGCAAAGATGCGGGTAGAGGTAATTCGGGGGATGTTAGTGGTACAAGATTCAGAAAATGCGGGCACCAATATAGCCAAAAAATCAACGGCGGTTAACGTGATAGCTCCAAAGTCAGAAGCACAAGATGGTGTTGATTCGCAACTGGTGGACGCTTGGGAAACCATTTGTTCCGGAATGCGCCGGGATCTGGGCGCACAGATTTTTGGTCAATGGATCAAGCCCATTAAAATGGCTGGATTCGATTCAACTAGTGGTGAACTGTGCTTGGTCCTGCCGTCGGAATTTGCGGCCAACTGGGTGCGGGAGCGCTATGCAGAGCGATTGGCAATGGCATGGAAGAGCCATTTTGACGACGTAAAAACTATCTCCTTTTCAGCAAAAGCCGGTAGCGCACGAATCGCTCAAGTCAAAAAAGACAGCGCCGCCGTAAGCGCTCAAGATACGGACGCGCCATCGGGGAAATTCCGACTCGATCTTGATCCGCGTATGACCTTCGACGAATTTATTGCCGGAAACAGTAATGTGCTCGCGCTCAATGCGTCACAACGCATGGCGTCTCCCGAGAAGCCTTTATTCAGTCCGCTCTATCTGCAATCGTCGACCGGTCAGGGCAAGACCCATTTGATGCATGCTATTGGCCATGCCTATCGCGCTGAATTTCCAAATGCGCGGATCATATATATGTCAGCAGAACGTTTCATGATCGAATTTGTTTCCGCGATGCGGCGCAATGAAGTGATGGAATTCAAAGCAGCCTTGCGCGAAGCGGATCTGCTTATGGTTGATGACATCCAATTTATCGTCGGGAAAAATTCTACGCAGGAAGAGTTCCTCCACACGGTCGATTCTTTAATCAGCCGCGGCAAACGCGTCGTGGTCGCCGCAGATCGTCCACCGCAAGCATTGGACGGCGTGGACCAACGGCTGCTGTCACGGCTGTCCATGGGGTTGGTTGCCGACATCCAGTCCGCCGGCCTCGAACTGCGCCGTGATATATTGCAGCACCGGATCGCCGGCATGCCGCATCAGGATGTGTCAGAGGATGTGGTTGAATTTCTTGCTCGTACCATCAGCCGCAACCTTCGGGAGTTAGAGGGAGGCCTTAACAAGCTGCTCGCTTATGCTCAACTTACCGGCCGTCCGATCACCAAGGAATTGGCCGAAGAACAGCTTTCCGACATATTGAGCGCATGCCGCCGCCGCATCACGATTGACGAAATCCAGCGCACGGTGTGCGAATATTACAGGCTTGATCGCAATGAAATGTCTTCAAAACGTCGCGCCCGTGCGGTGGCACGTCCACGGCAAGTTGCCATGTATCTTGCGAAGGTAATGACCCCGCGCAGCTATCCTGAAATTGGCCGCAAATTCGGTGGTCGCGATCACAGCACGGTAATCCATGCGGTTAAATTGGTCGAGCAACTGCGTGGTGAAGATACGGAAATGGACAATGATGTGCGGATGTTACTCCGTCAGCTCGAAAGCTGACGGAATAGATCACGGTATTGGATTGAACGACGCGTCCAATCAGAAAAGTCCTATTTTTTCTCTGGAGCCACTGAGATGCGAACACGCTCGCCGCTGTTACCAGGGAAATCAGTAAACATCGCTTCGACAAGATTAGGTACCAGATAAGTTAGATTTTTTGAACGCGACATGGCTTCGGCCTTGCCTTCAAACAACCGCTCCCCATCGACCTGCCGATCAATTTTCATATCCAGCTCGGTGGTAAAAACCGTGAAACTGCGCACGCCGCCATAGCCAGAGAAACCGTGGCCACCGAACAGAAAGGGATCATGGAAACCATAGCGATAACGGTGGCGACCATAGAAGCCGCCCCGGCCATGGAACCCACCACGTCGGCCATAAAAGCCTGTCGCAAAAAACGGGTTATAGTCGGCGACCACTTTTTCGCGACCGGTATCAACATCATAATCCATGCTGACAATAAGTTGGGCCGCAGCAGGGTCATCGCTGCGCTGATAGCCCAGTTCTGTCATACGCTGCTCGACAAGAGCGGCATATTGGGTAAATTCCAGACCGCCGGCAAGCTCTGGATCAGCCGCAACCACCGTAAAGCTCTGCCCCTGTGCTGGCGGCAGAGCATCAAAACGCTGAACATCTGCGCGAAACGGAGAGGCGCACGCGCCAAGAGCTAGAACAGCAAGCGGCGCGAAAATTGTCAATTTCAAACCCTTGGGGCCGTTAAACTTAGACACAGTCATCTTCATTCCTTTACCTTACAACTCACCCGCCATCGTCAGAATATACTATCCTTATCATGCTGAACCACCATTGAACGACAATATAATACCGTTCATCGACAATTTATCCGTTTCGGATGTTGATTTTTTGACAGCCTAGCTGACTAGCCAGATGATCTCTCCTTCGACAAACCAACCTGCGAAATCAACTCAGTAACAACGGTTCTTAAGGCAACTCTGCCGGGCGACGGCAGCAAGTTAGTGGCCATATTAACTCCAATAAGGACCATAATCGGTTCGACTTCCATCCAATGTCTTCCCTATCGCATCAGCGGCTGCTGCGCAGTGGAACTCATATCACTCTATATATTTGGAACAGGAGGGACATCATGTTACACAAGTTTCGCGGGATATCGGCACCAGATTGTTTAAAAGAGTATTGTACGGGCATGGGCGAAATAACGAGCGATAATATTTGGGGCGGTCAGATATTATTGATTTCTGACGATCCGCAACTCCGCGCTCTTTATGGCCACGCCATCGAGCTGCTGGGCGGACGGTGCGCGCCACTATTCATGGATTACCAGAATTCCGATCTGACAGAACGGCTCAATGTGGCGGCCGTCATCATTCAGATCACCGACTGGAATGATCGTCAGGAAAAAGCCCTGGAACAGGTCGAGCGGTTCTGTGAGGCATCCGATTTGCCTTTGTTGATCCGTACAGATCTCAGTTTGCTCGATTTCACATTAGCAGCCGTCGAATATCCTAATGTAGAGCATCTGTTGAGTGACAGTGTGGCCGAATTGTTTGTTTCACTGGAACAAAGAACCCAACAATCCATCAGCAGCCTGTTCGCCGATCGGGATGAAATTGATCTGGTAGATTTGAAAAAAATCTCAGCGGACGTGGAACGCATCGCACGGGCTCTGGTCAAACTTTCGGGCCCGGAACGATCTGATAGCGCAAGACCTTTAGTGAGCAGCCCTTTTCAAGAACTCGATTCAGATACCAAGCTTGCCAGTCAACCGGTCAGCTTCAAGCCCATGCACCCGACACAGTCTGAGACTATAACTACCAATACAGGAAATATCGCGTTGGATAGCGGCCTAGCGCGTCCGATATCGGCTGACGAAGTGCGCGGCTTGATAAAGGCCAGACGCATGCGCGATCAATATTTTGATGCCGAGCTATTTGCTGACCCCGCTTGGGATATGCTGCTTGATCTAATGGCTGCGCGGCTTGAAGGCACAAAAGTGGCTGTATCAAGCCTGTGTATCGCCGCAAGCGTTCCGCCGACAACGGCCCTGCGCTGGATAAAGACCATGACCGAGGAGAAGATTTTCATTCGCAAGGCCGATGACAAAGATGGCAGGCGAATATTTATCGAGCTCAGCGATGAAGCAACCGCCGGCATGGTGGGGTTTTTCGCAATGATTCGCCGTAGCGGGCTTATGCTGATCTGATTCGGGCAAAAGAAAACCCGCCAGAAAGCCAGCGGGTGATTCTTTTTATTAAAGTGGCCGTCAGTTTGACGCCGACGCGCAAACCAAAAATTTACGCCAGTGCAGCAACCCGTTTTGTCAAACGGCTAAATTTACGCGATGCGGTATTTTTGTGGAACACGCCGCGTGCAACGCCACGTGCCAATTCTGGCTGAACAGCTGCAAGAGCAGTGGCTGCAGCGCTTTTGTCGCCTGCTTCCAAAGCCGCTTCAACGGTTTTGATCTTCGTGCGAATCTGGCTCACGCGGTTCTTATTAATGACCGTGCGACGCTCGTTGCGACGGATACGTTTCTTTGCTTGCGGCGTATTAGCCATGAAATTTCCTCAAAACTGAAATGCTGGATTGCCAGAAATCACATATGTAACCTCGGCTCAAGTCGGCGGTCATTAGCTTCCTAGGTGATTCCCGTCAATAGCTTAGTCGCACAAGCTGCGAAGCTTCTCGATGGCTCGATCAACTCTGGCATTTTCGGCAGTAAAAGGTCGACCGCCCCCCATCAACCTTGCGCAATACCGATGCGCCACAGGCGCAATTTTCTCCCTCCCGGCCATAAACCAGCCATTCTTTGGAAAAATAGCCCAATTCACCGTCAGGTTGCACGAAATCACGCAATGACGAACCTCCAGCCGCGATCGCGGCCTCCAGAACCGTTTTAATCGCCGTTACAAGCTTGTCATAGCGCGGCTTTGATATCCCGCCACCCATCCGGCTGGGCGCTATGCCGGCCATGTGCAAGGCTTCACAGACATAGATATTGCCAAGCCCTGCAACATTGCGCTGGTCGAGCAGCAATTGCTTGATCGGCGCCTTACGGTCTTTGGTAACGGCTTTGAGATAAGCACCATTAAATTCTTCCCCCAAGGGCTCCGGCCCCATCGCAGCAAATGGTCCAAATTCATCAATTTCTTCTATCCGAATCAGGTCCAGCGAGCCAAAACGGCGCGGATCATTGAGGACCAGCCGCCGATTTTCTTCTGTTTCCAACAACAGATGGTCATGTTTCTCCAGCTCGGTCGGATCAATCCGCCAGCGTCCCGACATGCCAAGGTGGAAAATCATCACATCACCGCGGTCTGTCTCGATCAGCCCATATTTGGCGCGGCGCGACAATTGTGTCACCCTTGCACCGGTCATGCGTTGGCGCAAGTCGATCGGGATGGGACGGCGCAAATCAGCGCGGCGCGGCTCCACCAAGCTCAATTTTTTACCTTCCAATACCGGTCGCAAACCTGCGACCGTCGTCTCAACTTCTGGTAGTTCTGGCATTACGCCCCTCAAAA
This sequence comes from uncultured Sphingomonadaceae bacterium, assembly GCA_947496865.1. Taxonomy (GTDB): domain Bacteria; phylum Pseudomonadota; class Alphaproteobacteria; order Sphingomonadales; family Sphingomonadaceae; genus Parasphingorhabdus. The sequence goes on from CANMEE010000001.1 coordinate 511,254, forward strand.
TATCACAATATCGCTCTGTCCAGCAGCTACAGGGTGATTGCAGTGCTGCCAAGCGTCGTCTAAAGCTCTTCACTGAAAACGACCCTTAGGCAGATTCTAGGGGACCGATTCCAAAGATATGAGCAACCAATATATGATCGAAACCAAGACTGTTTCCTTCGGCTATGAAGAAGTAGATGAAGACGAAAAGGTGGGCCGTGTTGGCCAGGTCTTTTCCAACGTCGCGAGCAAATATGATGTGATGAACGATGCGATGAGCGTTGGCACACACCGGCTCTGGAAAGATCGCTTCGCCCGCCGGGTCAAGGCGCGCGAAGGCGAAGAGATACTTGATATGGCTGGCGGGACCGGCGACATAGCGTTTCGCATGGTCGACAGCGGCGCGAATATAACGGTGGCCGATATTAATCCCGACATGTTGTCCGAGGGTCTCGACCGCGCGATAAAAAAAGGCGAAGGCCGGTTGGTCTGGAGCGAGCAAAACGCCGAAGAATTGAATTTTCCTGACGCCCATTTCGATGCCTACACCATTGTCTTTGGCATCCGCAATGTGACGCATATCGAAAAAGCGCTGGCCGAAGCACATCGCGTTTTGCGATATGGTGGACGCTTTTACTGTATGGAATTTTCCAAAACTTTATGGCCTGGCTTCGGCGAGGTTTATGATTTTTATTCGCACCGGGTATTGCCGAAAATTGGCAAGGCTGTCGCGGGTGACGAAGACAGCTATCGCTATTTGGCTGAATCCATCGACCGGTTTCCGCCAATGGAAACGTTTCGCGGGATGATTGAGGATGCCGGCTTTTCCCAGACCAAGGTCGAGCCGATGATGGGCGGCCTTGTCGCCATCCATAGTGGCTGGAAAGTCTGAGCAATTCCATAGCATGACATCATCCAGAACCCATATCTTCCGTCTGCTCAAATGGGGACGTACGCTCGCCAAACATGGCGCGTTGCGCGACATAGAGAAGCATAAAACCACACCGCCACAAGTCCGGCGGCTGTTCCGTATTGCCCGGCTCGGTACGATCCAACCAAAGACTCCCAATTACTCGGCCGCTCTGCAGGCTATCGGTCCTGCCGCTATCAAACTAGGCCAGACGCTGGCAACACGCCCCGATATTATTGGCGAAGAGGCGGCGCGCGATCTCCTGCAATTGCAGGATAATCTGCCACCGGTTTCCTTCGATCGCATCAAAGATGAAATCGAGGGGAGTCTCGGAAAGTCGGTCGATGCGCTTTACCGCCATATTGACCCAGATCCCGTCGGTGCCGCGTCCATTGCCCAAGTCCATCGTGCCACCACCATTGAGGGTAAAGATGTCGCGGTCAAAGTGCTGCGCCCTGGCATCATCAAGAAATTCACTGCCGATATTGAAACTTATGAATGGGCGGCGGCCCATCTGGAGGCCATGGGCGGCGAAGCCAAACGGCTCCGGCCACAACTGGTGATCGCAAACTTCCGCCGCTGGACGATGCGCGAATTGGACCTGCGCCGCGAAGCGGCTTCTGCCTCCGAGCTCGCAGAACATATGGCCAATGTCGAACAGTTCGAAATCCCGACCATTGACTGGGATCGGACCTCGGGTCGGGTGCTGACGCTAGACTGGGTCGATGGCGTCAAGATTTCCCGCCGCGATGATTTGATAGCCGCTGGGCATGATTTGAACGACATTGCCAACCGGCTGGTTCACACCTTCCTGAAGCAGGCAATCGAGGCCGGCTATTTCCATGCCGACATGCATCAAGGCAATTTGTTCGTGAAAGCCGATGGCACCATCGTCGCCATCGATTTTGGCATCATGGGACGGATTAACAGGAAAGCGCGCTTCTGGCTCGCCGAGATTCTCTACGGCCTGACAACCGGCAATTATAAACGCGTCGCCGAAATCCATTTTGAGGCACAATATGTGCCAGACCATCATAGCATGGAAGATTTTGCAACTGCCCTGCGCGCGGTTGGCGAACCGATGCGCGGGAAACCGGTTAGCGAACTGTCCGTTGGCGATATGCTCGATGGCCTATTCGCCATCACCCGCGATTTCGACATGGAAACCCAGCCGCACCTTCTGCTGCTGCAAAAAACCATGGTGATGGTCGAGGGGATCGCGACGGACCTTAACCCGGGCATAAACATGTGGGACGCTAGCGGTCCTTATGTAAAAAACTGGATTCGCGGCGAACTGGGGCCAGAGGCCGCAATTGCCGATCGGATCAATTCGGACATGGATACATTGTTGCTACTGCCCGACATTGTCCGTCGGCTTGACCAACAGCTGCCGCGCCAAGGCGGAGCCCCGCCTCCCCCGCCCGTTGCCGAAGTGGAATTGCTTTGGGAACGCGGCAAGCCAGGCAATCGCGGCGGGTTTTGGCGTTACGCGCTGACGGCTGTTATAGCGGCAGCAGCGGGCGCTGGTGGGTTATGGATGTGGGGATAAGCTAGATGGTCTTTCGATTGATGATAATTTTATCGGTGGCGCTTATGTTCATCAATCCAGCCGCCGCGCAAACCGAGCAATCCATTTTCGAGAGGCTTGAGGGAGTGTGGACAGCCACTGGCAATAGTTTTGGCCAGCAAGCGCAGTCCAAAATGGTCTGGTCAAAGACGCTAAATGGTAAATTTTATCGAATTGATTATTCTATCCTCTTTGATCCCAGTGGAACCAATGCTTTTACCGGCATAGGTCATTACAAGTTTTCGACTGAACCAAAAGTTACAGGCTATTGGGTCGACAATGGCGGTGACCTGCACCCGCTATCGGCAGCGACTGACGCGGATCGACTGCTAACCGTCTGGGGTAAGGCAGGCAGCAAAATGGGACGGACAGAATATCGACTGTTACCTGACGACAGTTTGCAAGTGACCGACTGGCAACTGACGACGGAAGGCTGGAAAATGTTCAATCAGGCCGTGTTTCAGAAGCAACCTGGTGGTCAGTGACTAGACTCGATGATCATAGCAGGCCACAAACATAGTCATGACCAAAGCTAAACACATACTTCTGATCATCGGTGGCGGCATTGCGGCCTATAAATCATCCGAGCTTATCCGTCTGATCAAGAAAGCGGGCATGACTGTGCGCTGTGTGCTAACCGAATCAGGCGCGCAATTTGTCACTCCAATGACCTTGGCGGCTTTGTCCGAGAATGAAGTGCATACCACTCTCTGGTCATTGAAAGACGAAACCGAGATGGGCCATATTCAACTATCCCGCGAGGCCGATCTGGTGGTGGTCTGTCCAGCGACCGCCAATTTACTGGCCAAAATGGCGGGCGGGATTGCCGATGATCTGGCCACAACTTTACTCCTCGCAACCGATACACAGGTACTTGCCGTGCCGGCGATGAACGTGCGCATGTGGGATCATCCGGCAACCCAACGCAATATTGAGCAACTGCGCGCCGATGGCCTAGTTGTGATGCCGCCGGACGAAGGTGATATGGCTTGCGGTGAATTTGGGCCGGGCCGCTTGCCCGAACCGCCAACGGTGATGGCCGAGATTATGCGCCATCTCACCGGGCTTACGGAATCGTCTGCGCTTATTGGTGAAAATGAACTGGGTCGTAATCCACTCGAAGGCCAACCCGCCTTTGCGCCCGATCAACATCGCCCCTTGCATGGCAAACATGTGCTGATAACCGCTGGCCCTACGCGCGAACCAATTGATCCGGTGCGCTATATTGCCAACCGTTCATCCGGTCGTCAGGGTTTTGCGATTGCAGCGGCCGCTGCCGAGGCCGGAGCGCAAGTGACCTTGGTTGCTGGACCGGTTCACCTGGCAACCCCAGCGGGCGTGATGCGAGTCGATGTCGAGACCGCATTGGAAATGGAAGCGGCCGTGCACGATGCTTTGCCCGCGGATATAGCAATCATGGTCGCTGCCGTTGCCGACTGGCGGGCAGGTTCGCGTGCGGAGCAGAAGATCAAAAAGCAAAAGGATGATGCGCTCGCGCCACTCGCACTGGTTGAAAATCCGGATATATTGGCGGGCCTCGCCCAGCATGAACACCGTCCCGGTCTGCTGATCGGCTTTGCCGCGGAGACCGAGAAAATCGAAGAGCATGCGCGCGCGAAACTAGCCAAAAAAGGCTGTGACTGGATTGTCGCCAATGATGTGTCCGGAGACGTAATGGGTGGCGCGGAAAACAGCGTGCATATAGTCACCGCCGGTGGCACCGAAATCTGGGAACGCCTTCCCAAGCCAGAAGTCGGTCGGCGGCTGGTTGCGAAAATTATCGAAGAGATTTGAGGGAATAATGTTTGAACCGATTGAGATAGCTGTGAAGCGGCTGGATGGTGCGGGTGATCTACCTTTGCCTAGCTATGAAACCAGTGGTTCCGCAGGCATGGATGTCCGGGCCGCCGAAGCGACCGCCATAGCGCCGGGCAAGCGGGGTCTGGTCGGCACAGGCTTCGCCTTTGCGATTCCCGCAGGCTATGAAGTGCAAGTGCGGCCTCGCTCTGGCCTCGCTTTAAAAAAAGGCATATCCGTCCTTAACTCGCCCGGGACCATCGACAGCGACTATCGCGGAGAGATTAAAGTGATTCTCGCCAATTTGGGTGAAGAGGAGTTCGTCATCGAACGTGGCGACCGGATTGCTCAAATTGTCGTGGCACCCGTGCAACGTGGAAATCTAGTGGAAGTCGATATACTTGATAATACTGCACGCGGTACTGGCGGTTTCGGTTCCACCGGTGTATAAATCACAAATTACCTGCTTTTGGAAAGGAATGACCGTTGATTGATCTTCTTTTTGCTATGGCTCTTGCCAGCACCACTACCCAAGGCGCGGACACGCTTCCAGCGATGCCAGCAGACTATTCTGTCTTGGAGACTGCGAAATTTAGCAAGCCTATTTACTATGCACAGCGCCATGAAATGGCGGCTGAGAGAGCAGCAAAAAAGGCCAAATGCAAGTTACCGACCGCCGAACGATGGGTTTATGCGAGAGTTGAAGCTGCGATTTTGGTTACGCCCGACGGGGAATTAGCCAAAATTGTGCCGGTAGAAAGCAATTGCCGGGAACTGGAAATCTATATGGTCAACCACCTCAGCAAATATGGTAGCAAGGCCGGCCCGATAGCCGCTAATGGCAAAACCACATGGTATAAAACAGCGATGCATTTCCGCTGGCCTGAATGACCGGTTTAACGGACGAACAGCTAGACCGCTATGCCCGCCATATCGTCCTCAAAGACATTGGCGGTATCGGTCAGAAGAAAATTCTCGACTCCCACATTCTGATCATCGGGGTCGGCGGAATCGGCTGTCCGGCGATCCAATATCTGGTGGCCGCTGGTGTCGGAGCGCTGACTATTATTGACGACGACATCGTGTCCTTGTCGAACCTCCAAAGACAGGTTTTATTCTCCACCGACGATATCGGTCAGCCCAAGGTCGATGTTGCAAAAAAAGCCGCGAAAGCAATCAACCCCGATGTCTTAATAAACGTGGTTAATGAAAGACTTACCGCGCAGCATTTTTCTGATGATGCTGCAGCATTTTTTTCGCAATTTGATGTTGTTTTGGACGGCTCTGACAATTATCAGACACGTCTTTTGGTGTCGGACTATTCTTTGGCTTATCACATTCCGCTAGTATCAGCAGCTATCGGACAATTTCAGGGACAACTGGGTATATTTCGCGGCTGGGAAGCGGACAAGCCATGCTACCGCTGCTTCGTCGGAGATGCGCTCGACCCAGATGATTGCGACAATTGCTCGGAAGTTGGTGTTCTGGGGGCAATGGTGGGCCTAATGGGTAGCTTTGCAGCCATGGAAGCGATACGAGTTGTCACCGGCTTTGGCGAAGACCCAGCCGGAAAGCTACAACTATTCGACGGTCTGCGTCCCTCGATGCGCAGTATCAACCTACCCAAAGATCCGGAATGTAAAAGCTGCGGAATGCCACAAGAGAGCTAATTGCCTTTCTTCGTATATTGGGCAATTGTCGCTGACAACAGGGGAGACAAGTTCATGACATTACCAGTAACCGCCTTAACCGCCGCCATTTGCGCTTTGCTGATGATATTTCTGTTGTTCAAGGTTGTTGGCCAACGATTACGCACGGAAACCGGTTTCGGTGCTGGCAGCGATCCCAAAATGGATATGGTGCGCGGTTGCCATTCCAATTTGGTCGAGAACGCGCCGATCGCTATTTTGCTGCTAGCCTTGCTTGAAATGACCAATGCCCATCATCTGGCATTGACCTGTCTCGCCGGGCTTTTTCTGGTTGCACGAGTGGTCCACGTCTATGGCATGCACCAACATTTTGCCGATAAAACCCTGCGATTTCGTCAACTGGGCGTGATGGGTTCGACGCTGTCAATCCTCGCTATGGCGCTTTGGGTGATCTATTTGTTTGTGACGGTTAATCTGCTCAACTGATAGCCTCACCTACAAGCTCGCGCCGTCCACTTGCCGGACAGGCAAATGCTGCCAGTGGACCGGATCAAACATTTTTATATTCACGCCCATCCGATTGGCCGGCGCAGTGATGGGCGTCCAATGGGTATGCGAACCACATATCTTGCAATTCCACAATGTGATCATTTTGTCGCCTTGCACATAGCAGTTCAATATTTCGGGCTGCGCATTGATCTTCACCACATCCGGATGCCAGAAGCTGCCCGTCCAACCGCTCTTCCGGCACAAGGAACAATTGCACTGAATAATTTCTTTCGGTGGCACAGGAACGGTAATCTGCACCGCGCCGCAATGGCACTGGCCTTTTATGTCAGACATCGCTCAAAATATCTCCAACCCATGCGGGAACCAGCTCGCCTGCCTTACCCATCCGGCTCTCGTCAAAATACAGACTACCATCGGACGGGTCTAAATTCATCTCCAATGTCTGCGCGCCATAATGTTGTGCGGACCGGACGAATCCAGCCGCGGGATAAACAGCGCCAGACGTGCCGATGGATACAAACAAATCGCACTGTACCAAAGCCAGCTCAATCCGCTCCATCTGATAGGGCATTTCGCCAAACCAAACGATATCGGGCCTCAGAGCAATCTGATTGCAATGGGGACAGGCGGGACCGGTTGACAGTTTTTCGGTAACCACCGATCGCTCGCCGCAAGCCAGGCATAATCCGTTCAAAAGCTCACCGTGCATGTGGACCAGTCGCTTTGACCCGGCACGATCATGCAGGTCATCGACATTTTGCGTGACCAGTAACAAGTCCCCGCCCCAATCCGCATCCAGCCGCGCCAGCGCTTTATGCGCGGCATTGGGATGTACGGTCTGCAATTTACTGCGTCGCTCGTCATAAAATTGCTGAACCAACGCGGGATCCCGCTGAAACGCTTCTGGCGTGGCAACATCCTCAACCCGGTGCCCCTCCCATAGGCCATCGGGTCCCCGAAAGGTAGCAACACCGCTTTCGGCGCTAATCCCCGCGCCGGTTAGAATGACGATATTGTTTATTTCGCGCATAACGCTATGCCAGCAGCTTCTGCAAAATAATGCAAGCCTATGGAAACGGAAATATGACAGCAATAGGGATTATCGGCAGCCAGGGACGGATGGGCCATGCTCTTGTGGGCGCGATTGGCGAACAAGATGGGCTCAGCCATGCTGGTGGAGTGGATCAAGACGATAATTTTGCCACGCTATTGGCAAAGAGCGATGTGCTCGTCGATTTCTCGGTCCCCGATGGTCTCAGCCAGCGGCTGGATCTTTGTGCTGAAGCTGGCAAACCGATGCTTATCGGCACGACCGGATTAGAGCCCGCGCATCACCTGTCGATCGACGCCGCTGCGCGGTCTATTCCCCTCCTCCAAACCGGTAACACATCACTCGGCGTAAACATGCTGGCCGCGCTGGTGAAGGAAGCGGCCGCACGACTGGGTGATGACTGGGATATTGAAATTGTCGAAATGCATCACCGGCATAAGGTTGATGCGCCATCGGGAACCGCTCTGCTTCTGGGCGAAGCGGCTGCCAAAGGCCGCGGGATCAATCTGGCTGACCATAGCGAGCGAGGCCGCGATGGCCAGACCGGCGCCCGCGGCAAAGGGGCGATCGGTTTTGCGTCATTGCGCGGCGGGTCCGTGGCAGGCGACCATCATGTCATTCTGGCCACCGATGAAGAACGCATCGAACTAAGTCACCGGGCTGAAAACCGGATGATCTTTGCGCGCGGCGCGGTCAAGGCGGCGCTATGGCTCACGGGGCAAAAGCCCGGTCGCTATGATATGACCGATATGCTCGGTCTGAATTGAACCCTAGCCCATGAAAAAGGATGATATTTTCGAATTTTACTCGCGGCTGGCCGCCGACAATCCATCGCCGGAAACAGAGCTGAACTATGGCAATGTTTACCAGCTGGTTGTCGCTGTGGCCCTGTCCGCCCAATCCACCGATATTGGCGTCAACAAGGCAACGCGGCTGCTTTTCGAGCAGGTTAAAACACCGCAGCAAATGGTCGAGCTGGGGCTGGATGACCTGAAAGATCACATTAAGACTATCGGTCTGTTCAACACCAAAGCCAAAAATGTCATCGCCCTTTCTGAAATGCTCATCGCTGACTATGATGGCCAAGTTCCTGCCGATCGCGATGAACTCACCAAACTGCCCGGGGTCGGCCGCAAAACCGCTAATGTTGTGATGAACTGCGCCTTTGGAGCTGAGACTTTCGCTGTAGATACGCATATTTTCCGGGTCGGCAACCGCACCGGACTGGCGCCAGGCAAAACCGTACTGGCCGTCGAGAAAAAGCTCGAAAAACAAACGCCCGGCCCGTTTCGCGTCCACGCCCATCACTGGTTGATCCTGCATGGCCGGTACATCTGCAAAGCACGCAAACCGGAATGCTGGCGCTGTCCAGTGCCGGACCTGTGCCGCTTCAAAAAGAAAACGCCGGCGCCCTAACCGACCGGCATCGCCTCCGTTTGTCGCGATAATCGTTCAGCTTGCAGAAATCCGGACAGGCTTAGCTTCCTGAATATCCGGGTTGTCATGTCATTTAAGGAGAAACCTTATGAAGCTATTCGTCCCAATTCTTGCGGGTTCGATTCTCACCATGGCCGGAGCCGTTTACGCCGGCGAGAAACGGTCAAAAGATGACAAATATGTCATCGAAAAAATCGGTGAGCCCAAAACCTGCATCAACCGCTCCCAGATTCGTGACACCGATGTCATTGATGATCAGACTATCGACTTCAGAATGCGCAATGGTGATATTTATCGCAACAAACTGCCCAATAAATGCAGCGGCCTGGGCTTTGAAGAAGCCTTTTCCTACCGCACATCAACCAACCGACTTTGCAATGTCGATATTATCCGGGTGCTGGACAATACTGCCGGCCGGATAGAAACACGCGGTGCCTGTGGTTTGGGGAAATTTCAGGAAATCACCAAGACCAAGCGCGAAAAAACCGAAGGCTGAATGGGCGGCGCATCTTACAAAATAGTCATTGGTAAATTAGTGATTGGCAAAGCGACATCCCCGCTGCTAAGCGCGTGTTCGCTATCATAGCGCCAAGCACCCGTAGCTCAGCTGGATAGAGCGCTGCCCTCCGAAGGCAGAGGTCACAGGTTCGAATCCTGTCGGGTGCGCCATAATTGAATTTTTCGCGTCCAAGTCATCGCATCGGCGGATCGCCCATCTCTCTACTACTGATAGAATCAAAATGGGCAAAAAGCTGGCGGCTGCGCGATATAATAGATGTTTCGCTTTGGTAAGAAATTATTGCACCCACTCAGGTGCGTGATTTGCTAAGTCCCATTGGCGATCAACATTGATATCGGAACTTTCTGCGTGCAACATTCAGTAACCACAACGCCCCTGACCCATCTCCAGCGTCTTGAATCCGAGGCTATTCATATCATGCGTGAGGTCGCAGCGGAGGCAGAGAATCCCGTCATGCTCTATTCTGTTGGCAAGGACAGCGCGGTAATGCTGCACCTTGCCAAAAAGGCGTTTTACCCCTCGCCCCCGCCTTTTCCATTGCTGCACGTGGATACGACCTGGAAATTCCAGGAAATGTACAAGATGCGGGCCAAGGCGGCCAAAGATGCCGGTATGGAATTGCTGATCCATCAAAACCCAGAAGCAAAAGAACGCGGCATTAACCCGTTTGATCATGGCGGTCTCCATACCGATATGTGGAAGACACAAGGACTCAAGCAAGCCTTGGATGAGCATGGCTTTGATGCCGCTTTTGGTGGTGCAAGGCGGGATGAAGAAAAAAGCCGCGCGAAAGAGAGGATATTCTCTTTCCGGTCTGCCAATCATCGCTGGGACCCCAAAAACCAACGCCCCGAACTTTGGAAACTCTACAACACGCAAAAAGCGAAAGGCGAAAGCATTCGTGTTTTCCCACTCAGCAACTGGACCGAGCTGGATATCTGGCAATATATTCATCTGGAAAATATCGAGATTGTGCCGCTTTATTTATCAGCACCGCGCCCGACAGTGGAACGCGACGGTATGCTGCTGATGGTCGATGACGACCGTTTCCGGTTTGAAGAAGGGGAAGAGCCGGTAGAGCGCTCGATCCGGTTCCGTACGCTTGGTTGCTATCCTCTAACAGGCGCGGTTGAAAGTACGGCAACCACCCTGCCACAGATTATCCAGGAAATGTTGCTCACCACCACGTCGGAACGACAGGGACGTGCTATTGATCATGATCAAGCAGCCTCCATGGAGAAGAAGAAACAGGAGGGATATTTCTGATGACTCATGTTGAAGATATCAACCCTGATACAATCTACGAAACCGACGCTCTTATTGCCGAGGATATCGACGCTTATCTTGAGACGCATCAACATAAGACGATGCTGCGCTTTATCACCTGCGGTTCTGTAGATGATGGAAAATCCACGCTCATTGGACGATTATTGTATGATTCGAAAATGATCTTTGAAGACCAGCTCGCGTCTTTGGAGGCAGATAGTAAAAAAGTCGGGACGCAAGGGCAGGAAATCGATTTTGCTTTGCTGGTCGACGGATTGGCTGCCGAACGGGAACAGGGTATTACCATCGACGTTGCCTATCGGTTTTTCGCAACCGAGAAACGCAAGTTCATTGTCGCTGATACACCCGGCCATGAGCAATATACCCGAAACATGGTCACCGGTGCATCGACCGCAGATCTCGCTATTATCTTGATCGACGCAAGGCAGGGAATTTTAACCCAAACGCGGCGCCACAGCTATTTGGCGCATCTGATCGGCATCAAGCATCTGGTCGTTGCGGTGAATAAAATGGACCTCGTCGACTATGATGAAGCGGTCTATGATCAGATCATCTCCGATTATGCCGCTTTTGCTGAAGAGATCGGCATAAAAGCCTTTACGCCGATGCCAATCTCTGGATTGGCCGGTGACAATATCACCAGCAAATCGGCCAACACGCCATGGTATGACGGGCCTGTCCTCGTTGAGCATTTGGAAAATGTTGAGGTTATGGCAACCGCCAATCAAGCCAATCCGCTGCGAATGACAGTGCAATGGGTCAATCGACCCAATCTAGATTTCAGGGGTTTTAGCGGTCAAATTGCTAGCGGGATAGTCAAACCGGGAGATCATATCCGCGTCTTGCCTTCCGGCAAAACATCCACGGTCAAACGCATTGTGACAATGGATGGTGATCTCGATCAAGCGGTCGCTGGCCAGTCGGTTACGCTGACGCTGACCGAAGAAATTGATTGCTCCCGCGGGGACGTTATCGCAGCAGCAGATGTTCCCCCACAGGTTGCCGATCAGTTTGAAACCACCATCGTTTGGATGGACGAAGCAGAATTACTGCCCGGTCGCAGCTATTGGATGAAAATCGGTGCACAATTTGTCAGTACGACTGTCCAATCTCCTAAATATCAGGTGAATGTCAATAATATGGAACAGCTGGCCGCTAAGACGCTGGAGCTAAATGGTATCGGTGTTGCTGAAATTTCCACAGATCGGCCGATTATATTCGAACCCTATGAAGATAATCGTGATCTTGGCGGCTTCATTCTGATCGACAAGATTACCAACGCAACGGTCGCCGCCGGTATGCTGCATTTCTGCTTGCGGCGGTCGCAAAATGTCCATTGGCAGGATGTTGATATCGACCGCGCCGCTCACGCGCTTCAAAAGCGTCAGGAACCACGCGTGGTTTGGTTCACTGGACTATCGGGTTCTGGTAAATCAACCATTGCGAATATGGTTGAAAAACGCCTTCATGCGCTTGGCAAACACAGTTTTCTGTTGGACGGCGACAATGTTCGGCATGGGTTGAACAAAGATCTTGGTTTTACCGATGCTGATCGGGTGGAAAATATCCGCCGCATAGCCGAGGTTGCCAAATTAATGGCCGATGCCGGCCTCATTGTTCTGACGGCCTTTATTTCGCCATTTAGGGCAGAACGGCAGCTGGTCCGGTCCATGCTACCAGATGATGAGTTTATTGAGATATTTGTTGATACGCCATTGTCCGTAGCCGAAGAACGCGATGTGAAGGGGCTTTACAAGAAAGCACGTGCTGGAGAACTCAAAAATTTCACCGGCATCGATAGCGACTATGAAGTTCCTGACAATCCAGAATTGCGGATCGACACGACGAAGATGAGCCCAGAAGAAGCGGCTGAAATTATCGTCGACAAAATTGTCGGTAGCTGGTCATATACGATATGACGGATGCTGAATTGGCGGCAAAATTAGCCGCAGATGCGGGTGCATTGCTTTTGGACCTGCGCAATAATTCTGATCTGACCGGCAAAGAGCTTGGTAACTTAGGCGACTGCAAGGCAAATGAGATGCTGGTGGCCGCTCTGCGCAAATTGCGGCCCGACGATGGCCTGCTGTCTGAAGAGAGCAAGGATACCGATGCACGTTTGGACAAAGACCGCGTTTGGATAATCGATCCCGTCGACGGCACACGTGAATATGGCGAGGGTCGCGAAGATTGGGCGGTGCATGTTGCTTTGGCGATCGACGGCAAAGCGTCCGTCGGCGCGGTGTCCTTACCGGCGCTAGGCCTTACCTTGCGCAGTGATTTACCGATTGCCTTACCTACGCGCAAAGACAAACCGCGCATGGTGGTCAGTCGTTCTCGGCCGGCCAAGGAAGCCGTCGCGATTGCCGCCATATTGGACGCGGACCTCATCCCCATGGGATCAGCAGGTGCTAAGGCTATGGCTATTGTCCGCGGGGAAGCCGATATTTATCTCCATTCCGGTGGTCAATATGAATGGGATAATTGCGCACCTGCCGCCGTGGCGCAAGCGCATGATCTGCATTGTTCCCGTATCGATGCCAGCCCGCTGCGATATAATCAGAAGGACACATATTTGCCGGACCTGCTGATTTGCCATAAGCAAGATGCCAGTCGGATATTGGAATTGGTCAAAACGCTCTAACGCTTTTGCAAAACCGACAATAAATCGGTCATCGTCCGCATTTCATAGCGTTAAAATTGGCTTGTAGGTGACCTATCTGCAAAGGCCATGCAGCGCGTGATGGCCATTGTAAAAGATAGAATGAGCTGGATATCGGCTAGAGTAAGTTACTATGCTTGACCGTAAATCTTGATCGGGCCAGAGAGAGACGAACATCTATTGCCGTCGCCAAATGAATATCATGAGACCAGAGGACAAATATGAAAATTGCAATGATCGGTTCTGGTTATGTAGGCTTGGTTTCCGGCGCCTGCTTCGCTGACTTTGGGCATCAGGTCATCTGTGTCGATAAAGACCCCAGCAAAATCGAACAGCTTGATAAAAATATCATGCCGATTTTTGAGCCCGGTCTTGCGCGATTGGTGGAACGCAATGTCGATGGCGGACGCCTGTCCTTTTCCGGCGATTTGAAAGAATCGGTAAAAGATTGCGATGCTGTATTCATTGCCGTCGGCACACCCTCGCGACGGGGAGATGGGCATGCTGACCTCAGCTATGTCTACGCCGCGACAGAAGAAATTGCCGACGCGATCACCAAGCCGACAGTGGTCATCACAAAATCTACGGTGCCAGTGGGCACGGGTGATGAAGTAGAGTTGATATTGTCCAAAACACTCAATGCCGATCAATTCGCGGTCATATCCAACCCTGAATTTCTGCGCGAAGGCGCCGCTATAAACGATTTCAAACGGCCGGATCGTATCGTTATCGGTGCTGAAATCGAATGGGCAAAAGATGTGATGAGTGAAATTTATCGACCATTATTTCTCAATGAATCGCCCATCATCTTCACCGGACGGCGAACGGCGGAATTGATAAAATATGCCGCCAATGCGTTTCTGGCCACCAAGATCACATTCATCAACGAAATTGCTGATCTATGCGAGAAGGTCGGAGCGGACGTGCAGGAAGTCTCGCGCGGCATCGGATTGGACAATCGGATCGGTGCCAAATTTCTTCATGCGGGCCCCGGTTATGGCGGCAGCTGTTTTCCAAAAGACACATTAGCGTTGCTCAAAACTGCTCAGGACAATGAAAGCCCGGTCCGGATTGTCGAAGCGGTGGTACAAGTGAATGACCAGCGCAAACGCGCTATGGGAAGAAAGGTCATACATGCAATGGGCGGAGAGGCGCGCGGCCAGAAGGTCGCCCTGCTCGGCCTCACTTTCAAACCCAATACCGACGATATGCGCGATGCGCCATCCATCGCCATAGTCCAAACATTGATCGATGCTGGCGCTATCGTCAGCGCCTATGACCCGGAAGGTATGGACATAGCGGCTGAACTTATGCCTGATGTGACAATGACTGATAGCAGCTACGATGCTGCTGCAGGCGCCGATGCCGTTGTCATCGTAACGGAATGGGATGCGTTTCGTGCGCTGGATCTCGACAAATTATCCGCTGCCATGGCAGGCAAAGTTCTGGTCGACTTACGGAATATCTATCATCCGGCTGATGTCGCCAAAAGTGGTTTGGAATATACAAGTATCGGTCGCGGCTAACGATCAATTGGGGGGCACATGAAACTCAGCCGAAAAAAACTTCCCAAACCTTGGGGGCAGTTGATTCTACCCAAAAAATTTGGCGGAAAACAAAAAGAAAAAATCGGAGAAATCTGGTTTAGGCCCCCCAAAGGCGTCACACCCGACCTATTGATCAAATATTTATTCACCAGTGAAAAGCTTTCCATTCAAGTTCATCCCAATGACCGTCAGGCACGCCGTAAGGGGCTGCCAAGCGGGAAAGAAGAATGTTGGTATATATTGGATGCCGAACCCGATGCCGTCCTAGGCATTGGGCTAACCAAAGAGGTCAGCGCAACCAAGCTACACGCTGCAGTAGCCTGTGGCCAAATCGAACAACTGATGGACTGGAAACCCGCCAAAAAGGGTGATTTATTCTATATCCCCGCTGGGACTATACACGCGATAGGACCTGGAATAACGCTCATCGAAATACAGCAAAATTCTGATATGACCTATCGGCTCTACGATTATGGCCGACCGCGCGAATTGCACTTGGAAGATGCTCTGTCAGTAGCCTCTCCCGCCCCCTATGACTTGAAAAACTATAGCGAGACTGTGTTTGATCAATCAATGCAGTTGATTGATGGTCCTCATTTCCGGTTATTTCAGATAGTGGGAGATGATCATAACATATTAAGGAATGTTGTAGCAGGAGAGTGGCAGGTTGTTCCGGTGGAAGGGCAAATCACCGCCAGAGGCAAAAAAATCGGTCCGGGAGAATGTGGACTGTGCACAAAGGCTTCCGAAATTGATTTGTCCCGCAATCGCAAAGCCCTGATCGCATGTAGCATGAAGTGAAGTCGAGAAAATGAACAAGAATGACCACATCACGCCTGTGATCCTGTCGGGTGGCTCTGGAACGCGTTTGTGGCCGGTATCGACGGATGAGCAGCCCAAGCAGTTCCTGAATCTGACCGGCCCGCTCAGCATGTTCCAAATGACGTTGGAAAGATGTCTGGATCCCGATCTGTTTGAACTGCCGATCATTGTCGGCGGTGCCAAACACGCTGCTCTTGCCGAACAGCAAATGGAAGAAATAGGTGCACGCACGGCGGCTCATATTTTAGAGCCTTGTGCCAGAAACACCGCGCCAGCAATTGCATTGGCCGCCCTTGCCTGCGAAAACCGACAAAGCACGATGCTTGTCATGCCTAGCGATCACGTAATTCAAAACGTTCCGGCATTTCTAAACGCTGTGCAGCAGTCATTGCCCTTGGCCAAAGCGCGATGGTTGGTGACTTTCGGCATTAAGCCGGATGGTCCCGAAACCGGATATGGCTATATTCAGCAAGGCGAAGCCATATTCGGCAGCACCAACAGCTTTGCAGCAAAAGACTTTGTCGAAAAACCCAATCACGAAAATGCCGAAAAAATGCTCGGCAACGGCGGATATCATTGGAATGCAGGCATTTTCCTATTTCGAGCTGACACCTATTTGGAAGCCTTGGGAGAATATGCGCCAGAAATGCTGGAAGCGGCGCAAAATGCGATGGACAAGGCGCGCAGAGACGAAAACCAAATAAAGCCGGATGAAGCAAGCTTTGCGCAAGCGCCCTCCGACTCCATTGACTATGCTATTATGGAAAAGGCCGAGAAGGTTGCCGTCACGCCAATTAATCCGGGTTGGTCCGACGTGGGCAGCTGGGATTCTCTGTTTGAAATTAGTAGTTCAGATGATCATTCCAATGTTATCTCGGGAGACGTTCTGGTGATTGATGCGAAAGACAATCTGATCCACGCTAATGGGCTTGAAGTTACGGCATTTGGTGTCAGCGACCTGATCGTGGTCGCGAGCGGGAACAAGGTCATGATCATGCCGCGAGGCCAGTCGCAAAATGTGAAAAAGATTGTGACGCAGCGACAAAAAATCGATTGATTCAAGGGGTTTTTCTAGGTCTCGACCACATAGGAAGCCTCAGTTTTTTCGGCTCTACCAATCATCCACCCCGGCCAGTACCGCGCGATCAACATAAGGATTGTCGGAACCACCATGGTGTTCCACATATCATGATAGGCTTCCGCTTTAAAATACAATATCGAGGCTTCGGTGTCGCCAACGCCTTGATAATCAAAATATTCGTTGATGCTGGCAACAAGAAATACCGCAATCCATGGCCAAGGACTGCCAAGCCCTCTGCGAAAAAATAACGAAAGGAAAAGCTGGATAGCGAGCGCGCAATATATGTGCAGTGCATCGCGATCGAGCCCAGTTGTGCTTTCCAGCCACATTTTTATCTCTAGCCAATCCATAACAGCCCATTGGCGAAGCAATCTATAACCGTCAATGAACAACATTCCGGTTTTGGTGCTATTGCGTTTAACCGTCCCGCCGGATGCGCAGGACGCCTCATGCTTCGCGGCATCAGCCAGGGTTTTCAGCTTTTATTCGATCGAGCTTTTGCGCTTTGCTCTTATTATATTCCTTTTGACGGAACAGGAGGAACAAACAATCTACAAACGCCCAGTTTATTCTGCTGAAATATCCATCAGTTGAGCGGTTTTTGCCAAACAACCGTCAGATATTTGTTGCAAAAGCCGTCAACCAAAGTGGACCGGATACGGCTATATACCGCTTTCGGGTGAGACAAATAATAGCCAATCAGGTTTTTACGCATATCGTCGAGGCGTGCTTCGTTGCCGCTGACGATCTTGAACGGGCTAAAGGGTTGCACTTGGTCCATCGAATCAATTTCCTTCAATCCCAGTTCCATACCGAGTTTCCGAAAAGAGGCTTTGGTAAAATCGTGTAGGTGATAGGGATTAACGTCTACAGACGGTGTTACCGGAACCGAAGCGATCAACTTTCCGCCCGGCCGCAGCAAACGTGCGAAATTGGCCAAAAGCGCCACCGGATCGGGAACATGTTCAACCGTTTCCAAAGACACAATCGTATCAAAACCCTTATCATCCCGCAATGCGCAGCCGTCGCCCTGTCTAAAGGAGACAGTCTCTGATGCGTAGGATTCTGAAGCGTAATTGGCGGCTTTGGGATCAATGTCGACGCCCAGTACTTCCAAGGGTTTATTTTCTGCCTGCGCCAAAATCGCCGTGCCGTAACCGACCCCGCACGCACAATCGAGCACGCGGCCCCCTACGATGAAGCTGGAAGCAAAATGATAGCGGTCCATATGCAATTCGAGCGTTTCCCGGCCAGTCGCATCGTCGTCGGTAAGTGTACCGGGGACAAGTCTCTCTAAAGAGATAGAGGACGGTGATTCTTTCATAGTTTCGGTCATAGCTACTCCGGCATTTTCTATATGTAGCAACCGTTTACATCACCAAAAGTTAATAGTCCGTAAACTATATTTAAGGCTCTTCGAAACCAAAAATTAACCATTATGGCCATAGATGCAAAGCCATGGAAAACACCGCGATAATTGCGCCCAAGCGCTTGAACATGGCCTTGCAAAGCTTGAGTTCCGGCCGCGCTTATTTGATTCTGTGCGTCGCTTATTTTGCAATCATGATCGGTTATTATCTGTTCGATCCGTTTGGATTTGAACATCCTGGCCGCGATACATGGCATCATCTTGCCGTTCTTAGAGAATTGATGGTCTCGCCATTTGATCCATCAAACCCTCATTTGGCAACTAACGAACCATCGCGATATTACACGCCGTTAAATATCGTGGCGGCCCTCATCGGAAACATGTTCAATATCGTTCCTTGGGCGCTTTTCAGTTTCATGGGAGCGGCTATATGTGTCGCCTTTTGTGCAGCGACCTGGCTATTTGCGAAACGCTATTACAAAGCGAATTGGGCGCCTGCTATTCTTCTCACCATCCTGCTATTTGCTTGGGGTGCTCAACGCGGTCATGCGGGCTTTCATAATTTTGCGACCTTCATTAGCAGCGGCGGTTATCCCGCTACCCAAGCGCTAGTAATGGGTATGCTGAGTTGGTTTCTCTGCCTGTTTGCGCTTGAGGAACAAAAATTTTACCGCCTGAACCTCGCGCTTCTGGCGATCCTAACCGCAGCCATTGTGATTACGCACCAGTTCAGTGCGTTCATCATGCTCGCGGGCACAGGCAGCTTCATATTATTCCACAAATCAGCCGCGATGAGCCGGAAAGTGACTTTGTTAAGCGCGCTTTTCGTTGGCGGATTGCTGTCTCTAATATGGCCATATTTCAACCCGCTAGATGTTGTTATGTCAGCATCCGATCCGCGTTGGGAATCCGATGCCAAAGAGATGACGACGATATCATATCTCATCTTGATGGCAGCTCCGACCATATTGGGTATCCTCGGCTTTCGCGACGCCAAAACCGGTCAGGTACGCTGGGACATTCTGGCGCCTGTACTATTTTTTACGGCCGCCTACCTGCTGCTGGTGGCTCTCGATATGTCTATCGCCCACCGCTTTCCGCCAGCCATTATACTATATCTTCAACTGGCACTGACATGGGCCGTTTTATCATCAAACTTCTTCAAGAAAACCAGCCCAGCCATGCGCGGCATACTGACAATATCCGGACTTATCTTCATTGGATTTAGCATGTATATCGCGTCGGTCCCGCGTCAGATGGAGTTTGTAACCCGCGCATCACATGGCCGGATGCTTCCTTCGGTTGATCAGATGCAAGCTCATTTACCCGCAGGATCCATCTCGTTTGCGACCAAAAACATCGTCTATCCGTTGCAGTCAACAGGCCATCGCGTCGTTTCTATTCCGCGTCCCGAACCCGTCGCGCCGAGCCTGTTCGAACGACAGGCCGCGACCGACAAGTTTTTTGCAGCAGGCACCACTCAAGCCGAACGTCGCGCGCTTATCGGCCAATGGAATGCCACTCATATCGCCTTTGCTCCGCCCGACATGACCCGCGCGATCGCAAAGGAGCTGCGCAAATTTGGTCCATCGCGAAAGTTCACACGGAATATGGAAATTATCACCATCGCGACCGTGGAAGGTGAAAGATGACCCGGCTCCTCTGGATCGTTCTGATCTTATATCCCATCGCTGTCGGTGCTGGACAAATTTTGTTCAAACTGGCTTCGCAGCGTCTGCGACCAGACCAACCGATTTGGGTGCAGGCCATGGAACCCATGCTGGTTGGTGCTGTCACCCTCTATGGCGCACTGGCTGTCGTATGGATATTAATTGTCCGGGAATTGCCACTTAGCGCTGCCTATCCGTTTGTCGCCTTATCATTCGTTTTCACGCCGCTATTCGCCTGGCTGTTGCTCGGTGAAAAGCTCAACCCTGCTTACATGATCGGCATTGCCTTCATCTGCGCGGGTGTCATCATCACGCAAAGGGCCGTTCATGCTATATGATCCCATAAACCTTCAAAAAGACGTTTGGATCGTCATTCCCGCCTATAATGAGGGCGGGATGATTGCGGATGTCATTGCCGAAGTGGGCACTATGTTTCCCAATATCATCGTCATCGATGATGCATCATCGGACGAAACGTCTATGGTCGCACGAAAAGCGGGTGCTACCGTTCTCAGGCATCCGTTCAATTTAGGCCAGGGTGCGGCCCTGCAAACAGGTATTGAATTTGCCCTGTCACGAGGCGCGAACCATATTGTAACCTTCGACGCAGATGGCCAGCATCATATTGAGGACGTCCCCGTCATGCTGGAACAATTGGAACAAAGCGGAGCCGACTTGGCCCTCGGCAGCCGTTTTCTGGGCACCACGGTCGGGATGAGCCAATCACGCGGCCTGTTGTTGAAGGCAGCAACCCTGTTCACCCAAATTACAACCGGTTTGAAACTAACCGATTGCCACAATGGTTTGCGGGTTTTTACGGCAAAGGCCGCAGGGCAACTGAACCTTCGCCAGAACCGAATGGCTCATGCCTCGGAAATACTGGCCGGCATCCGCAAAAATCGTTTTGATTTCGTCGAAGTGCCAGTGACCATCACCTATTCGGATTATTCAAAGGAAAAAGGCCAGACGTTCACCGACGCTTTTGTTATTTTCCGCGACCTTATTGCAGCGAGGCTTCTATCATGATCGCCCAAATTATTCTGACCTTGGGCCTATCGGTCTGTCTATTTTACATCATCAGCTTAGGGAAATCCTTGCCTTTGGTGCGAATTGGCTTGTTCCTCGTCGTACTGACCGGATATCTGTTTATCTGGTTCCCCGAGATGACGAACATTTTTGCCGGCTTGGTTGGAATTGGCCGAGGTGCCGATCTTGTGATCTATTTGTGGATTTTACTGAGTCTGTTCTTGATCTTGAAACTACACATCAAGCTGCGCGAACAGTCCGAAGCGCTGACCACATTGGCCCGCCACCTTGCCTTAAGGCCGGACCCGGACGAACAGCCGGCAAAAAACTCCAAATAAGAACTCTATCCTTTTGACAGGGGTTGTGGTTTTCATTGTCTTGGCCAGCCGGGTTCCGGTATAAGCGCTACATGAGCCAAACATCATTCCGACCGCGCCGTTCCTGCCTCTATATGCCTGCGTCCAATGCGCGCGCTTTAGAGAAGGCAAAAACACTTGCCGCCGATACGATAATCCTGGATCTCGAGGATGCGGTGGCGCCCAATGCCAAGGACGATGCCCGCAATGCTGCCTGCAAAACGTTGGCGGAAGGTGGCTATGGCACGCGGGAAATGGTTATCCGCGTCAACGCTATGGATACGCCATGGTTTGTCCACGATATCAAAAGCAGCTGCGCCAGCATAGCCAACGCGATATTGGTTCCCAAAATTCGCAGCGCCGACGATATTGTTGAAATATCCAACCTGATGGATCAGCAGGGCGCGTCCGACAATCTCAAATTATGGGCCATGATCGAAATGCCGATCGCCGTGCTCAACATTGCCCAAATTGCAGAGACAGCGTCCTCAACGCGCCTTACGACTTTCGTCATGGGCTTTAACGATCTGGCCAAGGAAATGCGCGCAGAGCAGAATCGCGCCTTGTTCATGCCAGCTATAGCCCAAACAATCATGGCAGGCCGCGCCTTTGAACTGAATATCCTGGACAGCGTTTACAATGATTTTAAGGACCCCACGGGCTTTGAACAGGAATGTCGCGAGGCCAAGGCTTTTGGTTTTGATGGCAAGACGCTGATTCACCCTGCGCAAATTGATATTGCGAACCGTGAATTTGCACCCGATGAGAGCAAAATCGCCGAGGCCCGCGCGATTATTGCGGCGTTTCAAGACCCCGTAAATGCTGACAAAGGTGTGATCACAGTCGATGGCAAAATGACCGAACGGTTGCATTTGCAGCAGGCGGAACAGACCATGGCATTGGCCGCAGCAATTTCCGCTGCGTCCCAATAAGGCGTTCTGTCTCGACAAACTGCAAAAATGTGGTTTAAGTAGTCAATTGAAACCAAAGATAATGAGCGCGATAAAGCGCTTATGCAGGAGATGACCCATGGAAGCATTGGAAGCAGCAGCAGGCGAAGTCAGCAAAGACGAAATCATGGCGGCGTTTCAGGCACAACGCGATGCCTTTCATGCCGAGCTACCGGTCAGTTTTGAAAGTCGAATGGACCGGATCAACCGCACCGCACAGATGATCATCGACAACAAGGATGCGCTTTGCGAAGCGGTATCCAATGATTTCGGTCATCGCAGCAGCGTGCAAACAGTCATGACCGATCTGATGTCGGTCGTCGGCCATGCCAAGGATCACAAGAAGAACCTGAGAAAATGGATGCGGCCGGAAAAGCGCAAAGCGGACTTTCCGCTCGGTCTGCTTGGTGCCAGCGGCACTGTGGAATATCAACCCAAAGGTGTTGTCGGCGTGATTGCGCCGTGGAATTTTCCAATTAACCTGGCCTTTGATCCAGCGATCGGCGCTTTTGGCGCGGGCAATCGCGTGATCATCAAATTTTCCGAATTCTGCCCCGAAACCGGGGAATTGGTGAAACAATTGGTCGCCAAATATTTTGCACCGGAAGAAATGACTGTGATCACCGGTGGGCCGTCAACCGGTCAGGCTTTCTCTGAAATACCTTGGGATCACCTGATCTTCACGGGCGGCGGCGGCATTGCCAAACATGTCATGGCAGCGGCAGCTAAAAACCTGACACCTGTGACACTCGAGCTGGGCGGCAAGTCTCCGACTATTGTCGGACCGGACGCTGATCTCGAAAAAACAACCCAACGGATCGCTATGGGCAAGATGATGAATGCGGGGCAAATCTGCCTTGCTCCCGACTATTTGATGGTTCCGGCCGACAAAGAAGACGCGGTTGTCGAAGGCATTGCTTCCAATGTTGCAGAACAATATCCGACCATGATTGCGAATGACGATTATACTTCGGTAATCAACGGGCGGCATAAAGAACGCCTGCAAGGCTTGATTGATGACGCTGTTTCAAAAGGTGCAAAACAGACGGTGGTCAATCCTGGCGACGAAGATTTCTCCAACACCAACAGCAACAAAATGCCGTTGACGGTGCTGCAAAATGTCAATGATGACATGCGTGTCATGCAGGAAGAAATTTTCGGCCCTGTTCTGCCGGTAAAAACCTATCGCAATCTCGATGAAGTCGTTGAATATGTAAACGACCATGATCGCCCGCTTGGCCTTTATTATTTCGGCGAAACGGAGTCAGACAAGCGCAAGGTGCTAGACCGGACAATTTCCGGCGGCGTAACGGTCAACGATGTTATTTTCCACATCGCCCAACATGACTTGCCTTTCGGTGGGGTCGGGCCGTCCGGCATGGGCGCGTACACTGGTCCCGATGGCTTCAAGGAATTTAGTCACGCCAAGGCTGTCTATCGCCAGCCGAAAGTGAACATTGCCAAAATTGCTGGTTTCCTTCCGCCCTATGGCGCGACTACGGAGAAAACCATGAAACAGCAGATGAAACTCTAACGTCAGGCAAATATGGCAAATTTCCCGCTAGCAGGGCTCAAGGTCCTGGATTTTTCGCGCGTAGTGGCCGGTCCCTATGCCACCCGCATGCTATCCGATCTGGGCGCGGAGGTGCTGAAGGTGGAGCCACCGGAAGGCGATGTTACCCGTAAGCTCGCCAAACGGGACAGCGGGGTTAGCGGCAATTATCTGCAGCTTAATATCGGCAAGCAGAATATCTGCCTTGATCTAAAAGCAGAAGGCGCGCCGGAGCTGGTGAGACAATTGGCGGCTGAGGCCGACATTGTCGTCGAGAATTTCCGCCCCGGCATCATGGATAAGTTCGGCATCGGTTGGGAGGACTTATCCAAGGTCAATCCGCGGCTCGTGATGCTGTCTATTTCCGGCTACGGCCAAAATGGACCAGAGCGTGCAAAGGCGGCCTATGCGCCCGTACTCCACGCCGAAATGGGCTTAATTGCCCGCCAGGCAGAAATGAGCGGTGGACGCGCAACCGATATTCAGTTCGCGATGGCCGATAGCTATAGCTCGCTCCACGGCATTATCGCGATCCTGTCCGCCTTACGCACACTCGATGAAACGGGCGAAGGACAACATATCGACCTCGCGATGCTCAATGTTCTGCATTCGACCGATGACTACGCCCATTTTGCACTCGATAATATCTGGCCGAAGGCGCCAGAAAACCTGGTCTGGGAAGCTCCGGAAAAGCGGCAGGTGCTGATTACCGCAGACATGAAATGGTTGTGGATCATGTTCTCAACCAAAGATGGCTTACAAGATCCTACACCCGAGGGCGCCGACATACCCACAAAAGTGCGTCTGCGGCGTGAAGCTATGGAACAGCATATTCAGTCATATAGCAGTTTCGATGCGCTAACAGCTACAATGGACCGGCTCAATCTGGCTTGGGGCGAAGTGCATCCCTTTGGCCCCGATGTCTATGAGCAGCCGAGTATCGAATCGCTCGGCACCATAGTCGATGTGACAGACGATGCAGGCAATGCGCGTCGAACCGTCCAGTCACCCTATCGCTTTTCAAAATCAAAAAGCGGCATTGATAGCAGCGCCAAAACGGCGAAACGCGGCGAACATAATGTCACCGCGCTTCAAAATTGGCTGGGTCTGACCGATGAGGAAATTTCCCATCTGTCAGATACCAAGGCTTTGCGTAGCGATTAAGCGTCCGCTTTGCGGGTTTGGCGACGCTTGAAGGATTTGGCGCCGTTATTCCAATGTTTCGGACCGTCCCCCTTAGCCGAAGAACCAGGGCCACCGCGTCCACTGCCACCGCCGCCCGGACGGCCTTTGCGTGAACTATGTTTGTTCTTCGATGGGCCGCTGCGTGTCGGTTTTGCACCGAATTTCTTAGGCTTCTGACCATAGATACGCGCTGGCACTTCTTCCCGCATAGGCTCGTCATAGCCTTCCGGCAACGCGATTACTTCGGGTTTTACGCCGGTTAGTTTCACGACATCGCGGAGGAACTGGCGTTCATCCGGAGCAACCAGCGAGTAGGAAATACCTGAGGCCCCTGCCCGTGCGGTCCGGCCGATACGGTGGACATATTGCTCGGACACATTGGGCATGTCGAAATTGATGACATGGGTGATGCCATCGACATCAATGCCGCGTGCCGCAATATCGGTAGCGACAAGTATGTTGATCTTGCCCTTTTTAAAGTCACCCAAAGCGCGTTCACGCTGTGGCTGGCTTTTATTACCGTGAATGGCTGCCGAATGGATACCGACCGCCATGAGATTTTTCACAACCTTATCCGCGCCATGTTTGGTCTGCGTAAAGACCAGCATATGATCAGGGTTTTCCTTGTTGATGAAATCTTTCAACAGACGCTGTTTGTCATCCTGATTAATATAGGTGACTTTCTGGTCCACCCGCTCTGCGGTCGTTGATTGCGGTGCAACCGAAACCTGCACAGGATTGGTCAGAAATTGGTCAGCCAGCTGCGAAATAGTCTTGGGCATGGTCGCCGAGAAAAACAGGCTCTGGCGCTGCCGGGGCAGCATCGGAACAATTTTCTTGAGCGGCACGATGAAACCCAGATCAAGCATTTGATCGGCTTCGTCGAGCACAAGAATTTCGACTTTGTCGAGCGTCAGGAAACGTCGGTCGATCAAATCGAGCAAGCGCCCCGGTGTCGCCACGAGGACATCGACGCCCCGTTCCAATACGCGTTTCTGTTTGTTGATCGGAACACCGCCAAAAGCGGAAGTAACGAACATGCCAAGACCTTTGGAATAGCCGGTCATGCTGTCTGCAATCTGCCGCGCAAGTTCGCGGGTCGGCGCGAGCACCAGCATCCGGCATTCAAAACGTCCAGCGCGTTTCTTGTTGTTCAGCAAGTGGTGGATAGAGGGCAAAGAGAAAGCAGCGGTCTTACCGGTGCCGGTTTGGGCGATACCCAATATGTCTTTGCCTTCCAGCGCCGGCGGGATCGCCTGCTGCTGAATGGGGGATGGAGTGGTATAGCCGCCGTCGGCCACACGTTTTTGGATTGGCTCCGCCAAAGCGAAATCAGAAAATTTAGTCAAAAATAATACCTTAAAATAAGCAGCCAGTGGGCGCAGCACGAGAAAAACTCATGCGCGCGTTCGCCGTCGGTTAAGACGACCCGCGTGATCAGGCTGCCGGAAAAATGAGAAGCAATGAAGGCGATAGGTTCGAGATATCATTTTATCTCTCACGCAGAACTTTCGCCAGACAGTATCTGCCTTTGCTGCAATGCAACATAGGGCCATTCTCAATGAAGTCAAGCTTTGTGATTGTTGCGCTGTCTTGATCAAAACTTATCATAGAATGAACGAAGCATGTTGATACCTCGCACAGAGTGGGTAGAGTGCCGCTTCCATCTCTGCCCTGCATAGGACGCAGAGCGCCAGTCCAAGGGGTCGCCTTATGTATAAAATTATCTTCCCAGCCATAGTTGCTTCGATGCTCTTGATCGGTCCTGCGTCTGCCCAGCCAACTGACGCGAAGGCCGTTAAACCAGCGTTGGAAATCGGTGGTGGCGGACGGCCTGTTGGCGAAGCCTGGTCCCGCAGCCCGGTTTATGCAGCCAATGGCATGGCCGCGACGGCTCATCCTCTGGCCAGCCAGATTGCTATCGACATTCTCAAGAAAGGCGGCACCGCAGTTGACGCTGCAATTGCAGCCAACGCCGCGCTTGGCCTTATGGAGCCCACCGGCAATGGTATTGGCGGAGACCTGTTTGCAATCATCTGGGATCCCAAAACCCAAAAACTATATGGCCTGAACGGATCGGGCAAAAGCCCCATGGGCACATCCTATAAGCAGTTTATCAAACAGCTGGATGGCAGCAAAACCATTCCGCCTTTCGGTCCGATGCCCGTCACGGTGCCGGGGACAGTTGATGGCTGGTTTGAAATGCATGAGCGTTTTGGCAAGTTGAGCATGGCTGATATCCTCGCCCCAACCATCGACTATGCCAAGGACGGCCATCCAATCGCGCCGGTCATTGGCTATTATTATGGTCGCAATCTCATTCGCTTTGAAGAAAATCTCGAGATGATCGGTGAGTTTGACAATGCCCGTGCGACATATTTCGCTAATGGCGCACCCAAGGAAGGGACAATTTTCAAAAATCCCGACCTTGCCAACACCTTGAGCAAGATAGCTACAGGCGGCCGCGATGCTTTTTATAAAGGCGAAATTGCGCGGACCATGGACAGCTATTTCAAACGTATTGGCGGCAATTTACGCTATGAGGATTTTGCGGCACATGACAGTAAATGGGTCGAACCAGGCTGCGTGACCTATCGCAAGGGTTACGAATTATGTGAACTTCCACCGAACAGCCAAGGCTTCGCAGCGCTGCAAATGGCGAATATCCTCAAGAATATCGATCTGGCGCAATATCCGCGCGGTAGTGCCGAGGTACTGCATTACATCACCGAGGCAAAACGGCTGGCATTTGAAGATGTCGCCCGCTTTTATGCCGATCCGGATATGTCTCCGGCTCCACTCGATTGGCTGCTCAGTGATGCTTATGGCAAAGAGCGTTTTGCGCTAATCGATCCCAAAAATGCGACGCCCGAGTTCGGACCCGGCGAGCCCAAATTGGAAGGCGAAGGCGATACAACCTATCTGACCGTGGCCGACAAGGACGGCATGATGGTGTCCCTCATTCAGTCCAACTATCGCGGCATGGGCAGCGGTCTGGTTGCTGATGGACTGGGCTTCATGTTTCAAGACCGCGGTGAGCTTTACTCGCTCGATTCCGATCATCCGAATGTTTATGCGCCGGGGAAACGTCCGTTCCAGACCATCATTCCCGCCTTCATGAAAAAGGATGGCAAACCCTATATGTCCTTCGGCCTCATGGGCGGCGGGATGCAGCCACAGGGCCATGTACAGGTGATGATCAATATGGTCGACTATGGCATGAACTTGCAGGAAGCGGGCGATGCCGCGCGATTAAATCATGACGGTGGCCGGCAACCGACACAGGATCTGGCGGGAACCGGCGCAGACTTGTTGGGGACCTTGAACGTGGAACCGGGCATTTCTCAAGCGACCATCGATAAGCTCAAAGCTATGGGTCACAAGGTGAAAGTCGTAAGCAATGGTGCGATGTTTGGTGGTTATCAAGCCATCGTCCGCAATCCGGAAACCGGTGTTTATCACGGCGCTACAGAGATGCGGAAAGACGGCCAGGCTTTGGGCTACTGAAGAAGATTTTGGATTGCCGAAACTCAGTGGCTTCAAGCCTGTAAGGTGTCACTGGGGCCTGCTATCAATGTTTAGATGCGGGGAACGCCCAATTCATTCTCGCTAGTAGCAAGTGGCATACATGCTTTTAGAGCGTCTTGCGCTTCTGCGATCTTTGCTGCCGCCAGATGCTCTTCGAGTTTGTCAGCGGCGCACAGACATTTGTCCAATTCCCGCTGCAACTTTATAATATGGTCTGCGTCGTTGCGCACAACAACTCCCTAATGACCGCCATGATCGTTCAAGGCAAAGCGTTGTAACAAAAAAGACGCATTGTCTTCTCAAATTCCCGAATTTTACTTATTTGGAAAAATGAGAAGTGTTTTGATCCCCTCGTTCCATTTTTCGTTTTGCGATCTGCTCATTGCGATATTGGGATGGCGCCATGCCAAACTGGGTCTTGAACACGCGGTTAAATGACGGAATAGAGTTAAATCCGGAATCAAAGGCTATCGTGGTTATGGGTACGCAATCAAGAGCCGGACTGGATAAAGCTGATTGCACTTCTTTCAATCGGTAGGAGTTCAGAAATTCTCGAAAATTTTTATATCCCATCGCGTGGTTTATCAATCTACCAAGTTGATATTCCTGAATCTCAGTAACCTTGGCCAGCATGCTGATTGATAAATCGGGCTGTCTATGGATGCCGGTCTCCATGACTTGTTTCAGCCTGCTAGCCTTCTCTTCGTCGGTGACATCATCTGCTCTGGCTCCCGATCTGGTTTTCCGTTTGTGAGTGCTGGTGATATAATCAAGGATACAAATAGCGAGCAATGATAGCGCGAGCATTAGTGACAGCATGGCCATCGTCACATTCAGCGTCGAATAGTAGATTGAATCGGCATATTCCTTGTTTGGCAAATTTCCCTCGAGCGCCAAAACTGCCGCTGGCCTGATCAGAAATTGTAATGCCATGAGCGTGAACATAATGAACAACAAAAGGTCCACCCGGTGATTGCGTCGATTTTCCCAAAGACCCATCGCACCCACAAACAGGATCACCGCATATACAGCATTGGCAATTATGATGCGGATGTTGGCCAATTCACTATTTCCGTGAATCCAGACTAACAGAGGTGCAACTGCAACAGCGAGCGACAATGTCAGCCATAAATAACCTGGTTGCCGTGCCCTGAAACGGACAGACCACACCAGTGATATGCAAGCGATCGAATAGAAAATATGCGTGCCCAGCACATGCAGCGTTTCATCCGCCTCAGTTGCTACATTGGAAACGAACATACCGCATGCGAATGAGAAATATCCGACGGATATTGCCAAGATGTAACGATTTTTCTTTTGCATGAACCAGAGAGAGAAGAAGACGCCGCTGAATATCATCGCGAGCAGCGGGTTCAGCAAGCCAATAATATTTTGTTCCATCCCGTTCCCCCTTGGTCCAACGCGCTAGAACTAGCAAATAGATATGAAGATATCATCGAAAAACTGGGTATAAAACCCAGACTTTAATCCCGGCTAACCAACGTTAATGACGGCGTACAAGCAAATGGCCGTAAGGCTTATACTGAAGAGAAGCGGAATGGCGCGCACGCTGACATCCGATGAAGCCCGGACATCGGAACGGCGGCCGGTCACCATCGGGCGAACCAGATTGGCCTTGAGGACAAACTGATAAACGGCAATGGCCGCTATGTGCAGGGCGATCAGTATGACAAGAATATCGAAATTGAGCTCATGGATATCGGCAATGTCCCGGCCGGTTTTAAAACTGACCAAGATTGCGAGAGGACCCGATTCGAGGCCGTCGACATCGACAGAGAACAGGCCGGTTCCGACCTGAATGGACAAGGCTGCGAGTAACGCGAACACGCTGAGGCTGCCGATCGGACTATGACCGAAAGAGGGACTGTGACGGCCCGCAAACAGGTCCCGCACATAGCCGGGAACCGCTCCCAATCGCTTGATCATTGGAACAAAGCGCGCGGTCCAGCTGCCGATGATACCCCAGATCAGGCGGAACAGGACCAAGGCAAACAGCGTCAGGCCAAGCCGCCGATGCCAGTCCATCATGCCTTCTTCACCTGTCCACCACATCAGCGGAACGAGAAGGACGATCAGCCAATGAAAAAGCCGGATCGTCCAGTCCCAGATAATGATCTGCGCCTTGTGGTCGGTCACGGTCGGCCAGTCATCGCTGGCTAGTCGTCGAGACGATAATCATCGTGGCAGGCTTTGCAGGTGCCACCCGTCGTTTTGAATGCCTCGCCAACAGCCGCAATGTCACCGCCCTGTGCCGCAATATTCAAGTTCGCAGCAGCTTCCTGCATATTACCAACCTTTTCTTGAAAGTCTGGCATATTTTCCCAGATAGCGGGAAGCGCATCGGTGTCTATACCGGATTCAGGACCGCTGCCTTCAGGCCACCAGTCGGCCATGCCTTGCGTCGCGTCCGGAACGGCCGCGGCTGCTTCTTGAATAATCGCGATGTCGGGGCTGCCTGCTTTCAACTGGTCGCTGATCGCCTTGAACGCGTCACCGACTTTTTCAAGCTGCCCTTGACGCGCTTCAATCTGTTCCTTGACTGTCATCCCATTGGGTAATTGCACGCTCGCCACTTCACTGGACGCTTCCGATGCGGCCTCTGATCCACCACTTTCACCACATGCGGTGAGCATCATCACGGCAGCGATAGCCGGAACTGCAAATTTTACCCTAAGAGTTTTCATCAAGGCCTCCATATCTGTTTAGCGTCCCGAAAGATGCCGGGAAAGTAAGCAATTACAGGAGAATCGATGATTTGGCCAGTCCCGATAAAATCATCACTGTCAGGGGTAATGGCTAATAGGAACGTGGCAGGTCGAGGACATGCTCCGCCAAATAGGACAAGATCAGATTGGTTGAAATCGGTGCAATTTGATAGAGCCGGGTCTCGCGCCACTTCCGCTCGATGTCATAATCCTCGGCAAAGGCGAAGCCGCCGTGCGTTTGCATACAAGCCTCACCAGCGGCCCATGAAGCTTCGGAAGCCAGCATTTTCGCCATATTGGCTTCCGCTGCCATCCCTTCACCCGCATCAAACATTGCCGCTGCCTTACGTACCATCAGGTCCGCCGCTTCGGTTTGCGCGTAGCTACGGGCGATTGGAAACTGGACGCCCTGATTCTGACCGATGGGCCGATCAAACACTTCGCGCTCGCTGGCATAATGCGATGCCTTGGCGGTGAACCAGCGCGCATCACCGATACATTCGGCAGCAATCAAGACCCGCTCGGCATTCATGCCGTTTAAGATGTAGCGGAGCCCCTTGCCCTCTTCGCCAATCAGATTTTCCGCTGGCACGCGCAAGTCGTCAAAGTAAACTTCGGTCGTGCTATGGTTGATCATCGTACGGATGGGTTTGATGGTCAGACCGTTGCCAACCGCTTCGCGCATATCGACAAGGAATACCGACAACCCGTCCGTACGCTTTTTCACTTGGTCCTGCGGGGTGGTGCGTGCCAGCAAAACCATCAGATCGCTATGTTCCGCTCGGCTAGTCCAGACTTTCTGACCATTGATGACATAGTCATCTCCGTCCCGAACTGCGGTGGTTTTCAGACCGAGCGTATTGGTTCCACTTCCTGGCTCGGTCACTCCAAAAGCCTGCAAGCGTAATTCACCGGTCGCGATTTTGGGGAGATATTGCTGTTTCTGCGCGTCGCTGCCGTCGCGTAATATCGTGCCCATGATATACATTTGTGCATGGCAAGCGCTGGCATTGCAGCCGCTGCTGTGAATTTCCTCAAGAATGGCTGCGGCGGCCGTTAATCCCAGTCCACTGCCGCCGTATTCCTCCGGGATTAAAGCGGCTAGAAAGCCTGCTTTGGTGAGCGCATCAACAAACTCGCCAGGATAGGCACGTTCGCGGTCCTTCTCGCGCCAGTAGCTACCGGGAAAATCACTGCACAGGGCGCGAACGGCTTCGCGCATCTGCGCTATTTCTGGTGTATCACTCCACATCAGAGCCGCTCCGCATGCCAGCGCAAATGATCGTCCATGAAAGTCGAGATGGTGAAATAGCTATGGTCATATCCTTCGCGCATATTGAGCGTCAGAGGGATAGCGGCCCGCGCGCACGCTTCCACTAGCAAATTTGGTTTGAGCTGTTGTTCTAGAAACTGGTCGGCCGTCCCTTGGTCTACAAGAATATCAGAAACCCGAGCGCCATCGTCAATAAGCGCACAGGCATCATAGCCCCGCCAAGCGGACTGATCAGCGCCGAGATATCCGCCCAAAGCCTTTTGACCCCAGGGACATTGCAGCGGGGAAACAATCGGCGCAAAAGCCGAGACGCTTTTGAAAAGATCCGGATTACGTAACGCCATGGTCAGCGCGCCATGACCGCCCATGCTGTGGCCGAAAATCCCCTGCCGATCCCTGTCAATCGGGAAATGCTGTGAAAGAAGCGGAAGAAGCTCAAGCTCAATATAGCTGCGCATGCGGAAGTTGGTGGCCCAAGGTTCCTCCGTCGCGTCGACATAAAAGCCCGCGCCCTGACCCATATCATAGCTGTAATCGTCGGGTATATTGTCACCGCGCGGAGATGTGTCTGGGCAAACGATGATCAATCCCAGTTCACTGGCAAGTCGGCGATATTCGCCCTTGTCCATCACGTTGGCATGGGTGCACGTCAGGCCAGACAGGTACCACAGGACAGGCAGCTTAGCGCCATCCTGATGATCCGGCACAAAGACCGCAAAAGTCATATCCGTTTTGGTTTCGGCGGAAGCATGGGAATAAACCCCTTGCACCCCGCCGAACGCCTTATTGGTCGATAGTGTTTCCATGCGCGTGGAAATCAACCCATTTGATGCAGAGCGCAAAGCTTATTGCCTGAAGGATCGCGCAGATAAGCCAGGTAAAGCTTACCAAGGCCGCCTTCGCGAACACCTGGAGGATCTTCCAGCGTGGTTCCGCCATTGGCGATACCAGCTGCATGCCAAGCATCTGCCGTTGCAGGATCTTTTGCTGCAAAACCAACGGTGCAGCCATTGCCGCAAGTTGCGGGATCGCCATCAATTGGCGGCGTGATGGAAAAAATACCTGTATCGGTGAACCAGAAAACCCGGCCTTTGTCATCAGGTTTCCCCGCAGGATAGCCCATCGCACCCAGCGTTGCGTCGTAGAATTTCTTTGACGCTGCGATGTCGTTCGCGCCCACCATGATGTGACTGTACATTATATTCCCCTTTTTGAGTTTCTAGAAAACCACGACGCTGCGGATGCTCTCACCCGCATGCATCAAATCAAAACCTTTGTTAATTTCTTCGAGTGTTAGCGTGTGTGTGATCATAGGATCGATTTCGATCTTGCCGTTCACATACCAATCGACAATTTTCGGTACGTCGGTCCGGCCGCGAGCACCGCCAAAGGCTGTGCCTTTCCAAACCCGGCCGGTGACCAATTGAAACGGGCGCGTGGCGATTTCCTTGCCCGCTTCGGCAACACCGATGATAATGCTCTCGCCCCAACCGCGATGGCAGGATTCCAATGCTTGCCGCATCACGTCCGTATTACCGGTACAATCGAACGTATAGTCTGCGCCGCCATCGGTCAGTGCGACCAGATGTTCCACCACATCCCCATCAATCTTGGCCGGATTAACAAAATGGGTCATGCCGAATTTCCGGCCCCATGCTTCCTTGTCATCGTTTAGATCCACACCAATAATCTTGTCAGCACCAACCATGCGAGCGCCTTGAATGACGTTCAACCCGATGCCGCCCAGACCAAAAACGATGACATTGGCCCCCGGTTCAACCTTAGCGGTGTTGGTAACCGCGCCAACGCCCGTTGTAACGCCGCAGCCGATGTAGCAACTTTTGTCAAACGGCGCATCGGTGCGGATTTTGGCGACCGCAATTTCCGGCAACACGATGAAATTGGAGAAAGTGGAGCAACCCATATAATGATAAATTGCCTCGCCCTTATAGGACATACGGCTCGTCCCGTCCGGCATTAGGCCCTGCCCCTGAGTTGACCGGATCGCTGTGCATAAATTGGTTTTGCCCGAGAGACAGGATTTACATTGCCGGCATTCCGGCGTGTAAAGCGGGATCACATGGTCATCGGGTGCCACCGACGTAACCCCCGCACCAACCTCACGGACAATCCCAGCTCCTTCATGGCCCAAAACGCTTGGAAACTTACCCTCGCTGTCAAGACCGTCCAGAGTGTAGGCATCTGTGTGGCAGATACCGGTTGCCATGATCTCGACCAATACTTCACCGGCTTTTGGGCCCTCCAAATCGAGTTCAACAATCTCCAAAGGCTTTTTGGCTTCAAAAGCAACTGCAGCACGGGTTTTCATGGGGGCGTATGTCCTGATCGATGGGTTTGGGAAATCACCTTAACTTATAGCCCCATGCAATCAACTGGATTTGCGTTTTCATTGCCATTGGTAAAAGGTCAGACTTCACCGGGCAGTCGATAAAAATCCCCAAGCCTGTCCAAAGCAATTTTCAAAACCAGTTTGCCGGATCGCGCCGGCCAGCCGAGATTTTTTTCGGCGGCGGGAACACCCTCGCCTGCACAAATAATCCGCCAGGCAATTTCGGACAGATTGCTACCCAAATGCACCATTGCATTGTCGAAACGCTGCTTGGCAGCGATCTGCGCCTCGGTCGCATTGAGCATCTCTGGTGCCGCGCGCCGTCCACTGGTCGGCGGCATGCTGTTCCAGCTCATCGTAATATTCGGGGCGAGATTAGCCCGTTCCCAATCCGCCCGTAATTTCTCTCCGCTATCAAACTGACGATCCGTTAAATGCCCTCGCGCATGGAGCCAGCCTAGCGGCGATTCCGAAATATTGACCGTCACGCTGCGGGCTCCGCGCTTTTTGGCTCGCCCCCTTTTTCGACCCCTTCCATCTTGAGGCAGGGGCCGTTCCACTAACATACGCGGGTCTGAAAATTTCTCGGTTCTGGTTGAGGGCATATCGATCTCCGTGCCAATTGATCCGAATCCCTCTTGCCATTTTGGCAAATATGTAGGAAAGAAAAAACCATATAGGTTGGAGGTAATCATGATTAGCCGTATCAGAGACGTCCGCAAGGCCAAGGGACTAACGCTCGATGACGTCGCGAAAAGCTGCGATCCACCAACCACAGCCCAAACCATCGGTCGGCTGGAAACCGGAATGCGCACATTGTCGCTCGACTGGCTCAACCGGATAGCCGATGCGCTGGCCGTCGATAGCGCGGAATTACTCGCCTTGCCTGATCAGGATGAATTGCCTGTGGCGGCGATACTGGACCATAAAGGGGCACATGCACTCAAAAAAACCGAAAGCATTTCTCAACCAACGATAGAGACAGATATGGTGGCCTTGCGCGTGAAGAGCAGCATTGGCGACTATCGATCTGGGGATGATGTCTGGCTGTCCCGCCGGTCGCCCAGTCAGTTTCATTCCGCGCTTAACCGCGATATATTGGTGCCCCGCCCAGCAGGACGATTTCTGTTCGGCCGCCTGATCGGGCGAGAGGGTGACATGATACAGATTTTGCCACTGGGCAGCGGCGCCCGGCAACAGGTGGTTAAAGATCCCGAATGGATTGGCGTTGCGGTGCGGTTGGTAAGAGCACTTTAAGGCCTTTGCGCTAAGACTCTCCCCATGAACCGTCCGCTCCATATATTGACGCTATCGACCTTATTTCCCAATGCGGCAGCCCCGAATTTCGGGATATTTGTTGAGCGGCAAACGAAGGAATTGGCCAACAGGCCCGAAGCCGATGTAATGGTCGTCAATCCTATCGGGCTGCCACCGCCGCCTTTCAGAAATCTCGCTCGCTATCGCCCGTTAACCGCCCTGCCCGATCATGAGCAATGGCGTGGGCTAAATGTCCACCGACCACGGTTTACGCTCATTCCCAAATTGGGCGGCGCAAAAAACCCAAAAAGGATCGCAGCGGCGGTCCTACCACTTATTGCAAAGCTCCATGGTGAAAAACCGTTTGATCTGATTGATGCGGAGTTTTTCTATCCCGACGGCCCGGCCGCAATGCAGTTATCAGCAGCGCTGAATATCCCATTCACGATCAAAGCCCGCGGCGCGGACATCCATCATTGGGGCAGCGATCCGGAATGTTTGTCACAAATATTGACCGCCGCAGACACAGCGTCGGGCCTGTTGGCGGTATCGAAAGCGCTGAAACAGGATATGCAGGAGCTGGGCATGGACAGTGCCAAAATCACGGTCCATTATACCGGCCTTGATCAAGAGAAATTCGTGCCCGTTAGTCGCCATGCAGCCAAAAGCGAGCTGGACGTCAAAGGGCCGCTATTCATTTGTGTCGGCGCTCTTATCCAGCGCAAGAACCAGGCTTTGGTAATCGAAGCCATGACATCCTTCCCGGACGCGACGCTGATGCTGGCCGGTATAGGCGAAGAAGAAAAAACCTACCGGGCACTGGCCACCAAATTAGGTGTGGAAGATCGCGTCCGCTTTTTAGGTAATGTCCCACATGACGAACTGCCCAAGCTCGTCGCTGCGGCAGATATTTCCATCCTGCCGTCCCAATCCGAAGGACTTGCAAACGCGTGGGTGGAAGCCTTGTCGTGCGGCACGCCGATTATCATCAGCGAGGCCGGTGGCGCCCGGGAACTGGTGCGTTCCGATATTGCCGGCAGAATTGTCGAACAAGACAGTTCGGCCATTGCTGACGCCATTACGGCTGTTCTGGCGACCCCACAAACACAGGACGCTGTGCGCGCTTCCGTTAGTCATTTCAGCTGGAAAAATAACGGCGATGCCTTGGTAAAGCTGTTCGCCAGCGTGACCCAGCGTTAATTAGCGCAGTGGCATAAACGCGCCAATAACCCAGCGTTCTTCTGCCCGTAACACGCCCCAAGCGCGGGCTGCGGCGCGGCTATCCATAACTTCGATGCCCAAATTCGCTTCATCCGCCGCACGGCGAAAGGCTGCTGGCGGTTGCTCCATTTTCGTGCCGCTCCCAAAGAGCAAGAATTCAGGTGCCGGAGACAAATTTAGGGCAGCGATGATATCAGTCAGATCCAAATCCTCGCGTGCTGGTGCATCCCAAGACTGCGCTTGTTCGGGAGACAGCAGCAAGCCCTCTTCATATCTTTCAGGACCAACCTTAAAGCCATGGGGCGTAAAGCCTGTGACAACTGGCCCTTCAAAATCAACGTCGCGACGTAGCTCAACCATTACTCTTCAACGATCAACCGACTTCTTCAGGGCCACCGACTCTCTCGGCCTTCCCGCCTCCAGTTTCAGGAGGGATGAAGCTGTCCGGGCCGACTTTCAACCAGATCAATATTGGCGCCGCCATATAGACTGATGAATATGTACCGATGAAGACACCAAGGAACATCGCAGCTGCGAAACCAAAGATCACGTCCGGCCCCCAAATGATCAAGGCAACCAAAGCGACCAACATGGTCAAGCTGGTCATCACCGTCCGTGCCAGTGTTTCGTTCACAGAAAGGTCGAGCAAAGCGATAATGTCCATCTTGCGATATTTCTTCAGATTTTCTCTGATCCGGTCATAGACCACAATCGTATCGTTCAGCGAATAGCCGATAATTGTCAGCAAAGCGGCCACGATATTGAGGTTAAACTCCAGCTGTGTCAGCGCGAAAAACCCGAAAGTAAGCGCGACATCGTGGAATAAAGCAAACAATGCCCCTGCGCCAAACTGCCACTCAAATCTAATCCAGATATAGAGGGTGATCGCGAGCATCGCGCCAACCAACGACCAGACACCTTTGGACAATAGTTCCTCGGAAACCTTGCCAGAGACAGAATCCACGCCGTCAATGCGAACATCAGGATATTCCGTCTTCAACATTCCAGTGATCTCATCGGCCATCGTATTGGCCAATTCCGGATCTTGATCAGCACCGTCAGGCAGCTTCATACGGATCGACACTTCATTCGGCTCACCAAAACGCTGGATCGTGGGATCGCCATAGCCCAATGCGCCTACTTTTTCGCGCAATTCCGTAATCGGTGCATCTGTGGTCTGGGTAAAGGTCGTGCGGATCATCTGGCCACCGACGAAATCGACGCCAAAATTCAATCCGCGCTGTGCGACCAATGCCATTGAACCAATGATCATCAAAATGCT
This sequence comes from uncultured Sphingomonadaceae bacterium, assembly GCA_947496865.1. Taxonomy (GTDB): domain Bacteria; phylum Pseudomonadota; class Alphaproteobacteria; order Sphingomonadales; family Sphingomonadaceae; genus Parasphingorhabdus. Next base: position 549,818 of record CANMEE010000001.1, read on the forward strand.
GATCGCGACCGCAATATTCCGCCATTTCAGAAAGGCGATATTGGTGTCGTCGGGAACGAGTTTGAGAAGTTTCATTGTCATTCCCTCCTATATCACCAGCTCTTGCGGGCGGGTACGGCGCAACCAAAGTGCGACCAACATCCGCGTCACAACAACTGCGGTAAAGACTGATGTGACGATACCGATAATCAGAACCACGGCGAAACCGCGGACCGGACCGGAACCGAATATGAATAACAGCAAGCCAGCGATGACGTTGGTGATATTTGCGTCAAAAATGGCGCGGGACGCTTCTTTATAACCGACTTCCACGGCCTGAACCACACGTCTGCCACGCCTTCGTTCCTCGCGTATTCGTTCATTGATTAGCACATTCGCGTCCACCGCCGACCCGACGGTCAGAATGAAACCGGCTATACCCGGCAAGGTGAGCGTTGCATTAAACATCGCCATCACGCCAAGGATCAAAAACAAGTTCAGTGTTAGCGCGAAATTCGCATAAAAGCCAAAACGTCCATAAGTGATGATCATGAAGGCCAACACAGCGGATGTCCCGATGATCGCAGCGATCATGCCCTTGCGAATGGAATCTGCGCCCAGATCTGGGCCAACGGTCCGCTCTTCAACGACCTGCAATTCCACAGGCAAGGCACCTGAACGCAAAGCGATGGAGAGCTGATTGGCGCTTTCAACGGTAAAATTACCAGAAATCTGGGCGGAACCACCGAGGATGGGCTCGTTGATATTGGGTGCAGACAGAACTTCTCCATCTAAAATAATCGCAAACGGTCTGCCCACATTATTCTGGGTGAGGCGCGCAAATTTTGCGCCGCCTTCTGTATCAAAGGTAATATTGACGACCGGTGCGTTGGTCTCTGGCGCGAAGCCTTGCGCGGCGTCGGTCAACTTGTCGCCGGAAATGCCACCAAGACGCTTCACAGCAATATTCGGCAGCCCCGCAGGATTGTCCGGATAAGGGAATATCTGGCTACCAACCGGCGGACGGCCCTCGGAAACTGCATTGGGGTCAGCTTCAAAATCAACAAGTTTAAAATCAAGTTTAGCGGTTTGACCCAGCAGTTTCTTCAATGCCTCAGGATCTTCCAGACCAGGCACCTGAACCACGATCCGCGTGTCGCCTTGGCGGATGATAGTAGGCTCGCGTGTGCCCATTTCATCGATACGTCGGCGGATAACATCGGTCGCCGTATCCATCGCATTATCAACAGCATTTTCTAGGCCCGCTGATGTCGGTGTAACAACAAAGCGTGTATCATCACGGACTTCAATATCCCAATCCCGCTGACCGGTTAGCCCAGCGCCAGTGGTTAAGGGCAATAAAGCTTCGCGCGCCGCGTCGACCTGCGTGGAATCGCGAACCATGAATGACAGCGTGCCATCTTTCCGAGAAATATCGCCGATATTGATACGCGGATCAGCACGGCGCATTTCGGCGCGGACGGACTCTTCCATGGTTTCAAGCCGCGTTTCTCCGACGTCGGCTGGATCAGCTTCCAACAGAATATGACTACCGCCCGACAGATCAAGGCCCAGATTGATTGTCTCATCTGGCAGGAATGTCGGCCAATATTTATGGCTTTCGCCGAAAAACAGGCTGGGAAGCGACATCAACACGCCGAAAGCCAGTAACAAAGATATGGAAATGACTTTCCAGCGCGGGAAATCTAACATTGTAAAACTATCCGTTCCCTAAACAGGTTCAATCGTTGGCTGGTTTGCCGCTACCGCGTGGCATGACTTCAGACAACGTAGCCTTAACCGCTTTCACGCGAATGCCCTTAGCGATTTCTACCTCGACATATTCATCATCGACTTTCATCGCCTTGCCAACCAGACCACCGCCGGTCACGACTTCATCATTTTTCTGCACCGCAGCGATTTTACCCTGATGCTCTTTCATCTTCTTTTGCTGTGGACGGATTAGCAGGAAATAGAACACAGCAAATATCAGAACCAGCGGCATGATCGAAATCAGAAATCCGCCTGCTCCGCCAGAAGCTGCCTGCGCAGTGATCAAAAGTGAAGTCATTTCAATATCCCCAATGTAACAGCCCGATTTCTGGGCCCCTTGACCGCCATTATTGCTAGTGCAAAATATCGGACATTAATGCTGCGCGCGCCTATCATGCACCCCCGGTGAAAGCAATCTATTAGCTATGCGAAAGCTATCGAGCCGAGCGCGCTCTAAAACGCTCCCCCGTAGATGGGAGCCATGCTTCTGGAGATCAAGTGGTTCACCCAAGCCATAGCCAAAGAACTTGCCAAGGGTGCCCGGCCGCCATATATGCGCTGGCTCGGTCGGCATTGCCGCACCGACGGTCGGGACGTAGCGCAGCCTGGTAGCGCATCACACTGGGGGTGTGGGGGTCGGAGGTTCGAATCCTCTCGTCCCGACCAATTTTTCTAAGACTTATCGCTGCTTTGCGTCACCTTTGGGTTGATCCAACCAGTTTTTCACTCGCCTTGTTTTTCTCAAGCTCGGCCGGATCAAACCAGACCGGCTTCAGTTTTTTGTCGACAAAAAGCTGCATCTGATCAGTATAATGCGGACTGTCAGGCCGCGTTGTCGCCGATCCAAAAGGCTGGATGGACCGCGATGTTACCGCGCCCGCCTTGTCCCATTCGACAAACATGATGAAGCTATCGCCGTGACGCACCGACAGGCGGCCATCCTCTTCCACATCCCACAAGGTGGACGCACGGATCGTATCATTACCGCCATCAACCGGAAGGTCGACATCACCTTGACGCAAGCGCAGGACATCCAGCATCGGTGGATCCACCTTGCCGAAATGTTCGACCAGATGATCGACGGTTTCTTGCAAAATTTCCAAGGGATCAGGCTTGTCGCCGCGCTGATAATGGGATTTATTGGCTGGCCTTAAAACCATAAGCGCCAACGCATCAGCGGGCCCGTTGCCATCGAGATCCCAATCCCACTCGCCCAACAGTCTTTGCGCCTGAATATATTGCCCGCCGTCTTTCATCCGGATCGGCAAGTCCAGCGCCGCTATCTCGTCCAGCCATTTTTTGGCATAGCCGCGCTTCACGTAGGCCGTGTCATATTTGAGTTCACGAATTTCCGCTTCACCAATTTTACCGAATCTTTCCAAGATATCAATGGAACGCATCGACCGGTTGGTCTCGTCATCCTCAATCCCCATCAACGGGGAAAAAGTGTCCCGGTTCAGCTCATCACCGGGGCCGGCCGCGATATAGGGCGTGTTATTCGCGTTCATGACATAGCCCGAGGCGGGATTGATGAGCGCCGGAACCCGCGTAAATGGTAGCGTGTTTTGCCACACCGCCTTGCTATTGTCGCCCGGCAATACCGTGCGCCAGTCGAAACCAGGGGCCCGGTCCGGGAACATGGCATTGTAGAACATGCCGATATTACCCTTAGCATCGGCATAGACGAAATTGGTCGCCGGAACGCCCTGTCCTGCCATTGCGGCCTGCCATTCGTCAAAATTCTGCGCTTTATTAATGCGGTAATATTGGGTGAGCATGTCCAGCTGATCCATGCCGGCATAGCGCAACGCATAGCCGCCATTTTCGTTGAGAATTACCGGTCCGTGGACGGAGCGATAGACCATTTGCGGATAGGGAATGACAAACGGGCCATATTTGATCTTCAGCCAAATGCGCTTTTTCTCTAACGGCAACCACTCGCCATCATACTCATAAGCGTTGCGCTTTTCGTTCAGCGTGAGCTTGTAAATATCGATCAGATCAGGCCGGTTAACCGTGTTGGTCCAGCCCAAATTCTTGTTATGGCCCAAAAACGGGAATGGCGAACCGGGAAAATTTGCACCTGCAAAATCCCAACCTTCTTCGCTGTGAACGACCAGCTCATACCAAGCGACATTGCCCCTCAAGGGTTGATGAGAATTGGAAACAAGCCGGGTTTTATCGTCGCTGGAACGCTCTGGCGCAATTGCATAAGCGTTGGAGCCATTTTCGCCGGGATCTGTGCCCACTGGGGTAATAATCTTGTCTTCACTCAGCGGGTGAACCGTGCGATTTTCGATCGGCACAGACAAGCTTGGACCACCTTCTTTGCGCAGCGGCTTGCCTTCGGTTAAGGCTTGTATCGGGCCATTCAGACCAAAGAAAAATGGGGAGCGCAAGACGAATCCCGCGGCGATATCACGTCCATTGACCGGAAATAATTTCGACAGACTGACCTCGTCTGGATTCTCCTCGGCATAGGCATTTAAACCGGAGGCATAGCCATCCAGCACCGCTCGCACATCTACCGGTAAGTCGTCATATTTGCGCTTCACTGTGCCATCGACATCCAGCAAAGCCGCGACATAATCAATCGGCGCGCTATCGACACCGTTCAGCGTTGCCATCCGCCCCCTTGTCATTGCCGTCACTTCTTGCAGCGTTTTGAAATCATCTTCTGCGTGGGCGTAAGCCACACCATAAGCGACATCGGCATCGGTCTTGCCGAAAATATGAGGAACGCCGAAATTGTCGCGAACAATTCGCGCTTCATAGTCTTTTTTGGGTGGTGGTGACACGGATGAGACGCTGATCGGTTCCCAAACGGCCAGCGCGATGGCAATCAGCAAAATCAGGATCAGTAGTCCTATTCCGATTCGCTTGATCACCTTCATTTCATTTCCTTTTTCTATGGCAATCGGCCTTGCCCTTTTGTTAGCTCTTGCGCAAAGTTACGACATTGGTCAACCGGGTAGCCTCCCGATCGTCACAGTTACAAAGGATCGTTCATGCCGAAACAGAAAATTTCTCGCCTCACCCTGTTCTCCGCCCTGTCCGCGCTCACATTTGCAGCCCCGACAATGGCGCAATCTGTTATCGGATCCGGCGTTCCGGCCAGCACCGTTCCCAACAGCACAGAACGCCCGATTGCCTTTGCCGAACAAGCGCCTGCCACGACCGGTCTGGTGATTCTAATGCAAAGCGCTGCGTTGCCCGATATTCCCGCCCTTTCTTCTGCCGAACGCACCGCCGTGGAAGCGGCTATCGCTTCTGCCGACTTCAAAGGAAAGGCAGACAGCAACCTGGAACTGCGCGGAATTGGCAACCGTCCGATCATCATGCTCGCCGGCGCGGCCAAATCGGATGACGAAGGGACGGACTGGAAATCAGCCGCCGGAAGCGCTGTGCAAAAGCTGACGATGGAAAATGTAGAGCTGACCTTGGTCGGGCTTCCCGATGCGAACGCCATGGCAGAAGCCGCTCTCGGTCTGGATCTCGGTCAATATCGCTTTGATCGCTATCAGACGGATATTGAAACGGCACCTGCGAGCCAAAAGATCACGATATCCGGCGCGCAGGCCTCTGCGGCTCAAGCGCTCTGGAACAGTCGCCACAAACATCTTGCTGACAGTGTCAAACTGACCCGAGATCTGCAGAGCGAGCCGGCCAATACGCTCTACCCGCAGAGTTTCGTTGATCGGGTGAGCGCCGCGTTTAAAGGCGTCCCGAATATCCGTATCGAAATACTCGACGAAGCCGCGATGCGCAAAATGAACATGGGCGCGATTGTCGGTGTCGGTCAGGGTAGTCCGCGCGGCTCCAGAATGATGGTAGTCCGCTACACAGGCGGAAGCGGCGCGCCGCTCGCTCTGGCTGGCAAGGGTATTACGTTTGATACAGGTGGCATCTCAATCAAGCCCAATAAGGGCATGTGGGCTATGAAGGCCGACATGTCCGGTGCCGCGGCTGTGATGGGCGCCACCTTGTCGCTGGCCAAAAGCCGCGCACCGGTGAATATTGTGGCGGTTGCTGCACTGGCTGAAAATATGCCCGGTGCCAATGCGCAACGCCCCGGTGATGTGGTCCGCACCTATGGCGGCAAGACCATCGAAATTCTCAGCACGGATGCGGAGGGTCGGTTGGTGCTCGCCGATGCGGTGCAATATGTGGCGGATCGCTACAAGCCATTTGCGCTGGTAGACATCGCAACATTGACCGGATCGGTCGGACGGGCCTTGGGTGATCAATATGCCGGATTATTTGCGCGAGAGGATGCCATTGCCGATCGTTTGCTAAAAGCCGCTGAGGACAGCGGCGAGCATTTGTGGCGGCTGCCGCTGCACCCTGCTTATGCCAAAGCGGTCCGTTCAGACATTGCCGATGTGAAAAATTCGGGCGTAACCGACGCACCGGGCGCCAGTGCTGGAGCCCATTTTATCGGCTATTTCATCGATGAGTCCATGCCTTGGGCTCATTTGGATATTGCGGGGGTTGACTGGAACAAGTCCGCAAAACCGCTGACGCCCAAAGGAGCTTCCGGCTTCGGCGTTCGGCTGCTCGATCAACTCGCACGAGACTGGACGGCAGAATAGGCTATTGTAACAATTATTTGTCCCGCTCCCTTGTGTGATAAAATTATCACTCCATATCTAGTGAGAACTATGAATGAGGGAACGGGACAATGAATCTCGAGAAATTTACCGACCGCGCAAAAGGTTTTTTGCAATCGGCTCAAACCGTAGCGATCCGGATGAACCATCAGCAGATCACCGCTGCTCACTTGCTCAAAGCACTGCTGGACGATGATCAAGGCATGGCGTCCGGCTTGATCGCCAAAGCGGGCGGCAATGCCAAGCAAGCCCATCTTGAAATCGATACAGCGCTGGATAAAATTCCGGCGGTATCGGGTAGCGGCGCTCAACAAACACCCGGACTGAATAATGATGCTGTGCGCGTGCTGGATCAGGCGGAGCAGGTCGCGGAAAAAGCGGGCGACAGCTATGTGACTGTGGAACGGCTTTTGCTCGCGCTAACCCTGTCCAAAGATACGGCCGCCGGCAAGGCCCTCATCAATGCAGGCGTTACCCCTGACGCTCTCAACAGCGCGATCAACGATTTACGCGGCGGACGCTCAGCGGATACCGCCTCGGCCGAAGACCGCTATGACGCGATGAAGAAATTTGCCCGCGACCTCACTGAAGCGGCGCGAGAAGGCAAGATGGATCCGGTCATTGGGCGCGACGAGGAAATCCGCCGGACGATCCAGATTTTGGCACGGCGGACCAAGAATAACCCGGTTTTAATCGGCGAACCCGGTGTGGGTAAAACCGCCATTGCAGAGGGGCTGGCGCTGCGCATTGCCAATGGCGATGTACCCGATAGTTTGAAAGATCGTCGCCTGATGTCCCTCGACATGGGCGCACTTATTGCCGGCGCAAAATATCGTGGTGAATTTGAAGAACGGCTCAAAGGCGTACTCGATGAAGTGCGCGGCGCGGATGGTGAGATCATCTTGTTCATTGACGAAATGCACACGCTTATCGGTGCGGGCGCATCGGAAGGCTCGATGGATGCCAGCAACCTATTGAAACCCGCATTGGCGCGTGGCGAACTGCATTGCATTGGCGCGACGACACTGGACGAATATCAAAAGCATGTTGAAAAAGACCCAGCCTTACAGCGGCGCTTTCAACCGGTTGTCATTGGCGAACCGACGGTGGAGGATACTATCTCCATCCTGCGCGGTTTGAAGGAAAAATATGAGCTGCACCATGGCGTGCGGATTACCGACGGCGCGCTGGTCAGCGCCGCCACCCTCTCTCACCGCTATATATCCGATCGCTTCCTGCCCGACAAAGCGATCGATTTGATGGACGAAGCGGCATCGCGTATCCGCATGGAAGTGGAGTCTAAACCGGAGGAAATCGAAACGCTCGACCGGCGGATAATTCAACTCAAAATTGAACGCGAAGCCTTGTCCAAGGAAAGCGATGACGCGTCGAAAAGCCGTCTCGAAACACTAGAAAAAGATCTGTCCGAGCTGGAGCAAGAGTCGACCGAACTCACCACGCGCTGGCAGGGTGAGAAAGATAAGATCAACGCCGAAGCACAGGTAAAAGAAGAGCTGGATGCAGCACGTCTGGAGCTGGAACAAGCCGAACGTGCGGGCGATCTCGCTAAGGCTGGTGAACTGAGCTACGGCACTATTCCCAATCTTGAGAAGAAACTGGAAGAGGCTGGCGACGCGACCGAAGGCGCGATGTTGCGCGAGGAAGTCGTCAGCGAAGATATTGCTTCGGTGGTTTCCAAGTGGACGGGAATCCCGGTCGATAAGATGCTCGAAGGCGAACGCGAAAAGCTGCTCGCCATGGAAGAACTGATCGGCAAACGGGTCATCGGTCAAAAAGATGCGATTGAAGCCGTAGCCGCCGCTGTCCGCCGGTCTCGCGCAGGGTTGCAAGACCCCAACCGGCCGCTTGGTAGCTTCCTCTTCCTCGGCCCCACTGGCGTCGGCAAAACCGAACTCACCAAGGCTTTGGCAGGATTCCTGTTCGATGACGACCAGGCGATGGTCCGCATCGACATGTCCGAGTTTATGGAAAAGCACAGCGTTGCTCGCTTAATCGGCGCCCCTCCCGGCTATGTAGGCTATGAAGAAGGTGGCGTACTGACCGAAGCGGTTCGCAGACGCCCCTATCAGGTCATCCTGTTTGACGAGGTCGAAAAGGCTCATGGCGATGTCTTCAACGTCCTGTTGCAGGTTCTTGATGATGGCCATCTTACCGATGGCCAAGGCCGCAAGGTAGATTTTTCTAATACACTAATCATCCTGACTTCGAACCTCGGCAGCCAATATATGGCGAACCTCAAGGATGATGAGAAGGTCAAGGATGTCGAACCGCAAGTCATGGAAGTCGTCCGCGCGCATTTCCGGCCCGAATTTCTGAACCGGCTTGACGAGATCATCCTGTTCCACAGGCTCGCCGAAGAACATATGGCCCCGATTGTCGAGATACAGGTCGCCCGGGTGCAGAAACTGCTTAAGGACCGCAAGATCGTCCTTGAGCTGACTGATGCGGCCAAACGCTGGCTCGGTCGGGTCGGCTATGATCCCGTTTATGGTGCAAGGCCGCTCAAGCGCGCGATCCAGAAATATCTGCAAGATCCACTTGCGGACATGATTCTGCGCGGAAATGTACCCGACAACAGCACAGTGCAGATTGACGAAGGCGACGGCGCGTTGGAAATGGTACCGGTTGCAATCACAACAGAAGGTTGAACTTGCGCACACAGCTGATGTTGGGCAGATAAAGGCCATGATCAGCACCGTGCAACCAGACGAAATATTGGGCGATGCCAGTTATTTGGCCCATCGCTATGATGAAGCAAATGATGCGTTCCGGTTCCTGTCGGTTCCACGTGATGTGCATCGGCAATGTACCTTCATCACTGATGAGCATTTGCCCAATATTGAGCAGTTTAAGGCTATTTCCAATTCCGACCTTGTCGGAACATCACCGGCAACCGCATCGGTGCATTTCATATTCCATTCCGCCTATTGCTGTTCCACCATGCTCGCCCGTGCCTTTGATATAGAGGGTGTTTCAATGGGGCTCAAAGAGCCGGTCATTTTGAACGACATGATCGGCTGGCGGCGGCGGGGCGCTGACCCAGCCAAACAGCAACAGGTCATGGATCAGAGCCTAACCCTACTCTCACGACCTTTTGGCCAAGATCAAGCGGTCATCATCAAGCCATCGAACATCTGCAACCCATTGGCGATCGAGATGATGCGCATGCGATCTCAGTCCAAAGCCCTGCTTCTCTATGCACCGATTGAGGGTTTTTTGAAATCCATCGCCAAGAAGGAAATGTGGGGCCGGATATGGGTGCGCGATGTGCTGATCGGGACGCTAAAAGATGGCTATGCTGTTGGCGGGTTTTCGCAAGATGAGCTGTTGCAGTTAACCGATTTGCAGGTTGCCGCGATCGGCTGGCTGTCTCAGCATGCACTATTTGCGAAAATTATCGACGCCATTGGCGCAGACCGGGTCAAAACACTCGATAGCGATAGATTTCTAGCGCAGTCGCCCGCGACGATCGCAGCGCTATCGGACCTCTATGGACTGGGGCTGGACGCGTCAGATATTGACGCAGTCGTTCAAGGACCGGCCTTTACCAGCCATTCCAAGCTCGATCAGGTAAAACGCGGCGAGATATTCGATGCCAAAGCGCGCGAACAGGAACAACGAGAGGTCGCTAAGGTCCATGGCGCCGAGATTGATATGGTAGCGGCATGGACAAAGGCTGTGGCAGACAGCCAAGCTATCAAACTGGATATTGGTTCAAACTTGCTTTGAATTTTTATCAGCAATGAGGACTATCACTGGAAGAAACCGGGTTCAGTAGATTCTACGAAGTCTCTCGATTCTTTAGAGCCCTTGCGCGCATATTCTTTCCATTGGCTGTTGCTCATACAGACCCGCCTCTTTTTGACGCGTGATCCAATAACAGGCTCCGACCGGCACCGCACATAGTCGGGATGCTTTCTGTCGGTAATTTTTTTGGGCTTCTCTACTGCCGGTACGTTTTCAGAAGTCGCCAATGCCGGCGACGCTGAAATCAAGGAGACACCGACGACAAGAACCACTGATATCGTATAGCGCATGTTACAAACCCACCTAGTTGCTGCTTGACCCGGACTGATGGTCTTTCACCAATTCATTAGCTCGCCTGTTGCCTTCGGCGTTAAATTGCTTCCATTGGCGATTGGTCAGACAGATGCGTTTTTTCTTAACGCGAGATCCGATCACCGGTTCCGAACGACAACGCACAAAATTAGGATCCCTGCGATCCGTTATCTTCTTTGGCTTCTTTACCGCTTCAGTTTCATCAGCCGCAGTCGTTTCAGCGTTCATTTCGGCCGATAAGACAGAGGGCGTCGCTAACATCGATGCGCCAATCGCTATGACGACATATTTACGTATGTTCATGATCATCTCCAAAGGTTGGATAAAATTATACGCAGTTGAACGCTTGTTACAACAAAAAAGGGCGAGCCTTGCGGCCCGCCCTCTTTTTCAAGCTCTTAATCCGAAGGATTAGAAGCTGAACTTCACCGCAGCTGCGAAACGACGACCCAAGGCATCATAAGATGACGGGTAAACGTTACCGCTGTTAAACGCTGTTGCACCAACATCCGAACCAACTTCTGATGGTGCGTTGTCAAACAGGTTACGGATGGTCAGGGTCAACTGAACGTTGTCACTGATTTCCCATTGACCGGTAAGGTCAAAATAGTGCTCAGCACCAATGTTGAGGAATTCAGGTTCAACCAAGCAACCACCTGTATCTGCACCCAATGGGTCAGGACAACCAGCAGGGTCACCCTGCGCAGCAGCCAATTCAGCAGCAAACTGGCTTGGCTCATATTCAACGCCGTCCATGTAGCGCCACAAGAGCGACAAACGGAATTCATCGTTGAACGTAAGCGAAGTCCGCTGACTAAAGCCGAACTCAGGCTGAATTGACAGACAGTTTACACTGTAGAAACCAACACATTCACGGTTCAAGCTGCCCGGCGTAGCCTGGAACAAGTTTTTGTTCGTCCAGGTTCCGTTGAAAGACATAGCCAAACCAATATTGTCGGTCAGATCCGTACGATAGTTCACCGCGAGATCGATACCATCGGTTTCAATTGTACCCAAGTTTGTCAGGTTCAAAGGAAGACCAGGAGTATCAGCCGCAGAACCGGAGAGACTACCGTCCAGTGGGTTACGACGGATCGCAAGACACTCAGCGCTGGTTGGTGATGCATTGAATACAAAACAAGCGTCGCTGGCATCACCCGGTGCTGGGGTGGTGATAGCGTCGGTCACTTCGATATTCCAATAATCGACCGTCAAAGACAGACCAGGAATTGCTGGTGGTTCAGCCAAAAAGCCGAAGGTCCACGTTTTTGCAGTTTCCGTACCGAGGTTCAAGTTACCACCGGTTGTGACGTTAACCTGACCAGCAACTGGGTTGTTGATGATACCGATGCTGCCTGCAGGTGCACCCTGAGCAAGACAAATTGCTGTAAGGTTAGCATTTCCGACAGGAGCTGCGCCAGCACATGGATCTTGACCCAAGTTGCTGAGGCCCGTTGTAACCGGCGTAAACAGCTCACCAATATTTGGTGCGCGTGAAGAACGCTGGTAGTTACCACGGATTTTCAGACCGATTACTGGCTCCCAAGAACCGCCTGCTTTCCAAGTAAACTCGGTACCAGCAGTCGAATAATCGGAATAACGTGCGCCAAGCTCAATCGTCAGGCTTTCAGCAAGCGTAACGCCTTCGAGCAATGGAATAACGACTTCGCCAAATGCATCATATACATCATAGCTACCTGTAATGTCAGGAGCAGCACCGCCGCCGCCAACAACAGCACCAGGAGTCTGGGATGCTTCGTCACTACGACGTTGCGCGCCAAATTCACGATACTCGGCACCAACAGCAAAGCCGATTGGTGTATCTGTGATACCAAAGCCAAGATCACCGCTAACCAAAGCATTGACCTGAGCCAATGATGTGGAAGTGATAACCTGCTGGGTCAAAGCAAATGTAAAGTCGATCTGCTCCTGCGTCAGGCTACCAATTGGGCCAAGCAAGTTGATCGGCACACAGCCAGCGGTTGGATCGGTACAAGTATTCTCGTCAATCGCGAGCAATGCTTGTTGCAAACGAGCAAAACGAGCAAAACCAGATTGGCGTTGAATACGCTCACTTTCACCATAGCCACCGGAGATATCCCAAGAGATAGTGTCGGTGATGTCGCCACGTGCGCCAACAACAAAGTTGAACACGGTGCTGGTGAAGTCGGAGTTACGTGTACCCGCTTCAACCGAACGACGACGGATGCCGAGGTTTACAGTTGCGTAGTCCGGGTTTGGAGAACCGTCAGCCAGTGTTGGGCCTGTTGTATCATCCAAAAGCGTCTGACACTGAGCAGCTGTACGAGCCTGAACACCATCGGTGTTAGGATCAATATCGTCGCCAGCACAAATTGCGTTACCGATTACGTCGTTCAGGAACGGGTTACCGTAGTTCAACGCATAGGTGTTGAAGAACGAACCGCCTGGAGCAATGATCGTCGAAACGGTCTGCTTAGAGAATGAACCCTGCGCATAGACTTCTACTGCATCGCTGACTTCGTAACGGCCCTGTGTGAACAGGTTGAAACGCTCAAATGGTGTCTGGAAAATGTTGAACGGGTTAAAGTTGAACAGGTTCGAAGACGCTGGGTCAAGGCCTGTACCGTCAGCATTAATCTGTGCGCTTACTGGACCACGAAGGTTAGCAGGCACGGAGTTTGATGAACCACCAGCATTACCGGTGAAAGAACCGATGTTGAATTCGGAGAACGAACGGTCGCCCTGGAAAACAGCATCCTGATCCTGATAGCCAACGCTCAATACAACGTTACCACGACCATCGTCGAAGTTTGCACCAATTGTCAGGTCACCGCGGAAAACGTTACCGTCGCCCTGCTCAGTGATCTGTTGGCTGAGATTAAGTTCAACGCCAGCAAAATCTTGCTTGGTGATGAAGTTAACAACACCAGAGATCGCATCCGCACCATAAGTGGTTGTAGCACCACCGGTCAGAATGTCGGTCCGCTCGATAACCGCCAACGGGATGTTGTTAAGGTCAACACGTCCGGTTGTATCAGCAGGAACATAACGACGTCCGTCAAGTAGAACGAGGTTACGCTGCGAACCCAAGTTACGAAGGTTAACGAAGGAAGAACCACCGTTACCATTGTTAACCGCAGAACCGATGCTTGGAACCGAGCTAGGCAGTTCGCGCAGGAATTGCTCAGCAACGTTTGTCTGACGCAGTTCCAGTTCTTCGGAGGTTACAACGCCAACCGGGCTAGACAGCTCAAGGTTAGGGTTGGTGATACGAGAACCGGTAACAACGATGACTTCCTCATCAACCGCATCGGCGTCTTGTACGTCTTGGTCCTGCGCGTAGGCAGGTGCTGAAACCATAGCAAGACCGAGCACAACTGGTGCCGTTCCGCTCATCAGCTTCGTAAATTTTTTCATGTTATTCCAGTCCCTTATTCTGGAGGAGCAGAGCCCCCAATGGCCCGCTTCTGTAGTTGTCCCATCGAATCATTCGCGTTTTGGACACGCGCACGATCCCATCGGAATGGCAGGCAGATGCCGGAATTGGGCAATGCTGTAAAGCGGCTGTTCAGGTTTCTGGGGCAGTTTTGTAGAGAATGTAACTATTTTGTCACAGTCACATCTGTGCTTCACCATCGAATCAGGAGTCCCAAAGCAATGCTTTTAAGCCCTGATTTTCAATCCTTTTCTACACATGCGGCCACACTATTGCGCACGATCATTGTTGTGCTAGTGATTGATCAGTACCGCAAGCCTCACTAAAGACACACATATAGACGTCCGAAACGTCGAGGAGCAAAGAAATGAAGATTAGAGATACACAGTCGCACGCGACAGTCGCTTCTATTGCCTGCGCCGCCCTTATATTTGGCTCGCCAGCACTGGCTGCAAAGAAGGGAGATGCGGTTTCTGCACCTCCGGCTATCTATACTGAACTGGTGGCGTGCAAAAACATTGCTGATGCACAGCAACGACTCGCCTGCTTTGACACCAAGGTTGCGGCACTAGAATCCGCGCAAGCCAGTAATCAGCTCGTGATTGCGGACCGCGAGCAAGTGCGCGAAGCGCGCCGCGGTTTGTTCGGCTTGTCGCTTCCACGGATAAAACTCTTTGATGGCGATGAAGAAAAGGGCGACAATGTTAATGAGATTGAGGCCAAGATTTCATCCGTTCGCACATTGCGGGGCGGCAAACTGCTAATAAGGCTGGATGACGGCGCCGTTTGGCAGCAAACGGACACAAAAACCAATATGCGACGACCCAAGGTCGGCGATTCCATTGTCGTCAAACGTGGATCTTTGGGCAGCTTCGTTGCGAAAGTGAATGACGGCCGCGCGTTCAAAGTAAAACGGATCGTCAACTGATCAGAAATTGGCTCTGTATATATTGGCCCTATATATAAGGCCAATCGACAAACCTCAGCGCATTGGCCCGGTCAGCAATATAGGGTCGATCCGCGCCTTGTTCCATTTCATCGACCAGTGCAGATGCGGGCCGGTTGCGCGTCCGGTGGCGCCGATGCGCCCAATCGGCTCACCGCGTTTCACTTTCTGGCCTTCTTTAACCAATATGGCTGAAGCGTGTAAAAAAGCACTATTCAAACCCATGCCATGGTCGATCATCAGGAGATTGCCTTCGAGCGAGAAGGGCTTGCTGGCGGCCAATGTTACAACGCCATCGGCAGGAGCTACGAAATAGGTACCAGCGCCCCCTGCAATATCAACACCACTATGATAGCTGCCGGGCTCCCCTTTATAGACACGCTGTGATCCAAACATACCAGAGATGCGCCCTTTGGCTGGCCAGATGAACGTCTGGCGCCATCCTTTGCTATCGCTTCTAACCTGACGCGCCGCATTAATCTGCGCTAGTTCTGGACGTCGCCGCGCCATAAAGGCCGCGCTGGGTCCGCCGCTACGTCTGGCAACATTGACATGTTCAATTTTCCACTTGCGCGGCGCGATGTTGAAGAATTTCTTCACCGTCTCGCCATTTTCTAGCGTTGCGACCATTTGCGCTGACTGACCAGCATCACGGTTAAAGGCGATGATGAACTTGCCATCCTCGTCCACTGGCACTGGGTCTCCATTAAAAGACAGGCTGCGCGTGCCAGCAGGCGCATCGCCCAGCATCACGCCGCCTTGAATCTCTTGCCCGGAAAAACCGAATTTGACCGCTTCGCGAAAAGCAGACTCTTCTGCTTCAGATGTTTCAGCAAATGTCGCAGATAGCGGCAACGCGATCGCCACCACAGCGGCAAGCGTCAATGCACCGACAATGGTATTTTTCTTCAAGCGCATTATTTTTCCTCTTCAGGCAAATGGGCCTGAGCGGAAATTTGCGCCGTCGCATAGGCTTCCTGCTTCTCCACGCTCCAATAGCGCAGTTCTTCGAGCGGTATCTGTTCGCTGGTCACAGCACATAAAACATGGTCACCGGACGACAGCGGCCGAAAGCCATTGGGCATATAATAGAGCTTAGCTACTTTGTTGCGATTGGACATTAACATAGGAAAACCTTACCTTGTGCGCCATTTACCTGTGATTTACCGATCCTTATTTACCGGAAAATATTTACGACTTTCATAACAAAGAAAGCGCCTAGAACAAATCCTGTTGTCTGTCATCCGCCGGTTTTTTGATTCTGCTGCGCTTTGGTGCCCCTTTGATCGGCGCTTCTTTCGGTGATGATTCGGGCGCTGCCGCAGGAGCATCAGAAATCTGAGCGCCGATTACCCCATCATGGAAGTGCAGATTGACGGCATGCGCGCTCACCGCTTCATCTCGGCTTCCGACAAGCCCGCCATCCAGCGATGATACCCGCGCATAACCGCGCTTCAAAGGACCATCGGGCGATACTTGCTGTGCCAGCCGCCACAGACCGTCGAGTCGCTGCCGCGCATCATCAAGCGGGCGTTGCACCAACGCCAGGGGCAGATCGAGTCGATCCAAGCGGCTTTTCGTTACCTCAAGCCGCTGCCGCAACATAGTCGGCCGCAAGGCCCCTTGTGATGCTGAAAAGCGGCTGCGCGCCTGGGCAACATTCTGCCCCATCGCATATTTCATACGATCGGACAATTCGTCTACGCGCTGCTGATGGGGGCGCAATAGATCCGTGAGTGCGGGCATCAGGCGCCGCTGCGCCTCCAGCCGTTCCTGTGCGGTCGCAAAACCGCGCTGGATAGAGCGCGCCATACGCGCCTTGCTCTCGCTAAGCGAAGCCAGCCATTCCGCGCGCACGGGAACCGCCATTTCCGCCGCCGCTGTCGGTGTTGGTGCGCGCAAATCAGCGGCAAAATCACTCAGCGTCGTATCGGTTTCGTGGCCGACTGCAGAAATGATCGGGATCGAGCAATTTGCTATGGCCCGGACAACTTCTTCCTCGTTAAAGCCCCACAAGTCTTCGATCGAACCACCCCCGCGCGCAACGATGATCAGGTCAGGTCGGGTGAGCACATCGCTCTCTTCCATCTTCGAAAAGCCATTAATCGCGCCCGCAATCTGTTTAGCGGCCCCGTCCCCCTGCACCAAAACCGGCCACACAACGACATGGCTGGGACAACGATCGGCGAGCCGATGCAAAATATCGCGGATCACCGATCCGGTCGGCGATGTCACCACACCGATGGTTTTGGGTAAAAAAGGAATCGCGCGCTTGCGATCCTGGTCAAACAGTCCTTCCCCATGCAACTTGGCTTTCAGCTTTTCAAAAAGCTGCATCAGCGCGCCTTCACCGGCCAATTCCATCTTATCGATTACGACTTGATATTTGGAGCGCCCGGGATAGGTGGTCAGCTTGCCAGACACGACGACTTCAATGCCGTCTTCGGGTTGAAAGGGCAGCCGCCCGGCATTGCCCTTCCACATCACACCATCAAGCACGGCTTTATCATCTTTTAGTGCCAAATAGACATGGCCCGATGCGGCTCGTTTATAGCCGGAAATCTCCCCCCTGATCCGCACATAGCCGAAGCGATCCTCGACCACGCGTTTGAGCGATCCGGAAATTTCCGAAACAGACAACGGAGCAGCATTGTCGCCTTCGCCACTCTCGGCTAGGAGTTTCGCATCTAAAGAGAGAGAGTCGTTCATGAATATCCTGTTGCTCGGGTCCGGTGGCCGTGAACATGCCTTGGCATGGAAGCTGGCGCAATCCCCGTCGCTAGAGAAATTTTATGCCAGCCCCGGCAATCCCGGTATCGCCCATCATGCTGAATGCGTGACACTGGATATTTCCGATCACGCCGCTGTAATATTATTTTGTGGGCGCCATCACATCGATCTGGTGGTGGTAGGACCGGAAGCACCGCTGGTTGACGGACTGGCTGAAAGTCTGCGCACGGCCGATATATTGGTATTCGGTCCCGACGCGGCCCCGGCCCAATTGGAAGGATCGAAAGGCTTTACCAAGGATCTTTGCGCCCGCGCTGATATTCCAACCGCTGGTTATATCCGGACCACCAATCAACCAGACGCGCTTGCTGCGCTCGACAAATTCTCCATACCGGTTGTCATCAAAGCCGATGGCCTGGCGGCAGGTAAAGGCGTTATCATCGCCGAAACCCTCACACAGGCTCAGGATGCGATTGCCATGATGTTCGATGGCGGCTTTGGCGAGGCTGGCGCAGAAGTGGTCATCGAAGAATTTTTAACGGGCGAAGAAGCCAGTTTTTTTGCGATTACCGATGGCAAAAATGTGATCCCCTTTGGCACTGCGCAAGACCATAAGCGTGTCGGCGAAGGTGATGTTGGGCCCAATACTGGTGGTATGGGTGCTTACAGCCCGGCCCCCGTCCTGACCCCCGCCTTGCAAAAACAGGTGATGGATAAAATCATCACACCGACCGTCGATACACTCGCCGCCGAAGGCATGCCTTATAGCGGCGTGCTGTTCGCCGGATTAATGCTGACCGAGACAGGTCCCCAGCTCATCGAATATAATGCCCGCTTTGGCGACCCGGAATGTCAGGTGCTGATGATGCGGCTGAAATCCGATCTCGCCGCGATCATGCTGGCCACCGCCAAAGGCGAGCTCGGCCAGATCAGTACGCCGGAATTTGATCCGCAATCCGCCCTGACCGTGGTGATGGCTGCAAAAGGTTACCCCAGTACCCCGGAAAAAGGCGGTAAGATCCAGAACCTCGCCCGGGCCGAACGCGAAGGGACAAAAATCTTCCATGCCGGAACTGCCGAACTGGACGGCAAACTTACTGCCAGCGGTGGCCGGGTACTCAACGTTACGGCCCTGGGCAGCAACACCACAGAGGCGCAATCCAAAGCTTATGCCGCTGTCGACCAAATCGATTTTGACAGCGGTTTTTGCCGCCGTGATATCGGTTGGCGAGAAGTGGCGCGCGAGGGATAAGATTTATTGCTCGTCGCTACTGAATAATCACCCTCTTGGACCGTTCATGACTTGATACGGCAGTTCAAGGATGATTGATCGCAATGGCTTTGCAAAACCAGATAGACCGGCCGGCGCAATCGGTTTTCGCTATAATATTGGTCTCGTTGGTTTTTGGGCTATTGGCGTGGGGCGGTATTGCTCTGACCAGAGATGAAGGCCGCATTGCCATCGTCTGGCTACCCAACGCCCTTTTGGTTGCAGTCCTTTTAAGGAGCAAACCATCTTCGGCATTTGTCTATTTACCGGCCGCCTTTTGTGTCAATGTCGCTTCGAACTTGATCATCGGAGACGCTATCGCGCGCGCCATTATTCTGGCGCTGCTCAACCAGTTTGAAATTTTGATCATCTTGCTAGCGATGTGGAAAATCGGCCTGCCGCGACCGGACATGCAAAATCTTCGGCATCTTGGTATTTTTGTGCTGATTGGCGGCATCCTGGCGCCGATGGCGTCAGGCTTGTTAGCGGCCTTGTTTATCACCAATGGCACATGGACAGAGATACCCAGTTTCTGGTTGCGATGGTCCTCTACCGATGGCTTGGGTATGTTACTACTCTGCCCTGCGGTCATGGTGATTATCGACAGTTTGCAGAAGTGGATGAAAGCATCCGGCAAGGACGGTCCGAGACGACGCTCGTCCCAAAAATGGGAATGGATCGCAATCCAAACGTTTTTATTACTGGTTACGATAGCAATATTCGGTTTCATCAGTTTTCCGATTTTTTTCCTGATTCCGCCCCTGGTGCTGCTGAGTGCATTTCGCCTTGGCACATGGGGGACCGCCGTTTCGGTTGTGCTGATTTCTATCGTCGTCTGCCTTTGCGTAGCTTTCAAACTGGGCCCGTTTCACGCCGTCGAAATTTCTCTCACCGCAAAGCTATTTATTGCACAGATTTTTCTGCTGTCCTGCTTCGCCGTGGGCATGCCAGTTTCTGCAAGCCTCTCAGAAAAGGCAAAAATCCGTCGGGAGTTGCGAGACAATCAAGATCTCAGCAACTCTATGCTGCAAAATATGAAAGAGGTGATTTTCCGTACCAATGATCGCGGAGAATGGCAGTTCCTCAACCCGGCTTGGGAAAAATTGACGGGCCTGACCGTTGAAGAAAGCCTCGGCCAGCATATTTCCAATGTCATTCTGCCTGACGATCTCGATGCCCTGTTGGACAAGCTTTATCCGATCCGATCAGGTAAGATCGAACAATATAATTTTGAGTGGGTATTCCTGCATAAAGACGGATCAAAGGTCGATGTAGAGCTGAGCTTGTCGCGATTGGTTGATGATGACGGCAATTATATTGGTTCTATCGGCAATATCCGCGACATCAGCGAACGCAAGGAAATGGAAGTGAGCCTCGTTTCGGCAAGACGCGATGCTGAAAAAGCGGCCAACGCAAAAACGCGGTTCCTTGCCAGCATGAGTCACGAAATCAGAACCCCGATGAACGGGGTGCTGGGCTTTACCCAGTTGCTGCTTGATAGCGAGCTAACCGGTGATCAGCGCAAAAATTCACAAATAATATTGGATTCCGGCAACGCCATGATGCGATTGTTGAACAATATTCTTGATATTTCCAAAGTGGAGGCCGGACAGGTTCAGCTCAGCAACGAACCGATGAACCTTCGGAAAGTCTTACGGGATTGCGTGGATTTGATGGTGCCAAGTGCAGAGCAAAAAGGCCTCGAGATTGGTTTGCATGTTGACGAGACAGTGCCCGGGCAAGTCGTTGGTGATTGCCATTATCTCCGCCAGATTACCTTGAATCTGATTGGCAATGCGGTGAAATTTACGCATCACGGGAAAATTACGATCAGAATGACAACAACAATAGCAGACGATGGGCAGCCGCTTATCACTGTCGCTGTAGAAGATACCGGCGTCGGCATTCCACCGGATCGATTGAGCGCCATTTTCGATCCGTTTGAACAGGCGGAGGCGACCACGGCGCAAGAATTTGGCGGCAGCGGTTTAGGTTTAACCATTAGTCAACAATTGGCGGCAGTGATGAACGGCAGCATCGGGGTCACCAGCGTTGAAGACCAGGGCACCATATTTGAACTGCAATTTCCCGCCGACATCCATGTCGGGAACGCGCTTGAGGAGAAGCAAATCCAAATCAATGCCCCAGTCGTTCAAGTGGAAAATACGGAAAACGGGAATGACGCTCAGCCGTCGCACGGCTATTTGTTGTTGGTCGAGGATCATGATGTCAATCAAATGTTGATCACCGCCATGACGGACAAGCTCGGCTATCGCACGGTATTGGCTGTTAACGGGGCTGATGCCGTGGGAAAAGTCGACGCGGCGATCAAGGCAGGCCATCCCTTTGATCTCGTTTTGATGGATATTCAGATGCCTATCATGGATGGCTATGAAGCGACAAAGGCAATCCGGGCAAAGGGGATAACGGCGCAACAATTACCGATACTGGCCATCACGGCCAATGCTTATGGCGAAGATGTCGATCGATGTCTGGCAGCCGGGATGCAAGGCCATATCGCGAAACCAGTTATGATCAGCAAGCTCCAATCCGCCTTGAACCTTTGGGTTGGCCATGAAAATATTGAGGTCAAGCGCCCCGCATCACCGCCCCTTAAAAACCCCATGAGCAAGGAATTACAGCAGAAATTTCTGACCCGCAGAGAAGAACTGATCCAATATTTGAGCGGTTTGATCGATACCAAAAGCTATACAGATGCGGAACTATCCGAAGCTACTGAATATCTCCATAAATTTGCCGGCACAGCCGCCTTTTTCGGCGAGGCCGAACTGGGTATAAAAGCGCGGCATGCTGAGGCCGAACTCGCTCAGTGGACCACCAAAGATAGGGCTCAGCATATCACCAAAAGCCTGAATGACTTTCTGAAAGCCGCATAGGCCGACAATCTCATAGGAACAAACATGTCGGCTGCCGCCACTATCGTGCGTTTCAGACCGCCGTCACATCATGGCCATAAAGCCAAGCCAGTTTTTGCGTCGCCAGATCAGGCTTGATCTTGTTTGCCAGCCACATCGGCCCATAGTTTTTCAGCTTTCCTCGCGCCGTGCGCTGATGGAAAAGTTCCATATTGGCCCTGGCCGCGGCTTGCACCTTGGCCGTGCGGTCACGCCGTATTGCATAATAATCGATCAGAGCTGAGCGATGATCATCCTGTTCTGCCAAACAGCGCGCCAGCACATAGCCGTCCTCTATCGCCTGCACGGCCCCCTGCGCCATAAAGGGCAGCATGGGGTGACACGCGTCTCCCAACAGGGCCACCCGGCTATCGGCCCATTGATCCAAAGGTGCGCGGTCAAATAGCGCCCAGCGATAATGCGCGTCCGCTTGCTCCAACAAGGTTGTGATTGTCGGATGCCAACCGGCAAAATCGGCGAGCACCTCTGCACTGCTGCCTTGCTCGTTCCAACTTTCATTGGTCCAATCGTCGCGCTCGACCACGCCGACAAAATTGGCCAACTTGCCGCCGCGCAGCAGATAGGTGACGGCATGCTTGCCTTCGCCAAACCACACGCTGGAAACCGGCAACGGCGCATCGCGACCCAATTTCTCGATCGGGACGACAGCGCGCCAAGCGACATTACCGGTAAAGCTGGGTTTGTCCGGACCGATCATTTGCGCCCGAATGGCCGAGCGGATGCCGTCCGCGCCAACCACGATATCACCCGTGACCCTAGATCCATCGGCCAATACGACCCACGCTTCCTCGATACTTTGTCCATATCCCTTAACGGCAGCCCCGGTCTTTATAGCGCCCGGCATCCGGTCGCTGACGGCCGCTTGCAATGCCTCAATCAAGTCAGCCCTGTGCACATGCAGATAGGGCGCGCCAAATGTCTTTTCATAATCCGCTGTCGAAGCGGTGAAAATCGGCTGACCGGACTCCCCCATACGAAACTGGGTTGCCCGTGGCCGAAAGCCGGCGGCTTCAACAGGCTTGTCTATCCCCAGCGCGCGCAGCACCGTCATCCCGTTAGGACTGATCTGAATGCCGGCGCCAATTTCGCCCAGTTCAGCGGCTTGCTCACATATTGTGACATCCCAACCAAATTTATGGAAGCATAGCGCGGCAGTTAATCCGCCAATACCGCCGCCTGCTATGATTATTTTCATAAAACTAGGCTCTGGTTCCAGACAATGTCTGGAAATAGCTCTCAATTTGCGCGTGGCTTTTTAGATCAGCATATTTTTGGCTGAGATCAAAGAAATTCGCGGCCTGCACTTGCGGGTCACGGTCGCCGCAGGCCTCTGTCGCGACAATGGGACGAAACCCATATTGCAGGGCGTCCAGCGTCGATGCGCGCACACAACCGGATGTCGAAAAGCCGGCCATCAGGCATGTATCGACGCGCAATGCGTTCAAAGTGGCGGCTAAGCTGGTTCCGAAAAAGGCACTGGGATATTGTTTGGTGACTACAATATCCCCCTGCTGCGGCTGCAACCGGTCGTCAAATTCCCCCAATGGTTCTCCGGTTTGGAACACGGACAACGCTTTGACCTTTTTGTAAAACAGGCCACCATCTGCGCCACCGGGCATATATTCAACGCGGGTAAAAATAACCGGAACATCGTTTTTCCGCGCCATATCCGTCAACGAGATCATTGCCTGAAAAGCATCCTCGGATCCTACATAAAGCGGCGCATCTGGTTCGATATAGGCTTTTGCAACATCGATGAGGATGATCGCCGGCTTGGTTCCAAAACCAAGCTCCCCGCCAAAACCCGCCGCGCTATAGTCATCATGTAGATCAGACATTTTTGTCTCCATTAATCCTGGCACGGCGCATAGGACGCTTTCCAGACCGGTTAGCAACAGTTCTTACACTATGTAAAGGATCGCCGCGCTAGCATCTGCAGGCTAGCGAAGCTGCTATCCCGCCGCTACTATTCGAACATCGGACAAGGAGACGTGATGCGCTATTTATCGCCAGCCTTGCGATCTGCCTCATGCTCTTATTTTTTCCACGATTCCGGCGTCGCTCAAACCCTTTGGCCGGCTTGCCGCGATAAACCTGCCAAGCCGGAAATTTTACACGTATTCGCGGTATAACCAATTGCCAGCCATCGCCAGCCTTTGCATAGAGTATGCGGGGCAGTTCAACTTTATGGGAGCACGGGGTTTTGAAAAACGACGATACCTTACTCACACGGCGGCAGATCATGGTGATCGCGGCACTGGCTGGCGGAATTAGCGCGAGCGCGCCATTGCACGCGCAGTTTAATCTTAAAAAAGGTTTGGGAGCGGCCGGGAAAGTCGCCAAAGCTGGGTCATATAATGACGAAGAAATGGCCGTTTATTTCGACCAGATGGCCGCCGACATGGACAGCCGCAATCCAGTTGCCGGGCCCAAAGATCCCTATGGCAAACGCATTGCAGGCCTGTCGAAAGGTCTGAAAAACTATGATGGCCTTGATCTCGATATCAAAGCCTATCTGGTTCGCGATGTGAACGCCTTTGCGATGGCCAACGGTACAATCCGTGTTTTTGCCGGACTGATGGACGAATTTACCGATGACGAAATCCGCTATGTCATTGGTCATGAAATCGGTCATGTCAAAGAGGGCCATACGAAAAAGCGCATGCAAGGCGCTTTGCAAAAAGAAGCGGCCATGGGCGTGGCGGACGCAGCGGGCGGCACGGTTGGCAAAATAGCCAATTCCAAGCTCGGCAAGCTATTTGGCGACGTCATCAGCTCACAACATAGTCAGAAGCATGAAAAGCAAGCGGACGACTATGCCATGGCGTTCATGAAGCAGAAGCAATATGATCCCATGGCCTGCGTCACTGCGCTCGACAAACTCGCTGGCATGGGCGGCGGTGGTGGCGGTCTGCCATGGCTGCAGACCCACCCAAGCCCCGCAGCACGTTCCAAGCGGATGCGCAAACAGCTTGCCATTCTTCTGTCTGAAGAGCGCCTAACCTAATAGCCAGGGACGGAAAACTTCGGGCCTGAACAGATTCTAGCGTGACTGGATTATGTAACAATATATCATATGTTCATAATCCAGTCAGCTTGACTAAGCCACCTTCTATCCCGGGTTGAGTATTTCGGGAGGGAATGATCATGCGGCGTTTTTCAAATATTTCCAAAATCTTATGCGGGTTTGCAGCGATCAGCTTGGTCGGCGCGCCCGGCGCAGCGCCGCTGGACGCGCAGTCCAGACAAGGCAAGCGCCCCGATCTGGTGCGCCTTCCGCCACCCCATCCCGTAAATTGCAGCATTTTTGCGCGTCATGACCGCGACAATATCCTCGCTGTCACCGGTTCGCGAAGAAAAGGTGCGGGCAATCGCCAAAATGCGGCCGCTGCCTTATCACCTCCGCCGCCTCCGCCAGCCGTATCGGTCGTCAGCAAATCTCAACGAGCTGGCCCGAACACCGCCGTGAACCGCAGTACAAAACGCATCATCGGCCCCGGACCATATCCCTATCCTCGCCCCCGCCCACCTGTGTTGCAAGACCGCGAACAATATGCGGGCGAAGCAGTTGCGAGCATCAAGCGGGTCGCCGACGAACCCGTATCAACCTTTGCCGTGGACGTGGACACCGGCAGCTATTCGAATGTCCGTCGCTTTCTCAACGACGGCAAAATGCCCCCCGAAGCGGCTGTTCGGACGGAGGAGATGATCAATTACTTTCGGTATGATTATCCCATACCTACCAGCCGGGAAGCACCTTTTAGTGTGTCCACTAATCTCTCAACGACCCCGTGGAACGAGGCCAGTCGCCTGCTACGCATCGGCCTCCGCGGCTATGATGTAGATAGCAACGAGCGGCCCCGCGCCAATCTGGTGTTTCTGGTCGATGTCTCCGGTTCAATGGGAAGCAAAGACAAGTTGCCGCTGGTCAAGTCGACGCTAAACTCGCTTGCCGACGAGTTGCGCAGCGATGACCGCGTTTCCATTGTCGTCTACTCTGGAACCGTCGGCCTCCTGCTATCGCCAACTTCGAATAAAGAGCATGTGAAAGAGGCTGTGGATTGCCTCTATGCCAGCGGCTCAACCGCTGGTGGAGATGCGCTCAAACTGGCCTATTCGACCGCGCGGAAGAATTTCTTAAAAGGCGGTATCAACCGGATTATCATGGCGACCGATGGCGACTTTAATGTCGGGACATCCAACACCGATGCATTGAAAAAAATCGTCGCGAAAGAACGGGAATCCGGCGTCAACCTGACCATGCTTGGTTATGGCACCGGCAATATCCGGGATGAACTGATGGAAGGCATCGCCAATGTCGGCAATGGCAACTATGCTTATATTGACAGCGCAATGGAAGCCCAGAAGGTGCTCGGTGAAGAACTGAGCTCCACCTTGTTCACCATTGCCAAAGACGTAAAAATCCAGATCGAGTTTAACCCGGCACATGTGAAGGAATATCGCCTGATCGGATATGAAAACCGGCTGTTGGCAGAAGAAGATTTTGCCAATGATAAAATTGATGCAGGGGATATAGGCGCCGGCCACCAGGTCACGGCCCTCTATGAAATCATGCCTGCAAACTCGTCTGGTTGGCTGCCTAAACGGCGTTATCCTGCTAATCGCGTAACGGAATCGCAGCCGGATCTCAACGGTGAGATGGCCCAAGTGAAGCTGCGCTATAAATTGCCCGGCGGCAGCAAGTCGCGCCTGATCCAGCGCCAAATCCGCGCAAACGGGCTACAAAACGCGTCAGAACCCCGCGGGGACATGGCCTTTGCCGTCGCAGTCGCCGCATTTGGTCAAAAACTACGCGGCGATAAATATCTTGGCGACTACGACTTTGAGAATATCCAGCAATTGTCGGGCAATGGTGGTGATTTCTGGCGTCAAGAATTCCGCAAATTGAACAATTTAGCGCGAAGTCAAAGCTGATTATGATTCGGACGGCGGACTTGTGAACCAGTAAACAGTTAATCCATTAACCATCTTCGCTAAGCAATTGTCTCATATGGGGACAAATTCAGCCCGTCTCGTCGGATATTTGGCGTCTATCCCAAATAGCTGAACTGGACTCATCCTTAATTATCCTCCATTTTAGGGAATAAACAAAAGATGACACGAACTTAGTAAGGGGTTCCGTAATGGACGTTGGGGGTAAGATATTAACCGGTGCAGCCGCGACAGCGGTGCTGGCACTGGCTGGGCACTATATAACCGGCGACGGATATATCTCTGGCCTTGAAACCAAAGCTCAAACTGAAATAACAGCACAGGGAATAGAAGGCGTCCAAGTATCTTTTGGACGTGATCCCCTATCCCGCAAAGCCGTTCTGGACGGCGACGTATCCGATGATGTCAAACAAAAGGCGTTAAATGCCGTTGCCGGTGTCACCGGTGCCAGCGCCGTGTGGTCTGGCAGCGATCTTGTCGGGACAGCAGATGCGGGCGATGGCAGCGGCACAGATAGGAAATTAGCCGATGGCAGCGCAAATGTGGATCCAGCCACTCAGGACGCGGTCAGCAAATGCCAAGGCGTTGTAGACAAGGCTATTGAAGGCAAAAAATTGAGCTTCCGTTCCGGTAGCGCTTATGTGTCACCGGCCTCGAACAAAATATTGGACGATGTAGCCGCTGCGCTAAAGCCCTGCTCTGGCCTAGTAGTCGCCGTGGGCGGCCATACCGATGACAATGGCAATGGACAGGTCAATAAGATTCTATCACAGGAACGGGCCGATCGGGTGCGTGCCGGACTGATCAAGCGCGGCATATCGGAAAATCTTGTGACCGCAACCGGCTATGGAGCTGAACAACCGCTAGCCACCGGCAGCGGACCAGAGGCCGATGCGCAGAACCGCCGAATTGAATTCAAAGTGCAATCGGCAAATAAAAAAGAAGCAAATGATGCGAATTCGCAACAGGGAGAATGAACGATGCCACTATTAATCGAAAATCTGTTGCTCCTGCTCGCGACTTTTGCAATTGGGCTCGGCATTGGCTGGGCTATCTGGGGTCGTGATCGCGACGAGATTTGATTGTAATTTGGAAATGGGCTGGCTTGCAGCGCAAATATCGCAGCGCGACCAACCATGATAGTTTTGAATATAGGGGTTTAACATAATGATATCGCTGATTTCTGCAAATTGGCTGCTATTCCTGATCGCTTTATTGATTGGCGTTGCAACAGCATTTTGGGCTTGGGCAGTCTCCGGCCGAGAAGGTGGATCCGATCATTTTGACGCCGATGATGGATTGCTGGAAAAAGCCGGTGATGCCGTCGCTCCAGCGCCAGAACCGACCCCAGAACCCGTTGCTCCAACCCCTGCTCCTACGCCAGTACCGGCGCCGGCTCCTACACCAGCGCCAAAAGCCGCCACTGCGCCGGTTGCCGCAGCTGCAGCCACCATCCCGGCCGCCAAAGCGGAACCAAAACCGCGCGTCCGGAAAAGGCCAGTTGTGGCTGAAGCCGCACCGCCGCCTCCTCCTGGCAAGCCGAAAATCGCTCCTGCAAAGGGCGATCCGGATAACCTCCGTCTCATTAAAGGTGTTGGCCCGAAACTGAACACATTGCTCAACAATCTCGGTGTCACCAGATTTGACCAAATAGCGGAATGGAAAGAAGCTGAGATTCAAGAAGTCGACCAATATCTCGAAAGTTTCAGCGGCCGAATCACACGCGATTCCTGGATTGATCAGGCCAAATATCTAGCAAAAGATGATATTGCCGGCTTCGAGAAGAAATACGGTAAACTCTAAATTTCGCAAAGTTTAGAACGGCCTAAACTTTCCACATCATCACATGATTGTTGGTGCAGCCAGTAAGTTTGTCGAATAGCTAGACCAGTCAGAAAACCCCTGATCGTCAGGGTCTTCGACAGCCAGAACAGAGCGCGCCTTGTCGCAACCTGTATCAATATCTTGCATATCAATGGTGCAATCCTTGTCCAGTGAGTAAAAGCTGCGGACAATCGGCGCCGAATAGTCCGACGGAGATTCTCCGACCACTATGGCCAGTTCATCCCCGTCAAGCCGCACCAATGTTCCCACTGGCAATATGCCAAGACTATCGACGAAATCCCGAAGGATAAGTTTGTCAAAATGGCCCGGCCAAGACTGCATCGTGGCCAGTGCCTGGGATGCCGATAGTGGTTTATTATAAGGTCGTTGAGAGGTTATCGCATCATAGACATCACAAATAGACGACATGCGCGTAATCACGCTCAGATTATCTGCCTCGATTTTCCCGGGATATCCGGTCCCGTCCATCTTTTCATGATGCCGGAGGCAGACTTCCAAAACAATGTCGCTAATGCCTTCGGATTTTGACAATAGGTCGTACCCCCTTTGTGGGTGGTTACGGATTGTCGTCCATTCATTCTCTTCCAGCTTTCCCGGTTTTAGCAAAATACTATCAGGGATAGAGGTTTTGCCGACATCGTGGAGCAATCCCGCCATACCAATATCGTGAATTTGCGATTCCGGCAGTCGTAACTTGCGGGCCAAATTTATCATCAGAGCGCACACCGAAACGGAATGAAGATAGGTATATTCATCCTTGGTTTTCAGCCGCGTCATATTGAGTATGATGGTTGGATCGACATTCACAGAATCCGATATCCGATCGATCAAAGGCGCTAATTTTTTGGACTTTACCGAATTGCCGAGGCGCGCATCGGCAAACAGACTCATAACCTCGGTCCGAGATCGCTTTATCGTCGTTGATGCTTTGCGCACTTCAGCGGCACGCTCACGGGGTGTCAAACGCTTGATCTCGCCACTTTCCGCCGGGCGGATAATAGATCGATCAATGGCTATCGTCGGTGTTTTAGAGCCCGTTACTGAAGGTTTGAACGGCGCGCGTGGTTTTTGCTGCACCGGTTGGGGTAATCCCTTACCCTTCAAGTCATCAATTTGCACCCAAGACACACCGCTCGCTGCTATAGTCTCCAATTGATCTGCGTCCGTCACAAGAAACCGTGAGCGCCAGAAAGGATGCTCAAGCCACGAACAGTCCAGAGAATGGACAAACATCCCCAACTCCAATTGACTGACCTTGATTTTGCGAAGCATGTGCCGATACCCTTAGCCGATCCAATAATCCTTGCTGTTTACGGAGAAACCGGACGCTATTTAATGCATATGGCTTGTGTATTTGGATCTGCTTGAAGAGGAAAAGCACAGGCGCCGCACCGTGACATTGTCAGCGTTTCGCTAATCTGACGGCGTCTCAGTCTACATCTGGATCGGATGCCCTTACTATAAGCTTATCAATCTTGCGGCCGTCCATATCGATAATTTCGAAAACCCAGTCCTGATCTTCAAAACTCTCACCTTCTTCGGGCAAGTGGCGCAACTGACCGAGGGCGTGGCCAGCCACAGTGGCATAGTCCCGGTCATCCGGCAGTTTGATACCAAGACGATCGGCCAACGCATCCATCGACATGGCGCCTGAAACCAAAAAACTGCCATCGGCGCGCTCGATCAGGCTGCGCTGGGTTTTCTCATCCTGATCAGAGACAAATTCACCGGCTATAGAACTCAGCAAATCATTGGGCGTCACAATGCCCTCAAAATGACCATATTCATCATGGACAAGAACCATCGGTACCTCGGCCTCGCGCAATATATCCAGCGCATCGAGCGCATCAAGCTGATCGGGAACCTTCTCAAGCGGGCGCACCAATTCGTGTAGATCCAGCGGCTTTCCACTAAACTGGACAGCAGCAATATCGCGGGCTTGAACCACGCCTCTAATTTCGTCGACGGACCCTTCTGCCACGGGCAACCGGCTATGGGGTGACTGGATCAACATCGCGTGAATATCCGCAGTGGTGGCGTTGATATCCAACCAGTCCACTTCGGTCCTGGGCGTCATCACTTCGCGGATCGGGCGATCGGCCATGCGAACAACGCCAGCGATAACCGCACGCTCATGCTCTTCAATCACCCCGGAGCGCGTCGCCTCGGCAAAGACCATTTGCAATTCGTCCGCAGTGACATGGTTGGTCTGGTCTCGCTTTAGACCCAGCATCCGAAAGATTAGCGCGCTGGTCCCATCGAGTAACCAAACCAGTGGCGCGGCGACTTTCGCTAGCAAAGCCATGGGCGGGGCCATCACCACCGCAATTTTCTCCGCCGAGCGCAGCGCAAATTGTTTGGGTACAAGCTCGCCAATCACCAGTGAGGCATAAGTTGTTAGACCAATTACGAGCGCAAAGCCAACGCTGGCCGACAAGTCAGGCGCCATTCCCAGTGCTTGGAGCCGCTCTGCGACCGGTCCGCCCAGGCTGGCACCAGAAAATGCGCCAGCCACGATGCCAATTAGCGTGATACCAATTTGCACCGTCGACAAAAATTTGCCCGGATCACTCGCCAACCGCAGCGCAATGCGAGCGCCACGGCTGCCCTGATCAGCTGAAGAATGAAGATGGGCTTTGCGCGCGGAAACAATCGCCAGTTCCGACATAGCGAAAACGCCATTGATCAGGATCAGGATAACGATGATTGCGACATCAAACCAAGGAAAAGTTGTCATATTGTCCAATAGAAAGGGAATAAGCCCGAAAAAATCTCTATAGCCACATGTTTTACAAAATATCAAATTTGCTGTCAGTTGCGGTTCATAATTTTGGGTTCATCTAATCTGTGGTTAATAGAACTATCGCGCCGGAAAAGGGTAGGTTTATCTTAACGGCGGCATAATGAGGGATTTAGACATGCGTAGAAAACAAATATTTATTGCAGCATTCTCGCTCAGCGCTTTGGCGCTGGCCAGTGGCTGCACCACCAACCCTGAAACCGGAAACCGGGTCATCTCCAAAGCCGCCATTGGCGGCATTGGAGGCGCATTGGGTGGTTATCTGCTCGGCGATATTATTGGCGGACGCAATGACCGGACGGAAAAAATCATCGGTGCCGGTCTGGGCGGGCTCGCTGGAGCTGGCGTTGGTTACTATATGGATGAGCAGGAAAAGAAGCTGCGCCAACAAACTGCTGGCAGCGGCATTGATGTGACACGCGAAGGCGACAACCTGATCTTGAATATGCCGTCCAATGTCACTTTTCCGGTGAACAGCTCTGCCATCCAACCTGAATTCCAGCAGACATTGGGTGAAGTTGCCAATACATTGTCGCAATATGAAAAAAGCTATATCGATGTTTATGGTCATACCGACAGCACCGGGACAGATGCCTATAACCAGTCTTTGTCGGAACGACGCGCATCTTCGGTTGCCAATTTTCTGAGCAATAGCGGTGTCCAGCGCGCTCGAGTCGAAACACGCGGCTTTGGTGAAAGCCAGCCGATTGCCAGCAACAGCACCGAGGAAGGCCGTTCGGCTAACCGTCGGGTTGAGTTGAAGATTGTGCCGATCCGCGAGCAGGATCTGTAAAATCGGTCTTGGGACCAACGCACTATAGACTTGCCATCATGACAATCATTCGGGCATCCCTGTTCATCAACACGATATAAGGATGCCCGAATATGACGACGCCCAATTTCTCGATTGATCTCACTGGACGAACGGCGATTGTAACCGGCGCATCTGCTGGCCTAGGGCGTCGCTTTGCAAAGGTTTTGGCAGCTTGCGGAGCAAAGGTTGCCTGCACGGCGCGGCGGCGTGAAAAGCTGGACGAACTGGTCGACGAAATCACCCAAAATGGCGGCACAGCGCAGGCGTTCGATCTAGATGTCCGCGATGCGGAGCAACTCAAAGCAATCATCCCGACCGTCTCTGAAGCATTGGGGCAGCCCGACATATTGGTCAATAATGCCGGTATAGTTGACGCCGCCCGTGCCGTTAAAATGTCGACGGAGTTGATTGACGACGTGCTGGATACCAACATGCGCGCCGCATACATCTTATCATGCGAGTTTGCGCGTCCTTTGATCGAACAGAAGATACCAGGACGGATCGTCAACATTTCTTCGATCGCTGGCACCCACTATGACGGCCATGGCGCAGCACTCTATTCTACCACAAAGGCTGGAATATCCCGAATAACAGAGGCTCTAGCCGTCGAATGGTCGAGATTCTTCATCAATGTCAACGCAATTGCACCGGGGCTTTTTGCCACCGAGATGTCGGACGGGATGACCAGTCGAATGGGCAATTTTTATGAGAATTTCCCCCGCAAACGCATATGTCAGCCAGATCAGATGGATAGCACGTTGCTCTACCTGCTATCGCCTGCATCGGAATGTGTAACCGGCACCATCATTAAGGTCGATGACGGCCAGGGACCGCGATAGGGCGCTTAAACCAAGTCGCCCATTAACAGCTTCGGCAGATCACCACTTTCGCCTCGCGCTTCGGCCATAAACTGGTCTTTTAGCGGCGGAATCCGCTGCACTATGCCGATACCAAAGCGTCGGATGGCCGACGATGTGTCACCCGGCAGTCCAAATAGCCGGGTCAGAATGTCGGTGGCAGCAGACATCATCAGATTATCCAGACCGCGCCAACGGTCATAGCGCGCCAATATTTGCGCGTCTCCCAGATCTAGACCCGTTCGCGCGCCATCGACAATAGACTCCGTCAGCGCAGCGACATCGCGCAGCCCTAGATTCAACCCCTGTCCGGCAATCGGATGGATCCCGTGACCAGCATCGCCCACCAGGGCGAGACGCCGTGCCGTCAGGCTGGCGCTATGATGGTAGCCCAGCGGATAGGTCATGCGGTCGGACTGCAATTCCATCTGCCCCAAGAAGCCACCGGTTTTCTTCGTCAATTCGGCATGAAAAGCCCTGGCGTTGATTTTAGCAAGAGCCGCTCCGTCTTTGCGTGCCACCGTCCAGACAATGGCAGAGCGATGGCGGCCCTGATCATCATCGCGCATCGGCAGAACCGCAAATGGTCCGGCGGGATAGAATATCTCATAGGCCGTGTTTTCATGCGGTTGCTCATGCGTGACGGTGCAGACAATCGCGCTATGATCATATTGCCATTTCGTCATCGCGATCCCAGCCGCCTCGCGAGCAGAACTGCCACGGCCATCAGCAGCAATCAGCAACGGAGCGGTGATTTGATCACCATTTTCCAACGCCACGGAAACCAAATGATCGCCGCGATCAATATCTTGAACCTGTGCTGGCATATGCAGAGTGATCGCGGCATGAGCCTGCACGGCTTCAAATAATTTTTGCTGCAATAGGCGGTTTTCAATCATCACGCCGAGCGGGTCATCATCGGCATCAGGGGTAAAATCCAGCTTGCCAGGCTTGAGGCCGTCATTGATCAGGATTCGATCGATATCACAGCCATGCGGTTCCAGTTTTTCGGCTAAGCCAATTGCCGCAAACATGTTCCAGCTCGCGCTGTTAATCGACGACACCCGGCCATCATGTGCCGTGTCCTGTAAATCGGCGGGAACGGCCCGGTCAATCACATCTACCCGCAATCCATGGGCCGTGAGCGCCAAGGCCTGTGTCAGACCGATCAAGCCAGCACCCAATATGATAATGTCGCTCTGTTTTCCGCTATCGGTCATGTTGGGGCCTCTATCTTGCTGTCTGCTGGTTATAAGATAGGGTTCACCGAACCGAAAAGAAAGCATGTTCCGGCACATTAAGGCCAACAAACTTATCAGCAAAACTTGA
The DNA here is from genome assembly GCA_947496865.1 of uncultured Sphingomonadaceae bacterium. Lineage (GTDB taxonomy): Bacteria > Pseudomonadota > Alphaproteobacteria > Sphingomonadales > Sphingomonadaceae > Parasphingorhabdus. The sequence goes on from CANMEE010000001.1 coordinate 584,158, forward strand.
CGGGGAGTCACCGATTCGCGCAAAGGAGGCATAGTTAATGCGGGCACGGGCCGATGCGCCGAAACAGACGAGCCCCGGGAGTAGAATATGGCTGGAAAAGCAAAAGAAGCCAATTGGCGTGAAGTAATGCGGGTCAGCTTGTTGCGCAGCGGCGCGCTGATTGGTGCTATCGCGCTTGGTCTTTTGGTCGCCTTCCTGTTCCTCGCTTTCGTAAGCTATTCGCCCAGCGATCCGTCTTTAAACACAGCCGCAGGCAGTGTTGAGCATAACTGGATGGGGATATTTGGTTCTTACAGCTCCGATCTGCTGTTATCTTTGCTGGGCGTGCCGGTGATATTATTCCTACCGCTGACATTGATATTTGCCAATCGCCTGTGGCGCGATATCCCGCAAACCGAATGGAAGAAGCAGCTGATTTGGTGTTTGATCGCGATTTTTTTGATCGGCACGGGTCTATCCTTATGGTTCCCTGACAGCCAGGCAGATTTGCCATCGGGTTGGGGCGGGCTGGCCGGTATGGTTTCGGCCAAGGGAATTGGCGCCGGTTTAAACGCAATATCTACCAGCTGGAGTGGCATAATATCGGGTGTTTTGACGGCCATAACGGTGACCGGCGGACTGGTGCTTGGCTATTTCAGCCTGCGGCTCGACAAGCCGTTATTCTCCATGCCGCAACTGAAATTGCCAAGGCTGAATTCGCGCGAAGAAGATAGCGGCCTAGTGATTGAACCAGAGAATAACGCAAGCGCCAAGCCAAAAAAAGCACCGGTGCCGCGTAAAGAGGTTAAGCCGGACAATCGACCACCTCCGGAAATTAGCGACCGCGCCTTGCCACCGAAAAAGGCAAGCCTGTCGAGCGGCAAGCAGGGCGATTTCTTTGGCCCCTATTCCTTGCCATCGATCGACCTGCTGACGCCGCGTCCCGAAGAGGCCAATAATGTTATCGATAAAGCAGGACTGGAGCGTAACGCGCGCTTGCTCGAGTCCGTACTCGACGATTTCCATGTAAAGGGCACAATTAACGCTGTTCGCCCGGGACCCGTGGTTACCATGTATGAGCTGGAACCGGCTCCGGGCATCAAGGCCAGTCGGGTGATCCAGCTCGCGGAGGATATCGCCCGCAACATGTCCGCCCTTTCCGCCCGTGTCGCTGCGATCCCCGGCCGCACGGTCATGGGCATCGAACTACCCAATGCCCAGCGCGAGTCCGTTGTCCTGCACGAAATGATCGGCAGCGACAGTTTTCAGGATCAAACAGGTCAGCTTCCGATCATCCTGGGGAAGAATATCTCGGGCGATCCCGTCATCGCTGATCTCGCCCCCATGCCCCATCTGTTGATCGCCGGCACGACGGGTTCGGGTAAATCGGTTGGCCTCAACTGTATGATTGTCTCGCTGCTTTACCGGCTGACACCAGACCAGTGCAAAATGATCATGATCGATCCCAAGATGCTGGAACTCAGCACCTATGACGATATCCCGCATTTGCTGTCCCCAGTTGTTACAGAACCCGCCAAAGCTGTGCGGGCGCTGAAATGGGCGGTTGAGCAAATGGAAGAACGTTACCGGATGATGTCGTCTATCTCCGTGCGTAACCTCGCCAACTATAATGAAAAAGTGAAGGCCGCAAAAGCCAAAGGCGAGCCACTGGGACGCAAAGTGCAAACCGGTTATGATCCGGAAACATCTCGGCCGATCTATGAAGAGGAACAACTCGATTACGAGGTGTTGCCACAAATTGTAATTATCGTGGATGAGCTTGCCGATTTGATGATGACCGCCGGTAAAGAGGTCGAATTTCTTATCCAGCGCCTCGCGCAAAAAGCACGCGCAGCCGGCATCCATCTGATCATGGCAACTCAGCGCCCATCGGTTGATGTCATTACTGGCGTTATCAAAGCCAACTTGCCTACGCGAATCAGTTTCCATGTGACGTCCAAGATCGATTCCCGCACCATTCTTGGCGAACAGGGCGCGGAACAACTGCTCGGCAAGGGCGACATGCTCTATATGCCGGGCGGCAAGCAACTGACCCGCGTCCACGGGCCTTTTGTATCCGATGATGAAGTTCGCATGATTGCGGACCATTGGCGGGCACAAGGAACGCCGGAATATATTCAAGCGGTTACCGAAGAACCGGAAGATGGCAGCTATGCATTAGATGGGGCAGACCTATCGGACAGTAAGGAAGACCGCCAATATGCGCAGGCCTGCCAGATCATCTTCGAAAGCCAGAAAGTATCGACCAGCTGGCTGCAACGGCAACTTCGAATTGGCTATAATACGGCCGCTCGGATTATCGACCGAATGGAAGAAGACGAGTTTATCAGCCCGCCTAACCATATTGGTCGCCGCGAAGTGCTACGCGATCAAAATGGCGAAATACTCTGATTGCCCCTACAATTCAGGTGATGTTCAATCAGCTTTGACTAGGCATCAGATAGATTTTTCAGGAGTTTTCAATATGTTGAGATATGCATTGGCCCTTGTCGCAGCGCCATTGGCGTTAACTGCATCGCTTCCGGCAACGGCCCAGCAAAGCGCAGCGGATGATATTGATGCGATTTCCGCGCATCTGCGCGCAATGACAACAATGACTGCCAATTTCACGCAGACCGATCGCAGTGGACAGCTATTGCCCGGCAAACTGACACTCAAGCAGCCGGGCCGGATACGCTTTCAATATGGCAAGGAAGCCAATTTGTTGATTGTCGGGGATGGCAAGGCGTTGACCTTAATCGATTATGACGTGAATCAGGTCCAACGCTGGCCAATCAAGAATAGCCCCTTGGGGGCACTGCTGAACCCGGAACGGGACTTGTCCAAATATGGAAAAATCATCCCGACTCGCAATCCCAATGTGTTGAGCGTCGAAGTCCGCGACCCCAAACGCCCCGAATATGGGATAATTACCATGGTTTTCACCAAGATCGCGGGCGCGCCTGCCGGTTTGCGGCTTGATGGCTGGGTATCGCTCGATTCGAAGAATAACCGGACATCTATTCGGCTTTCCGGTCAGAAATTCGGTGTTCCGGTGGCCAATAACGCTTTCAAATGGAGCGATCCACGAAGAAAAAGGCGCGGCAAACGATGAACGGAGGCGCGCCCTCGACAAGCGGAAGCGCTGACAGGTTTCGTTCATCTGAGCGACAGAAACGCGGTTCTATAAGGATTACAGGATGAGACGAGGCAGTCAGGTTTTCCCCCTGTTACCTGACAATATAATCTTCTGACCATCCTATGCGTGACGAACGCGAGTTAGCCCTCACCTCCTAAATGCCCCCGGAGGTGAGGGTTTTTCGTCTCTTACCTATCAAAAAATATGATATTTTGTCTGACTTTTGTTGGGCTTTTGGCTTGGGTTTCGCAGCTATCATGGCTAGGAGTTTAGTCATGAGTGATACCCTAAAAGTCGTCAGCTGGAATATTAACAGCGTGCGCGCCCGCATTGACATAGTAGAACGATTCTTAAAGGAAGAGGCACCTGATGTGCTCTGCCTACAAGAGACAAAGGTGCGAGACGACCAGTTTCCGGAAGGAGTTTTCCGCCAACTGGGCTATAATCACCTCGTATTAAACGGACAGCCGATGCACCATGGCGTTGCCATGATTAGCCGTGTGCCTCTGCACAAAGATGAACGGTTCGATTGGCAAGCCAATGGCGAAGCCCGGCATGTCGGGGCTCGTCTTGAAAATGGCGTTCGCATTGAAAATGTTTATATCCCGGCCGGTGGCGAGATTCCGAACCGCGACGAGAATCCCAAATTCGGTCAAAAGCTCGACTTTTACCAACGGATGACAGACTGGTCGGCTGCGCTCGATACGCCAACAATCCTGCTGGGCGACTTTAATGTAGCGCCGCTGGAAGCAGATGTCTGGAGCCACAAACAGCTGATCAATGTGGTTAGCCACACGCAAATTGAAATCGACATCATGGCCAAGCTGCAAGCGGCCCATGACTGGGTCGATATTGGCCGCAAGTTCGTCCCTGATCCGGAACGGCTTTTTACCTGGTGGAGCTACCGCGCGCGTGATTGGCGGGCCTCCGACAAGGGACGGCGGCTAGATCATGTATGGGTCAGTCCGGAACTGGCAGACAAGGCAACGAGCCATATTGTGCATGAAGATGCCCGAGGTTGGACCAAACCGTCCGACCACGCGCCGCTCATTACGGAATTTAAATTTTGAATGACGGCGCCTGCTGTCCTTGACGCCAAAGGCGCACGGCGCGCTGCAAGAGCCATTGATGCGCTGCGGCGCGGATGGCCGATAGGTATAAAGACCGGCAACGGAACGCTTAACCTGCTTCCGGTCGAAACGACCAATCTCGATCATCATCTATCATCACAGACTGACGTCACGCTGCTGATATCGTCTAGCCGCGCCGACACGTTGAAATTATTGAACCAGCGCGCGGCTGCCGATCCGACCTTGCCGGTTCAGATCAATCTGGCAAAGCCCGTGACCGCAGCAGAAATAATCGCGATTGTTGATCCTGTTCTTGATATGCGGCATCCGCTGAAAGGCCCGTTTCGCAGCGAAGAGCTACAACATGCTGAAGCGGCAAAAGCGGCGATGGAACTGGCGAGACATGGCGGATTGCTGCCTGCATTTTTGATTCTCGACGAACCAGCCGAAGACCAGCTGCAGACCGAAGATGCCGCCGCCTATGCCGATTCCAATGCGCTGGTTATCAGCGCCCATGCCAAATTACCGGTTGCCGCCAATGCCCAAGCCCATATTTACGGATTTCGCAGCGAAGCCGATTCCACCGATCATATCGCGCTGGTCGTTGGCGAGCGTGATGACACCACGCCCGTCGTGCGCCTCCACAGCGAGTGCCTGACCGGCGATGTGCTCGGCAGTTTGAAATGCGATTGCGGACCACAGCTGCACACTGCGCTAGCGCAAATGGGAGACGCCAATTGGGGCGTGCTTTTATATCTGCGCCAAGAGGGTCGCGGGATCGGTCTGATCAACAAGCTACGCGCCTATGCCTTGCAGGATCAGGGCTTTGATACGGTCGACGCGAACCAGAGGTTGGGCTTTGCCATTGATGCGCGGGATTTCTCTATCGCCGCACGCATGCTGGAGTTGCTTAGTATTCCAACGGTTAAACTACTGACCAATAACCCCGAAAAGGTAGAAGGATTGCAAGGGTGCGGGATAGCGGTGGACGAGCGCCTACCTGTGAAAATTGCCGCCAATCCGCACAATGAATTTTATCTCGACACAAAACGGGACCGCACAGGGCACAAGCTTTGAGCATATTGCGGGTCGACACAACGGCCCGGATGCTGAACTTTAAAGACCGAACTATTCCCTGCGCTATTGGTCGTTCTGGCGCCTGCCCTGCGGACCAAAAACGCGAAGGCGATGGCTATACGCCGCAAGGACTTTGGGCGCTCCGAACCATATTATTTCGCCCCGGACGCAGCTTTCCGTCGCCACAGCTAAAATTGCCATGGCGCTGGATTGGCGCGCAAGATGGTTGGTCAGACGATCCCGTTGATCCCTGCTATAACAGACCCATAGGCTTGCCTCACCGGTTTAGCGCCGAGGCGCTGGTCCGCGATGATACTCTTTATGATATCATTGTGCTGCTCGGCCATAATGACAGGCCGCCAAAGCCCGGCCAAGGCAGCGCGATTTTCTTCCATATCTGGAATGATGCCAAGCCGACGGAAGGCTGCGTTGCTATCGCGCGTTCAAACATGGACGACCTGCTGTCCGCGCTCGCACCGAATGATGTCATGGACATAATCTAAGCCGGGCATCTGCCGAACGGACAGCAATTCCAAAAAAATTTTGCGCCAGATCAATGCGCCATAGGATGCCAATGTCATAGTCCGATCTTTCGTTGCAACGGTATGACCGGGAGAGAAGCCATGAAAACGATATTATTGCATGTGTTTGACGATAGCGGTTTTGAATCGCGCTTGCAGGTTGCGCTCGACATTACTCGCAGCAATGAGGGCCACTTAACCTGCGTACAGCCGACAACTCAATTTGCGCCAATGTCCTTTGGACCACTGGGTGGCGATTTTGTAACTGGGATCAATTTTGAAGATATGGATGCCGCGGAACGCGCCCATCGTGAGAAGATAGAAAAGCGGCTAAAAGAGGAGGATGTGTCGTGGGACTGGCAGACCGGTCTGGGAGATCCAGCGACACTGCTGACCGAGCGGAGCCGTCTGGCAGATCTGGTGATCCTCAGCCAATCCTATGGTAAGCGCAATGCCGGTGATGAACCATTGCCAATTGCTGGTGACGTCGCGGTTCACGCGCATTGCGCCGTGCTCGTCGTTCCCACCGAGCGCATGGCTTTTGACTGCCAGGCACCAATAGTGGTCGGATGGAATGGTTCAGCGGAAGCCGCCAAAGCGGTGCGATTCGCTCTACCGATGCTGAAAATGGCCGGCAACGTCCATCTGGTCACGGTGGGAGAAGACCACGGTGAATTTCCGCATACCGCTGCCTCCACGTTTTTGGCGAGGCACGGGATTCCAACTGTCCTGCACGAGCTAAAAGGCAAAGGCAGCGAAGCCTCCGACATTATTGCAGATTTCGCCGTGGAACAAAATGCCGCTGCCTTGGTGATGGGTGCCTATGGTCATAGCCGTCTGCGCGAAACTTTATTTGGCGGGGTGACCAAACATCTGCTTAATGACGCAAGAATTCCACTACTGATGGGGCATTGAGCGACAATATTTTTGCGTTTCGCCAGTCAATCATCTCGTTTCTCGCCATCGTCCGGCAATTGCTTGCGCGAACAAAATCCGTGACAGGCTTTGACGCAATCATCACGGTCTTGCTGTTCCGGGTCCATGGGAACCGAGATGGTTCTGGTTATCCCGTCAGCGCCACATACGGAAAGGTCCATCATACCGCTCGCAGGTGCCAGCGGCGCAATGGCAAGCATCATAGTCGCCAAAGCGGATAGTGGAACGGCCCCGCGCGATTTATTCTTTTTCATCATCGATCGCTTCATCATCAATTAGCACCCGCTGCGCCGCGCCGTCGAGATCGTCAAACTGACCGTTGCGCATCGCCCAGAAGAAAAAGACCAAACCAGCCAGTCCCATCAAGAGCGCCACAGGGATAAGGATCGCCAAACCGCTCATTTAACTGGCCCACTCATTTCGCCGCACCATTGAGCCGCAGCGCATTACCGACGACGATCAGCGAGGATAGCGACATGGCAATGGCCGCGATCAATGGCGTTACCATCCCGGTCAAGGCGAGCGGTACAGCCAAGATATTATAGCCAATTGCTAGTGCGAAATTTTGCCGAACAATGTGCATCGTCCGTCTGGCGGTTTGAACAGCCAGAGCTACCGGCAGGAAAGAATCGCTGGTAAAGACAGCGTCCGCCGCCTGCTGACCGACATCGCTGGCCGATCCGGGCGCAATAGAAACATGGGCGGCGGCAAGAGCGGGGCCATCGTTCAACCCGTCCCCGACCATCAATATCTTATGCCCACTGGCAGTCAGTTTGGAAATCAACTGCAACTTGTCTTGCGGGCTAGCCCCCGTCTGTGCGGTCAGACCGACGGCCCGGGCAATTTTCGCTACCGATGGCGCGTTATCGCCGGAAATGATCGTGGCGGGCAAGCCCATCTGGTGCAGCCGATCAATGGCTTCGACAGCACCGGGTCGAATATCATCCTGCAGCTCTATCGCATGATGCTGAGCACCTATTGTCAATTGACAGGACAGATGGTCCTGCCGTTTTACCGGCTTCCCGAGCCCCACATGCAAGCCGTCCCAAGATGCTGACATACCCTCGCCAGGCACTTCTTCAATCGCGTCGAGAATGGCAGGCGTCACATCATCAGCCAATAAAGCGTTGCGAATCCCCTTGCTGACCGGATGATTGCTCGCCTGCGCCAGGGCGAGCGCGATCTGTTTCTGTGGCGGCGCAAAATGATGGAGGTTAAGCGGCACCGGACGTCCCAAAGTCAATGTCCCGGTCTTGTCAAACAACACCCGGTCTGCCTCGGCCAGCCGTTCCAGCGCGCTACCATCTTTGATCATCACCCCTTTGCGCAATAGCGCGCCAGAGGCCACCACTTGCGCCGCTGGAACCGCAAGTCCCAAAGCGCAGGGGCAAGTGATGATCAGCACCGCTACGGCAATAAGCAAAGATTGATGCCAGCCGACCCCGGCCAACATCCAGAACACGAACGCCAGTAACGCAAGGCTATGCACGGCTGGCGCATAATAACGCGCCGCCTTGTCCGCGACCCGCACATAAAAGGAACGCTGTTGCCCGGCTTCATCCATCAGGCGCGCGATATCGGACAGGCTAGTATCCGCGCCTGCTGCTGTAATCCGCACCGTAACCGGCGCGGTCAGGTTCATCGTTCCGGCAAGCACCAGATCACCCGCCGCCTTGTGCTGCGGTTCGCTCTCGCCTGTCATAAGGGCAAAGTCAAAATTGCTCGCGCCTTGTTCAATCACGCCATCGGCAGCCAAATTATCACCCGCGGCGACCATCATCCGCATATCCGGGCGCAGCGCCTTGGACGCAATCCAGCTGGTTGTGCCATCATCATTGAGCACCATAGCGCCGGGCGCTGTCTGTTTAAGCAGCGCGGATATACCTTCGCGCGCACGATCACGCATCATCCCGTCAAGCACCCGCCCGGCGAGCAGGAAGAAGATCAGCATGACGACGCTTTCAAAATAGGCATGCGCGCCGCCCGTCATCGTTTCGAAAACACTAAGTCCGGTGGCGAGGATGATGCCAATTGTAATCGGCACGTCCATATTGGTGCGGCCATAGCGCAATGCCATGAAGGCCGAGCTGAAAAAGGGACGTCCGGAATAGAGAATCACCGGTATCGCGATCAACGCCGATATCCAATGAAACAGATCACGGGTCGGACCCATGGCGCCGGACCAGACGCTGACCGAGAGCAGCATGATGTTCATCATGCCAAATCCAGCAACAGCCAGCGCACGGATCAGTCGGTCGGTTCCGCCCTTTTCTTCTGCCAGCGGATTGTCGGCCAATATCTGTGCGTCAAAGCCAAGCTTCTCAATTTTATTCTTGATGGCATCTTCGCGAAGACCCGGCTCGTGGGATACGGCGACCTGTTTGGTGGAGAAATTTACGCGAGCCGAGAAAATGTCTTGTTCACCGGCCAGGCCGCGTTCGATTTTGGATATACATCCGGCGCAGCGGATAGCGGGCACCGCAAAACGCGAGACGACATTGTTCCCATCATCCGCCTTCAAGGCATCAGGATTGGTAACAGCGTTCAAAATACTTCCTGAGCCAGCGCCAGTTCATTGCCGCGATGCGTGATCGTGATGCGCAACTTCCAGCGCCCTTCGGGCAGACTATCGCGACTAATATAGGTGCCGCTGGGGTCTTGTACAAAATCGAGAGTGATCGGATCGGCCCGGCCGACCGGATGCTCCGCAATCGCGCTTATCTCAGCGTCTTGCAGGGCGATATCATTCGCGTTGCGCACCGTCATCGCGATTTTGTCCTCAAGGCGCGTCACCGGCGACGCGGTCCAACCATGGGCCTGCTGTTTGCGCGATTCCTCAAGCCACTTGTTATAATTCTGGCTGGCAACATAACTATTATCGACCAATGTACCGCTAAAGGTGGAGACGGCAAAGCGCGCCATCACCAGATTGACCGCAACGACCACAGCGAAAAAAGCCACGATCATGGCGGCAGCATGATAGCCGGTAAATTTCTTCGGGCTTACAGATTCTCGGCTCATTCGGCTCTCTCCGGGCGTTCAAAAAAAACGTCATGCGTGTCTTGCGCTGTCCGGTCATCTTCGGCTTGGACGGTGAAGGAAAATTCTTCCCGTTGAGGTCCAGCCCCCGGGGCAGCAACAAATAATCTGACCCGGCCTACACTGTCAGCGGGCACCTTGACGGTAACAGTCTGACCGGCGGTTTCTCGCGCACCTTCGCTCGACCATAGCACAGCCTGTCCTAAGCCAGACATGGAGATTTCCATCGTCCGTGGCCGGTTTTCCATATTGCGCAAATTGGCAGTATAAGCGTTGCGGACATCACCATCGGCCAGCTGTACATAAAGCGGATTACGATCATGATTGGCGCTGATGTCGATTCGCGTGCGGTTGCCGACCGCAAAGAGCATCGCCATACCTATCGCGCCCCAGACTGAGAAATAGAGGATGGTCCGCGGACGAAAGAGCGTTTTCAAAACCGGTGTGTGAGCCTGCCCCGCCTTTTCCAGCTCTGCATCTTCCGACGTGACATAGTCGATCAGGCCGCGCGGACGACCGACCTGATCCATGACTTTGTCGCATGCATCGATGCACAACGCACACGTAATGCAGCCAATTTGCGGTCCTTCGCGAATATCAATACCGGTCGGACAAACGGCGACGCATTGATTGCAGTCAATACAATCCCCAAAGCTGCCGGGCTGGGCTTCGGCCTTTTTGACGCTGCCGCGGGGCTCTCCGCGCCAATCCTTATAGGTCACCGTCAGAGATTTTTCGTCCATCATCGCCGCCTGAATGCGGGGCCAAGGGCACATATACACACATACTTGTTCGCGCATGAAACCACCAAAGATGAAGGTCGTCGCGGTCAACACGCCAACGGTTGCATAAGCGACAAAGGCTGCTTCACCGGTGAAAAATTCGCGGGCCAATGTCGGAGCGTCGGCAAAATAAAATATCCAGGCGCCCCCGGTTGCCATCGCCACCAACAGCCAGACCGTCCATTTACTCAAGCGCTTGGCAATTTTCTTTAGTCCCCACGGCGCGTCCTGCAGCCGAAATTGAGCGTTGCGATCGCCATCAATCGCACGCTCGATATGCTGGAACAAATCGGTCCACACGGTTTGCGGACAGGAATAGCCGCACCATGCGCGGCCCACTGCAGAAGTCACCAGAAACAGCCCAATGCCCGCCATGACGAGCATGCCGGCGACATAATAAAATTCATGCGGCCAGATTTCGATGCCGAACATGAAAAAGCGCCGGTTCGCCAGATCGACCAGCACCGCCTGATCCGGCGCATAGGGACCGCGGTCCCAGCGGATCCACGGTGTGATATAATAGATGCCCAGAGTCACCGCCATGATCGCCCATTTGAGCTTTCGGAATGTGCCGTCTACCGCTTTGGGATAAACGCCCTTCCGCTTTTCATAGAGCTTTAGCTCCGGATCGAGAATCTCCTCAGGATTGCTCATCGGAAGGAGTCTCCCCCTCACTGGTTGCGGCGGCCTGCTCGGCAGACGCGTCTTCCACTGGTGCCGCTTCGCCGCCGCCTAGCGAATGAACGTAAGCGGTCAGCATCCTGATCGTTGCGGCATCCAGCCGCTGGCCCCAGCGCGGCATCACCCCGTAACGGCTATTCGTGATTGTTTCGGTCAACGAAGCCCGGTCCAGCCCGTAAAGATTAATCGCGTCAGTCAGGTTTGGCGCGCCCTGCATCCGGTCACCTTTGGCATCATTGCCATGGCATATCGTGCAGTTAATCTCGAACAGAGCCGCCCCGCGCGTTGCCGATGCGCTTGGTTGTTCGCGATTGCTGAGCACCCGGACATGAGACACCAGATCCTGAATTTCATTGGGCTGCAATATCCCGTCGCGGCCAAAGGCCGGCATCTGGGAAAAACGCGTCTCGTCATGGTCGGGATTTCGGATGCCATGGATTAGCGTATATTCAATCGCTTCCATATCTCCGCCCCATAGCCACTCATCATCATTCAGATTGGGATAACCTTTCGAACCCGCTGCACCGGCACCATGGCATTGGACGCAATGAACCTTGAACGCAGAGCGACCGCCTTGAATGGCTTCATTGAGCAGGGCAGTATTTTTCGGTAAATCATGGATGTCGGTTGATACCAACGCCTGCCGGATTGGTTCCAGCTCGGCTTCGCGAGCATCAACCGCTTTTTGATATTCGCCACGGCTCGACCAGCCCAATACGCCTTCTGTTGCGCTGTTGAGCATCGGCCACGCCGGATAAAGAATGACATAGACCAAAGCCCAGATAATGGTCGCGTAAAGGGTCCACAGCCACCAGCGCGGCATCGGCGTATCGAGTTCTTCGATACCGTCCCATTCATGGCCAACCGTTTTGGTGCCGGTTGCTTCATCAACTCTTTGTTTATCAACCATCGTCCTGATCCTCTTCAAAGATCATATGTGCTGCTTCTTCATGTTTCTGGCGCGATCCGGGCCGAAAGGTCCAACCGATAAATCCCAGAAAAGTGAAGGTAAGGAACAACAGTCCAAAGCTGTCCGACAAATGCCGCAATGTTTCATAGTTCATCGTGGCTGCTCCTGCGCTTCACCGGCTTCAAAATCGACTAAGGTGCCGATCATCTGCAGATAGGCAACCAGCGCGTCCATCTCGGTCAGCCGGTCGGGATCGCCATCAAAATCGCGAACTTGCGCCTTGGGATAGCGTTCCTCCAAATCAGTTGTTGATGCTGTCGGATCAGCCTGAGCCATCAAGTCTTCATTGGCAGCAGCAATGGCTTCCTCGCTATAGGGAACGCCGACCCGCCGCTGGGCCCTGAGATGCTGGACCATATCGCCAGATTTCAATTCTTTTTTAGCGAGAAATGCATAAGGCGGCATGATTGATTCCGGCACGACCGAACGCGGGTCGATGAGATGCTGGACATGCCATTCATCGGAATAACGCCCGCCTACCCGCGCCAAGTCGGGACCGGTTCGTTTGGAGCCCCATTGGAACGGATGATCATACATGCTTTCCGCCGCCAAGCTGTAATGCCCATAACGCTCGACTTCATCGCGAAACGGTCGGATCATCTGGCTGTGACAGCTGTAACAGCCTTCGCGAATATAGATATTGCGTCCCGCCAGCTCCAGCGGGGTGTAAGGCCGGACGCCTTCGACTTTCTCGACCGTGCTATCAATCCAGAACAGGGGCGCGATTTCCACGATCCCGCCAATGGCGACCGTGATAAAGGCTCCAAGCCCGAGCAGGGTGACATTGCGTTCAAGTTTCTTATGCTTTTGCGCTAAACCGGACATATTATCGTCTCCCCTATTCAGCTGGTGCGACGGCGGGCTTACCCACAATCGGCTTGTCTAAATCCTCATTATGAGGCGTTTCGGTCATGGGCTTTTCGTCGCGCTGCTTGCCCGCAATTGTCATCCAGACATTGTAGACCAGCACGATAGCGCCAGCGAGGTAGAGCAGACCACCTGCCGCCCGGATCAAATACATAGGCAGCATCGCGGACACGACTTCGGAAAAAGCGTAGACGAGATAGCCATCATCCCCATATTCGCGCCACATCAGACCCTGCATGATACCGGCAACCCACATGGATGCGGCGTAAAGAACGATGCCGAGCGTCGAGAGCCAGAAGTGCCAGTTCACCATGCGCAGCGAGTAAAGCCGTTCTTTGCCCCACAGGCGCGGGACGAGATAATAAAGGCAGGCAAAGGTGATCATACCATTCCAGCCAAGCGCGCCGCTATGCACATGGCCAATCGTCCAGTCGGTATAATGCGACAGGCTGTTCACGGCCTTGATCGACATCATCGGCCCTTCAAAGGTGCTCATCCCGTAAAAGGCGAGCGCCAAGACCATCATCCGAATGATCGGATCGGTACGGATTTTATCCCACGCGCCATTGAGCGTCATCAGGCCGTTGATCATGCCGCCCCAGCTTGGCATCCACAAAACGATCGAGAAGACCATGCCGAGCGTCTGGGCCCAGTCGGGCAGCGCCGTATAGTGGAGATGGTGGGGACCTGCCCAGATGTAGAGAAAGATCAAAGACCAAAAGTGGATAATTGACAGACGATAGCTGTACACGGGCCGTTCTGCCTGTTTCGGCACGAAATAATACATCATCGCGAGGAAACCGGCGGTCAGGAAAAATCCGACCGCATTATGGCCATACCACCATTGGGTCAGCGCATCCTGGACGCCAGCAAAAGCGGCATAGCTTTTGGAACCCAGCAAGCTGACCGGCATCGACAGGCCGTTGACAACATGCAGCATCGCGATGGTCAGGATGAAGGCGAGATAAAACCAGTTAGCGACATAGATATGCGGTTCCGACCGGCGCACAATCGTGCCGATAAAAACGGCCGCATAAGACAGCCACACAATGGTCAACCACAGATCGACATACCATTCGGGTTCTGCATATTCCTTGGACTGGGTAACGCCCATTAAATAACCGGTAGCGGCCAGCACGATAAACAGCTGGTACCCCCAGAAAACGAAACGGGCGAGGCCGGGGAAGGCCAACCTCGCCCTGCACGTGCGCTGCACGACATAGTAGCTCGTCGCGATCAGCGCGTTGCCTCCGAAAGCAAAAATAACAGCAGACGTGTGAAGCGGCCGCAAACGGCCGAAAGTGGTGAATTCATTATTGAGATTAAGCACAGGAAAAGCGAGCTGCAGGGCGATGATCAGCCCGACTGCCATTCCGGCAATGCCCCAAAAAATTGTCGCAATCACACCCCAACGGATCGGATCATCATCATAAACCCCGGGATCAGGGGCCTTTAATATGCCGCGCCCAATGGCCGCATAATCAGCCTTGTTGATCGTCACCCACAGCGTGATACCCGCAGCCAAGGCGATAATCGCCATATGCACGGCAAAGCCAGCGTCTGCCGCCAATACCATTGCGATAAATGCAAAAAATACTATCGCCAGCCAGCCGCCGGCCTTCAATAAGAGCGTATCCATGATGTCCTTCCCTGTGTGGACGTTTCAAAAAACCGTCTTCAACAGGCAGGGGCATGGCAGCCCCTATCGCGGATCACATTGATCTAGATCAACACCAGAAAATCTATTGTTAGAGGAGGCAAAAGCCATCCGCTAGCGATGCTCAAGCGGCCCCGGCATCGGCAATATTCTGCAGGCGCATGCTGTCCAATATCTGGACGTTGCGATGATCCGGCAGTGCTATCACGTCATTTTTTTTCAACTGAGTCATCTGGCGACTGACCGTTTCGATGGTCAGACCCAATATATCGGCCACCTGCTGGCGCCCGAAAGGCAGGGCGAATTGTTCGAGATTCCCGCCGACAACGCTGCAACTGGAGTCCGCCAGCCGGTCTGACATTTCCAGCAGGAAAGAGGCCACCCGCTCGGCAGCCGTTTTCCGGCCCAACAACAGCATCGAACGGCGAACCCGGTCCAGTTCGGTCAGCGTACGTTGCAATAATTTATGCTCTAGGTCGGGATGTTCGCGGACAAACTGGTCAAAGTCCGAGCGAGAAAATACACAGACTTTAGAATCAGCCAAGGCGGTGACCGTATATTCATTCTTGTCCCCGAAAGGGCGACCAACAAAATCGGATGGATAGAGCAAACCGATAATCTGTTCCCGCCCATCTTCCAACGAAGAGGTCAGTTTGAACGCGCCCTCAACGACATTGGCCACGATCAGGCTATCATCGCCTTCCCATATCAAAGCTTGCCCAGCCTTGATCGACACCTTGCGAGAGAGGCGATTAATCGCAACCAGTTCATCCGGGTCCAATGCCGAACAAATTGCTTTATTTTTGACAACACACTGTTCGCAATTGTTTATCATAGATCAGTAAACCTCGTCGAATGTCAGGGCAGTCGCCCGGCCTCTTCCCCGATTGTTTTGACCGATTATTGTCAAATAGCTTCACTGCCCCCGCCGGCAGGAAACCGCTGCTTATATTCTAGAACGGTACGTCATCGTCCAAGTCGCTGTCAAATGCGCCGCCGCCCTGACCACCGCCTGATGATCCACCGCCTGACGATCCACCGGTATTGCCCCAACCATCATTGGAGCCGCCGCCTGATCCACCACCGGACCCGCCGCCGCTCCAGCCGTCATTGCCGCCGCCACCTTGGCCACCCATACCGCCGCCTTGACGGGAATCGAGCATTTCGAGTTTGCCGTCAAAGCCTTGCAACACAATCTCGGTCGAATAGCGGTCATTGCCGGACTGATCCTGCCATTTGCGCGTTTGCAGCTTGCCTTCGATGTAAACCTTGCTGCCCTTGCGCAGATATTTTTCAGCAACGCCAGCGAGACCTTCGGAGAAAATCGCAACACTATGCCACTCGGTCTTTTCCTTTTTCTCTCCGGTATTGCGATCTTTCCAGCTTTCGGATGTCGCGATGCGCAGATTACAGACTTTACCGCCATTGTTAAACGTACGCACTTCAGGGTCGGCACCCAGATTTCCTACGATAATTACTTTATTGATGCCGCCAGCCATTTGCATTTCCCCTTGGAATTTCTGTGATGTTTGTCGAGTCTCTGGAGGTTCTTTACAGGCCCAGCGCGACTGCCGTCCAGTGGGTAATCTCGGCCGCAACGTATGCCAGCGCAAAAAGACTGGCGCTGGCGAGTCTTTTGTTTGCACTACCTATATATTCTCTTGATAAGCCTTGTAGAAATCTATCATCAGGTCCCGCGATAGCGCAGCCGTCCGATGAAACGGGCCATGCTGAACCGGTCACCGCCCGGACGGGTAATCTTGGCTTTTACCTTCTCAAACTGCATGACATTTTCAATCCGCCGATCGAGAAAAGCCTTGGTATCGACATAGCCATCGCTGTCATCATCAAGGAACACGCTAATCGTGCTGCCGTAAACGGCGGAAAGCAAAGTCCGCTTGGTATAATGATTATAGTCGGTCGCCTTGTCGCCAGCCAGTCGCCACATTTTATCCGCCGCGCGCCAGCCGAGTTTTGCAGCCGCCCGAAGGTTAGACGGCGCAGCGAGAATGGCCAGCGCCCTGCGCAAACCTTCACGGTCTGATTCCAATACTTCAAGCCGTGCGACCACCAGTGCTGTAATCCGCTCGCGAATTTTCATCGCGGCCAATTCTTCCTCGGAAAATTTCCCGCCCATGGCATCGTCAATGGCTTGAAACCAGGCATTGATCATATCGATCGGCCCTTCGTTAAACGCCAGACCAGCCATCTCAATATCAACGCCTGCTTGCTCGGCCGCAGCTGCAACCGCTTTTTCATTCCAACCGTCAAAAGCTGCCTGCGATGCCAAAAGGGGCGCAAGATAGGCGCGGACTTCATCCAGCGTGGGATCATCACGTAACGGTGGGGATTGTGTTGCAGGCATGTTGTAAAGTTCCTTGCGCGTACGGCCAACAAGCAATGGCCAATAAAAGGGATATAGGCTGAAAGAAAAGATTTTCAAACCATTGCATTGCAAAGCGCCACTGGCCTGACTAGCTATTCATCAAGCAATTAAAAATAGCGAAAGAGCATATTTATGAGCACATTATTTGATCCCATCACCCTCGGCGCAATCGAAGCACCAAACCGGATGCTTATGGCCCCGCTGACCCGGTGCCGTTCGACGATGGAACATGTGCCGACCCCAATCATGGGGGAATATTATGCACAGCGCGCCGGCGCTGGTCTGATCATTTCCGAAGCCACCGGCATTAGCCAGCAAGGACTTGGCACCCCTTTCGCCCCAGGCATCTGGAATGACGAACAAACCGAAGCATGGAAGCCGATTATCGAGCAAGTCCATGCTGCGGGCGGACGGATCATCTGCCAATTATGGCATATGGGTCGCATCGTTCATCCCGATTTTCTCGGTGGCGAAAAACCGGTTTCCTCTTCAGCGACCACTGCGCCGGGTAGCGTGCGGACCTATCAAGGTAAGCGCGACTATGTCGAAGCCCGCCCGATGGAATTGGACGATATTTCGAGCTTGCTCGACGATTATACCAATGCCGCGAAAAATGCGAAAAAAGCGGGCTTTGATGGCGTACAATTGCATAGTGCAAACGGCTATCTGATCGACCAATTTATCCGTTCCGGTACCAATTTCCGGACCGATCAATATGGCGGCTCTATCGAAAACCGTATCCGCTTGTTGGGTGAAGTGACGCAGCGCTTGGTGGATGTTTGGGGCGGAGACCGGGTTTCCGTCCGCCTTTCGCCCAATGGCGATTCCCAAGGGGCAGACGATGCCACACCGGTGGAGACCTTTACCGCAGCTGCCAAATTGCTGGACAGCATCGGCATAGCGTTTCTCGAACTGCGGGAACCACCAGCCCATGGCACTTATGGTAATACCGATGTTCCTAGGGTTAGCCCCGACATTCGTCCGGTATTCAGCAAGCCACTCGTTCTCAACAGTGACTATTTCTACGATAGTGGGACAGAAGCGTTGGCCGAGGATAAAGGCGATGCAATAAGCTTTGGCCGGACATTCATGACCAACCCAGACCTGCCGGAACGTTTCCGTGCTGGCGCAGAGCTCAACCCGATCGACTTTACACCGACATGGTATAGTCAGGGCCCTGAAGGCTATGTGGATTATCCGACAATGGATCAAAGCAAGGCGAATCAGGACAAAGCGAGCGCCTGAACCGGAATGTCCTGAACCGACATATCAAGAATCAGAAGGAGCTTTGGATCCGCCGGAACATGTTATGGACCGCTGGCTCCGAAGCTTCTTGCTGTTCAAGCCGAGCCGAAAGACGCTGCAGACGCTGAAACAGTTCTTCACTGGACTCAACAATATGACGCGCTTCATCTGGGAACAGCTCTACCATCGGACCATCACTGGCGGCCGCATAGCCCAATTCCCGGTCATGGTTCCATGCCTCGCCATCGGTCATGTCTTCACCATGCAACGCGCGCTGGTTTAGCAACCACGCTATACAATGCATCAAACGGGTCGTGACTTTCAAAGACTCGCATGAAAAAGATACCGAAAGCGCCGCGTCATCCTGACACTGTTCGTTAAACCGGCCGGACTCAAAATAGGACCGCGCCTCGTCAGCAAGCACCATCGACTCGGTATAGAGCGCATCCAATAATTTGGGCGTAATCAATGCTTCACTGTCAGTCATTTGAACTTTGTAGCAAATTTTACATGAGCAAGGACAGTTAAAATTCACTCGCCACAGGGTTAATTTGCAAGATGTTTCAATGTGACACGTCGCGTCACACGGAGTTAATTAGTGGACAGAGAAAGTTAATTTGGGTGAGCGACGCCGAAAGCCGCCACAATCACGCGATAATATCGGGTATCAGCTGATTTTCGATCTGAATGATGCGGTCCCGCAAGTGTAATTTGCGTTTTTTTAGGCGCGCTGCACGCAGTTGATCATGGCTACCCGATTCCAACAGCGCGGCAATCGCGTCATCCAAATCGCGATGCTCAACCTTCAGCAGTTCAAGCCGCTGACGCAACTCTTGATCGGATATCGCCATAATGGATCCATTCGCCCCTTGCATGCCTGCAACAAATTTGTAATCTTCTTCCTATTCATGGTTCATGTCGAAACCAATACAATAATATCATGATGATCTGCCGCCGCTTCATGCCGAGCGCCTGGCCAAAGGAAAGGGACACCCGCAACCACTTTCAATCCAGCAACACTATATAATCAGGAGAAAATTATGGATCAGAATCACGTATCAGCTCTGCGCGGAAAGCACGAAGCTCTCGACCGTAAGATCAGCGAAGAAGAGACCCGCCCGGTTCCAGATACAATTCGACTCCATGACCTGAAAAAACAAAAGTTGCGATTGAAGGAAGAGTTATTGGCTGACGCCTGAAACTCGTGGTGATTCAGTCTAACCTATCAGGCCATATTTCGACAAACCCCTGACACCCGCAAACCAGTCTGAATCGCTTCGGTTTATCCACCTAAATTACTCACGTTATTGACTTACTCTCGAGTTTCCCCAAGGCTTGGGGGGATTAATCTTGAGAGGACAGACGCAATGACCACAAACCAGATATGGTATTTACGCAAACGCCCCGTCGGTAAAATTGCCGACGGCGATCTGGAATTGGTCACGGAAGAAATGGCCCCGCTCGGCCCCGACATGATACGGGTACGGACTATCTATTTATCGCTCGATCCCACAAACCGGATATGGATGAGCGATATGGACGGTTATTTGCCGCCGGTCCCCATTGATGATCCGATGCGCGGTGGCGGTATCGGGGTCGTGGAAGAAAGCAATTTCGACGCCGTGCCCGTGGGCGCGCTGATCAACACCGGTCTGTCCACATGGTCGATGTATAATGACATCCCGGGCGGAATGGCGAGCGTGTTACCGTCCATCCCCGGCGTTCCTCTGACCGCCTATATGGGACCATTGGGTGCCACCGGCATGACCGCTTATTTCGGGCTGATGGACATCGGCAAACCCAAGGAAAGCGATACGCTGGTCGTTTCTGCTGCGGCTGGCGCGGTCGGCTCAATGGTCGGGCAAATCGGCAAAATTCACGGATGTCATGTCGTCGGCATTGCTGGCTCTGATGACAAATGCAAATGGCTCACCGAAGAAGCCGGGTTTGACGCTGCCATAAACTATAAGACGGAAGATGTTGGCGCTGCACTCGACAAACATTGCCCGAACGGGATTGATATCAACTTTGAAAGTGTTGGCGGAGAAATTATGGATGCCGTGATCGCGCGGCTGAACGATTTCTCACGCATGCCCTTATGCGGACTGATATCCACTTATAATGATGTCAACGGCTCACCAGGGCCGTCAAATTTTGCCAATCTGTTGATGCGGCGGACAACATTGCGCGGATTTATCATCCTCGATTATTTTGACCGCTTTCCCGAAGGCGCACAGGCAATGGCAGGGTGGCTGATGGAAGGGCGTCTGAAATTCGAGACGGATATCGTGCAGGGTATTGAAAATGCGCCTGCTTCTGTTGACCGCTTGTTCACCGGCGCAAATTTGGGCAAGCTTGCCGTTCAGTTCGGTCCGGAACCGGACTAAATTCCAAGCAAATATTGGGCGCAAACCACAGGCTAATATGTATTTTCTGGCCGATGGCCTGATTTGCATATCGCACCCGTAAGAGGTTTCTGCTAGGCTCAGACCATGGCCACCAAACACACGCCCAGCCTTGTAACCGCCCGTAATATTTTGACCGGGCTTCGGTCGATTATGGCCTCGCCCGGCAATGCTCAGGCGAAACTCAACCATGTCGTGGAAACCATCGGCGAAGCGGTCAGCAGCGAGGTTTGTTCGATATATTTGCGGCGCGAAGGCGTTCTCGAACTATTTGCGACGCGCGGCCTCAATCAGGAAGCGGTCCATGTGACCAAATTGGCCTTTGGTGAAGGATTAACCGGCTATATTGCTAAAAATGTCGAGACGCTGAATCTCGACGAAGCGGCCAGCCATCCCGATTTCCAATATCGCCCCGAAACGGGGGAAGAAAAATTCCATAGCTTTGCTGGCGTGCCGATCATCCGCAATCAGCAAGCGGTGGGTGTTTTATGCGCCCAGCATATAGACCCACGCAAATATTCCGAGGAAGAGATTGAATCGTTCCAAACGGCCGCAATGGTCCTGTCAGAACTGATTTCCAACGCCGAGTTGGTCGATGTGGAATCGGTGGATGCCCCCAATGCCCGCAACAGCGGCGCGGATCGGCTCAGCGGCTTGCAGCTGGTGAAAGGCAAAGCCAGCGGTTTTGCCGTCTTCCATCAACCGCGCGTGAAAATCGAACATACGGTGGCAGAAGATACCGAGGCCGAGCGCCACCGGGTCTATTCAGCTTTCGACAAGATGCGCAGTCAGATTGACCAGATGACCAATCAGGCCGAATTTGGGGTCGGCGGAGAACATGAAGAGGTACTGCAAACCTACAAGATGTTCGCCTATGATGAAGGCTGGAGCCGCAGGATCAATGAAGCGATTGATAGCGGCCTGACCGCCGAAGCCGCCATCGAGCGCGTGCAGCAACATACTCGGATGCGGATGCGTCAGATTGATGATCCTCTGCTTGCCGAACGAATGCATGATCTGGAGGATCTAGCGAACCGCTTGCTGCGAATTGTCTCCGGCCAAATGGGCACAGCGGCCACCATGGGGCTGCGCCAGGACACGATATTGGTCGCCCGGAATTTAGGGCCAGCCGAATTGCTGGAATATGATCGCCGGCGCCTCAAAGGCGTAGTGCTGGAAGAGGGTTCGCTGACCGCCCATGTCACAATCATCGCTCGGGCGATGGATATACCGATCTTGGGTCAGGTTAAAAATGTCCGGCAGATTGTCCGGGAAAATGATCTGCTGCTGCTCAATGTGGACGAAAATGCATTATTTGTCCGTCCCAGCCCATCGATAGAAGATGCGTTTGAAACGCAGATCGAACTGACCCAGAAAAAGCGTGCGGCCTATGCCGAATTAAAGGCCAAGGAACCGATTACCACAGACGGAACGCGGATCACGCTGAACATCAACGCCGGCTTGCGAGACGATATGGCAATGCTGAGCTTGACCGGTGCCGATGGTATTGGCTTGTTCCGCACCGAATTCCAATTTCTCGTCGCCGCAACCATGCCGGGCCGGGCCGGACAGTTGCGTTTCTACCGGGATGTGCTGGACGCCGCCGGTGAAAAGCCAGTTATTTTCAGGACGGTCGATATTGGCGGCGACAAGCCCTTGCCTTATTTCCAAGCCAGCGAAGTGAAAGAAGAAAACCCCGCGATGGGCTGGCGCGCGCTACGCATAGGTTTGGAACGCGACGCGCTGATGAAAGTTCAGGCGCGCTCGCTTATCGAAGCGGCTGCGGGACGGAAACTGAACGTCATGTTCCCGATGATCGCCGAACCATGGGAATTTGATGAAGCCAAGGCAGTGTTCGAGAAACAACTCGAATATCTGCGCGACCGCAAGAAGCAGTTACCATTGTCCATTCGCTATGGCGCAATGCTTGAAGTCCCAGCACTGGCCGAATGTCTCGATCAACTGGCAACACGGCTCGACTTTTTATCCATTGGTACCAATGATCTCACGCAGTTTCTGTTCGCAGCAGACCGCAGCAATCCGAAACTGGCAGAGCGATTTGACTGGCTCAGTCCGGCCATCTTGCGCTTCATCGGCCGGGTTTCCAGACAGGCTGATCAACTCGGCATCGAACTGAGCGTATGCGGCGAAATGGGTGGCCGGCCGCTTGAGGCGATGGCGTTATTGGGCCTTGGTATCAAGCGCTTGTCGATTACGCCCGCGTCCGTTGGCCCGATCAAGGCAATGATACGTTCACTGGATCTCGGCGCGGCGCAGGAACAGCTGTCCGGGATATTATCCGATCCGCCAAATGATCCGAGAGGCGCGCTGGAAAAATGGGCGCAAGAGCATCAGGTAGACCTTGGCTAAGCGTCCATTCGTAATAACTTGTATCGGCATTTCCGAAAATGCGGCAGCGGCCCGTTCATTATGTCCATGCGCCTCGGGTTTCTGCACTGATAATCATTGACTTTTTACCACTCTAGTGGCTTTTCTATGCGATCAGTAAAAATCGGGGTCGCACCGCGAACCGGCCAAGGGAGAGTTTGATGGCCGAAGAGACAGACGCAGAGAATGCAGGCGAAGAAAATGCCGAACTGAGCCTGCACAGCGTGGGTGATATGTTGCGTCATGCGCGCGAGCAAAAAAACCTCAGCATCGAAGATGTCGCCAAGACAACACGTATTCCGCAGCGTCATTTACAATCCATTGAATCGGGCGATTTTGGAGCCTTGCCGGGCCGCACCTATGCGATCGGCTTTGCCAAATCCTATGCGCGCACCGTGGGGCTTAGCGAAGTCACTATTGGCAGTCAGCTGCGCGAAGAAATGGATGATCAGGGGCACAGCGCCTATGAACCGGAAACCAGCGGCTACTCGCCAGCCAATCCCAGCAATGTTCCGCCCAAATATCTGGCCTTTACCGCCGCAGGCATCGGTGCCGTTTTACTGGTCGGCTTTTTGATTTGGCGGGTGCTATATCTGGAACCCACCGATTTCATGGATGGTGAAACGGACACAGAATTTACAGAGAATGATTCTGGTATCGACACCCTAGATGGCACCATAGAACCCGTTGGCCCTGCGCCTTCGGCAACCGGCACGGTAACATTAACCGCAACCGAGACCGTATGGCTGAAAATCTATGACGAAGAGGGCGAGCGTTTATTTGAAAAAGAAATGGCCGCCGGCGAACAATATACCGTACCGGCGGACGCCAATGGACCGCAAATATTGACCGGTCGGCCCGACGCTTTGACGGTCACTATTGATGGCGCCGTTGTACCGCCACTTGGCACTCCGGATCGGACCATCAAAGATGTCGGCATCAGCGCTGCAGCATTGCTCGCCCGCACGGACCCAGGCGGATCAACGACCGACACGGCGAACGAGCCTTCAGGCGAACAAAATAGCACGCCATAGTCGGACGGGTTAAACGCTTGATATCGCTGTGAATCACGGTAAATCTATTTACTTTCCTAAGACATATATGGTTAATAAGACCATTATATTTGGAGGCTCTCTATGAAACCCATCCTGTTCTCGACCTTATTCGCAACATTATCTGCCAGCCTATTGGTTGCAACGCCCGTTGCGGCACAAAATGGCAATGTCGACAAGCGGGTAGATCGGCTGGAACAGGAAATGCGCGCGGTCCAGCGCAAGGTGTTTCCC
The DNA here is from genome assembly GCA_947496865.1 of uncultured Sphingomonadaceae bacterium. GTDB lineage: Bacteria > Pseudomonadota > Alphaproteobacteria > Sphingomonadales > Sphingomonadaceae > Parasphingorhabdus. Next base: position 608,586 of record CANMEE010000001.1, read on the forward strand.
GGGGGTTCGTCGCGATTTTTTGAACCAGAAATCAAACCCGATGCGACCAGCACGGTTACGCCATCGACAACGACCTCGGCCGTATCGGATCTCATCGCGCGGGTAGACACGCTGGAGCGCAGCCTCGCGTCATTGACGGGACAGGTTGAGCAAAATGATTTCCGGATAAAGCAAATTGAAGATAAATTGGCAGCAGCAGCCCCGCCAATCAGCACCGATCCTGACGCGCTATCCGCTACGCCATCTGGCGGCCCGGATGCCAACACTGCCGGGACCACCGGCACGCCTGACCCGGACCGCGTGACGGGCGTTGCGTCGATTGTCATGCCCGATACGGGTGATGCTGGCGAAGATGCTTATATTTACGGCTACCGGTTGTGGGAGGCGAAATATTATCCCGAAGCCCAGACCCAGCTCAAAAAAGCAGCCGCGGACCATCCCAAGCATCGTCGCGCAAGTTTCGCCAAAAACCTGTTGGGCCGTGCCTATCTTGATGATGGCAAGCCGGCACTTGCTTCGGTTGCGCTTTACGAAAATTACCAAGAATTGCCGCGCGGTGAACGCGCCGCCGACAGCCTCTATTTCCTGAGCACCGCTCTGGTCCAACTCAAAAAGAAAGCGGATGCGTGCCGCGTGTTGTCCGAATTGCAGGATGTCTATCCCGGCGAAGCGGATGGCCGCCTGAGCGCCCGCGTTGCACGCGGAAAGGCCGCGGCAGATTGCAGCTGATGGCGCATAGCGACCTACATAGACGATGACGGGCAACGCGCTCCCCGACCGCTTTAGCGAAACGGTGTCAGCGCTTGTCCCGGCTTTTGACCATAGCGACGATATATTAGGGCTGGCGGTGTCCGGCGGGCCAGACAGCATTGCATTATTGCTCTTGGCTCATGCCAGTTTTCCAGGCCGAATTGCCGCTGCCAGCGTCGACCATGGACTGCGCGCCGAAGCCCATGACGAATGCGCGTTTGTAGCCGCGCTCTGCGCTGAAAGGGGCATTGCTCATCGGATATTGAAACCTGCCACTCCCATTCGCGGAAGCATCCAGATGGAAGCACGCAAGGCTCGCTATTCGTTGCTCAATGGCTGGGTGGAACATGAAAATATCAAATGGCTGGCCACCGCGCACCATGCCGATGATCAGCTCGAAACATTGATCATGCGGATTTTGCGTGGCAGCGGTATCGACGGCATGTCAGCAATCCGTGCAAAACGTGGTCACATCATCCGGCCCCTATTGCGCTTTTCAAAGGATATGTTGATCCAGTTTGTCGCGGACCAAGGCGTTAATCCGGTGGATGATCCTTCCAACAGGGACCTGAGCTTTGACCGCGTCCGGGTGCGCGAAGCGCTGTCCAAACTTTCGGGCTTTGACGTGAGTTTGGCCAGTCAGAGTGCAGCGGCGCTGGATGACGCGCGCACGGCAATCCATTGGATGGTGGATGAATTGACCGCAGTCCATATCAAGCAAACGGATGACGGCTGCGCGCTGGATAAATATGATTTCCCGCATGAAATTGTCCGGCGATTATTGCTGAAATGCCTGCATATCTGCGATCCGGCGCTATCTCCGCGCGGCAGCCAGCTGGAGCCATTAATAGCTGCTCTCAAGCAAGGTCAAACCCAGACGATCGGTAATATCTTGTGCAAAGGCGGAAAGACGTGGCGCTTCGCTCCAGCACCAAGGCGCAATAATATTTAAATATTTCAATATGTTGTCGAAAAACCCGGGCAACCGATCAGTCTGATCAGTAAAAACATTTACCCTCATATTGTCATCCCGCGCAAAACCCCTATCTTTAATGAGATAGATTCGGCGAAAATATGGGCCGACGATACCAACACAGGACGATAAACAACATGAATGACGAACAGGATCCAAAGGAAAATCCGTGGATGAAAAGCATGCTCATCTGGGCAGGCGTCATCGTCGCTCTGTTGTTGACGGTTTCCATGTTTGGCGCTGGCGCCGGCGCTGATGCCGGCGATGCGATCAGCTACTCCTCTTTCCGCGCGAAAGTGGCTGAGGGTAGCGTTGAGACGGTTGCCATTGCCCCGGACAAGATCACCGGCGAAATGACCAATGGCGATAAATTCTCAACGACACCGGTTGGTAACGACCCGAGCCTTGTCAAATTGCTTGATGAAAAGGGCGTTGAATATAGCGGCCAGGCCGAAGAAAGCCCTAGCATCTGGCAATATTTGTTAATTCAGTCACTTCCCTTCCTGCTCATTCTCGGCATCGCGTTTTTTGTTCTACGCCAAATGCAAAAAGGCAGCGGCTCGGGCGCGATGGGCTTTGGCAAATCCAAGGCAAAAATGCTGACCGAAAAGCAAGGCAAAGTAACCTTTGAAGATGTTGCTGGTATTGATGAAGCGCGCGAAGAATTGGAAGAAATCGTAGAATTTCTGAAAAATCCGACCCGTTTCTCAAAACTGGGTGGGCAAATTCCCAAAGGCGCATTGCTCGTGGGCTCTCCCGGTACCGGTAAAACATTGCTGGCGCGCGCAATCGCGGGTGAAGCTGGCGTTCCCTTTTTCACAATCTCCGGTTCCGACTTTGTTGAAATGTTCGTCGGCGTGGGTGCCAGCCGCGTCCGCGACATGTTTGAACAGGCCAAGAAAAGCGCGCCATGTATCGTCTTTATCGATGAGATTGACGCTGTCGGTCGCCACCGTGGTGCCGGTCTTGGTAATGGCAATGACGAGCGCGAACAGACATTGAACCAACTTCTCGTCGAGATGGATGGTTTTGAAGCCAATGAAGGCATTATCATTATCGCCGCGACCAACCGTCCTGACGTCCTCGACCCTGCGCTGCTGCGTCCGGGCCGCTTTGATCGTCAGGTTGTTGTTCCGCATCCCGATATTGAAGGTCGCGAGAAGATCCTTCAAGTTCATATGAAAAAAGTGCCTTTGGCGCCTGATGTTGACGCGCGTATCATTGCACGGGGAACCCCGGGTTTCTCGGGTGCCGATCTCGCTAATCTCGTCAATGAAGCGGCTTTGATGGCTGCCCGTCGTGGCAAACGTCTGGTCGCGATGGACGAATTTGAGACCGCCAAGGACAAGGTCATGATGGGTACGGAACGCCGTTCCATGGTGATGACCGAAGATGAGAAGAAAATGACTGCCTATCATGAAGCCGGTCACGCGATTGTCGCGGTTCACGAGCCGGCCTCTGACCCTATCCATAAGGCGACCATCATTCCGCGCGGCCGTGCGCTGGGTATGGTTATGCGCCTGCCAGAACGGGATAGCTACAGCTATCACCGGGACAAGATGCACGCGAATATGGCTGTGTCCATGGGCGGACGCGTCGCCGAGGAAATTATCTTCGGCTATGATAAAGTCTCGTCCGGTGCCTCTGGTGACATCCAATATGCCACCAAATTGGCCCGCGATATGGTTACGCAATGGGGCATGTCTGATGAAATGGGTCCGTTGCAATATGAAGAAGAGCAAGGTGAAACCTTCCTCGGCTATTCGCAATCCCAGCGCGCCCATATGTCCGATGAAACTGCCAAGAAGATCGACAGCGAAATTCGTGGTCTTGTTGATGCAGGCTATGATCGTGCCAAAGACGTGCTGACCAAGCATGAAAAACAGCTACACTTGCTGGCCAATGCGTTGCTTGAATATGAAACCATGTCTGGCGATGAAATTAACTCGCTGGTCGAAGATGGCAAATTTGAGCGTCCCGATGGCGGCGTGGTGAAACCGTCTTCTGTGCCAACCGTGGGTACGTCGATACCCAAGGCCGGTAAGAAGCGGAAAGGTCCCTTTGGCGATCCCAATCCGCAGGGTGCCTAAATCACTACTGTATTAGGTATATAATTCACCTAATATTCAGATAAATAAAGACAAAAGGTCTCCCTCGGCAATGAAGGAGGCCTTTTTCCGTGAAGCAGTCAGTCCCCATTTTCAGCAGCGCTATCCTGTTAGCGATCGCCGTTCCCGCGTCCGCCATGCCGGTATCGGAATTTCTGCCCCAGGCCGACAAGCTTGTAAATGCGGGAATGGGCGCGATGTTCTCAAAGCACCGCAAACCGGTCATGGCGGAAATGAAAAAGGTCACCAAAGGCTATCGCTCTGATATTCTGGCAGCCCGCGCAGCCGGTAAAACACCATCCAGCTGCCCGCCACCCAAAGGCAAAGGGAAGCTTAACGCCAAGGAATTTCTTGCCCATCTCAAAACCATCCCGGTGGCGCGGCGCAATATGGAAGTGAAGACTGCTTTTCACGGCTTTATGAAGACAAAATATCCTTGCTGATCGCTGTAGAAAAGAAACCCGCCGCGAAACAGAAAGGCGCTTCCTGAATGTGAAGCCAGTGAAGTGCGCGGGGGACGGATATTCGTCGGCGGCCTTGCACCCGCTCCTCTAAACTGCGACAAAAGAGCATGTCCTTTCTCGAACAATATGAGAGCATCATCAGACTCAGCAGCTTTGCTGGTATATTCCTGATTATGGCGATGCTCGAGATCGCAATGCCGCGCAAACAGCGTGTCCTTGGGAAGGGTCAGCGCTGGTTCACCAATATATCGCTGGTCCTTGTCAATACATTGGCTCTGCGGCTGATCATGCCGATATTGGCGGTCGGCATGGCCCATTATGCAGCGGAGCAAGGCTGGGGCCTTTTGGCATTCGTCAATCTGCCGATCTGGGTCGAGATTATCGTAGCCTTCATCCTCCTCGACATGCTCATCTATGCCCAGCATATCGCGTTCCACAAAGTCCCGATCCTTTGGCGCTTTCATAAAGTTCACCATGCTGACCGTGATCTCGATGTGACCAGCGGCGCGCGCTTTCACCCGGTCGAGGCCGTCTTGTCCATGGCCTATAAATTAGTGTGTATTGCCCTCATCGGCCCTGCGGCCTTTGCGGTATTCTTGTTTGAAGTCGTGCTGAATGCCGCTTCCATGTTCAACCATGCCAATGTGCGATTACCCCTAAGGCTAGACCGTCTATTGCGGCTGCTTATTGTGACCCCGGACATGCACCGGGTCCATCATTCCGTGATCGAACGGGAAACCAACAGCAATTACAGTTTCTTCCTGACCATCTGGGATCGGATGTTCCGAACCTATACCGCCCAGCCCGAAAAAGGGCATGATGGGATGACGGTGGGCCTATCTGAATATCAAGATAGCAAACCGGCCAATCTGATCTGGAGTCTGCTGGTGCCGTTTAAGACGAATAAAGATGACCCAATAAAAACAGGCGGCAGCTCTACAAAAGAGCACCGCCCGGTTTTAAAGTCAGACTAAAGAGCTAGCCTATTAGCGTCCCGCTTTAACGGCGGCCATAATCACCAGATACGCCCGCGCTGCGTGGCGGAGCCGCCGCTGTAAGGCGCAACGCCTCAGCAGACTGGCTAATCGAACCAATTTCATCCGGCGTATCATCATCGTCAATCTGCACTTTCTGCAGAGACTGAACGAGGCTTTCTTCCAGATCTTTCGGTTTGATTGTCTCTTCTGCAATTTCCCGCAGCGAGACAACCGGATTTTTATCACGGTCGCGGTCTATGGTCAGCTCAGCGCCGCCAGAAATCTCACGTGCACGCTGCGATGCAAATAGGACCAAATCAAACCGATTGGTGACTTTATCAACGCAATCTTCAACGGTAACGCGAGCCATAAGGCGCTCCTGATTCTCTAAAATTCATGAAAGAGCACCGCGTCTAAGGTTTACGCCCAGTTTTGTCAACAAATTGGATAGTCTCAACGGTGCTTTGCGCTGTTAAGCAATTGTCGGTTCGGGACGAATAATCTATGGCCAATATTATGCCCCCCCACGCTTCGAGTTCCTTACCAGACGATATGGTCACCGAAAAATCCAGGAATGACACCTGGTTTAATGTCGGCGGCAACCAATTGAAGCTGGTCTATCGTCCCGATGATCGTTTGCGCGAACTAGCCACTTTAATTGAGCAGGCAGAGCATAAGCTAAAACTGTTCTTCTACATGTTCGAGGGCGACGATATCGGGCAAACCGTTCTTGATATGCTGATCGCAGCCTGCAATCGCGGCGTAGCGGTAGAATTAATGGTCGATAGTTTTGGTTCCAACGGCGCTCCAAAGGACTTTTTTGATCCATTCGAACAAGCGGGCGGATATTTCGCAAAGTTTAGCCCCCGATTTTCAACAAGCTATTTTGTCCGCAACCATCAGAAAATCGTGATCGCCGATGGCCAACGCGCGATGATCGGCGGGTTTAACATCGCCAACCAGTATTTTGACCGGCACTCCGCCGACGAGGATAGCGATGACAACGAAACAAGTTGGGAGGATTTAGGCATCATCATCGATGGGCCCGAAGTCGCGAAACTCGCCGACTATTATGGCCTGTTATCAGATTGGGTCGGTCACAATAACGGCAATATCCGACTGTTACAGAAAATGGTGCGTCAGTGGGATGCTGGTGATGGAAAAATTCGGTGGCTGCTTGGCGGTCCCAGCAATCGCCTCAGCCGATGGGCTCAAGCGATCAAGAAGGACCTAGAACATGGCAAGCGGCTTGATCTAATCAGCGCCTATTTCTCTCCTGGCCAAGGACTGCTGCGGCGGATTGCTCGGCTGTCAAAACGTGGGGGCCAAAATCGCCTCATTCTGCCTGGGAAGACCGACAATGCGGCTACTATAGGCGCTAGCCGCCTGCTCTATGGTTATCTGTTAAAACGCGGCGTAAAAATTTACGAATATCAACCCAAGCGACTGCATATGAAATTGGTGATAGTCGATAATGCCGCCTATATTGGATCTGCTAATTTCGACCTGCGGAGTCTGTTTATTAATGTCGAAATAATGGCGCGTATAGAGGATAAAGCCTTTGCGGATCACGTGCGCATCGTGGTGGATGAGATGTGCGCTAACGCTCTGCCGATTTCCAGAGAACTCCATAAGACGCGCAGAGGACTGCTGAACCGGTTGCGCTGGACCTTATCCTATTTCGTAGTGAACATATTGGATTATACCGTTACCCGCAGGCTCAATTTCGGTGTGAAGAAATAATATCTGCATTTGGTCGTATGCCCAGAATCATTCATCGCAAACAGTGGTTTTGTCTCTGTTCAGGGAAAATCCCTTACTTAGAAGCGTAGTTTACTTTCAGTGGCATGAATCTTTGTCTGATCATTGCCATTCAAAACAGGGAAACATGAGTTCATATGTTTTATTTTCGTACGCTGATCACAGTTTTTTGCGTCAGCATTCTGACAGGCTGCGTTGCCCCGTCCGGAGGACCGCAGGTTGCATCCAATCCACGAACAGAAAACCCGCCATCGCGCTATAATCCACCGCCGACAAAACCTAATAAAGCGACACCATCACGCAGCCGCCCAAATCCGGCTCTGGAACAGCAAATTGCAGATTTATGGCGCAGCTTTCCTGGCAAAACAGGGATAGCGGTGAGAAGCATTGACGGCGGCTGGAGCATAGGTCATCGCGCAGATCAGAATTTCCCCCAGCAAAGCGTATCAAAGCTATGGGTCGCGATGACGGTACTCGACAAGGTCGATCAAGGCCGTATCTCATTGTCCGATTCCATTCGTATTGGCCCAGAGGATTTAACACTTTTCTATCAGCCGCTTGCCGCCGAAGTGAAACGTGAAGGCAGCGTCATCAAAAGCGTCTACACGCTGCTCGAGCGGGCTTTGGCCTTTAGTGATAATACCGCAAATGATGCGCTCCTGCGTCATGCTGGCGGACCGGATGCCGTGAATGACTTCATCCGCCGTAGTCGCCTTGGTAAAATCAAATTCGGCCCCGGTGAACGATTGATGCAGAGTCAGATTGCCGGTCTCAAATGGAACCAAAACTTATCGCAAGGTAGGAAATTCTATACCGCACGCGCAAATTTACCGATCGAAACCCGGAAGCAAGCGCTGGCAGATTACCTAGCCGATCCCATTGATGGCGCTAGCCCTGGTGCGATTGTCAACGCCTTTGACCAGCTCGCACGTGGGAAATTACTGTCACCAAACTCTACTCAATTGCTCCAATCCATATTGAAACGGACACGCAGCGGTCCCAACCGCCTGAAAGCGGGAGTACCATCCGACTGGGAGTTTCTTCACAAAACCGGGACTGGCCAAATTCTGGGCTCTGTATCAACCGGTTATAATGATGTCGGTATGATGACCGCACCGGACGGCAGCCGCTATGCAGTGGCCGTCATGTTGGGCGACACCACAGCCTCCGTTCCCGAGCGTATGCGTTTGATGCAAGCGGTTACGCGTGCGGTTGCGCGTTACCACCGGCGTTAGCTTTCCTTATTGCGACGCAGATTTCGTGGTTGCCGAGTCATCTTCGGGCGGCGCATTCCGTTCGTCCAGCATCTCAGCGGCATCATCCAGCGCCTGCGCTTCACCAACCGTCACACCGCCTGGACCTGGATCATTTTGAGCAGGCCCGCAGGCTGCAAGACAAAACAAACCCAAATATAAGACATATCGGTTCTTCATATCTCGGCACCTTCTATCACAATCGAGCTTCTGAACAGTCAGTATAGGAAAACACGGTCTGCAAACAAAAAAAGGGCCACCCATCGGGCAGCCCTTTTTCAAATCATGTCAAAAAGACCTATTCAACTGCACGTTTTGCAGCGTCAGCGCCTTTTTCGATGAGATCGTTAGCAGCGCCTTTAGCAGCATCTTTTGCTTTGTCAGCGACAGTGTCTGCAGCTTCGCCAGCAGCGTCGGTAGCTTCAGCGGCAGCGTCTGTTGCTTCAGCAGCAGCGCCTTCAGCAGCTTCGCCAGCTTCTTCAGTTGCTTCAGCAGCAGCTTCGCCCATGGCGTCTGCAGAACCTTCAGCAGCATCCATTGCATCGTCCGCAGCTTCTTCAGCTGTTGCTTCTGTACCTTCTACGGCTTCTTCAGCACCAGCTTCTGCATTTTCAGCAGCACCGGAACACGCAGCCAGCCCGAGAGCAGCAGCCAGAACGATTGATGTTGTAACTTTTTTCATTGGGTAAACCCTTTATTTTTCCTCAATATACCATGCGAGCAGATGATTTACTCCCTCATTCTACCCGCGGGGCGTGCTAATAAACGGTTGAAAAAAGGATAGCAATGGCGAACATCTTTAACCCATGATCCCGTTCGGTTTTTTTTGATGCAATTTAGATTATTGATGATTTAAGCCCAGCAAATCTAATGGATTGACTACATATAAAGAATTCTTTATATCTTTCCCAAGATGGACAAAATTTTGATCATATTTCGAGCGCTAGCGGATCCCACCCGGATACGAATCATGCTCTTGTTGCTCAAAATGGAGCTTGCTGTTGGCGAGCTTGCCCAAATTTTAGGGCAAAGTCAGCCACGCATTTCACGCCATATAAAAATATTGGGCGAAGCAGGATTGGCCGAACGAAGGAAAGAGGGAAGCTGGGTTTTCCTGCGGCCTGGTCAAGCAATTGAGCTTGATATGCTACGTCGCCTTTTTCGCTCCGACACTGTCGTTTCTTCGGAACAAGCAATTCTCGATGAAGCACAGCTTAGTCTGGTTCGCAAAGCGCGCGCAGAAATGGCGGAGCGTTATTTTGACGCTCATGCTGAGGAATGGGATGCTATTCGATCTCTGCATATTGCTGAAGACGATGTCGAACAGGCAATGCTGGCTTTGCTGAAAGACGTTAACTTGGGGCACATGCTCGATATTGGCACCGGAACCGGCCGGATGATCGAGCTATTCGGACCCAACTCGGAAAAAGTCACCGCTCTGGACAAAAGCCCCGAGATGCTGCGGCTGGCGCGCGCCAAAATATTAGGAAACGAGGCTGATCAGACCGAGCAAGCAGCATTAGCGAGAAAAACCGAGCTTAAACTCGGCGATTTTAATAATTTACCGATTGGCAATGGCCAGATTGATAGCGTCTTATTGCATCAAGTCCTTCACTATGCCCAGCACCCCGAGGCAGTTCTTGCCGAAGTGTCCCGCGTACTTTGCAGTAACGGCACTGTGATGATAGTGGATTTTGCGGCGCATGACCGGGAAGAACTGCGGTCGGCTCACGCGCACGCTCGCCTCGGATTTTCCGAAGATAGCATGAAGAGATGGTTTGCCGCCTCACAGATTGACCTGGTGCAAAGCAGAACACTTGATGGTGGTGAATTGACCGTCAAAATATGGGTTGGACGCAAGTCCGCCCTGCCTCACATCAACCCTGAAAGTGGTTCGGCTTCTTTCTCCAATATTTCCAAAAAAAGAGCGTCCCTATGAGCGAACAGACAAGACCATTAGGCTTACATGAATTAGAAGAAGCAAAGCGCGCGCTAGACACTCCCCTCTTTGCTGGCCTGAGCGGGGACGCCGATGTGTCTTTTGAATTTTTCCCTCCGAAAAGCGAGAAAATGGAACAGACGCTGTGGGACAGCGTGGTAACCCTCGAGCCGCTAAATCCGCGATTTGTGTCGGTTACATATGGCGCGGGCGGATCCACGCGGGAGCGTACACATGCCACGGTCGCGCGCATTGCCAAAGAGACACAGATTCCTGCAGCAGCCCATCTCACCTGTGTGGGCGCGAGTAAGGCGGAAATTGCCGAGGTGGCGCAATCTTATTGGGAAGCGGGCGTGCGGCATATTGTCGCATTGCGCGGTGACCCGCCATCGGAAGGACAAGCATTTGAACCCCATCCGGAAGGTTACGAAAGCGCCGCGGAACTGGTTAAAGGGTTGAAGGATATTGCGCCCTTTGAGATTTCGGTGGCCGCTTATCCCGAAACACACCCGGAAGCGAGCTGTCCGCAGACCGATCTCGACAATCTGAAACGCAAGCTGGATGCCGGTGCAAGCCGCGCGATTACGCAGTTTTTCTTTACCGCCGAAGCCTTTTTCCGGTTTCAGGATGCAGCGGGAGCGGCCGGAATTAATGCGGAATTGGTGCCCGGCATATTGCCGGTTTCAAACGTCGCACAGACGCGAAAGTTTGCGGGCATGTGCGGCGCAGAGATCCCGACATGGATGAATGATCTGTTTGAAGGCCTGGATGATCATCCGGCTGCCCGGCAATTAATCGCAGCAACCGTGGCCGCGGAATTGTGCCGCAAACTTTATGCAGGCGGCGTCCGGCAATTTCATTTCTACACCCTCAACCGCGCAGAACTAAGCTATGCGATTTGCCACTTGCTCGGCAAACGCCCGATCAGCGGCGCGCAGGAGAAAGCAGCATGACAAACCCGGGCGATCAGCTCCGCACAATAGCATCCGAACGCATCCTGGTCTTTGACGGCGGCTATGGCACCGCGATCCAGAATCACGGCCTCGGCGAACGCGATTATCGCGGCAATTTGGAACTAACCGACGATCAAAAGGGCAATAATGACCTGCTGAGCCTGACCCGGCCGGACATTATCGAAGGCATTCACACTGCCTATCTCGACGCGGGCGCGGATATTGTCGAAACCAATACGTTCAGCTCCACCAAAATCAGCCAAGCCGATTATAGCTGCGAACATCTGGTCTGGGACCTCAACGTCAAGTCCGCTGAAATTGCGCGCCGCGCCTGTGACCAGGCCGAAGCCAAGGACGGCAAAAAGCGCTTTGTGGCAGGCTCCATTGGCCCGACCAACAAAACCCTGTCGCTATCCCCGGACGTCAACGACCCCGGCTTTCGCGAGATTGATTTTGATTTTCTAAAGGGCGTTTACCGCGAGCAATGTGATGCGCTCATCGAAGGCGGCGTCGATTTTCTGTTGATCGAGACGATCTTCGATACGCTGAACGCCAAATGCGCAGGCATGGCCGCACAAGAAGCCGCAGAAGCCAGTGGCCGCGATGTCCCTTTGATGATTTCGATGACCTTGACCGACTTGTCCGGCCGCAATTTGTCGGGCCATACAGTCGAAGCTTTCTGGCACGCCGTGCGCCACCTGAAACCGCTGACCATCGGCCTCAATTGTTCCTTTGGCGCCGATCAGTTGCGGCCACATCTAGCGATGCTGACGAAGGAAGCGGACACGTTGATCATGGCCTATCCCAATGCGGGCCTGCCCAATGAGCTGGGTGAATATGACGAATTGCCCGATCAGACCGCTGCGCTGATCAGCGAGTGGCTGGATGACGGTCTCGTCAATATTGTTGGTGGATGCTGCGGCACCACACCCGAACATATCGGCGCAATTGCCAAAACGGTAGCCGGTGCCAAACCGCGCGCCATGGCCTCACCTGCTGTCCGCACACGCTTGTCCGGCCTTGAACCTTTCACGATGGCCGCCTGATCCGTTCACCGGCACGCTTCAAAAGAAATTTATAAATGACCACACCCCCCTCTTCCGCGCAATTCGTCAATATTGGCGAGCGTACCAATGTCACCGGTTCCGCGCGGTTCAAAAAGCTCATCCTCAACGATGACTATGAAGCCGCCGTAGAAGTCGCGCGGCAACAGGTCGAAAATGGCGCGCAGATTATCGACGTGAATATGGATGAAGGCCTGCTCGACGCGGAACACGCGATGACAACCTTCCTCAAACTCATCTCCGCCGAACCCGATATTGCCCGCGTGCCGGTAATGATCGACAGCTCCAAATGGTCGGTGATCGAGGCGGGCCTGAAATGCGTATCCGGAAAGCCGATTGTCAATTCCATCTCGATGAAGGAAGGCGAAGCAGAATTCCTGAAATATGCGCGTAAATGTATGGCTTATGGCGCCGCGGTCGTGGTTATGGCGTTCGATGAGACCGGCCAAGCAGATACCAAGGACCGCAAAGTCGAAATATGCAGTCGCGCCTATGAGCTGCTCACCGGCATCGGTTTTCCGCCCGAAGATATTATCTTTGACCCCAATGTGTTCGCGGTTGCGACCGGCATTGAAGAACATCGCCGCTATGGGTTGGATTTTATCGAAGCCACGGCGGAGATTAAAAAACGCTGCCCGCATGTCCATATTTCGGGCGGCCTTTCCAACTTGTCATTCAGCTTTCGCGGCAACGAACCGGTGCGCCGCGCGATGCACAGCGTCTTCCTCTATCACGCCATCCCAGCCGGCATGGATATGGCCATTGTCAACGCAGGACAGCTCGATATTTATGACGATATCGACACGGAATTGCGTGAGCATTGCGAAGATGTGGTCTTTGATCGGCGCGATGACGCGACCGACCGGCTGATTACGCTAGCGGAAAAATTCCGCGGTACCGATGTCGCGGCAGAAAAAGCGGCTGCCGAATGGCGCGGCTATGAAGTCGTCAAACGGCTCGAACATGCGCTGGTCAAAGGCATTGATGCGCATATCATCGAAGATACAGAGGAAGCCCGTCTTAACATTTTCAATGCGGGCGGGCGCCCCATCGAGGTTATCGAAGGCCCGCTAATGGGCGGGATGAATATCGTTGGCGATCTGTTCGGATCGGGGAAAATGTTCCTGCCGCAAGTGGTCAAATCCGCCCGCGTGATGAAGAAGGCCGTTGCCCATCTCTTCCCCTATATTGAGGCAGAAAAGGAAGAAGGCGCGAAGGGCAAAGGCAAGATCATCATGGCGACCGTCAAAGGCGACGTGCATGATATCGGCAAAAATATCGTCGGCGTCGTCCTGCAATGTAACGGTTTTGAGGTCGTGGATCTGGGCGTGATGGTGCCGTGGACGGACATCATAAAGGCCGCGAATGAAAATGATGCGGATATGATCGGTCTATCTGGCCTGATCACGCCATCGCTCGACGAAATGGTCACTGTTTCGGAAGAAATGGAACGCGCCAAGATGACAATGCCGCTGCTGATCGGCGGCGCGACGACATCCAAAACCCACACGGCCTTGCGGATCGAACCGGCTTATTCCGGACCGACCATCTATGTGCTCGACGCCAGCCGCGCTGTGGGCGTGGCTTCGCAACTGGTTAGCGATACACAGGCCGAGGGCTTTATCGCCAGCACCCGAGAAGACTACGAACAAGTGCGTATTGCGCGCGCTGGCAAGACCGCAAAGAAGCTCGCTTCGCTGAATGAAGCCCGCGCCAATGGCGCAACGCTAGACATGAGCAAAAAACCACCGACTCCAAAAAAGCCGGGTCTGCATGTCTATGACGACTGGGATCTCGCAGATTTACGAGACTATATTGACTGGACACCGTTCTTTCGCGCGTGGGAATTGGCTGGAACCTATCCGGCGATCCTGACCGACGACGTGGTCGGCGAAAGCGCGAGCGATTTGTTCAAAGATGCACAGGTTATGCTCGACAAAATTATCACGGAAAAATGGCTGACCGCCAAAGGTGTCGCTGGCCTATGGCGCGCGCGCCGGGATGGCGACGACATTATGGTCTCGCCGGAAAATGAAGAAGTCGCCCTACCCATGCTGCGCCAACAGGTCAGCAAGCGGTCGGGTAAATCCAACCATTGCCTCGCCGATTTTATCGACACATCCGACGACTGGATGGGCGGCTTTGCCGTGACCGCCGGCCATGGCATTGATGAACATGTCGCGCGGTTCGAAGCCGACAAGGATGATTATAACAGCATCCTGATCAAGGCGCTCGCCGACCGGCTGGCCGAAGCCTTTGCAGAGCGTATGCATGAGCATGTCCGCAAAGACCTTTGGGGCTATGCGCCGGACGAGAATCTCGACAATAAGGCACTGGTTCAAGAGAAATATCAGGGCATCCGTCCGGCCCCCGGCTATCCCGCCTGCCCCGATCACAGCCTGAAACCGATATTATTCGATATGCTGGATGCGACCGCCAATACCGGACTGGAACTCACCAGCAGCTTTGCGATGACCCCGACAGCCGCTGTTTCCGGCTTTTATTTCGGCCACCCGCAAGCCGATTATTTCGGCGTAGCGCGCATTGGTGAGGATCAGGTCGAAGACTATGCAGCGCGGCGGGATGTTCCACTGGATCGCGCGCGGCAATGGTTGCGGCCCAATTTGAACGAATAAGCGCTTTTCTTAAACAGGTTCTATTCTCCCCCGTTAGTGCTGAGCTTGTCGAAGCACGTCTATGAATAGTCGAGAAGCGTGCTTCGACAAGCTCAGCACTAACGGTTCTGCGTCATCGGTCCCCGTATGCTTCCGCCATTAACTTTTGCCCCCTCGGATGACGCACTCTGGGACAGCATGATCGTCGATATTGTTTTGAAATACGCACCGCTTTATGGAAAAGCTGAGATAACCCCGGTTTTTCAGGAGCTTCGTACGTGAGATTTTCGGTCCCCACCCTTATTGCAGGTCTTTTGGCAGTCGCCAACAGCACAGCAGCCGTCGCTCAAGACAGCGCGCCCTTCACAATCGCGGAAAACGGGCAGGGTTTCTACAGCCTGTCAGATGCCGTTGAAGCGATTGGCAATCGCCGGGGAACGATTGTCATTGCACCGGGCGCCTATGGCGATTGCGCGGTCCAGACCGAAGGGCAGGTTACCTATCGCGCAGCCGTTGCCGGACAGGCTATTCTCGATGGCGGGATTTGTGAAGGCAAGGCAGCTTTGGTCCTTCGCGGGCAATCCGCCATTGTTGATGGCATTATTTTTCAAAACCAGCGCGTGCCCGACGGCAATGGCGCAGGCATAAGGTTGGAACGCGGTAATCTGACAATTAGCAATGCACTTTTTCGTAATAGCGAACAGGGCCTGCTGACCGCCGATGACGCCAGTGGCAGCATTGTCATCGACCGTTCGACCTTCCAGCGGCTGGGCCGCTGTGACCGCGGCCTATCGTGCGCGCACAGCATCTATATTGGTGACTATGGGTCGCTCAGCGTCACCAACAGCCGTTTTGAAAAAGGCAGTGGCGGCCATTATGTGAAAAGCCGCGCGCCGCGGATCACCGTGACCAATAGCAGCTTTGACGATACGCAGGGGCGGACAACCAATTATATGATCGACCTGCCCGCTGGCGCTTCCGGCGTGATTAGCGGCAATGTATTTGTGCAGGGCCAGAACAAGGAAAATTGGAGCGCTTTTGTCGCGGTTGCGGCCGAGGGCAAGAAACATAGCTCTGCCGGCCTCAACATCCACTCCAACAGTGCTTCCCTCGCCAAGGGCGTCGATCGCAATACCTGGTTTGTCGCCGACTGGAGCGGTGACAAGATGCGGATTGCAAATAACCGTTTAGGCCGGGGATTGACCCGCTATGAAAGAAGATAACTGAAACCCTGTTTTTCCGTGAGTGGTAAGCTTGTCGAACCACGCCTATCGTCACACGTCCTTCGACAGGATCAGGACTAACGGTTTTATTTGCAGTTATTTTCCGGACCGCCATCAATATCCAGACAGCGACCGTCAAACTCGCCTTGCGGAACGTCCAGACCGATAACCGATGCTAAGGTCGGGGCAATATCAACAGTTTGAACAGACAAAGGCTGTTCGAAATGGCTCATGCCTTCGCGCCAGAATAGAATCGGAACGCGCCGGTCATAGTCCCATGGACTGCCGTGGGTCGCAACATAGCCACGCATCGCCCGGGCAATCGGCGTCACTGCTTTTTTCAGCAGCACGATGAAATCACCGGACCGATCGGGGTGAAAAGATGCCCGTGTACGCTCGGCCATCGTCCACTCCTCTACCGGTCCTTGCGGCATCGGCATTGCGGCGAGATCTGCTCCGTCAAACACGGCATGGACCTGGGGGTGACCGCTTAACTGTTTGATCGCTTCGGCCTTCACTCTGGCCTTGGTATCGACATCCAGCGCCAGACTGACATAATAGTCTCCAAACGGGCTATCGGCATACAGCACCGGTTCCTCGCCGGTCAGGGACAGCGCCTGTTTGACCCGCGCGCCGACATCTTTCGCATTAAGTTTGGCGTCGACCCGCTGCGCCTTGGGAACACCTTGCAGTGTAAGCCGTTCGGGCAAGTCATGGCCGCCATGATCAGCGGTGAGCACGACCAGATAGTCGCGATCCATTTTGTCCAGACTGTCAAAAAATTGCCCAAGATTTCTATCGAGCTCAGACAGGTTGATGCACATTTCAACCCCGCCCGTGCCAAAGGCATGACCGACATAATCTGTCGCGGAAAGGCCGATATTCAAGATATCGGTAAATGCAAATGTACCCAGCCGTTCATCCGTAATCATCTGGGTCGCCAGCGCCAATATGGCTGCATCAAAATCTGGGGACGCGCGAAAAATAGGCGCCCCATTTTCCGGTCGCTGGAACCGATATGTGCCAATCGGATTGTCGGCGCTGACCGGAATGGGCCGATTGCGGATTTCGCAGTGGGCAGGCATGGCGATGGGCGCGCGTGGCTTGGCCAGCATGGCCTTGAGATCTGTATTAAACTTCGCCAGCGCAGGCAGCATCAAGCCGTCCTGCTTGGTTTGAAATCCCTCGCCCTTCCACCAGAATATCATGTCAGGCGCATTGCCGCCCATCATCAAGGCGGCCCGGTCTTTGCCGGATACTGCCATATTGCGGGAATCTGGCGACAATGTCTTTAGCCGTTCCCCGAGAGTAGGCACCAGCAAATGCCAGGCAGAGGCGACATAATCGCCCTGCGTCGCCGCGGTGATACTGCCAAAGCTCGTGCCTTCAATCCGCTCGTCTTCTGCGCAATAAATTGTTTTATCATCGCGCTTCACGCCCAGATCAATCCAGTTATTGGCGATGATACCAGCGCGCCCCGGATGAACACCGGTCATAATGGTGGCATGGCCCGGGCAGGTTTCCGTTGCGGCATGCCCCTGATAGCCCGATGGAAAAACCGCGCCGCTGGCCAGACGTTTCAGGCCGCCGGTAAAAGTGCTGCGATATTCGCTGAACAGATCGGACGAAAACTGGTCCACCGATATCGCGATTACCAATTTGGGTGTATCGGATTTCGCTTCGCTGTGATTTTCGGCATTGGCGGTGGTGGAAATTGCGATAAAAGCTATGAAACTTGTAACATATTTGATGACGCGCACGAATAATCCCCATGGTATAAAGCGGCTGTGGCAAGAGAGCCGTCGATAGACTAACAGCGTTAAAGATAAAGTGGTGAGTTTTTATGACATCTGAAACCTATTTGAGGACAATCTGGCCGAGCTTCCAGCTTTTGCTCGCGGCTCTAGTTCTCGCAGCGTTGCTTAGCTTCAGCCCGGCCGCAGCGCAGGTTGATCTCACCAAGCGTGAGCTGAACGTGCCAGCCACTCTGGTTGCGGAATCGCAGCAAGTGCAAGCGGGGCAAAGCGTCACCCTCGCCTTTGTCATGAACCCCAAACCAACCTGGCACGGCTATTGGGAAAATCCCGGCGATGCGGGCATCGGAATGAGCTTCGACTGGAAACTTCCAGACGGTGTCACCGCGGGCAAAGCCCAATATCCCGTTCCCGACACGCTGCTGATCTCGGGCATCATGAACTATATTTACAAGGGCGATTATGCGGTCCTCGTCAATCTGGTTGTGTCCGAGAAAGTGAAGCCGGGACCATTGCCGATATCCGTCAAATCCGAATGGCTCGCTTGTACCGATGAAGTCTGCGTGCCCGAACAGGATGAACTGTCGATCAATTTGCAAGTGGTCGGACCGGATGCAGCCGTTTCCTTGAACAATGCATTCAATGCTTATCGGGAAGCATTGCCGCGCCAACTGGGCAGCGCGGCGACCTTCACGGTCAAGGATGATTTATTCCGCCTGTCCGTTCCTTTCCCTGCGAATATCGATATAGAAAAACCCTATTTCTTCATCAAGGAAGACGGGATTGTCGACTATGCCGCACCGCAAAAGGTCAACCGGGACGGCGACACATTAATTATCGAAACAGCCGCGCGCGGCGACGCGTTGCAGAATATCTCGGGCGTCGTCAAAATCGGGCCGAGTTCCGGATTTTCGGTCAAGGCGGCCAGCGGCGATGTGGAAATGTCCGGAACCCCCTTTATCGGGAGTGACGACGGCGGAAATTTTACTGGTGGTGGCGACCAATCTAACGCCTCTCTGCTTTTCATAGCGCTCGGCGGCGCGATTGTCGGTGGTTTGCTGCTCAATCTGATGCCCTGCGTGTTTCCGATCCTTAGCCTCAAAGCCATTAGTCTTGCCAAAGCGGGTGGTGAGGAAGCTGTCGTACGCCGCGATGCCCTGGCCTATACAGCCGGCGTTGTGGTCGTCGCCACAGCATTGGGCGGGTTGCTGCTCGCCTTGCGGGCAAGCGGCGCAGCAGTCGGTTGGGCGTTCCAGCTGCAAGATCCCAAAATCATCTTTGTCCTGCTCGCACTGGTCATCGCCATCGGGTTCAACCTTGCCGGATTGTTCGAGCTGCCCAATGTGAATTTCGGCAACAAGCTGGCTGAGAAGGACGGCGCTGCAGGATCATTCTGGACAGGCGCGCTCGCCGCCTTTGTTGCCACGCCTTGTACCGGCCCGTTCATGGCCGCTGCCTTGGGCGCCACCATCGTGCTGCCGCCAATTGCGGCCCTGATAATCTTCGCTGGATTGGGCGTCGGCTTAGCGCTGCCCTTCCTGCTTATCGCCTTTGTGCCGGCAATCCGCAATCGGCTGCCCAAGCCAGGCGCTTGGCTGGACAGTTTCCGCAAAATCATGGCCATTCCGATGTTCCTTACCGCTATCGGTCTAATCTGGTTGCTGGGACGGCAGATCGGGACCGATGCACTGGGGCTATCACTCATCTTCCTGCTGCTTATCACCTTGATATTATGGTGGTTCGGTGGCGGCCAGATGAAAGGCCTGTCACGCGGCACATGGGCCACCGGCGCTTTGACCGCAGCGATAATCGGCGGTGTTTTGTTACTGCCCGGTGCAGAGGCAATGGATAATCAGAAAGTGGCTAGCGCATCATCTGCGACGCTGCCCAGCGAGCCTTTCAGCGAGGAAAGATTGTCTGAATTGCGCGCATCCAATCAGCCAATTTTCGCTTATTTCACGGCCGATTGGTGCATAACCTGCAAGGCCAATGAAGCCGCCGCTGTGCAGCGACAGGAAACGGCCGACGCCTTTGCTGAAGCCAATGTCGCGGTGTTGATGGGTGACTGGACCCGGCCGGATCCGGTTATCAGCAAATTTTTAGAAAAACATGGCCGTGCCGGCGTGCCACTCTATCTCTATTATGCACCGGGCGAAGAGCCTGTTATATTGCCGCAGATACTGACCGTCGGTACATTAACCGATCTGGTCACGTAATGCGCGCAAATATTGAACTGGATTGAATGAATAGGAGACCCCCCATGTTTTACAAAGCCGCCCTTACATCCATCGCCGCTGTCGCTACCATTGGAATGGCCATGCCGCTTGCCGCCGCGCAAAAAACCGGTGCCATCGCGCAGGACTTTAAACTGACGGATATGTATGGAAAAACGGTTCAGCTTTCCAGCTTCCGCGGCAAGACCGTGGTGATGGAATGGCACAATCCCGGATGCCCTTTTGTCGTCAAACATTATGATAGCGGCAATATGCAGAAAACGCAGGCTGCGGCCCGCAAACAAGGCGTTGTCTGGCTGACCATCAATAGCGGCGCGCAAGGGAAACAGGGTTATATGAAAGGCCCGGAGGCGCAAAAGCTCACCAAAGATCAAGGCATGAATTCCAACCACTATCTGCTGGATGCCAAAGGGGTGGTTGGCAAGGCCTATGCCGCCAAAACGACACCACATATGTATATCATCAATGCGTCAGGCAAGCTGGTATATCAGGGCGGCATTGATGATAAACCAACCGCGAATAAGGCCGATATCAAAGGCGCGCGTAATCATGTCACAGCCGCTTTAACGGAACTAAAAGCTGGAAAAAGCGTCAGCGTAGCCCAATCCCGACCCTATGGCTGTTCGGTCAAATATGCCAGCTAACGATTAAGACAGGCCCAATGGGAAAAGTAGGGCCGTCGCGCGATACACAACCGGCGCGCCAGCCCTACTCCCAAAAGTCCGGCGGCTTGCAAACCCCCTGAAAGCCCCCGTATAACGGATTGCCGGACCTAAATTGTAAGCACCAATGCTTATTCCTGATCAAAGGATCGGGAGACAGATTTAATACGCAACCCAAATCTGTCCCCCGCCTTTGTTCCGACGACATGCGACCCTGAGCCGCCGCCGGTCAAACACGTGACGTCAAACTAGTGACCCGTCAGGTTGAACTTCTTGGTGCCGTTGGCGCCAACCAGTTCAATGCCCTTTTTACCTGACAGGCCAGAAAGCGGCATTGATTTCTCATAACGGTCGACCCCCATCGAATCGTCATGGTCATGTGCCGCGCGCGTTTCCCACGCTAACTCTATCTGCTGATATTCGGTCTCAGGATCACCCAACATTGGCAGCAATCTTATATTCGCGTCCGGTTTCGGTCTTGGACCTGACACGATGAGGTACAGCCCCTGCCCCAAAGGCGGACCCATCCGCAGTTCGGCAGAGTCAAAATCGGCAGCGTTCACACGTCCGGACTTACCGGGCGCGGCCATCATGCCAGCCTTCATCTGTTCGTCATTGTTCACAACAAGCTCCATAAGAACCTCTCTGTCCAAAACCGAGATGCTGACCGCGGCTCATCATTGTGGCCGGTATTTCACTTTCGTGTCAGCTCGTAACTACGCAACTTATGTAGGACTCTTTAGCGCAACCGGGCCTGAACAGTCTTGTAAACTATTGTAACTCTTCGTAAAGTATTGAAATTATATTACAATTTGGAGTAATTTAATCGTTAAACGCTCATCGCGCCTCGCGAAAAATGCTGCACTGCACAAAAAATCGGGACGAATCGATTCGCCCCGACCTTAGTTTCGGATTATTATTGGCTGATATTTACAGCTGCCAGCGAGCTGGGCTGCTTATGCAGGCTTGCGGAACTTCATGACAAAACGGTTGGTTTTACCACGCACCGATGGATCGAACACGTTTTTCTCCAGATCATCTTCTGGATTGGCGAACATATCGCTTTGTGCATCCAGCACGAAACCTGCTTTTTCAAAATCGGCTTTGGCCGTGGCTGGACTAATCCGATGGGTTTTCTCGACCACCGCTCTTGTGTCTCCCGCATTGCCGATATGGTCGACCACGGCGACTACAGCACCGGGCTTCATACCTGCGTATAGCTTGGCCAGAAAAGCAG
This sequence comes from uncultured Sphingomonadaceae bacterium, assembly GCA_947496865.1. Lineage (GTDB taxonomy): Bacteria > Pseudomonadota > Alphaproteobacteria > Sphingomonadales > Sphingomonadaceae > Parasphingorhabdus. The sequence goes on from CANMEE010000001.1 coordinate 630,553, forward strand.
CAGGATCCATTCGCGCCACTTTGAACTTTTCGCTTTCCCAGTAAAGGTCATGATAGATGAGATGCATCATCGCAAAATCGTAGCTATTGGCTTCCGGCGTAAAATCACCCAATTGCGACGGCACCATCGACACACCAGACTGCCGCGCGGAAATCCCTGCCCATTTGGCCTTTGCAGCATCGCTGGATACAAATTGCGGTGGGTTTACTGCTACCACGGACCCACCCGAACCAACGGCTGCGCCCATAATTTCGCTATAATAGCCGCCGCCTGCAAAGATATCCAGCACGGCATCGCCCGTTTCCAATCCCATGAAAGCCAAAATTGCAGCGGGCTGCCGGCTGGCATCCAATTTCACATCGCCTTCCTCGCGGCCGGGCGCGGCTACTGCTGCAGCGAAATCAGGGGCCGCCTGTGCCGCCGCTGAGGATGAAGCGGACGCGGTGTCGCCATTATCGTAAGAACAAGCGCCTAGTGCCAAGGCGGAACTTGCCAAGGCCGTTAAAAATACTGCTCGCATAAATTCTCTCCCCTTAATTTATTGAGGGAAGCATGGACCTGTGTGCCACCTTGTTCAAGGCGCGCCCAAGCCGTTGGTCTATAAAGGAATGTCGTTGGTCGAGAAGGACACCGACAATCTAAAGGGTCAAAATTTCTTCTGTGTCTTGCCAAAACCCATTTTACGCGTACCGGGTTTTCCTTCGGTCGCCCTGCCCTTTGGTTTAGCAACCTGCAAATCGGTGGGTATGCCCAATTCATCCGCCTCCAACTTGCGGATTTCATCGCGCAGACGCCCGGCTTCTTCAAATTCCAGATCAGCCGCCGCATCCCGCATCCGTTTTTCAAGGCTTTCGATATGACTGCGCAGATTATGGCCGACGAGATGCTCGGTATCATCGTCAATGGGGATTGTGACCTGATCTTTGCTCGCAACATGGGCAACAATATCACCGATATTTTTCTTGATGGAAATCGGTGTGATGCCATGCAGCTTGTTATAAGCCTCTTGCTTCTCGCGCCGTCGCCCGGTCTCATTCAGCGCGCGTTCCATTGAACCGGTAATGCGATCGGCATAAAGGATGACACGGCCATCCACGTTACGCGCCGCACGACCAATGGTCTGGATCAGCGATGTTTCGGAGCGCAAAAAGCCCTCTTTATCCGCGTCCAATATCGCCACCAGTCCACATTCGGGAATATCCAAACCCTCGCGGAGCAGGTTAATCCCCACCAAGACATCATAGACGCCGAGGCGCAAATCCCGGATCAGCTCAATGCGCTCCAGCGTTTCTACATCGCTGTGCATATAACGCACCTTCAAGCCCGCTTCATGCATGAACTCGGTCAGGTCTTCGGACATCCGTTTGGTCAGGGTTGTGACCAAGGTGCGATAGCCTTGCTCGGCCACTTTTCTACATTCATTGACCAAATCATCGACCTGGTCCTCGACCGGTTTGATCTCAACAGGCGGATCAATCAGGCCGGTTGGGCGAATAACCTGCTCAGCAAACACGCCGCTGGTCTGTTCCATTTCCCATTTACCCGGTGTCGCCGAGACGCTCACTGTCTGCGGCCGCATTGCGTCCCATTCGTTAAACCGCAGTGGGCGGTTGTCGATACAACTGGGAAGCCGGAACCCATATTCAGCCAAGTTGATTTTGCGGCGATGGTCTCCCTTGGACATGGCGCCAATTTGCGGCACCGTCTGATGGCTTTCATCAACAAACAGCAAAGCATTATCGGGCAGATATTCAAACAAAGTTGGTGGGGGTTCGCCGGGCAATCGGCCGGTGAGAAAACGGGAATAGTTTTCAATGCCTGCGCAACTGCCGGTTGCGCCGATCATCTCCAGGTCGAAATGGGTGCGCTGCTCCAGCCTTTGGTGCTCGATCAGCTTCCCTTCCGCCTCCAGCTCTTTGAGCCGGACCTCCAGTTCCAGCTTAATTGCTTCCATCGCCTGCTTCATCGTCGGTCCGGGTGTCACATGGTGCGAATTGGCGTAGATGCGGACGCTATTAAGGCTGGCGCCCTTTTTCCCCGTCAGCGGATCAAATTCAACAATCTCCTCAATCTCGTCGCCGAAGAAGGAAATCCGCCACGCCATGTCTTCATAATGTGAGGGGAATATTTCAAGATTGTCCCCGCGCACCCGGAAATTGCCTCGGGCAAAGGCCTGATCATTGCGCTTATATTGCAGCGACACCAGCTTGCGGATGATATCGCGCTGATCCACAGCCTGTTCTTTTTTAAGATCAAAGATCATCGCTGAATAGGTTTCAACCGATCCGATACCATAGAGGCATGATACGGAGGCCACGATGATCACGTCGTCCCGCTCCAGCAGCGACCGCGTCGCGCTATGGCGCATCCTATCAATCGCTTCGTTTACCGAGCTTTCCTTCTCGATATAAGTATCGGACCGGGCGACATAAGCTTCGGGTTGATAATAATCATAGTAGCTGACGAAATATTCGACCGCATTATTGGGGAAGAAATTCTTAAACTCGCCATATAATTGCGCGGCGAGAATCTTGTTCGGCGCCAATATCAGGGCCGGACGCTGGGTCTTCTCGATAATCTTGGCCATGGTAAAAGTCTTGCCCGAGCCGGTAACGCCGAGCAGCACTTGATCGAGATCATCATCAACTATCCCCTGCACCAGCTCCTTGATCGCTGTCGGTTGATCGCCCGAGGGTTCAAAATCGCTGACCAGTTCAAAGGCCCTGCCACCTTCCGATTTTTCAGGCCGAACCGGTTTGTGGGGAACGAAATTTTCATCGGTTTGCGGTTCCGACAAACCTTCTCTGATCACTAAATTTGCCATGGTGGAGATATGGAACAAAACGGGTCCATTGTCATCCCCCAATATTGTCATTTTCAAGACGTTACACTTCACAAATTTACAATATTGATCAATCCGGTTATGTGAAAAATCAATACCGTATCAAAATGAGGGAAATTCAAGTGAAGAGATTAGTTTTATCGGTTGCCGCCGTAGCATTATTGGCGGGCTGCTCCAGTAACGAAGCGGATGCCGATGGTGACGGCAATATCAGCGCTGACGAAGTAGCCAAGGTCATGAACGAAGTAACGCTAGAGCCTGGTGAATGGGAAAATACGGTAGAAATCGTAGACGTTGAAGTCGAAGGCCTGCCCGAAGGCGTACCGGCCAATGCGATGGACGCGATGAAGACAACAACCGTGAGCAAAACCTGCATCACCGAAGAGCAAGCCAAAGACCCGGGCGCAGAATTTTTTGCAGCGCAAGAACAGGCCGATTGCAAGGTGAAGAAATTTGACATGAGCGGCGGCGCAATCTCGTCCGAAATGTCTTGCTCACCGGCCGGCACACCCGGTGAAATGACCATGGCGATGGAAGGTCAATATGGCCCTAGCAGCTATGACATGACCATGAAGATGAATGGCGGCGCTGGCGGGATGAAAATGAACATCACAGCCAAAAGCAACGGAAAACGGATTGGCAAATGCCCCGCGGGCTGATCCATTGATCCGGAAAGAAAAAAAGAACGGAGCAAAGGCCATGCGCTTTTGCTCCGTTTTCTTTTGGTTGATCGGCCTGTCATCCCTCACCGTTTCAGCCCAGACCCCGAAAACGACCCGTGCGCCGCCTGCTGCGATAATGGTGCAATTTGATCCCGATCACGTCGCGGTCACGGCCATTCAGGGCCTGTCCAACCGCAGCACAGGCCGCGCCCTGATGGCCGATGATCCTGTTCGGATCGCATCTATATCCAAGACATTTGTCGGCCTTGCGGTCATGCGGCTGGTCGAACAGCGGGTGTTAGAGCTTGATAGGGATGTTTCCGACTATCTCGGTTGGCCCTTGCAGCACCCCAGCCACCGCAATGCGCCGATAAGCTTGCGCCTGTTGCTGTCCCATCAATCGGGTCTGCGCGACGGCATTAATTATGCCCTGCCAATGGACGCACAGCTGGAAGCCGAACTAAAAAACCCCAAAGCGTGGGATATCGATCATCCGCCCGGCACCTATTTTGCTTATGCCAATCTCAACTTTCCCGTCATCGCGGCGGTCATGGAGGCAGCGACCGGCAAGCGCTTTGACCATATCATGAAGACGCAAGTTTTTGACCCTCTGGAGCTCGACGCCTGTTTCAATTGGACCTTGTGCAGCGATACAAAATTGACCGCCGCTGTCACTCTCTATCGCGCCACCGGAGAGGTGGCCCGTGATGACTTGCGCGGAATAAGGGAAAGCTGCTCCGTGGTTCCTGCCCGCGATGGCAACTGTGACATGACGCGCTATCAGCTTGGTCAAACCGGATCGATTTTCAGCCCACAAGGCGGATTGCGCATCTCGGCCAATGATCTCGCCAAAATCGGGCAAATATTTTTGCGTAATGACGGCCGTTATCTGAGCCAAGCAAGCATGGCCCAAATGACCAAACCCGCTTGGCAATATGATGGCACCAATGGTGACAGCGAGGATGGATATTTCTGCGCTTATGGTCTGGCCATACACGTCCTTGCCGCACCGCGCCGGCCAGCATCCTGCAAGGATGATCGGTTTGGAGATGGCGCCCTGCGCTTTGGCCATAGCGGAGAAGCCTATGCCCTGAAATCGGGTCTATGGATCAACCCCGCGAAAAAGGAAGGCATTGCATTCTATCGCACAGAAGTTCCGGAAAATGATCCTTCAGGTCATTGCATCTATTTCTGTGACTGATAGGTTTCACTCCGAAACCGAATCAAACACCCCCAATCAGGAAAGAAACAATGATCGCATACACAATGCTAGGCACCAACGACAAAGACAAATCGGTTGCCTTTTACGACAAGCTTTTTGAGGGCACGGATATCAAGAAATTATTCCAGACGCCTTTGGGTGGTCAGTTTTATGGGCGCAAGCCGGGCCAGCCGATGATCTGTATTACCAATCCATATGATGGCCACGAAGCCTGCTTCGGCAATGGCACTATGGTCGCGCTGGCGTTCGATGATACCGACCAGATTGATGCACTCCACGCCAAAGCTCTGGAACTGGGTGCGGCTGATGAAGGTGCCCCGGGCTGGCGCGCGCCAGATGTTTTTTACGGTGCCTATTTCCGTGATCTTGATGGCAATAAACTGTGCGTCTGCAAAATGAACATGGGCGGCTAAACCCGTTTCGAGAGGAGAGTCAAAATGATTGGTTATGTTACATTGGGCGTGAATAATATCGAGCAAGCGCAGCAATATTATGATGCGTTGCTGGGTGAACTCGGCGCGAAACGATTAATGGAACTCGAAGAGGGCGGTTTCACGCTTTATGGTGCTGAAATGGGCGCGCCTTCGCTTGCCATCACCCAACCTTATAATGGCAAAGCCGCCGTTCCGGGCAATGGTAATATGATCGCCATTCCCTTGGAGCAAAGAGCCCAGGTTGACAGCTTTTACAACAAGGGAATCGAACTGGGTGGCAGCGATGAGGGCGCACCGGGCGTTCGCGGCGAAGAGGGGGCTCAAGCCTTTTACGCAGCCTATTTTCGGGACCCGGAAGGCAACAAGCTTTGCGCTTTTCGCGTCGGGCCTGCATAAGAAAGAAAATAGGGAGAAAAACGTGAAGCATTTCATCTTGGCTTTGGCCATCAGCACCGCATTGGTTTCAACACAGCCGGTGCTGGCACAATCAGAACCTGTTGCTGATCTGAGTAAAGCGGTTGCAGCAGATTATGATCAGAAGCTGGAAGCTTTGTTTCTCGATTTTCACAAAAACCCGGAACTGTCTTACAAGGAAACCCGCACCGCTGGCATTATTGCAAAAGAATGGCGCGCGGTCGGGTGGGATGTCACGGAACAAGTCGGCGGCACCGGTGTCGTTGCTGTCATGAAAAATGGCGACGGCCCGACGCTGATGCTGCGCGCCGATATGGACGGATTGCCTTTGGTCGAAGATAGCGGGCTGGACTATATGTCGACCGTCAAACAGGTCAGCATTGATGGCGAAGAAAAACCGGTCATGCATGCATGCGGTCATGATGTGCATATCACTTCGCTTATCGGAACCGCGCGGCGTTTGTCGGCGATGAAGGACCAATGGCGGGGCACGATTGTGCTGGTTGCCCAACCGGCCGAAGAACGCATTGGCGGCGCGAAATTGATGATGGATGATGGTCTCTACACCCGCTTTCCAAAACCTGATTTTGCGATGGCATTTCATGTCAGCGCAGACACGCCCACCGGTAAATTGGCGCTAAACGAAGGGATTAGCTATTCGTCGGTCGATACTGTTGACATCATCGTTCACGGCGTTGGCGCGCATGGTGCTTCACCCCATCGCGGCAAAGACCCGATTGTCATGGGCGCGCAAATTATCATGGGTCTTCAAACCATTATCAGCCGCGAAATAGCGCCACTGAAACCCGCTGTGATAACCGTCGGATCCTTTCATAGTGGTTTCAAACATAATATTATTTCAGATCGCGCCGTCCTGCAACTAACGGTGCGTTCTGACGAAGATGAAACGCGGCAAAAATTGCTGTCTGGTATCAAACGTGTGGCAGCAAATGTTGGCAGAATGAACGACATGCCCGAAGACAAACTGCCCGAAGTAAAAGTATCGCATGAAGCAACTCCGGCCGTCTATAATGACGCGGCCCTGACGAAACGCGTGCAGGCGCTGTTTAAGGATCGCTTTGGCGCCGATATTTTCGACAATAAACCGCGCCAGGGCATGGGCGGTGAAGATTTTGCCTATTTCGTCTCCCCCAATACCGATGTGCCGGGCGTCTATTTTAACGTCGGCGGAACGCCACAAGCTGATTTTGATGCAGAAGAAGCGGGCGGAAAGCCGGTTCCATCTCATCACTCGCCATTTTTCAAAGTCATGCCGCGCGAGTCCGTAACCTTGGGAACCGAGGCAATGACCGCAGCCGCCTTGGATTTTCTCGCGCCCAAGACAGAGTAAACGGAGATGGCCGACGATCTATCCAAAAGCCAGATCGCGGCTCTGAAAAGTCTTTTGCTCGAACGGCAGGCAGAACTCAAAGCGCTGGATGAAGATGCGGTCGGTTGGCGCAATACCGTCGAACTCGACCAGCAAAGCGTGGGCCGCCTCTCGCGTATGGATGCCCTCCAGCAACAGGAAATGGCACAGGCCGAGGCGCGTCGGCGCACTAGTGATCTGGCACGGATCGATGTTGCGCTGAAACGCATCGAGGCGGACGAATATGGCTGGTGCGCCGAATGCGGTGACCCCATTGCTTACAAGCGCCTCGAGATTGATCCGGCTGCAGCGCTGTGCATCGGTTGCGCGTCATGAGTTTATTGAGATCCCGCTGGACACCGCTTATTATCGGCCTGCTTCTGAGCATCGGTGCGGTTGGGGCGGGCTTCATCACGGGCACAGAGCATATCCAAGGCGCACAGCTTTCCGCACGCTGGACCTCGCGGGTGGGTGTGCCTGTATTTCTGACCGCCTACCTTGCCTCGACGCTTTTCCGACTCTCCAAAAATGACCTAACCAAAACCCTGGTGCGGCGGAGGCGACAATGGGGACTGGCCTTTGCATGGACACATAGCGTGCATCTGGCGGCACTGATCTATTATCTGGTCATCGCTAAAACGCCGCCAGATTTAATTACGGTATTAGGCGGCGGACTTGCCTATTTCATGATCTATGTGATGGCATTGACGTCCAACAACTGGTCAATGAAACTTTTGGGCAAAAACTGGAAACGGCTTCATGTTTTTGGAATCCATTATATCTGGTTTATCTATGTTTTTACCTATCTCGGGCGACTGGCCGATCCAGAACTAAATCATGTCGGCATAGTTGGTTCCGGCATATTGTTCGGTGCACTAATCATTCGGCTCTATGCCAAATGGCGTAAACCCCTCGAAAAGCAGTAAAGACTGGCCCAAAGGCGTCTTTTTTGCGTGCTGTGTTTATTATAGGGTCCTTTGAGCTATTTTCACCACGTCATTCGAAGCCAAAGTTCACACATATCACACCCCCCTTTTGTGGAGAGGTTTGCCGAAGATGGCAATGTGTAGGATTGATATTCAGAACTGAGAAAGAGCAGCAATAAGTTTAGCTTTTCCGGGCAATGTAGGAAAGTCTGTGACCGCTGAATCCAGCATGGACATTTACCTCACGGAACAAATATCTTGACATGCAACTATATGGTTGCATAATAGCGAGCATGACAGATGTTTTCCACGCCCTTGCCGATGAGTCGCGCCGCCAGCTTCTCGACCGCCTGTTTGAAAAAGGCGGGCAGAGTCTGAATGACCTTTGCCAAGGCTTTCCCATGTCTCGCCAAGCGGTCGCAAAGCATCTCGGGATATTGGAAAAAGCCAATCTGGTTTCTGTTCACTGGCAGGGCCGGACCAAGCTCCATTATCTCAATCCCGTGCCGCTGGGCGACATTGTCCACCGCTGGGTCGGTAAGTTTGAAGATGCACGCATTGCTGCACTGACCGATTTCAAAGATCAGATTGAAGAAGACCAAAAGCCCAAACAGGAGAAACGCCGTGCCTGATACAGCCCCCCTAGAAACCATCCCCACTCGCGCATCCACCGGTGAAATATGCGCCCCTGATTTCGTCTACACCATCTATATCGCCGCCAGCCCGGAAAAAGTCTGGAATGGCCTGATCGACCGCGAGATGACCAAGGCTTATTGGGGTCATTATAATGAATCGGACTGGAAACAGGGCTCCCGCTGGGAACATGTTGTCAGCAATGGCAGCGGCAAGGTCGATGTCAGAGGTCAGATTATCGAAATTGATCCGCCGCATAAGATGGTCTGGAGTTGGGCCTTCGCGAGTGAGGCAGAGGAACCGGCCAAGCTGTCGCGGGTGACCTATGAACTTGATGCTCTAGGCCCTGACACCAAACTCACGGTCACTCATAGTGAACTTGAACCGGGTTCTTCGATGGACAAAGGGGTTCGGGAGGGCTGGTCTGCTGTGCTCAGCAACCTCAAAAGCATGGTGGAAACCGGAAAAGCCATGTCGGAAGATGACTGGAAATGATTATCAGCGGTTAACCGCCAAAAAGATTCAATTTTACGCTGAACGGAACGTTTCACGCTTTCCCCTTTGAAATCAGAAGACTAGTGTCCCGTTGATGGACGCCATCAGCAATCTTCCCACCGATATCACCCCGCATGAAGGTCAGTTTCGCGACCATCACCATTATTTTGCGTGCCGGGTCTATTATGAAGACACAGATTTCTCCGGGATTGTCTATCACGCCAGCTACCTGAAATTTATGGAACGGGCGCGGTCTGATATGTTGCAGCAACTGGGCATGGACCAGCGCGCCGCGTTTGAGGCCGATGAAGGGGCTTATGCGGTGGTCGATTTACACATCAAATATATTGCGCCCGCCAAATTTCAGGATAATCTGTTAGTCATCAGTAGCGTCACGAAATTGCGAAAAGCGAGCGTAGAAATCGAGCAAATCATCATGCGGGGAAACGAAAAAATAGCGTCAGCCAGCGTTCAGGCAGCCTTCCTTACGCCCACCGGGCGACCAAAGCGGCAGCCGGAAGCATGGACGCAAGCCTTTGCGGCCGTCATTGCAGATGATAACGAAGATAAATAAGAGGATACGCCCTTGTTAGACAGCCTTTCTATTCACGCAGCGTCCGGCGAATTTTCGCCTTTTGCCTTGTTCTTACAAGCGGATATCATCGTGAAAGCGGTGATGATCGGCCTCTTGCTCGCTAGCGTCTGGACGTGGACAATCATTGTCAGTTTCGCTTTGAAAATCAGCAAGACAACGAAAAAGTCCGATCGATTTGAACATGCTTTTGCTAAAGCCGAAAATGCCGACGAATTTTATCAGGACCACGGCAAGTCATCCCTACCGATGGCCAGAGTATTAAACGCCGGTATGCGCGAGTGGCGTCGTTCTACCGCGCGCGGTCCCATTGATCGCGATGGCACACGGCAGCGGCTGGCAACCACGATGAATGCCACAATTGAGCATGAGGTGGACAAGCTGGCGGATCGGCTGAATTTCCTCGCCACGGTCGGCAGTGTCGCGCCCTTTGTCGGCCTGTTCGGGACTGTCTGGGGCATTATGCGTAGTTTTTCGGCTATTGCGGCTGAACAGAATAGTTCGCTCGCCGTCGTGGCCCCGGGCATCGCCGAGGCTTTATTTGCGACCGCCATCGGTCTGTTTGCCGCTATTCCGGCGGTTATTGCCTATAACCGCTTCTCGCACCGGTTAAACAAGCTCGAAGCCCGTATGGGCCGCTTTGCCGACGGCTTTCACGCGACCTTGAGCCGCGAGCTGGAATTGGGGGACTAAGCGATGGCAATGAACCTTGCCCCCGGCAATGGTCGCCGCTCACGCGGCCGCGCGCCCATGTCAGAGATTAACGTCACGCCTTTTGTAGACGTTATGCTGGTGTTGCTGATCATTTTCATGATCACTGCGCCTTTACTGGTGACCGGCGTACCTGTCGATCTACCGGAAAGCCGCGCTAATGCGCTGGATCAGGATCAGGAACCGGTACAGATATCGATAGATCAGGAAGGTCGGATATATCTTGATGATGAGGAAATGAGCCGAAATGCCTTGACCGCGCGATTAAATGAAATCGCGTCTAATCAGACCCCCGAAGACCCGCGGCAGATCATGCTACGGGGCGATAAAACCCTAGACTATGGGCTGATCATGGGGGTCATGGGGGAGCTTAATCGGGCGGGCCTGAACCGCGTGTCTTTAGTCACAACAGGTTCATCTGAGTGAAATTAGAAATCACAGGCTGTTATGGAAAGAGCTGAAAAAATTGGCTTAGGCGTCGCGGCTGGCGGACATATTGTCCTGTTCGGCGTACTGTCGCTTAGCCTGCTGTCTCAGCCGGACGAAGCCTATAAACCCAAAGCCATTGAAGTGATGATTGCCGATGAGGTCGGATTGGAGAGCGCGTCTCCCAACCCCGCCCTGGTCCCGCCCGCGACAAGCATAGCCCCGGAATTGGGAGATCCCGATCCAGCAGAACTGAGTGATCCCGAACCGATGGAGCTTACCAAAGCGCCAGAAGTAAAACCCACGCCACCGCGCGACAAACCCTCTGCAAAACCCAAACCCAAAGCGGCGCCAAAGGCAAAGCCGAAGGCCAAAGCTAAGCCCAAGGCGAAACCAAAGCCGAAACCAAAAGGATCGCGTCTCGGCAAGGATTTCCTGAAAGGCGTCACCGATCAGTCCTCGGTCAGCCGCAATCAGAATGTCACGGGTGAGAAAGCATCGGCCCGTGCTGTGGCGTCGTTACAGCAGGAATTATACCGGCAGGTAAAACGCAAATGGAAACCGCCCAGTGGCGCAGACGCAGAATTGCTGCGCACCAAGGTTACAGCGCGACTTGACCGCAGCGGCAATATTATCGGTACGCCCACAGCTACCACTACCGGAATCACGGCCAGCAATCGTTCCCAAGCAGGTGTTCACAAGGAACGGGCCATTGCAGCGGTCAAACTGGCCGCACCATATACGACATTTCCCGAGAAATTTTATACAGAGTGGCAGGTCATAGAACCCGTGCTCTATCTCGGCATATAGGAGAATATCATGGCTATATCAGCCTCTAAACGAATGAAATCATGGTTTATTGCCTTTAGTTTGCTGGCTGGTTTGTCATGGCCTGCGCAGGCCCAGTTAACCGTTGATGTCGACAATGCCGGTGCCGACGAACTGACCATCGCCGTGCCGGGCCTGTCAGCGCCGCAAAACACCGAAACGGCAGCAGGCACGACCGCAGAATTGGGCAATAAAATCAGCGACGTCATCGTCAGCAATTTGCGTTCCAGCGGATTGTTCAAACCGCTCGGCCGCAACCAGGTGCGCGGTATCAGCTTTAGCGAAGTGACCGCGCCGCAATTTCCCTATTGGAACGGCACCAATGCTTCTGCGCTGATACAGGGTTTTGTCCGCGCCAATGGCGACGGCAAGCTCACCGTGGGTTGTTATCTCTATGACGTGGCGCTCGAAACCGAACTCACCCGGACAGGCTTTGTCGTTGATCCGGGCGACTGGCGGCGCGCAGCGCATAAATGTGCCGACAGCATCTATTCACGCCTGACCGGGGAATCGCCCTTTTTCGACAGCCGGATCGCCTATATTGCCGAAACCGGCCCTAAAGGTAATCGCCGGAAAAGACTGGCAATCATGGACAGTGATGGCGCCAATCACCGGTTCATCACCAATGGTCAGGCAACCGCCCTCACCCCGCGCTTCTCGCCCGACTATAAGCAAATTGTCTATCTCAGCTTTCTGGACGGCAATCCGCGCATCTATGTCTATGAAATCGGCACCGGACGGCAGCGTTTGATCACCCAGAGCACCAACCCGACATTTGCGCCGCGCTGGTCGCCTGATGGAAAGACCATTCTCTATTCGATGGCCATTGCCGGCAATACCGATATCTACAAAGTATCGGCCCAAGGCGGCACACCGACACGGCTGACATCTTCGCCGGGGATCGACATTGGTGGCAGTTTTTCACCCGATGGCAGCCGGATTGTCTTTGAAAGCGACCGGTCGGGCAGCCAACAACTTTATGTCATGAGCGCCAATGGCGGCAATGAACGCCGGATCAGCTTTGGCGGTGGACGTTTTGCCACTCCAGAATGGAGCCCGCGTGGGGATTTGATCGCCTTTACGAAAATGGCCGGTAATTTCCGGGTCGGCGTAATGACACCCAGTGGCGGCGGACAGCGTTTGCTCACCAATAGCTGGCAGGACGAGGCACCGACATGGGCACCCAATGGCCGGATCATCCAGTTTTTTCGCACCACGCGCGGCAGCGGCAAGACCGGTATCTGGCAAGTCGATCTGACTGGCCGGAATGAACGGCAATTGCCGACACCGGTCAATGGCTCAGACCCCGCATGGGGACCGTTGCTGCCATAGAACAGTATGAGAAAAACCGAAGTAAAGTGAGACAAGTGACTGAAAACGGTTATAACTAGCCCCAAGGGCACATAAGAATAGGAGCAGAAATATGATAAAATATGCAACCCCCCTCCTGATTACCTCTAGCTTGATACTGGCAGGCTGCGCGAAAAAGGCACCCGAAGAATTGCCACCGGCGCCTACGGGTACAAGTCAGCCAACTACACCGCCGCCCTCTGGTCCCGGCTATGCACCTGGCTCACAAGGCGATTTCCTGGCCAACACGATGTCAGATCGCATCCTGTTTGATACAGATCGCTATAATGTGGACTCGCAGGATCAAGTCGTCCTGCAAAGCCAGGCCCAATGGCTGGCGCAACATCCCAATGCACGGATTACGATTGAAGGCCATGCCGATGAACGTGGTACGCGGGATTATAACCTTGCGCTTGGTGAACGTCGCGCCAATGCCGCGAAAAACTATCTCGCCTCTTTAGGTGTCAGCCCGACCCGGATGACCACGGTGAGCTACGGCAAAGAGCGTCCGGACGCTTTGGGTTCCAATGAATCGGCTTGGGCACAAAATCGCCGTGCTGTGAGCATTGTCGTTCAATAATACGCAAATCCATGAATAAAAAAGGCCGCTAACCCATATGGGCAGCGGCCTTTTTATTGTCTAGCATATAGCCTTATTTCTTGGTGCCGCTCATCGCCATTTCACCAAAAGCGCCGGCATTGACGCTACCGGTCAATACGCCGTCAACAACCGTTGCGGTGCCTTCCAGTTTCATGGGCATAGGCACGGTCATGTTCATGACCCATGTCAGCGTATCGCCGTCAATCTTGCCATCTTCCAATTCCATGGAACCCATGGCGCCTTCATTGGTGCCGGTGAACGTATCGCCATTGGTGACAATCGTCACGACAGAGGCTTGGTCACCCATGGGGGATTTGGTTACGCAATCATATGAACCATCAATCGACATATTATTCTCCTTTTAAATCTAAGCCCTGAACCAGCGATCAGTCTTGACCGACTGCCGAATCATCTGAACTGTCTGTCTTACTAACATCGGTGTTACCAGCTTCATAGCCGCGATATTCAATCGGCATGTTCAGCGCTTCGAGTTGCGTCTTAATCTTGTCCGCATCGCCGACAATCACCCAGGTGAATTTGTCAGGATCAATCGCGCTGGCCATCGCTTTGTTTAGCTCATCCGCCGTCAACGCCTTGTAACGATCAGCCACGATTTCAGCATAGTTGGACGGACGCTTGAACATCACATCCCCTTGCATCTGGCTCAGCACCCTACGTGATTGCTCAAACTGACCAGGCAGCTGGCGAACATTCCCGTTGATGGTCCGTTCCAGCTCGGCCTGCGTCACGCCTTTGTCACCCAGAAAGTCCTTCACTTGGCTCATGATCGCTGCAACCGCTGGACCCGTTTGATTGGTCTGAACCGGCGCGCGCATTATATAGGGTACATCATGCTCGCCCCGCAAAAGACTGTTGCGGGTGCCATAGCTCCACCCCTTTGTCTCACGCAAATCCATATTGATCCGCGACAGGAAATTTCCACCCAAAACTTCATTGGCGGCATTGAGTTTCAGCAGATCATCTGTGCCTTTATAGGGCAGAACTTGCCCGGCAAGGATCATCGACTGCGGTGAATTGGCGCGGTGAATTACAATGATTTTGCCTTGGGCTTCCGGAATCGGTGCATCGAAATTTTTTGCTGGCGCGGCCTGCCCTTCAACCGACCACTGGCCAAAGCGCATTTCCAGTTTCTCAAGCAGCGCCTGACGATCAATCTGGCCCACTGCAAAAATGGTCGCATTTTCAGGACGCATCCAGCTTTGATGGAAGTTGATCAGATCATCGCGAGTGATCGCGGCGACCGATGTTTTGGTACCATTGCCAGAGAGCCCGCGACCATAAGGATGCGCGTCGCCAAATAAAAGCGGTGGCAAGGCATTGGTCGCCACACTGCGCGGATTGCTCTCTTCCCGATCAATAGCGGTCAATTGTTGGACCCGGATGCGTTCCATATCATCGATTTTAAAGGCAGGGTTTTTGACGATATCGGCCATGAGATCGAGCGATGCGTCAAGATTGGGATTAACCGCGCTGAGATTAACGCTGGTTCGGTCCCGTGCGCCGCCGACGCTCACACTGGCGCCCAAACGCTCTTGTTGCTCGGCAATCTGAACCGAAGTCAGGCTCGTCGTGCCTTCCTCCATCATCGCGGTGACGAAATTATGCAGGCCGATTTTATCGGCCGGGTCAGCGGTTGCTCCGGCGTCAAATGACAGGCTCACGCGCGTCATCGGCACCGCGTCGCGACGGGCAAAATAAACTTTGATTCCGTTGGATAATGTCGATGTTTCGACATCCGGAAAATCAACGTTGGGAACTTCTCCAACGGGCGGAAGAGAGGATCGGTCCACCGTCACCCTACCCGTTTCTTCACCGTCATTTTGCGTATAAAAGGCAGGAGACGTGAGCGTTCCGGTGCGCGCGCCTTTACCAGAATCAACTTCCTGATAGGCTTCGCGTTCCCCGGGTATCACCCGGATGCCAACAACGGGCCGTGTCAGCCATTTTTTCATCGCGGCCGTCACCGATGCCGGCGTCGTCGAAGCCAGACGCTCCAGTTCCTTCTTATAATATTTCGGATCATCGGAATAGAGTTCGCCCTTGGCCAGTGCCGATGCCTTGCCGCTAAATCCGCCAACTTGTTCCAACCCGGCAATTCGCGAGGCTGCATCGCGGGTGGCAACCCGTTGCACTTCATCTTCGGTAGGACCGGATTGAATATAGTCGGCGATAATATCGTCCAGTCGCTTGGCGACAATATCGGCATCTTCGCCCGGTTTCACATCAGCCTGAATTTGCACGAGACTGCCATGGACGAAGGGCAGGACAAAAGCCGATACCGCCACCGCATTTTTTTCTTCGCGGACCATGATATTGTCGAGCCGCGAACTCGCCAGACCGCCGAGCACCGCCATACCGACATCAAGCGGTGTGTAATCGGGATCGTTCAAACCCGGCACCACCCAGTTGCGATAGATACGCGTGGTCGCGACCTTGTCTTTCATCACGTCGAAAATCGGCTCATCCAATGTCGGTAATTCCGGGTTTAATTCCGGAATCGGCTTGCCCTTTGCAATTGCACCAAACCATTTTTCAACCAATGGCTTGGCTCCTGCTGCATCAATATCGCCGGCGAGTACCAATATCGCGTTATTTGGGCCGTAATGATCGGTAAACCATTGCTTCATGTCATCCAGTGAGGCGGCTTCCAGATCTTCAAGCGATCCGATCGTATCATGACCATAAGGATGACCCTCTCCAGGAAAGAG
This sequence comes from uncultured Sphingomonadaceae bacterium, assembly GCA_947496865.1. Lineage (GTDB taxonomy): Bacteria > Pseudomonadota > Alphaproteobacteria > Sphingomonadales > Sphingomonadaceae > Parasphingorhabdus. The sequence continues at coordinate 646,787 of CANMEE010000001.1, forward strand.
CAACTCGGTCTGGCGATAGCCGACCAGTCCATAAGGCTGGTTGTCGCCTTGACGTTTTTCATTGGAAACGACGCCAATCTGATTGTCGAGCTTCTCTTGCGTCACTGCGCCCAGCAAATGGCCCATACGGTCGCTTTCGAGGAACAGTGCTACTTCCAAAGCGGATTTTGGCACCGTCTGGAAATAGTTGGTCCGGTCGAGCCAGGTCGTTCCGTTTAAATCGGTCGCGCCGATCTGGCGTAGCGGCTCAAAATAATCGCCCGGTGCATTTTCGGAACCGTTGAACATGATATGCTCGAATAGATGGGCATAGCCAGTCTTGCCCTTGGGCTCGTTGGCCGAACCCACGCCATACCAGATTGATACAGCCACAATCGGCGCTTTTCGGTCGGTGTGGACTAGCACCTTTAGACCATTGTCGAGCGTGAAGCGTTCATAAGGAATGTCGACGGCATCGACCAGTTCACTCACCGGGGCGGGTTTAGCGCTTTTGTGATCATCCGCAAAAGCCGGGGTGGCAAAGGCCAAAGCGGTGGAGGTGAGCGCAATCGCGATCGTACGGGAAAAACGTGGCATCCGGAAATTCCTCTTCAACATATGGTATAGTTGGAAACTACTATGAGCATGCGGACTTGTCGCGCAAGTCCTGTTTGATCTTCGACAAACGGTCAGCCAGCGTCGACCAACAACAATAAAACGGCCGAACGAACTATTTCTTTTTCCAGCCCCAGAACAAGTGGCAGGGCAAAATGTTCCATGCGGAAAAGCCATTATCGATACGGTCAAAATGCGGCGTCATAAAATCACGCGCCCGTTTGACAAATTGATAGACCAAAAATGCACCGCCCGGACGCAGGGCTTCATGTGTTTCTTTGGCTATTTTAGGACCCAACTGATTGGGCAAAGTAGAAAAAGGAAGGCCAGACAAGATATAGTCGGCCTTCTCATGACCCAAATCTTGGATGATTTGCTGCACATCAGCAGCAGACCCGTGGATGGGATAGAACCGGCTGTCGCCGATGCTCCTGCTCAGATAATCAATAAAATCGGGGTTGAGATCAATGACGATCAACGTCGCATCGGGCTTCATGCGTTCCAGCACCGGTCGACAAAAAGTACCAACTCCGGGGCCATATTCCACAAACAGGTCGCATTCATTCCAATTGACCGGCTCCAACATCTTTTTGACAGTTTTGGCCGAGGACGGGATGATCGAACCGACCATGACAGGATGCTTTACAAAGCCTTTGAAGAACACGCCCCATGCGCCGAACATCCGCGCTGCGCGCAACTTGATTCGGCCCCATATTGGCGCTTTTGCAATGCTGTTAGTCAATCAAACTCTCCTGCTATGGTCCCGCTGTCTTACTAAGCCAGAACAGTCACGTTTTCAAACATCTTCGCGCTTGTCCGAGGCTGAGAGAAGTTTAAAAGGGTGACATGGACTTGCACCCTCCTGGCTCCATTGCCGTAATTTTTTGCGCGCAGCGCATCGACGCTGATCACGAGGCCTATGCGGCAGCGGCAGGCGTCATGAGCAATCTCGCGGCGCAACAAGCCGGCTATCTCGGCCAAGATAGCAGCCGCGCGGAAGACGGATTGGGCATTACCATCAGCTATTGGGAAAATGATGCTGCCGCCAAGGCCTGGCGCGATCACCCGGTCCACGCCGCCATTCGCGACCAAGGCCGAGGCAAATGGTATGAAAGCTATACGTTGCACGTCGCGCAGATAGAACGCAGCTATGATTGGGAAAAATAGCATGCCATAGGGCGATTATGGCTGATTCTCCCGCACCACCCATGGCCGCCAAAAAGCATAAGCCAATCGACAGCACCCGTATGACGGTGCTGTTCGCGGTCATGCTCGTTACCGCATCGGGCAACACCGCGATGCAATCGATATTGCCGACCATCGGGACGCAGCTGAACATCCCGGATTTTTGGGTCAGCGCCGCGTTTAGCTGGTCCGCCTTGCTGTGGGTATATACAGCGCCCAAATGGGCGCGCCTGTCGGATCACCGTGGGCGCAAAGCGCTGATGCGACTGGGGATGATCGGTTTTACAGCCTCCATGGCGCTGGCAGGTTTGGCCCTCTTTCTTGGGTTGCTCGGCTGGTATAGCGCCATCTGGACCTTCATCTTATTTGCCATATTCCGCAGCCTTTACGGGGGTCTGGGTTCCGCTGCACCACCTGCAGTCCAAGCCTATGTCGCCGCCCGTACAGCGCGCGCGGATCGCACCAAGGCATTGTCGCTAATCTCCTCATCCTTCGGTCTGGGAACGATTGTTGGCCCTGCCATCGCGCCCTTGTTGATCCTGCCGATACTGGGCCTGTCGAGCCCGATGTTCGCCTTTGCGCTGATCGGGATCGTTGTGATGATCGCGCTGGCGCTGAAGCTGCCCAATGATGATCCGGGCTTTGAAGCACGCGGCGTTGTCACGTCGGAACCCTATAGCGCAGCGCCTTCAGCCGGCAGCCTGAAAGACGATGGTCATGAGGATCAGCCGGCCGGGAAACCGTCACCCGATGCCATACCGCCGCGGCTGCGCTGGGGCGACAAACGCATCAAACCATGGTTGATCACCGGCATTATGGGCGGCAATGCCCATGCCATCATATTGGGCGTTATCGGCTTTCTGGTGCTGGACCGGCTGGGTTTGCGAAACGATCCAAAAACCGCGATCGAGATGACCGGTATCGTCCTGATGTCCGGCGCGGCGGCGACCTTGCTCGCGCAATGGGGCTTAATCCCGCTGCTGCAAATGGGACCACGATCATCGGTATTGTGGGGCATGTTGCTCGCCGCCTTGGGCTGTCTCATCATCGGAATATCTCCCGATCTTTACGGGATCATCATCGGCTTTGCGGTCAGCTCTTTGGGCTTTGGGCTTTTCCGTCCGGGCTTTACCGCAGGAGCATCGTTGGCCGTCGAACGATCCGAACAAAATGGCGTGGCCGGGATCGTCGCGTCGGTAAACGGCATGGCCTTCATAGCCTCACCAGCTGTCGGCGTGCTGATTTACACCTATTTCAGCGCGCTGCCCTTCTGGATAGCGGTTACAATGTGCGTATTCATCTTCGGCTGGGGCTTCAAAACGCTAAAGCTTGATGAAGCCCCAGAATTGGATGGCTAAAACTCGTGCTTGCTGTCTCGCACGGGCGTCAACATGCCAGGAGAGACAAAACCGATCGGTTCCGCGCGCATGGCATTTTGTTTCAGCGACGCTTCCATTTTGGAATATTCTTCCTCCATTTCCGGCGTGACCGAGGCCCGGCTCTCTTTTAGCGCTTGCTCAAAATGCTTCATCGAGACCGTCTCGACCAGTCCGCCATGTTCCCGCAAGGCATATAGCCCGGCGCGACGCACCAGATCTTCCAGATCAGCGCCGGAATAGCGTTCCGCCCGTTCGGCAATATCATCAAGATCGACATCCTTGGCCATCGGCATTTTCGAAGTGTGAATCGCCAATATGCGGCGGCGACCATCTTTTTTCGGAACCGGCACATAGACCAACTCGTCAAAGCGGCCAGGTCGTAACAAGGCCGGATCCACCAAACCGGGCCGATTAGTGGCACCAATCAGGATGACCGACTGCATTTCTTCCAGCCCGTCCATCTCCGCCAAAATCGTATTGACCACTCGTTCGGTCGCTTGCGGTTCACCCATGCCACTGCCGCGGGCTGGGACTAAGCTATCTATTTCGTCGATGAACAATATCGTCGGAGCGACCTGTCGCGCCCGCGCAAAGAGACGCGCAATTTGTTGCTCGCTCTCGCCATACCATTTCGACAAAAGGTCACTCGATTTGATCGCGATAAAATTGGCTTCGGCTTCCCGCGCGACCGCCTTGGCCAGCAAGGTCTTCCCGGTACCCGGGGGTCCATAGAGGAGGAATCCCTTGGCCGGACGAATACCCAGACGGATAAATGCTTCCGGATTTTTCATGGGCAATTCAATGCCTTCTTTCAAACGCATCTGCGCGTCGTCCAGTCCGCCGATATCTTCCCAGCGCACATCGGGCATTTGCACCATCACCTCGCGCATAGCGGACGGTTGCACCCGCTTGAGTGCCTCGACAAAATCATCGCGGCGCACCACCAGTTCCTCCAGCACTTCTGGCGGGACGGTTTCGGATTCCAGATCAAGCTTTGGCATGATCCGGCGGACAGCTTCAATCGCGGCTTCGCGAGTCAAAGCCGCCAGATCAGCACCAACAAACCCATAGGTTGTACGCGCCAGTTCCGTCAGATCGACTGCTGGCTCCAGGGGCATGCCGCGTGTGTGGATGCCTAAAATTTCTTTGCGGCCCCGAACGTCTGGGACACCGACAATAATTTCCCGATCAAACCGGCCGGGACGGCGCAAGGCTTCATCAATTGCCTCAGGGCGATTGGTCGCCGCGATCACAACCAGATTAAGCCGGGATTCGAGCCCATCCATCAAGGTTAGCAATTGTGCCACCAGGCGTTTCTCGGTTTCGCCCTGCACTTCCCCCCGCTTTGGCGCGATCGAATCGATTTCATCAATGAACAGGATCGAGGGCGCCGCCTTGGTTGCCGCTTCAAAAACTTCCCGCAGCTTTTTCTCCGACTCGCCATAAGTCGAGCCCATGATTTCAGGCCCGTTGATCAGGAAAAACTCCGCATCACTTTCATTGGCTACAGCGCGTGCCAAACGCGTTTTGCCCGTCCCGGGAGGACCATGCAACAACACGCCGCGTGGCGGATCAACGCCAAGCCGCGTGAATAATTGCGGATAGCGCAGCGGCAGTTCGACCATCTCGCGCAGTTGATCGATCGTTTCATGCAAGCCGCCAACATCATCATAGGTCACATCCGCGCGGCGATGCTCGGTTGATTCTTCATATTCCGGACGCAGTTCAACTTCGGTATTCTCGTCAATATGGACAAAGCCCTTCGGTACAGTGGCAACCACCATCAGGCGAATTTGAGTCAACGAGAAGGCTGGAGCCGCCAACATCTGCTGCAGTTGCGGCGGCATGTCGCTGCGGTCAACCTGCTGCTGACCATGGGTTGCGACAAAGTCGCCCGCGTTGAGCGGCCGCCCCATGAAACTGCGTTTCAGACCAGTACCGCTGCCATGCAGGCGCAGATCTTTTTGGGCCGGAGCGAAAATGACTTTCTTGGCAGCCTTGGACTCGACCTTGCGGATTTCCACAAAATCGCCGGAGCCAACACCAGCGTTTGCACGCTGCAACCCGTCCAGCCGGACAAAGTCCAATCCCTCATCCTCAGGATAAGGGAGGACAGCGCGCGCGGGAGTGGCCTGCTTCCCACAAATTTCGACAACATCCCCTTCCATCAAACCCAATTTCGTCAAATTGTCTCGCGACAAGCGCGCAAGCCCGCGGCCGCTATCTTCTGGCCGCGCATTGGCAACTTGTAATTTGATCATCTGGGAATCAGATTTAGACTCAGATGAGGAATCAGGCTTAGAATCAGACATGGGGGATATACTCCTACCGCTCTTATTGTTTCCAATAAGATAGGGAGGACTCTTCTATTATGCGACCCCGGATTTGGCAGCCAATGCAAGAAGGGGCAGATTTCAGGCAAAAAAAAGGCCAATCCCGAAGGACTGGCCTATAAAAGTTTTTAGGAGAGGATGCCTGAAAGGCGAGTTCTATTTGGCCGAGAATCGATTATGTTGCAAGTGCGAAAAGAACATCGCAAGTTGCATGTTATGCAACTTTATATTTGTTTTTGAGTAGCGATTTAGCCGATCTATCCCAATTTGATTCAGTTTTGCATTGCACAATTCGCATTTAACTCCGATATCATCCGCACCATGAGACGTCTTCCTCCCCTTCGCTCCTTGGAAGCCTTTATCCGGGTCGCGCGACTCGGCTCTTCCAAGGCGGCAGCCGCCGAATTGGCGCTATCGGCTCCTGCCTTGAGCCGCCGAATCAAATCGCTCGAAGAGCATATCGGAAAATCGCTATTTGAACGCCGCAACCAGTCGATGGTGCTCAATGAGGATGGTCAATCGCTCCTTGATGCAGTGGCCCCCGCGATGGAGACGATTGGCGAAGCTGTAGACCAAATGACCGTCAGCGGTGGTGATTTACGCCTTCGTTTGGGTGTCCTTCCGCTTTTCGGCGCCACACGTCTGGTACCGCGATTGCCCGAGCTCAGAAAGCTCTATCCAAAGCTCCATATTGATGTGGACACTTCTACCCATGCGGAAAACATGCTGGGCGACGTAATTGATGCGGCGATTATCATCGCCGACCATGTCGATCCCAACCTATATGCGGTCAAACTGGACAGCAACAAGGTCTATGCTATTGCGGCTACTGAACTTGTCAACGGGCCCAACCCGATAAAGAAACCGGAAGATTTAAAGGGTCACAACATCCTGATCCATAGCGATATGGCCAAGGCTTTTGATCGCTGGAAAGAGGCTGTGGGCATGCCGGACCTCGATCCTGCCAGCATTGATCAGATGAATAGCGGACCGTTAATGCTCGAAGCCGCTGCGCAGGGGCTGGGCGTCGCGATCATGCATGGCGGTCATTTCTCCGACGCCAATGATCCGCGCCTAGCACGATTATTCGATTATGATATCGACAGCCCTTATTCCTATTGGTTCGTCTGCCGCAAACGCGACAAGAAAAATCGCGCAGTGCGAATTTTCCATGATTGGGTCTTAAAAGCGGGACTTTAAGCGACGAAGCGTGCCCGTTTGACTGTCGCCCCCATGACATTTCCATCATTTTCTGTTATATTTATTATATCGTCACGCATGATCGGCATTTATTGTCGTAAAGCCAAGTATTTGAGGCCTGTAATACGAATCTTTCGTAATATAATTGGCTTTGATAAAAATATTGGAGAAAATCTATGCGTTTCAATACTTTGACTGCCTTAGCAGCTCTATCCCTCTCGACAGCACCGGTTATGGCGCAGTCACAAGCGGTCGCTCCTGTGACCAGCGCAAGCGTGGAGCGTGTTGCTGCGACTCAGGAACAGGTGAATAATCTAGGCGGCGGCAGCGACACCATCATCGCCGTGCTGGCTGGTGCTATTGCTGTTGGATTTATAACGCTGACCGTAATCAACAATGACAACGACGATATACCGACAAGCCCCTGACAGAAGTGAAAGCGAATTTCACTTCACACCCGCGATAATCCCTTAAGATCAGGCCCTGTTTTCAGGGCCTGATTTGCATTCGATGGATTTTATGGCTTGGCAGCCAGTTGCGCCAATATATCTGATGCGAATATACTGAGCGTATCATCGCGCGCGCCCATGATCACGATGCGATCTCCGGGTTGAACGATGTCAACAATATGCGCGCCACAATCCGCGCGATCCGCTATATGCTCAGCGGTTCCGCCTGCAGCAGTCACCGCATCGGTGATAAATGCGCTACCAATAGTGCGATCCACCGTCCCGCCGAAATAGACCGGATCACACAGGATCACACGATCATCCCGATCCAATATGTCAGCAAAAACCTCTGCTAGCTCGGCGCCCATTTTATGAATCGGCCCAAAACCATGCGGCTGGAAAAAAGCGATGATACGGCCTGGAAAGGCTTTCATTGTTTTCAAGGTTGCGGCGATCTTGTCTGGATTGTGACCGAAATCGTCGATCACGCTGATGTTGTTCGTTGTGCCAACAACATCGAAACGCCGGGCGAGACCTTTAAACTGGGCCATCGCGGCAACGCTTGTTGCCACTGGCACGCCGACGGCTGACGCTGCAGCGATGGCAGCCAGCGCGTTGGCAATATTATGACGACCCGGGACCTGCAGTTTGACCTCGAAGTCACTGCTCTGTGCAGACAATGTAAAGCGAGAGCTGATCGGGGCCTCCTCGATATCACTGGCTCGAAAATCTGCCTCTTTCGAAAAACCGAAGCTGATGGCGTCACTCAAATCGAGAGCGCCCACTAAAGCAACCGTCTCGGCGTCATCCAGATTCCAGATGCAATATTTGGCTTTGCCCGCAAAGTCCCCGAAGAGTTGCCGCAATTCCTCGAGACTTTTGTGATCGAGGCTCACATTATTCAGCACCGCTATTTCCGGATCAAACAACGCAATTGACCCATCGCTTTCGTCGACTTCGCTGACCATGATGCCGCCATCACCCACCCGGGAGCTGGCAAAAGGGGCGTCATCCGCGACGAAATTTTTCATCACCGCACCATTCATGATGGTCGGATCCGAACCCGCCTCGGTCAATATCCAGCCGATCATGCCCGTCACGGTTGATTTGCCGCTGGTCCCGCCGATCGCGATGCTGCGTGGTGAGCCGTTAAACTGCTCGGCGAGCAATTGCGCGCGAGTCATTCGGGCGCAACCCAGACTATTGGCTTTTGCAACATCCGGCACGCTGTCTTCGATTGCCGCCGATGCGATCAATATCTGATCACCCGAGGTCAGTCCGCTGCCATCTTGGGCGAACAGGCCGATGCCTTTGGCTTTCAGCCACTCGAACTTGGTAGCCAGGCGCCCTTGGTCAAGTGCCCGATCAGAGCCAGCAACCAAAGCACCGTTTTCCCTGACAATCATGGCGAGAGGCAACATACCTGATCCGCCAATGCCGCAAAAATAATAGGATTTGTCTTTACTCATAATCCCCCGCTATGGCCTCAACAGCTTTTTGGCAATTGTGTTGGGGTAAAATTTTCGTGAAACAGGTCAGGATCGGTATTTGCGCGCCATCAACGCCGCTCTATGAAGAAGAGGCGCAGCAGCTCATTGCCCATACCAGCCACAGTCACCCCGCAGCGGAACTGGTCTTTCACGATCAGTGTTTTGCCATCGAAGGGCATTTTGCCGGTAAAGATGATCTGCGATGCTCTGCCTTTGTCGCACTGGCCAATGATCCGTCTATTGATGCGATCTGGTTTGCCCGCGGCGGATATGGCGCCGCGAGGATTGCCGACAGCATTTTGGCACAACTGGGGCCAACCGCGCAGCATAAAACCTATATGGGTTATAGCGACGGCGGGAATCTGCTGGGCGCGCTATACAAGGCCGGGATAGGCACACAGATGCATGGCCCCATGCCGGTCGACATGCGGCGCGATGGCGGCATGGTCGCTGTCGAGCGTGGCCTCGACTGGCTGGTCAGAAGTGACCCGACTGCGCTGGAGCGCCATGTCGAGGCCGGACAAAAATATGCGGCATTTAATCTCATGACTCTGGCGATGATGGTCGGCACGCCGCTGCTACCGGATCTGGAAGACCATGTCCTGATGATCGAGGAAATCGCCGAATATCTTTATGCGTTCGATCGCGCGCTGTTCAATGTCACCAGCCACCTGTCCGATAAAGGCCTTGCCGGGATACGTTTGGGACGGGTCAGCGATGTGCCGGAAAATAATCGACCCTTTGGCGAAGAAGCAGAAGAGATCGTGCAACGCTTATGCGCACGTTTTGATATTCCATATTTGGGAGACGCGGATATCGGTCACGATGTCGAAAACAAGGTCGTGCCTTTTGGCGCCATCCCAGCTTAGCCCTTTAGATCGGGATCCAGCTCCAAACCTTCATCAAGCTGCACGCCATAGCTGTTCAGCATCATTGACACTTGCGTATATTGACCGACTGTCATGACCAAATCCATACGCTGTTTGTCGGTCAGCTCCGAAAGAGTAGCCCAAGTTGCATCGGACACAAATCCGTCGCTGGTCAGCTCATCGGTCGCCTGCAACATGGCAGCTTCCAAAGGCGTCCAACCTGATGCATCCGGTCCCTGCTTGATCCACTCAATCTCTTCGTCCGTTATCCCGCAGTCTTTGCCAATGCGCACATGCTGCGCCCATTCATAACCGGATTTCCAGTTAAACCCGGTTCGCAATATGATGATTTCGCGTTCCCGTTCCGGCAGGCTGTTGTGGCGCGAGAGCATATAGCCGCCCCACCACATAAATGCCTTGAACGCCTTGGGCGCGCGGGCCAATGTGCGGAAGATATTGAGCACGGGGCCTTGCTGGAAACGCTCGCCCAGCATGGCTTTTTGCTCATCATCCATCTCCGCATCGGATAGCGGGGCGATGCGCGCTTTGCTGAGCCGCATTATTCTGGTGCCTCAACCTCTCCGCGCGCGATTCTTTTGTCCTGCGTATTGGTTTCAAAATCGCTGGCATCATGGCGTTCGTGCAGCTGTGTCTCCGGTTCGCCATAAGGACGGTTGACCATCATGCCGCGCTTCACCGCCGGGCGATCGCCCAATTGTGCTGTCCAGCGTTGGACATTTTTATAATCCTGCACGGACAAAAATTCACCGGCTTCATAAAGAACGCCACGTGCCAAGCCGCCATACCAGGGGAAGATCGCCATATCAGCGATACTATATTCATCGCCTGCGAAATATTCATTGTCCGCGAGATGGCGGTCGAGCACATCCATTTGCCGCTTCACTTCCATCGCATAGCGGTTGATCGGATATTCATATTTTTCCGGCGCATAAGCGTAGAAATGCCCGAAACCGCCGCCAAGAAATGGCGCGCTGCCCATTTGCCACATCAACCAGTTCAGGGTTTCTGCGCGTTTTGGCTGATCTTTCGACAGGAATTTATCAAATTTTTCAGCCAAGTAGATCAGCATCGAGCCGGATTCAAACAACCGTGTCGGCGGTGTGGTGCTGTGGTCCATCAGTGCCGGAATTTTGCTATTCGGATTAATATCGACAAAGCCGCTGCCAAATTGCGAACCTTCGCCAATATTGACCAGCCACGCGTCATATTCCGCAGCGTTCAACCCAGCTTCCAACAGCTCTTCGAACATGATCGTGACTTTCACCCCATTGGGCGTGCCGAGCGAATAAAGCTGAAAGGGATGTTTGCCGACCGGTAATTCCTTGTCATGGGTCGGGCCGGCAATCGGGCGATTGATATTGGCAAACCGCCCGCCACTTTCACTATCCCATGTCCAGACTTTGGGCGGGGTGTATTCGGGGAGTTTATCGGTCATCTACTTGCCTCCAGATATCAAATTAGTTTTGCCGCGTGAACCGGGATGTCCTTCCACGTACAGCATGTATGTAACTCAGTTTCTCTTCTGACACGGAATAAAGCAGATAGCAGACTGGTTTTTCTTTTCCGCGCAAAATGAATGCTTTGCCTTCAAAGTCAGGCACCTGCGTCTTGCAGGCATCGACGAATATGATCGAAGCACTATCCTGGAGCTTTCCGTCCGAGAAGGATTGAAAGCTGCTGCCGTCTATCAGGATGGTATTTTTGGTGTCCTCATCGGACGTCCAGCGGCCTTGCATTTTTGCAAGCGGGCCGGTTTTGGCAGCGGCCGGGTCGATGGCCGCTGTCACTTCATTGCTGGTATCATCTGTTTCGCCATCTCCGGCCGCACAAGACACCAGCGACAAGCTGATGATTGTAAGGCCGGAGAGAAAGGCTGTTTTCACAGATGGATCGCGTGCTGTTTAAGCGAGGGTAACGCTTTTGATAGAGCCGGGCTGTGCTGGTGGCTCACCCTTAGGCAGCGCGTCTACAGCGCCCATACCGCTCGTGACTTCGCCCCAGACCGTATATTGACCGTCGAGGAATCCGGCATCGTCCAGGCAGATGAAAAACTGGCTGTTCGCGCTGTTCGGGTCCATCGTGCGGGCCATGGAGCAGACACCGCGTGCATGCGGCTCTTGACTGAATTCTGCCGGAATATCTGGCTTGTCGGATCCGGACATGCCGGTGCCGGTTGGATCACCGCCTTGTGCCATGAAACCGTCAATCACGCGGTGGAACACAACACCGTCATAAAAACCCTCGGACGCCAGTTCGGTAATCCGTTCAACATGACCGGGTGCCAGATCGGCGCGCAGTTTGATTTCAACGTCACCGGTGTCGAGATGGAGGGTCATTTTTTCGTGCGCCATGGGCTATTCCTTATAATTACTGTTTAGGTCGTGAATCTTCTGGCCATGCATATAGGGGCGCCATAAAAAAAAATCACCCGCTGCGTTCGATAAATGTCACAAAAGATTGCAATTATAGCCGTACAGCTACTACAAACCGGCCATATGTGACGCCAAACAGGGAGCATCGCCATGACTGAGATGACAGACGCTCCCGAAGCGGAAGATATCGCGCTCCCCAGCCTGGACGAAGATAACCGTCTGACCGACGGCTTTGTCCGCTCCGTTTCGGACGCGGTGGATGAAGGCGATACCAATCTCGCGCAGGAACTGGTCAACCCGCTGCATAATGCTGATATTGCCGATCTGTTCGAGCTGATCGACGAAGACGAACGCGCGCCATTGGCTGGCGCACTTGGCGATCTGGTCAGCGCCGATGTGCTTGCCGAGATGAACGAGCATGTTCGCGAAGATCTGATTGAAATACTCGAACCGGGTCAGATTGCCGATCTGACCGAACAGCTGGAAACCGATGACGCCGTTGCGATTATCGAGGATCTGGAAGAAAACGAACAACAAGCGGTTCTCGCAGAGTTAGAGCCGGAAGACCGGGCCGCGATTGAAAGCGCGCTCACCTATCCCGAAGAATCCGCTGGCCGGATCATGCAGCGCGATCTGGTCGCCGTGCCGGAACATATGAATGTCGGGCAGCTGATTGATTATCTGCGCGAGCATGGGGATCTGACCACCGAGTTTTGGGAAGTCTATGTCGTCGATCCATCTTATAAGCCGGTCGGCACTTGCCAGCTAAGTTGGATATTGCGGGTCCCGCGTGACATTGCGGTTGCTGACATTATGAAACGGGAGCAATCGCTCATCCCGGTGGATATGGATCAGGAAGAAGTGGCCCTGCGTTTCCAGAAATATAATCTGATATCTGCTGCCGTCGTCAACGAAGACGGTCGCCTCATCGGCATGATCACAGTGGATGATATCCTCCATATTGTCGAAGATGAGGCCAGCGAGGATGTCTTGCTGTTATCCGGTGCTGGCGAAGGCGATATTAACGAACCAATCCGCGACAGTTATCGGGCGCGCGTCCGCTGGCTGATAGCCAATCTGGCAACAGCCATGGTGGCAAGTTTCGTGATCTCGATATTCGGCGCGGCTATTGAAGAGATGGTAGCGCTAGCGATATTAATGCCCATCGTGGCCTCGATTGGCGGCAATGCCGGCACCCAAACCATGGCGGTTTCGGTACGCGCCCTCGCGATGAATGAACTGACCAGATCGAACACGCGCAGAATTATCGGACGCGAATTCCGCATCGCCATATTGAATGGCGGGACAATTGCGGTGCTCATCGGTATCGGGACCGCCATCATCTTTACCAATCCCATGCTGGGCGGCGTCATCGCGGTCGCTATGCTGATCAATATCGTGGTTGCGGGATTTGCCGGAATATTTGTTCCGGTCACGCTTGACCGTATGAAACAGGATCCGGCGCTAGCGTCATCGGTATTCGTAACCATGATCACTGATACGATGGGGTTCTTGGCCTTCCTCGGCCTTGCCGTCGCCAGCGGGATGGTCAGTTTTTAGGCCATAGATATGATCGAAACCGAAAGACTATTGCTCCGCCCGCACATGGTTGAAGATTTTGATGCCTTCAAAGCCATGTCACAAGATACTGAGGTGATGCGATATATTGGCCGGGAACCATCTACGGTGGACGAGGCATGGCTGCGGTTTCTGGCCCATTTCGGACGGTGGCAGATTCAAGGCTATGGCATGTTTGCGATCATTGAAAAAACAACCGGACAATTTATCGGGGATGCCGGTTTCAGCGATTTTCACCGGGACTTGGGTCCAAGTTTTGATCCTTTTCACGAAGCAGCATGGGTCTTATCCACAAATGGCCAAAACAAAGGATATGCCTTTGAGGCCATGGCGGCGGCCCATATTTGGCTGGAAAAACAATTCAAACCGGACAAAACGGTATGTATCATCAGCCCTGAAAATATACCGTCAATCAAACTGGCTAGTAAACTGGGCTATCAAGAGACGGGGCCCGGACGTTATAAAGATGCCGACGTCATCATGTTCGAACGCATTTGTTCTTAAAGCCGAAAACGACATAATGGTGCATCTCTAGAAAAAGCCCGTGTGTTAACTGCCCGCCGCTCGCGACCCATAAACCGCAGCAAAATTGACCATATCGAGATAAATGCGATCACGACTGCTCGGATCGATCATCTCACAAATCAGCGCATCAAAAGAGGGGCGATTGCGGTCCACTGCATGGCGCATCATTCGAAGCAACAATATCTCGTCCGGCATGGTGTGCGGACAACAGGCGCGCGCGATGGTGACGCTCTCGGGCCATGCTCCGCCAATCGCTTCGACCAGAATCAGAAAGCGGCTAACCGCACGTTCACTGCCCAGACGGTCTTCCAAATAGGGTCGGGCATCGCGATAACATTTCTGGCTCATCACTGCGACCCGCAACGCCAGGATAATCCGCGCCTCTGCGCTGGGTAGCGACATCAAGTCCGGCAACGGCGTTATCAGTTTCGTGAGATTTCCCGACCACATACCCATTCACCATTCTCCTCTTTCTCATATTGGAGAGCCATAGTATGCTATTGATAATCATTTGCAATACAAAATATGATCCATGAGATGAATCGTGATTCTGTGGCTGCGAGAGGGGAATATCACTCCAGGCCGCTTGACTAATCCGGTCGCGCGCCACACATAAGCGCCATGCCGCTCAACATGACCAAAATCGCGTTTCGCAGCGAGAGTCCCGCGACTTTACGGGCATGGCTAGAATCGCATGCAGAGCTTGGCGAAGCGCGGCTGACGACCCGTTATCTGCCGAAACGGCATGTCGAGATGGCTGGCGGTTCGCTCTATTGGATTCACAGCAAAAAAATTGTCGGCCGTAGTCCGATTATCGGCTTCATGGAAAATGGCGAAGGGCGCCAATGGATCAGGCTCGAACCTAAACTCATCGCTGTGCAGACCATCCCCCGCCGCGCGCATCAAGGTTGGCGCTATCTCGAAGAAAAAGACGCGCCACCTGATCTGGGCCAAGGCGCAGAAGGCGCGGATGAAATGCCCGCAGAAATGCTGGGCGAGTTGTCCAAACTGGGTCTGGTTTGAAACTGCCTTTCCCGAGCTAGTAATTTTCCCCAGCAAATAACGCTTCACAACCGGTGTTCGCCAAGGCGCCATCCACGGACTTGCGCGCATCTTGGGACAAGGCGAAATAAGCCGCACGCAAAGCCATGAGACATTTGGCCTGATAGGCGAAAACAGGCTGCTGCCATGGTCGTCCATCTATTTCCGCTTCAAACATATCCTGCCCCTTGGCAAGGGCGGTACCGTTTGCGATCAGAAATGGTGCATAAACCCGGCCGATTTCCTTGAGCAGTTCGCTCAATTGGCCCAGTTGGTTGTCAGCCAGCCAGGGTGCCTGATCATATCCTGACAAATCGTCGACCCGGTCGATCCATGCCCGCAAACGCGGCGTATGTTGCGCAGCCAAGGTCGCCGATGTCGGTTCAATAATAGCCAGCTGGGTCAACTGCCCATAAAGCGCAAAGTCGCCTGATCCCGGTCTGCCACCTAGCACAAAACCGTTGGCCGCTATCCGCCGATCCAATATGCCCAGCAACCGAACGTAGCTCTCTTCGATCGTTTGTGCCGTCACGGCATTTGACCCTACGACATAGAGCCTGTCAATTTGCCGCTGCGAGAAACTATCTGCCAGCTTTTGTGCGTCCTGTGCCGGCATTTGCGGCATGCCCCAATAGACCAAAAGCGGACCGGCATTTTCCGCATCCGCCGCAAAGGCCCAGCGATAATGGAACATCGCCTTGGTCAACCATTCATCGGCAAAATCTTCGACCAGCAGATCGATAAACCGCAAGGCTTCACTGTCGGGAATGACCGACCGCGGTTGATGCATATCTTCCAGCCTGCGGATAATAGGAGTCGAATCGACAACAGCCTCTTTATTCCCATGATCATCATAAAAGTAAAAAGTTGGCAGTAATTTCACCTTCGGCTGAGGATAGTCAGGCAATGGTTTGTCCATTCCCGTCCAGATAATATTATGCGGAATGTGCCTGTAACGGAGCAACGCCAACATCTTCCGGGTATATGGTGAGCCCGGCGCACCGAGAAGTTCCAGACGCCTATCCATTATTCACCGCTCTTGTTCATCCACCCAGTTTTTGAGCAAATTATAGGCAATGGCAAAGGGCGGTGGCGCAATGAAGGGCGCATCAGGATCGCCGTTCATCGCCGCTTTCACTTCATCGAGCGAGAACCACGCCGCTTCCTCAATCTCTTCCTCATCCAACGTCAATGTCGGATCATCGGTTACACTGGTACAAGCCATCATCAGAGATGATGGAAAGGGCCAAGGCTGGCTGGCAATATATCGGACATTATGAACCTTGATGCCCGCCTCTTCCCACAATTCACGGGCAACGCCGCCTTCGATGCTTTCGCCCGGTTCGATAAAACCGGCGAGCGCGGAAAAGCGCTTGGGCGGGAAGCGCGGTTGCCGGCCCAGCAATATTTTGCCTTCACATTCCGCGAGCATGATCGCGACCGGGTCGGTGCGCGGAAAATGTTCAGCGCCGCAACCTTGTTCTTCCTTGTTACACTGCCGTGCCCAGCCGCCTTTGCGGGATTCAGTGGGCTGCCCGCAATTAGCGCAAAACCGATGCCGCGCATGCCAGTCCACCAGACTGCGCGCCGTTGCATAGATAGCAGCTTGCTCTGGCGGCAAAACACCCAGCGATTGCCACAACCGCGGATCAGCGGTCGGCATGGCGCTGCCCGCGCCGTTGAGCTCTGCAAAACAGGGCGTGTCGCCATCTATGCCTAACAACAGCAAGTCATTATCAGGGGATGCTTCGTAAAGCGGCCCCCACGCGAGATCGCCCATACCATCGAAAACCGGACTCAGGCCGTCCAGCTTAAGCAATCGCGCATTCGGACGCATCATTGCCTCTTTTAGCCGCTCGGGATTAACCCGGACCTGATCCGCACGATCTATTGTACCGCCAGCAAAAGTCGGAATGATCGCGCTCAGGTCACTTGTCATGATCGGACTGACACTATCACTCACGGGCTGGTTTTTCCTTCACCCGCTGACATGGCTTGCATCAAGTCGGCATAGACATATTTCGGGAAATTTGACTGGAACGGATAAGCGTTAGACGGGATATATTGCGTGTACCCTCCTGCGCGGAAACCATTGCCGGTATCAACAAAGGCCGACGTTCCTGCCGCGCCGCCCCAGCCAAAGGTGCCTGCGGGGCTTGCTGTGGTGCCTAGACCAGCACGGCCGCCTGCACCAAAGCCATGATTGGCAACCCATGTGCCCTTCATATCGGTGCCTTCGGGTAGCAGGTTGGACATGCCGAGCTTTGCCGTCTCTGGCTGCATAATCGCAGTGCCCTTATAGGTTCCGAAACCAAGCAACATGGTCAGAAACTTGTCATAATCTGCTGCAGATCCCACAAGGCCCGCGCCGCCAAAGGCAAAGGCCGGTTCGTCGAGATAAATGCTGTTTTCTGCTGGATCGATCGGGATCAATGTACCGGCGAAGGGCGAATAATTGTCCGTGAAATCTTTCACCCGGTCGGCAGGCAAGCGGAAGAATGTATCTTTCATGCCCAGCGGATCAAACATGCGTTTTTGCAAAAACGCTTCGAGCGGCATACCCGAAGCGACTTCGACGACATAGCCAAGCAGGTCGAGGCTAACGGAATAGCTCCACTTCGTGCCGGGCTCATGGACCAGCGGCAAGGATGCGAGGTTTTTTGAGAAAGTTGCCGCATCGGGTGTCGGCGGGCCGGGCTGCGTGCCGGGAAGCGGCATGCGGCTCACGACACCGGGCGTGATGCCCTTTGCAAAATAAGCGGTTTGAATCGGGCCCTTGCTGATGATCGAATAACCAAGGCCAGCGGTATGGGTCAGCAACTGGCGGATGGTGATCTGGGTCCGTGCCGGTACGGTCTCGTCCAGCGAGCCTTCGGGATCCTGCAAAACGCGCATTTCTGCAAATTCGGGTAGAATATCGGCCAGTGGTTGGTCCAGCTTCAGTTGACCGTCTTCGATCAGCATCATGATCGCCATGCCGGTCACCGGCTTGGTCTGCGAATAAAGACGCCATAGCGTATTCATATCCACCGCTTTATCGCCGCCCAGCTTATGGGTTCCAGCAGCAATGATTGTCGGATCGGCCTGACCCATCCCGATGGCGGCCAGCATGCCTGCCACTTTTTTCTCGGAAACATAGTCATTGATAATCTTGGTCAAGCCAGGAAAAGGCGCAGCAGGTTGGGCCAGTGAGCGCGCAAAGGCAGCACTAGGCGCGCCAGCGAAAAAGGCTCCCGCACCGATAGCGCCAAGAACCGAACGACGGTTAAAAGCTGGAAGTGTATTTATGTTCGCCATCTTGTCTATCGTCATAGTGATTCCTTCAGTTTCTGTTTCACAGCCCAGCGCACCGCTTTTGCAAATAAGGTTGGCAGGCCCGCATCCTCAATGTCGTCTATCGGCCACCAGATTACATCATCCAGCACTTGGCCAAGTTCGATCTTTTTATTGTCACCCTTGTTAATAGCGATTTTATCGCTTTGATAAACCGCCAAATCAACCTCAAGCGAAAAATGGGTGAAGCTGTGCTGAACGACATTCTCGTGCAGCTGCCAATCACCGTCTAACGGCGGCTGGCCATGTCCATCGGTTCCCGCGGCCCAATTGTCGTCCGGCAAAGCGCGCATAGAACCGAGCATGCCCTTTGCCGGACGGGTGATGAGCAGCAATTTTTCGTCCTGTTCGATCCAGAAAAAACGGCCGCTTCGCGTTGGCTTAGCTTTTTTCGCTGGCTTGACCGGGTAGCGCTCTTGATCAGCATTGGCATAGGCGGCGCAATGTACTTGCACCGGACATATGTCGCATTTTGGGGCTTTAGCGGTGCAGATGCTGGCGCCAATATCCATGCAAGCTTGTGCAAAATCTCCCGCACCCTGTTCCGGGGTCAGGGCATCCATGCCGATGCGAATGTCTCCCTTGCCCTTGGGCAACGGTGTATCAATCGCAAATAGCCTCGCCACCAACCGTTCAATATTGGCATCGACAACCACCGCGCGCTTGCCAAAGGCAATGGCTGCGACCGCCGCTGCGGTATAAGCGCCTACACCTGGAAGTTTGAGCAGCTCTGCCTCTTGCGCGGGAAACACGCCATTCCGCTCGTCCGCCACATGGAGCGCGCATTTATGCAGGTTCCTGGCCCGTGCATAATAGCCCAGACCAGCCCATGCCGCCAGGACATCGGCCTCATCGGCGGCGGCCAAATCCGCTATAGTTGGCCATCGTTTTGTGAATTTTTGAAAATAGGCGATGACGGCCGCAACTGTTGTCTGCTGCAACATCACTTCGGACAGCCAGATATGATAGGGGTCTGGCAACATGCCGCTTGCGGAAATCTTAGGCGGCACGCGCCATGGCAAATTGCGGGCGTTATCCACATAATGTGCACTGATTTTGGCGGTGATAAATTGCGCTTCACCGGTTATTCTGTCGACGCCCATGGGGTGCCTATGCCATGATGCCCCGCTATGGCGAAGGAAAATAATCCGGACGGCGAAAAGCCCAAGCGCAAGAGCGCTAAGCGGCCATCCGCGGCCAGAAAGTTCAGTAAATATCAACGCCCTCGCGGCGGCGAAGCACGCAGCATATCAGACCTGATGCCCGAAATTGGCCGCGCCGCTTTTCGCCGCTACGGCTTCATCCAAAGTTCGGTGGTCAGCCGTTGGCCGGAAATTGTTGGGGAACGTTACGCAGGCGTCTCGCTACCCGAATCAATCCGCTTTCCACGCGGCGAAAAAGAGGGCGGAACGCTTCATTTGCTGGTTTCCGGCGCGCATTCGACTTTGATGCAACATATTACACCGGAAATTATCGAGCGTGTGAACCGCTTCTTCGGCTATGGTGCGATTAGTCAGGTGCGATTCAGGCAAGGCCCGGTAAATTCAGCTAAAGACCTTGAAAAACCAAGGGAAAAACGGGCAGTCTTGCCGCCATCGCTGAAACCTGCGCCAATCGAATTGGGGGACAGCCTGCGCGATATTGGTGACCCGGAATTGAACAGGGTGCTTGAATCGCTGGCAACAGCTATTGCCAAGTCGGAAGGTGCTCCGCAAATAGAAGAACCCAAGCCAATTGCCATCATCGGTAAAATTGGCGGCGGCGTAAAACGGCAACCGGATAATAGCGGGCCAGAAAAGAAGAAGGACGACGAATGAAATTTGCAAGCGCGTATCTTGCTTTGGCAACCCTTCCAGCAGCGGTTGTTGCCGCTGCCCCCGTGGCCGCCCAACAAACAGATTGGGCGCAACGCGTCACCCTGTCAGACAAAGGCGGCCATATTGTCGGCAATCCTTTGGCGCTGCACCAGATTACCGAATATATGAGTTATACCTGTAACCATTGCGCGAATTTTGAAGCGGAATCACATGATTCGCTAGAGTCGGATTTCATCCAAAAGGGCCATATCAGCTTTGAAATTCGCAATCTGGTTCTCAACCCGATTGATTTAACCGCCGCGATGCTGGCGCGTTGCGGCGGACGCACCAAGTTTTTTGGCAATCACCGCGCTTTGCTCGGCTCTCAGGCAAGCTGGATGAAAACCTTCCAGTCTTCTTCGCCAGATGTCATGAAATCTTTGAACGAAGGCACAGTCCCCGAGCGGCTCAAAAAAATAGCCAAGGCCGCTGACTTTTACGGTGTGATGAAGAAACGTGGCTACTCAACAGCGCAAGTAAATACCTGTCTGGCCGATCAAGCCACACAGGACAAAATCTTGGCGATGACAAAATATGCGACAGGCGTGTTAAAACTTTCTGGCACACCGAGTTTTACGCTAAACGACCAACCAATCAAAAAAGTCCATAATTGGGCGCGCTTGCGCTCTGCATTATTGGCTCTGCCGGAATGAAATTAAAAACTCACAGGAATAACAGGAAACTATCTATGTCTAAATCACTCTATATTGCACCCATGGCTCTGGCGCTGGCGCTGACCGGATGCAGCGGCGCTGCGGAAACCGAAGCCGGCGCTACCTCGGGCGATGCCGTTGAAACCGTTGCTGCGCCAGAAGGACAGAAATGGTCTACCACGGTTGCGCAGACCGATGCCGGTGGTTACGTGATGGGCAATCCCGACGCACCGATCAAGCTGGTGGAATATATGTCGATCACCTGCTCGCATTGCGCCACCTTTGGCGAGGAAGCGTTTAACACGATCCGCGATGATTATGTGGAATCAGGCCGCGTCAGTTTTGAAATCCGCAACTTCGTTCGGGATCCACTCGACCTGACAGCGGCCATCCTGTCTCGCTGTGGCGGCGAAGGCCCATTTTTTGCTCTGACCAAACAGGCGCTCAATAATCAGGGCCCAATGTTTGAAAAAGCTCAGGGCATGGGCGAAGCGACCTATAGCAGCGTTTTGCAATCAGAACCGAATATCCGCTTCGTGCGACTGGCCGAACAGCTCGACCTGATAAGCTATTTTCAACAGCGCGGCGTTTCTGCCGATCAAGCCAAAGCCTGCTTGAGCGACACGGCGGTTGCGGAAAAACTGATGGCTGATACACAAACAGCGATCAAGGATTTTGACATTCAAGGCACGCCAACTTTCCTGCTCAATGGTCAGAAAATCGATGGCACCAGCTGGAATATGGTGGAAACCAAATTGAAAGAAGCAGGCGCTCGGTAAGCGCCCTTCTTCGCTTGGGGGAAGCGAGCAATGCGAGTGATGAATGACAGTCAGGCAGGGCAGTCTGCGTGCAGATAAAGAAGCTCAAACTTTCGGGCTTCAAGAGCTTTGTCGATCCCACTGAGCTACGCATTGAAAAAGGGCTGACCGGTGTGGTCGGCCCCAATGGTTGCGGCAAATCCAACCTGCTCGAAGCCATCCGCTGGGTCATGGGCGAAAGCTCTGCCAAATCCATGCGCGGTGGTGGCATGGAAGATGTGATCTTTGCCGGAACCGACCAACGCCCGGAACGCCAATTTGCCGAAGTCGCGCTTCATGCCGAACGCGAAACCAATGATGTTTCCTCGCTTCACGTCGGCGACAACGATAGCGAGCTGGAAATTGTCCGGCGCATTGAGCGGGGGGCTGGCAGTGCTTATCGTGCCAATGGTACCGATGTTCGTGCCAAAGATGTTGCTCTGATTTTTGCCGATGCCGCGACCGGCGCGCATAGTCCTGCCTTGGTCAGTCAAGGCAAGATCAGCAACGTGATTTCCTCCAAACCGACTGACCGCCGGGAAATGCTGGAAGAAGCAGCCGGCATTTCCGGGCTGCATGTGCGCCGCAAGGATGCCGAGCAGAAATTGCGGGCAGCGGAGAAAAATCTCGGGCGGCTTGATGACATATTGGGCGATATGGAACAGCGCGCCTCTGCCTTGCGCCGCCAAGCCAAACAGGCCGAACGCTACAAGAAACTGAGCAGTCAGATTACTACGGTTGAGGCCCGTCTGATTTTTGCCCGCTGGACAGAAGCCGCTGCAGCAGCCGATGCAGCCAAGGCCGAAGCAGAGGCGGCAGAAGCCAAGGTCAACGCCGCACAGAATGCTCAACAATCTGCGGTAAAAGCGCAGAATGAAAGCGCCAGAACGCTCGGCATATTGCGCGCGGACCTTACCAGAGCGCGCGAGGAAGCCAGCGAGTCCAGCCATCGCTTGCTGTCGCTGACCAACGAGCGCGATAATCTAAAATCCCGCTTGCTCGACCTGCAGGCACAGGCCCAGCGGATCAAAGATGATAATGCGCGCGAGGATCAATTGACCCGCGATGCCATGGAAGCATTGTCCCGGCTCGAACAGGATGACAAGCGCCTGACAACCGAGCTTTCAGAGCTGGAAGCAGAGCGCCCCGAGCTTGAAAAACAAGCGGAAAAGGCAGAACGCGCCGCCAGTGATAGCGAAGTGGAACTGGCCAAAGCCGTGGCCGAAGAGGCGCGCATTCAAGCCGAAATCAAGGTTGCTAATGCCGCCTTGGAAGCCGCCCAAACCCGTCATGGTCGCTTAGCCGTCGAACTGGAACGATTGGCGCAGGAACGCGCCGAAATGGGCGATGAGGCGGAACTCAAAACCGCCCTTGCCGACGCCATAACTGCGCGGGAAGCGGCCCAGAAACAGGCTGATGGCAGCGGATCGCAAATCGCGGCGCTGGAAGCAAAGCGGCTTACCGCCAGTGAAGCGCGTGATGCGGCCGAGTCTGCACTGGCTTCTTTGAAAGCCGAACTGGCCGGGATCACATCCGAACATAACGCCTTGGAACGAGAACTCTCCAAAGGCGAAAGCGATCACAAGGCCATTGATCAGGTCAAGGCAGCGCCCGGTTATGAGCGCGCGTTGGCAGCCGCTTTGGGTGACGATTTGCTGGCGTCCATTGGTGAAGATGGCGACCGCTTCTGGGGTGGCGGTAGCGCGCTTGCAGCCGGCAAAGCACCAGCCGGAACCGAAACATTGCTCGACCATGTTGAGGCGCCAGAACAATTGCGCAATCGCTTGTCGCAAATTTTTGTCGCCGACAGCGATACGAACCAATCGCTCGCGGTCGGCCAAAGACTGGTCACCAAATCAGGGGCCTTGCGCCGCTGGGATGGTTTTGTCGCCCGGGATGATGGCAATGCCAGCGCGGAGCGGCTGGTGCGCGCCAATCGTCTGACCGAATTATCGGGCTTGCTAGAACCAGCTGAGGCGAAAGCCGCTGCTGCGGAAACAGCGCTGCACAGCCAGCAGGAAGCTATTGCCACGGCCGAGCAGCAGCTCACCGAAGCGCGTACGGCCCGGCGCGAGGCAGAAGATTTGCTGCGGCAGGCTCTGCGTGAAGCGGACCAGGCGGAAGAAGCCCTAGGATGGCTACAAAAACGCACCGCTAGTCTGTCCGAGCGGGAAGCGGCGCTTAAAGCAGAAGCGGCGACCGCACAGGCGGAGCTGGAAACAGCCCAGAAAGAACGCACGAGCCAACCTGATGGTGCGGCACAGGAAAAAGCGCGTGCGGCTCTGCAGGATCAGCGCGATGCGGCGCGGCAGCAGGTGATGTCTTCGCAGGCAGCTTTGTCCGGCCTCGACCAGAAGCTGGCACAGGTGAAAGAACAGAAAGCCGTAGCTGGCGCACAGATTAAATCCTGGCAGGACCGCTCCAGCGAGGCGGCCACGCGCATGGCGGAGATGAGCAAGCGCGGCGCGACGATAGAGGCAGAGGTCGAAAAACTAGCTGATCGTCCGCGCGTGATCGAAGTGGAAGTGACCAAGCTGCAAGAACAGCAGGATGCCCTAAACGCCGTGGTCGCGGAAAAAAATAGCGCGCAGCAGTCAGCCGAGTTGGCGCAGCGCGATCATGAAGACCGGTTAAACGCCACCAGCGAGGCCCTGAGCCAAGCACGCGAAGAACGCGCCGGGGCCAAGGCGCGGGCCGAAAATCAGGATTTGCGCCGCGTGGAAATGGGCCGGATTTCGGGCGAGAAATTCGAATGCCCGCCGCAACTATTGTCCGAAAAATGTGAATTTGACGAAGCCACGGTTGGGGAAGCCGGACTGGAATCGGCAGAATTGGAACGGCTAACGCTCAGCCGCGAACGGATCGGGCCGGTTAATCTGGTTGCCGCCGATGAGTTGGAAGAGCTGGAAACCGAATGGGAAAAATCGACCAAGGAAAGCAGCGAGCTCAACGAAGCGATCAACCAGCTGCGCGGCTCCATCGGCAGTCTTAATCGCGAAGGGCGGCAACGCTTGCTCGCGGCATTTGAAGAAGTAGATCAACATTTCCAGCGGCTTTTCACGACCCTGTTTGACGGCGGCAAGGCGCATCTGGAACTGGTCGACAGCGATGATCCGCTGGAGGCGGGCTTGGAGATTATGGCGCAACCACCGGGCAAGAGACTGACCTCTCTGACCTTGCTATCTGGCGGTGAACAGGCGCTAACCGCCGTGGCGTTGATCTTTGGCCTTTTCCTGACCAATCCCGCTCCCATCTGCGTACTCGACGAGGTCGATGCACCGCTGGATGATGCAAATATCGAACGCTTCTGCGACCTGCTCGACAAGATGGTCGCGGAAACCAACACGCGCTATCTAATCGTGACCCATAATGCGGTGACGATGAGCCGGATGCACCGGTTATTCGGCGTAACGATGATCGAGCGCGGAATTTCACAGCTGGTGTCGGTGGATCTCGATGCGGCGGAAGAGTTGCTGGCGGCGGAGTAAGGCTGCGCTTCCTCTTGGAGCGCCCTTCGACAGGCTCAGGGCTAACGGTTTTAAGCTTTGACCGTTTCTATCAATCCTCCAAAACCAGCCGTGGCCCAGACCCTTTTAACCCAGCGCGGTCCTGCGGATTATAGAGCTGACATTTCTTCAAACTCAAACAACCACAGCCAATGCACCCGTCAAGCCGATCCCGCGTCCGCTCCAGTTCCGCAATCCGCGCGTCAATTACTTTGCGCATCGCCTTGCTGATCCGCGTCCAGTCTGCCTGTGTTGGCGTGCGACCGTGCGGAAGGCCCGCAAGCTGGTGCTCAATCTCTCCGATAGTCAGCCCCAATTGTTGCGCGATCAGGACGAAAGACAAGCGCCTTATGTCCGAGCGCAAAAAGCGCCGCTGGCCGCCGCTGGAGCGAAAGGGTTCGACCAGCCCCTTTTCCTCGTAAAAACGGATAGCGGAAACCGACAGGCCGGTGCGTGCGGCCAAGGCTCCGATCGTCAGGGATTTGGTGTCAGGCATCGCAATATCATTCCAGAAAATTATCTCTTGACCTCAACTTAGCTTGAGGTTGTACGAATCGCAAGTGCAGGCAGAAAAGCACCTATTTTTGAGAAGGATCGCGATTGTGAAGTTGAACCAAGTTACCGTTGGATGTGTCGATTATGATGCGTCGGTCAAATTTTACGAGACACTGGGTCTTGTCCAGATTGTTGGTTCTCGTCCCGATTATGCGCGTTTTGAAACAGCGACCGGTGAGACGTTCTCTATTCACGCGGTGGATCAGGTCTTCGAACCAACCAGTATGATCTATTTCGAAACCGCTACGCTCGAAGATGATGTCGCGGCTCTGGAAGCCAAAGGCATTATTTTTGACACGCGGCCGAAAAATCAAAGCTGGGGCTGGCGGGAAGCACGCTTGCGCGATCCGGCTGGCAACGCCCTGTGCCTCTTTCATGGCGGAGACAATCGCCGATTCCCGCCATGGCGAATTTCAAACAGCAACCAAGAAAAGGAAATGAAAAATGACAATAGCAACTCTGGAACATGTGAACATGACAGTCAGCGACCCGCAGCGGTCCGCCGCCCTGATGCGCGATCTATTTGGCTGGCATATCCGGTGGGAGGGGCCATCAATGTCGGGTGGCCACACGATCCACGTTGGGACTGACGATCAATATCTCGCACTTTATACCAATGCGGATGTGAAGGCCGCTGATCCAGGCTTCCGCAAAGGAGAACCGATGAACCATGTCGCGATGACTGTCGATGATCTGGATGCCGTCGAGGCGAAAGTGGTCGCGGCCGGTCTGAAACCCTTTGGCCATGATGATTATGATCCCGGACGACGGTTCTATTTTTTCGACTGGGACGGGATTGAGTTCGAGATTGTCAGCTACGCCTGACCGGGCCGATCTTCCCATTCGGGCCGCCAGCGCGTAACCTTTGACGATGGCGGCCCGAACCGGGCCATGGAGACAGACCATGCCCTATAAATTTCTCGATATGCTGACCACGGACAGTGTCCGCGATGCCCAGTCCGAAAATGACGCCCGCGGATTATGGGAGGATTTTTCCGGCGATCGCCGCTTTGATCAGTTTGACGAACGAGCAGCCGCCTTCATCAGCGCCCGCGACAGTTTCTATATGGCCAGCGTTTCCGAAAATGGCTGGCCCTATGTCCAGCATCGCGGTGGTCCGCCCGGCTTTCTGAAACTGCTGGACGACAAGACGCTGGGTTTTACCGACTATCGCGGCAACCGGCAATATATCAGTCTCGGTAACGTTCGTGCTGACGACCGCGTTGCTCTGTTCATGGTCGACTATCCGCGGCGCAAGCGATTGAAGTTGCTGGCTCATATGACGGTTCATGCGCTGGACGCCAATCCTGAGCTTGCCGAGCGGATTATCGACTCCGACTATCTAGGTGAACCGGAGCGATTAATGACTCTATCGCTTGAGTCTTATGACTGGAATTGTCCGCAACATATCGTGCCACGCTTCACACAGGACATGGTCGATGTCGCAGCGAAACCTCTGCAGGAAGAAATTGCTCGGCTGACAGCCGAAAATGAGGCGTTGCGGGCGAAGCTTGGATAAGCCGTCCCATCGTCACACTGAACCATATTCAGGATAACGATGGGACGATGTTTATTCTTATAGGCTTGGGTTTACCAATACCTTCTCGCCGGTGGCTTTTTTCTCATAGCCTTTGGCAATCTCGGGATTGATCATGTCGAGCAGCGAAATCTCGCTGGAATATTCGCTGTTGAATATGCCGTTGCGCTCTTCGACCGAATACATGCGCATTTCCATCATGCGTTCCATGCCAACCTGCTCCAGGTGCGGGGTCAAGAGCCAGCCGCCGACGCCCCAATAGAGGCCCAGTCCGCCGCCCAAAATCGTTTCGCCGGTATCAAGGCGCCCGTAGATATAGACCTGCTTGTGGACAGTGGAACCATAGACACTGAACTCCGCGCCGCGTTTAGCCGCAGCCTGTTCCATCGCGGTGAGGATATAGCTGGCCAGCTTGCCGCCGCCGATGGCGTCAAAGCCCAAAGTAGCGCCGGTTTCTGCCAGCGCATCGACCAGGCTCGGCATGAAGTCATCCTTGCTACTGTCGAGCACGTGGGTCACCCCGAGATCGGTGAGGATTTTCTTCTGCGCATCGGACCGCACGATCGCGACCAATGGGATATTGTCTTTCACGCATAGTTTCGCGAGCATCTGGCCGAGGTTGGATGCTGCTGCGGTGTGCACCAGACCTTCATGGCCTTCGGCTTTCATCGTGTTGATAAAGCCCTGCGCTGTCATCGGGTTGACGAAAAGCGATGCGCCTTCCTTGGCTGCCGCGCCTTCAGGAAGCGGGACACACATCATCGCTGGCATGACCCGGTGGGTACGATACATTTCGCCGCCAACAATCGTGACGGTCTTGCCGAGCAATGCTTGAGCTGCATCCGACGCGCCAGCGGCGACAACCTTGCCTGCGCCTTCGTTACCGGCGGGAAGTTTCTTGCCCTTGCGACCAGCAAAAATACGCATCATTGCAGGATCGACATCAGCGACCAATGCTGGATGACCATCAACGGTTTCAGACCGCACCGTGTCCATTTGCGCCGGGCTAAGCAGCAGTCCCAGGTCGGACGGGTTGATTGGCACCGCTTCCATTGCGACGACGACTTGATGGTCCTCTGGTTCCGGAACCGCATAAGGTTCAACCGAAAGTACCAGCTTTCCATCATCGGTAACGGTCGTAAAAAGTTGCTTGGCGTCAGTAATATTATGGCTCATCAGGATGTTCCTCTTGTTGGATATGCGGTTAAATTAGAAAGTTTTCGCGGCGTTCAGGGCGCCCATACGCTCGGTGATTTCGAAAAACTCACCGACCGTTTCGTCGATAATCTGTTTGGCAGTTTTTATCTCGTCAATCAAACCGGATGATTGTCCGGCCAGACCCACAGCAGCCTCCATATCGCCGCCAAAATAGACGTCCAATATGCCCTTGAATGTATCGGGCGGCATCAAACCGTCTTCATAGATTTTAGTGGTCCGTTCGGTCTTCAAAGCGCGAATACACGGTGTCGCCTTCTTGTTCAGAACATAGGTACCGGTTTCCTTGGCGTCCAATATGGCCTGTTTATAATTATGATGGACCGGGCTTTCAGCGCTGGACACAAAACGCGTGCCCATCTGAACGGCTTCAGCGCCCAGCGCAAAGGCTGCTGCCATACCCTTGCCGTCAGCAATACCGCCCGCCGCGACCATCGGTATGTCGGATTGGCGACGAATGGCTTGCAACAACACAAGGGTGGACACTTCTTCGGGGTTTTTGAAACCGCCGCCTTCTGCGCCTTCAACCACCAGGCCATCAATACCTGCCTCGACGCATTTCATCGCGGCATCAACGGTTGGCACGGCGTGATATACCGTAATCCCCGCTTCTTTCAGGGGGCCAATAAATTTGGCCGGGCTGCCGGCTGATGTCGTCACAAATTTTACACCCGACCCGCAGATATGATCCAATAGCGCGGGATCTTTAAGGAACATAATCGGTAGGTTCACGCCAAATGGCGCATCGGTCAGATCGCTCATCTTTGCAATTTCTGCCAAGCAATTTTCAGTCTCACCTGATGATGTTTCGATAACACCCAAGCCGCCTGCATGGCATACGGCAGAGGCAAGCTGCGAGCGGGCAATCCAGCCCATCGGCGCCTGCACAATCGGATATTTCGCACCAGTATGTTCAAGAAAACGGTTCATGGCTTTTCACTTTCTTTGCGTCCTTCGGGGTTTGAAACCGGCCGATTAGCCCATCGGATAGAGAATATCTTTGGTCACCGCATCGACGGCTTTCATCACCTCATCACTGAGTACCAATTCGCTCGCAGCGAATATGTCCGCCAATTGATCGGTGTGGGTTGCACCGACAATGGTGGAGGCCACAAATTTATGCTGTTTCGACCACGCCGTTGCGAGCGTGACTGGAGCGATGCCAGCTTCCTCGGCAATGGTCATGAAGCGTTTGGTCGACGCGATGCTTTTCTCGTTCACAAAGCGCTCCGCCATTTTAAACTGGCGCTTGCCTTCCATCTCCAGATAGGCCGAAAAACGCGACCCTTCCGGTTTCGCACCATCATTATATTTGCCGGACAAGACACCACCGGCCAGCGGGGAATAGGGAATCAGGCTGACATTTTCTTTCTTGCAAACCTGCGCCAGTTCATCCTCGAAACGGCGATTGTTCATGCTGAAATTATTTTGAATGGTGCAATAGCGGGTGACACCGAGCCGCTCAGACGCTTCCAGCGACTTCATCAAGCCCCAGCTGGTTTCGTTGGAACACCCAATAGCGCGGATTTTACCTGCGCGAATTTGATCATCGAGTACTTCCATCGTTTCATCATAACCGGTGCCATGATCGGGCCAATGAGTCTGATAAAGATCAATATAGTCTGTTCCCAGTCGCTTGAGACTATCGTCCAACGCTTTGACGATATTATGCCTGTCGAGCGCGGTGTTACCCTGACGCACAGCGGCTTGAAACCAGCCGCCGCTGGGTCCGGCCACTTTGGTTGCCAAAATGATCGAATCGCGGTCCTTGCCTTTCAGCCAGCGACCGACAATTTCTTCCGTCCGTCCCGCATATTCAAGCTTGGGCGGTACGGGATAGATTTCGGCGGTATCGAAAAAATTGATCCCGGCATCCAGCGACTGGTCCATGATTTTGTGTGACATGGCTTCATCGGCGCCCGTGCCGAAAGTCATCGTACCCATGCATATATCAGAAACATGCAGGGCGCTCTTGCCAAGACGGCGTCTTTTCATTCAGTCTCTCCGGGATGACATGAGGTTTTAACTATGCGGTTAAAGATGCCAGAATCTACATAGGTTGCAAGAGGCAATGTAACTAATCTGGAAACAGTTCCGTTTAGCCCGCTTGTCCAAGCACCAGACAGGCGAGAAACATCAGAAAACCGGCAAAGCGATTGGATCGGAATTTAGCCAGCGCATCGTCGCCATCGCTGCTGTTCAATGTGCCCACTTGCCACAGCAAATGCAGCGCCAGCGGAAGCAGCGCAGCCAGACCCAATAGTTGCGGACGCATAATCCAGAACGCCCCCGCCCAACTGGCCAGCGCCAGCCCGTAAAAGACCAGCACACCAAAACGCACATTATCGCCCAGCCGCAGGGCACTGGACCGGATGCCGACCAGCGCGTCATCTTCACAGTCTTGAAGCGCGTAGATGGTATCGAAACCAATCACCCAGAATATCGAGCCAGCATAAAGCAATAGCATTGCAAGCGAAAATTCCGGCGTAATGGCGAGCCAGCCCACCAACGCCCCCCATGAGAAAACCATACCGAGCCATGCCTGGGGCCACCAGGTGATCCGCTTCATGAATGGATAAGCCGCGACCAACGCCAGGCTGCCCAGCGCGACGAGCTTTGCTATCAGGTTAAGCTGCAACCAAACCACAAGACCGATCAGGCAGAGAAGCCCCAACCATATCCATGCAGCTTTTAGGGACACTGCCCCGCTAGCAAGCGGCCTTGCGCGGGTGCGCTCGACCTGCTTGTCGAGATCGCGGTCAACAATATCATTATAGACACAGCCCGCCCCGCGCATCGCGATGGAACCGAGTAACAGCCACAGCAGCAAATCCCAACGCAGCACTGCGCCGCCTGCCAAAGCAACACCCCATGTACAGGGCCAAAACAGCAACCACCAGCCAATGGGGCGGTCGAGTCGAGCGAGCAGCGCATAAGGACGCGCGGCCGATGGCAGCAATCCGACAAAGCCGCGATATTCGGTGTCGGGGACATGGGAATGAAGATCAGATGACATATCGCTTCTATACCGTTAGTCCTGAGCTTGTCGAAGGGCGTTTTAAGGCAAAAGAGGAACGCGGTTCGACAAGCCCACCACTAACGGATAATGGTACAACTTATATGCCCGCCACACCCGCTTATCCTCCGCACAGCGCCCCGCGCCTCTATGTTGATGTTGAACTCAGCGATGGCGCAGAAGTTCGGCTGGATGGCAGCCATGCCCATTATCTGCTCAAAGTCATGCGGATCAAGGAAGGTCATCCGGTAAAGCTGCTCGACGATAGAACGGGCGAATATCTCGCCCATGTCACCATGCTGGGCAAACGCGACCTGATCCTGCTGGTTGACGGCAAAACGCGAGAGCGCGAGGATGTTCCAGACCTTTGGTTACTTGCCGCCCCGATCAAGAAAGACCGCTATAATTGGATAGCCGAAAAAGCGACCGAACTGGGCATTGCCAAAATGATCCCGGTGCAAACGCGGCGGACGCAAAATACGGCGATCAAGCCAGACAAGTTGCGCGCTCACATGGTGGAAGCAGCAGAGCAATGCGAACGCACGGCGCTGCCGATACTCGACGAACTCGTGAAACTCGACACGCTGTTGGAAAACTGGCCGAGCGACCGCCATCTGTTTTTCGCTGACGAACGCATCCATGAAAGCGGCGAAGGCAGTTTCCGCAAGGCACTGGTCGCCCATGATGGCCCCGCTGCGCTGTTAATCGGCCCGGAAGGCGGATTTTCCGATACTGAGAACGCAATGATCCGCGCCCTGCCCCAATCCGTTCCGGTATCGCTAGGCCCCCGTATATTGCGCGCGGATACGGCTGCGGTGGCGGCAATAAGTTTGTGGATGGCTGGTCGCGGCGACTGGAATGGGTAAGACCGGGTTGATTTAGCGTAATCTGCTGAAAATATTCACAATATCGAAATGTAAAATTTCGTTAAGGGCGTTTGATGGATGGAATTTTTACCAAATATTCAGCCTATTCCTCTACCCGAATGCCATGTTTGTGGGAACATATCATAACGGATTGACCAGATCCGGCATGCGCGCGTCTGTGGGCAACCTTATTCGGTTGCTGTTAGGCTTGGCTGCGCTTGCCATGATTTCAATTCCCGCCCAAGCCCAGACTTTCACCGCAGATTGGACCAATCTTGGCCTGGGCAGTTTTCAGGGCGTACCGTCAGGTGCATCTGTAACAGCGGGACCACGGACTGTCACAATCACCCACCAGCAAATTACCGACGGCGGCCCGTTTACCAATAATTACGGCACCGAAATGGTGAATTATTTTAATGGAACAATCGGCTCTCAAACCGGGACGTTGTTATACACCATGGATAATGACACATTTGATCCCGATGATCGCTTCGAGACCATTTACACGTTCGATTCCAACGTGACCAATTTGGCATTTATCGTCGATCATGTCGACCGCGCCACCAGTCCTCATCATGATGGTGTTACAATCGAATATGATACAGGCGGCGGCACGTGGCTTAACATAAGAAGCGTCCCGGCGACATTCTCCCTCGGCAGTGTCGTGGGCACAACCACCTTGTCGGGCGTACTGGGATTCCACGGCACAGCATCTGCAGGAAACCAGTTCGGAACCAATGGCAACATCTCTGTCAATTTCGGTGCTATTTCCGTAAGCCGTGTTCGTATCACCTATCATTTCGGACAGAATGAACCAGGCAATCCATCAGGACCAGCGCAATATATGGGCCTGTCTGATTTTACTTTCCAAGCGCCCGGTACTGCCATTTCCGATCTGTCACTGGCAAAAACCGTCAGCAACGCAGCGCCGGTGACCGGCAGTACGATCAGCTATACGTTAAGCCTCACAAACGGCGGACCCGTTGCCGAAACAAACGTGCAAGTTGAAGATATCCTGCCAGCTGGTTTCAGCTTTACCGGAGCGGCAGGTTTTGGGGCCTACTCCACCGGTACCAACCTGTGGACCGTTCCGACTATCGCCTCGGGACAAACCAGGTCGATTACCATTACAGGAACGGTGACGGCACCCGCCGGTGTGACCATTACCAATTTTGCTGAAGTCTTTTCGCAGACCAATTTTGATACGGACAGCACCCCGGGCAATGGCAGCACCAACGAAGATGATGATGCCAGCCGCAGTTTCACCGTCCAAGGCACGCGAACCGCTGGCACGCCGCCGAATTTCAACTCTATTTGCCCAATCGTCAATCAAACCCTGTTCGATTGGAACGCAGCAGGCGTCACTTGGGCATCGGGGACATTAAACAACAGCTATACGGTCGCCAATATCGGAACCATCAATTTCGCGCTGAGCAATACTGGCGGGACCTATGACGATGGTTCCCCCGAAGACAATAGCAATAACTTTGGCGGATTGGCAGCCAGTGAACAGTCGCTCTATCAAAACCTGCAATTTGATAACAGGGCTCAAGTGGCAACGACAGTATTGACCTTGCCAACAGCCGTCCCAAGCTTGCAGTTCACGGTGTTTGACATCGATTTCGCTGCCAATGACTTCGCCGATAAATTGACGGTCACGGGCAGTTTCAATGGTGCCACGGTGATGCCAACGTTGACCAATGGTGTCGTCAACTATGTCGTCGGAAATGTCGCGATCGGTGATGGCGGGTCCAACTCGGACTCAGCCAACGGTAATGTCGTTGTTACATTCTCATCGCCCGTTGATACAGTTACCATTACATATGGCAATGCCAGCACTGCGCCCGCCAACCCGGACGGACAGGCTATATCCATCCACGATATCAATTTCTGCAGTCCAGCGACGACGCTCAGTGTTACCAAAATGAGCAGCGTCATTAGCGACCCGGTCAACGGCGCAACCGATCCAAAGGCCATTCCGGGCGCGACCATCCAATATTGCATATTAATTTCCAACGCTGGCAGCGCCACCGCATCGTTGATTAGCGCGACAGACACCATCCCCGGCAATGTTACCTATACTCCGGACTCTATGCGGAGCGGTGGCAATTGTGGTTCAGCCGCCACCGTCGAGGATGATGATGCAACCGGGGTTGATGAGAATGACCCCTTTGGCGCATCCATCAGTGGGGCGGTTTTAACCGCAACCGCAGCGGCTTTGGGACCGGCAGAAGGCTATGCGCTGACTTTTCAGGTCACCGTAGATTAAACGCGGCGTTTTAGACGTACCAACGCCTGATCCAAAGACGATAGAAACTTCGATCGATCCGCTTTGGTAAAGGGTGGTGGGCCACCGATATTCTCGGTTCCCATACCGGCACGCAAGTCGGCCATAATCGCCCGTGTCGCTACGGCAGCCCCTATCGAATCGGCAGTAAAAGGCTTCCCGTTGGATGCGATAACCTCAGACCCTGCTTTAACGCAGCGATCTGCCAGCAAAATGTCTGAGGTGATCACAACTGTATTTTTTGATGCCCGATCTGCGATATAATCATCTGCTGCATCAAATGCATCGCTTACCACGACGCGGCTGACCAGCGGATGTTGCGGAACGCGAAAATGACTATTGCTGACAATGATCACCGGCACCTCAAGGCGATAGGCAACCTTGTAGATTTCGTCTTTTACCGGACAAGCATCAGCATCAACATAGATTTGAATGGGTTCCGTCATAGAGCAACTTAATCGGCTTTGGGCGCTCTGTCTCTTTGGCCTTCAAATGGTCGCTTGCCGCGATGCGGTTTTTTCTTGCCGCCAAAGGCGCCTGAAGGGCCTGACTTGCGATCACCTTTAAAGTCGGATTTCTTTTTGAAGCCATCCCCAAATTCGCGTTTTCCGCCACCGTCGCTTCCGCCTTCACGGTCGCCAGCAGGCTTGCGTTTCAGATAGGGCTTGCCGCCATCATCAGACTTATCGCCATATTTCTTTTTGCCGCCAAAATCGCCACCATCTGAGTTGCCAGAACCTTTGCGATCACCGAATTTCTTCGCTCCAAATTTCTTGCCGCCAAATTTCTTACTGGCATTGCTATAGTCCCGGCCACCGCCGCCGCCATTATCTTTGCGTCCGCCTTTGCGGTTACGTTTGGCTTCGTCGCGCGGTTTGCCTTCAAACTGAGTGATGCTGATATCGTCGGTATCGTCACTGCCGGTTTCGCGTTTTTCCGCAATCGCTTTGGTAAATTTATCGACCACACGGCGCGGAATTTCGAACAAAGTATCATCACCATTAATCCGGATCGCGCCAATTTCATTTTTGGTAATGTGGCCGCGACGACAGAGTACTGGCAAGATCCAACGCGCATCAGCGCGCTGATTATGGCCGACATTCATTTTAAACCATACCGTATCTTCAAAGCCGGGGCGCGGTCCACCGGGCGCCGGTTGTGACTGCGCGCCACGGTCCAGCATCTGTTCTGGCGCCGGCATTTTCGCGCGATGAGATTGGACCAGCATCGCGGCAATTTCTTCCGGCGTTTTTTCGGCCATCAGCCGTTTTGCGAGTTCCAGATCATCTTCATCAATTTCAACGGGCTGGAGCAGGGTTTCAATCAAACGCTCCGCATCATTCTTGCGAATATCTGCGCGAGTCGGTGAATCTTTCCATTCCGCGTTGATTTTCGCGCCGCGCAACATGGATTCAACCCGTTTGCGTCGTTGATAAGGCACGATAATAACCGCTGTACCTTTTTTACCAGCACGGCCTGTTCGTCCGGACCGATGCTGCAAAGCCTCTGCGTCTCGTGGAATTTCGACATGAATAACAAGACTCAAGCTCGGTAAATCGAGGCCGCGCGCCGCCACATCGGTAGCCACGCACACCCGCGCCCGCTTGCTGCGCAGCGCCTGCATGGCCTGATTACGTTCCGCCTGCGTATGTTCACCCGATAGCGCGACAGCGCTGAAACCGCGATCCACCAGGCTGGCATGGAGTCGGCGCACCGCTTCCCGCGTACCACAAAATAGCATCGCCGATTCTGCTTCATGGAACCGCAACAAATTTACCACGGCATTTTCGGTATCGGCAGGAGCAACGGTTATCGCTTGATAAGCAATATCGCCGTGACCGCGATCTTCGCCGACGGTAGAAATACGCATCGCGTCGTTTTGATAGCGCTTAGCGAGATTGATAATTGGCTTTGGTATGGTGGCTGAAAACAGCAACGTCCTGCGATCTTCAGCCGTTGCGTCCAATATTTCTTCCAGATCTTCACGAAAGCCCATGTCTAGCATTTCGTCCGCCTCGTCGAGCACTGCAGCACGAAGCTTGCTGAGGTCCAGCGCGCCGCGTTCGAGATGGTCCCGCAAACGACCTGGCGTTCCGACAATCACATGCGCACCGCGGCGCAACGTCCGGCGTTCTTTGGACGCATCCATGCCGCCTACGCAGGTTGCCATCTGAACGCCCGCGCCCTCATAGAGCCATTTCAATTCACGGCTAACCTGCAATGCAAGTTCGCGCGTCGGGGCGATGACCAGCGCAAGCGGTTCCACAAGAAATGGAAAGCGGCCATTTTCATCCAATAGCTGCGGCGCCATTGCCAGTCCGAATGCAACCGTTTTACCCGAACCTGTCTGGGCAGAAACGATGAGGTCGCGGCCTTGTGTTTCCGGTTCGAGCACAGCGGCCTGAACCGCTGTTGGTTTTGCATATTCGCGATTGGCAAGCGCTTCGGCAAGAAGCGGAGATACTGAGGAGAAAGGCATGTTCAAATTTCCGTGGCAAAGATTGAAAGCCGCGCGGAAATGCCAATTGCCTGCGGTCGGTGATAATATATCGTTTATTTAGAGGGTTTGTGCTGCGGCCCAACCGCTCGCCCAAGCCCATTGAAAATTATAGCCACCGAGCCAGCCGGTGACATCTACAGCTTCGCCAATAGCATAGAGTCCCGGCATTTGCCTAGCTTCCATATTTTTGGAGGATAATTCCGCCGTGCTGATGCCGCCTGCGGTGACTTCGGCCTTGGCATATCCTTCGGTGCCATTAGGCATGAAGCGCCAGTTGGACAGACGCCGCGAGGCTTCTTCCAGCTTGCGATCCGCTAAATTACCGAGGTCACCTGCCAACGCGATGCGGTCGAGCAGCGTTTCTGACAATCGCGAGGGCAAATGCTCGTTGACGGCCTTGCTCAAAGAAACGCGGGGGCTCTCGCGCTTCAATTGCGTCAGCCAGTCCGGCTTGAGATCAGGCAGGAAATCGACATTGATCGGCTCTCCGTGCCGCCAGTAGGATGAGACCTGTAATATGGCAGGCCCCGATAAACCTCTATGGGTGAACAGGGCCGCCTCGCGAAAGGCGGTTTTACCACAACTGGCGATAATGGGAGCCGAGACGCCGGATAACGAACGAAACAGCGTTTCTTCGCCGCCCAAAGTAAGCGGGACTAGCGCCGGACGCGGCTCGACGACCTTCAGACCAAATTGCCGAGCAATATCATAGGCGAAACTGGTCGCGCCCATTTTCGGAATAGACGGCCCACCGGTAGCGATAACCAATGACGGGGCTGTCGCAGCTTCATTGCCATAATCGACATGATATAAACCGTCATTATGTCGGATATCCCTCACCGAATGCCCCAAAGATAAAGTCACGACCTGCTCAGGGCATTCATCCATCAGCATTCCGACAATTTGTTTCGCTGAGCCGTCACAGAAAAGCTGACCCAAGGTTTTCTCATGCCACGCAATGTCATAGCTGTTGACCAGCGTGATAAAATCTTGCGCCGTGTAACGACTAAGCGCGGATTTGGCGAAATGCTTGTTAGCCGAAAGATACCGGTCGGGCGCGGTGTTGCTGTTGGTAAAATTGCACCGCCCGCCACCGGAAATTAGGATTTTCTTGCCCGGATCGTCGGCATGATCAATTAACAGCACCTTGCGGCCCCGCTGACCGGCAATAGCTGCGCACATCAGGCCAGCACCGCCGGCGCCGAGGATGATCGCATCATATTGGGTTGGGGTTACGATTTTAGGAACCTCTTCTTTGAAAACGCCCGACCAGAGCCAGATTTTAGGTATTTCTCAAATGCCACCGCAGTGTCAGCATCCTGAAATTAATGATAGGTCACGATCCGCCAAGATTTACACTTTGCAGCGTGCTTTGATTTTCCTGAATTATGGTCGGCGAGACGCATATCAACGTCTTGGTCAAACCGGTATAGAATTGATCTGGAAAATTAATGCTCTGCAAAAAGTAAACATAGCGCACTGTAAACAGCCCTCCTTCGCCAAGGCTAGGGCGGGCAACCTAGCTCGCTATTCCCAATAAACAACATAGCAATTGAGGAAAAGGTTGGCCTGCCAACCGAAGCTCGCGCAGCGAGCGAAGGTTGGTGGAGCCTAGCGGGATCGAACCGCTGACCTCTTCGCTGCCAGCGAAGCGCTCTCCCAGCTGAGCTAAGGCCCCTTGTGCGGCGCGTTTAATCCAAGCGCACCGCTTATTGCAAGCCCCAATTGGCGCCTGCAAGAATCAAAATCAAGTTTCGGCAGCGTCGTCGTCGCCTTTGCCTTTGGTGACGCCCAGATCATCATCGCCACCCAGATCGACTTCATTGTCCGGTGAAGGTTCGTCATCGTCGATGTTCACGTCCAAATCATCATCCGCCACTTCATCTTCTTTTTTGGCGTCTTTCTTGGGCGCTGCTTCAAACGGCATAGGCTGTTTGGATTTCAAGCCCGGCTCCGGCGTCCACGTTTCGCCGCATTCAATGCAAGCGACCGGGTCTTCTTTGCCCAAATCGTAAAAACGTGTTCCGCATTTCGGGCAGCTTCTTTTCGTGCCCCATTCTGGCTTCACCATGGCTGGTTCCAAATCCTTGTTTGTCAGTAATATATAATGACCGCTCGTAAGATTTACGGAATCGATCAATCAATCGGGCCGCGCCTTGCCATAGCTGAGCCGCGCTGTCAAAAGCCGTTTCACATCCTGAAACGAATCATGCGCGATTCAACCGCGTGCGACCGCATGAAAAGCCTGTAAATGACCAGCAAACCAACAGATCACACGACAAGCGACGCCAGATCCGTGTCTTTTGCCCCGACCGGGCCTTTGACCGGTCGCATAACCGTGCCGGGTGACAAATCCATCTCCCACCGCTCGCTGATTCTCTCTGCCCTTGCCATCGGCAAGAGCGAAATTACCGGCCTGTTGGAAGGCGAAGATGTGCTGGCTACGGCTGACGCATTGCGCGCTATGGGTGCCACAATCGATAAGAAGGAGAATATCTGGACGGTCCACGGCGTTGGAGTTGGCGGATTGATCCAGCCAGAGACAGCCATTGATCTGGGGAATAGCGGAACCTCCGTTCGCCTGCTCATGGGACTGGTCGCTTCCCATGATATCAGCGTGACCTTTACGGGTGATGCAAGCCTGTCCAAACGCCCGATGGGCCGGGTTGTCGATCCGCTTTCTTTGATGGGCGCTGATTTTACCGTCCGAACATCTACGGATGGCAAAGCGTGTCTGCCGCTCACTGTGCGTGGTCTTTGCCCCGCAGTGCCAATGGAATACCGGCTGCCTGTTGCCTCTGCACAGGTTAAGTCCGCAATCCTGCTGGCTGGGCTCAATACGCCCGGCCTGACACGTATCATTGAACCGGTTCTAACCCGCGACCATAGCGAGACCATGTTGAAGGGCTTTGGCGCTGATATCGCTGTCGACGTTGACCAGGATGGGAACCGGATTATCTCGCTTGTTGGCGAGTCAGAATTGGTGCCACAGACTATAACCGTCCCGGGCGACCCTTCCTCTGCGGCCTTTCCGATCGTTGCGGCCTTATTGGTGCCCGGGTCCGACATCACCGTTGAGAATGTCGGGATCAACCCCACACGCGCCGGGCTGTTTTCCGTGCTCCAGCAAATGGGCGGCGATATCAGCTTTGAAAACCAGCGCACTGTTGGCGGCGAAAAGGTTGCCGATATTCATGTGAAGCACAGCAAACTTAATGGCATAAAAGTCCCGGCCGATATCGCGCCGAGCATGATCGACGAATTTCCCATCCTATTTGTCGCTGCAAGTTTGGCAGACGGACAAACGACAACCACAGGTCTCTCAGAACTGCGGGTCAAAGAATCGGACAGGCTTTCACAAATGGCCGAAGGTCTTGGGTTGCTGGGCGTCGCGCTTACCGAAAAAGAAGATGGCTTGATCATAACCGGCTCCGGCGGGCAGCCCCTGACTGGGTGCGCTACTAACACAGCCATAAAAACAGCCCTTGATCACCGGATTGCGATGAGCTTTGCAGTCGCAGGACTGGTCACAAACACGGGCGCCACAGTCGATGATATGAGCCCTGCAGAGACCAGCTTTCCTGGCTTTATCGATTTGCTGGCTATTTTGCAGAGCGCTGCCAAATGATCATTGCCGTTGATGGCCCTACCGCCTCTGGCAAAGGCACAATTTCCAAGGAACTGGCAAAGCATTTTGCCCTGCCCTTTCTCGATACCGGCCTGCTCTATCGGGCCGTTGGCTGGACGTTGAGCGAGCAAGGGGGCAATGCCGATAATCCCACGGACGCGCTGCTAGCATGCATGTTCGACAGCGCCTTGCTCGATAATCCCGCTCTGCGCAGCGAAGTTGTTGGCGGCCTCGCAAGCCGCGTTTCCGTCCACCCCCAAGTCCGCCGGGCGCTCGACAAGCGTCAGAAGGATTTTGCCTACCAACCGGCAGGCGCCGTCCTTGATGGCCGCGATATCGGCACAGTCATAGCGCCTGACGCTGATGTGAAGCTGTTCGTGACCGCTTCATCCGAGGCACGCGCAGTGCGGCGTTTTGAAGAAATGAAACGGCGCGGCGAGCGTGTGAATTTCGATGATATTCTTGCAGATATTCTGAAACGCGATGCACGCGATCAAAATCGCACAACCGCGCCTCTGAAACCCGCAGAAGATGCGGACTTGCTTGATACGACCGATTTGACTATAGGCGACGCCATTCAACAGGCAATTGCCTTGGTGAATGCGAAGATAAGCCGCCGGCGCGACAAAGATCCGGCATAGCAGAAAAGCGATGTGCAAGACGGAACGGTGACAAACCGCTCCAACTTTGGCGCAGCTTTATCTGTTTCTGGCTGCTCCTTCTCATCGCCTAATTTGGCAGTTTTCTGGGGAATATGGTTGTCACATCCGGTGGCGACCATGTTTTGGTCCAAGACCAGCGGAACCAACCGCTTGGCCCGAAAAAATGACTATTAAGGAACTCATATATGGCCTCTACGGCATTTCCCAGTCGCGACGATTTCGCGGCACTGTTAAACGAATCAATTGGCGGTGAAGATCAAGGCTTTGAAGGCCGCGTGGTCAAAGGCACCGTCGTCGGCATCGAAAATGACATGGCTGTCATCGATGTTGGACTGAAATCAGAAGGCCGTGTAGCGCTGCGCGAATTCGCCGCTCCCGGTCAAAAAGCAGACCTGAATGTTGGCGATGAAGTCGAAGTTTATGTCGACCGCATTGAAAATGTAAACGGCGAAGCCATGCTGTCCCGTGACCGCGCACGCCGCGAAGCTTCTTGGGACAAGCTTGAAAAAGAATATGACGAAGGCAACCGCGTTGACGGTATTATCTTCGGACGCGTTAAAGGCGGCTTCACGGTCGATCTTGACGGTGCCGTAGCCTTCTTGCCCGGTAGCCAGGTTGATGTCCGCCCCGTGCGCGACGTGACCCCGCTGATGGACATTTCACAACCTTTCCAAATCCTGAAAATGGACCGCAAGCGTGGCAACATTGTTGTATCTCGCCGCGCCATCTTGGAAGAAACCCGTGCTGAGCAGCGTTCGGGTCTGATCGAATCTCTGGCTGAAGGCCAAGTGACCGAAGGCGTTGTGAAAAACATCACCGATTATGGTGCCTTTGTTGACTTGGGCGGCATTGATGGCCTCCTCCACGTCACGGATCTCAGCTACAAGCGGGTTAATCATCCCAACGAGATGATCAACATCGGCGACACGTTGAAAGTTCAGATCATCAAGATCAACAAAGACACACAGCGTATCTCCCTCGGCATGAAACAGCTTGAAAGCGATCCATGGGATGCCGCTTCCGAGAAATATGCCGTTGGCACGAAATTGTCTGGTTCCGTCACCAACATCACTGAATATGGTGCGTTTGTTGAACTGGAAGCCGGCATTGAGGGCCTTGTCCACGTTTCAGAAATGAGCTGGACCAAGAAGAACGTTCATCCTGGCAAGATCGTCTCCACTTCTCAGGAAGTCGACGTCATTGTTCTGGAAGTCGATACCGAGAAGCGCCGGATTTCTCTGGGCCTCAAACAAGCTCAGTCCAACCCATGGACCGACTTTGCCGATACGCACCCAGTGGGTAGCCATGTCGAAGGCGAAGTCAAAAATGCGACCGAGTTTGGCTTGTTCATCGGCCTTGAAGGCGACGTGGACGGCATGGTCCACATGTCTGACATCGCTTGGGGCATTTCCGGTGAAGACGCGCTAAACCTGCATCATAAAGGCGAACAGGTCAAAGCGATCGTTCTCGATATTGATGTTGAGAAAGAGCGCATCTCTCTCGGCATGAAGCAGCTTGAAAAAGGTGCACCAGCTGTTGGCGGAACCGACACAGGCGGGCTCAAGAAAGGTTCGGTTACTACCATTACCGTATTGGAAGTTCGTGACGGCGGCCTCGAAGTGCAGGTTGGCGACGACGGTGCAACTGGCTTCATCAAACGGACCGACCTTGGTCGTGATCGTGATGAGCAACGTCCTGACCGTTTCCAGGTTGGCCAAAAGCTCGACGCGATGGTTATCGGTTTCGATCGCTCGAAAAAACCGAATTTCTCGATCAAAGCCCATCAGCTGGCAGAAGAGAAACAGGCCGTCGAACAGTTTGGTTCCACCGATTCCGGCG
Source organism: uncultured Sphingomonadaceae bacterium (assembly GCA_947496865.1). Taxonomy (GTDB): domain Bacteria; phylum Pseudomonadota; class Alphaproteobacteria; order Sphingomonadales; family Sphingomonadaceae; genus Parasphingorhabdus. The sequence goes on from CANMEE010000001.1 coordinate 690,073, forward strand.
CGAGCCTCGGCGACATTCTTGGCGAAGCGCTCAAGAAAAAAGACGACTAAGCCCACGGGCCCATATGCGTTCAAGGGCCCGAACAGCTTTCAAGAAAAAGCCCGCTCTCCGAAAGGAGGCGGGCTTTTTCATTGATAAACAATTTTGCTGCCAAATCTGAGATGCGGCCAATCCGTCCCAGTTCAAGACGTATTACAATGTAAAATCCAAAGCCCATTGAAAACATGTAAATTTTCTGTCAGTATCCTATCATAATCGCTATGGTTCAACGCGGCGTTGACAGAAAGCGATCAGCTTAGATTCCTTGATTGCCCCACAATTGGAAAGGCACCCTCATGATACGTTCTGAACTGCTTGAGAAACTGGCCGAAGAAAATCCCGATCTGAAACCGGACGAGATTGAAAAGATTGTTGACCTATTTTTCAATCAGATAAGCCAAAAACTGGCGGAGGGCGGTCGCGTCGAATTGCGTGGCTTTGGCGCCTTTTCAACCCGCGAGCGCAAACCGCGGATCGGGCGCAATCCCCGCACCGGAGAATCAGTGGAAGTTCCCGCCAAGCGGGTTCCCTATTTCAAACCGGGCAAAGAAATTCGCGAACGGCTCAACAAAGGCTAAGGCAAAAGCCTTTGCTCGTCCGAAACTGTCAAATGTCGGGTCGGTTCTATAAAAAATTGGATTTAGCCCATCTCAGCACTTGACCTGCCGAGCGCAATGATGCTTGTCGCTTATTCCAGCAAGACTGGATCTACCGGTGCGGACGTGGCGAAATGGTAGACGCAGCAGACTTAAAATCTGCTATCCGAATGGGTGTGCGGGTTCGAGTCCCGCCGTCCGCACCAGTTTCGAGTGTAGATGAATTTTTTCGTTTATTGCGAACTAGTTGGCGATGGCGGTAATCTGCAATTTGCGACACCATCAGTATCAAATAGTAAATTTTCGTTAAGGATAGACCATAACCAGATTTTTTCTTGTGTTGCCTAAGAGCACGGTAACGAAGGAGAAAAACCATGCGTATCCGCCCTACCGCTATCAGCGCGGCATTATTTTTTGGCGCAGCTCTAGCTAGCTCGCCAGCACTGGCCGCTTCGCAAGATTCTGGAGGCTTTTCGGTCTCTCTGTCAGTACCTGTCGTCTGCGATATCGAAGCAGCCGATTTTGTGCTCGACACAAGTCAGAACGTCGTTCGCGGCGTTGTGAACGAATATTGCAACAGCTCGCGGGGGTTTCAGATTCTTGCCGGGCACCGTCCGCTTGAGAATGGTGAACAGATCGACCTAGACTATGATGGCACAGCTACGTCGCTTGATGCTTCTGGACTGTCTACTATCGCGTTTAGATCAGGTGCGCGTTTCGGACCGGTACCTGTTGCCATTCGTACACAAGGCGTTGTCGAGAATCTCTCCGTGAGCTTCTCAGTCACGGCAATTTGACTAAACTGCGGTGACTGTTACTGTCACGCGATCCCCGTAACCACCTGCCCGACCAACCGCTGGCCCGGCTTGCACCCTTAGTCTATGGACACGGCCTAGCGACGTTGTGCGATCTGGGAAAACAAATTCGCCGCCGCCGCCAAGGTTTACCTGCTGCTCGTCCATACGCAACTCATATGGGATAGTGTCTAGTGCCTGTTCGTGTCGTAAACTGCCGTTATTCTCTGATTCAAAAGTCACGGCATAGGCTGATGTACTCCAGACCCTAATACCGAAAGGGTCTGAGGTGGACACATCTCTCGGTGTAATATTACCTAGATTGATTGTCGCGATGCTATTGGAACCCGTTGCACCGACAACGCGAATACTAACGGACGGAGGAACATCGACATTGATCGTCAACAGCAAAGTATCGGCAACTTGTCCTGTTGTATCCAAAAGGCTTAGTTGCAATTGTTCACTATGAAAACCCGATTCGATACCCCAACCGCTGGGGATCGTAAGTAGGAACGGCACGGCACGTCCGCTATCACTGCTAGGAAGGCCCCGTAGGAATAAATCGCTATCGGACGTCGCGGTAGCCGCTTCATCCGCGAGAACTTGAAGAACGCTTGACCCGGATCTTAAGGTATATTGCAAATTAGCCGACGGAGCCGTTCCATCGATCCTTGCAAATCTCACATTGGCGCCACATGAGCCATCGCCGTCGTTGCGAACCCTGATCTGGAAACTCTGGCGCGATATCTCACCAACGCCCACTTCTATATCGCTTACCGTCACGGTTTGCGAGCTATCAACGAATTTAGGAACACATTCCTGCGCAATCGCCGGATTAGACCAAATTGCGAGGGTCGCTATTAGTAGCGTAATAATACGCATATTTATCTCCTATTCGCTCTCAGCGGGTAAGTTTACGGCGCCTAAACGGTATAAACCAGTATTGTCAGAAGGAACCTCAATCGTAAAGTTCCGATCTATAGATGGGATGGACACGAAATATGTTTTCCCAGGGGCCAGACCAATGACGCCAAAACGACCGGCAGAATTAGTAAAGAAAGGAAGGGTTTCAAAACCTTTATCTTCCGTCGAGTTAATCGCACCCGACACCAACGCAGCAGGTTCGCCACCGATCAATAGCGTGCCCAACGTGCTTACGAAACGGTCATTACCGACAACGATCTTATAGCCACTACGAAACGGCGGATCGACACGAGCAAGGCCATCACCGACATCATAACCAGGTTCTAGGCTGTCAACATCATACTGAACGTCCTGCGCCGTATAGGAGCTGAGATCAGATTGAACGGCTCCTCCCAACAGACCGCTACGGGCGTAATATTCATTATCGCTCAAACTACGCCCGGTTATTATTTCGCGTTTTTTGAGAGAAGGGTGAGGTGTTACCACAGCAAAAGAATCCGAAATAGGCCTGCCTATACCCACAGCACCATCAGCAAAGGCAATGGATGACCCGATTTGCAGTCTAACCCGTTGATCGTCGGTGATACTGCCAATATTGCCGCCATCGGAGAAGAATGACGCACGCGCATCGAAACGATTGGCGACATAGTCCACATTTGCGTCAACACTTGTCGAACCAGCGCTATCGTTAAAACCAAGATCGTAACCTACGGCGCCAACCGTATTATCGGAACCACGGGAAAGGGCGGCTCGCGCTGTTCTATTTCTGCTGCGATAGTCTGCATTGGCCCGGTGTTGCCCTCCAAATGCATAAGTTAAACCGATCCGGACGCCAAATTTATCTGATGTGAAATTGTCATCACCATATTCAATACCACCTGTCAGACGAAGTCGGTCATTGACCCGATGAATAACATCAATGAAATATTGAGAACGATTACTTTGGTTCCCACCACGACGCGTATATGTCGCGCCAGTGCTGACATATGTACGGTCAGTAAAGCTATGGGTATAGCTTCCTGTCAAATTGAGCAGGTTGAAATTCGTAGGAATAATGTCGCTAATGGTCCGATAATTGCTACTTTCATAATCAATAGTGAAGCTTAGTTGCCGTCTGTCCGAAAAGCTGTTTCCAGAGCGAAGTCGATAACTGGCACGTGCTGCAAAACCGGTTCCACCCCCAACACTGGCTGCAACTTGCAAATCGAATACGCCAGGAATCACTTGTGGTATAATAGTGGCTTCGGCGGCAAAGGTCTGAAGGTCTTCGGAAAGCTCAGTTGCCCCGCCCAAGACCAAATTTTCCGTAAGAGCTTTACGATAATAAGCTGTAGCAACGGGATCCTTCGAATAATCCGGCTCGAAGTTCAATTCCCGTGCGATAAATCCCGCACTAAAAGCATATTCTTCTTCGCCGACCGGCAGATCAAGCGGCTCGAAAAAATAATTGAGATCAACAGTTTGCTCACGGCCAGCAGAGTCTCTGACTTGCAATTGCACATTGTTCGAACCAACCTGCAGCGGCAAATTCGCAAGATCATAGCGACCCGCATCTAGCTGGAATGACTGATATTGCGCCCCGTTAATCAGGACATTGACGGTAGATCGGCTATCGAGAAAAATCTCTTGGCCGCCCAGTCGTGATACCGGTTGAAATGGGTTAAATATCTGCCGACGCTTCTCCACTGCAACGCCGCCCACAAACGGGGTTTGAAGCAAGGGTACAGTGCTAATACGTAAGTCGCCTGCGCTGAATCTTCGATATTTGTCTGGTTGATCATATACTGCGCGGAAACTACGCCGATAAAAGCGATAGTTTGAACCGAACTGATCCGTAAATGCGCCATCCAACTCTACAACGACATCCTTAAAACGCGCCGCACCGAACACGAAAACTTCCGGATTGCGAACACCCTCTTGGCTCGAATAGTCAAAATTCGTGTTGAAGTTCAAATAGGCTCCGACTTCCGCCGGTTCGATAGTGGGAAGAGTGTCCTGAGAACTTTGATATTCCTCCCTGCCAAGGGAAGAAATGGGACGGTAATCTCCAGAGATTGTATCAACAACAACTTCGAGACGATTATCGTCGAAACGAACAGCTAAACCAGCATTGGCGAGTTCAGTTGTAGGAATATAACGACGATCCGCTATGACTTGATTAAGTGCATCCAGCCCCGGTTCATTCAATAGTTTGGTCAGCTGTTTACGAAGCGACTGGGTCTCAACCAACGCCGGGGCTCCGGCTTCAACCTCAATCATCACGTCACCCAAAACACGCTGATTAAAAACCAGAGGCACAGAAAAAGCCATCCGCTTTGGTGCGTCAGCTGTAGGCCGGTCTTGAGGTGCGGCGCCGGACACCTGCGCAATTGCAGGTTGTGTCATGGCCAGAACCCCACAGCTAGCAATTACCCAAATGCTTGCCTGGTTAAGAAATGAATGCCCCCGCTTGCCCATCTTATGGGCTCACTTCAACTTTTATTGAGTCCTGAACCAATGGCATTTCAGTCGGAATAAAGAAGTTACGAGCGCGTCCCGGACCAACAACGCCGACACCAATGCTTTTGGTCATCTCGTCCTTAACATAATTCAGCCTAAATTCCGAACCATCTTCCGCCGTGGCGGTTATGTTCCAGTCGGCAAGGCCAGCGAGAAAATACCGCGTGCCCGTATTGCTAAGGCGTAACCGTATACCAGGAACTTCGCCCTGAACAGTTGCCTCGATTGATTCTACCAACGCCTCGGGCTTGGTTCCGTCAGGGACAACATTCACTAACACATTATAGTTTATGACAACCTGCACCTGCGTGTCTTGCCCCTCAATAGCCACTGGCACTTGTTGGATAGACATATAATAGACTTCTGACTGTGCTAGCTCCGGTTCTCCAACGTATTGAATTCGGAAAACTTGTTGCGAACTTGCTTCGACAATGGATTGAGCGGGAAAAACAAGAAAATTTTCATCTGCGGGCGTAAAGGATAGCTCGCCATCTTCGCTGATTTCACCCAGCATCATCTTGACTTCAAATGGGATGTTGCGTTCGCTATCGTTCGTCAGCTCAATCCTCGCCACGGAGCTACGTCCGCCTGGCTCAAGCTCCACAATCATGGGCGAAACACGAGCCGCCTGGGCAACGATCGGGCTCATCAACAGCGCACACAGTGCCACAGCCTTGCAAATAAATCGGATCATAACGCTACTTCCAGTACACACAGAATCTTTGTTAACCGAAATCGAACCGGGTCACAGGAGACGGTTAGTCAATGAAAAATGGGAGAGGCGCGCCCCTCCCATTCTTTTCATTCTTGAAAGGCAGAAGGGCCTAGATTGCGCCTACAGACAGTGTCGCAACAGCTTGGTAACGACCAGCAAGCGGACGTTTGCCATCAAGGTCGAGCGGGTTCAGAACAACTGAAAGCTCAGCGTCGTCGTGGAACGCATCGGCATTGACTTTAGAGTCACCGGATTTTGTCAATGTGTCGAAGAACATACGGTTGAACGCGGTTCCATCGGAAGCAGTGATGCCCATCCGCAATGGAATCACATCAGTGAAATCAAGCGCGTCCGGACCGTCGTTAACTTCAGATGTGGTCATGGAATCACTCGTCAGGCTCATGGAAGCGCCATAGTTGCAACTTACCCATACGTTCTGGCGAATAGTCTGGCGACCAGAAACCACCAAAAGCGCGCCAGAACCAGGAGCACGATCAATTGAGAGACGGCCAAAGTTTACATTGTCCGGATCTTCAACACTGCATTCTTGCGCTACATTGGCACGAATACGGAAATCTTTGGAATCGTCCGCTGCAGCAAGTGCAGGTGTAGATGCCATAGCAACGGTGGTGGCCAAAGCGGCCAGTACAATCTTTTTCATATTAGAATCCCCTAATAATGTTTGGTTTACGTGACATGGTCCAGATAGATCCGAACCGATTTCTTAAAGTTTGCCTTTGCGCCCACAAGCAAACGTCATGCAACAAAAGCCAAAACGACTGAAGCGACATGGTGAACATTTAATTAACGACTATTGACACTGTTGCAAGAATTAACTTTTTACGTCCGGATAAAATGCGTCAAATATGGACACATCCCTCACAAAACCTTGCTTTTGCAAGGTAATTTCATTTGTAAAATCCTTTATCTTCGTGGTTAATCTTTGACCAACAAAGCCTAACGAATCAGCATTTCTATAGGACCAAATGAGTAATATCTGCGATTCTAACGAATAAAGGCGCGGAAAACTGAGGTAAATCATCCCGTCATAGGCATCTGCGCTTCACAAATATGGAGGTGGCCATTATTAGCGCGCCCAGCACATGACTATCTCTGCAGACGCGTTCATGGTCACAGGTCCATCGGGCACGAATGTGATTGATCCATGGATATTGCTGATTGACCCGTGATCAATGGCAAGGACGTCAAACGCTAAACGAGCTAATGCAACAAAAAAGGGCCGCCCCATTGCGGACGCGACCCTTCGGTATCTAATATCGAAAACAGATCTTTCGGATCAGTCTTCTTTAACCTCATAATATTGCGGTGCCGCAATATTCAGAATTTCGAGGATTTTCGTCAGAGCTGTTGGCTCGTCAGTTTCCTCCATCGCAGCGAGTTCGCGGGCCAAGCGACTAGAGGCCGCTTCAAAAATTTGGCGTTCGGAATAGCTTTGCTCTGGCTGATCATCAGCACGGAACAGATCGCGGGTCACCTCGGCAATAGAGACGAGGTCACCTGAATTGATCTTCGCTTCATATTCCTGAGCGCGACGCGACCACATGGAGCGCTTCACCTTGGGTTTGTCTTTCAGTGTTTCAAGCGCCTCTTTCAGCGTCTTGTCAGAAGACAGTTTGCGCATGCCCACGCCTTCTGCCTTGTTCATTGGTACCCGCAATGTCATGCGTTCTTTTTCGAAGCGCAAAACATAAAGTTCCAGTTGCATACCTGCAATTTCTTCATTTTGCAGTTCAATCACACGACCCACACCGTGTTTCGGATAAACCACATAATCGCCCACATCAAAGGACAGCGTATTCGCAGCCATAAAAAGCCTTTCTTTCTCGATGGAAAAGAAGGATGATTCCGGTCAAATTTCTCAAAACCCCGACGAAAAAACCCTTTTGTTCATACATATAACGACCGAACACCCCCCGTGCCCAGCCGCTAACCGACAACAGTGTTAACAGATTCGTCACAAAAAAGCAATTTATCGTTGCAGTGCACAACTTATTAGAACCTCAAACGCCGGGCGCGGGGATTTTTATTTAACCTCAGGCGCCGGGCGGCGACATCCGTCGCCTTGGCTACGCGCCATAAGGCGCGGCGGACGCCATCCAATTTTGGCGCCCTTGCCTCGCTGCGCTCGGTTTGGTGATATCTCTAGAGGTCGCTCTGAACCGACGCGAAGCGTCGGCAAGCGCGACCGCGCGCGCGAACTTATGCGAGGAGAGCCAAGCGGGCGGATGCCCGCGCCCGGCGCTTGAGGTCTAATTAAGACTCCTCTTAATCGCCTTGGCCGGGTTTCTCGGAGAAATGCGCTTCGAACTTACCTTCAACGCCCTTAAACTCATCAGCATCAGCAGGTGGGTCGCGACTAACCGTAATATTGGGCCAGCTTTCAGAATATTTTGTGTTCACTTCGAGCCATTTTTCCAAGCCGTCTTCGGTGTCTGGCAAAATTGCTTCTGCAGGACATTCCGGTTCGCATACACCGCAGTCAATGCACTCGCTCGGATTGATGACGAGCATATTTTCGCCTTCATAGAAGCAGTCGACGGGGCATACTTCAACGCAATCCATATATTTGCATTTGATACAATCGTCGGTAACAACATAGGTCATTGGGTCGTCTACTCCATCTTACGGGCCGTTATATTTGCGGTCGTTCCATCACTGCTATTGCGCAAAATTGGGAACGTCAACAGTTGGTTTTGGCTCCTAATTCATTGACCAGTCCGCAATCTTTCAAAACATGTTTGCACATCCGATGCGCTCCCTCGCCGTAAAGGTAGCGCCGATATGCGAATGACATGCACTTCTCGTCCTTGCGGAATCGTTAAGATATCACCCTGTCGAACCATCATATGCGCGCGATCCACTCGGCGGCCATTAAGGCGAACATGGCCTTTGTTAGCCAGTTTTTTAGCCATCGTCCGATTGCCGGCAAAGCGAAGATACCAGAGCAGCTTATCGATCCTGATCACCGATAGATCAGGTTCCGTTTCAGCCGAATTTTTGGTCTTCAAAATGGCATCCTATTTTTTCATTGCCTCCTTCAGGGCCGCCAATTCAGCGAAAGCACCGCCAGCAGTGGCCAAGACCGGCTCTGTTTTGCGGGGCGCGGAGCCGCTTTTTTTCGGCCGCTTGCCGCTTGGCTTACTGTTATGATTCTTATGAGATTTTCCTGAACGCGCCTTCCCCATGCCCTTCCAGCGCCAATAGGTTAAGGGCGTTTCGGGTTGGGCAACCTCACTGGGCGCTTTTGGCTCAACGGCTTCTACCACAACAGCTTCCGCGGAGGTCTGCGAAACAGATATATCCGTTTCACTCGCACCGGCGACTGCGGTTTTCTCTGGTTCCTTGGCCGCAGGCTGATCATCCGTTTTTGCGAACCCAGCCATATCAAGCAGCGCTTGATGCACTTCGGTGGACAAACCCAAAGAGGTAGCAAGAGCAGGGTCAATCGCGAAAATTGGTCCCGCCTGCCGCGCTTCATGAGCTTGCTTGACCAGACGTTCGGCCATATCGACACGGATATATTCATCGCCAATCTTACGGAAGCCGAGGCGGCTCGCATGATCTGGAGTGGCAAATTTCCAGTCCTTCAGATGCACTGCATTGTCACCGGGAAGCGCAATCATGGGTTGCTCGTCAAGCGCCGCAAATAGTGCGTTACGCCACAGCACCGCACCTGGCTTCATCAGCGCATGATGAAAGATATCAAGCGCACCGAAAACCAGACCACCGCGCCGCGCGACACCGCGCATATCATTGTCGAGAGCGCGAACGGCTTGATCAATCTGGCGGCGCACAATGATCCCGCCGGCTTCGACAATTTGGGCGAATAGAGCGCGCACGGAAGCTGGCGTGTTGGCATCATTGGCTAACGCATCAATTTTCACGAGCCCCTCAAGGTGCTTCGCCTTCATCGTCTCCACCCATTGCTTGATTCGTTCTTCGGCCTTCTTGCTATTTTCGGGTGAAATATCCTTCAGTGCGCGATCGAATTTGATTTCAGGGTGCAACAGGTTTTTACCTTTGGTCAGCACTGCGAGTTTCGCCTCTTGCCAATAGACCACCGGTTGACCGGCGTCATCAGCAACCAGCGTCAATTCACTATCAGGGGCTTTTGCCAGAGCATCGGCTTTGTCAGTCATAATCGGTCCCAAATATCTTTCCGCTGCAGCAAGCAGCATCTTGCGGTCTTCTCTCCGGCTATCCGAAGGCACGACAAATTGGAACCCCTTCAGCGTTCCAATTTCCAGCCCATCGACCAATAGAGCGCCATCGGCTTCTATTGCGACATCTTGCGGCAGAGCATCTTTCATCACGCCGCGCATCAGCACACGGGTACGTTTATCGACAAATCTTTGAGTCAACTGAATATGCATGGCATCGCTTAACCGCCGCTCCAATGCACGGGTGCGCTCCACCATTACGTCTGCCTGTTCAACCCAGCGCGATTTTTGCGCAATATAGCTCCAACTGCGAGCCGCAGATATGCGGGCAGCAAGGGTAGAAATATCACCTTGGACATTTTCCAATCGAGAAATTTCCTGTGCCATCCGGGCATGAGGGATGCGACCATTGCCCTGAGCCAGATAAGGCCAAAGAGAAGCGACGAAACGTGCCTGATGGTCCGCGCCTATTTTGCGAAAGTCGGGAATGCAGGCCGCTTCCCAAAGCAAGCGCACTTGCTCGCGACCCATTGCCAATTGGCTTACCAGCGGATCCTGTGCGAGTCTTTTGAGCACTGCCAAGTCAACCGCTTCTGGCGCGGCTTGTAAAAGCGGGTCCCTGGGCTTGTCTTCAAGAGATTGGATAAGGCTGGTAACGCTGGTCAAATCCGGCTCAGCATTGCGCCAGTACAACCATTCTAGTCGAGGAAAATCATGGTCTTCTAACCGCTCGATTTCTTCAGGCTGCAGCTCGTCGGACGACGCCAAGCCGGAAAGCACTCCAAAACTCCCATCTTTCTGGTGGCGACCAGCCCGACCAGCAATTTGACCGATTTCTGCTAAGGTCAGGCGACGACGGCGGCGGCCATCAAATTTCTTGAGAGCAGCAAAAGCCACATGGGACACGTCAAGATTCAAACCCATGCCAATGGCATCAGTGGCAATCAGATAATCGACCTCGCCATCCTGATACATTTTGACTTGTGCATTGCGCGTTTGCGGAGACAGTGATCCCATCACAATCGCCGCTCCGCCATGTTGCCGGCGCAACATTTCGGCGATGGCATAAACATCTTCCAGCGAAAATGCGACGATTGCCGATCGGCGCGGCAACCGCGATAACTTCCTCGGCCCAGCATAGCTCAGCGTCGAAAAACGCGGCCGCGAAATAATTTCAGCATCGGGGATCAATTGCGCGATCAGAGGCCGCAAGCTGTCAGAGCCCAAGATCATTGTTTCATCTCGACCCCTGATATTCAGCATACGGTCGGTAAAAATATGACCGCGTTCAGGATTTATGCCCAGCTGTGCCTCATCAATAGCGACAAAGCTAAAATCCCGATCAATCGGCATTGCTTCGGCCGTGCATAAAAACCAACGCGCGTCCGGCGGAATGATCTTTTCCTCACCAGTGACCAATGCCACTCGATTGGCCCCTTTGAGGGCAACAACGCGGTCATAGACCTCTCGCGCCAGCAATCTCAGGGGAAATCCGATCATTCCACTCGAGTGGGCGCACATCCGCTCAACCGCCAAATGGGTTTTGCCCGTATTGGTCGGACCGAGGACGGCAATAACGGGAGACGGGGAGAAGTCGGACATTTACGCTATCTCACCGCATCCGCGCCAAGCTGGCAAGTATATTCGGCCCCGAATCGCTAAGAATCTTGGCTTTTCGGTTGGATATCGGTGATTTTACACGTTTTACCGCATAGCAAGCCATCTGACCCCGGTCTTAATTTGACATTAACTCTGTTCCTTCACAGAGAAAGAAACAATATTGCGATGAATTTCTGTCTTTCGCGTAGAGAAAGATGGCATCGCCAAGGGGTGCATTTGTTCAAGAGTATCGACATGCTTGCCGATCAAGGAAATGGGGCTGCAGCTATCGCAGTAGACCCACGTGCGTCGTCCTTTGCTGTCCCAGAAACCTTAACCGGTGCGGTCGACAATTGGCGCGAAGAATTGACGCATGTTGATTGGGTGCCAGATCTTGGTCGGGATATTGGCAGCTTCACCTGGTTTCGCGGTTTGATAACGTTGACGTTGCTCTGCGGCGTTGCGATTTCCTGCTTACCCGATTTTGGCCCGATCAAGGGTCACCAAAATGCGGCATTGACGGGTTCTCGAGCTGATCAGGCGCGCTCGCAAACAATTGCGCCGCTGGCCTATGGTTCAGATACAGGCATTCGTATGGCGGCCACCGATGCGGTGCGTCCGCTGGCACAAAGCCCGGAGCGCCCGTCCATTGAACTGGTCGCGACCCTGGGCCGCGGCGACAGCTTGCGCCGAGTCTTGCAACGCGCTGGCGTGGCCCAAAAAGAGGCCCGGGAAGTGACTGACCTCGTTTCCAGCGCGGTCACCTTGGGCGATATCAAACCTGGCACAAAAATTGATGTAACTTTGGGTCGGCGTCCCGGCAAAAACCAACCCCGCCCGCTTGACCAATTGGCATTCCGCGCCCGCTTTGATTTGAATCTGGAAATTCTTCGCAACGGCGATACGCTAAAACTCAACCGCAAACCTATCATGGTCGACAATACGCCCCTTCGGATCAGAGGCGTAGTGGGATCCAGCCTCTATCGCTCGGCCCGCGCGGCCGGCGCACCGGCCGAGGCTGTTCAAAAATATCTGCAAGTCATCGGGAAAAAAATGTCTGTTTCGCGGGATATTCGTTCGACCGATGAATTTGATATTATTTTGGATTATCGGCGGGCTGAAACTGGTGAAGTGGAAGTGGGCAACTTGCTCTATGCGGGCATAGAACGTGACGGTAAAGCAAAGGCCCAGATGTTGAAATGGACCAGCGGTGGGCGAAGCAATTGGTTTGAAGCCTCCGGTGTCGGCCAATCCCGCGGCGAGCTCGTTCGTCCGACCCGTGGCCGAAGAACATCCAACTATGGCATGCGCCGTCATCCGATTTTACGGTACAAACGGATGCATAGCGGCCTCGACTTTGGTGGTGGCTATGGCGCGCCGATTTACGCAGTGACCGATGGTAAAGTTAGCTTTGCCGGCCGAAAAGGCGGCTATGGAAAATTCGTGAAAATCAAGCATAGTGGTGGCCTGGCCTCGGGCTATGCCCACATGAGCCGCATTGCCGTCAGCAATGGCCGCAACGTCCGCAAGGGTCAGATTATCGGCTATATCGGCTCCACCGGCCTCTCGACTGGCCCGCATCTTCACTATGAACTCTATCGCAACGGTCGGACCATCAACCCCAATTCTGTCAAATTCGTCCAGCGGGCCGAGCTGGGTGGACGGGAATTAAAACGTTTCAAAAGCGAGTTACAGCGCCTACAGACAGTGACCCCAGGCGCGGCCCTTGGCACTCTCAAAAGCGCATCAAGCAACAAAAAGAAGCAGCGGGAAATTAACCGGTTGAGCAAAGCATCGGTTAGCTGAACCTTTCAGCGTTTAAATGTCACCGATGCAGATTTTGGTAGCCGCTTCCAATTTTTCCTGAGGCGGGTTCATTTTCTCGGTAATGCCATCCAGACTCTTGTCCAATTCTTCCGCCAAACAATTGCATATCGGCGTGGCATCCCCTTCGGTTGCGCCAGCCTTTTTCGATTCTGATATGCATCCAGCAACAAATTCCGTATTCCAACCCTCATCAAAGCTCTTGTTAAAAGCGCCAGTCAGGCTGTTTTCATCATCCGCACTACCGCAGGCGGAAAGGGCCAACATGGCGGGCAAGGCAACTGCCCATATGATCAGGGATTTACGGGACATAGGCAATTCCTTTGGATTGTAGTTAGAGCGCGCAATCTGACAATCAGGTTCATCAACACCCACACTCAGTCATTCATCCAATATGCGTAAAATATACAATCGGCTGCTGCAAGCTGTTCAAAATGCTATTTCAATTGCCCTCTTGTCCCTCTGACGTATATTGACGTCATATGACCCCAAACCCTGCTTTCCCTCGAACCCGTCTGCGCCGTTCCCGTGTTTCTGCCTGGAGCAGAGCGATGGTTCGCGAAAATATTCTGACGCCGGCGGATCTGATCTGGCCGTTGTTCATTTCGGACGGCCACAAGGTCGAACAACCCATTGCTTCGCTCCCCGGTGTGTCCCGCTGGTCCGTGGACCTTATCGTGGAACGCGCCAAAGAGGCCCGTGATCTGGGCATTCCCTGCATCGCCCTGTTCCCCAATACACCAACCGACAAACGCAGCGACGATGGCGCAGAGGCGCTGAACATCGACAATTTAATGTGCCGCGCTACCAAAGCCGTTAAAGACGCTTTGGGCGATGATATCGGCGTGCTCACCGATGTCGCCCTCGATCCTTATACGACGCACGGGCAAGACGGCCTCATCAACGCCGATGGTTATGTGGAAAATGATCGGACGCTGGATATGCTGACCAAACAGGCTTTGAACCAAGCCAATGCCGGGGCGGACATCATCGCCCCGTCCGATATGATGGACGGGCGGGTCGGCGTTATTCGCGATACACTCGAACTGGCCCATCATCACAATGTCCAGATCATGGCCTATTCTGCCAAATATGCCAGCGCCTTTTACGGCCCGTTCCGCGATGCGGTGGGTTCCAGCGGAACGCTGAAAGGCGACAAGAAAAGCTATCAGATGGATGCGGCCAATAGCGATGAAGCAATGCGGGAAATCGCACTTGATATTGCCGAGGGAGCGGACAGTGTGATGGTCAAGCCGGGTCTTGCCTATCTCGACATTATCTATCGCGCCAAAAGCGAGTTTAACGTGCCGGTCTTCGCCTATCAGGTGTCTGGTGAATATGCGCTGGTAGCAGCAGGGGCCGCTGCCGGCGTTGGTGACCGCGATGCGCTGATGATGGAAAAGCTGATGGCATTTAAGCGCGCGGGCTGTTCAGGAATATTGACCTATTTTGCTGCAGATGCGGCCCGGCTTCTTCATGGCTGATACTATATTGGAAACCGAGCGGCTGCGACTGCGCAATTGGCGGGACGAAGATATTGAACCGTTCATGACTTATCTCAACACGCCCAAAGTCACGCGGTGGCTTGGCGGCGTACAGACCCGCGAAAAGTTTCTCGAAGCGGTTGAGAGAATCAAAGGTTATGATCGAGATTTTGGTCATACGTTTTGGATCGTTGAACGAAAATCAGATAATGCACTATTGGGATTTTGTGGCCTCAAACGCGTCAATGCGCCGCAACCCAAACTCACCGGTGCATTCGAAATCGGCTGGCGGCTGCGCGAGGACGTTTGGGGACAAGGCTATGCCCGGGAAGCGGCAACCGCGGCGATGGATGCCGCCTTTACCCGACATGAAGCCCCTTTTGTCGTGGCCCTAACAGTGCCCGGCAATGAATCGTCTTTGGGTCTGATGAAAAGGCTCGGCATGAGCCATCGGCCGGAACTGGACTTTCATGACCCCAATTATGGCGAAGACTTAAACCCAACTGTCGTCTATCGAATCGAATCCCAAGACTGGAAACCCGAAATATGACTGATGCGCTTATCCTGCCGTTTAATGGCAAAAAACCGAAGATTCACGAATCAGCCTTTATTGCACCGGGTTGCAAAATTATCGGTGATGTAGAAATCGGCCCAGAGGCGAGTATCTGGTATAATTGCGTGATCCGTGCCGACGTAAATTTCATCAAAATTGGCGCGCGCAGCAATATTCAGGATGGCACGACCATTCACTGCGACAGCGCCACACCAGTAACACCCAATGGTCACCCCACGATTATCGGAGACGATGTGTTAGTCGGTCATATGGTCATGCTGCACGGCGCGACACTCGAGGACCGGGCCTTTGTGGGCCTGAGCACAACGGTCATGGACGGATGTGTCATTGAAGGTGACGCCATGCTGGCCGCAGGCGCAACATTGACGCCCAACAAACGAATCCCGACCGGGCAGCTATGGGCGGGATCACCGGCAAAATATATGCGCGACCTGACCGAGCCAGCGATTGCCGGCATGCGAATGGGTGTGGCCCATTATGTCGAGAATGCAAAAGCCCATAAAGCCGCGGTTGACGCCGCTCGATAAGCGCCTCTACATTAGCGAATACCCGCTTTTAGCTGATCAATCTCGCTCTGTTGCGCGGAAACCTGTGCTTCAATCTTCTGGCGGGATAGGGCGATCAACGCCGCTGCGCCCTTATCTTCTCCGGAAAACTCTTGATCGAGACGTTGCATATATAGCGAATCGATATCCGCCAATGCCGAAACGGACGGACTGCGGTCCATTTCCAGTGATGAAAGCGCAACTTGCGCCACCACCCATGATTCGCTTGATGGTGCGGCACCGCGCGCTGCCGAGACGCTTTGCTTCACTTTGGGCAGGTCAGCCAAGAACGCTTGATGCGCGACGTTGCTCTGCTGAACGGCGACCTCCACGGCTTTTTTTAGCGCAGCGGGCAGAACCGCTATTTGCGGCGGTGGTGGGGCAGCCGTATCGTCTATCGCCGGGACATCTTCATAAGGTCGCTTCGAAAGGGACGGAAAATCGCCCGATTGCATAGCACAAGCGGATAACGACAGGCCAAGGATAGGGACCAAAAGAAGAGATAATTTCATAGACACATCTTTAGGCTGCAGCGATTGCTGCGGCAATGGTCTTTGCATTGCGCATGGTAGGCTGTCATGGCAGCTCAACACGGACACAGCATCTTGGCCAAAAAATCGGCCAAGACTGGTTGACACAGCCATGCCCATCTAGTAGCTGCGCAGTCTTTCCAGCGTGAGCCGAGAGACTCGCGTTTCCTTGCTTGCGCGCTGGAACCACAAGATTGAAACGGAAAAATGCCATGTTCGCAATAGTGCGCACCGGCGGTAAGCAGTATCGTGTTGCCGCAGGAGATATAATCGCAGTCGAAAAACTAGCTGGTGAAGCTGGTGATTCGGTAACCCTTGATGATGTTTTGCTGGCCGGTGACGGTGGTGAAATGAAAGACCTCAAAGGCTTGACCGTGGCGGCTGAAATTGTTGCGCAGGAAAAAGGCGAGAAGGTCATTATCTTCAAGAAACGCCGTCGGCATAACTATCGCCGGAAAAATGGCCATCGCCAGCAGCATACCGTGCTGAAAATCAGCGCAATTGGCTCTGAAAAAGCGGCCAAGAAGGCGGCTCCTAAAAAAGAAGCTGCTAAGCCGGCTGAAGACAAGCCAGCTGCTGCAAAAAAAGCAGCGCCAGCGAAAAAAGCTGCACCGGCAAAGAAAGCCGCTGCTGAAAAGCCAGCGCCAAAGAAGGCCGCTGCTAAAACAGAAGCAAAACCAGCTGCAGCGAAAAAAGCTCCAGCAAAAAAACCAGCCGCTAAAAAGCCGGCTGCTAAGAAAGAGGGCTAAACCATGGCACATAAGAAAGCAGGCGGTTCATCCCGCAATGGCCGCGATTCAGCAGGCCGCCGTCTTGGTGTAAAGAAATTTGGCAGCGAGGCTGTTGTCGCCGGCAATATTATTATTCGCCAGCGCGGAACACAGACCCATCCGGGCCGCAATGTAGGTATTGGTAAAGACCACACCCTATTTGCGCTTATTGATGGCAAAGTGGAATTCCACAAAGGCAAGCTGGGCCGCAAATATGTGTCTGTCGATATGATGGCAGAAGCCGCAGAATAACCGGATAATCGATGACGGGTTATCCTTTGAGGGATGACCAAGCCGATAATTTGGAATGATTCAAAAGAATCACTAAATTTCAGGGAGAGGGTCACCCCCTCTCCCTTTTTTTGTATCTCGTAAATATCTCTCTCCCTGACGAAAATGTCACTGCATTGTCATCCGCCCCTTCTAGGGATCGGTCACATCGCAGGGGCGGTTAAAAAAACGGAGAGTCCCGATGTTTGCTAGAACACCAAGATTATTGTTGAGACCGGGTTGGCCCGAAGACGCAGAGGCTCTGCATCGTGCGATCAACGATGAAGCCATTGTCCGCAACCTCGCCAGCGCCCCATGGCCTTATAGCCGGACAGATGCGGAAGAATTTCTTTCGCTGCCTCACAATCCCAAAAGCCCGCGGTGGCTGATCTTTCGGCGCACGGCTGGTGCCCCTTGCCTGGTTGGTACTTGCGGCATTGACCTTATGTCGGATGGCAGTGTCGAATTGGGCTATTGGATCGGCCGGGATCATTGGGGTTTGGGCTATGCCACAGAGGCAGGCCGCGCTGCGCTGGAAACGGCCAAGGCCTTGGGCCACCGGGAATTAGTAGCAAGCCACTTTGTCGACAATCCGGCTTCTGGAAATGTACTTACCAAATTGGGCTTTCGTCCGTCTGGCCGGACCCAACCCCGGTTCAGCAAAGGACGCAATCGCTCAGTTGCCGCTGTTGAATTTCAGCTGTCACTGGAAGGCGATATGGAAAGCGATGTCACGCGACCGCTAGCGGCCTAAGCGACTTTTGGCAGGCGACCCGGTTTGCGACGATCGCCCATGGGAACGATTGTCTCTGGTTCCCCGGCCTTGTCCATGATTGCTGCTTCATATTCACTTTCGGCCAATTGAATAAGATGGCGATCATCTTTGTTCCACGGGTGAAAACCGGGCAGAAAAAACTGGAACCATGGTATCAAAGTCCGGCGGAATGGTGCCGGGCTAACCAATGCATAATGCGCAAAGCCGAACCATGCGCGTGGACCGGAAATACCATCTTGGCGCAGCAGGTCAAAAATACCTTTGGTACGGTTTTTCGCAAAGCCGAGTGAAATACGGATCATAAACACAGATTGAGTTACCCATCGCTTCATCGGGCTCCAATCTTTGGTGGCGTGCAGCCAGGTATCATAAGCGACGCCTTTATGCTCCACCTCTTCAGACGCATGCCACAGCCACATTTTGCGCTGTTCTTCGTCCGCATCCTGAAAATGCTTCGGATTAGCGATAAATTCGGCAGCCATGATCGCGGTGAGATGTTCCAGACATGTGGTGGCGACCAGCTGTCTGATCAGCGGCATGGTCCCAATATTGTCGATAACGTCGGTAAGGGCTTGCTCCAACCGGGAAATATCAAAATCGGATTGCTCAATCTGTTTGTTGAAAAACAGATGTTCCCTGCTGTGCACCGCCTCTTGTTGCACAAAACCGCGAATTTCACGCGCCAGTTTCTCCGGCACATCATCGCGATATTGCTTCAGAACCTTCATAAAAAACGTTTCGCCCTTGGGAAACGTAATCGACAGCGCATTGAAGAACGCAGTGGCATAGGG
The DNA here is from genome assembly GCA_947496865.1 of uncultured Sphingomonadaceae bacterium. Lineage (GTDB taxonomy): Bacteria > Pseudomonadota > Alphaproteobacteria > Sphingomonadales > Sphingomonadaceae > Parasphingorhabdus. The sequence continues at coordinate 708,983 of CANMEE010000001.1, forward strand.
GTCACCGCCCACCCACCAGCGTCGCTCCATAGCAGCACTAGAAAAATGGCGGTTACGCGACTGTATGTTAAGGTCGGCCGGCGTAGCGCTGCCAACGATAGCTGCCCCTTCTGTCAGACCCGCCTCTGCCTGGTCCGTGTGCGATGAAACGTCGCCCATTTTCTGTTACGGCCTCCTAAAAATCCAATAGCTGCGCGACCAGTTTTTTGGTTAAGCAATTCATAGATTCGGAGGGTTAATAAAATACTCATAGCAGTGAAAAAATTCACGGTTAATCAGCCGTTTACAAGACAACTCAAATATAAATAACAGTAAAACTAGATTAACGCGAAAGCGCGCCATTATCTTATTTCCGTTGGTAGCGAAAATACCAGACTTCATGGCCCTGCCGCCGGGCCTTGGCTTCATATCGGGTTTCTGGCCATCCACCGGGACGGATCATCCAGCTTTTTGGACTTTCGGTCAGCCAGTTAAACTCGCTGCGCTGGTTCATGATCATCATCGCCCATTCCAGATAGACCGGATGATCCGTGCCAAAACGAAATTCCCCGCCCGGCTTGAGCTTAGCCGCGATCAAATCAACCGGACCATGGTTCATAAACCGCCGTTTTGCATGGCGCGCTTTGGGCCAAGGGTCGGGATGGAGCAAATAGACAAAGCTTAAGCTTTCGTCCGGAATACGCTCCAAAACATCCAATGCATTGCCCATATAGAGACGGATATTGGACAACAGGCCCGCTTTAATATGCTGCAACGCGCCTACCATTCCGTTGAGATAGGGTTCGCAACCAATAAACCCGTGGTCCGGCAGCATATCCGCCCGGGCAGCCATATGTTCTCCTGCGCCAAAGCCGATCTCGAAATGCAGCGGCCGGTTATCTCCAAATAATACAGCCGAGGATACTGGTCCTTCTGTCGGCACACTAATCTGCGGAAGCAATTTCTCGACCAGCTCCACTTGCCCGTCACGCAGCGTATGACCTTGCCGCCGGCCATAAAGCTGACGGATAGTGGTCGGGTCTTGATTGTCTCTACTGGTCATCCGGCGCGGTTAGCACCCGGCGCCGGAATTAAAAAGCAGCTTTTAGTGCATCGACCAGATCGGTCTTTTCCCATGTGAAGAGATCGCCATCAGCTTGACGACCAAAATGCCCATAGGCGGCGGTCGGACTGTAAATCGGCTTGTTAAGACCAAGGTGGGTCCGAATACCTTTAGGCGTCAAACGCACCAGTTTCGGCAATATTTCTTCGAGCTTTTCTTCGCTGACCGTCCCAGTGCCATGCAGATCGACATTGATCGACAAAGGCTCCGCCACGCCAATAGCATAAGATAGTTGGATGGCACAGCGTTTGGCCAAGCCCGCCGCAACGATATTTTTCGCCAGATAGCGCGTGATATAAGCCGCCGAGCGATCGACTTTGGTGGGATCTTTACCAGAAAAAGCACCACCGCCATGGGGACTGGCACCACCATAAGTATCGACAATGATCTTCCGCCCGGTAAGGCCCGCATCGCCATCCGGTCCGCCAATTTCAAAGCGCCCTGTCGGGTTGACGTGAATGACAGTATTGTCGGTGATAAAACCATCGGGCAGAACCGAATGGAAGACACCCATCACATATTCGCGCAATTCTTCGTAAAGGGCAGGATTGTCGCTGTCCTTATAGTAGCCCGGCGCATGTTGTGTCGATACAACCAACGCAGTCGCTTCTACCGGTACTTCATTAACATAGCGCAGCGTCACCTGGCTTTTGCTATCAGGCTCCAGAAACGGGGCTTTACCGCTATGACGGTCTGCCGCCATTTGCTTCAATATCTGATGCGAATATTGCAGGGTCGCTGGCATCAAATCGGGTGTTTCGTCGCTGGCATAGCCAAACATGATACCCTGATCGCCCGCGCCTTCATCCTTGTTGCCGCTTTCATCGACGCCCTGCGCGATATGGGCGGATTGGGGATGAAGATGGTTTTCAAAGGTCAAATTCTGCCAATGAAAGCCTTCCTGCTCATAGCCAATTTTCTTGACCGTATCCCGCACAACAGTCTGAATTTCTTCCTGCGCGCCTGGCGCCCAATTGCCATTGGTATCGATCATGCCCTTGCCGCGCACTTCACCAGCCAATATCACCCGGTCGGTGGTCGTCATCGTCTCGCAAGCCACGCGGGCTTCGGGGTCTTTCGACAGGAACAAATCAACAATCGCATCAGAAATCTGATCGGAAACCTTGTCCGGATGACCTTCTGAAACGGATTCGGAGGTGAAGATAAATTCTGAGCGCATGTTTTTTCCTAGTGTTTTTACCGCCGGGGAATGCGGCACCATAGATATAAAGAAAGGTTTATATCGTCCCTTTAGCGCGCACGAAGGCGGATGGCAATGGCACAGATCAGCAAAATCAGCGCGAAGCCTAGCGACAGGATATTGCCGTATCGGGAGAATAATGTCGGGTTTTCTGGCGGCGGTAATTTTGAGTCAATCCGGCCAGCTTGTCCCATCGGGATGCTTTCCACAACCTTGCCTGTGCTCGTGATAACAGCAGATATACCGGTCGGTGTTGAGCGGATTACCGGCAACCCTTCCTCTATCGCACGCAGTCGCGCTTGGGCGAGATGTTGCGGTGGCCCCCATGCGCCAAACCACGCATCGTTGGACGGGTTAAAGATAAAGTCGGGTCGATTATCCCGATCCACAACCTGGCCTGAAAATATGATCTCGTAGCAGACTTGCAAACCGGCTTTGCCGAACGCCGCCAAGTCCAGCGATTGCGGGCCCGGCCCCGGCCAGAAGTCAAAATCTCCGGGTGCCAGCCGCGACAGGCCGATAGCAGAGAGCAACGGCCGCATCGGAAGATACTCACCATAAGGTACCAGATGGCTCTTGTCATAACGGCCAAGCAGTTCGCGATTTGAATCCATTGCGAAAACGCTGTTACGCGCGCCAATCGCACGCCTTTCATCGGGGGCACCAGCCTCATCAAACTCCAGCTTCAGCGCGCCGAGTACCAACACATCTCCCGGTTTCATAAGACTGGCAAGCTGCGCCCGCACTATTTCGGGAGAGCGGCCATAATAATAACGTTGCGGATAACCGGCTTCGAGATAGTCGGGGATCGCCGCTTCCGGCCAGAACAGGATACGGGGTCCGTCATCTTTACGCACCGTCAGTCCGGCGAGTTTGGCAAGATTCTTTTCTTCATAGCCAGCCTGCCATTTGTCCTGCTGACCGATATTGGGTTGCACGATCGTGATATCAGGCTGCGCCTTTGAGGCAAGCCGGTCATCACCGCTGCCCATGACGCTGAGCAAAACGGCTCCAATAGCCACAATTATAAAGTCGAAAGCCTTGCGAATGACGATCCGCCATTGCAGCATGAACAGTCCGGCGATGGCCGAACCTGCGAGACCGGCAATCCCAATCACGATGCCGGAAAGACCATAGGTCCCGATCGACCGCGCACTGGTTGCATGCTGCGCCTCGACCATGATCACGCCTAACGGGTTCCAGATAAACCCGCTAAACACCCAACTGCGCAGCCATTCTGTGATGATCCAAAAGCCGGCAAAGGCCAGCACGAACACTATCGGACGCCCCTTGCCGAGCAACCATGCGCCGAGCGCCGTCAGCGCGGGATAGACCGCGAGATATAGCGATAGCAAAATAACAGCAATATAGCCCAACCATTCGGGCATAGCGGCCTGAAAGGTGAAGGCTTTAGCGATCCAGTTAAGCCCGACAACAAAATGCCCCAGTCCAAAAAGCCAGCCCGAAAAAAACGTCGCTTTCCGGCTTTTGAGGCTGTCGACTATCGCGATCCACAAGGCCAGCGCGATCAAGCTGATCCCCCATAAGCCCAAGGGCGCAAATCCCGTTGCCGACAAAGCCCCCGCCAAAAGCGACAGCCAGTACGGATATTTATCGAACAGGGTTTTCAGAAATTTCACCCGTGGCTTTTGCCGTGTTCGATCATCAGGTTCAAACATTATTTGGCAATTGCCATTTGCCGGAAAGGACGAAGCGCCGCTATACGACGATTATGGAAAAAATAATGCTGATCTTGCTGGCGCTGGCACAACCTGCTCCGGCCAATAATGAACCGGTTGCGACAGCGCTAACCGCCATTCACCAAAGGGATTTAAACTGCGTCGCGATTTTTGCCATCGTCGCCTCGGAACAACAACGCGGCATTGATTCTGCATTACGCTACCCCTTGCTGATCGAGCGTGGGCGCACTTATGCGGGTCAAACCGGTGAGAGGGTGATGGCAGAAACCCGGCAATCGCGCGAACAGGTCGAAGCCGTGATACTAGCCGCTGCGGCGCGGCAACAAGACAAGGTTAAAGAAGGGGCGGAGCCGGCAGATGTGGTCGCCACTGAAATGCAAACATGCTTGCCGTTGCTGGATGCCGCCCTGCCACCAAAGCCAAAACCAAGTTTGAACCAATGCGCCGGGATGATGCAGCTGGCCTATGAACAGGTCTATCATCGCGAAAAACTATCCAAAATGGCGCAAGATTTGAAAACACTGGCCTTTGTTCTCGACAATCGCGCGCGTGAAAAGATGCGCGCTGAGGGTATAAGCGGCAGCGAAAGCGATATCATCCTGACGCAAACGCGGGAGGAAATGAAAGCGCTGGAACAAAATCCCGGCCTTGAACCAACATTGGATATTGATCATTGCTTCGCGCTCGCTGCCCCCAAGAAGAAGGAGCAAAATTTTGAGCATTGACCGCCGCCCCTTCCATCTGGCTTTTCCCGTCAATGACTTGGCGGCTGCGCGCCATTTCTATGGCGATGTGCTGGGCTGCGAAGAAGGTAGGAGCAGCGCTCACTGGATTGATTTCAACTTTTATGGGCATCAGATCGTCACGCATCTCGATGCGACTGCCAAGCCGCCCGCCAAGACCAATCCGGTTGACGGCGAGAATGTGCCTATCCCGCATTTCGGCGTTGTGCTGACAATGAACCAATGGGATGCTCTGGCAGAGCGCTTAAAGGCAGCAGCTACGGATTTTATCATTGCACCGACCATTCGTTTCCGCGGTGAAAACGGTGAACAGGCGACGATGTTTTTCCTCGATCCGAGTGGTAATGCTTTGGAGTTCAAAGCCTTTGTGGATGATAAACAGCTATTCGCTTCTGATTGATCCGGTGACCATTCCGGAACGGGGATCGGTCAGCGCCATTCTTCGTTCTATTTTGTGACGCCGCATTTTCTCAACAAAAGTAGTCCGGCGCAGGCTGACCAGATGCGCGGCTTCCGCGACGACGCCTTCTGCCATTCTTAAAGCTGAGAGCAGATATTTGCGCTCCTCCTGCATCAGATGCTTTTTGAGGTCAAAACCGCCACCCAAAGACCCGCGATGGTCGGAATCATGCTTAAACGGGCGAACCTCTCCCGCACCAGAAAAACGCGCAGGCAGCGCATCCGCCTGATAGCTGGGTGCATTCGAGGCACGGCGCCGAAAAAGCGACGATACCTGATCCGCCGATATCATCATTTCCGGAAATAAAAGCACCGCGCGCTCGATAATATTCAGCAATTCGCGTGCATTTCCGGGCCAGGCATAGTTTTCGAGAATATCCATCGCTTCTGCGGAAAAATATATGGCTTCACCACCGATTTTCGCGATGAAATGACGGATCAGCGGCGCGATATCCTCCCGGCGATCCTTCAGCGCGGGGATATCGATGGGAAAAACAGAAAGGCGGTAGAACAGATCTTCGCGAAAGCGGTGTTCGGAAATAGCCTGATCGAGATTTTGGTGCGTGGCAGAAATGATCCGCGTATCAATTGCAATGGACTGGGTGCTGCCAATGCGTTCAATCTGTTTCTCCTCCAGCACACGCAGCAACTTGACCTGCATATCAAAAGGCATATCGCCAATTTCATCCAGAAATAGCGTCCCCTTGCTGGCATCTTCAAACTGCCCGATGCGCTGGGCGATAGCGCCTGTAAAACTGCCTTTTTCATGCCCGAACAATTCTGATTCCAGAAGGTCGCGAGGGATGGCCCCGCAATTCACGCCGACAAATTTCTCATCTGCCCGTAAAGAGCAGCGGTGTAGCGCTTTTGCGACCACTTCCTTGCCACATCCCGATGGCCCGGTGATCATCACCGGTATCGTGGTAGCAGCAGCATAACGGATCAGGCTGCGTACTTCTTCTATCGCTGCACTATCCCCGACAAGATGGAGGGCCGGATCGTCCGGATGCAATATGCGTTCTGATCCCGTAACCTTGGGACGATATTCCATAGCATTTCCCCGCTGTTGCAAACTGGGCGTCTCTGACGAGAGCTATGCAATGATATATGTAAAGGACCGTAAAATGCTGACAATTTGGTCCGTTTTAGAGGAAATGGGCGTCAAAATATTGACTGCCTAAACCTCATGCTCCTGTTTCCATCGGTCAAGTGCATGTTCCAAATGGCTTTCCGCCAAATCACGTGCGCGATTGCGTTGCAGGCCCAGAGAATCGGCGAGCCGTTCGCCGATCAACGCATCACCCAATGCCATCAGCACAAGCGTGAGCGTGTCTTCGTGCATCTCGCGATCTTCGTGGCCACCTTCGCCAATCTCGTCAACCAGCGCATGTATCGCATCGACAATCGGGTCGAGCGCATCTTCGTTGCCGGTCAGCAACATCCACGACGACAAGGCCCCTGCACCCTGTTTGTCAAAAGCATCAAAGGTCAAATCAACAATATCACGGACGGTTCCTTCACCCGTGCGCGACTTGATAACCGCTTGCGCAATCGAGCCGCAAACCTGATCCGTCAGATATTGCGCCAGTGATTTTTGCAATCCCGATGCAGAACCAAAATGATGCAGCAGGTTGGCGTGCGTGCGGCCGATGCGCGAAGCAACCGCTTTTAGCGTTACCGCTTGCGGCCCGGCTTCGATCAACAAATCACAGGCGGCGGCCAAGGCCATGCCGCGACTTTCTTCTGGGGAGAGGCGTCGTTTAGCTATTGACATCTATGTAAGTAACCCTAATATCGATATCGTAGATTAAACATATTTTGTGCAAAAGCGAACCCCTTATGAACATGCCTCTTATCAAGACGCCGGGCAGCGTGCACTTCGAGCCGGAAACGATTGATACGCCGACGCCCAAAGATCACCAGATCACCCCGCGCGATCGCCGCTTTGGCCGCGATACCGGACATCAACCGGGCCGCTGGTGGCTGAATAATGATCCCGTTGCGACCGCCTTTTACAACGCGCTGTCCCTCACTTTTCCACGCGGCGAGGCGTTTTTCATAGAAAGCGTCAAAGCCTTTCGCGACGTCGCCCCAGAAAAACTGCAAAAAGAAATTCGCGCCTTTGTGAAACAGGAAATTATTCATACCCGCGAGCATGTGGCGCTCAACCGCAGGGTTGAAGAAGCTGGTTACAATACGGACAGCATCGAACAGCGCGTCATCGAGTCGCTAGAAATGACCAAAGGTCGTCCGGCCATTGCCAATCTTGGCGCGACGATGATTCTCGAACATTTTACCGCAATCATGGCACAGCAATTTATCGCCAATCCCCATCATTTCGCCAATGCCGACAAGGAAACCGCCGACCTGTGGCGCTGGCACGCGCTCGAAGAAATCGAGCATAAGGGCGTCGCTTATGACACCTGGCTCTATGCCACCAAAAACTGGTCCCGCTGGCAGCGTTGGAAAGTCAAATCGCTGCTGATGCTCGTCATCACCAAAAATTTCTGGACCAATCGCTACACCGATACGCTCGACCTGGTCGCGCAGGATGGTTTTACCGGCGCGCGCACCAAGATGAAGCTGCTCGGTTTCCTGCTATTCACGCCCGGCGTAGCGCGGAAGATCATTGTGCCTTGGATTAAATTTTTCTTGCCGGGTTTTCATCCGTGGAACGAAGATGACCGGCATCTGATTGATCTGGCCGAAAGCGAATTTGCGGCAGCGCTCCCAGACGGCGCACAGGCTGCGTCATAACGGTCACCGTTATTTATCCGCGTTGCTAGCATCACCGTCCTTTAATGACACCGCTTTACCGACCTGATCACAGCGGTCGGCTATATCCTGCTCTGCGGTAAAAATACAAACTGTGCGCACATGGCCCGAAGTTCCAAAGCGCATGATTTGCCGCAGCATCATCGGCCGACCTTCGGTATCCTCGCCAGCTCCTGCAATCACGACATCGCCATTAGCATTTACGTCCGTGCTATCGGCGCGAAACTTTTTGTAGTTCAGCCCTTGCAGCGCATTAAGCGCTAATTTCATGCGTTGTTCTTCGTCCAGCGCGCCAACCATCGGACTAGAGCCGAGACTGGATGCGACGATGACAAGGGGTTGCGAGGCATCGGTGACGACGTCCTTGGGACCATCCGTCATGAGCAACCCGCTACCTGCCAAGGTACGAATAACCCGGAAATTAGCGCGGTCCGCGAGCGTGAAAGGCAACTCCGCAATTTCATCTTCCAGCGATCCACGTGGTTGAAATCGGACGGATTGCAAGGCGGCGAGCACCTGCTCGTCAGTGTAAACCTCGCTCGTTGATGGTATCTGCACGGTCACCATGGCAGTAGCTTCGGCCCCCTGCGCAATCATCACCCATTTGCGATAATCAACGCCCTGCTGTGTCTGTGAACCTGCGGCGAGCAGCGCATCCATATCCCCGGCCAGCTTCAAAGGCTGCACAGGGCCGTTCATTGTCACGACCGCAGCCAGTTTTTCAGACTCAAAAAGGGCCGTCATTTCCGCGTAGGCTTCCACCGGGAATTCCACCATCAGTATCGAGGCACCTTCGGCACTATCCTGAAAACCGGCAAAAGCGTCTGCCTTGGTCATGGCCCCGGGCGGCTCAAGACCCACCGTGCCGCCGGCAGGAAAAATCACCTCGCTCGCTGGCGCTGGTGCAGACAAGCCAAGCAGCAGACAGGCCGCCACAAATGTCAAAAACCGATACATATTCTTTGCTCTCCTTGGCGAGGTTTCTGGCGGCTCACCGCTCCACTGTTATGGAGCAGTGCCATGAGAGCAAGTATTATCTGGTTACACGACCTGTATCGCTGATTATCGAGAGAAAATTGCCATGATGGATTTGTGAAGATGAAGCGACTGCCCCTAGTGGGCCGCCTTGTTCATATCCACCTTCTCAACCCATTCAGGAAAGAAACTGGGTTCACGCGTCGACCAGCCGGGGGCTGTTGCGGCCGCTTCGCTGATCGATTGGAGTAAGCCTTTACGGGTCTTGGGGTGCAGATGCGGCAAGGATGCAGCAGCACAGAAGCTGCCGGGAAGCCATGGCCGGGCGTCCGGTCCGAGCAACCGTTCATAAAGGAAACGATAAGCTGGAAAGCTGCTAATCCGTCCCTGCCCCAAATCATAGGCGGACAAAGAAATCAGCGCTGGCATGAATTTTTCTATGCTCTCAATGGCGCAATCCTGAGGAATGGCTTTGCGGATGTCGGCAAGGCGTTTGTACAATTTTGTCTGCACTTTGATGCCGGCCTCTTCGACGGCATCGCGGGACCAAGTTTCCACAGCGTCCGCACGATCCAAACCAACGTCTAGAGAGCGCCGGATATAGCGTTGCGTTGCCGAACCAAAGCCCGCAAACTCCTTCATTTCAGCTAGCGTCATCGCGCCGGGTATCGCTTGCATATCTTTGGCCATGGTAACTCCTACTCTGGAACACGCGGTCCTTTTCCACGAGCGCCATTGGACCAAAACATGGTTAGCATTTCGTTAAACGCGGCCCGATTCATTCCAAAAATGGTCAATAAACCGGCCTATACCGTTAAAATAGCGGCTTAATTCACCAAGCTGAGAGAAAGGTTTCGACCAACCGCAACCATGGTTCGACCGGACACGATTCAGATAGAGACAATTGATACCATTTCATTCTAAGCTGATTCCCAAATAAGAAATTAGGCGCTTGATGAGAAAATTCGATATCGGAAATCACAAACCATCTGTGGGACAACAGGTTGCAATCCTGTCTATCCTTGGCTTTTGGTTGTTTTATGTGATCATTATTACTTTGCGGGCGGCGGTTAGCGACTGGCCCTCACAGGAAGAACTCGCCCTGCGCCGTGTGGTGGTCACCGTCTTCGGGATCGGCATCACCTATTTGCTATATCGGTTGCTACGGTTGTTTGAGGACAAGGCGCTGTCGACTCGAATCGCTACGGCTTTTGCAGCCGCGATTCCTTGCGCCATCGCTGTCGGAATCTTCAACTATTATATGTTCAACGTTTACGATCCCCAAAGCCTGTTTGACGAAGCGCATATGGAGAAGATGCGCGAATATATGGAAAGAGAAAATTACGCGCTGCAAGCCATTGTCGAGGACAGCGTTTCGCGGTTTTTCTTCATTATCAGCTGGGCCTCTTTATACATGACGCTCAGCTATGCCGGCGAAGTCCGCACGGTAGAGCGCAAAGCCGCCCGGTTTGCTCAGGCAGCGCAAGATGCGGAGCTGCGCAGTTTGCGTTATCAGGTCAACCCGCACTTCCTGTTCAACACGTTGAATAGCCTGAGCACATTGGTCATGCGCAGCCAGCCAGAAGAAGCGGAAAAAATGATTCTCAACCTGTCGAAATTCTATCGCACCAGTCTGTCCGGCGATCCTCTGGAAGACGTCGCGCTGTCCGAAGAAGTGCATTTGCAAAACCTGTATCTCGATATCGAAGCCGTACGTTTTCCAAAGCGCCTGAAAACCGAAACCCACATTCCAGACAAGCTGATGGATGTGTTGGTGCCGGGTTTGATCCTGCAGCCATTGGTCGAAAATGCGATCAAACACGGTGTGGCGCACAGCAAGCGACCAGTCACTATAAGCATCAGTGCAGAGGCGAAAGGCGATTTCCTGAAGCTGACCGTTGCTGATGACGGAGAAGCGCAGCCGCAGAATATATCGAAGGACCAGAATAGCGGTATTGGTTTGGCCAATGTCCGTGACCGGTTAGAGACGAGGTTTGGCAATCAGGCTAAACTAGAAACTGCTCATCCAAAAGCAGGCGGATTTATCGCGACACTCACCATGCCCCTCATATCGGATATCTGACTATGGCCGATGATTCAGCTCCCCCTTCGTCACAGCTCAAGACGCTGATCGTGGACGATGAACCCCTGGCGATTGAACGCCTGCAGCTGCTGTGCGCCCGGCAAGAAAATATAAATCTGGTCGGCACGGCCAGCGATGGCGAAGCCGCCATCCGTCTTGCGGAACAATTGCAACCCGATCTGCTGCTGCTCGACATCGCGATGCCGGGCATGGATGGGCTTGAAGTTGCCAAACAGCTATCCAAGCTCAAGCAGCCGCCAGCGATTATTTTTGTGACCGCCTTTGATACATTTGCTGTCGAAGCCTTTGGCGTGGCCGCAATCGACTATGTCCTAAAACCTGTTGAAACCGAACGCTTGTCGCTTGCCATATCGCGGGTGCTGGAACGCAAAACCGAGCATATCCCGACAATGGTCGAGGACTCACCTTGGGCGGAAGAATTTTGGGTGCCCTATAAATCGGAATTGCGCCGGATTGCGGCTTCGGAAATCAACCGGGTTGAGGCCGAGCGCGATTATATGCGGCTGCATGTGGGCGGCGGCGAAGGCAGCACGCAAAGCGGGACCAGCTATTTGTTGCACCAAACCATTACCGGGCTGGAAGAACGGCTTAACCCCGAACAGTTTATCCGCCTTCACCGGTCCCATTTGGTGCGCCGCAACTGGATTGCTGGCCTGCGTCACGATGGCGGTGGAATATGGATTGCTTGCCTGAAATGTGGCACCGAAATCCGTATCGGTCGCACCCATTTGGCCGCAGCGAAAAAACTCGCCGGGCGCTGATTGATATTGCTAAGATTCTAGCAAAGGGCCGACGGGATAGAACCAGGTAAAAAGGCAAAAATAAACCCCGGTGTAAGGGCACCGGGGTATTAGTTGATTTGGCCAAATAGGGGCCGCTTAATTGGGATTCGCGGCTCTTGAATTGATGTTAGTTACCGCCGATAACCACGGTGCTTGTGCCAAGCGTACCCGCTTCAGCCCTGGCGATTAGCGACACTTTAGCGCGCTTGGCGGACATTTTAGCTTGTTCGACACAGTTGCCGTGATCGGCCATATCGTGGAGATTTTTGCGATCATAAGTCCCGCATACTTGGCGAACTGCGCCCTTGATCCGGCGATCAAGGCTGGACTGGCCTGCGGCGCTGGTCAGATCAAGGTCAGCATAGCTGATTTCGACAGACTTTGTTGTGCGGCCTTGCGCGCTGGCGCTGGCGGAAAATCCGGTAGCGGTCACGGCCATTGCAGCGGCGACAAAAATACCTTTTCTCAAAATTGAATTTCTCATGCGTTCACTCCTCACTCATATTTTGGGGAAGCACCGGAATAAGGGGGGACCGGGCTACCCGTGTTATCCCTTCTAAAAGAAGGGAGGGGGTTTATGAGTACGGGAGCAGTTTTTTCGACCAGCTCGGGGAAGAGCTTTGAGACCTATGCTGCTGCTCCCGTCTCGTATTTTTAGATACGGGAAGGCAGGCGCGTAAGCATCCGAACTTCGATAAACAGCCACTTTGGTCGGTGAACAACAAAAGGCTTCGACCAACGACCATGGGACGTCGATCAAAGTAACATTATGTAACTTTTGTTACTATTCAGATAGTTACAGATGACACCGAATCAGAGTGTATTATTGTACTAAATCAGCCCGGATAGCGGACTTGAGGGGTCTGCATACATGCGACGACCCATTCTTCCCGACAAATAAGCCTCGCGCCCGGCTTCTACAGCAAGCTTCATGGCGCGAGCCATACGGATTGGCTGTTTGGCTTCGGCAATGGCGGTATTCATCAGGACACCGTCACAGCCCAGTTCCATCGCAACCGCAGCATCGCTCGCCGTACCAACGCCAGCATCAACCAGCACCGGCACGCTCGCGCCTTCCACAATCAGACGAATGGTGACGCGGTTTTGAATTCCAAGCCCAGAACCAATCGGCGCGCCCAAGGGCATGATCGCGACCGCCCCTGCGTCCTCCAACTGTTTCGCGGCTATTGGATCATCAACGCAATAAACCATCGGCTTAAAACCTTCTTTGGCGAGCACTTCGGTTGCTTCCAGCGTTTCCCGCATATTGGGATAAAGCGTCTTCGCCTCGCCCAGCACTTCCAGTTTCACGAGATCCCAACCGCCCGCTTCGCGCGCCAGCCGCAAGGTGCGGATGGCATCATCAGCGTTAAAGCAACCGGCCGTGTTCGGTAGATAAGTGATTTTTTTGGGATCGATAAAATCCGTCAGCATCGGCTGATTGCGATCCATGACGTTTACCCGCCGCACCGCCACGGTAACAATCTCCGCGCCGGCCGCTTCCACGGCCGCAGCATTTTCTTCAAAATCCTTATATTTTCCGGTGCCGACAATCAGCCGCGACGTAAATTGCTGCCCCGCTACGCTCCAACCTTCATCAGCGGTTACGTCACTCGCGTGATCACCGCCGCCAACAAAATGCACTATTTCCAGCTGATCACCATCTTCAACGGTAACGTCTGCCAGTGTCGAACGGGTTACGATTTCGCGGTTCCGTTCTACAGCCACTTTCTCCGGCTCCAGATCAAGCGACCGCACCAGATCAGCAACAGACATGCCGCTGGCTATCTGTTTGCTATCACCATTTAGCTGAATTGAAATTTCCGCCATTACCAACGTTTCCATGTGTTTGATCTCGCTTTTCGGAATCGAGCCCTATAAAGAGGCCATATAAAGAGCTAAGCAGTGCCGCAACCAAAAGCATGATCAAGGGGGACAATATATTGTCAGAGGGAACAAGCTCAAAAAAGACAGTCTTTGTCCTGAACGGCCCCAACTTAAACTTGCTGGGCATGCGGGAACCGGAAATCTACGGCTCTGATACGCTCGATGACATTGCCGGCCGGTTGGAAGATCAGGCACATGATCTCAATCTTGAGGTCGATATTCGTCAAAGCAACCATGAGGGTCATTTGGTCGACTGGTTGCAGGAAGCTGCGGCTGACAATGCGCAAGCGGTAATCTTGAATGCCGGTGCCCTGACCCACACGTCCATCGCCTTGCATGATGTGATCAAGGCCATAGATGTGCCGGTGATCGAGGTGCACCTGTCCAATCCGGCCGCGCGCGAAGAATTTCGTCACAAGAGTTTAATCGCACCGGTTGCAAAAGGAACGATTTGCGGCTTTGGTGCTTTGGGTTATCAATTGGCACTCGATGCCATTTCAAAATTTTAACTGCAATATAGGAACCGGTAATGGCCGCAAAAAAAGAAGCTGATGGTAACATGAATGTCGATATTGATATCGTTCGCGAACTTGCCGGAATATTGGATGATGCCGGCCTGAGCGAAATTGAAGTCGAAGACGGCGACCGCAAGATCCGCGTCTCTCGCGGTGGCGGAGGCGTGGCGGCGCCTGTTCATGCAGTAGCAGCACCGGCACCCATGCCAGCCCCTGCCGCTGCTCCAGCCGCAGAAGCCGCGCCGGTTGATAATCATGCGGGCGCACAGAATTCTCCTATGGTTGGCACTGCCTATCTGGCACCCGATCCGGACGCGGCTAATTTTGTCAGTGTCGGTGACAAGGTCGCAGTCGGTGATACCATATTGATCATCGAAGCCATGAAGGTGATGAACCCGATAACCGCTGAAACTGCCGGCACGGTCAAAGCAATATTGGTCGAAAACGGGCAACCTGTTGAATTTGCGCAACCACTTGTCGTGATTGCGTAGATGAGGCTCAGCGCATGACCATCAACAAAATCCTGATTGCCAATCGCGGTGAAATCGCGCTCCGCATCCTCCGCGCAGCCCGCGAACTGGGCATCGAAACTGTGGCTGTTCACAGCACCGCTGATGAAGACGCGATGCATGTCCGGCTGGCGCATGAAGCCATCTGTATTGGCCCCCCTTCTGCGACCGACAGCTATCTCAGCATTCCCGCGATTATTTCTGCCGCCGAGATTAGCGGCGCGGATGCAATTCATCCCGGCTATGGCTTTCTGTCCGAAAATGCGCATTTTGCCGAAGTCGTCGAAGCGCATGATATTAAGTGGATTGGCCCGAAGCCCGAGCATATTAAAATCATGGGCGACAAGGTGGCCGCCAAAAAGACCGCTGGCGAACTGGGCATTCCCTTGGTCCCAGGTTCTGACGGAGCGGTCAGCGAGATTGAGGAAGCCAAACAGGTTGCCGCTGACGTCGGCTATCCGGTGATCATCAAAGCGGCCTCTGGCGGCGGCGGGCGCGGCATGAAGGTCGTCAACAGCGAGACCGAGCTCGAAACCCAGATGAAGCAGGCTGGCACCGAAGCCAAAGCGGCCTTTGGCGACGCGACTGTCTATATCGAAAAATATCTCGGCGATCCGCGCCATATTGAATTTCAGGTTTTCGGCGATGGCCGCGGCAATGCCATCCATCTGGGCGAGCGTGATTGCTCCTTGCAACGCCGCCACCAGAAAGTGCTCGAAGAAGCGCCTTCACCCGTCATCAGCGCTGAGCAGCGCGAGCGCATGGGCAAGGTCTGTGTCGATGCGATGAAAGGCATGGGCTATCGCGGCGCAGGCACTATCGAATTTCTCTACGAAAATGATGAATTTTACTTCATCGAAATGAACACCCGTTTGCAGGTTGAGCATCCGGTGACGGAAATGATCACCGGCTTTGACCTGGTCCGCGAACAAATCCGCATTGCCGATGGCCGCGACCTTTCGGTCAAACAGGAAGAGCTGGAATTTAAGGGTCACGCGATTGAATGCCGGATCAATGCCGAAAATCCGAAAACATTCGCGCCATCACCGGGCAAGGTTGTTGGCTATCACCCACCCGGCGGCATGCATGTCCGCGTCGATAGCGGGCTTTATGCCGGATATTCCATCCCGCCTTATTATGACAGCATGATCGCAAAGCTGATTGTTTACGGCCGGACTCGCGACGGATGCATGATGCGCCTGGCCCGCGCGCTGGACGAATTTGTCATTGAAGGTGTGGAAACGACCATCCCGCTGCACCAAAAGCTGGTTTATGATGAAGGTTTTCAATCGGGCGAATATACGATCAAATGGCTCGAAGAGTGGCTCGAGAAAGATGAAAACGCTTAGTTTTACGTCATAATCACTCGGATTTTGTTCATATAAGTCGATTCTTTCCTGAATATTACAGCTAAGTTCAGCTATCCGACAGGGTTAACAAGCTATGACTTGTTCCACAGATGCGGCAAACAGAGTCGCGTAGTTATGGAGTAAGCCTATGCGACTATTTTTTGTAACCGGCCTGATGGCAGCCACTATGTTGACGCCAGCGAGCGCGTCAGCCGCAGATATTGCGCCCAATTTAAACCAGAACGGCAGCGCGATAACCGCGGATCTGACCGGCAAGGTCGCCTTGCAACGCGATGGCCGTGGAGAGCGTAGAGCCAATCGCGGTAATCGTGGCAACGGCAATCGTGACGCACGGCGCGCCAACCGCGGCAATCGGGAAGCCCGGCAGGCTAATCGCGGCAACCGCGACGCACGCCGAGCAGGCCGAGCCGAAAACCGGAACAATCGTGGACGCGCTGATGTCCTGACCGAAGGCGACCGCGCTGAAATGCGGCAGCAGCGGCGGGCAACCAGCCAACGCAATGGCAATGCGAACCGCAACGTTTCGCGCAGCCGCGCTGATGTTGGCCGGTCTAACCGCCAAGCCCGTCGGAATGTCGCCCAGCGTAGCGATCGTCGGTCAGACCGGCGCGCCAATGCCCGTGGTGATCGGAACAGAGATGGCCGGGTCGACCGCCGCTTTGATCGCAACCGGGACGGTCGGATTGATCGCCGGTTCGACCGCAACAATAATGGCCGTGTAGATCGCCGGGTTGATCGCAACCGCGATGGCCGTATAGACCGGCGTTATCGGGATAATCGCCGTGCCGTTGCGCGCGGTGACCGGAACCGCGATGGCCGGGTCGATCGGCGCTTTGATCGGAACCGGGATGGCCGAATTGATCGCCGCTTCGACCGCAATCGGGATGGCCGTGTCGACCGGCGGGTAGACCGCAATCGTGACGGCCGCATTGATCGTCGCTATCGCGATAACCGCCGCTATGGCTATCGTGATGGACGCCGCGGATATAAAAAATGGAACCGTAGCTGGCGCAATGACCGCCGCTATAACTGGAGAAAATATCGCAAGGCGAACCGCCACTATTATAGCCCGGGACGCTATTACTCGCCCTACCGGAACCATAGTTACAGGCGCTGGAATATCGGCATCTATCTGGGATCGTCCTTCTACGGATCGCGCTACTGGATAAACGACCCATGGCGCTATCGTTTACCACCCGCTTATGGGGGTCATCGCTGGGTTCGTTATTATGGCGATGTTCTGTTGATCGATACTTATGATGGCCGCGTGGTCGATGTGATCTACGACTTCTTCTATTAAGTCAGACCACAGGCAAAACTATTCCCTTAGGTAAGGCCCGTGATCAGAAATGATTGCGGGCCTTCTTTTTATATTATCTCTTGAAACCATCTGCCGCTCGTCGCACACAGGTCCAAACACCTAAGGGGAAGATTGAGATATGATCCGGCATCTGATTGCAATTGCAACATTAGGCTTCGCAGCACCGACTTGGGCGGCGGAGGAAAAGCCGATGGCTCCCGTTACCATCATTACAGTCGGCAATCTTATCGCTGATCCTGCCCAAGGGGCTTCCGGTCCGGCGACGATCACGGTCAGCGGCGGACAAATTGTCGATATAAGCCAAGGCTCTGTCGTACCCTCTGCCCCTGAGGATCATGTTACCATTGTGGACATGTCCGACAAGACCGTCATGCCCGGGCTAATCGATCTGCACGTCCACCTGACCGGCGACCCTGGTGGAGATTTTTGGAAACAGGCCACCGAACCGGCCGAGTGGGGCGTCGTGGTTGGCGCGAAAAATGCGCTGCTTACCGTCAAGGCTGGATTCACGACCGTACGCGAAGCGGGCTCTTCCCAATATTCCGCTTTCTCGCTGCGCAAGGGAACAGCTGAAGGCCTCGTACCTGGACCGCGCATCATTGCCGCCGGCCCGGCCCTCGCCATTGTCGGCGGCCATGGCGATACCACCGGGTTCAAGGAAGACATTAATGATGCCTTGGCCAGCGGCTATAGCTGCACAGGCCCCGTTCAATGCGCGGAGAAAGTGCGCAAAGCATCGCGCGCAGGTTCTGACATCATCAAGATTACCGCCACCGGCGGCGTGCTATCGCAACAAGGCCGCGGCCTCGAAGCGCATTTTACCGATGCGGAAATGACATCAATTGCCGATACCGCCCATTCGCTCGGACTGAAGGTCATGGCTCATGCCCATGGCGCGCGCGGGATCGAAGCGGCTGCGCGGGCGGGTATCGATACAATTGACCATGGTACATTTGCCGATGAAGCCGCGCTAAGGGCGATGAAAGCCAGCGGCTCTGCGCTCGTGCCCACGCTCATGGCTTTCCAAGGGGTCGGCGAAGGGCTCGGCAAAGGCATTTACACCCCGGTGGTCGAGGATAAAATCCGTGAGACACTGGGCAGCGTCGGCAAGGCCGTCACCATGGCTAAGAAAATGGGCGTACCCGTTGCCTTTGGCACCGATGCCGGTGTTTTTGATCATGGCCGCAATGCCGAAGAATTTGCGTTGATGGTCCGCCACGGACTGACACCCCGCGAAGCCGTCATCAGCGCGACAACACTCGCCGCTGAAGTACTAGGCATGGACGGACAGATTGGCCGCATTGCCAACGGCTATTCCGCTGACCTGATTGCATTTGATGGCAATCCTCTGGAGGATGTCACGGTGCTGGAAAATATCGATTGGGTGATGGTTCGCGGTCGCGTGATTGACTGAGATTAGTGATGAACGCGCCTGCCATCAAAACCAAAGCGACCCGCAATAACAGTCCAAAGCGTCTTGCTGAAATTACCCGCTCAGTCACCGACCGGCTGAATGCCCATCCGCATGTCCAATGGCTGGAAAGTCCGCATGCGCAGTTATTTGTTTGTCAGAATTTCCTCACCGACAAGGATTGCGATTTGTTGATCAAAATGATCGACGCCGAAGCGGTCCCCTCGAGCCTCTATACCGGCACCGAGCAAGATGGCTTCAGAACCAGTTATAGCTGCAATGTCAGCGCGCATGACAAGGATATCCAGCGCATCGAACAGAGCCTCTGCGACCTGATGGGGCTAGAAAATTCCTATAGCGAGGTCTTGCAAGGACAACGGTATGAAGAGGGGCAGGAATTTAAGCCTCATCATGATTTCTTCCACGAAACCGAAGATTACTGGACCAGGATCGAGGCCAATAATGGCGGGCAGCGGAGCTGGACCGCCATGGCTTATCTCAATGAGCCGGAACAAGGCGGCGCAACATCTTTTCCGCAGCTCGACTACCAAGTCGAACCGCGCAAGGGCATGTTGTTGATCTGGAATAATATGGGACCGGACGGTCGCCCCAATCTCAACACGCTGCATGCCGGAACGCCGGTCGTCAAAGGCACAAAATATATCATCACCAAATGGTTCCGTCTGAACAGGTGGAAAGGTCGCTGGAAGCAATAAGCCACCGCCATAGTCTCGTTTCCGGCCTTAAACAACGCATGGTCACGGACCAACGACCGACTCCCTTCGACCAACGACATCGGCAATCGTTGCAGGTGAAACCAAGCCGTGTTAGCCGTGCATAACAGCATTAAATTAGGGAAACATCATGATCAAGAAAACTCTCGCTCTGCTCGCCAGTGCCAGCCTCCTCGCCAGCGCTTCGGCTGCCAGCGCCAACAGCCTGTCCGTAACCAGCGCGGCTGCTGCGCAAGAGGAAGCCGCCAAGCCAGCAATGACCGAGGGCGAGAAGATGAAAGCCCTGTTCGCACAAAGCGATGCAGACAGTCTGGAACGCAATCCGATTGGCGCCCTGTTCCGCGGCGACGAACGCTATGCCGATCGTCTCGGTGATTATATCAGCGATGAATATTTTGCTGCCGAACTGGCTGCTGAAGAAAAAGAACTGGCCGCGTTAATGGCCATCGACCGCACCAAGCTGAGTGTGACTGACAAGATTGCCTATGATGTCTTCATGCGCGACAAAAAACAGGCGATCAAAGGCATGTCCAAAGAAATTATGGACCTGACCGTTGTCCGCCCGCTCAACCATTTTAGCGGCTTTCACACTTTCTACCCGAATTTCGCATCGGGCAAAGGCGCCGCTCCATTCAAAACGCTTAAAAATTACGAAGATAATCTGAAACGCCATGCCGAGTTTATTACGCTGATCGACCGTTCGGTTGGCCGGTTCCGTCAAGGCATGGACAGCGGTGTGGTCGAAACGAAACTAACCGTTGGCAATGTGATCGAGCAGCTCGCCACGCAAATCGGACTGGGTCTCGAAAACAGCCCCTTCATGGCGCCCACAAAAGCGTTTCCGGAAGATTTCAGCGACGCGGACAAAAGCCGACTGACTGCTGAATATGAAGGGATGACGACAAAAATCTTCGCGTCTTATCAGACCATGCATGATTTTCTGAAAAACGAATATCTGCCCGTGGCCCGCGAAGGCGTTGGCCTGTCCTACATGAAGGGCGGCGACGTGATGTATAAGCATCTGATCGAGGGCACGACAACCTTGCCGCTGGAAGCAGACTATATCCATAATCTAGGCGTCAGCGAAGTCGCCCGGATCAAAACCGAAATGGAAGCGATCAAGGATGAAGTGGGCTTTGAAGGCAGCTTGTCCGAATTTTTCACCTATTTGCGTACCGATTCCAAATTTCATCCAGAATCGCGCGAAGCCCTGACGCAAGGCTATTATGATCTCGGCAAAGAGGTCGACAAGGTGATTGCGACCCAGTTCAAGGTGCTACCAAAATCTCCGCTTGAAATTCGGCCATATGATGAGTCGATTGAAAAATTTCAGGCCGGTGGCTCCTATCAAAGCGGTACACCAGATGGCTCGCGCGCCGGTGTATTCTACTTCAACGCCTATGACCTGCCCTCACGGAACACATCGGGCATGACCACATTATATCTTCATGAAGGCGCGCCGGGTCACCATTTCCAGATTTCTCTGGCACAGGAAAATGAAGACCTGCCCAATTTTATGCGCTTTGGCGGCAACACCGCTTTTGTCGAAGGCTGGGCGCTGTATTCCGAGAAACTCGGCTTCCCCATGGGTATGTTTGACGACCCCTATCAGCGTTTCGGTCATCTCGATGACGAGATGCTTCGCGCGATGCGGCTGGTAGTCGACACTGGCCTGCACAGCAAAAAATGGACGCGTGAACAAGCCATCAAATATATGCTGGATAACTCGAGCATGGGAGAGACCGATGCCACGGCAGAAGTCGAACGCTATATCGCGATTCCTTCACAAGCGCTGGCATATAAGATCGGTGCTTTGACCATCCAGCGACTGAAGAAAAAGGCGCAAGAGAGGCTTGGCGACAAATTTGATCCACGCGAATTTCATGATCAGATACTGAACACCGGCGCATTGCCAATGACAGTATTGGAAAAGAAAATTGACGATTGGATTGCAACGCAGGTTTAAATTGACCTGATTGGCCAATTTACCAAATCACTATTGCCCTTATACTCGTCACGCTATTATGCTGCGTGACAAGTATAGGGGCAATTTTTACATGATGCGTTTGGTAGCTATATCTATTTTTATAATTTTCGTTGCGTCGAGCGTTCCGGCGCAAGCGAAATGGGTTGAGGCAAGCAGCGACCATTTCGTTATTTATGCTGACAGAAGCGAAAAAAGCGTTCGAGCCTATGCTGAACGATTGGAGCTTTTCCACGCGGCATTGGCAGCGGGTAAGGATGATATTATCTCCAAGCCCAGCCCATCCAACCGCGTTACAATATTTGTGGTTGGCAGCAAAACCAGAGTCCGTAAATTGGCGAAAGATGGCAATAAATATCTTGGCGGTTTTTACCTGCCGCGAGCGGGAGGTACTGTCGCTATCGTGCCGGAGCTGAGGAAATCGGCAAATAAATATACAAGTTCGCCAGAACAGATATTGTTTCATGAATATGCCCATCACTTCATGTACGGGCTAACCAATTATTCCTTTCCGCGTTGGTTCAGCGAAGGGTTTGCGGAATTTTATTCCACCGTCAAATTTGAGAAAAATGGCGACGTTGGTTTAGGCTTGCCAGCCATTCATCGGGCTTACGAACTGGGACAATCCAAAGAAGTCCCTTTGGAGACCTTGCTGAACACCAAGGAATATCTTGCGAATAAATCCAAACGCTATGATAATTTTTATGGCAAAAGTTGGCTGTTATTCCATTATTTGACATTCAACAATGAACGCAGGAAACAGCTTGGAAATTATCAGATCAAGTTAATGGGCGGTGCCTCTGAAAAGGAAGCGGCCGAGGTTTTTGGCGATCTTGAACAACTATCTAAAGAATTGGATCAATACCAAAAGAGCAGGAAATGGAGCTATATTCGGCAACCCCGCGCCAACCTGAATATTGGGCAGATCACTGTCAGAATATTAGGGGCCGGGGAGGCTGCAATGATGCCTATCCGTATTAGGTCCAAACGCGGAGTGAACCGCGACCAAGCCATTGAACTACTGCCTGAAGCGCAAAAAATTGCAGCAAAATTTCCTGATGATCCGGCGGTACAAGCGGCTCTTGCAGAAGCAGAATATGATGCTGGTCACGCCAGTGCGGCTATAGCGGCGGCTGATCGAGCGTTGGCGAAAAACCCAAAACAGATGAACGCCCATATCCAAAAAGGCTATGCATTGGCTAAATTGGCAAGGGATAACGACGATCCTGAAGCAGCATGGAAAAAGGTACGGCGCCAATTTGTCAAAGCGAACAAGATCGAGAATGATCACCCGATTCCCTTGCTCTATTATTATGAAAGCTACCGCGATGCAGGCGATGACATACCCGAGATAGCGGTACGGGGTCTCGAACGCGCTTTGGCCTTGGCGCCTTTTGATTCAGGATTACGGTGGATGGTTGCCAATCAACATGCACAAGACAAGCGCTTTGACCATGCCATCCAGACTTTGCGTCCGTTGGCTTATAGTCCTCATAGATCCAAGCAGTCCGACCTTGCTGAAAAATTACTGATCGCGCTGGAACAGGAAAGGGATAAAGACAAGCAAACAGCGGCGGAATAGAGATATTGCTATTCTATCTAAGGTTGCCGCGACTGATCCAGAAGCACCCGGATTTGTGTCAATTGCGGTAATATCACCTGCCATATGTCAGGCGGAATATTCTGCCGCAACGTCGCTGCCACGGGCACCAGAGCCGCCACAGCGTTGTTTCTCAACTGTGCGCCAGCTGCGGTGACAGCCACCCGTCTTATCCGGCGATCATCGGGGTCATGGATCAATTGGATCAATCCTTTATCCTCTAACCTGCGCACGGTCGATGACATGGTCGGTTGCGCCACTTGCATCGCGCTGGCGAGTTCACTGATCGTCTCCTCGACATCAAGCCGCAGAAGATGATTGAGCACTGAAAATTGCGCGACGGTCATGCCTTTGGGCAAATGCGACTGAAATAGATTTTCCGCAAGCTGGTTGATGATACCGATCTCGGTCATCACAGCGAATTCTATAGGGTCGCCATCCAGTCCTGCTGACTTTGGTTCTGCGCGCATGTCTTCGGTCATGAGGTGCCTTTAGGCGGTTACGAGTATAGATTCCACCGGCCATCGGGGGGACGGTTCTGGAACGGCTGCATAGCCGAAGCGGAAGAAACCTTGAACCCTTGCTGGCGCAGACACTCCAACATAGTCGTGATACTGATCGTAAAGCGCCGCCATTTCGGGAAATTCCTGCAATATCTGGCTCACCGGATGCATCGCGAGCCCCAGAGCGGTCGCCGCCTGATTAATTCTCACCCAGGCGGCCCCGGATTGCAATTGTGCCTTTCGGCTATTGTCCGCAGAAATTAACCAGCCAAAGCTGCTCGTATTACGGAGCATCTCTTGATACATCGCAATACCGGTTTCATAGGCTTTCGTGCCCTTCGTGCCGAGTTGTTCGCGAGAGATCACCCCGCCCAACCGCAACGCTTCCATCATCGGACCGCTCAAATCAATACCGTCCGGGTTGGCGTTGACCTCATTGGCGCCGATGCGCATCAAATCAACGCTCTCTTTTTGGGTGCGAGCCGTGTCATATTCAACCAACCATGCCTCCCAACTCAACTCTCGCAGTTTCATTACCTTATCCGCGTCGCTGGTAAGAGCGAGCGACAAACCCGGTATTGGGCGCCTCACAAATGCCATGGCCTGAAGCGCGGCAAATGCATCTTTTTTAACGCTGCGCTGCGTGTAGGGCTCTTTGGTGCTACGCCGGTTCAATATCGAACCGAATAGAGGATCGCTTTGGATGGTTGGGTCTTTAACCATCGTCACCGATGCAATAGGCCGTTTGTCCAGTACCGGTTGGGGTTCGCCTTCGGGGAAAGGGGCGATATCTGCACGATAGCCTTTTTCTGCGGCCGCTTGACGGAACAGTTCCAAAAATGCTCCAAAACCAATGGTAATCTGGCGGTTGGGCGGATCAGTATGCGGCAGGCGTTTCGCCAGATCGCAATAAACGACAAAACTGTCATCGCCGATTAGCCGTACCTGCCATGGCTGACGATTATGCGGATTGGGTGCCAATATGGCATAGGCCAACGCATCCAGCCGCGGATCTCCAAAGCCTGCGGCTGCCTGTTTCCATGGTTCCTGTGCCTTGGCAATGGAACGTGTGCCCACATAAGCACCAAAGCCGCCGCCCAACAGCACAAGCGATGCGCCACCGCTAATCAGAACCCGTCTTCGCGAAACCATATCCGAATCTCCATTCTTATCTAATATATAGATATCTATGTATAAATGTCAGAATGTCAATGCGCATGCCTTGCCAAGCTATGGTTAGTTTTCTCTGGGCAAATTACCCATATTATGAATCCGGCGATTCAACTCGTCCGGCGCTAAGGGCAGAACAACCGTCTTCGCTTTCATCGCAACGGCAAAAATCTGTAAGGGAACGACACTGTTCAAACCCAGCTTGCAGCTGGCTTTTCGGCCTCTGAAAAAGGGTCCGAACACGGTTGAAAAGGGAAGAGATGAGAAGTGGCTGTTAACACTTTTTTAACTTTTTCGTTTAATAAAGGTTAACGCAATCAAAGCGAGTGGGGCATACTTAATTTGATCTGGTCTGCGATAGAAAATGACACCTGCTTACTCCCCCGAAGCACATTTGTCCGAGACGGAACTTTATGTTCTGGGATCGCTCAATCAAGCTTGGCCGTCAGCTGCCACCATGACTCCAGATGTGATCGGTTCCGATGACAATGGCGGTAATCCTGCGCTTTTTGTCGATGTTGTGCAGGGCCTAAGCGACAATGGCATGATTTTATATGAAGCGTTCCTGACCGGGCAATCCTCTGGACCACGCTTTCTAGACACAATGATTACTGCGCGTGGAAAAGCCGCTTTGCAAACAACCGATATGGAAGCCTGAAGCAAGAACAGCGCGAAAATTAGGAAACACGCATCTATTTGTTAACGGAAAGGTTAACAGTCTTAGGCATGAACGACGGCAGACGCCAATGCGGTAACGTGCTTTAGTACAGCCAGCTCTTTGTCACTCAAATCTCTAGTCTCATCGCCCGCACAGGCCACCATGCCAACGGTACGGCCATCGCCATTGCGCATCGGCACCGAGGCATACAGCCCAAGATGCTGTGTCATCGCACTGCGCGGGCTTCCCAACTGGGTCACATCTATGTCTGGATGACTGGCCGCCCAGCTTTTATCGCAAGACACAGCCATATGGGCGATAGTGTCAGCTGCACCAACTGCATCCGCATCGTCTCTGTCATAGAGCGTGATTGTTGCTACCGGCGTCGCGAGCAGCCGCGCGGCCATATTGGCCAGCAGGTCCAAGTCTTGTTCAACTGAAATATCTCTTTTCATACGCGATTTGGAACCTTTGATCTCAGTGAGGTTTACAGAGATGTTTTTAACATCTGGTTAACCATCCGATGAGTTTCCCTAGCTAGATTCCCTCCACCCTCCAAATGACCCTGTGTAACATGCTGTAAAGCAGCTGAAAGATAAAGCTTTTTTTAAGCGCTTTCCCTTTTGTTAATGCTACGTTTATGTTGCTAGCATGACAAATCCGTTACTGAAACCATCTTTATCGATACTCGATTCGCTTATCGCGTTTGATACGACATCGCGAAATAGCAACTTGCAGCTCATCACTTGGGTCGAGGAATATCTCTCGCAATATAGGATCAGCGCCACGCGCGTCAGCAATGCCGATGGATCAAAAGCCAATCTCTATGCAACCATTGGTCCGAACATAGCTGGCGGTATCATCCTGTCGGGGCATAGTGATGTCGTACCCGTTGATGGGCAGGACTGGTCGAGCGATCCTTTTACAGTTGTCGAGCGGGAAGGCCTGCTCCACGGTCGTGGCACCTGCGATATGAAGGGTTTTATCGCGCTCGCCTTGGCCGCGGTTCCTATGCTCAAAGATGCTGAACGCCCGGTCCATCTGGCGATTAGCTATGATGAAGAAATTGGCTGCCTCGGGGCGCCCGCGATGATCGAGGAAATTGCCGCCACCCTGCCGAGACCTGCGCTGGCGATTATCGGTGAACCGACAATGATGAAGGTGGTGACAGGCCACAAGGGTATTTGCGTCCACGAGGTGGAAGTGCTCGGCCATGAAGCGCATAGCAGCCTGACCCATCTTGGTATTTCCGCGAATATGGTCGCGATCGAACTCATGCATGATTTGGCCGAACTAGCGCGTGAGCTGTGGGAAAATGCTGACCCGCACTCTCCGTTCACTCCGCCACATGCCACGCTGACCATCGGCAAGATGGAGGGCGGCACCGCGGCCAACATCTTGGCCCGTCGCGCACATTTCTTTTTTGACCTGCGCTGCCCGCCTGATGTTGATCCCGACACAATCTTAAAACCGTTCAAAGAAAAAGCTGCTGCTATTGACGCGCAACTGAAACAGGCCTTCCCTGATACCGGCGTACGCGTAGAACAGCTCTCAAACGCACCGCCACTGAGCCACTCCGGATCGGAAGACGCCGAAGCCTTTGTCCGCAAGCTGACAGGAGACAACGCGCCTGCAGGGGTGGTATCCTACGCCGCCGAAGCAGGGCAGTTTCAACAAGCTGGCTTTCCCACCGTAATTTGCGGACCCGGCTCCATCGAACAAGCCCATCAGCCCAATGAATATGTCAGCCTAGAGCAATTCACTCGCGGTGCCGATTTCATGCTGCGATTGATCGAAGAAATGCAACAAGAGTAAGCGAACAGAAACCGGTTTGCGCGACGGCTGATGGCGAGACCCGCGCGGCAATATGTCAGCGGATTGATGGTGTCGCGGGCGGCTTGATCGAAATTTGACCCACGGTCTAACCGAGCAGGTCAGTTGCGATTCGGTACCGTCAATCTGTGTCAGGGCCGAGCCATCTGACAAAAATGACAGATGCTTGTTACATCTTCACGGCAGCATGGTTTGTTTACGGTACGGAATGCGCGGGTTATCGCATGGCCTGCAAAAACCTAGCTTTTTAGCGGAAATTGGCCTATTATTGGCACCATGCCAGCCGTTAAAGCCGCCCGACCAACAGATATTTTCCCCCGCGAGCAGTGGGCACGCTTAACGCGTATATCGCCCTCACGGGGTCTTTGGTTGATCCTACATGGCTGGTTGACGACGGCTTTGGTTCTAACGGGCACAGCGTTATTATGGGATTGGCATTGGCTGGCTGGTCTCGTCGCCTTCCCATTTGCGGTCGCCATTGTCGGCGGGCGACAATTGGGCCTTTCGATATTGATGCACGAAGGCGCGCATGGATTGCTTCATTCCAATCGCAAGGTCAATAATTTCGCCGGCCAATGGCTTAGCGGCGCGGCGACAGGAAGCGATCTGCATAGTTACCGCGCCTATCACCTGACCCATCACAAATATACGCAGCAGCCCGAAGATCCTGATCTTGCGCTGTCAAAGCCATTTCCGACAACGCCAGAGAGTATGAAGCGCAAAGTCTTTCGCGATTTGAGCGGGCAAACATTCCTGAAACAGCGCAGTGGTCAGTTGGTTGCAGCTTGGTTTGGCTTAAAGGCGATGTTGCGCGGCTCGCCTTCGACCGATGGCAATGGCAAGCGCGACACCTCGGCTGGCACACCGCTTAACCGCGGCGGCGCTGCTGGCGTCTCTGCGCCGGTAACCGACTTGAGCGGCGCCATACGGACCACCAAGACTGTGGCACGCTTTCTGCTGATCCAGTTCATCGTTCTGGCCGTCAGCCTGGCAACATTGGGCATCATCCCCTTTCTGATATGGATTATCGCGCTGGCAACAACGTTCCAGCTTTTCCTGCGTATCCGCAATATTGCCGAACATGCCTGCACGACGACGGGCAGCGATGACCCCTTCACCCACGCCCGCACCACCTATGCAAACCTGCTCGAACGTACAATGGTCGCACCCTATTGGGTGAATTATCATAGCGAGCATCATCTGTTCATGGGTGTGCCCTGCTATAATCTGCCCAAAGCGCATGCGCACTTAATAGCCAAAGGCATGGAAGACCGCATGACGATTGCGGGCGGATATCGGGATGTCCTGAAGCAAGTCACCCGCCCCGCAACGGCCTAAGCGGCAAATTTTCCAAGTTTATCAGCTGTCAGATGGCCGGTTTTGGTCCAGGCTAGACACCCCTCTTTGCTAAAAGGCGTATGCGTCCATCCCGGCGGAGTCCGATCCCAAGTGCCAGTGGGATAAACACCATGTTCGTCCGCCAGACTGCCTTGCAGGATATAGGTTTCACTGCCACCTTCATGGACATGTTCGGGATAGCTGCTGCCCGGCGCCCATCTGACGATCTTTACTTCTTCACGTTCAAAGCGGTGGAGCCATGCAAATTCGACGCCGGGCGCGCCACCATCTTCAAATTCAAGGCTGTTGATATCGACCGAGAAATGCGCCTTATCCGCTGGATCAAATTGATGTAGTTTCACCAAGATAATGCAGCCATCCTGACTATGCGGCTTATGGCTGGTTCCAATCGGATTGCGCACATAGGTACCGGTCGGAAAATCGCCATGCTCGTCAGAGAATATACCGTTCACAACCAGAAATTCCTCTCCGCCGCTATGGACATGGGGATCAAAATAGCTGCCAGGGGCATAGCGCACCAACGAGGTGGCTCGAGCAACCTCTCCGCCGACCCGGTCGAGCATTTTGCGCTCGACACCGGGCAACGGAGAGGGAACCCATTTCATATCCTCGGGTCTGAGGACCACGGGTTTGTCAAAATCAGCGTTGATCCTCATCTCTAAGTCTCCGTTTAGCCAGCGATGCTCGGGCGGGTTTCCACCTTTGCGCGCCATTGCGCAAGATTTTTGCAATCGGCTGGCGTTTCCACGCCGGCAAAATCTGCAAAGCCAAGGCCAGCAAAAGCAGTGATATCCGCGACAGTGAAGCCGTCACCCGCTAGATAGGGTTGCTCGGCCAGAACACCGTCAAGATAGCGCATGGTGGAGACGGCCCGGTCTTTTTGGTGATTGCCCCATTCCGCGCATTGATAGGTTTCTATCGATTCACCTAGTCCGGATGTCGCGTGATGGAAATAAGTCGCAACCGCATCAAGCAGTCCCGCCTCGGCCCGCCGCTGCATCATCGCAATCACGCCCCGCTCCTTTGGTGACTTGCCGGTGAGTTCTTTCTCGTCGGTTAGATTATCGAGATATTCAGTGATCGCGCTACATTCGGAAATCATCGTGCCGTCTTCCAGTTCCAGCACTGGCACAGCCGCTGACGGGTTCTTTTCCAGAAATTCGGGTTTCCGGTGCTCCCCTTCAGGAACATTGATCGAGATAAATTCCACCTGATCAAATAGGCCTTTTTCTTTGAGCGCAATACGAACACGGGCGGGATTGGGGAAACCTTCAAAATCATAAACCTTCATAGCCAGGCCTTTCTCTGTTTTAGTACCTATCGATAGGTAGGTATCACTGGAATCACACTTGATCAACCCCTATCTTGTGATAGGTAAACGAAACAGGTGGGAGCAGATACGATTAGCAGGCGCGATCAGATATTGGATATTGCCGAACGCGGATATCGGCGGGGCGGCTTTACGGGACTTAGCTATCGCGACATTGCCGCTGCGCTGGATATGAAAAGCGCGTCCGTGCATTACCATTTTCCGCACAAGGAAGATCTCGGCAAGGCGGTGGTGGAACGCTATACCAATAATCTGCTGGATGCTTTGGGCGCGCCCGACGCAGCGGCAGAAACAGAGGCGGACCGTCTTGACCGTCTCGTTGGAGCCTATCGCGCCGCTTATACAGAGGGCGACAGCAGCTGCCTCTGCGCCGTATTAGGGGCTGTTAGCCCGCAATTGCCGCCAGCGGTGCAAGAGGCTGTAAACCGGTTTTTCTCGCGCTTGATATTGTGGACGGAGACCGCATTGTCAGGCGCCACAAGGGCCACCGACCTGACAGCCTCTCACATTATCTCTGCCTTACAGGGCGCGATGATACTCTCGGTCGCCATGGGTGATGCACGCTATCTTGAAGAGGTTGCCGACAATTTGACGCAAAAGAGTAGCAGCTAGATGACCGGCTTTCTGATTGTCCCGTTAGCCTTCATTCTGGGATTTGCTCTTGTCCGCGCGGCGACATGCACCGTTGCCGCAACGATGCGCTGGGTGAACGAAGGCAAGATGGATTGGTTGTTCGGCTTACTGGTCGTCGCATCATGGGCGGGATTGGTGTTATTTCTGCTCTTACAATATTCCGGCCGCGCGCATATCCCGGTCGACATCGAAATAGGATGGCCGCTCTTTGTCGGCGCCGTTATCATGGGATTGGGCGCAATCATCAACAAAGGATGTTTTGTCGGCACAGTTGGCTATATCGGCACAGGCAAGTTCAGCTATTTGCTGACCTTTGTTGGTCTCGCTCTTGCTTTGTTACTTTTGCGCGCTGACCTATTCGATCTCATTGATCCCGTGACCTACAAAAAACGGATTCCCTTTGAAGACAGTCTCACCAAGCAGATCGCGGTTGGCGGCTTTGCCCTGATGGCGCTCGCTAGCCTCTATCTGATCGCCGCCAAACGCAATATGGCAATGCTGGCCTTGCTTGCCATCGGGATCAGCGCGGCGCTTATCTATGGCACCCGCCCCGAATGGTCCTATGCCGCGGTGCTGAATAGCCTCATCAGCGGTCAGGGTCTGTCCGTCGGTATGACGGTGGAATTTGCCGTCGTTGCTTTATTTGGCGGCGCTATTTTTAGCAGCTGGCTGAAGAACCGATTCCACCCGCAATTGGGTACATTGAAAATGGCAAGCGCCAATCTCGCAGGCGGTTTCCTGATGGGTATAGGAGCGGCCACTGTCCCCGGCGGCAATGATGTCTTGCTCATGTGGACCATACCCGGGCTTACGCTTTACGGTGTAATTGCTTATCTCGTGATGATTGCGACAATTGCGATTATCGTGAAAGCCATGCCCTTGGCGACGCACGTGATGGAAAGCAGCGACTGGTTTTCAAAATCTATGCGCGAATGAAACGATGCGCGGCGCGATCCTTTTTGGTGGTCGCGGGATCAAAAACCTCGCCGTTCATGGCAATATAGACGCCATGGGATAATGTCTGGGTCGCCGCTAGCGCAAAGCCAACGTTAAATTCCGCATCGCTGTTGCGCAAAGTCGCAGGTTGCATCGCCCCGGTTATCACAATGGTTTTACCCTTTATGTCCGCCAACACCAAGCCGGTTTGCACCATAGTATCGGTGCCATGGGTTACGAGTATTTTGTCCGCATCACTGGCGGCAACGGCGTCATGGATCGCTTGCCGGTCCGTGTCTGTCAGTTCGAGACTGTCCTTGCGCATCAACTGCGTCACCCGGTGCGGGACATAGACATTATTTTCGGCCAATATGTCGGGCAAAGGGGTCGGACCAATATGATATTCCGATAAGGCATCGAAATATATCTTATCAATTGTGCCGCCGGTGGTGAAGATGTCGATCATCAGGCGCACTCGTCCAGTACGGGAGTCGCAGGCTTTCCGTCCGGAGCATCAAAGGGCTGGCGGAAGGTAAAAGCCTCTGCGGTCGGACCGCGCTGTTCCAACAGGTCGATCTTTCCCAAACCTTCTTCCACCGATGGTACATGGCCGATCGATATCCACCATAAGGCTTGATATACTTCAATTTGCTCCGCCCATTCCTTGCGGCGGCGCATGATCGCAAGATGCTCTGGATTCCGGTAGACAAAATCCCCCAGTGACTGGACATCTTCCCAGACCGACATGTTCACGGCCAGACGTGGATCGTCCGGAACGGGATCAATATCGACGGCATCATTACCCTCACCCACCAATCGCCAGATAAAGCCTGGCGCCTTGTCCGCCAGTGCGTTTACCGGATCAAGTGCGTCCATGAAATCGGCATTGGCCGGATCGTCCTTTTGCCGCTTAAAGCGCAGGATATTAATCTGCGCGAGGTGATAACCACTCCTGCCATTACTCATGACAGGGCCTCAGCAATCAGCTTGCGCGTGTTCTCCACACCATAGAGCGCGATGAAACTGCCCATGCGCGGCCCTTGCGAGCTGCCCAATAAGGTCCCGTAAAGCGCCTTGAACCAGTCGCGCAGATTTTCAAAATCGCCCTCTTTGCCAATGGTATAAATAATCGTCTGGATGTCCTCGGCCACCGGATTTTCTGGCAATCCGCCCAGCTCATTATCCAGCCGTTCGAGTGCTGCCACTTCGACACCTTCCGGCTTCCGTCGTTTCAGCGTCGGCGCGATGAAATCCTTATGATAGGCCATGGCATTGCCGATCAGCTCATCCAGATCAGGATATTTCTCGGGTGTGGCATCGGGCGCATATTGGCGCAAATAGCCCCAGATTTGTTCGCGGTCCGCGTCGCCCATCACGCCGACCAGATTGAGCAACAACCCGAAAGTTACCGGAATAGTATCGCCCGGCACATCGCCGCCATGAACATGGTGCACGGCATTGCCGAGTTGTTTGTCAGGGGCTTGGGTCTGCCAGTTGGCGCGGAACTGGAAATATTCATCCACCGCTTTGGGGATCACGCCCAGATGCAGCTGCTTAGCTGATTTAGGTTCCCGGTAAATATAAAAGGCCAGACTGTTTTCCGAGCCATAGCGCAGCCAGTCGTCGAGCGACAAACCATTGCCTTTTGACTTGGAAATCTTCTCGCCTTTTTCGTCGAGGAACATTTCGTAGATCAGGCCTTCAGGCTTGCGCGCGCCGAGCACTTTGGCGATCTTGCCCGATTGAACGCCGCTGTCGGTCAAATCTTTGCCATACATTTCATAGTCAACGCCCAAAGCCACCCAGCGCATCGCCCAGTCAACTTTCCATTGCAGCTTCGCGCCGCCGGTCAGGGCATTATGCTCGATCATCTCACCGTCATCTTCAAAACGCACAATACCCGCATCCGCATCGACAATCTCAACCGGCACCTGCAAGACATGGCCCGTCTTTGGACTGATTGGCAGGATCGGTGAATAAGTCGCCTGCCGCTCTTTGCCGAGCGTGGGTAGCATGATGTCCAATATCTGCTGATTGCGTGCCAGTACCAGTTTCAACGTCTCGTCAAAGGCGCCGCTTTGATATTGCTCGGTTGAAGAGATGAACTCATAATCAAAACCAAAGCGATCGAGAAACTCGCGCAGCATCGCATTATTATGCGCTGCGAAGCTTTCATATTCCGTGTCGAAGGGGTTCGGTACCTGCGTCAATGGCTTATGGAGATGCTCGGCCAACATATCCTGATTGGGGACATTGGTCGGTACTTTGCGAAAGCCATCCATATCATCGGAAAAGGCAATCAGCCGCGTCGGATTGCCTGTCAGTGTCTCATAGGCACGGCGCACCATGGTGGTACGCAACACTTCGTTGAATGTACCGATATGCGGAAGGCCGGATGGACCATAGCCGGTTTCGAACAGCATCGGTTCACCGCCGGGTTTAGGCGCAGGCGCGCCGCGCTCACCGCGATAGCGTTTGAGCAATTTGCGGGCTTCTTCAAATGGCCATGCTTTGGATTGCTGTGCTGCTTCACGATAATCGGTCACGATGTGATTGTCCTGTTAAATGGTTGGTGCTGTTTATTTTGCTTGGTTCTGCGCCAATAGTAGCATTACCGTCTATAGCAAGTTAGAACAGCACAAAAGCAGGAGATTTCAAATGGGTGCATTGATCGCGGGTGTGTTGCTCTGGAGCATCGTTCATCTCGTCAAATCGGTGGCTCCGGGCCCCAGAACCAACATAAGAGCCAAGATCGGCGAAGGCCCGCATCAGGGGCTAGTGGCTGTGCTGATCATCACAGCCATAGCATTGATGATCTATGGCTGGCGCACAGCGCAATATGAATTTGTCTATGATCCGCCAACATGGGGTCGGCATCTCAATATGCTAACCATGATCTTTGCAATTTTGCTCTTCGGTGCAGCGCAAGGAAAGTCCCGGGTCAAGCAAGTCATCCGGCATCCCATGTTAACCGGTGTGGTCGTCTGGTCAGCAGGGCATTTGCTCGCCAATGGCGACAGCCGATCGCTGGTTCTCTTCGGCGGTCTTGGCCTTTGGGCACTGCTTTCGATTTTCACCGTGTCCCGTAACGAAGGCGCTTGGGTGAAACCAAGTGAAACCGCCACTATGGGCCGCGAGATATTGAGCGTCGTGATCGCGCTGGTGCTTTATATCGTCCTGTTCGGCATGCATCGCTTCTATGCCGGTGTGGCGCTGGCAGGGCCCAATGCGCCCGGATGACGGCATAGCTTGACTGACTTTACCCTCCCCTATCCCGCTCTGCATGCCAGCCATAGTGGCATCTGGATTTGCGACAGCGATGGTGTCTCCCGCGCCATTGGCAAGGGCGAGGCCATTGGCTGTGTTGCCGAAACTCCCCATATCCTGCTCAACGCGCCGCTCATGGGGCAGCGATTGGGTTATCCCGACTTGTCCGGTCTCGATCTGCTGGAGCTATTTGCATTCATCCATCCGGCACAATTTGTTGTGCCAACACCTGCCGGACTGGCCAAGACTTTAGGGCTATCTTCTCCCCTCCCCTTCAGGGGAGGGGCCGGGGGTGGGGCACATCCAAACGATAGCGCCACACTCCCCCACCCCAACCCCTCCCCTGAAGGGGAGGGGCTTGATGAAGCCCAAATCGCTGCGTTCTATCGGCTAGCCGCCGACCATTTACTAACTGGCTTGCAAGCACCCCATTGGCCCGAACGCGAGGGCGCATGGAGCAGCGCGCAAGCCATGTATCGCCTACGCTGGCCCTGGGCGGGGGAAGTTTCCCAGCGCCTCAAAAAACCGGACGAAGCCGAACGCTGGCTGTTTTCCAAGCTCGAGGAATGGGAAGAAGAAACCCCGCGCCCCGCTCCACGGTCCATCACTATGGACGAAAGCGCGACTCTGACGAGGCTAGGCGACCTGACTGGTGAGGGATCAGAGGAACGCGCGGGCCAAAAAAGCTATGCGTCCGCCGTAGCCAAGATATTCAACCCGCGCCGCGTCAAAGGCGCGCCCAATATGTTACTCGCCGAAGCCGGCACTGGCATTGGCAAAACCTTGGGCTATCTGGCGCCAGCATCGCTTTGGTCGGCGGAGGCTGGCGGCGCGGTCTGGATTTCTACCTTTACCAAGGCTCTCCAACGCCAGCTCGACCGCGAAACCCGGCGCATCTATCCAGACGAAGAAACATTCCGCAAAAAGGTCGTGGTGCGTAAGGGCCGCGAAAATTATCTTTGCCTGCTCAATCTGGAAGATGCGCTGCAAGGCGGCTTTGCCGGACGGGCGGCGATCCTGGCCCATCTGGTCGCGCGCTGGGCAGCTTACAGCAAGGATGGCGACATGGTTGGCGGCGATTTGCCCGGCTGGCTCACCACCTTGTTCCGCCGCAACGGGGCAACAGCGCTGACCGATAGGCGCGGCGAGTGCGTCTATGCAGGCTGTCCGCACTACCGGAAATGCTTCATCGAAAAATCCACGCGCGCCAGCCAGCAGGCTGATATTGTTATCGCCAATCACGCGCTGGTCATGGTCAACGCCGCGCGCGGCCGCGAACAGCAAAACGCGCCCACGCGCCTGATCTTTGACGAGGGCCATCATCTGTTCGATGCTGCGGATTCCATGTTCGCCGCGCGCCTGTCGGGCCAAGAAGCCATAGAGATACGCCGCTGGGTCATCGGCCCCGAAAGCAAGAATCGGGGACGCCGTCGCGGCCTTGCTGCACGGCTTGCCGACTTGGCCTCTTATGATGATGAAGGCGGCCGCGCGATTGAAAGCGCGCGCCATGCCGCGGAAGCCTTACCGAGCGATGGCTGGCTGCAACGCTTGTCCGAAAGCGAGCCCTTTGGCGCGGTTGAAGCTTTACTCGGCGAGGTCCGCCATATGGTCTTTGCCCGGGACGAGAGCCAAAGCGCGGATGCCGGCTATGGCCTCGAAACAGAACTCACTGATGTCGAAGGCCCGATGATCGACGCAGTCGCCAATGCTGCGGAATCGATTGATGCCTTGCTCAAACCCTTGGTCCGGCTTGGCCAGCGGATCGAACATCTCATCGAGGAGGGCCCGGACTGGATGGACGCACCGGCCCGCGCGCGGATGGAAGGGGCTTTGTCGAGCCTCGGCTGGCGGTGCGACACCTTGTCCGGCTGGCTCGCCCTGCTGTCCCGCATTGGTGGTCCCGCTGATCCTGATTTTGTCGACTGGCTGATGATTGACCGGTTTGAAGGGCGCGAATATGATATCGGCCTGTGCCGCCACTGGCTCGACCCGACCATCCCGGTGACAGAGGTTGTGACGAAACAAGCGCACGGCTTGATGATTACGTCGGCCACGCTGAAAGGCGGCGGCGATTGGGAAACAGCACGGGCGCGCAGCGGCGCGGTGCATCTGGATCAAGCGGTGCAGGAATTCGAAGTTCCCAGTCCGTTCAACTATCCCGAACAGGCCAAAGTGATCATCGTCACCGATGTGAAACGCGGCGATATGGCAGGCCTTGCCGGCGCCTATGCGCAGCTGATCGAGGCATCGGGCGGCGGTACCTTGGGACTGTTCACCGCGATCCGGCGCCTGCGCACCGTCTATGCGCGGATTGCCGACCGGATGGCACAAAGCGGCCTGCCGATCTACGCGCAGCATGTTGATCCGATTGATACCGGCACATTGGTCGATATTTTCCGGGATGATCCGAAAGCCAGCCTGCTAGGCACGGATGCCTTGCGCGATGGTGTTGATGTACCAGGCCGCAGCTTGCGCCTCGTGGTGATGGAATCTGTACCATGGCCGCGCCCTGATATTTTGCACAAGGCCAGAAAATTGGCTGGCGGCGGAACCGCCTATGATGACCGGATCATCCGCGCGCGGCTTGCCCAAGCCTTTGGCCGCATCATCCGCCGTGCCGATGATCACGGGCATTTCGTCATCCTGTCGTCTGCCTTTCCGTCCCGGTTGCTGACCGCTTTTCCCGAAGGCACGCCGGTCGAACGCATGCCACTGGATCAAGCGCTTGCAGAAATAAAAGCGGCTAAAACGAAAACTGTGCAATCCAGTCTTTCCCCTGACATATCTTTCGGGCATGACGCCGTTCAAAGAGATAAATCGGGCGGATTATGAAAAGACTGACACTTTTGCGGCACGCAAAATCGAGCTGGGATGATGCCGTTACGCGTGACTTTGATCGCCCGCTGAACGAAAAAGGCAAACGCGCCGCCACGGTCATGGGAAAATTCATGAAGCGCAACGATATGGCCTTCGACCAAATCCTCGCGTCTCCTGCTGTACGCGTTATCGAAACTCTGGAGCAAGTGGAACCGGCCAGCGGCTTGTCATTCGAACCGCAATGGGACCGCAAAATCTATCTGGCCTCGTCGGTCACGTTAATGGATGTGCTGCGCGGCGCCAATGCGGACGCCGATCACGTTCTGATGGTCGGGCACAATCCCGGCCTTGAAGACCTGATCTTTGATCTTGTCCCAGACGATGGTTCATCTGAAGCGCGCAACGCGGTGGAAGAAAAATATCCCACAGCGGCTTTGGCCGAACTCAGTCTCGATATCGCTCAATGGACAGACATTGGCGATAATTGTGCGACCCTCGGCAGGTTCACCCGCCCGCGGGATCTCGATCCCGAACTGGGGCCGGATTATAACTAACTGATCTTTATAGAGTGACTGGTGCGGTCGAGAAGACTCGAACTTCCACGGGGTATTAACCCCACAGCGACCTCAACGCTGCGCGTCTACCAATTCCGCCACGACCGCACTGTCATCCGAACTGGGCCATAAGCCCTTGGTAGGCGCGTGCCTCTAGCAAAGGGTGGATAGGGCCGCAACCGATATGTTGCAGCGAGCGTAAGCGACATTCGGCATTAACCGCTCACCAACAAATGTCCCCATCTCATACAGTTTCGCTCGCTCCGTCCGTTTTATGGGGTGAGAGGACGAAAAAACGGGTTGTTAACCTTCTATTTACCTTGTCACCGCCCGGTTTTGCAGGCTTTCTGATGCCAATGAGCATTGTTCGCCTGTCTGCGGCCTTCATGGCCTCTTTACTGATCGCCAGCACGCCTGTCGCTGCTCAACAATCAGGTGCACGTGTCGAAGTGACAGTTTCGGCCCATATTATTAGCGGCGAAAGCCTGCGCTTTGGCGTGACGGCAAAGCGGGATCCCAAAACCCAGCCATCACGCAGACAGGCCAGTTCATTGGTTCGCACGCACGGAGAAATTACCCCGGACGGGCAACCAAATATCATACTCACCGAATTTCATTAGCACGAAGGCAGCCGAAGACCCTTATTCGCGCGCGCTATCTGCCCAACCCACTTCCAGCTGGCTGGCCGCGCGAGGCACGTCTAGCTTGGCTTCATTAAAATTAATTTTTGCGCCGGGAGCCATTGCTTTGGTCGGCGCTTTCATCTTCCAGCTATAGACAATCCGACCGCTGGCATCGCGCAGGATGACCAGCATGGCCGGCACAGATTGTTCGCTATCGGTTGGATTGATGATTGTGCCGCTGGCGGCAAAATATTCCGTACCATCCGGCAAAGTTCGACGATCCTGCTTCTGGCTAAGCTCGATCAGCAAGGGCGTGTCATCGACCGAAGCCATTTGATAGTTTTCAAACCAGTTTGGCGGCCCAAAAACATAAAGCGCAGTGCCGGTCAGGACAACCAAACTGGCAAACACAACAGCCGCGATGGTCCATAATTTGGCTGGGTTGCGCCGCGGTTTGAAGGGCGGTTCATGTGCAAAGCTGCTGCTTTCCGACACAAAGGGCGGCGTCACTGACGCGGTTGGCGGCGCCGTTGATGCTGCGGACGATACGCTTGTGGCTTCGGGATCAGGCCGGGAATATGGCGTTTTGGCAGGTGGGGGCGATCCTGGAGCTGGCTGCTCAGCAGTTGTAACCGGTTCTGGCGGAGCCGCCTCCTGAAACCAGTTATGGCGGCACGATGCGCAGCGCACAGACCGGCCGGTAGGGCCAATCGCACTGTCGGGCACGAGATAACGTGTCTTGCAGGCCGGGCAATTCAATATCATGACATCTCTCTAAACACGCCAATCCGGAAAACTGCAAGTCTGTGGTTGATGCTTTTGAGACAAGTGCCTTTTTTTCCACGTTTTCATGCCGGTCTTATAGATCGATCGGCACGCAGCAGTTGATTTCAGATGAGGTAACGTCCTATTGAAGCAAGCAATTCTATAGCGTCCCAACCCGATCAAGTGATTTGAAAAATTCCGATGAATGAAATTGTTCAATTTGAAAATGTTGGCCTGCGCTATGGGGCCGGTATCGAGACGTTGTCCGACCTGAGTTTCACGCTCTATCCCGGCAGTTTTTATTTCCTGACCGGCGCATCTGGGGCGGGAAAAACATCGCTCCTTAAATTACTTTATCTGGCACAGAGACCCAGCCGTGGTCTGATCCGGCTATTTGGTGAAGACGCGGTGACCATGTCACGTGAGCGACTGCCCGGTTTCCGCCGGCGCATTGGCGTCGTGTTTCAGGATTTCCGGCTCGTTCCACATCTTTCTGCCTTTGACAATATCGCCCTGCCGCTGCGCGTTGCCGGGGTGAAAGAAAAAGATTTGACCACGCCAGTGGCAGAAATGCTCGACTGGGTCGGTCTTGGTGATCGCGCAGAGGCGCGGCCGGCAACGCTATCGGGCGGCGAACAACAGCGCGTGGCTATTGCGCGGGCCGTGATTGGGCGGCCAGAGATTTTGGTAGCCGATGAGCCAACCGGCAATGTCGATCCCGAAATGGCAGTGCGTCTGCTGCAGTTATTTGAAGCGCTCAACACATTGGGTACGACCATTGTGGTGGCAACCCATGATATTCACTTGCTCAGCAAAGTGCCCGGCGCACAAATGATGAAGCTTGAGAAAGGTGGCCTTTCCGACCCTACCGGTTCCCTGCGCAATCCCCCTTTACCGCGTGACAGAGCTTAGATAGCGGCGCGATGCTCAGCATGTTTGTCATTCCAGGCCATGATCGCCGGCTGATACCCGAAGGGCGCTTGTCGGGGCCGATGCCCTGGGTCATTGCGATCATGATCTTCTTAACCGTGCTCGCCGCAGCATCGGGTCTCGCTTTTGCGGAAGCTGGTCAAAATGTGTCTGATCAGCTCGCCAGCCGCGCGACGGTCCAGATTGTCGAAGCCAATCCTGACCGCAAAGCCCGACAGGCAAAGGATGCCGCAGCCCGCCTGCGTGGCATGGCTTTGATCGAAGAAGTCCGGGTATTGCCAGCGCAAGAAATCGAAGAATTAATCGCTCCATGGCTGGGCCAAACTTCGGGTGCGCAAGGCGGACAGGATGCTGGTAGCTTGTTGGATGATATTCCCCTGCCTGCCTTGATTGATCTTAAATTATCGCGCCCCGCCGGAGAGAGAGAACTGCAAGCGGTCAGGACGGCAATCGGGGCCTTGGCGCCCGGCGCCCGTGTCGAACCGAGCAGCGGCTTGATCTCACCGGTCATATCACTGGTCCGGTCACTCCAATGGATTGCATTTGGTCTGGTGGCCTTACTGGCCATGGCAACAGCGGCGGCAGTTATTATCTCGGCACGGGCAGCGCTCAATACCCATAAAGAAACCATCGGCGTCATTCACCTGCTTGGCGGAACAGATCGTCAAATCAGTCGCCTGTTTCAACGGCGGATTGCGCTTGATGCCCTTCTGGGCGGGATATTGGGCTTGATTTGCGGGACAGCGATTATCCTGCTGCTTGGCATGCAACTTTCTGCTCTCGGGTCCGGACTGGTGCAATCACTGGGGCTTTCCTGGTATAGCTGGTTGCTTATCGGTACCGTTCCGATATTGGGAATGGTTCTTGCCATGGTGACCGCACGAATGACGGTCATGGGCGCGCTTAAGAAAATATTGTAGTCACATTATATGATCCTGCGTTTCTTCTGTTTTTTACTACTTTTCTGGATGATCGGCTTCGCCTGGTTTGCGATAGATTTACCGCGCGCCGCAGCAGATGATATCCGCACGGACTCTATCGTCGTCCTCACCGGAGGTCCGAAACGGATCGACCATGGCCTGACATTATTGGAGGCAGAAAAAGCCAAATATCTGCTGATATCGGGTGTCGATAGAGATGTGAAACCACATGAATTGGCGGTTGAATATGATCGACCCGACACCTTATTTGAATGCTGCATAGAATTGGGGTTTCAGGCGGTCGATACCAGATCCAATGCACTGGAAACCGCTCGCTGGGCCGCGCGCCGGAAAGACACGTCCTTGCGGTTGGTGACGTCTGACTGGCATATGCGACGCGCGCAACTGGAACTGGAACGCGCGGTGCCCACAGATATTGCCATTATCCCAGACGCGGTCGCGACCGCGCCATCGCTGGGCACTTTATTCAAAGAATATAATAAATATCTGATGCGCCGTCTTGCGGCATTAGCGGGGGTTTAGGCATGTTGGCAAAGATCCGATCGATATTGTTCCTGCCGCTATTTTATGGCGGATCCACACCGATCATCATCATGTCATTTATCGTCGCGGTTTTTTCCGAGTCCGGCACCCATTATATGGCGCAAGTCTGGAGCCGATATCACTATTTTTGTGCCCGCTATATTCTTGGTATTCGTGCCGAGATTAAGGGCAAAATTCGCAACGAACCGCTGCTTTACGTATTTAAGCACGAAAGCATGTTCGAAACGATAGACCTGCTGCGGATTTTCGACAAACCCGTCGTCATTGCGAAAAAAGAACTTTTGGTCATTCCACTCTGGGGCTGGATCGCCAAACGACACGGTCTACTGGGCATTGATCGCAATGGCGGCGGCGCAGCGATGCGGCAGATTATCAAACAAGCCAAAAAGGCGGTTGCCGAAGGCCGACCAATCGTTATTTTCGCCGAAGGCAGCCGCGCCCATCACGGCGAGCGCCCGGAACTGCAAACCGGGTTTGCGGGCATATACAAGCTTATGGGATTGCCGCTGGTGCCGGTGGCGCTCAACAGCGGTATCGTTTCCCCGCGCGATACATTTGTGCAAAATAGCGGCGTGATAACCTATGCGGTGCAGGACGAGATTGAACCGGGACTGGACCGCGACGATATTCGCGACCGGGTCCATGCCGCCATCAACGTATTGAATGACTAACCGATAGAGCCGGCTTTGTCGCGCCCACAGCGCAATATCATCCCTGACTGAGAAACTTTTTTATGCTCCGCGCCGCTTGCCGGATGCGCTGTTCATTCTCGACCAATGCGAGACGGACATAGCCCTCACCTTCGTCACCAAAGCCGGTACCGGGCGCCACGGCTACGCCTGCTTCCGCGATTAGTCGCTTGGCAAATTCCATGGAGCCAAGTTCACGAAATTGTTCCGGAACTGGGGCCCAAGCAAACATGCTCGCCTCGGGTGACGGGATATCCCATCCGGCGCGGCCAAAGCTTTCAACCATGACATCGCGGCGCTGTTTATAGAGGGCGCGATTTTCCGCAATGATATCTTGTGGGCCGTTGAGCGCTGCTGTTGCGGCGACCTGTATCGGGGTGAAAGCACCATAATCAAGATAGCTTTTCACTCGCGTGAGCGCACCAACTAGCTTTTGGTTGCCAACCGCAAAGCCCATGCGCCAACCGGGCATGGAATAGGTTTTGGACATGCTGGTAAACTCAACCACGCAATCTTTTGCCCCGTCAATCTGCAGCATTGATGGTGTCGGCACATCGCCATAGTAAATCTCAGCATAAGCGAGATCGCTGATCACCCATAGTTTATGCTCACGCGCAAAATCGACAACCTTTTGATAGAAATCGAGATCCGCGACATAGGCGGTCGGGTTGGATGGATAGCCCATCACCAACACCGATGGTTTCGGAACGCTGTAACTCATCGCATATTCAAGCCGCGTGAAGAAGTCCGGTCCGGGAGCGGCGGGAATCGAACGGATGGCTGCACCAGCAATGATGAATCCGAACGTATGAATCGGATAGGAGGGATTGGGTGCGAGCACCACGTCACCAGGCGCGGTAATCGCCTGCGCTAGATTGGCGAGACCTTCTTTCGAGCCGAGCGTCACAATGACTTCGCTCTCGGGATCAAGGTCGACGTCAAAGCGGCGTTTATAATAGTTGGACTGGGCGAGACGCAGACCCTTAATGCCCTTGGACGCGCTGTAGCGATGCGCCGTAGGATCATTGGCCGTTTCACAAAGCTTGTCGATTACATGCTTTGCCGGCGCGCCATCAGGATTGCCCATGCCCAGATCAATAATATCCTCCCCGCGGGCGCGCGCTTCCGCCTTCATCGCGTTCACTTCAGCGAACACATAAGGCGGCAGGCGTTTGATGCGGTAGAATTCTTCAG
Source organism: uncultured Sphingomonadaceae bacterium (assembly GCA_947496865.1). Classification (GTDB taxonomy): domain Bacteria; phylum Pseudomonadota; class Alphaproteobacteria; order Sphingomonadales; family Sphingomonadaceae; genus Parasphingorhabdus. The sequence goes on from CANMEE010000001.1 coordinate 752,900, forward strand.
ACATGATTTCTCTTATTCCGGTGTTTCATTTTACGGAAACGCTGCTTTGCGCAACTTTGATAGGAATGTCGAGAGGTTCAAGACAAATAGTTATGACGCCATGGCTAGACCGCCAAACGTCTCTGCCCCCGCATCACCGTGCGGCTTTCGCTGCCCTTCATGGTGGTGGACTTTGCCCGGATGGTATCGAGAAAATGCCACGTCGAGGTCGCTTTTTCGGGCGTCAACGAAACGGTCATATAGCCGCGATTGGATGTATCACACCATTGCAACTGATCATTCGTTTCCCGCACCGCGCGCGCCGCTGTCGCGGGGTCTGCCCCGGACAGATATGATTCCAGCCCGGGCGAGGTCACACTATGCCCGCCAAATTCAACGCCAGCCGCGCCGCTATTGGTTTCCAGATTAAACGCCCAACCATTGTGGCTGTCGCCTGACAGTACGATCAGATCAGCATCCGCTTCCTGCGCGCCCAGCAAAGCCCGCTCGCGCGCTTTGGGATAGCCATCCCAGCTATCGAGGTTAATCGGCAGGCCAACTTTGGCCGCCAATGCGCCGACCGCGACCCGTGCTTTGGCAAAGGCGGGCGCATCATCGGCCAGCCAGTTGACCGCCTCTTGCGGCAGTTTCAATTCACCCATGACACATTGCTGGCCCCAGACCTGCCATTTGGTTCCTGATGCGCGAGATTGGCGCATCGCATCATTTAGCCAAGTCTCTTGGACAGCGCCAAGCATCTGCCGGTCGGGGTCCTGCCAGATGGTATCGCGAAAGGTTTCCAGCGCAGTTTGAATGTTTTCCTGACCCTGCAAGGCAGCGGCTAGATCGGCCGGCTCACTGCGTCCACCGATTCGGCTTTCGGTCATGAACAAGGTGGCGAGATCACCAATCTGATATTTGCTCCATAAAGGCGCGCCGTCTTCACGGTCACGCACCGGCATCCATTCACGATAAACTTGTTCAGCCACACGTTTGCGGACTTCCCAGTCGCCCTCTGTCTTAGGCTGATGATTTTGCGCGCCGCTCATATGCGCGTCATTGGTGAATTCATGATCATCCCACATCGCGACCATGGGATAGAGTTGATGAATCCGCTGCAAATCGGGATCGCTGCGATAGGCCGCGTACCGCAAACGATAATCCGCTAGCTGTACAATCTCATGCCCCGGATCGAGGGTCCGGCCTTCCAGTGCCTCTTTGGTCGAGGGATAGGTGCCAACCGGGTATTCATAAAGATAATCGCCTGTATGCATGACCAAGTCCAGGTCACTCCGCTCCGCTGCATGGGCATAAGCGTTGAAGTAGCCAAAGGGCATGTTGGAACAACCGAACACACCAATATTGAATTTTGCGGTTGGTCCTTCCGGTAGCGTGCGGGTCCGACCGATGGTCGATTTTGATCCATCTGGTGCCACAAAACGGAAGAAATACCATTGGTTTGCATCCAGATCGGACACGACAAATTTGGCGATATGATCACGGCTGGCCAAAGCGGTGACTTCGCCGGCAACCTTTGCTCCGGTAAAGTCTGCAATTTGCGCAATTTCAATTGTCAGCTTTGTATCCCCGCTGCCGACATAACGTGCCCATAAAAGCACGGAATTTTGAGAAGGTTCACCGCTGGCCACACCGTGTGTGAAACCGTTTGCGCGCGCCAATGTGGCAGATGCTGAGGCGGACATTGCGCCCAGCCCAAAGGTTCCCAGCTGGATCAGCTGGCGGCGACCAATTTCCATTGTCATATAATTATCCCAAAACCCCTAGAGCGAGTAAAATAGCGAAAAACAATGTCAGGCTTATGACAGTGAATAGCAACAAAAATGATGTGCGAACGAATGCTTCGTGGCGGGTCATGCTGTAAGCATGGCGCAGCTGGCGATACATATGAAATGGTGGATAGAAAATCAGCAGTAAAACCCAAACGGGCTCGGTTACGCCAACCGCTGCCAGAATAGCGCAGAAAATGAAAAGCAATGACATGAAGCTTAGCGAATAGGTTGCGAACACCGCGTGATCATAAAAACGAAACCCTCGCCGACCCAACAGCGTCAACCATACAAAAGGCAATGAAATCGGGATTAGCAACCAAGCAAATTTATAGCCGTTGGCTTTTAGTTTGTAGAATAGCAAATCGGGATTGGCGTCGATTTTTTTGAACGCATCTCTAAACCATTTATCGACTTTTGGCGCGCCGGTGGTAATCGAGCTGCCTTCGGTCAGCGCACGCCCATCTTTTATTTCATCCCATCCACTGTCGAGCTCTTCCATTTCTGCAGGAGAAATTTGGAATGCCTTTGGTGTACCACTGTTAATTTTGGCGTCCGGATAGGGTTGCTCGGCACCTGTCATCGATGCGATCATGTTACGCTGTGTTTTCAGGACAAATATTTGCGCTTCTAGTGTTTCTTTCTGTTCGTCGGTTGCATTTGGTAACCGGGCTGTTTTCTCGATAATCTCGTCATCAAGCTCGTCGCCGTCAGTTAAGAATGTGACGTTCATATTTTGGTCACCCGCACCGTCTTCACTGGAAGAAAAGGGACCACCGGACAAGGAGAATACAGCGAACATCATGAATATGGAGAATAGAAACAACGCCATGGGAGAAATGAATCTAGCGCGCTCGCCCTGAACATAGCGACGAGTCAACTCACCAGGCTTCCAAGCCAATAGCGGTATGGTACGCCAAAACTTCCCTTCGAAATGCAGCACGCCATGCAATATGTCGTGCCAAAATGCCCCGATGGAACGATGAACATGCAGGGATTGCCCGCAATTGCCACAATAATTTCCGGTTACTGGGGCCTTACAGTTCAGACAGGCTCCGGGTTCAGAAGCGATTGTATCACCGGCTTCACCTTCCACCGCTTTGGCAAGTAGGCCGCCTTCTATCGCGGCACCGGCTGCTTCAAATTCTTCCGACATGAGTTAAGTCATCACCAATTTAGTGAATAAGGCAAGCGGCTTTTGAAATGGCCATTGCCAGGATGGACATCCCGGCGACGCCTCCGCTATCGCGCCAAAATTCCCGCCATGACCAGGTCGACCGTCTGTTCCCGATAGGCATCGCGCATTTTTTCGTCGAAATCATCGCGGCCATAGCAATATTTCCAGACCAGCTTGCCAGTAAAGAACCGGTCAGCAGCCCCGGTGACGGCGGAATAGAACAGGTCCGGGTCGAGATCACGGAACACGCCGGTTTTTATGCCGTCGCCAACGAAGATCCCATAGGCCTCTGACAAGGGTTTGAGATATTTATTGGCAATATCGCGCGCGCCTTCTGGCGGCAGGTCCCGGATCAAACGCATCGTCAGACGGTGGATATAGGGATATTTATAATAGGTGTCGATAACCGCGCCGATATGGTGACGCAGCTTGTCTTCGGGCGGCATATCCTTCGCAATCAAAAGCCCGACATCCTCGACAATCTTGGTCATGTCCCGTTCGAGAATCGCTTCGAGCAAGCCATCTTTATTGCCGAAATAATATTTAACCAACGCGCTGTTCAAGCCAGAACGGACGGATAGCTCGCTGAAAGATATGTCAATCGTGTCGCCTTCACGCATGATCAGACTCGCCGTCTCGATCAACTTGCCGCGCGCGCTGGCGCCGTCCATATCCCCGTTTTTGTCGACCTGATTATCGGCGCTCATTATATTTCCCCTCACTCGGCAGCCCTTTACTGACGCGGGCTGCAACTCAAGTGATTACTTATAAACAGGTTCATCCCACCAAGGGAAGGTGTCTGGCATATCGGTGGACACTTTGTCCGGATAGACGGGATCACGTTTTTCGAGAAAACTGGCTATGCCTTCCGCTGCATCCCCTGATTTTGCGCGATTATAGATGATCCGACTGTCGATTTTATGCGCTTCCATCGGATGGTCAGCACACGGTATCTGCCATAGCATCTGGCGGGTGAGCGCAATCGATACAGGTGCGGTATTGTCGACAATCTCACGGGCCAAAGCATAGGCCGCGGGCAGCAGCGCATCCGGTTTGTGAATCGAGCGGATCAGGCCGCCATCCAATGCTTCCTGAGCATTAAACACGCGCCCGGTCATGCACCATTCAATCGCTTGTGGACGGCCCACAATATGCGGCAGGAACCAGCTCGCAGCGCCATCAGGCGCAATGCCGCGCCGGGCAAAAACAAACCCGAAGCGGGCCGTCTCGCTGGCAAGGCGAAAGTCCATCGGCAATTGCAATGTCGCGCCAACGCCCACGGCTGCGCCGTTAACCGCCGCAATAACCGGTTTCAGGCATTGATAGATACGCAGCGTCAGCTTGCCACCGCCATCGCGGACCCGCGGGTCGGAATAATCGTCTACCGGTTCGCTGCTGGCAAACGGCTTGGCGCCGCCTTCCGGTGTCAGGTCAGCGCCGGCACAAAATGCCCGTTCCCCTGCTCCTGTTACCACCACCGCACGCACATCATCGTCGGCATCAATCTGATCAAACGCGTCGCACATTTCCTTCAACATAGTGTTGGTGAAGGCGTTCATTTTTTCGGGGCGGTTGATCGTGATGGTCGCGACATTGTCGGCAACATCATATTGGATCTGCGTATAGGTCATGGGGAGGTCCTCTCATTTAAGCCCCTCCTCTGAAGAGGAGGGGTTTGGGGTGGAGGAATCTATTCGCTGCGCGAGCGATATCTGCAATATCGCACCCACCCCACCCCCTCCCTTAAAAGGGAGGGGCTTAGTGATGTCTACCGCGGCGCCATGCGGATCGCACCATCCAACCGCACATCTTCGCCGTTGAAATAACCGGTTTCGATCATGCACATGGCGAGTTTCGCATATTCATCAGGCTGGCCCAGGCGTTTCGGAAAGGGCACAGACGCCGACAAAGCATCACGAACCTTATCCGGCGCGCCAGCAAGCAATGGCGTATCAAAAATACCGGGCAGGATTGTGTTCACACGAATGCCGTCGCTCATCAGATCGCGGGCAATCGGAAGCGTCATGCCAACCACGCCGCCTTTGGAAGCGGAATAGGCTGCTTGACCCATTTGGCCGTCTTCAGCAGCCACTGAAGCCGTGTTGACCATCGCGCCGCGCTCGCCATTATCGTCAAGCGGGTCGAGCGTCAGCATACCAGCGGCCGACTTTGCGATGCAGCGGAATGTTCCGACCAGATTGACCTGAATGACAAAGTTAAACGCATCCATTGGGAAATGGCTGATCGAGCCATCTTCACGGCTGCGTTTCGCGGTTTTGATTGCATTACCAATACCGGCACAGTTGACGAGGATACGTTCTTGGCCATTGGCCGCACGCGCCTTTTCAAAACCAGCATCGACGCTGTCATCATCAGTCACATTGACCTTACAAAAAACGCCGCCCAGCTCAGCAGCCAGTGCTTCACCCTTTTCTTCGTTCAAATCGAATAGAGCGACCTTAACGCCTTTTTCTGCCAGACGCCGCGCCGTGGCTGCACCGAGTCCGGATGCGCCGCCGGTTACGACTGCTGACATTGTGTTATTGAGTTCCATGAGTTTTCTTTCTGTTTAGGCTTAATTCAAACGTTCGATGATGGTCACATTAGCCTGACCGCCACCTTCACACATGGTTTGCAAACCATATTTGGATCCGCGTGTTTCCATGGCATTGAGCAACGTTGCCATCAATTTTGTACCCGAAGCACCCAGTGGGTGACCCAGAGCAATAGCACCGCCATTGACGTTAATCTTGCTGCGATCCGCGCCGGTATGTTTGAGCCATGCCAGCGGGACAGGAGCGAAAGCTTCGTTGACCTCATAAAGGTCGATATCATCAATCTTCATCCCGGCGCGCTCCAAAGCACGATCCGTAGCGAACAAAGGTTCTTCCAGCATGATCACCGGATCACCAGCCGTCACGGTCAGGTTCACAATCCGGGCGCGTGGTGTGAGGCCATGATCTTTCAGGGCCTGTTCGGAACAGACCAGAACAGCGCTGGAGCCGTCACAAATCTGGCTGGCATTCGCAGCGGTAATCGCGCCACCTTCCTGCAGAACCTTTACGCCGCCGATGCTTTCCATCGAAGCATCAAAGCGAATGCCTTCGTCAACATTATGCGTCGCATCGCCTTCTGGCGTTTCGATCTGCACGCCGACAATCTCATTGGCAAAAGCACCGGATTCCGTCGCTGCGATGGCCTTTTGATGACTTTCCAAAGCAAAGGCATCCAGATCATCGCGATTAAAGCCATGCTTTTTCACCAGCATTTCCGCGCCCATGAACTGGCTGAAATTAATGCCCGGATAAGCTTCGTCGAGACGAGGGCTTTTGTTGGTACCAAGATCGGCATCCTTAAACAGTTTGAAGGTTGATCCCATGGGTACACGGGTCATGCTTTCAACGCCGTGCGCCAACACCATATCCTGCGTGCCAGACATAACGCCCTGCGCCGCGAACTGAATGGATTGCTGCGAAGAACCACATTGACGGTCAATCGAAACCGATGGAATGCTGTCAGGAAGCTTGGAAGCCAAGACACTGTTGCGCCCGACATCGCCGGATTGCTCACCGCCCTGCATCACGCAGCCGGTAATGACATCTTCGATAGCCTTGGGATCGAAATCATTGCGGTCGGCAATCGCGTCCAGCGTCGCTGCACCTAGATCTACCGCATGGGTTCCGGCCAACCGGCCGCCCCGACGACCGCCTGCGGTCCGAACTACGTCTACAATATAGGCTTCTGCCATGTTCCTGCTCCTTTGAAATTATACGAGAATCGAAATTTAATTGAACGATTAAACTTGCACTGCCTTAGCGTCAAATGAAAAAGGCCGGCCATCACCATTGTGATAACCGGCCTTTTTCGAGTCTTAACCTGCGATTTTAAGCAGGTACGTTATCTTTCTTGACCGTGATCACCTGTGGATAGGTGAATTCGAGCAGGCCTTCTTTGCCATATTCGGCGCCAAAGCCGGACTGCTTGTGTCCACCAAAGGGGGCAAATGGCGACAAGTGGAGGAATTCATTGACCCACACGGTACCCGTTTCCAGCTGTTCAGCAATTTCGACGCCTTTGTCGGGATCTGCAGTCCAGACCGCTCCCGCCAGACCATATTCACTGGCATTGGCGCGGCCGATTACTTCTTCTTCGGTGCTGAATTTCATCAACGGCATAACAGGACCAAATTGCTCTTCCGCTACAATCCGTGCATCTTCGGGTGGATTGTCGAGAATCGTGATCGGCATATAATATCCTGGAACATCGGGATCATGATCACCGCCGACGAGGAATTTATAGCCATTATCCTTGGCATCCTGAACCAGTTCCAGCACGCGGTCATATTGCTTCTTATTCTGGATCGGACCAACGGCTGTGCCTTGCTGTGCGCCGTCACCGACTTTCACATTTTTGGCATATTCGGCAATGGCCGTACTCAGCTCATCATAAATATCTTCGTGGATATAGATGCGTTTCGCCGCAACACAGATTTGTCCGGCATTGGTAAAGCTCGACCAGAAAAGCTGTTCAGCCACTTTCTCGACATTGGCGTCGGGCAATACGATGGATGCGTCATTGCCGCCCAGTTCCAGCGTGATCCGTTTGAGATCCTTGGACGCGCCTTCCATGATCTTCTTGCCGGTTGCGGTCGAACCGGTGAAGGTAATCTTGTCGATATCGGGATGACCTGTAATCAACGGTCCCAGACTGTCTTCGCCAGTAATGATGTTGACCACGCCAGCGGGCGCGACATCCTTGATCAATTCCGCCAGCCGCAATGTCGTAAGCGGCGTGAACGGAGACGGTTTGAGCACGATCGTGCAACCGGACAGCAAGGCTGGTGCAATTTTCTGAACGGCCATCATGACGGGGAAATTCCACGGCACAATACCGCCCACTACGCCAACGGGAACCCGGCGGGTGCGGCTGAGCCGTTCATCGCTATCTTCATTAATCTCATCATCAAGGTCGAGCGTGGATTGGGCTCCGGCCATCATCGATGCGCCAATAATCTCGCCCTGCGCCTGTGCGTGAGGCTTGCCTTGCTCGGCCGTCAACAAGCGAAACAGCTCATCGCTATTTTCCTTGATCGTTGCAGAAATAGCCTGGACCACTGCCCGGCGATCTTCGATAGATTTCTTGCTCCACGCCGGGAATGCGGCGCGCGCGGCAGCAACGGCCTGATTCAGTTCTGCTTCGCCGGAACACGGCACCTGACCGATAACTTCTTCATTGGCGGGATTGACCACGTCCAGCATTTTGGACGTGCTGATCATCTCGCCGTTGATGAGATTTTTATATTGGGTAACCATGTTGCTCTCCTTTGGAATTTGTATCGTATCGTTTCTATTTTGTGTTCGTATATCTTATTACAAGGCCGCCCTCGCCTCTCATTTTGATAGAGTATATCTAAGGGGCAAAGTTTTAAGGCCACCGACAAAACTCGACTTAGCCCGCTTTGGTTCCCCTGCCAGTTCAACCGTCTCAATTCTATCGAGCAGTTCATTGAACAATATCTTCATTTCCAGCCGTGCCATATGCAGGCCCAGACATTGATGCGCGCCAGCGCCAAAGGCCAGATGGCGATTGGGCGAACGCGCCGCATTAAATTTGCGCGGATTTTCAAAAACCCGTTCATCATGATTGGCCGCCACATAGTTGATCATCAGCCAGTCACCCTTTTTCACCGATGCCCCGCCAATCTCCACATCGTCGGCCGCTGTGCGCATGAAATGCTGCACGGGGGAAGTCCAACGGATCGCTTCTTCAACAATGCCAGGCAACAGATCACGGTCCGCTTTGAGCCTTGCAAATTGTTCCGGATCCTGCGCCAGCGCCATCATTGCGCCAGCGGTTGATGCCGATGTCGTGTCATGCCCGGCAGACGCAACGATGATATAATAGCCGGCCATATCGCGGTCGCTAAGATATTCGCCATCGACCTTCGCATTCGCTATCACGCTGGCGACATCGTCGGTCGGATTGGCGCGCTTTTCTTCGGTGAGCTTGGCAAAATAGGATTCGAAATCGGCGACGGCTCCGACCACCAACTGGGTGATCTGTTCCGCCGTCATATTGGCCATACCGGTTTTGTTGAGGTCTTCATCCTGACCCCCGAACATCTGCTGAGTGAGGAACAACATGCGCTGCTCGTCCGCTTCCGGCACGCCCAATATCTGCATGATCACATGCAGGGGATAGGGTGAGGATACCAGAGGCACAAAGTCCGCTTCGGTCCCTGCATCCACCAGCCGATCGACGGTGGTCTTAGCCAGCGCGCTAATTTCCCCTTCCAGCTGCTTGAGATTTTTGGGCATGAACCATTCCTGGGTCAGCCGACGATATTTCGGGTGGATCGGCGCGTCTAGCGCGACCAATGAATTGACCAGATGGGGATCGCCGTCGGTCACAGCTTTCACCAATTCTTCGCCCTCGCGGAACGTAAAAACAACGCCGCGCGGATTGTTGAGAAATGTCGCATTGTCCTTGCTGATCCGCATGACATCATCATAGCCGGTCACCAGCCAGAATGGATCGTGCAGATCACCATTTTCTATGCGCGCAACTGGCATGTCCCGACGCAACATATCAAATTTATCGAGCAGGCCATCCCATTCGGCATAGGCAACTGGGTCTATAACTGCGGCGGCAATTTCTGCCGGCGCCTGTGGCACTGCGGTCATATCATCATCCTTAAACAATCCGGCTGCCGGTCTTGCCCCAATATTCATCGCGGAGCAGGCGCTTGTATAATTTACCGGTAGCCACGCGCGGCAATTCGGCGCGGAAGTCTATCTGGCGCGGCACTTTGACGCCGGATAATGTCTGCCGCAAATAAACTTCCAATTCTTGCGCAAATTCAGCATTGGCGTTAGCCATGTCCGAAGGCTGTACCACGGCAACGACTTTCTCGCCCATATCCTCATCCGGCGCGCCGATAACAGCTGCATCAATTACTTTGGGATGGGTGACGAGCAGATTTTCAATCTCCTGCGGATAGATATTCACGCCGCCAGAAATGATCATGAAGCTCTTACGGTCGGTTAGATAGAGAAAGCCGTCTTCATCAACTTTTCCAACATCGCCTAGGGAAGTCCACCCGTGCTTATTGTGCGCAGCTTTGGTTTTCTCCGGATCATTATGATATTTGACCGGAGCCCCCCCTTCAAAATAGATTTGCCCCTCTTCGCCAACGGCCACTTCGTCATCATTCTCATCGCAAATATGGACGATGCCCAAAAGCGCTTTGCCGACCGAACCCTTATGTTCCAGCCAATCTTCAGAATTGATGAAGGTAAAGCCATTGCCCTCTGAACCAGCGTAATATTCACGGATAATCGGGCCCCACCAATCGATCATCTTCTCTTTAACCGGAATGGGGCAAGGGGCGGCGGCATGAACCGCGCATTGCAGGCTGGACACATCATATTTTGCACGCGTCTCTTCAGGCAATTTGAGCATTCGACTGAAATGGGTGGGAACCCATTGGCTGACATCGACCCTATATTTCTCGATCAGGGCCAGAGATTCTTCGGCATCGAATTTTTCCATGACAATCGTCGCACCACCCATTTTATGAACAGTCATGCACCAACGCAGCGGAGCCGCATGATAAAGCGGCGCGGGCGACAAATAGGTGCAGCCGGGCGTGAAGCCGAACGCACCCTGCGCCATCATCACCAACGCATTGGGTGCGGCGATATCTTCATTTTCGGGAAACGGAATCCGCACACCTTTTGGCCTGCCGGTGGTGCCCGAGCTGTAGAGCATATCCGTACCATGGCGTTCATCATCAATCGGCGTGTCCGGTAGCGCCGCCAAGGCGGGCTCCATAGCCCGGTCATCCTCTGCACCATAAACATATTGCTTCACGTCAGGATTATGTTTGCTCAATTCGTCGAGCACATTCAGCTTGGCATCAGAACTGACCAGCAGCAACGCCCCGCTATCGCGTAAAATATAAGAGGCTTCTTCGGCGGTCAGTCGACTGGGGATCGCGACATAGTAAAGACCCGCGCGCTGCGCACCCCATGCAAAATCAAAAAATTTGGGGTGATTGTCGAGAAAAACCGCAACCGTATCACCAATATTCAACCCTTGGCTGCGGAATAGTTGCGCCATGCGGTTGGATGCTTTGTCCAGCTCACCGAAGGTTTCAACGGCACCAGTACTGGCCATAATGACCGCAGGTTTGTCAGGATTTTCTTGAGCATGCAGATAGGGATGCATTGGTTGCGTCTCTCCATTTGAGGGCGATCGCCTTTGCCCTATTCGAGCGTGGCGATTCGCATTTCCCTCATCATGGTTTAAGCGCGCAGTTAAATCAATGGATTGTCTTGGTCCCTAAATATAGACCAAGACAATTAACCCCTAATTTTCCACATAGATATCCACAGGCACGCTCAAATCTGCAAATACGCGGCCAATGGACGCCATGCTGCTGGCCCCTTCGGAAATAGCCTGCTCGAGAAACATCCGCGATCCCGCACCATTGAGCAGAACCAATACGGTCCGCGCTTCACATATCGCAGCCTTGGTCACGGTTACCAGCGGCGTGTCGCCATTGTCCGGCATGATGCCGACGGCGCGCCTTTCCTTGGGACCATCGAGCGCTTCTTCCAGATCAGCGCTTTCCACCAGGCCGGCGGTGCTGCCATCTTCGCCCATGCCCAGCCAGATCAGGTCCGGTGGCCATTTCGTATCTTGCAACCGCGCATCCGCGGCTCCGCCAGCGAGATGATAATCGTCATTTTCTGTCGCAATCGGCAATACTCGCGCACCACGCGTCAAAAATAGCTGCGCCAGTGTTTTGACATGGCTGCGCGGATCATCGACCGAGACCAGATAGTCATCGGTCGGGATGATCGTGACATATTTCCATTTAATCTGCTTTTCCGCGAGCGCTTCGAGCACTGGCATCGCGTCATCACTGACCGGCAGCGCCAGAAGCGCCTCGCCGCGCGCATCCAGCGCGCTTTCGATGATGAACGCAATGTCGCCGGCGACAGCATCAACCATCTCGGCCTTGTCATCAAAATCCCACCATTCGAGTTGAGAATCCTCGCCTTCCGGCAAATCATCCAAATCCCATGATTCGTCTTCACTCATATCGCGTCCTGTCTTTCGGGTGTCTTGATCAGGCTTCTAATCGCTGCAGAAATCAGCACAAGGGGAAATCCCGCTTTTCAAACCGCCAAGTTTGCGCCAATTGATAGCCGAAGAGGCGATATTCCTATGACGCAAAACTATATTCTCACCCTGACCGCCGAAGATCGGGTCGGCCTCGTGGCCGCCGTCACCGGTTTTCTGGCCGAGCATGACGGCTTCATTCTCGACAGCCAGCAATATGCCGATCTGGAACAGGACCGGTTTTTCATGCGGGTTGAATTTAAGGGCGCGGGTGAGAGATTTCCTGCCAGCCTGGATGCGCTCACCGAGAAATTTTCGGTGATCGGCATCCGTTATGCACTTGACTGGAAGCTCGTCAGCGGCGCGGCAAAACCCAATATCGTGATCGCGGTCTCCAAGGGTAGCCATTGCCTCAACGACCTGCTGCATCGCTGGAAAACCGGAGGACTACCGGTTAACATTATCGGTGTCGTCAGCAATCATGACAGCTTGCGCGACCTGACCGAATGGCATGAGGTCGCGTTCCATCATCTGCCCGTGACCAGCGACAATCGCGCGGAACAGGAACAGGCGATATTGGATGTCATGGACCAGGGACAGGCCGATTATCTGATCCTCGCCCGCTATATGCAAATATTATCCGATGATTTGAGCACCAAGCTCGCCGGGCGCTGTATCAATATCCACCACAGTTTTCTGCCCGGTTTCAAAGGTGCCAAACCCTATCATCGCGCACATGAGCGCGGCGTTAAACTCATCGGAGCGACCGCCCATTTCGTCAGCGCTGATCTCGACGAGGGTCCGATTATCGAGCAAGCAGTAGAGCGTGTCGATCATCGGGCAAGTGTCGAGGAATTGATCCGCCTCGGTCGGGATATCGAAGCGCAAGTGCTCGCTAAAGCCGTGAAATGGGCCGGCGAGCATCGGATATTGCGCAATGGCAACCGAACAGTTGTATTTCGCTAAAGCTAGTTTTCAGCCGGCGATACAGCTTGTGGCGCGTCCAACACCGCACCGGCTGGCCTTAATATTGTCAGCGTAGCCGGAGCGCCACTGACCTTTTCCTGCGCGGTGATGTCCACCTGCACAAATCTTCCTTCTTCGGTCAGTTTCGCGTTTTGCGTCCATATCCAATCCAGACCGCCATTTTTTTGCTCGCCACTGGATTCGCCTAAACTTGGTGGTCGCGGATCGGTCAGTATTTCCACGGCGCGATTACGAACGACGGATTGGGCCACCACCCGCAATTCCAGGTCAGCCGCATTGCGCGTCGTATAGCCTTGAAGGCGGATCAACGCGAGCGCGGCGAGACTGAACACGGACAAAGCCACCAGCATCTCGATCAGCGTGAAACCGCGCTGGCCGGATATTTTGCCAAACCGCTTCATGGTGCCTCCTCTCCGCCGGCCAATTGCACGTCTCCCATCGGGGCGATCACAATATGGCGCGCAAACTCCTTATACCCCAGACGCACCTCGGCGCGATCGCTAGGCAATCCGGTGCTTTCAAAACTGATCAGCAAGGGACCCGTTTCACCGACCTTTGCGGTTACCCCTGAAGACCAGTTAGTCGACCGGAAAGGCTTGTCTTCCATTACCGACCAAGCCCCTTTGCGCCGTTCCAGAAAACTGTAACCGGACGGCGTGACCTGCACCGCCATCGGGCGCGACTGCAATATTGCATTATCGCGCAAGGCCGCAGTGCGAGCAGCAAATTTCTGCGCATCCCGTTCCAGGTCATTGCTGCCATCGGGAAATGACAACACCACAATCGACGCCATCAGCCCAAGAATCCCTATTACAATCATAAGTTCCACAAGCGTGAAGCCAGCTTCATGATTATTTTGGCAGTTATGTTGGCAGCGGTCTCGGCGCGTTTTCATAGCATCAGCTTATCGATTCAGTCCGATCCCTCTCTTGCAGAAGCGCAGCGGTCCTGCAATGGATGAGCGACACAACGAAGCGATTCAAAAAAAACAAGCAGGTGGGGAATAATATGAGCGACGTCGTTCTTTATGACAAACAAGACCGCGTGGTCACCATTACTTTGAACAAGCCGGAAACACGCAACGCGCTATCAACCGATCTTTGCAGCGCTCTGGTCGATGCGATGAAAAAAGCCGATGCCGACAAGAGCGTCAGCTGCGTCGTGCTCGCCGCCAATGGCAAAAGCTTCTCTTCCGGCGGAAACCTGCATGAAATAAAAGCGATGACGGCGGAACAAAATATGACGCCGCTGCAAATTGAGGAATGGTATAAAACGGGCATTCAACGCATCCCGCTGACCATGGCCGAGATCTCGGTTCCAGTTATCGCGGCAGTTAACGGCCATGCGATCGGTGCAGGCAATGACCTGACCACCATGTGTGACATAAGAATTGCCGGCGAAGACGCCATTTTCGCTGAAAGCTTTCTGCGCGTGGGAATAATTCCCGGCGATGGCGGCGCATGGCTGCTGCCACGCATTATCGGTCAAGCGCGCGCGAACCAGATGCTGTTTACCGGCGAATTCATTGATGCACACAAGGCGCTGGATTATGGCTTGGTATCAGAGGTTATCGCCAATGATGGCTTGCTGGCACGGGCCTATGAACTAGCCGAGCAAGTGGTAGCGTTACCGCCGCTCGCCATCCGCAAAACCAAAGAACTTGTCCGCACCGCACAGAGCGTAACGCTCAAAGAAAATCTTGACCAGGCCGCATTATTCCAAGGAGTCTTGCAGCAGCTCGATGATCATCAGGAAGCGATTGATGCGATCCTGGAGAAACGCAAACCAGTGTTTAAGGGGCATTGATATGAAAAAAATTATTGCTTCGTTTTTAACATTGGCCATCGCCACAACCGCTTTTGCCGCGCCGCCCGAGGGCATTGCAACAGAGGCGACCAAAAAAGCCAATGCGGAGTTTGGCGCGCGCCTTCCCATTGCCGATAAAACCGATTTTGAAAACGCAAATCGTGGTTTCTTGGCCAAAATAGAAGAACCCATTCTCAATGAAGATGGTTCGGTCGCGTGGGATCCGAGTCAGTTTGATTTTGTAAAAGGGGATGCGCCGGACACGGTAAACCCCTCGCTATGGCGACAAGGCAAACTCAACAGCATCCACGGCCTGTTTGAAGTAATGCCCGGCATATATCAGTTTCGCGGTTATGACCTTGCGCAGATGACGATCATCGCCGGCAAAAAAGGTTGGATCATTATCGATCCGCTGACCACGCCCGCACCGGCGAAGGCCGGTTTGGCATTGGTCAATAAAACGCTTGGCAAACGGCCCGTCACCGCGGTGCTGTTTACCCATAGTCACGGCGATCATTATGGTGGCGCCAATGGCGTGATCAACAAGCTCGATCTTGCCTATGACGATGTTCAGATTATCGCCCCGCACGGATTTGTCAGAGAATCCATCGGCGAAGCGATTATCGCCGGCACGGCCATGAGCCGGCGGGTTCAGTTTCAGTTTGGTACGTCTTTGCCTGCTGGAAAAACAGGCCATGTCGGTGGCGGTTTAGGGCAGGCCCTGTCGCGCGGCGATGTAGCCTTGGTCCCGCCAACCAAAAGCATCGGCGAAGACGGCGAAACGATGACCGTCGATGGCATTACATTTGAATTTATGGATGCGAGCGAAACAGAGGCGCCCGCTGAATTTATTTTCTATTTGCCGCAGTTTAAAGCTTTGCACAGCGCTGAAGTGGCAACACGAACCTTTCACAATGTGTTGACGCCGCGCGGGGCGCTAGTGCGCGATACGCTGAAATGGAGCAAGATTATCGATGCCATGTATGCGAAATATGGCGCGAAATCAGACGTATTATTAGCTTCGCATCACTGGCCAACCTGGGGCAGTGACAATGTCCAGACAGCCCTGAAAAACCAGCGCGGTCTATATCGCTATGTTCATGATCAAACCATGCGGCAGGCCAATCAGGGCGCGACTATGCATGAGTTGGCGGAAAATATCGGTGAACCTCATTTTGCCAAAAGCGATTTTGGGGTGCGCGATTATTACGGCACTTTGAACCATAATAGCAAAGCGGTCTATCAACGCTATTTTGGGTGGTGGGATGCGGTGCCGGCAACCTATCATCAACTGCCACCTGCCGAGGCTTCCAAGAAATATGTCGCGGCAATGGGCGGAACCGACAAAGCTCTGGCGGTTGGCGAAAAGGCGTTTGAAGCGGGCGATTATCGTTGGGCGGCGACCGTCTTCAACCATATTGTCTTTGCTGATCCCACCAATGAAACCGGTAAGAAATGGCTGGCGTCCAGTTATGAACAACTCGGCTTCCAAGCCGAAGCGGGTACCTGGCGCAATATCTATCTCGTCGGAGCCAAAGAATTGCGCGAAGGCAATAACAGTTCCAACACCGTCAACAGCGCCAATGCCAAAGTGCTCAACGGCATAGCCGCAATCGATCTGTTCGACGCCATTGCCACCCGTTTCAATCCAGCGAAAATGCAAGGCGATGGAGGTATTGTCCAATTCACATTTGCTGAACGCAACGAAGCGGTGAATGTCGATTTCGGCAAAAGCGTGCTATTCCCACGTGCCGGTCAATCGACCGCTGCCGCCGCGCAAATCGCGATCAGTCGCACCGACTTCACACGGCTTTTGTTGCGGCAGGTCAACCCATTGGAGCTGATCCAATCAGGCGCGATGACGGTCAGCGGTGATACCGCCCTAATGGCAGCTATGTTTGGCGCTCTGGACCCGGTAAATCCGCAATTTGACATTGTTACTCCATGAAGGCTTTCTTAGATGCAGCGTTTCAATTTTCCCGTCGTTCAGCCTGATCCAGCTCTCGAAGAACTGCGCTCAGAACTTCAGGCTTTTCTGAAAGAAGAGCGAGAAGCCGGTAACTTTCAGCCCGAGCCGGAATGTTGGATGGCGTCCTCCGATCCTGGCTTTTCCCAAAAAATGGGCAAGCGCGGATGGATTGGCCTGACCTGGTCAAGTCAATATGGCGGCCATGATAAAACGGCGCTGGAACGCTATATCGTTACCGAAGAAACACTGCGTGCCGGCGCGCCCGTTGGCGCGCATTGGATTGCCGACCGTCAACATGCGCCAATGCTGCTGGAACATGGCACCGAAGAACAGAAGCGCGATATCTTGCCGCGCATCGCCGCTGGCCAATGCTATTTCGCCATTGGTCTTTCGGAACCTGGCGCCGGTTCGGACCTCGCCAATGTCAAGACAAAGGCCGAAAAGGTTGATGGCGGCTGGAAAATCAACGGCCAGAAAATCTGGTCGTCCGGCGCGCATATCTGCCATTATATGGTGGCCATTTTGCGAACCTCACCAGCTGACGGCCGCAACCGTCATGTCGGCCTTTCGCAAATCATGATTGATCTCAGCCTGCCCGGCGTGACGATCAAACCGATTACCGATCTGTCCGGCGACGCCCATTTTAACGAGGTTTATTTTGAGGACGTAATCGTTCCCGATGACTGCCTACTCGGCGAAGAAGGCGGCGGCTGGAAACAGGTGACCGGTGAACTCGCCATGGAACGCTCCGGGCCAGAACGGTTTTTGTCCAGCTACATCACTCTGGAAACAGCGCTGTACCAATTGCAAGGTAAACTCGGCTCCGATTCTCATGCGCGTCTCGGCAAGCTGATCGCCAGTCTGCGCACTTTGCGCGGCATGTCCTGGGGCATCGCCAATTTGCTCCATCAAGGTGTATCGCCGGAAACCGAGGCCGCCCTGGTCAAGGATCTCGGCAATCGGTTGGAAAATGATCTTACCCTGCAAGTGCGGGCCTTACTGAACGATCTACCGGCAGAAGAGAGGAGCGATGAAATGCGGCGTATTCTCAACATCGGGATATTACGGTCACCGCCCAATACGCTGCGTGGTGGCACAACCGAAGTCATGCGCGGGATTACCGCACGCCAGTTGGGGCTACGCTGATGATAAACACAGAAGGCATGGTCGCTGAAACGGCAGCAAAAATCTATACCGACCTATGCGGACGAGAAGTGCCGCATGAGGCGGAGGCAGGGACCTATCCGCAGGCCCTATGGGACGCGCTGTCTGAAAATGGACTGCCGCTAGCTTGGGTCAGCGAAGATAATGGCGGGTTTGGCGCTGACTATGATGAAGTTTTTGGAGCCATCTGGGTTTCGGCAGAGGCCGCATCCCCGGTTCCCTTTGCCGAGACATTGGTTGCCAACTGGCTGCTCGACCGGGCTGGGATTGCGATTCCCGAAGGGGCATCCACTTTCGCCCTTTTGGAAGGCAAGACAGCCAGCGTTCCATTCGCAAGCACAGCCGATCATGTGGCGGTCTATGATGCAGGCAACAGCGAGATTGCCCTCTACAAAAGCGCTGATGTACCGGCAGGGGACATGCAAGCGCTATCACCAGATGGCGACGTTCGGATGGACTTTTCTGGCGCTACGCCAGTTGCCAGCGCGGCAACCAACATCTCCCGGCGTGCAGTGGAAGCTCTAATCCTGACCGTCCGCGCGGTGCAAATGGCCGCCGCGATCGAGGCGGCACTCAACATGTCGATCGCTTACGTCTCCGACCGCGAGCAATTTGGTCGCCCTCTTTCCAAATTTCAGGCGATCCAGCATCAACTGGCCGTAGCCGCATCGGAAAGCGCCGCGGCGACCATGGCCGCAACGCAGGCCGCCAGCGCGCTCGCCCGTAACGCCGATGATCCGGAAAAAGCATGGCATGAGGCGGTGGTCGCCAAGGTCCAGATCGGTCATAGCGTCGAAGCGGTCACCGTGCCGTTTCATCAGGTACATGGCGCGATGGGCTATACGCAGGAATATGATCTGCACCATTTTACTCGCCGCCTATGGGCCTGGCGCGATGCGCTGGGTAACGAGCATCATTGGTCCAAAACACTGGGCGCTGAGCTTGCCGTAACGTCACCGGACCAGATTTGGAAAGGCGTGACAACTGGCGCGTGGATTGCTAGTTAACTGACCGATTAAACCGATTCTCGAGGCGTCTCGCAGCGTCTCCATTCATTCCAACGCAAGAGGACCAATCCCATGAAAACACGCATTACAGAGCTTTTCGGCATCGAACATCCGATCATTCAGGGCGGAATGCACTATGTGGGATTTGCAGAACTTGCAGCAGCCGTATCCAATGCCGGCGGCCTTGGGATTATCACGGCGCTGACCCAGCCATCTGCTGAAGCTTTGGCCAATGAAATTGCCAAGTGCAATGACATGACCGACAAACCCTTTGGCGTGAACCTAACCTTCCTGCCGGTGGTCAATTCCCCCGACTATGAAGGCATGGTCAAGGCGATTATCGAAGGCGGCGTCAAAGTTGTCGAGACCGCTGGTAACAATCCTGTGCAAGTGCTGCCTGCCCTTCATGATGCTGGCATCAAGGTCATCCACAAATGCACCGCTGTTCGCCATGCTCTCAAAGCGCAATCCATTGGCTGTGACGCGGTTTCCGTTGATGGTTTCGAATGTGGTGGCCATCCAGGTGAAGATGATATTCCCAACATGATCCTGCTGCCCCGCGCTGCTGATGAGCTGGATATTCCCTTTGTCAGTTCTGGTGGACAGGCCGACGCGCGTTCACTCGTCGCATCGCTCGCCATGGGCGCAGAAGGCATGAACATGGGCACCCGCTTCATCGCGACGAAAGAAGCGCCAGTACATCAAAATGTCAAAGACGCAATTGTCGCCGCCAGTGAACTGGACACGCGCCTCGTGATGCGTCCGCTCCGCAATACCGAGCGTGTGCTGAACAATCCTGCGGTCGAAAAACTGCTGGAAATCGAGAAAGAAAAAGGCGCCGATCTGCAATTTACCGATGTCATTGAGCAGGTCGCCGGCGTCTATCCCAAGATCATGCTGGAAGGCGACATGGATATTGGCGCATGGAGCTGCGGCATGGTCGCCGGTCTGATCAATGATATTCCGACCTGTAAGGAATTAATCGACGGCATCATGAAAGATGCAGACGAGATCATCAACGGTCGCCTCAAAGGCTTCCAAGCCGCCTGACCGTGGAACCCTATCAACCGCTAAGCCGCTCCATTGCTGGCAAAAAGGCCATCGTTACCGGCGCAGCTAGCGGCATGGGCCGGGCCACAGCGCATCTCTTTGCATCAGAAGGCGCGATGGTTGCCGTCACCGATCTCGATCAGGCGCGCTGCGACGCCGTTGTCGAGGAAATAGCGGCAGCCGGCTATAGTGGCTCAGCCGAGGCTTGGTCGCTGGATGTCAGCAATCCTGACATCATCAAGGCGGTTGTTACCGATATCGCCCAAGCTTTTGGTGGCATAGATATACTCGTTAACAATGCCGGTTTTGCCATTCCCGCCGATGTTGCTTTGGAAAGCTATGAGGATAGCTGGGAACCGACCCTTGCTGTGATGCTTGCGGCCCACCAGCGGATGATCCGCGCCACCCTGCCCCATCTCAAAGAGGCCGAGCATCCCCGGATAGTCAATATCGCGTCAACCGAAGGTTTGGGGGCGTCGCCGGGTAACAGCCCCTATGTTGCCGCCAAACATGGCGTGATCGGCCTGACAAAAGGCCTGGCGGTCGATCTCGGTCGTGACGGCATCACTGTCAATTGCATCTGCCCCGGCCCGATCCGCACCGGTATCACCGACGCGATTTCCGAAGAGCATAAAACCATCTATGCCAAACGCCGGGTGGCGCTACGCCGCTATGCCATTCCGGAAGAAGTCGCGCATATGACTTTGTCCTGCGTACTGCCGGCGGCAAGCTTCCTGACCGGCGCGGTTATCCCGGTCGATGGCGGTCTTACGATCAAAAACGCGTAAAGCCCCCGGGGATAGAGCCCAGGGGCTTCTGCTTCTATCTGGTCGTGTCTGCGTTTAGCGCAATATGGCGTTACCAATCACCGCTCCGATAACTCCACTGGTCACGCCGATTAGAACGGCATCGTTACCAGACCGAACCCAGCGATAACCGCGTGGTGCGTTTGACAAACGTTAGGCGCGGGGATTGTTGATCACCCGGTAGTTTACGGCATGGCGGCGATCGAAGCGCTGACCTTTGACCCAGCGCTGCTTGGTTGGCACATGGGCGGTGCGCACAAGTTTCTTGGTACCATTTCCACGGACTGTCGTCTTCTTGGTAACGACCCGTTTTCCTTCTTTAGCCGTCACGGTTTTCTTGACCGTCTTATGGGTCGCGGCCTCAGCCTGTTCGGTTACCATGGGCGATATGACCATTGTTGATGCAGCCAATATCATCAGAATCTTTTTCATCATAAACTCCTCTTCTACGCGGCGCCAACTGCGGCGTCAGCAACAGTTATGACGAATGGCTGTCGCAGAGATTTGTCGGATTTGGAGTTTATTGTATCAAATTGTCGTCAGGAGACGGAGTTGTTCATCTGACAATCAGCTTGGTAAGACTGATCGAAGCAGAGATGCTACTGGTCGAAATACCAACTTTTGAAAAAGGTTTGAAGGATAGTTTATCAAAATGAAAATCGTTTTCGATCCCCTTCAAGCGCAACGCTATCCTTTGCTACTACCCATCATTCTTGTGGGTGGCAGCATATTGTTGTTCAAACTGGCTGATCTATATCCGTTGCCGTCCCGATTTGCCGAAGACATGGTCCACAGCAGTTTGCAAATTTTACTCTGCATCACCGTCATCATATTACTGAGACGGTTTGAACTATTTGACGCGACCGGGTTGAATAATCCTATCCGCAATTGGCCGCGAAACTGGCCGTTCGCTGTGGTGCCAATGGCATTAATAGGACTGATCAACCTATTATCTGTCGACTGGAATGCGCTTACCTTCGACGGTGTTCGGGTGACCGGATGGATTTACAACAGCCTTTCCACCGGGCTGTTTGAAGAAATATTGTTGCGGGGATTCTGTTTCTATTTTCTTTATCGCTGTTGGCAAGAGCGCAAGAACGTGGTCTTTCTGGCGGCAGTGGCCCAAGCGCTTATCTTTGGCATCGCCCATTTATCAAACTTGCAAAACGCACCTGTCGGTGATGTTGTGCCGCAAGTGATTTATGCGACCCTTTTGGGCATCGGCTTTGCTGGTATCACCGTCTATACGCAATCTATCTGGCCAACAATTGCGATCCACAGCTTCATCAATGCGATGGGCGATCTAGATAATTTCTTCGGTCCCGCAATAACTGATAGTGCGGGTTACGCATCGGGATATATTGTTGCGATCATGGTCATATTCTGCGTTGCCACCGTTCCGGGGCTCTATTTGTTACGACTGGGTCAAAAGCGACTCTTGGTGGATCCTTGAGCCAGTCTTACGACTGGCTTATTCGCCATATTCATCATGCCGCTTGTCCCAATACATCTCTCCCTTCGGCCAGCCTTCGGGTACGACTTCCCAAGGTTCCTGACGGCCATAAGGTGTGAGATCGAGCCAAGTCCAATGACTGCCCAAATGTTCGACACCGCGCTGATCCGTATAGTAGGTGCGGTAAATATTATCCCCTTCGCGCAGAAAAACACTGGCGACGTGATTCTCTCCTTCCTCGTTCGTGGCGTTGAAGTCATAGTTGAAATCGCTGCCGAAGGATGAAACCCACGGCAGATCCCAACCCATTCTCTGCTTATATCGCATAAGCTTTTCCAACGGTGCACGCGATATAAGCACAATAGATGTATCCCGTGCATGCAGGTGGGCCGGATGGGACATGGCGTCCGTCACCCATGAGCAACCAGGGCAACCGGCCTCGGCATCTGGTGCAAACATGAAATGATAGACAATGAGCTGTTTTCGATCATCAAACAGATCCAGCAAGCTGACCGTGCCATCTTCGCTCTTGAACGCGTAGTCTTTCTCCACTTTCACCATCGGCAATTGCCGTCGCATCGCGTTAATCGCGTCCTGCGCTTTGGTCAGTTCCTTTTCTTTCACGCGGAGCTTTTCAATGGCGGCCTGCCAATTTTCCTCGGTGACAATATCCGGGTGCGCTTGATCTCCCATTTGATCCTCCCAATTCTTAAACCTGTTGAGAGACCAATATTAGCACATCTGGACGAGTCAGACGATTCCTTGCCCTTTAATCCGTCCGAACATTCTTCGGCTGAGCAATATTTGCTTTCAGTTCAAACACATCGGGCCGCGCATAATGACCAGCCACATCCATATCGAACTTGCCGCGCGTCCGGTCGTCCAAATCGATTTCAGCAGTTAGCAAAGTCTCTTCGCCAAATACTGGCCCAGCCAATAGTTCGCCTGACGGCGCGACAATGCAGCTGCCGCCGTTGATCAGAACCGTATCAGAGTCATTGCCCTGAACCGCATCAAATTGCTCTGCGCTTAGCCCGATCATCCCGCGTTCCAAGTATTGGCAGGCGGACAAGACAAAGGCGCGGCTTTCCAGTGCGATAGTCTGCATGGTCGGCAGCCAGACCGGCCGGTCATCTACCGTGGACACACAATAGAAATCAGGCTGCGCGTCATAATAATAGCTGCGCAGCAGCGGCATGTAATTTTCCCAGCAAATCGCGCTGACCAGTCGTCCCGCGCTGCTTTCCATAACAGGCAAATCGCTGCCGTCACCCTGTCCCCAGATCAGTCGCTCCATTGCGGTGGGAACCAGTTTGCGGTGGACGCCCAGCAACGATCCGTCGCGTTCAAATCCGAAGGTCGAGCAATAGAGCGTCGCCCCTTTGCGCTCAATGGCTCCGACGACCACAGCAATGTCATTGGCTGCAACCGCTTCGCTGAGCGCTTCAAATTCGGGTGAACCCAATTCGACTGCATTGTCCGAATAAAGCCGGAACATTTCGCGTCCGGCATTATTGCGTGATCCCACCCGGACACCGAAATCTATACCTTTGGGATAGCCGCCGACAAAGGCTTCGGGAAGCACCGCCAATTGGCTTTCTGCCGCTTTGGCCTCCGACAATAGGTCCGCGAATTTGGTCAGCGTGGCCGGCATATCGAACGGGTCCGATCCGGCTTGCACGACGGAAACGATACGGCCTTTGGAAATACTGGTCACGGCTGATCCTTTTTCTGCTTTAGGGAACATCCCACAAAGCCAGAACAGAGCGCAGGGCCGCAACAAATGCAAGCGGCTGATCAAGCATCAGGTGATGTTCGGCCTTGGGCACAGCAACCATGGGGATATGACTGCCTCCCAGTTCGCGCAGATAGGCGGCGCTATCACCATCGAATAATTTGCTATTCTCACCATAGATAATCGCTAGCCGGTGTGGCAGATCGGCGATCCGCTGTGGGGCTTGCATCCATTTAACCTGATCATTTTCGCTACGGTGAAAAACCTTTGGATTGAATTTCCAGGTCCAACCGCCCTCAACCTGACGCATGCTGTGATAGGCCATATAGTCGAGCAGAAACGGTGTTTGTACATCCTGCGGCGGAGCCAGCACGAACCGTCCGCGCGCTGTCTCATAATCGGGGTAGACATTGGTCGGTCGGTCAGACTTGCCCGAACCCGGAGGACCACCGCCACCCTTAAAATGCTCCATGAGCTTCTTTGGCCGCATGATCATCAGGTCGCAGATAACCAGGCCACCAAACCGATCTCCGGCCAATTCCATTGCGGTAAGCGCAACACCAGAACCAAAGCTATGCGCAATAATCTTGGGTTTCACCGGCCCGGAAAAAAGATCCAATGCATCGGCCAGCGCGACCATGTCTTCGGCGCGTTGTGCGCCTTCAAACTCTGCTCCAATTTCACTCTCGCCCATGCCAGCCAGATCATAGACGATAATGTCATAATCCTCGGCAAGGAAGGGCGCGATAAAGGCAAAGCAGCGCGCGTGAGCCAAAAATCCGTGCGTCAGCAACAACGGTGGATTGCCGCGCTTTCCCCAGCGGAAGTAATGAACCTTCTGCCCGCCAACCTCAACAAAGGCTTCTTCACGCGGGACGTCCAGCGCTTCAGTAAACCAGGATGGCAGCTCTTGGTCAGCAGACCAGAGATCCACAATATCGCCTCGGCCCGACGCTATTGAATCAGACAACCGCAATCGCCTCAATCTCGATCATGAGACTGGGGCCTGCCAAAGCCGAGCAACCAATTGCTGTGAACGCCACCTGATGGCCTCCCAAAAAGGTCATGATGGGCGCGAAGGCCTCTGCACCTTTTTCTTCGGTATAATCGACAATGAAAGCACGCGCAGACACGATATGTTCAGGCCCCGCTCCGGCTGAAGCCAGCGCCTTGCCGAGATTGTCAGCGGCTAGCGCGGCCTGTTCACCAATCGAGGCAGGTGGCGGATCACCACCCGGTGTCCAGGCCACCTGACCGGAGATGAAAATCATCTTCCCCGGCGTGCAAGTCGTGACCTGAGAATAGCCCATCGCGCCAGCATCGGGCAGCGTGTCCGGGTTGATCCGCTCAATATCAGGCATGATTATTCGCCCTTCCAATCCGGTTTGCGTTTCTGTGCAAAGGCAAGAGAACCTTCCTGGGCATCCTTGGACATAAACACAGGGCCGGTAATTTCCGCCTGCTTCTTCCAAGCTTCTTCGCTGGTCCAATCATAGCTTTCGTTAATGATCTTTTTGGTCGCTTTCAATGCCAGCGGGCCGTTGGCAGCGACGGTTGCTGCCAATTCCATGGCCGCATCAAGAGCAGGACCATCGGTCAGGCGATTGACGAAACCCACATCATAAGCACGCTGCGCGTCCATGAAATCCCCGGTCAATGCCATTTCCATAGCGACGCGTTTGCCAACTAACTGTTGCAGCTTGATCACGCCACCGGCTGCCGCAACAAGTGAGCGCTTCACTTCGGGAATTCCGAATTTCGCTTTGCTGTTTGCGACACATAAGTCACAGGCCAAAGCCAGTTCCAGACCGCCCGCCAATGCATAACCTTCCACTGCTGCGATGATCGGTTTTTCCGGTCCCTTTTCGGTAATTCCGCCAAAGCCGTAACCTTTTACCGACGGTGTTTCCCCGCGTAGAAAGCCCTTCAAATCCATGCCCGAACAAAATGTTCCACCCGCACCAGTGATGATGCCAGCGTTCAGACTATTGTCATTGTCGAGTTGCTCCATCGCCGCGTGGATGCCTTCAGCTGCGGCCTTGGTCATCGCATTTTTGGCTTCTGGCCGGTTGATCGTGACGATGATGAAACCGTCTTGAATATCTGTGAGTACTTCTGACATGTTGTTCTCTCCTCTAAATTTTAATCGAATAGCAATCCAGCCAGTTTTGACCGTTGATAAGCGGCGTCACCGATAAGCGCGCCGTCAAATATGGCCTTGCGCCGGTGCAATTGTGCGTCGCAATCATGGGTGAAACCAAATCCACCGTGAAATTGAATTGAGCGATCGGCCGCCCGGCTATAACTGCTATGCGCCTGTGCCGCTGCCATACGGACAGCCACTTCACCACGGCCTTGCTCGCCCCAGCTATATGCTGCGCTATATAGGTGCGTCCGGGCTTTTTCATATTCGACATAATTGTCGACGGTGGGATGTTTGAGCGCTTGAAAGCTGCCGATAATCTTGTCGAACTGCTTGCGGGTTTTGAGATATTCCAGCGTATAGTCAATCACCGCCTGCGACCCGCCGCACATTTCGGCGGCATAGATCAAACCGGCGGTAAGTTCGATCTTCTCAATCGTTTCACGTGTTCTGCTAGCATCGAACAGCGCATCTGCAGGGATTGTCACGCCATCCAGTGTCACTTCAAAACTGCGCGCGGTTTCGTCAATAATCGACTCCCGCCGCAGCGCGCTGTCAGCCAAGGCTGATCGCTCGATTAGAGCAAAGCGAACATCACCATCCACCTTGACCGAAGCGATGATCAGTTCCGCACTGTCCGCCCATCGTACCAGTTGCTTCTTGCCGGACAGGACAAGCTGATCGCCATCCTGCTTGCCGGTGCAGGCGATATTGCTCAGATCCCAATCGCCGCTATCTTCAGAAAGTGCCAAAGTCACCGCGCAACCGGCAGCTATCTTGGGCAGCCATGCCGCCTGCTGGGCCTCGCTACCGCCCGCCAGCAGCGCCTGTGCGGCCAATGTCGTGGTGCCAAAGGGCGTGCTCATAAGGTTACGCCCCATTTGCTCGGCAATGGGAACCACTTCGGCCATGGAAAGGCCGACGCCGTCATGCGCCTCGGGAATGGCAATTGCCAGCCAACCCAGTTCGCCAATTTCTTTCCACACGTCCGGGTCATAGCCCAGATCATCATCGATCAGCGCCCGAACCTTGTCCATAGGTGACTTGTCACGACAAAAGTTGGTCGCGACATCCATCAATTCAATTTGCTCTTCGGTCGTGCCGATATTGCCTAAATTGTCCATTTGTTCGATCCTGACCTATCGTGTTTTGGGAAGGCCAAGCGCATGCTCGGCGACGATGTTGCGCTGGATCTCGGACGTGCCGCCACCAATGGTCGCGGAAAAGCTGTTGAGATAACTGCGGTGCCAATAGCCATCATCCACCGCGTTCTCATCGCCGACATAATAGCCCGCCTTGGTCCCCTGAAAGCCCAGTGAAAATTCGGTCAACTCGCGAATCAATTCGGTCCGCGCCAGCTTGTTCATCAGCGGCAGACCCATGGGTTTATCCTGCATCAGCTGCGGCATCCGGCGGCGGGTATTGTTGAGATTGAGCGCCTGAATATCGATCATATATTGCGTCATCTTGTCACGCATCACCGGATCGTCGAGCAACGGTTTTCCGTTCCGCATCGAGTTTTTCGCCAGCTCGACAATCTGCATCACGTCCAGTTCCTTGACGAAATAGCCACCGACGGGTTTCACCTTGGCGCCGCGCTCATATTCCAGCGTCTTCATCGCCATCGACCAGCCATTGCCCTCACCGCCAAACAGGCAGTCAGCCGAAATGCGCGCGTCGCTAAAGAAAGTCTGCACAAAGCCATATTCGCCGGTCAGCTTCTTGATCCGGCTCGTGCTGATCCCGTCAATCTTCATCGGATTGAGGAAGAAGCTAAGCCCCTTATATTTATTCTCCGCTTCAAAATCGGTCCGCGCCAGCAGGATCATATATTTCGCTCGGTCGCCTAGCGAGGTCCAGATTTTCGATCCGTTGAGGACATATTCATCGCCCTCTTTCACCGCTTTAAGCTGCGCGTTACCCAGATCACTGCCATGTTCCGGCTCGGAAAAACCCTGACACCAGATATCCTCGGCGGTCAGCATACCCTTGATATAGGTTTGCTTCTGCTCCTCAGACCCCAGATCGAGGATGAGCGGCCCCGCCCAGCCATTGCCGATGGCGTTGAGCATAATCGGTGCGTCATGTTTTTTCATCGCCCGGGTCGCGACGCGCTGATATTCACTGTGCATGCCGCCGCCGCCATATTCCTTTGGCCAGCTGGCCCCGAGAAACCCTGCTTCGTAAACTTTGCGCTGCCAATCGCGCAGGAAATCAAACTGCTGGTCCGTCGATACCTCCATGAAAGTAAGCGGCAACATGAAGCCGGGATCGCGAACGGTATTTTCCTTGAACCACGCATCGGCGGCGTCACCAAATTCCTTTAACTCGGCGGCACTGGGTTTGTCTGGCTTATCGGCCATGGGCTTTGCTCCTGAAATTTTCTTATCAATAGGGTCAGTAGCAGCGCCCGCTGCCATGCCCTAATTTGGGAATCGACTGGCTATTAATTGAACGATTAAATTCCAAAAAGCAATGGTCTGAAATATCAATCAGGAGAGCGACAATGGCAATCGAACAGAAACATGTAATGTGCCGGGCCTGCCACGCTCATTGCGGTCTGATTGTCGATTTTGAAGATGGCGTTCCGGTCAAAACCCATGGCGACAAGAATAACCCCGAATTTGAAGGCTATAGCTGCATCAAGGGCCGCCAACTCGCCAATTATCACAGTTTCGATACGCGCCTTTTGACCAGCTATAAGGGCATGAAGCACGGCGGGAAACAAGCCGTCAGCTGGCGCACCGCTGCGAAAGAAATTGCCCAGCGGATAGAAGCGATTGTCGAAGAACATGGCCCCGATAGTGTCGCATCCTATGTCGGCACCTTTGGTTATAATAATCTCAACGGCCACGCCTTCATGCTCGCGCTGATGGATGCCATTGGTTCCACCTCGGTCTATGACAGCGTGACGATTGACCAGCCGGGCAAAGGCATTGCCCGCGCTCTGGTCGGTCCGTGGCTCGCGGGCGCGCCGCGTGTCGGCGACTGGGATGGCCTGATGCTGGTTGGCACCAATCCGGTCGTGTCGATGAATGGTGGTCTCGGCATGAACCCGGCCAAGAAACTCCATGACGCCAAGAAGCGCGGAATGCAGCTGATTGTTATCGATCCGCGCAAGACCGACAGCGCGAAACAGGCTGATTTGCACCTGCAATGCCGCCCCGGCGAAGACCCGATCATCCTCGGCGCGATTGCCAAAGTGGTGATTGAAGAAAAGCTTTATGACGAGCAATTCGTCGCCAATGATGTCGAAGGGTTCGAAGCCCTGAAAAAAGCGGTTGCCCCATTTGACCCGGCTCTGGCCGCCCAGCGCGCCGATGTGACGGCCGAAGAAATTGTGCAGGCCGCGCGCATCTATGGCGGCTGGAAAAAAGGCAGTATCAGCGTCGGCACCGGTCCCAATATGGCAGGCGGTGGCAATATTACCGAATATCTCAACCTGTCGCTAACCTCGATCATGGGCCACTGGCTGCGCGAAGGCGATATTAACCGGCGCAGCGGCGTGTTTATGAAACCCGCGCCAGCGGTTGCCGCCTCCCCCGGACCGATGCAGGCTTGGGGTTTTGGCCGCAAATTGCATAGCCGCGATTTGGAGCAGAGCATTTCCGGCATGCCGACCGCCGCGCTACCCGACGAAATCCTGACGCCCGGTGACCAGCAGGTCAAAGCGCTGATCTGTCTGGGCGGCAACCCGATGCTCGCTTGGCCGGATCAGCTCAAGACCTTTCAGGCGATGAAGGCGCTCGACCTGCTGGTGTGCCTCGATCCGCGTATGTCCAAGACGGCAGAGCTGGCCGACTATGTCATTGCGCCCAAACTCCATTATGAAGTGCACGGCAATACCGCAGCACCGGAACTCTATGGCGGCTTTGGTGCTGGCTGGGGTTTTGAGAATAATTATGCGCAGGCGAGCCTGCCCATCATGGAATCGCCGACAGGGTCGGACCTGTGTGAGGAATATGAATTTATCCACACGCTCGCCAGTGAAATGGACAAGCCGCTCAAGATCAAAAGCTTCGCCTTGGTGTCGCATCTCGAAGAGCGCGAGGAAAAAGCCACGACGTTCGCACCCGGCGAAACACCCGATCCGATTACCGCGTGGAGTGCTGCGCTGAACGGCTCTCCCGTTCCGGTCGCCGATGTCTTCGCCGATCCCGAGGCGCAAAAGGGCAAGATTGTCGACGCGCAAGCCTTGATGGTCCAACCCAAGCCTGCGGACTGGGAAGGCAAGCTGTCGGTTGGCAATAGCGCGATGATGGAAGAACTGGCCGGCTATGCCGAGCGGCTTGGCCAGCCGGTCGAAGAAACCGCTTTCCCGATGCGAATGATCGGACGGCGGATGACCGAAATCCATAACAGCAATTGGCATGAAGATCCGGTGCAGCGCAAACGGGTGCCGCATCATCCCGCTTTCATGAATCCGGAAGATATGGCGGCACTGGGTTTGATCGAAGATCAACCGGTGGAAGTGGAATCCGCGCGCGCCTTCATCAGCTGCGTGGCCAAGGCGGACAAGACAGTGAAGCTGGGCTGTGTCTCGCTCCCCCATAGTTGGGGCACCAATCCGGATGAGAAAGAGGATCCCTTGGGCGCCGGCGGCAATACCGGCAGACTGTCTTTCAACGACCGCGACTTTGACAAGCGCACTGGCATTCCGCTGATGAGCAGCATTCCTATTCGCGTAAGGGCGAAGGCAGAAGCGCTAGAAGCCGCCGAATAAACCCATAAAGGAACCTTCATGACCAACCCCCTATTCGATCTCACCGGCGAAGTCGCCGTCATCACAGGCGCAGGACGCGGCATTGGCGAAGGCATGGCCAAGACGCTGGCCGATGCCGGTTGCAACGTGGTGTGCGCCTCGCGCAGTATCGCCGAAATTCAGTCGGTCGCTGACGAGATTAACGCCAGCAATGCCGGTGGTCGCGCCATTGCGCAGGTCACCGATGTCACCAGCGCGGAAGATATGGACGCGCTCGCCCAGCGCGCGGTTGATGAATTTGGACGGCTCGATATTTGGGTCAATAATGCGGGCGGTTCGCTGGTCTCCGCCCCGCTGACCGAACTCGACGAAGCCGAATGGGATAAGACGTTGGCAGTCAACCTAACCTCGGTCTTTCTCGGCGTCCGCGCCGCCTGCAAGCATTTTGGCGAAGGCAGCCGGATCGTCAACACCAGCTCCATGGCCGGACAAGACCCCTTTCCCGGCAGCGGCCATTATAGCGCAGCCAAGGCGGGCGTGCTGATGCTGACCAAGACACTCGCCCATGAATTGGGCCCCAAGACCCGCGTCAACGCCATCCTGCCCGGCTTTGTCCCGACCGAGACGGTGAAAAAAGCGCTGAGCATGACGGACGAGGATTTTGTCGGTTTTGAAGACACGCTGGGCCTGCCCGCCGGCCGATTGGGCACGCCGCAGGATATTGGGGCGCTGACGCTTTATCTGTGCGCGCCCGCGTCGGAATGGGTGACGGGTCAGTGTATTAGGATTGCCGGGACGCCTTGAGGGGCGGCTTTATCCCGAAAGCGGACACTAGGTTTCTAAATATTGCAGTGCTGAAATCATTTGGCGGAGTCATTTTGAGATTTCGCAAATGCGTATGCCCATAAACTGATGGCTCCGAAACCTAGGACATAAGCTGCTATTTGACTGTTATTCAAAGCAAACACAATTGCTAGAAGAAATATCATAACCGAAAAAAACATCAGTTTTCCGTAGACACTCATATGATACCTCCAATGAGCGACTGACTCGAACAAGCAATACAGCTTTTCTTGAAATTTATACAAGATTATTTAGTTAATCTGAGACACCGGTTCGGCAGCATTATATGCCCGCAACATCCCGAAAGCGGACATTGAAAAAATTGCTACGACATCTAAGTATGATTTTATTTTTAATGGAAAAGCCGTACAAAAGGGAGCGTGAGCGATGGTGACGGGGCAATGCAATTGTGGTTTGGTATCTTTCGCAATCGAGATGGACCCCAAAGACATCTATATTTGTCACTGCTCAATCTGCAGACGATGGACTGGAAACAACGGTGTGGCAGTTTCGATTGTTCCAAAAGAGCAGTTTAGGTGGGTCTCTGGAGAAGAAAATGTAGCAAGTTGGCAAAAATCAAATGCCGATTGGCAAAGCTGGTTTTGTCGAAATTGTGGGTCTGCTTTACCTGGCAACAATGACGAAATGAACATGTTTATTCCAGTCGGACTGCTAGATGCTGGTGCGAACAATCTCGAAGTTTCTCATCATATTTGAGTGGAGTCCAGAGCCGCCTGGGACAAAATTTGCGATGAAGGTAAACAGCACCAAAGAGAATTCCAAGGCTAGTTGCTCCTGCCTTTTGATATGTCCGATTTTGCGCCCGAAGCTGACATTGGACATAGCTAACATCTAAAAGAGCGTCAGCAGGCCATGCACGGTCATGCCGCCAGCAAGCTATCCTCCGCTTTTCTTTCATAAAATTAAATAACATGTAAGCATTTGTCGCCAATAGAGTTATGGTTAACGGGAAACTAAGCTTTAGGGTATCACATGCAGTCAGCTCTGATCGGACATACGGGCTTTGTCGGACGCAATCTCTTGCAGTCGCGATCCTTTGACGGGCGATTTAATTCTGCAAACATATCCGAAATAGCCGGCCGCAAATTTGACGAAGTCATATGTGCCGGAGCGCCGTCGGTCATGTGGGCGGCCAATGCCGATCCTGAGGGCGATGCGCGCAATCTGGAAAATTTGGCAGATGCGCTGCGCAAGGCCGATATTGGCCGCATGATATTGGTCTCGACCATCGGCGTTTTTGATGATGTTTCTGCGCAATATACAGAGAGCAATGCCCGGTTTGAACAGCGATATGCCTATGGCCGCAATCGGCGGCAATTGGAGGTTGATCTGGCTTCAAGCTTTGGCGAAACGCATATTGTGCGGCTGCCTGCGCTATTCGGGCCGGGGCTCAAGAAGAATTTTATCTTCGATATTTTGAACCCTGAACCCTCCTTTATAAAACCGGATAAATTTGACGCCCTTGCAGGCGCCTTTTCCCATGCGGAATCTGCCGCCCTGAAACAGGCCTATGCCTATGATGCCGGTTTGGACATGTGGGCCTATGAGCGCGCGGAATATCGAAATAGCGATATTTCCAAGGCCTTGATCGCGGCCTTTGCGCGCGAAAATTTCCTGTCGACCCAATTCACCAACAGTGAAAGCCGCTTTCAATATTATAATCTCGCAAACCTTTCCCGCGACATCGATATTGCGGTTCAAAAGGATATTGAAGTCCTGAATATTTGTTCGGAGCCGGTGCAAGCGAGCGCCGTGCACAAATTCTTGACCGGAACAGAATTTGCCAATACCGGCCCGGCCCGCGTCGATGAAGACGTCCGCTCAGACCATGGCGCGGCTTTTGGTTCTGTCAGTGATTATCTCTACGATAAAAGCGCAATTTTGGACGATTTGAAGCGCTTCTGCGCTTCATCCGGGGGGCAGTCATGAAGCTTGCCATTTCCAATATCGCCTGGCCAGCAGATCGGCTGGAGGATGCGCTCGCGATCATGCAACAATATGGCGCGCGCGGCCTTGAAATTGCTCCCGGTTTGGCATTTTTCAAAGAAGATAATCCCTTTGTTCCGACCGATCAGAGCATCATCGATTTTTCGCGGCGGCTGTCACAATATGACGTGCGCCCCGTGTCGATGCAGTCCTTGCTATTTGGTGTCGAAGGCGCCCTGCTGTTCGGCAACGAAGAGGAACAGCAACGCTTCAAGACCGGATTGATGGCGGCGATCCAACTGGCCGAACGGGTCGGAATTCCAAATCTGGTAATGGGCTGTCCGCGCAATAGGATAATCCCGTCAAGCCTGGATCACGCAGCGGCAATTGCAAATGCGATCGATGTTTTTTATGAATTGGGCGACCATGCCAGCAAGTCCGGCGTCAAGCTTGCTCTGGAGCCTAATCCCGCAGAATATGGGACCAATTTTTTGAACACTTTACTGCAAACGGTGGAATTTGCCGAGCAGGTTGATCATGAAGCCGTCACGGTCAACTTCGATATCGGAGCTTTGTATATGACCGGTGAAATAGATGATGCGGACCCGCTGCTCGACAAAGCAGCCGGTCGCATTTCCCACGTCCACATCAGCGAACCGAACCTCGAACCGGCCCCGAAAAACGCCGAACAATTGTCCAGCATCGCCACCAAAATTGCGGAGCGAAATTATCAAGACTGGTATTCGATTGAAATGAGGGGCGTCAATGGCGCGGAACTGGAGCAGGTGGAACAATCTCTGAAAGACTGCTCCGAAATATTGACCCGGATGGACAGCCTATGACGCAGATAGCTCGCCGCGAAGACTTTTTACTGTCCATTGGTCTTGTCCAAGAAGGCAGTGTCGCTGACGACCTGAAGAAATTGGAGCAGCTATCCGAACAGATCGCAGATCGGTTTCACTATTCCGAAATTGTCTACGCCGTGAGCGAGCGATTTCAATCCTCGCTCAGCGCGCAAGCATCCACGATATCCAAAATTCGTAACTTGCGCATCATCATCGTCAGCAATGATATTAGCTTTTATCGGCGGCGCGTTCTGGTTGCATCGGAAGCCATTGGCGATGTCGTGCTGCTGTCTTCCTTCCGCGAACTCGACCACATATCCGTCGCAGATATTGCCGAAGAAATATTTGAAACCGGCGATATCATTCTGACCCGGCGATCCCGCCGGCGTATTGCGATGCCGGTTTTTCACGCCGTTTTGAGCGCAGTCTCAAAATATAAAGTCAGCTCGCGTGATATGCGCACCATTGGCATTGCCCGAACGTCGCTGGGCAAGATACTCAACGCGCCGACCGCAACGGTGGATCTGGTCTTTGAACCAAAGCAAGGGAATGAAAATTACAAGCGGCAGAAAGTGGATTATCCGACATCGCTGCAGAGCCGATCGACGATGGCGGACCGGTTCGAACTGGTGTCCGAACTGGTCACCAATTCGGCGCCCAGAATATTACGGGGCTTTGCCATATTCTCCACACTCGTGGTATTTCTGGCCGTGGCCTATGCCATTTATGCAGGCGCGGTGTTTCTAACGGTCGACAATGTGCAAGAGGGCTGGTTCTCGACCGCCATTGTACAATCGGGATCTGTCGGCTTTATCGCCATGGCACTGGGCCTGCTTTGTCTGGGATTGGCCGGTATTTACGACCGGTTGCGTGGCTCGGATGAAGGGCTCATCCGGGACGAGATATCCAACACCAGTTTTTTTGACCGCACGACGGACCTGAATGTCGAAGTTGAAAATATGGTTTCTCCTGCCACCGACAAAAGTACCTAGAGATGGCCTCTGAAATTCACCACCAACCCAATATACAAGACTGGCAGCTGCCCAGTTTTGAAACAGCGACGCTGAAAGACAAGACATCGAAATATGTCATCATCATTCCGGTTATCAACGAAGGTGAGCGGATCAAAGACCAATTGCGCGACATGGCACAGCAAGGCATTTGCCAAGCGATAGATACGGTCATCGTCGATGGCGGATCCACAGACGGCTCGCTGGACTTAGATTTTCTCAAAGAGATGGACACACGCGCGCTGCTAACAAAAACGGGGCCGGGCAAATTGTCTGCGCAGCTGCGATGCGGATATGCCTGGGCGCTGACCGAGGGTTATGATGGGATCATCACCATTGACGGCAATGGCAAAGACGGCGTGGATGCTGTTCCTCAATTTGCCGAAGCCCTCGATAAGGGTCATGGCTATGTGCAGGCATCAAGGTTCATGCAAGGCGGCGTCAGCGAGAATATCCCCTTGTCTCGCTACCTCGCGATACGATTAATCCACGCACCTTTGCAAAGCCTGGCTGCGAAATATTGGTTCACCGACACCACCCAAGGTTTTCGCGCCTATTCAAGGGATTTTCTGCTCGACCCGGGCACGCAGCCCTTTCGCGATATTTTTACGAAATATGAACTGCTGGCCTATCTGACCGTGCGGGCCAGCCAGTTGGGATATCGAGTAACCGAATTACCGACCAGCCGCGTCTATCCGGCCAACGAACCCATTCCGACCAAGATAAAAGGATGGGCGCCACTGTTCGAACTTCTATCCGTTTTATTCAAGGCGCTATTTGGTGTCTACCACCCCAAATCTGGACGCGCTGAATAGCCATGACACAGGCAAAAGAACAAACCGACTATGACGCGATAGTAATCGGCGGCGGTTTTTATGGCTGCTGTCTTGCGCTGTTTTTGGCCAGTAAAAGTGACCGCGTGGCGCTTGTCGAAGCCGGGCCGGACATTATGGGGCGCGCCTCCCGCGTCAACCAGGCACGGGTGCATACCGGCTTTCACTATCCCAGAAGTTTTGTAACCGCCTTGCGCTCAAAGGCTTTGCAGTCTCGTTTTGCCCAAGATTTCCCCGACGCGATCATCGACGATTTCTCCATGATCTATGCCATCGCCCGCAGGCGGTCAAAAGTATCAGCAAGGCGTTTCCACCGGATGTATTCGGATATGAATGCCCCCATTTCGCCGGTCAAACCCCAGCAAGAAGCCTTGTTCAATGACGAGCTGATCGAACAGGCTTTTCTATGCCAGGAATTTGCTTTTGACTGGACCAAATTACGAGACCAGCTGCGTGCCCGTCTGGAGGAAGCGGGCATCGCTATCCTGCTGGACGAACGGGTGGAAAATGTCAGTTCGCAGGGATCAGGCGTAAGAATACATCTCAGCGGAGAGCGCTCCTTGTTCGCGAACAATGCGTTTAATGTGACCTATGCCAACATCAATAATTTGCTCATCAACAGCGGCCTTGCACCCATAGAATTGAAATATGAATTGGCGGAATTGGCGCTGGTGACGCCGCCGGATGAGTTTGCCGATCTTGCGGTAACAATCATGGATGGCCCATTTTGGTCCTGCATGCCCTACCCTGCTGAAAAGCTCCATTCGCTCACCCACGTTCGTTACACACCGCATCACAGCTGGACTGATAGCCAGAACGGCAGCGCACCGGACGCAATGCTGCGCGATATGCCCAAAGACAGCAGATGGCGGCATATGATTAACGACGCGCAACGCTATATGCCGTGCTTTGAAAAGGCGCGATATGAAAAATCCTTGTTCGACGTAAAAGCCGTTCTGGTCAAAAATGAACGGGACGATGGCCGCCCGATCTTGTTCCACCGGCACAAAGATGCTCCGGACCTTATTTCCATCATGGGCGCGAAGATCGACAATATTTACGATTTTTTTGAAATGCTTCCACAGATTGATCCCAAATGGGAAGGCGCGAATCTCAGTCGACTATTCCCGCACCATCGGTCATGAGCGGGAAGCATAGTTTGCGATATGGGGCTGCCGTCATAATCGGGTTGCTGCTTGATCTAACCGTCGCTTTGGCGCTGCGGTCTCAATTTCATCTCTCTCTTGAAATCGCTGCTGCGCTCGGGTTTTTGGTCGCTGTAGGCTTTAACTATCTGCTTTTTGAATTTTGGGTCTTCAAAACAGCGAGCGCCTCATTCTCTTTGGCACGGATGGCCAAGACCTATGGCAGCGCCTTGGGCGCATTGGCTCTACGGATTGCGATAATCTATATTTCCGGCTTCTGGATAGCAGGCGGGATGCTTCCTGATCTGCTGCGTCTGGCGGTCGCAATTGCCGCGTCTTTCGCGCTAAACTTTGGCTTGTTGAAGCTGGTATTCCGGCCTAGATGATGTCGCGTTTCGCACGACAATTGGGGGTGATTGCGTTGTTCTTAGCGGCCAGATTTCTAAACCAACCAGTATGTCAGCAATGAACGATACGCTTCCCATCAATCCTTCAGGACAAACCAAGCGAGACCGCAACATCATTCTGGCGGCCTTTTTCGGATTTGTATTTTTGGCAATATTGAGCTGGTTCGGCTTTTATCCCGGGACGATGTCACCAGATAGCTATGAGCAATATGAACAAGCGCAACGCTTTCGCTTTGACGCGCATCATCCGCCAGCCATGGCCGCGCTTTGGAGCGCCTTGCTTCCGATAAAAGACGGGCCGCAACCAATGCTGATCCTGCAAATCGGTTTGTATTTTACCTGCTGGTTCCTGCTCTTCAAGACCTTCTGGTCCAGCGGTCAACACAGACTGGCAATCGCCATCGGACTATGTGCTCTCGCGCCATTCTGTCTGAATTTTGTCGGTGTTATCTGGAAGGATGTGCACAACGCGCTGCCGTGGTTTTTCGTGGCGATTATCGCGATATTTTTTCCGCCGAAATCAAAGCTGTCGATAGTCCTGCTGTTAATCGCGCTATGGTATGGATGGATGGTCCGTGGCAATGCCATTCTGGCAGTGCTTCCGCTAATCTTTCTGGTTTTCCATCGCAAAGAGCGGAAGATGATAACGACCGGCGGCATGGTGGCAATAGCCTTTGCACTATTCTTTGTCGGTAAGACAATCGTGCATGATGTGATGCTAAAGCCCAGCCACTCTGACCCCTATTCCAGAGCTATGGTCCACGATCTGGCTGGCATCAAACATTATGGCGGCAATCCGACATTACCGCCCACTCTGGTATCGGATAATCCCGAGCTGGACCGACAATTATCGCATTATGAATCGGGTGACATAAAGTCGATCTTGTTCGAAAATCCAGATGGAAATATTTTACTGCGGAAATCGAATCCCGACGCGATGGTCGACTTACGCTCTGCCTGGCTAGCATCAGTGACTGGCAATCCGCTGGCTTATACCAAGCATCGGCTGGCCTTTTCGTTAGACTTTGTCCACCTATTCCGTGGACGCGGCTATTATCTGCGCGAGATACATTTTCCCGAACCCGCAAGCGCAGCGGGGGTTCCCACTGCCTATCCAATCCCGTCCAAAATCATGCAGGGATGGCCCCTGTTTTGGGAGAGGTGGCCGTTCATGCAAGGGTGGTTTTGGGTATTGGGGTTGCTCGGCTTGGGCATTTTGGGATTGAGACTGCGCGCCACCGCAGACGGACAGAAATTACTCGCCTTATCATCCTCGGGCATTTTGTATCTCGGGCCACATTTTATCTTTGGCCAGGCGGCCGATTTTCGGTATTTTTATTGGGCCATTTTCTGCGTGATTTTGGGCGCTATCATCCTGCTCGCAAGCCGCTCACGAAAAAGGGCTCCGAAACCAGTCCAGAGCCCTTCGTAAAATAACCTG
The DNA here is from genome assembly GCA_947496865.1 of uncultured Sphingomonadaceae bacterium. GTDB lineage: Bacteria > Pseudomonadota > Alphaproteobacteria > Sphingomonadales > Sphingomonadaceae > Parasphingorhabdus. The sequence continues at coordinate 792,265 of CANMEE010000001.1, forward strand.
TATTTGCGTTTAGCCAACCACAATCATCGCCAGCGACCGCGCTATCAGTGCAGGGGTTTCGATGCCGTCAATTTCCACCGTGACATCATAAGTCATCAGCCAGCGGCCCGGCTGTTTTTCCACCGCATCCACCAGCACATGGCGCGCGCGGACTTTTGATCCGGCGCGGACGGGGTTGAGGAAGCGGACTTTGTCATAGCCATAGTTGATGCCCATTACGGCGCCTTCAAGGCCCAGGGTGCAGCCATAGGACATGGCTGGCATCAAAGAGAGCGTCAGCAGGCCGTGGGCGATGGTGCCGCCAAAAGGTGTGGCCTTGGCTTTTTCCTCGTCAATATGGATGAACTGGTGATCTTCAGTACAATCGGCAAATTTGTTGATCCGATCCTGACTGGCTTCAAACCATTCGGAAACGCCAACTTCTTTGCCTTTCCAGCTGTCGAGTTCGCTTGCATTAATTACTGGCATTTTTCTTCTCCTAAAATCGTTTCATCACAGCAAAACCGTTAGTAGTGAGCCTGTCGAACGACGTGTCTCGATAAGCGCCCTTCGACCAGCTCAGGACTAACGGCAGAGCACTAACCCTTCATGACTTCCTGCATCCGGCGGAAGAATTTGCCGCCCTGTCCGCCGCCATTGGCATATTCCTGCATGCCGGTTTCGTCGAGAATCTGGTCGATATTTGCGGCGATCGATTCGGCGCTGCGCTCCTCAACCGGCAGCCAGATGCCTTCGGTTTCGAGAATTTTCGCCGCTGCATAGCCGCCAGCGCCGGCGGTCAAAATCGTCTTTGATGGCGCGCCATCGCTGCACAGATAGACCACAGCCGGTGTTACAGCTTCGGGGACCAATGCTTTCAAGGCTTCTTCCGGCATGATGTCTTCGGTCATCCGGGTGGCCGCAACCGGGGAAATACAATTGGTGTGAATGCCCTTGCCCGCGCCTTCCTGATGCAGGCTGTTCATCATGCCAACCAGCGCCAGTTTCGCAGCGCCATAATTGACCTGACCGAAATTGCCATAGAGACCCGTCGATGACGTCGTCATGACGATCCGGCCATATTGGCGCTCGCGCATATGGTCCCATAGCGCCTTGGTGCAATTGGCACTGCCGGTCAGGTGGACATCCATGACGAACTGGAAATCTTCCATGGACATTTTGTGAAAACTTTTGTCGCGCAGCACGCCGGCATTATTGACGAGAATATCGACATGGCCCCATTTGGCAATCGCGTCCGCGACCATTTTTTCTACTGCTGGCATGTCGGTGACGCTGCACCCGGCTGCCATGGCTTCGCCGCCTTCGGCTTCAATTTCTGCAACCACTTGCTCGGCCACGGTAGCCGAACCACCTGTACCATCACGCGCGCCGCCGAAATCGTTGACGACAACTTTGACGCCACGGCGGGCGAGTTCCATCGCATGCTGCTTGCCCAGTCCGGCACCGGCACCGGTGACAATGGCTACGCGATCATTAAATTCTACTGTGCTCATGGGGTTTTCGCCTCTCGCTTGTTCATAGTTATGGATTGCGCCGATGGATGCGCAATCCCACCCGGTGAGTCAAGCCAAGGGGTATAGATTCACGAACCGATTATTTGGCAGTTTTCCTGCGACCCTTGCCTGCCGTAGCGGCACGCGTCGTCAGGCGCTTTTTCGGTTTTTTTGCGACAGTCTTTTTCGGTTTGGCTTTTTTGGCCGTTGCTGCACCGGCGCGCTTTGCTGCGGCCATCAGCGCCTTGAAGCTTTTCTCCGCGAAATCGACATAGGCGGCAGGATCCGGAAGCATCTCGCGATCCGCCGTGATCGTGAGCATCACCTCGCCGTGATAGCTCGTGACAATATGGAAAACGCCCATGCCGTCAGTCGGCAGTCCCATGCCAAAGCTGCGTTTCAGCTCAGCGCCGGCAAAATACATCGATACCGGTGGTCCCGGCACATTGGTCACGACCGTGTTCATTTGCGGTGCCACGGTCTGGCCTAGCCCCATGCGCGCCGCGAGCTTGGTTGCTGCAGCGGTTAGGCCGGCAGGCATAGCGCCGCTTAACTCCATCAGCGTGCGTGCGCCAACGGCTTCCACCATATGTTTGGAACGATTGGTTTCCTTGGCAACAAATTCCAGCCGTTTCGCGGGGTCTGCAATATGGGTGCCCAGACCAACAGTCATCATCGACACCTGGTTTCCGCCAGCCGCTTCGCCATTATCATTGCGCACGGAAATGGGGGCGCCTGCCTTTAGGGTGATGTCCGGCAACTCGCCCTTGCTCTCCAGATAGGCACGCATCGTTCCGCCGACCACGGTCAGCATCACGTCATTCACGGTTACGCCCGGGAAAGCAGCGCGGATCATCTTGATATCGGCCAGCGGGAATATCTTGCCATCAAATACGCGATGCGGGGTTAGTCTCTCACCAAAACGTGTTTTGGGAATACCAGTGGCAGCGTCTTTTTGCTGTTTATTCTCTTTTGCGAAATCAAACATCCGCTTTGGGACAGGAAGAAGCTTGCCGAGCGTCTGCAGGCCGCGCACCGGGTTGGCGATATTATTGACTTGGGCCCGCATCAACAGGCCAAGATCATTGGGCTTTGTTTCCGGTCGCCACTGCTTGTCCCATTTTCGCGGCTTCATTTTGGCATCAAGATCATGCAGCGCCAAAGTCATCTGGAGGCCGGATTGCCCATCCATTGCCGCATGGTGGAATTTGTGCATCACCGCAAAACTGCCCTTGGGAATGCCATCAACATTGTCGAGGCCTTCAATGACGGTGAACTCCCATAGCGGCCGATCCATATCCAAAGGCCGCGCATATATCCGGGCGGCTTGAATACAAAGCTGCCGCCAGTCGCCCGGCTGTGGCAAGGCTATATGACGAACATGATATTCGAGATCGAAATTCTCGTCCTCAATCCAATATGGATGGTCCAGATCCAGTGGTACCCGCACCAGCTTCTGACGGAAAATTCGCGCACCATCCAGACGGCCTTCAACATAGTTTAATATGTCTTTAAACCCGACCTTGCCCCCGGGGGCGGTAGATGGATCATAGATTAGCAGTTGGCCGATATGCATCGGTGTATTGCGCGTTTCCGTATAAGCAAACATCGCATCGAGCGCGCCCAATTGTTCCATGATCATTCACCCCTTATGATTCTTATTACGCTGAGCATAAGTCAGATTGGTTAAAGAAGCGAATCCGTTAAGCTTGCAACAAATCTAGTTGCTTAGGGAGGCTTCGCTGCGGAACAAACGCGTCACCTTGTCGAGCAAGCCGCCCGCTACCGACCGGCCTGTCGCCGCAATCTCAACGCTGCCGGGGACGAGCTGCAAACTGGCGCCGTCCTGATATGTTTTTTTCGAAGCAATCAGACGGACCCGGTAAAGCGCGGTGCGGGGACGCAATATATTCTCCTCTTTGTCCGAAGCGATAGGGCCGCCATTCACTGACGCCAATATGGGTTGATCGATTCTTTCCACCGCATTAGTGGATTTCTCGATCAGCTTGGCCGCCCGGGAAGCCTGTACTGGATCATCGGGCACAAAGCGGCCGCGCGCATCTTTGGTGATCCGCCAGATATCATCTTCACTGACATAGGCCTGAATATCATAGTCATCCGATGTCACGACATAGGCAATGGTCTCCGCCCCGCCGAGCCAGCGACCGCTGTGAATATCGGGTGACAGATCGGTCACAATACCAGCCATTGGCGCGCGCAGGATCAGGCGCTCGCTGCGCAATTCCAGCCCCGCAAGCTGATCCTCTTCCTGTTTCAATTCGCGCTCGACCACCATGCGATTGGACAGGTCGATATCATCCGCTGCGCCGCGACCAAATTGCAGTTGCAGATTAGCAATCCTGACCTTGGCTGCTGCGATGGACCGTTCGAGTTCAGGAGCCGAGAGTTGAACCAGCGGCGTTCCGGCCACAACCCGCTGGCCATTTTCAACGAATATCTTTTCAACCTTGCCCGGATCACCGGCAACAATCGGAGAAGCACCAATGGGAGTCAAAACCGCCGGGGCGCTGATATTGCGGTCGAGTGGCAAGAGACACAGCAGCAAAGCAATGCCGCTACCGATCAATAATAGCCGCGTCCGGGATGTTGCCAATATCCGGTCCTTCATGCTCGCCCAAACCTTGAATTCAGCCATGACGGGGCGAGCAATAAATACGGCAATTTCGACAATGAACAGGATCACGCCGAGCAGTTTGAAGAAGAGCGTATAGACCAGCAAAGCGATACCGATGAACAGGAACAGTCGATAGATCCAAGTCAGCCAAGCATAGACGATCATGCCGCGACGCAATCTGTCGGGCACCTGTTCCGGCGCCTCGTCTCCCAAGGCAAACAACATCTCGCGCAGACGCCATCGGCCAAGCGCGAAGGCGCGCGGTTGCAGGTTGGGAACGCCCAGCCAGTCGGACAATACATAATAGCCGTCAAAGCGCATGAACGGATTGAGGTTGATCGCAAGGCTCATCACCCAACTGGTCGTCGCCAGGATGAAGGCAACGCTCCGCACCATGCCATCGGGCAGCAACACCCAGGCCATGGTCGCAACACCGGCAATCATCAGCTCGACCGTGACGCCCGCACAATCGATCATCAATCGTTGTTTGCGCGAGGTTAGCCGCCACGCGCCGGATGTGTCGGTATAAAGGACGGGCATCATCACGAGAAAACTAACCCCCATACTGGGTATGCGGCAACCAAAGCGCGTGGCGGTATAGGCATGCCCCAATTCGTGGAGGATCTTGATCACAAACAGACCAATTCCATAAGCAATCAGACCCTGCCAGCTGAAAAAATAGAGAAAGGATGCCAGGAAACTGTCCCATTGGCGCGACACAAGAAACAACCCGGCTAGCGCCAGCAAAGCAAAGAAGGTCAAGGCCGGATAGGACCAAAGCGGCGCGACTCTATCGATGGTTCGTTCCAGAAATGCCGCTGGTTTGACGATCGGGATGCGGATGAAGAGATAATTATCCAACATCCATTTCCACCACATTTTTTTGGCGGTTTTTCTCTGTTCCGTAAAGCTTGCGACCGTGTCCCCCATAGGCGTTACGGTAAGGCTGTTGGACAGCGAAAAATCAACGACGCGGCCAAAGGCACTGTTGATTTCTTCTTCGTCCAGTCCTTCCTCGACAAGATCGTCATTGACCTTCGCAAGATCGCCCGATGCCCAGCGCGAGAGGATACGATATTCGATTCTACCCAATTGAAAAAACAAATGCCGTACCGGGTCAAACAGCGTCCAGCTGGGCGCGCCAGTAACCAGAGCAGCGCCCGGTTCTATGCGCAACTCTTGACGCAACGGGGGCAATAAGGGCCGTTCCGGCTCCGCTGATGCAGCGACAGTCATAGACCGATTGTTTGTCTAAAGCTCGCTATCGGGCGTTTGAGTAATGAATAGATGAGCGGCACCCACTCGCCATAAAGCTTTGCCGTGCCGCGAGAGCCGATGCGCGGATTCCCCGAGGTCGGCTTGGCAGTCACGGCAAAGGCCAATATGCCTTCGGCGGTCTGCCGCGCCTGATAGCTGGCGTGCTCGACCTTGCCTTCCACTGCCCAAAGCGGTTGCGCGTCCAGCCAAACTTTTACCCGCGATCCGCTCTCCAGCGCCATTTGCTCCGCTGCGGGCAAGTCTATGCGCAGGGCAATCTGACCCGGATCGGCGACCTGCAATATCGGGTCTCCGACATTGACGGCGCGCCCTTCCCAGTCACGGCGATCGCTGTAAATAGCCATGCCCGCCCGCGGTGCTTTTATCTGCGACAAGCCCATCACATCATTGGCAAAATTATAGTCGGCTTGCGCCAGTTCATATTCCGCACGAAGCGTTGCGGTCTCACGGGTCTCATCGTCTTTACCAAATGCCGTGCTGGTAGAACGGTCGACCCGTGCCTTGGCGACAGCGAGTTTTTCCTGCGCCAATTTCAGTTCGTTGGACAGCTTCACATCGTCAAAGGATATCAGAAGCGCCCCTTCCTCTACCGCTGCATTGGGCGCAACATGGATGCGCGCAATGACACCTGAAAAAGGCGCTGCAACCATGAACGGACGGGCCGCTACGACTTCTACTGGGGCGAGCGCAGTCATGCGGACCGGGAAGAGCGCAATCACCAGCAGCGCCACAGCCACACCTATTTTTTCTTTGCGGCCAAAACGGCCCAACCGCTTCACCGGCTTGTCCCCGGTCAGCGCGCGCCAGCTGTGCGATGCAGTCTCGGACAGCCGCGTCAGGCGAAAGCCTTCCCCTTCCCGAAATGGCGTTTCCCGCATAACCAACAGGCCACCAAAAACCTTTTCCTCACTATCAAGCAAGGGCTGCCAGCGACACTCGCCATAGGGATATTCTGCGAGCGCCGGATCATCGCTCATGGCATCGAGCGTAAAATCATGAGGCCGATCCAGTCCGTCATTTTTCGCCAGTTTCGCGACCAGTTTTTCGATCGCCTGAATAAGCGGCGCGTTGCGGTCTACCGAAGATATGCTGGAGGCGCAGACGATATGGAAATCATCGCCAATACGGGGCTGGCGCGCGATAAACATTTGTTCGTAGGGCAGGATGCGGCGCATTTCATTTGCAATATGATAATGCAGTTCGGCAACGCCGGGTTGACGGCGCAGCTCTGCTTCAAATTGCAACAAGCTGGCCAGCATATTGGCATCGCCGGATATCGGCGCTGCGCCCGCCGCGACCGGTAATATCGCAATTGGTGCGGGTTCGGGATCAGGAGGGCTGGCGGCCATCGGCTTTTGCTGCTCCAGATTTTACCACCGGTTTTTCGGGCGCTTTTTCCGCCACATTCTCCGTTGGTTTCGCAAACACACCGGTCCCGCTCATGCCCGGCAAGACCAGGCTTTCGGTTTTATCCACATTGCCGGTAACCCGGATGGTTTTACTGACCGGATCGACCGACGCGCCCAGCCGGGTGATCTGACCGCTTACATCCGCGCCGGTTTCGTCAATTTTAAAGGTAAAGTCCACGCCGGGACGCAACCATGTTAGCCAGTTGCTTGGGACAATGAGTTCGACTTCCAGATCACCGCCGCTCTGAATGGTTAGCAGCGGCTGGCCGCTCGCGGCAATCTCGCCGCGGCCCGCAATTTCTTCAACCACGGTGCCGGAATAAGGGGCATAGACAGCACAATCTGACAGGTTGGCCTTGATTGCACTGGCCTCGGCATTGGCCTTGCCGAGATTGGCTTTTGCAACTGCCACTTCATTCTTGCCGATCGCTTCATATTGATCGAGTTCGACATTGGTTTTATAGGTTACATTATACGCATTGGCCGCCGCCTGTGCCGCTCTCAATTCGGCACGGATTGCGGAACAATCAAATTGAGCCAGCAAGGCCCCTTTGCGGAAACTGCGCCCCTTGCCATAGGGCATCGAGGTAATCCGCGCGGTCATTCTTGAGGCAATGGTGGACTCTTGTTTGGGCTTGATCACCCCGCGCACGTCTGGATCTGGCTTCGGTTCCGGCTTAACCTCCGCCTCGGCCGCCTCTTCCGCTTTTGCTTCCGTTGCGCTGAGCGCCGCCTCATTGCTGGACCAATTAGGGCCGTCGCCGCTACTGGCAATGCCCACAGCAATAGCCGCGGCCACTGCAACGCCGCCGCCCCAAAGCCATGGAGCCATTGATCCTTTTTTGGTGTCCGGAGTCTCGTCCCCGGTTTCTTCACTCATGAATAAAGCTTTCTATTTTCAAGCTATTTGTCCAGCTTCATTGCTGCTTCGCGTTCCTGCCAAAGCGTCGCGAGCGAGCTGGTCAATGTGCTGACATCTTCCCTTCCGGTCAGATCTGGCGCAAAATCATCAATGCCCATAGACGCAAACAGGTTGGCATAGGCATTTTGCGCCTCGGCATAGGCTATATCATATTTAACCTCGGCAACCAGCGTGTTCATTTCTTCGCGCAACAACGTCTGCTGGCTCATCGCGCCTGCTTTGTGACCGGAACGGATCTGATAGAGGATCTTGTCCTGCACCCGATGCTGATGCTCGGCGGTCTGCAATTCTTCCTGCAAATGGCCAAAGCGCGCGCGCGAAACATGCACCTGCGTCATTACCGCCATGGTCAGGGCCAGTTCGCGTTGGCGGAGCAAATCGTCCTGCGCGCGTATTGCTTTTTTCTTGGGGCCTATTTTGAACAAGTTGAGCACGTTCCAGCTCGCCTGCGCGCCATATTGGAACCAGTTATTGTTGAACAGGAAGTCGTTGGAATCGACATTCACGCCCAATATACCGCGGAAACTTGGCAGGGCTGACAGCAATGCAGCATCCAGTTCCTTGCTGTTAATCCGCTGACGATAGCTGACTTCACGCAGTTCCGCGCGATTTTTCAGCGCCGTCATCATCATATCCTCACCGGAATATTGGACAGCGGGCAAATTCTGCGTGCGATCAGGCAGGACCAATGCGAATTTGGTGCCGGGGCGCAGGTTCATCAAGGCTGCAAGCTGTGCCTTGGCGACCACAAGTTCGCGCTGTAATTTCCGGATTTCGGCCTGAATCTGCACGAGCTCCCGCTGATAGGTCAGCGCGGTAAGCGGCGCGGACAGGCGGCGCTCGGCAAGCCGTTCGCTATTGTCGAGTGTGGTGCTGACATTGCCTTCCAGCTCTTTGAGCTTGGTCAACAGACGCTCAGCGCTAACCGCCCGCCAATAAGAGGTGCGGACATCTTCGATAATCCGGTTAGCGACTTTGCGACGACGTTCCTGCGAGATCAGAAATTCATCCGCCTTTTGCTGGGAGCGGACATAGGAGAGACCAAAGTCGAGCACATCCCAGCTGAGCGACAGATCGCCGGTGAAAATATCGCGCTCGGCAGAGGTTGACGGTTCGAGCGACTGACGACGGGTGATCAGCGACAGCGAGCTGGCACCGGAGAAATTATTCCGTCCAGCATAGCCAGCATTGGCAACCAATTGCGGCAACATATCATAGCGCGACAGGTTCAGCTCTCTGTTCTTGAGTGCTTCTTCCATCAACTCGACCTTATAATCGAGATTATATTTCAGCGCCCGTGCCATGGCTTCGTACAGATTGATCGGGGCGGATACCGGTTCCTGCTCCGCATCAACCGCCATGATATTTTCGCGCGCGGTCGTGTCAATTTGCGTTGGCGTCAGCGGTTTGGGATTAACTGCACAGCCAGCCAATAAAGCCAATGCCGAACTACTCAGAGCAAGTTTCTTATACATAGTCTGTAATCCCTATCTATGCTTTGAACGCAGCAAGCAGCTGCGCGGTTTCATCTGCGGCACTGGCATCTGCCATCGCCATGGCGCTGCCCAGAGGCGCAGCACCACTTATGTTCTGAGAAAGTGTCGTCTTCTCATCAATCTGGATTTCACCTGTCGCCCCTTGGACGATAACAGGTATTTCAATGACTTGGCCATCAGCGCGGATGGCGCGCACGATCAGGCGAACGGTTTCCGCGTCCACCGGCCGTTCGATAATCGCAAGACCGCGGGCATCCATGCGGATCCAGCCTGGCAGCGGGCTGCCATCGCGGGTGCGCAGTTGATATTCGACCATGCGCGGATCGCTGTCAGCCCCGATATCGCGGACTTCCATATAGATGACCCGGTCGCGAACAACAGACTCAATCATGACCTGATCGCTTCCAGTGGCAAGCTGACGCACCGAGAAACCGGTTAAGCCTTCCACGAGGAAATCACCGAAGCGCGGATCGAACAGACGGTCTGCGCCAAAGCGGAGATCGCGAATTTTGTCGAGTTGATCAACGACTTCGCCAATCGGGCTGCCATCAATGTCCAGCTCTCCCATGCCGTTGAGCGACCGCAAGCCATTGACCGCCGTCAACAATGGCCGGTTGCCGTTCAGATCCGGCGTGTTGTTGAGCGACTGGAAGCTGTTCGCCGTATCGTCGATGATTAGGGGCGTAGTGATAAACTCGGATATCGGATCGAGTGTCGTATTGAGACGCTCACTATCAGGGAAGCCGATGCCGGGATTGCCGAGCAGTTCGTTCACATTGGCATTGGCCTGTGTGACGATGACGGTCACCGTCGATTCCACAAAGCCGCCTTGCCCATCGCTGACAATATAGGTGATGGTTGCGACACCTTGAAACTCAGCCGGAGCGAAGTGAGAAATGGTTCCGTCGGGATTGATAACCACCGTGCCGATATCGACCTTGGCAGTGAACACGCTCAGCGGATCACCGTCTGGATCGCTGCCATTGGCAAGCACGTCGATTATCGTCTCTGCGCCGCCAATGCCGAACACTTCTTCATTACCATCGACCGGCAGTTCGTTGACGTTGCGGACGGTAACAGCCACGGTTGCCGTGGATGTACCGCCATTGCCGTCATTAATTGTATAGGTGATTAAATCGGTACCGAAAAAATCGACATTCGGAGTATAGGTAATTGTACCGTCGGGATTGATGACGATAGTGCCATTGGCCGCGATTGCATTGGTAACCGTTAATGGGTCGCCATCAAGATCAACATCATTGGCGAGCACGGGAATGACCAGTGGCCGTTCTTCATCGGTATCGGCAATGTCATTAGCGGCTATGGGAGGGTCGTTGACAGGCACAACAGTCACCGTGATCATCGCCGTGGTGAAGCCGCCATTGCCGTCGCTAACCTGATAGGTGATCACATCCGTACCATTGAAGTTCGGATCGGGTGTGTAGGTGATCGTGCCATCAGGATTAATCACCACCGTGCCATTAGGCGATGTGGCACTGATGATGGTTAGTGGATCGCCGTCGACATCCGTCGCATTGTCGAGCGGTGACAGAGTGACGGGCGTGTCTTCTGGCGTAGCCGCAACATCGGAGATGACCACAGCGGGATCATTGAGCGGCGTGACATCGACAGTGACCGTTGCTGTGGACGTTCCGCCTTGACCGTCACTGACCGTATAAGTGATCGTGGTGGGGCCATTAAAATCAGGATCCGGCTCAAAGGTAATCGTGCCATCGGGATTGATCACTACCGTGCCATCCGGTGACGTCGCCTCGATTACGGCCAACGGATCGCCATCGGCATCCGTGTCATTGCCGAGCACTGGGATCGTGACCGGCGCGTCTTCCGGCGTCGTGACATTGTCATTCACGGCCACCGGCACATCGTTCACCGGATTGACCGTGATCGTCGCAGTGGTCGTCGCGAAACCGCCATTACCGTCAGAGACAGTGTACGTGATTGTATCAGTACCATTGAAATTCGGATCAGGTGTGTAAGTTACGGTGCCGTCCGGATTGATAACCACCGTGCCGTTGGGCGCAGTCGCTGCCGTAACAGTCAACGGATCGCCATCAGCGTCCGTATCATTGTCAAGGACAGAGACGGTTACCGGCGTGTCTTCATCAGTCTGACCGACATCCGGTGTTGCGACCGGAACATCGTTCACCGGATCAACCGTCAGCGTGACTGTCGCGGTTGCCGTACCGCCATTGCCGTCGCTAATCGTGTAGGTGACGGTCGTCGTGCCATTGAAATTCGGATCAGGTGTAAAGGTAACGGTGCCATCGGGGTTGATCGTTACCTGACCATCGGGCGAACTTGCCCCCGTTACCGTCAGAGGATCGCCATCTACATCAGTGTCGTTGCCGAGCACGTTAAGCGTAACTGGTGTATCTTCCGGTGTCGTTGCAGCATCATCGACAGCGACTGGCGCATCATTGACCGGGTTGACTGTCACAGCAACGGTTGCTGTAGCCGTGCCACCCTGACCATCACTGATCACATAAGTGATCGTATCGGTGCCGTTGAAATCGGGATCGGGCGTATAGGTCACGGTACCATCGGCGTTAATCACGACCGTGCCGTTTGGTGCAGTGGCCGTGGTGACCGCTAGCGGGTCGCCGTCCACATCGCTGTCGTTGGCCAGCACTGATATGGTGACCGGCGTTTCTTCATCAGTCACGGTGGCATCATCAACCGCAACCGGTGGATCGTTGACCGGTCCGACGGTGACGGTCACCGTCGCAGTGGCCGTGCCGCCATTGCCGTCACTGATCGTATAAGTGATTGTGTCGGTGCCGTTGAAATCCTGATCGGGGGTGTAATCAATGGTGCCGTTGGGTTGAATCACGACGCTGCCATTGGCAGCACTCGCCGTGGTAACCGTCAGCATATCGCCATCAGGGTCACTGTCATTGCCAAGAACCGGGATATTGACCGGCAAGTCTTCAGACGTCGATGCAGTGTCGTTCACGGCCACCGGTGGAGGGTTGGTGATCGTCCACGTAAAGCTCTGATCAACCGTGCCGCCACGGCCATCATCAGCGGTAACGACAACCATATAAACACCGCCTGCTGGCTGGCTCGCATCGCTGTCGATTGTACCAGAGATAATACCGCTATTGGCATCTATGGTAAGTCCAAGCGGCAATCCACTGGCCGTAAAGGTTAGCGTATCGCCATCAACATCAGAGAAATTGGCGGCCACGGGCACGGAAACCACAGCGCCATCAACATCATTGCGCGGAGTGATCGGGCTGGCCTCAGGGTCGTCATTCACCTCACCAACGTTGATTTCAACCGTCGCGGTAGAGGTGCCGCCATTGCCATCACTAATCGTATAAGTAATTGTATCGGGGCCGTTATAATTCGGGTCGGGCACATAGTTGATTGTGCCATCCGGATTAATCGTCACGTCGCCATTGCCGGCCGTCGCCATTGTCACCGTCAGCATATCGCCATCGGGATCCGTATCATTGGTCAGAACAGTGATATCGAGCGGCGTGTCTTCGGTCACCGCAATCGGGCCATCATCAACCGCGACAGGTGGCGGGTTGGTGACGGTCCAACTAAAGGTACTTGATACCGTTCCGCCAAAGCCGTCATCGGCAGTAATGGTGACGCTATAAATACCATCACCATTGGGTCCGCCCTGCGAAGCAGAGGGATCAATCGTACCGGTAATATTACCGGCCGTGTCGATAGCAAGTCCCGGAGGCAGACCCGTTTGTGTGAAGGTCAGCATATCGCCGTCGAGGTCGTCAAAGCTGCCGCTGACGTCTAACGCAATGACATCGGCATCGGCATTGCCCAGTGCCGCCAGCGGCGTCACGGTCGGGTCATCATTTTCAGCGTCGACAGTCACTGTGACAATAGCAGTGGAGCTGCCGCCCTGACCATCGCTAATCACATAGGTGATCGTATCCGTGCCGTTAAAATTGGTGTCCGGCGTGTAAGTCAGCGTGCCGTCCGCATTGATCACCACTGCGCCATTATCCGCACTGGCAGTCGTCACGGTCAGCGTGTCGCCATCAGGATCATTGTCATTGGTCAGCACATCAATGGGCGCTGTGGGCGTGTCTTCTGTTGTCGAGGCCGTGTCCGCATTGGCTGTCGGTCCGGGGTTGGTTATCGTCCAGATAAAGCTCTGCGTAGTGGCCTCTCCGCCATCATCGGTCGCGGTTATTTCGACCTGATAGACGCCGCCATTGACCTGACTGGCATCGGGATCGATCGTGCCGGTAATGACGCCCGTCATCATATCCATCGTCAGACCATCAGGCAGGTTTGCCGCGGTGAAGGTCAGCGTATCGCCCTCCGGATCACTGAACAACGACCCGAAATCAGCGCTAACGGCATCGCCGTCTTCGCTGTCGCGATTGGGCAAGATGGTGCCATTGGGCGCATCGTTTACCGGATCAATAACGATCGTGGCTACAGCGCTAGCAAATTCGCCATTAATATCCTGAATCGTATAGGTAACGGTCGCGGTGCCATTGAAATCAGGGTCGGGCGTAAAGTTGATAGTGCCGTCGGGTAATATCACGGCTGTACCGTTTGTTGCGACGGCAGAAACTATCTCGATGGGAGTCATCGGATCGCCATCGGGATCGACATCATTGGTCAGCACATCAAGATTGATCAGCGTGTCTTCTGTGCCGACATAATTATCGTTGATCGCGCGCGGCGGTTCGTTAGTAATCGTCCAGGTAAAGGTCGTGCTGACCATCAGGCCGGCCGCATCTGCCGCCGTTACCGTTACCGTATATTCGCCGTCGGCGACATCGGAAGAAGCCGTTGGACTGGTTGTACCAGTCACTTCACCAGTGACCGGATCAAAGATCAGGCCGCTTGGCAGTCCGGTAATAGTATAGGTCAATGTCGCATCGTCAACGTCGCTAAAGGCTGAACCGAGCGGAACGATGATGGCTTCATTATTCGAGTCAAACAGATCGGGCAATCCAACCGTTTCCGGTGCGTCATTCACGGCCGTTACAGTCACATCTACGGTGGCAGTGGCAGTGCCGCCATTGCCGTCGCTGATCGTGTAGACAATCGTATCAGTGCCATTGAAATTGGGATCCGGCTGATAGGTTATGGTGCCGTCGGCTTCGATAACAACCACGCCATTGGCGCTGTCTGCTGAAATCACGGTCAGTATATCACCATCCGGATCATTATCGTTGGTCAGCACAGCTATGTTGACCGCAGTATCTTCAGTTGTGGTCGCCGCATCATTGACCGCAACCGGGGGCGGATTGCTCACTGTCCAGGTGAAGACAGAATCTACCGTACCACCAAAACCGTCATCCGCCGTGACTGTGACGGTATAGACACCGCCATTCAGCTGGCTGGCGTCGGGAGCGATCGTACCAGTGATCAAGCCATTGGCGTCGATCGTAAGGCCATTCGGCAGACCAGTGGCTGTGAAGGTTAGCGTATCACCATCGACATCTTCGAAACTGCCGCTGACATCCACTGATATAATATCAGCGTCATCATTGGCCTGATTGTTGAGCGGTGGATCCGCCGTCGGTGCATCATTGGCCGCGACCACCGTGACTTCAACGGTTGCCGTAGAGGTCCCACCATTGCCGTCACTGATCGAATAGGTAATTGTATCGGTGCCATTGAAATTGGCTGCAGGCGTATAGACCAAGGTTCCGTCAGGATTGATCACTACGGTTCCGTTGGGCGCGGTGGCGCTGGTCACGGTCAGCGTGTCTCCATCCGGATCATTGTCATTAGCAAGCACGGCAATGGGCGCGCTTGGCGTATCTTCCGTCGTTGTTGCGGTGTCGTCAGCCGCGGTCGGGGCAGGGTTGGTTACGATCCATGTGAAGCTGCCGTCCACCGTGCCGCCATTGCCATCATCGGCCGTGATCGTGATCGTATAAATACCACCATTGAGCTGGCTCGCCTGATTATCAATCGTGCCGGTGATCAGGCCATTGGCGTCAATCGACAGACCGGCGGGCAAGCCGCTCGCAGTAAAGGTCAATGTGTCACCATCCAAGTCGCTAAACTTGTCGCTGACATCAACAGAGATGACATCGGCATCTTCATTGTTGAGATCGGCAATCGGAATATCAACTTCCGGCGCATCGTTAACGGCAGCAACTGTGACGTCGACGGTCGCGGTGGAGGTGCCACCATTGCCATCGCTGATCGTATAAGTGATTGTGTCGGTGCCGTTGAAATCCTGATTGGGCGTATAGGTGACGGTGCCGTCCGGGTTGATTACCACCGTGCCGTTGGGCGCGCTTGCGACAGTGACGGTCAGGTCATCGCCGTCGGGATCATTGTCATTGGCCAGCACATCGATGGTGACGGGCGTGTCCTCATCCGTGGCAGCCGTGTCGTTTGTGGCAGTTGGCGCAGGGTTGGTGACCGAATAAGTAAAGGTGGAATCGACAGTACCGCCATTGCCGTCATCCGCTGTCACCGTAACATTATAGATGCCGCCATTGATCTGGCTCGCCTGATTATCAATCGTGCCGGTGATCAGGCCGGTGTTCGGATCGATCGACAGGCCAGCGGGAAGGCCGGCAGCCGTGAAGGTCAATATATCGCCATCAACATCGCTGAAATTGCCCGCGGTCGGAATGGACGGCATGTCGCCATCAACGCCCGTAACATTAGGCAGCGGGCTGGACGCGACGGGCGCGTCATTGACCGGCGCGACAGTGACTTCAACCGTCGCGGTGGAGGTGCCACCATTGCCGTCGCTGATCGTATAAGTGATCGTGTCGGTGCCGTTAAAATCCGGATTGGGCGTGTAGGTGACTGTGCCGTCGGGATTGATTGTAACCAGGCCATTGGAAGCCGTGGCCGATGTCACACTCAAAGCATCGCCGTCCGGATCATTGTCATTGGCCAGAACCGGAATGATAACCGGTGTGTCTTCATCGGTCGTCGCCACGTCGTCGGCCGCAATCGGAGCTGGGTTATTCACTTCCCAGACAAATGTCTGGCTGACCGTACCGCCATTGCCATCATCAGCAGTTACCGTGACGCTATAAATACCGTCCGCACCGCCCCCCCCTTGCGAAGCGTCAGGGTCAATTGTGCCGGTAATATTGCCAGCGGCATCAATCGACAGACCGAGCGGCAATCCCATCGCGGTGAAGGTTAAGTTGTCGCCATCGACATCCGTGAAATTGCTGGCAACCGAGACGCTGATCACATCTGCGTCATTGTCATTTTGTGGTGCAATCGGTGCTGTAACAGGGGCATCATTGACCGCCGTCACGGTCACTTCAACGGTGGAGGTGGAGAAGCCGCCCTGACCATCGCTGATCGTATAGGTAATCGTATCGACACCATTAAAGTCAGGATCGGGGACATAGGTCACTGTACCATCTGCATTGATCGTGACCGTGCCATTAGGCGCATCAACCGCAGTGACGGTGAGCGGATCGCCATCAATATCGGTGTCATTGCCAAGCACTGCAATATCGACCGGTGTGTCCTCGTCCGTGGTCGCGCTGTCCATGTTGGCAACCGGCGGATCATTGACCGCATCGACCGTCACCGAAACGATCGCTGTCGACGTGCCGCCATTACCATCGCTAATCGTGTAGCTGATCGTCGTCGGACCATTAAAGTTCGGCGCTGGCGTGAAAGTGATTGTGCCATCGGGATTGATAACGACAGTGCCATCGGGTGACGTCGCAGCCGTGATTGTCAAAGGATCGCCATCGACATCGGTATCATTGCCGAGCACGCCAATGGTCACCGGTGTGTCTTCGTTGGTCGTCGCGGCATCATCGACCGCCACCGGCGGATCGTTGACCGCATTGACCGTCACGTCGACCGCTGCGGTAGATGTCCCGCCATTGCCATCGCTAATCACATAGGTGATGGTGTCACTGCCGTTAAAGTTCGCGTCAGGCACATAAGTGAGCGTGCCATCCGGAGCAATTGCCACACTGCCATTGAGCGCCGTCGCGCCGATCACCGTCAGTGGATCGCCATCCGGGTCATTGTCATTGGCCAGGACATTGATATCAACCGGTGTATCTTCATCCGTCGCGGCACTGTCATTGACCGCCGTGGGCGCTGGGTTGGTGACGGTCCAGGTAAAGGTTTGGCTGGTGGTCAAGCCATCGGGGTCGGTGCCCGTAACTGTGACCGAATAAATACCGCCGCCAGGCTGGCTAGCATCGCGATCAATCGTACCGCTGATGATGCCGGTGGCAGGATCAATGGTCAGGCCATCCGGCAAGCCGGTGACATCAAAGCTAAGCGTATCGCCGTCTAGGTCACTAAAGAAGCTGCCGGTATCAACCGAGACGGACTGATTGTCTTCATTCGTGACGTTCGGAATGGGTAGTGATTCCGGTGCGTCATTCACTGCCGCGACATCAACGGTCAACGTAGCTGTTGCAATGCCACCCTGACCGTCCGAAATAGTATAGCTTACCACCGCGGTGCCGTTGAAATTTTCGGCCGGGGTAAAGGTCAGCGTCCCGTCTGCATTGACAATAACCGTGCCATCCGTGGTGCTCGCTGACGTAATGGTCAGCGGATCACCGTCAGGATCACTATCATTGGTGAGCACGGCCACAGTGACTGGCGTGTCTTCTGGGGTTGTGGCGGTGTCGTTGACGGCAATGGGCGGAATATTCTGGATCGAATAAACAAAGGTCGTCGATACGGATTCGCCCGATGGATCAGTCGCGGTAACGGTCACGATAAATGGTCCGTTTACCGAACTGTCGGAGTCCAGCGTGCCGGTAATCAAACCGGTGTCCGGATCGATGGTCAGTGTCGGTGGCAAACCGGATGCGGTGAAGGTCAGGTCATCGCCGTCAATATCCTGAAAACCCTGCGCAGTCGGGACAGAGACGTCTGCGCCGTCTTCACCATCCTGATTGGCCAGACCGACTGTGGTCGGACCATCATTAACCGCATTGACGGTCACTGTGACGGTCGCGGTCGAAAAACCGCCTTCGCCATCACTGATCGTATAGATAATCGTGTCTTCGCCATTGAAATTGGCATTGGGCGAATAAGCCAGCGTCCCGTCAGGGTTGATCGTGACCGTGCCGTTTCCAGCCTCTGCCTCGGTGATTGTCAGCGGGTCACCATCGGCATCGACATCATTGGTCAACACCGCAATATTGACATCCGTATCCTCATCCGTGGTTACGCTATCATTGCTCGCCACGGGCGCAGGATTCGTGATCGTCCATTCGAAAGTCGTAGACACCGTGCCACCGCGACCATCATCAGCGGTCACGGTAATCGCATAAACACCGCCATTGACCTGACTCGCGCTGCGATCAATTGTACCTGCTATGACACCCGTTGCCGGATCAATGGTCAGGCCCGCTGGCAGACCGGTTGCCGTGTAAGACAGGCTATCGCCGTCCGGATCACTAAACGCGCCCGCGACAGGAAGGCTGATTACCTGGCTATCCAAATTGGTCTGGTCACCGATGCTGCCGTCGGTCGTTGGCGTGTCGTTTATGTCTGCCACCACAACGGTAATCTCGGCTATCGAGGTTCCGCCCTCACCATCCGAAATTTCGTAGCTAATCGTATCGGTGCCGTTAAAGCCGGGATTGGGCGTGTAAGTGACTGTGCCATCCGGATTGACGACCACATTCCCGTTCAGAGCGCTGGCGTCAGTGATAGTCAAATCATCACCATCGGGATCGCTGTCATTCGCAAGCAGGGAAATCGTGACTGGTACGTCTTCGTCCGTGGAGGCACTGTCATCCACTGCTATCGGGCCGGGATTCGTGACGTTGAAAGTGATAGTCTGCGCGGTGGTTCCGCCATTGCCGTCAGAGACGGTGATCGTCGCTGTGTAGACACCGCCACCCGTCTGGCTGGCGCTATTGTCGATGGTGCCAGAAATGACCCCACTATCCGGATCAATCGACAGGCCGGGCGGTAAATCAGCCGCCGCATAGGTAAGCGTATCACCATCCACATCGGTAAAATTGCCAGCAACCGGAACTGAGATAACGGCGCCATCTTCGGCGTCCTGCGGCGGCAGCGCTGTGCCAACCGGTGCATCATTTTCCGGCGTTACCGTCACTATAATGGTCGCAGTCGCAGTGCCGCCTTCACCATCACTAATCGTGTACGTGATGGTCGCGGTGCCATTGAAATTGGCTGGCGGCGCATAATTAACCTGATTGCCAACAACAGTCGCCTGCCCAACCGATGCAGCTGCTGCAATCAACGCAATTGGATCGCCATCGGGATCGCTGTCATTGGGCAGCACATCGATGAGGACCGGCGTGTCTTCATTGGTCGTTGCCGTGTCATCTACAGCCACAGGAGCCGGGTTGGTGACGGTCCAGCTAAACGTCTGCGTGGTACTGAGCCCACCTGCATCCGTGGCGGTGACGGTAACCGTGTAAACGCCATTCGAGCCGCCCTGACTGGCGGAGCGATCAATCGTACCGGTAATCTCACCGGTATTGCCGTCAATGCTGAGGCCTGCTGGCAGGCCGGACACGGTATAATCCAAAGTTGCATCATCGCTGTCGGTAAACCCGCCAGCAGTCGCGATACTGATGCCCGTATCCGCATCCACATTGGTCTGCGGCGGCAAGCTGCCCACTGGCGTCGGCGCGTCATTGACAGCGGCAATCGTGACATTAACGGTCGCGGTTGATGCACCACCCTCGCCGTCACTAATTGTATAGGTGATCGTATCGGTGCCATTAAATCCGGCATTGGGCGTGTAAGTAATCGTACCGTCGGGATTGACCACAACCGTGCCATTGGTGGCGCTTGCTGCAGTAACGCTCAGATCATCGCCATCGGGATCATTATCATTACCGAGGACATTGACGGTAACTGCTGTGTCTTCATCGGTTGACGCAATGTCGTTAACCGCCGTCGGCCCAGGATTGGTAACGGTCCATGCGAAAACCTGGGTCGCAGGCGTGCCCTGAAAATCAGTGGCCGTTATCGTAACCGTATACACACCATTGGTGCCGCCTTGGCTCGCGCTATTGTCAATCGTACCGGTAATCTCTCCGGTATTGAAATTAATAGAGAGACCGGGCGGCAGTCCTGCAGCGCTGTAGCCGATTGCCGGACCATCAATATCACTAAAGCCGCCCGCTGTCGCAACGCTCACGCCACCATCGGCATCGACATTGGCCTGCGGTGGCAACGTACCGACCGGCTGCGGCCCGTCATTCACCGCGTTCACAAACATCGTATAGACCGCACTATCGGTGCCGCCCTCGCCATCGCTGATGGTATAGGTGATGACATCATTACCGTTGAAATTGGCGTTAGGCGTATAGGTCAGCGTGCCATCCGGATTGATCACCACCGTGCCATTGGGCGCGCTTGCGGAAATCACTGTTAGATCATCGCCATCGGGGTCCTGATCATTGCCCAGCACATTGACGGTAATCGGCGTATCTTCATTGGTCGAACCGCCATCATTATTGGCTTGCGGCGGTGGGTTGGTGATCGTCCATGCAAAGCTTTGGGTCGCCGATTCTCCATCCGGATCGGTCGCTGTCACGACAATATTATAGACACCACCGGAACCACCCTGACTGGCGCTATTGTCAACCGTGCCGGTAATCGCACCGGTGCTGGTATTGATCGACAGTCCAGGTGGCAGACCGGTTGCCGAATAGCTGAGTTCACCAAAACCATTGTCCGGATCGCTAAAGCCCTGTGACGTTCCAACGAAAATACCCTGCGCGGCGTCTATATTACTCTGCGGAGGCAGACTCCCTACCGGCACCGGCGGATCATTCACCGCCGCCACTGTCACATCAAATGTCGCGGTCGAAGTGCCGCCACGACCATCGCTGATCATATAGGTGACCGTATCGGTCCCAGAAAACCCGCTATTCGGCGTGTAGTTTAATGTGCCATCGCCATTGATTATCAAGGTGCCATTGGGCGCACTTGCCGAAACGACAGACAGCGTATCCCCATCGCCGTCAAAATCATTGGCCAGCACATTGATATTGTTAATCGCCGTGTTCTCATTGGTAACCTGAGTCGCATCATTGACAGCCGTTGGCGGGTCATTAATTTCGACGACACTGATCGTTGATGTCGCGACATTGGAACTCAATAGCTCATTCTCAAAGCTAATTGTGATATTTCGGTCAACGGTCGAAGGCCGCTCGGTTGTATTTTCAAATGTAATCGCTCGCAACGCATTGCGATAGGCGTTGGCGCTCGCCGCGCCGGTCAATTCCACACCGCCATCGGTCCGCGTATAGCTGATTCCGTTAACGGTGCCTGATGCAGCATCCGAACCATTTACGAGCAATCGGTCGCCAGCCTGAATATTGGTCAGCGTCACCGTTGTATTTTGTATCGTTCCGTCAGGATTGGTAAAACGGACGTCCCGGTCGACAATGCCTGTGCTCGCTGCATTTTCAACATAAGTGCCTTGAAACGCGGAACCACTAGCCGTGCTATCATTTCGGTCGAGATCGAGACGCGGGATCGAAATGGCTGTTCCACCGGAGCCGAGGTCGAAATCGAGATCGCCATCATGGCTGAATCCTGCTTGTGGAACGCCAGATGCGGGATCGATATTATAGGTTATCGTAAAGTTACTGGTGTCGAGCCAGTTGAACCGTGCCGCCGATGGCGATTGGGGCGGATTGGAGTTTTCGCTCTGCGTCCCCGAAGCAGTAACTTCTCCGGTTACCGAGGTATCAAAATCGATATTTGATGTGCCGGCATTTTCAAAAGAGGACAGCGTATCGGTGCTCACTGTAACAAATTCTCGGCTTCGAGGTTGTCCGGCAGTACCGTCAATGTCAGCAACCGTATAGGATACATCGATATCCACCGGCGCGCCACTGGCAGTGAAGAAGATGTCCCAGCGGACTTCTGCTGTAGCAAGCGGCCCACCGTTGCTTCGCAGCAAGAAGCCCGGATCGTCATTGACACCATTAGGTCGGTCAAATCTTATGGTGTCGCCAGCGGTGATCGAAACAATAGTGGCCCGGATGGAAATGGATTGACCGCTGACCGTGCCGACATTGTCCCAGGTCGCGGTCGCGCCAGTGGTCTGACCAGGCGTTCGGCCTCCAACGGTGAAGCCCGCGCCACCGGTGGCGACAAGATTGCCATTAGCATCGCGCACCGTAAGCGAGTTGAGGGGCGCTGAAATCGATGTCGGCGCAAGCAATCCGTCCCAATCACGCGCAACCAGAGAAGCGGAATCAACCACACCCAACCGGTTTTCCAAAGTCCAGTCGCCTCCGCGCAAAATGCTGCCCGTGTCATCAATTGACGCTGCAATATCAGCGCCCGTCGTCGCGGCCAGAGCATTCATCAGTTGCTGCCCGGCC
The DNA here is from genome assembly GCA_947496865.1 of uncultured Sphingomonadaceae bacterium. GTDB lineage: Bacteria > Pseudomonadota > Alphaproteobacteria > Sphingomonadales > Sphingomonadaceae > Parasphingorhabdus. Next base: position 814,808 of record CANMEE010000001.1, read on the forward strand.
TCGTCATCACCGACCTCACAACCGTAGATTAATATGTCACCATCGGCTGTCAGCTTCGCGCCGATCGAGGCGAGCGAGGACGCCAACGCGCCCGAAACCGAGGCGCTGTCAATTTGCGTCGTGCCCAACCAGAAGACACCTTCATCGCCATGGCTGACCAGATGGATCGCGCCAATATTGTCGACTCCGGCAAGCGCCGTCATAATTTGGTCGATGCCATCACTATTGCCATCAATAAGGACAATCACACCTTTGCCTGCCCAAGTGTCGGCTAGCTCTTGGTAATTTTCTACATTGGTATCGATAAAGATATAATCTTGCTGGGCAGCCGCGCTGTTCTGCTCAACCACAGCATCGTCGAAGGCGCCTTGCTGATAGAGTGACAGCCCCTGCCCTATAACAGCGCGCGAATCATTGTCATCGATGACAAAATAGTCTCGGAAGTCAGCTGGCCGCACGCCGACCTCCCGAATGTCTGTGGAGAGCTTATCCGTCGGCAAGGCATCGCGATATGCACTAATGTCGGTGGCCCGAACCCCCTCATTGGCATTGGTTCCCGTCAGATCCAATGGGCCGGGATCAGAAATAGCAGCACTGACCGATGGACTAGCGCCAATCGATTCTTTAATCGACACTTGTTCTTTTAAAGTAAAGCTATCGGAATTATTGAGATAAAAATTGATTCCATCAGGATCGATATCAGTAGCGTCCGCCTCTTGCAGCGAAACCTCCGCCATATTATTGCCGTCATCAAGATCAACTGCCAAATCATCAGAGAAAGTGCCAGAACGGTCTTGAGCCGCGATAGTCACAGCTCCGTCAGTCTGATCGGCAGAGATATCGTTAGCACCATCGGCGCGCACAGCAGAGGGCGTCAATCCAACCTCTGGCGTATTTTCTCCGATAGAGCTATTTACTCCGGTGATCATAGAGTTCGGCATTAACGGGCCACCGTCTTGCCCGTCAGCGACAGATAAAGTCGCCGCCGCTGTAACCACCGCCGCTCCATCAAACATCATTCGTGGCTCTAAAGCGAGCAAGTGCGATGGCGAGGTGTTACGCTTCTTGGTCATCTATATCTCCCGAAAGGCACGCCGAGCTTCTACTGTAAATCCACTCAAACAATTACACACAAACCAAATAACCGATGCCCCCGGACGATTTGCTAAGGCTTTGGGTTAACAGAAATGCGTCAACAACCGCAACCCTAAAGCCCCTGATTCTGTGGGATTTATGTAAAATTTGCTATCAAGCATCCATCAATAGCAGTGCAGTTCAAAAGATCGCCAAACAGTAATTTATATTTGACTATAATATTCATATTACGACATGTTACTTTATTATACTTTGACATTACCGGCCACTATATTGGCAACAGCGGGTTCGAAGCGAAGTGCCTTATCTGGAACGCGGGTGGATGGAAGCGATAGACTGGTATTCAGACACGTTGGCTGGAGAATGAATTGCGCCTCAAAACGAGGCCAAACATCATGAACAGACATGCCCAGATCATTGATCCTCAACAAAAAGGTATCTGGAATGGCCTATCTGCTGATGCAATCTGAAGAATATGCTATGATTGGATAGAGAATAAAGTGGATTCGGATATTGCGCGCAGCATGGCGGTCATGCAAAAGCGCGCCTGAATCACATTTGGCAACTTCGATCAAGAAACGGACACGACAATATGGCGCTCGACGGACAATTGGTTTGTATTTTTGGCGGTGGCGGTTTCCTCGGTCGCTATATTTCGCAGCAGCTATTGTCGCGCGGCGCCCGTGTGAGAATTGCCGAGCGAGATCCCAAAAATGCGCTGCGTATCAAACCGCTGGGCAATTTGGGTCAAACCCAGTTTGCCAGCGCTGATGTGACCAAAAAGGAAAGCGTCGTTCGGGCGGTTCATGGCTGTGATGCAGTGATCAATCTGGTGGGCATATTGGATGGTGATTTTGATGACGTGCATGTAAATGGTGCGCGAAACGTCGCCGAGGCAGCAGCCGAAACGGGATGCAGCGCTCTTATCCAAATGTCGGCTATTGGCGCCGATATTGAGTCACCGTCCCGCTATGGGCGGAGCAAGGGCGAGGCGGAAGAAGCCGTACGCGCAGCATTTTCTAGCGCGATCATCATGCGCCCTTCGATTGTTTTTGGCCGGGAGGATCAGTTTATCAACCGCTTTGCTGCGATGATCACAATGCTGCCGATAGTCCCGATAATCGGTGGCGGAACGAAATTTCAACCGGTTTTTGTCGGTGACGTGGCGCAGGCCGTGGCGGCGGCGCTGGACAGTCCGGCACAATATGCCGGGCAAACATTTGAACTGGGCGGGCCAGAGGTTGTTAGCATGGGCGATCTCAATCGGCGGATTGCCAAAATGACCAAGCGTGATCGCGGCTTTGTCGAAATACCGGACTTTGCTGCGAAACTCATGGCAACATGCACCGGATTTTTACCCGGCGCGCCAATTACGTCCGATCAATATAAAATGTTACAAAAAGACAATGTGGTTGCAGCGGGCCAGGCAGGGTTGGAAGCTTTTGGCGTCACACCAACGCCGCTCGCCAGTGTTGCCCGCGGATGGATGGACAAATATACCAGCCATGGGCGCTTTGGCGCGAGAGCCAAAGCCAGCTAATGTGATCCGGCCTTAGAACCAGATCAATAGAGCAGCGCCCATTGCGACACGGTACACGACAAAGACCATCATCGATGCCTTACGCAGAAACTGCATCAGAAAGGTCATCGTAGCAAAAGCTGCGACGAAAGTCAGCGCGCCGGTAATCAGCGCCTCTTTAAGCAGATCGCCGCTGGCGTCCATCAGATCAGGGACAATCAGAATGCCTGCACCCGCAACAGCGGGAATGGACAGCAGAAAAGAAAAGCGCGCGGATTCGACCCGGCTATAACCAAGGAACCGCGCAGCTGTCATCGTGACACCAGACCGACTGGTTCCCGGGATGAGCGCCAATGCCTGGGCTAGGCCAACGATTATCCCGTCTTTCAATGTCATATCCTCAAAGGATTTAACCTGTTTTCCAACACGGTCAGCAATACCTAGAAGAACGCCATAGATGATGAGGTTAATGCCAACCAAATCAGTGCTGCGAAACCCCTCCAGATAACCGCCTGTCTTCAGGAACAAGCCCACGATGACCGCTGGGATTGTGCCTATAATGATCCACCAGAGCAAGCGGCGCTCTGCGTCCGCTTTACCGATACCGATCGTCGCGAAACCGCCCTTACCCAAGGAAATCACATCTTTGAAAAAATAGGTAATGATCGCCAGCAAAGAACCGACATGCACCGCAATATCAATCATCGGCCCTTGATCGGCATAACCGGTGAACACAGGGAGCAAGATGAGATGACCGGAAGAAGAAATTGGCAAAAATTCGGTAACGCCTTGCACGATGGCGAGGAGCAGCATTTGAATAAATGTCATGATGAGACCCGGATAAACAAAAGAGAAGCCCGTATAGTTGCGGCAACCCGTTTTGTCCCTGCTGAATTTAGGTCCGATTTGATACTTTTATCGCCGCGCAGATAGACTTCCTGACTCGGCAGTAAGGTGAAGATGCTATATAGGTAAGTTATACTGTCCTTTAATATTGTTTTCGCGTGACTCTGGCTGCTGTTTCACCTATCGCGGGGCCAATGTCTGCTCCAACGGGCAAGACTACCTCAATTGAAAAATACAAAAAGTGAGCGATCTGCATGCCAAAAGGCACGAAAAAATTAGATATGTTGAAATTTGTCCATACCGGGCAAACCTATCCTGATAAGCGGGATCCCACGCTGCGGGCCGAGGATTTTCAGGAAATTGCCGATCGTTACGCTCCGGAAAAAGCCGCGGAACAGGCTGCGCGTTGTTCACAATGTGGGGTTCCCTATTGTTCGACCCACTGCCCTTTGCACAATCATATCCCTGATTGGTTGCGCCTGACAGCAGAGGGCCGGGTGCGTGAAGCCTATGAAATGTCGAACCTAACATCGACCATGCCAGAAATTTGTGGTCGCATCTGTCCGCAGGACCGTTTGTGTGAAGGCAATTGCGTGATCGAATTTTCCGGCCATGGCGCGGTGACCATCGGCGCGGTAGAAAAATATATTACCGATACCGCTTGGGAAGAAGGCTGGGTCGAACCTTTGGTTCCCGGCAAATCCCGCGGACAATCCGTTGGCATTATTGGCGCTGGTCCCGCCGGCCTGACTGCTGGTGAATATCTGCGGGTCGCAGGCTATGACGTCCATATATATGACCGTCATGACCGTGCCGGGGGTTTGCTGACCTATGGTATTCCCGGATTCAAACTCGAAAAAGATGTGATCATGCGGCGGGTTCAGCGCTTGAAAGATGGCGGGATAAATTTCCATGAAAATTTCGAAGTCGGCAAAGATGCGACTCTGGACGAACTGCGCACCAAACATGACGCAATCCTGATCGCTACCGGCGTCTATAAAGCGCGCGAAATCAAGATGCCGGGCGTCGGTGCCCCGGGCGTGGAAGAAGCGCTCGATTTCCTAACCGCATCCAATCGCAAAAGCTTTGGTGACGACGTGCCAGACTTTGACAATGGCCGCTTCAATGCCGCGGGCAAGAATGTCGTCGTCATCGGTGGCGGTGATACCGCAATGGATTGTGTACGCACCTCCGTGCGGCAGGGCGCGAAGTCGGTAAAATGCCTCTATCGCCGCGACCGCGCCAACATGCCCGGGTCGCAAAATGAAGTAAAAAATGCTGAAGAAGAAGGCGTGGAATTTGTCTGGCTCTCCGCTCCCAAAGCCGTTGAAGGCACAGAGCATGTCACCGCGGTCAAGGCAACCAAGATGCGTCTGGGCGCGCCAGATGCCAGCGGCCGCCGCGCACCAGAAGTACAGCCCGATAGCGAATTTACGCTGGAATCCGATCTGGTAATCAAGGCTTTAGGCTTTGATGCTGAAGAACTGCCCAGCCTGTTTGACTGTCCCGACCTCAGCGTCACACGCTGGGGCACTTTGCGGGTCGATCATAAGAGCATGATGACTAATCTCGACGGTGTTTTCGCTGCCGGTGATATTGTTCGCGGCGCCAGCCTTGTGGTATGGGGTATTCGCGACGGTCGTGACGTGACCGAGCATATGCACAAATTTTTGCGCGAAAAAGCAAAGGCGGCGAAACAAGCCGCCTGAACATTGAAATTTTCGTCCCCAATTTCGGAGTTATAGATGAAAAAATTCCTGGCAACTGCCGTAAGCTCATTGGCCTTGGCTTTAAGTGTCCCTGCCGCAGCACAAGAGGCGGATAGCAATGCCGAAGCTGCCGCAACCGAAGCAGCGCCTATCGAACCTGCGCGATTGGAAGCGGCCAAAAGCACGGTCGATTATCTGTTTCCTCTCGGCACGTACGAGCGGATGATGAAGGGTACTATGGACCAGTTGATGGACCAGATGATGATGGGCATGGGCGATATGCGCATGGGTGATCTGGCTGGTGCTGGCGGCGTCGCAAGAGGCGATATGCCCGACGGCATGGGTGAAAAAACGCTCGCCGAAATATCACGCGAAGCAGATCCCAATTTCGATGAGCGGATGAAAATTTCAACCAAAGTGATGATGGACGAGATGATCGATATCATGATCACCATGGAGCCAGCTGTTCGCGAAGCGCTCACCAATATTTATGCGCGCAAATTTACTGCGCCTCAGCTTACTGAGATGAACAGCTTTTTCGCCACCGATACCGGCAGTGCCTTTGCCCGCGACTATATGATGGTTTTTGTTGATCCTGAAATGATGCAGTCGATGATGACCATGGTGCCGGAAATGATGCAGGCCATGCCCAACATCATGAAAAAAGTCGAAGAAGCCACGGCCCATCTCCCGCCGGTAAAAATGCCCGGCGCCGATGATCCTTTTGCTTCGGTCGAGGACGTTATGGACGAAGCTGACGGTTCCGATGACACAACCGACTTCACAGATCCCGAAAACTGGTCAGCCGAAGATCGCGAGCTGGTTAATAAGCTCAGCACCGATTCTGACACCGCGTTCGAGAAATATTACGCAGCCGTCGAAAAGGCGCAAACCAACGCCAAAATGAAAATGGCGAAAGATAAATAAACAGCAGCCCATATCGACGCTGTCTCCACCTACTGAAATGAAAATATGATGACCCATTATCCGACACCTGAACATAAACGCCTAGCCGAAACCGGCATGTACCGCCCTGAATTTGAATCCGATGCCTGCGGCGTCGGGCTGGTCGCGGCGACCGACGGCAAGCCGTCACGGCGAGTAGTGTCTTCGGCGATTGATGCTCTGAAAGCGGTCTGGCACCGGGGTGCGGTGGATGCGGACGGGATGACTGGCGATGGTGCCGGGCTGCATGTTGATTTGCCCGCTCGTTTCTTTGATGATGCGATTGCCGATAGCGGGCACAAGGTTCTGCCAAACCGGCTGGCCGTCGGTATGATCTTTCTGCCGCGCACGGATTTGAGCGCACAGGAAACTTGCCGGACGATAGTCGAAGCGGAAATCATCGAAGCCGGATATAAAATTTACGGCTGGCGCCAGGTCCCGGTCAACGTCTCGGTTATCGGCGTGAAGGCGCAAAATACGCGGCCTGAAATTGAGCAAATCATGATCGCCGGACCACTGCCAGATCGGCAAAGCATCGCGGAATTTGAAAAAAACCTCTATCTCATCCGCCGCCGGATCGAAAAAAAGGTTATCGCAGCGCAGATTCAGGATTTCTACATCTGCAGCCTGTCCTGCCGCTCGATCATTTATAAGGGCCTGTTCCTCGCAGAATCTTTATCCGTCTTTTATCCCGATCTGACCGACGAGCGCTTTGAAAGCCGCGTTGCGATTTTCCACCAGCGCTATTCGACCAATACTTTTCCGCAATGGTGGCTGGCGCAACCATTTCGCACGCTCGCGCATAATGGCGAAGTGAACACCATCCGCGGCAATAAAAACTGGATGAAGAGCCACGAGATTAAAATGGCGAGCCTCGCCTTTGGTGATCATTCGGAAGATATTAAGCCGGTCATTCCGGCCGGCGCATCGGACACGGCGGCACTGGACGCGGTGTTTGAAACTATTTGTCGTTCCGGTCGCGATGCACCGACGGCCAAGCTGATGCTGGTTCCCGAGGCCTGGCAGAATGAAACGGATATCGATCCAGCGCATAAAGCTATGTATGAATATATGGCCAGCGTCATGGAGCCATGGGATGGCCCCGCCGCTCTGGCTATGACGGACGGCCGTTGGGCTGTCGCGGGCGTTGACCGCAATGCGCTCCGGCCGCTGCGGTACAGCAAGACTTCTGACAATCTGCTGATCATTGGATCCGAAACCGGCATGGTTGTCGTTCCCGAAAGCCAGATAATCGAAAAAGGCCGACTGGGACCCGGTCAAATGATCGCCGTCGATCTGCAAGAAGGCGTCGTCTTCTCCGACAAGGCGATCAAAGACAAAATCGCGTCCGAAGAACCTTATCCCGAGCGGGTCAAAGGTTTTCAAACCATGGACGATCTGCCGCCAGCACCGGCGAACGCGGGCATGAAGTTTACCAAGGAAGAGTTAATCCGTCGCCAGACCGCGGCTGGGCATACACTGGAAGATATGGAAGTGATCCTCGCGCCCATGGTCGAGGACGCCAAGGAAGCCATTGGCTCCATGGGCGATGACACACCGCTGGCCGTGATCAGCCTGAAGCCACGCCAAATCAGTCATTTCTTCCGCCAGAATTTCAGCCAGGTTACCAATCCGCCGATTGACAGCCTGCGCGAACGGCATGTGATGAGCCTGCGCACGCGCTTTTCCAATCTTGCCAATATTTTGGAAAAAGACAGCCAGAATGAAAATGTTCTGGTGCTCGACAGTCCGGTGCTCAGCTGTGGGGCTTGGGAACGGCTGAAAGCGAGCTTTGGCGATGCCGTTGCGGAAATTGACTGCACCATGTCCAATACCGGCGGCGCGATTGAATTGCGCGACGCGATTGCGCGGATTCGCGATGAAGCCGAGCAAGCGGTGCGGCAGGGCAAGACAGAAGTCTTCCTGACCGACGAAAATATTGATGAAGATCATATGGCGATCAGCATGATCATCGCAACGGCTGCCGTGCACACGCACTTGGTGCGCAAGGGATTGCGCGCTTACGCCTCGGTCAATGTTCGTGCTGCTGAATGTCTCGATACCCATTGCTATGCGGTGTTAATTGGCGTCGGCGCGACCACGGTCAACGCCTATCTATCCGAGGCCGCAATCGAAGACCGCCAGGCGCGCGGTCTATTCGATGGACTTTCCCTCGATGAATGCATCGCACGGCACAAGAAAGCCGTCGACGAAGGCTTGCTGAAAATCATGTCCAAAATGGGCATTGCCGTCATCTCCAGCTATCGCGGTGGCTATAATTTTGAAGCCGTGGGTCTGTCCCGCGCATTGTGCAATGACCTGTTCCCGGGCATGCCGACAAAGATTTCCGGCGAAGGCTATGCATCCTTGTTCATCAACGCGCAGGACAAGCATGAGGCAGCGTTTGAACCCGCCGTAGTGCGTTTGCCTGTGGGCGGTTTCTACAAACAGCGCGATGGCGGCGAAGCCCATGCTTATGGCGCGCATCTGATGCACTTGCTGCAAAGTGCCGTCGCGCATGACAGCTATTCTTCCTACCTGCAATTTTCGCAAGGGGTTCGCGAATTGGAACCCGTTTACCTGCGCGACCTGATGGAATTTAACTACGCGCCAGAGCCGATTCCGATCGACGAAGTGGAAGCGATTACCGAAATCCGCAAACGCTTTAACACGCCCGGCATGTCTCTCGGTGCTCTAAGTCCCGAGGCGCATGAAACGCTTGCCATTGCAATGAATCGCATTGGTGCGAAATCCGTGTCCGGCGAAGGCGGGGAAGAAAAACGCCGCTACGCACCGTTTGAAAATGGCGACAATGCATCGAGCCCGATTAAACAGGTCGCCTCTGGACGCTTTGGCGTGACAGCGGAATATCTGGGCGCTTGTGAAGAGGTCGAAATTAAGGTCGCCCAAGGCGCTAAGCCGGGCGAAGGCGGGCAATTGCCCGGCTTTAAAGTCACCGAGTTTATCGCCAAGCTACGTCACTCGACCCCGGGTGTCACACTCATTTCACCGCCGCCGCATCATGATATCTATTCGATCGAAGATCTCGCGCAGCTGATTTATGACCTCAAGCAAATCAACCCCAAAGCACGCGTCTGTGTGAAGCTCGTCTCCGCTGCTGGTATCGGTACGATTGCCGCTGGCGTTGCCAAGGCCCATGCCGATGTCATCCTGATTTCCGGCAATACCGGCGGGACCGGCGCGTCACCGCAAACCTCGATTAAATTTGCCGGCACCCCTTGGGAAATGGGCCTGACCGAAGCCAATCAGGTGCTGACGCTCAACAACCTGCGCCACCGCGTGAAATTGCGCACCGATGGCGGCCTGAAAACGGGCCGCGACATTGTCATCGCCGCGATATTGGGCGCAGAGGAATTTGGTCTCGGCACGCTCAGCCTTGTCGCCATGGGTTGTATCATGGTGCGCCAGTGCCACAGCAACACCTGCCCGGTCGGCGTCTGTGTGCAGGATGACAAGCTGCGCGAGAAATTTACCGGTACACCAGAAAAAGTCATCAACCTGATGACCTATATGGCCGAAGAAGTCCGCGAGATTCTCGCGCGGCTGGGCTACCGGACATTGGAGGAGGTTATCGGGCGCACAGAATTGCTGCGTCAGGTTAGCCGCGGGGCCGAGCATCTGGATGATCTCGACCTTAACCCCATCCTTGCCAAGGTCGATGCGCCTGATACCGAACGCACATTCAACCTGCCAACCCATCGCAACGAAGTGCCTGACAGTCTCGACGCGCAAATGATTGCCGACGCACAACCTGTCTTTGAGCGACGCGAGAAAATGCAGCTGACCTATACCGTACGCAACACGCATCGCGCGGTGGGTACGCGTTTCTCAGCAGAGATCACCGCCAAATATGGCATGAGCACGCTCAACGAAGACCATGTCCATGTACGCCTGCGCGGTTCGGCCGGTCAGTCACTGGGCGCATTTTTGTGCCAGGGGATTACGCTGGAAGTCTTTGGCGATGCCAATGACTATGTCGGCAAAGGCTTGTCCGGCGGCAAGATTGTCGTCCGCCCGATGGTCAGCTCACCGCTCGACAGCAAGGCCAATACGATTATCGGCAACACCGTGCTTTATGGCGCAACCTCCGGCCAGCTTTATGCAGCGGGCCAAGCGGGAGAACGCTTTGCTGTCCGCAATTCCGGCGCGGATGTGGTCGTAGAAGGCTGCGGCGCCAATGGCTGCGAATATATGACCGGTGGCAATGCGGTAATCCTCGGCGCGGTGGGCAATAATTTTGGCGCTGGCATGACCGGCGGCATGGCCTTCATTCTCGACCTTGATCGCAATTTTGAGAAACATGCCAATCCCGAAAGCCTTGTCTGGCAACGGCTGGACAGCGACTATTGGGAAGAGCATCTCAAATCGCTGATCGAAGCCCATCACCGGACAACCGACAGCAATTGGTCAGAGACGATCCTGCGCGACTGGGACCGCTGGCGCGAACGCTTCTGGCAGGTTTGTCCAAAAGAAATGGTAAGCCGGTTGGATCATCCATTGTCAGATAACGAGGCGATTGAAGCGGCGGAGTAATTTTGCGTTTTAGCGATAGATTGCAATTTTGGGGCTTTGTAGCCCTTAGAGAGTGGAAAACTGCATTGCTACTTGTGGGCATCGCAGGCTTTTTTCTTGGCATCTACCATATACTTTCGAATGGAATCTGGAATGCTCGGCGTCAGCCCAGCGATCTGGTAGATGGCAAAGTGGCTTCGTTGTGGACAGAGCATGGATATTACAGCAGTTTACAGCCCAAGGCCTACATCAAGGTAAGGTTGAATAATGAGCAGACTATAACTTTGAGGGTCAGAAACACGCTAATTTCCGGATGTAATCCAGGAGACGATATTCAGATAAGAATATACACCAGTGAAGCCCAACGGGTCTTTTATCGTTTAGGTCCGCAAATATGTAACGGTCCAGACAAGGAATTAAAAGAATGAGCAAAATCACCCCCAATTATCTCGAGATGAGAGCCGCCGACCTTCCTGCCAGCAAGGCCTTCTATGAAAAAGCCTTCGGCTTTGCCTTTACCGACTATGGTCCGGAATATGCCGCGGTCGAAGGCGGGCCCGTGCAAATTGGTATCGCCGCTGGGGAGGAACCGTCCGCCCCGATGCCAACCTTTGAAACGGATGATCTGGAAGCTGCGCTTGCGCAGGTGAAAGCGGCTGGTGGCGCAATTGTCAAAGAGGTTTTTGCCTATCCCGGTGGGCAACGGTTTGAATGTCTGGACCCTTCTGGCAATCGATTGGCCATTTATAAACCGGGTTGAACTCCGTGATTTTGAGCATTGTTACAACTGTTTACAGGCCATTTTGCCAAAACCTCCATGGGTTCAGCTTTAACTCAGACGCAGGCTGCTAGACCGAGTCTAACGATAATATCTAGGAGGCTTCATATGCGCCATTTTCTTGCTCTTCCCCTTTTGGCGGTATCGCTGAGCCTTGCTGTCCCCGCATCCGCGCAGGATCACCAACCAGAATCCGAGATGATCGAAAAGCTGAATGACCCGGCTTTTCAGGACGGCATGGTGGCCATGATGTCAGGCTTTATGACGGCGATGATGGACCTGCCAATCGGCCAATTTGCGGCGGCTGTGGACAAAGCCGTCCCCGAAGGCATGGATAGTGAAGAAACATTTTCCCGCATAGACCCAGACGCCACCTTGGGTGATCTGGCTGCGGGCGACAATCCCGATTTCGACGCCGACATGGAAGACAAAATGCGCAAAGGCACGGCGATAATGGGTATCATGGCCAGCGAATTTGGCGCACTGCTGCCGCAGCTCAAAGCCATAGGCAAGAACATGAAACGCCGGATGGGCGAGCTAGAATAGCGCTTGCCGATAACATGTTTCGTCGCGTCTGACTGTCTATTGACGGTTTCCCGCATCAAGCCCCTTCCCCCGCAGGGGATTCCCGATTAACAGCAACAATATGTGGCAGTTATTCCAATTTCCTCTTTGTCCGTTTTCGCGCAAAGTTCGCCTGTTAATGGGCGAAAAGTCGGTCGGCTATGAGCTGGTCCGCGAATCGCCATGGGCGCAGCGGGACGAATTTCTGGATATGAACCCGGCTGGCCGCACACCGGTTATGCGTCATGACCAACGCGATATCTTGCTGGTCGATAGCGTTGCCATATGCGAATATATTGAAGAGACGGTCGAAAAAACCCCGATGATCAATGGCACCGCCACCAACCGCGCGGAGATTCGCCGGCTGGTTGCCTGGTTTGATGAGCAGTTCTACGGCGACGTCACAGCGCCGATGCTTTACGAGCGCATGCATAAACGCATTGTCCATCGCCAACCGCCCGACGCCAAGGTCCTGCGCGAAGCCATGCGACGCGCCAATGTGCATCTCGATTATATCGACTATCTCATAGACCATCGCAGCTGGCTCGCCGGCGCGACAATGAGCCTCGCTGATCTGGCTGCGGCGGCCCAAATTTCCGTCGCTGATTATCTCGGCGGGATTGACTGGACCGGCCATGAACAGACCAAGGCCTGGTATGCGATGTTCAAATCCCGGCCGTCTTTCCGGCCGCTATTGTCGGAGCGCATGGAAGTGATTGCGCCACCCAGTCACTATGAAAAAGTGGATTTTTAGGGCCATTCGGAAGCAGCGCTGACCAAAGGGCAAACCATTTGCACTTTGTCCATACCCGGCGCGAAGCCGTCGGTTTCTATATCCACAGTTTCGAAACCAAATTTCGTGAAAAACGGCGCAACTTGCGGGGTGGTGAAAAGCTCCGCCTCCTCAAAATCCCCTGATGCCTTTATAGCTTGCAATCGATAGTCGGCCAGCATCCGCCCGAGCCCCGAACCATGGCGCGCATTGTCCACCATCCCCCAGGTAAATCGCGCCTGCCCGCGCGTTTCTTTCACGAAACCGCCACAGCCGCAGATTTTTCCATCTTGCTCGATGACAAAATAGGCACCGTCCGGATTGTCGAGAAAACCGGCAAAATCGACCCGTTCACTCGCATCGAAATAGCGCGGCACATTGCTGTCAAACAACAACAGACAGGCCTTTTTATCGGTCGTGACAAAAGGCCGAACAGTTGCGGTCACGCGCGTGCGACCGTCATCAGGTAATTCAGCGCCAGATTATCCGACAAGGAAAAACCGTGCGACGGGCTATAGGATATACCGGTCGTATCAATCACCTTCAAATCAGCCTCGCTAAGCAGTTTTTCCAGCTCGTCCGGCATGAAAAACTGGTCATGGTGATGGGTTCCCTTGGGAATACGCCCCGTCATCTCAGCCAATTCCACAAGCATTAATTTCGACATCGCCGTACGATTGGGCGTGGACAGGATCATCAAGCCATCTTCGGCCAACCCATGCGCTAATCCGGCGACGAACCCTTTCGGATCATCGACATGCTCAATCACCTCCAGCGAGGTTACCAGGTCAAAACCGCTCTCTTCAAATGTCTCAATCCCTTGATGGCGGTAGTCAATATCCAGCCGTTGCGGTTCCGCGTGGGCCGTCGCCGCTGCGATATTTTCCGGCGCCGCATCCAGCCCCGTGACTTTCGCGCCCATCCGCGCCAGAGGCTCGCAAACCAGCCCCGCCCCGCAACCGACATCGAGCGCGCGCTTGCCCGCCAATGGTTTCAGGCTGGCAACGTCAGTGCCGAAATGCAGGTTAATCGCCTCGCGGATGTAGCCCAGCCGTACCGGATTGAGCCTGTGCAGCATGGCGGAGGACCCATTCGGGTCCCACCACTCGGCCGCCAATGTACCAAAATGCGCCGCTTCCTGCGGGTTAATCGTGCTTTTGGTTGCGCCTGAAACGGCTGTGTTGCTGGTGCTTGCGTTTGTCATAACCCCTCTTTATCACAGCCAAAGCGTCTCGTTCAGACCCTTTTTCAACAGAAAGACAGATTACTGGCATCATGGCACGGATAGTGATGAAATTTGGTGGCACGTCGATGGCCGGGATCGAACGCATCCGCCGCGTCGCGCAGATCGTCAAGCAACAGGCTGATGCCGGGCATGAAGTCGCCGTAGTGGTCTCGGCCATGGCAGGGGACACCGACCGGCTCGTCAATTTCTGCCGCGAAGCCAGCTCGCTTTACGATGCCGCAGAATATGATGTCGTGGTCGCCAGCGGCGAACAGGTAACGTCAGGCTTGCTTGCCATTGCGCTGCAATCACTGGGTGCCAAGGCACGCAGCTGGCTCGGCTGGCAAATGCCAATTCGGACCATCGAGGCGCATAGCAAAGCCCGGATCGAGACGATCGATGCCAATGATTTGACAGCCTCTATGAAAAGCGGTGAAATTGCTATTATTCCTGGCTTTCAAGGCATTAGTCAGGATGGGCGGATTACAACCTTGGGCCGCGGTGGATCAGACACTAGTGCGGTGGCAATAGCCGCAGCGGTCAAGGCCGATCGCTGTGATATCTATACCGATGTCGACGGGGTTTACACCACCGACCCGCGCATTGTGACGCGCGCGCGCAAGCTCAAAACCGTCACTTTTGAAGAAATGCTGGAACTGGCCAGTGTCGGCGCGAAAGTATTGCAAACGCGTTCGGTTGGCTTGGCAATGAAGGAAAATGTTAAAATTCAGGTGCTCTCCTCGTTCACTGAGGAAGGCGTGAATTATACCGCTGATGATCTGCCCGGAACGATGATCGTCAGCGAAAGTGAAATGGAGAAAGAAGATATGGAGCGTCAGCTAATCACCGGCATTGCCCATGATAAGAATGAATCCAAAATCACCCTGACCCGCGTCCCCGATAAGCCGGGCGCGGTGGCAAATATCTTTGAACCGCTGGCCGAGGCCGCGATCAACGTCGATATGATCATTCAGAATGTCGGGCGCGAGAAAGGCGAAACAGATGTGACCTTTACCGCGCCGACAAGCGATCTCGACCGGACCATGCAGGTATTGGAAAAGGCACAACCGGATATTGGTTATAACCGGTTGATTTCGGACACGAATGTCGCAAAAATATCCGTCGTCGGCGTCGGCATGAAAAGCCATGCCGGTGTGGCCTCGACCATGTTTAAATCACTGGCCGATCGCGGCGTGAATATTCAGGCAATTACGACATCAGAAATTAAGGTCAGCGTACTGATCGAAGAAGATTATACCGAACTGGCGCTGCGGGTGCTTCACACCGCTTATGGCCTGGATGCAGAGGATGCAGCTTAACTTATGACTCAATCCACACTTTCCACGCTCATGAAGCGCGGTACTGATTTACTGGGCAGCGAGACCGCCATCATGTGTGGCGCGATGAGCTGGGTCTCCGAACGCAATCTGGTCAGTGCCATTTCCAACGCGGGCGGCTTTGGCGTTATCGCGTGCGGGGCCATGACACCGGAATTGCTCGACACCGAGATTGCCGAAACCAAGAAGCTTGCGACCAAGCCTTTTGGCGTCAACCTGATCACCATGCATCCTGATTTGATGAAGCTGATCGAAGTATGCGGCCATCACAATGTCAGCCATGTCGTGCTCGCTGGCGGCCTGCCGCCCAAGGGCAGCCTCGAAGCGATCAAGGAAATCGGTGCAAAAGTGATTTGCTTTGCCCCTGCCATGGCGCTGGCCAAGAAATTCATCCGCTCCGGCGTTGATGCCATTGTTATTGAGGGCATGGAAGCGGGCGGTCATATTGGGCCGGTGTCGACTTCAGTTCTGGCTCAGGAAATCTTGCCCGAAATAGCAGATCAATTGCCCGTCTTCGTGGCTGGCGGCATTGCCCGTGGCGAGGCGATTGCCAGCTATCTCGAAATGGGCGCGAGCGGCGTTCAACTCGGCACGCGTTTTGTCTGTGCCCATGAATCCATCGCGCATGAGAATTTCAAGAAAGCCTTTATTCGCGGCAATGCCCGCGATGCAATCACCAGTGTTCAGGTCGACCCGCGCCTGCCGGTAATCCCTGTGCGCGCTTTGAAAAATAAAGGCACGGAGGAATTTACCCGGAAACAGATTGAAGTGGCCAAATTGCTCGACGCCGGTGAAATTGAAATGGGCGAAGCGCAACTGCAAATCGAACATTTCTGGGCTGGCGCGCTGCGCAAGGCCGTGATTGATGGCGATGTCGAAAATGGCTCGGTCATGGCCGGCCAATCGGTAGGCATGGTCAAGGCAGAGGAAAGCGTCGCGGATATTATCAAGACGCTGACCAGTGAGGCTGAGGCAGCGCTGGCGCGATAGGCTTTTTCATCGCCCCATCTCCATCCAGTGGGAAATTCAGACCCTGCGCGTCTTGCCTAAATAACACAGCTTGGGCATAGACATGCGCATGACAGAAGCCGTTTCCACCCCCGACCCGCTTGAACAGATCGAACAAGGCGAAGCACGGTCCTATAATCAAGGCCTGACCCCGCTCCATCCACCGCAAAAATCACTGATCCGGCTGAACACCGGAATTTTCGCGGTCATTTTGATAGTCGCTGCGGTCGCCGCCGAATTTGCGATCCGCAATGAACTGCCATTGGCCTCTGGCTCGATCATTGGGCCGGTAACAGTTTTTGCGCTTTTCCTTTTCGCCATTTTGCCGGGCCGTATCTATCGCCGCTGGGGCTATGACATGGCGGAAGAGCAGTTACGGGTCTTGCGCGGATTTATGTGGCGCACGGATACGATTGTGCCGTTTAACCGCATCCAGCATATTGACGTTGCGCAAGGGCCGTTTCAACGGATATTCGGATTATCGACGCTGATCGTCCACACCGCTGGCACGCATAATAGCATCGTGACGCTGCCCGGCCTTAGCACTCCGGATGCCGAGACAATGCGCGACATAATCAAGGGCCATATCCGTCAAGATATGATATGATCGACGCGCCCCCGACATCCCCAATCCAAGACGCAAGTGCCGATGATAGCGCCGTGAATGAGGCGTCGTTCGAGCGGCTGCATCCGCTCAGCATCATCTTGAAATCAGCAGCAGCGATAAGCCAAAATCTGATCGCCATGGGCGTGCTCTATTTCAGCGTGTTCGACCGCAATATCATCTATACCGGTCTGGCTGCCACCGCCTTGCTTGCGGTTATCGTCGGCGTGACTGCTCTGGTCTGGTCGCGGTTCACCTATCATATAGGCCCCAAAGACATCCGCATAAAAAGCGGTCTTATCAGCCGCAATAACCGCTCAATCCCGTTCGATCGCATTCAGGATGTCAGTCTGGAGCAAAAACTGGTCAGCCGCATATTGGGCCTGGCCACCGTCAAATTGGAAACCGGCGCGTCGGCAGGCGAAGATGGCAAGTTAGATGCGCTGGCACTGGTTGACGCCGAAGCGCTGCGGGACAGGGTTCGCGATTACAAATCCGGCGTTATCAGCGGGACCGCCGATGGAACAGATGCCGCCACATCTACCATTGAGACGGAAGAACGCCCGCCGCTTTTTGCAATGGACAACCGGCGGATATTGATTGCCGGCCTATTCAATTTCTCGTTCGTTCTGCTCGCCATTTTGGCCGCCATCGCGCAAAATCTCGACTTCCTCTTGCCGGACGATTTTTTCAATCCCTGGTATTGGGCAAAACAATTGTCAGAGCAGGACGTGGTGAACGGCCTCAGTTCTTCGGCGCAAATGGCCGGGGCCGCTGCCGCGCTGGTCTCTCTCATTGCCGTTGGTTTGGGCAGTGGAATCATCCGCACATTCATTCGCGAATATGGTTTTCGTCTGGACCGCGTCGATCGCGGCCAACCGGGTTTTCGGCGGCAGCGGGGCTTGTTCACACTGACCGATATGGTCATGCCGATCCATCGGGTGCAGGCGGCAATCCTCAAAACTGGTCCGGTACGCCAGCGATTCGGCTGGTATCATTTGAAATTCCAATCGCTTGCAGGAGACGGTAGCGGCGAGAGCGACCACAGCGCCGCTCCCTGCGCGCAAATGGTCGAAGTAGAGCCGATATTAGCGGAGACAAATATCGCCAATGTCACAGCAGATCTGGAATTTAGCCGAGTAAACCCAGCGCTATGGTGGCGCGATGCTGTCCTTTTGACACTCTTGCTGAGCGCAGTCAGTATCGGCCTCGGCCAAGTTGTCCATTCCGGCTTTTATGGATTGATATTGCTCGCCGTTCCGATTGTCGCCGTGCAGTTTCTGGGGTGGCGGCATCACCAATATGCGCTGACGCAGACACAGCTTTTCGTGCGCGCGGGCTGGTGGCGGCGCAAGCTCACGATTTTACCTGTCCGCAAGATTCAAACGGTCGATATCAGCCAGTCGCCATTGGATCATCCGCTGGACTTGGCATCGGTAACCGTTGGCATCGCGGGCGGGTCGCCTATGGCCCCGTTGAAGATTAATGACATCCCGATCGCCACAGCCGTTGCTTTACGCGGAAAATTGATCTGACCAGACCGGATCATGACGCTTGACAGAGGCCATGGAATATTCACGATGGTTACAAGAGATATTTTTTAGGAGGGCATCATGCGCAGGGCACATTTGGCTATTTTGGTTTCACTATCGGCACTGGCCATCAGCACGCCAGTTCGGGCAGACGACCATGTCGACAAGAAATCAACCGAGCTGCATCAGATTATTGATGACTATTGGTCGTATAGTCTCGAGCAATATCCGGAATTTGCCTCGTCCCTAGGCGTCAGTGACCCGGTTGGCCGAGTGAGCGATAACAGTCTGGAAGCCGAAGACAAGCGGGTCGAAAAAGCAAAAGCCTGGTTGGTCCAACTCGACAAAATTGATCAAAACGCCCTTTCAGAAGATGATCAAACCAATTTCGGCATCCTCCGTCGCAGCCTTGCCGAACAGGTCGAAGCCAGCACCTATGGCCAACGGACCATCAACTTCACCAATCGCAGCGGCTGGCATCAGAGTTTTGCCAGCATGCAAAATAACCTGCCATTCCGCACGGCCGCCGATTATCAAACATATATCAACCGGCTGAAAAAATACGGGATGATCCACAGGCAATCGATTTCAGTCGCCAACAAGGCGCTGCAAGGCGGCTATGTTCAACCATGTGTTTCGATGGTTGGCTATGAAAGCAGCATTTCCGGTCTGATCAAGGAAGACCCAAAAGATACGCGCTTCTTTGAGCCGTTTAAGCGGACCAAGCCGGACGGGATTGATCAGGCGACCTTTGATAGCCTTGCCTCCAGCGCTGCCGAAGCCATTGCGACCAATATCACGCCGTCACTGAAGGGGCATCTTGACTGGTATAACACAAAATATGCACCCAATTGCGCCAAGGCACCCGGCGTTTCGGCCCAGCCCGGCGGCGACAAATATTATGATTTTCGTATCCGCCAAATGACGACGACAGAAAAATCAGCGGACGAAATCCACAATATCGGTCTGTCTGAAGTCGCCCGCGTCCGCGCCGAGATGGTCGAGGTTGCGAAACAGGCTGGCTTTGAAACGCGTGAAGCCTTTATCGCGGACCTGCGTACCAATCCCAAATATTATGCCAAGACCCCCGAAGAGCTAATGGAGAAAGTCGCAAGGGTGACAAAGATCATCGATGGCAAGATGCCGTCAATCATCGGCAAGCTCGCGCGCCTGCCTTATGGCATCAAGGAAATTCCGGCAGAAACCGCGGAAGGCACCACCACCGCTTATTATAACCCAGGATCCCCCGATGTCGGCATAGCTGGCTTCTATTATGTCAACACATCGAAGCTGGACCAGAGACCTTTCTGGGAGATTCCCGCGCTGAGTGTCCATGAAGCGGTGCCCGGTCACCATATGCAGATCGCCTTGCAACAAGAGCTCGACATGCCGGACTTCCGCAAGCACGGCGCGTTTTTCACCGCCTTTGTTGAAGGGTGGGGCCTCTATTCAGAGCGTCTTGGCATAGAAATGGGTCTCTATGACACGCCGGCCAAAGATATGGGGCGACTGTCCTACGAAATGTGGCGCGCGACCCGGCTAGTCGTCGATACCGGCATCCACAGCAAAGGATGGAGCAAACAGCGGGCCATCGACTTCATGACCGACAATACCGCGCTCAGTACGGCCAATATTGAGGCGGAGGTGA
This sequence comes from uncultured Sphingomonadaceae bacterium, assembly GCA_947496865.1. Classification (GTDB taxonomy): domain Bacteria; phylum Pseudomonadota; class Alphaproteobacteria; order Sphingomonadales; family Sphingomonadaceae; genus Parasphingorhabdus. Next base: position 834,923 of record CANMEE010000001.1, read on the forward strand.
ATCGCTATATAAGCTGGCCCGGACAGGCGTTGGCCTATAAAATGGGCGAGCTAAAAATCCGTGAATTGCGCGGAAAAGCAACCGAAACGCTGGGTACAAAATTTGACCTGCGCGAGTTTCATGATGTCGTTCTTGGCCAAGGGGCCGTGCCTCTCGATATGCTGGAGGCACAGGTGAACCGGTGGATTGAAGCGAAAAAAGCTAGCTAGCCGGATCCTGCATCAAATAGACAAGCTTTTGCACTATTGATCGTCCGTTGGAACAGGCGGGGGTGTTTCATCGGCGCCTGGCGGCACAGCCAGATCATTATCGGCACGCGATTGGGCGTTCTGGGCCTCCAGAGCCGCGGCATCTTGGGCTTCCAGCCGAGCGCGCGCTTCGGCGGCGCCGGCTTCACGGGCTTCACGCTGAGCTTCAATCTCGCGCAGCCGTTCTTCAACCGCTTCGGCCTCACCATCAATCCGGGCAAGGCGCTTCTGGCGCTCTTCCTCGATCAGCTTGCCCCAGTTTACCGTGTCGTCTTGTCCTTTTTCGGCATAGGCCTGCTGCAACAAACGCTGGGTACAGCCGGTAAAGCCACCCGCGCCAGAGGGCGAACAGCTTTGCGTGCCGGTTTTGCCGACATATTCATAAGAGCGTACCCGCTGTGACCATGCTTCATTCTTGGCATCATTGGGATTGTCGCGCAGCGTTTCGGGAATCCGGTAGCGGTCGGATTCCGCCTTGCGGGCGCATACGACAATCTCGCCATCCGTGCTTTGCGGACAAGGATCATCGCCATAGATGACCAGTTGGTTGACCCGGTCACCCGCTTCATCTTGCGCCAAGGCGGGACTTGCAAATGTTGCGCCTGCAAAAAGCAGTGTCGCAGAAAGAATAGCGGTGTTTTTCATATCTTTTCCTATGCCGTCGCCTGAATGAACCGTCGCTGAAGGCCCATCGTGCGATTAAATCCGTTTCGAAAGCCCTATCGCGACTTTGCATCCCAACCGGATGGCTGCACTGAGCACCGGATAGCCGGGTGTCTCTTCAGCACCAGCTTCCAGTGCGACCCTTTTATGCTCTAGCTCCTCTTCACGAAACTCCGCAATCTTACCGAGCAATTCGGGGTCATTTTCCGTTTCAAGCTGCTCCATCTGTTCCTGGTAGTGCTTGTCAATTTCGGTTTCAACGGCAGCCGTGCACGCCATAGCAGCACGCGGCCCCAGCATCGCCGTGCCCGCGCCAAGCGCATAACCCGCCACCTGCCAAAAGGGTTGCAACATGGTTGGCCGAACATTGCGTTCCACAATCATCCGGTCAAACGCATCAAGATGCCGTTGCTCCTGCTCGGCCATATGATGAATGGCGCCACTGTCGGGCCCGTCATCACCCATAACCGCGAGCTGACCTTTATAAATTTGCGCTGCGCCATATTCACCGGCCTGATTGACCCGGATCATCGATGCGATATCCGGTTTTGCTTTTCCTAATGTCTCTTCGGCCATTGCGCGTCCTTTCAAGCTGGATCTTTCCGACCCATTGCCATCCCTACCAAGATGAGGATTGCGCCACCAACAGACAAGAGGAAATTAAAGCCAGCCAAGGAAATGCCAAAGAGCGACCAAGGTGCAACATCACATCGCACCAGCGGGGCGTTCATGATGGAATCAAGCATGTCGCCGCCCGCCGGAAGGCTCGTCGCGCAGGAGGTTAAACCTTCCCACCAGCCATATTCGACCCCGGCATGAAAGCCGCCAATCAAGCCGCTGATCAAAATTGCCAAAGCCGCATCCAATATCAGAAATTTCGACAATTTATGATGGCGCATCACAATGGCGGCCAGAGCGAAAATAATCGCGGCAAGATGCGGCCAGCGTTGCCACATGCACATTTCGCATGGATAGAGGCCGAATATATATTCGCTGATCAGCGCCCCGCCCAGCAGCGCCGAAGGGATAATCAAGGCCAGCCAAAGGGCTGCGCGGTTAAGGGCCATATTCCGGCTTCCTAATTTTTAGCGGTTGCCACTTTTGCTGGCTTTTTTGCCGCCTTATTCATTGCAACTTTCAGGCCCTCTGGTCCCAAACGTCCGATGGTTTGCAACGCATAGTGCAACTGAAAATCTTCAATGCCTTTTTTCTCAAGCTCTTCTGCGGTTTCGGTGAAACGCGGATCGTCCTTGGCGTCTTCTTCCAGAACTTCATCTTCCAGCTTCACTTCGTTGATCAGATGCTTGCGCAGATCGGATTCGCGGAAACGGGGGCGTGTTTTATAATCAGGATCAGACAATTGTGGCACCATGATATCTGGTTCAATGCCGCCTTCCTGTACCGATTTGCCCGATGGCGTATAATAGCGCGCTGTAGTCAGGCGCAGAGCCGACGTGTTGGAGAGCGGCAGCAATGTCTGCACCGATCCCTTGCCAAAGCTGCGTTCGCCCATGACCAGGCCGCGATGATGGTCCTGCAATGCGCCGGCAACAATTTCCGAGGCCGAAGCGGAGCCCGCATCAATCAAGACGATTACCGGCAAACCATTGGCCGCATCACCGCTCTTTGCGAAATAGCGTTCGATGTCGGATTTACCGCGACCACGCTGTGATACAATTTCGCCACGGGACAGGAACACGTCGGACACATTCACGGCTTCGTCCAGCAACCCGCCCGGGTTGGAACGCATATCGAGAATATAGCCCAACGGCTTCTTGCCGAGCGACTTATCAATGCCGAGAATAGCGGCCTTCACATCCGCTCCGGTATCATTGGAGAAGCTGGTAATGTTGATCACACCCACCTTGTCTTTGACTTCCCAAGTGACCGGTTTCAAGTCGATAATTGCCCGATTCATCGAAACGTCAAACGGCTTATCCCGGCCCGGGCGAACGATGGTCAAGGCGATGGGTGAGCCTGGCTTACCGCGCATTTCCTCAACCGCTTCATCCAGCGAACCACCATAAATCAGCGATCCATCAATATGAGTAATATAGTCGCCGGCCTTCACGCCCGCTTTGTCTGCCGGCGTATCCTTAAATGGCGCGATCACTTTGACAGCGCCATCTTCCATCGTCACCGACAAGCCAAGGCCGCCGTAATTTCCGTCAGTTTGTGTCCGCAGATTTTCAAAATCGCGGGCATCCAAAAAGCTACTGTGCGGATCAAGGCTACCGAGCATGCCGTTAATCGCGCCTTTGATGAGGTCGGCATCGTCCACCTGGTCCACATAATCCTTCCGGACCCGGTCAAACACGCTCATAAACTGTTCCATCTCGCGATAAGTGGTCGCGTCGACAGCAGAAATAGCAGAAGTGGTTGCGGGCAAAAGCGCCACGGTCAACACAAGAGCGGTTGCCTGTAAAAACGGCTTCTTCATCGGAAATGTCCTGTATGTCTAAATATATGTCAAATATAGGCTTGAATCGCGGATAAAGCCAAGCACCTTAACCAAATATGACGTTGATTATCGACGAACGTCAATTTCCCCCCTGTTTCAACCGACCAAAGCAGCAATATCAATCGGACGGCCATTGCGACGCAATTCGACGGTCACATTCGGATCATCCTGTCCGGAACGACCGACCGGAGCGCCCTGTACGACCATATCATCGACCTCCGCGCTGGTCGTCGCCATATTGGTGATCAGGCTGGTCCAAGCGTCATCATGTTGGATGATCAAGATATTGCCATAGCCACGATAACGTCCGGAAAAGATGATCTTGCCGGCTGCCGGCGCCACAATCTGAGCCCCCGGCGCCACCGCAATGGTCAGGCCGCGTGAACGATAGCCGCTGTCAGATATCTCGCCCAATCCCATCACAATATCGCCGACAACCGGCAGACGATAGGCATTAGCAAGGTTGGTATTGCGTGGCTGGCCGCGGACGGGACCTTCACCATCGGGGTTCGGCCGCAAGAGCGGCCCATCAAGCTGAGCCAATGCCTCGCGCACCGTTCCGCTTTCGCGAATCTGGTCCATAAGATCGAGAATATCGCGGGCCTCTTCGCCAAGCGCCAAGGCGCGGTCCTGCTCCAATCCGGCTTCGTCGGAAAATTGCTGCGCCTCGATCCGCCCGCTGGTCTCAAGGCCAGCCAGCTGATTGCGTCTGATTGCCAGACGCTGTTGGCTCTCATTTAGAGACGTAATGGCCCGTGCAGACTGCGTGCGAAGCTTGTCTCCTTGCTCGACCTCACGACGCAAACTGGCTGTCCGTCGTTCAATCTCGGGAACCACCGTCGACATGATCGAGCGGATGTAGATCAGCTCGTCCAGAGAACGCGGCTCCACCAGCGCCAACGCGGTGGGCTTGCGCGTCATCATCTGCAATGCTGCCGTCAAGCGCACAACCGGCCCCTGTTTCTCGGCCAGCCGCCCGCGCTGACGCTCTTGCAAGCGCTCAACAATCGCAATGCGTAAACGCGCCGCGCGAATATCGGCCTCTGCTGCTTGGATACGGGCAGCCAATGCCGCCGCTTCACTATTAATGCGGTCCGCCTCATTGGTCGCGGCCTCGGCCTGGCGGCGCAAGGCGTTGCTCCGTTGCCGTGCCGTTTCGGATTGTTCGCGAGCGGAAACCAGCGCACGCTGTTCTTCGCTTAGCGATGGTCCGCGGGTTTGCGCTGGCAGCGCCGCGGCAAAAAAAGAACCGACAGCAGCCAAACCAAGCAGGATGAAAAGCCAGCGCAGCATCCCCTATCCTTCTCGATGATAGGGGTGATTGGCGATAATGGCGGTGGCCCGAAATAATTGCTCAGCCAACATTGCGCGCGCCATAAGATGCGGCCAGGTGGCTTTGCCGAAGGAAAAGAAATGATCAGCGCTGCTGCGTTCTTCGCTGGTGAGACCATCAGCGGCCCCGATCAGGAAGCGCGCCTCGCGCACGCCATTGTCACGCCAACCATTCAGGACTTTTGCAAAAGCCTTTGATGTCCAGTTTTCACCGGTTTCATCCAGCGCAATAATCTTTGTCTGATCGCTGATCTTCGGTATTTTACCGCCTTGTTCCGGCAACTCGCTGAGCTTCACGTCCCAGTTGATCCGTTTAACATAGCGCTCGACCAATTCCTGTTCGGGACTGCGGCCGATTTTCCCGCGAGCGACGATATGGAGCCTCATGACAAAAGGACCCGCCGGGCTCAGGCTTCCGCCGGCTCAGCTTCGCCTTCTTCGCCGACTGCCCACATGCGCTCAAGATTGTAAAAGCTCCGCACTTCGGGGCGAAACAAATGCACGATCACATCACCGGTATCGATGAGCACCCAATCAGCATTGGCCAGACCTTCAATCCGCGCCTCACCGCCCGCTTGCTTGACGCGCTCCGCCAGCTTTTGCGCCATGGACGCAACTTGCCGAGTCGAACGGCCTTCAGCGATCACCATATGGTCGGCAATATTACTTTTGCCTTCGAGCGGAATGGCCACAATATCTTGCGCCTGATCGTCGTCGAGCGATTTCATCACGAGCGCATAGAGAGCATCTGATTCGGCTTTACCTTCCTTGGAAGTAGCGGATTTCAGCGCTTTGCTTTTCGATTTCGTCAATTCAAATCCAATCAATCTGTCTGGCAAACCAATTTACGCGTCACGGCGTCGCGAACGCAGCGATGAGCATATTGTTTGTGCCAATGGGGCCGGGCCATCCGGATCGCGGTGGCCGAGCGTGGGTCGGGACGATAGCGCAAGAATGTCAGCGCTGGCGTACTCCAGTTAGTCCAGTTCATCCGCTGGTTCGCAGGCCGGACAGAGCGCTGGAACCATGCCATTGCGGGTGCCGCAAAAGCATCATCATCATAGCCGGGCCGCGCAATAACTGCAATCGGCAATAATCGAGCGATTTTTCGCCAGTCTTTCCAGCGATGAAATTGCGCCAGATTGTCGGCGCCCATGATCCACACAAATTGCCGTTTCGGATAGCGCCGGACGAGTGCCAGCAGCGTGTCGTAAGTATATCGGGTGCCCAATGTCTGTTCAATGGCCGTTGGCCGAATCGCACTGCGTCGCGCCATTTTCTGCGCCGAGGCCAGTCTTGCACCGAGCGGCGCCATATCCTTCGCGCCCTCTTTCAAGGGATTGCCCGGCGACACCAGCCACCACAGCTCATCGAGCGCCAATTCCTCCATCGCAAACAGGCTGATCGAACGATGCGCGCCATGCGCGGGGTTAAACGAACCACCCAGAAGGCCGGTGGTTTTCATGAAAGAGATGACCATGCCTTCCACGTGCCCGCCGCATAGAAAAGTCCATAAACCAATACAATCAGCGAACTCCAAATGGCGAAATTGTTGATCTTTTCGGGAACCAAGAGAGCCATCGGCAGCAATATTAGCCCGCGTGCCAAATAGATCGAACTTATAACGATTAAACCGGTTCGGAGCAGCGGTGGTTTCCACACCAGTCCGGCACCAGCAAAGGCGAACCATCCCCAAATAGCCAGGACCAATGCGATTCCAGTGGTGATTAGGGTTGGGTAAAAATATCCCTTTTCAGCCATATTGGCCATGTCTTCGCCCGCCCCGAAAAACCGATACCAGTCCGGACCCCCGATAATGACACCAACATGGATTAAGCTCGCAAGCAGGCTCAATAGACCGCCGGCAACGAGCAGTTTTTGACCAAGATCGAGCGAAGCGAACATTAAGGCCGTATCTGCCCGGTGCCGCGCACCACCCATTTATAAGTGGTCAGCCCCTCAAGCGCGACAGGGCCGCGCGCATGCAGCCGGCCAGTAGAAATACCAATTTCTGCGCCCAAGCCAAACTCGCCGCCATCGGCAAATTGGCTGGAGGCATTGTGCATCACAATCGCGCTATCGGCGCGCTGGATAAATTGATTGGCCACGGCTTCATCTTCGGTCACCACAACATCAGTATGGTGCGAACCATGTTCGGCAATATGAGCCAAAGCTTCATCAACCCCGCCAACCATTTTTGCCGACACGATGGGCGCCAGATATTCCGTGCCCCAATCTTCCGTTTCGGCAGAGACCGTGCGCGGATCGAGCTCCATGACCGCGTCATCCCCGCGCACTTCGCAGCCCTCGTCCAGCAAAGCGCGCAGCAATGGGCCCGGTGCGGGATAGTCCTGATCAATCAATAAAGTTTCCATCGCCCCGCAAACTCCGGTGCGGCGCATCTTGGCGTTAACAGCGATCGCCATCGCTTTGTCCTGATCCGCCGCTTTGCCGATATAGGTATGACAAATACCGTCCAGATGCGCGAGCACGGGCACGCGCGCCTCTTCTTGCACCCGTGCAACCAGTGATTTGCCGCCGCGCGGGATGATGATGTCGATCAAGCCAGAAGCCTTGAGCATCGCTCCAACCGCGGCGCGATCAGTTGTCTGCACCAGCTGAATTGCATCTTCCGGCAAGCCAGCCGACACCACGCCAGCAACCATCGCAGCGTGTATCGCCCGATTGCTTTCAATCGCTTCTGATCCGCCGCGCAAGATGACGGCATTGCCCGATCGCAGCCCCAAGGCCGCTGCATCTGCCGTCACATTGGGTCGGCTTTCATAGATGATACCAATGACGCCAAGCGGCACCCGTACCCGCTCCATGATCAGGCCATTAGGCCGCTCATTCCGGTCAATTACAGCCCCAACCGGATCAGCTAATGCCGCCACTTGCTCCACCGCCGACGCAATGGCGTCAAGCCGCTCTGCATCGATCATCAACCGGTCGAGCATGGCGTCACTCAAATCATTCTCGCGGCCGCGCACCATATCCGCTGCATTAGCATCAAGAATGGCCGAATCATGGGCGCGCAGCTGCGCCGCAGCCGCTGTTAAAGCCTGCGCTTTTTGCACATCGGTTACACCGGACATGACGCCAAAAGCGCGCCGCGCCCGTTGGCCCATATCGGTCATAAGCTGTTGATGATCGTTCATCCGCGTCTGCTAGCATGGCAATAGCCTGTCGATAAGCAAAAAACGGTCTCTGAAATGGCATCAAAACTATCCCGGCCAAAAGTGACAAATCGCACAAACGAATCGAAAAAAGCCGTTACCGTCGGTTAATTTTACATTAATTTCGCAACTCACCGCATCTCTGTTTCGACTCAGCACGAGTCGTGCCGCGATGATTCGCTCCACTAACAACCCTCTGCTACTCGGCTTTCGGGGATTAGTAAGAGTGTTCGGGTCATGCAAAATCAAAAAACCAAGCTAGGGCTGTTCGCCCGATTGGATCAGATGTTCACGGATCGCGAGTTTTTCATGCGCGCCAATGGACAGGTAAGATTCCTGACTATTTCGGGGCAATTGCAAAAACGGGTCGCAATAGGCGTTGGCACTGTGGTTGGCATTTGGTTGCTGATTACACTGGCAATGACAGTGAATCAGTTGACCGTAACGAGCGAACGGATGGCGCTGGCGGAAAAAGAAGCCGCCGTAAATAGCAGCCAGAATCGGGTCGCTGCGTACAAAGACTCGATTGACGGGGTCGCGAAAGACCTGATCCAGCGGCAAGATGCGATAGAACAAATAACCCAGCAGTTTATCGGTGAAGAAACAGATGCAGAGGCCCAAACTCTGACCGAAACCGAAAAGAAACTATCTGAAAATACCAAGAAGATTAGCGCCGCCTTCCCCGAAGCGGCTGAATTGGCTCGACTCGAAGCCCGGCAGATTGCTTTTGCCCACCGATTGACACGGGCCGCGATGAAACGCACCGCTCGCGCAGAAGCGGCTATTCGCGAATTTGGATTAAACCCCGCAACGCTGACTGTCTCTGACAATGAAGCGGTTGGTGGTCCCTATATTCCTTTCTTTACCGAAGGTGAAAAAGACCTGCACCCGACATTGGAGCGCCTGAACAACGCCTTATTGCGGATGGATCAGCTGGAACGCACATTGTTGACGATCCCTTCAGCCATGCCAGCCGATATCAACATGATGTCGAGCGGCTATGGCTATCGCCGCGATCCTTTTACCGGCGGCGGCGCCATGCATAGTGGCATTGATTTCAAAGGCCCGCATGGCCAGCCGATCTTATCGGCAGCGGGCGGCAAGATTACCCATGCTGGGTGGAAATCCGGCTATGGTAAAACAGTGGAAATTACCCATGGCAACGGGCTCATGACGCGCTATGCGCATCTGTCCAAGATTCATGTGACCACTGGTCAAAAAGTAAAACAGGGATTACAAGTAGGGGCTATGGGAAGCACCGGACGATCTACGGGCACACATCTTCATTTTGAAGTGCGCCTGAACGGCACCGCAGTGAACCCCCGACCATTTCTGGAGGCGAATACAGATGTTCTCAAAGTCAAAGCCGTCGCAAGACAGCGAACCAACGCACCAACGAAGCGTACAGAAAAGTCAGGCTCCAGCCGTGGCTAGAAGCAGCGCAAGTAACGGATCAAGCTTCTCCATCATTGGAGACGGCATCGTCATCACCGGTAATATTGAAGCCAAGGTCGACCTGCATATTGACGGTGAGGTCATTGGCGACATTCGATGCCTGTCTCTGGTTCAAGGCCCGTCGAGCAAAATTCAAGGCGCTATTATTGCTCAAAATGCCAGCCTATCCGGCGCCGTCGAAGGTTCGATAGAAGCCGGCGATCTGGTGATCAGCTCCAGCGCCCGCATTGGTGGCGACGTTTCTTACGAAAATGTCACCATCGAACAAGGCGGACATGTCGATGGCAAGTTCAAGCATAAGAGTGCCAAATCGCCGAACCTCGCCAAAACAACCGTCGATATGGCAAAGAAATCTCCACCATTGGAGCTGACGTCGGGCGATAAGGCCGCTTAAAGCCTCGCTTTACCGGCGTTTCACAACATCAGAGCATGTCTGATTCCAGCGCACGCTGGCATCTCCTGGACGCTTGTCACTGGCCTTGCCGTCATCCCAATCTTTGCTGCGACTAGGTATACTGGTGGACGACTAACGCCGCGGCGCTTGCCGCCTATAGCTGAGCGCTTCGGCAACATGGATACGCGCTATCTGCTCCATCCCCGCCAAATCAGCAATGGTACGGGCGACTCTGAGCACTCTGGTATAACCGCGCGCCGACAGGCGCATCGCTTCGGCCGCCTGCGCCAATAGCTGCCGCCCCGCTTCATCGGGCGTTGCAAATTTTTCCAGCGGGTCACCATCAATTTCCGCATTGGTGCGGGCGTCGCAATCCGCATAGCGCTGCCGCTGATGGCCCCGCGCCTCGGCCACGCGGACTGCGACCATGTCTGACCCCTCAGCAGGGGCCGGCATAGTCAAATCCGCCACAGACAAGGCCTCAACCTCTATATGCAGATCAATCCGATCGAGCAGTGGTCCTGATATTTTCGCTTGATAATCAGCCGCACATTTGGGCGCCCGCGAACAGGCCAGGCTTGCATCGCCCAGATGCCCGCAGCGGCAGGGATTCATCGCGGCCACCATCTGAACCCGCGCCGGGAATATGACATGGGCATTGGCGCGCGCCACGCTGACTTCGCCTGTTTCGAGCGGTTGTCGCAGCGAATCGAGCACAGCACGCTGAAATTCCGGCAATTCGTCGAGGAACAGCACCCCGAGATGGGCCAGACTGACTTCCCCGGGTCGAACTTTTAGACCGCCACCAACCAAAGCAGCCATGGAGGCGCTGTGATGAGGCGCGCGAAAAGGACGTGCACGGCTCATCTGGCCGCCCTCTAAAGTGCCAGCCACACTGGCGACCATCGAAACTTCCAAAGCTTCGGCTGGTGACAAAGGCGGCAGGATGCCGGGCAGGCAAGATGCGAGCAGGGATTTTCCCGACCCCGGCGGACCGTTCATCAACAGATTATGCCCGCCAGCGGCCGCGATTTCCAAAGCGCGCTTGGCCGTTTCCTGTCCCTTCACATCCTTTAAATCCGGGCCATGGTCAGGTTCCGGCGCGGCACCCGCTTCTGGTGGATTTAATATCGATTGGCCTTTGAAATGATTGAGCAAGGCGAGCAAATCATGCGGCGCCAAAATCTCTACATCCCCGGCCCAGGCGGCTTCCGGTCCTTGCAAAGCCGGACAGATCAGCCCGAGATTTTCTCCCGATGCATGAATTGCAGCCAGCAGCACCCCGGGCGTCGTCGCCAATCGCCCATCAAGGGACAATTCCCCGACCACGACATAGCTGGCCAAAGTCTCGGCATCGATAATCCCCATCGCCCCGAGCAGCGCCAAGGCAATAGGCAGGTCATAATGCGATCCTTCCTTGGGTAAATCGGCAGGCGAAAGATTGATGGTGATCCGCTTGGGCGGCAGCGACAATCCCAGTGCGGCAATGGCGGCGCGGACGCGCTCCCGGCTTTCACCAACGGCTTTATCGGGCAGCCCCACCACGTTAAATGCCGGCACGCCGGGAGCAACCTGACATTGCACCTCAACCCCGCGGGCTTCCAGACCCAAATAAGCGACAGTCGAAACCAGCGCTACCATGTCATGCCGCCCATAAGCCCCTCGTTCCATCGCCAGTGGCCCATGAATAGTGACAAGGCGCATAGAAAGAGTCGAGCGCGAACAAGGGCTTGGCCGCAACCGTCAAAACGCGATCAACCGGCAGATATCCGAGAGATTTTCAGGTTAATGTCGCGCAAACCATCGGCCTCCACAATTTATCAAGCGCGGTTTGACAGAAGCGGCCGATGGAGTTGGACATATACCCACAAGCCAGTGCCGAACATATCGGCGCAGAGCAAGGCACGGACGCGCAAGCCGGCCTCGGCCTGTGGGTTTTTCTATTCGCCCTTTTCGCTTTGTTTCTCTTGCCTGCCGAACCGGCAAATGCATCTGATTCCAGCTACACGGTCATCGAAACATATGAGACGTTCGAATATGATATTGTCGAACCGGAACAGCAAATATCGCGGTCGGATAGTTGGTCTTCTTCATCAGTATATCCAGCTTATGGGCCGTTTCGGGTGATTTCAGCCGATACTGCAGAAATGTCTGGCACGGTGGACAGCTACTCGCCCGCGCTGTTTCAAAAAATGCTGCAACAGCATCCCGGGATCAAACGGATAGAGATGATTGATTGTGATGGCTCTGTTGACGAATCGGCGAACCTGAACCTCGCCCGGCAAATCCGGCGGGCCGGGATCAATACCCATGTGCCCGCACGCGGGTCCGTACGGTCCGGGGCGGTCGAACTGTTTCTGGCTGGCGTCAAGCATACTGCCGATAAAGGCGCAGAATTTGTCGTTCATAGCTGGATGGACGAAGACGGGCTGGAAGCGAATGACTATCCGCCCCATGATCCGGTTCATGCTGAATATCTCAACTATTACGCGGAAATGGGCATACCTGCCGATAAGGCGAAGGCCTTTTATGCGCTGACCAACAGCGTGCCCTTTTCTCAGCAACTGAAGCTGTCCCGCAACGATCTGGCGCGCTTTCAGCTGTTGCACTAATTCAGCGATATTGCGATCCTATGACGTGGTGCTGATAGATGTGCGCTATCCATTCATGCTATATCCATAAAATAAGCCGATAATCGACGAGAAGCACAATTTCTTCGACGGTGCGGCTTGCGGGTCATGCCGCGATGCATCACATAGAGCGCATGAAAGTGGATATGGACGAGAAACAGGCAAAAAAGCGGTGGCGCTATACATCGGGATCGCGATTCGCACTCTCGGTCCTTGGCTTTGCCTTGATGCTGTTATCGCCCATTATTGGCGCTATTCCAGGCCCGGGTTTCATCATCATGTTCCCCTTGGGACTGGCGTTGGTGTTACAAAATTCACGCTGGGGGAAAAAACGCTATGTCGATTTCAAGCGGCGTTTTCCGCAATATGGTCAGTGGACCGACTGGGCCATGCGCCGCAAGCGGCACAAAAAGCTGCCCGATGATTTTGAACTGCCAATATTTGGCAAGGTCAAAACCAAGTCGGGAAGCTGATTTTTTTACCTGACGCGGCGGGCTAATGCTTGACTTTCTGCGGCTGCACACTTATCCGCAGCGACAACGAGATGGCCGCAGCTTTTGGCGGCCTTTTTTATCGAAATTTTTTACGTAGGATAAACGCGATGAAGCGCACATTTCAACCAAGCTGCCTGGTCCGCAAACGCCGCCATGGTTTCCGCGCCCGCAAAGCGACCGTCGGAGGCCGCAAAGTATTGGCTGCCCGCCGTAACCGTGGCCGCAAGAAGCTCTCTGCCTAAGACGGATAAGACCGTTAGTGGTGAGCCTGTCGAACCACGTTTATCCGCAAAACGCCCTTCGACAAGCTCAGGGCTGACGGATTCTCACAAGCATATTCCAGTGATTCGCCCTGAGGTCATCACAAGGCGACCGGATTTTCTCGCCGCGAATCGCGGAAAGCGATTCGTTACGCCCGGTTTTGTTCTGCTCGCCCATAAACGGCCCACAGACCACCCCATCGCCCCTGACACCATCCGCTATGGTATCACGGTGACCAAAAAAATCGGAAATGCCGCGGCCCGCAACCGGATGAAGCGCCGGTTTCGCGCGCTGCTGGCCGAATTGCTCCCGCAATATGGCATGGTCGGCGTGGACCATATCATGATTGGCCGCAAAGAAGATAAGGAACAGGATTTCGCCAAGATGAAAGCAGACCTTGAAAAGGCGCTAAAACATCTCACGAAAAAGCTTTAAAAACAATGCTCAAGGCTGTTTTCATCTTCTTCGTACGCTGCTGGCAATGGGGACCCTCTCGCATTTTGCCGCCCACTTGTCGCTACAGCCCGACTTGTTCCGCTTACGCGATTGAAGCGATCGAAAAACACGGTGCAATTAAGGGTAGCTGGCTGGCCACGAAACGGCTATTGCGCTGTCATCCTTGGGGGGGCTCAGGTTATGACCCGGTTCCTTGAAGCCAATATTGCATTAGGACCAATTGAATAGGGCAGGCACCAGTCTTACGTGGTGCAAAACCGATCTTTAAGCCAGAATTTAGGAAAAACAGTGGACGACAAGCGTAATATCATCATGGCGGTCTTGCTAACCGGCATCATTCTGTTTGGCTGGCCAGTGCTGATGGAAACATTTTTCCCAGACATGGTGAACAAGAATGAAGCGGTTGAGCAAGCCGAACAGGCTGCTGTTGGTGCTGGTGGCACCGCGCAGGCTGATGGATCCGCTCCGGCAGTTTCGACCACAACTGGTACCGCCGCAATCGGCACAGGTGCCGCTGCTGGCGCGATCCGCAAGCTGCCCGTCGTTCTCGCCGAAACCCCCCGCGTTGCCATTGAAACACCGCGCCTCAAAGGTTCGATCAATCTGCAAGGCGCTCGTTTCGATGACCTGACGCTGACCGATCATACAACGGAGCTATCGAAAGACAGTCCGCCAGTACGCCTCTTCTCACCCACCGGGACGAAAGACGCCTATTTCAGTCGCTTTGGCTGGGCCGGAGATGGCGTGACCGTGCCGGACGACAATACGGTCTGGACAGCAGACACAAGCACATTAACACCCGAAACACCTGTGACATTAAGCTGGACCAATGACGGCGGCCAAAGCTACGCGATCACATTTTCGGTGGATGAAAATTACCTGATCACGGCGGAACAAAGCGTTACCAATCGCGGCGAAAACGCGATTGCGCTCAATCCCTTTGGTATTATCAGCCGGGTCCGCGACCTCGACAATGTGCCACCGGGCGAAGCAGACAGCTGGACCATCCATATCGGGCCGATGGGCGTCTTTGATGGTATAGCCAATTTCGACACCAATTATGAAGATGTCGATGAAGCAGGGGCAAATGGTATTGCCGCCGACGCCACCCAAGGTTGGGTCGGCTTTACCGACAAATATTGGCTCGGAGCCTTGATCCCGGTCAGCACGGCGAAAGTCGAAGCCAAGTTTCGCGCTGGCAGCGGTGACATTTATCAAGCGCAAATAGCCCGCGAAAATGCGCAAGTCATTGCGCCCGGCAAAGTGCTGAAAACCACCACGCGTTTGTTCGCAGGCGCCAAGGAAACCGCGTTGCTCGACACTTATAAAGAGCAATATAATATCACGCTGCTCGATCGCGCGGTCGATTGGGGTTGGTTCTACTGGTTTGAAAAACCGCTTTTCTATCTACTCGACTGGCTGTTCAAATTTTCCGGCAATTTCGGTGTCGCGATCATCCTGATGACCTTTGTCGTGCGCGGGATCATGTTCCCGATTGCGCAGAAACAATTCGCTTCCATGGCCCAAATGCGTGCTGTGCAGCCGAAAATGAAGAAAATTCAGGAAAAGTTTAAGGACGACAAACAGAAGCAGCAGCAGGAAATCATGAAGCTGTATAAGGACGAGAAGGTGAATCCACTCGCCGGCTGTCTGCCGATCTTCCTGCAAATCCCGATTTTCTTTGCCCTCTATAAAGTGTTGATGCTCTCGATTGAGATGCGCCATCAACCCTTTGCATTGTGGATCAAGGATCTGTCCGCGCCCGACCCGATGACGCCGGTCAATCTATTCGGTCTGATTCCATTCGATCCGCCCAGCTTCCTGGCAGTTGGCATATTGCCGATCCTGATGGGCATTACGATGCATTATCAGTTCAAGCTGAACCCACAGCAGATGGACCCGATGCAGCAGAAAATTTTCGGCCTGATGCCTTGGATTTTGGTGTTCATCATGGCACCGTTTGCCGCTGGTCTGCAGCTCTACTGGACGGTGTCCAACGTCCTCACCATTGCCCAGCAAAAATGGCTCTATTCGCGCCATCCACAGCTGAAAGAACAAATGGCAAAGGATGCTGAGGAAAAGGCCAAGAAAGCCGCGGAAGAAAAAGCGGCGGAAACAAATTAGGCGAGACACGCTCTCTGGATTCGTGATCCTGAACTTGATTCAGGATCCAGAGTGGATGTTACGACCAACAAGCTAGATCCTGAATCAAGTTCGGGATGACGGATTGATATAATGAAACCACTGCATCCCAAAATATTCTCCGGGCCGATTAATTTTTTGAAATCGGCGCCGCAACTGCAATTTCTTCCGGACCCGAGTGTGCCGGAAATTGCCTTTGCCGGCCGGTCTAATGTCGGCAAATCATCGCTGATCAATGCGTTGACGGGCCGCAATAGTCTCGCGCGGACATCCAACACACCGGGACGGACACAGGAACTTAATTTTTTTGATATTGGCGATCCGCTGATTTTCCGGATTTGCGATATGCCCGGCTATGGCTTTGCCAAAGCCCCGCCGAAAGTGGTCCAGAAATGGCGCTATTTGATCAATGACTATTTGCGCGGGCGGCAAGTACTCAAGCGTACCTTTGTGCTAATCGACAGCCGCCACGGGATTAAAAATACCGATGAAGATGTGCTCACAATGCTCGACAAAGCGGCGGTCAGCTACCGGATCGTGATGACCAAGGCAGACAAGGTCAAAGCCACCGAGCTAGAAGCCACCAAAGAGAAAGTCCTGGCTGCTGCGAAAAAGCATCCCGCGGCCCATCCCGAATTGATTGTCACCTCTTCGGAGAAAAAAGAGGGTATTGATGCGCTGCGCATGGCCGTTTTGGACGCCGTTCAGATATAGTCTGCATTTGTTACTCGACTTCGCTGGAAACCAGCGGCTAATATGTCGCCTATGAAACTGATAATCGGAAACAAAGCCTATTCCAGCTGGTCGATGCGCGGATGGCTCGCCTGTAAACAATCTGGCCTCTCCTTTGAAGAGCTGACCGTGCCGCTTTATGGCGAAGACTGGGATGATGTCCGGGAAACCGAGAATTTCGCTCCATCAGGTGGCAAGGTCCCGATCCTATGGGACGGCGAAAGCGTGATCTGGGACAGCTTGGCCATTATAGACTGGCTCGCTGACAAAACCCATCGCGACCGGTTCTGGCCCAAGGACGAAACAGCACGCGGGATGGCCCGGTCGATGGCAGCAGAAATGCACAGCGGGTTCATGGCGATACGCAAACAATGCCCGATGAATACCCGCAAACGCTATGAAGGGCTGCAATTCAGTCCCGAAGTGCTACAAGATGCCGCCCGGATTATGCAGCTATGGGCCCAGGCCCGTGCCCGCTTTGGTCGCGGCGGACCCTTTCTTTTCGGTACATTCGGCGCAGTCGACATCATGTATGCCCCGATTATTTCTCGCTTTCAGACCTATGGCTTTCAGGTCCCCGGCTTTGCGGTATCCTATATGGAGACCATGATGGGCCACGATTGGTTCGTCCAATGGATGGAAGCTGCGGAGGAAGAGCCGTGGGTGATTGAACATTTTGACGCGCCAGAAGCGACACAAGGCTGAACGAAAAACATGACCGATAACAGCGCTCTTGAGCTGGCCAAGCGTTTGATTGCTTGCCCGAGTATCACACCCGCAACGGGCATAGTGTTTGACGAAATGGAAGCAATATTGGAGCCGCTGGGTTTTGAAACATCGCGCTTCATTGCTGGCGACCGCCCCGAGGACGAAGGATTGGGCGGAGCAGTAGAGAATCTGTTTGCTATTCGAAAAGGGGGCGAAGGGTCCCGTCATTTTGCCTTTGCCGGACATCTCGACGTGGTGCCACCCGGCGAAGGCTGGACCAGCGATCCGTTCGTTCCCGAAGTCAAAGGCGCCTTGCTTCACGGACGCGGTGCGGTGGATATGAAAGGCAGCATTGCCGCTTTTGTTAGTGCGCTCCACAATCTGTCGAGCAACCTCGGCACGATCAGTCTTATCATCACCGGTGACGAGGAAGGTCCAGCGCGCTTTGGTACCGTGGCATTGATGGATCTTATGGCTGAACGGGGAATTACGCCCGACCTCTGTCTCGTTGGTGAACCGACATCAGTTAACCAGCTTGGCGACATGATGAAAATCGGGCGGCGCGGTTCGGTCAATATGTGGATTACCGTCAATGGCACGCAGGGCCATGTCGCCTATCCCCATCTTGCTGATAATCCGATCACCAAGCTCGGTAAAATTTTGAGCGAAATTGACGAGATTGAGTTGGATGAAGGCACCGACTGGTTTCAACCCAGCAATATTGAATTTACCGATCTCAGCGTTGGTAATCCGGCGCATAACGTCATCCCGTCCAAGGCTGAAGGTCGCCTGTCGATCCGGTTTAATGATCAGCATTCGGGTGATAGCCTGAGCGAACTCGTCCGTGAAATTGTCGAGCGGCACGGCGGCGAACTTAACCCCATTATTTCCGGCGAACCATTTCTAACACCACCGGGTGAACTGTCTGGCTTAATTGCAAAAGCCGTTACCGAGGTGACTGGTATTGAACCGGAACTGTCAACGACCGGTGGCACATCAGATGCGCGGTTCCTGTCCAAAATCGTACCGGTGGTCGAATTTGGACTTTGTAACGCGACGATGCATAAGCTCGACGAAGCGGTCGCGGTGGATGATCTGGACCAGCTCGCGCAGATCTATGCTTTGGTTGTGGAGCGGGCACTAGCCTAGAGGTCATGTGCTCCGCACTTGAAGCGCCAATTATCGCCTGCGTCGTAGAATAATATACAGCGCCCCGGCACCGCCGTGACGCGGATGCGCGCGCCTGACTGCTGCAATATGCGAAGCATGACGGGATGCCGCCAGCCAATCGGAGATCGCCGCCCGTATCGCACCACGACCACCTTCACGTCGCCGCTCCTCCTCGGTCCGCGCCTTGCCGGTTATAAGCAGGATCGCGCGATGGCCAGCCGCAACGCTCAATTCCAGCGCGCTATCCAACCGCCCATGTGCGGAGGACAATGTATAACCGTGCAGATCAATCGTAACGTCGGGCTGAACAACCCCTTTGTTCAGGCGGCGGTCCCAGTGACCGTCAAGACCCGCTTTCTCCGGAACTGCAACCTGATCTCGCAACGGAATGGATTTTGTGGATGCGCCGCCGAAAGTTTCTGCGGTAATCGGCCCACGCCGTTCGGGCAGTTTTTTGGCTACAGGCAATGCTTTCACGCGGCTCACGCGCGTTTGGTCGAGAGGCTCCACCGTCTCGATGACTTTCTGCCAAAGCGCCTTTTCGCCGGCGGTAAGGGGCCGGTCGGACATACGGCTTAATTGACCTGACGGCTTTGGAGTAGTTTGGCGACACTGCCTTTGGGTAGAAAAATCAACGCTTGTCCGCGCGACGACATGCCGCCGGCAATTTGCGCCGCCTCTTCGCCAGCGCCCCAGAAGGTATCAAACCGGTTCGAACCCTTGATGGCGCCGCCGGTGTCCTGCGCAATCCAGATGCCGTCGGCAATATTATGTTCCATGTCGAGAAATACCGGTGCGCCCAGCGGTACAAACTTACGGTCCGTAGCGACCGATGTGCGGCCAACGACTGGATGACCCATCGCCCCTAAGGGACCCGGGCCGGTCAACTCACGAAAGAAAATATAGCTCTTATTTTCGCGCATGATCTTGCGGCCCTCTTCCGGGTTCGCGCGCAGCCATTCGACAATGCCCTGCATATTGGTTTTGCCATCGGCGAGCAGGCCGCGTTCGCGCATGACCCGCCCAATGCCGGTATAGCCGCGGCCATTTTGCCCGGCATAGCCGATCCGCATGATCGAACCATCCGGCATCGCGACCCGGCCAGAGCCTTGAATCTGCAGGAAGAAAAATTCGATATAATCTGATGCCCAAGCAATTTCGAGGCCCTTGCCCTGCAAGGCACCGTCGTCAATTTCAGCGCGTTCCTCGAACGGCACCAACTTGGTGCCATCGACTTTGCCCCTGATGCGCTTGTCTTTCAGATCATCGGAAAACTGGCCAAGATCGACATCAAGCAAATTGGCGGGGCGCTTATAAATGGGGACCTGGCTGCTGTTGGTGCGAACAGGCGAGCCTTGAATCTGTGGCTCAAAATAGCCGGTTGCAAAGGCTTTGCCATTGCCGACCTGGACCGCTTCGAAATAGTTTTCGAAGAAACGGCGCGCGTCATTTTCTTGCCAAGCCTTGGCCGCATCGCAGGATAGACGCCAGTCGTCCCCTTGGGTAAGGCCGCTATTGTCAGTCCGCCGGACGAGCGAAGAACAGCTGGTCCGGAAAGATTGCAACGCCGCAGAGGCTTTGCCCGGTTGCAAGTTGAGCGAAGCAATATCAGGTCCAAGCGCTACGCCGACACCGGTCGCCCGCGTCTCATCATCGGAAATAGGGGTGATTTGATCGGGCGAAACCGCCATGATAGTACCCGCTGTCTGCCGCACGGGCGCCTGCGAGATGGGTGGCTGTGTGGTTGGTGCGCGCGGGGACGGCCGGGTCGGCTGCGCTGGAACATCGCCTTGCACCCAATCGCCCTGTTCAGGAGGCGCGCCACGTGCTGTCCCTTCGGGAATAATCGATAGCGAACAAGCGCTCACCAGCGCCATCGCGCTAACCAATCCCCCGATTTTCATGATTTTTGCGCCTTGCCCCAGCCAGGACCTACGCTTCATCGGTCTCGTCGAGAATCCAGTTCGGATCTGCGCTGGAAAGATCACGCATGAAGGTCCATGATTCGTGCGTGTCAACCGCATCTGTCAACGAACCGCCGATGAGCTTGCCATCCTTATCTTTCACCACCGCTACAACATCGGCTTCGAAACGCACAGTGATGCGAGCCATACGGCGATCATAATCGGCCTCGGCAATCCGTGCGTCTTCGATCCGTACCAACCGATTTTCCAATATTTCGCCGTTTTTCTCGCGCGCATCAATCGCGGAGACAAAGCTTTCATAGACATCATCGTCGCATAGCTCTTTGAGCTGTTCGCGGTCGCCGGTCCAAAAAGCTTCCAAAATCATGCCATAGGCGGCTTTCGCGCCTTCGACAAAGCGCCCCGCATCAAAATTGCGATCAGCATTGATGATGGCCCGCATGCCCGATTCGGCAGCCGCGTCGTAAATCATCGTCGGCTGCGGCACCGGAGCGGAAGACGAAGGAACGATATCTGGAATAGGACCATCCCGGCTTTCATCCAAAGCACCACGGTCTTGAGGGCGCTTATCCAAGCCATTCTCTACATTTCGGGGGGTATGTTCCTGCTCATGGCCGGTGCGTTTTCCCAATACGGAATAGAGGCGCAGGCCTAAAAAAGCAGCTACCATTGCTAATAGAACAATCTCGATAGTCACGATATCTCCAATATCTCAATTCCCTCTACATAGGCGGGAACAGCGCCAGTTTCAAATGGCTTTCCACTCTTTATGCCCCATCGCTCCAATAAAGCAGCTCCAAGCATCGGAATATGCCAAGATTAGATGGCCGATTGTGAATAGGCGCTTACGAAACCGGGCCATGTTAGTGCCCTCTCGGGCCGGGCATGGGACCTATTTCGGGCATTGCCCTGTATCCGATCCCCTGCTAGGCGCGCTGCAAACGGGGCATTATGCTCCACAGCTGATATTATATATATTCCCGAAAGGACGAACCAAATGGCCGAAGAAAATGGCAATGTGACAACCCCGGATCCGGCAGCCAACGGCGCGGATAACCAGCCGCAAATCGGTGTAATATCACAGTATATCAAAGATTTATCTGTTGAAAATCCCAACGCACCCGACGTGTATCAGTGGGAAACCCAGCCGCAGATTGACGTGCAGTTTAACATCGCTTCGAGCGCGGTGTCCGATGAAGTGAATGAAGTCGAGTTGAAAATCGACGTCGTTGCCAAGGCCGATCAAGGCATCGCGTTTCAGGTCGAACTCTTATATTGCGGCCTCTTTGGTCTGCGCAACGTCACCGACGAACAAGCCCATCCGTTTCTGTTTGCAGAAGCGCCACGCCTGTTATTCCCATTCGCCCGCGCGATTATTTCCGATGCCGTCCGTGATGCCGGTTTCCAGCCATTGATGCTGGAGCCCATTGATTTCACGGCGCTCTACATGCAGCAGCGTGAACAGCAAGCGGCAATGGCAACCGGAGAACAACCGGTTGGCAACGCCTGAGCATAACATCTTCGGGGGTATGAATATCCTGCGGGCCCCACATAGGTCGCGTCGGTGAACCTGCTAAAATCCACCGGAACCATAGCCGGCCTGACGATGGTCAGCCGCATATTTGGTTTTGTCCGCGACATCATGCTGGCCCGCATCCTCGGTGCAGGCGCAGCAGCTGACGCGTGGCAGCTCGCTTTCCAACTACCCAATATTTTCCGCCGATTGTTTGCCGAAGGGGCGTTTTCGGCCGCCTTCGTGCCATTGTTCAATCGCAAGATGGAGGAAGATGAGGGCCGCAGTGCCGCGCAAAATTTTGCCATTGATGTGCTCTCGGTTTTCGTTCCGATCCTGCTCATCTTTTCGGCCATCATGATGCTCGCCATGCCGGGCATTATTTGGCTGTTTGACGATTTCGGCGAGGGCGGTCGGACGAACAGCTTCACATTCTCCCTCGCCCGGATCACCTTCCCCTATTTGGCGTTGATCAGCGTGACGACATTATTTGCCGCCATCCTGAATAGCGTCAGCCGCTTTGCAGCGGCGGCAGCAGCGCCGATATTGCTGAATATCTGCATGATCAGCGGGCTGCTCATTGCCCTTGCGGTTAACGGTGGCGACAACCCTCGCGAAACCGCTTATTTTCTCGCCACGGGCGTTGCTGTCGCCGGTTTGCTGCAAATGCTCTGGCTCTATTACTGGGTCCGCAAAGCCGGTTTTTCCTTCGCCATTAAAAAACCCAAATTGACGCCAGATGTCCGGGAGCTGGGTGTGCTGATCCTGCCTGCTGTGTTCGGGGCCGGCATCTATCAGATAAGCCGCTTTATCGATCTGTTCTTCCTCGGCCGCCTGCCAGAGGGCAGTTTTGCCTTTATGGCTTTTGCCGATCGGCTCAATCAGCTTCCGCTTGGCATTATCGGGATCGCCCTTGGCACGGCGATCCTACCCGCGCTCTCGCGCTTCATTGCCAAAGATGATCTTGGCGGCGCGCAGCGCATTCAGAGCAATGCGATTGAACTGGGCATGTTGCTCACCATTCCCGCAGCGATTGCGTTATTCTTTGCTGCAGGGCCTTTGGTTACCGCCTTTTATGTTGGCGGCAATTTTACGGTTGAGGCCGGACAAACCACCGCAAAGGTGGTCGCCGCCCTCGTCGTCGGCCTGCCCGCCTATGTACTGGTCAAAGTGCTTATCCCAAGCTTCTTCGCACGCAAGGATACCAAAACGCCGGTCTATACTGCAGGCATATCGCTGCTCATCAATATCACGCTCAATCTCATCCTGATTCCGCTCTATGGGATTTTCGGATTGGCATTGGCCGGGGCGATAGC
This sequence comes from uncultured Sphingomonadaceae bacterium, assembly GCA_947496865.1. Lineage (GTDB taxonomy): Bacteria > Pseudomonadota > Alphaproteobacteria > Sphingomonadales > Sphingomonadaceae > Parasphingorhabdus. Next base: position 857,999 of record CANMEE010000001.1, read on the forward strand.
AGCATGGTGCAATTGCGCGATGCTCTACACAATGCTCCATCGGCGCGGACATTTCCGCCTCGAGCTATCGCTGTTGCTACGAATCGGCCGCATCACGATATCGGCCATCGGCATGGCCGCTGTGCTTATTTACGCCGCGCCCATTGGCGAGGGACTATATGACGGCAATATCTGGGAACGGGTCGGGTCGATCACAGCCCTATGCAGCGCCGGAGGGCTAGTCTATGCGGTGCTGGCTCTGATAACAGGCGCAGTCGACCGCGAGAAAATCGCGTTACTGACCAAGAAAAAAGCAGCCGAACAGGCCGGACAAGAAGGACAATAGATCATGCGTACAGTCTCGGGCATTCAGCCCACAGGTAATCTCCATCTTGGCAACTATCTGGGCGCGATCAAAAACTGGGTGAAGATGCAGGATGAGATGGAATGCCTCTATTTCATCGTCGATCTGCACGCCATTTCCATGCCGCATGACCCGGCCGAACTGCGCTCCAATACCCGTGAAATGGCTGCCGCGCTGATCGCCTGTGGGATTGATACCGACAAGGCGGTGCTGTTCAACCAGGCCCGCGTTCCAGCCCATGCCGAACTGCAATGGCTGCTCAATGGCACCGCACGGATGGGTTGGCTCAACCGGATGACGCAATTCAAGGACAAATCGGGCAAAAACCGCGAAGGCGCATCGGTGGCATTGTTCACCTATCCGGTGTTGCAAGCAGCCGATGTGCTCGCATATCAGGCCACCCATGTTCCGGTCGGCCAGGATCAGAAACAGCATCTGGAACTCGCCCGTGATATTGCGATCAAATTCAACAACGACTTTGGTGACGGGGAGGAAATATTCGCTCTACCCGAACCCTATATTGGCGAAACAGCGGCACGGATTATGAGCCTGCGCGATGGCAATACCAAAATGAGCAAGTCCGATCCGTCGGACCTGTCTCGCATCAACATGACCGATGATGACGACACGATTGCGCGCAAAATCAAGAAAGCAAAAACTGATCCGGAGCCGTTGCCCGACAATTGGGAGGCATTGGACGGCAGAGCCGAGGCCAAAAACCTTGTGGGTATTTACGCAGCGCTAGCTGATATCGAGCAAAAAGCAGTCCTCACCGAATTTGCAGGGAAGGGCTTTGGCGACTTCAAACCCGCGCTTGCGGACCTTGCCGTCAGCAAACTCAGCCCGATCCGCGATCGGTATGAACAGCTGCGCCAGGACGAAAGCGCGATTGACGCCATCTTGCGCGATGGCGCCGGGCGTGCACGGGCCATAGCACAGCCAACCCTCGATCAAGCTTATGCCGCTTTGGGATTGCTGCGGGATTAGCTGGTCGGCGGCGGCGCGAATACTGGCGAGGACGGCCCGCAGGCACGTAACAAAACAAAAAAAGCTGTCCTAGGCGGGCATGATTATGCCATTATTGTCTCAACAGATCGAAACGATTCTATCAGGAGAGAAGAAATGGCCACCGCAGTAAAAGATGCTGGCAGCGCAATGCAGGTCGATGCCGGGTTTAACATCCCTGACCCCACCGCTATTGACCGGCTGGAAGGCAAAGTCTCCGCCGAGGAATGGAAGCTACGCTGTGATCTGGCCGCGACTTACCGGCTGTGCGCGATGCATGCGTGGACCGATTTGGTCTTCACCCATATCTCCGCGCGCCTGCCCGATGAAGATGGCGAAGAGCGCTTTCTGATCAATCCTTACGGCGTCATGTTTGACGAGATGACCGCCAGCGCCCTGGTCAAAATCGATCTGGATGGCAATATCAAGCAGGATACACCCTATTTCATCAATCCGGCCGGATTCACTATCCACAGCGCCGTGCACAGCGCCCGCGAAGATGCCGGCTGCGTGATCCATGTCCATACGCCATATGGCATTGCGGTTTCTGTCCAGAAAGAAGGCCTGCGCCGCTACACCCAATTTTCCATGCAGGTGCATGATGATCTTGCCTATCATGATTATGAAGGCATTGCGCTGGACCTTGAGGAACGCGAGCGTTTGATTGGCGATGTCGGTGAAAAAAATCTGCTCATTTTGCGCAATCATGGCACGCTGACTATCGGTAAAAATTGTGCACTGGCTTTCCTGCGTATGTATTTCCTCGAAAATGCCTGCAAAACCCAGATTCTGGCGCAAGCTGTTGGCGGCGCAGAACATTTGCATGAGGAACCGGAGGAAATGGGCAACCGTGTGCATCAGCAAACGGCCCCCGCCTTCATGCCCGGCCTGGGCGACAATCTCGTCTGGCCTGGCCTGATGCGTAAGCTAGACCGCACTAATCCGGGATTTGATCATTAGATAGCGGGCTCTTTTGTAACTTTCGCGCTTTGATAGTCGCTCTCACTTGCGTGGCTACACATTTTCGCTAAACCATCGCGATGGATATTATATCAATTCGCGGCGGCAAAAAGCTGTCGGGCCCTATTCCGATTTCCGGCGCTAAAAACAGCGCTTTGACTTTGCTACCTTGCGCGCTGCTGACCGACGAACCGGTGACGTTGCGCAACCTGCCGCGCTTGGCCGATGTTGACAGTTTCGGCCATTTGCTAAACCAGCTGGGCGTGTCGACCACCATTGAAGGCGCACGGCCCGAAGATTTTGGCCGGGTCATGACGCTAAAAGCGGGGAAGATTACGTCTACCGAAGCGCCGTACGACATTGTCCGCAAAATGCGGGCCTCCATATTGGTGCTTGGCCCATTGCTCGCCCGCGCGGGCGAATGCCGGGTATCGTTGCCGGGTGGCTGCGCCATTGGCAACCGGCCGATTGACCTGCATCTCAAAGCGATTGAAGCGCTGGGTGCGATCATTGAAACCACCAGCGGCTATGTGACCGCCCGCCAGCCGGATGGCGGCCTGCCGGGCGGTGAATTCACCTTCCCTGTGGTGTCTGTTGGCGCCACCGAAAATGCGTTGATGGCAGCGGTGCTCGCCAATGGCGAAAGCCGCCTGAGAAACGCCGCGCGGGAACCGGAAATTATTGATCTGTGCAATATGCTAGTCGCGATGGGCGCGGAAATTGCGGGTGTCGGAACGTCCGACCTCACCATTCAGGGCGTCGACCGCCTGCATGGTTGCACCTACCGCGTGATGGCCGACCGCATTGAAGCGGGCAGCTATGCCTGCGCCGTTGGCATTACCGGCGGCGAGGTTGATCTGGTCGGCGCCAAAGCCGATGAGATGGAAGCAACGCTAGCCGCGCTGACCGAAGCTGGCCTGCATATCGAACCCCATAGCAAGGGCATCAAAGTCGCAGCCAACGGCATCTTAAAACCCCTGACATTGGAAACCGCGCCCTATCCAGGTCTCGCCACCGACATGCAGGCGCAGTTGATGGCGATGCTATGCATGGCCGATGGTGCCAGCGTCTTGACCGAGACAATATTTGAAAACCGTTACATGCATGTCCCCGAATTGAATCGGATGGGCGCGGATATTGAGACCAAGGGCCGCACTGCCGTCGTCCGTGGCGTTACAAAAATGACCGGCGCTCCGGTTATGGCAACCGACTTGCGCGCGTCGATGAGTCTGGTGATCGCCGCGCTCGCCGCAGAAGGCGAAACCCAGCTGCAGCGCATCTATCATCTCGATCGCGGTTATGAGCGGCTCGAAGAAAAATTGGCCGCTGTTGGTGCTGATATTGAGCGGATCAGCGGCGACTAGATCCGATTACCTAGCATTTATGGCAGCTTGCATGTCAGGCGCTTTTACCGTGTAGTCTCTCCCATAATAAGGAGAGGATGAGTCCATGTTTTCAGGACCTATAGAAGACCGGCTGGCAATCCGGGAATTACATGACAGCTATTGCGACGCCGTATTACGGACCGATCCTGTTGATTGGGGCGCATTGTGGACGGAAGATGCCGTCTGGTCACTCATGGGCACCGAAGTGGTCGGGCGCGAAAATATCGTCAATCTCTGGAATGGCGCAATGAGCCAATTTGATGCCGTCAGTTTTGTCGGCATACCCGGTAGCCTTGAAATTACCGGCAACACCGCAACCGGTCGCTATCAGACTCATGAAATCCTCGTCGAAATGGGCGAACCACGCATTGCTGGCGGTCGCTATGACGACGAGTTCGTCAAAATTGACGGCCAGTGGCTCTATTCAAAACGTATATTTAATGTTGTCGCGCAATTGGGCGGCAATAAGCTTTAAGGGAATTGGAATAATGGCAAAAATAGTAATTGCAGCCCATATTGATGTGGACCCGGCGACACGCGAAGAATGTCTGAAAAAGGCGCAGCCCTATATTGATGGCGCGCTCTCTCAAGAAGGTTGCCTATGCTATAGCTGGGCTGCCGACATGAACAATCCGGCCCGCATCGAAGTATTTGAGGAATGGACCGACGAAGAAGCGCTCGGACAACATTTCAAGGACGTCCACTATTCCAGCATGCTTGCCCATATTGGCAGCTATGGTCTGACCAATGCTGTCAGCGCAAAATATCGCGTTGATGCTGAGGGCCCGGTTTATAATGCAGAGGGTGTGCCGACACCCGCTTTTGACTAACCCCCAATAGGAATCATGACATGAACGAAGCGGTCTCAAAATCTCTATTCCAGCCAGATATATTGGTGGATCCATTTGATTTCTATGAAGAAAAACGAGCCAAAACGCCGGTCTTTCTTGATGAAGCCAGCGGCGCTTATATCGTATTGGACTATGGGCTTATATCCGAGGCAGTCGGCCGGCTCGATGATTTTTCCAATAATTTTACCGCCTTGCTTTCGGGCGGAAAATCCGATGAAGAACTGGCAAACGATACAGAAATTCAGGAGATTCAAGCGCAAGGATGGCCGCAGGTCAACACTTTGCTGACCGCTGACCAGCCGGTGCACACCCGCTTCCGCAAACTCGTCAATCTCGCTTTTTCCATGCCTAAGGTAAACAAGCTGGAAGACAGCATCAGAGATATGTCCACCGAGCTGATCGATGGCTTCATCGACAAGGGCGAATGCGAATTTATGGAGGAATATGCCATCCCGATGCCGGTCAAGACGATTGCCGGTCAATTAGGGCTGGATCATGCCGACGCTGGCACGATTAAACGCTGGACCAATGCCTTTGTCGACCGGCTCTCCGGCATGATGACTCGCGAACGCCAATTGGAAACCGAACGCGAAGTGGTCGAATATCAGCACGCGCTCAAAGCCAATATGGATGATCGCCGGAAAGAAGCGAAAGACGATATTCTTTCCGATCTGGTCAATGCTCAGGTCGATGGCGAACGTCCACTGGATGACGCGGAATCACTTTCTATTGTCCAACAGCTGATGGTTGCCGGTAACGAAACAACAACCGCGGCGCTAGGCGAAGGCCTTCGCTTGTTCGCCAGCAATCCTGACCAGTATAAAAAGATACAGGATGATCCATCGCTTATTCCCAATGCCGTTGAAGAGGTTCTTCGCATGTCGAGCGGTTCATCGGGTATATGGCGGGTGATGCACCGGGACGCAGAACTGGGCGGCGTCATGCTTCCCAAAGGCGCGATGGTGATGATGCGCTATCATGCTGCCAATCGTGACCCCAAGCAGTTTGAAAATCCCAATGCGTTTCAGGTGGATCGTAAAAATGCGCGCACCCATCTCGCCTTTGGTAAGGGTATTCATATGTGCGTCGGCAATATGCTGTCGCGCAAGGAAATGACCGTATCCTTTCAGGAATTTGCGAAACGGATCGACAATATCCGGATAGCCGAAGGGGCCGAACTTACGTATCCGCCGAACATGATGTTACGCGGTCTGGCAAACCTGCCGCTGACTTTTGACAAACGCTGATACCGGATAAAGGGCTTTACTATGGGAATGATGGACGGAAAAGTTGCGCTTATTTCCGGTGGCGCTGAAGGCATTGGCGGCACCGCAGGACAGCGTTTTGTCGAAGAGGGCGGTTCCGTCATGCTCGGCGACATCCAACTGGAAAAAGCGCAAGCGCACGCTGCTGCCTTGGGCGATCGTGCCAGTGCCGTCCAGCTGGACGTGCGCGACCTGGATCAATGGCATGCCGCGGTCAAGGCCACACAGGACCGGTTCGGCAAGATCACGACACTGTTTAATATTGCCGGAATTTCAGAACCCGGCGCGGTGGATGATGTCGATCTCGACAGTTGGAGCCGCACCATCGACATTAATCTCAACGGCACATTTTACGGATGCCGGGCAGCCTTGCCGGCCATAGTGACCAGCGATGAAGACGGATCCATCGTCAATGTCGGCTCCATGCTAGCTATGCGCCCGGGTTCCGCTATGGCGGCCTATTCTGCGAGTAAAGGCGCTGTCACGGCCTTGAGCAAATCATTGGCACTGCATTGCGCGGCACAGGGCAATAAGGTGCGGGTGAACACGGTCCATCCCGGTGCTATCGATACGCCCATGTATCAACGCTATCTCGCCGCATTTCCCGGCACCCATGAAGAAGCGGTGGTGGCCTTTAACTCCAACCATCCGATCAACCGCGTGGGCAAGGCCGAGGAAGTCGCCAATGCCATGATCTGGCTGTCCAGCGAAGGCGCGAGCTTTACCACTGCGAATGATATTACGATTGATGGCGGCGGCAGCTATCGCGAATAAAATGGCGCGAATAAAATAGCGCGAATAGGCCGGACGCAAAAAGGGGCGGCTTAAGCCACCCCTTCTTCAGCCAGATTAGTGAAATGCGAATATCTGGCGTCGGTAATCTCTAGCGGATTTAGCGGCCGTTGCTGGCGACGATATCGACAACCGTACCGCCACCCGAGCGTTTATTGAGCGTGATCACATAAGCCCCATCATCAGAACCACGGGTTCCGCCAAGCACATGCTCGCTGCCACGCAAGAGATATTCGGCGCTATAACCGCCGCGTTTCGCCTGAGTGTAATAATAGTCCACGACATTTTTCATCGCACTGGCTGTAGAAAAGCTGACCACGCGAATATCACATAGTCCGCCTTCAACGCCTGCTGCTTCTTTGACATTTGCCTTGGGATAGACGGGGAATTCCGGTGGCATCCGATTGGCCCAGCCCATGTCATAGCTGAGCTTCTGGTCGCACGTACCTTTGCCGCGCCGTGCGCTTTGGGCTTCGGCCTTTGCGCCGAGCGTTACGCCTTTTGATCCTTCGCAGCTTGTACATTCATCGTCCGATGTCATGTTGCGGGGCTTGGGTGCGCTGAGCATCTTGCCTTCAAACTGGGCAGCTGCGGCTGCCTTGCCGCCTGCAGGGGGCACTTTGCCATCAATCGCGCCATTGGCACCGCGGATCGCATTGCTATTGGCTTGATCGGTCAGATTGGGATCCACCAAAATCTGATCCTCCAGCGCATCGTTCATCGCCGGGTCGGCAGTCAGATTATCATCCAATTCCGCTAGTTCTGCTTCGTTGCCTTCATTGCTTCCACAGGCGGCCAATGTCAGCGGCAAGGTAAATGCCGTGGCTGCCAGCAAGAGGGAACGGGATAGATGTGTCATGCAATATGCTCCTGAATATGCGAGCTTAATTGCACTAAAAAGCGTTAATTTTCTATTAGGAAACGTGGTTAAACCGCCAATCTCTTGTTAACCACCTGTCTCATTTTGGGATTCCTAGCCAAAGCCGTCTGGCCCATCAATTTCGCCGAATCGAATGAGTCGGGAAGTCAAAACAGCTGCTTGTCGATTGACGACCGCTTTTTGATATTCAGGGTCGGTCACCATCTCCAGAAACGCGCCGCTATTAGGGTAGCGCGCAATGAACGAGCTGTCCCATTGCTTATCATCCGGTCCGATGACCATCGCTTCCATCTTGCCGCGCCAAATAATCGTGCCGCCAACCCGCTTGAAAATAGGCCCACTGGTTTTGCCATATTCCTCATAGGCCCGCGCGCCGCTCCAGCCGTGGGCGCCGCTTGGATGACCGTCTGGATATTGGGCTGTTTCATGAAATTGCAGCAGGTTGAGCATGTTGATCGGAACATCCCGCGGCAGCGCCTTGAAGGCGTCAAAATGCGCCCGTGTCGGATCCAGATATCGTTCTTCAGCCATAGCTATGCTCTCCTTGCCGCACCTATTTTGTGGTGAGCTTATTGAAATTGCTTTCTATTCTCCAACCACTGTTCGCGCGATTGGCCCCAGTCGTCAACCCGTGCATCCTGATAAGGTTCGGGTAGCTGCGTCGGGCCGCGATTAGTCGAACCGACCCGCTCGGCCAGTTTGATCGACGCAAGATTTTCCGGATCAATCGTATGGCAGATATCACTCCAACCCAGCACATCCACCGCATAGTTCATGCTCGCCACCGCCGCTTCCAGCGCATAGCCCTTGCCGGCATATTCCGGTGCCACGCCCCAACCCACTTCGGTGCCCGGCCAGCCATCGGGATACCATGGGCCGATGCGACCAATCCATTGATTGCTTTCTTTAAGGATGAGCGAGAACATGGCATAGCCGCGGACATGCCACGCGCCGATCATGGCGCATAAATCCCGCCAGCTTTCTGCTCGGCTTTTTAGGCCACCGATGAAAGTCATTGTTTCTGCGTCTGCCTGAAACGCAGCCCAACGCTCAAAATCATCAGCATTGGGTGGGCGCAGGATTAGCCGCTCGGTTTCAATCTTAATGTCTGTGATATCCATGATCTTCCTCTCTTAAGCTCCCTGTTATCATGAGCCTATCCATTTAGAAACACTTGCAAAATCGGTGCACTATGTCTATAATACAGTTATGGCTAATCTAATTTCTATCCTCATCGGCGGCATCGCCCTTATTCTCGCTTTTATCGGACTGGTACCCCTGCTCGGCTGGACCAACTGGCTTATTCTGCCCATTGCTGGCGTTGGCGCGCTCTTCGGTCTGATCTCCTCACGCAGCAGCGGCATGTATTTCTGCCTGATCGTTATGTGTATTTGTGCATTCCGTCTGTGGATGGGTGGCGGGATTATCTGACACAGTATATTTATCAGGCCCCCAAACTAATTTATATTGCCACTCCTTCGGCTGAGGCCTAGTCGCCGAAATATGACAGATCAGGCATCGGGCAGTCGGTTGGGGCTTATGCAAGCGCTGCTGGCCTGTGTTTTTTGGGGCGTCATGCCGATTTATTTCAAGCTTTTACAAAGCGTTGCGCCGCTTGAAGTGGTGGCGCACAGGGTCATCTGGTCTGTTCCGCTATTACTCGTCATCCTCTATTTCCGCAAAAATCTCTCCGGTCTGCTTGCCTCTTGGGCTGAACCAAAGGTGCGGGGCGCACTGCTCGCCAGCTCGCTGCTCATCGCCACCAACTGGCTCGTCTATGTCTGGGCCGTGCAGGAAGACCATATTCTTGCTGCCAGCCTGGGCTATTTTATCAGTCCGCTGCTCAGTGTTTTTCTCGCGAAAATTTTCCTGAAGGAACAGCTAAGCCGAAATCAATGGATTGCGGTGGGTATTGCCGCCATTGGCGTATCGATCCTGGCAGTTGAGGCGTGGCAAACCCTATGGATCAGCCTCGCGCTAGCCGGTTCTTGGGGCTTTTATGGTCTGGTCCGCAAAGTCGCAGTGGTCGGCCCCGTGGTCGGGCTGACCATCGAAACGAGCTTTTTGTTCCTGCCATTTCTGTTATTTATCGGCTGGATCAGCTTCGGCAATATGCCGCCGACCACAACAACCCATTTTGGCGATGAGCTTTCCATTAGCATGCTCTTGCTGGGGGGTGCAGCGGTTACCGCAGCGCCGCTAACGCTCTTTGCTGCGGCGGTTAAAACAATGAAATTGAGCACCATCGGCCTATTTCAATATTTAGCGCCGACTTTGCAATTTCTGATCGGTGTATTCCTCTATCGGGAACCACTGACGACATCGCACTTGATATGCTTCATCCTGATATGGATCAGCCTCGCGCTATTCTCCGCCGATGCTATTTTTGGTAAAAAAGAAGACCAGGCCGCAACAACCTGAAACGTCTTATCCGACGATCTGCCAACCCAGTTCCTGTCCGGCGTGAAAGGGAACAATGGTCGCACCGCCCGCTGCGATATTTTCCGGCACTATTATTTTCGACCGCTGCAAGGTCACTATTCCCTCATTGAGCGGCAAGCCATAAAATTGCGGACCATGGATCGAAGCAAAGCCTTCCAGCTTATCGAGCGCGCCCTCTTCATCAAATATGGTGGCATAGCTTTCCAACGCGTAAGGCGCGTTGAATATGCCCGCGCAACCACAGGCGGACTCCTTGGCATGAATTTCATGCGGCGCGCTGTCGGTGCCGAGAAAATATTTCGCTGATCCCGATGTTGCAGCTTTGCGCAGGGCCAGCCGGTGCCGTTCGCGCTTAGCAACCGGCAAGCAATAGGCATGGGGGCGGATCCCGCCCTGAAACATAGCGTTGCGATTGATATGGAGATGCTGCGGTGTGATGGTCGCGCCGACATTGGCGCCAGATCCGTTGACAAAATCCACAGCATCAGCGGTGGTGATATGTTCAAAGACCACTTTAAGGTCCGGCAATTGATCGACCAGTTTCGACAGGATGCGCTCGATAAATACAGCTTCCCGGTCAAACACGTCGACATCGGCATCGGTGACCTCACCATGGATCAGCAGCGGCATGCCCATTTTTTGCATCCGTTCCAGCACCGGCATGATATTGGCAACATCTGTCACCCCATGCGCGCTGTTGGTGGTTGCATTGGCAGGATATAGTTTCGCCGCGGTGAAGACACCGCTCTGGAAACCCTGAGCCATATCCTCTGCATCCGAACTGTCGGTCAGGTAACAGGTCATTAGCGGCGTGAAATGACCATGATCGGAAGCTGCCGATAATATGCGATCCCGATAGGCCACAGCGCTTGCCGTGTCCGTGACCGGCGGCGAAAGATTGGGCATGACGATCGCGCGGGCAAATTGCCGCGCCGTATATGTCGCCACCGACCGCAACATATCCCCATCGCGCAAATGCACATGCCAGTCATCCGGCTGTCTGATAGCAATCTGGTCGGGCGAGATTATGTCATTCATTATCACTATATCCGTTAGGGCTGAGCCTGTCGAAGCCCGTTTATTGATAGTCTTGCAACGCCCTTCGACAGGCTCAGGGCTAACGGCTTGGTTTTTCCGCTCGCAACCCCTACCTAATCCTTATGACCGAAACCAGACTTATTCAGCGCGCGGTGATCCGCATTTCTGCAAATGACGCCAATGACGGAGAAGGCGAAGATTGTCGCGATTTCCTGCAAGGACTGGTGACGCAGGATATGCAGGCCGTCGTAGCGGGCACTCCGAAATGGGGCGCCTTACTGACGGCGCAGGGAAAAGCACTGTTCGACTTTTTCCTGTGGGCCGATGGAAATGACATATTGATCGATTGTGAAAAGGATCATGCGGAGGCTTTGGCCAAGCGTCTGAAAATCTATCGTCTGCGCCGGAAAATCGATATTGAAATTGACGAAAGCCAAACGGTCCACTGGGCGCTTGATGCCAGCGACAAATCCGCCGATCCTCGGCTATCCGCATTGGGCTATCGCTGGTTGGACAGCCGCCAGACAGACGAAAGCGCCGATGCCCTTTATAAAGCGCATCGCCTTTCGCTAGGCGTAACGGAGGGTCAGGCAGAATTAGGCAGCGACAAGACGTTGTGGCTGGAATGCAATGCCACGGAGTTGCACGGCGTTAGTTTCACCAAGGGTTGCTATGTCGGTCAGGAAAATACCGCGCGGATGAACTACCGGCAGAAAGTCAATCGCCGGATGGTCGTGGTTCCCGTCGATCAAGCAGACGAAAAACGTCAGCGCATCGCTTATCCCGAGCTTGGTTTATCGATCGAACATCGCCGCATGGGCGATATCGCCCATCTCAACCTACCAGATTGGCTAAAGGCCGCCTTGGAAGAACCACCAGAGGCTTAAGCCGCGTCGCCTTCTTCGGCCACTTTGGCTTTCACGGTGCGCCGCTTGCGAACCGGTTTCTTCTCGACTTTGACTGCATCATCATCTGATTGGATCGAAATCGCAGGCGGCAAGGCGCTGACATCTAGTCCGCTTGATTCGCCGTTGGCTTCTGCGGTTTCGGCTGCCGGTTTGCGTGGCCGACGCGCCCGGACCGGTTTTTTCTCAGATGGCGCTTTTGGTTTATCACCCTCGTCAGAAACAGCCGCTTCGACAGGCTGTTCTTCATTACGATGTTCATTGGCGCGATCATTGTTGGAGGGGCGACGGTCTGATTGTTGACGTCCACGCGGGCCGCGGTCCTGACGATCGCCATCTTCCTGATCACTGCTATCATCGCGATTGTCGCTGCGATTATCATTGCGGTCATTATTCTGGCCGCGTTGCTGTTCTTCGCGAGCCAGACGCTGCTCTTCACGGCGCGCCTGAGTATCCGCATTGACCCGGAAATAATGGTCGGCAAACTGATGATAATATTCGGCATTGACGCGGTCGCCATTCACCTGGGCATCCTGCGCCATTTTCTTGTATTTTTCCAGCATCTGGGCTGCATTGCCACGCGCGCGGTTATCGATCCGGTTGTCGCGATCAACGCCGCCACCGCCCCGATTGCTCTGGTTGCGGTTATTATTGCTATTGTTGCGGCCACGACGACGGCCGGGCTGACGATTATTCATCAAATTCTGGGTGTCCTTATACCGTTAATAAACTCGGTCTTTCCTGTTATTTCGCCACCACAAAGGCGGTCACTGCGCGGCAGATCCAATGATCCACCGCAACCCAAGAAAGATAATATATCGCCGGACATCAGCAAAATTATCTATATGGGGGTAGGCCAGCGATTTTAGGGATATTGCCAGAAATCATCTGGGCCTGAAACATCCTTAGCGCCTTCATAAGTCAAAACCAAGCAAATTTTGTTAAGGGCGTTTCTGCCGGAGGATGAGCAACCGGTCATTCCCACCTAAATCCTGTTTACATTCAACGGTATAATGATGTTTTTCGGCCAATTTTGTGACCCTTTCCACCTGATCAAATCCTATTTCCAGCAGCGCCAAACCGTTATCCGCCAATAGAGCGCCCAGCGCCGGAATGATGATATGATAGTCATCCATGCCCTCAACCCCCGCAAACAGGGCTTCATGCGGCTCAAAATCCGCTACTTCGCGAGACAATGGCGCGTCGGTCGCAACATAAGGCGGGTTGGCGAGAATCAAATCAAACGGACCGCCCAAGCATTGCGCCCAATTCGGCTCCGTCCAGTCCTGTAGCAAGAAGCGCGTACGATCAGCCAATCCCAGCCGATCAGCATTATTATGGGCCATGGCGAGCGCACCGGCGCTGGCATCAATCCCGAGACCATGGGACTCGGGAAATTCGGACAAGGTCGCGAGTAATAAAGCGCCGCTGCCGGTCCCAAGATCAAGAACATGGTTTGGCGGGCGCTGTTTACCGCGTTGCACAGCCGTTTCGATCAATATCTCGCTGTCTGGCCGGGGGATCAGAACATCCGGCGACACCTGAAATGGCAGGCTCCAAAATTCTCGTTCGCCCATGATATGGGCAATCGGTTCATGCGCTTTGCGGCGCTCCAACAAGGCGGAAAAGCCGTCGGGAACATCCAGCTTCAACATATCAAGCAGCAAGTCCTGACGGCCAATGCCCAGCCCATGGGCCATCAATAATTCTGCGTCCAGGCGCGGCGTGTCGCTCACCCCCTGCAAAGCCTGCGCCGCCTCCCGCAGGGTTGCGGCCATGTCAGCCATCAAGATTAGCAAGCCGGCTGGCTTCATCCTCAGCAATCAGCGCGTCGACCATTTCGCCCAGCGCCCCGCCTTCGACTATTTCGGGTAGTTTATGCAGCGTCAGATTGATCCGGTGATCGGTCACCCGCCCTTGCGGATAATTATAGGTGCGAATGCGTTCGGAGCGATCGCCAGAACCGACCATCGCCTTGCGCGCGTCGGCCTCTTCACTCGCCACGGCTGCGCGCTCTTGCTCGTAGAGTCGGGCAGCCAATACTTTCATCGCTTGCGCTTTGTTCTTATGCTGTGACTTGCCGTCCTGACATTGCACAACCAGCCCCGTGGGCAAATGGGTGATGCGAATCGCGCTGTCGGTCTTGTTGACATGCTGACCACCCGCACCGCTCGCCCGATAGGTATCAATGCGCAGATCTTCGGTGCGGATATCGATATCGACCTCTTCGGGCTCCGGCAAAACCGCGACTGTCGCCGCAGAGGTATGGATACGCCCGCCCGACTCGGTTTCGGGCACGCGCTGGACCCGGTGCACGCCGGATTCGAATTTCAGTTTGGCGAACACGCCCTTGCCGTTGATATTGGCAACCACTTCCTTAAACCCGCCGACTTCGGACGCATTGGCGGAGATCAGCTCGATCTTCCAGCCCTGTTCGTCGGCAAAGCGGCTATACATGCGGTATAAATCACCGGCGAACAGCGCGGCTTCATCACCGCCCGTGCCTGCGCGAATTTCCAGCATGGCCGGACGCTGGTCCGCCGCATCTTTGGGCAGCAATTGCAGCGCGAGCGCATGTTGCGCTTTTTCCAGCGCTTTCTTGACATCTTCGACTTCGTCGGCCGCCATCGCCTTCATCTCGGCATCATCACCGACCAGCATTTCTTCCAGTCCCGCTTGTTCGTCGCGCAGGCGCTTTACCTCGGCAGCGGCATTGGCGACCGGTTCGATCTCGGCATATTCTTTGGACGTTTCGACAAATTTATCGCCGTCGAGATTGCCAGAGGCCATCATCGCCTGCAGCTCGGCAAAGCGTGCTTCGATCTGGGCGATGCGTTGAGGGGTGATGGTGGTCAATCGGCTTCTCCCAATTGCGCGACTTCTTGCTCCAAATCTGTCACGTCAGCATCAAGTTTATCGAGGTCTTCAGAAAACCTGAGGTCCCACATCTTTTCTATGACGGCCGCGACATCCAGTTCGGTCTGCTCGCCCGTCGCAAGGTTTTTAAACTGCACGTTACCGGACGCCAGTTCATCTTCGCCGATGATAATGACGGCCAATGCGCCGATCTGATTGGCCCGTGCCATACGCTTTTTGAATTTGCCGCTGCCGAAAATTTCTGCCGAAAATTGTGACCCGCGAAGTTCACTTGCCACGGACAGGGCTTTGGTTGAGGCCGTCTCACCCATTGGCAAAATCGCAAGTTCCACTGGACTGGCAGGGGCATCAGCAAGCAACATACCGAGCCGCTCAATCCCGGCGGCCCAACCCACCGCGGGGGTTGCAGGTCCGCCCAGCGACTCAATCAACCCATCATATCGCCCGCCGGCCAATACAGTCCCTTGCGCACCCAACCGGTCTGTCACAAATTCAAACGCGGTATGGCGATAATAGTCCAGGCCCCGCACCAACCGGCTGTTGCGCTCCCATGCCACGCCGCAGGCATCCAGTCCTTCGGTGACCTGCGCGAAAAATTCTTTCGCCTCGTCTGATAAATAGGCGTCGATATCCGGCGCGCTGTCGGCAATCGGACGATCCTGTCGCTCTTTGCTGTCCAATATGCGCAACGGATTACGCTCCAGCCGGTCCTGACTATCCTTCGACAGGTCCGCTTTATGCGCCTGAAAATGCGCGACCAAGGCATCCCGCCAAGCATCACGACTTTCCGCGTCACCCAATGTGTTGAGCTGCAAAGTCACGCCGTCGGATATGCCAAGCTCCTTCAAAAGCTGATCGGCAAAACAGAGCAATTCGACATCTGCCGCCGCTTCGCCTGCGCCAATAATCTCGGCATCGAGCTGGTGAAACTGTCGGTAACGGCCCTTTTGCGGGCGTTCATAACGGAAAAGCGGCCCATGCGTGGAAAGCTTCAACGGCATGTGCTGCTGCCAGCCATTGGTCAGAAAGGCGCGGCTAATGCCAGCGGTAAATTCGGGCCGCAGGGTAAGGCTGTCGCCGCCGCGATCTTCGAAACTATACATTTCTTTGGACACGACATCGGTGGTTTCACCCAGGGACCGCGCAAAGACAGCCGTGGGTTCGAAAACCGGCATTTGCACGCCCTTAAACCCGTAAAGCCGCCGCACGCGTTCGAACGTTTCCACAACATGCTGGAAACGCTCCTGATCTTCACCAAATATATCCTGCGTGCCGCGAACAGCCTGCGGCGTTTGTATTTTTGCCATCATGTCCCTTTTGTCTTGAGGGCGCTTTAGCCGGTGCTGCGCAAAAGAGAAAGTGGGGTAATTTCTATCACCAAAGGAGGATGTTTTCTTGCCCGCCCTCTGGACGCCGCCGCTAAAAAGCGTCATTCAGCACCAAAGCCAAGTTACAGGGGATGAATTTAGTATGCGTCTGGTTGCATTTTTGGGCCTGTTTTCGGCCCTGTCCCTCGTTTGGCCTATCACCGCCGTCTCAGCCGCCATGCCGGACAATTTGAGCAAGCCAACTTATGTCGCGGCGGAAGATACGATACCCAAAGCGCAGGACATTCCTTTTACCGGCACCATACGACTGGAGGTCGATGCCCGCGATAACAAACAGGGCGTTTTCAAGGTAAGACAATTTATTCCGGTCACCGGAGCCACTCGACTCACCTTGCTATATCCCGAGTGGTTGCCCGGCAATCATGCTCCCCGGGGCGAGATTGAGAAGCTCGCTGGGTTGCGGATATTAGCGGATAAGACGGATTTGCGCTGGGTCCGTGATGATCTCAATGTCTACGCATTTCACGTCGATATTCCGCCCGGGGTCAGTGAAATTGAAGCGCGATTCCAATTCACCTCTGCCACCACCAGCAATCAGGGCCGGATCGTTATGGCGCCGTCCATGCTCAATCTGCGCTGGCATCAGGTCTCGCTTTATCCGGCCGGCTATTATGTCCGCCAGATCCCGGTCGAAGCCACCGCCATCTATCCGGCGGGTTGGCGAGCGGCCAGCGCGATGCGACCGAAGGCGCGGCAACCCAAAACGGATGATCTAAACCGCGTAGTCTACCAAAAAACCGACTATGATACGCTTGTCGACAGCCCGGTCTTTGCCGGACAGCATTTCCAGACTCACCGGCTGAGTCGTCGCGTGCATTTGAATATCGTTGCCGATGATGCAAAATATCTCAAACCCAAGAAATCGCACATCGCCAAACATAGCAAATTGGTCCGCGAGTCCGAGGTGCTATTTGGCAGCCATCCCTATGATCGCTATGATTTCCTGCTGGCGCTGACTGAGGAAATGGGCGGCATTGGTCTGGAACATCATCGCTCTTCGGAAAATGGCGTGAACCGGGAATATTTTACCAAATGGAATGACGGGCCCGGTCGCCGCAATCTTTTGCCGCATGAAATTGTCCATAGCTGGAACGGCAAATATCGCCGGCCAGCCGGCATGTGGACGCCGGATTTTCGCGAACCGATGCGCGATAATTTACTATGGGTCTATGAAGGGCAGAGCCAATTTTGGGGCTATGTCCTCGGCGCACGATCCGGGTTATATTCCAAACAGGACACGCTGGATGCTTTTGCTGCAATCGCAGCAGGTATGGACCGTCGTGTGGGGCGCCAGTGGCGCGCCTTGATCGACACGACCCATGATCCCATCATTGCCGCACGCCGTCCCAAACCGTGGAGTAGCTGGCAGCGGCAGGAAGACTATTATAATGAAGGCCTGCTCATCTGGCTGGAAGCTGATGGCATTATCCGCCGCGAATCAGGTGATAAAAAATCGCTCGAAAATTTTGCCCGGACCTTCTTCAAAGGCAAAAATGGCGACTATGGTGTCGTCACCTACGAACTATCCGACGTGATCGAGGCGCTCAACGCCGTGCAGCCATATGATTGGGCTGCCTTCATACAGGAACGCGTCTACCAACCGACGGCAACAGCACCCAAAAATGGTCTTGCTCTCGGCGGCTATAAGCTCGTTTATAATGCAACCCAAAGCGACTTCATCAGCGCCAATGACAAACGCCGCAAACAGCTGGATCTCAGCCATAGTATTGGCATGGTGATGAGCGACAAAGGCGTCGTCAAAGCGGTTATGTGGGACGGTCCCGCATTTAAGGCAGGCCTTAAAACCGGCCTCACCATCACGGCCGTCAATGGCAAGGCCTATAGCGCCGAAATGTTGATGCAAGCGATTGAGGAAAACCGCGGACAGCCCAATAAAATCGAGATTTTTGCGAAGAATGACGACCAATATAGCAATTTTATGGTCGATTATTCAGGCGGGCTTCGCTATCCGCACCTCGAAAAGATTACAGCGGACGAAACTGCTGGAGAGGGTAGCCAAGCTGAAGGGGGCATTGACCGGCTTTTAACGCCAAGAACCAGATAATAGGACCACATACCCTATGGACATCACCAAAATCCCGATCGGCGATAATCCGCCGGAAAGCCTGAACGTCATTATCGAAGTGCCCGTTGGCGGTGAACCGGTAAAATATGAATTTGATAAGGCATCCGGCGCGCTGTTTGTCGATCGCATCTTGCATACGCCGATGCGCTATCCCGCCAATTACGGCTTTATTCCGCACACATTATCACCCGATGGCGATCCATTGGACGCGCTGGTCGTGGCACGTTCGCCCTTCATGCCCGGTTGCGTGGTGCGCTGTCGCCCGATTGCGGTGCTGAATCTCGAAGATGAACATGGCGGCGATGAAAAATTGCTCTGCGTTCCGATCGACGCGACCTTCCCATATTATCGCGCCATTGGCGAGGGCGGCGACCTGCCCGAAATCGTCATGCAGCAGATTGAGCATTTCTTTACCCATTACAAAGATCTGGAACCTGAAAAATGGGTCCGCGTCGGCAAATGGGGCGATGCCGAGGAAGCCAAGCGGGTTGTTTTGGAAGCCATAGAATTGGCCAAAACAAAAGCATGAGCAAGATGCGCTATGCGGCCGGACTAGCGCTCATCGCTGGTCTGGCCGCCTGCACAACCCCGGAAACCAGAGTCCGCAATGGATTGATGAGCGCTGGCCTGTCCAAGCCGATATCATCCTGCATGGCCGGACGGATGGTCGACCGGCTTTCCCTGGGTCAGATCAGCAAGCTCAATGGCCTCGGCAAACTCAGAAAGCGTGATCCCGGGGATATTAGCGTCAATGAATTTGTGAAACGGACCAAGGCGCTGCAAGACCCGGAAATCCTTGGCGTTGTGACCTCTTCGGGGGTTGTTTGCGCGCTAAAATGAAGCGCCTGTCAAAATCATCAGCATGAATCGTGACCGATCCGGGCCGAAGGGCTGGAAATACCCATCAGACTATGCTTTAGCCCTGCACAAGACTCGATAACCGAATATATAAGAAAGGCGCTGCACCGTCCCATGAACATCCATGAATATCAGGCCAAAGAAGAACTCGCCAAATATGGCATTGGCATTCCAGCAGGCCACGCGGCCCTGACCGTTGAAGAAGCCGTTGCAGCAGCTGAAAAACTGCCCGGACCGCTTTATGTCGTGAAAGCACAAATTCATGCCGGCGGACGCGGTAAAGGCAAATTCAAGGAACTCGGCCCAGATGCCAGCGGCGGTGTAAGACTCTCCAAATCGGTCGACGCGGTACGCGACAACGCGACGGAAATGCTCGGCAACACACTCGTCACCATTCAGACGGGCGACGAAGGCAAGCAGGTCAACCGGCTCTATGTCACCGATGGCGTGGACATTGAGGAGGAATATTATCTCTCCATGCTGGTCGACCGCGCGTCAGGTCGTATCGCAATGATCGTCTCCACCGAAGGCGGCATGGATATCGAAGACGTTGCGCATAATACGCCGGAAAAAATCAAAACGATCACGATTGATCCGGCACAAGGCTTCATGCCGCATCATGGCCGGGCGATGGCTTTTGCGCTGGGTCTTTCCGGCGATCTCAACAAGCAGGCACAAAAACTCGGCAAGCAGCTTTATACCGCCTTTACCGACATGGACTGCGAGATGCTGGAAATTAACCCGCTCGTGGAAACCAAAGACGCGCAATTGCTCGTGCTCGACACGAAAATGAGCTTCGACGGCAACGCGCTGATGCGTCACCCGAACCTGATGGAACTGCGCGATGTAACCGAGGAAGACCCGGCGGAAGTCGAAGCCTCCAAATATGACCTCGCCTATATCAAGCTGGACGGCAGCATTGGCTGCATGGTCAATGGTGCTGGTCTTGCGATGGCGACGATGGATATCATCAAACTGAACGGCGCATTCCCTGCCAACTTTCTCGATGTAGGCGGCGGCGCGACGACGGAAAAAGTCACCGCAGCCTTCAAAATCATTCTGGCTGATCCGGCCGTCGAAGGCATTTTGGTCAATATTTTTGGCGGCATCATGAAATGCGATATCATTGCCGAAGGCATTGTGACCGCAGCCAAGGAAGTCGATCTGTCGGTTCCTCTCGTCGTCCGGCTCGAAGGCACGAATGTAGCTAAGGGTAAGGAAATATTGGCAAATAGCGGTCTGCCGATCGTTTCTGCCGATGACCTTGGCGACGCTGCAAGGAAAATTGTCGCCCAAGTGCAAGACGCTGCATAAGCAGCAGCGTAGTCACAAAGTACAGCTATGCGTGGTTCGTGAAAAAGACCATGTTGCGTTGCACCATCGATATTTGACGTTTACGTGAACGTAAGCTAAGGCGTTCGCAGAAATATAAAGAAGGAAACAGCAATGAAAATCCTGGTGCCCGTCAAACGGGTCATAGACTATAACGTAAAACCGCGGGTTAAGTCCGACGGCAGCGGCGTCGATCTCGCCAATGTCAAAATGTCGATGAACCCCTTTGATGAAATTTCTGTCGAAGAAGCGATTCGCCTGAAAGAAGCAGGCAAGGCAGAAGAAATTATCGCGGTTTCGGTTGGCCCGCAAAAAGCGCAGGAAACATTGCGCACGGCTCTTGCCATGGGCGCAGACCGCGCGATCCTGGTGATGACCGATGACGAAGTCGAGCCATTGGGCGTTGCCAAAATCCTCGCCAAAATTGTCGAAGAAGAAGCACCAAAGCTGGTCATCTGCGGCAAACAGGCAATTGATGACGATAGCAACCAGACCGGCCAGATGCTCGCAGCCTTGCTCGGATGGGGTCAGGGCACTTTTGCCAATACCGTTGCCATTGACGGCGACAGCATCGAAGTGAAGCGCGAAATTGATGGCGGCTTGCAGACGGTTAAATTGAACCTGCCTGCGGTGGTCACCACCGACCTGCGCCTCAACGAGCCACGCTATGCGTCGCTACCCAATATCATGAAGGCCAAGAAAAAGCCGATGGATGAGAAAACACCGGCTGATTATGGCGTCGACATTTCTCCGCGCCTCACCACCACCAATGTCACCGAACCGCCTGTCCGTCAGGCCGGTGAAAAGGTTGAAGATGTGGACGCGCTGGTCGCGAAACTTAAAGCTGTAGGAGCGATCTGATGAAAACTCTTGTACTCGTAGAACATGACAATACGAACATGAAAGACGCGACGCTGGCTGTTGTCACCGCTGCATCGCAACTGGGCGAAGTCCACGCATTGGTTGTCGGCTCTGGCTGTGCCAGTGTCGGTGAGCAAGCCGCAAAGGTCGGTGGCGTTGCCACCGTGCATGTGGCCGATGACGCGGCCCTAGCCAATCAGCTCGCTGAAAATGTTGCGCCCTTGGTTGCCAGCCTGATGGAAAGCCATGACGCTTTCCTCGCGCCTGCCACAACCACTGGCAAGAATATTGCACCGCGCGTCGCTGCTTTGCTCGACGTGATGCAGATTTCTGACATTCTCTCCGTCGAAAGCGAAGATACGTTCACCCGTCCTATTTACGCAGGCAACGCGATTGCTACCGTCAAATCTTCGGATGCAAAGAAAGTCATCACCGTGCGCGGTACGGCTTTTGATAAAGCAGCCACCGAAGGCGGCTCTGGCACAATCGAAGGCGTCACCGGCGCAGGCGAATCCGGGCTTTCATCATTTGTGAGCGAAGAAATCGCCAAGTCCGAGCGTCCGGAACTGACCAGCGCGAAGATCATCGTATCTGGCGGCCGTGCCTTGGGCTCTTCGGAGAAATTCGAAGAAGTCATCACGCCGCTGGCCGACAAGCTCGGCGCCGGCATCGGTGCATCGCGCGCTGCGGTTGATGCGGGCTATGTCCCCAATGATTATCAAGTCGGTCAAACCGGTAAAATCGTGGCTCCAGAAGTCTATATCGCCATCGGCATTTCCGGCGCGATCCAGCATCTGGCGGGCATGAAAGACTCCAAGATCATTGTCGCGATCAACAAGGACGAAGACGCACCGATTTTTCAGGTGGCTGATATCGGACTGGTTGCGGATCTGTTCAACGCCGTGCCGGAGTTGACCGAGAAGGTATAAGCGCTTCGATAAACGGGATATTTGAACCCGTTTGACAATTTCAGACCCCGGCGTGAAAGCGCCGGGGTTTTTGTTGCTTCATGAATAAACCAAGTATTGCAATAAGCTCGTCATGGAATATTGTGCCGTTATGAATAAATTGCTCTGCTTTATTGCCCTAATTTTTGCAAGTTGCACTCTGTTGAGCCAGCCTGTAGCCGCTCAAAAACAGCCTTTGACGCTCAAACCCAGTTCTAAATGGATTGCAAGCTATGAAGATGATAGCTGTCGATTGCTCCGTCAATTTGGCACAGAAGATGACACTGTCACTGTGATATTCAACAGTTTTGGGCCAGGAGATCATTTTAGGTTAGTCTTAGCCGGAAAGCCTGTGAGAATCCGGAATTCCTCTCGGCCTGCAACTTTGCAATTTGGTCCGTCAGAGCTTGCGCAAGAGGCCGAATTCCTGATCGGTAATTTAGGCAAAAAGCCTGCCATGCTTTTCAGCGGAGCAATGCGGATAGCCGCCGTAACGGATGCTGAAAAACTAGCCAGAGAAAATAGCGGACCAGAATATAACTATAAGTTAGCTGAGATTGGTGCAGAACGTAAAGCAGCCGTCACCTATCTTTCAATTGGACGCCCATTGCGGAAACCGGTTGTATTAAAGCTAGGCTCTATGGAAAAACCATTTGCTGCTCTCGCTACATGCGTCGATGAGCTTCTAACGCACTGGGGCATAGATGTTGAAAAACACAAGACGCTCAGCCAACCAGTGCACATCATAGGTAATCCTGGACGTTGGATTAAGTCCAATGAATACCCCCTCGACATGATTAGGGAAGGGCAACCCGCTTTAGTGCAGTTTCGTTTAAGTGTTGATAAAACAGGCAAAACAACAGCTTGTCATATCCAGCAAACGACCCGGCCAAAGGAGTTTGATGATGCGGTCTGCAGATCACTCATGAAACGCTCTGCCTTCAAGCCAGCTCTTGATGCGGAAGGGCAACCTATTGCATCTTATTGGAGGAGCACAGTAAGGTTTCAGATTCCCAGATAGACAAAATACTGAACTCCGAGAACACGCTTGTTGATACGACCAAGCACCAGCTCAACGTCTTTTTTCTGAAACCTCGCGCTGATATGACGCTTTCATGACAGCTACCAAATCCTCTAAAACCAAACCCGACAAACGCGAGGTGCTCGCGCAGGCATTGCTAGACGGGACACCTCTGACCGAACTGCCTGCGCGTTTCATCGCCGCAGGCTATAGCGAAAAAGCCGCCGCTTATGAGGCCGGGCGGGCGATGAAGGATCCGCTTTTCAACGCGGGCAAGCGGGTAAGCAACCGGCTGCACAAAAGCCACTGGACGCTGGACAATTATCGCCGCCTGCATCGGGCTGATGCTGGGGACGGAGCGGAAATTCCTGTCGTCCAGACAATCGAACCGGATGTGTTTTTCCGCGACTATCATAATCGCAATCTGCCGGTGAAACTGACCGGGTTGGTTGACCACTGGCCTGCGATGCAACGCTGGACGCTCGATTATCTGGCCGACAAAATCGGTGACGCGGTGGTTGAGCTGCAGGGTCAGCGGCAATCAAGCGACGATTATGAAATGGCCAAAGACAACCACAAGCGCCACGTGCCGTTCAGCGAGTTTGTCGCCCTGCTCCGCCAGACCGACAGCAGCAATGATTTCTACATCACCGCCTATAATGACACGGTCAACAAACAGGCGATGACGCCTCTATGGGACGATGTGGGCGACATTTCGCTGCTCCAATCGAGCGGCGGGAATGACGGTTTTTTCTGGATGGGGCCAAAGGGCACGATCACACCTTTCCACCACGACCTCACCAATAACCTGCTTTTGCAAATTTCCGGTCGCAAACGCGTCACCATGGTCGCCGCCTATGACACAGCCCATATGCGCAACCACATGCATTGTTTCAGCGAGTGGGCCTCACCGGATGACATCCGCGCACTGGGCGAGGCGGCGCCAAAGCTATGGCAATGCGATATCGGCCCGGGCGAGGCTGTGTTCCTGCCCGTCGGCTGGTGGCATCATGTCGAAGCGCTTGACCACACGGTCGGCATGTCGTTCACGAATTTTCCAACGGATAATGATTTTTATACGGATTATCCGAGCGAGGTGGATTTTTGAGGTCGGTACAAAAAACGTATCGGCTGTCCTTCGATTCTCCGCCTAGTTTCAAAGAGTTCACGGCAGGCCTATTGGTTACAATTGATACGACTTGTCGCGTCCAACCTTCCATTCATCGCTAAAAACGCCTCTTGGCCGAAAAAGCCATTGTCAAATCTGAAGCCCCGGCCTAACGGCCCGCTCCCCGATCAATGGATGGGGCGGACGTCAACGGTTGGGTTTCATGAAGCCCGCCCGCATGCAGTATCTCTGATACCGGCATGTACGGATGCTGCTTTGTCTCGATTGGTTGCATGAGTAGCTCAATTGGATAGAGCACTGGCTTCAAACACCAGGTAAGCGAGTTCGATTCTCGTCTCAACGCACCACTGGATAGCTCAATGGGTAGAGCACAAGACTTGTAATCTTGCTGTTGCGGGTTCGATTCCCGCTCCACTCTCGGTCTGTAATAGGACCCCAGCACTCATAATGCTGTTTTGAGAAATACCGGGTTCGGGGACCGGCATGTGAATGGCGCGGCGTCTGCAGCGGGCAGGAATCTTCGGATTTCCGAACGCCAAAGGCAAAGCACCTGCCACCATGGCAAACGGTTCGGTTGATGCGTGATGATGGTGCTGTGCCGGGGTCGATGGGAGATGTTTTCGAACGCCTCTCTATCCGCCTCGCGCGCTGCAAAATCCGCTCCGCCTTGACCCGCCGCGCGGCATGCCACCGGTCCCTGAATCTTATCCGAGACCATTTTGATTGGGGAAACGCTTTGGGCCAATTCCGGCCCCGGGCAAACGTAAAAGGAGATTGGCGTGAGCTGATATTTGAGTGAGTATGATGTTGTATTTGATTGACAAGCTGATGGGCCGCAAGCGGCTAACCATCAATGAAAATGAACGGGCAATCTGGCTCTACAAGGGCGAGGTACGCGGATTATTGGGAGCGGGCGAGCATGTTCTGCCGAACTGGCGCAAGCAATTGCGGGTTGAGCGCATGGCGCTCAGCAGCGCAGCTTTTGTTTCGGTCTATGAAAAGGCGCTTTTTGAAAAAGCACCGGATCAGGCCGACGCGCATCTAACCCAGTACCGGACCGGGACCAACGAGATTGCTGTCATAGAATGCGACGGACAGATTCATTCTGTCCTCTCTCCGGATAGCAAGCTCACCGTGTGGACCGATGCCGGTCCGTGGAAGGCGGAGCTCGTGCAGCTGGATACAAACCCAGTGATCGCACCGGCCTTGCTGCAGCGGCTGATAAAAGCCGGCGTGGCAAGCCTGCTCAATCAGGTTCGGATTGTCGAGGTGGACAAGGGCCAGGTTGGCCTGCTCACCGTCGATGGCCAGATGGTCGGCGAATTGACGCCGGGTGTCACGGGCTACTGGATGGTTGGTCAGAAGGTCGCCGTGAAGATCGTTGATCTGACACGGCAACCTCTCGATGTGACCGGTCAGGAGCTCTTGACCAAAGATCGCGTGACTTTGCGGATCAATATCTCGGCGCAATACCGGGTGGTTGATCCCGTTAAAGCCGTGACCGAGGTCAAGGACTTTGCCGATGCGCTGTACCGGGCGCTGCAATATGCGTTTCGGAAAACGCTGGGCGCGATGACGCTCGATCAGATCCTCGACAAGCAGGTGACGGTCGATGCCGAAGCCGCCATGAAAGTCCGGAGCGATATGGCGGCCATTGGTCTCGAAGTATCCGAGATCATCCTGAAGGACGTGATCCTTCCGGGTGAGATGCGGGAGCTTTTGAACCAGGTGGTTTCTGCACAGAAAGCGGCCGAAGCCAACGTCATCAAGCGGCGGGAAGAAACGAACGCAACGCGGTCGCTTCTGAACACCGCAAAGGTGATGGCCGATAACCCGGTCATGCTGCGGCTCAAAGAGCTTGAGGCTCTGGAAAGCATTGCCGGTAAAGTGGACCGGTTGACGGTCAACAACGGCACCAGCGGTTTGATGAATGATATCGTCAAATTGACTGAGGACTAGTCAGCCAGACAAGGAAGGGCGCGGTAGCAATATCGCGCCCTTTCATTTTATACGGTGAAGGATTCTCCGCACCCACAATCACCTTTGCTATTGGGATTGTTGAACACGAAACCAGCGGTGAAGTCATCTTCCTGCCAGTCCATGGTTGAACCGATCAGATAGAGCACGCTGGGGCCATCGACATAGAATACGCCGCCGGGTGTCACAATTTTCTCGTCAAATTTCACTTCCTCGGTGACGTAATCGACCGAATAGGCGAGGCCCGAACAGCCTCTGCGCGGGGTGGATAGTTTCACCCCGATCACATCTTCTGGCGCTTTGGCCATCAGGTCGGCGATGCGCTGTTCTGCCGCTGGCGTCAGAATGATTGCTGCAGGAATTTCCCGCGTTTTGGTTTTTACTTCGGTCATGTCTCAAGCCTTTTTTGCCAGAACAGTGCTTTGCCCATTTTCGGGTCCAGTTGATAATCGCCATAGCCCAAGGACGCATATAGCCCACGTGCAGGTTCATTGCCCTCAAGCACTTCCAGGGTCACTTTGCAGGCCCCAATATCGCGCGCGATTGATTCAATCTCTGCGAATAGCTTGCGCCCGATACCCAATCCTCGATGCTCTTTCGACACCACGATATCATGGATATTGATCAGCGGTTTCGCGCCAAAAGATGAAAAACTGGTCATCAGATTGGCGAGTCCCGCCACTTTGCCATCGACATAAGCCAATAGCGAAGATGCCGCCGGTGTCGCGGCTAATCCGGGTACCAAATCAGCCTGCACTTGCGCCGACAAATCTTCACCGCCACCCATTGGGTCCATCGCATAGCTGCGCAGCATCGCGACAATGTCTGCCGCATGGTCTGCATTGGCATAATCCGCCCACACTATAGTTGTAGCAGGAGTCGCTGATAAGGCAGCGGTTGCTGTCATAGCATCCCCAGTTCGAGCTTCGCTTCATCGCTCATTTTCTGTGGGTCCCATGGTGGGTCCCAGACGAGGTTCACTTCGCTATGGCCCACGCCGGGAACACTGCCGACCTGCATTTCAATTTCGCCGGGCATGGATTCCGCCACCGGACAATGCGGCGTAGTCAGAGTCATGGTAACAATCGCGTGATTATCCGGCGTAATCTCCACACCATAGATCAGGCCAAGGTCATAAATATTCACTGGAATCTCAGGGTCATAAATCGACTTCAAGGTATCGACGACGGCTTCATAAAGATCGCCGCCCGCTTCGCCAGCCGGTGTTTCGGTTGGTTGTTGCGCCAGAAAGCCTTCAAGATAATCGCGCTTGCGGTTTAACTTGCTAACATCGCTTTCAGCCTCATGTGGCGAAGGCGCCATGACGGGCGCAGGCTTTTCTTCAACCGCATCTTCGACTTTCGCCAAAGGGGGCTTCTCTACTCTGTCGACTTCTTCGACCACTATTTTGCGTTCTTCGTTCATCTCTTTTTCCTACCCGAAAATCTTTCTGACCCGTTCAATGCCCTTTACTAGGGCCGCAACATCTTCTGCGTCGCTATAAATTCCAAAGCTGGCACGCGCCGTTGCTGGCACGCCCAGATAGTCCATCAGCGGTTGCGCGCAATGATGGCCGGCGCGGATCGCAACCCCGCCTTCATCCAATATAGTGGCGACATCGTGCGGATGCACGTCGCCAACAGCAAAACTTAATATGCCCATGCTCTTGTCCGGGCCAAATACTCGCACGCTGTTAATGCCGGACAGCGCTTCGCGCGCCATGGCCAGCGTTGCATTTTCATGCGCCGATATCACGTCCAGCCCAATGCCTTCGACATATTGGATCGCAGCATCCAGACCGACGACCCCCGCAATATGCGGGGTGCCCGCTTCAAAGCGCCCCGGCGCGGGTGCATAGGTCGTGCCGTCGAAACTCACACGATCAATCATTGACCCGCCGCCCTTCCATGGAGGCATTGCGTCCAGAATGGCATAAGGTGCCCACAACGCGCCAACGCCAGTTGGACCGTAAATTTTATGGCCGGAAAACACGTAAAAGTCACAGCCGAGATCTTGCACATCCACGGGCAATCGCGGTGCGGCCTGACAGCCATCGAGCAATAGTTTTGCACCGACTTTATGAGTCATGTTCGCGGCGCGCTTGGCATCCAGTAACGAACCCAACACATTGGAGACATGGGCCAAAGCCACCAGTTTGTGCTGTTCGGTGAGATTGGCTTCAATCCAGTCGAGATCAATCTGACCATCTTCAGTAAGGGGCGCGACATCGATATGTGCGCCCACCCGTTCGGCGAGCATTTGCCAAGGTACGATATTGCTGTGATGCTCGAGCTGCGACAACATGATGCGGTCATCTTTGCCGACATTCGCATTGCCCCAGCTTTCGGCAACAAGATTGATGCTGTCCGTCGCACCGCTGGTGAACACAATTTCATTCTCGCTCGCGGCGCCCAAGAAATTAGCAACCCGCTTGCGGGCGGCTTCGAAGGCCAGCGTCATATTGGCGGAACGTTCATAAACGCCGCGGTGAACAGTCGCATAATCGGGACCATAGGCCCGCGCTATCGCATCGAGCACCGGCTTCGCTTTTTGCGCTGTCGCGGCCGTGTCGAGATAATGCCAATCCTCGGCTATGCCAGGAAAGTCGCCGCGATGATTTGTCTGGATGGCAGACATTTCGTTCATGACAGTCCCTCCAAAGCCTCAAGCGCCTTGCTTTCAATCGCTTCGCGCGCCGTGTCATCGTCCATGCTGACAAAAGCATCGGCAATAAAAGCCTGTAGCATTAATTTCTGGGCCTGTTCGGGCGGCAAGCCGCGCGCGGCCATATAGAATAGCGCCTGCTTGTCGAGTTCGCCAACGGTTGCGCCATGGGCACATTTTACATCGTCGGCGAAAATTTCCAGCTCGGGTTTCGCGTTTGCCGTCGCCGTGCGGTCGAGCAGCATGGCCTTGACCGACTGCGCTGCGTCAGTCTTTTGCGCATCGCGCGCGACATTGATTTTACCGAGGAAGCTGCCGGTGGCCTTGCCCGCCAGTACGGAGCGCACAACCTGATTGGATGTCGCATTCGGTTCCGCGTGAATAGTCTCGGTCACGATCTCCAACGTCTGTGTGCCTGAACCCAATATCGCGCCGCCCAGTTCAAAATGCGCGCCTTTGCCGAGCGTTACTTTGACCTGAATGCGGCCATAGTCGGCGGCAACAGCCAACACATGCAATGCGAAATTCGCACCGTCGCCAATGGTCACATCAAGATCAACAATGCCGACGCCGTCGATTATCGGCAGCACGGAAATTTGGCGAGATGCCGATTCACCAGCGGCAACCGCGATCTTTTCCGGCCCGTCGAGCTTGGGCCACACGGCTTCGAGCGCCTTCAGATCGGCATAGCGCCATGCTTCGTCGCGCTTTGTGGGAAGAGGAAGTGTTGTTGTCATGGCCGAGACCTTTTCATTTCGCGGCGTAACTTCGCCAACAGTTTGGGCTTCTCAGCATCCACACAGGATTTGATAGCATTGTCACCGACGGCTCCATCGCGGACGCAGCGAACCGTTGTTTTGCATAGCCGCTTATCCAAATTTATGTTGCCGGACGATTTGTCGAGCGAGCAAGTGAAGCGGCCTTTTTCATCTTTGCACACCATCGCAGATATGCTGTTCAGCCGCCGCCCGATGACGACAATCTCATCATCTACAGAGGCAACCGACGGTTGTACCGCCGCCAGCAAGAGGACACTTAAAGTCATGCGGCTACTGCCTCATAACCGTCTTCTTCTAGCTGCAGCGCCAGTTCGGGCCCACCGGTTTTGACAATCCGGCCGTTCGCTAGAACATGGACAAAATCCGGTTTCACGAGATCGAGCAGGCGTTGATAGTGGGTGATGAGCAGAACCGCTTTATCGGGTTTGCGCATAATCGCATTAATGCCGGAGCCAACCACGCGGAGTGCATCAATGTCGAGACCGCTGTCGGTTTCATCAAGGATCGCGAGCTTGGGATCAATAATCCCCATCTGCACCATCTCGTTACGCTTTTTCTCGCCGCCGGAAAAACCGACATTGACCGCGCGTTTGAGCATATCCATGTCCATTTTCAGCAGGCCCGCTTTTTCCTTCGCCAGCTTAATAAATTCGGCACCGGACAAAGGCTCTTCCCCGCGCGACTTGCGCTGGCTGTTGAGACTTTCGCGCAGGAATTGCAGGTTAGACACACCGGGGATTTCAACCGGATATTGAAAGCCCAAAAAGATACCTGCTGCCGCCCGCTCATGCGGATCAAGCTCCAGCAGGTCCTCACCGTCAAAGTTCGCACTTCCCGCCGTGATTTCATAGCCGGGCCGTCCGCCGAGCGCATAGGACAGCGTAGACTTGCCCGCGCCATTGGGACCCATGATTGCATGAATTTCACCAGCGTTCAGTTCGAGCGAAAGCCCTTTGAGGATTTCGGTGTCGCCTACGCTGGCGTGGAGGTTTTCAATTCTTAACATATTTATTGGCTCTTTTCAGATTGGATTGTCGTTCGCACAAAGTCAGTAGTTGGTTCCAGCAAGAGCCAGTCTAAATCATATGAAGAACGGCGAATATTTTGCGGAGTTATAACGCCTGTTCGAATTGCATTTCGTACTCGATTGAAGCAACCCTCAACAGCTGAACCAATAAGCTCCAACTTTTTTTGCGCTTGATCTTGTGAGCGGGGCACGTCGGCGCGATCCAAGCAACCACGATAGTAAGCCTGTACGAGCCTATTTTCTCCCTCAACATTGGGGAAATCGATCTCCACGGCCGGATCCATTATCTGCGAAAATGGAGGCGGCGCGGACGATGGATGCGGAATGGTAAAATCAACTTCCGGCGGACTTAACAAAAGCAATATAGATAGAAGCATCACCCCACGCTCCCCTCAAGCGAAATCGCCAGCAATTTCTGAGCTTCCACCGCAAATTCCATTGGCAATTGCTTCAGCACATCCTTGGCAAAGCCGTTGACGATCAGGGATACCGCCTCTTCCTCGTCCAGCCCGCGTTGCTGGGCGTAAAACATCTGGTCGTCGCTGATTTTTGAAGTCGTCGCTTCATGCTCAATCTGCGCGGTCGGGTTTTTCACCTCGATATAGGGCACGGTATGCGCGCCGCTTTTGTCGCCGAGCAGCAAGCTGTCACATTGCGTGAAATTGCGGACATTTTCTGCACTCGCACCCACGCGAACCAAGCCGCGATAGGTATTGTCGCTATGGCCTGCGCTTACACCCTTGGAAATAATCGTTGAACGAGTGTTTTTGCCGTTGTGGATCATCTTGGTGCCGGTGTCGGCCTGCTGATAATTATTGGTCAACGCGACCGAGTAAAATTCGCCAACGCTATTTTCGCCGTTCAAGACACAGCTGGGATATTTCCAGGTGACCGCACTGCCCGTCTCGACCTGAGTCCAGCTAATTTTGCTGTTCTTGCCCTGACACAGGCCGCGTTTGGTCACGAAATTATAAATGCCGCCCTTGCCGTTCTCATCACCGGGATACCAGTTTTGGACCGTGCTATATTTAATCTCGGCATCGTCCATTGCGACCAGTTCGACCACGGCCGCATGAAGCTGATTCTCATCGCGCATCGGCGCGGTACAGCCTTCAAGATAGCTGACATAGCTGCCTTCATCCGCGACGATCAAAGTCCGTTCAAACTGACCGGTATTTTCCGCGTTAATCCGGAAATAGGTGGAGAGCTCCATCGGGCATTTAACGCCTTTGGGAATATAAACAAACGTCCCGTCGCTAAACACGGCGCAGTTAAGCGTCGCGAAATAATTATCCTTCATCGGCACAATCTTGCCGAGATATTTGCGGACAAGATCGGGATATTCCTTGATCGCTTCGGAGATGGAGCGGAAAATCACGCCCGCTTCCTCTAGTTCCTCGCGGAAAGTGGTGGCAACCGACACACTGTCAAACACAGCATCGACCGCGACCTTGCGCGCGCCTTCAACACCGGCGAGCACTTTTTGCTCTTCAATCGGAATGCCGAGCTTTTCATAAACGCGCAGAATTTCCGGATCGACCTCGTCGAGGCTGCCGAGCTTTTCCTTGGCCTTGGGTTCGGCGTAATAATAAGCATCCTGATAATCGATCATCGGGATTTCGAGCTTCGCCCAATCCGGCGTTTCCATCGTTTCCCACATCCGAAACGCTTTCAGGCGCCAATCCAGCATCCACTGGGGCTCACCCTTTTTGTCGGAAATGAAACGCACGGTATCTTCGTTCAGGCCTTTGGGCGCAAAATCCTGTTCAATGTCGGATGACCAGCCAAATTCATAGCTGCTGGCATTATCAACCGCGGCTTGCGCCTCAGCGTTCATCGCTGTCCGCTCGTCCTGTTCCTGAATATCTGTTTTCACTGCTTCACTCATAACGTGTGTTCCATGCTTTTGATTTTCTGTGCAGCCGGCACCTGTGCCAAGCTTGCCAGGCTAACGTCGTTCAATGCTTTCCGGATGGTCTGGTTGACGATCCCCCAATGCGGTTTGACGGTGCAATTATCTTCCAGCTTGCAATCGTGATTGCCGTCAATGGTGCAACTTGTAATGGCCAGCGGGCCTTCGACCGCCTCAACAATGTCGGCGAGGCTGATCGATGCGGGTGGACGCGCCAATCGAATCCCGCCACCAATGCCGCGCGTCGATTCGATTAATCCCGCCGCAGACAAGCGGCTAACGAGCTTTTGGGTCGTTGGCAGCGGAACGCCGGTTTCCTGCGCCAAAGTCGATGCGTTAAGCTTTCCCTCTGCCAAAAGCGCAGCACCGCAATGCCGCGAAGCAGCGGACATCAATACAACAGCATAGTCGGCAAGGCTGGAAAGCCGCATAAAATCTCTCAAAAATCGTGTGATTCTCTAAATAAGACCTATTTAGTCGTATTTAAGATTAATTGCAACTCCCAGCGGGCACTAGGTATCAGAAGTGAGAGGCGGAATATGACCTTTTAACAGGCCGCGCTGGTCAATCAGCTTGGCCGTCTCACCTTCGGCCACCCGCAATTTGGTTGGCGTGGTTCCAGCAAAGAATTTTATCTCGCGAATCATATGCGACTGATCATAAAAAGCGTCTTCCAGCGCCAGTAACTCGTCTTCATTCTGCTCGGCATAGGCACGCGCCGCCCGCAAGGCGCGATATTTGCGCGCCAGATATTTTGGCGCCATTCCATAGAGCTTGTTGACCGTCCGAAGCACTTGCCGCGAACTTTGATCAGAGCTCTCCATCAGCGCGCTTACCGGGGGAGATGGTTCAGATGACAGCCATTCGTCGACCATTTTTGTGAACTGCGTGACCTCTGGCTTGACCCGGTGGCGCAGATCTCGAAAAATCCGGTCAGCCCAGGCGGTCATCCCGTCGACATTTTCACACCCGCGCAGTAATTCTAGGCTTTTGTCAATTTCCTTGGTGAATATCTTACCGGCCGGTACCGCCTTATCGGCAAAATCCGCCGCTGATTTTTTGGTAAGCGCAGACCAACCGGCGGGCAAAAGCCCCACACCGAACATGCGAAATGGCCCTTTGACATCAAAATGCATCGCGCCGGTCGAAGGCCCAACCAGCATCGCATCTCTACCCGGATAGGTTTTCCCATCGGCGAAACCGAGCTCTGCCGTTCCTTCCAAGAGGAAGCGCAATTGGGCTATCGCAGCCCGCTCATTATCAGCAAATTTTGGATGCTCGACCTCAAAAAGATAATAGACCGAGACCAGGTCCCGGACGTCTTCTGCAGGCGCAAAATATCTCAGACTAACCAAAACGAACCCCTTCATCCGGCGCGGGGGCGAGCCGGAACACCATTGGTTGCACGGTTATAGCCAAAAAAATAGGAAAAAAAACTGGCCTAGTCAAATAAATGACTAGGCCAAAAAGGAAAAGAAGATCCATCCGCAATAATGCCGCGGTTAGAGTTCTTTTGGTCGCACCGCCCTAATGCACCCAAATCACCGCAAATTAATTGGACAAAAAGGACATAATTTCATTTTGTTTGTTGACAATTACGGCCAATAAAAGAGGCGTTTAGCGTGTTTCGGCAATCCAGCTATCGACGCGTTCTTCCATAATGTTGAGCGGAACGGGACCGCTGCGCAAAATGACATCGTGAAAATCGCCCATGGTGAACTTGTCGCCAAGCTGCTTTTGCGCTCTGGCCCGCAATTCCATAATCTTCAACTTGCCGATCATATAGGCGGTCGCTTGTCCAGGATAGACGATATACCGCTCAATCGCCTTGCGGATGTCGCCGTCCGGATTGGGCGTATTGTCAGTGAGATATTTAATCGCTTTTTCACGGCTCCAACGCTTATCATGAATGCCTGTGTCCACCACTAGCCGGCAAGCGCGCCACAGCTCCATGCCAAGCCGGCCAAAATCCGAATAGGGGTCGGTATAAAAGCCCATATCCTTGCCCAATTCTTCGGTATAAAGGCCCCAGCCTTCCGAATAGGCAGTGATGCCCCCAAATTTACGGAATGCCGGAAGATCACCGAGTTCAGTCTGAATCGCTAGCTGTAAATGGTGTCCCGGCAGCGCTTCATGATAGGCCAGCGCCTCCAATTCGGTTTTCGACATGCTTTTCAGATCATAGAGATTGACATAATAAGTGCCCGGCCGCGATCCATCGGGCGCGGGGCGCTGGTAAAATGCCTTACCGGCAGATTTTTCGCGGAAAGCTTCAACCGGCTTGATGACAAAAGGCGCCTTGGGCAGCGTGTTGAAAAATTTCGGTAGCTCTTTTTCCATTTCCGCCAGTTTCGCATTGGCTTCGGCCAGATAATCTTCCCGGCTGGTGTGAAAATATTGATCACCGGTGCGCAGATGCTTGAAAAAATCCTGCAAGCTGCCTTCAAATCCGACAGCGGCCATGATCTTGCGCATTTCGCCATGGATACGCGCGACATTATCGAGACCGATTTGATGAATTTCGTCAGCCGTTAAATCCGTCGTGGTGTAGTTTTTCAGACGCTCCGCATAATAAGCTGTACCGTCTTTAAACCGCCAGACTCCATCCCCGTCTACCGCCATCTTCTGCTGGCGTTCCATCTCGACAATCAGCTTTTGATAGGCCGGCGCCAGACTGTTCGTCAGCGCCTGACCACCACGCACAATCAAATCAGCTTTTTCAGCATCCGTTATCGAAAGCGCGTTCACTTTCTTTTTCAGATCGGCAAAAATCGGGGAATCCGCGCCCGTTTCAAACGGCGCGCCACTAATGACATTTTTGGCATCATTAATCACATAAGGAAAAACCCAATCTGGCACGATGATACCGTCATCGGCACGCTCTGCTGATTGCGCGACGAGCGATTCAAAAAATGCACCCGAAGCGTTTAACCGGCTGACATAAGCCTCTGCATCGGCTTTGTTTGTCACCCGGTGGATGTTAATCATGAATGCCGGAATCTGGCTCTGCGCTCCGTTCATCTGGTCGAAAATATAGTCGTTCCGGCGAAACGGAAATGCGTTTCTTGCGCCCTCTGCGCGCACTTGAAAAAGCCGGTAGCTCAGTTGGCCTGCCTCGTTAAGCTGGCTAGCATCAAATTCCGCTTCCATGACTGTCAGCGCCTGTTGTCCGCGCTCATATTGTTCAATCGCGGCAGCATCGCTGACATCGTCAAGCTTGCCATAATCGCCATCATTAATCCCGCGATAGGATTTTGAAATCGGAGAATTGGCCAATTCTATCTGATCATAATCTTCAAAAAAACCGGCCAGCTGGGCATTAACGTCGCTGTCAGCGGCAACAGCTGGCGCTTGAGCCGACGCTGGATTCGCACTGGCGCTAGCAACCTCCCCATTGGTGGAAGAACAAGCCGCGAGCAAGGCTGTGGTGGCAAGGAGGATATATTTGGTCATAGCGGTTCCCTTTGTGGTTACCCTATAGTTATCAGTAGAATTTCCCCTCGTAAATAAGCCACGCAATTTTATTACAAAGTCCTGAAAGCTTATCTGTTCATCCTGCCCTCGATCAGGCCATCCACCAGAGAGGGATCTGCGAGAGTGGAAGTGTCGCCGAGGTTCGCGAAGTCATTTTCTGCAATTTTTCGCAAAATGCGCCGCATGATCTTACCCGAGCGGGTTTTAGGGAGGCCCGGGGTGAAGTGAAGATGGTCGGGCGTGGCAATAGGCCCAATCTCTGTTCGGACATGATTCCTCAGTTCGGCGATCAAGTCGTCAGACGATGCTACCCCTGCGTTCAAAGTAACATAGCAATATATGCCCTGCCCCTTGATATCGTGCGGATAGCCAACCACAGCGGCTTCGGCGACCAACGGGTGAGATACGAGAGCAGATTCCACTTCCGCTGTCCCCATGCGGTGACCGGAAACATTGATCACATCATCCACCCGGCCCGTGATCCAGTAATAATCATCTGCGTCCCGGCGGCAGCCATCACCGGTAAAATATTTGCCCTTATATGTGGAGAAATAGGTCTGGATGAAGCGTTCGTGATCGCCATAGACGCTGCGCGCTTGGCCCGGCCAACTCGCGGTGATGCAGAGATTACCGTCGGTCGCCCCGTCCAGTCTCTTGCCGTCGCCATCAACCAGTTGCGGCTGGATACCAAAAAACGGCTTGCCGGCACTGCCGGGCTTCATACCATGCGCCCCGGGTAAGGTCGTGATCATCGTGCCGCCGGTTTCCGTCTGCCACCAGGTATCAATGATCGGTGATTGTCCTTCGCCGACCACATCATAATACCAGCGCCAGGCTTCCGGGTTAATCGGCTCGCCGACCGTGCCAAGCAAGCGCAGCGAACTGCGGTCATAGGCCTTTACGGGTTCATCCCCTTCGCGCATCAAGGCTCTGATAGCGGTAGGGGCAGTATAGAAAATATTGACCTTATGCTTGGCAACCACGTCCCAGAAGCGGCCATGGTCCGGATAGTTGGGCACTCCTTCGAACATCACCTCGGTCGCGCCGTTGATCAGCGGCCCATAGACAATATAGCTATGCCCCGTGACCCAGCCAATATCAGCCGAGCACCAAAAGACTTCGCCCGGCTTATAGTCGAAAACATAGTGGAAGGTGGTTGCGACCCAGACGGCATAGCCGCCCGTGGTATGGAGCACGCCTTTAGGCTTACCGGTCGATCCGGACGTATAAAGAATGAACAGAGGGTCTTCGGCATTCATTGGTTCGCACGGACAGTCTGCGGGCACATTGGCAGTGATCTCATGATACCAGTGATCGCGGCCCTCCTGCATCGCGATATCGCTGCCCGTGTGGTTGACCACCAGCACCGCATCAACATCAGCGCCCTCTTTCTTAAGCGCTGCATCGACATTGGCTTTGAGTGGAACGCCCTTGCCGCCGCGCAAGCCAGCGTCTGCGCATACCACAAAGCGGCTCTCGCAATCTTCAATCCGTCCGGCCAGCGCTTCTGGCGAAAAGCCGCCAAACACAACCGAATGGATCGCGCCAATTCGCGCGCAGGCCAGCATTGCCACCGCACCTTCAACAATCATCGGCATATAGATCGTGACCCGATCGCCTTTTTTGACACCCAGCTTCTTAAGCGCACCCGCCATTCTGATAACTTCAGCTAGCAGGTCGGCATAGCTTAACGTGCGCGCATCACCTTGCGGGTCGTCCGGCTCAAAGATCAATGCTGTGACATCACCTCGGCCAGCAGCCACATGCCTATCAACCGCATTATGACAGATATTGAGCACGCCATCTTCAAACCATTTGATCGACACCGGATCATAAGACCAATTTGAAATAGTGACAGGAGGCTGCGTCCAGTCTAACCGCTCAGATTGCTTGGACCAAAACCCATCAGGATCAGAAATACTTTCCGCATAAAAACGTTGATAATCCTCAGCACTGCAATGGCTATTGCCTGTGGCCCGGACATCGGGTTGAATCATATCGTTCATCAGATGCTCTCCTGCGGAATTTCTATCGTGATCACTAGCAAGAGCTCTACAGCGCTTGAAAGCTATTTTTGGACATATGATCTGATGCTGGCGATTTCACAACTAATCATGCTAGGCATGAGGCGTACGAAGAAGGAGCTAGCATGGCAACCGCAGCACAAGCATCGGATATGGAAACCGCTTTCAATATACGCCCACTCACCCCGGCGATCGGCGCAGAACTGTCTGACATTAATTTGTCAGCCCAACTGTCCGACGATATTATCGTGGATATCCGGCGGGCTTTACTCGACCATAAAGTCATTTTCTTTCGCGACCAAAATCTGGATCGGGAACAGTTGCTCAATTTTGCCAAAAGATTCGGGCCATTGGAAATCCACCCCGCCACGCCAAAGGACCAACCCTATCGGGAAATATTACGGATTGCGCATGGCGAAAAGAGCAAGGGTCAGGAAAATATGTGGCATAGCGATGTCACCTGGCGCCCGGAACCATCGCTGGGGTCTGTGCTCAGCGCGCTGGAAATTCCACCGGTTGGCGGGGATACTTTATTCGCCAATATGAACCTAGCTTATGAGAAATTACCACAGGACATTCGCGAACAAATTACCGGCCTGACAGCAATCCACGACATTGCCAGAGTATTTGCCAAACGCCTGAACAAAAAACCCGAAGAGCTGCACGAACAATATCCGTTGCAAGAACATCCGGTCGTGCGCACCCATCCCGAAACCGGATTGCAAAGCCTGTACGTCAACAGCGCCTTCACCAGCCATATTGTCGGCATGAGCGCACAAGAGAGCAAAGCGCTGCTTAAAAAACTCTATGCCACGGCATCCAATCCGGAAATCCAATGCCGCTTCAAATGGACGACCGGTGCCATCGCCTTTTGGGACAACCGGGCATCACAGCATTTTGCAGCGTCCGATTATTTCCCGGCCCGCCGTATCATGGAACGCGCTACAATTGCCGGCGATCGTCCCTATTTTAGTCCCGATAGCTAAGACACTGGCGCTTCAGCTTAGACTTGCCGTTACGGAATCGGTCTATCGACACGACTATATATGAAGGCCTTGCGCCAGGCGCGGAACAGCGATAGTTTTCAGTCCATAGGATGAGGGAAAATATGATGCGCAAAGCACTTTTACTCGCGGCCTGCTCAGCAGCATTGGCCATTTCAGGATGTAGCAACGACGGTGGATCGGGTGGCTCTGATGCCAATGTGACCAACACCGAATATCCCGAACAGGTTTTCTGGGGCGATACCCACCTGCACACCGACAACAGCATTGATGCCTTTGGCTTTGGTACCCGTCTTGATGCCGAAGCCGCCTTGCGCTTCGCCAAAGGCGAAGAGGTCACGGCAAGCAAGGGAGCGAAAGCAAAGCTGTCCCGTCCTCTAGATTTTCTGGTGATTGCGGATCACAGCGACGCCGTTGGCGCGACCAAGGCGCTTTATGAAGCCCCGCGTATTGCGCTTTTGGGCAATGAATTTTTGCTCCGCTGGCATGACATGATGCACGAAAGTGACGAAGGATCGCTCGCCGTCACCGCCGAACTCATCGATGGCGCAGCCGCAGGCACGTTGCCGGAAGGGCTTTTCGATCCCGAAGAATCAGCGGAGCGGATCATGTCCCTATGGACCGAACATGGCGAGACGCTGGACGAATATAATGAACCGGGCAAATTTACCGCCTTTCATGGATTTGAATATACACCGATGCCCGGCGGAGATAATTTGCATCGGGTCGTGATGTTCCGCGATGGCGCCGACAAGACCAGCACCATGCTCCCCTTTGCCAGTTTCGACGCTGGCGACCCCGAACAACTCTGGGCCTATATGGGCGCCTATGAGAAGAGCACGGGCGGAAAAGTCCTCGCTATCCCGCATAACAGCAATGTGTCCAATGGCCGCATGTTTGCGATGAACAAGCTGGACGGCAGTCCCATTGACGAGGCTTACATTAAAACGCGCGCCTTACGGGAGCCGATTGTCGAGGTCACACAGATTAAAGGCGACAGCGAAAGCCATCCCTTCCTTTCACCCAATGATGAATTTGCCAACTATGGCGATGCGGGTTGGGACAAATGCAATCTGAGCTGCGGCAAGGATATGCCTCCTGAAAGCTATGGCGGCAGCTATGCCCGCGAGGCCTTGAAACGCGGCTTGGAATTCACTCAAAAAATGGGTGCCAATCCCTTCAAGTTCGGCATGATCGGGTCGACCGATAGCCACACATCATTGGCCACAGCTGACGAAAATAATTTCTTTGGCAAACATAGCGGCAACGAAATTAACAATAAAGACCGGGCATTAGCGCCCCAGAATTTGGGCACGCGCAAAGGCCGCTTTGGTTGGAATTATCTGTCCAGCGGCTATGCCGCGGTTTGGGCGACCAGCAACACGCGCGAAGCGATTTTCGACGCGATGATGCGCCGCGAAGTTTATGCGACCACCGGTCCGCGGATGCAGGTCCGTTTCTTTGGCGGGTTTGATTTTGCCGAGGGTGATACCGGCGATCTGGTGAAGACCGGCTATAGCAAAGGCGTTCCAATGGGCGGCGATCTGACAGGGGGCGATGGCAAGGCGCCGACCTTCCTCGTCTCTGCTTTGATGGATCCCGAGAGCGCGAACCTTGATCGCATTCAAGTCGTCAAAGGCTGGGTCGACGCCGACGGAAATTCGCAAGAGAAAATCTATAATGTCAGCTGGAGCAGCCCTGATAGCCGCAAAGTTGGCGCTGATGGAAAACTGGCTGCGGTGGGTAATACGGTCGATCTCGCCAAAGGCACGTGGGAGAATAATATCGGCGCCCCGGAACTGGTAACTTGGTGGCAGGACCCGGATTTCGATGCGACACAAAATGCGTTTTATTATGTCCGCGTGCTGGAAATCCCGACACCGACATGGCCGGTCTATGATGCTCTGAAATTCGGCCTGACGCTGCCGGACGATGTTATCAAAATCCAGCAAGAGCGGGCTTACTCTTCGCCCATCTGGTACACGCCAGCCGCCGCGACAAGCTGACCTCTATGGACGCTCACTCTGCGCGAATATTCCGGTGTATCACACGGAGATGAAACTGCTGAAAGAACCATTGGTCCATTTTCTGGGTGGGGCCTTGCTGGTGTTCGCGTTTTTCTGGGCCACCGGGACCAATCGCGATCCGGCGGATTATACCATCTCCATAAGCGAGACCGATGTCGCGCGCTTACAGGCCGGTTGGGTGCAAAATTTCCGCCGGGTGCCTACGCAAGACGAGCTGGACAGTCTGATCGATCAAGAGATTAAAGAAGAAATTTACTATCGCGAGGCCTTGCGTCTCGGCCTCGATCGCAATGACCCGCTAATCCGTCGGCGCCTGTTTACCAAAATGCGTTTCCTCGACAATCAGGAAGGCGCAGAAGACAATCCCTCTGATGCCATATTGCAGAAATGGCTGGATGATAATCCCGACAAATATGCTCTGTCGTCAACCTATGATCTGGAACAAATTTATCTCGGTCGAAATACTGAACAGTCCATCCCGGCAATGCTGGACCGGCTGAACCAGGGCACGGTTAACCCGGACACGATCAGGCAAGCCATTTCGCTGCCAACCAAATTGACACAAGCCGATGCCTTCGCAATTACACGTCAGTTTGGGGAAAAATTTGCGGCAGGATTGAACGGTCTCGCCATTGGTCAGTGGCAGGGCCCAATAGAATCCGGCTTTGGACAGCATCTGGCAAAAGTCACATCAAAAACACCCGGAAAATCACCTGCGCTGGATGACGTGCGGCAAGCAGTCACCAACGATTGGCGCGCAGCACAAACGGCCGCTTTGGAAGAAGCGGCCTTCGACGAATATCGCGCCCAATATGACATCGAAGTCACTGGTCGGGAATGAAGGTCTGCCTTCTCGCCATTGCTTGTTTCATCGGCATCTTCTGGGCGACGGATGCTCATGCTGACGAACTGCGCCCCGCTTATGTTGAGCTCAATCAGATATCCCCAAGTGAATGGACGATATTATGGAAAGCCTCTGCCCGTTCCCGATTGGGCCGTTCGGGTGTCATTATTATCCCGGAATCCTGCCAGCCTGTCGGTGAAGCCAAACGGCGCTTTGCCGCGTCCAACATATTAACCAATCAAACACTCAAATGCTCCGGCTCAATCGCCGGTCAATCCATCGGCCTTAAAGGATTGGAACTTTCCACAACCGACGCGCTGGTGCGTATTGCCCCGCTTGATGAGGAAACCCGGACGCTGCGCCTAACGCCCGATGCGCCTGTTGCCACCATCGCCCAAAAGGATGCCATTGCCAATGTGGCGTGGACCTATACTGTGATTGGTGTCGAGCATATCGTGCTGGGCTTTGACCATCTGTTATTCGTGCTGGCGCTGGTCCTGCTGCTCAAAGGAGGCTGGCTGGTCGCCAAAACAGTGACCGCTTTTACGATTGCGCATAGCGTTACGCTCATCGGTTCCACGCTGGGTTATTTGTCCCTGCCCTCCCAACCAGTCGAGGCGATTATCGCGCTCTCGATTGTTTTTCTCGCGGTCGAAATCGTAAAAGCACAGCGCGACAAAGATCAAACCGGGCCGCGGCTCTCCGAACGCTTTCCATGGATTGTCGCCTTTCTGTTCGGGCTGCTCCACGGCTTCGGTTTTGCCGGTGCTTTGGCCGAAATCGGGTTGCCCCAAGATGATATTCCGATGGCGCTTTTGACCTTCAACCTCGGCGTCGAAATCGGACAGCTTTTCATCGTTGCGATTGCCCTTGCCCTGCTGGCGCTTATCCGGCGCTTTCAGCAATCATGGTTGCAACCGGTCAAAACCGCAACATCCTATGCCATCGGCATCATCGCAACCTATTGGTTTATCGAACGCATGGTCACCTGAGCGGTGATTATTTCAACCTGTCGCTCAATTGCGCAACTCGCAGTTCCAACGCTTTCAATTCGGTCAGCACCGACAGCAAATTCATTCTTTGGAAAATCCAGTTCTTGGCAAAGCCAACCATCATGAAAAGAAGCACGACGCCGGTTGACCATAAGATTATCTCTCGTGTTTCGACCGCATTTATGGCGCGCCAACCGGCATAGAAAGCGCCCATGGCGACGAAAAATGTAATGATCGTGATCAGATAAGACCAGAACCGCATGGGTCCCTGCAAAGTCGCGCCCAACTGCTCAAAAAGACCGCGGCCATTTTCCAGATCTTGGAGAAAGGCCTTATCATCGGTGCTTAGTGTCGTACCAAATTCGTCATCAAATTTTGTCATCATATTTCTCCTTCATCAGGTTCGTCATTCAGCGCTGACATGAGCTGTCGGCGCGCATGAAACAGGCGGGATTTTGCTGTGCCAACTGCCGCACCCGTCACTTCGGCAATTTCCTTTAATGTCAGACCCTCACCGAAATAGAGCAAAGCTGCCGTCCGGTGTTCATCGCTCAAGCGATCAAAGGCTTGATCAAGCGTAACCTTATCTTCGCCGCGCGGCGCTACGGATATGTCCACAGCTTCAATATCGACAGCATGCAGACTACGACGCTTCTGGTTTCTACCAATCTGGTCGGCGCATTTGCGATGCAGGATCGTATACGCCCATGCAGGAAAGCGGGACGGATTCCGTAAGCCGCGCCAACCTTTGCAAATCCCGGCCCATGCTTCCTGCACCGCCGAGTGCGCCTGCTCCTCATCACGCAACAGCCGATAGGCCGTCCGCATCAAGCGCGGATGCCACCGCGTTGCTAATCGTTCACCCGCGCGCCGGTCGCCGGCCTGAATCCGGGTCAATAACAGCTCGTCATATATCCTGTCGGTTTCACTATAACGCATAGGCATCCTGTTGACCTTTACCCCTATAGTCAGAGCAAAGGGCCAAAAGGTTCAACTATGCGAAAAATTTAATACTATTGCGCTGTGTAGCCGCCATCGACGACAAATTCCGCGCCGGTGACATAGCTGGACTCATCCGATGCTAAAAATAACGCGCAATTGGCGATATCTCTGGGCTCGCCCAGTCGGCCCGCCGGTATAGCCGCCTCGATCGCTTCATAATTGTCGGAGTTCGAGTCCGCACCCGCGCTCTGCATATTGGTGCGGATGATGCCGGGGTGAATCGTATTGACCCTGATATTCTCAGCCGCCACCTCCAGCGCCACCGATTTGCTGAACAGTTTGACCGCGCCTTTCGACGCCGCATAGCTCGCACTGCCACGAAAACCCACAAGTCCGGCAACCGAAGACAAGTTAATGATAGAACCGCCGCCAGATTGACGCATAGCGCCGACAGCAGCTTGGGTGCCCATGAAGCTCCCCTCGACATTCACATCAAATTGTCGGCGCAGGGCAGGCACCGCTCTATCGCTGGTAACAGCCGCCACTTCCAATATGCCGGCATTGTTGACCAGCACGTCCAATTGCCCGTGTTCAGCAACCAACGAAGCAACGACCGCATCCCAATCCTGC
This sequence comes from uncultured Sphingomonadaceae bacterium, assembly GCA_947496865.1. Taxonomy (GTDB): domain Bacteria; phylum Pseudomonadota; class Alphaproteobacteria; order Sphingomonadales; family Sphingomonadaceae; genus Parasphingorhabdus. The sequence continues at coordinate 902,660 of CANMEE010000001.1, forward strand.
TGCGACGTCACATCTTGTTTAACCGCAAAAGCATTGCCGCCTTTTTCCCGGATTAGAGCAGCGGTTTCTTCGACCCCGGCAAGATCAATATCGCTAAGCACGACAACCGCATTTTCTTCCGCCAACCGTTCGGCGATGGCAGCGCCAATGCCCGGGCGAGAGGCGCCGCCAGTAACGAGCGCCACCTTGCCTTCCAAGCGTTTCGCCATGGCCGTTACCCCGCTGGCGGTCTGTGGGCGTTATCCGACCAGTCTTGCCGCGTCGCCCATTCTTCCAGTGTCTCAAACTCGACCTCTGGCAGACGTTGCTGCATGAAGTCGGTGTTCACTTCAAATGGCTTGGTCTCTGCTGTGTTGTTATATTCATAGAAGGCCGCAATACCCGCAGACATGGTTGCGCGATTTTCTTCCGGTACATCGTCACCAAATGCATTGACGAGCAAGTCACCAAATTCGGTTGGCGTGCAGGGATCATATTTGATCTCATGACCAAAAACTTTTGACAATATTTCGGCAACCTGCGGCGGTTTGATCCGTTGCGGTCCACCGATGTTCAGCCATGAGCCTTCGAAATCAGGGCGATCCATCGCGGCGACCATGCATTTGCCCACATCATCCAAGCTGATCCAGTTTGCTTCCAGATGGGCTTTGTGCGGATAGACATAGCGGTTTTCATCGACAATGAATGGCCGCGCCCAGTTGGTGAGCAAATTATCCATAAACAATACCGAACCAAAAACAGTGGCTGGTACGCCGGAACGAAAAATCGAGTTCACGGCAACAGTGTTATTACCATAGGTGAACGGATCGCCCGGCCGCTCGGGGATCCAGCTGGACGTGTTCCATATAAAGCGTTTGCCGCCCGCCTTTTGCACCGCAGCGGCAACGCGCCCGGTCAAGGTGGCGCGATCTTCACGCGCCTGCAATGGATGCGTATAAAAGACGGCGTCCGACCCTTCAAAGGCCGGGACCCAAGTTTCCTCGTCATAGAGGTCGAAAATACGCGCTTCATCGGCAATATTGCTGCCACCCAGATCAGGGGTTTCGCTGCGCGATAGTGCGCGGACTCTATGGCCCGTCGCCCCCAATTGCCTGATTTGTGCCAATCCCTGACGCCCGGTTGCGCCGACCACTGATACCAATGCCATTTCGAATCCTCCTTTATATTTGGGAAGGAGGCTAATCGCACAGGCACCAGCGCCCAATGCTCCATTTTGTCAGGCCATTAGTGTTAGGAGGCTTGCGCGTTCAACATGGCTTGCCAGCGCTGCATGCCGGTAATCCAGCGCTCCGGATCGCTTCCTTTTTGTTTAATATACTCGGCCACTTGTGGGTGCGGCAGGATCAGGAAGCGCTCTTCTTCTATGGCTTCCAACGTCACTTGCGCAACCGCTTCGGCCGTCAGCATTCCGTCTTTTGCAACGGTTGAGGTATCGATATCAGCCGTCATCGCCGTGGCCACGCCCTGCGGACAAAGCACTGACACTTTCAGTCCGTCGTCGCCATGGGTGATGGCGAGCCACTCGGCAAAACTAACGGCTGCATGTTTGGTGACCGAATAAGGCGCAGAACCAATTTGTGCGAGAAGGCCGGCTGCAGAGGCTGTGCTCAAAATATAGCCACCGCCACGCGAGAGCATTTTGGGAACCAATATACGCGCAGCACGAATATGGGCGAGGACGTTAATGTCCCAAATTTTCTGCCAGCCGTCATCGGCAACTTCAACGCCGCCGTCCATGATAATCCCCGCATTGGAAACAAACAGATCGATCGGCCCGATGTCATTTTCTACGGTTTCTATGAGTGACGTGATATCCGCTTCCAAAGACACATCTGTTTGTATGGCCGTTCCGCCAACCGCTTCTGCGACAGCCTGCGCACCGTCCAAATCGCGGTCGGCACAGACAACATGCTGTGCACCTGCATCTGAAAAACGCCGTGCCATAGCCGCGCCAATGCCGCTCGCCGCGCCGGTGATAACGATGATTTTGTCTTTAAGATTCATGAAATAACGTCCCGTGGTTTATACTATCGCCAGGACGTTAGGGGAAGGTTGCACAAATATATAGGCTAGGATTGGCTTTTGTGATCAATCCGATTCCACAACCTGCCACGCGGTTGCGCTGTCATAGATAAAACGTTCTTTGATAATACCATCAGCAGACCAAAGTTGGTGGGAAACTTCATTAAGCCTGCGCGTCACGCCTTGCTTGTCCGTGGCATCAAATGTCCATATGATCATCACATTGTCACCATCGACGAGCACCGTTTCGGGTGGATGGGTTTTCATTGCCTGCAGGCGCGCCATCGCCTTTTTTTCGTGGGTGATGAGATTATCGCGACCCCGGCGCGGGGGTTCGCAATTTTCCTGCATCGTTGCGTCGATATGATAGAAATCTCTTATCGCCTCGGCATGATCGCCATGCACGACGGCCTGAACAAATTGCTCCACTCGCTTGCGGCTCGGCATAATTTATCTCTTTCCAATCGTTTCCTTATGCATCCAAAGCCGCCAATATCTTCTTCAGGCTGACAGCCAGTCGGTCCGCATCCTTCGCGTCGATATTTTTATCGAGCACATCATTTATCAGAGCAAATGGCGCCTTTATGTTGCTAAGCGCCTGTAGCCCGTTCGCGCTTATGGTCAGCTCCCAGGCCCGGCCATCCGATGCAGACCGCTGTCTGCTAATATAGTCCGCAGCCAGCAATCGGTTTACCATCGTCATGACGGCGCTTTCTCTTTGCGATAATTTATCCGCCACAAAGCGCTGTGTAACCGGTCCGTCTTTCGCAATGATCGACAGAACAGCCGCTTGCGCTGTTGTCAGGCCAGCAGAATCTTTCAACGCACCATCGGCCCGTTTTTTCAGACGATGCGCGACCAGTTGAAGCAAAAAATAGAGGCGATGCTTTGACGCCGACATTCGTTTCCTTTCGATATTGACAATATCACTATCTCATTACTACATATATGTAGTTTATGTGCAAGAGGAGATTATAATGGGCGCGATAGATGTTTGGTCACAAATGACCACAGAGCGCATGGCCAAAGCCCCTTGGCTTGAAACGCTGCTGCGGTGGACGAACCAGTCCGGTGACCCGTTAATCCCGACAACCGAATCGACTTTGCGCGCTATGGACGCTGCCAGCGTCGATATTTCCCTCTTGTCAGCCTGGCATGGGCCGCAAGGATCGCTCATCAGCAATGAGGAAGTTAGCGACCAGATCGACAGCGCGCCGGACCGGTTCCGCGGACTGGCGACAGTAGACCTGACCAACCCGATGGAAGCGGTTCGGGACATTCGCAAATGGGTGGATGGTAAGAAATTTGTCGGGGTACGCGTTGTTCCCTGGCTTTGGGACTTGCCGCCCAATGATCGCCGCTATTATCCCGTCTATGCCGCCTGCGTTGATCTTGGCGTGCCGTTTTGCACCCAAATCGGACATACCGGACCGCTGCTACGATCGGAAACAGGACGGCCCATTCCCTATCTTGAAGATGTTTTGCTCGAGTTTCCGGAACTGGTTGTCGTGGGCGGTCATGTCGGATTTCCATGGATTGACGAGCTGATTTCGCTCGCCATCAAATTTCCCAATTTCCATGTCGATACATCCGCTTATGCCGTGCATCGTCTCCCTTCTGATTTTGTCACCTTTATGAAGGGCGTCGGGTCCAAACGCGTCATGTTCGGAACAAACTGGCCGATGCTGTCTCCCGCCAGATGCCTCCAGGAACTGAACCAGCTAGACTTGACGCCGGCGCAACAAGACGCGTTCCTGTTCGGCAATGCCCGCCGGGTTTTCAAGCTCTAACCGCAGACACCACCATGGCTTTGCTGATCAGAGGTTCAATGATCTGCGGATCGCATCCCACGACAGAAATTTGAAATTTTGCGTGCCATCGCCGTTATCACCATCTTGCGCAACAAAGATACCACCGGGATAATCCGGGCCAAAATCGCCCAACATCATATCAATCCCGTCCGTGTCTGACGTCGTGTCGATATCGCCATCTTCCACGGCAAAACGGGCGCGAAACTGACCGGATTCCAGATCATATATTGCATAGCTATTGTCGCCCTGACTGGATGCCAGCAAATAGCCGCCGGTCGCGCCTTCGGGTGCCAGCGCCAATCCCTCGACATCGGCAGTCAGTTCACCTGCTTTCAGCACAGCGAAGCGCACGGCTGCGGGATTATCCTGATTGAGATTGAACGCCCAGATACCGACATTTTCTTCACCGACATAAAGCATGCCGGTGCGATCATCGACCACGCAGCCTTCCGGTTGTGTTTCCAGCTTGAACATCCGCTTCACTTCTGCAGATGCCGTGCCGCCTGATAGGGTGATAGACATATCGATGACACCGCCCTCTTTGGTCACAATGAAAGCGCGCAACTCGTCCGCGCCCAACATACCGAAACAAAAACCATAGGCCTCGCCGGTCCCGACCGGGATATTGGTGAGCGGATTTAACGCCGCCTTATCGCTATCTAATGTGTAGAGCGCGAGCCTTGGTTGCTCCGGGTCGGCGCGATCGCTCGCGCCGACCAAAATGGTTTCGCCAATTGTTCTGAGATCAACATTGTTGACCGCTTCTGCGGCGAGAAACGATTTTTGTTTGCCGAACAGGTCGTAGACATGGAGGCCGGCTTTTTTGTCCGTGCCTATAATCAAGCTCTGCGAAGGATCTTCCGGATTGCGCCAAATTGCCGGATCATCGGCTGCATCATCACCAATGGTCCCCACATTATCGGTTTCGACTACCGCAGGCACGGTGGCAATATCGCTCGGCAGAACCGTTTGTTCGCTACAGGCCGAAGAGAATAATATAATTCCGGCGAAAAGGGCGCGCTTGAATTGCAACATCAGAAACTCACCTTCGCGCCAAATTTAAACGTGGATCCATATTCTTCATATTGCAAAAGCCGCTTACGCGTATCGAAATTCTGATAGGCAAAAAATTTGGCGTTGTTGATGTTGATCCATTCGCCGAACAGACGGATATTTTTTGTCACTTTGAATTTCACACTGGCGTCCAACTGAAAGTGATTATCGACGTAGCGGTCCTCACTAGCTTCAGCGCCCAGTTCATCAAGATAACGGTCCCGATAGGTCCCCGCGAGCCGGAAATCGAACGGGCCTTTTTCATATCCTAGCACTGCGTTAAATGTGTGCTTGGAGCTGCTCGGCAAAGCTATGGTGCGCAGATCGTTGATATCACCATCCGTCGGGACGGTTCCGCTGGCATCGGTAAAAGTATAATTGAAATTGATCAGCAGCCCGTCCAGCGGGTCGGGCAAAAAGGTGAAGGCCTGAGAAATGCCAAATTCAATACCAAATACATCTGCGCTAGACCCGTTGATCGGAATGACGGCTTCGTCAAAGGCGATACCGAAACGAATGCCGTCTTCCTCACGGCTCTCCACAATGAAGTTTTTGATATCTTTGTAAAAGACATTGGCCGTAATTGCGCCATTGGAACTGAAATAATATTCGGCTGACGCATCAAAATTCCAAGCCTCGTACGGACGTAGATCGGGATTACCAAATTCGCCTTCCCGCTCATTCTCGTCATTTTGTTCGACGGCAAAACGGGGCGCCAGATCGGACAGGTTTGGCCTCACAACACTGCGATAACCGGCCGCGCGAAGGACAAGATTGCGCTGCGGCTCGAACCGGATGTTGAGGCTGGGTAGCCAGTCATCATAGCTGCGGGTAAAACCATTGGGAGTGACGAACACGGTATCTTCTGTGACCACGGCACCGTTGAAAGTCGCGTCTTCCTCGACCAGGGTTACCGTATTGGCCGAAATGACATTCTCTGTCCGCTCAAAACGAACCCCGCCAATGACCCGCAATTTTTCGCTGTCCCAGCGGCCAAGCAGATAGCCCGCGTAAATATCTTCCTCATTGACATAGTCGGACACGGCCGAATCAAACTGGCTGTCTATATCCTGCAGCGCGAAATCACCGAAATTGGCTCGAAAATATTCCGTCGGCCCCCGGCGGCTGGTAAACGGCCCGAGATCAGTAAGCCGATAGGTTTGCGCGCCCAAGACATCGTCCAGCGCATAGGTTCCGCTGTCATCCTCATAAAACTCGACATTATTATCAAAGCTTTTTTCGCGCCATCGCCCCTTAAAGCCGGCTTGCAGAGTAAAGTCGCCACTGCCCATTGCAAATATATGTGATACATCCAGACGGGCAGAAAATTCTTCATCCTGCGCATCGGAAAGCGCCGTCAGTTCGACATCTTCCAAGTCGTAAAGGCTCGCGTCATTGGCCAATGCTCCACCGGTAGGGTAGCTGAAAAATGGCGTGCGGTCATCGCCATAGTCAAATAACAGACTGAGCCCGTCACCATCGAAACTGTTGGAGAAAGTCGTAGGGTCAACGGACCCATTTTCAGACTCGCTCGATTTGGCCCAACTGCCTGAATATTCAATTTTCCAAGGGCCGGCTTCGGTTTTGCCGCCGATAACAATCGAACGGATTTTCTGACTTTCGAAACGGTCTTTATTGTCCCGTTCAATCTCTATTTCACCATCGGCATCATCAAATAATGCGCTGTTGGCATCGCCGCTTGTGGCCGCTTCGTCCAATTTAAACGTGGTGCGCCGGCGAAATTCCTGATCGTCAAACTGACTATAGACGCCGCGCGCATAAAGCTCCGTACTATCGCTCGCCCGGAAATCCAGCGAAAGAGAAGCACTGATCCGTTCGCGTTCCACATCATAATCGCGATATTGTACTTCGTCGGCATAGACTATGCCGTCGTCATTTATATCCCAACCTTCCGCTTCGATATTATCGGTCTCAAACTCGCGCTTATAATAGGATAAGCCACCGGCAATCCCGATATCATCGGTCAGCCGGGTTGAGAAATCGATGCTGGCTTTGGGCGTTATGCTGCCCGCATAGTCATTATAGCTGCCTTCGATTTTTGCTGTCAGCAAGTCCTTTTTGCGATCAAAAGCACTCACCGTATTAATTTCAATCGACGCTCCTATTGTGTCGCCATCCATATCCGGCGTCAGCGATTTCTTCACTTCGATGGATTCGATCAGATCGCTGGAGATAACGTCCAATGCGACAGAGCGAACATCACTTTCGGGAGAAGGAATGCGAACGCCATTTAAGGACGAACTGTTAAGACTGGGGTCAAGACCGCGCACGGAAACAAAGCGCCCTTCGCCTTGGTCATTGAGAATATTTATCCCCGGTAAACGGCGCAGCGATTCTGCCACATTCTGATCCGGAAATTGACCGATAGCGTCGCGGGTCAGCACGGATGACACACCATCCGCTTCGCGCTTGCGAGACAAGGCGCTGGCCTGAGTTGCGCCCTGGCCGATAACCAGAATTTCATTGTTGCTGCCAGATTGCAGAATAATATCGGCGGCTGTTAGCCCGGTCTCCGAAACCGTGATGCTGGTCTGCACTGTATCGGCGCCCACATAGCGGGTTTCGAGCGTATAAGTTCCCGCCGGTACATCCGGGAAACGATAGCGGCCGTCGCGGCCGGTTGTAACGACCCGGTCCAGCTCGACAATGCGAACCTGAGCGGAGCGCAACCCTCGGGTCTCGCTAGGGTCGCTAACCGTTCCGACAATTGTTCCGGCCGATGCCGTTGCCGGCAAGGCTGCCGTTGCCAAAAGCACAGAGTAGATTGTAAAGCGGCGCATATTTTTTGAAACGGACATATGTGTAAGGCTCCCTCGTTTGAGGGTCCCCTACGGATGGCATGTTCCAAAAATATGTGGTGTCTGTGACTAACGCATGACCGGTTTGTTGCAGTTTTAATAGCGCGCGATAAATCGTCCGTTATCAATGTCCGGCGATGCAAATTTTCTGTTACTTTTTAGCCGTTTTGCGCGGGCGCGAAATTATAAACGCCGCCTTTTTCCAACCCCCGTTGATAAGCCGGGCGCGCTTGCAACCATGAAACAAATTTTGCCAATTTCGGATGCGTGTCCGCGCGGCCTTGGGCAATAGCGACCTCAGCGGGAAAGCTCAGCATGAAATCGGCAGCACTCAGGCTATCACCGATAAAGTGGCCAGAAGGTGAAAGTTCGCTTTCCATAAAATCAAAATGGCTGGTGAGCTGCTCGTTGATCCGCGGCATTAATGGCGCTCCGGCTTCCTCCAGCCGACCAACATAGAGGTTCAACAAAATCGGGGTCATTGCCGATCCTTCGGCAAAATGTATCAATTCGAGATGGCGGAGATAATCGTCGGTTCCGCGCTCTGGCACAAATTGGTCGCCGCCATGATGCGCACAGATATGTTCCACAATCGCGCCGGATTCGATGATCATGCGCCCGTCATCTTCGATCATCGGTGATTTGCCGAGATGGTGCAGGGCGGTCAAACTGGGTGGCGCCTGATTGGTGACCGCATCGCGTTGATGGTGGCGAATTTCATAGGGCCTGCCAATTTCCTCAAGCAGCCATAATATGCGTTGAGACCGGCTATTGTTGAGATGGTGTACGATCAATGTCATTTTGGCTCTCCAGGAAATATCGGTTTAACATGTTTGAAACAGCGGCTACCTATCTTCTGCATAATGCTAACGCGATAATATCCTAGGACTTTATGCATAAAGACATTTCTTTTAGCGGCCAGAGAGTGTGACCCCCATGACGATAGAGAAAATCTACATTAGCGCTGACACTTTATTGTCGGACAGCTTTCGGCTTGGCATGCAGATACTCAATAGCGATTTTTCGCCGACCCATATTGTCGGCATCTGGCGAGGCGGCGCGCCGGTTGGCATTGCCGTCCAGGAAATTCTGGAATTTCATGGCGTATCAACCGATCATATCGCGATCAGAACCTCCTCTTATTCGGGTATTGATAAACAGGAACGGTCCGTCCGGGTCTTCGCGCTGGGCTATCTCATCGACACGCTCAATCCCGATGATAATCTGCTCATCGTCGACGATGTGTTTGACAGTGGCCGCAGTATCGAAGCCTTTCTTGCAGAACTGAGCGATCGGTGCCGCCACAATATGCCGAAAGATGTTCGCATAGCGACCGTTTACAGCAAGCCAGCGCGGAACAAGACCGATTTGCGACCCGATTACTTCATTCACGAAACCGAGGACTGGTTGATCTTTCCTCACGAGCTGGACGGTCTGACCAAAGAAGAAATTTTCAACCATAAAACAGATGCAGCGATTATCTTCGGTGAAGAAGATATCCCCCATCCCATCATGACAAAGAGTGAGACATGAGCTTTACATCCCCCGAACAACGCCAAGCGTTTATCGCTGCGATTCCGAAAGCCGAATTGCATCTGCATATTGAAGGTTCACTCGAGCCGGAAATGATGTTTGCGCTAGCCCAGCGCAACGGGATTAAAATTCCCTTTGCCTCGGCGGACGAGGTTCGCAAAGCCTATGCTTTTTCCAATCTTCAGGATTTTCTGGATATCTATTATCAGGGTATGAATGTCCTGCGCACCGAACAGGATTTTTATGATCTGACCATGGCCTATTTTAAGCGAAGCCACGCTGACCATGCCATTCACGCAGAAATATTTTTCGATCCTCAGGGGCATACCGAACGCGGGATTGCCTTTTCAACGGCCATTGATGGCATATTGCGGGCGATGGGTGATGCGGAGTCTAATCTCGGCATAACATCAAAGCTGATCATGTGCTTTCTTCGGCATCTCAGCGAAGAAGACGCTTTCGCAACGCTAGAAGAAGCCACCGCTTATCTCGACAGGATAGAAGGCGTGGGTCTTGATTCTTCGGAACTGGGTCACCCGCCATCGAAATTTGCTAAAGTCTTTGCCAAGGCGAAAGCGCTGGGCCTTAAAACCGTTGCCCATGCCGGAGAAGAAGGGCCGCCGGAATATATATGGGAAGCGCTTGATCTGCTGAAAATAGACCGGATGGATCATGGCAACCGGTCGCTGGAGGATGACGGATTGGTTGCAAAACTGCGCGATAATCAGATGGCGCTGACCGTCTGTCCTTTGTCCAACCTATCGCTATGCGTCATCGACAGGCTGGAAGACCACCCGCTGAAGAAAATGCTCGATCTTGGCCTTTGCGCAACCATGAATTCAGATGATCCCTCTTACTTCGGGGGTTATTTGAATGATAATTATCAGGCAACGGCGACAGCCCTAGACCTCGACAAAGATGATATTATAGCCTTGGCCAAGAATAGTTTCCGCGGATCATTTCTCGGCGAGGATGCGATTGTGCGATCACTCCACCATATTGACGATTATGTTTCGGAATTTGAACGAAAAACAGGCTGAACCGAGAGCAGATGGTTAGAAATCTTCAGATTTTGCTGTTACCGCCATCGGCGATGATATCCCATGACACAGGAATGAAGTGATGAACCAAATGGATGTAAAAAATGACTATAAAGACACCATATTGGTTACTGGTGCTGCCGGTTTTATCGGTCATGCAGTCTCTCATAAACTTGTGGAGCGCGGAGAGCGCGTCATCGGTATCGACAATCTGAATGATTATTATGACCCCAAGTTAAAAGCCGCACGCCTCGCAAATCTGCAAGCGCTGCAAGGGTTTGCATTTGCGGAACTGGATGTTTCGGACGCGGAGGCTGTGGGCAAACTGGTACAAGATAATGGCGTGAAGCGCATCATCCATCTCGCCGCCCAAGCCGGAGTGCGCTATAGCATCGACAATCCCTTTGCTTATCAGAAGTCCAATCTGGAAGGCCATCTAAGCCTGCTGGAAGCCAGCCGTCATGCGCCAGATTTTGAACATCTCGTCTATGCCTCTTCGAGCTCTGTCTACGGCGACAAGCCGATGGGCGGTGAAGGCTTCGTCGAAGAAGAGCCCGCGGTTGACCCGGTATCGCTCTATGCGGCCACAAAACGCTCGTGCGAATTGATGAGCGCGTCTTACGCAAAGCTATATGGTTTTCCGCAGACCGGTTTGCGGTTTTTCACCGTTTATGGACCTTGGGGTCGCCCGGATATGGCCTATTTCGGCTTTACCAAGAAGATGCTCGCGGGTGAAGCGATCGAGGTTTACGGCGAAGGCAGAATGGCCCGGGACTTTACTTATATCGACGATATTGTGGATGGCATATTGGGATCGCTCGACAATCCGCCAGCGTCCGGTGACCATCGCGTCCTAAATATCGGAGACAGTCGCCCCGTTGGCCTTATGGAAATGATCAAAGCGCTGGAACAAGCATTGGGCATGGAGGCAGAAAAAATCATGCGCCCGATGCAACCCGGCGATGTCACGGCTACCTATGCCGATGTCTCCAAACTCCATGCGCTGACTGGTTATGAACCAAAAGTCATGCTGGAGGAGGGGTTGAAGCGCTTTGTCAGTTGGTATCGTGAATTTTACGGTAATCTGCCGCCGGAATAGCTGCTGAACCAAAAGCTACCGACGATGGGAACCCTGCATGACCTGCTGCGCAACCAGGTGCAATTGTTCGTTCACCCCTTCATCTGCGCAAACACCATTTTTAAAAATACCGCCCGAGGCATTAATGCCGACGCCTAGCGGGGTTGGCCAACCGCGCAGCGCGTGAACGATCGAGCGCATCGCCGCCAAGGTCGAGCCCGTCGCTTGCCATCCATAAGCCGTAACGATCAATCCGACTGGCAAACCATCGAGGTAGACGCGCGTGTCGCCCGATGTTTCTTCAATATAATCGACTGCATTTTTGACCAGGCCAGAGATAGTGCCATGATAGCCGGGGCTCGCCAATATAATGCCGTCGGCACGCCGAACCGCTTCGACCAATAATTTTCCTGTCTCATTTAAACCTCCAGGGTCAGAACGATAATGCGGCAAGGCGCAAAGCTTGGCGGAACCGAAAAGTTCCGTTTCCGCGCCGGTATCCGATGCTGTTTTCAGCGCAATCGCCAAGGCCTGTTCCGTCGAGCTATGCGGGTTGGTCGTTCCGCCAAGGCCCAATATAAAGGGTTTATCGTCATTTTTCGCCATGGCCACTCTTAACAAGCCTTTTCAAATAATTGCAACGACCAACAATGATCGAGGCGCATGACAAAAATACGGGTTGCGGCTTTGGCGCACAAGATGTTTTAATTGACCAGTTAAAGTCGATTCGTTATCGCCCCGTAAAGCAAAAATGCCGCCGAACTGCCAAATATTGAAGGATTTCTCCCATGCGTAAATTTACCGAAGAACAGCATATGTTCCGCGACGCTTATCGTCGCTTTCTCGCAGATGACGTGGCGCCGCGCATGGATGAATTTCGCGAAGCCGGCATTGTCGACCGCGAGATTTTCAAGAAAGCGGGCGATCAGGGCTTCCTGATGATCTGGCCGGATGAAAAATATGGCGGCATGGGCGACAATGATTTCCGCTATGAGCAGATTATTATTGAGGAAACCACCCGGGCAGGTTGCGCGGAATGGTACAATACGCTGCACAGCCGTCTGGTTGGCCCCTATTTCAAGAATATCGGCAATGAAGAGCAGCGCGAACGCTTCCTGCCCAAATGTGTGAGCGGGGAGACGATCCTTGCCGTGGCCATGACCGAACCGGGTGCAGGCAGCGACCTTTCGGGCATGAAATCCACAGCCACCGATATGGGCGATCATTGGCAGCTCAACGGCTCCAAAACTTATATCTCCAACGGGATTAACGCAGATGTTGTGATTGTCGCTGCAAAAATTGCGGGCGTGGATGACAAGCATGCGATGGTATTGTTGATCGTCGAGCGGGGTATGGAAGGCTTTGAGCGCGGACAGAATTTGGAAAAAATTGGCCTGCACGCGCAAGATACGGCCGAGCTTTTCTTCAACAATGTCAAAATTCCCAAAGAGAACCAGCTGGGCACGCCGGGTAAAGGCTTTATCCATCTCATGGAAGGGCTAGCGGAGGAACGGCTGATTGCGATGGTCGGCTATGCTGCCTCTGCGCGCCGCGCCTTTGATGTGACGCGCGAATTTGTGATGGAGCGCGATGTGTTTGGCAAAAAGCTGTCCGACATGCAGAACACGCAGTTCAAGATGGCCGAAATGGATTCCAAAATTGATATGCTGCAGGTTTATGTGGATCATTGTGTCGAGGTGCATAATCAAGGCGGCCTCAACGCCAATATCGCCGCGAAGGGCAAGATGCTGGGCAGCGAAATCGAGTGGGAAATGGCCGATCTCGGGCTGCAGCTGCATGGCGGCGCGGGCTATATGAAGGAATATGAGATTAGCCGCATCTTTACCGACGCCCGGATGAGCCGGATCTACGCCGGTAGCAGCGAGATTATGCGCTATATTGTCGGCCGCGATGTCTTCAGCCAGAAATATCAAAGCATTCTCGAATAGGCTATAGGTAGCCAGCGTCCGGCAGGAGGCGAGTCGAAAATCGATATTGATTTACGTTTACGTAAACTGCTTGACTGTGCTGCAGCGCAACATTAACTATGCACTTAACAGTTCAGACTCAATCACAATAAGGAATATCGCATGACCGAAGCTTATATTTATGACGCTGTGCGCAGCCCGCGTGGCAAAGGCCGCAGCGACGGCAGCCTGCATGAAGTCACCGCTCTCGATCTAGCCGCTCAGGTGCTGGGCTCGGTCAATGACCGCAATGGTCTTGAGGGCCATGAAGTGGAAGACGTCGCCTTTGGTTGCGTATCCCCGGTTGGAGAGCAAGGCGCAGTCATCAGTCGTTCAGCGGTTTTGAAAGCTGGCTACTCGGAAACAACCTCTGCCATTCAGGTGAACCGTTTCTGTGGTTCTGGCCTGGAAGCGGTCAACATCGCGGCCGCAAAGGTAAAAGCCGGCGAAACCGATCTGGCTGTTGGCGGCGGGATCGAATCCATGTCTCGCGTTCCTATGGGCAGCGACGGCATGGGCGGCATGGCCGATCCAACTTTGGTCTTTCAGGAATATTTCATTCCACAGGGCATTTCCGCCGATCTGATCGCCACCAAATATGGTTATAGCCGCGATGATGTCGACGCTTATGCTGTCGAAAGCCAAAAACGCGCAGCCAAGGCATGGGATGAAAAGCGATTTGCCAAATCCATCTTGCCGATCCGCGATGTGATTGGCGAAGTTTTGCTAGACCATGATGAACTGATGCGGCCTGAAACCGATATGCAATCTCTCGGCGCCCTCAACCCTGCCTTTCAAGGCATGGGCGAGCAAATGCCGGGGTTCAACGATGTCGCAATCCTGAAGCACCCCGATGTTGAGAAAATGAACCACGTTCACCACGCCGGTAACAGCTCGGGTATTGTTGATGGTTCTGCTGCGGTATTGCTGGGCAATGAATTGGCTGGCGAAAAATATGGCTTGAAACCACGCGCTCGCATCGTGTCCATGGCCGCTATTGGTAGCGAACCAACGATCATGCTGACCGGCCCGGAATTTGCCGCAAAGAAAGCGCTTGAGCGCGCAGGTATGGACAAATCGGACATTGATGTTTGGGAGCTCAACGAAGCTTTTGCAGCAGTTGTCTTGCGTTTCATGGAAGCCATGGATGTTGATCATAGCGACATGAACGTCAATGGCGGCGCGATTGCCATGGGCCATCCGTTGGGTGCCACTGGTGCGATGATCCTTGGTACGGTGCTGGACGAGCTGGAACGCTCCAACAAGCAGACCGCATTGTCGACGCTGTGCATCGGCGGCGGCATGGGTATCGCCACCATCATTGAGCGGGTGAACTAGAGCGCTGTATAAGCCTCCAATCACCCCAATCCCATATTTAGCAGGACAAAATTCATGACTTACGAAACTCTCACCGTCGACATTGACAGCGACGGCATTGCCCTTGTCACCATCGACGTTCCCGGCAAACCGATGAACGTCTGGGATGACGCGTTGATGGCGGAATTCCCGAAATTCGTCGACGAATTGAACAGCAATGATGACATTAAAGGTGCTGTCATCGCATCTGGCAAGAAATCGGGTTTTCTAGCCGGCGCCGACTTGAACATGCTGGGTTCGTCAGAAGCGCAGACCATGAAAGAAGCATTCGATATGGCCTGGGGCCTCAACGCAACTTTGCGCCGGATGGAAACAGGCGGGCATAGTGCCAAAGATTTGATCAAAGGCAAAGCACATGCAAAACCGGTCGCCTGTGCATTGGAAGGACTGGCGCTCGGTGGCGGCCTGGAACTGGCGCTGGCGTGCCACTATCGCGTTTGCGCGGACAGTCCAAAAATCCAACTCGGTTGTCCGGAAGTACAGGTTGGTTTGCTTCCTGGCGGGGGCGGAACGCAAAGAATTCCTCGGCTAACCGGATTGCAGGCTGGTGGTATGATGGTGATGACCGGACAGCCAACCAACCCAAAAGGGGCGCTGGCACAAGGTCTTGTCAATGAAGTTGTTCCGGCCGGAACAACCATCGAAAAAGCCAAAGCATGGGTTAAAGCCAATCCGAAAACAGCCGCACCATGGGATAAGAAAGGCTTTAAATTCCCTGGAGGTGCTGGCTCCATGGATCCACGCGCTGTGCCGCTCTATATGGGTTCGTCAGCCATCGCGCTGAAACAATCCAAGGGCAATTATGAAGCGGTCAAGGCGATCCTGTCTTGCCTCTATGAAGGCTCAATGTTGCCGATGGACACGGCGCTGCGCGTCGAATCAAAATATTTCACTAAGCTGCTGAGCGGTCCACAATCCAAAAATATGATCCGCACACTCTTCATCAACAAACAAGCTGCCGACAAAGGCGCTGCACGTCCAGAAGGTGTTCCAGCGAGCGACATTAAAACCGTTGGCGTGCTGGGTGCCGGCCTGATGGGTTCGGGTATCACGCATGTGACAGCCAAAGGCGGCATGAATGTCATCGTCCTCGACCGCAATATGGAAGAAGCGCAGAAGGCGATCGATTATAGCCAGAAGATTGTCGACAAAGGCGTGAAGCGCGGCAAAATGAGCCAAGAGAAAGCCGATGCTTTCATGGCGCGGATCACCCCGACCGACAATTATGAGGATTTGAAAAATGTCGACCTGATCATCGAAGCGGTATTTGAACGTCCCGACGTCAAAGCCGATGTGATCAAGAAAACCGAAGCGGTCATCGGCAAGGATATCGTTTTCGCATCGAACACCTCAACGCTTCCGATTACCGGTTTGGCGAAAAACAGCGAACGTCCCGATCAGTTTATCGGCATGCACTTTTTCTCACCGGTTGAGAAAATGCCGCTCTTGGAAATTATTCCCGGCGACGAAACCGGCGACAAGGCATTGGCTGTTGCGCTCGATTATAATAGCAAGATCCGCAAAACGCCGATTGTGGTCAAGGATGTCCGCGGTTTCTACACCAACCGCGTGTTCCCGCCTTATGCCAATGAAGCGATGCTGATGGTTGCCGAAGGCGTCAATCCTGCCTTGATCGAAAATGCGGCTGTCGCCATGGGCATGCCTATTGGCCCGCTCGCCATTGTCGATGAGACCACCCTGCAATTGGGATATGACATCATGACGTCAACCAAGGAAGAAATGGGCGACGCCTATGTTTCCAGCGGGACAGAGGACCTGATGGAATTGATGGTCAAAAAGATTGACCGTCGCGGACGTCGCTTTGGTGGTGGTTTCTACGAATATAGCGATGATGGCTCGAAGAAATTATGGCCTGGCCTAAGCGAGCATTTCCCGCTCGCAGAGGAACAGCCTGATGTTGAGGAAGTCAAACAGCGGTTAATGTACATCCAGCTGATCGCGACAGCCCAATGTTTCCACGAAGGCGTTGTGTCTGATCCGCAATCTGCTGATCTCGGTGCCATCTTCGGTTGGGGCTTTGCGCCATGGACCGGCGGCCCGATGAGCCATATCGATACGATCGGCGTCGACAATTTTGTCCGCACAGCCGACAATATGGCCCAGAAATATGGCGAGCGGTTCAAACCGCCGATGAGCTTCCGTGAAAAAGCGGACGCTGGCGAGAGCTTTTACAAAGCAGCCTAAGCTGGCTTTAAAATCTAAAGAGAAAGAGCTCCTTCGGGGGCTCTTTTTTTGCCTATCGGGACAGCCGTTTATCGAGATTATCGAATTTTTCCGAGAGGCTATCCAGCTGCGATGACAAGCGAGTCAAATCCGATTCGTCAATCGTGGTTGTTTCATGCTGCGCACCATAATGCGCTTGAAATAGCGAAACCATCTGATCAACAACCGGTTTTTGCTGCCGCAAATGGCGCTCCCCGTCCATGGTCATCTCAATCGACCGGGCGCTATATTCCAGTGTGCCGTAAAACACATCACGTGCCTGCCAGAGAATGGCATCCTGCCGCAGTTCACCGCGATCCTGACCGCGCCGAAACAGCTGGTCAAATACCGCAACATAATGGCGCAGATGATCCCGCGACACGCTGACCTCACTATTGTTGCGCCGCAGGGCAAAAGTCAGGTTTATAAAATCCCCATTCTCAATCACCGTGTTCAGATGATATTGCGCAAGCGCTTGTAATCTTTCGAAAAACCCTTCGACGTTGGTTGACGCCATGACCGCTTCGGCTTCCAGAGTCAGGCCATCCCAAAATTGCTGCAGCACCGCGAGCATCAGTTCGGCCTTCGATTCATAATAGCTGTAAATCGTGCCCTCACCGATACTGGCATGACGGGCAATTTCCGACACACGCGCGCCATCAAAGCCATGCTCCACAAAGACAGCACGGGCCGCGTCCAGGATCGCCCGTTCCTTGCGCTCTAGCTTCGCGCGCTGGGTTTCCAGATTGACCGCTTTGGTCGCCACAATCTAATCCTTATTGAACTTGACTCGAAAATGCCGAATGCTATTCAAATAACCATAGGAGAGTCGATGTGTCAAATGACAAGATCATTCGGATTGGCGGAGCCAGCGGTTTCTGGGGCGAGTCAGACATGGCGGTGCCGCAATTGCTGAAAGCCGGAATAGATCAACCGCCACTCGACTATATTGTTTTTGATTATCTTGCCGAAATCACCATGTCGATCATGGCCCGCGCGCGGGCAAAAAATCCGGATCTGGGCTATGCGACCGATTTCGTCTCCGCGGTGATCAAACCGCATATAGAGGCAATCGCGAAACAGGGCATCAAGCTGATCTCCAATGCCGGCGGAACCAATCCTGCCGCTTGCGCAAAGGCCGTACGCGCTGTCATTGCCGAAGCGGGACTCGACCTTAAGGTTGCTGTCATCACCGGCGATGATCTGACATCCCGGGCGACCGAATTGGCTGACCGCCGTGAAATGTTTTCAGGTGAGCAATTCCCCGATCCGGAAAATATTGCCAGCATCAATGCCTATCTCGGCGCGTTCCCGATTGCTGCTGCGCTCGACCGGGGCGCGGATATTGTGATTACCGGCCGCTGCGTCGATAGCGCGGTCACATTGGGGGCTTGTATCCATGAATTTGGATGGTGCGCAGAGGATTGGGATCGCTTGTCCGGCGCCAGCCTTGCCGGTCATATATTGGAATGCGGGCCGCAAGCGACTGGCGGCAATTTCACCGACTGGGAAAGCATCGCGGACAGCATGGACAATGCTGGCTATCCCATTGCAGAAATTGCTGCCGACGGCAGTTTCATCGCCACCAAGCCCGAAGGCACGGGCGGGATTGTCAATATTGGCACGATCGGCGAACAGATGCTGTATGAAATTGGCGACCCGCAAGCCTATATGCTGCCAGACGTTATCTGTGATTTTAGCGGCGTGGCACTGGAACAGGTCGGCGAGGACCGCGTCTCAGTTACTGGCGCCATCGGTCATGCAGCCCCCGATACATATAAGACCTGCGCCACTTATTCCGATGGTTGGAAACTGGTCGCACCGTTTTTCTTCATTGGGTTGGATGCCAAGAAGAAAGCCGAGAGCTTCGCCGCCAACGCCTTGAAACGCGCGCGGGCAAAATTGCGCGCCTCCAATGCCGGCGATTTTGATGATGTGCTCCTCGAAACATTGGGCGATGATAGCCATTATGGAGCGTTTGCAGAGGGCTCCGGTTCGCGCGAGGTCGTTCTGAAAATTGGCGTCAAACATCGTGATCCGAAAGCGACGATGATGATGCTCAAGGAAGCGACCGGCATGGGACTGGCCACCCCGCCGGGACTGGCACTTTTTGCCGGCGGGCGACCCAAGCCGACACCGGTGGTGCGGCTGTTTTCGTTACTGGTGCCAAAATCCGACGTTTCGGTTTCCGTCACCGTCGATGATAAAGCCCGGGAATTTTCAGAAGCGACTGGAATAGCTTTTGACGCGGCATCGATCCAGCGCCCCGACACGCCCAGCCTTCCCGGCTCGGATGAACCGATGGTGGATGTACCGTTGATTCAACTTGCTTGGGGCCGATCCGGCGACAAAGGCGACAAATCCAATATCGGCATCTTGCCCCGCAATAAGAAGTTTGCGCCCTATATCTGGGCGGCGCTCAGCGAAAGCAAAGTGCGTGAACGCTTTGCCCATTTCCTGGCACAACCCGATGATGCGGCGAGCGTCGCGCGCTATTATATGCCTGGCACCGGCGCGATCAACATTCTGCTCCACGACATCTTGGGCGGCGGCGGGGTTGCATCCATGCGCAATGATCCGCAGGGTAAAAGCTATGCCCAGATCCTGCTCGCCGCTCCCATTTCCATACCGCAATCTCTTGCAGAGGCGCTTTGACCATGCCCCAGTTTAAATCAAAAATATCCACCAGCTCCGACAGCTTTGCCCAGAACCGCAAGGATATGCTGACGCTGATCGACCATCTGCGCAGTCTAGAGAAGCGGACTGTTGAAGCATCGGAAAAACGCCGCCCGACTTTTGAAAAACGCGGCCAGCTGACCCCGCACGAACGGCTGACACGGCTGCTCGACCCCGGCATGCCGTTTTTGCGGCTGTATAATATGGCCAATTATCTGCTGGAGGATAGCAATCCGGACACCAGTATTCCTGGCGGCAGCGTGATCCTTGGTATCGGCTTTGTCAAAGGCGTGCGCTGCATGATCTGGGTCGATGACAGCGGCATCAGAGCCGGTGCGGCAACGGCTGGCGGCTGGGATGCCAGCAAAGGCGCGCAGAAAATGGCGCAGGATCTGAAGCTGCCGTTCATCCATCTGGTCGAAAGCGCCGGCGCAAACCTGATGGAATATAAGGTTGAGCTTTGGGCCCACGGCGGGATGCTGTTCCGAAATCTCGCTTGGCTCAGCGCCGCAGGCATACCGACCATGGTCGTGCTGCACGGCCCCTCCACCGCTGGTGGCGCCTATATGCCCGGCATGTCGGACTATGTCATTGGCGTGCGCGATAACGGTATGGCAGCTTTAGGGGGCGCGGCCCTTGTTCATGCCGCCACGGGCGAGGTGGCCGATGATCGCGAACTGGGCGGTACCGAAATGCACGCCAGCACAACCGGGTCGGTCGAATATCTTGCCGATGATGATGCCCATGGTATTGCCATTGCCCGCGACACGATGGGACGGATTGACTGGAACAAGAATACCGCGCCGATCCGACAAAATGACTATGCCGAACCGATTTACGATATTGATGAAATCGCGGGCATTGTACCGACCGATTACACCATCCCCTATGATGTCCGGGAAGTCGCGGCGCGCATTGTTGATGGGTCCGACTTTGAGGAATTTAAAAGCCGCTATGGCCCCGGCACGGTCTGCATGCAGGCCAGCATCATGGGCCACGCCGTCGGCTTGATCGGCAATAACGGCCCCTTCGACCCTGAAGCAGCCGCCAAGGCGACCCATTTTTTCCAGCTATGTGATCAGTCCGAACTGCCTATCATTTTCCTGAACAACACAACCGGCTATATTGTCGGCAAAGAGTCCGAGCATAAGGGCATGATCAAACTGGGCAGCAAAATGATCCAGGCGGTGTCCAATGTGCGCGTGCCAAAATTGTCGCTCTATATCGGTGCGAGTTTTGGCGCGGGCAATTACGGCATGAGCGGCGTCGCCTTTGAACCGGATTTTCTGTTTAGCTGGCCCAACGCCAAAACCGGTGTGATGGCAGGTGCTTCAGCAGCCAACACGATGAGCCATGTCGCAAAGGTGCAAGCGCAGCGCAAAGGTGTGGAACCGGATGAAGAAGCCATTGCCAAACAGAACCAGCGGATCAGGGATATTTTTGAGGCACAGGAAAGCGCCTTCTTCACCTCGGGTCGCGTGCTCGACAATGGTGTGATCGACCCGCGCGATACCCGCAAGGTTTTGGGCTTTGCTCTGGAAACAATTTTCGAGGCGCAGAACCGGACGCTCCATCCCAATGCATTTGGAGTGGCGCGCATATGACCGATCTTCCCAAAACCGAAACGCTGGAACTGGAAATACAGCAAGGCTGGCTGACCATTTGGCTCAATCAGCCGGATAATCGCAATGCCTTAAGCGACGCCTTGGTGGCAGAGCTAGCCTCTGTTTTAAAAGCGGTTCGTGACGATCGCGCCGTTCGCGGTATAACTTTGCGCGGGCGCGGTGGCGTGTTTTGTGCCGGCGCTGACCTCAAGAATTTCAAAGAGAATTTTCAAGCGAGCGGCGACCGCGAGGCGACTGTAAAAATGTCGATGAGTGCGGCCGAAATATTCGACCTGGTCAACACCGCGCCGCAAGTGGTGATTGTGTTGATCGAAGGCGCGGCTATGGCTGGCGGCTTTGGTCTATCTTGCTGCGCCGATGTCGTGATCTGCGAATCTGGTGCGCGTTTTGCGATGACGGAAACCGCTATCGGTGTGACCCCGGCGCAAATCTCGCCCTTTGTGATTCAAAAGCTCGGCTATGCCACTGGCCGCCGCCTTATGCTAACCGCTGCGCGCTTTGATGGCACGCAGGCTCATGAATTGGGCTTTGCCGATTTCATTGCGGACGATGTCCCGGGATTGGAAGCCATAGAGATGCAGCTGCGCAAACAGGTACTCGGCGCAGCGCCCGGCGCCGTGGCGGCGACAAAGGAACTGCTCGGCCAGATTGCCGGTCAGCCGCGCGAAGAAGTGATCCGCCGGGCTGCCGAAAATTTTGCCGACCGCATGGTCAGTGACGAAGCCAAAGAAGGGGTCGCATCCTTCTTTGAAAAGCGCAAACCCAATTGGGTCGTGAAGCCGGAATAAGGAACCAGAGATGACACAGATATCCACACTCCTTGTTGCCAATCGCGGCGAGATTGCCTGCCGTATCATGCGCACGGCCAAGGCGCAGGGCATAAGAACCGTCGCAGTCTATTCCGACGCCGATGCGAATGCACCCCATGTGCAGCAAGCCGATGACACGGTCCATATCGGCCCTTCGCCGGTGAATGAATCCTATCTTTTAATCGATACGATCATACAGGCGGCCAAGGATAGCGGCGCGGATGCCGTGCATCCCGGCTATGGCTTTCTGTCTGAAAATGCTGCTTTCTCGCAAGCCTGTGCCGATGCCAATATCATCTTTGTCGGACCACCAGAAAAAGCCATTGATGTGATGGGCGACAAAGCGCGCTCCAAACGCGCGATGATCGAGGCCGGCGTCCCTTGCGTCCCCGGTTACCAGGATAACGATCAATCAGACAAAACCTTAATCGCGGAGGCCGCTAAAATCGGTGTGCCGCTTATGGTCAAGGCCGCAGCCGGCGGTGGTGGCCGTGGCATGCGGCTGGTCCATGATCAAAACGAAGTATCCAATGCGATTAAACTCGCGCGCTCGGAAGCGGAAAACGCTTTCGGAAACGGCGAGCTCATCCTTGAAAAAGCGATTATCAAACCGCGCCATGTCGAGATTCAGGTTTTTGCCGATGCCCATGGCAACACCATCCATCTTGGCGAACGCGATTGTTCTGTCCAGCGCCGCCATCAAAAGGTGATCGAAGAAGCGCCCTGCCCGGTCATGACCGAAGATTTGCGCGCTGAAATGGGAGCTGCTGCGGTGGAGGCGGCCCGCGCGGTCGATTATCGCGGCGCAGGAACAGTCGAATTTCTGCTCGATCAATCCGGCAATTTCTATTTTCTGGAAATGAACACCCGGTTGCAGGTCGAACATCCCGTCACGGAAGAGATTACTGGCCTCGATCTCGTCGCGCTCCAACTCAAAGTCGCGCAAGGCGAACCGCTTGGCATAGTGCAAGAGGACGTCACCCTCACCGGCCATGCCATGGAAGTGCGGCTCTATGCCGAAGATCCAGCGGATGATTTCCTGCCGAGCACGGGTCATATCGACTTGTGGCATCCCTCGGCCATTGCCCGTGTCGACAGTGGCATTGCAACGGGTGGCGAAGTCTCCCCCTTTTACGACAGCATGGTCGCGAAGATCATCACCCATGGGGCGACCCGCGAAGATGCGCGGCGACAAATGGTCAAAGCATTGAACGAAACCGCGCTGTTCGGTCCGAAAACCAATCGCGACTTCCTGATTGATGCGCTGGGCAAAGATGATTTTATCGCGGGTCAGGCGACCACGGCATTTATCGCCGAAAATTATGGTGAGGATGGCGTTGATCTGGGCGCACATAGTTTTGACTCTTTTGCCATTGCCGCCGTGCTGCAACATAAGCTACGCCAACAGGCTGCCCATAATTTAGCGCTCAACGTCAATCCGGAAATGCTGGACTGGTCGAGTACAGCCGACCTGACGACCGTGACTCAATATGCGAAATTGGGAGAAGCCACTGAAACAGATGGGGCTATCCATGTTCATGTCAGCCAGCCCGGCCATTATCATGTGGAAGGCACAGGTCAGGAGGCACAAATAGAGTTGCTCTCTATTGCAGGGGATACCGCAAAATTGCGGGTCAACGAACGGACAGTCGAAACCATCTATAATGCGCATGGCCGACATCTGCATCTGGCGCTACCCGATCGTTCGCTGTCGGTAACAGACTTGACCGGCCTCAGCGCGATGGAAGATATGGCCGGCGGCGGTACCGTCGTTGCGCCGATGCACGGCCTATTACTTGAGATACTCGTCGAACAAGGCGCGGTCGTGGCAAGAGGCGATAAGCTGGCGGTGCTGGAGGCCATGAAAATGCAGCATGAAATTTTGGCGGAGATTGATGGAACGGTAGAAATGGTTGCCGCGAGCGCGGGCAAGCAAATTGCTGCCGATGATTTGATTATGGAAATTGCCGCTGATGAAGACGACGTCCAAGAAACCTAATATTATTACCGTTAGTGGTGAGCCTGTCGAACCACGTTTATCGATCTTGCAACGCCCTTCGACAGGCTCTGGGCTAACGGCATGAAAGGTCTAGAATGAAAAATCCGATTTGCGACATGCTAGGCATTGAATTTCCGTTAGTCGCCTTCAGCCACTGCCGCGATGTGGTGGCGGCCGTGTCCAAAGCAGGCGGCATGGGAGTTTTTGGCGGCGTCAACTGTACGCCTGAAACATTGGAAGAAGAGCTGAGCTGGATTGACGCCCATGTCGATGGCAAGCCTTATGGCCTTGATATCATTGTCCCGAACAAGGTCGAGGGCAAGGGCGAGCAGATTGATGTCGAGCGCACGCTGGCGATGGTTCCGGAGGAACATAAGCAATTTTCCAGAGATATAATGGCGCGTCATGGCGTCGATCCCGGGGACCTCACGGATCTGCGCCGCGAACATGCTGTGGGCGCCGATAATCTGCGCGGCGGCAATGCCGGCGCCTTGCTGGAGGTTGCCTTTCGCCATCCGATCAAATTGATCGCCAACGCGCTCGGCATTCCGCCGCAGGTTATGACCGATATGGGTCGGGAGCATGGCGTACCCGTGGCCGCCCTGATCGGCACCAAGGAACATGCCATGAGTCAGGTTGCTGCCGGCGTCGATATCCTGATCGCGGTGGGCGGAGAAGCGGGCGGCCATACAGGTGATGTCGCCACGATGGTTTTGATCCCCGAAGTCTGTAACGCTTTGCGCGATATGGGGGACAATACACCCGTGCTCGCAGCGGGCGGTATCGCCACCGGCGCGCAAATGGCCGCAGCCATGGCGATGGGCGCGAGCGGCGTTTGGTGCGGATCGGTATGGCTGACCACGGCAGAGGCTGAAACCAATCCGGTGGTAAAAGAAAAAATGCTGGGCGCGACGTCGCGCGATACGGTCCGGGCGCGCTCGCGCACCGGTAAGCCGTCGCGGCAATTACGCTCACCGTGGACGGATGCTTGGGAAGCGGAAGATGCCCCCACGCCGCTGGCGATGCCGTTACAGTCTTTGGTGGCCGAACCGCCGCTGCGCTCTATCGATAAATTGAGTCAGGGCGACAATCAGGGCGCAAAGGACCTTGCCACCTATTGGGTTGGACAAGGCGTTGGCCTGATGAACCAACCCATGTCCACGGCGCAGGTTGTGCAAGGCTTCAAGGAAGATTTTATTACCGCCTATGAAAGACTCGCCGCCAATTTAGAGGACTAGGGGACATTATGACAGAGGTGACAGCACGGCAGCCGCTGGCCGGCATAAAGGTTGTTGAATTTTCAACGATGATCACCGCGTCTCTCGCTACGATGATGTTTGCGCAGCAAGGCGCGGATGTCATCAAGGTCGAGCCGCCCGGCATTGGCGATCCCATGCGTTGGCTTGGCAGCCGCAAGGAAAGCATTTCCGGTCTGTTCAACAATTGCAATCGGGCCAAACGCTCGATCACGCTGGACCTGAAAAGCAAAGAAGGCGTCGCCGCGGCGCGCGAGCTGTGCCTTGATGCCGATATCATCATCCATAATTATCGCCCCGGCGTGATGCAGCGATTGGGCCTCGACAGCAAAAGCCTGCGCGCAGAAAAGCCAACGCTCATCTATTGTGCGATTACCGGTTTCGGGCGTGAAGGTCCGATGGCTGATCGCCCCGCCTATGATCATGTGATGCAGGCCATGGCCGGTTTCATGGGTACCCAAGGTCATCCCGACGGCTTTGCCTATGTGAAGACCTTGCTGTGCGATAAGCTGACCGCCTATACCGCTGCGCAAGCGATCACCGCGGCCCTATTTGCCCGCGAGCGCACCGGTGAAGGGCAGCATATTGACTTGTCGATGCTCGCCAGCTGTATCGCCTTTCTCTGGCCGGACGGCGGCATGCATCTGACCTTGATGGACGATGACGCAATCCACGCCGCGCCCTTTGCCGACTATTATCAGATGCCGCTGCGCACCACCGACGGCGCGATTGCCTATGCGGCGATGAGTGACGCGCATTGGCAGGTTGTTTTCGAAATGGTTGGCCGCGAAGATTTAAAGGCAGAAGAAAAATATCAGGGCCTGGAGAATCGCAGCATGCACATGGCGGAACTCGCGCAGATTGTTTCCAGTGAACCGCCCCGCCATGATACGGATGCAATGATCGCCGGCCTAACCAAAGGCGATGTGCCAGCCGCGCCGTGCCTGACACTGGCCGATGTAAAAGACCATGCCCAGATTGTCGCGATCGAAGCCTTTGAGGAACAGGACCATCCGTTGCTTGGCACCATTCACAATGTTGCTTCACCGGTGCATATCAATGGACAGAAACTGCCAACCACAGGGCCCAGCCCGGCGCTTGGCGAACATACGCAGGAAATATTACAGGAAATGGGAATTGAGAAATGATGGAACAGGCACAGGATTTTCTCGACGAAAGCGAAGCGATATATGCGCTCGTCAAAGACCTTTCCGATGAGCAGATGGAGCAGGAAACCGGATTCAAAGGCTGGACGATCAATGCGATTTTGCGCCACCTCCACATCTGGAACATGGCGGCTTATTGGTCCCTGACTGAACCCGAAAAATTTCACGGCTTTTTCAAGGAGGCGATGGCCGGAATGAAATCCAACGCCATGAAGGGTCAGACGTCGATGCAGTTTTTTGAAGCGGATTATCTTGATAATCAGTCCGGCACGCCGCTCGTCAAAACATGGCGCGAATTCTATCAGAAAATGGCCCCTGAATTTGGCGCTGCCGATCCAGCGATGCGGGTCGAATGGGCCGGCCCGTCGATGAGCGTGCGATCCTCTATCACCGCGCGGCTGATGGAAAACTGGTCCCATGCCCAGGCCATATATGACGTGCTGGGACTCAAGCGCGAAAATGCCGACCGCATACGCAATATCGTGATGATCGGTCTCAACACCTATGGCTGGACATTCAAGGTCAATGGCGAAGAAGCGCCACAGCCTGTGCCTTATCTGAAACTCACCGCTCCCTCCGGCGCGGTCTGGGACTATGGCGATGAGAGCAAGGAAGAGCGGATTGAAGGTCTGGCAGAGGAATTTTGTCAGGTCGTGACTCAGACCCGCAACATCGCTGATACTGACTTGCAAGTGACCGGTCCGAACGCGACCAAATGGATGGCAATAGCGCAATGTTTTGCCGGCGGCGCGGAAAAACCTCCATCACCGGGCACGCGTTCTATCAAAACAGGGTGAACATATCTATCGAGTCTATCTATTGTGCATTGCCTTTTTGCGGCTATGTTCAAAAGAAAAAGGAGAGAGATTCGATGAGCTGGCAAATGGCCGATATCTGGGAAAATATTGCCCAGGCGATTCCCGATAAACCCGCAATTGTCGAAGGCGACAAGCGTTATAGCTGGTCAGAATATGAACAGCGCGCCGCTCGGCTGGCACGGGTTTACACCGATCATGGCCTGAAACCCGGCGCAAAACTCTCCATTTATGCCTATAATTGCGCCGAATATATGGAAGCGCAATTTGCCGCATTCAAAACGCGCATCTGTCCGGTCAACGTCAATTACCGTTATCTCGAAGCGGAACTGACGCATGTGATTAACAACAGCGACAGCGAAGCTCTGGTCTTTCACGCTCAATTTGCGCCGCGCGTCGCCGCGATCCGCGACCAATTGGAGCAAGTGAAGCTCTTTCTGGAAATTGACGACGGCTCGGGCGAGCATCTCGAAGGCGCGGTGGATTATGAAACCGCCTTACAAGCAGCTGATCCGATGCCGGTTATCAAACGTTCCGACGATGACCTATACATGCTGTACACCGGCGGAACGACCGGCATGCCCAAAGGCGTGATGTACGATCACAAAACCTTCTCCAGCGCCTTGTTCACCAAGGGTTTTGAAATGCGGGAAATGACACTACCGGAAGGCGCCGACGGCTTCGGGCCGTTAGCCCAAGCCCTGCACGCGGCCGGCGCAGCTAACCGATCAATCCCCGCTTGCCCCATCATGCACGGCACCGGCATGTGGATTGGTGCCATGATTCCACATTCTCTGGGCGGCTGTGTTGTGCTGTTCAACAATAGGCATTTCGACCCGCATGCTCTTTGGAAGCTGGCGGATGATGAAAAAGCGACCGACATTACCATAGTCGGCGATGTATTTGCCAAGCCGATGCTCGCGGCACTGGAGGAAGCCAAAGCAGCGGGTAAGCCCTATGACCTGTCCTCGATCCAGATGATGGGATCATCCGGCGTAATGTGGTCTGCCGAAGTCAAACAAGGCTTGCTAGAACATAGCGAAATGATGATCGTCGACAGCATGGGCTCTACAGAAGGCAGCATGGGCGCCTCGGTAACCACGCGCGAAAATGCCGCCATCGACAAAACCGCCAGCTTTGAAATGGCCGAAACCACGAAAATCCTGACCGAAGATGGTCGCGAAGTAAAACCCGGATCTGGCGAAATGGGTATGATCTGCAACGGCGGAATGGTCCCGCTCGGCTATTATAAGGATGAGGAAAAAAGCGCGGCGACGTTCAAGACATTTAACGGCGTGCGCTATTCAATCCCTGGCGACTTCGCGCTGGTGGAAGCCGATGGCACCGTGACCCTGCTCGGCCGTGGTTCGGTTTGCATTAATAGCGGTGGCGAAAAGATTTTCCCGGAAGAAGTTGAGGAAGCGCTCAAAACCCATGACAGTGTCTATGACTGTCTTGTGGTCGGTGTCCCTGATGACCGTTTCGGTGAAAAAGTGACTGCCGTGCTGTCCGTGGCGGATGGCCACACGTTGGATGAAGATGCCTTACATGATCATGTTCGTGGCAAGCTGGCGGACTATAAAACGCCGCGCACGTTTTTGGTGGTGGACGATGTCCCGCGGGCTGCAAATGGCAAACCGGGCTATAAGGACGCCAAGGATATCGCGCTTAAAATGATCGAACCGGTCGCCGCTTAGGGCGTCCAGTTAAACTCCCGGTGATAGCGGGGGATGAACAGTTTTTTGCCCTTGATCGCCGACGTTAATAGCGGCCCGGTCACACCAAAGGGCAAAGCACTTGCGCCCTTATCGGGTCCCAAAGGCAGTAATATCAGTGGCTTAGGCCATGGCTTATAGGGCTTGACCTCTGTCATGGCCTTGCCGCGCAAATGCGCCTTGATAGCTTTCTTCAGCCAGCTTACCTGACGGGTCAGTCCGACAATTGTCATCGTGTCACCGGTGCCCGCAATGTCGCCAATGACGAACAAATCGGGATTATCCCCCGGCCTTAGCCACTTATCAACACTAGCCCGGCCGTGATCATCAAATATAACGCCGGCCATCGTCTGCAACAAACCAGTCTCGGGTTTTGCGCCAATGACCGGGATCACCAAATCGGCATCAATCGGAAACCCATCCGACAGCTTAATCTTATTCTTCAGTGGCACAAACGGTTCGTCGGTTCGTTTCAATTTTTTGATCCGCTCGCCCAAACGCAGCTTCACGCCCAATTCACCCAATTGTCGCAGCATGTTCCGGCCAAGCTTCGCGGAGTAATCCGGGAATAATGTGTCGGCTGCAGAAATGAGCGTGATCCGCTTTTCCGGCCGTGCAAAAGCCAGTTCACCGGCAAGCTCGCTACCGACAGCGCCAGCGCCGACAATGGCAATATTATTCGCCTTGCCAATCTGCACCATCACGCGTTTGGCCTTGGTCACAAAGGCCGCGCTATCATCCCCCTGCATTTTAAATGGCCCTGCATAGCTGGATCCCGTGGCGATAATGACCATGTCCCCGGCAATTTTCGTTCCATCTTCCAATATCGCGGTGGTGCCATCCACCTTAGCCACCCTGCCGCGCACGACCCGGCCCTTTTTCAGCAAGCCGTCATAGGGCATGATAATATCATCAAGCAGTTCCGGCCGCGCCAGCGCCCGTATCATCGCGACATTATGGACCCATTTTTCACGCGGCTCGATCAGGCTGATATCGGCATGGGAATCCAACTCCCTCGCCAGCATCGTTCCCGCATAACCGCCGCCAATAATTGTGATTTTTTTGCTCATGGATCTCCAATAAGATGGAATATGCTTGGGGGACAATAGTAATCACTCTTCGCCATTGACCTAGGCAGCAATATATCGCCATGTCGGACCAATGCTTGTTCAACTGATCCACAATCCGGCATCGGGTACCCATGACGAACGGCGCCTAGGCCTGCTCGCGCAGGCCTTTGAAGCGTGCGGCGCAAAAATAATCATGGGAACGACGGAAATAAATGGCACCATGCGCCTTGCCAAGCACAGCGATTTGATCTGCATATCGGGCGGCGACGGCACCTTGCGGTTGGTTATCGCGGCGATGCAGAAAAGCGGCTCAAAAACCCCGCTTTGCATTTTCCCGGCCGGCACGGTCAATCTGGTCGCCCGAGAATTGGGCTATGCAACCGAACCGGAGCAATTTGCCAGCGAAGTGATGCGCGGATATCTTGCAGGAGCAACCGCGCGATTGAAAGAGCCGATTGCGGCCAGCAACCATGGCCCGTTTGCCGCTTGCCTGAGTGCTGGTCCCGATGGTGTTGCCGTCGCCAGACATTCGCCGCCGCTCAAAAAGAAAATCGGCCGCACCGCCTATGCCTGGTCCTTTGCCAAATTGTTTTTGCGTTGGCCAAGGCAGCAATTTTTACTGGATGTCGCCACCGCCGACGGGTTACAAAAAAGCCTCTCGTGCGAGGCTTTTTATATTGCCAAGGGTCGTTATTTTGCTGGGCCATGGACGCTGACGCCAGAAGCCGGTCTGGGCGAAAACTATTTTCACCTGATCGCCTTATCGAGCGCCAGTCGCTGGCATTTTATCCGCTTCATATTGTCGGTCGCACGCGCGAAAGACCCGCAAAACCTATCTTTCGCACATCTTTATCGCGCCCAGTCGCTGACGATTGCAAGCCAAAGAAAAACCGAAAATATACAATTTTTTCAAGAAGATGGAGACAGTATGGCGCTGCCCCCTACTCAGATAATGATGACGGATCATATCGTAGAATATTGCCTGCCGCGAGACAGTTAAACGACAGATAATAGTAGAAAATAGGACTTAAGCCGCGCGGCAATGCTGCGCGATCATCTCTACCATCACCGGTAATTTGCTCGGTGGCAAGTCATGACCCATGCCATCGACCAGCTCCAGGCGCGCGTTGTTCACATTTGCGGCAATATCTTCCCCGCACGGATGGGGAATCAGCGGGTCGGCTGTTCCATGAATGACCATCGTCGGGACGGCAATGGCCTTGGCTTTGGGCCGCAAATTGCCGGTTTCAATGATCGCGGCCATTTGCCTCTGGCGACCGGCGGGATAGAAACTGCGTTCCAGCGCCATTTTCATCATCGCTTTACGCTCTTCTTCCCTTGCCCGTCCTTCTTCCGAGGCAATAATCGATGAAAACGCCATGCCGGCGATCAATGCTTCTTCGACCGTCGTGGCCTTGGCGCGCGCCGATTGGATCAACCCCTTGCGAACCAGAGGGTCGGCGCCGGGCAGACCGGGCGCGTTAGTGGAAGACATGATTGGAGTTAAGGACAACACACGATCCGCGTGATCAGCAGCGACCAATTGCCCGATCATCCCGCCCATGGAGGCTCCGACGATATGCGCTTTTTCAATGTCCAGCGCATCCAATACGCCAATGGCGTCTCTGGCCATATCACTGAGATTATAGGGTGCTAGATTTTGGCTCGGGAAAAATCGTTTTGTAAACAGTTGCCGGATCGGTCCGGGGGCCGACACGCCGTCACATTTATAGGAAAGCCCGACATCCCGATTGTCAAAAGTGACGACCCGAAATCCTGATTCAACCAGTCCATTCACAAAATCCATAGGCCAGGCAATAAGCTGCGTCCCATATCCCATAATCAGCAGAATCGCCGGATCGCTGACCGCGCCATGATCTTCCACTTCAATATTGATACCGTTGGCACTGACTTGCATATTATGATCCTGATTCCATAGGGGCTGTATAACAGCCCGAAAGCTTAGCAGAACCGCGAAGCCACACAAGAAAGGATCAGGCGGCCTCTATCTTCAAGGATCGGGAGATCCCGTCGGCGCCCCGGTGGGCACATCGGCAACGCTCGCCATCACCCTATCGGATGCGGCCACCACTGCGCCAAGCTTGGCAATTTGATTGTCAT
The DNA here is from genome assembly GCA_947496865.1 of uncultured Sphingomonadaceae bacterium. Taxonomy (GTDB): domain Bacteria; phylum Pseudomonadota; class Alphaproteobacteria; order Sphingomonadales; family Sphingomonadaceae; genus Parasphingorhabdus. The sequence goes on from CANMEE010000001.1 coordinate 934,835, forward strand.
CATCCACGACCGCGCGAATATTAAGCAGCGGCGTGACGCCAATGGCCTGCGCTGACAAGGTTTGAATTCGCAACAGATAGCCACCATAAGGCACGCCTTCAAACAAGAAGAAGCCATCAAATTCGCTTTGTGTCTGATGCGTCACACGCCCCTCGACATCCAGCAATTCCAGACCAACACCGGCCAGCGGCGCGCCGCCTTCGCGCATCAACGTGCCCTCCACTTCGCCTGCACTGACCAGCGGCAGTTCGACCGTGGCGGCAATGCCCGGTCGCGGCGTTATCACCACACCAGGCAATGCGGGTTGCACATAGGGATCGGGTAAGCTGCTGCTATCAATACCAATCAGTACCGGACGGAAAGGTTCAAGATTGTCGATAATCGACCGCCCGTTCGCATCTGTCGGGCTGAGCGCGGTTGACTGTCCGGCTGTCAATTCAACATTTTCAACCAGCTCTTCATTCGCTTGCCGTTTGCCATCGCGATTATTATCCCGATAAACAATCGCCAGCGCTTGGCCACTATTTGCAAGCTTATTGCTCGAGAATCGCAATTTTCCATTGCGCGGATCGGGACCAAGACTGAAGGCGAGGTTTAATCCCGCAGCGACAGAACCATCGGTCGCGGCTTCAGCGCTAGCCGTCAGCGAGAATTTATCAAAACGGCGGATGATTCCAATCGCTGCGCGGCCCCGGTCAATCCCCACATCATAACCAAGTTCCGCGCGCCAATCCGCACGATCTCCGGCACGCCATTCGCCGGTAAAATTAACCCTTTCGAAACGTTTCTCCGGCGCAAGGCGATAAGTCGCTTCTCCGCGCAAACGCACACCGGCCACCCGCCCGTTGGCGAGCAGTCGCGCTTCGATTCGGTCGACCGACCCGCCACCATCGATAAATTGTTTTTCCCAGTTTAACTCGCCCGTTAACGAGAAACGCCGCAAATTTAGTGACGTTCGACCGGTCAGGTCCAGTGAGGATCGGCCATCGGTGCGCGTTTCATATTGCGCATCGATATGGAAGGGCACAATCTTGCTGCCGAGCTTGAAACCATGGTCCAATGACAGGCGATGCCTGCTGTTCACGTTTTGTTCAATACGGTCTGACCGGAAGCCGCCCCTCGCCCAGATGGTCTCGGCTGTGATCAACGTATCGCCCAGTTCGCCGAGCAACTGGCCCCGAAAAGCCGCGCCATTATCGAGGTCTGACGAAGCCGCCAGCTCCACTAAAGCCGGTCCAACCGCACGGCGGACCGATCCTTCAACATAATTATGTCGTATCCCGTCGATCTGGAGGCTGAACAGCGAGGCGGCAACCGATGTTTTCGCGTTGAGCCCTCGCTCGACACCAAATCCGCCACGCCAACCTGCCTGTCGCAGATTTTCACGCCTGTTAAAGCTGATCAGGTCTTTGCCGGCCTCCTGCCCACCGGCCCAATAGTAAGTTTTCCGTGGCGGAATGGAATCAACGCCAACCGGCACCGATTTATTGTCACGGCGTATTTGGCCTTGAGGGCCATAGAGCACCACTTCAAAACGGTTTTGCCCGTAAAGCAGCGGCACATCGAGAAATTCATAGCGGCCATCAGACCGATTTTCGGCAAAAGCCAGCAATTGGCCGTTGCGATACAGTTCTGCGTCCCAGCCCGCTGGCAATTCGCCACGAAAGCTGGTCCGGTCGAAATTGTCCGGACGGTCAACCGGCCGGTTGGTAATGATAGCACCCCGCCCTGCGGTGCTCTGGGACACAAGCGACGTTGCAAAGGTAGAAACGTCGCCAATGGCCGCATGGGTTGCTTTCAACGGCCCCAGAAGCTCCCCTTTGGGGTCCGTACGATAGGCTCGTAACCGCAGACTTTCAGGCACGCCCTTGTCATCAGAGGATAGCCGCGCATCAAAGGAAGCCTTTCCGACCTCGCCAGAGGCAAAAAGTTCATAACGCACATCAAATTCCTGGCCCGACCGCTTATCGCGCAATCCGCCAGCAGAAACGACCGCATCTACCGACGGCGTCCGCCAGAATTTATAGGGCTCGGTTGATTGCGGCAGGCTGGAGAGGTCGAAATTCCGCCGTGGCCGAATTTTTGCTGCCCGCTCCTTGCGTTCCAATGCCTTTTGAAACGGCAATTTGCGTTCTGTTTCGATCACCAAAAGCGCATTGGACAGATCGGGCTTTAAATCAATATCAAGCCAATCGGACAGCGTTTTAGAATCCACGCACCAGCCTTCCGGCGTGTCGTAAATCTCTCCAGATGCCAGTTTTTTCCGATTGTTCACCTTTTGTACTATATCACTATCGCGTTCGACGGTGAGTGTTTCACGTTCCGCGAACACCCAGCCAGTTGCGCGGCGCGACTTTTTATCCAACCTAATTGGTAAATCCAACGCAATGATCATATCGGCAAAGTCCACGCAAATGCCGTGATCGGTTTGATAGCCCCTAATGCCATCACCCAGACGATATTTGCCCGAGCGCAGGTCAAAAAGCAGCGCATCATCATCACTGGCAGTCCAACCGCCCTCGGCCCTGGCGTCTTGCGCCTGGGCAGCCGGCACCATAAACGGCGAAACCGCAGAGATCATGGTGATCCCCGCGGCTAATGCCAGCGATTTTAGCCGTTGGCGGAATATGGTGCGTTGTTTTTTCATCATCATGAATTTAGACTGCTTAACGGCGTGGCGTCAGTCCAAGTCATTGATATAGATTATTATCTAAGAACCAAATCGGTTTTGGCTATCAATCCACCACCAACATTGCGAGGTTCATAATATTGAATCGAGAGCGGTCCTTTAAGCTGCGCAGCGACGTCGGCAGGAATCGGTAATGATACTGTTCTGCTGGCTATTTCGGGATAGACGGCAATGCCGCGCACCAGCAGCAGCGGCTCATCCACCCCCTGTTTCACGACCCGAATCTCACCATAGGTGGAACGGTCGCCTGTACGGCTGAGATCAAAGGCGAAAGCTTGGCCTTCGTCCCCTTGCTCAATACGAGCGTTGGCAATAGCGGCTGTGGCGGTCAATTTTCCATGGCGAATAATAACCGGAATGGTTACACCATATATAGGAGTGAGTGCGACAGAAAAGCCTCCGGCCTGCTCAGATGGCGCAGCGGTAACCGATGTGACTTTGGGAACAGCGCGGAATAGAAGATGGACGCGATATTCTCCGTCCGCCAGATTTTTCGGCGCTCTGACGCCAAGACGGATAGCCTGTGGTTGGTTGGGTGGCAGAGTGACACGACGCGGCGCATAGCGGATCATATCCTTTGCTGCCTGCTCCAACTCATTGACTTCTTCGGGGCTGACAGCAGTCAGTTTGCCTTCAGCCGTCATCCGACGCAGTTCCAGGGAGATTCGGTAAGTGGCTGTTTCCGAACCAATATTGTTGAGGATAACCTCAGTTCCGCGCTGACCATCAAGAATGATCCGGGTCGGCGCGACAAGAAGATCACCCGCTGCCTGTGCGGTTTGTACAGGGAGCGTGAGAGCCGCTGCCATCATCCCCAAGCCAACACATATATTGTTCAGTCGTTTCAGACTCCTGGTCGCCATCTTATTCTCCGGTTTTAATACTGGTCATCCGGACAGGCGGTCTCCCGCACATATCCCCACGCCTTGACTATGGCAAAAGAGGGTTACCAAAGCGCTAACCACGCTACCTATTTATCGGCGGCGCAGCGCCAATCGCTGAAATCCGCAGGCCAAACAGCAAGAACCCGCCCGCAACATATGTCGCGGGCGGGCTTCTCACCTATTGAACATAACTATCCTACGAATAGGCTAGTTAAATAATTCAAGGATATTCGACAGTTACCGTGAAGGTACCAAGATAGGCGCCATCGGTCTGGTTGGCTGCAACGTCAAGCGCGCCACCTACAGAGAAACCGCCATTACCAGAACCATCCAACGCGGTCAGCGCGGTGTTGGTCAAGTTGGCATTCATGATCGCGCCGCTTGGGCCGTTCAATGTAACGGACGTAGGAACGGTCAATGTAACAGCTTCAGAAGCTGAACCGGTAACGCTAAAGTCAGCGGCATCAGATGCACCGGTACAAACAACGTTCGTACAAGCAGCGCGTGTGCCGTCGTTGCCAACAACTACGGTTTCAGCTGTGCCGGTTGTGATGATCGTACCGAAATCAAGATCCGTGCCGGCATCTTTAGTAACGGTCAGTTCTTCCAGGATGTTTGCACGTGCGTCTGCAGTTGCAGTTGCGGCATGAGCGGCATTTGCACCCATTACAGAAGCGGCAAGTACGGAAGAAGCCACAGCGGCTTTGATAAATTTAGACATATTTTCTGGTCCCTATATTTTACTACTATACGAAAGGGCGCCTACGGTGCGTCAGGCCAAACCCACTGGCCAAACGTCGCTCTACGCCAACATTCGAGATTGCTTATCGGGGAAAAAGGATAAGGCTTTGCTGCCAGCCATGGTTAAAAAATTGTAAACCAGATAACTGATTGTAATATAATGATTATATAGGGTTATGTTACAAAATTTTAGAATTGAGAATCGGCCATATGCCGTGAAATCCGTGTAAAAAAGGGATTAAATCTAAATATGTTCGCCCGTTAACCGCTGACAAATAAGGTCCAACTGATCGAGATTGCTATAGTCTATAGTCATCGATCCGGCACCGGTCTGTCCGTTGGACTGGATCGTGACTTTCAAACCAAGCAGATCACCCAAATGACTTTCAACAGCGCGTATATCTGCATCATTTTCACTAACCCCAGCTGAAGGCAATTTGTTTTTGCGCCGCGATCCGCCCAAGGCTTTGCGCACAAGCTTTTCTGTGTCCCGCACCGAAAGCCCCTGTTTCACCACCTGCTTGGACAGTTCCACCGCATCAGGAGCATTGATGAGCGCCCGCGCATGACCCATGGTCAGCTTGTCTTCGCCCACCAAATTGCGAACGGCTTCCGGTAAATCCAACAATCGCATGAGATTCGCGATATGGCTGCGGGATTTACCGACTAATTCTGCCAGTTTCGCCTGACTATGGCCAAAATCATCTTTCAGCTTCACATAAGCTTCGGCTTCTTCAACAGCGTTGAGATCGCGGCGCTGCACATTTTCAACTATCGCAATTTCCAGCGTTTCCGCGTCATTAAGGCTGCGAACAATTGCAGGAATGCGATGGAGTCGTGCGCGTTGGGCGGCGCGCCAACGCCGTTCACCGGCAACAATCTGGAAATTTTTGCCATGAGGCCGCACCACGATCGGTTGAATCACTCCACGTAGCTTCATGCTATCGGCTAGTTCGTCCAGCGCTTCATTATCAAACGTCTGACGCGGCTGATCTGGATTGGGACGGATATCGGATATTGCGATAGATCGCAGACCGTCAGTACGGGCCTCTGGACTATCTTCATCCATCGGTGCTTCTGGCGCTTGAATCAATGGTTCTTCGCGTTGAATCTCACCAAAAAGAGAGTTCAACCCCCTGCCCAGTCCAGTGGCTTTCTTAATCGCAGCCTTTTTCGGCAATGGCACTTCCTCTTCTTTAGCCATCACGCAGCCACCTTCCGTTCTGGCAGACGCGTAATCAATTCCCGGGCCAAATTGATATAGGCCTCCGATCCGCTACAGCGGTGATCGTAGATCAAAGCCGGCAAGCCGTGGCTGGGAGCTTCTGAAAGCCTTACATTTCTGGGGATTACTGTATCAAATACAACATTTCCGAGACAGGCACGAACATCGTCGGAAACCTGTTCGGTCAGCTTGTTGCGGCGATCATACATGGTCAGCACAACACCCATGACCGACAAGGCGCGATTAAAACGCGCTCTTATCCGCTCCACAGTCTGCAGCAACTGGCTCAGCCCTTCCAATGCAAAAAATTCGCATTGCAGCGGCACCAGCAGCGATTCGACCGCGACCATGGCATTAAGCGTCAACAAGCCCAACGATGGCGGACAATCGATCAGGCAGATGTCCCACCGGCCATCATCGCCGGCGTCCAGAGCTTTTTTGAGACGATGTGTCCGCTCTTCAAACTCGACCAGTTCAATTTCCGCGCCTGACAGATCAACAACCGCAGGGACAATATCAAGGCCAGGCACGCGCGTTTGGATGGCACATTCAGCCAAAGGAATGTCGGAAATCAGCAGATCATAGCTGCTATGTGTACGCTCTGCCTGGTTAAGGCCGAGCCCCGTCGATGCATTGCCCTGCGGATCAAGGTCGATCAGCAAGACTTTCCAACCACTCGCAGCAAGAGCGGTGGCCATATTAATGGCTGTGGTCGTTTTACCAACGCCGCCTTTTTGATTTGCTATCGCTATCCGGACCATTTTACGCAGAACCCTTCGCTAAGCTAAGATAAAATAATGCTTTTCAGCCTATCCCAACCAATATCCCCGCTTCCGGGTCGGTCAAACTATGTTCCACGTGGAACATTTTCTGCCGTTTGGGCGATAGGCCTTTTAACTCCCTTACCGCATTTTTGCCTTTAGGTAAGAGCCAAACCGTATTTTCTGTGGAAAACCGGTGTGAAAGTGACAGTAATTTCGCTAACGGCGCAAAAGCTCTCGCACTAATAACGTCCACAGGGTGGCTTTCGACATTCTCTAAACGCGCGCCAAAAACCAAGGCCTTTTCGGTCAATCCCAGCTTCTGCACGACCGTTTCGAGGAAAACGCTCCGGCGCGAACGGGATTCCACCATCTGCACTTTATAGTCGCTCAATATGGCAATAATGATCCCGGGAAAGCCAGCACCCGTGCCAAGGTCCATCCAGATCTTGTCGCTCTCGCCCTTTGGCGCATGCATTAGCAACTGCGCGCTATCGACAACATGGCGGTCCCAGACATGGTCTGCGCTTGATTTGGAAATGAGATTCTGGAGCAGCATTTCTTCCGCCAGCAAAGCGAGAAAGGCTTCCAGCTTTTCCCATGTTTCACGTGGAACATCAAAATTCTTGCGCAACCAATCCTGCGCCTCTTGTTCCGTCATAGCCTGATCATGCCGCCAGGGTCTTGGCTTCGCGCCGCCGCGCGTGCACCAAAATAGCCGCAAGGGCCGCTGGTGTAATACCCCGAACACGCGACGCAGCGGCAAGCGTTTCAGGCCTTGCCCCTTTCAGGCGTTCGACCATTTCGTTCGAAAGTCCGGCTATTGCAGCATAGTCGAGATCATCGCCCAGACGTATCTGTTCATTGGCCCGCAAATCTCTGAGCTCCGATTCCTGACGCTGCAGATAAGGCGCGTAGCGCGCGTCTTCCTCAACCTCTGCCAACAAACCCTTATGGGTATCTGCAACCGATACGCCCAAGCCGCTTAAGGCATGGATCGAGATATTGGGGAAGCGCAGCCAGTCGAACAAAGACTGTTTGGTTCCATCACGCCGCACTTCAATCCCCTGATCCGCAATCGCTTCACAGCTGTAGACAGTCTCCAGCTCTTGCATGATAGCCATGCGCTGGGTCTGACGCTCTGTAAACCAAGTGAGCCTTTCTGACCCCAGACAGCCAATGGCTTCTGCAACAGGACTCAAGCGCGTTGTCGCATTATCCGCTCGCAACCGCAGACGATATTCCGCGCGCGCCGTCAGCATGCGATAAGGTTCGGTGACCCCTTGCAGCACAAGATCATCAATCATCACCGCCATATAGCTGGTACCACGGTCAAGCTGCGGCGCATCTTTCCCCTGAATCGCACAAGCCGCACCGATTCCGGCAACGAGGCCCTGGGCCGCCGCTTCTTCATATCCGGTGGTGCCATTGATCTGACCCGCACAATAAAGCCCGTCCAGATCGCGAACCTTTAAGGAGCGATCCAAGGCACGGGGATCAATATGGTCATATTCCACCGCATAGCCGGGGACGATAATTTCCGCCTTGGACAGTCCGTCCATGGTTCGAACAAAAGCCTCCTGCACATCAACGGGCAAAGATGTGCTGATGCCGTTGGGATAAACCAAATTGGTGTCGAGCCCCTCCGGTTCCAGGAAAACTTGATGGGAATCGCGATCGGCAAAGCGATGGATCTTATCCTCGATCGATGGGCAATAGCGCGGTCCTTGTGCATCGATCGCGCCGCTGAACAAGGGGGATCGGTCAAGATTATCGCGGATGATGTCATGGGTTGCGGCGCTGGTCCGGCTGACCGAGCAAAATGTCTGCGGCACGTCTCGCCGCGATGACATGGGCGACATGGTCCAGCCGTCATCATCCGACGGTTGCTCTGGAAGCGATGCCCAATCAATCGTTCGCCCATCAATCCGTGGCGGCGTTCCGGTTTTCAGACGCGCAATGGGCAGATCCGCATCGCGAATCTGTTGGCCCAGAGACACAGCGCTGGCCTCCCCTGTCCGGCCACCGGCAAAAGTTTCTTCGCCGCGAAAGAGCTTCCCGTTCAAGAAAGTGCCGGTCGCCAAAATGACGGCCGATGCCGTGACCTGACGCTCGTCGGCAAAGTTAATCCCGCTCACCGTCTGCCCATCAAAGATTAGTGAGGCGACTTCGCCTTCAACTATGGATAGATTGTCTTGCGCGTCCAACATCCGATGGATGGCCGCTTTATAAAGCTTGCGATCGGCCTGAACGCGGGGACCTTGCACGGCCGCGCCTTTGGAAAGGTTCAGCATGCGATAATGAATAGCGGCGGCGTCTGCAGCCCGCCCGATCAGGCCGTCAAACGCATCAACTTCGCGCACGAGATGTCCTTTACCCAAGCCACCAATGGCCGGATTGCATGACATGGCACCAATGCTATCCTTGGTGAAACTGACCAAGGCCGTCCGCACGCCCATGCGCGCAGCAACGGCCGCCGCTTCACAGCCAGCATGTCCGCCGCCGACGACAATGAGATCAAAATCACAGTTCATGCTGCGCCCATAGCGGAAGCTGGGTTTCAGGTCAAAATGATCTCGCAAGCCGGTTCGCGCGGCATATCATGTTCCACGTGGAACAGTTTCATTTTCCGATGCAGAATTTTCCAAATAAGCTGTCGAGCATATCTTCCGTGCTCGCCCTGCCCGTCAATGCGTCCAGCGCGCTGCGTGCCAGCCGCAATTGCTCTGCGATAATCAGATAGTCCTGCAGGCCAGATATGGCGTCTAGATTTTGTTGCGCGTCGTTTAGATGATGGGCTTGGCGTTTGTTGACGCTAATCTCGTCGCCTCGCGGCACAATTTTTTTTGCGCGATCCACGAGCAAGGTAACAAGCGCGTCCATACCGTCCCCGGTTATCGGAGACACGGACAACGTATCGGAAGATTTTGGCAGATAGTCTGGATGATCTTGACGCGATGCAATTTCGACCATGTTCGCATTGTGTGGACCCTCCCCCTCTCGGCCGAGCCACAATATCAAATCCGCCAGATCAAATTGCTGACGCGCCCGGTCAATCCCTATGCGCTCTATTTCTTCAGCGCCTTCATCGCGAACACCAGCCGTGTCGATAAACAAAAATGGTATGCCCTTTATCGCAATGGGCACTTCAATCACGTCCCGCGTCGTTCCGGCAATGGATGACACGATGGCAGCCTCTCGTTCAACCAGCGCATTGAGCAAAGTCGACTTGCCGCTATTGGGAGGACCGCCCAGTACAACGCGAACCCCTTCGCGCAATTTTTCCGCGCGCGGCCGGTCGAGCATATTTTTCATTTCCTTGGCAAGCTCCGCTGCCGCCGAATGCACAACGGACAATTGCGCCGGCGTAACATCATCTTCATCGGAAAAATCGAGTTCCGCTTCCACCATCGCCGACAAGCGCAAAATCGCGCTTTGCCAGTCTTCGACTTTGCGCGATAATGCGCCGCCCGCGGCTTGTACGGCAGAACGACGTTGCAACTCTGTCTCCGCGAACAGCAAGTCGGATAGTCCTTCTGCTTCGGCTAAATCCATCCGGCCATGAGTGAACGCCCGGCGCGTAAACTCGCCAGGCTCTGCTGGACGTAAGCCGTCCATATTTTCAAGAGCCTTTTCCAATATGCGCACCACCGCGCGGCCACCATGACAGTGGATTTCAGCGAGATCTTCTCCGCTCGCGCTATTGGGTCCGGGAAACCACAGGACCAGCGCGGTATCGAGCAAATCGCCACTCACAGGGTCATTAAGTTTCGCCAGACGGGCGCGCCGCTCCTCCGGAACAGACCCGCTGAGCGCTTTCAAAGCATCGGATGCTTTGGGTCCGCTAATCCGAACAATAGCAATGGCCGCCGGCGGTTGCCCACTCGACAATGCGAAGATTGTATCGGCGGCCATGATCTATCTATCTGATATCTAGTCTTTTTTCTTGGTGGAAGATGATTTTGAACCACCGCCACCCATGGCCCCACCAATGAAGGACGAGAACATTTTAATGCCAGCCTCACCCATAGGCGCAATAATCTTGGTGAAATTCTGCAACTGCTCGACAGAGCTCGCGCCTTGGAGGAATTTAGACAATTCTTTCACGTAGGTTTCATTGAGTTTTGCCACATCCGGCAGCCCCATCATCCGGCGCGCTTCTTCGGGTGTACAATCCAACTCTACGGTTACTTTCATATTGGCTTCCTCTTATAAATATCGTTGAAGCGAAGTTCCCCCCTCACCGCAACAGATGATGTTCCACCTTGCCTCAACAGGATATGGGGATAATGTGCACCATTAATCAAGTCATGATGCAAAGGAGCTGAGAAAATGGGTGAAATGAAACCGATTAAGACGCTGAGCGGAGATTCCGAGTTTCCCTGTTATGTAGCTGCCCCCGATGGCGAAGCCAAAGCCGCCATCATCGTCATTCAGGAAATTTTTGGCGTAAATCCGGGCATCAAGGCCAAATGTGATCATTGGGCCAAGGCAGGATATCTCGCCATTGCACCGGATCTGTTCTGGCGGATCAATAAGGGCACCGATCTAGACGCCGATGTGCAGGAGCAATTTCAAGTCGCGCTCGACCTGATGGGAAAATTTGATCAGGATCAGGGTATCAGAGATATTGAAGCGGCCATTCATTTTGCTCGAGAGGGTGTAAATGGCGGAAAGGTGGGCTGTGTCGGCTATTGTCTGGGCGGGCGATTGGCCTTTATGACAGCAGCGCGCACCGATATTAATGCCTCCGTAGGCTATTATGGCGTGGGTATTGACGGCTTACTGAACGAGAAAAACGCAATTGCCCATGACGTCATGCTGCATATCCCGACAGCCGACGGTTTTGTGCCCGCGGACGCGCAAGCCGCCATGCATAAAGGGCTGGATGATCATCCCAAGGTGACGCTGCACGATTATGATGGTCTTGATCATGGTTTCGCCGCCGAATTTGGCGCGCGCCGGGATGAAGCAGCCGCTACATTGGCCGACAGCCGTACAGAAACATTTTTCAAGGAGCATTTAGCATGACCGCACGGGACAATCTAAAAGCCTGGCACGCCCGCATGGCCGACAAAAGCGAAGCAGCGTTGAGCGCGCAACTCGCGGATGATGCCGTTTTCCACTCCCCTGTCGTGCATACGCCACAAGCGGGCAAACCCATTGTCATGGCCTATTTGCTGGCGGCCGATAATGTCCTGGGCAATGACAGCTTTCGCTATGTGCGTGAGATTGTCGATGATCAGGCCAATATGGCGATGCTGGAATTTGAGCTCGAACTGGATGACATAAAGGTCAACGGTGTCGATATCATCGCGTGGAATGATGATGGTCTGATTCAAGACTTTAAAGTCATGGTTCGGCCGTTAAAGGCGATCAACAAAGTCTGGGATGAAATGGGTAAGATGCTGGAGACAATGAAGGGTTAGTTCAATTTATTGAAAATGAAATCCACTCGTTTTTCGACGGTTGTAAGTGGCAAACTGATGAGCTCATAACCATAGCTTATCCAAGCATTAGTCACAGCATCATATGTTGTGCGAGCCGTGTCAAAATCCTGCGTTCGCTCCGTATCATTTTCAAAAATTTTTAGCCAAGGTGGTGCGGCAAATATTGGCCCAGAATATTGCTTTTTCTTACAAATTTGACTCAATTGTTGCGGAATACTTATGCTCATCAGGTTCAAATAGCCTGCGATATCCGGAAAACCGCGATCGAATACGTATTTATTGCTAGTCTTTTGGGCCCGATCAAAATTTTCTTGGTCGCGTTTCAACATAGCCATGGCATAGGCAGAGGGATCACGCGCGCGCAATTTCATTCCACCAACGGACTGCAAAATTGCGCGTCCTGATTCTGCAATTGTACAAAAGTCATGGTGAGCCAAAGCTTCAATTAATGTCGTTTTTCCAGCACCCGGGCCACCGGTTATCACCAACATCATAGGCTTGGCCTTAATATCAAAAAAGCGTCATCAGACCAATTGTCTGCGCGTCCCCTACCCAGCCGGTATAAATCATCTTACCGGCGACATAGACGATGACCGCGAGACCGAGATAAGCGATCCACTTATAGCGTTCGATATATTTGGCGATCACATTGGCCGCCAGACCCATAAGAGCCACTGACAAGAGCAATCCGACAATTAATATGCCGGGATGCTCGCGCGCAGCCCCAGCGACGCCTAAGACATTGTCGAGGCTCATCGAGACGTCGGCCGCGGTAACGGCCCAAACAGCACCCCAGAAGGTTTTTGTCGACTTTACGCCGCTATGTTCATCGCCTTCTATCTCAGGCGAACCAGAAGACTCCCCTTCGTGGAAGATTTCTCGATAGAAATTCCAAGCCACCCACAGCAGCAACAAGCCGCCAGCAAGAACCAGTCCAACAATCTGCAACAATTGCACCACTATCAATGCAAAGATTATACGCAGCACCAAAGCGGCGCCAATGCCAATCAGGATCACTTTGCGGCGCTGATCCGCCGGCAATCCGCCAGCAAGCGCGCCCACAACAATGGCGTTATCAGCAGCAAATACCAGATCAATCAGTATGACTTGCCCGAAAGCGGATAAGGCTTCAGGCGTTCCGATATTGGAAAAATCATGGACGATGGCCGCCCACATTTCTGAAAGGCTACCAAGCCCAGCCGGTGCTGCTGCGGATAAAATAGAAAGAAGGTCAATCATGAAAAAATCGAATTTCCAAAATAGGTTACGCTAGGCATAGGGTCATAAAAGTCATGAAGCAAGCGGCGCCATTTTTCATATTCCGGTGATTTGCGAAAACCGTCGCGATGGGATTCGACCGAGTCCCAGACAACAACCAACAGATACTGGTCTGGACAATCTACGGAGGGACAAACGTCTATGGACTGAAAGCCGGGCTGGGCCGCGATAAGCGGCCGCGCCTTTTGCATGGCCGCAACAAATTCGTCTGACTGGCCCGGTTTAACCTGCAGCAATGCCTGCTCAATAATCATGATAGTGGCGGCTGAATTCTACTGGTTCATGCTGTCGAAGAAATCGTCGTTCGCTTTGCTGTCCTTCATCTTGTCGAGCAGGAATTCCATCGCGTCGATCGTACCCATTTGCATGAGGATACGGCGCAGCACCCACATTTTCTTGAGTTTATCGTCGTCGACCAGCAATTCTTCTTTCCGTGTACCGGATTTTCCAACATCGAGTGCTGGGAAGATACGTTTATCGGCAACCTTACGATCCAGTACGATTTCCGAGTTACCCGTGCCTTTAAATTCTTCAAAGATAACCTCGTCCATCCGGCTACCAGTATCAATCAAGGCGGTCGCGATAATGGAGAGCGAACCACCTTCCTCAATGTTACGCGCGGCACCGAAGAAACGCTTTGGACGTTGCAAGGCATTGGCATCCACACCGCCGGTCAGCACCTTACCAGAGCTTGGAACGACTGTGTTATAGGCACGACCAAGACGCGTGATAGAGTCGAGCAAGATGACAACATCATGCTTATGCTCAACCAGACGCTTGGCTTTTTCAATAACCATTTCAGCAACTTGCACGTGGCGTGTCGCGGGTTCATCAAAGGTTGAACTGATCACTTCGCCCTTCACCGACCGCTGCATATCGGTCACCTCTTCTGGCCGTTCGTCAATCAACAGAACGAGCAGATAGACTTCCGGATGGTTGTCGGTAATTGCTTTGGCAATATTTTGCAGCAGCACGGTTTTACCGGTCCGCGGCGGTGCCACGATCAAGGCGCGCTGGCCTTTACCTTGCGGCGAAATAATATCGATGACGCGAGCGGATTTGTCTTTGACCGTTGGGTCGAGACTATCGAGTGTCAGCTTCGAGTCCGGATAAAGCGGGGTCAGGTTATCAAAATTCACCCGGTGGCGGACCGCATCGGGCTCGTCAAAGTTGATCGCGGTAAGCTTTGTCAGCGCAAAATAACGCTCGCCATCTTTCGGCGCGCGAATTTCACCTTCGACCGTATCACCGGTACGCAGGCCGAATTTACGGACCTGGTTCGGAGAGACATAAATATCGTCAGGACCGGCGAGATAATTGGCTTCGGGCGAACGCAAAAAGCCAAATCCGTCGGGCAGCACTTCAATCGTGCCGAGACCCATGATCAGTTCGTCCTGATCCGCAAGTTCTTTCAGAATCGCGAACATCAGATCCTGTTTGCGCAGGGTTGATGCGCTTTCAACGCCCAGTTCTTCCGCCATTGAGACGAGACCAGCTGGCGATTTTTCTTTTAATTCTTTTAAATGCATGGAGGTTTATCCAGATAAATTGGGAAGTTATGTTTGTTTTTGCATGTGTGCAGCGTGTGCGCCGTCAAATTTTCACATGAAAGATCGCCCGGACGGGCTTTGGCGTTCAATTACGCTTGCTGGGCGACCATGTCAAATGTAGATTGACTATGGTTTGCGAGGAGTAAAACTGTTGTCTGTTGCACCAGAACCTAAATTTGGCTTTTCTTCTCAGTATGTTCCCCTGTCTCTGTCAGATTACATAACGTGGGGCGGTCAATCGTTTTTGTTGATTGTGATGATTGTCATTTTCTTTTTTCATATAGCTTCAAAAAGAAAAGAGATTCAAAGACAGCGGGAAAGATATGCTTTTTCTCTTTATACTCTCAAATACATATCGATTTTTTCTATTCTATTCGGGTTTTCCATTTTTCTATATTCAATCTCCGGAATCCTAACAATAGTTGGTTTTGTTGGCGGTATAGAATTCGGTGGTATAGCAGGTGCGATCTCCGACGCTATGGATCCACTAATTTTTGGATTTTTCAATGCCAGCATTGGTTCTATCTGCTATTTCTTTGCGAAATGGAGAAATATTCGGGCGCTTGAATCCGATGAAGAAACTTAAAACGGCTTCACAATCACCAATATGACAATCACCGCCGCGGTGATACCCGGCACTTCGTTAAGTAGTCGCAATTTCTTATCTGTCATCGTCCGTTCGCCGCGTGCCAGTTTTTTGGCGTAGCCCATCATCCAGCCATGATAGCCGGACAGTAACAGCACGACCAATAGCTTGGCATGAAACCAGCCTTGGCTAAACGCGCCGATATTATAAGCGAGTACCAATCCCAATACCCAGACAATGATCAGCGACGGGTTGAGGATGATTTTGCGCAACTTGGCCTCGCGCTCAATCCATTTGCCATCTTCTTCCGACCCGACAGCCGATTCCTGATGATAGACAAAGAAGCGCGGCATCATGAACAGACCCGCCATCCAGAAGATGACAAAGATGATATGCGCCGATTTTAACCAGAGATAGAGCATGGATATTATTTCATTCATTGCCGTACGAGTGTAAGCAGCTTTTCAACATGTTCAATGGGCGTGTCCGGTAAAATTCCATGACCCAGATTGAAAATATGCGGCCGATCTTCAAAGACTTGCAGGATATGGCGCACCGATTTTTCCAGCGCGTCCCCGCCCGCAATCAAAGCCAACGGATCAAGATTCCCTTGCAGTGGCAAGTCCGCTGGCAAGTTTTTTTGTGCCCAGACCGGATCGACTGTCTCATCCAGGCCAATGGCATCAGCACCGGTTTCTTGGGCATAAGCAATCAATTTGGCGCCCGCGCCTTTGGGGAAACCGATAATCGGCAGATCGGGGTGAACGGCCTTTATCCGCGCGATAATTTCCGCATTGGGCGCAATCACCCATTTTTCAAATTGTGCAGGAGATAGCGTCCCTGCCCAGCTGTCGAATAATTGTATCGCATCCACCCCGGCATCAATCTGACCGAGCAAATAAGTCACGGTATTTTCGATGATCGCATGGATCAATTCTGAAAAAGCCGCTTCATCTTTATAGGCATAGCGCCGGGTCACAGCCTGATCCTTGCTGCCTTGCCCATGAGTCATATAGGTGGCGATAGTCCAAGGGCTGCCGGCAAAGCCCATGAAGGTGGTTTTATCGTCGAGCTGCGCAGCAACAGCTCTCACCGTATTATAAATAGCCTCAAAATGCTCAGGAGCAGCCTCTAGAGACGACAAAGCTGCATCGACTAGCCTCGGTGCCAGCCGGGGTCCTTCTCCTGCCTCAAACCACAGTTTCTGACCCATGGCATGTGGCACGATTAAAATATCGGAAAATAATATCGCGCCGTCAAAACCGAAACGCTTAATCGGTTGCACCGTAACTTCGGCGGCTGCCTCTGCATCATAGCAAAGCTCCAGAAACCCGCCTTTTTGCGCGCGTAACTCCCGATATTCCGGTAGATAACGGCCGGCTTGGCGCATAAGCCAGACCGGTGTTTGAGACGTTTTTCTGCCATGCAGGGTTTCGAGCAAAATTTTCTGGGAGTTGGTTGCGTCAGGCATAAGATAAGGGTCACCCAATATAATAATATAGTATATTTATAGAATCTTGTTGATGATGATAGAGCGTGGATAGGAGAGGTAAAAGGGGTCTACCGCGATTACAAACAGATTGACAGATGGCTGTTAACGAAAAATTTACCGATTCCCCAATTTCATCCCCGCTATCCACAATCTGTGGATGAAAGTTTCAAAACTTGGCCAGCTGTGGATAGAATTTGGGATGATGGGGATCAAAAACAAGATGCCAAATATCCCGCATTCATCCCTTGCTTTATCCACAATGAAATCACAGGGTTGCTGGCATGAATCGTTTGCATCTTCATATGTTGTCGGACTCCACTGGCGAGACGCTGGAGAATATCGCAAAAGCTGCGCTGGCGCAATTTGATGGTGTCGAAATTATAAAGCATTTCTGGCCGATGGTGCGCTCTGAGACTCATCTCAATCGGATATTGGTAGAGGTAGCGGATAATCCCGGCCTGGTGATTTTCACATTGGTCAACAGTGATATCCGGGCGCGGCTGGAACGCGAATGCCGCCATTTGGGACTGCCAGTTGTTCCGGCGCTGGATACTGTTACCGACGCGCTATCGAATATGTTGGGGCAAGAAGCCAAGGCGCGGCCGGGCCGCCAGCATATATTGGATGCCGCTTATTTTGAACGGGTAGAGGCGATCCAGTTCACCATTGCCCATGATGATGGCATTGGATGGGAAAATTGGGAAGAAGCGGATATTGTTTTGGCAGGGGTTTCGCGAACGTCGAAAACGCCGACGTCAATATATTTGGCCAATCGCGGCTATAAAACAGCTAATATCCCAATTGTTCCCGAATCTCCGCCACCTGACGCGCTTTATCGGTTGAAAAACCCACTGGTCGTGGGTTTGATTGCTGGGGCAAGCCGGTTGGTGCAGGTGCGGCGTAACCGACTATTGTCGCTCAATCAGGCGCCGGAAACCGACTATGTCGATGAAGAAAAGGTCAAAGCCGAAATTCAATATGCGCGTCGCATGTTTGCGGATAATGGCTGGTCAACGATCGACGTGACGCGGCGCTCCATTGAGGAATCTGCCGCCGCCATCATCAATTTTTATAACGAGCGGCACACGGAGCAAAAGAGCTTGGCGGATGACTGATGTCTTGCCCGAGCCGATGTTAATTCTGGCTTCCAAGAGTAAAGCACGGCGCGCGATGCTGGAGGCCGCTGGCGTCACAATGGAATCGCTGGCGCCCAATGTGGATGAAGATGCCTTGAAACAAGGGTTGCGGGCCGCTGGTGTGACGGCGCGCAATTTGGCGGATGCGCTGGCTGAAGCCAAGGCAGTGCGAGTGTCTCGGCGCATAGGGGTGGCATTGGTATTGGGCGGTGATCAGATTCTCGCTTTGGAAGACGGGTCCATGCTCGACAAGCCGGTGGATCGCGATGATGCCAAAGCCCATTTGCGTTTGCTTTCCGGCAAGAAACACAAGCTGTTCAGTGCGGCGGTGATCGCGGATCAGGGGTCGCCCGTGTGGCGGCATGTCGATATCGCGACGTTGACAATGCGCAGGTTAAGCGACGCGTTTATTGATAATTATGTTGATGCTGAATGGGACAATATCCGCCATTGTGTGGGATGCTACGAGATAGAAGGGCGCGGCGCGCAGCTATTTTCAGATGTTAAAGGGAGTCAGTTTACGATCATGGGTTTGCCGCTGCTACATTTGCTCGACTATTTGCGCGTCAGAGGCGTGATGCCATCATGACCCAAACACTGCCCTATGCGGAAGTCATCGGTGACCCGATTGCACATAGTAAATCGCCGATAATCCACAATTTCTGGCTTAAAAAGCTTGGGATCAAAGCCGATTACCGGATGTTCCACGTGAAACCGGAAGAATTGGGCGATTATATTGCCACTCGCCGTGATGACCCGAATTGGCAGGGCTGCAATGTTACCCTGCCCCATAAATTGGCTGTGATGGACCATGTGTCTGATCCGGGAGACGTGCGGTCCTCTATCGGCGCGATGAACACTATTGCGCGAACCGAAAACGGCGATCTTTTTGGCACAAACACGGATGCGGGTGGTTTTTTCGCGCCCATTGCCGATGTTCCGCTGAACGGTCAGGATGTGATTGTCATTGGTGCCGGTGGTGCGGCCCAAGCGGTTTTATTCGCCTTGTCCCGCATCGATGTGGGTTCGGTCACCATGATCAACCGCAATGTTCTGAAAGCCTCGGCCTTGTTGCTCCGCTTTGGTCTCAAAGGGCAGGCATTGGAACATGGCTCTGCCCTCCCTCCAGCCCGTCTGCTGATCAATTCGAGCGCGCTCGGTATGAAAGGTCAGGATGAGCTGAATATCGATTTGGCGGGACTGCCCGACGACGCGATTGTCTATGATCTGGTCTACACGCCGATCAAAACCAAATTGCTCAAGGCTGCCAAGGCGCGCGGTTTTGATACGATTGATGGATTGTCGATGTTAATCGGGCAGGCCGCGGTTGCCTTTGAAATTTTCTTCGATCAGGCACCACCATTGGAGCATGATGAAGAGCTTAGAAAGCTGCTGCTGGCATGACAAAACCGATGATCATCGGCCTGACCGGTTCCATCGGCATGGGCAAATCGACGGTCGCGCAGATGTTTGCGGACGAAGGCGTCCCTGTTTTCGACGCCGACGCAGCGGTGCATATCTTGCAGGGACCGGGCGGCGCGCTGGTCTCGCAAATCGAATCCTTGTTCCCTGGCACCACCAATGAACAGGGCGTGGATCGCCAAAAATTGGGCCCCGCTGTGCTCGGCAATCCAGATGCGCTGGCCCAATTGGAAGCTTTGATTCATCCGGCTGTCGGGGCGATGCGGCTGGAATTTCTCGACCAGAACAAGACCGCTCCGATGATATTGTTCGATATTCCATTATTGTTCGAAAAAAGCGGCGCTGCGGGTGTCGATCACATCATTGTGGTGTCTGCAAGCGCCGAAGATCAGCAGGAGCGCGTGCTGCGCCGCCCGGGTATGACGCCGGAAAAATTCGCTAAGATAAAGGCCCTGCAAATGCCGGATGAGGAAAAGCGCAAACGGGCCAATTTTGTAATCGATACATCGCAGTCTCTGGAAGAAACACGCCAGCAGGTGCAAAATACCATAGAAAAATTGAAAGCTTCTCTTGCCTAACCGGAATTTGAGTCCGATATTGTGCTTATGCGTGAGATAATTTTCGACACTGAAACCACCGGATTCGACCCTCAAAGCGGCGACCGGATGGTCGAAATAGGCTGCATTGAAATGATCGACCGGATTGAAACGGGCAACAGCTTTCATTGCTATTATAACCCGCAGCGGCCGATGCCGAAATCGGCAGAAGAAGTGCACGGGCTTTCCGATGTCTTTTTGTCCGATAAAAAACTGTTTGCGCAGGGTGCAGACGAATTGCTCGAATTTCTGGGTGATGCCAATCTGGTTGCGCATAATGCGCAGTTTGACTTTAATTTCCTGAATGCTGAGCTGCTCTTGTGCGGCAAGACAGCGATCTCGCAATTTCGTATGGTGGATACGTTGGCAATCGCAAAGGTGAAACATCCCGGCGCGAAACTATCTTTGGATGCGCTGTGTAGCCGCTATGGCATTGATCGCAGCCACCGCGTGAAACATGGCGCTTTGCTGGATGCAGAATTGCTGACACAACTTTATATCGAGCTGACCGGCGGTCGGCAAATTGGCCTGGGTTTGGCCGATGATAAAGTGGCTTCCGAGGCCAATGATCGCCAACCCACGCAAAAGGAAGCAGCGCTGCGGCGGCAGTTTATCGCGCCGCGACCGCATAGCGCCAGCGCCGAAGAACTGACGCGGCATGCGGCTTTTATCGAGGGCATAAAAGACCCACTCTGGGCCAAAAGCTGACAGACAAAATTTGTTTACCGCTGAATGATATTAAAAATATTGCGCAACCATAATGGAGAAAAAATATGGAAATTCGTGTTTCAGGACATCAAGTGGACACCGGCGATGCGCTTCAAGGCCATGTTGACGATCGAATGAATGCGATAGCCGACAAATATTTCCCAAAGGCGATTTCCAGCCATGCGACATTTAGCAAAGCGCCGCACAATCATTTCCAGTGCGACATTGTGTCCCACATCATGACCGGCTTGATGCTGAAATCGGAAGCACAGGCCAATGATGCGCACCAAGCGTTTGAACAGGCCGCTGACAAGATTGAAAAACAGCTGCGCCGTTACATGCGCCGTTTGAATGATCACCATGTTCAGGCGCAATATGCCGCCAAACAAGAAGAAGCCGCTTATCGGGTTTTTGATTCCGGCGATGATGAAGAAGAACAAGATGCTGCGTCTGATTCTCCACCCATTATCGCTGAAACCAGTACTGATATCCCCGAAGCGAGCGTTTCCAACGCGGTGATGATGATGGATTTGCGTAATACCAGCGCGCTATTGTTCAAAAATGCTGGAACTGGATCGCATAATATGGTTTACCGCCGTTCAGATGGTACTATTGGATGGGTCGAACCCCAAAAGTAGCATTTTTTTGCTTTTATACCCCCAGGTTCGCCGTCGATATTGGCGAACGCATGTTTGTGATCAGCTACATCTCGTGATGGCGTTTCGCCTCTGACGATGTATTGCGTAGTAAAAATTCAGACCAGCGAGTCTGAGAGGATAAAATGGAATATTTGTCAGTTCATATCGATACTGCCGCTATAACGGCGAGTGCGACAGTCCTATCAAAACAGCAGATTTTCGAGATATTGGCGAAGAAAGCGGCCCAGTCCTATGGGTTGGATGCGCAATTGGTACTCGAGCGCATCAACGATCGCGAATCTCTCGGTTCCACCGGTTTTGGAGGATCAGTTGCGATTCCGCACGCCAGAATCAAAGAATTGGACCAATGTGTCGGCTTGTTCATCCGCCTGGAATCCCCGGTCAACTTTGATGCGCATGATGGACAGGATGTCGATATGGTCTTTGGCCTTTTATCACCCGAACAAGGTAGCGCAGAACATCTGAAAGCCTTGGCCGAAATTTCCCGGTTTCTACGCGACGAGACTATTGTCGCGAAATTACGCGGTGCCGCTTCGGAAGATGCGCTCTATGTCCTGCTGACCGGGCAACAGGACCAGCAAGCAGCCTAATGGCGTTGGAGAATGACCCAGCGGAGGAACCGAACGGACCCCATGAGCATTTTCGCGCGCTAGAGCGCCTCTATAAAGAAGCGCCGATCAACCAGTTATTTCAATCTGATCTCGACATTACCGAACGCGGTTTTGCGCGGATCACCTTTGCGGTTGATGAGCGCCATTATCACGCGGCTGGCGCTGTTCATGGGACAAGCTATTTCAAGATGCTCGATGATGCCGCCTTTTATGCCGCCAACAGTCTGGTGTCGGACCGGTTTTTACTAACAACGGCTTTCAACGTGCTGTTCACGCGGCCATTGAAAACGAGCACCGTGACCGCAGAAGGGCGCTGGGTCAGCGGAAAACGGCGCGTCTTTGTCGCTGATTCTCGGCTTATTGACGAGGAGGGCGAAGAAATTGCCCGCGGAACGGGAACATTCATGCGTTCTCACATCCCTTTAGCCTCGCTTCCTGGCTATAAGCAGGATCTATGATCGAACCACGACTGTCTGCCGAGATGATCGTGCAGTCCTTGTTGCGCAAAGTGAATCAGGAAGGCGGTTTTGGAGCGGTGCTGCGAAAAGGCGACCGAATCTCTGGTGCGATCCTGATAATATGCCTCGAAAAGGGTAAAGATCCGCGGCTTCTAGAGAAAATGCCGAGCCTGGATGGTCCATCGACCTGGCAGGTGATTTGGCCGCAAGACATTGAAAAACAACAAAATTTGGAAGAATATTTGCAGCGCCGAAGCGGGTTTGACCCGGATCTATGGTTAATTGAACTGGACATCGCGGATGCGGAACGGCTCATCGCTCAAATGACCTGATTTCTTGACTTTGTTGCACTGCACCCTATTTCGCGAGCAACTTTGAAGCAAAGGTTGTTCCGAGGGATTGTCCATGTGGACGCGGAATAAACATGCAGACGGAGGGAACAGGGATAAGCTGTTGGTTGGTTTTTAAGCTTATTTTCGCCGGGTTTTTTGCCCGCACTGGTCTCGCCGCATAAAATAACAGGTTTATGAGCAAAATTTTTAAAGCTGCAAGCGTGCTTTCGCTTGCATTTTCTACGGCCGCCGCACTTGCAGTGACCGATGTATCGTTCGCGCTGGAAGCTGCTGATGATACACCAGAAGCCCAGATTGTTATTGATCCGGATATGCTTGAGTCCGCCAATGATGCAGCTCCTGTAATTTTCGGGGAGCAGCAAGAAGTGGTTGCTGTGATTCCTCAGGATATGATCGAAGCTGACCGGCTTGCCAATGAAGAGCAAGCGTCCGCAGAGACGGTTGATTTCAACAATGATGGCGCCACTTCGCTGCGTCAGCTTGTCGGGCAGCAATCGCTGGAAGGCTCGTTGAGCAAAGAAATGCAATGTCTTGCCGGGACCGTCTATTTTGAATCCAAAGGCGAAACATTGGCTGGCCAGCTTGCTGTCGCCCGGGTTGTAATGGCCCGCGCCGCATCATCACGTTTCCCTAACAGCCTTTGCGGCGTTGTTTACCAGCGCAAGCAATTTTCCTTTATTCGCGGTGGAAAAATGCCACGTATCGACAAGGGGCACCGCCATTGGCGCAA
The DNA here is from genome assembly GCA_947496865.1 of uncultured Sphingomonadaceae bacterium. Lineage (GTDB taxonomy): Bacteria > Pseudomonadota > Alphaproteobacteria > Sphingomonadales > Sphingomonadaceae > Parasphingorhabdus. Next base: position 958,164 of record CANMEE010000001.1, read on the forward strand.
CGCTGTTGCCATTGCAAAAATTGCGATGAATGATGGTTGGAAAAGCCCGGTTGAAGGCGCTTTATTCTTCCATGCCCGTTATGTATCGCCCGGCTGGCGGTTGAAACGGATGGCGACGATTGATAATCATATTTTCTATCGGTAATGCCAAAACATATTGAATTTATAAAGGCTCCCAATCGGGGGCCTTTATTTTGTTCTGTTTATGTTCTAATCATTTGTCATGATGATAGAATATAGCGATTCGCCCTTAGCTGCCGCTGCGTCAGCACCCAATCCTGATTCCATATCTGGCGGGATGAATGACCAGCTATCGCCTTTAACCGGCGCTGCAGCGGTGGCCCGCGGTGTTGCACGGCTATTCTCGCGGCACGATATCATGGTTCTGTCAGAGGTGAGCCTGCCCAATAAACGGCGCGCTGACCTGATGGGAGTCGATGCCAAGGGGCAGATTGTGATCGTCGAAATAAAGGTCGCGCGCGGTGATTTGCTGGGTGATAATAAATGGACCGAATATCTTGATTATTGCGACCGTTTTTACTGGGCTTTGCCAAGTGATTTTGATGCTGGGCCATTGGATAGGCCAGAGTTTATGCCAGACCGTGCCGGATTGATTGTTGCGGATGCCTATGACGCCGAGATGGTTCGCTCTGCTGCGACCCATGCTCTCGCCCCAGCGCGGCGGAAGACCGAGACTATGCGCTTAGCGCGCCGGTCTATGCAGCGATTATCTGCGGTAAATGGCTGGATTGACCCAGAAGCGCGGGAATTTTACTGAACAGGCTTGTAACGTTTAGCCTTCAGGACCGAAAAACCGCTCTTTCGATTCCGGCTTTTTTTCCTGATCCGCTTTTTCGATTTCCGCCAATATGGCAGCAGCGCGGCGATCTCGCGTTGCATAATCGCGCGCTGAAAGGCCAGCTAGCGTATCGGTCCGGTCCGGATCGGCGCCGTTTTTCAACAAGATACGCGTCATTTCCGAATCGCGCAACTGAACCGCCCTGATCAAGGCTGTTTCACCCTGATTATTGGTCTGATTGACGTTGGCTTTCTTGCTCAACAACACTCTTGCGCCTTCGATAAAGCGCAATTGGGTTGCCAGCATTAGCGGGGTTGTCCCGTTTTTGTCCTGAAGATTGGGATTAGCGCCCTTCTGCAAAAGAAATCCGGTCCATGTGGCATCCCGGCGGGCGACAACAATGTGCAGCGCGGTTTCGCCAGTGGAACTGTCCTTGGTGTTCACGATCACGGTTCCAGGCTTGTTCAGAAATTTCGTTGCTTCGGTGCCATCACGATCTTTGACTGCTTTGAGGAAATTATAGCTCGCCGAAAATTGCGCTGTGGCAGCGTTTGGAATTGCCAGAGAAAGGACGACCAGCATGGCTGCAAAGACCTGCATAAATGCGGTTGGTCTTTTAATCTGTGAAAATGTGATGCTGCCCCGAAGCATAATGTGCTGCCCTATATTAATTTGAAAATCTATTGCCCATTGACGATAGAAGTCGTCAATTATTGGTTGAATAATATACCATAGCAGACCATGTCTGGCCGCATGATGAACAAATTTCTTTCCGTTGTTTCGACTATGCTTCTACTGTCGCTTCTGTCGGGCTGCAACCCGGCTTCTTCGGGCAACGAACAAAGCGAACCACCGCTCGCCGGCGCAACTATTGGCGGCAGCTTTACGCTGACCAATCAAGATGGCGGCAAAAGTTCCGATACAGACTTTACCGGTCAATATCGGATCATCTATTTCGGTTATAGTTATTGCCCCGATGTATGCCCTGTTGATTTGCAAAGATTGATGCAGGGACTGGCATTGGCGGAGAAAAATGATCCCACTCTGGCAGAGAAAATCCAACCGATTTTCATTACTATAGACCCAGAACGCGATCAGCCCGAGCAGCTCAAGCAATATGTCGCAGCTTTCCACCCGCGTCTTATCGGTTTGACCGGCAGCGTTGAAGAGATTGCGGAAGTCGCGAAAAAATATGTCATAATCTATGGCAAGCGAGAGGATGAAGGTGCGAGTGAATATCTCGTCGACCATAGCCGGCAAGGTTATTTGTTCGGACCTGACGGCGAACCGGTTGCACTGCTACCTTATGATGGCACGCCGCAGGAAATTGCGGATGAAATCACCCGGTGGATGCGATAAATAAAGAAACGCCTTTTTGGGAACAGCCGCTTGATAAGCTGGACCGCGCGCAATGGGAAGCTTTGTGCGATGGCTGCGGCAAATGTTGTTTGCTCAAGGCCGAAGACGAAGATGACGGCAATATCTATATGACCAATATTGCCTGCAAGCTTCTCGACACGCAAAGCGCGCAGTGCAGTGATTATCGCCGCCGCCGCTTTTACGTGCCCGATTGTGTCCGTTTAACACGGGGCAAATTGGAACAATTTACCTGGCTTCCCGATAGCTGCGCCTATAAAATGCGCGCGCGTGATCTGCCACTGCCAGAATGGCATTATCTGGTCTCGGGCGATCGGGAAACGATTCACAAAACCGGAAATTCGATCCGCGGCAAAGTGATAACGGAGGTGGAAGCTGGACCGATTGAACAGCATATTCTCGATAGACCGCTCTAAGTCACGATCCGTCCCGGTTAATAGGGATGAATTGGAAATTGAACTAGGGGACCGGTTCTATCCCTTGCGGGTTCGCAAGTTAGCGCAGGCGCGCTCCATTGCTGTGTCGGCCGATACGGTGAAGGGTGAGGTCCAGCTGACCATGCCCCGCTATGCGAGTATGGCGCAGGCGCTGCGTTTTGCCCAATCAAAATCAGACTGGCTGACAGATCGTTTTGCCGATGCCTTGCCACCGGTGCCGATTGTCGATGGCGCGGAAATTGCGTTTGCTGGTGAAGGCCATGTCATTCGATGGTCCGCTGATTATAACCGCAAGCCGCTGAAAAAAAACAATGAAATTCGCGTTGGTGGGCCAAAGGAGCGCGTTGCGGGTCGGGTTATTGACTGGATGAAAGATGAGGCGCGGGATGTTTATGCCAAGGACCTCGCCTTTTATTGCGAACGGGCCGGTTTAGAGGCGCCAGCCCTATCGGTTGGAGATGCACGGAGACGTTGGGGCAGTTGTTCCGGCCGCAAAGCTATCCGGCTAAGCTGGCGGTTGATCATGGCCCCGCCCATGGTTCGACGGTCGGTGGTGGCGCATGAGGTCGCCCATTTGCGGCATATGAATCATAGTCCAGTCTTCTATGCGTTGTTGGACCAGATTTTCGAGGGCGAACGGCGGGACGCCGATCATTGGCTGAAACAACATGGTGCAGCGCTTCACCTGATCGGTGTGCCGGCCCGATAAAGGCTATTCTTCGGCTGGTTTCGGTAAGATCGAGACCGGCGCATCCGGCCTATCGGTTGGCGGATCATTCTTCTCATCGTCCGGTTTTTCTGCCTCTGTTTCGCCTCGACCCAGGACGGAATCAATCCAGTCTTGATCGAGTTGCGGTGGGCCGTCTTCGGCCTGTCCGCCTTCCAGATCATATTCCAGACCCTGACCGGTTTCGATCGGCATGCCGTTTTCATCGACATAAATGCCGTCTTCGGGCGCACCGTATAATTCATCCTCATCCGGTTCCAATTGCCAGTCGGGCAAAACCAGTTCGGTATCGAATTTTTCCACTTTTCGGTTTGCTACAGCAACTTTCATAAAGGCAGCAAAGGCCGCAGCTGGCGCGCGGCCCCCTTGCAAACCACGCACCGGTTTGGCGTCGTCGCGACCCATCCATACGCCAGTGGTGAGGCCACTAGAAAAACCTAAAAACCAGCCGTCTTTATTGCTGCTAGTGGTCCCGGTTTTACCGGCTACTGGGCGTCCAATTTGTGCGGCTCTACCGGTGCCAGCATTGACGGCTGTTTGCAGCAAATCGGTAATGCCGGCTGCTACCCAAGGGTCGACGAGCACGCGGCTGCCGTCAAACTTGCTTTGATAAAGGACATCGCCTTTCATCGTTGTGACTTTGGTTATGGCATAGGGTGTTATCGCAATACCTTTGGCGTTAACCGAGGCAAAGGCCCGTGTCATGTCTAGTAGCCGGGCGTCTGATGTACCCAAAACCATCGACGGGTTGGTATCAATTGGTGTCGTCACACCGAACCGGCGGGCCATATTGGCGATGGTCGATGTCCCAATATCATTGCCAATGGCCGCCGCGACCGTATTTTTGGAATAAGCAAAAGCGGTACGCAAACTGATATCACCGGCATAGCGGCCGCCACTGTTGCGCGGGGTCCAATTGCCGATCTGGATCGGTTCGTCAGTGACAATATCATTGGGCGTGTAGCCCGCTTCCAACGCGGCCATGTAAACAAATATCTTCCAGGCAGATCCCGGTTGGCGCACGGCTTGCGTGGCGCGGTTATAATTGGACGTCACATAGTCGGTACCGCCAACCATGGCGCGCACAGCGCCGTCCCGGTCAATGGCGACCAATGCGCCCTGCGTGCCAGCAGGCGCGCCGGTCTGGATGGCATTGGTGGCAGCGCGCTGCATGCCCAGATCGAGCGTTGTCCATACTTCAATCGGTTTAACCGCTTCATCGATCAGCAGGTCGAGCTGCGGCAGCGCCCAATCGGTAAAATAACGCACACTATTCTGGCGCGGTTCCGGCGCTAGTTCAACAGACGTTGGTTTGGTTTCTGCGGCCTGGGCTGCTGTGATCGCGCCGGCATCCTGCATGACTTCCAACACCACTGTCGCCCGGTCGATTGCTGCTTGGGCATCCGCAGTGGGCGAATAGCGCGATGGTGCTTTGACCAATCCGGCAATAATCGCCGCTTCGGCAAGCTCCAGATCCTTTGCGCTATGGGCAAAAAACCGGCGCGAGGCTGCATCAATGCCATAGGCACCGCCGCCATAATAAACCTTGTTGAGATAAAGCTCCAAAATTTGCTCTTTGGAGAATTTTCGCTCCATCGCCAGTGCGATTAGCATTTCTCTGCCTTTGCGGCCGAAGGTGCGATTATTGTTGAGGAAAATGTTGCGCGCCAATTGCTGCGTGATAGTCGAACCGCCCTGGGCCCATCGTCCGCGCTCCATGCGGACCTTTAGGGAGCGGGCAATGCCGATAGGGTCGACCCCCAAATGGCTTTCATAGCGGCGATCCTCAACCGCAACCATCGCATCGATCATGACCTGAGGGATTTCGTCATAGTCCAGCCATTGGCCATAGCTGGGGCCCATGGAAAATAACTCCCGACCACTCACGTCCAATACGCGGATCATCTGACCATTGGGGGAAGACTTCAGGTCTTCATAGCCAGGCAAGGACGAGCGGATCACAAGAACTGCGATGACAAGCGCGATAAAGCCGAAAAGACCTACGACAAGCCCGGTTTTTACTATCCGACCGATCCATTTCCGAACCGGCCCTGATTGTTTGCTGCGTTTTTTGCCCCGCGCCATATTATTCCATTCACCCTACGCTTACTGTTCGCATTTTAGCGTTTTATCGTCTTACTGCAGGCTGAACGGCGGTGAACAGCGAAACTTTCAACTGTCTTTCGGTTCAAATTCGAGCGCAGCGCTATTCATGCAATAGCGCAGCCCATTTTCCGCTGGACCATCGGGGAAAACATGGCCCAAATGCCCGTCACAACCGGTGCAGCGCACTTCGATCCGCCGCATGCCATGGGTCAGATCTTCGATCTCCGTCACCGCTTCAGCTTCGGCTGGCTCGGTAAAACTGGGCCAACCACAGCCACTGTCGAATTTTGTGGTCGCGTCGAATAATTTGGTACCGCACCCGGCGCAGAAAAACTCACCATCGCGTTTTTCGGCGTTGAGCTTGCCGGTAAAGGCCCGTTCCGTGCCGGCTTCGCGCAAGACATGATATTGCTCAGGGGACAATTTGTCGCGCCATTCTTCGGCGCTCAAGATGATTTTTTCCATCGTTTTAAAGTGGGGAGGAATGGACGGGACGTCAAGCATTACGGGCTAATTTTACGAAGGACATAAGCGATATTGAGCCAGATATGCGCGACAATACTGATCCGCAATCATAAATAATTAACCATTTTTTCAGGGCTTTGCGATAAAACCAGTGGGTGGTGATGATTAATGCGACTTTCCGGCTGGCTTTTCCGGCTTTGTTGCTGCTGTCGTGCTGGATGGTAATTCAGCCCGGCAAAGCGGTTGCACAATGCCGTTTATGCGCTGAGCAGCCGGTAAGCGGATCGTCTGCGGCTTCCTCTACGGACGCTGACAAGCCGTTGCATATCGAAATTACCGCCAATCTGGATTTTTCACGACTGGCTTTGCTTAATCGCGCGGGCGGAGAGGTCGAACTGGATCCGCAATCGGGACAGCGACGGATTAGCGGCGGTATTACCGATTTAGGGGGCTTGTCTCTGCACGGCGAAGGCCGTTTGACGGGTGAACCAGGGCGCGTGGTACGCGTCCATTTGCCCGAACGGATTACATTAAGCGCGCCTAATGGTTCGACTGCCGATTTGGTGAAGCTCGACACAGATTTGCCAGCACAGGCACGGCTTGACCATGATGGACGGCTCACGTTTTCCTTTGGCGGCAAGCTGAGGGTGACCGGCAATGCGAGCGGTCAATTTCGCGGCCGGATCGCTATTACCGCCGACTATGAGTAAACTGTCCTAACGCAGGCGTGCCGCTTTGCGGGCGATGGTCAGCAATTCTTGTTCGACAAGCACATGTTCTGGCTGGCCGCTGCTCTTTAAGGCAATTTCGAGGGCCAATATCCGTTCAATCACCCGCGCAATATGGCCGGACGACCAGATATTGAGCTGCCGGGCATAATTGTCGCGGTCTTTCCAGAAAACGCTGGGATGATTGACCAGCTTGCCGATATTGGAACCTTCATCAACTTTGGTGCGCAGCTCTGCGAGCTTGGTCAGGTGGCGGAGCATCAGACGGATGAGACCAACTTCGCTAAAGCCGGTTGTGCTGACTGCCGCCAATTCCTGGGTGAGCTTTTTGGTGTCGCCGCTGACGGCCGCATTGATTAACAGGCCCAAATCCTCTTCGTCATTTTCCGCGCCCAGCAGTGTCAGCAGTTCCGCTTCGGCTTCCTGAGGTTGATCTGGTGTGGCATCCAGATAAAGGGCGATTTTTTCCACTTCAAGCTTGGCCAGCACCAAGTCATTGCTGGTGAGCGCGGCAATGGCAGCTGCGGTATCCCGGGACATGTTGACCCCTTCCGCGCGCGCCATGCCGGATATCGCTGCCACTGCATCGCCTTGTGAGGTTTCATAGCATGTCGCAATCAGGGCGTCAGGGGCAGCGGTAATTTTTTTGGCCAAAGCGGTTTTGTCTGCCATGCCCGTTGCGACGATAAATACCGGATCACCCTTGGTGTCGCTTTCCAGCAAATTTTCTATAGCCGCTGTTGCCCGGACTGCTTCGCCGCTATTGAGCCGCACCATGATAAACCGCTTATCCCCGAATAAGGAGGCCGACGTCGCCTCATCGTTTAGCCGTGCGGCGCTTTCGGTGAGGTCGGCAATAGTGAGGTCGACGCGCTCGGAAGATTTTTCCAGCGGAGCGGCCAGTTCATTGGCCAAAGCCTGACATCGGGTCGCATTGGGGCCACAGAGAACCGCCAGACGAATAGCATCCGGCGCGCTGTGAAAGCGACTTACTATGTCTTTATCTTTGACCTTCACGAATTTACTTTCACGGCCCGACGCTCATGCCCGTGCCATTAGTTACTGTCATCAATTTGCATCGACGCTGGCTTGCTCGCGCGCGAAGCGGGAAATCCTCTTGACGATCTGGTCCGCAACGCGGGTCGACAGATTTTCCAGCGCGGTTTCTTCCGCGGCAACAGTTGCATATTCGGAAGAAACAACATCAATACCGGCATCGGAGCCTGCGGTGGCATCCAGTGCGACTTTCCCGTCTGACAGACGCACCAATTGATAGCGTGCTCTTAGGGTCCGACGTTCGCGGGTGATCCGGTCATTGCTGCGCACGCCAAAGCCCGCAATTTTATCATCCAATTCGACAATCAGACGATATTTGGCTTCGCTGCCTTCAAATGTGGCGAGTTGATCGTTGAGCGCATTGCGCATCAACCAGCCCGCTTTGCCCTGAATCGGTTCCACGGCCACGTTACCCAATTCGCTGGCAACGACACTGTTGGAACCACCAGAATATAAGGGTTGTAGACCGCAGGAAGCGAGCATGGCACTAGCGGCAGCCAGGATCGAGATTTTGCATATCAGCTTCATATAACAATGTTGACCAGTCGGTCGGGCACGACGATCACCTTCTTTATGTCCGCTCCATCAATGGTACGCTGCACTTTCTCAGAGCCAAGTGCAAGTTCCTCCAGCGCGGATTTGTCACTACCCTTCGCAACCGTAATCGTATCGCGCAGCTTGCCGCGGACTTGAATCGCGATGGTGACTTCATCCTCGACCAGCAGGCTTTCGTCCACATCTGGCCACGGTGCATTGGCGATTAAATCGCTTTCGCCAAATAACGCCCAGGCTTCTTCGGCGATATGGGGTACCATCGGGGCCACAATCGGGGCGAGCGTGCGAATGGCTTCATGACGGTCAGCGGATGGTGCTGCCTTCTCAATCATATTGATCAGTTCAAATATTTTCGCCACCGCTTTGTTGAAGGATAAAGCTTCGACATCTTCGGCAACACCGGCGATGGTTTGATGCAGCTTGCGTTTGACGGCTTTGTCCTCGCCCGCAGGATTGGGTTGATCGGCCACGGAAACAAATAGCCGCCACAACCGCTGCACAAAGCGCCAGCTGCCTTCGATTCCCGCCTCCGACCACGGTAGGTCGCGTTCGGGTGGGCTGTCGGATAGCATGAAGAAACGTACGGCGTCGGCGCCATATTGCTCGATAATCGGATCAGGATCGACGACATTTTTCTTCGATTTCGACATTTTCTCGATGCGACCGATTTGAATCGGGGCACCACCAGAAGATTTGAACACGCCGCCTTCGCGGTGTTCGACTTCATCCGGGTTATAATAAACAATCTTGTCTGCGCCGGTATCTTCTGACTGGACGGTTTCGAAATAGGTTTCGTGGGTCACCATGCCTTGGGTAAACAGGCTTTCAAATGGTTCGGCAAAATCGAGCTTGCCGATGGACGCCAGCGCCCGTGTCCAGAAGCGCGCGTAAAGCAGATGGAGAATCGCATGTTCGATACCGCCAATATATTGCGATACCGGCATCCATTTCTTGACGATTTCGGGGTCAAAGGGCTGGTCATCCGGCTGACTGGCAAAGCGCAGGAAATACCAGCTTGAATTGGTGAATGTATCAAGCGTATCGGTTTCCCGCCGCGCAGCCTTGCCGCATTTCGGGCAATCGACATTTTTCCAACTGTCATGACGTTCCAGCGGATTGCCTGGAATATCAAAGCTGACATCGTCCGGCAGTGTGACTGGTAATTGATCTTTGGGAACCGGAACCGCGCCGCAATCATTACAGTGAATGATCGGGATGGGCGTGCCCCAATAGCGTTGACGCGAAACACCCCAGTCGCGCAGCCGCCAAGTCGTCTGGGCTTTGCCCCAGCCTTCCGATTCCGCCCTATCAATCACGGTTTTCTGGGCGGTCTCAATATCCATACCATCAAGCACGCGGCTGTTCACCAGCTTGCCAGGCCCGGTATAGGACTCGCCGTGTATCGGCGTGTCTTCGTCGCCTTCAGCAGCCACCACCCGGGTGACCGGCAGGGCATATTTACGCGCAAAATCGAGATCGCGCTGATCATGAGCGGGCACTCCGAAAACGGCGCCAGTGCCATAATCCATCAGCACGAAATTAGCGACAAACACTGGCAATTCCCAGGAAGGGTCCAATGGATGAGTCGCTTTCAGGCCCGTATCAAAACCCTTTTTCTCCATCGTTTCCAGTTCGGCAGCCGTCGTTCCGGTCTTCTTGCATTCTTCGCAAAAGGCGGCGAGCATGTCATTATCTTGCGCCAATTGCTGGGCAAGGGGATGATCGGCGGACAGAGCGATAAAGCTCGCGCCGAAAATCGTATCCGGACGGGTCGAGAACACTTCTATCGTTTCAATATCTTGCTGCTTTTCGGCCAGCGCAAAATGAAATTGCAGGCCCTGCGATTTGCCGATCCAGTTTTCCTGCATCGTGCGGACTTTTTCCGGCCAGCCTTTTAATGCATCCAGACCGTCGAGCAATTCATGGGCAAAATCGGTAATCTTCAAAAACCACTGGCTGAGTTTGCGCTTTTCAATAGCCGCGCCAGAGCGCCAACCTTTGCCGTCGATGACCTGCTCGTTGGCAAGGACGGTCATGTCGACCGGATCCCAATTGACGGCCGATTCCTTGCGATAAACGAGGCCGCCTTCGAACATGTCGATGAACAATGCCTGTTCCTGACCGTAATAGTCCGGCTCACAGGTTGCGATTTCGCGGCTCCAGTCGAGCGCGAAGCCTAAGCGTTTTATCTGGTCACGCATCCCGGATATATTGGCGCGCGTCCATTCGCCGGGATGGACTTTCTTCTCCATCGCTGCATTTTCAGCCGGCATGCCAAAGGCGTCCCAGCCCATGGGGTGGAGTACTTCAAAACCCTGCATCCGGCGAAAACGGGCGAGCACGTCACCCATCGTATAGTTGCGGACATGGCCCATATGAATACGGCCAGAGGGATAGGGAAACATTTCCAGCACAAAGCTGCGCGGTTTGGTCGAATGGTCATCGGCTTCGAAAGTGCCGGCCTCAGACCAACGCGTTTGCCAGCGCTTGTCCGCCGATAAAGGGTTAAAACGCTGATCGGTCATGCTGGTCCTACAAATATTTGACCGGTTTTGCCGGTTCTTATGACGGGATTAGTTGGTTGTCAGAGATCCGCGGCGAAGGTCGCGCGCTTTGGTCAGGATGATCTGCTCCAGTTTTTGGGTAGTTGCGGCCTTAACAGGAGCATCGACCCACGTTCCCCCATTGCGCACTTGCCGAGAGGCCGCGACGCGAAGGGCATCAGCCCGCAAATCCTGGTCAAGGATCGAGATATTGAGCTTCATCCGTTCCGAAGGATTTTGCGGATTCACATACCAGTCCGTCAGGATAACGCCGCCATTGCTGTCGGTCTGGGTCAGCGGCATGAACGACAAGCTGTCGAGCGTCGCGCGCCACAAATAGCTGTTCACGCCAATGGTTGTGATCTGGGACGCGGCGAGATCTGCCTTTGGACGCTCTTTGCTAGCGCAGGCGGACAGGCCAGATACCAAGGCTACAGCCGATAGACCAAGGATTACAGGACGCATTTTTGCTTTGGACAAAGAGGCGGAGAAAGAAAGGCGAGACATGAACACACTCCTCATTGGCAGGTTGGCGCCGATATTTTTGGCAGCGCCTCGTGCCTGTAAATCTTATTTCAACGCTCTCTATAATTGCTTTGCCGCAAGGGGCAAGCCAAAGCGCAACATTTCGCTCTTGCAAAGCCTCGCGTGAATAGCAGTTGAATAAGCTATCCTTCCCGCTGTCCTGACCGCCATAGCAATGCGGCCCGGATGAGCGACTCGATAATCTTTGGTTCAGCTTGGACCGTGTAATGTCTCTATCATGGAGCGAGAAACCGTAACCGATGTGCAACAGAAAGCGCTTAGATCAAGAAAATCGGACAAAAACAGCAAGTTGACTCGTATCGCGGGCAGAAATTTGATATAGACCTTATTCAGCAAGGGGAATTACCGTCGTCATGAAGAAAAATGGCAATCTTTTGGGTTGGTTAGCAGCGGGACTCGCTGCGTCCGGTCTTGCCATGACTCCTGCATTGGCGCGTGTTTTGTCTGATCAAAGCAACGCTGTTTCGCTGCGTTCACTCAATACGATAGGTTCTTTTACAACAGCCGGGGCCGACCCTGAATTGGCCGCGCGTTTCAAACGCAATGGTTTGGGCGGCAAAACCCAGTTTAAATTTACGCCTGCTGGTGGAAACACAAGCGGGGATCGCGCTGTCACCGTGGTGGTACGTCAAGATGCGTCCAGCAAGGCCATTTCTATTCGCGAAAATATCGCTTCAGGATTGGCAGGCAGCGGCGTGCTGACACCAGCCAAGATTACGCAGACATCTTTCAGCTTGGGTACAGCCAAAGGCCTGAAGAGCTTTGCCATTCCGGTTAAGAAACTCGGCGATAACCTGCCTGATCTTTCTGAAATCGGTGTTGGAATTGCTTCAAACGACGATAAATCTGGCAAGAAGAGCCGGTTTAACCCACGCGTATCAATTGATGCAAAAACCCCAATGGGCGCTTCACCAGGTGCGTTAAGAGCAAGTGAAAAAGATTATTCGCTTGATCTGGGTGGCAGCTATTCCGTGACACGCAATCTTGATGTGACCGCTGGCGTTCGTTTGAACAATGAGCGGGATCGGATGGCTCCTTTGACCGATTCGCGTCAGGACAGCCAAGCCGTTTATGTCGGAACCCAATTCCGCTTCTGATAGCCGGCTTTGAAAAGAGCCTGTTTCCCAAAAACTTATATTTATCTGCTGAGCCCATCAATCGCAGCCCAACCGTGCGCGCCAAGATGTTGCCGTTGGTGAAATCGCCGCGCGTCCATACCGCCCAGCAATATGACTGGTTTTATACATAGGCCGATCAAATGTTTGAGCTGCAGCTGTGCCAATGGCTTTTGGCCGGGATGGGAGCGGGTACGAAAAGCCGGAGACAGAAAGAACAGGTCCACGCCCGCTTGTTTGGCTGCCCTGATTTCTCTGGGACCATGAACCGGCGCGCTGTGTAGCAAGCCGGACGTCTGACGTCTTTTCCACTGCCGTCCATGGACGCCGTCTGCACCCCATCGGCGCGCCAATTGCGGAGATCCTGCGAGGATCAGGACGTGATCGCCTCGGTGTGCATAGCTTTTAATGGCTTGAAACCGCTTATATCTGCGGTCCTCATCAAGGTGATAGTGGCGAAATATAATCCCGGACCCGCGCGGCAAATCTCTTATCGACTGTTCCAGCACGGCGTCATTGCGCGCGTCCGTCATCAACCAGATTTGCGGATAAAGATCGGAAAAGCAGGGGTGGTGCATATCGATCACCTGCCATATAGGCGGCCAATAGCCAATTGAGAAATTTATGACCCAGATGATGGAATGTGACGAGCGCCTGAATGCGATACAGGATAAAATCGTCAAAGCGGCGAAGCTGGCGCAGCGCGAAGCGGAAGATGTGCGCCTGATGGCGATTTCAAAGACCCGGTCTGCCGATGAAATCAGGCCTCTGCTTGATACCGGCCATCGGCTTTATGGCGAAAACAGGGTGCAGGAAGCCGCAACCAAATGGCCAGCGCTACGGGAAGAATTTAGCGATGTTGCAGTGCATTTGGTCGGCCAATTGCAATCCAATAAAGCCGAAGAGGCGGTGCAGTTATTTGATGCGATCCACTCGCTTGACCGCCCGTCTTTGGTCAAGGCGCTGGCTAAGGCGATGGACAAGCTCAATCGGCGGATACCGTGTTTTGTTCAAGTGAATATTGGTGAGGAATCGCAAAAAGGCGGCTGCGCGATTGATGACGTGTCTGGCCTTTTGGAAAGCGCGCGATCGGCCGGGATAGAGGTGGTGGGATTAATGTGCGTCCCGCCCACCGGTATTCACCCTGCCCCCTATTTTGCGCTGTTGGCGAAACTGGCCAAGGACAATGGGCTACCGGAGCTCAGCATGGGCATGTCCGGCGATTTTGAAAGCGCGATTAAGCTGGGCGCAACTTATGTGCGCGTCGGTACCGCCTTGTTTGGACCGCGGGCCTAGTCTTCGGTTTTAACATCGCCGTTTTTCTCGGCCTCTTTGGCGGCCCGGCCCGCTTTGCGTTCTTCTGGCGTATCTGGCGCAACAAAACTGATGACAACGTCACCTTCTTCAATAACCGGCCGGCTGTCGGTCGCGAAGAATAACAGGCGGCGATCTTCCTTTAACAGCGCAAGCGGCTCTTCGTCCGTTTCCAGGTTTTTGCGATACTCTTCGGCAGAGAAAATCTCGGTAATGTTGGTCTTGCTAAAGCGCCAGCCATCGCGCTCACGGTCGAGCAGGCTGTTAAAGTCCACGCCTGACTCAAACAATATCCGGCCATGACCAACCTTGCTTTTGGCTTTGCCACGGCTGTCATTGGACAGGCGGGTAATCTGGTCAAAGCCCATTTCCGGCCCGAGATCGGCAGTGATTAGTTGGTTTTGGCTGTCATTATCGGTTGCGACGATCATATGCTGAAACTCGCCCAGTTCGATATGATCATTATGGGCCTCGTCCAATATATCGCCTTGATGGACCCTCAAGTCCTCGTGTCGGGCGCGGCGGAGCGCAAATTGGCTGGTGTCCGCCATGAGCACGTCAATATTCAGTGATTTCAGGATTTTACCGAGCGCAACAGACCATCTTGTGGAACCGACGATCAGCACGCCTTCACCTTTGCCTTCATTAATACCGAGCCGTTCGGCGACCCAGCCCGCGGAAAAACTATGAGCAAAGATTGTGGCAATAACCACGGCAAAGCTCAGCGGGACCAAGGCTTCTGCACCGGGCAAGCCATAGTCAACCAAGCGAATGGCAAATAGACCGGTTATCGCAACGGCAACAATACCGCGCGGCGCGATCCATGCGATGAACAGCCGTTCTCGCCACGGCAAAGAGCTGAACAACAGCGCGATCAATACGGATAACGGGCGGACAACGAATAACAGCAGGATAAGGAAAACAATAAATTGCGGCTGGAACTGCTGCACGGTCTCCCAGTCGAGTGTCGCCGACAGGATGATGAACACACCGGAGATCAACAGCACCGCCAGATCTTCTTTGAAACGGTGCAGCGCCTGGCTGGAATAGATTGGGCGGTTGGCCATCACGACGCCCATGACGGTGACGGTGATCAAACCGGTTTCGTGCATGATCAGATCGGCAATGACGAAACCGCCAATCACGGTGATCAGCAAAAACGGGGCTTTGAGATATTCCGGCACATGGCCGCGCGGGAATAACCAAGTAATCGCATAGCCTAAAGCCGCACCAATCAGAGCCGCCAGAAAGCTTGCTGCCAAAACGTCCATGCTGATAGCAGCGATGTTCGCATTGGGGCCTTCATAGGTAATATAGGCATAAATGCCGACCGCCAGTAATGCGCCAATCGGATCATTGACGATCCCTTCCCATTTCAGAACATTGCGTACCCGTGGCGGCACGCGCAAAGTCCGCAGCATCGGACCGATGACGGTGGGTCCGGTAACAATCATAATGCCGCCGAGCAAAGCCGAAATTTCCCACGATAATCCTGCGCCATAATGGGCCGCACCCGTCCCCAACACCCAGGCGATGGGACCGGCAATGAAAATCATCATGAACACAGCGCCGCCCGCCTGGCGCAGCTCACGGAAATTGAGACTCAACCCGCCCTCAAATAATATGACAGCGACGGCCAGTTTGATAATGGGCTCCTGCAGAGCGCCAAAATCCCGTTCGGGATCGATAATCCCTAAAATCGGACCAGCGATGATGCCGACAATCAACATCAGGGCAATGGCTGGACGACCGGTGCGCCAGGCGACCCATTGTGCGCCAATGCCCAAAAGGCCAATCAACGCAATTTTCACCATCAGCGAATCAACAATAATCATTTGTAATCTATGCCGTTTCTTTAGCGTTTATGCAAAAAATCATATGGCGCGGGGCAAGAATGGTCATGCAAAATCGTCTATAGCTTCTTCCACAACGCTGTAAATCGTGGAGAGTTCTACATCGGTGATACAATATGGCGGCATGATGTAAATGCTGTTGCCCAGTGGACGTAGCAAGACGTCGCGATCTGCGAAGAAGCGGAGGAGTTGCGGTCCGAGAGTCGACATATAATTCCCGCCAGTGTCATCAATTTCAAACGCCAATATCGTGCCGCATTGGCGAATGGCAGATATATTCGAGTACTGGTCAAGCCGCTCGGCAAAGTTCTGATGGCGCTGGATGATATGATCAATCCGTTGCTGCACCGGCTCGTCGCGCCAAATCTGTAAATTGGCATTGGCGGCCGCACAAGCGATCGGGTTGGCGGTGAAGCTGCTAGAATGAAAGAACATTTTAGCCCGGTCTTCAGAAAAATGAGCATCATATATTGGCGCGCTCGCCGCTGTGACGGCGAGTGGGATCACGCCACCCGTAAGACCCTTTGCCATGCACAATATATCGGGTGTGATACCGGCCTGTTCACAGGCAAAGACGGTGCCAGTGCGGCCCCAACCTGTCATGACTTCATCGGCGATAAACAAGACATTATGTGCCCGGCAAATGCGATGCATCTCGGCGAGAATTTCGGGCGAATAGACTTTCATCCCGCCCGCCCCGAGGATCAGCGGTTCCACAATCAGCGCGGCGGGTGGATTGTCCTGGTTCGCGCAATATGCGGTCAGCGCGTCCAATGTGGCTTGTTCAGCGCTCTGGTCAGGGAAGGGGATCGAGCCGACATCAAAGAGCAGCGGCGCATAAGCCTGATTAAACACCCCGCGCGCACCGATGGACATTGCGCCAATCGTGTCGCCATGATAGCTGTGGTCCATCACGATGATGCGGTGTCTTGCTTGTCCCCGATTATGCCAAAAGCCGAGCGCCATTTTCAGCGCAACCTCGACCGCAGTCGAGCCGCTGTCGGAAAAAAAGATATGATCAAGTGTTTCGGGCAGGAAGTCAGACAGGCCTTTTGCCAGCTGCTGGGCTGGTTCATGGGTCCATCCGGCAAAGATGATTTGATCGAGAGTCGCGCTCTGCTCTTGAATCGCCGTGATGATTTTGGGGTGGCAATGGCCATGGGTCTGCACCCACCAGCTCGAGATGGCGTCGATAATCGCGCGACCGTCATCCGTGAAAAGCGTTGCGCCCTCCGCTTTCACGACTTCTGGGATCGGCTGCCCTAAACCATGCTGCGTGAAGGGATGCCAGATTTTGGTCGTCATTGACCGAAGTCCGATAGACTAAAATGCGCGCGAAAAGCAGCTTGCAATGAATTGGCAGACAAATTCTCAATCATTGGCAGTCGCCCCAGTTGTTTCACACGCCCGACCTGACAGATGGTGTCTTGGCTATCGGCTATTTCTTCGCCGATGAAGGCAATGCCGTGTATCGGCACGTCCCTGCTGCGCAGCGCTTCGATGGTCAAAAGGCTGTGATTGATTGTGCCCAATTTGGTCGATGCGACGATGATGACGGGCAATCCCCATGACGCAAACAGATCGGCAAATAGCAAGGTCTTGTTGATCGGAACGAGCGCCCCGCCGGCGCCCTCGATTATCAAAGCCCTATCCACTGTTGGGACGACCAAATCATGCATGGCTATCATGACACCATCTTCGGCCGCCGCAAAATGCGGTGAAGCTGGTATGTTCAACCGAAATATTTCCGGCAGGATTTTATCCGAGCCAAGGCCGCTGAGTCTGGCGACCGCCTGACTATCGGTTTCGTCATCAAGCCCTGCCTGTACCGGTTTCCAATAATGGCCCTCCAGCGCTCCTGTCAGCGCCGCGGCAAAGACCGTTTTTCCAATATCTGTGTCGGTTCCGGTGATTACAAACTTCTGGCTCATGCTCTATGCTCCATTTTCTGCGCGTCGGTTAACGCATCTGCTAGCGCCGCGATATCGTCTTGGGAGACGTTTAGGCTGAGAGACAGGCGCAGCCGTGCGGTTCCGGCCGGCACGGTCGGTGGCCGGATTGCACGAACGTCAAAACCTGCTTGCTGTAGATCGGCCGCTATTTGGACAGCGGTTTTGTCTTCCCCAATTATGACCGGGAAAATCTGGCTACCGGATCGGGATGCGGGGCAGAGAGAGCCCAATAGCTGTTCGGCCACTTCGATATGATCATGCAACCGGGTCTGCAGTTCAGGATATTGGGCGATATATTCTATTGCTTTATGCACCAGATGCGCTGTTAGCGGGCTAGGCGCGGTGGAGAATATAAACGTCCGGGCGCGGTTGATGAAAAAGTCGCGCAGGACCATCGGCATGGTGATCAACCCGCCTTCCACTCCCAAAGCTTTGCCGCAGGTGCGCAGAACGATGATATTATCCTGCTGTCCAAGCGCGCCAGACAGGCCGACGCCGCCTTCACCAAAAACACCGACGGCATGGGCTTCATCTATGATGAGCATCGCATCATGAGCATCAGCAATGTCGACAAGAGCCGCGAGTGGCGCCTGATCACCATCCATACTGTAGAGGCTTTCCACTGCAATCCAGACCGTTCCGGTGCCCCCTGCGCGGCGATAGGCGGCCAAGCGGTCTGTCAGATCGTTTAGATCATTATGCCGGAAGCATTGTGATTCGGCGCGGCCCAGTTTCATGCCGTCATGGCTGCTCGCATGGATAAGTGCATCATATAAAACCAGATCATCCATCTGAGGCAAGGTAGAGAATAGAGCGAGATTGGCAGCATAGCCGGTGCTGAAAAATAAGCCGGCTTCGGCATCAAAATGGACGGCGGCATAAGCCTCTAGTGCCTCATGTTCGGGATGATTGCCGCCTAATAAACGCGATCCGCCAGCGCCATGTGCGATACCATTGTCGAGGGCAGCATGCGCGATTTTCTGCAGGTAGGGACTGCGCGCTAGTCCCAGATAATCATTGGACGAAAAATCCTTGCCCGGAGGCAGGACCAGCGCGCGCTTACGGCCCGCTCGATCAAGAGCTTTCAGTTGCTGGTGAAACGGTTCGAATCGCGACATTGTCGCGCTGTTAGCAGTCAGTTATTGGCTCTGGCCAGCGGTAATGTGAGTTGCACTTTTTGCACGGATTCGCTTGGTGATTGGCGCGCAAGAGGCGCAAAGCCGAGATTAAATCGCACCAGCTTTTCTTTAAGCGCAATGATGGCTTCAGCTGGTCCCAGAACCGCTTGTTCAATCGCCGGATGATTGGCGGTCAATCCGCCTGTCAGCGCCCCAAAAGCCGGCATGATCAAATGCTTCTCCCCTTTGACGAAACAGCGCCGCGATACATGCCGTCCCCGCACAGGAACGCGCAATTTGGGATGAAAATGGCCGGATATTTCGGGCAACTTGGTATCTGCGGTTGCTTCATGCCGCAGTGCGAGGCCATCGCCGATCCATTCGGTCCTTACCTCTCCGCCCCACAGACCGCTGACAGCGCGGTCATGATTACCGCTAATCCAAATCCACCGGGTGCTTTGCGTCAGCTTTTTCAGCAGATCGGCCGCTTCCCCCTCTAACCGCGCTTCGCCCTCATCATCATGATAATTATCGCCAAGGCAGAATATCTTCTGCGCCTCTGTATCGGCTATCAGAGCAGCCAGCTCATCAAGCGTTGCACGGCTATCATAGGGTGGCAGCATTTGCCCTTGCCGGGCATAAAAGCTGGCCTTTTCCAGATGTAGATCGGCCACCAGCAATGCCTTTTGGGCTGGCCAATATAGGGCCGCGGGGGCGACCGCGTGAAATAGATGATTGGCGAACGAAAGGGGAACCATGGCTTCGCTATGCGACGATCTTGTGGCCCTTGCAAGCGGGAAGGGTTGGAATTTCATGCAGCGGGCGACTATATGCGCGGGATGACGAAATCAAATATCTCTTACAAAGTGGCCGCACTCTATCATTTTGCGGTGGTGGATGATCCTGCGGCGTTGAAACCGGAAATTCTGGCGGCCTGTGAAGCCAATGGTCTGAAAGGTACGATCCTGCTCGCACCCGAGGGGATTAACGGCACGATTGCCGGGGAAGCGGCCGGTATCGATGCTGCGATTATATTCTTGAGAAACCTACCGCAATTTGCCGGGTTGGAGGCTAAATATTCGACCGCCGCTGACATGCCGTTTCTGCGTATGAAGGTGCGGCTGAAGAAAGAAATCGTGACCATGGGCGTCGAGGGCATCGATGCGGCTCGAGCCAAGGGCGATTATGTCGATCCGCTGGACTGGAATGATATGGTCGCCGACCCTGACACAATTGTGATCGACACGCGTAACGCCTATGAAGTGGCGATCGGCAGTTTTGAAGGCGCGATCAACCCTGACACCGAGACGTTCCGGGATTTTCCAACCTGGTTTGATGATTTTTCCAAGCAGTTGCGGGAAACGTCCGACAAGCAGCCCAAAATTGCGATGTTTTGCACCGGCGGCATAAGGTGCGAAAAGGCCACCGCTTATGTGAAGGCGCAAGGCTTTGACGATGTCCATCATTTGAAAGGTGGTATCCTTAAATATCTGGAAAATGTGCCGGAAGAAAACAGCCATTGGAATGGTGATTGTTTCCTTTTTGACCAACGCGTTGCGGTTGGCCACGGATTGAAACAAAGCGATTATGACCAATGCCATGCTTGCCGTATGCCACTAAACGCGGCGGAACGGGCGTCGGAAAAATATGTTCCGGGCGAAGCGTGCCCGCATTGTTATGACAGCCGCACGGATGAACAGCGCGAACGCTATCGTGAACGCCAGCGGCAGGTGGAAAAGGCGGCAGAAGAAGGCCGCCAGCATTTGGGATCGGCATGAGCGACACGCCGATCCTCTATAGTTTTCGGCGCTGTCCCTATGCGATGCGCGCGCGGATGGCGCTGCTGATCAGTGAAACGCCAGTACGTTTGCGGGAAGTGGTGCTGCGCGATAAGCCAGAGGAAATGATTGCTGCATCGCCCAAGGCCACTGTGCCGGTTCTGGTCCAGAATGATGCTATGGTGATCGATGAAAGCCTGGCCATCATGCATTGGGCATTGAACCGCAATGACCCCCATGATTGGGGCGCGAACGCAGAAGCGAGCCATGATCTGATTGCCGAAGCCGACAGTGATTTTAAAGATAATCTCGACCGCTATAAATATCCGACACGTTATGATGATGTCGATCCGATTGTACATCGCAGTGCCGGTTTAGAATTTCTCGAGAAGTTGGAAAAGCATATTGCCGCCAATGGGCAATTGCTGGGAAAACAACCCTGTTTGGCGGATTATGCGATTTTCCCGTTTGTCCGCCAATTTGCCAATAATGACCGGCACTGGTTTGATACGCAATCATTGCCAGCGCTACAAAAGTGGCTTGCCGACCATTTGGGTTCGGACCTGTTCACCACCGCGATGACAAAATATTCCCAGTGGCAATCGGGAGACGCCGAACCTCTATTTGCTGCTTAAAAACCCTATGATTTGATGCGGGTATTTTTCGGTTGCTCAAAATGATGCTTTGCATTTTTAGGCAAGAGAAAATGGATTTTCCGTTTCTTGAAGTCGATTGCGACTTGGTCAAATTTGCGCAGCACGTCCATCCCCAATAGCAACGCTGGCTTTTTGGCCATGCCTAGTCGTTCAAAGGGCGGGGCATCGGCAAAGGCCAAGGGTAAGCTCGCAAATTGCGCGCGGCCAATCCGAAAATTTTTGGCCCGACCAAATTGGATGCCCAATCTTTCCCCCGTTACCGCGATAAGGCTGTTTTCTTCACCCAGTTCTTTCGCCCGTTGTAACAATCGCTTTTGCAGGACCAGATTCGCAATGGAAATCTGCGCGCCGGTGTCGACAATCACATTGACTTTCATTCCCGAAATGGTCGCTTCAGTAAAAATGAGTTGCCCGGAGCGGCGTTTGGCAGTGACGACAATTTCGCGGCGTGACGCCATTGGTTGCGGCGCGGCAGTATCTTCGATCGCGATTTGATTGGCGAGAAAATCGAACAGGATGCGCTGATCCTGCAAGCCATCGAGACCCAATATACCATCGGCACCAATATGGCGGGCGAGCAAGACCGGAGCAATCAGACTGTCATAGCTTTTTGTGCCTAAGGTGAGTTCGGGCACGTAGACCATATCCACAATGCTACTGCCGGCGATGCTCATCAACTGAGCCGGCTCTTCGGCATCCAAAGCTAGCCGGTTAGCAATTTTCCGCGATAGGACGGTTCGTTCTGCGCCGGTATCAATCACAAATGAAAACGGTCCCCTGCCCTCGATGCTGACCGGTACCGTCATTCGCTGTGCGCGGTCTTCGTCTATCGCAATAATTTCATTATCCGGTTTGGTCAGACTGCCCGGCTCAACCGATTGGCCCATCGGAACGGGATAAGCCAGCGCCAGCGCAGACGCGGCAATTGCGGGGATCACGTTCATGGAAAAGATTGGCATCTTACTCTCCGAATATATTTACATCGTTCCTTGGTGCCACCAATGGGTCTGTAACCAATATCACTTTATGACGCGCCTTTGGGAAGCAGGAAATAGATTTTGCGGTTGGCGAAATCGATCGCCATCCGATCAAATTTTCGCAGCGCATCCATGCCAAGGAAAAGGGCAGGTTTTTTCTCCAGATTCAGTGCGGCAAAAGGAGCGATATCGGCAAAGGCGATAGGAATGACCCCGAAGCGGGCGCGGCCGATATGGAGTTCGCTGGCAACGCCATAGTCTGCAGCCACCGAGCGGCCGGTTACGTCGACAAGATTAATCTGCTGCAGTGCCGAGCGCTTCATCCGCAAGCGGCGCTGCAAGGCCTTGTTTCCAATCGATAGTTCTCCGCCAGTATCGATGATCACGCTGACCTTGATGCCCGAAATTTCGGCATTGGTAAAAATCAGCTGGCCGGAACGCCGCCGGGCAGTGACGACAATTTCACGGCGCGACCGGGCTTTTCGCTTTGTTGATGTGTCTTCGACAGAGATGCTGCTGTCGAGAAAATCAAACAGGATGCGTTGCCCTTGCAGGCTATCGAGACCCAATACGCCATCCGCGCCGATATTGGTCGACCGGAAGGTTGGCGCGACGATACCGCCATAGCTGCGGCTGCCCAATGTGAGTTCCGGCACGTAGACGGTTTGCACCACCGTGTTTCCGGCCAAGGCTATGATATTGACTTCGTCTTCCAGTTCCAATGTCAGGCTACCGGCGACTTCTTTGGACAATATGGTGCGTTGGGCCGCCGTATCGATAATGAAATCAAAAGGTCCGCTGCCTTCGATGCTGATAGGCACGGTCATGCGCGCTTTTTGGTCTTCGGCAATGGCAATTTGTTCGGCATCCGGCTGGATAAATTGATCAGGCAGCCGGTCGGCCAATATGGCTTCAGGTTCGACAATTTCCGGAATAGCTGCCGCGGCTTCTGGCAGAACGGCGCCAGGTTCGGCAATTTGCAGCGAAAATAGCAGCGGTAAGGCCGCACTTATGGGGAAAAGCATACTCATAGATACATGGTTACTCTAATTTTCGACCGGCGACAAATGGCTTGAAGGGCAATGGGTGCTGCTAGTCGCCGCGCATGGCTTCCTCGATCAGGCTTTCCGCTTCGATCAGCAACGCATCGTCCGTCGCGCCTTGCGCGACATGTTCCCGGCCAATCATAACCAGCACGGGAACCGCCAACGGGCTCACCCGATCGAGATCGACATGCACCATGGAGCCAGCGGCGCGGTCGAGCAGATCGCCGAGCCGTGCGACATCGGTCATCCGCGCACGGGCATCGGCCCAGGCCGCCTGCATCAACAGGTGATCGGGTTCATATTTGCGCAACACGTCGAAAATTAAATCGGTCGAGAATGTCACTTGCTTGCCGGTTTTGCGCTTGCCCGGATGTTGTCGATCGACGAGGCCGCTGATTACGGCGACTTCACGGAATGCGCGTTTGAGCAGGTAGGAGCCTTCGATCCAGTCGAAAAACTCGTCTTCCAATATGTCAGCGCTGAACAGCGGGGCGGGATCGGTGATTGGCTCAACGCTCCAGCAGGCCAGCGCATAATCATTGGCGACAAAGCCAATGGGCTTCAGCCCGCGCGTCTCCATCCGCCGGGTCAGCAGCATGCCGAGGGACTGATGCGCGTTCCAGCCTTCAAAGCTGTAGACGGTCATATAGTGCAGACCCTTGTGCGGGAATGTCTCGACCAGCAATTCGCCCGGTTCCGGCAAGCGCGAGCGATGGTCCTGCATCTCCAGCCATTCGCGCACATCATCGGGGAAACGCGCCCACCCTGCCCGATCGGTCAAAAACCCGCGTACCCGGTCCGACAAATGGGTGGTGAGTGGTAAGCGCAGGCCCATATAGCTTGGGATCATCGCGGCTTTTTTGGTTGCGCGGACGACAACATCGGATGTGTCGAGTTTAACCAGCTCAAGGCTCATACCCGCAAAGAAAAACGTATCGCCGGGGCTCAGCATCGCCGCGAAACTTTCTTCGACTTTGCCGAGGTTGCGGCCGTTTTTGAAGCGTACCGTCATCATCGCCGCATCAACGATTATCCCGGCGTTGAGGCGATGTTGCGTCGCAAAGCGGGGGTGAACCAGATGCCAAACCCCCTTTGCGTCTCGCCGCAACCGTTTAAACTTGTCATAGGCTTTCAGCGCATAACCGCCATCGCGGGTGAAGCCGAGCACGCGGTCGAACGTTTCTTTGTCAAGCGCGCTAAAGGGTAATGATGATTGCAACTCATCCAGCAAATCATCCTCCTGAAACGGCGCGGCACACGCGCAGGTCATGACATGTTGCGCGAGCACATCGAGCCCGCCGGGTCGAAACGGTTCGCCATCGCGCTTGCCTTCATTAACCGCATCCAGCGCGGCTTGCGCTTCGAGATATTCAAAGCGATTCCCGGGCACAAGTAAGGCTTTGGACGAAACATCCAGCCGGTGATTGGCCCGGCCAATGCGCTGCAGCAACCGAGAGCTGCCCTTGGGTGCGCCCATTTGGATCACGCAATCAATGTCACCCCAGTCAACCCCCAGATCGAGCGACGCGGTGCAGACCAGAGCCCGCATCTTGCCGGTCGCCATGGCGTTTTCGACCTTGCGTCGCGCCTCTTTGGACAAGCTGCCGTGATGCACGCCGATGTGCAGGGTATCCTCGTTTATGTCCCATAGTTTCTGGAAGATAAATTCCGCGAGAAAGCGCGTATTGGTAAAAACCAGCGTCATCCGGTTGGCTTTAATCTGCTCCATGACTTGCGGGATGGCATAGACGCCGGCGTGACCTGCCCAAGGCACGCGGATCTTTTCGCCTGCCGGTGTTTCGGGGATCATGATGGCGATATCGGCAGGCGCGCCTTCTTCGCCGAGCACATGGGTGACCGTGTCAATATCGCCATAAGGCGCGAGCCAAGCGCGAAAATCATCCGGGTCCGCGACGGTGGCCGACAGGGCAGAACGCTTCATGTTAGGCGCAATCCGTTGCAGCCGGGCGAGTGACAGCGAGAGCAAATCGCCGCGTTTCCCCGAGGCAAAGGCATGAACCTCATCGACAATCACATGCTCCAAATTGGCAAAGAGCCTGAAGCTGTCCGGCTGGCTCAGCAATAAATTGAGCGATTCAGGCGTGGTGAGTAATATTTGCGGCGGCTTGACACGCTGGCGCGCCTTGCGGTTGGCGGGGGTATCACCGCTGCGGGTTTCGACGGTGATCGGCAGGTTCATTTCGTCAATCGGTGTCAGCAGGTTGCGCTGCACATCGACGGCCAAGGCTTTGAGTGGAGAGATATAGAGCGTGTGCAGACCGTCAAAATCGGGTCGTGCGATCAGGTCCACCAGCGTCGGCAAAAAACCGGCCAGCGTCTTGCCCGCTCCTGTCGGCGCGGTCAGCAACGCATGGCGCCCCGCCCGCGCAGCTTCCAGCATCTCCAACTGATGCCGTCGCACCGTCCACGCGCGTGTGGCGAACCATTGGGAAAGAGGTTTAGGAAGTGCGTCGCCGCTCATCGCGCTACCATAAGCAGGGTGGCGGGATTATCGAATCATTTTCGGGCGGCTCGAATATCTAATATGTCCCTATCGCCGCCTCAATGAGATCAAGCGTATGTTTGCGCACAGCCATTTTGTTGGCCCCATAGGCCCGCCCGGGAAGCTTGCTGAGCAAATCCGCCTGCTCTTTTGCGGTTTTTAAAACCAAGTCGGGATCGACCAGGATATCGATATATCCAACATCCAGTGCCCCTGCTGGTTCGTAAAGCTGCGACTGGATGAGCGCTTGCGTCAGTTTGCGACTATCCAGGCGCGCCTTGGGAAGTTCGATAGCGAAGACAGGCAAATTCATATTGTTAATCGTCTCATTCGCGCCATAGCGAAACGCGCCATTGGCGCCAATGCGGGTATCGCAAGCCAATAGGAGAAAGGCGCCCATGGCGATGGCATGTCCATTACATGCGGCAATGACAGGAACCCGGCTGCCATAGACTTTGAGCAGCATGTTGCTGGCTTGATCCAGCAGTTCGCCAGAGCGGGTCGCTCCTTCTGCGGCTAGCCATTTGAGATCAAAGCCGCCGCTAAAAACGCCGTCCCGGCCGGACAGGATAATCGCTTTCGCGCCGCTTTCCGCTTCTTCGAATTTTGCGATAAAATCAGTCATCCAATCGGGATTAATGGCATTGGCTTTGCCATCATCCATCGTCAGATAGGCGATATCGCCATCTATTTTCACCGTAATGCTCATCCCAGCCTCCAATAATCCAAGTTCGACAATGCAATTTAATCAATCGATTAAACGCGCTTGAAAAGCAATTGCTATTTGTGGCAGTGATGAAATGATTTCTAGCGTCTTAACTCGGCCATCAACCCAAATAATTGCGTGACATCCGGCGGGGTCGTGTCGCCAGCATATTCGCGATAGAGTGTCGAAACATTGACTGCGATCCGTTCGCTATCGCCCCAGCTGGAAAAGTCCCCCAGTTTGATATCATGCGCCGCATCCCGCACCGAGAGGCCCGCGTCATAGCGCTTGCGCGCTTCGCCATCGATATAGTGCAGATAGTCCTGCACCCGCCGGACACCGGCTTCATCGGTGATCGGGCCATGGCCCGGGACGATGGTGTCGGGTTTGAGGTCGATAATATGATCGCAGGCTGCAATCCAGTTGGATACTGGCCCTGCCCACATGATCGGTGTGCCTTCAATAAACAGGATGTCACCGGTAAAAACGGTTTTGTCATCCGGGACATGGACCAAGACATCTCCCGCCGTATGCGCGGGGCCTACCTCGATCAGGTCGACCTGCTTGTCACCGACTGTCATGCTATATTCGCCGCTAAATGTCTTGGTCGGGTGTTTTTCCGCGACATCGGTAAAATCAAAGCTGCCGAAAATATCGACCAGATATTGTCCCGCCGGCCCCATCTCCTTTGCTTGCGCCATGATCGCAGCCAAGGCGGGGGCGGGTAGCTCGTCCATTTCACGCGCGCTGGCATCCGAGGCAATGACTTCGGCATGTTGGCACAAGCCATTGCCATGGCAATGATCACCATTGGCGTGGGTGTTGACGATGGTGCCAATATCATCGGCACCAACCCCGGCTGCATCCGCCATCGTGGCCAGCATATCGCGGGTCAGGCGGGCGTCGAATAAAGTGTCGACGAGCAAGGATTGTCCGCCGTCGGTGATGAGTCCGGCATTGGACCAACCCCAGCCGCCATCGGGCTGCAAATAAGCGAATATGCCATTGCCCGTTTCATACAGGCCTTTCTCGAAGGGGGTTTTGCTCATGCTGCCTCTCGTTTTATCGTTATTAATTGTTGATGTTTTGGCAGTTTTTGATGGTTTTGGATAGGCCAACAGAATCAGCATCTGTGCGGCACCTTAGATTGTGTCCGAGGACAAACTGTTTTACGGGTGCAACTCAAACCTATGAGTGAATCAGCGCGCCCTCAATTTGGAATAGAACGATTGTTCGTCCTCGCCTTGCTAGTGATTATTTCGCTGGCCTTTGCGTTGCTGATCGAGCCGTTTTTTGGCGCGATTGTCTGGGCGGTCGTGGTTGCGGTCCTGTTTCAGCCAGTTTACCAGAAAATATCCGGCTGGCTTTATCCGCGGATCAATCTGGCCGCCTTTCTGACGCTGATATTGGTCATCTTGCTGGTGATTGTCCCGGCGATCCTGCTCGGCATGGCGTTGATGCAGGAAGCGACCAGTGCTTATGCGAGCATACAGGCCGGGGAATTTGATTTTGGCGGCGCCTTTGTCGCCTTCCAAAACAGCTTGCCCGCATGGATCCAAAATCAACTGGCAGCGCTGGGCTATGGTGACTTGGACACGGTCAGGCCGCAGATTGAAGAAGCGGTCGGCGCCAGCCTTGAATTTCTGATTGCGCAGGCGTTTAGCGTCGGTCAGGGGGCTTTTCGTTTCCTATTGGCTTTGGGCGTGATGCTCTATCTGACCTTTTTCCTGTTGCGTGATGGCCGGACGCTGGCTGCGCAGATAGAGCATGTCGTGCCATTGTCGGAGAGCAAGGGGCGGATACTGATAAGCAAATTTTTTGTGGTTATTGTAGCGACAATCAAGGGCAGTTTTGTCGTTGCGCTCATGCAGGGCACGTTAGGCGGCCTGATATTCTGGGCGCTCGATATTCGCGGCGCTTTGCTCTGGGCGGTTTCTATGGCGATATTGTCGCTAATACCCGCGATTGGCACGGGCTTTGTCTGGGTGCCGGTCGCCATTTATCTGATCGTCACAGGGGCCGTCTGGCAGGGTGTAGTGCTCATCCTGGCGGGCATATTCCTCATCAGCATGATCGATAATCTGGTCCGCCCGATATTGGTCGGTCGGGACACGCGTATGCCCGATTATGTCGTGCTCATCTCTACATTGGGCGGCCTGCAGCTATTCGGTTTCAACGGCATTGTTATCGGCCCGCTATTGGCCGCTTTGTTTATCGCAGTATGGCAAATTTTCGCGGAAATGAACAAGGCGGAACGAGAGCGTCAGGCCCGCGTCAGGGCTTCATATGATAAGTCAAAGCCATAGCAAGACAGTGCTTTACGGCATCGACCGGTATTTCCTGATCCACGTCAAAAATAACCGCGCGCGCGCCGTCAAATTCTAAGATGTCGCTATAAAGCTGTTTATACCGCTCGACCAGATCGGTCTGGCAATGGACGTAAAATGCATAGAGATTATCCTGTCTTTTATGCCGGTTGATGCGAACGGTCGTACCGGATTTGGATGCGGATGTCAGATAGGCAGGTTCACCCCATTTGAGCGTTTCTTCGAGCGGGCCGATGGCCGGATTTTCAGCGGCGGTTTCGAGGATGAGGGTTCTAAGGGCAAGCAGCCGGTCGGCCATGGCCTTTGGCAGGTCGTCGAAAACCGATTGCGTTTGAGAGGGGGGCTTAGCGTTCATGCTGTTATCTTGCCTCACGTTATTCTGCGCTATCGGAAACGGCGGGTATGTGGCGTAACAAGTCGCCGGGCGTGCAATCCAGATAATCACAGATTCTGGACAGCGTTTCGAAACGAATCCCTTTGACTTTCCCTGACTTCAGTAATGAAAGATTCGCGTCTGTAATGCCAACATGTGCGGCCAGGTCTTTGGACTTAACTTTCCGGATGGCGAGCATCACATCAAGGGTTACTTCAATAGCCATCAGACGATCTGCCTCAGTTCTTCCTGAATTTCACGGCCATCGCGCAGCGCTCCAGCAAGCGCGATGAGAACAATACCTATCAGCAAGGTCAACACATTGAGATCAATCAGATAGATAAAAAAGTTGATGCTATTTTCAATAATAGCCTTCGGTTCGATCAGCATTGGCAACAGAACGTCGAAACATAGAAAAACAATATATAGTAAAATCATGGAACCACCCATGCGCGACAGTGCGTTTGCGGTGCTGTCCAAAAATAACTCACCCTTTTCGGCATGTTCCAAAAACTTGTTGATCGATCGGAACAGCAACCAGAATGTAATAAGTGCGAAACCGCTTGTGAAGATTATCGCAGCCTGAGCGGCCATGCTCAATTTGGGCGCTTCTGATTCAATATCAATCATATCGATGAGCATTTCCGTGTCGCCCATCAATGCGCTCGCTGCCGTAAGAATAATAATCAAGCCCACCAGAGACGTCATAACCCCGGCGAGGATCCGTAAGACTCGATAAAGCCATCGATTCTGAATGAGAGCTTTCTGATTCATAGAAACTACCTTTTGAATGACAGATAAAAAATATTGTAAAACAATAAAAAATATTCATGTTTCAGAAAGATTTTAGAGTGTAGCTGGCGATATGCAATCGAAATATTCATTGAAGGAAACGCAGAAATGAGAATTCAAAAAAGCAGCGTCATCACGGCAATCACCTGTGGCAGCCTTGCATTGGGCGGATGTGCAAACACCGCATCGGGATATCGGCCGATAGTTGATGGCTATCAGGATGAAGCCTATCATGCAGACCTTGCCGATTGTCAGACACTTGCCAAGACCAAGCGTTATGACAACGGGGATACAAGAACCTCAGCGCTGGCGGGTGCGGTTGTCGGTGGCGCAGTGGGCGCCATTGAAGATAACTCAGTTGAAGGTGCAATTGTCGGCGTGCTGTTGGGCGGCCTGATCGGCGGGGTCAGCGGCGCTGCTGACACGCGAACGGACCGTAAAGACATTGTTATTCGCTGTATGTCTGGCCGCGGTCATGCCGTTGTCGGCTGATCGGGCGCGAGATTTCGCCAAGACCTGACCCGATCCATCACCGGATCCAAATTTCAAACAAATAACCAACGTCGGACCATGTTTTTCCGATCAAGGAATTCATGCGTCCAAATTTCCCCCAAAATGTCGAGAAAGGACATAAAATGAAGAAGACTCTTATGATTTCCACTATCACCGCCTTGGGCGTTCTGACTGGCGCTTCCGCTGCTCAAGCGCAGAATAGCGATGAAAATTTCGAAGGCGTGAAAGTTGGCGTGCAGGCAGGCTGGGAAAGGCGCAAGATAGACGAAACCTTGCTGCCTGCCCCCAATAGCGCGCGACTAAATGACAAATCTAGCGGCATTTCATATGGCGGATTTGCAGGATATGACGCCCAGTTTGGCAGTTTCGTTCTGGGTGCCGAAGCCGATTTTAGCCCCAATGGAAAAACATTGCGTTCCACGCTGCCCGGTGGCGGTTCGATTGAACTGGACTCCAAATGGAATGCCAGCGTTTCGGGCAGAGCCGGTGTTGCGGTTACCCCCAAACTCTTGGCCTACGGCCGGCTGGGCTATGGTGTTAACCGCTACACTGTTCGTGGATTTGCAGCCGGAAACGACACTGCGGTTGCCACGGATAAGGTAACGGGTGATGGCCTGATTTATGGCGGTGGCCTTGAATATGCGATAAATAGAAACGCATCATTCCGGGTCGAATATCGCCGTAATGACAATGAAGCTTCCCTCGGTTCCAATCAGGTTCTTGGCGGTTTAACCCTGCGCTTCTAACCCCTCCAAAGAAGCGCTGCTCCGGAGGCCGGGCGATGGCAATTACCCCCTGATTCCTTGCCCGGCCTCATCCAATTTTCCTTTCTGAACAGGGACGCCAATAGTCAGATGAAAATGACAGCACCACAAGAAGGGCGGCCCGGCGTAGCTGGCAAGCGGTCGCCAAGACCCTCCCTGCAGCGCAACGGGTCTGACAGGTCCAACTGCTGTTACTGGCTGGTTCGATTGCTGATTTGGGGCAGCCGAAATTCATGACATTGTTATTGATATTGCGGCATTTTCAACGAAGAAATATCCGCTTTGGAAACTAGGTAACTGACAAGCGTCCAATGCCTCACCGTCTACCCGCGCCCAGTTGTCCAACCCTAGATTCGGCATGGTCGCAAATGATCACGATGAACTTCACCTTTCCGGACATCGGGTCCATGAGGCTTGGCTGTTTTCAATCAGCATTGCGGTGCATCCGCTGGTCCCTCCTTGTCGATCAAACGAAAAACCACGGTCGTTCTATCGCGATGGAACGAAACCAGGAATATCCTCTAGCAAATTTCTATCAAATGGCTCTTCCCTGAAAAGCATCGGATAGTGAAACGCTCTCAATTGCGCGTGAAAATCGCGTACCGAATCTTCATATGCGATCATCGAGGCTGCGTCTGTGCCGGCAAGTTTTTCGAATGACCGTTCAACAAAAGAGGTTGGTGAAAGAAAGGCAATCATGCCCGCCTCATGATCGCGCGCTAGCCGAGCCGCACGATATTGATCCACCAGAGGTTTTACCCTGAGATCGCCAACTTGCTGAAAAGCATAATACCATTTCCATTCAAACGGCTGCTCAATCGCTGCATGGTCGCGCCATTCAGGATGTTCTTCGAGAAATGCGGCCATTGTCATTTCCTTGGGCAAGTCCCAAGCATCGTTCACTGTCTCTCTCTGCAGCAGCAACATCTCACCGCCATTTGGTAATGGTTGGCGGGTTTCAATCGCGACTTTAGCAAGCGCCGGGACTATAATAGCCAAGGCGAGCCACAGTCCAATTAATGCCGTGAGCAAGACTGACGATGAGGCGTCAATCCGGCTGATCAGTTCGACAATCAACCACCAGATCCCAAGTGCACCGACGAGAACAAAGCTGGCTTGAATGATCACGCTGCCTGATGTTCCCACTAATGAGGATGCCGCCCATAGCGGTATCAACAACAATAAGGACAATGCCAACACCCGGACCAGGGCTCTTGGCAACCACAGCTTTCTCGACGATCCCGCGGTAGCGACAAGCAGATCGTGACGCCTTGCTGTTCGTTCGGCCGCACGCAGATCATAGAGCAGCAATATCAGAAGCAGCGGCGCCACCGATGCTGCGAGAAAGGCGAAATCAAACCGCCCCACTAGCCCGAAATCAGCATTTTTGGTGTCCGCCTGATGGATCTGCCCCTCCAATGCCAGCATCCGCACGCGGTGTTTCCAAGGACTGCTGTCACGCTGTCCCAAGGCCGCAAAGGCAAATTCGGACGGTGGGGCATAGGCGAGATGAAAAGCATAATAGGCAGCGCCGCCCCAATCTTCCTGCCCTTTAAGGGCATTGGCGCGGTCGGCCGTGTCTTCCTCGATCAGTTCAGCAATGGTCCGTTGCTGATCGCGCACTTCCGTAACACCAAATGTAACGGCAATGATCGACAGGACAAACGCCAGAGCAAGCCAGAATAGCGCGCCGCGATCCTTGGCAAGGAAACGGATTTCTCGAAGCAGATCGCTAACCATCAGACACGCACCCTGCGCGCTGCTAAGAACGTGGCGGCACCAGCAAGAACTAGCCATAGGATAAGCATTGCAAATGGAAAAGCAGCCCGGTTCATACGATCAGATGCGCTGTCGGGCACGAAGCGAAACTCGTCCAATACGCGCCATGCCGCTGAATTGACTCTTGTTCGGCGTTCCGCCTCCGGGTCGCTGCTGCGATTCATATCATCCGCATAGCTCAATTCATTGGCATGGACTTCATTGAGTGATTGGACAAAATCAAAACGAAGAGCTTCGCTCTCACGCAAAAAACGATGATGGGTGGCGAGATCAGTCCCGGCCAGGGAGCGCGACGCGGAGCCAACGGCAATAGCCGGAGAGGCCAAACCAAATAGATTGAAAAGATGCGATTGGCTGGCCTCCTGCTCCATGCGATTTTCGGCATAGATGTTGAGCAAATCGGTCAATTCAGACTCTGAAAAAGATGCCACAACCCCACGCCAGTTGATCGGTAAATCCTCAATCTTTTCCACGTCATATTGTTCCAGCACCTCCTTTTGCAATTGTTGAAAGGCCGGATCAGCCGCATTGTGGCCATCGCCCAGCTTGCGCTGCTCGGCGAGCATGACGAGATCGCTTTCGATTTTGCCTGGCGCATCAATGGCGGCACTGCTCGCGTTGATTGCAAGGCGCGGCACGATCAGCGCAGCGAAGAGCCATATGAAAATTAGCGCGCCGAGTGAAACGGCGCGTTGTTTCAAAATGATCGAAGCGGCCAGAACGATAGTGCCCCAGAGGCAAAGATAGACAAAATAGCTACCGACAAGTCCGGCAGCTGTGAGCGCATTTTCTCCTCGCAATACGGAGTGGATTGCAACGACGATCAGCGGCAACATGAAAATCGCGATCACGGCGAGCAATGCTATTGCCTTCCCCGTTGCCAGCGACAGGCCCGACTGACCCTGGGCAAGCATCACCGCCAAAGTACCGCTTTCGCGTTCGCGCAGCAACAAAGCGTGACCCAACACAATGAGAAGCAAGGGCAAGAGCAATTGATACAGGCTTGCCGGCGTAAGGGATGCAAAACCGCCAAGATCGGCGGCCGCTTTGGTGTCCGCAAACATTGCTGTATTTTGCCTGTGTCCTTCGAGGAAAATTGATTGGCCGGTCACGGCATCAACACCGGGTTCGAATGCCGCGAGCGGGGGTGGAGGGCGAAAAGCGTAATGGCCGTAGTGGACCATGCGGTGCGGATGGCGATCCGGCTGGGCAAAAAAGGTTTCTTCGGCCGCGACCTGCTGCGCCAGACGTTGTGACTGTTCGCTCGCAACTCGGTTGACGGTAAGGACACTCGTTGTCGTCAGCAGCACTGCGACAATCAGGGTCGCGAGCACGATCACTTTTGAGCGCAGCCAAAGCCGCCATTCTTCTTTGGCAATTCTGAAAATCTTGTTCATACGGCTTCTCGCTCTGCGAAGGCGGCATGCACGGTTTCCGTGTCAATCCGCTTTCCCTTTTCGGCGGCAAAGCTACCGACCAGCTGACCACGCCGAAGCAACCCAACCCGATCGGCAACTTGGCACGCACCGTACACGTCATGGGTGACCATCAGAATTGTCTGACCTGCGCCAGCAAGATCCTTCACCAGATCGTGGAATTCATCGATCGCTACCGGATCCAGGCCGGAAGTTGGCTCATCGAGCAGCAGGATCGGAGTTTCACGCAACAGCGCCAGCGCGATTGCCGTCTTTTGCCGCATGCCTTTTGAGAAAAATTGCAAGCGTCGCGATCGGGCTTCCCGAGGTAGCGCAACCCGATCCAGAGCCGTGTCATAATCCGCTTGGGTCGCCGATCTGCCAGCAAGGTTCAAAAAATAGTCGAGATTTTCATAGGCGTTCATATGACCGTAGAGCGATGTTGCCTCGGGCAGATAGGCGATCGCGGAACGGGCCGAAGCGACATCGCTGCCGACGGTTTTCCCATTGACCAGCACCGCACCGCCCGATGGCTCCAGAAAGCCGAGAAAAGTCAGCAAGGTGCTCGACTTTCCGGCGCCGTTGCCGCCAAGCAGCGCGAAAATTTCTCCCTTGGCAACCGAGAAGGACACATTGTCGAGAACAGTATTCCCGTCGCGATCTAGCGAAAGGGAGCGGGCTTCAAGTGGTGAGGTCATGATGCTCATTTCCATTGCTTAAAAACTGAAACTGGCCAAAATGCAGGCTGGCTGTAATAATGCCATTGGCGATCCCGCCTGATGGGTCGTAAGCGCGTCATCAGAAATAGCTCAGCCAGGGCTTGTTGCGCTTTTCCCGATGTTTATACGCAGCGAAGGCCTTTGCGATGGGGTAGTGGACCGCTACCAGCGTGAACATGCCAACCCAGATCCACAAGACGCTGTCCAGTCCATAGCGCGCGCCATGGGTTGCGCCGAATATGGCGTAGAGAATCCAATAGGCTGCCAGAAGAACATAAAGGTGCAGGACATAGATGAACATTGGAATAGACCCGAATGTCTGCATCAGGTTCAGCGCCCAATTTTGCTTTTTAACCGTCTCCAGCCATGCCAACAGCAACAGACCTACGCCCAATGTCAGCAGCACATAGTCGAGCGATGGCGGGTATTTGGTGAAGTTGATAAATGACATCACCGTCTCAATCGCCGTGTCCTGCACTGCCCACGGGATCGTCTCACCATAAATGTTAAACCCGCGCAGGACCAACAAGAGGGCAAGACATGATACACCAAGGCCGATGAGCCATTGCCACCGCGTGAGGGTTGTCGTTGACCGCGCGAAAAGAGGACCAGCGAAATAGCCGAGCAGAATGACGCCGAACCATGGCAAGCTGGGATAGGACAAGCTGACAGTCAACGGGCCGACCTTCCCCAGTTCACCGCCATCGTGAAGGATGGCCCATGGGATATATCCCCACTCACCGGGTTCGAAGTTAAGCGGCACCAAGGCGTTGTGTCCCAAAACGATCAGAAAACCCAACGCGCCGATGACCCAGTAATTGAGGCGGCAGGCGAGCGAGAGTGCAACCATGCAAAGCCCAATTGCCCAGAGCACTTGCAGAAAAAGATAGTTTGGAAAGCTGTCCGCCCAGACAAGATAATAAAGCACGATTTCGATCATGATGATGACCAGCCCGCGCGTGAACAGGAACTTAGAGGGTGAGCGATATTCCCCTTCCTTTTGATGGGCGTAAAGCCACGCCGACGTTCCAGCCAGAAAGATGAAAACGGGTGCGCACAAATGCGTCAGCATGCGCGTGAAGAACAGGTCTGGCTCAATCGTATCCGCAATCGGGTCCCCCGTACGCACATGCATGTAAAACCGCTCGCGCACGTGATCGAGCATCATCAGGATGATGACGAGCCCCCGCATGATGTCGATCGAGGCGATGCGTGATGTTGGGGTTTGTTCTTGGGTCATGGCTCTCTATGCTGATTGAAAAGACTGGGGTTTAACGCTCCCGACTAAAAGGAATAGGATGCGGTGAAGTGGAACTGGCGAGGGGCGCCCGGCTGAACCCACACATCTGCAAAGCTGTTGGTGTAAAATGTCTCGTTAAACAGATTGTCGACGTCCAAGCGAAGCGAGAGACCCTCAATAGGCTCTACTTCTCCGAACAGGCGTACCGTCGTATAGTCAGGCAGGAAGAAATCAAAGCCGGTCCAGCCAAGGCGTTCACTGACATGGAGCACGCCCCCGCCCAATTGTGCTGGCACGTTACCTATCGCGAAGGACTGACTCATCAGGAGGCTCAGTTGATGCTCCGGTGAGTTGATCAGCTGGTCGCCATCTTCGATCAGTGCGCCAAAATCCGCATCGGGATTGCTATTGGTGAACTCTGCATCGGTATAAGCGTAGGAGAACCAGATGCTCAGACCGCTGTCAAACGCCACATTGGCATCCAGCTCAATGCCGCGGCTGCGCGCCTCTCCAGCCGGGATCGAAAAAAAGCCAGCCGCTACCGCTTCCGGTCGATCATCATTCACAAGGATGTTGCTTTGATCGACCTGGAATGCGGTGAGCGAAACCGCGCCATTAACCCCGCTGAAATAGGCCGCCAGATCCGCCTTGATTCCGATTTCAGCAGATTCGGTGATATTCGGATCGAACTGGTTGCCCTGAAAGTCGGAACCGGTCTGCTGGCGAAAGCCTTCGCCATAGGAGGCGTAGAGGCTGATCCCATCATCGACACGGTACACGGCCCCGACTTGCGGCGAGAAACGCGTATCGGAGGTCGTGACAGTGGTCGCCGGCGTGGCGCGCAAATTGGTCAGATCCTGATTGAAATCATCAAATCGTCCGCCCAGCCGGATTTGCAGGCGATCGGTCAGGTCGATCTGGTCCTGAAAGTAGAAACCGAACCCTTCGAGCACCTCTTCGCGGTCCGTATTCGGCCCGGGCACGGGCTGCGGGAACTGACCGTAGACGGGGTCGAACACATCGAGGAATAGATATTCGGCGGGATCCAGCGTGCTGATATCCGTACCGGAGGGGAAAAAACCGGGGCGGAAGCGCTGGATGAACAGGCTGTTGTCGAAACGGTCATAATCTGCGCCGACCAATACCCGGTGGCGCAGGGAGCCTGTGTTAAATTCGCCCGCCAGTTCGGCGCGCAGCACGAGATACTCGGATTCAAAATCGCGGAAGCGGAAGAATC
The DNA here is from genome assembly GCA_947496865.1 of uncultured Sphingomonadaceae bacterium. Lineage (GTDB taxonomy): Bacteria > Pseudomonadota > Alphaproteobacteria > Sphingomonadales > Sphingomonadaceae > Parasphingorhabdus. Next base: position 995,680 of record CANMEE010000001.1, read on the forward strand.
GCGAAAGTGTGCGGCCATCCTCGAACAGCGTCTGGCGCCCCTCGAAATTCGTTTCCGACGCATTGCCGACCAGCGAGGTTTCTCGGAAACCAATGCCCGTCAGCAGGCTCCAATTGTCCGAGAAGTCGTGCTGGAGTTCGAATTGATGGCCAAGCACTTCCGTCTCAATCGGGCCATCGCCCGGTTCGCCGACGAACGTCCGGCGGGGCGTGAAGCCAAATTCTTCCGTAAAGGCAACGCCACGGTCAAACGGAATATCCTGCCTTGTATATTCCAGCTCATAGGTGGCGCTGGTATCTTCTCCAACTTTCCAGGTTATGGAGGGATAAAGGCCAAAGCGCTGAGTCTCTACTGTCTTGCGAAAACTTTCGGCGTCTTCGAAAAAGCCGACCAGACGGATGCCGAGTTCGTCATTCGAACCAACCACTGTTTGAACGTCGCCTTCGATGCGATATTGGTTCCAGCTTCCGATTGTTCCTCGAATGTAACCCTCAGTGTTAAATTCAGGTCGCTTGGTCACGAGATTGACCGTACCGCCGGGTTCGCCGCGTCCGAACAGGGCCGAGCGTGGTCCCTTCAGGACTTCGATGGACTCGATGCCGGCAATGTCACGCGGGCCGCCAAAGCCGCGACCGGCATTGAAACCGTTGACCAGAAACCCGCTGGGCAGATTAATATCGCCCGAAAAACCGCGAACCGAAAACGCGTCCCACAATCCACCAAAGTTATTTTGCCGCGCGACCGATGCAGACAGATCCAGCGCGTTAGCCAGATCTTGCGCACCAGAATTTACGAGCGTTTCATTGTCGATAATCTGATCGGTCTGCGGCGTTTCAAGCACATCGAAATTCCCGCGATATGCCTGCCGAAGTCCGGTCACGACAATCGGTGATCCACCCTCTGCGCTATTTTCATTATCGCTTTGAGCATAAGATGGCGTGGTCATAAGCAAGCTAACCGCCAAGGCTGAAGCTGATGCCGAAATTTTCAAAACCGTCATTAATATATCCCCATATGCATTTTCATTATTTGTAGATTCGATAGATATGGGCAGAGGCCATCAGCCCGCCCCCGATGATGGTTGGTAGTGTCTCTACGAGACCAAAATGCTCTGCGAACAATGCGCCGGTAATCAGTAAGCCGCCAAGACCAGCTGGAACCAGAAATACCGGAACGCGGGCCGATGGCGAAGAAATCACGACACTCATCGAGGTAAGAACAGCAAGCAAAGCCATCATCCAATGGAGCCACTCCGCCTGCGCAACGACGGCGAATATGGGCGATGATATCGCGATGACAGGCAAGGCAACACAATGTGCAACGCAAGCGGCACTAAGCGCGATTGCCGCGCCATCTTTGTAGAAAGCAGACTGCATTGAAGAATCCATGTGATGTTATACTATAACAATATGAAGGCAGTCGGATCAAGTCAACCGGTTTTCAGTTCAATCTGAGCAGGAATTTTGGAAAGTGAAAACCAAATCGCAAATGTCCGTTTTCGGGATGATGCTGACCTTGATTTCGGGGCACTTATCCTTCGGCTATTCCTCTCCAATGCAGAGAAACAATTTGAATTGCGAACAATCTAAACCATGGAGCCAGCTATCCTTATTGTGGTGATGATGGCCCAATAATGCGGTATTTTAGCCTGCGGGTACTTTCCCCCAAATGGCTTTCAAGCGATTGTCTCGACCACAACCACGACGGTAATAATTATAACGGATCGGGTTTTTCTTGTAATAGTCCTGATGATAATTTTCCGCCTCGTAAAAGGTGGGGCGCTTGATAATCATTGGTGCGAGATCGCGACCGAAGAACTTGGCCCATCGGTCCTTAGATTTATTGGCAGCTGTCATTTCCTTCTCGTCTTGTGGGAAAATAGCGGCACGGTAGCTGCTGCCTTTGTCACAAAATTGACCGTTGGCATCAAAGGGATCCACATTTTTCCAGAAAACGGACAATAGATCTGAATATGTCAGTTTCCTAGTGTCATAGGTTACCAATACCGCTTCATAATGGCCGGTTTTTTCGCGGCTAACCTGTTCATATGTAGGATTTTTGACGGTTCCACCGGTATAGCCGGAAACCACGGTGAGCACGCCGTCCAGTTTCTCGAAATCCGACTCCGCACACCAAAAGCAACCCATTGCAAAAACCGCTGTTGCTTGGTTCTTCTGTGCTTTTCCTGTTTTGGCCACGGCGACGCTAACAAGAGAGCCATTGTCGGGCATTTGTTGTGATTGCGTATAGCCACTATACAGGAGCAGACCAGCTGCGGCGATAACAAGTAGCAGCGCGAATTTTGTAAAAATCTTCATATGTTTCGACCTTATGGATCTCGAGGCCTGTCAGCAATAGACTCTCTTCTATACTGGTTCGAACGATTGGTCGTTCTGGTTACGGCATGAATATTATTTTACGCCGAACGGTGAGCTAACCGCAACGATGCCGATATTGGGTTTGGAGACTGCAGCCTCCATGCTAGAAATGCCGAAACATGTTTCGATAAAAGTTCGGTAAAGTGGAGGCGACAACCAGAAAATGAAGACGCTGATGAAAGTTTTGAAATGGGTCACGATCTTGTTTCTCGCCGTCGCCATCTTGGTTGGATTGCTGGCCTGGTATCTTCACACCGATATTTCCAAAGAACGCCAAAGCCAGATCCAAAATTCCGAACATTATGTCGATGGCGCATTTGTGAATGAAGAACGCCAGGCTGAAAACGACCTTGGCATGGAATATATGCAAGAACAGTTTTTCGGCGAGCAGCAACGAGAGCCTGAAACCTCTGTTCCCGTGGTTTCCATGGATGCTGCTGATTTGCAAAATAAACCCAGGCCCGGTCTTCGAACGATTTGGTTGGGGCATGCCAGCGTATTGGTAGAAATTGATGGTTTCCGTATTTTGACGGACCCGGTGCTCTCCCAAAGAGTATCGCCGTTTCAATTCATTGGTCCCAAACGCACGCATAAGGCCCCGCTTGCGCTAGAAGAATTGGCGGGTATCGATGCTGTTGTTATTTCCCACAATCATTACGATCATTTGGACGAGGCGACAGTTCGTCATTTAGCGGTGCAAGGAACAAAATTTTTTGTTCCACTCGGGGTAGGGCAATATTTTGAAGACTGGGATATTCCCACTTCCCAAGTTGTTGAAATGAATTGGTGGCAAAGCGAAAAAATAGGTGGTTTGACAATTGTTGCCACACCCAACAGACATTATTCCAGTCGGGGGCTGTTAGATTATAAAGCCACGCACTGGAGCTCTTGGTCAATATCGGGAGCCACGCACAAGATTTTCTACAGTGGTGATTCTGGCTATTCGAAGTTGTTCGGCCAGATAGGAGAACGGTTAGGACCGTTTGATCTGAATATAATAAAGGTTGGAGCCTATGGTCCCGGTCAAGCTTGGACTGACGTTCACATGACGCCGGAAGAAGCCATTCAGGTGCATTTGGATATTGGTGGCAAACGAATGCTCCCTGTGCATTGGATGACGTTTAACCTCGGTCTCCATGATTGGGATGAGCCAATAAAACGTGCTCTGAAGGCAGCAAACACCAAAGAAGTGGAGATAGTAGCCCCGAGGATTGGCGAGATTGTGAACGCGGACCAGCCTTTCGTGAATGAGCATTGGTGGGATGACGTCAAATAAACGCGAATCTGGCGGCATCTTTGATGTTCGCTTTCGGGCTGAACGGGTCAGAGTGCCGACTTCAGGCATTCCATACTGCGATGTTAACGCGACGGAATTTAAGCATATTTTCCAGATGGCGGTCAGACGGAACAGTTGCTGACATTGTCAAATACTGCAATGGTTGGTTAAGTTTTGGTCATCGCCGGAAAGGCACTAGTCGAACGTTATGGAACTTTCAGAAAAAACCGTTTTATTGACCGGCGGAAGCGCGGGTATCGGGCGCGAGATTGCTCGCCAGTTGAAAGAGAAAGGCGCTAAGGTAACGGTGACAGGGCGCAATGCCGAGCGTTTGGAAGCGATGCGAGAGGAAGGCTTCGAAACCATTGAGGCCGAATTCTCCAGTGCAGCTGGGGTTGATGCATTGCTCACCAAATGGGGAGACAAAGCCGTTGATATCCTGATCAACAATGCCGGGCAACTTGTTGATCATGATTTTCGTGACGGCAAACCGAATTCTGATGCGGCCGATGATTGCATTTATGCCAATCTCAATGCGCCGATCCGATTAATCGGCGGTTTGATGTCACAATTGCGCGCCCGACCGCAGGCCGCAATTGTCAATGTCACTTCTGGCCTCGCAATCGCGCCCGCTGCACGAACGCCCATTTATTGCGCGACCAAATCCGGATTACGATTTTACACGCTTGGTCTGCGTGAGCAGCTTAAGGACTCCCATATCCGTGTTATTGAAGCGCTACCGCCGGTTGTCGACACGCAAATGAATGATGGCAACCCGACAAAGAAAATGCCGGCAGAAGAATGCGCACGGCAAATAGTTGTCGCGATTGAGCGGGATCAGGACGAAGCCAATATAGGGATGACCAAGGCTCTGCGCATCGCAGAGTCGATCTCCCCCGGACTTGCACGGAGCATCACCTTGCGATTTTGACAGATTGATGATGCCAAAACACATATAATGGCATTCCAATCGGCACGGCAGCGCTTAAATCTGATGGGTTGCAAAACCTGAATATTGGATTTCTTTTGAACGCGTTCATTGATGCGGATCAGGCGACGATAGCAGCCGCGTGGACCGCTGGACCTACGCTGGCACTTATCAAGATTACCGCTGCTGAAATGGCGGCAAATGCGCTGGCGATACTGGCCTGGATTTTTGAAATAGACATGGCATGTTTCCTTTGAGCGTCGGGATGAAAATTAGAGGATTGTTGCTGCGTTGTTAATCGCTGGTGCGATGCTGGCGCTAACCAACAAAGCTGCTGAAAAAAGGGCAGCAAAAGCGGCAAATATATTGGTCGGGATATGATGCGTAAACATTGTTAGTTCCTTTCAGTTCGTCTTGATGTCCTCTTTCTATCCAGTCATAATTGAATTGAAAATTCCACAATTATGGCTAAGATCATCCATATTTGGATGGATAGATGAAAAAAAATATTGATTGGAATCTCCTGCAGTCGTTTATCGCAGTGAGCGAACACGGCTCCTTTTCTGCAGCGGCCCGGGCAACAAATGGCAGCCAGGCCACATTGAGCCGCCATATCTCAACGCTCGAAAAGCAACTTGATACGCAATTATTTGATCGGGCCATCGGAGGGGCGGAGCTGACAACGCGCGGTATGGAGGTGTTGCAGCGGGCCATGGACATGGCAGATGCAGCGGGCCGATTATCGCTCGATGTAGATGGACACGAAAGCGCCATTTCGGGGACCGTTCGGGTCACTGCCGCCACTATTGTCGCCACCTATATTTTGCCCAAAATTATTGCTGCCCTGCGCATCGAAGAGCCTGATATTGATATTGAATTGGTGGCTTCCAACAAAACTGAAAATCTTCTGAGGCGAGAGGCGGATATTGCGGTTAGGATGTACCGGCCCACACAGGCCGATCTTTTCGCACGCAAAGTCGGAGAGACAGGATTTGGGATATTTGCCGCCCATTCCTATCTCGAGCGGCGCCCGGCTCCAAAAACCGCAGATGAAATTCTCAATCATGATGTGATCGGGTTTGATAAAAACGATATTATTATAGACGGTCTCTCACGATTTGGTCTCAACGTGGATCGCGATTTTTTCGGGTTTCGATGTGATGATTCCGTGGTGTGCTGGAACATGGTGATTGAAGGCTATGGTATTGGCTTTACCCAGCTCGAAATTGGAGAGGCTGAGCCACGGGTGTCGCGCATTAAACTGCCAAACACAATCGAACCGTTGCCAGTCTGGCTTGCCGCTCACTCGGATCTAAAGTCCAATCCTCGGGTCAGAAGGGTCTTCGATTTTCTTGCAGAGAAACTATCCGCTAGCGCTCGCTAAAAGCCTAGCGACATTATTGGTTCCCAATATCCGCTTTCGAGATAAAGCCGGCGCAAAGGCATTCTAATGCCCCACCGTCTCTCCGCGTTCCAAACCGGAAAGCGCCAGCTGCTCGTCAATTTGCGCCATCAGTCGGTCCAGCCCGTCTTCCGACTTTGCTTCGGCCCGAGCGACCAGCACGTCTTGTGTGTTGGATGCTCTTAGCAGCCACCAGCCATCGTCGGTATTGACTCGCGCACCATCCGTATTGTTGACGTCGGCGCCGCTCGCTGCGAGCCGCTCCAATATTTCGTCCACGACCGGAAATTTGCGGCTTTCGTCGACTTGAAAGCGCATTTCGGGGGTGTTGATCATCTCGACCATATCGCTGCGTAACTGGGTTACGCTTTTGCCAATATTGGTGGACGCCTGAATCAAGCGAATGGCGGCATAAGGCGCGTCGTCAAAACCGTAATAATCATGTTTGAAAAAGACATGGCCGCTCATTTCACCGGCAAGGGGAGAGGAAACTTCCTTCATTTTCGATTTAATCAGACTGTGTCCGGTTTTCCACATCAGCGGTTTTCCGCCCAGTGCGGCAATGCGGTCATAGAGCGCTTGGGATGCCTTTACGTCCGCGATAATGGTTGAGCCGGGTTCGGATGTCAGAACGTCTTCGGCGTAGATTTGCAAGAGCTGATCGCCCCAGATGACCCGGCCCTGGCCATCAATCGCGCCGATGCGGTCGCCATCGCCGTCAAAAGCCACGCCGAAATCGAGATTTTTCTCTGCGACAAGCGCTTTGAGATCGGTGAGATTCTTCTCTTCTGTCGGATCGGGATGATGATTGGGAAAACTGCCATCGACATCGGTAAAAAGCAGATGATGCTCGCCGGGCAGGTTGGCGGTGAGCTTCTCGATTACGGGGCCGGCGGCACCATTGCCTGCGTCCCAGCCGATTTTCATCGCTTTTCCGGTAAAATTCTGGGTCAATCGCGCAACATATTCGTCAATAATATCAATGCGCTCAATCGTGCCGACCGCATCATCAGCGGCCGTTTCCCAGTCGCCGCTCGCGGCCATCTCGCCCAGCATTTGGATATCCGCGCCGAAAAACGGGCGCCCCTGAAATACCATTTTGAAGCCGTTATAATTGGCGGGATTATGGCTGCCGGTTATCTCGATACCGCCGTGCACCTGTTCTAGCACGCATTCAGCATAGTAAAGCATCGGTGTTGGCCCCATGCCAACCGAAACGGCGTCGACACCGGCATCATTCAACCCTTCGATCAACGCATCTTCCAGCACGGGCGAGCTGGTTCGGCCATCATAGCCCGTAGCGACGGCGCTGCCCCCTGCTCTTGCGATGAGCGTTCCGAAACCGCGACCGATGGCATAGGCATCATCATTGCCCAGTGTTTCCCCTATAATCCCGCGAATATCATATTCACGCAGGCTGGTAGGATGGAACTCATGCGATTGACGGGCGGTCATAAACTATATTTTCCTTTGGGGGAGTGGATGATGCGTCTGATTTTGAAGGAGGCACAATGATAGAAAGGCTGTGATGCAAAAGCTAGTCCCTCTCTTGCCCTTCGCCAGCGCCGCACCAGCTTTTTAGGGCGTGTCAGCAGCCTGTATTTCCTCCAGCAACATGTCGCGAGCGCGGTTTATCTGCCGGGCAAGTTCTTCATCACCACCGCGATCAGGATGATGTTCGGTCAATCGGGTACGCCATGCCGCTTTAATCGCCGCCTGATCTGCGCCCTCATCAACCCCCAATAAGGATCGCGCGCGGTCCAGTTCAAAATTACGCGCTTTGGGTTTTTCTTGTGCAACAGCGCCGAAGGTGCTGAAAATTTTTGCGCCGCTCCAGGCCAAGGCGCCTGCAATCAGACCACCGCCAAATAGCCAGTTTCCGCCGCGCAGAAAATTGACGCCAACCAAAGCAATGGCAACTGCCAACCAGTCATTCGGGCTCATGGTCTTGGCGCGACCGGATAAAAGGAGAGCGGCGATAACTGAACCGCTGAGGATCAGCATGAATGTCATGGGCTAGGCAACGAGTTGCGGTTTACCGAACAAGGGGCGCTGACCTTCCGGTTGCGGTAATGCGAGATGTTTGATCAGCTCGCGCAATTCTTGCCGGGCTGCGATATGGCTGGTGGCGAGACGGCCAAGATGCTCTTTGTCGAGCATGGTCAAACCCGTTGGGAATAATTCGCGATAGATTACCCGTTCGCTTAAGCCCGGGATCACGCGAAAGCCAACGCGCTGCGACAATTCGGTGAGGGCAGAAATGACCCGCTGCATATTATGGGCTTCGACATGCTGGGTGCGGTTGCGCAGCACGACCCAGTCGATAGTGGTGCCATCTGCCTTGGCACGTGCTTTTCGTGCTTCCCAGATAAGTTCGGCGTAAAAGCTGAGTTTGCGAACCTTATAGGTTTCCGGATCGACTTGGCCGATCAGGTCGAAGTCGACAAAGCTGTCATTAATCGGTGTCACCAACGTATTGGCCCGGGTCGCGACAAAACGGGCAAATTTATCGTCGCGACCGGGCGTATCATAGAGCAAGTAATCCACGCCATGGCCCATACGCTCGACCAATTGCTCCAGCCGCGCGAGATTGTCATGTTCGAAAACCTCAAAATAGGGCTGCGGAACATGGATGTTCAGCCGATCCATCGTGGCTTGGCGATTTTCCAGATAGCGATAGCTGGTGCGCTGACGTGGATCCAGATCAATGACCGCAACCTTATGGCCCTGATAGGCAAGCGCCACCGCGACGTGAACGGCGGTGGTCGACTTTCCGGTCCCGCCTTTCTCATTGGCAAAGACTATATGATGCGCTTTGCTATCGGCCACTTACGCTATTGCCCCCTTGTCAGATAACCTAATGGTTCGGTCGAAGGCAGGATGTCAAAAGTCGCTGCCCTTTTGGAAGTGCTAAACTAAACCACGTTTGAATAAAAGGACCGGTGACAAAAACTTACGATTGGCCGGGCCGATATTCGCCTTATAATGGTACACCAGCCACCGTGATCCGGTTAAGATAACGGCGATGCCCGTGATAGTCATTGAGAGCATAATGCCATGTGGAACGGTTATCCCACATCGCCAGCATGCCTTCTTCCCATTGCAGCCGGAAATGAAATTCGGGCCGCGAAATATGCGCATAAAGCGTGTCGAGCATCGCCTTGCTTTCATCCTCGGCCATATCGACAATATTCAGCGTAAAGCCGGGATTGACATAAAGACCCTTTGCGCCGGTTTCAGGATGCTTGAGGACAACCGGATGGATCGCCTCTTGCACCGCCGATTCGCTATTTCCGAAACGACCGCCAAATTTCTTTTGATAGTCGCTGTCTTTCCCGAAAATATGGGCGTTGCCGTGCCGGGCTTTCAGATTTTCAATGCGCGCTTTCATGCCATCGTCCAGCGCTTCATAGGCAGCGTGCATCCCGGCGAACAAGGTATCGCCGCCGCTCGGCGGGATTTCCAGCGCATAGAGGATCGATCCCATGGCGGGTATTTTGTCATAGCTATGGTCGGTATGCCAGCCGCCGCCAATATTCACTTCCTGATCCGGCTCTTTCAAGACCTTGGCAATTTGCGGATAGCCTTCAACCGGGGTAAAAAAGCGGTTGATATCGATATCGTTCCAGCGTTCGGCAAAGGCGATATGGTCTTCCGGCGTCAGTTTTTGATCCCGAAAAAACAGCGCGCCGCGGTCAAAAAAACTATCACGCAATTGGGCAAACTCATCGTCGTTTATGGACGATAGGTCGATGTCCTCAACAATCGCCCCGACCGCTTCACTGGCTTTGGATATCTGCATATTTTCTCCCCCTGATTCTTATTATGTCATAGGTGTATATCCTATTTTTGTGATATTGTTATGTTTGAAATGAACAAGGAGCAGCCGCCGATGACCGAGATGAAAATAAATCGCCGCCAGATACTTGCCGCTGGAGCAGCTACCGGTATTGCGCTGACCGCTTCCCAGTCTGTTGCTGCAGAAGACGGGCCAGCCAGCCTGAAAGGCAAATCCGTGCTGATCACCGGATGTTCGTCGGGCTTTGGTTATCTTGGTGCGCTGCTTTATGCCCAACAGGGGGCCAAGGTCTTTGCCACCATGCGCAACCTGCCGCGTCCCGAAGCGACTGCGTTGATGGATGCCGCAAAGAAAGAGAAGCTGGATCTGACAATATTGGAACTTGATGTGTTGTCGGATGCATCCGTGACCCAGGCGGTGGCAGAAGCCGAAGGGCTTAGCGGCGGCGCGCTTGATGTGGTTATCAACAACGCGGGCGTCGGTACTGGCGCGCCGGTGGAACTGCAAGACATGGAAGCCATGCAGATGTTGTTCGATACCAATGTCATGGGGCCGCAGCGCGTGGCCCGCGCTGCGCTGCCCGCAATGCGCGCCAAAAAATCAGGCGCGATCATGAATATATCGTCTCAGCTTGGGCGGGTCATGATACCGGGTATGGGGCTTTATTCTTCCACCAAATTCGCACTGGAATCGATGAGCGAGCAAATGGCTTACGAGCTTGTGCCCCATGGCGTCGATGTGACCATAGTGCAGCCGGGCGGCTTCCCCACAGATATCTGGGATAATGGTAACAAGCTGACCGCTCCGATGCTGGACCGTGCGAGCGATGAGCGTAAAGCTGCTTATCCCGAACTGGTCGCAGGCGCGTTGCGCGACGGCGGCGGATCAACCGATCCGATGGACGTGCCGCGCGCTATAGCCGCTGTCATGGCAATGGCACCGGGCAAACGGCCATTGCGCCTGCCCGTGCATCCTGGCCGCAAGCCATCATTGGCGATCAATGATGTCAGCGCCAAGACGCAGGTGGCAATGCTCGGCAATTCGCCCTTTGGCCCGTGGATCAAGGATGTGCACGAGCGCTAGGCAGACCAGATCAGCTGGCTTTCTGGCGTCCGATTAGGGCGGCGCAGGTCATGAATAGTGCAACACCGAACAGCAGCCATGCTGCACCATTGGCAAGATGATCGCCGGTGCCGCCATAGAGCTGCGGTACCCAGGTGATCGCCAAACCATCGAGAAACATCGCGGTAACCACGCCGACACAGGTTGCGGAAAAGATATGGTTGCGTGGTAGGCCCGTCACTTTCATCAACAGGTAAACTGTCACCCAAGTTCCCGGGATAGAAACCAGAAACAACAGGATTCCGGTCGATCCCCCAATGAACAGGTCAGGGAAAAATTGAATGATCATTGCGGCGATAAACCATAATGTGGCGCCAATGAGAGCGAAGCTGACAAAATAGCCTTTGGACATATTGGCCTCCCTTTACACTGCAGCGGTTTCGGGTGCTTTGACCCAGACCAGCGGCAGCAGGTAGAATATCAGCAAGATGCTGTTCGATAGCGCGTTTAGGGGAGCGCCGCCTGCAATGGATGCACTGCTGTCGATGACGAACCACGCCACGAGCGCGTATAGGCTCGCGCGTTTGATAGCCACATTGCCCTCTTCAATCGCTGGTGCTGTGATCAGCAAGAGCATCACCATGAAACCGGCGAAGAGCCCGCCGGCGATCGCAAAGCCGACTTTGGCTTCCGGTGTCGCGATGCCGGAGACCCCCTCGGAACCAGGAATGATGATGGCTAGAAACTGGCTTAAACTGCCGGTCGGATCGCCGATGGCTCCCAGCGCAAAAACAAGGGCGGATAGTAAGGATATGATCGCAAGGAAGCGCATAAAATTGGCTGCTGCTTTGGGTGACATCGTCTATCTCCTTTTTTGAGGTGATGATCAAGAAACCCGATTATGATAGTGAAAACAATTACCCCTCAGGTAAGTGCGCTGCTTGTGCCGGGCTGGCATAATGCGATATCAGAAGCTGGAGGATTGAAAGATGCGATCAGAATTTGGCAGCATATTAAAGGAATGGCGAAAGGTCCGCCGGTTCAGTCAGCTTGACCTCTCGCTCGAAGCAGAGATGTCGGCGCGGCACCTGAGTTTTCTCGAATCCGGCCGCTCCAACCCCAGTCGAGCGATGGTGCTGCGCCTCTCCGAAGCGCTGCAATTGCCGCGTCCGATGGCCAATCAGGCGCTGCATGCTGCAGGCTTCTCGGCGGTTTATCCCAGCCTGCCCGACGATGCACCGGAACTCGCGCCCGTGCATCAGGCTATTGCAACGATGCTGGACCATCATGATCCCTATCCGGGCATTGCGGTTGACCGGCATTGGAATGTGGTGCGGTCCAACGGCGGTGCTGAAATGTTGTTGGGGCTAGCCAATCCGGGCGATGCTGCGAACATGATGGACATATTGATCAATAGCGCGGAAATGGACCTGATTGAAAATTGGGATGAGGTAGCGATGTTGTCGCTGACCCGCCTGCGCACGGAAATATTGGAATTGGGCGGCGATGAAAAACTGTCTGCACTGATGCAACGTGTTGCGGGTCTCGAGCGCGTTAGGAATATCGACATGGGATCGATCAATCTTAATCAAGCTGTGATCCCGACTATCTTGCAACTAGGGGAAACCCGCCTGTCCTTATTCTCCACCATTGCCCAATTCGGATCGGTACAGGATACGCAAGCCAGCGAAACCCGCATTGAATTGATGTTTCCGATGGACGATGAAACCATTCAGTTTTTCGAAAGGTAGCCGCTGGCATCTCGCAGTAGTAGGACCTGTCGGGGGAGTGGAGATTTTGAACATGATGATGCGTTTTATGGCCCTACCCATATTGGCATTAGCCGCCTGCGTGCCCAGTCCGGACATTGGCAATATGCCGGAACAAAAAGCCCTTGCTGAAAATAAAGTCAGCGCTGAAAATCTGGCCAAATGGCGCAAGGATAACCCCAGCTGGTACGCGGCGGTAGACCCTTTTCAAGTGGTTGGCGAACAAGGCACCGGCATCTATTATGTCGGAACCGAAGGCCTTGGCATGTTCTTCATTCCGACCGCCGACGGGCATATTGTCATCGATGGCGGTATGCCGGACCAAGCTTCGATGGTGGCCGATGCGATCACCAAACTTGGCTATGATCCCAAGGACATAAAAATCCTGCTCAACAGCCACGCCCATCTTGATCATTCGGGCGGGCTTGCGGAGCTAAAGGCGATGAGCGGCGCGCAGATGATGGCCAGCGAAGGGGATCGGTCGGCGCTCGAAGGTGGTTTTTATCTGGGTTCCGAAGAAGAAGATTTTCTGTTCGCGCCGCCGGTCAAGGTCGACCGGATCATCGCCGACGGTGAAACCATAAGCCATGGCGGCGTGACAATGACGGCTCATTTGCATCCCGGTCATTCGCGCGGCTGTACGTCCTGGTCGATGGACGTCGTGCAGGGCGGCAAGACTTATGACGTGCTGGTTTTTTGTTCTGCCACTGTGGCTGCAAACCGGCTCGTTAATCCGCCGCAATATGAAGGTATCGTGGACGACTATCGCAGCACATTTGACAAGACCCGCGACCTGAAACCGGACGTCTTCCTCGCCAATCACCCCGGCTTCTTCGGCATGGCGAAAAAACGCGAAAAGCAGAAGGCGGGCGATGCTTTGGCTTTTGTCGATGATCAGGCGTTTGGCAAGTTCATCACGACCATCGAAGGCTGGTTCAAGGATGGCCTGCGGAAACAGACAGAGGGCGCAGCGCCCTGACGCTAGTCAAAACGGGACTTGCAGAAAGGCCCGCTCCGCTCTTAACCTTGAGGGGATCAGAGGATGGAGTGAACGAATATGGCGAGTGCAAAACAGGTTATCGAGAAATTCTGGGACATTCAAAATGACCATGATTATACCAAATTAAGTCCCCTATTCGCCGACAATGCCGTGTTCGAAGATCCCGCCATTGGCCGGGTCGAAGGCAAGCCTGCGATTGAAAAACTGCTCGCTGGATTGACCAAGGAGCTGGCCGACAAGAAAATGCATTTCGAAGTGCTGGAAATTGCTGGCGACGAACATGTCGCCTGGTCGCGCTGGCTATGGAAGCGGCCTGAGGGCGATATTGAGGGGGTTGGGTTGTATAAGGTCGCGGACGGCCAACTCATTTCTTATCGCGATTTTTATGCGGTGCCGGAGGGTTAGCGCGCCATTACCTTATCAGAGAACCGTTAGTCCTGAGCCTGTTGAAGGACGTCTATGGTCTTGAAATGCACTTCGACAGGCTCAGTGCAAACGCTATCATCAGCGCGCGTGGACTCTAATCTTTCGGCTGGATATCTTCCGGATAAGGATTGCGTGCAATCAGGCCCCAGCTGCTGTTGTTCGACAGGCTTTGCCGCGCATCAATCTCGATCAGCAATTCTTTCGTCTTGATAATATCCGCCCCAACGGCCGACGATAATGTTTCAATATCGCGCCACTTATATTTTTCACCGCGCAGCAACAGGATGAGTCGCTCCTTGCGCTTGTCATCCAGCCGATATTCGCGGCGTTTGGAAAGCCAATGCGTGAGGAACACGGTTGCGAGAGAGGCGATCGCGCCGACCACGGCACCGATGAGAACGGCAATTTCTGCACTAACGGTCATTTCGATAGCTCCGCGTTTCGATCATGGATTAAGCCCCTTCACGGCGCGTTTCATTTCTGATTCAATGTCACCAATCAAAGTGGCCGCATCCGGGACGTTGGATATCATGCCGGCAGACTCGCCGATACCGATATGCGCTCTGTTAAAATCCGCTTGGCGCACGCCATCATCATAGGCGGCGCGACCTTCTTCCGGATCATTTTTCAACGCATCAATTCGGCCTTCCCATTGCCGGTACAGGTCATTTCGAATGGCCCGAAAGTCAAAAGATTCCGGCCAGTTTTTGCGCCGCAAAATATCAAAGACCGAACTGCGCGCCGTATTATCGCCATCGGTCTGGGTGGCCACTGTCTTGGCTTGCGGGTTGGCGAGCGATTCTTTTGTAGCCCAAAACCGCGACCCCATCATCGCGCCATCGGCCCCCAGCACCATTGCCGCGGCGAGGCCGCGACCATCGGCAATACCGCCGGCGCCGAGCAAATAGGTGCCGGGCGCATGGGCGGCCAGCCAGTCTGCCGTTTCCGAGATAAAGGAAAATGTCCCGCGTCCGCGCTCTTGAGTTGCGCCATGTCCGCCAGCCTCGGTCCCTTGCGCGACAATTATTTTTGCGCCTGCTTCCACCGCCAGCGGCAAATCTTTGAGCGAATGGACTTGGCAGATAAGGGATGCACCGGAATCTATAATCCGTTTGGAAAATGGCCGGGAATCACCAAAGGATAGCATGACCGCAGCAGGGCGATGATTGTTGATCAACCAATCAAGAGCGTCAGAATTTTCGGCCAGCTTCCAGCTGATAAACCCGCAACCCAGACGCTTCATGGCCGCTGCATTATCTCCAATGGCGTCCACAGCCATTTGATATTCCCGGCTGGTCCATTCCAGATCTCCATAGCCGCCGCCGACCAATCCCAATGTCCCGGCCTGCGCGCACGCCGATGCCAGTTCACCACCGGACGCCAGTGCCATAGGGGCGAGGGCCAAGGGGATTTTCAAATCGAAATGATCGGCAAAGCGGTTCATTTCTGTTCCTTTAAAAATCTATCGCCAGACCTTTAAGTTCCCAATCGCCGTAGCGGGTGGGGCCGTCTTTTTCCAAAATATCGTCCGCTTTCTCCAGTGGATCGGGCTCCGGCACGGGTTTGCTTTTGGACAAATGGGCAGGCGCTTTTACGTGGGCTGGGCGTTCACCGGGCATCCGTACATCCGCTTTTCTATCGTTATCGGTCATAGTTTCTATTTCCTGCACATTTGAAAAAGCCCGCCTCAACCCCTATATTGAGGGAGAAATCACTATAATCAAGCGAGTAAAGCCATGAATTTTCTAAAGACGACGATGTTGCTGGCGGCACTGACGGCCTTGTTCATGGTCATGGGCTTCTCGCTCGGCGGCCCGCGCGGGGCGATATTGGCGCTGTTGGTAGCGGCGGGGATGAACCTGTTTACCTATTGGAATGCCGATAAAATCGTTTTGAAAATGCACAATGCGGTTGAGGTCGATGCGGGCAGCCATCCGGAATTTTACACGATGGTCCAGCGATTGGCGCAGCGGGCGCAATTGCCGATGCCGAAAGTTTATATTGTCGACCAGCCACAACCCAATGCTTTTGCCACGGGCCGTGACCCCGAAAATTCGGCGGTTGCCGCAACCACCGGGCTGCTCAATATGCTCAGCTATGACGAGATTGAAGGCGTGATGGCCCATGAACTGGGCCATGTGAAAAACCGTGATACGCTGATCATGACCATGGTGGCGACCATTGCCGGGGCAGTATCGATGCTCGCCAATTTCGGTATGTTTTTCCGGAGCAACCGGGGTCTGGCCGGTATCTTGGCGGTGTTTATCGCGCCGTTTGCCGCGATGATCGTGCAAATGGCGATTAGCCGCACCCGCGAATATGGCGCGGATAAAGCGGCGGCCGATATTAGCGGAAAACCGCTGGCGCTGGCCTCCGCGCTCCACAAGATTTCGGGGCAGGCGCAGCGCATCCCCAATCCGGTCGCGCAGCGCAATCCAGCGGCGGCGCAGCTTTACATCGTGCCCGCCGGCGTGAAACAGATGTTTTCCACTCATCCCGCCACCGAAGATCGGATCGCGGCGTTGCAGGATATGGCGCAAGGCGGTGGATCGGGCGGCGGGTCGGATGGCTGGTCCAACAATCCCGATGAAATTGGTGATATGGGCCGACTGAAACCCAAGCGCAGCGCGCTTGATCCGACACGATAAGATACAGCGCCCCATGCTCTGGACTTGATCCCAAGCCTAGGGCGTCTATTGGGGAGCTTTGCGTGAGCCACTCCGGATTCCGCATCAAGTGCGGAACATGAAAATTATGAACACCCCAAGCTCTACCAAGGTCCCTGGTCTTCCAGCGAGAACGGCCGCTTTGCGCCTGTTGGACGCGGTCTGCCGTCGCGGTGAAACGCTCGATCAAGCGCTGCCCGTGGCTACTGCCAAACTAGCCAATCCTTCTGATCGGTCGCTCGCACATAATATTGCGGCCAATGCGCTGCGCTGGATGACCGCGCTCGACGCGATGATCGACAGCGCGACCAAGAAACGCCTGCCCGATGACGCCAAAGCGCGCATGGCACTCCGCATCGCTCTGGTGCAGGTATTGGTGCTTGAAACGCCCCAGCATGCAGCCATCGCGACCGCTTTGCCGCTGGTCCATGGCGGGCCCCGACGACTGGTCCACGGCGTTTTTTCGACAGTCATGCGCGGGTTAGAATCTGGCGAGCTGGCTTTGCCGGAACATCCTGAAATTCCCGGTGAAACGCTGGATCGCTGGACCCATAATTGGGGTGAGGATGTCGCCATCGCAGCCGGACAGGCTTGGGCCCAATCGCCGCCGCTTGATCTCAGCTTCAAGACGGATGACGCTGGAGAATTAGAGGGCGAGAAGCTCGCATCTAAACATCTTCGGATGCAGCCCGATAAATCCGTCACCACATTACCCGGCTTTGATGAAGGCGCATTTTGGGTACAGGATCTGGCGGCCTCTTTGCCGGCCCGTTTGCTGGGGGAAGGCGAAGGCAAAACTGTGCTTGACCTCTGCGCGGCTCCGGGTGGCAAGACGATGCAACTGGCGGCAGCGGGCTGGAATATCCAATCGGTCGACAATAGTGAAAAGCGGATGGAGCGGTTTAACGATAATCTTTCCCGCACGAAACTGGACGCCGAAGTCGTGATTGCCGACCTGATGAAATGGCAGCCAGCCGAACCGGCTGATGCGATATTGCTCGACGCGCCGTGCAGCGCGACCGGCATTTTTCGCCGCCATCCCGATGTTCTGCATTGTATCGGATCGCGGCAGATTGCTGACCGCGCTGAAGTGCAAAAAATCCTGCTCGACCGGATCGCGCCCTGGGTCAAACCGGGCGGCGTGCTGGTCTATGCCGTCTGTTCGCTCGAACCCGAAGAGGGCGAAGAGCAAATCGAGCAATTTCTCGAAGCCCATGATGAATTTGCAATAGTTCCGGCGACAGCCGATGCGCTCCCCGACACCATTAGCCCGACCGAAGATGGTTGTGTGCGAACGCTGCCCGATATGCTCACCGAAAAGGGCCATCTCGATGGCTTTTTCATCGCGAAACTGCAGCGAAAAGGCTGACATAGCAATAAAATCGAGCCTGTCCCCAATCTGTCCACAGGCCATTGGGATTGCAGCCGAATCGCGCCTTGCGGGGCAGATGTAAAAATCCTAAACGCTGGATTGCAAAGGAACCGCCATGACCAATCCAATTCGCATTGCCCCATCCATCCTCTCCGCCGATTTTGCGCGCTTGGGTGAAGAGGTGCGCGCGATTGATGAAGCGGGTTGTGATTGGGTGCATGTCGATGTGATGGACGGGCACTTTGTTCCCAACATCACAATCGGTCCCGCTGTGGTGAAGGCACTGCGTCCGCATAGCGACAAGCCTTTTGATGTCCATCTGATGATATCTCCGGTCGACCAGTATCTCGAAGCATTTGCTGATGCCGGCGCGGATATTATTTCTTTTCATCCTGAAGCCGGGGCGCACCCGCACAGGACCGTGCAAACCATCCATGCCCTCGGCAAAAAGGCAGGACTGGTGCTAAACCCGGCAACATCGCTTGATGCGCTCGACTATTTGATCGACGATCTTGATCTGATTTTGGTGATGAGCGTCAATCCCGGGTTTGGTGGCCAGAGTTTTATCGACACGCAGCTGCGCAAGATCGAAGCCATTCGCAAGCGGATTGATGCAACGGGTAAAGATATCCGGTTAGAGGTTGATGGCGGCATTGATCTCAAGACCGCACCTCAAGCGATTGCGGCTGGCGCAGATACGCTGGTTGCTGGCACGGCGACATTCCGGGGTGGCCCTGACCATTATGCTGAAAATATCAGCGGCCTGAGGGGTGAATGAGCGCAGACGACCCTAAGGCTGACGATCCCGCCAATGATCCGGGCAGCGGTGTGGATCGCTATAGCGGCGAAAAAAGTGAGGTGCCCGAAGGCCAAAGTCTAACGCTGCGCGCAGACGGCGATCGCGGACAATCGCTCGCGGAACAGACCGCCCTGCTTTACTATCGCATGACATGGCGGATGCCGCTCCATCGGTTGCGCTTATCCGGTAAATTGCCGCTTCGCTTGCTCGCTGTGCCGGTTGACCCTGTGGATGGCGACCGTGTTCAAGGCACTGCTGTTCGGGCCGGCTATTTCCTGTTTCGCGGCCTCAAGAAACAGCTTCATGGCATTGATTTTGCCGAACTGAAACTGCCACCGGCCTTTGAAGACTATGTCCATCGTTTTCAGTGGCTACGCGATCTTGATACGGCCGCATCCCGTGATCAGGCATTGCCGGTTGCCGAAAAGCTGATGGAAGAATGGCTCGACGCGAATGGCAAGAAAATCCGGCAACCGGCCTGGCGTCCTGACAATTGCGGTTGGCGGCTGCTCATTTGGGCGAGCCACGCGCCGCTAATCCTGTCGTCCAGCGATCTGATTTATCGTTCAAAAGTGCTGAACAATATCGCCCGGACCGCACGGCATCTGGATCGTACCGCAGACAAAGCGACGTCTAGCCTAGGGCGTCTGGTGGCGTGGAGCGGTGTGGTGGCCGCCTCATTGTTGATTCCCGAAGGCCGTGTTCGTCGGATTGTTGGCGAAGCAGGACTGGAAAAGGCGATGGGTGAATTTTTCCATGCCGATGGTGGATCGGTTTCCCGTTCGCCGCTTAACCAGATGGATGCCGTTATCCTGCTGTCGATGCTGCGGCAAGTCTATCTGGCACGCGAAGAAGATCCTCCCGAATTTCTCGAAAATGCATTGGCGCTCGCCGTACCACCCTTGACCGGCTTGACCCATTTTGATGGCAGCATGGGCAATTGGCAGGGCGGCGGCGCGACAGCTGCTGATCAAGTCGAACAAGTCATCTCGGCCAGCGGCATTCGTGCCCGTCCTCTGCGCCAAGCGCGGGACTGGGGCTATCAACGGGTATCTTCTGGGCGGTCTGTTTTGATCCTTGATGCTGCCCCGCCGCCCATAGCGCGGATGGCGGTAGCCGGTTGCGCCTCAACGCTGGCATTTGAGTTTTCCAACGGCGACAATCGGATCATCGCCAATTGCGGCGGTGCAGGCTTGGTCGGTGCGACCATTCCGGCATCACTGGCACGCGGCCTCCGGACGACAGCGGCGCACAGCACCTTATGTATCGACAATAGCAACAGCACTTCCATTTTGCCCGATGGCAAACTGGGACGCGGCGTCAATGAGGTGGAACTGTTCCGCCGTGATGTGGAAAATGCGACCCGGCTCGAAGCCAGTCATGATGGCTATGTCCGGCGCTTTGGTCTGGTCCATAAACGGCTTTTGTTAATGCGTTCCGACGGATTGGAGCTGCGCGGCGAGGATATGCTGATCCCCGATGATCGCAAACGTCGGCGCAAGAAAAAAGACGTCGAATATGCGCTGCGCTTCCACCTCGGCCCCGATATCGAAAGCGACCTGATATCCGAAGGCAAAGGCGTTTTGCTGCGCCTCAAAGACGGTAACTTATGGCAATTCCGTTCGACCAGCGGTGTAATTGCACTCGAAGATAGCGTCTGGGTCGATGGCATGGGTATCCCCCATGGCGTGATGCAGATGGTGATAACCGACACAGTGGGCAGCGGCGGCGGAGCAACCGGCTGGCTGCTCAAACATATGGGATAACGAATATCATGACGGAAAATATTGCGATCAAACGGGCATTGCTGTCTGTTTCCGACAAAAGCGGTTTGGCTGCGCTGGGCAAAGAGCTGGCCGCTATGGGCGTGGCTTTGATCTCGACCGGCGGCACGGCCAAGGCGCTGCGTGATGCAGGTTTGGATGTTGCTGATATTTCCGATGTCACCAACTTCCCTGAGATGATGGATGGCCGTGTGAAAACCCTTCATCCCAAAGTGCATGGCGGCCTGCTCGCGCGGCGCGATGATGCAGGCCATGTCGCGTCGATGGAAGAACATGATATTGCCGGAATCGATCTGGTGATCGTCAATCTTTATCCCTTTGCCCAGACGGTTGCCAAAGGCGCGGCGCGCGACGAGATTATCGAGAATATCGATATTGGTGGACCGAGCATGGTGCGCAGCGCCGCTAAGAATCATGACTTCGTGACGATCGTCACCGATCCTTCGGATTACGACACATTGCTCGCCGAACTGAAAGAAAGCGGTGGCGCGACCAGCATCGCTTTCCGCAAGAAAATGGCGGCCAAAGCCTTTGCTGCTACGGCGAGCTATGACGGCATGATCGCCCAATGGTTCGGTTTTGCCGATCAGGGCCAGATGTTCCCGCCGACCTTGCCGCTCACCATGAGCCAGCCAACCGAATTGCGCTATGGCGAAAACCCGCATCAGAGCGCGGCGCTTTATCTGCCCGATGGGCCATCGACCAAAGGCATTGCGCAGGCCGAACAGTTACAGGGCAAGGCGCTGAGTTATAATAATTATAATGATGCCGATGCCGCGCTGGAACTGGTCAGCGAGTTTCGCGATGGCCCGCCCACGGTCGTGATTGTCAAACATGCCAATCCTTGCGGCGTGGCTAGCGGCGACAGTATTTTGAATGCTTATAAGACGGCACTCGCCTGTGACAGTGTTTCGGCCTTTGGCGGGATCATCGCGGTGAACCGGCCGTTGGACGGCGCGACAGCCGAAGCGATGACCGGTATTTTCACCGAAGTCGTCTGCGCGCCCGATGCTGACGCAGACGCGCGCGCGATATTCGCGAAGAAAAAGAACCTGCGGCTATTATTGACCGGTGATCTGCCAGACCCCGCACGGCCCGGCATGGGCGTGAAGTCGATTGCGGGCGGCTATCTGCTGCAGTCACGCGACAACGGTCAGATTGCGCCAGATGATCTGAAATGCGTCACCAAGCGCCAGCCCAGTGAACAGGAAATGGCAGACTGCCTCTTTGCCTGGACAGTGGCGAAACATGTGAAATCCAATGCGATTGTTTACGCCAAAGAAGGCTCGACCGCTGGCGTTGGTGCGGGGCAAATGAACCGTTTGGAATCGGCTCGCATTGCTGCTTGGAAAGCCAAGGATGCCGCTGAGAAAGCAGGCTGGAGCGAAACACGGACGATTGGTTCAGCGGTGGCGTCTGATGCCTTCTTCCCCTTTGCCGATGGCTTGATGGCCGCGGTTGAGGCGGGGGCAACCGCAGTCATTCAACCGGGCGGTTCGATCCGCGACGACGAGGTGATTGCAGCAGCGGATGAAGCCGGTCTCGCGATGCTGCTTACCGGGATGCGCCACTTCCGGCACT
Organism: uncultured Sphingomonadaceae bacterium; assembly: GCA_947496865.1. Classification (GTDB taxonomy): domain Bacteria; phylum Pseudomonadota; class Alphaproteobacteria; order Sphingomonadales; family Sphingomonadaceae; genus Parasphingorhabdus. The sequence goes on from CANMEE010000001.1 coordinate 1,017,922, forward strand.
GATGAGAATCGTTCCCATTTGGCAGAAGCCTATTATTCTTCTGTCAAAAACGCCTTTGCGCCATCGCCCAGCACCACAAATGCAGCCCAATAATAAGGATGGGATGTAATAGGATCATCCATCAGCTTCTGTTGCGCCAGTCGCAACGAGGTTGCCAGCGGCATGTCCTTCTCGGCGCCAAACATGCCGCCGATTAAACGCTCTGTTGCATCAAAATCATCGGGCACTGGCCAATGGCTGGCAACGACCGATCTTGCGCCAGCCCCAACAAAGGCGCGCACCAGTCCGTCCAACGCATAGTTGCCGCCAGTGGCCACGCCCGCTTCGCGCGACGCTCCGACGCTGGCCATACCAGCAGTGTCACAAGCCGACAGGATAACGACATCGGCATTAAGCTGCAGGTCGAAAATTTCCTGGAAGCTGAGCAACCCGTCCGAGCCTTTGTCGCCAAAGGAGGTGATGAGCGCGGGCCGTGCCGTACATTGCGGTTTGGGCGCAGTCACAAGGCCGTGCGTGGCAAAATGGATGATGCGATATTCGTTGAGATCATCTTGCGCCAAAAGGGCGCTGTCCGAAAAACCGGCTCCGGTGATGACGTTTGACTGTGCCGCGCCAACAATATCGCGCGCCAGATGAAGCTCCGCGCCGGAAATCGGATTGCCCCATGTTTCGGTGCCCCACTGGCACTGATCATCTTGCGCAGCGGTATATTGCAAGCTGGCATCGGGAACCGCATTTTCGCCTAGCCCGAGATAGCGATACTTTCCTGTCGATGGCGCAATGGCGCGCACCTCTGCAAAGGAGCGGGGGGACACTGCGATCGACATATCGCGGCCTTTACCAAACCATTGGACGCCGGTAAAATCGAACACATCTGAATCGATATCCTGCGTGCGATCAACATAAGCGTCCACGCTTGCTTGATCTTCGACCAGTAAATAGGGCGGCAATTGCAGCAGCGGGCCGTCGGGTTCATATATGAGATGCTTCACATCAGCGAGCTGTGCCTCAACCGGCTCGAATAACGAACGGTAGAGCGCGCGCGCCAGTTCCACATTAAACGGATAGGTCGTCGGCGCGCCATATTCGATACGAACAATAGAATCGCGCAAGTCGTTCACGGTTTGCTGCAGCGCCGCCAAGTCATCGGCAACCTTGAAACTGCGGACGTCATCGGGTGTCACGAGGATGCTATATATGGCATTGCCCACGATATTGACTTTATAATAAGCTTCACCGGTTTTTAGCAGCTTTTGCATTTCATCAAGCGCCATGGCTTGTGGGGCGAGGACGCGGTAACGCGGGAATTTGCTCAACTGGGACTGTAATCGCGTCTGCTCAAGCTCCAACGACGTCAGTGCATCTTGCGAATAGCTCAGGTCGCGAATTTCATCGGCATTAAGCGATGCTTTTGACGAGAGCTGAGCGATCTGGCTTCGCGTCCGAGCAATTTCGCGAGTCCGTGAGACAGCCAAACGAAATAGCGCAGAGGCTTCATCATCACCTTCTGAAAGCTCGCGCGCAAGGGCTGCCTGGGTTTGCGCGACGCCGGGCCTTTGCAGGGCCTGAGAGGCCAAGAACATGGCAGCAGCAGCATCTGAATCATCATCGGGTCGCGCTGTCAGCAATTCAAAATAGGGGCCGAGCAGGTCCCGCATGACGACGGCCGCTCCGGGAATGGAATTGCTGTCTTCAACCACTGTCGCATAGAGCGCGAGTGCTTCGTCGACCAAGCCACTGCGCCCCTGAAACCCTGCAAATCTTGCTTTGGCGGCCAGCAGGGCCGGTGATTGCGGATATTCCGTTTCGAAAATGGCAATGGCTTCAGCGAAATAGCCTTTGGCATTATCGATTTTGCCCAGAAATTCAGAAGTGAGCGCAAGTTCTGATTGAATGTCCGAGCGTAGCCAGGCGGTAGAAATGACTCGACCACCCCGCACGGCTTCGATCGTCTCCAGTGCCGCATTTTGCGCTTCGGTCGCCGCCACAAAATCTTTGTTGATACGCATGGCAACACCACGCAGGTGGCTGGCTTGCCCGTCGAGTATCTGACCGCGTTCAAAGTCGCTTAGGCCGCTGTCAAACCCGCCAACGCGGCGCAGGTTTTCATTTTCTCGATTAATCTGATTGGCCAGTTCCGATGTGATTTCGCCAGACGAAACAACCGAGTCATCAATGCCGGCGGTAATTTTTACGACCGAGCGATCCAGCAAGGTTAAGGCCGCGTCGGCCTGTTGTTGGTTGAGCAGATGAATGGTCCGGAAATTGCGGATGAGCCGCTGGGTTACACCATCACGCGCTGCGACCGATTTATCGGCCCGATCAAATAGCGCGTCGGCGCTTGCAAAATTGCCAAGATTAGATTGCTGCAGGCCTTGATTGGCTAAAAACTCTGCGCCGCGGCCGGTGCTATTACTGTCGCGTTTCACCAGCGTTTCGAAAAATTCCGACGCTTCTGCATAGCTGCCATTATGATTGCGGGCATAAGCTTCGCTGCGAGCGCCTTCGATATCGAGCGACCCTGCTTGAATGCGAGCAAAAGCAGCCGGATCGCTAACTGACGTAGTGGCGACTTCCACCGCACCGCCAACCGGGCGATCCGAAACAAGAGCTGCGAGGCCAAGGCGCAGCGCGGAATCATATCCGGCAAATCCTTGCGCAATATATGTCGTATTGCCGCGCGCGACGGCATAAATGCGGTGATCAATCCGTGTCACGCTGTTGGTGCAGATGGTAGAAGATACAGGACCGAGGCTTTCGATCGCAGCCTTGCCTTCTTGTCGGCAGGTCAGATCGGGCGATGCCGTAAAACCGGCGACAGTGACGGCATCGTCTACCATATCGCGAATGGCCAAGAAGGTTCCGATGCTGGTTGCCGCATCCCGGCACACGATATTATAGCCCCGGTCAAACATGCCGGACAATTCCGCAAGATTGGGCGCATTTTGCGCGGTGCATAATACGCCGGTGCTGCCGATCCGAAAACTATCCTGTACCGATAAAGGCCGATCGCGGGCGGCCGCCGGTTGAAACGAAAGGCTCGCAAGCGCGCAGCCGAACAACAGTCCAGCGGCCAATTTATTATGCCGTTTGATCATTGTCCGTCCCCCTCGCCAAGGTCAGTTGGTGGCGGTGCGGCTGGTGCCCCCATCAAATTTGGGTTGCCGCCACTGGTCACCGGTTCTGAAATTGATCCGGTGCTGCTCATGGGGCGGGTGTTGATTATCGAAACAGTCCGTGAAATCGGGCTTTTGCTTGTTGCCTTTTCTTCGGCCTCTTCTTTTTCTTCTTCTGTCACTTCTTCGTCCGCGCCGTCTTCAACCGTCTCTTGTTGTTCTACGATCGTGTCCCGGATGTTCGTGGCGATAGGCGTGTCTTCGCTATTCATGGTTATGCAGACCGTTGCGGTGAGCAGGCAACCGTTGACGCTGGACTCAGCCGTGAAACCGCTGGTTGGCGCGGTCGGGAAAAGTGTATCCCGAACATCGCTGTTGACCACCTGGGTACCATCGGTGTTCAGCGTCGCACCGTAAATGACGACATCGAGATCGTTGCTGCCTGTCGGAATAATCTCTACCTCGCCGGTTTCTGCATAGAAGCCATAGGCTATCCCACCCACGCCGACATTTTGGATGAGCAATGTTTCTTCGGCCCCAAATGTAATGCGTGCTGCCTGAATGGAGCCATTTGGATTGCTCGTTGGTGTGGCTCTAGCCAATATAGCATCCCGTCCAACAAAGAACGGATCAGCTGCCAATTGGTCGAGCAAATCGGTGCTGCCAACATGAATATGCCGCGCGGAAATATCCAGCGTGCCGCCGAGCGGACCGCCCTCCATAACGATGCCGCCGGTGTCGCTAGCCACGCTGATGATGTCGCCAGTGAGCGACAAAAGATTGTCCGGTGCCAGATCAGTCAGATTGAGATTGCCCGAAACCCGGATATTATTTGCTGAAGATATCTGCAAAGCACCATCGGGCCCCACCAGATTGCTGCTCGCTCCGTTTGAACCGGTCAGGTCGAGGTCACCGATGACGATCCCGCTCGAGCCATCAGAATTGATGTTGATCACATTGGAACGCAGACGCCCGGCTTCCGCATTGCTTAACGCATAGCCCAACGGACCGGAAGCGACATCGCCGATTGAAGCGCCGTCTGTGCCGCTATTGGTCAATGTCAGTTCGGCGGTATTTTCATCGCCCAAACCACCGCTCGCGCCGATATCGATGTCACTGGATATCAAGCTTATAACTGGCGCGGTTACGACGCCGCCAAAGCCTGCTAATCCAGCGGCTTCAATATCGAACAAGGTGGAAAGCGTCACATTGCCCTGACTGACGAAATCGCCTGCCGTGGCGGCTACCAAATTACCACCGGATGCAGCGCCATTGATCGTAATCGAACCGCTGATTGCGACCGGATCAAGCGCGAATAGGGGCGTGGGATCGCCGCCAGGACCAAAGAATGACTGCATGCTGGAATTGGCGAGATATATGAAGTTATCGGGACCGCTAGCCGTGCTGATCGCGCCTGTCGTGATGCCAGTGCCTGCCAAGAATATGGCATCAGTCGCGCTGATGACATTACCGGTGGTTATGGCTGTTGGCGTCAACAGGCCAATGGCGCCCAAACCGGTAGAAAGATCGCCGGTCGAAATGCCTCCAGCGGTATCAATGGCAATACCCAAGACACCGCCATTGCCAACGCCCTGCGCCGAAATATCACCGTAATTGCCGTTACCCAGGGCCTGTGATTCAAAAGCACCATCCGTCATAATCGCGCCGGTGCTTAGGATGGATTGGTCGGAATCGAGTCTGATGTTGTCAGGACTGGTCAAACTGCCGGTCTGCACATTGCCGCCCGCCGAAATATCGATCAACCCGCCGCTGTCCAAATCGCCGGTTATCAATGTCCCGGTAGCATCGAGCATAAGATCACCGACGCTCGTCAAATTTCCGGTCTGCGCGTTACCGGTGACGGTAATATCAACTACGCCACCGCTGGCGATATCGCCAAAGCTGATATCACCGACGACCGCTGTGGTAAAACCAGCTGCAGCCTGGATATTTGTGCTCAGAATAACATCGGCTGGTGATGCCAATAAGGTTGTGCCCCCGACAGACAGCAATCCGGGATTAACCGGTGGCACGCCGTCGCTGCTGACGACAAAGCTACCGTTGGTATCCAGATCAAGGTTGCCGCCGATGGTAATCGCGCCCGTATCTGTCACCACAGCGATGTTGCTATCGGTGACCAAAGTCAGGTCATTGGTGACATTGAGCGTGCCATCTACGGCAGAGAGGAAACTTGGGAAATCGCCTGCATCGGCTGTATCACCCGATATAAACGCATCATAAGACGCGATGGTGGCTGTGCCCTGCACAATATCGATGGCACCAGTCCCGACTATACTGGTTCCCGCAACGGACCCTGCGCCGCCATTGGCCGTACTGAAAATACTGATATTGCCAGCATTTAGCGAACCCTGTTCCATACGGTTGAAGCGGTTGGTTACTAATATAGTGGCGTCAGGCCCGGTCGTATTGCCGCCATTGCCTTGCGCGGCGCCTGTGCCGCCGTCGCCACCGGCTGATTGGGCCGTATAGTTCACGTCGCCGAAAATGACCGGCGAACCGCGCGACAATAATGTCAACGCGCCAGCGGAAGCTTCACCGCCATTGCCGCCATCACCGACTATCGCGCCCGTTCCCCCGTCACCGCCATTGCCTGCCACCGCATCGGCCATAATGATCATATTGCCAAATGTCGCAGCTCCCAAATTAGCTGGTGTGTCAATGCCGCTCGTGGTGCCGACCTGAACAAAAGCCGCCGTAGCAGACCCGCCGGAACCACCATTGCCGCCCGTGCCAACTCCGCCATCACCGCCAGAGCCGCCAAGGCCGCCTGTCGCAGAGCTGTTTATGTTAACATTGCCCAGCGTCAGAACGCCGCTACCCGATGAACCTAAAAGCGCTATAGCGCCGCTCGCCACGGCATCACCGCCATTGCCACCGGGGGCACCGCCGATCGCATTTCCGCCATTGCCCGCGCTGGTTGTACTATTGATGGCTGTGTCACCGAAACTGATGCTGCTGAGACCACCGGCTGCCGAATTGCGGGCCTGGATGGTCACCGCTCCGCTGGTTGCGGTCCCGCCATCAAATCCTGCGCCGCCGATGCCGCCAGTCGCGTTAACCGCAATGTTCAAGCCATTGCCAGACAGCGCACCGTCGCCTCCGCCAAGCGCTGTGATATCTGCAGAACCACCGGTTGCGTTGCCGCCGTTGCCGCCATTCCCGATCGAGGTGCCACCAACGGCAATGCCGGAAAGCATTGTATTGCCAATAATATCGATTGTGCTCGCCGGCCCAACGGAAATTCCCACAAAGCCACCCACTCCTTCGCCGCCGCTGTCACCAGCGCTGCCGGTTCCGTCCGCAGAAAGATCGAGCGCTCCAGCGACGAAAATATTCGCCAGACTGCCATTTGTTGAGAGTTGGATTGCACCGCCGGCCCCGTCGCCGCCAGCGCCCATAGCCATTCCGCCGGTACCGAATGCCGTTCCAATCAGGCCGTTGAAGTTCATTGACGTACCGGTATCCGCCGTGATGGTTATATTGCCGCCCGTCGCCGTTCCGCCATCGCCGCTCGAGATATTGTTATTCTGGGCAAATGTATTGATGGTCGTTGCACCAAGGTCGATCAGATTATTGGGACCGCCACTGCCGGAGATAGTGACCGAACCACCCAGGGTATTGCCGCCGTTGATGTTTGCTCCGCCATCGCCCGCATCAAGCGCCTCGGCAAAAATAAATGTGTCCGTTCCAACTAAAAAATTTGCATTGCCGCCGATTGCTTCCACCGAAATTGTGCCGGCTGTACCATCGCCACCGTCACTGCCGCCATCATTGGCGCCGCCAAATCCATTGGCCTGCAGCGTCAATTGAGCGGTCGCACTTACCGTACTATTTGCTCCGGCCCGGGCAACAATCGACCCGGCCGTTCCGTTGCCGGACCCTCCTCCGGCCGAAATGCTGTCTCCTCCCAAACCGGATGATATGAAAGTGGCATCACCAACCAGATTCACAATGCCGCCGCCATCGGCCAGCAAGTTCACTGTTCCGCCAAAACCGTCACCGGCTCCCGCTCCGCCGTCGAAACCACCCAATCCGTCAGCGGAAGCAAAACTGGTCCCGCTAATTGTCAACATGCCGCCATTGGCGAAGATGGTTGCATTGCCGCCGGTGCCGTCATTTGAACCAGATCCGGTGATGCCGTTCGCACTCAGGTTGGCGTTGTCGTTGATCGTCAGATTGCCGCCGCTCGTTTCCAGTGCGACAGAGCCACCGAAACTGCTGCTTTCGCCAAATGCTTCCGCGTTGACGTCAACCGGACCGGTTATTGTAATGTTACCAGGGCCAGATCTGATCGTGCTGGAACCACCCAGAGCGGTTCCGGACATGCCCAAGCTGCTAAAACCGCCAATGACTGGGCTTCCTAGCTGCACATCCGCGCCGGTTGTTATAATGCCGGTTGCGTCAGATGTTGTAATTAACATCGCACCACCGGTCACATCGCCGCCATTGCCAAGCGCATCGCTGTTGCCGCCCTGCACCATTCCGCCAGCGATGAGCGCGCCGACAAAATTCAATGTGGTTCCGGAACCGGCATCGATCGCAATGTCACCGCCTAGGGCCGAACCGGCATCGCCGAAAAATGCATCGGCACCCAATGCACCGGTGCCAAGTGTTGTGACACCGCTGATGTCGATCAGATTATTAGCGCCACCCGTGCCGGAAATAGTGATCGTGCCGCCAACGGCATTGCCGTTTGTGTCATTCAATCCGCCATTACCCGACGACCCGTTGCTCGCCGCAGAAATGGACAAATTGCCGTCAATGGATATGGTTGAATTGCCATTATTGGCCAATAGTCTGCCGGTACCGCCAATGCCGTTGCCGCCATCGACCCCGCTACCGCTAAAACCGCCAATGCCGTCGGCGAACATCGTGACTGAGCCGCTGACATTTACAGTGCCGCCGCCTTCTGCGCCAATCTCTACTGTTCCGCCAAACCCGTCACCAAGCTTGCCAACGCTGAAATTATCCGCGCCCGTACCATTGGCACTGAGCATGACATCGCCATTTAAAGTAATGGTTCCGCCGCTGCCGAGTATGCCCACCACGCCACCGGTCCCGTCTGCCCCGTCCATCACGCCCTGCACATCAGCGCTTAGGTTCGTAATGCCATCGACGGTAATCGCGCTGCCTGCCCCGTTGGCCATGACGTCGACCAGATCATCGGCCCGCAATGTCAGGTTGGAGGCAAATGCCATTGCGCCTGCATTGGCCGTCGCCGTAATATTGGTCGAAGCACGAGCGGTAACGGCCGAGGTAAAGCTGTTATTTTCAATCTCTATCGACGCATCAATCCCGTTGACCGGCGTGTTCGCAATGACATTGCCCGCGACATTGCGGCCGGCAGATAAAATCACTGCATTGCCAACAACATCGGCAGCTCCGGCAATATCAAAACCAATATCCCCGCCATTTTGGATGGCGATGCTGATCGCGTTGTTTTTCGGGACGGCAACCGCATAGACACGGTGATTATCACCCGCGCCGCTGCTGACAGGACCGGCGGTGACACCATTATGTGTGAGCGCGATACCGCTTGGGATATCGCCGTCCGTGCCAATGGTAACGTTAACGTCAAACAGGCCCTGATTAAATGTAATCGATGCCTGTTCCGCCGCGATATAGGCGGCCGAGCCGTTTACGTCGACATTGCCCGACTGACCTACAATAGGTGCAAGCAGGCCGACATAGCTGTTTTCCGGCGTCAGCGTGACCGAAGCACCGGCATCAATTTCGGCAAAGGTGCCGCTAATCGCCGGGGCGAAACTGGTCGTTCCGGCGGGATCGATAAAATTACCGTCCGGATCAACAAACGGATCAGCGGTGGTGAGGAAAAGCCCGCCCACATCAACAACAGCCGTACTGCCGATGACGATACCGCCGGGCGCATAAAACCAAACGCTTCCGCCCGGAAGAAATCCGCTGAACCCATCAGTCACCTGCGTGGTAATATTTCCGTTTAAAATTATCGGCCGCGTATTATCGACCGGTATAATGCGATTGAGGACGGTGAAGTCTGCTGGTCCACCCATATCGGTCTGGAAAATAGCTGCATTACCGTCCGGCAAAAAATCAATGTCCGCGCCATTAACCGCTGTGTCATTGGGCGCCCAATCAATCACCACCTGATCTGCAAAAGCCGTGATCGTATCGACAAATGCGTTTGAACTAATGTCCGCATCACCGGATGAAACCGTTGGCGTTCCTTGAAAGGCCTGTTGGGCATGGACGGCTGAGGACGTGCCAAAGACAAGGCCAAGGGCGAGCGCCGCACTGGACCCAAGCGATCTATAGCGAGCCGAATGTGATAGCCTCGATTGGACGGTCATTAGCGTTTTCCCCATGGGAGTAACTTGGTCGTGAAGGATAGCAGAAAGCGGACGTCGCCCTTGCGGGTTTGCAGTCCCGCCGCGCGTGTCGGCAAGGCGACGGTCAGGTCAAGCCGCGCGCGATCGGAAACACTGCTGCGCAAGCCGCCGCCGACCGATAATAATCGCTGCGGATCAAGATTGCCGGGACGATCCTTGTTCCACACCCATGCCGCGTCAACAAAAGCAAAGGGCTGGATCGTGACGTTGGACATTTTCGGCGGACTGATCCGCGGGCCGCGGGCTTCCAATTGAAAACCAGCGCCATCATCGCCGATAATCACGCCCGGTTCATAGCCACGGCCAATCGTGTAATTGCCGGCTGAATATTCTTCGAAACTGAACAAGGGATCAAAGGCATATTGCGCTTTGGGGCTGATAAAAAAGGACAGCTGCGGCGACACAACATATTCAGCGGAAACCGATGCTCTGATGCTGGTTGCGGTCGGGTCGCCATCAATCCTGCTGGGCAGGGTGACGCCCGCCGGGCATAGCGGATTGCAGCCCTTGCTTGCCCCCAATATGCTTAAACCGCGCCGCAATTCGAGACTGCCTGTGACCCGCCATTTGGGCGCGCCGGTTGACTTGCCATCAATCGCATCTGCGCTCACGCGGGCATAAGCCACACGCAGCCGGTCCTCGCTCAGCGGCGTAATGAAATTGACCTTCTGGTTCACATAATCAAAGCCGCCTGCCACCGTAAGGTTGCGGGTCTGGCTGCGAATGACCGGATAGCTTGCTTCGGCGGACGCCAATAAGGTGCGTGCCGTTAGATCGGGCGTATTGCCGCCGCCAAAATCACCCAGATCCGGTTTTGTCCACGCATAGGTGAAACGACCATTAAAGCGCAAACCTTCGCCGCCCACACGAAAACTGTGGCTTGCTTGCAAAATTTGCTGCTCTCTAAACTCAGCCGTCGAATAGAAGGAAATGCTGGTGCTATCGCCCATGCCGGTAAGACCGTGAAATTGTGCGCGGACCTGTCCGCCCCATATACCGGTGTCTTGGGCCGCCAAATTCTGGATATTAAAATCCACTTCAAACGGTTTTCTCGTAACCGTCACGTCGCCGATAAGTTCTCCCGCGCCAGTACCGGCGGGCCGCAATGTCAACCGAACGTCGTAACCGGGCAGATCGCGCGCGAGCAAAAGATAGCGTTCGGCATTTTTGCGGTTGAAAATGGGATCATCTTCAAGCTTCGCGAGATATCCGCCGATTAATGTCTCCGCACGGCCGGCTTGGCCACGCACCCGTACGCTGGTGATGCGGGCGTAGAGCACTTCGAATTTTATCTGTCCGCCTTCGATCCGTTGGGCTGGCACTTCTACAGCGGCCAGATAGCCTTTGTTCCTTAACACTGTCGCGGCGGCATCGCGGATTTCACATACCCGTTTGATCGGCTGTGATTTCCCCAAATAGGGCCCGTAAGTCTGCCGCATTTCTGCTTCGGTTATGCCCTGCAAATTGTTGAAAAACACATCATCAATATCGACGCGAATATCATCATATTCCGGCTTATCCAGCGGGCAGGGCGATCGTTCGACATTATCCGTAATCGTGAGACGCGGCTGGTCCTCGCCAACGGGGGGAACCACAGGAGCTATCTCGTCGCGCGTAGGCGGATTGATCTGCTGCCCATAGGCAATAGATGCATTAAAGGTCGCCAGCACGCTAGCAGTGCCAACAAGGCCCCAATTTTTGAATTTCACCCAATTTTCCCCAAAAACAGCGCCCCACACGCTGCGTTCCAACTACACTAAAGCCAATAGGATACAAACTGAAACACACTATTAACTATGGCAAAATTATTTTTTTACAGTGATGGCTGTCACAATAGGCGTGCGCGACCGATCGCGCCGATGGGCACGCAACGGAAAATATTGTCTTGGATCGGCTATTGTGGAGGAAGGTTACTCTGGGGTCGAGGCTTGTGCGCTTTGTCCATCGCCTTCGGGTGCGGCGATAATATCGCGGGTTACGCTGCCTTTATCGACGGTAAAGGTTCCGGCATCACCGACGGAAGAACGAATGCCGGCGTCTGCGCTGCCGGCTTGGCCAACAATTGCGGATTCCGTGATGCTGCGCTCTTGCGCTCCGCCAAACATGGCTTCCAGTGTCTGTTGCTGGACACCGCCGGTTTGTGGGCGTGGCTGGCCCGGTTGTGGCGGGGTTAGGGCGAAATCTGGCGGAATGACCAATGGCGCCTGACGCGTCACGGCAAATTCATCGGGACGATCACGGTCAAACAGGCCGCTTGAACCGCAAGCCGATAGGCCCACTAGCGAGACCAGGCTAATACCAATTACTGATTTACGCATATTCACTTCCCTCAAATTCATTTCTCGAGCCTTGCCGGGCTCTTTGCCATGGGTCAACTGTCCCTAGTCTGAATATTATTTCTCGTCCGGCTTCTCGCGTATTAACAGCGCGCGTGCAAGCAGGATTACGACACCAATGGAAATACAGGCATCGGCGACGTTAAAAATCAGGAACGGACGAAAATCACCAATATGTAAATCAGCAAAATCAGCAACATAGCCGAGCCGCGCCCGGTCCAATATATTACCCATCGCGCCACCCAGAACGAAAGACAGGGCGATAATATCCCATTTCGCCTTTTCCCGCCACATCCAGATCAGCACCGCAACGCCAATCAAGCCGGTGAGCGCGACCAGCGCCCAGCGTTGAAAATCGGTCGATGCGGTCAGGAACCCCATGGAGACGCCGTAATTTTCCGCCCAGGTGAGGTTGAAAAACGGCAGCAATTCAATCTGGCCTTTGGCTTTGAGATCCAACGGATGCATCACCATATATTTGGTGAACTGGTCCGCGATGAAGATCGTGAAGGCGACGATAAGGCCGGTAATCCGGTATTTTGACACAGCTTCGGTCATGCGTTGAGCACTCCATCACAACGACCACAGAGCGCGCCATCTTCCGAAACATCAGGCAGCAAGCGCCAGCAGCGACCGCATTTGCTATGCTCGGTCTTGGTCACGGTGATGGCGCGGCCGTCTTTTACGTCTGCCACAATACAGAGCTCGGCAAATTCGTGCTTATCCATTGGCAAATCGCCCATGGGATAGGTGACTTCTGCTTCCAGACTGGAACGGATGGTTTTCTCGCGGCGCAGTGGTTCAATCGCCTCGGTGACGTTGATCCGCGCGGTGCGAATATTTTCCCATTTTCCGGCGAGCGCATCGTCGGTCCATGCGCCATCAACTTCCGGCCATTCTTTCAAGTGGATCGAGTCATTCTCATCCGGGAAACGGCTCTGCCAGATTTCCTCGGCGGTAAAGACGAGCACCGGCGCGATATAGCGGGTCAGCGCGTGGAACAAGATATCCATCACCGTCCGGTATGCCATGCGTTTGGGATCATCCGGCGCATCGCAATAGAGGCAATCTTTACGGATATCGAAGAAGAACGCGCTCAGATCATCCTGCGCAAAGGCAGTCAGCTCGCGCATATAGGGGCCGAAAGCAAAATCATTCACATGTTGTTTCAGCTTGGCGTCTACTTCGGCCAAACGGTGCAGCACATAGCGCTCTAGCTCCGGCATATCCGCCACAGCCACCCGCTCACTATCCTCAAAATCATTGAGGCCACCAATCATATAGCGGAAGGTGTTGCGCAATTTCCGATAGCTGTCGGTGACGCCCTTGATGATTTCGTCACCAATCCGGTGATCCTCGGTAAAATCGACACTGGCGGCCCAGAGGCGCAGGATATCCGCGCCATTGACGTTGATAATTTTCTGCGGGTCGAGCGTATTGCCGAGCGACTTCGACATTTTCTTGCCGTTTTTGTCGAGCGTCATGCCGTGGGTAAGCACGGCTTTATAAGGCGCGCGGCCGCGTGTGCCGCAGCTTTCGAGCAGGCTCGACTGGAACCAGCCGCGATGCTGATCGCTGCCTTCCAGATAGAGATCCGCCGGGGTCTGATGATCCGGCCATTTGCCGCTTTCCAGCACAAAGCTGTGCGTACAACCGCTGTCAAACCAGACGTCGAGAATGTCGGTGATCACTTCATAGTCATCGAGGCCGTATGCGTTGCCGAGAAATTCCTGATGGTCGGCATTGAACCAGGCATCCGCGCCGCCGGTTTTAAAGGCGGCAATAATCCGTTCGTTAACGGCGGGATCGTTGAGATAGTCGCCGGTCTTGCGATCGACATAAAGCGCAATCGGAACGCCCCAGGCGCGCTGGCGGCTGAGCACCCAGTCGGGGCGGCCTTCGACCATGGACTCCAGGCGGCGTCGTCCGCGTTCCGGTACGAAGCGCACTTTGTTGCGGATTTCGTCCAGCGCGACGTCCCGCAGGGTCGCAGCGACGCCTTCGGCATGGCCAATATCAGAATCCGTTAGCCCTGCGCTTGTCGAAGGGCGCTTCTCGTCTGTGAGACGTGGTTCGACAGGCTCACCACTAACGGCAGGGGCGAACCCCTGTGGCGCCTTGAGCGGCTCGTCCATCGGCACAAACCATTGCGGGGTGCAGCGATAGATGATCTTCGCTTTCGAGCGCCAGCTATGCGGATAGCTATGCTGAAAATCATCGCTGGCCGAGAGCAAGCCGCCTGCTGCGCGCAGGTCTTCGCAAATCGGGCCGGTGCTGCTGACAAATTTCTTGTTGATCACCCCGCCCGCGCGTTCATCGCCACGAGGCAGCCAATCCCAATCCTCGCGATACACGCCATCTGCATCGACCGCGAAAACCGGGTTGATGCCATTGGCCTTGCACAGCAGGAAATCATCCTCGCCATGATCGGGGGACATATGAACAAGGCCGGTACCCGCGTCGGTGGTGACGAAATCGGAGCCGTCGAGAAACGGGCGCGGCTTGGTGTAGAATTCGCTGTCCGGGAATGTGTCGGCCATTGGGTGTTTGGCGGTGGCACCGGCGAGTTGGGAGCCTTTGAATACAGCTAATTCTTCCCATTTTCCATGCAGATTGGAGTGCTCGTCATCCACAACCTCCCAAACACCTGAGCGTTTGGCAAGTTCCCCAATGAGTTCACTGGCCGCAACAACTTTTTTGTCACCGAGTTGATAAAGCCCGTAATCAACATCCGCCCCATAGGCGAGCGCCTGATTGACCGGAATGGTCCAAGGCGTCGTCGTCCAGATCACCGCATGCGAGCCGACTAGCTCCGGCGCATTGGGCGCTTCAACAATCTCAAACGCCACATCAATCTGCGTGGACGTAATATCTTCATATTCCACCTCGGCCTCGGCCAAGGCGGTTTTTTCCACCGGCGACCACATCACCGGCTTTGCGCCGCGATAAAGTTGTCCCGCTTCCGCAAACTTCAGCAGCTCGGTGACAATCGCTGCTTCGGCGTCATAATCCATCGTCAAATAGGGCTTGTCCCATTGCGCCAAAATGCCCAGCCGCTTAAATTCCTCACGCTGCACATTGACCCAATTATCCGCATAAGTGCGGCATTCGGCGCGAAATTCGCTGGCCGGGACTTCGTCCTTGTTGCGCTTTTTCTTGCGATATTGTTCCTCGATTTTCCATTCAATTGGAAGACCGTGACAATCCCAGCCGGGAACAAACGGCGCGTCCTTGCCGAGCATATTCTGGGACCGAACGACCAAGTCCTTGAGCGTCTTGTTGAGGCTGTGACCGATATGGATATTGCCATTGGCATAAGGCGGGCCATCGTGAAAAATGAACTTTTCGCGGCCAGCGCGCGCTTCGCGGAGCTTTTCGTAAAGCCCAATATTCTGCCAACGCTCCAGAATCGCCGGTTCCTTGTTGGCAAGGCCGGCTTTCATCGGGAAATCGGTTTTCGGCAGGAAAACCGTGTCTTTATAATCTGGTGCATTGTCAGTCATGATTGGCGGGGATTAGGCGAGGGAGAGCCGCTGCGCAAGCGGGATTTAACGCGCATGGCTGCGCGCATATCGGCTAGCGAATAAGGGCTGGCCCGACCTTGCTAATATCCTCCACCATCACATAGCCATTATAGCTTGCCGGAATGTCCGACAGCTGATCGCCATAGGTCAGGCCGCGGGTGGATTCGCGCGCGTTCATCGGGCCGATAATCAGCGTGCGTGCGCCGACAGCTTCCATACGGGCCGTGGTGCGATTGGGCCATCCGGCAAAGGCCCATTGATAGTCTAGCGGCACGACCAATGTACCGTTTTTGCAGCTATCGGGCGTCATGCCGAGCCAGCCCATCCATGCATAGTCCTTGGTACAGGCTTTGACGCCGGGTTTTGACCAGGCCCAAATGCCGGGGATCAGTTCTTTCATGCGTTTCACCGGCGCTTCCGCTCCATAAAATCCGTCACCCTCTTTCAACGGATCACGGCCTGCGGCTTTGAGGATCGCGTAAAGTTGATCGGCCTCGTCCGGGTTTTTGCTTTTGAAATTGAACAGAAAGGGTTTGAATGTTTCTGACCCCAATGCCTCTTCCACCGTCGGTATTTTTCCAACGCCTTTGCCGCGTAGCGGGAAGGTTTTGCCGCCATCGGACGAATAGCCATAGCCGACGTCCAGTGCTTGCAATTCGGCCAGTGTCAGGTCCCGCGTTTCGCCTTTGCCTTCGGTGCGGCAATCAACGGTCCAGTCGTGGAACAGCACCATCTTTCCGTCTTTGGTCGGCGCGACGTCCACTTCTACCATATCCGCCTGCATGGTAACGGCCGCGCGAATCGAGTGAATCGTATTCTCGAAAATTTCGAGCTCTTCCTGTCCGGGAAGCATGCGAACCGCGGTGCAATCATCGCGGCCAATGCCCGTGGGATCATAGATATGGTGGACCCCGCGATGAGCGATCATTTTTATCCGACCATCGGGATCGGGCGCCCATCGGGAACTGTTGAGTAACAAGACAATGAGGAAAACCATCCAAAGTCCGCCAAGACTCCATAACAGCTTTTTCTTCATGCAAGCAGGGCCCGGGCCTTGTCGCAATCTTTTGCCATCTGCACCATGAGACCGTCGAGATCGTCAAATTTCGCTTCGCCGCGTAAGAAATGGTGCAGCTCGACTTCAATAGTCTGGCCATAAAGATCTTCAGTAAAATCAAAGAAATAGGGTTCGAGCAATTCCTTGGGCGGGTCAAAGGTTGGACGGATACCAAGGTTCGCCGCACCATTGACCACGCGACCATCCGGCAAGCGGCCTTTAACCGCGTAAATGCCATATTGAGGGCGCAGATAATGGTCGATATCAATATTGGCGGTGGGATAGCCCAGCTTGCGACCATTTTTGTCACCATGAATCACAACGCCTTCGATGGCAAAGGGACGGGTGAGCAATTCGGTCGCCGTTTCGCAGTCGCCGGCCTTCAAGGCATCGCGGATGCGGCTGGAAGAAATGACCTCTGTTCCATCTTTGACAGGTCCGATCGCTTTGGCAGATAATCCAAGAGGCGCGCCAAGCTGTTTCATGACATCTATATTGCCTGCCCGGCCTTTACCAAAGGTGAAATCTTCGCCCGTGACAATGCCAGCCGCGCCAAAACGTTCGACCAGCAATTTCTCGACAAAATCTTCCGCCGTCGTGCCAGCGAGTTCCGCGCCAAATTCAAAGACCAGCATGGCATCAGCTTCAGCAGCCGTGAACAAGCGCTCGCGCTGGTCGAGGCTGGTGAGACGAAAAGGCGGCGTATCGGGCTTAAAATGACGTACGGGATGCGGATCAAAAGTAGCGATGATCGCTGGGCGACCCTCGGCTTTCGCCCAGTCGATCGCCGTTTGCGCCACCACCTGGTGCCCTTTGTGAAAGCCATCAAAATTACCCAGCGCAATGATCGCGCCGCGCATATTTTGCGCTATCCTGTTTTGCCCACTTAACCGCATGATATTTGCGCTATTGGCCAGTTTCGGCGTTTTGTTCAACCGCTTGTTTGGGTAAATCTTTGAGCGGGATGAGCCCTTGCTGTATAACCCGTATGGCATTGCCACCCATAACCGCGCGAATTTCTGCTTCTGTAAAGCCGGCCTCCATTAAGGCCTGAGTGATATGGACAATGCCGCTCGTGTCAAAGCGGGTCGTTGTCGCGCCGTCAAAATCACTGCCCAGTGCGGCATATTCTATGCCAACAAGATCGCGTACATGTTTGACCGCTTTGGCCACTGTTTTGGGATCCGTGTCACACATCGCGCCGTCCCAATAGCCGAGACCAATGACACCACCGGTTGCTGCCACGCCCTTTATCTCCTCGTCGGAAAGGTTGCGGTTAACATTGCAAACGGCCTGCACCCCGCCATGGCTGGAAACCACCGGACGTCGCGCCATTTTCAGGATATCCGCCACTGTCTCGTGGCTCGAATGGGCAATATCGACGATCATACCCTTATCTTCCATGTCGCGGACAATCTGCTGGCCAAAATCGGTCAACCCGCCTTTTTCCTCGCCATGCATCGAGCCAGCCAGGGCATTGTCAAAGAAATGGACGAGACCTGCCATGCGCATGCCAGCGTCGTATAGCTTGTCGAGATTCTCACGCTTCCCTTCTAGCGTTTGCAGCCCCTCAGCAGAGAAGATAACACCGATCGGCTTTTCGGATTTAGAACGTGCCAACGCCAGGCCATCGACATGGTTAGCTGTGCTGACCGCAACCATGGCGCCATCAGAGGCGGTTACCGCCCGGTCCAATTTTGTCGCGTGCCATAATTGTCTCTCGAGAAGTGAGGTCCAAGTACGGATAGGTTGCAATTGCGAGACCGCAAGCATGGTAATATTATCTGTCTCTGCGCTGTTGCTATCGTAATTCTGATCTTTTGGCGTCTTGGTCACACTGGAAAATATCTGCAGACCGACATTGCCCGCCTGCATTCTTTTCAAGTCCATATGACCATAGTCAACATTGTCGGTAATCTTGCGTTTCCAAAGCAACGTGTCGCTATGGAGGTCCACAATCATCAAGCTATCATGCAGCTTCTGTGCCTCGGCGGTAATTGCGGGCAGCGGCTTGCCATCAATCTGATTTGTCTGCTTTTCGAAGATGCTGGGCGCGAGGGCAAAAAAGCCAATCGCCAAAAGAACTGTAAGGGACAATGTGGCCAGTAAAAACTTCTTCATCCGTTCTTCCGTTTTAATGTAACAAAGGAAAAGCTTGGTTTGCCGCTCTCAGCATCATGGTTTTCTCGCAATGATTCCTGCCAAGTTGCAGGATCAAAACCATCCATGATCGTATCGCCCTCGGCATCAATATGCACCTCGGTAAGCGCAATCCGATCCGCTTTGGGCAGAAACAGCTTATAGATTTCTGCACCTCCGATGACAGTGATATGGGGCGCATTGGCTATTTTGAGGGCTTCTGCAACACTGCCTGCAACCTCTGCGCCTTCCGCTTCCCATTGCTTGTCACGGGTCAAGACGATATGCCGGCGTCCAGGCAGCAGGCCGGGTAAACTATCAAAGGTCTTGCGTCCCATGATCATCGGTTTGCCCTGCGTCAGTGATTTGAAATGGCGCAAGTCGGCTGGCAAATGCCAAGGCAGATTACCGTCTTTGCCAATCACGCCATTGTCGGCGCGCGCTAGGATCAGGATGATTTCAGGATGGTTCATGACATGCGCCTAGCTCAGATCAAACGCAGTGCAAATCAGAAAAATAATTTCGTGACATGACCCATTTTCCGGCCCGGCCGGCTTTCGCCTTTTCCGTATAGATGAAGGTGGTTGGCCGGGTCGGATAACAAGGCCTGCCACTGGTCTGCATCGCCGCCGATCAGGTTTGTCATCTCGACCTTTTCAGCCGCCAGCCCGGTATCACCCAGAGGTAATCCGCAGATTGCCCGGATGTGATTTTCAAACTGGCTGGTGATCGCGCCTTCGATGGTCCAGTGGCCGCTATTATGGACGCGTGGCGCCATTTCGTTAAACACCGGTCCGTCGGCAGTGGCAAAAAATTCGCAAGTCAGCACACCGACATAGTCCATAGCGGCGGCCATTTTTGCCGCGAGCGCGCGAGCCGTTTCTTCTTGCGCGGCTATAGCAGCAGGGGCCGGGACTAAAGATTGCACCAAAATGCCATCTTCATGAATGTTATGCGGCGTATCCCAATAACGGATGAAGCCGTCTTGTCCGCGCACCAATATCACCGAAAATTCATGGGTGAAGGTTACAAAACCCTCTGCGACGCAAGGTTGGGGGCCGACCGCATTCCAATATGTCGCAAGGTCGCCGGCTTGCTTGATCCGGGCCTGACCCTTGCCGTCGTAGCCCATGCGGATGGTCTTGAGGATGGCGGGTGTGCCGACTTGATCAATGGCCGTTTCAAGAGACGAAAGATCTGTCGCTTCGGCAAACGGAGCGGTTGTGCCGCCATGGGTGCGTGCGAAAGTTTTTTCTGCGATCCGGTTCTGAGCAACGTCGAGCGCGGTTATCGGGGGATGTAGCGGCGCAACATCTGCTATTGCCGAGAGCGGGTTGACGGGCACATTCTCAAATTCAAAAGTGATGACGTCGCAGGCGCCAGCAAATTTCTTCAAGGCTTTAATGTCGTCATCTTCGGCGCAAGTAAATTCAGCAGCCACATCCGCTGCGACACTTTTCTCGTCCGGCGCATAGATATGACAGCGATAGCCAAGCTGCGCTGCAGCCATGGAAAGCATCCGGCCCAATTGACCACCGCCCAAAATACCTATGGTTGAACCGGGAGGAAGTGGCGACATTGCAGCCAATTATTCCGGCTGCTCTGCGACAGCATCGCTTTGCGCCGCGCGCCATGCATCAAGACGCTCGGCCAAGGCTTCATCTTCGTTGGCGAGAATAGCAGCGGCCAGCAACGCGGCATTTTTTGCCCCGGCATCGCCAATTGCTAATGTGCCTACCGGAATGCCCGCTGGCATTTGCGCTATCGAAAGCAGGCTGTCGACGCCGTTCAGGGTGCGCGATTGAATGGGCACGCCCAAGACCGGGACGCGCGTCATTGCCGCAGCCATGCCGGGCAAATGGGCCGCACCGCCAGCGCCGGCGATGATGACTTTCAAATTGCGGGATACCGCCGTGTTGGCATAGTCATAGAGCCGGTCAGGTGTGCGATGCGCTGAGATGATTTTAACTTCATGAGCAACATCCAGCTGTTCCAGAATGTCAGCGGCAAGGCCCATGGTCGCCCAATCGGATTGGCTACCCATGATGATACCAATTTGTGGCCCAATTGTTTGAGTCGCTTCTGTCATGCATGCACCTGAATAGCGTCGCGGAAGCAAAATCGTTTAGCCATGAAATGCCCAGCACGCAATGTGGCAATGGCGATCCGTGCTCTTTTCTCCCGATGGCTTTACAATCGAGGACATAATCAAGGTTTTATCTATCAATGTTATTGACGAGACAGGCGCGATTGAACTAAAACTCAATAAAAAATAACTAATAACATGTTTATTTTTCATAGCAGGGATTATCGGGTGATCGACGAGTTAGTCAGCGACGATGAAAAAAAAGAAATATGTCAAAACTGTACTGCTTTACAGTCCGAAAATATTCGATTGAGAGAAGAACTCGTTGAAATGGAAAAACTTGCACATCACGATGCTTTGACGGGCTTATATAATCGCCGCTTTTTCATACAAAGTTTGGAAAAGCGGGTCATGCGTTGTCAACGCTATGGTGATAATACAGCGCTGCTCTTTCTGGATGTCGATGATTTAAAGGCGTTCAACGACACCCATGGGCATGCAGTGGGGGACATGTTGCTGACGTGCCTGGGTAATATATTGAAGAAAAATATCCGGGGCTGTGACTTGGTTGCGCGAATCGGCGGCGACGAATTTGCGTTGCTTCTGGATAATCTTGATGCTGATCGGGTAGAGGGCAAGATCTTGTCACTAATTGGATTGATCAAATCCGCAAAGCTGGAACATGAAGGACAGAAGCTAAAATTTGGGGCAACCATTGGCTATAGTTTCGTAGGACCCACGGATACCGTATCTTCTTTGATGTCGCGCGCTGATGAAGCGATGTACCGATCGAAAAACGGCGATGCCTGAATAAAATCGCCGAATGCCGTGACTGAAAATTTCAAAGCCTAGACGATCCTGTTTTATCTTTCCGACAAATAATAGCGTTCTTTTTCGTTCAGATCGTCGTCAAGATCATAGATTATCGGTTGGCCAGTGGGAATCTCCAACCCTGTAATCTCGTCGTCCGAAATGCCCGAGAGATGTTTGACCAGCGCGCGTAGGCTGTTGCCGTGAGCGGAGATGATCACCCGTTTGCCCGATTGCAATTCCGGTGCAATGCGCGTTTTCCAATAGGGCAATACGCGAGCGATTGTGTCTTTAAGGCTTTCTGTAGCGGGGACTTCGATCCCGGCATAGCGCGGGTCTGATGACATTTGATATTCGCTGTCTGCGGCCATGGGCGGCGGCGGCGTATCGAAACTGCGGCGCCAGATATGAACTTGATCATCGCCATGCTTGTCGCGGGTTTCCTGTTTGTTGAGACCGGTTAATCCGCCATAATGACGTTCGTTCAGCCGGTAGTTTTTCTCCACCGGCAACCACAGTCGGTCCATTTCTTCCAGCGCCAGATTGAGTGTTTTGATCGCCCGGCTCTGCAAGCTGGTGAAACACATATCCGATTCAATACCCTTTTCTTTCATCAGGCGGCCGGCGGCCTTTGCCTCCTCAATGCCTTTTTCCGTAACATCAACATCCCACCAGCCGGTGAAGCGGTTTTCCAGATTCCATTGCGACTGTCCGTGACGGAGAAGGATGAGTTGAGGCATGAGCGGTCCTTATTAAAAGAGTTGCAGCATCTGTAGCGACGAAGCCTTTTAAGGCCAAGCGGCATATTCGCGGCATCATGAAATTATAATATACGCGTGAGCGTATAAAAGGCACCGAGCCCGCCGACGACATATAGCGCAGCCATTTCAATCCACTTGCGTCGATCCATGGACATGCGCTGCACCAGCCATAATAAGCTCAAGGCCAGAATGACGAAAAAAATTTGTCCGATTTCCACGCCGAGATTGAACAACAGCAACGCCCATATTTCTTCCCCTTTCGGAAGTCCGATATCTGCCAGAGCTCCCGCAAAACCAAGCCCGTGGAGCAACCCGAAGCCCAGCGCAATCAGCCAGGGTTTGCGGATGGTGAGACTGGTCTTGCCTGCCCATTTGCGAACCACTTCGACGGCGAGGAAAAATATCGACAGGGCGATGAGCAATTCCACCGGCTGGCTAGGCAGCGTGAAAAGGCCGAGCGCGGTGATGCCCAGCGTAACACTATGGCCGACGGTGAAGGCAGTGATGACCCACAAAAGCTTCCTTGGCGCGGTCAGCAGTACCAGCCCGAGCACGAACAGCAGATGGTCCCAGCCTAAGAGCATATGCTCTGCGCCAATCCGCAAATAGGCGCTCGAGGGGGAGCCCCCCGGGTCGCCCAAGGCAAAGGACGTGCTGGCAGGGCGCAGGATATGTGTGCTTTCCTCGCCGCTCGCAGTGCGGAGGCGGACAAACACATCGGTCAGGGTGCGGTCGAGGCCTTCTATGGAAACCGCGCCGCTATCGAGCCGGCAAGGCACCTGCCAGCTTTCGACAATCGCATCGCCGGATATGATTTGGCGCGTGGTCTCTGGCTGCGGGCACTGGTCCGGTAGCACCGGCCGCATCTTGAGTTTGCGGCCTGACAATATCGGTTGTTTCCAGATCACGGCGACCATCCCGTCCGTTTGCTCGGTCAGTTCGAGGGCGGCGGGGCGAATTTCATGGGCGCTGGCTGTTGTGGCGCATAGCCAAATTGCGGCAGCGCAAAACAAACCGAGCCGCATGAGGATCACTTGTCCGAGCCTTCAATCACCACATCATAACCGCTGACGAGTTCTTGCAGCGCTGCTTGCTTGGCTTTGCCGCTCTGGTCTTCCTGCCAGGCCGCAGTAATCTCGGCCTTGATGGGTTCAAAATTTGCCTCGGCCGCGCTGTCGATCGTCTCGATGCGCACCAGATGCAGCCCGAAAGCCGAACCGATAGGCGGGCTCCATTGCCCCGCTTCCAGCTGGAAGATGGCGCTCGCAAAATCCGGGCCGAACAGCCGGGTCACTTCGCTTTCCGGCAGAGCCGCATAGCTGCGCTTCTGAATGAACGGGTCGCCCAGACTTTTCCAGTCGGTACTTGATTGCGCGTTACGCAGGGTGCCGGCCGCAACCGTCTCAATCGCGCCGCCATGTTTTTCGGGGCTGAGATAGATATGGACAAAACTCCGCCGCTCGGGCGCAGCAAATTTGTCGCGATTTTGGTCAAACCAGCTCTTCAGCTCTGCATCGGAAGGATTGGCTGCCTTACTTTCACCGCTGACCAGAAAGTCCATTTTTTGCGCCAGACGGCGTTGAATGATGGTGTCTTCAGCGCCCAGACCGAGCCGCTCGGCCTCGCGCACCAACACTTGTTGTTGCACATATTGGTCAATAATCTGCTGCTTGTCCTCGCCCGTAGGCAAGCGACCAGCGGTATTGGCCCACAGCGCGCTGAGCCGGTCCAGCTCGGCGGCACTGACCGTGATCGTTCGGCCCTGCTCACCCTGATAGTTCGACCAGACCTGGTTGATGGCAACCAGTGCCAGCCCGATCAGAATAAAATGGGTGATCGGGTCACGAAGGGCTTTTTTCAAAATATGCATGGCTTTCACGATGATCTCAAAACCCGTTCGTCCTGAGCTTGTCGAAGGATATTTCGTCTATGAAAAATGGCTTCGACAGGCTCAGGGTGAACGACAAGGGAACGGGCGGCAGGAATTTATACCGTCGGTACATACCAGATGGGTGATGACCAGGCGCGTTCCTGGATGGTTTTTTGCAGCGCTGGGTTGGGCGGTACATTGGCGCGTATCGCATCCCATGTCGACCAGCGGCAAACCGGATTTTCCAATACCCGGACATAATAAGAAGCGCGTTGCCCTGTTTTATGTTCCGGATCGCGCCAGAAGGTTTTGAGCTCCGGCGCGCCTTTGTCGGTCGAGATAGAACAATCGGCCAAATTGACTGTAGCGCCATTGTCGGGACAGCGGGCCGTGGTCGGATCGACCGTCCCGCCATCGGAACAGGCCACATCAAAGACTTTCTCGTTGGTCTTGTCGCCATCGGTCCAGACTTTGACAATCTGCACGCGCTGCAACGGCGCGCTCATCGCATCGCGCATGGCCCAGACGATAAAGCCCGGGGCCTTGCCCTGACCGACCAGATCGCCGCCCATGGTCACGCCATTTTTATAAGCCTTGGAAACCATGTCGGGATCATCCAGCATGGCCGCGTCAAAGCCAAAGCCGCCAAAGAAGCGCAATTTTATCCGCGTGCCGGTGGTTGCATAGGTCTCCTTGCGCCGCATCGCGTCAAATATCGCCTCGCGGGTATTTTCCTCTGCCCAGACGGCCGCATAGCCCGATGCGCCCCAGCGCGAGAACCAGCTCGCGGCGCGGGGATCAACCGTTACGCCTTCCCAGCTTTTCTTGCCGCCAGGAGGAATGGAGCCCCGTGCTTCTGCGGTACCATCCACAACGCCGATTTTGGACCAGAAGAATTTCTCATCAAACGAACCACCGGCGACATGGGTGTCAGTGGACCCGATCAGGCCGAATTTATAGGGATTGCTGCCAATTTTATCTTCGAGCACCAAACCATTGGCATAGGCCTGCCGGATATAGTCGCCACTGACAGTTTTGGATTTAATCTGCGAGGACAGCAGATATTCGTAAATGCCGAAATCGGCCCACTCGTCATTGGGGGATAGCGAGGGGTGGGTTTCGGAGGTGCCCTTAACCTGCGTGATTTCGGCAATTGGTTCATTGCGGATACGCTGGTCGGCATAGGCTTTGGTCAGCGGCTGGCCGTTATAGGTTTCCAGCTTGAACATCTCGCCATCGGACACGTTGCTATTGTGCGGGATTGATAGCCCGTCATTCCCAGCCGCGCGTTGTTCGTCCATCCAGTCCCACAAATCCTCAGGATTGGTGGAATCCAAAGTGCCAAAGGGCATGTCAGGAGCCGAACCCCGGAACACGACATTGCGATGGAGATTGCCACCAGCAAAGCCGCCATCCTGACCTTGCGTCACGCGCGTCGCGGTATACTCATAGGCTGAGAAGGTCGTGAACTTGCCGGGCTTATAATATTTGTCGGCCGCATCGATGGTCGCTTTCCAGACATTACCGACAATTTTGGGATCATAAACCCCGTCCATCTTGCGGCCATCGCGCACAGCTCCGCCGATCAGTTGAAAAGCCGCGATAATTTTATCGGGGTCGGCGCTGAACATATCCTTGGCCATGTCGAGCTTGGAAATTTCCGTGCCTTCGGTGTCCATCGCGGGCAAGTGACCCAGATAAGCGGCATGATCGGTCACTGCCATAAAGTCGAGGGCGGGGCCTTCGAGTTTCAGGTCATAGCCAGACGGATGGGTAATGCCTTCACCCATGCCAAATTTATACGCATCTTCCGGGGTCGTGCGGACATTGAATATATAGGCGTCAAAGCTGTTGCGGGTGTGGATGTGGAGGTCGCCAAAATAGACATTGCGATCAGCATTGGGCTGTTCTGTTGTTTCCCCCGGTGCCAAAGCCACCTGGCTTTTGTCAACAACATCACCGTCGCCGGAACAGCCAACCATCAGCGCGCCAATGGCAGCGAGGCCTAAAAAATTGCGTATCATTTCTCTCTCCCATGCGCCTGTTATACGGCGCTTACCCTTTACTCTCGCATCAGCTGCTGTTTCAGTTGATTTTGCAACGGAGCCAAGCACTTTGTTTTTGATGTCATCGCTCAACTCTTGGTCCGTCGGTTGATGCTTTTTCAAGTGATTTAATGGCCCAGTTAAACGACTGATGCAAGAGCCGCTGCTGCAATGGCATCACTTGGCATCATATTGCGTGGAAATTTCCACTGCATTTATATTGTTAACCGACATTTTTGGCGACCCGCCTCCATAACCGCTTGCCCAAAGCCTTTGGCGCGGTCTGCAGCTCGATATTGGCCAGATGGTATATAGAGCGCATCAAATATACCACAATTGGTGCTCCGGCCAGCATTTCCGCCTGAAACCTAGCCTTTTGTAATGTATCATTTTTGCCACTGCTTGCTTTTTTCTGCACTGTAATGTGGATATCAGCTTGATTTAACAGCATCATTAAACGACCTGTGTCGTTGAAACCAACGCCATAAGATCATTTCCCTTCCCCAGAATATAGGGGCAAATGGCAAGCGATGGTGAGTTCAACGGGAGAGAATAGTTATGAAAAGTTTGAATCGCGTCCTCATGGCAGCTTTGTGCACCAGTGCCATGACAGCCCCAGCTTATGCGCAAGATCAAGGCGCAGAAGAAACCGTTGATGACAATGTCATCATCGTGACCGCCACCCGCCGTGCCCAGGATGTTCAAGATATTCCGCTCGCTGTGACGGCGGTAAGCCCTGTTCAACTAGAGCAACAAGGCGTCGTCAACGTTCAAAATATTGGCAGCGTTTCACCAAGCTTCTCAACCTCTAATGCGCAGACCGCATCAGGAACCGTGGTTCTTCGTATTCGCGGGGTTGGTACAACTTCTAACAACATTGGTTTTGAATCCGCTGTTGGTATTTTTGTGGACGGCGCTTATCAGTCGCGTCCAGGTGTCGCTCTTGGCGAGTTTGTCGATGTGGAACGTGTTGAAGTTCTGCGTGGCCCACAAGGCACATTGTTCGGACGCAACACGTCAGCTGGTGCACTAAACATCACCAACAAGCGTCCTGACCTTGATGAATTTGGCGGTTTTGTGAATGCAACCTATGGCAATTTTGACCATTTGAGCGTGCAAGGCGCGATCAACGCACCAATTATCGAAGATACATTGGCGCTTCGCGTCACCGGCGCCTATCGTAAGCGCGACGGTTTTGTGGATATTATCGATAGCGCTGGAAACAGTGTCGGTGATTCCAACGATACGGATCAATATCTTGTTCGTGGCCAGCTTGGTTATGAAAGCGATGGCGGTATTCAGGCGCGTTTGATTGTAGATTATTCCAAGAGCACAGCAAGTTGCTGTGCGGCTGTCGAGGTCTTGCAATCCGGGATTGAAACCGCTGGCCTCTTTGGCGCGGTCGGTCTCGGCGCACGTGGCGGCATGGCTGCTCCCGATGTTGCGTTGACTCCGTTTGATGTCACGGCGGCGCAGCAGGCTGTTGATAATCGCATCGCGACTTCTGACCTCAGAGCCGATCCTTCCAATGATCAATGGGGCGTCACTGGCGAAATCGAATTTCCGATCGGTGACAGTGCCGACCTGATTTATATCGGTTCGTACCGCGAATTCCGGGCGGAAGAAGCGTATGATTCGGATTTCTCGGGCCTTGATATTTTCAACGTCCTGCCCGGCAGCGATACAGCCATCGACACCATGACCCATGAACTTCGTCTGCAAGGCGAAGCCTTTGGTGGTGCTCTCGACTGGTTGGTTGGTGCTTATTATTCTGATGAAGATATCACCCAGTCCACCAATTTTGGTCTGGGTCAGGATTATGACCGTCTTGTCGGCGCTCTTTTGGCAGCTGGTACGGGCGGCGCAACGCTGAACCCGGCTAGCCCACTTTTCGCCGGCGCGACACCACTGCAAACATTGACTGGTATCGATCCTGCAACGGTTCGGACCACCAATGCTTATACACAAAGCAGTAAAAGCTGGTCGGTGTTCACGCACAACACGCTGGAAGTTGCTCAAGGACTTAAACTGACACTTGGTCTGCGCTATTCAGATGAAAGCAAAGACGGTTCATTCAGTCAGCCGGCGATTAACAACGACCTCTGCCCCGCAACATTGGGTCAGATTTTTGCTGGTGGTCTCCCAGGTGGTGCTGGTAGTCCTCTGACCAACAGCTACTTCGGACTGGGTTGTTTTGCGTTTGTCGCGCCAGCAATCGGAACAGATGCAAACCCGTTCCCACTGCCGCGGCCTTTCGTCAGCGAATTTAGCGATGAAGAGCTGATCTATACCGGTAAAGTGAGCTATGAATTCGCCGATCCTGTAACCGTCTATGCCAGCTTTACGCATGGTTATAAGTCCGGTGGCTTTAACCTTGATTCAACCGCTGCATCCGGCGGCGCTGATCCGCGCTTTGCTTCGGAAGAAGTGGATGCTTACGAAGTTGGTCTGAAAGCCAAGTTCCTCGATAACGCTGTGACCTTGAATGTTGCCGGTTTCCACGAGGAATTCACAAACTTCCAGGTGCTGGAATTCACGGGCGCTCAGTTCACCACGTTTAACGTTCCCAGTGCAAAATCAACCGGTGTTGAAATTGAAACGGTCATTCGTCCGACTGACGGCTTCACCATCAACGGCGGTTTGACTTACACTGATGCGCGCTATCCAAGTGATTGTGCCGGTACGCAGACTGACTCTGCTAACGTGGTAAGCCTGTGTGGGAACTCCTTGACCAACGCACCGAAGTGGGTTGGCATCATGGGCGCGACTTATGATCGTGATCTTGGTGATAGCTTGAAGTTCTTCATCAATGGTCAGCTGCGCATGGAAAGCGATCGTCGTACTTCAACTCAAGCCACGACCGTTCCTAGCGCTGCACAAATCGCAGCAGCCGGAAGCGTTCAGGCGGCGGTTGACGCGGCTCCGCTCGTTCCATTCGATATTCAGGATGGCACGATCAAAATCAACATGCGGGCTGGTATAGGTGATATTAACGACGCATGGGGCATTGAAGCTTGGGTTACCAACCTGACCAATGAAGTGACCCGCGGTGTGACCTTCAATACGGTTCTGCGCTCCGGTTCACGGTCAGCGTTCATCCAGGAGCCACGCATGTTTGGCGTGACGCTTCGTGGCAAGTTCTAGAGTTTAAACTTATTGGGGGCATTTCGTCACCACCAAGGAGGGGCCGGTTTTTCCGGCCCCTTTTTTGTTGCCCCTGATCAATGCCGGTTGCACGCGCGCATGATCGGTGCAAAAGTCGGGCGATGAACAGCTATAGTTTTCAAACCGTACCGGTCCTGCATTTTGGCGAGGGTTGCCTGTCGATGCTGGCCGATCAAATTGCCGCCTTGGGCGCGACGCGGCCGCTGATCGTCACTGACAAAGGCATTATTGGCGCTGGCCTGATCGCTCCCGTTGAGCAGGCTCTGTCTGATGCTGGTTTAAGCGCCCGGATATATGACGCCGTCGTTGCCGATCCGCCCGAAGCAGTCGTGCAGCAAGCCATTGACATGGCGCGGGCTGCACAGGTCGATATCGTCATTGGCCTTGGCGGCGGCAGTTCGCTGGATACGGCCAAAGTGGTGGCGGCGCTCGCCATAGATGGCGCGCAGGCACTTTCCGAAATCTATGGCGTGGGCCAATTGGCTCGCAAAGGCTTGCCGACCATCCTCATTCCAACAACATCGGGCACGGGTTCCGAAGTCACGGCCATCTCGATCCTGACCACGGGCGAGACGACCAAGGCAGGAATTGTATCGCCGCATCTGTTTGCCGACGCGGCCATCCTCGACCCCGCGTTGACGCTCGGCCTGCCCGCTGATGTCACCGCGGCCACAGGTATTGACGCGATGGTCCATGCGATTGAAGCTTATACCGGCCGCAATGCCAAAAATCCGGTGTCGGACATGTTGGCGATTGAAGCGCTGAAACTACTGACGGCGCATATCGAAACCGCTTGTTCGGAGGGCACCAATATGGTGGCACGCGAGGCGATGCTGCGCGGATCCATGCTCGCAGGGCAGGCGTTTGCCAATTCGCCGGTGGGCGCCATCCATGCGCTCGCCTATCCACTCGGCGGGATCTATCATATCCCGCATGGCCTATCCAATGCGCTGGTCATGCCGCATATCATGCAGTTTAATCTCGATGCCGCTGCGCCGCTTTATGCGGAACTCGCCGATGCTCTGGGTGTACCGAAATCCGGTCCGAACAGCGCCGATGCGCGGGCACAGGAACTGATCAACTATCTTGAAGCGCTGGCAGTGAAGGTCAATGCCCCCCGCCGCTTACGGGATGTCGGTATAGCCGAAGATGCTGTCGATGAACTGGCAGAGGCAGCGATGTTGCAGACAAGGCTGCTGGTCAATAATCCCAAAGAGCTGGATCTAGCCGATGCCAAACGGATCTATGCCGATGCCTGGTAAAGAGCGGACCGTTCCGCCCGTCTGGGATGACTATCGCGCGGGTTCATCAATCACGACCCGCTGGAATGACAATGATCCTTATGGGCATGTCAATAATGCGGTCTATTATTTCTGGTTCGATAGTGCGGTAAATCGCTATCTGATCGAACAAGGGGCGCTTGATATTGGCAAGAGCGATGTCATTGGCCTCGTCGTGCAGACCTCCTGCGAATATTTTGCGCCCATCGCGTTTCCCGATCTGGTTGAGGCGCGCATCCGGGTCGAAAAGCTCGGCCGGACCAGTGTGACCTATGGTGTGGGCCTGTTTCGTGGCGAAGAGAAGACGGCATCCGCTGCGGGTCGCTTTACCCATGTCTATGTTGATCGGGAAAGCCGGCGGCCCACGCCACTGCCCGCGCCCTTGCGTTCTGCGTTGGAATTGATAACCTTTTAACTGACCAGTTAAAGGACCAAGACCATGCGTCACGCAGAGGATACCGAAGAACGCCAACAATTTCGCGAAATGACCCGGCGCTTTACCGAAACCGAATTGCAGCCCTTTGCTAACGACTGGGATGAAGCGGGCGAAATCCCTTGGGAAATCCATGAAAAAGTTGGGGCACTGGGCGCTTGGGGTTTTGGTGTCGCAGAGCAATATGGTGGTCTTGGCTTTGACGATATGTATATGCGCTGCATCTGGGGCGAGGAAGCCGCACGCGCGCATAATGGCGGGACATTGGCAGCGCTCGGCGGGCGCAGTATCTCCATCGGCCCGATCGAAAAAATGGCGTCACAGGAGATTAAAGACCGTATTCTCAAAGATATTGTCGAAGGCCGGGTTGGCTCCAGCCTGGGCGTTACCGAGCCGGGTGGCGGCTCTGATGTTGCCAATATGAAAACAACCGCGCGGCAAGATGGCAATCACTGGGTCATCAACGGGGCCAAGACCTTTATTACGGGCGGTATGACCTCAGACTATTTCGTCGTCGGCGCGCGCACCGGCGGAGAGGGGCTGAACGGTATTTCCCTCTTCTTGGTCGAGAAGGATATGGAAGGCTTTTCGCGCACCGCGCTCGACAAGAAAATGGGTTGGTGGGCATCGGATCAGGCCACGCTCTATTTCGACGATGTCCGGGTTCCAGCCGGCAATATGCTCGGTGATGAGGGCCGCGGTTTCATTCAGATCATGCATAATTTCAACTATGAAAGGCTCGGCATGGTCGCCCAATGTCTGGGCATGATGCGCGTGTTGCTGGAAGAATCCATTGCCTATGCACAGCAGCGCGAAACCTTTGGCAAACCGCTGAGCCAGCATCAGGTTATCCGCCACAAAATCGCGGAAATGTCGGCCCGGGTTGACGCCACTGAAGCATGGGTTAACCAGATTTGCTTTCTCACGGAAAATGGCCAGATGCCGGTCGATCAAATTTGCAAAGCCAAGTTTTTCAGCACCAAAAATCTCGAATATTGTGCGAGTGAAGCGATGCAAATCTGGGGCGGGGCCGCCTATTTGCGCGGCAATGTCGTCGAACGCTTTTACCGCGAGGTTAAAGTCATGGCGATTGGCGGCGGCTCAGAGGAAATCATGCGCGATCTGGCTGTGCGGCAAATGGGGCTTTAACTGGCCTATCAATCGGTCTAACCACATCCGTTGACCCTGAGCCTGTCGAAGGGTGTTTCGCAATCGATAGACGTCCTTCGACAGGCTCAGGACTAACGGGAATTTGCTATGGCCTTATCGGGTTCCAACCCAAATAGTGATAGCAGTGGCGCGCCATTATTGCCGATAGGTTCAGTGCTAACCGGCCTAGCCTTTTTCTGTTTGATGGACGTGACGATGAAGAGCCTGAGCATCTCGCTGGGCGCTTATAATGCGATATTCTGGCGGGTGTTGTTGGCGCTTGTTCTGGTGAGCACGCTCTATTTCGCGCGCCGCCCCAAATTGCCCGCCACTCCCACGTTGAAAATCCATTTGCAGCGCGGGATTATTACCGTGTTCATGGCCTTTCTGTTCTTCTGGGCGCTTGTCCGCGTACCGATTGCCGAAGCGGTGGCGCTTTCTTTCATAGCGCCGATTATCGCACTCTATCTGGCGGCGGTGTTTCTGGGCGAGACGATCCATCGCAATGCAATTTTTGCGTCTGTCCTCGGCCTCGCTGGAGTCGTCGTCATTGGCTGGGGCAAGATCAGCGGAGACTATACCAATGATGAGTTGCTCGGTTTTGGTGCAGTGTTGTTATCAGCGCTGCTCTATGCCGCCAATCTGGTGATCCAGCGCAGCCAGGCCTTGCTCGCCGACCCCATAGAAATAAGCTTTTTTCAAAATCTGGTGGTCGGGGTCAGCTATGGGCTGGTCGCGCCATTTTTTGCTGTCGTTCCGGACATGCAATATGCGCCGGAATTTCTGGCTGCCGCCTTGCTCTCGATCATCTCTGCACTATTCATCGCCTGGGGCTATGCGCGGGCGCAGGCGCAGGTTCTGATCAATCTGGAATATAGCGCTTTTGTCTGGGCGGCGATTTTTGGATGGGTCTTCTTTTCGGAACCCGTCACTCTGCCAACCATATTGGGCACGGTGTTGATCGTGACTGGCTGTATATTGGCGACCCGTCGCGGCAGGCCAATAGCCCATATAGAAACCACCGCTATTTGATATGGTGCTTCGGATTAAAAACCGGGATGCGCGGCGTCTATGGTTGGATCGGCAAGGGCTGTCGCGCGCGCCGATCGGATCACTCGACCTGCTGAAAATTATCAAGGATTTGGGGTTTGTCCAGCTCGATACCATCCGCAATGTCACCCGCGCCCATCATCATATTTTGTGGAGCCGCAACCAAAATTATCGCGAGCCGATGCTCAATGATTTGCTAGCAAAAGAGCGATCGGTATTTGAGCATTTCACTCATGATGCGTCGGTTTTACCGATGGAATTTTATCCCCTTTGGCAGCGTCAGTTCCAGCGCCTAGGGGAGCGGGCAGCCAAACATCAAGCCATGGACGATAAAGGCGTTGCAGCGATTAAAGCCCGTATTGCTGAGGAAGGGCCGTTATCAACTCATGCATTTGATACAAAAATTGAAGGCAAGAAGGAAATGTGGGCGCGACCACCGCATAAGCGGGCGTTGGATCAACTCTGGTATGCAGGAGAGCTCGCCACCGCGCACCGCGAGAATTTTATCAAATATTATGATCTGACGGAACGAGTGGTGCCTGCAGCTCATAGGGCGGCCGAACATAGCGACGAACATCAAATGGACTGGCTGTGCAAAGCGGCGCTCGACCGGCTGGGCTTTGGGACATTGGGCGAGATTCAAAGATTCTGGGCGGCGCTCGATGCACGGGAAGTCAAAACATGGGCGGACGGGGCAGCAGATTATTGGGTTCCTGTCGAACTGGAAACGGTGGACGGAGACTGGGTCAATATGGTCGCTTCTCCGGACATCGAAATGCTGCTCGCAGAGACCAGCGCGCCCACATCGCGGCTGCGGATATTGAGTCCATTTGACCCAGCGGTGAGAGACCGCACCCGGCTAGCGCGGCTGTTCGGATTTGATTATCGCATTGAGATTTTTGTGCCAGCCGCAAAGCGGCGCTGGGGCTATTATGTTTATCCGCTGTTGGAACGAGACCAATTTGTCGGCCGCATTGAATTGAAGGCAGACCGTAAGGCAGGGCTATTGAAGGTTATTCAGATATGGCCCGAGCACGGAGTCAAATGGACGAGCCGCCGCGGGGACAAACTTGACGCAGAATTGCTGCGGCTAAAGCGGCTAATTGGCGCCGAGACTATCGAATGGCTGTGCGACCGAACAGGCGGCTAGGTGCGCGCTTTATTTGACGAGCCCGTAAAAACGCAGCTCGCCAGATGCGTTGGCGGCAATCGCTTTGTCGAACGTCCATCGGATATGGGTGACATCGCTCGGCAGGGCTGCCCGAGTCATGCTGCTACTCCCGGTTTCTGCGCTTTCCTGCGTGATGTCGGTAACAGTTAGCGCGGTCAATTTACCAAAATTCTTGCCGCCATCAACGGACAACAAAGCCCAATCTTCAGCCACCCCGGTAAAGGTGACGGCTGCATGTACGGGATTATTGACAACGAAACCTGTAACGGCTGTGCTGCCTGTGTTGCGATATGTGTTCACGAAAACCAGCTTGTCTCCGGGAATAACCTTTACGTCGCTGGGGTCATGCAATTTTTTCGTCACCGTGCCGGCAGAGCTGGTTTCTGACCGTTCGACCAGAACTTTGCTTTCAATTTTTACATTAGCGCGGGGGTCTGGGGCTGCCTGAATGGTGGCTTGTAATGGCGCAGCATGCGCGGCTTGTGCCGCCGCCATACCCGTCATCAATATGCCAATGACCAAGGAGGCTTCGATCAATATGGTCCGTTTACTCGACATTATTTACATTCCCACTTTTCTCGGCTCGATACACAGAGCCGTTCATATCAACCTGCAAAATATGTACGAACTTAGTTAATGAGTGGTTAAAATCAGCGCTTATGTGACGCCGGTTTATGTCCTGTATTCAGTTCGAAGGAGCATGTTTTGGCCGCCCATTGGGCAGATTAGCCGGTTAATTGCTGAACTTGGCTGAAACGCGGGCTATTTTATTAGCTTCCTTCAAAGTCACAGGCTAAAGACCCCACTATGGGCCTGACCGCATATCGTTGCCGCCTTCTCCTGTTGCCGGTTGGAATTGTCCTTTCGGCTTTGACTCTGGTTGTACCCTCATCCGCTATTGCACAAGATGCAGAAGTTGGCAGTGCGATTGATGAGAAGCGCGCTGATGTTGGTAGCGACCTGGAGCCTCTCGATCCCGACAAGCCGTTAACCGATTTCCCAGATTTCGGCGTGGATTGGCCAGATCTTGATGAGCCCATATCCGACAGCTCGGAACAACAGGACCCGGTCAAGGATAGTGCTCGTGAATTGGAATTGGATCGCCGGCTTGCCGAAGAAGAAGTTGTCGAGATTGCTGAAGGCGACGGCGACGAAGATCTGGACGTCGGCGGCACGGTAAATTTCCAGCCGGCTGATGCTCTAGCGGAGCGTGATTATGAGTTTTACTTCACGGGTCTGCCCGCAGAATTGGACACGATATTTAGCGAGCGGTTCAAGGCTCTGTCGGCTTTGGAACAATATAAGGGCGAAGAAGCCAATTTTGCTCAGATTAAGCGGCGCGCGGAAACGGATCGCGAACTGGTTGAACGACTGCTGCGTATAGAAGGCTATTATGATGCGATTGTTCGCAATCGTTTTGCTGCGGGCAAAGGCAAGGCTGTTGCCGTGACTGTGGCGGTGGTTGCTGGACCGCAGTATAAATTGGATGAAGTCAATTTGGTTGGCGTTGAAAAGGCGGAAGGTGACGATCCACAGCAATTTAGCAACGCCTTTGGCTTGCAAAGCGGTGATGTTGTGAACAGCGACGCCATTGTGCAGGCACGAGCGAAACTCGATCGGGATATGGCAGAAAGTGGATATGCCTTTGCCGAGACGGAAGAGCCGGAACTGGTCATTGACCATGCCGACCGCGCCGGGGACTTGGCGATTGTCGTCACGCCGCGCGAGAAATATGTTTTCGGGTCTATCTTGATGCAAAATAGCGCGCTTTTCGGATCAGACCATGCTGAGTTAATTGCGCGGTTTGAGCAAGGAGATGTTTACAAGCAATCCGATGTGGAGGACCTCCGCCGAGCCTTAATCGCAACAGGATTAGTGTCGACAGTAACCTTGGAACCTGTTGCTTCCGAAACGGATCCAGGTGCCGTTGATATTGCTGCGAACGTCACGCCTGCCCCTCTGCGGACCATTTCAGGTGCTATAGGCTATGGAACGGGAGAAGGGCTGAGGTCGGAAGTTAGCTGGGAACATCGCAACTTCTTTCCGCCAGAGGGATTGATTCGCCTGACCGGGGTTTTGGCGACCCAGGAGCAATCCGGCAGCATAACCTATCGCCGCAATAATTTCCGTCGGCGGGACAATGTTCTGAACGGTCGCGTGGCGCTGAGTAACATTGATAACTCGGCGTTCGAGGCGCGAACATTTGCCGTTTCGGCAAATCTTGAGCGACAAAGCAATCTGATTTTTCAAAAAAAATGGAACTGGTCAGCCGGGATTGAGCTGCTCGCATCACAGGAGCGTGACATTAATGGTGACAATCAGACTACATCGAGAGAGACTTTCTTTATCGGGGCATTGCCAGCGACCCTAGCCTATGACGGTAGCGACGATCTGTTGGACCCTACGACCGGCTTTCGCCTCAGCGCCAGATTATCGCCCGAAGCTTCGCTGCAATCGGGCAGCTTCTTTTATGCCCGCAGCCAGATTGATGGCAGCGCCTATTATCCGGTATCAGAAAAAATCATTCTTGCCGGGCGGGCCAGATTCGGATCGATTGTCGGAGCGGGCAGCAACCGGATAGCCCCGTCACGGCGGCTTTATTCCGGCGGCGGTGGTTCGGTGCGTGGCTTTGGTTTTCAACGGATTGGGCCACGTGATGTGAATAATGATCCTGCTGGAGGGCGCTCTCTTGTAGAATTTTCTCTAGAGGCGCGCGTACGGCTGGACTTTTTTGGCGGAAATTTTGGTGTCGTGCCGTTTCTTGATGCCGGTAATGTCTATACAGAAACGTTGCCTGATTTTTCAGGCTTGCGGTTCGGTACCGGATTGGGGTTGCGCTATTATAGTGATTTTGGACCCATCCGCGTGGATGTTGGTACACCGATTAATCCGCAAGAAGGGGATTCGCGGATTGCCGTCTATGTGTCACTAGGGCAGGCGTTCTGATGGATAAGGAAGCCACTGGCGCCGACGCGGCCAAGCCCGCCCGCAAGATCCGGCGTGCTGTTCTTGGCCTGTTGGCAACAATTCTCGTGGTGCTCATTATTGGATTGACCGGTGCGGCTTATTGGCTGGACAGCGATAGCGGGCATGCCTTCATCATCGACAAAGTCGAGGCGCTCGAGCCTGCAGACGGCTTGCGGATCGCCATAGGGGGGATTGAAGGCTCGATTTATGGTGAGATGGAGATTGTCGATCTGGAGCTGGCTGACCCGAAAGGTGTGTTTTTCCGGGCTGGCCAGGTTGCGGTGGATTGGAACCCTTTGGCGTGGATATTTAACGAGCTGAACATCTCAGATGCGGTAATCGCCAAAGCACGGTTGGATCGTTTGCCAAAGCTTATTGAGACGCAGGAGGACGGGCCATTATTACCGGATTTTGACATCTATCTGGGCGCGTTCCGGGCTGACAATTTGGCGCTGGGCAAGGCAATTACTGGTGAAGAACAGCGCGCGGATTTGGAGGGCGCCGTCGATATTCGCTCCGGCCGCGCCATGGTGTCTCTCGATGCCGCGACAACGCGCAGCGGTGACAAGATAAACCTGACGCTCAATGCCGAGCCAAAGCGTGAAAAACTCGACCTAAATACCGAAATAACCGCTCCGGCAGGCGGCGCTATTGCAGGCTATCTGGGCTTGCAGCAGGATTATGCGATGACAGTTGTCGGTGAAGGCAACTGGACCAAATGGGATGGTGAACTTTTGGTGACCAGCGGTGACCAGCAGTTGGCCGAAATGACTCTCGAAGCCCGAGAAGGCTTGTTCGGTTATGATGGTCGCATAGCATCGTCCTTGCTGCCGCCCGGAATAGGACAGCGGCTGATGGCACCGCAGCTGAATGTAAATGGCAATGCATCGATCGCCGACCGACGGTTGACGTTAGACGTTGAGGCCCGTTCGAATGCAGCAGTTTTGACTGCCGAAGGCGGCATCGATCTGGCGCGCAGTGCATTGGACGCGCTGCGGCTCGAATTGGAGGTCCGCAAACCGGACGCATTGGCTGGCAATATGAAAGCGCAGGATTTGGAGTTGAAGATTTTGCTGAACGGCAAATTTTCGGAGCTGCGCTACCAATATTTGCTTACCGCGCCGCAACTCGCCTTCGGCAAGACACTCCTCAGCAACCTCAAGGCCGCTGGTGAAGGCCGGCGCGACTCTAGCGGTTTTGATATTCCGGTGGAATTGGCGGTCGGGTCGCTCATCGGCAATGGCGACCTTTTGAAGCAGCTCTTATCCGGCTTTGACGGCAAGGCAATGTTGCGGCTGGAGCAAGGACGGCTATTTGCCGACAACGCGGTTATAACGACTAACACGGTTAGAGCGACCGCAGATATCGATGCGCTGTTGGCGACAGGTGAATATCAGATTGCTATAAACGCACAGGCGCCCGGTCTGGCTTTGCAAGGTATTGGCATAGCCGATATCATTGCAACAGTGGAGCTTGGACCGGGAGCAAATGGTCTAGCATTGAACGGCGATGTCACGGCTAATTTGCGGCGGTTTGATATTGGTTTTCTTCGAGAGTTAGGCGGCGGTGTGCCAGTGGTTAAGACCGGACTGTTGCTTGGCAATGACGGGAAGTTACGTTTTCCCAATCTGAATATTCAGGCGCCAAAGCTGCGTTTTACGGGCCGCGGCGTGCAGCAAAATGCTACGATATTTGAGTTTACCGGGAACGGGACACACGATCAATATGGGCCATTTGATCTTTCGCTCAAAGGTCCATTGGCTCAACCGCAATTGGCTGTCTTGCTAGAAAGTCCGCTGCCTGCTGCTGGATTGTCCGCGGTGCAACTCAACCTCGAACCGGCAGATAATGGCTTCACTTTCACCGCTGCTGGCGGCTCAACATTGGGGCCGTTCACTGGCAATGGTGCAATTATAGCTGTGCCGGGACAAGAGACACTGGTCCGGGTTGAGCGGCTGGTGGTATCCGATACGCTCGCGACTGGCACCATTCGGCCTACCCCATTAGGGCTTGCCGGCAATTTGGCGATTAGCGGCGGCGGAGTGATCGGCAATATTCTGTTCGAACCCGGCACCAATCGCCAACTCATCCAAGCGAAATTAACCGCCAAAAACGCGCGATTTGATGGAAATCCACCGATTTTTATCCGCACCGGCGCGCTGGACGCTGATGTCATTTTGGTAGAAGGTCAGTCTGACATTACCGCAACAATCCGGGCGCAAGGGATTAGCCGTGGCGCATTGATGATTGGTCGGATAGCCGGCAATGCGAAGCTGACCGACGGCACGGGGAACGCGACCTTCTCTATCGCGGGCACACGGGGCAGTACGTTTAATTTTCAGGCAAGGGCGGATATCGCTCCAGACCGGTATGTGATGACGGGCAATGGGCTGTTTGAAGGGCGCAATATTCGACTGGATCAACCTTTAGAATTACGCCGAACAAGCAATGGTTGGTCGGTTCCATCGACGACATTAAGCTATGGCCGCGGTTCTGCGCGTTTTTCTGGCCAGTGGGGCAGCGGGGTGTCCCGGCTCCAGTTAAATTTGTCTAAAATGCCGTTGACGCTCGCGGATATCGCTGCGGATGGTCTTGGGCTTGGTGGACAGATAAATGGTACGGTCAATCTTACTCAGACGGGTTCACAAATGCCGGTTGGCCAAGCGAAGCTGAACATCAAGGGCCTGACCCGTTCCGGATTGATCTTGACCTCCACGCCGGTTGATCTGGGACTTAACATTGCCGTGTCGAACCGCAATGCGGCCGCCCGCGGTATTATTCGATCGCAGGCAAAGACAATTGGTCGCTTTCAGGGGCGAGTCACGGGTTTTGGCGGCGGAAATTGGCAGGACGAATTGCTGCGCAGCCCTTTATTTGCCCAAGCCCGCTTCAATGGTGCCGCCGATGCCTTGTGGCGGTTGACGGGAGTTGAGACATTCGACCTGACAGGGCCTTTGGCGATCAATGCCGATGTCCGGGGCACGCTCGCCAACCCCCAGATTAGCGGACAAATGAGGACCAGTAACGCGCAGCTTGAGAGCGGGTTAACCGGAACAGTCATCTCCAACATCAAAGCTCAGGGTCAATTTGATGGCTCCCGGCTGGTGCTGTCTAATGTTACCGGATCCACGAGAGGCGGTGGCTCGGTCAGCGGAAATGGCGACTTTAACTTCGCCGTGGCACCAGAGGAAGGGATTGGTATCAGGCTTGATCTGAACGCTGAAAATGCGCGGTTAATCGCGCGGGATGATTTTGCCGCGACGGTAACCGGTCCGATCCAGATTCGCAGTTCCACTCAAGGTGGCCTGATATCCGGTGACGTGACTCTGAACCGCAGCTTCTTCCAATTTGGCAATGCCAGTGAAACCGTCGCTCTGCCGACAATCAAGGTCAGAGAGATTAATCGCCGGGCTGATGAGCGACCGCCGACCATTCGCAGTCGGCCATGGCGTTTTGCATTAAATGCCAATGCGCCCAATCGTCTGCAGGTGAAGGGGTTGGGCCTCGACAGTGAATGGCGCGCCAATCTGAAAGTAACAGGGCCGGTCGATAATTTTGCAATGGCCGGTAGCGCTAATCTTATTCGCGGCAATTATACATTTGCCGGTCGCCGCTTCCAACTGGAACGAGGCCGCATTCGCTTTGTCGGCAATCAACCGCCCAATCCGTTGCTGGATATCGAGGCGGAAGCGGCTTTAAGCGGTTTAAATGCGACCATCAACGTGACCGGCACTGGCAACAGTCCTGATATTGCCTTTAACAGCGTACCAGCGCTCCCAGAGGACGAGTTGCTGTCCCGGGTCTTGTTTGGCGCGTCGATATCCGACCTTTCTGCGCCAGAGGCTGTCCAACTGGCTGCGGCAGTAGCTTCGCTTAATAGTGGCGGCGGACTTGACCCGATCAACCAGCTTAGAAAAGCAGTGGGGTTAGACCGATTGCGTATCCTCCCGTCTGATGTGGATAGCGGTCAAGGCACATCCATTGCTGCCGGAAAATATATTACCCGCCGGGCTTATGTTGAGCTTATCACCGATGGAAAAGGGTATAGCGCGACAACGCTTGAATTTCAGATCACTCGCTGGTTATCGATATTGTCGAGCATTTCGACATTGGGCCGCCAGAGTGCCAATATACAAGTGTCCAAGGATTATTGAGAGAGTAGAAAGACGCATGCAAATCGTAAGACAAATGGGTCCGCTTCGCGACGCTCTACGGGATATTCGGCGAAAAAAATCGAATGTGGGTTTGGTGCCGACTATGGGCGCTTTACACGCCGGCCATATGAAGCTTGTTGAAGCGGCAATGGAGCGCTGCGACGGGGTGGTTGCGTCCATTTTCGTCAATCCGACGCAGTTTGGCGAAGGCGAAGACCTAGATGCCTATCCGCGACAGGAGGCCGCTGATGCAGCGCTTTTGGAAGCGGCAGGTGTTGATCTGATCTGGGCACCGACAGTTGATCAAATCTATCCGGAAGGCTTTGCGACCAATGTCAGTGTTAGCGGCATCAGTACCGGACTGTGCGGAGGATCGCGGCCGGGCCATTTTGACGGGGTTGCGACGGTGGTCGCCAAATTGTTCAACCAGATTAGGCCAGATGCTGCCTTTTTCGGGGAGAAAGACTATCAGCAGCTGGCAGTGATAAAGCGGATGGCCAGCGATCTTG
The DNA here is from genome assembly GCA_947496865.1 of uncultured Sphingomonadaceae bacterium. GTDB lineage: Bacteria > Pseudomonadota > Alphaproteobacteria > Sphingomonadales > Sphingomonadaceae > Parasphingorhabdus. The sequence goes on from CANMEE010000001.1 coordinate 1,059,933, forward strand.
ATTTCACGCATGATATTATCGGTGTTCCCACTGTGCGCGATCCAGATGGCTTGGCGTTGTCTTCGCGTAACGCTTATTTGACGCCTGAACAGCGCCGCCAAGCTGTTGCCCTGCCTGACATGATGCGAGACGCAGCAGACGCTATTGTGAGGGGGGGCGATATCGATAATATTTTGAAGGACGCCCAAGCAAAATTACTGGCATCAGGCTTTCATGAAATCGATTATTTCGAGCTCAGAAATGCCGAAACCCTTGAAAATATGCCTATTTTCAAAAAACCGGCCCGATTATTGGCTGCAGCCCATATTGGCCGGACGCGATTGATTGATAATATCGCCGTAGCGTAGGTGGCGTGCGGGATACGTTAACCTTGCAAAAACATGTAAAATGTTAGTTTTTCCTCGTTCCCGAGGCCCGTAAGGCAAGTTTCTGCCGCCTCTGTTAACCATTCTTTTAAGAAATTGCTGTGAAAGTCCGTCTGACGCCGAATGTGGCGCAACAGGAACAGGGACTTGAAGACTATGGGCAACAGCATGAAAAGCGCAGCCTTCTTAATAGAAAGCCGGCTCGCAGAAGCGGCACAGGGCAGCAGCAATGCGTATTTTGATCTCGGCGTGATTTATTCGACCGGTTCAGAAGGTGTGGACGTCGATCTGATCGAAGCACATAAATGGTTTAATCTAGCATCACTATCCGGCCATGATGAGAGCAAAATATGCCGTGCAGAAATTTCACTGGAAATGACAGCACGCGAAATTGCCGAAGCACAGCGCGAAGCACGCAGCTGGTTGCAGGAAACATCGCGCCGCGCGGCTTAACTGAGCCCAAAGGGAACGCTGCGCTCTCCACGAGCGCGGCTACACAACTAACCGGTTTTCTTGAACGGACCCATTTCGGCAAGAAATTCAATATCAGCGGCAACTGCTCGTCGCTCGCGATCCAGATAGTCGGCTATTGCTGACCGGAAACCGGGATCCACAATATAATGAGCGGACCATGTCGGCACGGGTTGATAACCGCGCGCCAATTTATGGCTGCCCTGTGCGCCGGCTTCCACATATTTCAGGCCCCGCGCAATGGCGGCATCAATCGCTTGATAATAGCAAATCTCGAAATGCAAAAATGGTATGTCGCGGCTACAGCCCCAATAACGGCCATATAAAGTGTCTTCCCCGATGACATTAAGCGCCCCAGCTATAGGAATGCCGTCCTGAAGCGCTAATATTAGCAGGAGCTTGTCTCCCATTTTCTGGTGCAAAAGATCAAAAGCGGCACGTGTCAGATAGGGTGTTCCCCATTTGCGTGCGCCTGTATCCTGATAAAATTCCCAAAAATAATCCCAATATTCCGCCGTGATATCACCGCCGGAAACATGGATAATTTCGGCCGCTTCCTGCGCGTTGCGACGCTCCTTTTTGATGGCTTTACGTTTCCTGGAAGACAGGGCGTCGAGAAAATCTTGAAATTCAGTATAGCCATTGTTGCGCCAGTGAAACTGGCTGTCCGAGCGGATCATCCATCCCGCTTCACGGAAAAAATCGAGCTGATTTTCAGTGACAAATGTTGCGTGAACCGATGATATACCATTGTTGGCTGCTAGCTGTTCGGCAGCGCGCAACAGCGGTACAGCCAAGGCTTCATCGCGCAGCAGCAGACGTGGACCCGGCACTGGGGAGAATGGGGAAGCAATCTGAATCTTTGGGTAATATTGCCCACCTGCATTTTCAAAGGCATGCGCCCATTGCTGATCAAAAATATATTCGCCCTGGCTGTGAGATTTGAGATAGCTAGGCAAGCAGGCAGCGATTTTTCCGGCCTCATCTTCAATGATGATCGGTAGGGATTTCCATCCGGTCCCGGGACCGACGCTACCCGATTCTTCCATCGCCGAGAGAAAAGCATGCGATATAAAAGGGTTGGCCGTACCCGCGCAGGCATCCCAATCGGTGGCGGGCAAGCTTGCAATATCGTCCGGTACCCGCGCGAATATGCCGGTTGGATTGTCAGACGATGATGGAGGAGAATCAGACATGTGTTTTGATATTATCAGGCCTGCGGCATCTCATAAACCGGTTCATCGGCATGATTAGCGGCGATTTTTTCCTGACTAGCGGTGCGGACAGTCCATGTAACCACTGGCAAACCCCTCGCGCGGTTTGACGCGGCAAATGTGGAAGGAAAATCGCGGACATCATAGGCCAGGAAATCGGGCTTGGCCGTCCACAAACTCTGATGTCGCGTGATCCGCCCTTTAAGGTTCTTGCTACCCTCTTCGGTCACCACTAGTCCGCGAACAACATGAGCGGCATTTTTGCGGAACCAGGCTGAGACTAGGGGATTGAAGGACATAATAGCCGCTTTCCCGGTATAGCCCTCCAGCGCCCGACGGACCGAAAGGCATAGCGGCCCGACCCGCATATTATCGGATTTAATCTCGATCAATATGGGCACTTGTCCGGCGACTTGCGCCAATATTGCGCGAAGCCGAGGGATTTTTCCGTGGCCATCTTTCAGATCTATCTGGTCGATGTCGCTTGCGCGCAAATTGCCGATTTTCCCTTGCTGTGCGGTCAACCGGTCCAGTTCAAAATCGTGAAACACGAAAGCGGTGCCATCCTCGGCTGCTTGCACATCACATTCGATGCCATGGCCTAATTTTATGGCGGCATCGAAAGCGGCGGGGCTGTTTTCTAGGACGCCCTGTCCGTGCAGTCCGCGATGGGCGTAAGGCTGGCCCTTTAGAAACGCGACGCGCGCGGGTTCTGGCGCTGGTGCCAGTAGCGCATCAAGCGGGCTTGATAGCGACAATAGCGTCCACCTCTACCGCAACGCCAAGCGGCAATGACGCGACACCAACCGCAGCGCGGGCATGTTGTCCGGCGGCGCCGAAAATAACTTCCATCATATCCGAGCAGCCATTGGCGACCTTGGGATGGTCGGTATAATCGGCCGTACTGTTGACGAAGACGCCCAGCTTGACGATCCGGTTCACACGATCAAGCGAACCCACCGCCAATTTTATCTGGGCCGCGATCATCAAGGCACAAGCTTTTGCGGCTTCTTGCCCTTCTTCCAAGGTCATACCATCGCCTAATCGGCCGGTAATCAGCTTGCCATCAGCCATGGAGACCTGTCCGCTGATATGCAGCAGGCCGTTTATTTCTGCCGCGGGTACATAAGAGGCGACCGGCGCAGCGGCTTTGGGAAGCTCTATGCCTTTGGCGTTCAGTGCTTTTTCGATATTATCTGTCATAGCCCTGAACCAATCATGTCTTGGCAAACTGGTCAAGCTCTTCTGGCGGCAAATCGATTGCCGGCGCGGCTTTTCGTGATTCAAATTTATCGGTGATCCAGCTTAGCGCATCGGACCACAGGTCAATGCGATCATGGGCAGCGGGATTGGTCTTGATATGCTTGGCCAATATTGGTTCGCCGACCATATGCAAGCGCCAGACATCCGGCGCATGTTTCGCCACGCTGCCATGCTGATATCCCAGATCATCGACGAAGACAGTGACGCTAGGGTTATGATCAGCGACGATTTTCGCAAGGGGTTCGCCCTTACCGCCCTGATTGCAATAGACCGGGAAATCAATTCCTACGGCGCGCAATTGCTCTGCGCGCGCCTCGCGGCGGTCATCCAGCAAATTGGTGAGGATCACAACATCGGCTGTCTCCGCCAATTTGTTGATGGCCTCGACTGCGCCGTCAATGGCCCCTTGCCGGTGCATTTCGCCATTGAAAAATTCCTTAAGCATCGGCCAGACATCTTCACGCGCTACCAATGTACCGTCATGCTTGTGGCGCAGCGCATCGACAAAATCGCCCGATTCCAAATCGAAATGAATATGCTTGTCTGTGTCTAGCCATTCGCGAAATGGCACCACCATGTGCAGCAATACCTCGTCGCAGTCGCTTATGAGAAGCGGCTTCTGGCTCATGTGAAATCTCCGGGATTGTTCAAATATTCGGCCGCGGCGGCCAGTTTTTCGGGTGGAACGCCGATCGATTCTGCGCATGCAACCAGATCGGGTTCATGATTGGCGAGGAAACCCAAGAGCGAGGATAGCATCGCCGGATCTTCCAAACCCGAGCGCAGCTCTCTGGGGTCGAGCCCGGTCAATGCAAGCAAGCGCTGCGCCCGATCTTCCTCCTGCAAAACCCAGCCTAAGGCTTGCAGCGCCAATATTTCGGTTTCTGCGGAGATATTGCTGTTTGTTTCCATTTGGGCTTTCGCCTAAAGGGTTAACGGGGCGTTTGGAAGGGGCAAGTCGCACAGTGGCAAAAAGAGTTTTAGTGGTCGAAGATAACGAGCTGAACCTGAAACTGTTCTGCGATCTGCTGCGCGCGCACGGCTTTGTCGTCGAACCGGTGAAAGATGGTCGCGAAGTGCTCGATAAAGCGCGCAGTTTCGTGCCCAATCTGGTGATCATGGATATTCAGTTACCACATATTAGTGGGCTGGAACTGATCGAGCAGATTAAAAAAGACGTGCAGCTCAAAATCATCCCGATCATGGCGGTTACGGCTTATGCGGGCAAAGGTGATGAAGACCGGATTTTGAGCGCAGGCGCAGAAGCCTATGTCTCGAAACCAATATCAGTGGCGAAATTCATCGAATCGGTGCGCGGTGTCCTGCGCGACTAATCGCCCAGAATATCTTCAAATTTGCGGTAAAAAGTGGCTTACTTAATCTTCGCTTCTTTGAATTCAACATGCTTGCGCACAACCGGATCATATTTCCGTTGCACCATTTTCTCGGTCAGATTACGAGGATTTTTGCGGGTTACGTAGAAAAAGCCGGTATCCGCGGTGCTGACGAGTTTGATTTTTACATTGGCTGGTTTCGCCATGGCGCATTCCTTAAAAAGCAATTTTCTGAAAAAGCGATCTGCCCAAAAAAATCCGGCGCAATTCGCTGTAATTGAGCGCGCTAATGCTGAAAGCGGCGGAGATTGTCAAGAAAAAGCCGCGATTGCTTCTGTCCGAAACTGTTCAAGCTACATTTACGGCCCTTTAACCATATTTTTGCATGGTGATTCGTAAATGAGGTAATCCTATGAATCATGATCAAAATCTACTGGTTCACGCAGAAATGCTAGCATTATTGGAGGGGATACCATCTTCTCTCGTAGAGAAGCATCCCGTGCAATTTTTGATGCATCTGGACCAGATCCGCCAAAAAGCGGCACAACACCAGCTGTCTGCTCTACATGATTTGAGTTGCGCCTTTGAATCGGCCCTACAACAGGCCCTGCAAAGCGGCACAGGTGTGATCGTCGCCGATTCTTATCTGAACGCCATGCGTGATGCTTTGACATGTGGCCCGGTAGATAGCGGCGTAGCGGAAACATTGATGGCCAATGTCGCTTTGCGGTTAGGTGGACAGCCGTAGCGGCTTAGCTTGTGGACGCATTCCTGACCTCTTTATTTGCCCTTCTGATTGCAGAAATTGGCGACCGACCTCAGATATTATGTGCTGCCCTCGCCATTCGTTACGGACGGGTAGCACCGATTATCTGGGGCCTTGGCTTTGCAACATTGCTGAACTGTCTGCTTTCCGCATTTGGCGGATCGGCGGTGAACCAATGGATTAGCGAGGAACCGCTTCGGCTATTCTACGCCCTATCATTGCTATTTGCCGGTATCGGGATGCTGGCGTGGCGACGTCCGGTTGATTTGCTCGACAAATGGACATTGGGGCCGTTCTGGACGTCATTTCTTGGCCTTTTCATTCTCCAATTTGGCGATAAGGGACAATTTATACTGGCCGCAACGGCCGCGCGCACGGATGCATGGCAATTTGCTGCCGCTGGTGGATGGATTGGTGTGATGCTGGCCTGTGTCCCGGCGCTGATATTCCAGGAAAAGCTTGCTGAGCTTTTGCCGATGAAGCTTATGCGCTACATTGGTGGTGGTGTTTTTCTGGTGATCGGGACTGGTATGGCGCTTAGCGCATGGGGCATCGTCTAAAATTCATAAAAACGATCATATTACAATATAAACATCGATAAAAGCGATTACTTTCACCCAAGTTTTGCGTTGGCCCTATCCTGCATAACCGCCTAACTTTTCTCCAGAGACAGATACAGAGATGGAGATTGAAATGACAACAGGTGACAACGCAAGAAAAGCATTGGCAGATTCGTTAAACGCAGTTTTAGCGGACAGCTTCGCGCTATATTTTAAAACCAAAAATTTTCACTGGCATGTGTCGGGCCCGCATTTTCGCGATTATCATCTTATGTTTGATGAGCAAGCCGCTCAGATATTGCTGACAACCGATGCAATTGCTGAGCGTGTGCGGAAAAATGGCCAGCGTACATTGACGTCCATTGCCGATATTTCCAAGCGGCAGACGATTGCAGATAATGATGCTGCGAAAGTATCAGCCGAAGACATGCTGACGGAGCTGCGGGAGGATAATCTGGCGCTGGTAGCAAGCTTGCGAACTGCTAAAGAGCTGGCCGATGAAGCTGGCGATAATGCGACGGACGGTATCATCGATGAATGGACCGACCAGGCTGAGCAGCGGGCGTGGTTCCTACTGGAAAGTTCTCAGAACGCCTGAAATCTCGAAATAATGATTATAAAAGGGCAGCGGATATCGGTTTCGCTGCCCTTTTGTCATAAGGCTTGAACGACAGGCAAAAAAATAGCGGGACTTTCGCCCGCTAAATTTTTCTCACAATGACCTTCGATTAGGCCGATATGATTATTTGGAAACCAGATTAACTGCTGCCGTTTTACCGCGGCGATCAACTTCCAGTTCAAATTCCAGTTTGTCGCCTTCTTCTAGACCACTCATACCCGCTCGTTCAACGGCAGATATATGGACAAATGCATCTGGCTGGCCATCATCACGCTGGATAAAGCCGAAGCCTTTCATGCTATTGAAAAATTTGACGGTGCCGGTTGCTTTTTCGCCGGTCAATTCCCGTGTTGGTGGTCCGCCACGTTCTTCGCGAGGCGCGGGTTCGGCCACTTCGATCAAGTCGCCTTCAATTTGAATGTCGGAAGCGGAAACCTTGCCGCCGCGATCAACCAATGAGAAGCGAAGGCCTTGGCCCTCTGCCAAGCCTTTGAGGCCAGCGCGTTCGACTTGACTGATATGCACAAACACATCTTCGCCGCCAGCATCTTGAACAATAAAGCCAAAACCTTTTTCCGCGTTGAAGAATTTTACCTTGCCGGTGCTCTCGCCAACAACCTGATCAGGCATTCCGCCGCCGGAGCCGCCGCCGCGTTGTGCGCCGCCGTTATAGCCCGTATCTGGTCGCGTGTATCTTTCTACTGGAGGGGCGCTGTCACCTTGATAGCCATCAAAATTTTCATCGCCAAAGCTGTCGCGCTTGTCCCGGCCTCTGCCACGCCGGTTTCTGTCAAAACCCATTCTTGAATCGTCTTTCACTTCGTCCGATAAATCAAATCCAATGTCGTAGCGGACGATAGCACGATCATTTTCTTGCGCGAATCCCTATATTGCGCGCCGCAACCATATAGAAAAACCACGCCTTATGCGAATAAAAATCCGCATAAGGTTAATTTCGGTCGAATCGTCTGTCGATCCAATGGGATTATTTAAAAGAGCCAAGTCTTCGGATCGGCAATAGGTTCCTGTTTCTGAGCTTTCAAAAGCGCAAGAACCGAGCGCACCAAAACCCAGACGGCCAGTGCTATCAGCAGCGGTATGCCGATCAGAACAATCGATAGAATGATTCCGATCACGCTGCCAATCAGGCCGATCACAAAAGTCATTATATGAAACTGCAAATGGCTTTCTTCCCATGTACCGGCAACTTCATCTTTCCAGACAAAAGCAAGGATCACGCCGACCAAACCGGTAATCCCGACTAAGAAACTGGCTATATAGAGCAGCGATATAATCGTTGCTTTGTTCATATCAAAACCGCCGGATACTGGCTGTGGTGTCTGGTCTGTCATCTCGCTCTTCCCCTCATTACGGCTGCAAATTCTGTGTTTTAGCAACAATCTAATTCTTGCTGTTTAACCGATGCTGCGGCACATACCATAGCTATGAACAAATTTTTAGAAACATTTTTGAATCCAACAGTGCGGAGCGAAGCATAATGGCGGTATTTTTTCACGAAGAAGATTTGCCTGCGGGTGTATTAGCGGCTGGGCCCGTTGCTGTGGATACGGAAACCATGGGCTTGCAGACATTGCGGGATCGTCTGTGTCTGCTTCAAATTTCGGATGGCAACGGGGACGAACATCTGGTGCGGTTTAATCCGGGCAGCGACTACGCAGCCCCCAATTTGAAAAAGGTTCTGGCGGATCCCGACCGCATAAAACTTTACCATTTCGCGCGTTTCGATCTCGCCGCCATCGAATATTATATGGGTGTTATGGCCGAGCCGGTATTCTGCACCAAAATTGCGTCGCGCTTGATCCGGACCTATACGGATCGCCACGGATTGAAGGAACTGGTCCGAGAGCTATTGGGTCAGGATATTTCGAAACAACAACAGTCGAGTGACTGGGGTGGCCCCGTTTTGAGCGATGCGCAGCGCGACTATGCCGCCTCGGATGTCCGCTTTTTGCATCGCTTGAAAGACGAGTTGGAAACCCGCTTGGAAAGGGAAGGGCGCACGACCATGGCGCAGGCCTGTTTCGACTTCCTGCCGCACCGGGCGCGGCTTGACATCGCGGGTTGGCCGGAAACCGATATTTTTGCGCATGCTTGAATCATGCGCCAGTTCAGCGACTATAAATCTTGATGGGCGCTTTGCCTTAGGAATAGATGATTAGCACAATCGAACATATTAAAAGCAAGCGTCAGAAATTTGCGTCGCCCGGCGGCAGGCATGACCGTAACATCCGGCTGTTGCGGGTTATATTGCCGCTTGGCGTCGGTGCTTTGGGCGCGGTATTGGCGTTGGCGCCCTTCACAACCAGCGGCGAATTGAGTTTTGTTCTCGACAAGAATAGCGTCGATGTTGCCAAGGAACGAATGCGTGTCACCGAAGCGCTTTATCGCGGCGAAGATAGCCAGGGTCGGCCGTTTTCGATCAAAGCCGGTTCCGCCGTTCAGAAAAGTTCCCGTGAAGCGGTTGTCGAATTGAAAGACCTTTCTGCACGCATATTATTGGGCGACGGCCCTGCGCAAATCCGTGCTGGCGCCGGCCGCTATGATATGGATCGGGAGGATGTCATGGTCCCCGGCGCTGTGCAGGTGGAAAGTGCTGGAGGGTATCGATTGACGACCAATAATGTAACGGTCGATTTGAAAAGCCGGACATTGAAAAGCGATGCACCGGTTGAAGGTCGCACGAATATAGGCTCATTTCGCGCAGATAACCTTCAGGCTGATATGACCCAGCGAACAGTGACTCTGGATGGAAATGCAAAGTTGCGTATCGTCCAAAACGGATTAAGAGGGCGATAGATGATGAAACGTTCTTTTCTTGCAGCCTCCGTTGGGGCCCTAGGTGCTACCGCCGCTGTGCTGACCTTTGCCGGGCCTGCGCCTGCGCAGGTTTTTGGCGGCCACAACAGTAATGCGCCGGTAAATTTTGATGCTGGCCGTATAGAAGTGCAGGACCGCGCCGATCGTGTGGTGCTTTCAGGTGCCGTACGGGTCGAGCAAGGCGGTCTGGTTCTCAATTCGGCCCGGATGACGGTCGCCTATCGCAATACCGGTGGCGTTGAAGTGGACCGGATTGATGCCTCTGGTGGCGTGACGATCCGCAAAGGCGGAGACACGGCGAGCGGAAATGTTGCAATTTATGACCTTAATCGCCGGTTGATAACCTTGGTTGGCGGCGTCACTTTGACGCAAGGGACCAATAGACTGTCCGGTGGGCGAGTGATTATCGACCTGACATCGGGCCGCTCTACCATTGATGGGCGCGCTGCGGGTGGCTCTGCTCCTGGGACACAAAATTCCGGTGGGCGCGTTTCGGGAACATTCACTGTACCCCAACGGACGGATTAAATTTCTCCAAATCGGCGATAATATCATTTCCCTCTAGGGGCTGCGCTGTGCCTTGCCATAGGATGAGAGATGAAATACGGCCCATTCGCGCCAAAAAGAACGATTTTTATCTAATCATGCATAAAGCTTGCCAATTTCGAGTAAATTGGGCCATGCTGTTAACCATTATACAATCTAATCGGGTTCAAACAGGACCGGAACTGAAGGACCAAAATGAACGACGCAACCATAATTGAAACGCCAGTGATTGCTGATCGCGGCTCTGCAATGGCAAGCGATGCAATGGAACATGGGCTTGCGGTTGTGTCTATTGCAAAAAGCTATGACAAGCGTGCGGTCTTGTCGGATGTGTCTCTGTCAGTTGGACGCGGCGAAGTGGTCGGACTTCTCGGCCCAAATGGTGCGGGTAAAACGACCTGCTTCTATTCGGTCATGGGCCTGGTGCGTCCTGATGCTGGCCGGATCATGCTGGATGGCGAAGATATAACGCCGCTGCCCATGTACCGCCGGGCGATTTTGGGTCTTGGTTATTTGCCGCAGGAAACTTCGATTTTCCGCGGGATGACAGTGGAGCAGAATATCCTCGCGGTTCTGGAAATGGTTGAAAATGACAAAGCGGTTCGCGCTGAGAGGCTCGACCAACTATTGGATGAATTTGGCCTCACCAATTTGCGTAGCTCCCCTGCAATGGCGCTGTCCGGCGGCGAGCGCCGTCGCTGTGAAATTGCCCGTGCCTTGGCCGCAGATCCGTCCATCATATTGCTCGATGAGCCATTTGCCGGAATTGATCCGATTTCGATTTCCGATATTCGCGATCTGGTTGTGCAATTGAAAAACCGCGGCATCGGCGTTTTAATTACCGACCATAATGTGCGTGAAACACTGGACATCGTTGACCGTGCCTGCATCATTTATGATGGCCAAGTCTTGTTCGCCGGCAGTCCAGAAGCGCTCGTTAAAGATGAAAATGTCCGGCGCCTATATTTGGGTGAAGGCTTTGCCCTGTGATTAGGAAACGGCCAGAATAATGGCGTTAGGCCCCCGTCTTGACCTGAGGCAAAGCCAGTCGCTGGTAATGACGCCGCAATTGCAGCAGGCGATCAAACTGCTGGCGTTATCCAATCTGGAACTTGAGACTTATATCGCTGAGGAAATTGAGAAAAACCCTCTGCTCGACACTGGTGATCTCAGCGTGGAAGCAAAGGGAGACGATGGTGGTGACACTGGTGTTGACCTGCCTCCAGAGCCGGGGACGCAAGGCAGCGACGAGATATTATCGTCTGGCCCGGCGGAAGCAGAATCGTCACTCGATATGGCGGGAGACGCCGATCAGTTTTCGAACAATAGCCTGAGCGAAAGCGACGGCGCTCTAGACGGCGGCCTTGGTCTGAACGGCACCAGCAGTTCCAGCAGCGGCGCTGTTGGCGGTGAGGCCCCGGACTTTGAAAATATGCTGGTCGCGGAAACCACGCTGGCGGAATATCTGATGGAACAGGCGGGCGCAATATTGTCGGGCGCAGATTTGTTCATTGCCCAGCATCTTATCGATCAGATTGATGAAACAGGCTATTTGCAGGCCGATTTGCTGGAATTTGCCCATCGGCTGGGCGTGCAGCTGGATGATGTGAAGCGGATATTGGTGGAGGTGCAAAGCCTTGAACCGGTTGGTGTAGGGGCTCGGGATTTGTCGGAATGCCTAGCGCTTCAAGCGAGAGAAGCCGATCGCTATGATCCGGCAATGGCGAAGTTGATTGATAATCTGGATCTGCTGGCCAAGGGCGCTTTGCCGCAACTCAAACGCATGTGCGGCGTGGATGACGAAGATCTGATGGATATGATATCCGAGATCCGCGCCTATGATCCCAAGCCCGGGTGCAAAATTGGCGGCGGTGATGTGCAAGCGGTTGTACCGGATATTTTCATCGCGGAACGTGGTGGGAAATGGTTGATTGAAGTCAACAGCGCAACGCTGCCCAAGGTGCTCGTGAACCGGACCTATTTTACCGAACTGAAAGACGGGGCGCAGGATAAGGCGTCGAAAGAATGGCTGAACGACTGCCTGGCCGATGCCAGTTGGTTGGTCAAAGCGCTCGACCAGCGGCAACGCACGATCATCAAGGTTGCGACCGAAATTGTGAAGCAACAGGAAAATTTCTTCCGTGAAGGGGTCGAGCATTTGCGCCCGCTGACGCTGAAAAATGTTGCGGACAAAATTGAGATGCATGAATCGACGGTGAGCCGGGTGACATCGAACAAATATCTGTCCTGTTCTCGCGGGACATTTGAGCTCAAATATTTCTTCACCAGCGGAATCCAGTCGTCGACCGGCGGAGAGGCGGCGTCGGCGGAAGCAGTCAAGAGCCATATCAAGGCGCTGATCGATAATGAAGATCCGAAGAAAATTCTTTCGGATGATAAGCTGGTGAAGCTGCTCAAAGACAAGGGCTTTGATATCGCGCGGCGCACAGTCGCCAAATATCGTGAGGCGCTGGGTCTAGGAAGTTCGGTGCAACGCCGTCGGCAGAAGGCGCTTGAGGGTAAGGCGGCTTAGGCGGCGCCTATTTGTTTGCGCAACACGACAAATTCCAGTTCCGACGTTTTGGGCAGACCGTAGCGCGGATCATCGAGCGGGAACGGGCGGCACTCGCCTGTCAGGGCATATCCCCTCCGTTCATAATAAGCGATGAGGTCAGCACGTTGGCGGATGACGGTCATTTCAATGGCTTGGGCTTGCCAGTTTTCAGATACATAAAGCTCTGACGCACTCAGCAATTTTTTGCCTAATCCACCCGTTTGACGGTCTGGATCCACGGTCAGCAGACCGAGATAAGCGAGCTCCTGTTTCACGCGCACCAGTTGCACACAACCGGCAATAGTCGCTCTATCTATAGCGAGCAGGATGACCTGATTTGGGTCCGCCATTATGTCCTGCAGCGATTCCAGATCGGTTCTCTGCCCCCCTAGTAAATCCGCCTCATGTGTCCAGCCGCGCTTGGCGCTGTCGCCACGATAGGCGCTTTCCACCAGCTGATGCAGGGCGGGAAGGTCTTGGGCGCTAGCTGTACGCATCGTCATATCTGGCCCTGACATCGCCTATCTCCCGTTTGCTAACCGAACACCTTCGGCCTCTATATGGTCATTTCCGATCAGTTGCCCGGTGACGATCACGCGCTTTTCCACCTCATCAATGGGCGTGCGCAGCAATTCGAGGCGATAGCGCAGGCCATCGTCTGCCTGCAGCACGAAGCCGCCATCGTCACGGACCAAAAGCCCGGCATATTCGCTGTCGTTCGGATTATCCTTCATCACGTTTGTGCGAGTAATTTTTCGCTCAAGTCCCAAAGCCGTTCCGCGGCTTCTTCATCGCAAGCATGAGGCGCCACACAGGCAAAGGGGGGTGAATTTTCGTCCATCAACTGGGCGACGTCGCAATCTTCGCAATAGAGCCCATGCTTGTCGTTCAGCAGCGGAGACGTCGCGGCCCAAAGGCTAGTGGTGCATCCCTGTGCGGGGGTTTTAAACCCGTTTTTCGCCATTTCTGACGGCTCGCCATTTTTATCAAGCCAGCCCAGTTCGATCTGTTCATCGACGGGTAAATGGCGTTGTAGCGGTGTGAAAATCCCGCCCGGGTGCACCGAAAAGGCTCGCCCGCCAAAACCGGCCATCCGCCGGCTCAGTGCATTGGCGAATAGTGCATTGGCACTCTTGGCCTGCGCGTAAGACGTCCATTTGTTATATTCGCTATTCTCGAACTGGATATCATCCCACAAAATACCATTGCGTTTATGCGCGATCGAAGACAACGCAACGACGCGTGGCGCCTCGGCCTTTTCGAGCAAAGGCATCAAGCCTTTGGTGAGCGCAAAATGGCCCATATGATTGACGCCAAATTGGCTTTCCCAACCGGGACCGACGCGTTCCAGTGGACAGGCCATGATCCCGGCATTGTTAATCAGCAGATCCAGCTGGCCCAAACTATCGCACATGGCGTCAGCAAATGCGCGCACCGAAGCAATGTCGGACAAATCCATGGTTGCCGAAGAGACATTACCATCAACGCCGGATAAATTCTCCGCTGCTTTGGCTTCATCGCGCACCGGGACGATGACTTTCGCGCCCTTGGCAGCCAAGGCCCGCGTTGTTTCCAGACCAATGCCGGAATAGCCGCCAGTGACAATGGCGGTCTTGCCGGTCAGATCAATGTCAGCCAGCAGTTCATCCGGTTCGCTCTTTGCTCGAAAGCCTGAGCCTAGAGGTTTTTGATCTGCTGCTGCCATATTTCTTTCCTTCTGGTTTCTGAGCCGTTAGGCCTGAGCTCGTCGATGGGTGCCTCTCGACCGAAAGACGTGGTTCGACAGGCTCACCACTAACGGGCCTGGAGCGAAACTATAGCCTAAACCGCTGGTTTATGGCCCACTATCTCTGACACCGGCATATAATCATAGCCCAAATCTTCGGCCACTGCGCGATAGGTGACATGGCCGTTCCATACGTTGAGCCCCTCGGCGAGATGGACATCATCACGCAGCGCGGCTTCCCAGCCCTTGTTCGCGATGGCCAGCGCATGGGGCAGGGTGACATTGTTGAGCGCATAGGTGGATGTCCGCGATACCGCGCCGGGCATGTTGGCGACGCAATAATGGACCACATCATCCACGACATAGGTCGGGTCCTGGTGGGTCGTTGCTTTGGACGTTTCAAAACAGCCACCTTGATCAATGGCCACATCGCAAAGCACGGAACCGGGTCGCATGGTGGAGAGCATGTCGCGAGTGACCAGCTTGGGTGCTTCGGCGCCGGGGATCAGCACTGCACCGATAACTAAATCAGCTTCAGCGACACATTCGGCGAGATTGGCTTTGTTGGAGAAACGTGTTTTGGCGCGCGCCTCAAAATAATTGCCGAGCGTTTCCAGCACTTCGGGGTTGCGATCAAGGATGGTGACATCCGCGCCTAAACCAGCGGCCATTTGCGCCGCGTTAAAACCAACTACGCCGCCGCCGATGACGGTAACCTTGCCCGGCGATACGCCCGGCACACCGCCCAGCAATATGCCGCGGCCGCCATGGGCTTTTTCCAAAGCTGTCGCACCCGCCTGAATCGACATGCGTCCCGCGACCTGACTCATTGGTTTGAGTAACGGCAGACCGCCGGAACCGGTCACGGTTTCATAGGCAATGCAGGTCGCCTTTGACTTAACAAGGTCGGCGGTTTGCTCCGGATCGGGGGCGAGGTGGAGATAGGTGAATAATATCTGCCCTTCGCGCAGCATGGTGCGTTCGGCGGTTTGCGGTTCTTTCACCTTCACGACCATGTCGCATTTTTCAAAAATGTCCGATGCCTTGGCAGCAATAGTTGCGCCAGCAGCTTCATATTCGGTATCGTCTGCGCCAATGCCCAGACCGGCGCCGGTCTCAACTAACACATCATGACCATGGGCGGACAATTCTCGCACCGATTCCGGGGTCAGGCCGACCCGATATTCATGATTTTTGACTTCTTTGGGTGTTCCAACACGCATGATCGAGTCTCCTAAATATGATCAACCGATAATAGCGCAAACGGGGTAAGAATAATTTCGAAATAGTTGTTTCAAAATCCAAAAATATGAAATAATATTTCGATAAATCATAAAATATTCGGAAAAAATTTAATGGATCGACTCGATATCGCATTGTTGGAACATATGCAGCAGGATAGTCAGCTTCCGTTGACCAGCTTGTCTGAAAAAGTCGGGCTGTCGCCATCTGCCTGTCATCGGCGGATCAAGGCGTTGGAAAAAGATGGAGCGATTAAACGCTATGTTGCAGAGTTGGATAACCGCACAATCGGATTGCAACTGGATGTATTCATAGAGATTCGTCTGACGGCACAAACCGAAATATCTTTTTCGGCTTTTGAGAGTGCGGTTCATCAGATTGATGAAATATTGGAATGCCATCTTATGTCTGGCGAAGCCGATTACCGCCTGCGGGTCGCGGCACGGGATGTTGCCGACTATGATGATATTCATCGCAATTGTCTGGCGCGCTTGCCCGGCGTTGCTGCAATGCATAGTGCTTTTGCGATCCGTGCGATCAAAAAATGGTCGGGCTATCCGGTAAAGCGTTTACTGGGTTAAAGCGGCTTCATACGGCGAATTGGCACGGGAACGGTGCAAATATTGCCATAACCGCCATGGGCCTTGATATATTGCAACAGCGATGGGCTGTAACTGGCGAGATATTCGTAGCGCGGTTGCTCGGCGACCGGCAGTTCGCTGGCCAGACGCACCGAAGTGATCATTATATGTTCTGACTTGTCGGCATAAAATCCGCCCGCTGCGGTGCCGAGTGGCAGGTTGGTGACATGCTCCAACCCGTCAATCACCCGCCCGACCATGCCGAATGTCGTATCGAGACTGCGCGCCGCTTCACCGGTAACGATAGAGATTTCCGCGCCCGTGCCCGCGTCCGGTGGATCATAATGGGCCGGGGACAGCGCGCCGCGACAGGTGATCGGAAAGGCTTTGCCATTCTTGGTGCCAATTGGCCAGCCCGCGCCAAAGCCGACTTTTGCGCCATAGCTTTCATAGATCATCTTCATTAGCGGCCGGATGTCCGTGCCCTGATATTCATTGCTATAAGCAACCGCGGCATCCAGCGCTGCCCTGTCGGTATCGCGCTTTGCGCCGAGCGCGCTGTTAAAATAGTCGCTCTCCGGTACGGTTTCGAGATTTTTGGGGACCTGTTTGTTGTCAGGATTGCCGCCAAATTGGGTTACGAAATTCTTGGCAACGCGATAGATTTTCGTACCATCCCACCAGCGCTGGGCGGCAAATTTGCGCACGTTGCGGACATGCGCGCCGGATAGTTCGGTCGGGATCAGCTGGATCACCGTTTGTCGCTTATTGCCCTCGGCATTTTCGGGCAGAGTGAAGATCATCAGGTCGCTGACCGGAATCGGCAGCCAGTGATCGGCGGGCGCGGCATTGAGCACTTGTTCAGGCGTAAGCGCCGGTTTTTCCTCAATCTCTTCATAATCTTCATCTTGCGCGAGAGCCGGTTGCGCAATTAAGGACAGGGCCAATATCGCCCACAAGCTGTCGCGAATCCTCATGGTGTCACGCGCCGCACCGGCACCGGAATATTGCAAATGTCCGCACCACCGGCCGGTTTAATAAAAAACGGATCGCGGCGATTGGCGCGGGCATCGGCATATTGAGCGAAGGCTTTGCTGGCGGTGTCCAGATATTCAAACCGGAGTTGCTCCGTTGGGGGCAGGGCCGTGCCCAGCCGGATCGACTGGATCGGCACGCGCTTGCTGGCATCGGCATAAAAGCCCAACTGTCCCTTGCCACGCGGCAGGCTGGAGAGATGGTCTATGCCCTCGATAATCCGCCCGACCACCGCAATATTGCGGTCGAGGTGGCGGGGGGCATGGCCGATAACGGTATAGAGTTCTGCGCCTGTGCCGGTATTAGGGGAGAGATTGCGACCTACGCCGACCATGCCGTAGCAGTGGACGGGCCAAAATTTAGGAACTCGTGTTTCCGCATTGAGCTCGGCGGCAAGTGGCCATCCGTCAAATATTGTAGCAACGTCTGAGTAGCGGTCTGACACCTGGGCTCGTAGCTTATCTAGAAACCCATCGTCATATTCTTCGGGGGAAAGGCTGATTTGGTCGCGGTCAATTCGCGCTATGACTAACGCGTTGATTATCAACGATGCCTGTTTGTCCGACAATTTGTCAGCGTTTAGTGGAAAGTCCGGATAATCTGGTAGCTTTGAAGTGACATACTCACTCTCCGGCACTTCCACCAAACCCTCCGGCAAAGCCTTCTGCTCTGTCTCTCCCGATTCCGGATTGTCATATCCCGCGTCACCCCATTGCACGACATAATTATCCTGCACCCGGTTGATGCTCGTTCCATCCCAGAATTTCGCCGCCGCGAGCTTGCGGATATTGCCGATCCAGCCTTGGGAGAAAGGCGGCGGCATCAATTGGATGACCACACGGCGCGGGTCTCCCTTGGCATCCGGGGCCAGATCCATCACGAGCAGATCGCTCGCCGCTATGGCTTTCCAGTCGCTTGCCGGGGCCGCGTCCACTATCGCATTGGGGCTCGGATATTCCTTTTTGGGAAGCTCTTGCGCTGCAAGGGAAGAGGCCGCCATCAGGGCGGCGATAGGGAGGATAAAAGCAAATCGTTTCATAAACGGGTTCCTGTAATATGCCGTTAGTCCTGAGCCTGTCGACGGACGCCTATGGTCTTGAAACGCCCTTCGACGGGTTCAGGACTGCCGGATAATGTGATAATCCTGACCCTAACCACAAGCAAGCTCTTGCGAAAGAGCGTTTCGCGCACTAGGGGAAGCGACGCTGTCAGAGTTTCGACCATCCAAATGATTCTGATAAGCATTGCGGAGTCGTGGCAGAGTGGTCGATCGCGCACGCTTGGAAAGCGTGTATAGGGCAACCTATCGAGGGTTCGAATCCCTCCGACTCCGCCATTTTTCATTCCTGCTTTTTGGTCCTTGAAAATCGGGTCTGCGCTTGTCGAACGCCCGCTATCGGACTAGGGACAATGTTCATATTAGACCGTCTTGGGTTCTACCAGTCCGAGCCGTTGGTCTAGCGTTTTTAACGGTGACAGATAAACAGGACAAAAAATGGATTTGGTCGGCCCTGCTTCGCACAGCTATTTCTCTCAGCGGCTTCGCCTGCATTATGCCGATTGGGGCAATGCGGAAAAGCCGCCATTGATCCTGTTGCATGGCGGTAAGGATCATTGCCGCAACTGGGATTGGGTGGCGCAGGAATTGCGCAATGACTGGCATATTATTGCGCCGGATGTGCGCGGTCATGGCGACAGCCAGTGGAGCACAGACGGCAATTATACGACTATGGCGATGGTTACCGATCTGGCGCAGCTCATCCATCAACTTGACCTCTCTCCTGTCACGATTGTTGCGCACAGCATGGGTGGGAATATCGCGCTGCGCTATACAGGGCTTTATCCCGATACGGTGCGCAAGCTGGTTGCGATTGAAGGCTTGGGCCCCAGCCCAGAGATGCTCGCCGAACGCGAAAAAATCGGCCAGATTGAGCGCGTGCGCAATTCGATTGAGGAAAAGCGCAAGGCCGCGGGGCGGCAGGTGAAGCGCTATGCGACATTTGAGGATGCGCTCAAACGCATGCAGGATGCCAATGGTCATTTGTCCGATGAACAGGCCCGCCACCTGACCACCCACGCGGTTATCCGCAACGAGGATGGCAGTTACAGCTGGAAGTTTGATCCCTATGTGCAGCATTGGGATTCGATTGATCTGCAGCAGTCCGATATCCAGCAGCTATGGCGCAACATCACCTGTCCGACCCAACTGCATTATGGCGATGATAGCTGGGCGAGCAATCCGGAGAAGGATGGGCGGATGCAGTATTTTGGCGACAATGTGTCGGTGAAGAGCTTCGCCAATGCCGGGCACTGGCTCCATCACGATCAGTTTGATCAATTTGTTGGCGAGTTGCGGGCCTTTCTATAGATAGTTGCATAGTTTCATCCGCTCGTCCTGTTCAATCGATTGCGACCGGATAAAATGCCAGTCGATGTGATAGCCTATCACATTTGATGTGACATAGCTCTGGACTCGTCACATTGTAATGTGATAACGAGAGCGCAAATACATCAAACAAGGGCCCAGATATGAGCAAGATATTGATAGAACAGCTGATTGAACTGATCGATTCGGGTAAAGAAACACGCGCTGGTCTCGCCCGTGCCGCTGGCCTTCACGCCAATAGCTTGCGGGCTTTGGGGCAGGCTGACTGGAACCCGACGGCTGAAACGCTCGGCAAGCTGGAGACATATCTTGCGCGCGGCGGCAGCGGCGTGATGGCGACCGCTGAAGAGATTATCAACGAAGCACGCAATGGCCGCATGTATATATTGGTCGATGACGAAGACCGGGAAAATGAAGGTGATCTCATCATCCCGGCGCAGATGGCGACTCCCGACGCGATTAACTTCATGGCGAAATATGGCCGGGGGCTGATTTGCCTGGCCATGACCAAAGATCGTGTTGATGAACTCGGCCTTGGCATGATGAGTCAGAATAATCGGGGGGCTTATGAAACAGCCTTCACTATTTCCATTGAAGCGCGCGAAGGTGTCACAACCGGTATTTCTGCGGCGGACCGTGCACGCACGGTTGCGGTCGCGATTGATCGGACCAAAGGTAAGGAAGAAATTGTGACGCCCGGTCATGTCTTTCCCTTGCAAGCCCGCAATGGCGGCGTGCTGGTGCGCGCAGGCCATACCGAGGCAGCGGTCGATGTATCGCGTCTTGCCGGGCTCAATCCGGCCGGTGTAATCTGCGAGATTATGAAGGATGATGGTGAGATGGCGCGGCTCGATGATCTCATCGAATTTGCCCAGCACCATGGTATGAAAATCGGCACGATCCGAGATCTCATCGCCTATCGTTTGCGCAACGATCATCTGGCCCAGAAACGCAAAGAGGCGACGTTCGAAAGCCAGTGGGGCGGCGAATGGAAAGCCATTACCTTTTTCAATACCGCGACGGAGAGCGAGCAGATCGTGCTGCAAAAAGGACATGTTGATCCGGAAAGCCCAACGCTGGTCCGCATGCACGCCACCGCGATTTTCAACGATGTCTTTGGCCAAATAGGCCCGCAATCTGGTATGCTTCGGGAATCAATGAAACTTATCGGCGAGGCTGGATCCGGTATTATCGTTTTCATCAGCCCGCGCACAGAAAGCTATTTCTCCAGTCAAGTGGCCCGGCTAAATGGCGAAAAACCAGCCGAGATGGATCAAATCCGGGACTATGGTGTGGGCGCGCAAATTCTAACCGAACTGGGCGTGAGCGACATGGAGCTCATTTCCAATAGCAGCCACGATCTGGTCGGACTGGATGCTTATGGGCTACAGATTGTCGGTCAACGGGCAGTGCCAACGGGTAGTAACTTAGATGCGGCTAAAGAAATGGAGACCGCATAATGGCCAAATTTCTAATCGTCGAAGCGCGTTTTTACGACCATCTCAATGACATGCTGATGGATGGCGCCAAGGCCGCATTGGATGGCGCCGGCCATGCGCATGAAACGCTGACGGTGCCCGGTGCACTGGAAATACCGGGCGCGATTTCTATGGCGATCGACAGCGGACAATATGATGGCTTTGTCGCGCTAGGCGTTGTGCTGCGTGGGGAAACCTATCATTTCGAAATCGTCTCGAACGAAAGCGCGCGCGGTATCATGGCGCTCACATTGGATGGCGCTGCAATTGGTAACGGCATCATCACGGTTGAGAATGAAGCCCAAGCTTTGGCCCGGGCGGATAAGGGACAGAAAGACAAGGGCGGGGAGGCCGCAAAGGCGGCAGTGGCCATGTATGAACTTGCTCAAAAATATGGCGAAGCTTGATAGGGCTTAGGCCATCGCTGTTTGAAATATATCTGCGAACCGGTCCTTTTTCCCCATGACGTCGGACAATGTGAACTTGTCCAAATGACTCAAAAAAGCTTCTACAGCGTCGACCAGCATATGGGAGAGGCCGCAAACCGGCGTGACTATGCAGTTATTGGTGGAGCCGGGGCTGCATTCAACAAACTGGCTGACCTCCTCCATAGCGCGGACGACCGAGCCAATGTTAATCTCCGCGGGATCGCGGGCCAGTGTAAGCCCGCCGCCGCGGCCACGCTGACTGACGATCACGCCCGCACCGGCTAGCCGTTGGGCAACCTTCATCAAGTGATTTTTGGAAATGCCGTAAGCCGAAGCGATATCATCAATCGTCTGGCTACCTTCCTGTGACGCCAAAAACATCAATGTGCGAAGCGCATAGTCGGTCTGTGTGGTTAATCTCATTAAATATGCATATTATATATTGCTTTTAAATTCAAGCTCGTTTAAAGAGGCATATTATATACCTCTTTAAACGAGTCGAGCCATGACCCACCCGCATACGATTGCTGCCCGTGAAGACAAAGCGGCCCAAGCTGCCGCTTTGGGCATCACCGAAACGCGGATTTCCGATCTGGTGGAAAGCTTTTATGAAAAGATTCGCAGCGATGCTCTTCTAGGACCGATTTTCGACGAGAAAATCACCAACTGGCCGCCTCATCTCGCCCGTATGAAGGACTTTTGGGCTTCCATCGCGATTGAATCGGGACGGTTTCGCGGCAACCCTATGGTCAAACACCTAGCTATCCCGGGTATCGAGCGCGCTCATTTTGATCACTGGTTAGCCCTGTTCGATGAGACATTGCCAGATGTGATGCCTAACGCCGCCGCCTGCCAATTTTTGTCGGAGCGGGCGGAGCGGATTGCCGATAGCCTGATGACCGGCATTGCCATCCACCGTGATGGTTTGCCCAAAATAGCGCAAAAAGAAGGAGACAAATAATGCTGCTCGATGAGAATAATATGGCTGTCCAAAGTGATGAATATTATCATGAATCTGCGGCCCATGAACGGGCGACACTGGCGGTGTCTGCGCAACCTGAATCCCGTACCTTCGGTATCCCCTCGATCATCTGGGGCAGCATGGCGGTGAGTTATGCTCTGTTCTTTTTCGGTCTTATTCTCGGCACAGGCCATGACGGACGGGCCTTGTTCATGATCGCCATCAGCATGCTCTATGCTGTCATGTATTTTGGCACGGCCTTTGTCTTAAATGGTTTGAGCGGATCTGGCCGCAGAAAACAGAAAAGCCAATGGATCCAAGGCAAGTTTGATACCCATACCGGCCCGATGAGCTTTGGCGCTGTCTATGGGCAGATGCTGATCGTGCCGATCATGTTCGCTCTATTTGGCCTCACCATCGCCCTCATTCGCTTTGCGGTAATGTGACCGATATGAGCGAACCCAAACCTTATAGCTCAACGCCCGTATTTGATGAAACCAGCCTGCCCAAAGCCCTGCAAGCCGCCCATAGTACCAAAGCTGGTGCTTGGGGCGTGCTGGAGATTCTCAGTGGCAGTCTCAATTATGTGATTGAAGAAACTCAGGATACACGTCTGATGACTGCCGGAGATCGTCAGTTGATTGAGCCGGAGCAATTGCATCATGTGGCGTTAATCGGCCCGATGGAGATGCAAGTTCATTTTTATCGTGAGAAGCCAGAAATCCAACCTATGTAAAAAGCCACCGATCAGGTGATTTTTTCATTGCGCATCGCAACGACTTCCTCTCGCAATCCACGTATCTCGTTCAATATCTCATCTCTTTGCGCGCTCTGTTCTTCGTCGGCTTCTTCGTGCATCGCGTTCACGATAATAGCGATGAAGAGATTGAGCACGACAAAAGAGGTGACCAGAACAAACGGGACAAAAAATGCCCAGGCCCAGGGATAAACTTCCATGATCGGGCGCACGATACCCATGGACCAGCTTTCCAGCGTCATAATCTGGAACAGAGAATAGAAAGATTCGCCCACAGTGCCGAACCATTGCGGAAAAGAGCCGCCGAAAAGTTTCGTGGCCATAACAGCGGCGACATAAAAGATTAAGCCAAGCAATAGGATGACCGAACCCATTGATGGAATTGCAGAGAGCAAGCCCTGCACCACTTGGCGCATTTTCGGCATGGCGGAGATGAGGCGGAAAGCGCGCACTATCCGCAAAGCCCGTAGAATTGCAAAATTTCCTCCCAGCGGTAACAGCGCTGCGGAGACGATTATAAAGTCGAAAATATTCCAGCCGCTCCGAAAAAACTGCAGTCGATAGACCAGCAGTTTCAGCAGAATTTCGATTACGAAAATGGTGATCGCAATCTCGTCAAGCGCTATCAGGATCGGACCAAAGGAAGCCATAAGGGCCGGAGAGGTTTCCAGTCCAATCACCACCGCGTTAACAACGATCACCGCCATGATCGCATTTTGGAACCAAGCCGACTCGATCATGGTTTTGATCTTCTGGATCACTACGCTACCCTTTTTTAACTTTGATTTCTGCCATTTGGCGACTTACGCTCGGCGGATCAAGTAAGGATTGACCGCCTCTCGTCACCCTTGCGTTTTCCGATCGTCTACGCTATAGTTTCATTTGTAACTATATTGCTCTCGCTTGTAAGGAATACACCTATGGCTGATCTTTTTGAAAACCCGGTTGGCCTTGATGGCTTTGAATTTGTGGAATTTTGCGCGCCCGAGCGTGGCATACTCGAACCGGTATTTGCGGTCATGGGATTTACAGAAATTGCCCAGCATCGCAGCAAGGATGTCCATTTGTGGCGGCAAGGCGCGATTAACCTGATCATCAACTATGAACCCAAATCACCGGCCTGGTATTTCGCCCGCGAACATGGACCCTCCGCTTGCGGCATGGCCTTCCGGGTGAAGGACGCGCGCAAAGCCTACGACCACTTGCTGGAAAAGGGCGCAGAACCGGTTCAAGTGGAAACGGGACCCATGGAATTGCGAATCCCGGCGATCCGCGGCATCGGTGGCGCCATTCTCTATCTGGTTGATCGCTATGATGGCGGTGAACGCGGTGAGTCCCTTTCCATCTACGACATTGATTTTGAATATCTGCCGGGTGTTGACCGCAATCCGGTTGGCGCGGGCTTCCATATTATCGATCACCTGACCCATAATGTTTATGGCGGCCGGATGAAATATTGGGCGGATTATTATGAGACGCTTTTCAACTTCCGCGAGATCCGCTTCTTCGATATCAAAGGCGAATATACCGGCCTGACATCCAAAGCGCTGACGGCCCCGGATGGCAAGATCAAGATACCGCTCAACGAAGAGGGCGAAGGCGGCAAAGGTCAGATCGAGGAATTTTTGCGCGAATTTAATGGTGAGGGCATTCAACATATCGCGCTCATCTGTGATGATCTCATCGCCTGTTGGGATCGACTCAAAAAACTGGGTGTTCCGTTTATGACTGCACCACCCAACACCTATTATGAAATGCTCGACGGACGTTTGCCGGGTCATGGCGAAGATGTTTCGGCTCTGCAAACCCGCGGGATCCTGCTCGACGGCACAACCGAAGGCGGCGACCCACGTCTGCTATTGCAGATTTTTGCAGAAGCACAGGTCGGCCCGGTATTCTTTGAATTTATCCAGCGCAAAGGCGATGACGGCTTTGGCGAGGGTAATTTCAAAGCGCTGTTTGAAAGCATTGAACGCGATCAGGTTGCGCGCGGCGTGCTCAATGTGGAAGAACCTGCAGAATGACATCAGCACCTAATCTTTCCGGCATTCATCATGTCGCCTATCGCTGCAAGGATGCGAAGGAGACCACGGAATTTTATCAACGTGTCATGGGTATGGATTTCGATCTCGCCTTTGCTGAGAATGAAGTGCCGTCGACGGGTGAATATGATCCCTATATGCATATTTTCCTCGATGCCGGTGGCGGGAATATCCTCGCCTTTTTTGAACTGCCTGAGCAGCCGGAAATGGGCAAAGACCCCAACACGCCGACATGGGTGCAGCATATTGCATTCAAGGTGAACACGCTGGATGAACTGCTGGCGGCCAAGGCCAATGCCGAAGCAGAAGGCCTCGAAGTTCTAGGGCCGACCCATCACGGCATTTTCAAGTCCATCTATTTCTTTGACCCCAATGGCCACCGGCTGGAAATTGCCTGCGACATCGGAACGGCCGAAGAGATGAAGGAGCTGCGCCGCGTAGCCCCGGATATGCTCGAGGAATGGAGCCGGACAAAAAAGGCGCCGCAACATGCCGCATGGCTGCATGAGAAGGCCCGCGACGAACATTAAACGCGCATGTTGATTGTTGATGCGTTCCGGCGCACTATCCGGTTTCAATAAAAGATGGGAACCCTATGAAACTCGCAACGCTGAAAAATGACACACGCGATGGCCGGTTGGTCGTTGTCTCAAAAGATCTGACCCGTTGCTGCGAAGCGAATAATATAGCCCCCACTCTCCAAACTGCTCTCGACAATTGGGAAGACTGCGCCCCGAAGCTGGAGGCCTTGTATCGCGATGTTGAACATCAGGCCGTTCCGTGCGAACGATTTCATGAGCGCGAAGCCCATTCTCCGCTGCCGCGCGCCTATCAATGGGCTGATGGCAGCGCTTATATCAACCATGTCGAGCTGGTCCGCAAAGCACGCGGCGCCGAAGTGCCGGAGAGTTTTTACAGCGACCCGCTCATGTATCAGGGCGGTTCGGATGCCTTTCTCGGCCCCCGTGATGATATCCCGCTCGGTGACCCGAAATGGGGCTGCGACATGGAAGGCGAAGTCGCCGTCATTACCGGCGATGTCTCCATGGGCGTTAGCGCCGAAGATGCCGCCGATCATATCCAGCTGATCATGCTTTGCAATGATGTGTCTTTGCGCGGCCTGATCCCGGGAGAGCTCGCCAAAGGCTTTGGCTTTTTCCAGTCCAAGCCGCCGAGCGCTTTTTCCCCGGTCTGCGTGACCCCGGACGAATTGGGTGATGCGTGGAAAGAATCCGTCATTCATCTGCCCTTGCACGTCGACTATAATCGCGAACCCTTTGGCCGCGCCAATGCCGGTGTAGATGCAACCTTCAGTCTGGCACAGCTGGTGGCGCATGCAGCCAAAACCCGGCCCTTATGCGCTGGCACCATTATCGGCTCTGGCACCGTGTCCAATCAGGATGCCGATGGCGGGGCCGGTAAGCCGGTTGCCGAAGGCGGTCTGGGCTATAGCTGTATTGCTGAAATCCGGATGATCGAGACCATCGCCGATGGCGAAGCGAAAACGCCGTTTATGAGCGCTGGTGATACCGTGAAAATCCAAATGCTCGACGAAGATGGGCATTCGATATTTGGCGCGATCCGGCAGGAAGTTGTGGAAGTTTAAACGGGCACCGCCGTCTCGTACTTAATCCGCTCCATCGCAAAGCTCGCCGATACATCAGACAGCGGCACTGCCTTGATCAGCTTTTTATATACGCGGTCATAATCGGCGACATCGCGGACGAGCAATTTGAGCAGATAATCTACCTCACCTGCCATGCGGTAAAATTCGACAACCTCTTCAATCGCAGAAGCGGCGGTAGCAAATTTTTCCAGCCATTTGTCGCTGTGATCACTGGTCCGTACTGCTACAAAAACGGTCATCCGCAGCCCGACCGCTTCGGGATCCACAATCGCCACGCGCCGGGCGATGATGCCGTCGGCTTCCATCCGCTTGATGCGCCGCCAGCAAGCGTTGGTCGACAGGCTCAGCTGTGCCGCTAGGTTTTCTAACGACAGGCTAGCGTCCCGCTGTAAGGCCTTGAGGATATTCCTGTCATTATTATCAATATTTTTTACTATGTCATCCATAAGTAGAATATTATCACATATTATCTGCATTCCAAGAGATTAATGACAAAGATATTTGACCGACCTGTTGATATTCCCCTTGTTTAATCAAGGGGGAATATAAATGCTCGATCAAGTTGGCCGGAACCGCGAAGATAAATTCCGGGCGCTATCCGGACTTATTGGTCAAACGCCAATGCTGCGCATCAACGCGCGCTGCGAGGCCCAAGATGTCACCGTCTATGCCAAGGCGGAAATGTATAATTTCTCCGGCAGCATCAAGGACCGCATGGCTTTGTCGATCCTGCAAAATGCTACACGCAGCGGTGCCTTAAAGCCGGGCCAGCGCATTGCCGAAGCCACCAGCGGCAACGCCGGCATCGCTATGGCGGCTCTGGGCACCGCGCTTGGTCATCCGGTCACCATCTTCATGCCTGACTGGATGAGCATGGAACGCCGCGCCATTCTCGCTAGCCATGGCGCTGATGTACGGTTGGTGTCGAAAGAAGAAGGTGGTTTCCTTGGTTCGATCGCGCTGGCCGAGAAAATGGGCGAAACCGAGGGCGCGTTTTTGCCGCGTCAATTTTCCAACGAAGATAATTGCAACGCGCATTGTTCCGGCACCGCGCCGGAAATCTGGCATCAGGTGCAAAGCGATGGCGCTGCCCTGGGCGGCTTTGTCGCAGGTGTTGGCACAGGCGGCACGATTATGGGCGTATCGCGCTATTTGAAACGACAAGACGCGGCCATTTCCTGTCACCCGGTTGAGCCGGTTGAATCGCCTACGCTCTCCACTGGCCACAAAGTTGGCCATCATCGCATTCAAGGTGTCTCTGACGAATTTATTCCCGAGATTGTCAAGCTCGACCAGATTGACGATATTATCGACGTCAATGATGGCGATGCAATTTTAATGGCGCAAAAACTGAGCCGGCATTTCGGATTGGGCGTTGGCATTTCCAGCGGCGGCAATCTGGTCGCGGCCATCCGCTTGGCGCTCACGCAAGAGCCGGATGCGGACGGCAAACGCAAAGCCATCGCCACGGTATTTTGTGACAGTAACGCCAAATATCTTTCGACCGATCTGGCGAAGGAAGAGCCGTGCCGGGATTGCTATTTGACGCCACAGATCGAGTTGCTGGACATGCAGACTATCCGGTAATTTGACGCCCAGTTGATGGGTAAGTTCACACAGATTACAGGGCCTTTTAGCCTGCTTGTTAGATGGGTTTCATTTCAAAGTTCACACACATTACACCAGCTCTAGACGAGTTCTTGGTCGGTGAGCTTGCTCCAAAGTTCACACAAATCACGCCTCCCTCAAGCGTGTCGAGCTCTGGCTTCGGATCAATATTCAACGCCGGGAAAGAGTCGCAGTTTGAATAGCATAGTCGAAGGAATGTAGGAAAGCGCTTCGTTGGCGCGGAGCACCAAACTCAGGCGTTCACACAAGCACCGCGTGATTGCGTTTGTCGCTCGTTGTGACCTGCACTTTCATGCCGATCAGATCCGTGTCCTCGGGCGCATCGGCCAGCAGCCCGATGCTGGGCAGGCCGTTTTCATCTTCCATCCAGAGGCTGGCGGCACCCGTGCTCTTTTTGCCATAGGGCATGGCATAGCTTTTGATCACCGCATTGCCGTTGAAAAAATGTTCCGGCTTCACATGTGCTGGCCGGGCAATCTTATTGGGTATCGCTATGCGGTCTGGCGACCATCCACCGGCGACCGGTTGTGCTGCATAAATGCCAACCGATTCCTTGTTGATGACCCCGCCATTGGCCGAGATCATGCCCGGCTTGCTGCCATCTTTGCGCAACGCCTGTGTCAGTGCGACAATCGCATGGGTGCTATAGCTGTTTCCCGGGCCGCCAAAAAAGCTCAACCCGCCGGTCAGTGTATAAGTTGAAAGCGGACGGTCGGGATTACCCAGTGCATCCATCGCCAGCGAAACAGCAACCGGAAAACAACTGTAAATGTCTATCGGGCCAATATCTGACACAGGAAGTTCGGCCAGATCCAGGGCCTTGGGAAAGGCCCATTCCATTGCTGGTGATATCGATAAATCATCTTGCTCGCTGATTAGGGGGACGCTGGCATCCGCACCGCTATGCAGATAGATCATCTTATCGTCCGCAATGCCCAGTTCCGCAGCATAGCCGGCGGTCGTCAAAATGACAGCTGCGCCAAGCTCCACTGCATCTTGCGCTACCATCCAGCGCCGATAGGGATCGTTCAGCCGATAATTGCCATTGTCGTCTTCCAGCAATTCCTCTGCCGTCCAATCGCGGGCATATTGGGCATGATCGCGAGTCAAAGAAACGCCAGCAAAAGCCGCCCAAAGCTCTGCCATATCCTTGGCGTGACTAGCGCAATCAACCCCTAACCGCGCCCGCCTGGCATTTTCGACAATGCCATAAGACATGGGCATATTGATCAGGCCTTGCCGCCATTCATAGGCGGTCAGCATCGGATCATTGGTCCGCAAATCGGTAAATTCACGGTCCGATGTCTGGTTCCAATCCAGTGCATGGCCACTGCGCCGGGCGCGTTTCACCGTCCCGATATTCTCGGCACTGGCGATGACAACCGCCTTATGCTCGCCGTCATGCAGCTGTTTTGCCAATTGGTTTATATGCTTTTGCGGGCTGTTGCCGCCAACATCACCATAGAGCAAAGTCGCGGGCTCGAGACCGGAAGCCTGAGCAATGGCATCGGGATGATTATCCGGCGATCCGAACTCATGGGTTAAGCCACTGTCGACAAATAGACGCGTGGATAGCAGGCAATCAATCGCGCCTGCCAGCTTGGCACCAACGCCGCTATCGGCCAGCGCCGCTGCAACGGCGGCCGATGCCAAATCTACAGTCGAAGGCCATTCGAGCCCTTGATCGCGTTTGAGCGACCCGCCACTGGCCTCTCCCACGCCCACGAGTACTGGCGCTTTTGGATCCACAACAGCCATAAAACATCCTTCAAATAAACAGTTCATCAATCGATTAAAACTGATAACAGACATGGACTTTCTTGCACCTAATAATTTGAGGGTTTTTCTATGAGTGGCTGGCCAGAACTAAAATGGGACGTGGAACCAACAGGACCATTAAAGGGTCTAAAGATTGTCGACATGTCGACCGTCGTCCTTGGTCCATTTGCCACGTTGAATTTTGCCGACATGGGAGCCGATGTTATCAAGATTGAAAATGATCATGGCAAATTTCCCGGCGACATGATGCGCCATGCCGGCGATAGTCCAACCGGAGATCTGGGGCCGATTTTTACCTCGCTCAACCGCAACAAGAAATCGATTACGCTCAACGCAAAAGAGGCAGCCGACAAGGCAGTGATCGTCGAATTGCTGAAACATGCCGATGTGTTTTTCCACAATGTTCGGCTCGCCGGGATGGAGCGCCTCGGACTGGATTATGAAGCGGTCAAGGCGATCAACCCGGGCATTGTTTATGTCCATTGCGCGGGCTTTGGCAAAGGCGGTGATTATTCACACCGGCAGGCTTATGATGATTTAATTCAATGTTCTTCCGGCTTTGCCTCTTTGTTTGAAATGCGCGGCGACAGCGGACGGCCGCTTTATATGCCGTCGCTGGTGGCTGATAAAACCATTGGGTTGTTCGCTGTCAACGCCACGCTGGCTGCCATGTATCACAAAGAAAAAACTGGCGAGGGCCAGTTTGTTCAGGTCCCGATGTTCGAAGCCTTTACCTGGTTTAACATGGTTGAAAATCTCTGGGGTGAAACCTTCATTCCCGGCAATGGCAAGCTCGCCTACACCCGCTCGATCAACCCCAACCGCAAGCCCTATCCAACAAAAGATGGATATATCGGCCTAGTGCCCTATAGCGACGGACAATGGGAAACTTTCTTTGAACTGGGTGGCAAGCCGGGCGTCTTTGATGAGCCGCGTTTTGCGACCTATTCAGAGCGCACCAAGAATATCACCGCGCTCTATGCCCTGATCGAGGAAATTGCCTCGACCAAGACCACCGACGAATGGCTGGAATTGCTGGACGAGAACAACATACCAGCCATGCGCTACAACCAGATGTCCGACGTGCTCAAAGATCCGCATCTGGAGCAAGTCGGCTTCTGGAACGAACGCGAAGGCGAGAAAATCGGCAAATATCGTTCGATCAAACACCCGGTCCACTATTCCGCCAGCCCCGCCAATGTCTATGCCGACCCACCGACATTGGGTGCGGATAATGATGAAATAAGGGACGCGATCGGCCACTCGAAAAAGACTGATTAAGGAGCCAAATATGTCCGACACAGCACCGGTCCACGTGATGGCCAATTTCACGGTTCATGATGCGGCGAAATATCGCCTCTATGAAAAAGGCTTTTTCCCGATTCTCAAAAGGCACGGTGGTACATTCATTACCCTGGATGACAATAGCGAGACGTTCGAAGGGTCTGCGCCGCCAGAGGGGCGCGTGGTGTTGTTCAAGTTCCCGAGTGCGGAAGCTGCCACCGCGTGGTATAATGATCCTGACTATCAGACTTTGTCAGAACATCGGCGGGCTGGAACCGAGCTTAACTTCCTGACGATGTTGCACCCGCTGCCAGCACGCTAGCGCTCGATAGTTTCAAGCTCTTGTTGTTCGGACAGTGCTTGGTCAATCTGCTGTAAGACAAACTGTCAGGGCCCTGGGCCTGAACATAAAAAACCCGGAGCAATTTCTTGCCCCGGGTTTTTAAACCATCAATCGGATCGCAGGGATCAGCTTGAATAATACATGTCAAATTCAACCGGGCTTGGCGTTGTTTCCAGACGGCTGACTTCTTCCCATTTCAGTTCCGCATAAGCGTCAATCTGATCCTTGGTGAACACATCACCTTTGAGCAGGAATTCATGATCCGCTTCAAGTGCCTCAAGCGCTTCACGAAGCGAACCACAAACGGTGGGCACTTCAGCAAGTTCTGCTGGCGGCAGATCATAGAGATTTTTGTCCATCGCGTCGCCGGGGTGGATTTTATTCTCAATGCCGTCGAGGCCAGCCATCAATAGGGCAGCGGCGCTGAGATAAGGGTTGGCGAGCGCATCCGGGAAACGGAATTCTACGCGCTTGGCTTTGTCGCCTGCGCCATATGGAATGCGGCAAGAGGCAGACCGGTTCCGGCTGGAATAAGCGAGCAACACAGGTGCTTCAAAGCCAGGCACCAGACGCTTGTAGCTGTTGGTCGTGGCATTGGTGAACGCGTTACAAGCCTTGGCATGTTTGATGACGCCACCAATATAATGCAGACACATTTCCGACAGACCAGCATATTCATTGCCCGCGAAAAGCGGCGCGCCGTCTTTCCAGATCGACATGTGGGTGTGCATGCCAGAGCCATTATCGTCTTTAATCGGCTTGGGCATGAAAGTCGCGGTTTTGCCATAAGCATGCGCAACTTGCTGCACGACATATTTGTAAACCTGCGTCCGGTCAGCGGTTTCGGTTAGCGTACCAAAGGTGATGCCGAGCTCATGCTGCGCCGCGGCCACTTCGTGGTGATGCTTGTCCATCGGCAAGCCCATTTCCATCATGGTCGCAACCATTTCGCCGCGAATATCCACGGCGCTATCCACTGGCGCTACGGGGAAATAACCGCCTTTGGCGCGCGGACGATGACCCATATTGCCAATGTCATAGTCGCGGCCAGTGTTGGTTGGCAGTTCGATATCGTCAATTTTGAAACCTGAGCGGTCATAGCCATCTTCAAACTTCACATCGTCAAACATGAAAAATTCAGGTTCCGGACCGACATAGACAGTGTCGCCGATGCCGGTAGACTTAAGATAAGCCTCTGCGCGGACGGCCGTCGAACGGGGGTCGCGTTTATAAAGCGAACCGTCGCCAGGCTCTACAATGTTACAAACCAGGATCATCATCGGTGTGGCTGAAAACGGATCCATATAAACCGCGTCCAGATCAGGGCGCAGGATCATGTCGGATTCGTTAATCGCTTTCCAGCCTTCGATGGACGAACCATCAAACATAAAGCCTTCTTCCAGAACATCTTCGTCAATCACTTCTGCGCACATCGACAGATGTTGCCATTTGCCGCGCGGATCGGTGAAGCGAACATCAACCCACTCAATCTCATGTTCCTTGATCATTTTCATGATGTCTGCAGGTGTATTGCCCATTATTTTGTCCCTTGGTTTGTTTTGTGATTTGAAAGTGGTGAAAACTAAATAGCGTCGTTGTCGCGTTCGCCGGTACGAATACGCAGCGCGGATTCGACGGGTATGACAAAAATCTTGCCGTCACCAATACGGCCGGTTTGTGCGGCGGTGGAAATGGCTTCGACAACACGCTCGGCAAGGCCGTCCTCGACGACAACTTCAAGCTTCACTTTAGGGAGGAAGTCGACGACATATTCGGCGCCGCGATATAATTCTGTATGGCCTTTCTGACGGCCAAAGCCCTTGGCTTCAGTGACAGTGATACCAGAAACCCCCACTTCATGAAGCGCTTCTTTGACTTCGTCGAGTTTGAATGGCTTGATGATCGCTTCGATCTTTTTCATTTTGTTCGTCCCTGTCCCGTTACTCATGTTTTGGCGTGCTTATGCAGCACCAAAATCGGGCGCACTTGCCCGTTACAATTCAAATACCGTGCCATATTGGAATAGCAAAAGAATCGCCGGTAAACTGCTAAAGCCAAACGATGACAGTTTCAATGCCGCCCAAAAAACAGGCATTTATGGAGACTGCCGCCTAATTTTTAGGCAGTGCGGCTGCTTCGTTTAGCGCGCTATCGGGGCGGTGTCCTCTGCGACATTGGCCTTTGTCCAATTGGACCGGTCAATAACATAGTGACGCATCGCTTCGACTTGATCCGCCTTGAGCTGTGAAGCAAAACTGACCATGCCATGTTGTTTCAAAGCGCCACCTGTGATGATCGAAGCCCAGGCTTCTTCACTAGACAAGGTACCGGATATACGAAGATCCGGGGTAAAGCCGTTACCCACTGCGCTGTCACCATGACAGACAAGACAGTTACGGCCGTAAAGGGCTTTACCTTCTGCAATCTGTTTCGGTGTTCCTGTTGGCTCTGGCGGGTTCCAGACGACTTCGCTCTTCTTTGGCAGGGCTGGAAGCGTTGTTTTTCCGCCCAGTTTCATGACCACGAGCCGCGGAATGTTCGGGACTTGCCGTGATGCGCCGCCAGCGACACCGGCAACCAGCGGAAACGCCCCGCCTTTGCTGGTCAGGAAGGCAATATATTGTTCGCCATCTATCATATAGGTCGACGGCGCGGCGACGATGCCGGACTGCATATCCATGCTCAGTAGTTCTTCGCCGCTATCGGCGGCATAGGCTTTGAACAAGCCTACACTAGTGCCTTGAAATACAAGATTGCCAGCGGTTGTCATGGTGCCGCCATTCCACGCCGCAGGATGATCAACCGACCAAGCTGTCTTACCCGTTTTGGGGTCAAATGCGACCAGTTTGCCCGTCGTTGCTGCGATAGCGGCTTTGTAAATGGCCGGATCGTCAGGCAGTTGACCAATGGCCCATGCAATCCCGACATTGAAGCCGAGGCGCTCACGCTTCTTGTCAATTTCTGACGTTGGCACGTCATAGCCTTGCGGGATTTGCTGGGCCGGTATGTACACCAGGCCAGTGCCCGGATTATAGCTCATGGGATGCCAGTTATGCGCGCCTAGGGCGCCGGGGATCGAAACAAACGGTTTGCCGGTTTTGTAGAAACGCGCATCCGGATTTTCGATGGGCCGGCCAGTCTCAAGATCATAGCCTTCTGCCCAATTGATATTCTCGACAAATGGTTCGGCACTCATCAAGCGGCCATTGGTCCGATCAATCACGAAGAAAAAGCCATTTTTGGGCGCGTGGAAAAGCACTTTGCGCTTTTCGGTCAAGGCAGAGGTTTCGCCCTCTTCAGTGCTAACCGGCCAGTCGATTTCTGAAATAATAATATGCTGGGTTGCCGTATAGTCCCAAGTTTCTGCCGGTGTTTCCTGATAATGCCAGAGATATTTACCGGTATCGGGGTTCACCGCGACGATGGAGGAAAGGAACAGATTGTCGCCTTCCCCGCCAGAACGCAACCCGTGGTTCCAAGGATTGCCGTTACCCACGCCAAAATAGAGCTGGTCCAATTCTTCATCATAAACGATGCTGTCCCAAACCGTTCCGCCGCCGCCGGATTCTTTCCATTCGCCATCGCCCCAAGTCTTGTTGGCGGCTTTGGCAAAAATTTCGTCGCTCGCTGCGCCGTCTTCTTTGCCCTCGGGATTGGGTACCGTGTAGAAGCGCCATTTTTTAGAACCATCGGAGACATTATAAGCGGTCAGATAACCACGGACGCCAAATTCAGCGCCGCCATTGCCAATGATGACCATATTTTTGACCACACGCGGCGCGCCGGTAATCGTATATGGCTTGCTGTTATCGGTGGTCTGTGTTTCCCACAAGCGTGCGCCCGTATTGGCGTCCAGTGCAATTAGCCGGCCGTCAATCGTTCCGAAGAATAATTTGCCACGCGAAATTGCGACACCGCGATTGACGACGTCACAACAGGCATCAACCGCCTTGTCGCCGGGCACTTCAGGGTCATAGGACCATAGTTCTTCTCCGGTCTTGGCGTCATAGGCAAAAACCTTGGACCATGCCGTCGAGATATACATCTTACCCCCAACAACAACCGGAGTGGCTTCTTGACCGCGCGCATCGGGAAGGTCCTTGAACCAGGCAATGCCCAGTTCGCCAACATTGCTTTCATCAATCTGGTCGAGGGGGCTATGGCGCTGTTCCTTGGCATTGAAGCCAATATTGCTCCACTCTGCGCCATCCGCCATCGCCGTTTTATCACTGCCTTCGTCGGCCTGATTCTGGCAGGCCGCCAACAAACATGTGGCAAAAAATAATCCCAAACGACGCATTGTCACTTCTCCCGAGCCGGTCCCGCCTTCATGGGCTGAACCTGATTTAACTGACTAGCTAAATTTAGGGCATCCGGTCAAGGCTGATGCGCGTTTATGTATAAGGTGGACAATCCAGACCGGCGGGGCTTTTGGTAAATATCTCACATCCGGTTTCGGTAATACCGATGCTATGTTCAAACTGGGCCGAGAGCGACCGATCGCGCGTTACGGCTGTCCAGCCATCTTCCAACATCTTGACCGTATATTTGCCAATATTAATCATCGGTTCGATGGTGAAAAACATGCCGGGGCGCAATTCCGGGCCGGTGCCGGGGCGTCCGGCGTGGACAACTTCTGGCGCATCATGGAACATTTGTCCCAAACCATGACCACAAAAATCACGCACCACGCTATAGCGATTTCCTTCGGCATGGGTCTGGATCGCGTGCGCGACATCGCCCATCTGGTTGCCGGGTTTGGCTTGTTCGATGCCGAGCATCAGACATTCATAGGTATTTTGAACCAGTCTTGCCGCCTTGACCGGTGCCTTGCCAACAAGGAACATGCGGCTGGTATCGCCGTGCCAACCATCCACGATCACGGTCACGTCAATATTGACGATATCGCCTTCTTTGAGTTTCTTTTCGCCTGGTATCCCATGGCAAACAACATGGTTGATCGAGGTGCAGCAGCTATGGGTGAACCCGCGATAGCCGAGTGTCGCAGGGACAGCGCCTTCGCGAAACGCATGCACGCGGACCATGTCATCGAGAAACTCTGTCGTTACACCGGGCACGACATGGGGTACCAGAGAGTCGAGGATTTCGGCGGCCAGCCGCCCGGCCTTGCGCATACCCTCAAAACCTTCCGGGCCATGGAGTTTAATAGCGCCGGTCCGGCTTTGCGGGGTCGTGTCTTCTACGGTCAGATAATCGGTCATGCGCTATATATATGGACTATTGCCCGGTTTGACCATCGGAAATTTGGGGTCGGAATCAATGTTTGCCCCTGTTTTGCGGAACAAAACTGCGGGGCAAGCTGTTACTGCCGTTGCCGAAATTGCTTTCATTTTGCGGCGCCTCGTTCATGTGGCGGTAGATATAATCAATCGCAATTTCAATTTCATAAAGCGCGCCCATTATCAATAAACCGCCTCGCGGTCCGCCTGGCGCTTTGACATAAAGGCCCGTGAACGTGCGTTCTGCAACGGGCGCTGTATGGTCAATAGGACCGGTATCGAAACGCTCGGCGCTGCGATAATCAAACGCCCCTTTTTTCTGATAGAGCCAGCTGTCTGGCTTGTCGGCGACCAGCAGACCATGTTCAATGGTCTGGCTAGCCCTGTCCGCCGTAAGCCGTCTTATGCTGTTTTTCCGGCTGACTACCAGCCACAACAGGCCAAGACCAACCAGCGCAAAAAGCCCTGAAACTGGGAAGCGCAGCGGTTCTCTGGCCGCGTCCATGTCCCAACTCGCGACAAACAGGCCGAAAGCGATAAAGGATATGGCAAAAGCCATGCCTGCTATAAGCGATGCTTTGCTCGGCGGCGCATCCGTCTCTTCGATAATCAGCAGCGGGCCATCCTGAGAAATGGATAGACTTGCTGCATCATCGTGCAACGCTGCCTCAAAACCAAATTGAACGGTCATAATATTCTCCTGTTGGAGAGGATGGAATGCGCCCCATTTCAATTTAGATGCCGGACCTTACCAAATTGCAAATGGCCGTTGATGATTTTCCGAACTGCTCTATATCCCATTGCATGAACAAACCCCGTATTTACAGCGCCGCTCTGATCGTCATTGGCGACGAAATCCTTTCTGGCCGGACGCAGGACAAGAATATCGCCCAGGTCGCCAAATGGCTGAATGTGCAGGGCATAAGGCTAGGCGAGGTGCGGGTGATTGCCGACGATATGGATGCGATTGCCGAAGCGGTGAACATCCTGCGAGCGCGCAATGACTATCTCTTCACCACGGGCGGTATTGGACCGACTCACGATGATATTACGGTGGATGCGATTTCCAAGGCGCTGGGTGTTGATGTGGTTATTCACCCGACCGCGCGCGCGATATTAGAGAAATATTATGCCGATAAGGGCGGGATTAACGAAGGCCGTTTGCGCATGGCGCGGGTGCCCGATGGCGCAGAGCTGATCGAAAACCGCATGTCCGGCGCGCCGGGGATTAAAATAGACAATTTATTCCTGATGGCCGGCGTTCCGCATATTACCGCCGGTATGCTTGATGCATTAACCGGAACATTGGAAGGCGGCGCGCCGCTTTTGTCCGCCACGCTCGGCGCGTGGGCACCGGAAAGCGAGATTGCAGATGTGCTGAGCGCTGCTGAAAATGCGCATGAAGGATGTCAGATTGGCAGCTATCCGTTTTTTCGCAATGGCACGGTGGGTGCTAATTTTGTCGTGCGGTCGACCAATGCAGATGACTTGGCAACCTGCACGGCTGTGTTGAAGGCCGGTCTGGAAAAGGCCGGTTACGAGGTTACAGACGGCGGGATTTAGGGATTATTCCCGAACTGCTCGTAATGCCGCACCAGCGGCAAACGGTGTGATCGCGACGAGCAATAAAGACACAGCGCTGAGGAATAATAGCGCGCTGTTCGTTCGATCTGCCAAGCTACCAGCGCCAAAGATCAGCAAAGGGATAGCCAGCGGCACCAATAGCAATCCGCCCAAAGCGCCTGCCCCTTTCAGACCAGAGGTCAAGGCGGCGATCATTACGGCCAATCCGGCCAGCGCAGGTGTGGCGATGGCCAGGCTGGCGAGCAAGGTGACCAGTGATGACCCTTCCAAACCCATTAGCCCGCTGGCAAGCAAGGCGGCGAACAAAAGTGGTGGACCAAAGGCCAGCCAGTGCGAGATTAATCGGGCAAATGCGATCAACTCGTCGGTAATACCGCGCACGATCAATTGATCATATAGTCCATTGTCGAGATCTGGCTGTACCAGCCGGTCAAGGGGAAGCAGCGTTGCCAGCAAGGCTGCGATCCACAATATCCCGCCGCCTGTCTGGAGCAGCAAATCACGATCTGGCCCGACAGCAAAGGGGAATAGTGTTGCAGCCGACAGATAGAAAATTACCGGTAGCCAAGTCCCGCCGCTGGCGTAGCTTTGCCGGACATCGCGCCAGACCAACGTCTTGAGCACCCCGATCATAGCGGTGTCTCCATCTGCTCCAACGCAGCCAATTCCAGTGTCAGATCCAATGCAATGGGTAGTGCGATATGGCTGGCGGCCAAAATCATGCCGCCATTATCAAGATGCGCTTGCAAAGTTTTGCCCAGCAGCGCGACCGATGCGGTGTCTAGGCCGTTGGCGGGTTCATCCAGCAACCATAAATTGGCTGATGAGAGAAATGTGCGCGCTAGGCGTGCGCGTTGCCGCTGACCGGTTGAGAAATAGCGGATGGGGACTTCAGCCAAATGTCCCATGCCCACCGCAGCCATTGCGTTCAAACAATCGGCGTCCGTTTTGCCATCAAGCCTGGCCCAAAAGCGCAGCGCACCAGAAAGCGGCAGGTTTTCATCGAGCGCCATCCGGTCGTCGCATAAGGTGATCGATAGCGGCGTGTCGAGTGATCCTGAGAAGGGCTGCAGCAGACCGGCGATTAATCGGAGCAGGCTAGATTTTCCAACCCCATTGGGCCCGGTGACCAGCCCTGCCTGTCCCGGCGTGAGAACAAAATTCAAGTCGCGAAACAGCATTTTCTCACCGCGCACGCAGGACAGCGCTAGGGCGCGCAGGCTATCGCCCGCTTCATTCCGCATTTTGGTTGACGCCCCTCGGTTCATAGGGAAGACTTAAGACATGAAACGGCAGCAAAGCCAAGTCAGGAGTATCGAAATATGGTTGCACAACTAAATGATGCCGAACGCGAAGCTGCTTTGGCCGCATTGCCGGACTGGACATATGACAGCGAGCGTGATGCGATTAGCCGCAAGTTTAAATTTGCTGATTTCACCCAAGCCTTCGCCTTCATGACGCGTGTAGCATTGCATGCTGAAAAAGCGGACCATCATCCCGAATGGTTTAACGTCTACAATAATGTCGATATCACGCTGACGACCCATGATGCGGGTGAAAATGGCGGATTATCGGAACGGGATGTTGATTTGGCGAAGAAGATTGAGAGCTTTCTCTAATTTTTAGACTCCGCTCCAGCGAGGACGTTGCCGAGGTCGGCTAGTTCGACGGCTTGTTTGCGTAGCCGGCCAGGCATCCAACGGGCCGCAAAGGCCAGTTGTTTGGCCATTTTGTTCACGGGCCGGTGAACCTTGTTACCATGGACAGCTTCCCATGCTTCGGGACCGATAATCGACACTGGGCTGACGAGTACACCGCTTTCTTCGAGCCGTTCTTTGCCCGTTTGATTGGTTCCCTCGACCACATCCGAAATGATGTTTGTGTCGACAAAGCCAGGCATTAGCGAGCGGGATTTGATACCATATTTGTTAAATTCTAGATCATGCGATTCTGCCAGTCCGCGCACCGCGAATTTTGTTGCACTATAGACGCTGAGGTCGGCCACACCGTAAATGCCGGCCGCGGATGCGGTATAGAGCACACAGCTGTCTGGTGTGTTTTTCAGCATTTCGAAACAGGCCCGCGTTCCGCTGATGCAGCCGGTAAAATTAATGGCGATCATCAGGTCGATATCTTCGTCCGTCATCTCTTGAATCGGGCCGCCTTCGCCAATGCCGGCATTGTTAAACAGGACATTCATCGTGCCGCCCGTAATTGCACCAAAATCAGCAACGGCAGACTTCCAGTTGGCGCGGTTGGTGACATCAAGCTTGTGGACGGAACTTTGACCTTCGGGAAGCAGCGCAGCGGTTTCCGCCATCCCGGTGTCGTTAATATCAGCAATACCGATATACCAACCCTTGCCAGCAAAATAGCGTGCCACCTCACGGCCCAACCCGGATGCACCGCCGGTGATAAATATGGATTTCTGTCCGCTCTGATACGCCATTTTTGATCCTCATCCGTTTTATTGATTGTCTTATTGACATTAATGTTTGTTCGAGCGGTTTTTCCGCAGCAGGTCAAGAGCGATTGGACATATTGGTGAAAGCTGGCCAATAGTATGTTTGATGAATTCTGTCCCTTCCGCCTCCGGTCCAGCCATAAGCTTGAAAAATGTCAGCCGTGAATATGGCGCAATTAAAGCTGTGGACAATGTCTCGTTGGAAATCGCCGCAGGCAGTTTTGTTGCTCTGGTTGGGCTGTCGGGATCAGGCAAATCCACTTTGCTAAAAATGATCAACCGCCTCGTTGACCCTTCGGCCGGAAAAGTCTTGATTGCTGGCGAGAATGTGAAGGTTGCTGACCCGCATGTCCTGCGCCGTCGAATTGGCTACGTCTTTCAGAATATTGGTCTCTTCCCGCATATGACCATCGCCCGCAATATCGCCATCGGTCTGGAGCTGGCGGGCGAAAAAAATGGGCGGCGCGAGCGGGTAATGGAACTGCTCGAACTGGTCGAGCTGCCAAAAGAAATGGCCAGTCGGATGGCACATCAATTGAGCGGAGGTCAGCAGCAACGCGTAGGCGTAGCGCGGGCGCTGGCAACGCGCCCCGGGTTGATGCTGATGGACGAACCCTTTGGCGCGCTGGACCCGGTGACAAGAGATAGCCTTGCGGGGCAATATAAGGCGCTGCATGAAAAGCTGGGTCTGACGACGATTATCGTCACCCATGATATGGCCGAAGCGCTCTATCTGGCCGACCGCATATTGGTGATGGAAGGCGGTCAAATCAAAGCAGATGCCACCCCGGCGGAGCTCTTATCCGGTGGCGTGGGTGACGAAGCGGAAGCCTTGGTCGCCATCCCTCGCGCGCAGGCGGCGCATCTCATCGCGCTGAGCAAAAAGACATGAGCGAAGCGTGGCAACAGGCCTTTGCGCGGGTGCCCGAGTTGCTGGCCGCGCATGTGCAGTTGAGCTTTTCGGCCTTGCTGTTCGCTATGGCCTTATGCTTGCCGCTGGCCATTTGGGCGGCGCGCGCGCCGAAAGTGGCGGCAATCATTCTCGGCTTTGCGAGCCTGATTCAGACCATCCCGGCGCTGGCCTTGCTTGCGCTCTTCTATCCCGTTTTACTGGGTCTATCGGCTTTACTGGGTGGCGGTATATCGGCGCTAGGGTTTTTGCCTGCCTTACTGGCGCTCACCCTTTAC
This sequence comes from uncultured Sphingomonadaceae bacterium, assembly GCA_947496865.1. Lineage (GTDB taxonomy): Bacteria > Pseudomonadota > Alphaproteobacteria > Sphingomonadales > Sphingomonadaceae > Parasphingorhabdus. The sequence goes on from CANMEE010000001.1 coordinate 1,102,237, forward strand.
GCGCTGCTGCCAATATTGCGCAATGCGGTTACCGGACTGACGGGTGTCGATCCGGCGGCAAAACAGGCCGCCGACGGATTGGGCATGACGGCCACACAAAAACTGCGCCTGGTCGAAGCGCCGCTCGCCGCGCCAACCATCATGGCGGGGATCCGGACAGCAGCGGTCTGGACTATCGGGGCTGCGACATTGTCAACCACAGTCGGGCAAGCCAGCCTGGGTGATTTGATTTTCGCGGGCCTGCAAACGCAAAACTGGACTTTGGTCCTTACCGGATGCTTCGCCTCTGCGGGATTGGCGATCACGGTCGACTTGCTTCTCGGCCTTATTGAACGATCAATCCGTGAGCGGCGCAAGATCATCGCTTGGGGTGCAACCGCCGTGATTGGCATCGGTTTGGCTATCGCCCTCTTGCCGATGTTAGGTGCGCGGGGCGACGTCGTTGTGATCGGCGCGAAAGGTTTTTCCGAACAATTTATATTGGCACGTCTGATCGGCTCACGACTGGAGGAAGCGGGTTATGAGGTGCGCTATCAGGACGGCCTGGGATCGGCAGTGGTGTTTCAGGCGGTGGCCGCCGATGATATCGATATATATGTCGATTATTCCGGCACGATCTGGACCAATCAGATGAAACGGTCTGATACGCCGCCCGGCGAAAAAATGCTGGACGAGATCGAAAAATGGAGCGCGGCGACCTATGGGGTCACGATGCTCGGAGCCTTAGGCTTTGAGAATACTTATGCTTTTGCGGTCCGCCCCGAAGACGCGGCAAGCAAGCAACTCAAGACGCTGGATGATTTGGCTCGCGTATCGTCGGATTTTGCGTTCGGTACGGACCTTGAGTTTCTCGAACGGCCGGAATGGGTGATGGTCCAAGCCGCCTATCCGATCCGCTTTAAGGAAGCGCGATCGTTTAATCCGACCTTCATGTATCCCGCTTTATCGAGCGGAGAGGTAGATGTGATTTCGGCTTTTTCTTCGGACGGACGGATTGCTGCCAACGGCTTTGTTGTGCTGCAAGACGGCAAGGGCGCAGTGCCCTCTTATGAAGCGATGCTGTTGGTGGCACCGGGCCGGAGCGGGGATGATGAATTTATGAATGCGGTCAAACCGCTCGTTGGCGCAATCACGGTGGAAAATATGCGGGAAGCCAATTACAAGGTCGACCGCGAAGCTGACAAGCAAACGCCCAGACAGGCAGCCCGCTGGCTGGATGAGCGACTTAAAGATAGGAAAGACCAGTAGTGACAAGACAGTTTTGTGCGATGCTCCGGCTGCGTTTTCTGGCCGTTCTAATTCCTCTGTTCATGGCAGCCATTCCAGCGCAGGCGCAAGTGGCAGTGACCTTTTACTCTCATGATTTTGGCAAGAATTTCCCGCATGCTTTCTTTGTCATGAAGGGCAAACTCGAAAGCGGAGAGGCCGTCGATACCAGCTTTGGTTTCACCGCAGTAAATGTTTCTCCCGGTATTTTATGGGGTTCGGTCAAGGGCAAGATCGAGACACCAAAGGCCAAATATATTGCCAGCAGTAACCCGCATTTTACCGTCACCGTAGGGGACAGCAAATATCAAGAGCTCATGGCTCTGGTCGCCAAATGGCGCAACAGGCCGCAGAAGAGCTATAGTCTTAACAAGCGCAATTGCGTGCATTTCGCCAGCGAGGCCGTTGCGATATTGGGATATCGATTCAACGCAAAGACCAAATTCTGGAAAAAACCACGATCCTTCATGGAAGAAGTGATGGCGCTGAACCCGGCACTGAAAAAGTAAGAATTGGGTTAGCCGGCACGTTAGTCCTGAGCTTATCGAAGGGCATTTTCAGGCTAGCGCTGGTGGATAGGCATCCTTCGACAGGCTCAGGACTAACGGCTTCTTCACTCTAGTTCGGCGCCGACTACATCACCATTGTGTTATAATGATGCCAAATGAAAATCGCGACCGATCCGCGATGGGGAGACCATGGAAGCGCAATTTTTCGCAAATCCTTTTCGGATGGCCGACTGTCATGACCCAATATATCGCCGACACCGGCTTGAATAGCCAAATCACCGGCCGGCCAGATATCGGGGCGGCCCAAGGCAAAGAGCAGATAAATTTCCGCTGACCAGCGGCCGATGCCTTTGACCTGCGTGAGCAATGCAATCGCTTCTTCATCATCTCGCGGCAAGTTGCCGAGATCTAACCCGCCGGATACTATCAGTTCTGCCAGACTGCGGGCATAGCCCTGTTTCTGGCGGGACAGACCGCAGGCGCGTAGCTCGTCAAATTCGGTTGCGATCAGCGCTTCGGCCGGACAACCGGCACCCAGTCGCGCTTCCAACTTGTTCCAAACCGCGGCTGCGGACGCAACGCTGACTTGCTGGCCCACAATGGTGCGCAGCAAGGTTTGATAGCCCTCGGGGTTGATTCGCGGCTCGGGATAGCCAGCCGCTGTGATGGCTTTTCCTAGCGCCGGTTCTACCTCGCTTATGGCGTCCAAGCTCGCCCTGATCGTCTCTTTTGATAGGCCCATTGCGGCTTTGCCTCAGCTTACTGCCCTTTTGGGCTCTTGATTCTTTTTAGTCGAGCGGACATAGCGTGCCGGATTTTGAATGAAAACAGCTTAAGGGGTTTATATGCCAACCATCCACGTAACCGGTCGTACCGGAGAAGAAAAAGCCGTTACCGTCGATAGCGGAATGAATGTCATGGAAGCAATTCGCGACAACGGTTTTGACGAATTGCTAGCACTGTGCGGTGGATGTTGTTCTTGCGCTACCTGCCATGTTCATATCGCCGCCGACTGGAAAGACAAGCTGCCCGCGATGAGCGAGGATGAAGATGATCTGTTGGAAAGCAGCGACCATCGTGATGAGTTTTCACGGCTTAGCTGCCAGATTGAGTTAAGCGACGATCTCGACGGTCTGAAAGTGAAAATCGCCGAAGAAGACTAAGTCCTTCGGTAAAGCGAGTTAAAAAAGGGGAGCCGTGAAGCTCCCCTTTTTTGTGGATTATCAAACGATGACTAGAATCGGATCAGTGCCCGTGGGCCTTCCTCTGCTCCTGCTGCGCTCTTACCAATTTTCCAGCTCATTACTTTGCGGCCGTCTTTTTCGGTAAAGCCGTCAACGCTATTGTTAGTCGCCACTGTGCCATTGGTTTCCACTGTTAAAACACCATCAATTTCGGAAATTTTGGGCGCTTTTCCTCCACTTTCTTTCATCATCATCATGTTGAATAGACTGCCTTGACCGGCAATGCCGGGTGTGAGCAATTCCACTGCGCCATCGCTGCGCCGGACGATCTGGAAGAATGGATATTGCATCTGTGCATCCGGAAGCACGGGGAAGCTGAAATAATTGCCGATTGTGCCGGCTTCGCTATATTCGACATCGAAAATATTGCCACCGGCATGCTCGACCTTGTTCCAGCCGCGATATTTTTGCAGCTTTTTGGCAAAGGCGACCATGCTCTCGTTGTCGCCGGGTATAGGTCCACCAAAAAACGCACCTGCCATCACGGATTCTTCTTCATAGCGCTTTTTCTTGCGCTCCTGACTGCGGACATATTGGTCCTTTCTTTTGGTGATTTCTTCCTCGGTACAATCCCGGTCAGCTACGTCATAAGAACGGTTGCTATTATCGGCGTCCGGGTTGGCATCTTTTCCGTACCGATCATAGTCATCACCATAGACAGGGCTTACGGCATTGACTTCGCCGTTGCTTTTATAGACGCGATCCCGGCATTTGAGCTTCGCCGGGTCAAACGGCTCATCGCTCGGTTTTTTTAATTTGCCGTCATCCGGCATGGTCATCTGAATTTGTCCGCTATAACCGAATTCATAGCGATCGCCGTCGAGTATTTTCAGGTTGGCGTTGAATTTTCCAGGCAATAAAAAACAACCCGATAGCAAAAGTGGTGCTGACATGGCTGCTACAAATTTGAACATCTGTTTCATTTAATTTTCCCTGTCTCTGGTATATTCTGCGTAAAGCGCGATCGCGGCGGCATTGGACACGTTCAGGCTCTCCATCTGGGGGGCCATCGGTAGTCTGGCTAGCGCATCACAATGGGCAGCCACATTCTGACGGAGTCCTTCGCCTTCTGCGCCCATGACCAGCGCTAATTTGCTCTGTCCCATTATGCTGCCCAGTGTTTCGTCGGCGTCTCCGTCCATACCGATACGCCAGTATCCGGCCTCGGCAATTTCATCGAGCGCGCGCGCCAGATTGACCACCCGGACCCAGGGAACAATTTCCAAAGCACCAGATGCCGATTTTGCCAACGTCCCGGATTCAGGCGGGGCATGGCGGTCTTGGGTAATAATCGCTGCGGCATCAAAGGCTGCGGCGGAACGCAAGATGGCGCCCACATTATGAGGGTCGGTTACCTGGTCGAGCACCAGGATGGGGCGGCCTTTTTCGGCTGCCTTATCCAGCAAATCGCCCAGCCAGATCTCCGGTAGCGGATCAACATCAAGTACCATGCCTTGATGGGGCGCCTCGCGCGGGATAACCCGGCCAAGATCAGAAACATCGCTATACACAACCGCCAAATCTTCCGGCAGGTTAAGCGTCGCGAGCGCTTCGCGTGTCCCGGATATTTTCTTCACGAACCGATGCGGATTGGCCAGTGCAGCTTCCACTGCATGTCGGCCCCAGAATTTCAAACCGCCGCCGGTTTTTTTCACAGATCTATTTTTGCGTGCCATAACGCTCCTTAGCGGCTCGCCTACGATGGCACACCTGTTTTTTTGGGTCTTTTTCGCAGCAAATGCGTGATTTTGAAAGGGCAGGCATTGACACTGGGCCATGCTTTCGTCATTGAGCCGCATCTTGCCAAAAAACGGCTAAGATTAGGCAACCAAATGGACAGGTGGCCGAGTGGTTAAAGGCAGCAGACTGTAAATCTGCCCGCGTAAGCGTACATAGGTTCGAATCCTATCCTGTCCACCATTTTTGGGGAGCAGAGCCGATCCGGCGGATCGGCGTCGGCAAAAATCCCGCAGCGCAAGCAAGGGTGGCCTGATATAGCGGAAACGTCTTCAAAAATATGGTAATTATGTCTCGTGATCGATCCGGCGGATCGGCGTCGGCAAAAATCTTGCAGCGCGACTAACGCTCATCGACCATATTCCGACCTTACAGGCATTCAAACGCTCATCAGGCGTGACAAGCACGCCGGGCTGTGGAAAGGATGCACGCGATAAAATTTGCACATAGGAGAGCATATGAAGAGCCTATTTGACGTGAGCGGTAAAGTGGCAGTGGTTTCGGGCGGGTCAAGCGGCATTGGCGCCATGATGGCTCGCGGTTTGGTTGAGAATGGAGCCAAGGTCTATATCACGGCGCGCAAAGAAGAGCGCTTGATGGCCATGGCAGAAGAACTGTCCAAGCTTGGTGAATGTATCGCCATTCCCGGCGATCTGTCGAACGTCGAAGGGATTGAGGCCTTCGCGGCAGCGGTGGGCGAGCGGGAGAGCAAGATCGATATCCTGATCAACAACGCCGGCGCTAACTGGAGCGCACGCATTGAAGACTTTCCTGAAAAGGGCTGGGACAAGGTGATGGATATCAATATCAAAGCGATATTCTTTGCGACACAAAAATTCCTGCCTTTGCTCAAAGCATCGGGCAATGCGGATGATCCAGCGCGCGTCATCAATATCGCATCGATTAACGGCATCCGGAATTCAGGTATGCCAACCTATGCCTATTCCGCCAGCAAATCCGGTGTAATCCACCTGACCGAGCATCTGGCGACTGATCTTGCTTCTTATCATATTAATGTGAACGCGATTGCTCCTGGATTCTTCCCCAGCAACATGACCAAACAGATTGTTGAAAATGATGGGATGACCAAAATGGCGATTTCACAAATTCCGCGCGGCCGCATGGGCGCGCCGGAAGATATTGCCGGTACAGCACTATATCTCTGTTCGAGAGCGTCCTCTTGGCTAATTGGACAGACGATTGCTTTGGATGGGGGTATGATTTCTCGACCCTAGTCATAGATTATGAACCCGTTCGCATCTTTAGTTGAACAGGACGCGCATTTGCCACGTTCCCCTGAAATGCGGTTTATCCAGTCAACCAGCCTGAAACAGCGGAAGGGGCGTGGTCAGTTTTTTACACCGACCGCCTATGCGCATATCATGGTTGACTGGATCGCGGCGGGCTCCCCCCGGTCTATACTTGATCCAGCCACCGGCACAGGTGTTCTGATCGACGCCTGCCAGCGACGAAATATAGGGCGCAATTTTACTGGCTATGACGTGGACGGGGCGGCGTTGGAACTGGCCGAGAGTCGGCTGGCGGCGACCGACCTGCGACATCGGAATTTCCTGTCAGGAGACTGGGATGAACGGTTTGACGCGATAATCGCTAATCCGCCCTATATCATTCATCGGGATCTTAATCTTGATCGGGATGTTGTTGATTATGTTGCACGTCGTTCGGGTCAAAGGCTCAGCGGGCGGTCCAATCTCTATGTCTATTTTGTCATCAAAATTTGTGAGCAGTTGGCGCAAGGTGGCCGCGCGGCGATCATTATCCCGGCAGAGTGGATGGCGACCAACTATGGCCAGCCGCTAAAAGCCTATCTATTGGATAAAGGCCTGTTGCAAGGGTTGGTGACCGTGGATCTTGCGGGCCATGCCTTTGCCGACAATATGGCAACCGCATCGATCTTGCTGATAGAAAAAGTGACGAAGTCACCGCAGGTTGTGCAAAGCTATTATGTGCCAGATGGCGCGAGTCCGGCGTCTTTGGCGGCGTTGGAACAGGATGCTGCCGTCGTTCGGCGGCGCTTGCCAGTGGACTTGCTGCAATCACAAAAAAAATGGGACATATGGCTCCGCCAGTCATCCGCACCACGCGCTAAAGGCAGCATCAGGCTTGGCGAACTGGTGACGACCAAGCGCGGTATTGCGACGGGTGCGAACCGGTTTTTTCTGTTGAGCCAGCAACAGGCGGACCATCATGGTCTCGACACGGCGCGGATGGATCGCTGTGTTGGAAAAACCGCGCACGTGGGCGGCATAAATTTTACCAATGCCGATTTTGAACGGGGCGCAGCGGCAGGTGAAGCCTGTTTTCTGTTCAACCCCACGGGCGATTTGACGCCTGCTGAGCGGGCTTATATCGCGCGCGGCGCGGCTCTTGATATCCCGCTTAAACATGGCCCGCGCACCAAAGCAGTCTGGTATGCCGCCGAAGCGCGGGAGCCTGCACCGATCTGGGCGAGCACCTTTGGGCGAGGGCGGATGCGGTTCATCCATAATGCCGCGCGTGTGAAGACGCTGACCTGTTTTCACGGTGTCTATCCCGAAAATCTTGATGCCATTCAGGTCGAGGCATTGACGGCACTATTGAACAGCAATGCGATGCAGGACGCGATTGCCGCGCATGTTCGGCGCTTTACGAGCGGCCTGATGAAGCTCGAGCCCCGTGATATATTGGATATATATGTGCCCGACATCCGTTTGCTGCCGCAAAAACTTGTCGCGGAATTGGCCGCGTGGCTCAACGCTATTCCTCTGGATGGAGAGCAGCGTGACGCGGCGGCGCTGGATCAATTGACCCATTTGGTGTCCGAGTTTTTCGAAGACCGTCCATATAGCCCACAAGAAACCAATACTCCCCCTTGATTTTGCAGGCGTGTCTGCGCATGAGTTTACGCAATAGAACGATCAACAAAAGGCCCTTTATGTCCTCTGAAAAACAAGCGCGAACCGGCACCGATTCTGCGCTGCGGAATTTCCTGAAAAGCGAAGCGGCTGGCGGTATATTGCTGATGGTCGCAGCAGCGCTGGCAATGATTGTCGCGAACAGCCCGCTTTATGACATGTACCATCATTTTCTGCATGAGTTGAAAGGGCCCGTGCTGTCGAAAAAGCTGGGGCCGATGACACCGCATTTGTGGATTAACGATGGTCTGATGGCGATATTCTTCCTGTTGGTTGGTCTTGAAATCAAACGTGAATTTGTCGATGGTCGGCTAAATACGTGGGAGCGTCGGCGTTTGCCGATCTTGGCGGCTGCCGCTGGCATGGTGGTTCCCGCCCTGATTTACCTGGCTATCGTGCGCGACCTGCCCGCGCTTTATAATGGCTGGGCGATCCCGGCGGCGACGGATATTGCCTTTGCCATCGGCGTATTGGCGTTGCTGGGGCCAAGGGCCCCCACTTCGCTCAAACTGTTTCTCGTTACAGTTGCGATTGTCGACGATATGGGCGCGGTGGCGATTATTGCGCTGGTTTACACCGCTGAGATTAATGGCGCCGCGTTGCTTGCGTCTGCCGTTATTCTCGGCATCATGTACACAATGAACAAAGCAGGCGTGAAATCGCTCATCGCTTATCTGTTCTTTGCCTTATTGCTCTGGTTTGCCGTCTTGCTATCCGGCGTTCATGCCACGATTGCCGGGGTGTTGGCGGCGCTAGCCATTCCCATTGTGGTGACGCCGGGGACTCCTGATGCAGCGGATTCTCCGCTCCATCGGCTGGAGCATGGTATCGCGCCGTGGAGTGCTTTTCTCATTGTCCCGATATTCGGCTTTGCCAATGCCGGCGTATCGCTGGAAGGCATTGGCATAGAGCAGATATTTGCGCCCTTGCCGATTGGCATTGCCGCAGGACTTTTCCTGGGCAAGCAGGTTGGGATTTTTACAGCCGTTTGGTTGGCGGTTAAAACCGGATTTGCCGGACGACTTGGCGGCGCTACCTGGCTGCAGGTTTACGGCGTTGCGACCCTATGCGGCATCGGTTTTACGATGAGTTTATTCATTGGCGCGCTGGCATTTCCTGGTGAAGCATTGTTGATTGAGGAAGCGAAAATCGGTGTGTTGGGCGGGTCGTTCCTGTCCGCCATTGTCGGCTATTGTATCCTTCGCTTTGCGCCACAGGAAAAGCACATAAAATCGCCGGATGAGGAAGAAGCCGAGAAATTGGAGGCTGCGCTTTGAGGCTGGCTGCCCCGCTTCTGCTATTGGCGGTTGCCGTAACCGGCTGCGCGCAGCAGCCACCACTGATATCGACAGTCGCGGAAAAAGGTCCAGAAACGTCGCAGATCGATTTGATCGCCCGCGACTATGTGCAGCTGACCCTGGAACTTGGTGAGCAGGAAGCCGGATATGTTGACGCTTATTACGGTCCGGCGGAATGGGCAAAAGCGGCGAAAGCCAAGCCACGCGATATGCGGGAATTGGGCAATGGCATTGTCGATTTGATGCTGCGGCTCGATGCGCTGCCGGTCAGTGATGATGCTTTGGTGGAGGCCCGCAAACGCTTTTTGTCGGCGCAGTTTGAAGCGGCCCTGACCCGCCATGCGATGATGCAGGGCGAGGTTTTCCCCTTTGCGAAAGAAGCCAAAGGCTTGTTCGGCGTGACGCCGGTATTTGAACCGCTGCGCAGCTATGACGCGGCGCTGGCGACAATCGCAGCACTGGTTCCCGGCACCGGACCGTTGCATGAACGGGTTGAAGCCTATCAAGAGCGCTTCACTATAGCACCGGACCGCCTGAAGCCGGTTTTTGATGCTGCTATTGCCGAATGTAAAACCCGCACGGCCAAGCATATCACCTTACCCGCGGACGAAAATTTCAAGATGGAATTTGTCACCGGCAAAAGCTGGAGCGGCTATAATTATTATCAAGGCAATTTCCAAAGCCTGATCCAGATCAACACCGACCTGCCGATTAGAATATCACGGGCCGTCGATCTGGGTTGTCATGAAGGTTATCCGGGCCATCATGTTTACAATATGCTGCTGGAACAGCGGCTGACCCGCGAACGCGGTTGGCAGGAATTTTCCATCTATCCGCTCTATTCGCCACAGTCTCTGATTGCCGAGGGGTCGGCCAACTATGGTATTGATCTGGCCTTTCCCGGCGAAGAGCGTTTGGCGTTTGAACGGGATATTCTCTATCCGCTCGCAGGACTGGACCCGGCCACCGCAGAGGATTATTTCAAACTGCAACAGGCGTTGAGCAAGCTTAAAGGCGCGCGCTTTATCATTGCGCAGGCCTATCTCGACAAGACCATAACGCGCGACGCAGCGCTGACCCTGATCCAGAAATATCAATTGGTCAGCCGCAAACGCGCTGAACAATCCCTGTCATTCAATGACCAATATCGCAGCTATGTGATCAACTATGGTCTGGGTCAGGACATGGTGAAGGCATGGGTGGAACGACAGGGCGACGCCCCCATATGGCGCTGGAAAGCGATGGAAAAATTGCTGAGCGAGCCAATGTTGCCGGATGACTTAGTGGAATAGTTTTTGGTAAAATACCCGACCCATCATGTGACAGGCCGGGTATTTTGATCAAGGTGCCTCAGCCCTGAAGGGCTTTCCAGAATGTGATCTTGTCGTCACCATCCGCGTAGAAATCACGGATGCGTGATTCCTGATCATATTGGCATAGTCGATAAAATTCCCGGGTGCGGGCCAAGGCGTCTGTTCCCGATGTCTCGACGATCAATATACGCTGACCCCGTGTGGCTAGATCATCTTCAATATGGCGCATCAATGCCGCTCCGATGCCTTCGCCCTGACATTCCGGATGGACGGCGATGAGAAGTAGATTCCATGTCCGATCGGTCATTTCTTCCGGCCTGCAAAAGGCAACGGCTTCAACGCCGTTCTTATCATGTGTCAGCCAAATTTCGTCATTGCCCTCATCATTGAAAAAACCGGCGATCATGTCATCCAGCATTTCAGGGGGAAACATATCGGTGGCGTCGATAATCCGCTTTAAAGCCGGGATGTCATCCGGAGCAACCGGCCTTATGGGGTTTGGTCTATGTTGGTTCATTGTTATTCCTTTATCGGTTGTCGAGCTGGGGCCGCACAGACACCCTGCCGAGATGAGAGATGCGATAGGGACTGCCCCTTCGGGACATGATCAGGCGCCTGCGTTTCAAGCGCGCGAATATGTCGAGCGTGCAGTCGGACAGGATGTAGCCGTCACGGGTCACGCACATGACTTCATCTATCTTACTATTTTTATTGCGTTTATGGCGGATATGACCGCCTTGAGCGAGCGCGTGAAGCACGCGCTGCTCGGCTTTTGAAATGTTCATTATATTTACTCGGAAATTTAACCATAGGGAACGACAAAAGCACCAGCGCGCTAGGCACACTGGCTTCATCGTTGCTGTGATTTGATCCGTAAAACGGGTATCAAATCAGCGGGTTGTTACAATCTCTAACAAAAACGCTCCGAGTGATAGCAAAGGCATTTTGCCTCTACGAATCGGAAATTATTCCAAATCCGGCGGAAATTCAACATTATTCCGTGGCTTATGACCAAATTTACACCCGCGTTAACTTATCGCTAACCAATTTCGTTCACTCCGGTTTCTGAAACATGAACTGGCGCTATCGCGTGCCGCGTTTTTGAACAGGGACCGGATTTATGACTGAAGCGAACAACCCCGTAGATGTAGCCATTATTGGCGCAGGACCAGCTGGCCTAACCGCCGCCTATCTGCTGAGCAAAAAAGGCTATACGGTCAAGGTGATCGAAAAAGATCCTACCTATGTCGGCGGCATCAGCCGGACTGTGGAATATGAGGGCTTTCGTTTTGACATTGGCGGGCACCGGTTTTTCTCCAAATCCAAGGAAGTTGTCGATCTTTGGAACGAAATTCTGCCCGACGACTTTATTCAGCGGCCGCGGATGAGCCGCATCTATTATGAAGGAAAATTTTACAGCTATCCGCTGCGTGCTTTCGAAGCCTTGTGGAACCTGGGCATCTGGCGCTCGACCTTGTGTATGGTCAGCTATGCCAAAGCAAAAGTCTTCCCGAACAAAAATGTAAAAAGCTTTGAAGACTGGACGGTCAATCAATTTGGTTGGAAACTCTATTCGATCTTTTTCAAAACCTATACTGAAAAAGTTTGGGGCATGCCGTGCGATGAAATGTCAGCCGATTGGGCGGCACAGCGGATCAAGGGTCTGAGCCTTTGGAGCGCGGTTGTTGACGGTTTGAAACGTTCCTTGGGTCTCAACAAGAAACCTAATGACGGCATGGAAACCAAGACCTTGCTCGAAACCTTCCGCTATCCGCGCCTCGGCCCTGGAATGATGTGGGATGCAGCGCGCGATTTCGTGCGGTCTAAAGGCAATGAAGTGCTGATGGGCCATAGCCTGAAACAGCTTGCACAGGATGCTGATGGTAACTGGCGCGTGGCGGCTTCGACCGATGAGGGCGAAACCGTTATTAATGCCAAACATGTGATCAGTTCTGCGCCCATGCGCGAATTGGCCACTCGTATCCACCCGCTGCCGGAATCTTTGCCGGAAGCACAGGACCTGCACTATCGTGACTTCCTGACGGTGGCGCTGATGGTGAAATCGGAAGATTTATTCCCCGACAACTGGATCTATATCCATGATGACCGGGTACAAGTCGGCCGCGTGCAGAATTTCCGCAGCTGGTCGCCAGAAATGGTTCCGGACGCTGATATTGCTTGTGTGGGTCTTGAATATTTCTGCTTTGAAAATGATGGTCTATGGTCGTCCAGCGATGAGGATCTTGTAGAATTGGCCAAGAAAGAAATGGCCATTCTCAATCTGTGTAAACCGGAACAAGTGGTCGGCGGCGCGGTTGTGCGTCAGGAAAAAGCCTATCCGGTTTATGATGACAGCTATGAATCCAATGTCGAAACGATGCGCGATGATCTCGAAGCACGTTTCCCGACGCTGCATATGGTCGGCCGCAATGGCATGCACCGCTATAACAATCAGGATCACGCGATGATGACCGCGATGCTGACGGTGGAAAATATCGAAGCCGGTTCCCGTAAATGGAATGTGTGGAACGTCAACGAAGATGCGGAATATCATGAAGCCGGTGACGAGGGTGCAGAAACGGTAATTTCCGAGGACCGGGCAGCAGCGTTGGAAAGCATGCGTGATGTCCCGACCCGGATCGAAGATACACCAGCAGCCAAGCCTTCCAAGGCGGCCTAAACAACATGGATCGCAGCGGTCAGGATAGACGGTCTACCGTCGGGGTCTGGGTAGGTAATCTCCCTGGCCCACTGGCGTTGCTGAACCGTTTTTCGATTACCCGCTATCTGCTGGCGAGCATTGTCAGCTTGGCATTTGATGTCGCGCTGTTCATGGTATTGGTTGCTTTTGCTTCCGATCCCGGCTGGGCATCGGCAGCCGGATATAGCGCCGGGATTGTCGTCCACTGGCTGATTTCCTCAAGCTTTGTTTTCCCGGGGAAAACCCGCGAAGGCGCTGCGTTGCAACTGCAACGGGTCGGTTTCATTGCCACCGCCATCCTTGGTCTTGGCATAACGGTCAGCATCGTAAGCTGGCTGACTGATCTGGGTACATTGCCAGTGATCGCCAAGGGCGCTGCGGTTTTTGTGAGTTTCTTCGCGGTCTATCTGACGCGTAAATTTGGAGTATTCCGGTGACGGCACTTACAATGGACGCTCCGCAGACTGGGTTGTCAGCAGATTTGAAAAAATTTCTAAACTGGGCCCTGATCTGGCTTGGTTTGGCGAATATCCCGTTCATGGCGATGTGGTTTGTCGGTGCGCCGCCCCGCTATTTTGAAATTGCCTTGGCCGGGCTTATCGGCTTGATCGTCAAGCGCATGCCGCGCTTCATTCAATGGACGGCCTTTACCGGCGTTATGGCCTATTCGATTCTTTCTTTTGTCGCCGGCCTGTTCAATCTGGGGATGAGCTCGCTACTCTATTCGATGCAGTTTCTGGCTGAGATAAAACCATCCAATTCTCTCGAATATATTGCTGCTGCAGCGGTCATCTTCGCGATATTGGTCGCGAGCTGGTTCCTGTTGAAGCGGGACACGAATTTTTCCAAACCGCTGTATATCTTACTCGGGGGCCTTCTGATCTTTGGTCTGGCAGCAACCGATTTTGCGATGGGGCAGAGCATGCGCGGGCATTATTTCCGCGAGGCTCCGGTTGGCGCTAATTTTGAATCGGCTGCGGAAAAATCGGGTTTTGCCAGTCGCGCTGATGGCCAACGCCATCTGGTATTGATCATGGTGGAATCGCTTGGCGTGCCGCATGATAATCAAGTCATGTCGGACAAGCTATTTGCTTATTATGACAATAGCGCGATTCAGGCACGCTATGATGTGAGCCAGGGAACAAGCCTCTATTATAACAGCACGACCTCGGGCGAATTTCGCGAGATGTGCGGCCAATGGGGCGATTATTATGAACTGCTCGATCCCGCCGATGCGGCAAAGCTAAACTGCCTGCCCGCGCTGCTCGCAAAAAAAGGCTATGCAACCCACGCCATGCACAGCTTTAAGGGTGAATTTTTTAAACGGACAAAATGGTATCCCAATATCGGGTTCGAGACGCGCGAATTCTGGCCCGAGCTTCAGGAAAGAGGCGCAGAATGGTGTGGTGGTGTTTTTGCTGGTGCTTGTGACCGGCAGATCCCATCAATGCTGGCTGAAAATTTGAAACAGGCCGAGCAGCCGACCTTTCTCTATTGGTTGACGCTCAACGCGCATTTGCCAGTGCCGACGGGCCTCAATCTCAATGTTGATGATTGCTCCAAGGTTTCTCCAGCATTGGCGCGCGACTTTCCGATGATTTGTCGTCAATTTGCGATATTTGACGATATTGACAAAGCTTTGGTCAAAGAGATTACGGCCAGCGATTTTCCTGATGCTGATATTCTGATTGTTGGCGACCATATGCCGCCCTATTTTGACCGGCATAACCGCTCGCAATTTGATCCAGAGCGTGTTCCATGGCTCTACTTAAAGGCTAAAGGAAAGCCTGAAAGCGGAGAATGACCGTGACTGACCGTTTGCGTGGCAAGCTTCCATTATTCCTAATCTGGCTCGCCGTTTCCGCGGTGATCAGCATGGTATCTTTTGACCAGATTGCCTCTGGCATTGGCTGGGGGCCGGATGATCAATTGCGGCAGGTGCAATTGCGCGACTGGCTTGCTGGGCAAAGCTGGTTCGATACGACTCAATATCGCATCGCGGCACCTGATAGCCAGCCCATGCATTGGCCGCGTTTGATCGAACTGCCTTTGGCTTTGATCATTCTCACGCTGGGACCCATTATCGGCCCGGCCGCGGCTGAAACCGTGGCTATGACTGTCGTTCCATTGATAGCGTTGGGCCTTGCCATGTGGCTGGTTGCGAAGATTACAGAGCAGCTTTTTGATCGCAAAATTGCACTTTTGTCGGCCGCTTTGACCGCCACCGCGGTGCCCGTAATCGCGCAGCTTAGGCCGATGCGGATTGATCATCATGGCTGGCAAATTGTGCTGGCATTAGTCGCTCTATGGACGATGTTCTGGCCTGATAAGCGCAAGGGAGGGCTCGTCATGGGCTTTGCTCTGGCTCTGTGGCTGTCTATTTCTTTGGAAGGTTTGCCGCTTTCTGTTGCATTCATCACCTTGTTGGCGTGGCGCTGGATCATTTCGCTCGACGAAGGCGTCCGGCTGTTCTGGACGCTTTTCGGGTTTTTGGTCAGCAGCACGTTGCTCTATCTGCTCAATCATGGCGAGTTTGATGTCCTGCGAACCTATTGTGACGCAATAGCGCCGGCGCATTTACTGGCCTGTTTTGCAGGCGCCATCATCATCCTGCCGGCGATAAAATTCACACCTGTATCGTGGTTGGTACGCTTGATCGCTCTTGGTTTTGCCGGAATAGCTGCGTTGAGCATATTTTACACCAGCGCCCCGCAATGCGTCGGCAGTGCTTTTGGCGAACTGGACCCGTTGGTTAGGGACTATTGGTTGGTCAACGTCCGCGAAGGCTTACCCATTTGGGATCAGCCAACACGAGAAATTATATCGTTGTTCGGAGGCTCTATCCTCGTCGGTCTTGGCTCTCTGATTTTCCTGAAATGGAAGCGTCCTGACGTAGCGGATAAGGACAGGCTCTTTCTACTGGCCTATGCTTTAATCTGGGCGTTTGTCGTATCCCTGCTGGTCCAACGGGCCGCGGCCGTGGCGGCCGTTTATGCTCTGCCGCTTGTCGGCTGGGCTGTTCATCATGCCTTTCTCGGCGCGCGGAAAATAAAGCGTCCCGTCACCCGGATTTTGGCGACAGTCGGGGTGGTCTTTCTAATTCTTCCCGGCCCGCTATTTTTGGGCTTGGTGAACGGGATTAATGGCGATGGAAAACCTGATGAGACAGAACAAATGGCGTCATCAGACGGACGACCGGCTTGTGATTCAAGCGCGTCTTTGCAGCGCCTGAATATCTTGCCGCCCTCTACTATCATCACTCCTTTTGACTTTGGGCCAGAGATTCTGGTGCAAACACCGCATAATGTGTTGGCGACGAGCCATCATCGCAATGATGCGGCAATGGGCGACCAGATCAAGATATTCACATCCAATCCCAACGCTGCCCGTGCGCTGATCGAGGCGAGAAATATAAGCTATATTATTGCATGCCCAAAGGAACCAGAGCTCAATGTTTACAGCGGCAAACATCCCGAAGGGCTCTGGGCAAAACTATCCAAAGGCGAATCACCGCCATGGCTGAAAACTGTCCATATACGGGACAGTCGACTGTTAGTCTGGGCCGTTAGCCGAAAAGATAGGGGTAACGGATTGTAAAATCCGATATAGTTTTCCATTGTCACGGGACGAAAACCATGGAGAAGAAAATGGCAGGGATAACCGGCTTAGGTGGTGTCTTTCACATTGTGAAAGATCCCGCGGCGACACGGCAATGGTATAAGGATTTTCTGGGATTAGACGGAGAATATGGCCCGATGCTGAGCTGGTCTGACGAAAAAGGCGACAACCCCTATAGCCTGATCAGTCATTTCTCACCGGACAGTGATTATCTGGCTCCCAGTGATGCCAAATTCATGATCAATCTGCGGGTCGATGATCTGGATGCTTATGTCAAAATGCTACAGGAAAAAGGTTTAGAGATTCTCGGCCAAGTCGACGAGGGCTATGGCAAATTTGCCTGGATCCTCGATTGTGATGGGATCAAGCTGGAATTCTGGCAACAGGTCGAAGCGCCAGAAGCAGGCGGCTAGGCAATAGCTATCAAGACGGTATGAATTTTAGCGCAAGCCCGTTGATACAATGGCGTTTGCCGGTTGGCTTGGGGCCATCGCTGAAGATATGCCCAAGATGCCCGCCACAGCGGCTGCAATGTACTTCGGTGCGTGGATAACCGATTTTATAGTCTGTCGCTGTACCCACTCTGCCCTTGATCGGTGCCCAAAAGCTTGGCCAACCGGTACGGCTGTCAAATTTCGTCTTTGATGAATAGAGTCCAAGATTGCATCCGGCACAAGCGAATATCCCTTGGCGTTTTTCGTTATCGAGCGGACTGCTAAAGGCGCGTTCGGTCCCGGCTTGGCGCAATATTCGGTAGCGCGCGGAGCCAAGGCGCTTTTTCCATTCTTCCGGCGTCCGCGTAATCTTGAACTTTTGACCAGATTTGGCAACCGCGCTGCCGCCGAAAATGCCGGTAAAGCTGGCGACACCATAAGCCCCGGCACCAACTAATCCGGTGGTGATGAGTTTGCGTCTGCTAAGGCCTGTCATGTCCCGTCTTTCTTTGCTGTTCACTCGCTATTCGGTTCTTATGCAAAGATGGTTACAATATTCTGCCTGAACAAGGGCTTAGTATTTGGACAGCTTAACCTGCATCTTCCGGAAACCATGAACGAAGCAGGCGTGAACACGCTTCATTTCGCCGGTCAGATTGACCTGCATCCGCCGCTTGGCCATTTCTTCGAGCAAGATGCGTATCTGTAACTCGGCAAGCCGGGCGCCAACGCAGCGGTGAATACCATAGCCAAAGGCCAGATGGCGTCGTGCATTTTCACGATCAACGATCAGTTTGTCGGCATCCGGAAACACATTTTCATCCCGATTAGCCGAGATATACCACATGATCAGCTTATCGCCTTTCTTAATCTCATGACCAAATAGATCCGCGTCATCAGTCGCCGTACGCCGCATATGTGCCAGCGGCGTCTGCCAACGGATAATTTCTTGCACAGCGTTGGGGATCAGCTCTTCATTTTCCTGCAGCTTCTGACGCTGGTCAGGAAATTGGTCGAGGCCGTAAGCGAGGCCAGACATGGTGTTGCGGGTGGTGTCATTGCCGCCAACAATGAGCAGCACCAAATTGCCCATAAATTCCATCTGATCCATGTCTTTCATGGCTTCGCTATGGATCATCATGGATATTAGATCTGGGGTCGGTTCCGCATTCACCCGTTCGTTCCAGAGATTTTGGAAATAGGCACCCATCTCAAAAAGAATTTTCTGGCGCTGTTCATCCAGTTCCGGTGCCAGAGAAAGTTCGACATCACCGGCCCAGTCCGACCAATAGGTAAGCAAGCGGCGATCTTCCCAAGGGAAGCCAAAAAGAATGGCGAGCATGCCCGTGGTGAGTTCAATTGACACCTTGTCGACCCAGTCAAACTCTTTGTCCCATGGCAGGCTATCCAGAACTTCCGCCGTCCGGTGCCGAATCTCTTCTTCCATCCGTTTCATTTCGGTGGGCGTGAAAGCCGGAGCTACGGTGCGGCGTTGCCCGGTATGTTTGGGGCGGTCCATGGCGATAAACATCGGCAATTGAAAATCCGAATCCATGCGATTGTCGGCAATGGTAATGCCGCCAACCTCGACATCGGACGAATAGAGTTCAGGAAGCGCTTCAATATGCTGGATCGTCTTGTGATCGCAGATATTCCAATAGGCGCCATAAGCCGAATCCTCGACTTTGTTAATCGGCGCATTGGCCCGCATCTCGGCAAAAGGCGCACGCCACAAATCCTTGCTGTAGAGGTCTGCGCGGCTGACATCTCGTGGATTGGCATTGGCGTCCGATACCGGGGGATTGGCTTTATACCAGTCTTCCAGCGCATCCGCTGCGGTCGGGGAAGTGGTGAGGGTCGATGCGTCTAGGACGGGACTTGAGGCCATGATTCTCTCCTGCCGTTGCTTTCTTCAGCAATCGGTTGCGTTTCAAAACCCGTTTAGTCTGCCTTTATTGACAGCAATGTCAACGGGATTCCGTCAAATCGCTACAAAGCCAAGAGATTTTTTTGCCGAAATCTTAGCCGCGCATGCGCGCCAAGAGACTTTTCTTGCGGGCGCTATTGCCCGACTTCATCACGTTGCGGCGGAACAGCATCACACTGAAACGGATGATAATCAGCGTGAACAGAGCTTGCCAAATCAGCGCGAGGCCATGCTGCCAGATATTGTCCATCTGGGCGGCGCGCGCGATCATTGCAAAGGGAGAGCTGAACGGGAAGACAACCGCAAACCATTCAATCGGCTCGCCCAATTTTGTGACCGTAAAGGCGGCCAGGAAGAACACCAATAGCTGGCCCATGGTAACCGGCATGGAAAGCGTCTGCACTTCGCGAACGGTTGTGGCCATGGCTCCAATGCCAAGAAATAGGGAGCCCAACAGCAAATAGGCCATCGAAAAATAGAGCACCATCAAGACACAAAATAACGGCCAGCCGACTGCCGGCGCTGGCAGATTGGGCATACCCGAGCTGACAACCGAAACACCAATCAGCCCCAGCGTTGACCAAACTGTAATGCCGACCAAAGCCATTCCCAGCATCGCAAAGAGCTTGCCGAGAAAAATGGCATCCATCGGAATTGCAGCAGCGAGAATTTCGATAATCTTATTGGTCTTTTCTTCGACCAAATTGGACAAGACCATGCCTGCAAGGATCATAGTCAGCAGGATTAATATGATTTGACCGCCCTGCGCTGTTGCGATTTGTGTTCTTTTCTTGGAGCTGCCGGTTGTGGCGACAAAATCGGTTTTCACGGTAACGGGGTTGGACCCTGAAAGGGCTGTCTCGGAAAGAAGCGCCACTCTGCCGCTCCATCGTTTGACGTCTGCCTGCGACCCGGTCAGCAAGGGGGCCTCGAGCGAACCGGAAATGATAGCGGTCAGCGGTGTGGACGACGTATCCAGCTTCGTTTTGATATTGGGGTCTGTTGGACTGACATCTGGCAGCAGCAATAATTCCGGGAAACTTCCATTGCCGAGATTTTTGGCCAGTGCGGCCCGTGCGTCAACAAGCTTGGCCGATTGGGTTTCTTCAAGCGCTACGCCAATAACCGGCCGGTCAATATCCTGTCGCACCTGTTGCCCCAGTCCCCCAGCGGCGATGCCGATGATAAGCGGGAACAGCGGGCCGAGCAGAAAGAAGAAAAAGGATTTGGAAAAGATGATCGCGGTAAAGTCGCGGCGCGCGATGACAAAAGCGGCTCTGATGGTCTCAATCATGCGGCTTCTCCCTGCAATCCGGCATCTTTGGCGAGGTCTTCTTCCATTTTTTTGGCAACCGCTTCGCCGGCAATATGCACAAAAGCATCATGCAGGCCGGGGCGTTCAATTGACAGCGATTGAATACCGGCATTGCCCTCGATCAACGCGCGCAGCAATGGTTCGACACCGCTTTCCGGCAGCGTAAAATGCCAGTTATGGCCTAAGGGTTCACAATCGTCAGGTATAGCAGAGCGCCAGGGGCCATCAAGATTATGGGTCTCCAGATGCACTTGCGGACGCAACCGGTCGCGGGCGGTGGACACTTTGCCGGTAAAGGGAATTTTGCCATTGGCGACAATCGCAATGTCTTCGCAGAGCCGTTCGGCATGGGCGATGACATGGGTGGAAAAAATAACCGTGACGCCTTTGTCGGCCTGCCCACGGATCAGACGTTCCAGCTTGCCTTGATTAAGCGCATCCAGGCCCGAAAATGGCTCATCGAGGATGATCAGGTCAGGCCCATGGACAATAGTGCCCAGTAGCTGCACGGTTTGTGCCATGCCTTTGGACAATTGCCGGATTTGTTTATCGGCAGCATCGCCCAAGCCATGATCTTCCATCATCTGGCGGCCCCGTTTGCGGCCCTCCGCCAGCGGCAATCCGCGCAGCGCCCCCATGAAAGCAATCGCATCAAAGGCTTTCATGGATTGATAGAGACCGCGTTCTTCGGGCAAATAGCCGACTTGATGGGATTTGCTGATCGGATCGGAAGACCCTAGCAGGAATCGCTCGCCTTCATCGGGATCGATAATCCCGAGCAGCATCCGCAACGTCGTGGTTTTACCAGCGCCATTGGGTCCCAATATCCCGAAAATACTGCCCTTCTTAATGGTCAGGTCGATGCCATCAACAGCAATATCACCATCAAATCTTTTGACGATTTTGCGGGCTTCGATGGCGTTGGCGGTGTTATTTTCTTGTGCGCTGGAAGTCATTTACGGCTTTCCTAATGGGACGCGGTGCGTGATAGTGGCCTCCTATGGCTTATGACAAGTTAAGATTAACCGAAAGCCTTGAAAAAATGGCGCGGGAACAGGGCTTCGCCGCTTTTGGCCTTGCGCCTGCGGCTTTGGCGCCAGCCACAGCCCAGCGGTTGCACGACTGGCTTGCGGGCGGCCAACATGGCGATATGATCTGGATGGAAAGCCGGGCCGATGAGCGGGCGAGCCCGCAAGTCTTGTGGCCCGATGTGCGCTCGGTGATCATGCTGGGTATGAGCTACGCACCCGAGCGTGACCCGTTTGCGCTTGAAAAAATACCCGATCATGGACGGATATCGGTTTACGCGCAGGGCAAGGATTATCATGATGTGGTGAAACGCGCGCTGAAACGCACGGCGCGCTGGCTCGTGGAAAATGCCGATTGTCAGGTCAAGGTGTTCGTCGACACCGCCCCGGTGATGGAAAAACCGCTTGCCGAAGCGGCCGGTCTGGGCTGGCAGGGCAAGCATACCAATCTGGTTAGTCAGGACCACGGCAGTTGGCTGTTTTTGGGTGCGATTTATACAAGTTTGGAAATGGAGCCATCGGCTGGTGGCACGGACCGCTGTGGCAGTTGTTCTGCCTGTCAGGATATTTGCCCCACCAACGCGTTTCCGGAGCCCTATCGGCTGGATGCCAAAGCCTGCATTTCTTATCTGACGATTGAATCCAAAGGTCCGATCCCGCGTCAATATCGCAAGGCGATAGGCAATCATATCTATGGCTGTGATGATTGTCTGGCGGTCTGCCCATGGAATAAATTTGCTGAAGCGGCCGCAGCGAACAAGGCTTTTTTGCCCCGGGCCGAACTGGCAGCCCCAGCCTTGGCGGATTTGCTCGATATGGATGATGCCAGTTTTCGGAAAATATTTTCCGGGTCACCGATTAAGCGATCTGGTCGCAACCGCATGGTGCGTAACAGCCTTATCGCGGCGGGCAATAGCGGGGATGCCGCTTTGGTTCCCGCAGTGACGGCCTTGCTGGATGATGAGGATGCTGTGGTGCGCGGATCGGCAATCTGGGCCCTATCGCAGCTTCATCCCGAGCGCTGCGATCAAGAAAAAAACATGCGGTTATCGCTGGAAAAAGATGCAGATGTGCTGTCCGAGTGGCGGTCAGCGGGATCTAACGCACCCGAAGCGCGTTAACGCAGGACACCCGGTCGACTTCTGCGCCATCGCTGCGGCGGGTATCGATATGTGTGACGCGGCCTTCACCGCCACCTTGCCTGGGATAGAGATAAGCGTCGAGCACACACGCACCGCTTGAAAATTGCAGTTTTCGCGCGGGCGGTTCCGCGACATCGGCCTGCGGATTGCCGAATAGCCGCTTTAGCTGACTGGCGGTTTTGCCCATCACCAGCTCTAGCCCTTGCACATTGTTAAGCGGCGAGGCCGCGGCGGTCGGCAGGGCTGGCGTATTCACGGCGACGGAAGACGCACAGGCGGCAAGCGCCGGCAGCGCGGATAGAATGATGGGCTTGCGGATCATGTCAGTTGCTTTCTTCCAGACCAATTTCACGTTTCTTGTGAACCAGATGCGTAGCCATAGCGGCTCCTAAAACCGGCGCAAGAAAATTGACAAACGGGATGGCAAGCAACAGCGCAGTGGTCAGGCCGAGGCCAAAACGGGTCAGTTTGCTGAGCTGCCAATCGTCGCTCATATTCGCGGCAATATCCACGTGGCGGGCTGCCACCATATCTTGCAGATCGCGACCGATTAGGATCGCATTGACCCCGAAAAAGGCAATCGGCGCGCCAATACCTGTGATCAACAGCAGGATATACAGGGGCGCTGCCAATAGGTTATAGCCAATGGCACGACCGACCGATGCCAAGCCCATTTTTAACCCAAGAATATAGCCCGGCGGTTTGGCGCGCTCTGCACGGCTCGGATAATGGCGCGCCTCCACAGCATCGACAATATCGTCCGAGAAAATATTGAGCACGAATATCGCAATGACACGAAACAGAAAAACGGCGGTCAGTATGGTGATAATGGCTGCTGCTGCCGCGGCCGCCAATCCACCATCTTGCAAAGCGGTCAGAGACAAGAGCCAAGACAACAGAAAATAGGCGCCCATGCCAAAAACCGACAATAGCAAAAGCGAAATCAGAAATACTTTCAAAAGTAGCGATAATATGCGCCGGTCGGAAAGCTGCCCTAGGGATAAAAGAAAAGCATCAATCATGTCTGACCCATGTCACGAAATCGTAGCGCGGGTCAATTCTACTTGAACCGGCTGCGCCTTACCCTTAACGGACAGCGCATAGACGCTTTCCATATAAGGATTTCTTTATGACCACCGAAGCCCGCTACGATATTGTTGCTGTTGGTAATGCCATTGTTGATGTGATCGCGCAGGCAGACGATGCGTTTCTGGAAGAAGAACAGCTCAACAAGGGCGCGATGACGCTGATCGACGCCGAACGGGCGCAGCAGCTCTATCGGGATATGGGCGTCGCGCGCGAAATTAGTGGCGGATCCGGGTCCAACACGCTGGCTGGCGCGTCGACCCTCGGTCGCCAATGCGCCTTGATTGCTCAGGTTGCAGATGATCAGCTGGGGGAAGTATTCACCCATGATATCCGCGCCACCGGTATTGATTTTGATGTCCCGCCGCTCGGCAAAGAGCCGCCGACCGCACGCTGCCTCATTCTGGTGACGCCGGATGCCCAACGGACGATGAACACATTTTTGGGCGCCTCGCAGTTTTTGCCACCCGCATCTGTCGATGCCGGCCTGATTGCCAGCGGCGCTATCCTCTATCTTGAGGGCTATTTATGGGATGCCGAAGAGCCTAAAGCGGCGATGGCCCTGGCGATCGATATTGCGCGCAATAATGATCGCAAGGTCGCCTTCACCTTGTCGGACGGTTTTTGCATCGAGCGTCATCGTGATGATTTTGCCCGGCTGATCAAAGATGGCATGATCGACATATTATTCGCCAATGAAGCGGAAATAAAATCACTATGTGAAACCGACAATTTTGATGCAGCTGTAGCCCAAACCGCAGCGCAGGTTGAAACATTGGTCGTGACGCGCAGCGAACAGGGCGCCATCGCTGTACGGGGCATGAAGACTTATGCGGTGGGCGCAGAGCCGGTCGAAAAAATTGTCGATACAACCGGTGCGGGTGATTTGTTCGCCGCCGGTTTCCTCAGCGGCTATATTGAAGAACGGTCCATGGAAGATTGCCTGACCATCGGTGCAATTGCCGCTGCCGAGGTCATTTCGCACTATGGCGCGCGGCCGGAAGCGGATTTACGGGCGTTGGTGAAGCAGCGTTTGGGTTAAACCGGCAGGCCGATTAACCGCTTAACTCTTCATCTTGAACAATTTGCGATCTTCCGGTCCAAAGCCCCATTTCCAGATGACCCAGGCATAGCTGCCCAATATCATCGGGATGCCGATGATCAGCTCTGCCCATTCTGGCAAATAGGTCGCGAGATAACCGATGGCGGTCGCCACTAAGACGGCCATGATCAGCGACCAGCGCCAGCCATTGACGGGTGCTTTCAGCAATTTGGACAGAAAAACAGCTTTGACGACGGAAGCATAGGCCAACGCGACCATCAACGCGGCTGCCACGGCAGCAGCTTGGAACAGAGGCGGCCAGCCCATGCGCATGCAAATCTGGATGAAGGTAACGCTGAGCGCGGCCTGTAAAAGCAGCATCGACAATGAAATAAGCAGATTGCGATGTCGCGCAATATAGACCAATGCTGCTTCGCTCACCACCGCGGTGGCGGCCACAGCTTCAGCCGCCAAAAGAAACGCCAGCGCGCCGGTACCGCCAACAAAATTGGGTCCCACCAACCCCATCACGGCTTCTCCAGGAATTGCCAAAGCCAGAGCGATGCCAGCTTGCGCTGCGATGATCCAGAAGCCGACTTGGCTGACTTGATTGGCAATTGCCTTCATATTACCCGCTTCGAGGTTACGGGTAATGACCGGACCCAATATCGGATCGAAACTGGTTTTTAATTTTTGCGGCAGGCTCGCGACCTGCTGGGCGATATAATAAACGCCGACGATAGCAGGCGAAGCAAACAGGCCGAGAATAGCAAGGTCCAGCCGCCGCGATCCCCATTCTGCAGCATCAGCCGCCGCCAATGGCATATTGTGCCGTGCCAGCTTGGCCAGGGCGAGAGGTTTGGGACGCCAGCCCCATGGCAGGCCATAGCTTTTTAGCAACGGCCATAGCGATGCAATCAACGCGGCAATCATGGAAACAACATAAGAAAGGATCAATCCATCCCGCAGCGAATAGTAAGAAAACAGGAAGGCGGCGATACTGATTGTCCACGGTTCAACGACCGACCGGGCCCGCACGGTCGAGGCGATATCATAGCGATAGGCCAGCGCCGCAAGCGCTATATCAGACCCGGCAATGGCGAAAATCACCAGTGGCAGAAATCGGTCAAGACCGTTTATTTCGCTGTTTGGAAACATGATTTGCGGAACCAATATCAACAGCACCGCGCCCAGCATTGAGGCAAAGAGGCTGACGAGCAAGCCATCCCAGACGACATGCACATGTGGCCGTTCGGTGCGGCTGAGCTGTTCTGCCAGTCCCCGTTTCAGGCCGAGTGTCGCGAGTTGCGCCGCAAATTCTACAATCAATATCGCATAGGCAAAACGCCCCAGCGCTTCTGCGCCATAGATGCGCCCGGCAACAAATAAAAATGGCAGACGTGCCGCCAGCCTCAGCAGAAATCCAAAAACATTTGTCCGGCCGCCTTTTGCCAAAGCAGCGAGATCTTCCTTGCCGTCTTCTTGATCTGCTCCTCCCGCAGCCGTCTTGTCATCGGGCCCCGTAACTTTTTCGGGCAGCGGGCCAGATGATGAGCCTGAAGATTCCGGGCTGGTCAAAAAAATATCTCCGGCTGGTAAAGCAATTCATAAATGGGGGAGTAAATCGAAACAACCGGCTTTACCCCACTCGATCCGCCTTGTCATCTTTTGTGCTAACGCCGCTCGGACACCAAGGGGCGACCCATGAGCTGTGCGACAATCGCGTGGGAATCGATCTGTCCGGCCAGCAGCGCACAAACGGCGTCGACAATTGGCATCTCGATGCCCCGCGCTTTCGCGTCGCGCTGCAATACTGGCGCTGTCGCCGCGCCTTCTGCCACTGTCGCGCGATTGGTCAGCAGGGTTTTGGCGGATTGGCCCTCCCCCAATCCTTTGCCCAACGAGAAGTTGCGGGAACTGGTGGATGAACATGTCAGCACCAGATCGCCTAAACCGCATAGGCCGGATAATGTCTCCGCTCTGGCTCCGCGTGCTGCGCCATAGCGCAACATTTCTGCAAATCCGCGGCTAATAATCGACGCGCGGGCATTTTGGCCGAGGCCGGCCCCCTCAACAACACCGCAGCCGATAGCGAGGACATTTTTCACCGCGCCACCGATTTCGGCTCCGGCAATATCATCCGAGTAATAGGGCCGGAAAGAGGGTTTGGAGATTAAAGGATTGAGCCTGTCCCACAGCTCTTCACTGTCGCAAGCGAGCGTTAGGGCGGTTGGCAAGCCTTGAGCAACTTCATGAGCAAATGTTGGCCCGGAGAGGACTGCCAGCGGGTTATCAGGCCGCATGTCCTGAACAACCTCGCTCATCAATTGTTGTGTCGCTTCTTCAATGCCTTTGCTGCAGAGGATCAGCGCCGCATTGCTGTCGGGTAAAGCCTGTAAACTGGTGCGCAGATGCTGGGCCGGGGTAACGATCAGCAAAGCCTCGCAGGCTGCTAGTTCATCCATGTCGCGGGTTGCGCGAATATTTTTCCGCAGCGGATGGCCGGGCAGAAAGGCCTTATTCTCGTGGGTGTCGTTAATTTGTTCCACGACATCCGTTTCGCGCGCCCACAGCAGCAATTCGTCCTGCCCCTCTGACAGTATCTGTGCGATCGCGGTTCCCCATGCGCCGGCGCCGATAACGCCCATTGTCGATGGTTTACCGCTCATGCCTTCACACCCGCCCCGCGCGCTTTTTCGGCGGTTGGGTCGAGTGGCCAGCGTGGCCGGGCGACAAAATCTAGCGAATCTGTCAAGCCAGCGGCAAGGCGTTCAGCGCCTGCCCAGGCGATCATCGCCGCATTGTCGGTGCATAGCCAAAGCGGCGGCGCGGTAAATTGCATATCATAGTCGCTGGCAAGTTGTTCCAGCATGGCGCGGATCGGACCGTTGGCCGCGACACCGCCAGCGACCACCAGATGTGGCGCAGCGCCATGGTCATGGAGCGCTTTTTCCAGCCGGTCTTTCAGGCAATCGACCGTCGCCTGTTGGAAGGAAGCGGCGATATCTTCGGGCTTGTGCGCGCCGCTTTGATGGGCTCTGACAACTGCACTTTTGAGGCCTGCAAACGAGAAATGCGGTTCCTTTGATCCTTTGAGAGGACGCGGCAACGGGACGGCTGCAGCATTGCCGGTTTTGGCCAATGTTTCGACTTTTGGGCCGCCGGGATAGCCGAGACCCAATATTTTCGCAGTTTTGTCAAACGCCTCTCCGGCCGCATCATCAATGGTTGTGGCGAGGCGGCGATATTGGCCGACGCCTTCTACCCGCAATATCTGGCAATGGCCGCCGGAAACCAGCAATAGCAAATAAGGAAAGCTTAGATCCGGATTGGCCAGACGTGGGGACAAGGCATGGCCTTCCAGATGATTGACCGCAACCAACGGTTTGTCCGCCGCCATGGCCAGCGCCTTGCCGGTCACGAGCCCGACCATCACACCGCCGATGAGTCCCGGGCCAGCGGTGGCTGCAATCGCATCGACTTGATCCAGTAGCAGATCGGCTTCGGTGAGCGCCGCTTCAATCAGCGGTGTTATAATTTCGGCGTGAGCCCGGGCAGCAATTTCAGGGACGACGCCACCAAACGGAGCGTGCGCGGCTTCTTGTCCGGCCAATTTATGGGCCAGTATCTCGCGGTCAGATGTGACCAGTGCTGCCGCTGTTTCATCGCAGCTGGATTCAATGCCTAAAATTATACTCATATCTCTATTTACTTAAGCCATGGCAGGATTAGGACAAGGACTATGACAGGCAATAGCGACATCGAACGAAAAATATTGGCAGGTGTTGATCGGCCTTTGCGCATCGGCACGCGCCAATCTCCTTTAGCGATGGTACAAGCAGAGATGGCGGCCAGTGCCATATTATCAGCCCACGGCTGGCGGCCCGATCAGGTTGAACTGGTGCCGATGATTGCAACGGGCGACAAGATACAGGATCGCGCATTGGCCGAGGTTGGTGGTAAAGCGCTGTGGACCAAAGAGCTCGATCGCGCGCTGTTTGAAGGCGATATTGATTGCGCGGTGCACAGCATGAAAGATGTTGAAACCGTGCGGCCCGATGCGTTTACCATTGCCGCGATAATGGCGCGCGCCGACACGCATGATCGGCTGGTTGGGGCGGATTCCATAGATGATCTGCCAGAGGGCGCGATTGTCGGCACCGCATCACCGCGGCGCAAGGCCCAATTGCTGCGGCAGCGCAGCGATCTTGATATCCGGCTTATTCGCGGCAATGTTCAGACGCGGCTGCAGAAAATTGCTGATGGCGAATATGCCGCGACCCTGTTGGCCGCTGCGGGCCTCGACCGTCTCGGCATGGACGATATCGGCACCCAAATACCACAAGACGTCATGTTGCCGGCCCCGGCGCAGGGCGCGGTCGGCATTGAAACATTGACGGACTCCAATCATATGCGGCGGTTGTTGCGGGAAATATCCTGCTCGAAAACGTCGCGCGCGGTGACGGCGGAACGGATTTTTTTGAAAGAATTGACGGCCGATTGTCACAGTCCGGTAGCGGCCCATGCGAATATGGAAGGGCTGACAATTTATCTGCGCGCGGAAATTTTGCTACCAGATGGCAGCCAATGCATAAGCGGAACTTCGGAATTTGAGGCCGGAGACGTATCGGGACCAACAAGGCTTGCCCGCAAATTATTGGGGCAGGCCAGCGCAGAATTAAAGGCAGTATTTGGCAGATGAATAAGTCGCTGGTTATTTTACGGCCAGCCGATGGTGCTCTTGAAACAGCAGAAAAAGCTGAAAAATTGGGCTTGTCGACTATTATCGATCCACTATTTGCCGTGGAACCAATGGCGTGGGCAGCGCCGGTTGCCTCACAATTTGATGCTGTGATGCTGACCAGCGCGAACGCTGTCAAATATGGTGGCAGCACCCTGGAAAAATATCAGAAATTACCTGTGTTAGCGGTTGGTGATGCCACGGCTACGGCCGCGCGGCGGGCAGGTTTCAAGGTGGTTGAAACCGGGAATGGTGGCGCAGAAAATTTGCTCCAATCGCTGGCCCCGGGGCGATATCCGCGCATCTTGCGCCTAACGGGCAAAGACCATGTAAAGACAAATCCCTCGGGCCAAGAAATCTCGCTCTTTCAAGTCTATCAGGCATCGGCTTTGCCGCTAGGAGAAAAGGCACGCGCTGCGCTGGAGCAAGGACATGTCATTTTGCTCTATTCCGTCAGAGCCGCGAAAATACTGGCAGCCGAAATGGATCGCCTTGGTCTCAATCGTGCCATCAACCATGTCGCGGCCCTGTCCCCCAATATTGCTCAAGCCGCTGGTAGCGGATGGAAAAATATTGCAGCAGCGGAGCAGCCAAGTGACGATGCTTTACTGTCTTTGGCAGGGCGACTATGTCTGGATTAGAGATAGCGGGATGGGCGCAGGGCCCAACAGCAGCATTTAGGGAAGTTGAATGAGCCGGGACTATGAAAAAATCGCGCCAAGCGGCGGGAAAAGTAATTTGACCCGCAATGTTCTGGTGTTGATGGTTGTCGCCTTTGTCGGTGGCGCGATTCTTACCGGCTGGGTATTCTCGCGCTATAATCCGTTTGAAAGCTCCGATGAAACTGCAATTGCAACCGCAAATAGTGGATCGGGGCAACCCGCCGCAGTAACGGATCCTGCAACAGCCTTGGCGAATCGGATAGATGCTGATGGAACCGTTCTTCCTCCGCCACCAGTCAACCCCGTGCCAACAGAAATCCCGGCGCTGACGCCCGATAAAGAACGCGCCTTGGCGGTACGGGTCGCAGATCTTGAGGATCGGTTGTCGCGGATCAATGTTCAGGCGCAAGCCGCGTCGGGCAATGCCGCGCGGGCAGAAGGGTTGCTGATCGCTTTTGCTGCAAGACGGGCTTTGGACCGGGGATCGCCTCTGGGTTATATCGAATCGCAGTTGCGGCTGCGTTTTGGCGATGCGCAGCCCAAGGCGGTGACGACGATTGTGAACGCCTCGCGAGAGCCCGTGACTCTCGAAGAATTGTCTACCGGACTCGATGATATCGGTCCCTCTCTGACCAGCGGATCAACCGGCGCAGGTTTCTGGGCCGACTTGAAGCGTGAAATGTCGGAGCTATTTGTGATTCGTCGCGACGGAACACCGTCCCCTGTGCCGCAGCAACGTCTGATTCGTGCCAAGCGCTACGTAGAAAATGGCAATGTCGATGCTGCTATTGCAGAAATTGATAAATTGCCGGGCAGCGACAATGCCGATGATTTGACAAATCAATGGATGGAAAAAGCGCGGCGTTACAATGAAGCACGCCGGGCCTTGGATGTTATTGAAACAGCCGCGATATTGGAGCCGCAGCAATTGCGTACGGCGGAAGGTGAGCGTGTGGATCAGCCTTCTCCACTGGCTCCGGTGACGCCGATACCGGCGCCCTGATCTTCACGCTTCTGAGAGGAATAAGGCTGCCAGTTCTTGGGGAACGCGAACCGGCCGCCCGCTGGTCTGATCAATAATCGCCCAATTGGTCTTGGCTGACACTTTTAATTTGCCATCAGCGCCGGCGAAGCTGACATTGCGCCAGAAGCGTGCCCCTTTGGGCGGTTCGGAAATCCAGGTCTTGCCGGTCACAGTCTCGCCAGCAACCACATTGCCGCGATAGTCAATTTCATGCCGGGTCACGACCCAGATATAGCGTTCGAGATATTCTTGCGGCGCTATGGTTTGCCAATGGGCGGTCGCGAGTTCCTGAATCCAGCGCACCCAGACAGCATTATTAACATGGCCGAGTTCATCAATATCCTCGGGCTGCGCTACAATCTCAAGGAAATATTCGCTCATTTTGTCGAGTCTGTCACGCCCATTTGCCACAATATAAACGCAAATTCTTCTGCGGTTTCTTCGATCCGATTCCAGCGGCCCGACTTGCCGCCATGGCCGGCGCCCATATTGGTTTTGAGCAGCAGGACATTGTTATCGGTCTTGGTTGCGCGAAGCTTGGCGGCCCATTTGGCTGGCTCCCAATAGGTCACCCGCGGGTCGTTGAGACCGCCGGTGATCAGCATGGGCGGATAATTTTGCGCGCTGACCTGATCATAAGGCGAATAGCTGCGGATATATTCAAAGGCCGCTTTGTCGGTAATCGGATTGCCCCATTCCGGCCATTCACCCGGGGTGAGCGGCAGGCTTTCATCCTGCATCGTGTTGAGCACATCGACAAAGGGCACATGCGCGACAATCGCGCCCCATAGACCGGGATCACTATTGACGATAGCGCCCATTAATTCTCCGCCAGCCGAGCCGCCAGACGCGCTGATCCGGCCCTTGGCGGTATAGCCTTTGTCGGCGAGACCCTTGGCGACATCGACAAAGTCGTTAAATGTGTTGGTGCGCTGCATCAGCTTGCCCTGCAGATACCAGTTACGACCTAGATCGTCGCCGCCGCGAATATGGGCGATGGCGTAAACAAAGCCGCGATCGACCAGCGACAGCCGCGTGGTCGAAAAGCTCGGCGGGACGGCATAGCCATAAGCGCCATAAGCATAAAGGTGGAGCGGCGCGCTGCCGTCCAGCTTGGTGCCGTTCTTATAAACGAGGGACACCGGAACCATCGTGCCATCGCGTGCCTTTATGCTCAACCGCTCGGTCGTATATTCTTCAGCGTCATAGCCTGATGGAATCTCTTGAACCTTCAATGTTTCCAAAATGCCGTTAGCGACCGTAAAGTCATAAACCGTATCGGGCGTGATCATGGATTCATAAGAAAGCCGCAATTTGGTCACGTCATATTCCGGATTGTCGTCGAGGCCCGCATTATAGCTCGCCTCCGGAAATTTTATGCGGTCCTTGATGGCGCTGTCGTAGGACCAGATATCTATCTGGTCGAGGCCGTTTTCGCGTCCTTCTGTAACGTAGAAATTTTTGAACGGCGTCATGTCGGTCAGGTAAAATTCGTCTGATCCGGCAAGGAGCGTTGTCCACTGGCCTGGCCGGTCTAATGATGCTGTGGCCAGACGGAAATTCACATGATCATCATTGGTGAGGATATAGAGTTTCCCATCATGCTCCTCCACCGAATATTCGCGGCCCTTTTTGCGGGGTGATATCAACAGGGGGTCGGCTGTCGGATTGTCAGTTGGCACCAGACGCACTTCGCTGGTTTCATTGTCACCGGTTGCAATGACGATAAATTTTTCCGAATGGGTCAGGCCAATGCCGACGGTGAAACCATCCTGATTTTCTTTATACAGCTCGATATCGTCTTTGGGGTCGCTGCCAATCACATGCAGGCGCGCATTGTCGGTGCGCCAGTTTTCATTAGCCAAGCCGTACAGCAGGTTTTTCGAATCCGCTGACCAGACCAGACTGGAGAGCGTGCCGGGAATGACGTCCGGCAGCATTTCACCGGTTTCGAGATTTTTGATACGCGCTTCAAACCGTTCCGAGCCATTATCATCCACCGAAAAGGCTAATAACTTTCCGTCCGGAGAAACCGACATCGCGCCCAGCCGGAAATATTCCTTATCCTTGGCCAGCTCATTTTCGTCGATCATCAGAACATCTGCGCCGCCGGCAACAGATTTCCGGTAATGCTGCTTATATTGCATGCCCTCTTCAAATTTTGCCCAATAGATCCAGTCACCATCTTTTTGCGGGACCGAGCTTTCATCCTCCTTGATCCGAGCCTTCATCTCTTTAAACAGCGTGTCGGTCAGCGCCTTTTGTCCGGCCATATTCTGTTCGAACCACTGGTTTTCCGCTTTCAGATAATCCAGCACATCCTCGTCATCGACCTTGGGATAGCTTTGGTCCTTGAGCCAATGATAGGGATCGCTGACCGTATAGCCATGGCGTTCGTAACTATAGGGCCGCTGCTCCGCGACGGGTGGATTTTCGAGTTTTTTTGTCATGGTCTCTTCTGTTTTGGATTCAGCAAAAACGGGTGTCGTGGCCAGATTGAGGGCCAGTATCAGCGGTAAAAATATCTGTTTCATAACGCCTCATATCTGTGAAATTGGTGGCGGAAATGGTCTGAAACACCTATGTGTTTGTGAAACCGCTAATTCAAGGAGTTTCGCAGTCCATGTTGATGTCCACCTATGAAGCAAGGCTCGCCGCTTTGCGCGAGCAAATGACAAAAGACAGTCTGGATGGCTTTGTCGTGCCGATATGTGACGAGCATATGAGCGAATATGTGGGTGACTATGCCCAACGTCTCGCGTGGCTTACGGGTTTTGGTGGATCAGCCGGATCAGCGGTTGTGTTGAAGGACAAAGCCGCGATTTTCGTCGACGGGCGCTACACGATCCAAGTGCGCGATCAGGTGGACGGCAAATTATATGAATATGTCGGTACGGCTGACAAAAGCCTGATCGAATGGTTGGGTGAGAATGCGCCTGAAGCATCGTCCATCGGTTATGACGCGTGGCTGCATACGCAGGATTGGGCGAAATCAGCGGCAGCGAAGCTAGCGAAAAATGGCGCCAAACTGGTTGCGGTGAAAAATAATCCCATTGATGCGGTTTGGGACGACCAGCCAGAGCCGTCATTGGCAAAGCTTGATGTGCAGCCGGACGAATTTGCCGGCAAAAGCGCAAGCGACAAGCGCGCCGATATTGCTGCATGGTTGAAAGACGAGGGTCTCGATGCAACCGTCATAGCCGCGCTCGATTCTGTTGCTTGGGCGTTTAACATTCGGGGCAAGGATATTTCCAATACCCCGGTTCCGCGCGGCTATGCGATTGTCAAAGCAGACGGCAATGCAGAATTATTTGTAGCGCCGGAAAAACTGACTGATGATGTGCGCGTGCATTTGGGCAATGCTGTCGCGTTGCGGGATTATAGCGAATTTCCTGATGCGCTGGCGGGATATAAAGGTCAGAAAGTCGGCGTTGATCCCGAACGGTCCGTAGCAGCGATATTCGGACAGCTGGAAGGCGCGGGCGCGCAAATCGTCAAGAAACGCGACCCAACGATCCTCGCCAAAGCGATCAAGAATGAAACCGAAGTCAATGGCCATAAGGCGGCCCAAGCCCGTGACGGCGCGGCGCTGAGCCAATTTCTCCACTGGTTTTCGCAGGAAGCGCCCAAGGGCGGTCATGATGAACTATCCGTGGCGGCCAAGCTTGCTGAATTTCGCGGGCAGTCGGACAAGCTGATGGACCTGTCTTTCCGGACTATTTCTGGCGCTGGCCCCAATGGCGCATTGTGCCATTATAGCGTGAACGAAGAAACCAATCGCAAAATCGAAACCGGCACGCTCTATCTGGTCGATAGCGGCGGGCAATATCGCGATGGCACCACCGATGTGACGCGCACCATGGCGGTGGGCGAACCCACGGCGGAAATGATCAAGCGCTATACACAGGTTTTGCAGGGCCATATCGCGCTTGCCAAAGCGGTCTTTCCGAAAGGGACCACAGGCGGGCAGCTCGACATTTTGGCACGGCAATATTTATGGGCCGATGGTGTTGATTATGCCCATGGTACCGGCCACGGCGTCGGCGCTTATCTTTCGGTGCATGAAGGCCCACAGCGAATTGCGGCCTTTGGCGGCTTTGGCGAACCGCTTGTTGCCGGTATGATCTGCTCTAACGAACCAGGCTATTACAAGACCGAAGCATTTGGCATCCGTATCGAAAATCTGATCCTTGTCGAAGAACGCAATGTGCCGGGCGCAGAACAGGACATGTTGGGTTTTGAGACTTTGACCTTTGCGCCGCTCGACCGACGGCTGATTGATGTCGCGATGTTGTCCGATAGCCAGCGCCAGTGGGTCGATGACTATCACGCGCAGGTGCTTGATATTGTCGGACCGCAAATAGAGGGCGATGCGCTCGATTGGCTCAAGGCGCAAACGGCGGCTCTTTCCTAGATTAGATATGACAAAAGAGATCCAAAATCCACGCGAAGGCTTTCGCCTGATCACCCCTGTCCGCGTGCGCTATGCCGAGGCGGATATGCAGGGTATTGTATTTAACGCCAACTATCTCGCCTTTGCCGACATTGGCGTGACCGAATATTTCCGCGCGCTGGTCGGGGCCCAGGGTAACGAAGATTCGCTGGGCAAATTCATGGAATTATTTGGCGGCGATAACTGGGTGCGCCATGCCGAGGTCGACTTTCTCGCGCCAGCCAAGGCAGATGATCTTATCGACGTGTGTCTGCGTATCACGCGATTCGGCCGGACCAGCTATTCCGCCATTGCCCATATCGTTCGGGACAACACGCTGCTGAACGTCGTGAAACTGACCTATGTGTGGTTTGATCCGGCAACAGAAGAAGTAACGCCGGTCGCGCAAAGCTTTATCGACGCGGTAACGGCCTTTGAGATTATCGAACCGGAACGGGCTGTGGTGACCGTCTAATTTGCGTCTAATCCGGATCGCCGTCTTTTAAATCCTTAGCTTGCGCCTTGCGTCTGCGCAAATTTGCCCGCAATTGCTCGGTAAGCCGTTCGGCTTTGGCGGCTTCCTTGCGCAGCTTTTCGGACTTTGGTTGTGGCTTGGGCATGGACAATGCCTGCCATCGTCCAATCAAAAATGCAACTCCGCTTGACAAGTCCTTAACCCTTTCGCCATAGGCGCGGGGCTTGGAGCAGATGGCTCCAACAATGAAACTAGTGCTGCTGTAGCTCAGTGGTAGAGCGCGTCATTGGTAATGACGAGGTCGGGAGTTCAATTCTCCCTAGCAGCACCATTTCTTTCCCCGATTTCAGACATCTCCAGCGACAGAAATGGATCGTCCATTTAATCGCTAAATTTCGGTAACTTAGCTCGTTCCGGTTGGGTGGACTTCGTCCCAGAGACCATTTGTCGCTGGCCATATGTCTACATATAGCCGGATTATCTCGATGCCCCGAAACGCGGATCCCAGATGCACTATTAAGATTTGAGTGATTTTGACCTTACTCGAACCCGAACAAGGTCCGTTGGCCTTCCCAATCTAGGGGAATTTTTCCGGCGCGCAGAAAGCGCCTTCCGGTCAGGTCAACAGGCTGGGAACCTTGGACGATGGCTTTGATAATATCAGGTGCGAGGAAGCTTAGCCTGGCAAGCTTCTTAAGATGCCGCTGAGAATAATCTGATACTAGTGGCGATGCTACCCCATCAATCAGATAGTCTCGTGCCGCAAACGCATTTGCGATCAGCCTCAACAGCACTGGATCGGGTTCGTGCTTTGCAGGACCATTGTCCGGCGCGACAGCCAGACGCAGCTCAGATCCCTTGCTAACCAGTTTGGCATCAACAGAGATAACGATAGGATCTTGGTGTTCTTCAAGGTTCAGGTTGATCTTTACAGCCTGGGCCTCAACCTGAACTTTCGTATGGCACCTAAGAAGGAACTTTCGTTGTTCAATAGCGCTCGTGGATGAAAGTGTTTTGGCAGTTTGCCGATATTGATCAATCATGCCTTCGTTCAGCGGTTCATCTTCTGAATCCAAGATCAGACCATGCGATAGGTGGTTAGCAATGGCTTCAATAACGATCTGTTCCAGATCGCCTGCAGGCAGGTGCCACGCAGATGTCTTGTCCTCCAACGGTTTTAGGCGTGTGGAATAGTATCGATAAGTTCGCGATTGTTTCTTTGACTGGGTTGGGGACATGGGCCTGCCATCCGGATCGGTAATTATTCCCGTCAGTAGGCTGGGGTTGCGACTTCTCTTCCCCAGTGTTTTGTCTCGGCGATTGTGGGAAAAGATGGCTTGCACCTGATCAAACCGTTCCTGTGATATTATGGGATCATGTTCTCCATCATATAATTCCCCCCGATGACGGATCTTGCTAACGTAAATTGGATTTTGAAGCATTAGCGTCAAAGCGCCAGTTCTAATGTGAACGCCACCCAGAACACGTCCACTAGACATGGTTCGCTTTCGAGTGCGAAAATCTCGGGCTGCCAGATCATCCACCAGCTTGGGAACAGATTTAAGCGCAATGTAGCGATCAAATATGTAACGGACCGATTCTACCTCTGATGGCTCAAACAGTAATTTACGTTCTTCTACCCTGTAACCGAGCGGCACCGGTCCACCCATCCACATACCCTTCTTCTTCGACGCTGCAACTTTGTCACGGATGCGCTCTCCAGTGACTTCACGTTCGAATTGGGCGAAGGACAAAAGCACATTTAGAGTTAGTCGTCCCATACTGTTTGTTGTGTTGAAAGACTGCGTAACACTGACAAAGCTGGCCTCGTTCTCATCCAATATCTCGACAATCTTGGCAAAGTCAGCGAGGCTGCGGGTTAAGCGATCGACCTTGTACACAACTATGATGTCAACCTGTCCGGCTTTCACATCATCTAGCAGCTGGACGAGGGCAGGGCGCTTCATACTTCCGCCTGACCAACCTCCATCGTCATAAAGCTCAGGAACAGCTTCCCAGCCTTCAATGGCTTGGCTCAATGTATAAGCAGCGCACGCCTCGCGCTGCGCATCGAGACTATTGAAATCTTGCTCCAGACCGTCTTCAGTGGATTTGCGGGTGTAGATAGCACAGCGCTTGCGTTTGGCGCGCTCAACCATTGGCGAATACCTTCGGCTTATATCCACTTCGTTTTTTCAATCCGAAGAAGCGAGGACCCGACCAATGCGCGCCGGTTATCTCGCGGGCAATGTGACTGAGGCTTGCATAGTGACGGCCTTCAAACTCAAAGCCATCATCACACACGAGCACATGGTAGCTTTTGCTATTCCATGATCTGACTAGTCTTGTCCCAGTCTTGAGTGATATCGCATGCATGTGACCAGCTTTACCGGTTTGTTCGACGCGCTTGCGAAGCTGCCCAATCTCTCGCTTTGTGGCGCTCGTCAGGCTGCCATGCATGCGCTCCTGTAATCGGTTGGCGATCCCGCGCCGAAGCAGGTCCGGCCCTATATCAGGCGCGGGTGACTTGAACGTATCCCGCCATGCAGAGCGCAACTGGGCAGGGGGCATGGTCATGAGTTCCGATAACCGTTTGTCCTGGGCGGTCATGCTGCACCTTTCTCATCTTTATCGATTGGACCTTGTGTGATGCGATAAGCTGTCTCGTCATCGCCGCGTTCTTCGCGAGTGAGCACATAGTCCTTCTTGCGCAAGCCAGTCAGAAGAGCGCGGATGCTATGTTGCTGCCAGTTCGTTGCTTCGCATATCTCAGCGAGAGTGGCGCCTTTCGTTCGCGATAGCAGAGCGATGACTTTCGTGGATTTGGTTTGCGGTTTTGATTTTGTTGATGACATTTTGAGGTCCCCAGCATGGCGCTGGACGATCCAGCGCTTCCACTGACCCGAGCCGCGGATCGCTTAATGCAGCGGGCGGCCTGTCGCAGGCAATCGTCTGCGACACGAACAACAATGCTCGAACAAAAACCGAAGTCCAGTCGTTTATCTGCATATTTGAGAAAGCTGCATGTGGACTTCTTGGCAAAGTCGAGCATGGGTTGGGGCATGGTAAGCGACGACGAAATTGATCCAACCAAAGTGCGCACGGGATTGTTCGCGCTAATAACTGCGAGGCTGGAAGATGCACATGAATTTGCCGTCAAAGGGCAGTCAGCAAAAACGGACAATGATCAGATTGCTAGTTTCGTCAGTGACATCAGATCGAATTTGGACGAAATCCATATTCACCTTGATGCAATTGAACTGATCAAAAACCTGTAACATCCAATGTCCGCTTTATCCCGAAAGCGGACACTACAAGATAGTGCCATTTGCTGTTTGCTGGTATGTGCGCTTTATGAAGGTCACTGTCGTAGAAGTTTATATAGATAAATCTGGAAAGCGTAGAGACAGAGTATGTCTCCGTAAAGATGGCTACTTTCAAATAGGATTAGAACATAAAACTGAAGAAGATGGAGATTATCTGCCTTACTGGCGAAACGAACATCCTCCTTCTGGTCTATTCGCTTCACGCACCGACGCCATAGAGGCAGTCCAATCCGCTTTGATAAATTCAAAACGACTAGACAATCTTGAGCCTATAGAAATAGACCTCAGTGTCGGCCCCTGGCCGGCCCCCGAGCACCAGCAAAGCTAGGAAGACCACTGTCCGTTATATCCCGAAAGCGGACGCTAGCGGACTGACGCTTTGTCCCAAAAAGCAAAGAGGCGACCGGTTCCCCAACCAGCCGCCTCAGTTGATCCAACGAGAGAGAAGGATCAAAACTTGCTATTCTAGAATTTGCCGCGAAGCGTTAGGCCAAACATCCGTGGTTCCTGAACGAATGCAGACCGTGAACCGGACCGCAGCACAGTGTTAAAGGTAACACCGCGAGTGATTTCGTTGGTCAGGTTCGTTACCCAGGCTTCGATGCCCCATGCGTCGTTAATGTCGCCGATACCGGCACGCATGTTGATCTTGATATTGCTGTCTTGAATATCAAACGGGTTCAACGCTGTTGCAGCCGCTGCGGCTTGAACGCTTCCAGCTGCAGTAATTTGCGCAGCATTTGGAACCAAGCTCGCTTGGGTTGAGGTGCGGCGATCGCTTTCCATACGGAGCTGGGCGTTCACAAAGAACTTCAGGCTGCTGCCCAAATCACGATCATAGGTTGCACCCATGATCCCAACCCATTTCGGTGCATTGGTTAGCGAGTTACCGCATAGGTTGATAACATTCGGAGATGTCAGACTACCTGCACAGTTGTTAGGATATCTGGCATCTGTGTATGTAAGCCCGCCATTGATGGTGAAATTGTCGTCTGGACGGATAACTGTCTCAAGTTCAACACCAGTCGATTTGGCAACTGGTACGTTAAACGTCGTAAACTGCGCACCGGTAAATTCCAGAACTTGGAAGTTGGTGAATTCCTCGTGGAAACCAGCAACATTCAAAGTTACCGCATTATCGAGGAATTTGGCTTTCAGGCCGACTTCATAGGCATCCACTTCCTCGGAAGCAAAACGCGGATCAGCACCGCCTGCTGCAGCAGTGGAGTCAAGGTTGAAACCACCTGATTTATAGCCATGAGTGAAGCTGGCATAAACCGTAATCGGCGATGCAAACTCATAGGATACCTTACCCGTATAGATCAACTCTTCATCGCTAAACGTGGTGTCGAACGGACGCGGCAGCGGGAACGGGTTGGCATCAGATCCGATCGCCGGGGCCGTAAAGGCAAAGCAACCTAATCCGAAAATATTGTTGATCAGAGGAGCCGGAACATTTCCTGCTCCGATCTGACCCAAGGTTGCCGGGCACAGATTGTTGTTGATAAATGGCTGGCTAAAGGATCCATCTTTG
Organism: uncultured Sphingomonadaceae bacterium; assembly: GCA_947496865.1. Classification (GTDB taxonomy): domain Bacteria; phylum Pseudomonadota; class Alphaproteobacteria; order Sphingomonadales; family Sphingomonadaceae; genus Parasphingorhabdus. The sequence goes on from CANMEE010000001.1 coordinate 1,143,006, forward strand.
CTTTCGTCAGAATAGCGCAGACCAACAGTCAGTTTCAAACCTTGCGCTACTTCCAGTGTGTTGTGGGTAAAGACGGACCAGCTTTTCGAATTTTGTGTGTAGCGATTTGCCGTACGCACTGTCGCAGGATCAACACCTGTCAGTGTTTGAAGCGGTGTTGCGCCCAAGAATATCGGGCTCGCCGGGTTAAGCGTTGCACCGCCAGTTCCTGCACCCAGCAATGCCCCGACCAGACGATCATAATCGGTGCCCAGCCCAAAATTCGCTGTCTGACTGATATCTTCATCGGAATAATATCCGCCGACCAACCAATTTAGCGCTCCGTCAAAGGCTTCGCCTTGAACGCGCAATTCATGGGTCATGGTGTTAATTTCCGTGCCACCGCCCGCGCCGACGTCAGGTAAGACATTGAATATATCTAGACCGGAGAAATCGGAATCATAAGCATTTCGTGCCTCAAATTCCCGATAGGAACCAATGTAGATAATATCAGCATTGTCTCCCAATGGGACTTCCACTTCTCCTGTTATGCCCCACTGGCTTATTTTGCTGTCGGATGGGAAGCTCTCTGTAGATAGCCTGTCATCAAGCGCACGTTGTACATTTACGGTATCAAATGGGGTGGTCGCTGCGTTAACGCCCGCTTGTCCGCCGCGCAGTCCAAGTCCTACAGCAGCAAAAAGGCCAGAGGTTTCAACGCCGGAACGCAGAACTTCGACTGCGCTGCAACAACTTGCTGTGCTCTGCGAATAATCGCCGATCAACCGTGCCGTGATTCCGCTTTCGCTTTCAAAACCAAGCTGCCCACGAACGAGATATTGATCGGTTTCGTTGGATTCTGCAATCTTGTTGCCCGTGCTGTCCACGACGTCAACAAAGCCATCGCGTTGGCGGTATGCACCGGTTAGACGGAAGGCTAGCGTGTCTTCAATGATCGGCGCGTTAATTGCGCCCTGCACACTGATATGATCAAAATTGCCATAGGTTGCATTCACAAAGCCGCCAAACTCATCAAGGTCAGGCCGTTTATTAGTGATATTTAATGCACCAGCTGAGGTGTTACGACCAAACAAAGTTCCCTGAGGACCGCGCAGCACTTCAACCCGCTCGACGTCAACAAACTCGCCAAGCGCGACGCCGGGGCGAGATTGATATGCACCGTCTACGAAAATGCCCACCGCCGATTCAAAACCGATGTTGTTAGATGTTGTGCCGACGCCTCTTATGCGAAGAACGACCGTGCCGGATGCGGTTTGTGCATTGGAAGTTGAGAAGCTTGGCGAAACGCTGCCGATATTCTGGACGTTTACAACGCCCTGCTGTTCGAGCTGAACTGGGCTAACTGCGGTCACAGCAATAGGAATGTCCTGGACATCTTGTGCGCGGCGGGTGGCGGTCACGATGATGACATTGTCATCAACAGTTTCTGCCCCATCCTGGTCTTGCGCATATGCAGGCGCGGTTATCGCTGTGCTGCACATGGCGGCCATAAGTATCTTGTTAAATGTCTTCATAGTTGTTCTCCCTGACGATATTTCCAAATTTTTTTGGTAATTTTTAAGAAAAAATAGTGATTTTATTCGCGCTGCCGCGATGGCTTTAATTAAGCACCTTTCTTAGAATGGTTGAAAATGTGTGTTGAACCAGTTCCGAGGTGAGCTTTCGACTGTTCTTATCCTCCTGCACTATCACTCCCGGTTCAAATTGAGCTGAGATTGATAGTAAATAGGATGCTGTGGTCCGAAGATCATTCCCGGACCATTTCGATCCAGCAGATCGTAAAGCTTGGACATAGCGATCAATGGTTTCCGCTTCATACCATTGGAGCAAGCTCTTTAGGCTTTCCTCAAGCGTGGCAGCGTTGCGCAAACCAATGTCGTATATGGACCAGAAGCCTTCTTTGCGCATGGAGCCGAGGTAGCTCTCGATAAACTCGCCGAGCTTTGCATCTGCCGGTATTGCAGCGATGGTGCGATCAAAAATCTTGAGTCTCAGCTTCAAGCGCTCTTCAAGCAAAGTGTGAAGGACAGAAGTCTTGCTCGGAAAATAATCGTAAATTGTACTGAGGCCGACACCAGACACTGCCGATATTCGGCGCATGCTGAACTTTTCGAATCCGTCTTGAGATAGGATTTTCCGTGCACCATCCAATATCTTGGTTTGGCTTTCTTTTCCGCGATTCTGTCGAGGGGTGCGTCGCAAGGTCGCGGATTTTGGCATTTTTCTGGCATCAATCGACATGCAACTCCCTCCCTCTTAACAACAACTTGACTTCTCAAATCTCGTACGCCTAAAACACGAACAGCTGTTCGCTTTTGACGATATGAAATAAAATTACAGATTTGTAAAGTTGAAAATCCAGCATGCAGAGCAAGGGAAACATAGCCACATGAGCCAGATATCTGACGAAGATCGTCAAGCATTAAGAGACGGATTTTCTCGGTACCTTGAAGCCGAAGCTGATCAAGAAAAACTGCGTGCCGGTATCGCCAGTGATCGAGGATATGATAATTCTATCTGGCAACAGATGGCCGAGATGGGATTGCTCGGTATTGCTATCTCGGAAGATTTCGACGGCGTTGGCGGCGGCGCAACAGATGTTGCGCTGGTGATGGAAGAAGTCGGCCGAAAGCTGGTACCCGTTCCGTTTGCTTCTACATGTGTTGTTGCCGCGGAAATGATCGCACGCTTTGTACCGGACCCTATCAAACAAGACTTGCTACAGAAAATTGCGGCGGGTCAACTTACTGTCTCCATAGGCGGAACCGGCGATTTTGTATCACTGTCCGATGATGGTCATAGCCTGTCCGCAGAACTCTCTGGGGACAGTTGGGTTATGAATGGCCAAGTCTCGTTTGTGTCTCACGCTGGCGTTGCAGATTATCATTTACTTGGTTTGAAAGAAGACGGCGTTGATTCCGCTTACCTTGTGACAGCATCGGATGCTGTTTCTGCGGAACGCTTGTCCACCAACGATCCCGCGCAACGTTTATTCACGCTCAATTTCTCTGATGCAGAGGCGATTAAATTGGAAGACATGGATGCAGAGGGCATCAATCAGGTGCGTATGCGTGGTGTGGCTGCCGTCGCTGCCGAGCAGGCTGGAGCGACACGCGCTATTTTTGATATAACGATGGAATATCTGCGTACCCGCTATCAGTTCGGTCGTCCTATTGGTTCCTTTCAGGCGATAAAACATATGGCAGCAGACCTTCTGGTTGAAGTCGAGTCCGGGACCTCTGCGGCCCTTGCTGCGGCGAAAGCGCTAGATTCTGGCTCGTCGAGCGCAGAAAAATTTGTCTCGCTGGCCGCCTTTACCTGCAAAGATGCATTCAGAACCGTCTCAGCGCAAGCGATCCAAATGCACGGCGGCATCGCCTATACCGAAGAACATATCGCGCATCTCTATTGGCGGCGTGCCCGAGCAGGACTGTCCCTCTTTGGCAGTTCGGACGAGCATCGCGAGCATTACCTGAAAAGCCGGGAGGCAGCATAATGGCTATATTGGATCGAAGCGCATCCCCCGAAGATATTAACAGTGTCGTCGAGGCTTGGCTGGACCAGCATTGGGATTCCGAAAAACGCTGCGCGAAAGGCGAGGATAGCTATGATGAAAAGGCATGGCTAACCAAGGTTTTTGAAGCAGGTTTTTGCGTGCCATCCTGGCCAACGGAATATTACGGACTTGGCCTTTCCCAAAAACAATCCGGTATCATCGAAAAGGCATTTGCAAAGCGTAAAGCCCAAGGCTCCGCCCGTGATCGCTTTCATTTGGGTGCCATTACGGTGTTCAAAGTCGGCAGCGAGGAATTAAAACGCGCGATGCTGCCGGTCATGCTTACCGGCCCGATATGCTGTCTGCTCTATTCGGAACCTAATGCTGGTTCCGATCTTGCGGGTGTGAGGACAAAAGCGATCCCTGATGGCGATGATTTTATCATCACAGGTCAGAAAATCTGGACTTCCAATGCTCAGGAAGCCGAATATGGGATGCTGCTGACACGTACAGATTGGGATGTTCCCAAGCATCGCGGCATTACGTTCTTTCTGTTCCCTATGAAACAGGATGGCGTCGAGGTTAAACCGATTAATCAGATTACAGGCGAGTCCGAATTTAACGAGGTCTTCATCACAGAGGCCCGCGTTCCCGCATCGCATATTATCGGTAATCTCAATGAAGGTTGGACTTCGTTCCAGACCGCTATTGCCTATGAACGGTTGATCATGGGGCAAGGGATTACCGAGCGTCGCGGCAAATCAAAGGCGGATAGCGAACCACAATTGATCACACTGGCGCGTAAATATGAGAAATATGACGATCCGACTGTTCGCCAAAAAATCGCCCAAGCGTTGGCCTATCGAGAGCTTAACGGCTTGAACATGCAGCGGGCGAAACAAGAGATAATGACCAACGGATCGTCCTCTTTAATGTCGCTAGGCAAACTCGCGATGTCACGCGTTCAGCATGGTGAGGCGGCGATAGCAACAGATTTGCTCGGCAATGCGGCGTTGCTTGATGGCGACGATTATCCGGACGCAGTCAACATCAATTTCGATGCCGCCAAAGCCTATATGAACAGTATCGGCGGCGGCACCGACCAGATTCAAAAGAACATCATAGCCGAGCGGGTGCTCAACCTGCCTAAAGAACCGGATCTGGATCGTGACGTCGCTTTCCGGGACGTGAAATCGAGTTGATCCAGCCCAAGTAGGAGTCGAAAATGAGCAGAAGAACTAGATCTTTGAGAACAAGAATAGCGGCTATGGCGCTCGTAGCGTTCGCCTCTCTTTCCGGCTGCACTACCCCTCTCGATGAACCTCCAGTAACAACGATTAGCAAGCCCACTAATATGACGCTGGGTGATAGTTACTTGTCTGACTTCTATCAATTCGGCGGCGAAATTGCGCAACCGGGCAGACTTCTTCGTCAAGAACCACTGAACAAGCAACAATCTAATCCCGGTGCCGGAGAAAACATCCGCCTATTATATTCGTCGACAGATGGCTTGGATGGGAAAGAACGCGTTGCTGTTTCAGGTGTGTTGTTTTTGCCTGAAGGCACTGCGCCAGAAGGTGGTTGGCCGCTAATGGCATGGACGCACGGAACCGTTGGAATAGCTGATATTTGCGCGCCGTCCTGGAACGGACGCCAAGAACAAGATCGAACTCATCTCAAATTCTGGCTTGAAAATGGATATGCGGTCGTAGCGTCAGATTATCAGGGTCTGGGAACCCCGGGAACACATCCGTATCTCGCCACACGTCCGGAAGCCTATAGTAATCTTGATATCATCAAAGCGGTACAATCGGCCGATTTTCCAGTATCGAAAAAGGTCGTCCTGTTTGGACAATCTCAGGGCGCTGGCGCAGCAGTGGCAACAGCCGCCTATGCCGCCGACTATGCGTCTGGTGTCGAAATAGCAGGGGTCGTAGCGACGGGTGTGCCCTATTTTTCTCCCAAAGCTCTGGTTGCCCTCCAAGAATCTCGACCGCCAGACCGTGTCGACCCGATGCTCGGATACAACATGCTCGCTCTCTCCTTGGTGCAGCGCATCAATCCCGAGTTCAAACTGACTGACTATGTTTCAGATGATGTCCTTCCAATTGCTCAATCGGTACAAAATACCTGCCACAAGGATGTCAAAGCCCGCGTCATCAAGGAACAGCTAACCTATAATCGGGTATTCAAAAAACCGCCTACAGAGCATCTCTTGGCTGCCTTTTCCAAAATGGGTTATCCGACCCTTAATCTGCCCGTTCCAACGTTCATCGGCACAGGTGGAAAGGATAGAGATACCCCGCTGCGGATGCAGGCGGCCTTGGTGAAAGGTGCCTGCAAAGCGGGATCGAACATTGTGTCCAAACTATATCCTGATCTAGACCATCGCGCCGTCGTTCCTGGTTCTACAGGAGACACACTGCCATTTGTGCAATCGGTTTTCGCTGGAAAAGAACTGGAAGGTAATTGTGGAAATTTGCCCTTTTGAGAGAAAAAGGGTCAGATAGCTGATTATCAAGTTACTATCGTTAAATCTTGATATTCGCTTTTGCTCCCAGAACGGACAATCGAAAAAATTCCAGCCAAAGGGGATGACTGTGCCAATCCAAGTACCGAAATTTATGTCCGTTCTTTTGAATAGCATCGCATTGTTATGTTTGGCTGGTTGTGTAGCAAATGAACGAGCGCAACCGAGCATTACGGCGCCATCTTTACAGATTGCAGATACGATTTATATCGGCGCAAATATCGTCACGATGGATCCTGACACCGAAGATTCGCAGGGCGTCGCAGTCGCCGACGGGAAGATTATTGCTGTCGGATCACAGACCGACATCCTTCGCCACAAAGGCGCGACCAGCCAAATTATGGAATTGGGGAAAAACGCTCTGTTACCCGGCTTTATTGACGCCCATGGGCATTTCACCTTTCAAGCAATGTTGCTTTCAGCGGTTAACTTATCCTCCCCACCCGTTGGCGAGGTTACAAATATTGAAGGTCTGAAAAACACTCTCAAATCCCATATTGCTGTCAAAAGCATACCTGAAGGCCAGTGGATTATCGGCTATGGCTATGATGAGTCGCTGATATCCGAAGGGCGACATCCCACCCGCGCTGATCTGGACGATGTTTCAACAGATCATCCGATATATTTGCTCCATGTTTCCGGGCATTTGGGCAGCGGCAACTCGCTAGCGCTAGAGGCGGGTGGCATTGGGCCAGATAGTCCCGACCCCGAAGGCGGCGTTATCCGGCGGATGGCCGATGGAAAAACGCCAAATGGTGTGCTCGAAGAACGCGCGCAATATGCGGTACAAAAGAAGCTACCCACCCCGACCCCGCAACAGGCCTTGGCGGGGCTGGCAGCAGCGCAAAACCTATATGCCAGTTACGGCATCACCACGGTGCAGGACGGCGCGGCTTCCCAAGCGACGATTGATCTTGTGCGCGCGGCCAATGCCCAAGGCTTGTTGTCGCTGGATATTGTGAGCTATTTTCATCTTCAAAAACCGGAACAACAATTGCCACCTGCTGCGGAGTTTGCCCAATATAATGGGCGGTTTAAACTAGGCGGGGTGAAGCTGGTACTGGATGGATCACCGCAGGGAAAAACGGCCTTTTTGTCCAAGCCATTTCACGTGGTCCCGGATGGACAGAAGAAAGACTATCAAGGCTACCCCAATTATCCAACGGACAAGGTCAACGCGATGGTCAGCAAAGTCCTGACCCATGATGTCCCGTTAATAGCGCACGCCAATGGCGATGCGATGGGAGAGATATTGATCGATGCAGTGAATGCATCTCATTCCAAGGGCGTCAAAGGCAAAGGCCGGTCGGTCATGATACATGCGCAGACCGTTCGGGAAGACCAATTGGACCGGATGGCGGGGCTCGGCATGATTCCATCATTTTTCTCCACCCATGTGTTTTTCTGGGGCGATTATCATCGCGATAGCGTGTTGGGGCCGGTTCGCGGCGCACGGATTAGCCCGGCCAAATCCGCGCTCGATCGCAACATAATCTTCACCACCCATAATGATGCGCCGATTGTACCACCGGACATGATCCGGCTGTTATGGGCTACGAGCCACCGGGAAACGCGTTCAGGGAAAATCCTTGGTGCCGAGCAGCGTGTTCCAATTTATGACGCGCTCAAATCGATGACCATCAACGCGGCTTACCAGAATTTCGAAGAGGGCATAAAAGGCTCTATCGCCGTTGGCAAATATGCGGATTTTGTAATTCTGTCCGAAAATCCACTGAAGCTGCAACCCACAGATCTTCTGCAACTGAAAGTGATGAAAACGATTTCGCGCGGTAAGACTGTGTTTGGCGCAGATTAGCTTGTGATCCTGACAACAGCCTCTGTCGGTGCGAAGGGTTGGTCTTCAGCGCTGCGGTGACTTTATTCCGATTGCGGACTGTCTGATTGTAGCCGCTTTTGGGGCGCAATGCGGACCGTCTGCTTTGCGCCCCAGTTCCCGACGTTAACGAGCTTTGATGAGAGGCGAATAGCAGCCATAAAAATGCTCGATATGCTTGGCTGTCCGTCGTCAGATGATTTTGATTTCAGTGCCGATGAGTGGTGAAACCGATGTCATCAACTTTCCAACCGTCCTCATAGACCATGCGAATTTTATCATCGGTATCTACAACTTTATTCCAATCGCATGTGCTTTTGCTGTGATAAACTAGTTCCGCTGTTTTTCCATTGATCGTTTCCGACGCCAATGTCATTGCATTGCATTTTGCCGATGACTGTTGGCGTTCAAAATAGACTTTCATGAAGTCTTCATAGGAATTGGATTTCCTTTGCTGCGCCACTTTAATTTGGGTGTCGAGTTTTAGTGTAAACGCCTTGGAATGATAACGTTTTCCATTCTCAACACTAATCCCTTCGGACACCTGTTGATGATATTCCCGATATGTTTCGTCAGGTGTCATGCTTATTGGTTCTGGCGAATTCCCACATCCAACTAAGGTAAGCGCAATCGCGCCCAGAATGATAAATTTTTCTGCCATATTAGTGTTCCCTATTGTGTACATCACCGCCTCGTTTTCTGAGGCTATCAGCATCGGTATGCTCGGTCGCGATTTCCCGCACGTTTATGCTGCCAACCTGAAAATTTCCCGGATCACGATATACCGGCGTATCTTTGCTGAAATAATAGCTGGCATCTTGATCAAAATGGGGATGGGTAATGAAAACCGCATCTGCAGCAATGCTTGCCGGGTAATCATAACCCAACCAAATTTGGTTGTTATAGGGATAGTGGCCGTAAAAAGCATGGAACTGTTGCTGTCTCATAACAGACCGCTACCCATCGCATAGCCAATCGCAGTAAATATCCCGCCTGTAAGGAGCATCACAGGGCCAAAACGTGATCCTCGATATTTGCCCTCCGTTGCACTGATCTGTCCGCTATAAGGATCAAACCGCGCCCGCATGACCTGCCCAATGTCTTCGTGGGAAAAGCTTCCAATGCTAACATCCGCGCTTTCAGTGCCCTGAAAATCCCCACTCAAGATTCTGAGCACCGGAACGTCGTAGGCTGCACCGTCAGAATCATATGCAATCTCTACATCTGCAAGCTTGGCCATTACATCCATTGCGTGTGTCTCGCGGCGACGATCCTTGATCATCGTTAGCATCCCGGCCACCATAACTGCTAGGCCGACACCGCCAAAGAAATAGGCAAACCCTATGTCATTGCTGCCATTCTCGATATTGGGCAGACAGACGAAAGCTATGCCAATAATCCAGAACATGGCAATAATTGCCGGCCATATTTCGCGATCGCGTGAGGTTTTGATTTTACCAGTTCGTGAATGGAACTGCGCTGGCCACACGGTGCCAATCGGATAAGCATTGCGTTTATGGACCTGGCTAGACATTGTTCGAAGTCCCGACTGAACTCCACCGATCAGTTCGAACACCGGCTGGTACTGGCGGGTCTCTTTCCCGGTTTCTTCGTCTACAGAAAGGCGGACGTTATAATGTTCCACTACACGTGCGACACCGTTTTTCGCATTACTAAGGAAGCAAAGAAAATGGATCGACATGCCCAACGCTACAAGCAGCAGGATGGCGCCCACAACAACAAACCCGCTTTCCACGAGATCAAAAACCATATCGGCAAAATCGAGTAGATCCATTCGCAATGCCTATCAGGTCGATACTAAGATCCATTTAACCCTAAGACGGCCATAGCATAACTCCAATGTCCGCTTTTGCGCCCAAAGCAGACGTCGACAATTGGATCGATATCTCCAAGTGCTCGGGCGAGGATTGATTGAAATAGTCGATACAAATACCGACTTTCCCAGTTCCATAGGCCTTACAACTAGCTCCATAGTCAACTAGACTTCCAAATCGAACAGAGAACAACTTTTCGTCAATCCAAGTCCACGTTTCATGGCGGGATAGCTGCGTACGATGGCCGCAGTCATCGCCAATTCAAACCGAACACCGCGGCTATAATTCGCCTCGATCTTGTCACCCAGTTCAACGGCATCGGCAGATTGGGTTGCGATGGCTTGTCCAAATTCAAAGGCCATTGCTTCGTCTGCGGGCAATCCTTTTTTGCCTCTTAGCATAAGATTGACCTTGCTGCGTGCCACCCCGTCTGCCATCGCGCCATTCGCCGCAGTGATGGCACATGGCCCACAATCTTCGGCTAACGTCGCCCCAAGTCGCGCAGCATGGAATAAAACCGACGGTGCTTCATGCCGATGCAATGCCGCAGGAGCAAAGTGCATCATTTTTTCAAACGCATGACCCGGTGCGTCGGCGATCTCCTGCATGTATTCACTTTCGTGGGGCGATTGCTGGTTCATCATGTTAAGTAATGCGCGTTTGGGAAGCCCGGCGGGCGCAATCCGTTGACGCACGAACAGGATACCCAGCGCAATATATACCAATATTACCGGGCCCAATACGCCCGGTGCATCGGCGATAAAGACATCTGGCGAGCAAATACCCGCAGACACCTCATAGATATGCAAAATTCCGTGAAAAGTGAGAAAGAGTGCGCCAGCGAAAGCAGCAAGCCAGCGGGCATGGATATTGAAACTGGCATAGGTGAGAATGACCCCGCAAACCGCGAAGGCTATTCCAATATCGCGGATGAAATGCTGATTAGGTGGGCCAGTGGTAATAACCGTCGGAATTGCAACATACCACTCCATCGGCCAAATGATCATGAAGGCAGCATTCCCAAAACTGAACAGGCCTACCGCCAGGACCAAAAATTGCGCCAGTCGATCAAGGAAGTCTTGTTTTCCGGTCATCATTGCTTTTCCTTTAGCTTTTGTTGTCAGTTTTTAGATGTGTCGTCTGTGGATCTAAGGCTACGGTGAGCGCTCATGACTTTCTGTCTCTATTGATCGCAAACGTTTCTCTATGTTTGTTATTCGGCCTTCCAGTCGCTCGGTCGAACTTGCTTCCACTGTGTAAAGCAGTTCCATCCAACGATTTAATTTTTGCCAAATTGTCGGCTTGTCTGGATAAGGTTTCATGAACAGCTCCCCAGTTCCTGTTCACCATTGTAAACCACCCAATTCTTTTCAGTTTCAAAGAGCTGAATTTCATGGAGCAACGGCCCAAATCGGCCCTGCAAAGTGTTCCAGAACAATATTACCAGATTTTCGGTGGTCGGATTGATGCCTGCGCATATTTCGGCGTCAATATTCAGATGTCGGTGATCAACTTCATCTATAATCAACCGATGCATCGCTTCTTTCAAATCTACCAGATTGACCACGATTCCGGTTTTGGGATTGACAGGACCGCGGAGTGTAACAATCAACACATAGTTATGTCCGTGACCATGAGGTCTCGCGCATACGCCAAACAATTCTTCATTCTCGGCAGCGGTCAAATCTTCTGACCATAGCCTGTGTGCAGAAGAAAAAGTTTCCCGGCGTGTAAGATTGACGATTGGTCGATTTTCAGAAGTCATTGCTATGTATCTCGATTGTTGTGCCAGATGTCGTGCCGGACTGATGCCGGTCGAGCAAAAAAGCGATGGTTGGTACAATCTGTTCCGGCAGTACCGGTGATGATATGCCGAGCGACTTGCTCATTGCGGTCTCTACTGCACCCGGCGCGATGGCATTGACCCGTATATCGTATGGGCGGCCATCAAGCGCGAGGGATTCAGTTAGCCCGATAACAGCATGTTTTGATGCGGCATATGCGGAGAAACCTCCAAATTTTTGCATGCCGCGCAGGCCGGCGAGCGAGCTGATGTTGACGATGTCGCCGGGCTCGTTGGTTCTCTGCCAACAACGCATTGCCGCACGGCAAGCATTGAACGTTCCCAGCGTGTTGGTGTCCAGCACTTCGCCAAAGCGCTTCGATGTCAATTCATCCCAAACCGTTCCACGCCCCAATATTCCGGCAGAACATACCAGCGACGTGGGTCCAAAAGCTTCGATTGCCTGTTCCGCAGCCGCATAATCTCTGACATCCAGATCAAAGCACGATATTTGGCCCGGACATTCTTGAAGCGCAGATGCTGCGGCTTCCAATCGCTGATGTTGTCGGCCCGCTATGGCGACCCTCCAGCCAATAGAAAGAAAATGTGTCGCCACCGCCTCGCCAATGCCTGAACCGCCGCCTGTTATAAAAATGGACTGGGGTGCATTGGTCACGCCGGCAACAACGCCTCATTGTGTTGCTCGAGGAACGTGGCCAATTCTTTTGTATTGTGAAGACGTTCATAATGGAGGACCATCTTGCCATCGCGGAATATATCCCATTCTTCACCAATAAGGACAAATGGTGGCAGGTCGCACCGCTCATAAGTCACTTGCCACGGTAGATAGATGCCGTCCGAAAATTCGGCAGGTGGGCTGGTTATTTCGGGCTTCCGCAAATCAAAACGTCGGTCGAAACCATCAACGCTTTGCCGGATGCCTTCGAGAACCGCTTCCTTGCCGATATGCGTACCCCCAACAGGCGGTGGAAGTCCGTCCAATATCCAGGTGATATTGTCCGCAAATAGGTCACCGACGACTTTCCAATCTTTCGTGACAAAACCAATTTCGAATGCCTCAGCATAAGCCATGAAAGACGCAATGGGATTGTCCGGCATATCTAATTTCCTTTGTTGTATTTAGTAAGTTCACTTAAAGAACCCACTATCAGAGTGAGTTCCCTTGTGCAACCCACTATCTCTCGCTATAGGAAAGCCATGAAACGTACTTCTTTTCGCGAATGGCCTTGCTCGGTAGCCCGAAGCGTCGATTTTCTGGGCGACTGGTGGGCGCCGCTCATTTTCAGGGAAGCCTTTCTTGGGACGACCCGATTCGATGATTTTCAGGAAAATCTTTCAATCGGGCGCAATATTCTCACCCAGCGTCTGAAGCGGTTTGTTGAAGAAGGCCTGATGACAAAGGAAAAATATCAGGATCGTCCGGCGCGCTTCGAATATCGGCTCACTGAGAAGGGCACAGACTTCTTCGATGTTATCACGGCGATGTTGCGTTGGGGAGATCGCTGGCTTGATGGAGGCAAAGGGCCGCCGCTTGCAATGGAGCATCATGCGTGCGGTCATACGGTTCATGCAAAAACCGTCTGTGATCATTGCGGGGATGATTTTACGCGCGAGGATGTGAATTTTGCACCCGGACCTGGAATGGATAGCGAGACAGCAAGCAAGTTTCATCAGCAGGTCGCGCGTTCCAGCTCGTCAAAAACCAAAAAACCTTAACGGTCACAGGAGATATGATTTGGCTTTTCCGGATTTAGACTGGGCTTTCTTATATAAAGCAAATCACGCTTTGTTGCTCGTTACGTTTTTGGCTTTGGCAACGCTACACGCATATTGGGCGTTTGGCGGCAATTGGGGTCATGGTTCGGCGATACCGACCGTTCAAGGCCAGCCAACATTTACGCCAAGCTTTTGGGGTACGATGGCGGTTGCGATTGCCCTTTTGCTTGTGGCGGTTGCTCTATCGACAATGGCATCACCTGTCCCATGGATTCGGCTACCAAGTATAGTGGCCATTATTTTTACAAGCTTAGTATTGGCTCTCCGGTCAATAGGAGATTTTAAGCTGCTTGGGTTTTTCAAGCTTCAGAGCGGCAGCCGCTTTGCGCAAATGGATACATGGTTTTATTCACCACTATGCTTGGTGTTGGCTGTTATGATGGCTTGCCTCATTTTGTTTGAAAGCCGGGGCTAGTCCTTGTTAAAACAGTCAATTCAGGGACATTGTTCGTGCGGAGAGATTCAATATGATTTCACCGGAGACATTATTTGGGTTGGACATTGTCACTGCGCGGATTGCCGACGTCAGTGCGGCAGCGCTGTTGCCACTTTCGTTTCATTTTCACCAAAAGATTTCAAATTTTCGAAGGGCACGCCAAGAAAGTTCGAATCTTCACCAGGTGTTTCACGAACCTTTTGTGGCAATTGCGGTACACCAATTTCATATCAGGCCCAAACCCTACCCGATGAAATTCATCTCCATATCGGCACGCTATCTGATCCCGAAGATTTCCCAGCACAATCCCATGTTTTTAACGGAGAGAAGCTGAGTTGGTTTGAAATCGATGATGAAATTGTTCGGTTTGATACTCTACCACCCGGTCGAGACGTCGCATCAACACTTACAGGCTAGTTCAAGGAGCGGAAAGGAATATCAGATTGGCTTCGACCTTGTGATTGGTTGCATGTTTTTTGCTATCTCCCCGTCGAAATGTTGAAAGACCTGTTGTGTTGCAAACTATTGAGGAGCCATCATTTGCAAGAAAAAATTGGAACTAAGGGAGTCATTCTCACTCAAACAACCGCTGGTCAGATTCGTATGAGAATTGAAGGCAGCGGATCACAAACTATCGTATTCATTCCAGACGCCCCGGCAATGCTTGAGCATCATGAAGGTTTGTTTGAAGAACGACCCGATAACTTTAAGTTCATTTCAATCGAACCCATAGGAACGGGGTTTTCAATACCAAGCGATGAATTTGATTTCACATTTGAGCAATATACAAACGCACTGATTGATGCGCTTGATAGTGCGGGCGTTACAAAAGCAATTTTCGCTGTTGGTTGCGCAAATGCTTATTTTGCGCTGCTGCTGACCAAAAAACGGCCCGACTTGGTGAAACAGCTCATTCTTTGGCAAGCTCCTAGCTGGGAACAGGAACTCCGTTTCATACACAAAAGCATAGATCCGAATGAAACCCTTCGCCAGCCCGATGGGCCAGTTCAATATGAGCAGATCAAATATGCCGCCTCAAAGACTTGGTTTGAGATATCTAGCGGGCCGCATGGTGACGCGGAGGATATGACAAAGAAAACCCACCAGGTATTCAAGGACGGTGGTTGCCAATGTCTCGCCGAACTGATCACTTCGATGTTAAACAATGCTAAACCGTCATTCGAGCCGGTTCGGGCCAAGACCATCATCTTGTGGTGCGGCGCAGACAATACACATCGAAACAGTACAGCAGAATCTTTGCTCGAACTTGTTCCGAACAGTGAGATTGTTAGATGGAATGATGCTGGACATCTGCCGGATGTAGAATTTCCAAAGCGCATGGTTGAATTGGTACTGAGTAACTGCTGATCCATAGTATTCCGCAACAACACCTATTTGTGAGGTAACCGATGCTAGCCAGATCGAGATTGAAGCCGTCCATTCAATTGGGCAAGAACTGCATCGATTTTGGATCGATCTGGTTTGTAGAACACCCAGTTTTTAATCTGCTTTGATGACACAAGTTTGGCTTCACATAAAATATGCATATGGGAAGTCACTGTGGGTTGGCTAAGGCCAATTTTGTCCGTGATGAATTTAATGCAAACTCCGTCATCAACGAGATCACCGTCACGTTGTGGCGGAAAATGTTCTCTGGGATCTAATATCCATTCGAGTATTTGCAGTCGTTTGCCATTAGCGACGGCTTTCAGTGCGATAAGGGTTGACGTGTCAGGAATCTGCATCGATATACATCTATATTGATATTTCTCTATATAGGAAGGCGTCATGGCAAACTCCGCCCCAATCCATTTTCCAGACGATAGCGTTGAAGCGTTGCAAGATGCAAGCATCTACGCAGCAGAGTATATCAAAACTATCAACCACCGCCGCGTAGCTCCTGATTCGACAGCGCTCAAGAGAATGGACGGGTTTGATTCACCGATGCCCGATCACCCGGCCGAAGCGGGCGCAACGTTACATTTGCTAAACAGCCTTGGTTCTCAAGCTACAGTGGCGACCGCGGCTGGACGGTTCTTTGGTTTATCTGTCGGCAGCACTCTTCCCGCCGCAATGGGGGCAAGGGTGCTTGCAACAGCCTGGGACCAGATGGTTTTAACCAATGCGACCAGCCCGATCGGCGTGAAATTGGAGCAAGTTGCCAGCGGTTGGCTTCTCGATATATTGCGGCTGCCAGTCCAATGTTCCGTCGGGTTTACAACCGGCGCATCAATGGCGAACTTTACTTGTTTAGCTGCAGCACGGCAGTCCATTTTGAGCAAGCTCGGCTGGGATGTTTCGGCCAAGGGTCTTTACGATGCGCCGCGAATTCGAATTGTCGCTTCTGAACAAACCCATGTCACCGTGTTAAAAGCGCTTTCGCTTTTGGGTTTTGGCGTTGATGAAATTGCATATATTCCATGCGATCTGCAGGGGCGCATATTGGCCGAGCAATTACCCGATATAGACGATCATACAATCGTCATATTACAGGCGGGAAACATCAATTCTGGCACTAGCGATCCGATTGGCGCTGTAGCTAAAATCTGCGAGGGAACCGGTGCATGGGTCCACGTGGATGGGGCCTTTGGCTTATGGGCAGCCGCGTCGCCGAAACTGTGCGATCAGCTGGAAGGCTATGATGCTGCCGATAGCTGGGTTGTCGATGGTCACAAATGGCTTAACACGCCTTATGATTGCGGCATTGCGATCGTAAAGTCGCCAGCCGCTGTTCATGCCGCCATGGCAACGCAGGCACCCTATCTGAAAGAAAGCGGCACCGTCGCACCAAAGGATATGGTTCCGGAGTTTTCCCGCTCTGCACGCGGCGTGGAAGTTTGGGCTGCGCTTCACAGTCTCGGTAAAGAAGGCATAGCCGAAATACTGGATCGCTGCTGCCGCCTTGCGCGTAAAATTGCGCTGGGCCTAAAGAAAATGGGATTTGATATTCTGAACGATGTCGTTCTCAATCAGGTGATAGCGACGATGCCAGGACGAGAAGAACTATGTTCAAAAATAGCCACTCATGTCCAAGCATCGGGAGAAGCATGGTTTGGAGCCACGCATTGGCAAGGCAAAGAAGCAATTCGGATAAGCATTGTATCATGGGTAACCACAAGCAGGGATATTGACCGAACTCTGGCTGCAATTCAGACGGCAATGAACGAGCTATTGGAGCCAGTGGTGTTGCCCAGTGACGTACGCTGAACACCGATTGTGCATCGTTTATTATGTCTGATTTTGGATGAAACAGATACAATACTAACGTCCACTTTGGGTGCATTGGAGAAGTGCTTATGAAGTTGTGTGTGAGACCTATGGGATTAGAGGAAGTCTCTATCCGTATCGACTATTTCCACAACGCTTCACCAGAATTCTTGGAGATATTGGGAGTCGATCGTTCCCGTTTGCCGACTAAAAATGTATGGCTGGAGTCCTACCGTAAGGACTTTGCGCTTCCAATAGAGCAACGCCAAGGAGTTCAGCTTCTTTGGCTTGGTGATGGTCAGCCAGTCGGCTTTTCCAGCGTGGATAAGATCAGTTTTGGGCAGCAAGCGAATATGCATTTACACGTGCTCGAAGCCGGCAAAAGAAACAGCGGCATCGGCACGGAATGTGTACGTCAGAGTGCTTCTCTCTATTTTGAGCTACTCGAGCTCCAACGCTTATTTTGTCAGCCCAACGCATTCAATACTGCTCCGAACAGAACGCTGCAAAAGGTAGGTTTCAAGTTTGTGCAAACATATGAAACCACTCCATCATCAATCAACTTTCATCAGCCGGTTAACCAATGGGTAATCGAACGCGAACAGATATCCTGATTGTTAAAACTGAAAGCTGATTTCCAAAGGAAAGACAAACGCAATGCCAGTACCAATTTACGTCGTCGATGCTTTTACAGGGAAGAGGTTTTCCGGGAATCCCGCGGCCGTCGTATTGTTCGATAGTTATCCGGACGATGCGTTGCTTCAGAAAATAGCATCCGAAAATAACCTTGCTGAAACAGCTTATCCACTCCTTCGGAGCGACGGCAATTGGGAGCTGCGCTGGTTCACGCCGACGGTCGAAGTTCCCTTATGTGGCCATGCGACGCTGGCAAGTGCTCATGTGTTATTCAATCATATCATCCCCAAATCTTCGCAAATCGAATTTGTAACTCGCCATAGCGGAAACCTTGTCGTTCGACGCCAAAGCGGCATGCTCAACATGGATTTTCCTGCCAAGCAATTGAAACCATCTAACGATGATCTGACCTCTCTATTTGGATTTCAGCCCCGGGAAATTCACAAATGTGATCAGTTTATTATGGCCGTAATGAGTGAGGCTGTCATGGTGAAAGATTTTCGTCCAGTCCGTTCGAAAATTCTTGAACTTGACCATGATGGTTTAATTATCACTGCTCCTGGAACGGATGGCTACGATTGTATCAGTAGGTTTTTCACACCCGCTCACGGTATTGACGAAGACCCGGTGACTGGAGGTGCGCACACCATGATTGCACCTTACTGGATCGAAAAGCTGGGTTTGCCAGAGATAAAAGCCTTTCAGGCCTCGGAGCGTGGCGGTGAAATGATATGCCGAATGAATGGCGATCGGGTTGAATTAGAAGGTCGTTGCGTAGACTATCTCTCCGGCACGATCGAGATCTGACTCAATGCTACTACTGCATGGATATCCAGCCTCAATAAATGTTCTCAGAATTCTCTGGCTCTGCGAGGAATTGGGGTTGGTGGAACGCGGCACGCCGGCTTGTCCTGTTAACGATCTTGAGTTTGTTCGCAAAAACACTTTTGGGCGAGAACCGCAGCTGGTAGACGGAAGCTTCAGCCTGTCTGAAGCAATGATGATTGCGTTGAGAGAGCAAATGGATCGGAAAAAATGGAGATAGAGACGTGGCTTGCATTTATTGCCGTCAGTTTTGCTCTGTTGGCCCCACCCGGCCCGATCACGCTTTTCGCGATCTCTTGTAGCCTGAATTTTGGCAGAGCACGGGCACTGCCTGTTGTCTTCGGTGCGATAGTAGGTGATTTTCTGGCGATGACCACATCGCTGGCGGGCATTGGTGTGTTGGTGGCCAAAATGCCAATGGTAGCCTCGATTGTAAAAATAGCTGGCGCGATCGCTTTGGTCTATTTGGGAATCAGATCCATTGTGCAGGCAGGGAGTGCGAGGATTAGAAAAAAGGGTCAAAAAGATGAATCATCTCGAGCAATTTTCTTCGCAGGTTTTAGTTTAGCTGTACTGCATCCAAGCGGGTTTATTTTTTTTACATCCTTTGCGCCGCAGTTTATCAATCATGACCATTCGTTTTTTCCTCAAGCCAGCATTCTTGTTACAAGCTTCTTAGTAATCGCCGGAACTACCATGCTAGTATGGTTGCTAATTGCTGATCGGGCGAGGGTCCTGTTGCATAACAATGCTACACTTCGTCGTGTTCAAAATTCGAGCGGAGGGATCCTTATATTATTCGGACTGATCGCCATTTTGTTCGCATTTGAATAGATATTCAACCAATGTCCGCTTTTGCGCCCTTAGCAGTCAGAAACAGACAGTCCGCTAACGGCCCAGAAGAGGACATTGGGTGTTAGGTATCGCAATTTTCTCACCAAGCAGCTTAAAACCCGAAGCGCCTCAACCAACTCCGTCGGCACAGCTTTCCCTCATGCCAAATCCGGTCGACGTGGATTAGATCAAACCCCATCCGTTTGCCTTCAACAGTTACGCGCTTTCCGATCAGCTTTCTGACGCTGCCATTTATATCAAGCATCCACCGACCACCGCCATCCATTTCGAGCGCATAGCCCAATGGTGCCCCGCGCAATATACCGGTTTCTCTATGTATTGTTCCTCTTGGCATTTCCGGTCTCCCCGGAAGTCGTCTGCGGTACGCCCCCGCTTTCGACTTCACACCTGATCCTTGGTGATCGGGGAGTTAGTAAAACTGATTTAACTCAGCCCCTGTAGCCTTTGGGCCCGAGAGCCTTGGACATACGCCACAGGCTCCCCGACCATAAGGACAAGGAGTGCGATACTGATTTCGGTCAGCATCAACCGGTTAAATCAGGGGTTACTACGCCCCAATGCCCTGCGTACGGGCATCGACAGGTTGTATGGGATAGTCGCGCGCAACAGACAACAGAAAAGCGGACTATTCAGTCTTGTTCATTCACCATGTTGGGTTACATGATGCTCGAGTTCCGCCACTGACCGAAACCCTTTCATCTTCAACAAGGGCTGCAGAGCCTTGTTGACGAACTGGTAAGTCTCGCGCCGTGCTTTCTTGTCGAGCTTGGGCTCTGACAGAAGCTGTGCCTGCCGCTTGGCTGCTTCTGCCCGCGCCAGCAACTTGTCGATGGGCATCGCTAACAGTTTCATATACTCCCGGTCGATATCATCTCGCTCGATCTGCCAACGCCGCGGCAGCATATTGTTCAAGATGACCCAAGTCAGATGCGCTACCAGGAGCAGTGGGTCGCTATCGCCGCGTATCTCTTCAATCAGGGCGTACAGACGAAAATCGCGCAGATATCTTATGCGCCTGTATATGGGCACATCTGATGGATCTAACGGTCCCCTGATCGTCCATTTACGCCTGTGATGATCGATTATAAAATCATCAGGATGCGGCCACGGATCGTCTGGTTCACAGCCTTCTTTGGCTTTTGCCCAGATGTGCCCCTGTTCGGCTTTCCATTTCAGCGCTGCCTTGAAGTCCTTTTCTTGCCTTTCGCGCTGATGCTGCTCGCGCAAATACGCCCGCTCCTCGAGTAGCCTTGCCTCCTTCAAAACCTCCCGCTGTGCTGCAGAATTGCCTGCCAGCGCGCTTTTCTGCTGCGCCAGTAAGACGGCTTCCAGAACCTTCATGGTCTTGGCACCGCCCGGACCTTTGAGCGCAATCTCGCGGTCCAGTTGCGCCCGCAGGATTTTGTCTACCTTTTCGCCTGCTATCGGTTCTGCTGTAGGTTGCGCTTTCTTTGGCCTGCCGGCTGGGTTGCCAGATTGACCCTTGCGAAACTGTGTATAGCGCGGCGGCCGACCAAAACCGATGTCATAATCGTCCTTGCTCATGATGCATTTCCCTCGGCTGGGACTTGCTGCATCCATTCCATCTCTTCAAAAGCCAGCCCATCTGCTGCGCGAACGGCATGCTTGCCGGTATAATCCTGCCAGCGCCTAATAATGGTGTCGCAATAGAGCGGATCATATTCAATCAGCCGGGCGCATCTCCCGGTTGTGTGAGCCGCAATTAAGGTGGAGCCCGATCCGCCAAAACAATCCAATATGATCTCGCCCCGCTTGGAGCAATCTCGGATAGCATCCGCGACCAATGCGACTGGTTTAACAGTAGGATGCATGGCGAGTTCTTCGTCCCGGCTGGCGCTCATGCTGCTGATACCGGCATGGTCCTAGACATTGGTGCGGTATCTTCCACTTTCTCCCAGACCAAAGCTGTTCGTATGGGGCGCAGTGCCTTTCTTAAATACAAAGATCAGTTCATGCTTGGAACGGTAAAATGTGCCCATCCCGCCATTGGTCTTGTTCCAAACCACAAGGTTCTTAAGCTCGGTAAAGACAGTATTGCCCGCTTCCAATAGTTCACCCATATGACGCCAATCCATGCAGACATAAGCAATGGAGCCATCACGCATACGACTGGATGCGTGACCGAGTGTCGTAGACAGAAACGTCGTAAAATCAGTCTGGCTCATCTCGCCGCTAGCAAAAGCAAAGTCGCGGTGCTGCACACCACCGAGACCGCAGACATGCCCATCAATTTTGACATTGTAGGGAGGGTCAGTGAACAGGAGATCAGCTTGCTCTGTGCCGAGCAGCCGAGCAAAGACTTCGCTATCTTGCGCATCACCGCAAATGAGCCGGTGCCGTCCCAGCTGCCAGATATCGCCGCTGGTTGTGACTGCATTTGGGAGCAGGGGAGGTATGACATCCTCGGCAGTATCCGTTTTAGCGGGATCAGCCTCATCGGCTTCATCTAGCACCAGATCAATCTCAGCTAAGTCGAAGCCGGTGAGTTCAACATCAAACTCCAGATCAATCAGGCCTTGCAGTTCACCTGCCAGCAAATCCTTGTCCCAGCCGGCGTTGAGCGCCAGCTTATTGTCTGCCAGGATATAGGCCCGGCGGTCTGCTTCGCTCATATCTGATAGCACTAGGGTCGGGACAGTTTTTAAACCCAGCAGTTTGGCTGCCTGTACTCTGCCGTGACCGGCGACAATCTCATTGTCGTCGCTGACTAGAACCGGATTTGTAAATCCAAAGCGCTCTATGCTGTCGGCAATCTGCCGGATCTGCTTTTTAGAATGGGTACGCGCATTGCGCGCATAGGGGATAAGTGTGTCTATACGGGCTTCAGTAACAGCGCGGGGGGTATGGCTCTCAAACATGAAACTTCTCCAATCATTTTTAGGGTTTTTAAGACGATCGGGTCGCTCATGAGATTGTTCCTCTATCCAATTTTACATTCGGTTACTTCTTGTAAGATATGGATCATTGGCGTCTTGTCAACAACAAGTAATGCGTGTCTGTTAATGGTAAGAAACTTCTGGATTGACGCTTGGGGGCTCAAAAAATATCGGGCTTGGCGCGACTAAATTCCCTGTTATTCAGATTTGATTTCCCTGTTAATCGACTTGCAGTTCCCTGTTATTTTTTGGGCGTATAGCTTCGATATTTAACGCAAGATCGGCGGAATCCCGGCGCTTAAGGGACTGCGTTGTTTAAAAGAGCGGAAGATCGGTGCGATTTTCCCTGTAGATTTTAGAGAAACAGGGAAAAACAGCGTGAGACTGGTTCGCCGCAAACTACTTCACGCACCAGCTTTCCGCGAATTTGGGCGTTTCGACTGACATGAGCGGGTTGCTAATATAATCCCTAAATTTCCGTGATTTAGCTCGCATTACTTGCGCTATCTGTGTTTCGGAGACCAGTTGTCATCGGCAACAGGCCCGCCCATCCCCACTGCGTACTTCTTGGACGCAGCCAGTTTGTCCCTGATTCGGACTAAAAGCGAACCCTTCTCTGTCGGGAGGGAGCTACAAAAAATCACTCGCTGATAGGCAAGGCCAATTTTACTTTTGATGTCTGCGCTGAAATCTGCGCTACAGGTGTGGGATCCTCAGGTGGTATCGGAGCTGCCGGCCACAGCGCGATCAGTGTGTTTATCTCTTTTTTCGCTTTTTCTGCACTTGCTGTATCAAGCTTGTCAGCGCGCGCCAGAGCAACAATAGCAAATCCAAAGGCATCCTGATATTCGCCAGGATCAGAGACCTTACCGTCTGTGATCGCAACGGTATATTCCTCTACGACCGTATCCATCAGATAGGCAATTATTTCGGCCGGATCACCGCCCGCTTTTTCAGCAACCTCAGCGATATTCGCTTCTGCTTTCTTAAGTTGATCCTCGACCTCGGACGCGGGCCGGCCTTCTTCCAATGCTTTTGAGACATTTTCGAAAAGGGGCGCTTCGAACCCAAGTTTATCGAGGCCTTTTCGTTCAGCTTCATGTGTTTCCGATACTGGGTGAAGCAAATGCGGTGCCGCCATTTCAGCTTCACCGGCGCGGTATAGCGCTAAGCCCGCTTGCACATGCCCGGACATGAATGCCAGGCGTTTGGGTAGCGGAAGAGTGGCCATATTATGACCGGCTTCTCCACCCTCTCCTTCTCCGCTTTCGCCACTTTCTCCGCCTTCACCACCTTCTCCCATTTCACCAGATTGTGAGACTTCACTATCTTCAGCGCCAGCTTCTCCGCCAGAGGAACAAGACACCAATGTTGAACCCACGAATGCGGTTGCGAGGCCCAGTCCGGCCCATTTCTTTATGGAAGATTTCATGTCATAGTCCTTACTTGATTGAATCTGGGTTAATTATCATGGAAAATACAATTTTACGTCGCAAATGCAAATCATTATCAAGGAAATTATGATTCTTTCCGTATCAAATATTCTTGATAGCGATATGCTGGATCGCATTGCTCTTGATCTTCCGACGCTAGATTGGCGCGATGGCCGGATCACCGCCGGTTCAGTGGCCCAAAAAGTGAAACGCAATCAGCAAGCAGATATCGCAACCCATGAAGGAAAGCTGCTGGCCGTCAGCTTACAGAAGGCTATTGCGAAGCACCCCGTCGTAAAAGCCGCAGCTCAACCCCGTCGCTTCTCGAATCTGGTGCTCAGCAAGACCGAGAATGACGGCTATTATGGTCCGCATGTTGACAACGCGATCATGACTCAATCTGGCGAACCATTGCGTACTGACCTGTCCTTCACCTTGTTTTTGAATAAACCAGATGACTATGATGGGGGGGAGTTGATCATTCACAATGCCGGAGCAACACAGTCCCATAAGGGCGACATGGGTGACCTAATATTATATCCATCATCCAGCATCCACGAGGTCGCGCCTGTGACCAAGGGCGAGCGGATAGTATGTGTAGGCTGGATCGAAAGTCTGGTTGCCGATGTGGCGCAGCGGGAAATTCTGTTTGATCTTGAAAATTTACGCGTTTCCTTGCGTGCGTCCCTATCCACCCAATCATTAGAATCCGTCACGCTCGATAAAGTCATCGCCAACCTCATACGGCAATGGGCTGTAACCTGACAGGTCGGGGCGATTAAGCGTTGTCGGAGTGTTGATAGTGGCTATTGCCAGCCGGCACGATCAAATATCTTGACCGCTTCGGTCTGGTTTCGACCTAATTCCGCAGCATTAATCTCATCTTCCTTAAAGACCCCCAATGCCTCAACAGCCGAGGCACTTTTAACATCGGGAACGGCGGGATATTCATTATTACCATTGGCAAAATATTGCTGTGCCGATTCCTCTGTTAAATATTCCAAAAAGCGAATGGCATTGTCGCGATTGGGAGCATATTTGAGCAAGCCGGCACCGCTAATATTGACATGGGTGCCGCGCGTTTCTTGATCCGGGAAAATTATGCCAATCTCGGCAAATTCTTTCTTTGCCTGATCATCACCATCTGCAAAACGCGCCAGATAATAGCTGTTAACAATCGAAATCCGGCATTCGCCTGATGCTACTGCAGAAATCTGGCTTGTGTCATTTCCTTGCGGTGGGCGCGCAAAATTGGCAACCACGCCTTTTGTCCATTGCTCAGCTTTTTCGACGCCTTCATGGGCGATAATCGCTGAGAGCAATGAGATATTGTAGATATTAGAAGACGAGCGAACACAAATTTCATTTTTATGCTCGGGGTTGGCAAGATCGCCGTAATTATTCAGATTTGCAGGTCTACCCTGCTTCTTGTTATAAATGACAATCCGCGCCCGTTTTGACAAACCAAACCATAAGCCGTCAGGATGGCGGAGATGATCGGGCAGTCTTTCTTCTAGTAGCTTAGACTGCACCGGTGCCAATATTCCGGCCTCTTCCGCACGCCACAATCGGCCTGCATCGACGGTAATCAGAATATCAGCAGGGCTATATTCGCCCTCGCTGACGACACGTTCAATAAGAGCATCGGCACCAGCCTCGATCCGGTTGACTTTGATCCCTGTCTGCGCGGTGAAATCATCATAAAGTGCCAAATCAGTGTCATAGTGGCGGGATGAATAGATATTTACCTCTCCCGTTATCGGCACAGCGGTTTTTTGTTTGTCGCTATTGCCTTCCTCTCCAGCCGAGCAGGCGGCAAGCGCAAAAATGGCAATGAAAGAAAGAATGCGTGTGAATGACATGGATGGTTCCTTACCAGGCAAATGCTCGTTATTGCGAACGATTATCATTTCCTCAGGTAAACGCAAGCGCCAAAGATTTTTATTTGGTAAATGCCATGAGGGAATGCCGATCAGGTTCTATGCTCACCTTCTCTCCGATGTGGAGCGATTCAGATGTTGAGATATCTACTGTTATTAGCTCTTCAGTTTCAGAGGCTATTGTTAACCTCCTAGCCTTGCCGGCCCTGCGCATGTCGATAATCGGCATGCCGGTGGGATTTGCCGTAACTTTCAATGCCGCTGGCCGGACCAGGAGTTTTATGTTGCTCCCATCGGGCCAGCCGTTCGTCAGACAGCTAACAGGCCAAATGCCAAAGGCTGTTTTGATACCATGGTCGGTTTTATGCGCTCCCACGGCCTGGCTATCGCCAAACATCAGCCCAACCGAAAGCGTAACTGGGTTATCAAATAAGTCATCTGCTGAACCCATTTGCACAATATGTCCCTTGTCCATCACAGCAATCCGGTCACCAATTTCCATCGCCTCTTGAGGGTCATGGGTCACCAAAATTGTGGTCGCCGCGCGCTCTTTCAATATATGTCGCGTTTCGTTCCGAAGGCTTCGGCGCAGCACAACATCAATATTGGCGAAGGGTTCGTCCATCAACAAGACCTCGGGTTCAGGAGCCATTGCTCTAGCGAGTGCCACCCGTTGCTGCTGTCCGCCTGAAAGCATATGGGGGTAGCGATGCTGCAACCCATCAAGCCCAATCCGGCCTAGCCATTTTTCTATCACTAGCGCTGGTTCAGCATCACCGTTCAAACCGAACCCGATATTCTGCGCAATACTCATATGAGGGAATAAGGCGCCCTCTTGAAATACCAATCCGACAGGACGGTTTTCTGGCGCTGGATTATGGCTCGAATTGGCCAGTGTTTCACCATTTAGGAATATCTCGCCTTGCTGAACCGATTGCAAACCGGCAGCGAGTTGTAACAGGGTTGTCTTGCCGCAGCCCGATTCCCCCAAAAGACATGTAATTTCACCCTTGACGGCTGTCAGGCTGATACTATCCAACGCCCGTAATTTTCCATAGGCATGGCCAATATGCCGAAATTCCAGGCTCATTTTATTTCCTTAAATTGGCTTGCTGTAGCGCCTTAATATGATAGTTCGATCCAATGCAATGGCACAATACAGCTTTATGATCAGCAAATTACGTTTCAATTTATGGCAGATCGTTACTGGCTTGACCGCTGCATTAGCAGCTATCCCCATTTTTACCATTCTTTGGTATTTACCGGCAGGCGGTTTGGAAAGCTGGGATCATATTTGGCAGAATACACTGCCGCCATATCTGATCAACACTGCTTTGCTTATGGTGATGGTTGGTATCTTATCGGCGGCCATAGGTGTGACATCGGCATGGTTGGTCGTAGCGATGGATTTTCCCGGACGGCGCTTGTTATCCTGGCTGCTCATCCTTCCGCTCGCAGCCCCCGCCTATATTATTGCTTATATCTACACCGATTTTTTGGCATTTTCGGGACCTGTTCAGACAGCGCTGCGATCTAGCTTTGGTTTGGCATTTGGCGAATATTGGTTTCCGCAGATTAGAAGTCTGCCGGGCGCCGCGCTAATGCTGAGCCTTGTGCTTTATCCTTATGTGTATTTGCTCGCGCGGACGGCTTTTGCAACGCAAAGCTTGAACCAATATCAAGCCGCACGCTCATTAGGAGCGGGACCAACGCAGGCTTTTTTCCGCATAGTCTTACCTTGCGCGCGGCCGGCAATTGCGGGCGGACTGGCACTGGTACTGATGGAAACATTGGCTGATTTTGGTGTGGCAGAATATTTTGCCATTCCGACATTTAGCACTGGTATATTTCGCACCTGGCTTGCCATGGGGGACAAAGCCGCAGCGATGAAACTGGCCGCCATTATGCTTCTCTTTGTTATCATCCTGCTCTGGATGGAATCCGCAAGCCGCAAAGGCAGGGTGGAAAATTCCGACGGTTTTTCGTCCGTCAAAAATGATCGAAAACTAGGCCTTGGAGGATCAATACTGGCGATATCTATTTGCAGCTTACCGGTGATTTTTGGCTTTCTCCTCCCGGCAGCCATATTGCTAAATTATACAATAGAATCCGGCGATCCACAGGGTTGGGAGATATTGTCCGGATATATTTTTAATAGCTTGTCCTTGTCCATGATAGTGTCCGCCATCGCTGTGGGCTTGGCAATATTGTTGGTTTATGCCCAGCGCAGAGCGTCGACTTCCAAAACAAAAGCCGGCATCCGCATAGCAACGCTCGGCTATGCTTTGCCCGGGGCGTTGTTAGCGGTCGGATTGCTAGCTCCGTTGGGCCAGTTCGATCAATTTTTAACAGGTTGGGCACAGGAACAATTGGGCTATGGCGGAGGGCTGTTACTGACCGGGACCAGCGCTATATTAATATATGCATTGGTGGTTCGTTTTCTGACCGTATCGTTTAACAGCGTGAACGGTGGTATGGCACGCATTCCCCTGTCCATGGACGCTGCTGCACGATCATTAGGCGCATCACCAAAGCGGGTGGTGGGCGCTATTCATTTGCCCCAATTGCGTGCGAGCCTTGCTGCTGGAGGAGCGCTCGTCTTTGTCGATGTCCTAAGAGAGTTGCCAGCAACTCTCATCCTGCGGCCTTTTAATCTCGAAACTCTTGCCACGCGGGTCTATCGATTGGCCAGTGATGAACGCATTGCCGAGGCATCAACAAGTGCCTTGCTGATCGTTGCAACCGGACTAATTCCCGTACTCATTCTGAATCAGATCGGTAAGGGCGCGGAGAGAGAGAATAGCTAGAACCGACTTCATGGCAGGTCAACGCTGAACTATAGCGAATGGTAGGGATCACCCTGGGATTGAGATGATCTAAAAGCTTGATATCAAGCTGTTAGCCTCCAATCGCGGTTTCAATCCAACGATGGGTATCAGGGAACCGACGTTCTAATTCTGGTAAATCATTAACGCATAAAAATTTTATACTGGTCCGATTGGCGCTGTTTAGAAAGTTGTTGACCCTTTGCGTGGTCCATTGGCCTGATTCATCGGCATCAACATGGATGTGGTCGCGTGTTTCATGAACGCGGCCAAGCCCGTTTTTGATACAATAATGGTTGTGCAAGCTTTGCGGCAAAAACTGGGCGGTACAGCGGAACCGAAAGGAGCTGTTGCGGACGAACTGATCATGATGATTGGCGAATAAGTCAGCCATGATAGACCGTTGCATCGGTTGAACGACATGAGCGTCGGCGAACATATGGTCCGCGCCAAACCCCGCAAGACCGGCAGCCTCAATTTGGTTATAATGGTTGAGCAACGCTGCATCGTCCCGGCTATCCCCGCATTCCTCGAGATTTGAAAAATCAACCCATTTGCCGCGCATCACGGGGCCGGTTGCGGTAAAAAAATCTGCAAGTTCCACGCGAGATGTCAGGAATACATCGTCGTTAAAATAGATGAAACGCTCAGACAGGCCCGGGATCCGCCACAAAAAAGTTTCGATCGAGAGCGAATTGAAAGTGGGAAGCGCGGCTTCATAGCCCGCAAAAATCTCTTGGTGGTCGACGATGCTGATCTTTGCGCTAAATGCAGCGGGCAGGCCGGAAAGGATTGGTATTTGACCATCGGTAACAATCCATATCCGCCGCACATCCGGCGCGTTATTGGCAATGGATCGCAGGCAATAATTTAGCTCGTCACTGCATAGCCAGCGATGCGGATTAGTCCCGTTACCATGCAACGGTACCTGGGTCCCGTTCAGATAACGGTCCCGCTCAGCCTTTAACTCAGGATCAGCCCCATCAACCCAGGTAATTACAATGTCAGCATCTAACATGTCGGGCCTGATACCCAAGTCCGCTAGATTTTGGTAGTGTCTCACTGGTCATGTCTTGACATAATGGCCTTTCCCGCTAATGCGCTCTTACGAATTGTGGTTCTTATACCGAATCGCAATTTCCGTCCGAGACAGCCGGTGAAGGTAATATGGCCTTCTTAATTTCCAGCCTAGACGGGGATCAGTTTTTTCGTGTTGCTGAAGAGTAATCAAAGGCACACGGGTTTGCAGTCAGCGTTTTCGAACGCGGCAAGGCAACCAAAACCCCCCTTCGGATTATATGGAACTGACTTTGGTTAGTTCTTTCGCTCGTCATCCCGGTTCGCGCCGGAATGGTGAAATTGAAGAAAGCGGATTGCGCCTTAAAAACGCAATTCACGTGAAGGAGCAAAATATGGATCGTGGTCAAAAGACCGAAGCCGTTGCTGCGCTAAACGCGACTTTCAAAGAGGCAGGGGTTGTTGTGGTTACACGCAATCTGGGTCTCACCGTATCTCAGTCTACTGAGTTACGCGGAAAGATGCGGGAAGCCGGTGCAAGCTTCAAAGTCTCTAAAAACCGCCTTGCCAAGCTGGCTCTGGAAGGAACCGACTATGCCCCGATAGCAGATTTGCTGTCTGGACCGGTCGCACTTGCTACATCGGATGATCCGGTGGCTGCTGCAAAAATCGCAGTGGAATTTGCAAAGTCTAACGATCTCCTGGAGATTGTTGGCGGCGCGATGGGCGATACCCTTCTTGACGAAGCGGGCGTTAAATCCCTGGCCTCTATGCCTTCTCTTGATGAACTGCGCGGTACGATTGTTGGTTTGCTTGTTGCACCACAAACGAAAATCGCACGGGTGGTCAAGGAACCAGCTGGAGCCCTTGCACGTGTAGTCGGCGCTTATGCCGCTACGGGTGAATAACTACTTATTACTCAAACATTGATTAGAAAATTTGGAGCGTAAATAACATGGCTGATATTGCTAAATTGGTTGAAGAACTATCGAAACTCACCGTTATGGAAGCGGCTGAACTGTCTAAAGCTCTTGAAGAAGAGTGGGGCGTTTCTGCTGCAGCTGCTGTTGCAGTTGCTGGACCTGCTGCAGGCGGCGGCGGCGAAGCTGCTGAAGAGCAGAGCGAATTTGACGTTATCCTGACCGGCGACGGCGGCAAGAAAATCCAGGTGATTAAAGAAGTTCGTGCCATCACCCAGCTTGGCCTGACCGATGCGAAAGCACTTGTCGAAGGCGCGCCTAAAGCAATTAAAGAAGGCGTTGCTAAAGCTGAAGCTGAAGAGATCAAAGGTAAGATCGAAGCAGCTGGCGGTACCGTTGAGTTGAAATAAGCCTCACGGTTTATTGACAAGATTAAGGGGCGGTTTCCGTTTTGGAAGCCGCCTTTTTTGTTTCTAGTTGGTGGGAGATCCATTTTTGTGCGGCTGCGATGGCGTCCTTTTTGGAAGCTTCGATATCTGGAATCACGCCCGTTCTTTCCCAATTGCTTCCTGTATGTGGACTAAATGGACGCATCTCGGGAACGCCAATTTTCCATCCACCCGGCAAGGCTGCGCCTTCCCCAAGCATATGCGCACCGCCACCGCTGGGTGAGCCGATAACCACCGCGCGACCTTGGGCCTGCAAAGAATAGGCAACCGCCTCTGGTGCAGAGAAACTGGTTTGATCCAACAATATCGCCAGCGGGCGTTGCGCCCCGTAGCGCGGCCAGGTTATTTTCGGTTCCTGTCGGTCCGGTTCTAAGCCGGAGCGTTTTTCGCGGCGAAGCGGCATCTGCGATCCCGGTTCCATGAAGGACCATTGCAGGGGCCATGCCGTTTCGGGACTACCACCCGGGTTGCCGCGCAGGTCTAGGATAAGGGCGTCGCTGCTGCTGGCGAGCGTAAAGGCAGAGCTGAAAGCCTGCTCCGCCATTTCATAATCGTAAAAGTCGGTAATGTGCAGATAGGCTATATTACTGTCTAGCCGTTGCACCGTTTTGACGCCGTGGCCCCTAGCAGGGGCGCCCTGTCGCCATTTTTCTAGCCAATCATCCTCCCCATGCGCAGAGGAATGTGGCGCATATTCGACATAGACATGGTCGTCCGTCATGACGGTGCGCAGTTGCTTGGTCATAAACTGGGCAAAGGCCTTGGGGTCATCGCAATGTTTGTCAAACGCGCCGGAGCTTGTGCGCTCTCGCAAGGTGGTGGCTGATTTGCGCGCAAATTCGGCCAGCACATAGCGGCTTTCGATCACATCTGCAGCAGCGCTTAATGCGGCTCGTTCCTGGGTACAATCGGCAGCCAGTGGCTGTGCCACCAATAAAAGCGCTAAAATCATCTCAAGTCCCCTTGTTTGGCAAAGACCGCGTCGATGCGATCGGCGAAGCTCAGCCGGTCCAGTGCATCATCCAGTCCATCCAGCTGTTTCAGAAAATCCGGTGCGGCCTCTTCCAGCAGGTCTGCGGCGGCCTGATCCACAATCCGTGATATGGCGGAAACTTGATCCAACTTCTCCGAACCAGCCGCGGTCAGGTGCAATATTTTGCTCCGTGCATCGCTGGCATCGGCTTTGCGCTCGAGCAGTCCTGCCTTTTCCATGGCGCGAACGACCTGCACCATGGCGACATGGCTTTGGCCCAGCATCTTTACCGCATCGCGGCTGTTCATCGGTCCGCGCTCGTTGAGCAACATGCCCAGCGCAAACCAGCGTTGTTCAAAGCCCAGCTCACGGCGGTAGACTTCTGTGACATTGCTATTGAGGCGCTCAAATAGACGCCTGATACGCGTACCGAGCGTCGTTATTCCAGAGTCGCGGAGATAGTCATTTTTCATATATGTAAGTTGTTACATATATTTCAGTTTGTCAAGGCAACTTAATCACCAACCGTGCGCCGATAATGTCGAGACCGGGATTTTGATTGCGGTTGAACAGCTGCGCATGACTGACATGAACCCAGCTTGCTTCCAGATCGACACGCTCGGATAGTTGGATCCCGACAGCCAGTTCAGGTTCAAATAAAATGCGCGATCCCAATTGGGTTTGCGAGCCATCTGCGGTGAAACGCTGTGACGGGCCATCATGAATGGCCAGGCCGATTCCCGGGCGCAGATAGAATTTCTCTCCGATTTTCCAGCTTAATCCGGCCGCCACGAGGCTGGTATCACCGGCGCTATTGACCGACGCAAAAATGTAAGGAGATGGCGCACCGATGACCGATAAAGCCTCTATTCGCTTGCCGCGGTAACCGACTTGGATGTCGACGCCTTGTTCGTCAATTTTGAATGACAGCGGTGTGTCAACTTCGTGCGCCGCCAATCCAAGGAATATTTCCTGCGCGGCCGCCGGCTGTATTGTGCTGAACAAAGCAAAGGTCGAAAAAACCAATATATAAAAACGCTTCATAGACGCGGCCTCCCGTTGCCGCCCGACGGCCGATTCCGGTCCGTCGGCTGTGGCTATAGGATTGGTTCTGCATTTAGGGAAGCAGGCCTGCCACACAGTCTCCTATTGGGCCAGATCGATGGCTAGACTTTAACAGGACCACCACTCGGGCTGACACTATAGCGACGTAGATATGGTTGGTGCTGCCGCCCGGGTTCTTCCGCTGATATGAGAATTGACGCTTTCTACGTCTATCTTAAGACACTGAAATAAAGAGGCATTTATCCCTGTTAACTTTATACAAACCCTGCGTGCCTAAGGTCCTTTCATAATTTGTAACTTCGAGTAAAACGGGACGCGCATATGGGAGAGACAATCACGCTGCAGCGTTTGCTGGAGATGCAGAAAAAGGTGTGGAACTTCAAGATCAGTGCTGATCATGAAACCACCGAGCTTGTCGCGCGCGAACAGATTAAATCTTTTGGTCAGATATCACGAATCGGCGCATTGATAGCGCTGCCCCTGACTATTTATGCGTTGGTTTTGCTTTTCACTTATGCAGATGTCGAATTTATCGCGATAGCCTGTTTCTACGTCACCATTGCGGCCTTCCTCAGCATACGCAACTTTGCTCGCCAAATGGCCTTGGACCCGGATACGGTGGACTATAAAGAAGCGATCAAAAACATCCGTACTGAAAGCATCATTAGCAGCATCGGCTTCTCCTGCGTTCTGGCTATCCCGGTTGCTTTTGGTCAGGTTCCCTACAGTCTCGATATTGCCATATTGGCGATGGGCGGTCTGGTTATCGGCGGCTTTGTTTTTGGCAGTGTTCCTCGCGCACAGACCTATAATTTATCCATTACCACGCTATGCTACGTCGGCGCATTCCTCGCCGCCAAGGGCTATGGTGGCATCAGTACGGCGATATTATTGGTCTTTTTTGCGCTCTGCATCGATTATATTTATCGCATGTTCTTCTTCAACTTTGTCCAGCGCCATCTGCATGCGGCCAAGCAAAAAGATGCAGCCGAAACCGTGCGGCTGTTACTGCATGATTATGCCGAACAAAGCTCCGACTGGCTTTGGGAAGTAGATGGTGACTATCTAATCGTTAATCCATCAGCGCGTTTTGCCACGGCAGTCGATATGGAAATTAGCGACTTGCGCCATCTACCGCTGGTCGATCTGTTTGAAGATTCCATGGAGCGCAACCAGCTTTCTCAAAGCCTGGCTTCGGGCAACGCCTTTCGGGATATCCGTGTTCCGATCCATATTGACGGAGAAGAATGCTGGTGGAAATTATCTGGTCGGCGCATCAAAACTGTCGACGGAGAAAGCCAGCATATACGAGGCGTTGCAGCTGATATCACCAGCGCCAAAAAGGCAGAGGCCAGGGTCGCTCATCTTGCTCATTTTGACAGCCTGACGGATCTACCCAACCGCGCCCTGTTTAATCAATCCCTACAACGCTCCATCGCGCGCATGAGGGGCGAACAGAAGCTGGCCGTGCTCTATCTCGATCTCGATCATTTCAAGATGATCAACGACACATTGGGGCATGGGGCAGGCGATCTGGTGCTCAAAGCGGTTGCCAACCGCTTGGAACTTACTATCGGCATAGAAGATGTGGTGGCACGGCTCGGCGGAGACGAATTTGCAGTGTCATTGCGTAATGTCGGTTCGCATGCGGACGTTATGCGTGTTGCCTCAAATATTATCGACAAAATTTCAGAACCGGTCATGGTCGAAGGTCAGCCGGTTTCGACAGGGGTGAGTATCGGAATAGCCCTTGCGCCCGATTGCGGTGATGACGCCGAACAGCTGATAAAGCACGCCGATATCGCATTATACCACGCCAAAGAAAACGGCCGCGGTTGTGCCTCGGTATTTGAACAATCCATGCATGAGGCGGTGCAGGATCGGCGCAATATAGAAATGGATTTGCGCGCCGCGCTGAAACGCAATGAGCTGGAACTCTATTATCAACCACTCGTAAATATCGAGACCAATGAGACCATTGGCTACGAAGCGCTGCTGCGGTGGCATCACAGTGAAAAAGGCATGATTATGCCAGACGTTTTCATTCCCGTAGCCGAGGATACAGGATTGATTGTGCAGCTTGGCGAATGGGTCGTGCGATCTGCTTTGTACGAGGTCGTTAAGTGGCCAGAACATCTCAGCGTCGCGGTGAACCTCTCTCCGGCCCAGATGCGCAGCCCCAACCTCATGCCGACCATCATTAATGCGTTGGCCGCCACCGGCGTGGCGCCACATCGGCTGGAACTGGAAATTACCGAGTCCGTGTTGATGAACGATAACCAATCCAATGTGGAACTGCTGCACAAAATCCGTTCGCTGGGTGTGCGGATTGCCTTGGATGATTTCGGGACGGGTTATAGCTCGCTCAACTATCTGCGCAGCTTCCCGTTTGACAAGATCAAGATCGACCGGTGTTTTGTCGAGGAAGTGGATAGCCGCGAAGACTGCCGGGCGATTATTCGCGCTGTTACAGGTCTTGCCTCCAGCCTCGGTATGGTAACCACCGCCGAAGGGGTGGAACGCAGCGATCAGCTTAGCCAGCTCAAGGAAGAGGGCTGCGTTCAGGTCCAAGGTTATTTGTTCAGCAAGGCCATGCCCGCCTCCAATGTGGAAGGCCGGATAGAAACGGCTGCCCATGAGGGCGCTGGTGCCAGTGACATAGGTGAACAAAGTGCTGAACCCAAGCATCTGAGCGCACCCAAGAAGGTCCGCCGGAAAAAGGCCGGCTGACACTGGCGACACCAGCGCTTACTGACAGCGCTGTGAATAGTTGATTGTTCAGCCCGGTTGCTGTAATCCTAGTCCTCGACAAGGACGGTGCCGTGCAATTTGTTCTGAAAAATATCATCCATTTCATGCCTCTGATTTTCGGTGTCGGATTTTTAGGTCCGTTGCTCGGTCAGATCATATCAATGCTGAACTGGCAGGCCCCACTGGGGCTCGCCCCGCTGACATTGGGATTGATTATCGGCGGTGCATGGGGTGCTTTCGCGCAGTATAAGGGCCGTTGGATATGAGCGTGACCCTGACCGAAAAAGACCTGCGCAAACAGGAAATCGCGATTGCGCGTAAATATGCCGACCGCTTGCCATGGGAAGCGGTGGTGTGGGGATTGGGCAATTTGCTGGTTTGGTTGTCGCTTTGGCCCTTGGTCTTTTTGGGATTTGTGCCGTTATGGCTCGGTTTTATCATTGCCACGCTCAATGTCATGCTCTGCTATTTGCCATCACATGAGGCCCAGCATGATATTATCGGGCGCAAGGGAACCAAATGGCGCTGGTTGAATGAATTGGTCGGGCATGTGTCGACTATCCCGCTAGTGCTGCCCTATCGCGTCGCGAAACTCACGCATATCCAGCATCACCTGCATGCCAATAATCCGGAGCTTGATCCTGATTTTAGCAGCATGGCAAAGGGGCCTTGGCACGCGATCTGGAAGTCGATCCAGAACCGGCAGCCAGGGGCCGAAGGCGGGTTTAACAAATATGGAGATGTCCTGCAGGACATTGGCCGCCCGGATGCGCTCATTGATGGCGCATTATTTCAAATCACCCATTTTGGCATATTGATCGCGCTGGCATGGTCGGGCTATGCGCTGGAAGCGGCTTTGCTGTGGTGGCTCCCCCGGCAAATCGGTCTGACCTATATCCAGTTTTTCTTGAGCTGGGCGCCGCACCATCCTGCAGACAAGACCGGCCGCTATAAAGATACCCGTGCCTTCAAAAGTGCGTGGGGCAATATCGGATCCATGGGCATGCAATATCATATTGTGCACCATCTCCACCCCTATATTCCGCTGACAGACACTCCACGCGCCTATCGCGAGATGCGCTACATATTGGAGCAGCGTGATTGCCGGTTGGAAGGGATTTAGAGGCTTAGGGTCAAGCTTGCCCGGTCGGCCGGATCATCAATTCACCGACACAGACCGATGGCGGTTGACCGAGAACATAGGCCACACTGTCGGCGAGGTTTTCCGGCTCAAGAAACTCGAAATTGAAAACACCGCCCATCATTTCCATTACCGATTCATCCTTGATGCTCGTACCAAGCTCTGTCTTTACACCGCCCGGGAAAATGGTCGTGACGCGTACACCATGGGCGGTCATTTCCTTGCGCAATGTATCGCCCATTGATCGCACGCCCGATTTGGTGGCGGAATAGACCGCGCTGGATGGGAAAGTCTCCAATGCTGCGATCGACGAGATAATGATGATATGCCCGTCTTTGCGCTCGACCATCTTGGGGAGCACGGCGTTGATCCCATAAAGCACGCCTCGCAGATTGACGTCGATCATCCGATCCCAATCGTCAACATTGCCTTTTTCGATGAGCGACACGGGCATGATACCGGCATTGCTGACCAGCGCATCGACCTGACCGAATTTTTCGATGGTCGCGGATGCCAGTGCTTCCTGATCTTCGCGGCTAGTGACGTCTGTTTTGTGAAAAGCCGCTTGCTCGCCCAATTCTTCGACAATGGCCTCGAGCCGATCTGTCCGCCGAGCAGCGAGCATGACATTATAACCCGATCCCGCCAGCTTC
Organism: uncultured Sphingomonadaceae bacterium; assembly: GCA_947496865.1. GTDB lineage: Bacteria > Pseudomonadota > Alphaproteobacteria > Sphingomonadales > Sphingomonadaceae > Parasphingorhabdus. The sequence goes on from CANMEE010000001.1 coordinate 1,180,244, forward strand.
CGGGCTGTCGCCTCGCCGATACCGCTGGATGCGCCTGTGACTATCGCGGTTCTCATGTCCGTCTCCCGTTTGCTGATGAAGCCGGACTGTCTATTACCCTTCGCAAAGCAGCAATCGGTGCTTTTGTTAGTTCGAGAAAACCCCCAGCCCGAGAATATGGTCCAGATAGATTGCAGCATCGCGGATATCGAAAATGAAAGAGAAGAGGATCACCGCAGTGATGAGGCCTGACCATAGCGCATAGAACGATCGTTCTTTCAAAAATGGCCGGTTTTTGAGCAACAGATAGAGCGCGGGCGACCAGAAGATGAGATGCACCAGTGCAACCAGTCCCGACAGTTTGACGATCCCCATGGCCGGAATGCCAAGTCGGCTGATGAGGATGGCTGTTATGAACCCGCCGACGACCCAGCGTGCTTCCACCCGTTTCCAGATGAATAGCAATCCCAGCGCAAAGCTGGCGAGCATGATCATCAGCCAGATTTGTACCCATTGCGGGGCATTGGCCTGCCCCTCGGCATTCCACACTTCCAGAGCCGTATGCCCGGACTCATAGCCTGTTGCTGCCTGCGCAGCGGTGCTGAGGATTAAGCAGAGAGAGGAAAAGAGCGCTACGAGCGCCCAATTTGTCTTGAAAGAGGCGGCCATAAAATCTCCCATTGGCAAGAAGCCAGCCTGAGCTTGCGATTTGCTTATTGTTACTTTTGTTGACCGGCTTATCAATGGGGGTGTCCTCATTTGTCAACAGTCGTAGCGGTTCGTATGGCCGATCCGATATGTTATGCCTTTGCAGGACGTTGCATAGAAGGATGAGTGATACATTATGGATGAAAAATTGACCGGCAGTTGCCTGTGTGGCGGCGTATCATTTTCGGTTGCCGGTCCGCCCGGTCCGATTGGACAATGCCATTGTTCCAAGTGCCGGAAAGTGTCTGGGACGAATGGCAATGCGGTTTTCCACGCTAGCCGCGATAATTTTGCATGGGAGCAGGGGGAAGAGTTAATTGCCAAGTTCTTCGTTCCAGACGAAAATGGATGGCACTCGGTATTCTGCAAAACATGCGGCAGTCCGCTTCCGTTGGACGGGCAGAAAAGCAATTTATTTTTTGTACCGGCTGGTCTGCTGGATAATGACCCTGGCCACCGTGGCTATGCCGCCCATATCTTTGTTGGTTCCAAAGCGGAGTGGGAGGAAATAGCCGACGACGCCCCTCAATTTTCTGAAGGATTTGGTTCTGCCAGGATCGAGAAAGACTAGAGCCTAGGCGGCGCTGATCCAATTGCCATGAAATCCGGGCGGGATGCGGTGCGGGACATGGATGACCGCCTGCGGTTCACCGGTAAAGTCGTTGGCTTTCAGGATATGCAACTCGGTTGTCTCGTTGTTCATGTCGATCACCAGACCAATTAGCCAGCCATCATCCTCATCCGCTTCGGCAGATCGCGGAACGAAAACAAACTCACCCGGGTGGCGATTATCGCCAAAATTACGGATAGCGGTGTCGCCGGTTTTCAGATCATGTTTGAACAGTTCATTCCCGGCCATGTCCAGCTGATCGGGTTCGCCAGCCAAAGCGATGCTGTAAATATAGCGATAGTCGCTGGTCGATAGACGTTCGTCATAGCGCGGGAATTCCTGCGCGCGGTCATTGAGGATTTTGCGATCCACTTTTTTCGTGACGGGATCCACGGTCCAGCGTTCTAGCCGCGACCATGCGCCGCCGGGGCCAAAAGTGGTGCGGGCATAGGTGCTTTCATGGACCACCACGTCGACGATGACTTTGCCGTCATCAGTCTCAAAGGCATTGGCCGCGTGATAAACATAGCAGGTATCGACATCGCACCAGATCGTGTCGGCGCCCGATCCATTCCGAGGGCACAGACCAACGCGGGCTTTATGATCCGGGTTCCAATCATAGGGGAAGGCAAAGCCAGCCAGCATGCGCTTCATGGAGAAGGTCGCCGGCAGGTCGAAGACCAACACATGGTTTTCGGTAATCTGGCAGTCATGGATGGAAGGTCCCTGCGCGACGGCTATCGGTTCTTCGCGCTTGACCTTGCCATCTTTGCCAATGACGACGTGCCAGACGGTGTCCATCACCGGTGCATCATAGCAAATGGCATGCATCTCACCGGTCTTGGGATCGAGATGGGGGTGTGCAGAAAAGGCATTGTGTAGCGTGCCGTCAAACGGGTTGTGCGCGACCGTTTCAAGCTCGTCCGTCAATTCAACCGGAAAGCCGCCAGCTTCGACGATGGCAAAAGTCCGGCCACCGATTTCAACGATATTGGTGTTCGCGGTGTCAGTTCGTGGCTTACGCGTGCCCGGCTTGCGGTCTTCACCAAGCCCATCACTCACGGCATTGGAACGGATCCAGCGGTTGCGATACCATTCAGCCTTGCCGTCGGTGATGCGGATGCCATGGGCCATGCCGTCGCCGACAAACCAATGATAGCTGGCTTCATCGGGAGCGGTCACCGGGTTCGGACCGATCCGAAGATAGCGGCCGTCCAGCTGTGCCGGAATCTCGCCATCCACTTGGAGGTTGGCGAGGGTCACTTCTTCCGTCATCGGTTTGTGAATGCCGGTGAGATAAGGATGTCCGCCTTCCGGTGCTTTCATCCGCTTGCGGTTGAAATTGGCGACCGCACCCAAGACCGGGGTGACCGCCGAGCGGATGGTATTTTCAATAACGGAAGCCATAGTGAAATCCTTTTCAGTTAAACCAGATGTCGGCAGCGGCTGTGGTCGCTGCGAGTAGTAATAATATCCCGCCGGGATGGGGTCGCCGTAGGGCCGCAAAATTTCCAATACCGGATATCGCAAAGATCAGGATCGCGAGATATCCGATCAGGTCGCTGCCACCTTGGAGCCGGTTCAGTAAGACCGCGATGCCAAGGCTGGCCCAAACCAGACTGTGCAACTGGAACATTGCCCAAGTCAGATGGCGCATCGTTGGTGCAGCCAGCAAGCCGTCTGTGGGCTCGGCAAAAAGAGGCTTTAACACTACCCGTTCGCCAAGAATGAAATGCGCAGCTGCGACAGTCACCGCTATGAAGGCAGTTGCAATTGCAAATATCGGCATTGGCGCAAACTCCCCTTGGCTAAACGACTCCACATGTTTATGCTGTTAACATGAGCGTTAAAGGTAACAGTGTCAACATTAAAGATTCGCCTGAGCTTTCTGGCAAGGTTTCGGGAAAGGCTTCTGGCGCCTATCACCATGGTGATCTGCGCGCGACGGCCATTGCGGCAGGGATGACGCGGATTGCGGACATGGCCCATCCCGATCTGGGACTCCGCGCGCTGGCGCGGGAACTGGGCGTGTCTGCCACAGCGCTCTATCGCCATTTCCCCAATAAAGACGCATTGCTGGATGCTTTGGCTCTCGAAGCGCTCAACCGTTTGGGCATTAGTCAGTCAGAGGCGGCACAAGCGGCTAGTGATGTGCGCGAAGGCTTTGTCGATGTTGGGGTCACCTATGTGCAATGGTCGGTCGAAAACCCGGCTTTGGTCCGCCTGATCTATGATCGCGTCGGCAAAGTTGATCTCGAGACGGATGATCCATCCGAAATGGGAGAGGCTTTTTTGCAATTGCGTAAGGGCATCACCGCTTTGATGCCTGATACTATGTCGGGTGAACAGCGCACCGTTGCCGCTCTGCATGCATGGTCGCTTGTCCACGGGCTGGCGATGCTCATATTGGATGGACAAGTGGAATATGATCCGCAGATGGTACGGAAAGTCGTTGAGTCGGCTGAATTTGGTTCGAAAAACTCAGGCTGACCGCACGCCCTTTATGGCCAGATATACTCCAAGAGAAATCAGGGCGATGAGATTGGACAGCATGAATGAAACTGTCACTGCGCTATGCCCGATGATGGGAATAAAGTCGCGCGCCACAATGGCGACCGCGACAAAAGAAAAGGCAAAGACACCCCATCCGGCAATCAGCTTCGGGATTAATCCAGAGCGCAGGAACAGATAGGCGAAACCTGCATTGCCCACGCTTGCGAGGATCAAGCCAAGGTGAAAAGACGTATAATCGGATGTTGCCTGAAAGCCGGTGAGTAGCAATTTCTGCCGCTCATCCGCCAATTCGGAATATGCCACATTCCCCGCAATTTCAGCAGCGTTGAGATTGAACACCGCGCCCAGTAAAACCATTAGCGCGGCGCCGAGACTGATGATTAGGCTCCACGCTGCGAGCAACGGGCCGGATTGTCGGAGAAGCAAGAACAAACCTGCGCCAATAACGACCTCCAGCGCAAAGACCAGCAAAGCAATATAGGCCTTAGCCCGCAACGCCGTTTCGGCTTCGAGCATGTTTCGTGCGGTAGCCACAATATCGGCTGACAGGTTGATATCAATGCCCTGCCCGACGGTCAGCGCGCTCACCGTGCCGACCACAATAGTCCCCAGCAACGATAGGCCAACAACTCTTGCCAAAGTCTTGGTTTCTGTTTCTGCCGATGGATCTGGTGTGATGGTCATGGCGTTTCATTGTCCTTTGCATCTTCGAATGTCAGCAGATCACCGGGCTGGCATTGTAATTCCTTGCAGATGGCTTCCAATGTGCTGAACCGTATCGCCTTGGCCTTGCCGGTTTTGAGGATCGACAGATTGGCGATAGTGATGTCCACGCGTTCCGCTAGTTCTGTCAAAGTCATGCGATTATCATGGAGCAGATCATCGAGTTTTATCGAGATTGCCATCAGATTGTCCCCTGCAAATCGCTACGCATGTCGGTGCCGTGGCGGAACACGCGGGCGAATATAAAGAGGGTGATGACCATCAATAGTCCGGTAAAATCCCAGAACACGTCCACCTCCGATGTCGGACCTTTGAAGGCCGTTTCAACAATCAAACCCAAGGCTGCCGTGGGAATGTAGATTAACTGAATGGTGAGCAATAGTAGCGCCATATGCTGAAGCCGCTTTGCGTTACTGGCAATGAATGGATCACCCTCGACCACCGTGTCCACAATTTGGGTAAGATAACGAAAAAACATCCACCATAAAACAAGGACCGCAGAGACGAATAACAAGAGTGCAACGACCGAGCCGACAGGATAATGGGAGTCCGCAATCGCAAAATGCTGTTGGACGGCCCGAAGCAATTTGTCAGCAAAGACCACGGATAAAGGCGCTGAAAGCAGGACCAGAGCCGCCGCTAGTGCAAAGAGATACTGGCTGGTTTTAACGATAACGGCACCAAATCTCAAAAAGGGATCACGCAAAATTCTGGTCATCATATCGTACCTTCGAGTTCGTCGCGCATGTCTGCGCCGCGATCGAAGATGCGGGCCAGAATGATGAGCAGCAACACCAGCAAAATACCGGATAGCGAGAGTCCGAATTCACCTGCGACGGTGATCGGCTCGCCATCTTTTGCCTCGCCGAGCAGGCTGATGATCACTCCGATCAGCGCGCCAAGTACGCCAGACAGGATCTGGATCACAAATATGGCAATGCCCATGCCGCGCAGGCGCAGGCCATTGGTTCGATTAAACGGATCGCCCTCACGGACCGAAGCCAGCATCTTACGAAGCCGGTCGATAGTGAAATAGCAAAGCAGCATGATTAGCAGCAGTACCATTACAAACCCGGCGGATATCCAGATCACCGAGCTTGGCGGTGGATTGACAAGTTTCTCGCCCACATTGGTCAATATGTCTTGGCCGAAAATCGCCATGGCGGGCAACGACAGAACCAGGATTACGGATGCGAAGATCACCGCCATTCGGAAAAAGCCGAGTAGCAGGCGTGCTGACTTTAGGACGAGATCTTCCTCTCCTTTGGCCGCGATATGTGTCATGATAGTCTCCAGAGATATTGAATTGCGATGTGTGTTTCGTTGTTTATCAATACACAATTATCGATAATCGTCAAGTAATTTATTGATATTCGATAAACCCGGATATATAGGCTCCCCGTTCCGATCTTTTGAATGAGGATATCGCCGATGACATTTATCATGTTCCTTCATATCGCTATGGGCACAATCGCGGTTCTGGCTGGTGCGGGCGCGTTGTTTGCGCGCAAGGGTTCCCGCGTGCATCGTGGCATCGGGAATGTCTTTTTCATAAGCATGATGCTCATGGCCGTTGCCAGCATTTATCTGGCCTTCGTTCTTCCGATGGCCATTTCCATCTTGGTTGGTGTTTTTACCATCTATCTTGTCACCACATCCTGGATGGCCGCCCGGCGGCAGGATGAAAGGGTCAATCCGTTTCACTATGTTGCGCTGACCCTTGCATTAGGCGTTGTCGCTGGTGGCCTATTTTTCGGGCTGGAAGCGCAAAACAGCGCAGACGGGCTAAAGGATGGATTGCCGGCCTTCCCGCATTATTTTTTCGCAGGGCTTGCTCTTCTGGCCGCCGCAGGTGACGTTGTGATGATTGCCCGGCGGGGCATTTCCGGCAAAAACCGTATCGCCCGGCATTTGTGGCGGATGTGCTTTGCCTATTTCATTGCCGCCGGATCCTTGTTCACGGGCCCGGGAGCGAACGCTTTTCCCAAGGCTATACAAGATACTGGCTTGTTGTCCGCGCCGGAACCGATCATCCTGATCGTCATGGTGTTTTGGCTCGTCCGTGTGTTGGTAACAAAGTGGTATAATGACGAACCGGCATGAGGCCTTGCTAAGGCCTTCGACCGGCTCAATTGCCGGTCTTCTGCCCCTTGACCCATATCCACTATCTCCCTATATGAGCCGCTCACCACAGATTTCGAGACAGGGCGTGCAGTTGCGCGGTGCGCCAAAAGAAATGAAGTCTGACCGGTTTTCAGGACGCTATAAGCTGCGACTCTTTTCCCAGAAAAATGGGTTTGAGAGGCCGTGGCTTTTTGTTCTGGAGCGCCCCACATAATTTGGTTTTCCACCGGCTAAGCGCTTCATAAGTGGCGTAAATCCGGTGATGGCGAGAAGGCAAAAATACATGGCGACGAAAGCATCTTCGGTAAAGACAACAGCTCTTACACCGACCCGCAAGAAACGTATCCGCAAAATCTTTGGCAACATTCATGAAGTCATCGAAATGCCGAATCTCATCGAGGTTCAGCGCGAATCATATGAGCAGTTCTTACGCTCTGATCCGTCGATTGATTATGTTTCTGGTTTGGAAAAAACGCTGCGCAGCGTTTTCCCGATCCGCGATTTTGCCGGCTCGGCCGAGATGGACTTCGTCAACTACCAGCTTGAAGATCCCAAATATAATGTCGAAGAATGTCGTCAGCGCGGCATCACCTATTCCGCACCGATGAAAGTGACACTGCGTCTGATCGTCTTCGAAGTCGATCCGGAAACAGAAGCGCGCTCCGTTCTCGATATTAAAGAGCAAGACGTTTATATGGGCGACATGCCTTTGATGACCAAGAACGGTACGTTCGTCATCAACGGGACAGAGCGTGTTATTGTCAGCCAGATGCACCGTTCGCCCGGTGTCTTGTTTGACCATGACCGCGGCAAGACTCACTCGTCTGGTAAATTCCTGTTCGCTGCCCGCGTCATTCCTTATCGTGGTTCTTGGCTCGACTTTGAATTTGACGCAAAAGATATCGTCAACGTTCGGATCGACCGTAAGCGTAAGCTGCCCGTAACCGCGCTGTTGCGTTCGCTGGGTGACGCGATCATCGAAGTGAAAGAGAAAAAGCCACCGTTCAAAGTTGGTGAAATGGTGCGTGTTGCTGGCATGAAGCAACCCGCAGAAATCACTGAAATTGAAGGCAACCGGATTACGATCAAAGAGCCGATGGGCGCGATTGAAATTCAGGGCAAAATTGAAGATGAGGGCCGGACCAAGAGTGCGGAAATCACCGGCATTCTGAAGCAGGGCTATTCCGAAGAAGATATTCTCAACGAATTTTACGAGCGTATTGTTTACAAGCGCGCGAAAGATGGCTGGACCATTCCTTTTGTGGCTGAGCAATGGCGCGGTCAGAAACCGACCTTTGATATTGTTGATGCTGATAGCGGTGAAGTTGTGTTCGCGAGCGGCAACAAGATTACGCCACGTAGCGCCAACAAGGCTGAAAAAGATGGCATGAAATCTGTCGTCATTCCAACCGAAGAAATTTTCGGCCGCTACAGTGCTTTTGACCTGATCAACGAAAAAACTGGCGAGATTTATATCGAAGCTGGTGACGAAGTAACGGTTGAGAATCTCGAGAAGCTTGACGGCGCTGGCATTGACCAGTTGGAGCTGCTTGATATTGATCACGTGACAACTGGTCCTTGGATCCGCAACACGTTGAAAGTCGACAAAGCGGAAGACCGCGATGGCGCGCTTTCCGATATTTACCGTGTCATGCGTCCAGGCGAACCGCCAACCCGCGAAACCGCGGAGGCGTTGTTCGAAGGATTATTCTTCGATCCAGAGCGTTATGACCTGTCTGCTGTTGGTCGTGTTAAACTCAACATGCGCCTCGATCTTGATGCGCCGGATGATTACACGGTTCTTCGCAAGGAAGATATTTTGGCTGTGGTCAAAACCCTTGTCGATCTGAAAGACGGCAAAGGCGAAGTCGATGATATCGACAACCTTGGTAACCGTCGTGTGCGTTCGGTTGGCGAGCTTCTCGAAAACCAATATCGTGTTGGCCTGCTGCGCATGGAGCGTGCGGTAAAAGAGCGTATGTCCAGCGTAGACGTATCCACCGTGATGCCGAACGATTTGATCAACGCAAAACCAGCTGTTGCAACGGTTCGCGAATTTTTTGGTAGCTCTCAGCTGTCCCAATTTATGGATCAGACCAACCCGCTATCGGAAGTCACCCATAAACGCCGTGTGTCGGCGCTTGGGCCTGGCGGTTTGACTCGTGAGCGTGCCGGCTTTGAAGTCCGCGACGTTCACCCAACCCATTATGGTCGTATCTGCCCAATTGAAACGCCTGAAGGGCCGAATATTGGTCTGATCAACTCGCTGGCATCGTTCAGCCGGGTGAACAAATATGGCTTTATCGAAACGCCATATCGTCAGATTAAGGACGGCAAGGTTACCGATGATGTTGTCTATCTGTCCGCCATGGAAGAGCAGAAACATACGGTGGCTCAGGCTAACGCGGAACTGACCGAAGATGGCAGCTTTGTGGAAGAACTGGTTTCTTCTCGTGAAGCGGGCGAATTTTTGATCGCTCAGCGCGAACAAATCACTCTGATGGATGTCTCGCCCAAGCAGCTTGTGTCTGTCGCGGCCTCGCTTATCCCATTTCTGGAAAATGATGATGCTAACCGCGCCCTGATGGGATCGAACATGCAACGTCAGGCTGTGCCTCTGGTTAAAGCAGAAGCGCCATTTGTCGGAACCGGCATGGAAGAAACTGTTGCTCGCGATTCAGGTGCTGCAATTGCGGCCCGTCGCGGCGGTATTGTCGATCAGGTCGATGCGACCCGTATCGTTATCCGTGCGCAGGGCGATGTCGAAGCAGGCAAGTCCGGCGTTGACATCTACACGCTTCAAAAGTTCCAGCGTTCCAACCAGAATACCTGCATCAACCAGCGTCCGCTGGTGAAAGTGGGTGAGATGGTTCAGGAAGGTGATACCATTGCTGACGGTCCGTCGACCGACATGGGCGAATTGGCCCTGGGTAAAAACAGCCTCGTCGCCTTCATGCCCTGGAATGGTTATAACTATGAGGATAGTATCCTTATTTCCGAGCGTATCGTGAAAGACGATGTCTTCACTTCGATCCATATCGAAGAATTTGAAGTCATGGCGCGCGACACCAAGCTCGGCCCTGAAGATATCACGCGTGATATTCCCAATGTCGGCGAGGAAGCCCTGCGCAACCTCGATGAAGCGGGCATTGTCTATATCGGTGCTGAAATCGAGCCTGGCGATATTCTCGTCGGTAAGATTACACCAAAAGGCGAAAGCCCGATGACGCCGGAAGAAAAACTTCTCCGCGCGATTTTTGGTGAAAAAGCGTCGGACGTTCGTGATACATCCTTGCGTCTGCCTCCTGGTGTTGCAGGTACGGTTGTTGAGGTTCGGGTGTTTAACCGCCACGGCATCGACAAAGACGAGCGCGCCTTGGCGATTGAACGCGAAGAAATCTCTCGCTTTACCAAGGATAGAGATGACGAGCGCGCGATTTTGAACCGTGCAACCTTCAATGCATTGAAAGACATGCTCATTGGTCAGACCGCCACATCAGCGCCGAAGCCAATGAAGAAGGGCGCTGAAATTACCGCCGAGAGCCTCAGCGAGCTGGAAACAGCGGACTGGTGGAAAATCGCGGTCAAGGATGACAAGGTTCAGTCCGATTTTGAAGCCACGCGCGGTCAATATGACGAAGCGATCAAGGAAATTAACGAACGCTTTGAAGATCGCCGCGAGAAGCTGGAACGTGGTGACGAATTGTCGCCAGGCGTCCTGAAAATGGTCAAAGTTTTTGTCGCCGTGAAGCGCAAATTGCAGCCTGGTGATAAAATGGCCGGTCGTCACGGGAATAAAGGGGTTATCTCCCGGATTCTTCCCCAAGAAGATATGCCATTTCTTGAAGACGGAACGCCAGTTGATATCGTGTTGAACCCCTTGGGTGTGCCGTCTCGTATGAACGTCGGTCAGATTTTTGAAACCCATTTGGGCTGGGCCGCACGTGGTCTGGGAGAGCAGGTTACGAAAGCGCTGGAAGAATGGAAATTGGCTAATCCCGATCCGCAGGCGGCACCGCCACCTGATGCGGTGAAAGAACGACTCAAGGTGATTTACGGTGAACAATATCACGAAGATATTGATGCACGTGGTACATCCGAGATCGTCGAGATGGTTGGCCATCTGCGCAACGGTGTCCCGATGGGAACGCCGGTATTTGATGGCGCGCATGAAAGCGATGTTTCCGACATGCTGGAACTTGCTGGCCTTGATCGCAGCGGTCAGGTCAATCTGTTTGACGGTCGGACCGGAGACAAGTTTGATCGTAAGGTGACAGTGGGCTATATCTACATGCTCAAATTGCATCACTTGGTCGACGACAAGATCCACGCGCGTTCCATCGGACCATATTCCCTCGTCACGCAGCAGCCACTGGGCGGTAAAGCTCAGTTTGGCGGACAGCGCTTCGGGGAAATGGAAGTCTGGGCACTGCAGGCATATGGTGCGGCATATACGCTGCAGGAAATGCTGACAGTCAAATCGGATGACGTGATCGGACGGACCAAGGTTTACGAAGCGATCGTCAAAGGCGACGATACTTTTGAAGCCGGTGTGCCCGAAAGCTTTAACGTTCTGGTCAAGGAAATGCGTTCGCTTGGTCTCAATGTCGAACTCTCCAGCTTCGGTGACGATGATGAAGATGATGACGGCGTAGCGATAGCGGCGGAGTGAGGATCTAAAACTTACTCCCGCCTCTAGCATTTAGATTTTTGGGCATAAGCCCCGAAGGAAGAAAAAATGAACCAAGTAACAAATTTCGCAAATCCGATCGCAAAGCCGGAAACATTTGACCAGATTCAAATCGGTCTAGCTTCGCCAGAGCGCATTCGCAGCTGGTCATTCGGTGAAATTAAAAAGCCGGAAACCATCAACTATCGGACGTTCAAGCCAGAGCGTGATGGTTTATTCTGTGCGCGTATCTTTGGCCCGGTCAAAGATTACGAATGTCTGTGCGGTAAATATAAGCGCATGAAATATAAAGGCATCGTCTGCGAGAAATGCGGTGTCGAAGTTACCGTAACCAAAGTGCGTCGGGAACGTATGGGTCATATCGATCTTGCCGCTCCTGTCGCGCATATCTGGTTCCTGAAATCGCTTCCATCGCGCATCGGCTTGCTTCTCGACATGCAGCTCAAACAGCTTGAGCGCGTGCTATACTTTGAAAGCTATGTGGTTATCGAACCTGGTTTGACAGCATTGGAGAAATTCCAGCTGCTGACCGAAGACGAAATGCTCGAAGCGCAAGATGAATATGGCGAAGATGCTTTCTCTGCCGGTATCGGTGCAGAAGCGGTCAAAATCATGCTGCAGGATCTCGATCTGAAGCAGGAACGCGACGATCTGATGGAAGAGCTGCGGACAACCAAGTCCACGCTGAAACCCAAGAAGATCATCAAGCGTCTGAAGGTTGTCGAAAGCTTTATCGATTCGGGCAACAAGCCGGAATGGATGATCCTTGAAATCATTCCAGTGATCCCGCCCGAGCTGCGCCCGCTGGTGCCTCTCGATGGTGGCCGTTTCGCAACCTCCGATCTCAACGATCTGTATCGCCGCGTGATCAACCGGAACAACCGTTTGAAACGTCTGATGGAACTGCGCGCACCGGATATCATCGTCCGGAACGAAAAGCGTATGCTTCAGGAATCGGTTGATGCGCTGTTTGACAATGGCCGTCGTGGCAGGACCATTACCGGCGCGAACAAACGCCCGCTGAAATCTTTGTCCGACATGCTCAAAGGCAAGCAGGGCCGTTTCCGTCAGAACCTTTTGGGTAAGCGCGTCGACTATTCCGGTCGTTCGGTTATCGTGACCGGTCCTGAGCTGAAATTGCATCAGTGCGGTCTGCCGAAGAAAATGGCCTTGGAATTGTTCAAGCCGTTTATCTACGCGCGCCTTGACGCCAAGGGCCTTTCGATGACGCTGAAACAGGCCAAGAAATGGGTAGAAAAAGAGCGCAAAGAAGTCTGGGATATTTTGGAAGAAGTGATCCGCGAGCATCCCGTGATGCTGAACCGCGCACCCACGCTTCACCGTTTGGGCATTCAGGCGTTTGAACCGGTATTGATCGAAGGGAAAGCCATTCAGCTTCACCCATTGGTCTGTTCCGCGTTTAACGCTGACTTTGACGGCGACCAAATGGCCGTACACGTTCCGCTGAGCCTTGAGGCGCAGTTGGAAGCACGGGTCTTGATGATGTCGACCAACAACATCCTGTCTCCAGCCAATGGTAAACCGATTATCGTTCCGTCTCAGGATATGGTTCTGGGCATCTATTATCTCACCATGGATCGCAAAGGCGAGCCAGGCGAAGGTATGCTCTTGGCTGATATGGCCGAAGTGCATCAGGCGCTGGAAATTGGGGCTGTGACGTTGCACTCCAAAATCACCACCCGGGTTCCGCAAACGGATGAAGATGGCAAGCCGATTTTCAAGCGTTTCGAAACCACACCGGGCCGTTTGTTGATTGCCGAATGTCTGCCGAAATCACACAAGGTTCCGTTCGACATTGTGAACCGTTTGCTGACCAAGAAAGAGGTTGGTGACGTGATTGACCAAGTTTACCGTCACACAGGTCAGAAAGACACGGTGCTGTTCGCTGATGCGATCATGGATCTTGGCTTCCGTCACGCCTGTAAGGCCGGTATCTCCTTTGGTAAGGATGATATGATCATTCCTGATTCCAAGGATAAAACGGTTGAAGAAACCCGCGCTTTGGTTGCTGACTATGAACAGCAATATCAAGACGGTTTGATCACGCAGCAGGAAAAATATAATAAAGTGATCGATGCTTGGAGCCGCTGTGGTGACCAAGTTGCGAACGCCATGATGGACGAGCTGGCGGCAACGCCAGAGGACGAGCATGGCCGTGAGCGTCAGATTAACGCCATCTACATGATGAGCCACTCTGGTGCCCGTGGTTCACCAGCCCAGATGAAGCAGCTGGGCGGTATGCGCGGACTGATGGCCAAACCTTCTGGCGAGATTATTGAAACACCAATTATCTCGAACTTTAAAGAAGGCCTGACGGTTCTCGAATATTTCAACTCCACTCACGGTGCGCGTAAAGGTCTTGCCGATACCGCTCTGAAAACCGCGAACTCCGGTTATCTGACACGGCGTCTGGTTGACGTTTCTCAGGATTGTACGATTGTCGAAAATGATTGCGGCACCGAAAACGCACTGGAGATGAAAGCCATCGTCCAGGGTGGTTCGGTTATCGCATCGCTCGGCGAACGTATCTTGGGTCGGACCATGGCTGAAGATATTATCGACAGCAAAGACGATAGCGTTGTGATCAAAGCCGGCACCTTGCTGGACGAAGCAGCCATTGTGGTGATTGAAGAGCTCGGCATTCAGTCCGCGCGCATTCGCTCTCCGCTGGTTTGTGAATCCAAAATGGGTGTTTGCGGCACATGCTATGGTCGTGATCTTGCTCGGGGTACACCGGTGAATATCGGTGAAGCTGTTGGCGTTATTGCAGCCCAGTCCATTGGTGAGCCAGGTACGCAGCTAACGATGCGGACCTTCCACATCGGCGGCGCAGCGCAGCTGAACGAGCAATCGAACCTTGAGGCCGTTGCCGAAGGTACGGTTGAATATCGCGATATGCCGGTGATTGAAGACAAGAACGGACGCTTCCTATCCTTGGCGCGTAGCGGTATCATTGCCGTGATCGACAATGATGGGCGCGAACGCTCTGCTGATAAAGTACCTTATGGTACCAGCGTGCTGATCAAAGATGGTGCGAAGGTTAAATTGGGCGATCGTCTGGCGGAATGGGATCCATTCACCATGCCAATGATTACCGAGAAGCCGGGTGTCATCAAATATCAGGATGTGATCGAAGGCAAAACCATGTCCGAGATTACCGATGAAGCCACCGGTATCGCGCAGCGTGTTATCACCGAATATCGTGCCTCTGGCCGTGGTGCCAACAAAGAAGATCTGCGTCCGCGCATGACTTTGCTGGACGAAAATAGTGGTGAAGCTGGTCGCTATTTGCTGGCCAATGGCGCGACACTTTCAGCGACCGATGGTCAGGAAGTGCAAGCGGGTGACGTTATCGCCCGTGTGTCTCGTGAAGCGGCCAAAACGCGTGATATTACCGGTGGTCTGCCACGGGTTGCCGAGCTTTTCGAAGCGCGTATTCCGAAAGACAATTCGATTATCGCTAAAGTATCGGGCCGGATTGAATATCTGCGCGATTATAAAGCCAAGCGTAAGATCGCAATTGTTCCCGAGGAAGGCGAACCAGTGGAATATCTGGTACCGAAGACGAAAGTCATCGACGTTCAAGAAGGCGATTTCGTGAAGAAGGGCGATAACCTCGTTTCCGGTTCTCCTGATCCGCATGATATTCTTGAAGTCATGGGCGTGGAAGCTTTGGCTGAATATCTGGTTGCAGAGATTCAGGAAGTCTATCGTCTCCAGGGCGTGAAAATCAACGATAAGCACATTGAAACGATTGTTCGTCAGATGCTGCAGAAAGTTGAAATCACCAATGGCGGCGACACGACGCTTCTTCCTGGCGAGCAAATCGACAAGGAAGAGATGCTGGAATATAATGCCAAGCTCACCAAAAAGCAGGAACCTGCTGTTGGTAAGCCCGTATTGTTAGGTATCACCAAGGCAAGCTTGCAAACACGTAGCTTCATCTCTGCGGCCTCTTTCCAGGAAACCACCCGGGTGCTTACCCAGGCGGCTGTCGAAGGGAAGAAGGATCAGCTGATCGGTCTGAAAGAAAACGTCATTGTTGGACGTTTGATCCCAGCCGGTACCGGTGCTGGCATGAACCGGGCACGGATTGCGGCGACCAGCCGTGACGCCGCGCTTCGGGCTCAACAGCAGAAAATGGTTGATGCGATGGTAGCTGCACAGGAACTGAAAGCCGAAGAAGCGGCTGCTGCTGCGGCTCCGACCGCCGCAGAGGTATTTGATGCACCGGTTGCTGAAGAGGCGCCGGCTGTTGAAGAAACACCTGCAGTAGAGGCAGTTGTCGAAGAGGCACCTGCTCCAGAAGCTCCAGAAGCTCCAGAAGCTGACGCCGAAACGGGTGATGAAAAAGAATAACCTCTCGTTCTTCGGATAAAATAAAAGGGCCCTGCTGGATCATCTCCAGCGGGGCCTTTTTATTTGGCAATATATGATATCCCCCACTGCGATGAGCAGCGGCGTGATTTGCATAATATTTTACCAGATCATCTTTGAAAAACCGGGTGTATGAAAAGCGCTGTCCACCAGGATGTGGTTCGGATAAAGATCAATGTCTAAGAATAGCTGCGCGACTATCAGTCGTCATGTAGGTTTTCAGGGCCAAAAAAGGGGTGGAAATTTTGTGTAATTCTGTGTGTACTCTCCTTAAATCGTACAACTTCCAATTCGGAAACTACGCCTGAATATGCCGCTTGAAACGATTCTTCTTTTTCTGATTACGGACCTGACCTTCTGCTTCACGCCGGGCCCAGCAACTATGGTGACGGTCAGCCACGCCTTGCCAGCCGGGCGACAGGGCGGCATGCGCGGGGCGTTGGGGCCGATTGTCGGCATTAATGTCGGTAATTTCATCTGGTATGCGCTCACCGCATTTGGTCTGATCGCGATGATACAGGCATTCCCGTCTGCTTACGCAGTCTTGCGTTGGTTGGGTGTGCTCTATCTCGCCTGGCTCGGGATAGTGATGCTACGTGGCACAAGTCAGAATCTCAGCGGATCGGCTGCTACGGCAGAAGGTTTCAAGCGCGGTTTTCTGAGCGGGTTGGCCGTTCACATGTCCAATCCGAAAGCATTATTTTTCTATACGGTCATTATCCCGCCCTTTGTCGATCCCACGGGGAATTTGTGGGTGCAATTTGGGATATTGGCCGGACTGACCATATTGACCGAAACCGCAGGCCTATCCTTTTATGCCGCCCTAGCATCGCGGGCGCGTAACTTGGGCAATGCTGATAAAGTGCAGGATATCTTCAAATATGTCGCCGCTGCTGTGCTAATTTGTGTAGCGGTCGTGATGGCTTATCTGAATCTTGAAGACACCGGCATTGATCTGGCGTTCAATGCTGCGAAAGGCTTGATGGGGTAAACCGAACGGATGACACGCTTTTTCTCTTCACTATTTATCCTGCTACTTGCTGTGCAGCAAACCCCCGCAGGGGCACAGCAGTCAGACGTCCTGCCGATGCAATCGGACGCTGTTCAGGCTCTCAAAGCGCTACAACGGCTGGACCAACGGATGCACACCATCGGCTATCGGTTGGTTTCGGCTAATGCGGAGTTTTGCGATATCAATGTTCCACATATCGGTATTCTGCTGCATGACCTCAATCAATATGGCGACAAAGCCGCCGCCCGTCAGGCACACGGCTTTGCCAATGCGATCTCGATTAATGCTATGGCTCCTGATGGTTCTGCCGCCGCAGCAGGTCTGAAACTAGGCGATGGCCTGATTGCTGTTGATGGGCAATTGATCGATGAGATGGATTTTGATGCGGCAAAGCTGGCCGTCGAGAAACCGGAATATCGTCGGATCGCTGCGGTTAAGGCGCGGGTCGCGGAAGCTGCGGCCGATGGCCGCGTGACGCTCACCATCATGCGTGCTGGCTTGCGTCATGAGATCACGGTTCTTGCTACACCAACATGCCCGAGCCAGTTTCAAATCCAGGTTAACAGAAACCGCGATGCCTCGGCTGACGGAAAGATGGTGAGCATATCCTCTACGCTTGCAGAATATGTTTTAGATGATGACGAACTAGCCGCGATCGCGGCGCACGAGCTTGCGCATAACTTGCTCAAGCATAGAGACCGGCTCAATGCGCAAAAGGTCAATCGCGGGTTTTTTGGGCAATTTGGCAAAAGCGCCGGGCGGATCAAGGCCGCTGAGATCGAAGCGGACCGCCTATCGGTCTGGTTGATGGCCAATGCCGGATATGATCCTCAGGCGGCTATCCGGTTCTGGACGCGCTATGGTAAGCAACATGGGAAAGGCATTTTTTCTGCGCCGACCCATTACCGCTGGAAGAAGCGAGTGAAGCTGTTCGAGGAGGAACTGGCCAAAATGCTCAATGTACAGGCCGTCGATGGAAAATATGCTCCGCCTTTGTTGCTAGCGAGCCGCCGCGAGCCATAGGCTGTTAGGCCTAATCTTCCTTATAAGCCTGTTTGCACTGTTTGCGTTCCGCTTTGTCCTCAGCTTGATCGAGACAGGCTTTCAGCTCCTGCTTGCGTTCCGCCAAGACGCGACGGCCAATATCTTCTTCTTTTTCGGACTGGGTCTGGGTCGAGGCATCAACTGCCGTTTCGACCACCGTGCCAGCGGCTTTAAACGGCGCTGTGACGATCTTGCTGGCAACGCAGCCGCTCAACAAGGTAAATGCAACCGTGGTTGCCAGAATGGATGCTAGGCGCATGATGATCTCCTGAAGCGGTTATTTTTGTGCTGTCACCAATGAAGCCTGACTGAACGGGTTGATCTTGCGGCTTAAGCAGATGAACTTGCGAGTAACTTTTCCGCAATGGTGCGAATATCACTGCCGATTTCGGGATGTGCCAGCGCCAGCGCCAGATTGGCTTCGACATAACCGACTTTCGATCCACAATCATAGCGCTGACCGTCAAAAGTCATGCCGTGGAAAGGTTGCTGGCCGATCATTTGCGCCATCGCATCGGTGAGTTGAATTTCACCACCAGCTCCGGCTTCCTGGGTTTCTAATATGCGCATCACTTCCGGTTGCAGGATATAACGGCCCGGCAGGATCAAATTAGATGGCGCAGTGCCTGCGGCCGGTTTTTCGACAAGGCCTTTGACCTCGGTAATCGGGCCGTCACGATAGCCTGGGTCAATCACACCATAAGATGGGGTATCCTCAATCGGAATTTCCAGTGCGCAGACGATATTCCCACCCAGCTTGTCATAGGCATCAACCATTTGTTTCATGCAACCGGGGCTACCGACCATGAATTCATCTGGCAGGAAGATGGCAAATGGCTCGTCACCGATAATATCTCGCGCGCACCATATGGCATGACCGAGCCCCAGCGGTTCTTGTTGCCGGACAAAGACACTGTTACCCGGCGTCAATCGCGTACCGTCCAGTACCGATTTATCTTTGTCGCGATCACCCATGGTCCGTTCTAGCTCATAGGCGAGATCGAAATGATCCTCGATCATCCCCTTGCCGCGGCCGTTCACAAAAATCATCTGCTCGATGCCTGCTTCCAGCGCTTCATCAACCGCATATTGCAGCAGCGGACGGTCCACGATCGGGAACAGTTCCTTGGGCATGACTTTGGTTGCAGGTAGAAAGCGTGTGCCCATGCCAGCGACGGGGAATACAGCTTTTTTGATCGGTTTCATGGAAATGGCTCTAATCCTTTAACTTATCCGCGAAACTGGTTCGTAGCTTCTGCAATTTCGGAGGGATTGTGGCAACACAATAGGGATTGCTCCGCCCTTCATCCGCCCAATATTGCTGGTGATAATCCTCTGCCACATACCACGTTGCAGGCCCTTCTATCGTGGTCACAATTGGTTCCGACCGCTCTGCGCCAGCCCGTTCGATCCCCGCGATGGCAGCAGCGCGCTGATCATCATCCAGCGGGAAGATAGCGGATCTATATTGCGTTCCTATGTCATTGCCCTGCCGGTTGAGCTGGGTTGGGTCATGGGTCGCAAAGAAAATATCGAGTAAGTCCTCATAGCTGACGACATCAGGATCAAATCCGATCTTTATTCCTTCGGCATGACCGGTCGTGCCGGAACAGACTTGGCGATAGGTAGGATTAGCATTGGCACCGCCAATATAGCCGCTTTCGACGCTGTGGACGCCCGCAATGTCGTTAAAAATCGCTTCGGTGCACCAGAAACAGCCACCGGCGAAAATTGCTTCCTGCATAGTCATAAACTCCTTTTAGGCGGGTGCTGTCTGATCGGGGGAAGCGCCGCCATTTTTCTCTTCTTCTATACGCCGTTCTTCATCCCGGCGCGCGATTAGTAGATACATAGCTGGTGTGACAACGCGGGAAAGCAAGGTTGAACTGATCAATCCACCGATAATGATGATTGCAACCGGCGCATAAAGCGCCCCGCCAAACAGGGCGAGGGGGAGCAAGCCGCCAATGGCGGTAACCGATGTAAGCAATACGGGCAGGAAGCGGACTTCGCCGGCTTGTTCAATCGCTTCGCGCAACGGCATGCCCCGTTCCCGCAATTTTGCCGTAAAATCGACGAGCAGGATGGAGTTTTTCACCTCTATACCGATCAGCGCGATAAAGCCGATCACGCCCATGAAGCTGAGTGCATCGCCGGTCAGATATTGCGCGATCAATCCGCCAAATGTTCCTAACGGAATGACGCCTGCGACCACTATTGTTTCTCTGAAGCGGCCAAATTCGGCGACTAAAATTGCCATGATTAAGAGTATGGCCGTGAAAACAATCGGACCCAGATCGCCAAATGTGTCACCAATGGATTCGCTTTCCCCGCCAATGGAGAAGGAATAGCCTTCTGGAAAATCGATATTTTGAATTTTCTGCACCGCATTATCGGTGACGATGGAGGCCACTTCATTATATTCCAGCTGCGCCGTAATCGATACAGATCGTTCCAGCTGGCGGCGCTGAATTTGCGGAGGAACATTGGTCAGTTTGGGATTGGTCACTTGTGACAAAGCAACCGGATCGCCGCTCCGTGTTGCCAGATAAATATCATCCAGTGCCGAAACAGGCTGGGTTGCATTTAACGGTAGGCGCACCGTTACCGGATAGTTATCGCCTTCCTGATCTCGAAATGTTGCGGCGCGTTCGCCGCTGATTGCCAATTGAATGGCCCGGCGTGCTTCGCCCGGCGGAATATTAAGTAAGGCCGCTTTTTGCTCGTTTAGGCCGATATCGAGATCAATTTTGTCTGTTCCAATCGGGTTATTAATGTCTCTAGCACCGGATGTTTCCCGCAAAATATTTTCAACCTGACCGGCGAGATCTTTGAGGACATCGAGCTGTGGTCCTGAAATTTCGATGACCACCGGGGCTTCGATCGGTGGGCCATTTTGGAAAGGTTCCAACTTCACGCGCGCGCCGGCAATAGCATCAAATTTTTCTCGCAGCCGGGCAACCATTTCCGGCCCGTCATCGGCATCCCATTCGTCAAGCACTGCCAGTACTTCGCCATAGTTGGTGCGCTCTGCCCCGACGAAGACATTATAAAATACTTGCGGATTGCCAGCGCCAATATTCTCTGCCCTGACTTTAATCGACGGTTCCGCTTCCATGATTTTTGCGACCTGACTGACGATCTTGTCTGTCTGGTCCAGGCTGCTGCCCTGTTCGGTCTCGACCGATACGCGGAAATAAGGAGAGTCTGAATTGGGGAAGAGCGAGAAACCCATTAAGGGCACCAGCGCAAAGGCTGATATGCAAAAGGCCATAGCGACAATAACGGTCCGCCGAGGCGCGCCTAAAGCGATATGTAGGAGCGGGCTATAGAAGGTTTGTATTTTTTCGTTCAACCAGCGGAGTAGAGCATTGCCCTCTGGGTTTTCATCTCGGCGCAATAAGCGGCTGGCAAGAAACGGAATCAAGGACAGCGAAATCACCAGTGATGCGGCCACTGTCACCATGATGGCCAGATAAAAGGAGCGGGTATAGGAGCCTGCGCCCCCCGGCAGGAATAGCAGCGGCGCAAATGCAAAGATGAGCACGAAAGTGGATCCGATAACCGCGCCGCGGATTTCCAGCGTCCCCTCTATAGCCGCCTGTGTTCGTGTTTTTCCCATGCGCAAGTGGCGCGCAATATTTTCTGTGACAACGATACTATCATCCACCAATAGGCCTAATGAAACAATGAACCCGGCGATGGAAAGCTGACTAAGATTATAGCCCATGGCGTAGAGTACGAGCAGTCCTGACGCCAAGGACAAGGGGATTGAAATCATCACCATGGCCGAAGCGCGCCGGCCAAGCGGCAATAAGGTGAATATCACCAATGCAACAGCAATTGCAAAATCGCGGGTGAGTTCATCTAGGCGGCGCGTAACATCACGGCTCTGATCAAATTGCAATGCCAGTTTAATATCCGCTGGCAAGCTGGTCCGCTGATTGGCAAGTTCTGTGCTCAGTTCCTTTCTCAGGCGGGTCACGTCGACGCCGTCTTTCTGGGTTGCGGTCACGATTATGGCGCGTTTCCCATTGTGCCGAGTGCGATATATCTGTTCAGCTGCTCCCCATTTGACGGTCGCGACATCTTCAATGGTCAGCAATGCGCCTGCCGAAGCGCGCAATGGTAGAGCGCGAATGGCTTCCAGATTGCGGAAAACGCCGCCTGCTTTTACATTCAACCGCCTATTGCCGCTTTGCACAGCCCCGCCGGGAAGCTCTATCCCACCTTGTTTCAATGCATCGGCAACCGCGCTTGCCGGGACTCGCAATTCCGATAATCGGGCTGGATCAATCTCTACGCTAATTTCCGGCTGCGGCAGCCCGAATATGCGGGCTTCGCGGACGCCGGGATAGCGTGTCAGATTATCAACCAAATCATCCGCATATTTTTCCAGTCGCCGCCATGATGCGGTTTCACTGACAAGAGCGAGTTGCAACACCGCCGCTTCGGTGGTCCGAACCTTTCGGAATTCCAGGCGCTGAAGGTTAGGGGGTAATGTCTCACGAATGGCATTCACTTCGCGGACGACATCGTCAAAATAGCCCTCTACATCCCCGCTCCAGTCGGTAAATTCAACGCTGATTGTGCTGCCGCCATCGGTGCTGTTAGACCGAACTTCCTTTATATCGTCGAGGCTTTGGACCGCCTCCTCGATTGGCTTGGCAACCGTCTCTTCCATGTCTTGCGCATCGGCACCGGGTAGAATGGCGATGATGCTGACGACAGGAATCGGGAAATGCGGATCAACGGCTCGGGTGATATTGGACAGGGCACTGATACCCAGCACGACCAGCAGCAAAAACAGGATCATCGTCAGCTGCCAGCGCTTTATGACAAATTCAGCAAGCATCTATAGAAATCTCGCCAAAGACTATCGGGCACCCGATCATTTGGTTGTGCTGATCGGTTTGATGATATCACCGTCTTGCAGTTTTTCGGTGCCGCGGGTGACAATCACTTCACCTTCGGTCAGACCGGATGATATTTCCAGACTGTCATCATTTAACGCACCAATGATGACATTGCGGGCTTTGACTTTCTTGTCCTTGTCGACAACGAAAACCAAACCTTCGCCTGATCGCACACCAAATATTGCGGTGGCGGGAATGGCGATCGCGCCGCCATTGTCTCGGGAAACCTCAATTTCAACGGTGCCCAATTGACCTGACCTCAGCCGGCCGTTGGCGGGCAGCAGGAAGCTAACCTCAAACGTACCGGTGCGGTCATCTGCGCGGCCATCTTTTTCACTCACTACGGCTTCGATTGGGTCATCGGATAAGGCAGATATAGTTACATTGGCGCGCATGCCCACCCGCACCCGAGATGCAACCGCATCGGCCAGCGGTACTTTCAAGACGAAGCCTTTGTCGGTTTCTCCCAGAACCATGGCTGTTGTTCCTGCGTTCACGATCTGACCGGCATCAATGTTTCTGCTCAAGATGATGCCATTGCTTGGCGCATGGATATGGGCCGTCCGACTTGCAAAACCGCTGGCATTCACTTGCGCTTTCGCGGCGCGCATCGCTGCTTCGGCTTGTTCGAGGCGAGACTTGGTGACCCACCCGTCTGCATAGAGAGATTTTATGCGATCAAATTCCGCCGCTGCGCGGTCACGTTCGGCTCTTGCGGACTCCAAATCAGCGGAAACAGTGCTATTGTCGAGGGCTGCCAGGATCGCGCCACGCTTCACCCGATCACCTTCCTCATAGCGCACCGATGCTACTTGGCCTGCGGTTGTAAATCCCAATTCGGTTTCCCGGCGCAGGCGCACTGTGCCCGCCGCAGTGAGCGTTTCATTCTGGCTAGCAGATTGGGCGATGATGGTCGCGGCGGGGACAGCGTCTCGCGCTGTTGGTTTTTCTTCTGCGTCCGTTCCGCTGCACCCAAACAACATAGCCGTCGCGATTAACGCCAGAGACTTTTGACTCCAATATTTTCGACTGCGCCCCGTCATATTTTCCTATCTTGTCCCCTCCCGACACCCCCTCATAAGTCGCGAAATCGCCGTGACCAATAAAAAATTGCATTCTGCAACGAAAAAGGGCCGATCATAAGACCGGCCCTCTTTGCTTTCACAAAATATATTGGAGGGAAGACTAGCCCTCTGTGCCGACAATATCTTTGCCGTCACCGCCGACAAATTTATAAGCGATGCCCGCAAGCACTGCGCCGATAATGGGTGCGACCCAGAATATCCAGAGTTGAGATAGAGCGATACCGCCCTCGATCAATGCAGGACCGGTGCTACGCGCAGGGTTTACCGACGTATTGGTCACTGGAATACTGATCAGGTGGATCAACGTCAGGCCCAGACCAATGGCCAAAGGCGCAAAACCGGCTGGCGCGCGGCCATCTGTCGCGCCTAATATGATCATCAGGAAGAAGAAGGTTAGCAATATTTCAATCGCAATCCCTGAGACCATTGAATATCCCCCTGGTGATTTCTCACCGACGCCGTTTGCGGCCAAGCCATTGACGGCAATATCATAATCTGCATTGCCGCTTGCGATCAAATAAAGCGCTGCTGCGGCAGTGACTGCACCAACCACTTGCGCGATAATATAGATCGGGATTTCGTTGGCTGGGAACCGACCGCCGGCCCAAAGGCCAATGGTAACGGCGGGATTGAGATGGCATCCGCTAATATGCCCAATGGCATAAGCCATCGTGACGACTGTCAGGCCAAAGGCTAGCGAGACGCCCAATAAGCCGATACCGACGTCCGGAAAGGCTGCAGCGATAACAGCGCTTCCGCACCCGCCAAAGACCAACCAAAATGTACCGAGAAATTCTGCTAGTGATTTTTGTACAGCCGTCATTTTTTGACTCCCCGAAAATTATTCGCAGCCTCTGTTGAGCTACAAGATCGCAAAGTTAAACCAAATCGGCAAATTCACCTAATTTCAGCGCGTAAATCTATGTAAAATGACCGTCAATTTAGTGAGAAGCGCGCTTGAGGCGATCATTTATGGCTATGCCAATGTCATTTTTTGGAATGGGGGCGACGGCAATACGCGCCCGATCACTGGCGTCTGCGCTGTGCAGGGCGGCAAACAGCTTACTCGCGGCTTCCGCTAGATCTTCGTTGGCCGATAAGTTGCTATCGCCCGCTACTGGACCAAAACCGATAAGATATTCATCGGGCTCAGCCTTTGTCGCATTTAGTCGAACAGCTTTGGACGGGGCGTAGTGGCTAGCCAATTGGCCTGGTGCCTCTACCCGCCCCTCTTGACCGTTGATAGCTGCTTTGCTGGTGCAGCGTTGCAGCTCTTCTTCTGTTATCGGGCCCGGACGCAGAATCTGATAGTTTTCATCCCGAATGGCGACGATGGTTGATTCAATCCCGCTCGCGCAGGGGCCACCGTCCAATATCATGGGCGTGTTGCTTTCCAGGCTGCGCTCGACATGCTGCGCCGTTGTTGGGCTGATGCCGCCGCTTCGGTTTGCTGATGGCGCTGCCAGAAAAAGTTCCGAACTTTCCAGTAACTCCTGCATCAAGGGATGGACGGGGCACCGTAAGGCAATGGTCTCAAGACCAGCAGTGACCGCCGGAGCTACCGGGCAGTCGGGAGCTTTTGGTACGACAATCGTTAGCGGTCCGGGCCAAAAGCGCTTCGCCAATTGGACAGCGAGATCGTTGAATATCCCTAATTTGCGGGCGGCATCTAAATCCGGAACATGGACAATGAGCGGATTGAAATCCGGTCGGCCCTTGGTTCGGTAAATCTCCGCTATCGCAGCTGCATTGGTCGAATCGGCTGCCAGACCATAGACGGTTTCAGTGGGCACAGCGACCAGTCCGCCGGATTGCAGCCGTGCAGCCGCCGCCACTATAGCCTGCTTGCCGTAACGTCGCGCATTATCGTCAATATGATCATTTGAGCCAGACATGATAGGGCGCTATAGCCCAGCGAGATTTCAAGCAATAGCGGATAGATTGAAGATGAGCTTTACAGCGCCCAGCAGAGAACAGAATTTCGTCCTGAAACATATCGCCAATGTCGGCGCGCTGGCCGAGCATGAGCGCTTTGCCGGTGCGAGCGAAGATATGGTCGAAGCGATTGTCGAAGGCATTGGCCAGTTTGCGGCCGGAGAATTTGCGCCGATTAACCGGATCGGCGATACGGTTGGTGCAAAATGGAATGATGGTGCTGTGACCATGCCTGCTGGCTTTAAAGAAGCTTATGGCCAATTTGTCGAAGGCGGCTGGGCATCAATTGACGGCTCGGAAGACTTTGGCGGACAGGGATTGCCTTATTCTTTGTCTGCGCTGGTCCTCGAAACCTGCGGCGCAGCGAATTTCGCTTTCACGCTTTGCCCGATGCTGAGCTTTGGTGCGGTTGAGGCGATCCATGCCCATGGCAGTGACGAGCAAAAAGCGACCTATCTGGAGAAAATGATCTCCGGTGCATGGACCGGCACGATGAACTTGACCGAACCGCAGGCCGGGTCGGATGTTGGCGCTTTGCGCGCCACTGCCGAGCCCATCTCGGATGGTGAACATGCTGGCAAATATAAGATCAAGGGCCAGAAGATATATATTACCTTCGGCGAACATGATCTGACCGACAATATCATTCACTTGGTACTGGCGCGGACACCCGGTGCGCCAGAAGGCACGCGCGGTATCTCTCTGTTCATCGTTCCCAAATTCCATCTCGATGCCGATGGCAACTCGGCAGCGCCCAATGATGTGACCTGTGTGTCGATTGAACATAAGCTTGGCATTCACGCGTCCCCGACCTGTGTCATGGCTTATGGTGAGAATGACGCCTGTATCGGCGAGATGATTGGCGGCGAATTTGGTGGCATGAAAGCCATGTTCACGATGATGAACAATGCCCGCATCAATGTCGGCTCGCAAGGTGTGCAGATTGCCGAACGGGCAACCCAGCAAGCCATCCATTATGCAACCGATCGGGTGCAATCTGCCCGTGCCGGTAGCGGGAATAAAGAGCCTGTTGCGATTATCGAGCATCCCGATGTGCGCCGGATGATCCTGCGCAGCAAGGCGCTAACGCAGGCGGCGCGGGCATTGCTCTATTATGCGACATCTCATGTTGATGGCGCGACGCTGGGCATAGAAGGCGCCAAGTCGCGGGCAGAAATATTGACCCCGCTGATCAAGGGCTATGGGACCGATATCGGCAATGAAGTCGCTTCCATCGGTGTGCAGGTGCACGGCGGAATGGGTTTTGTTGAGGAAACTGGCGCGGCGCAGCATTTTCGTGATGCGCGGATTGCCCCCATTTATGAAGGTACGAACGGCATACAGGCGGCGGATCTTGTCGGTCGGAAACTGGGACTTGATGGCGGCGAGGCGATGATGGGGCTTATTGCCGATATCAAGGCAGAGGCGGCGGACGAAGATGCGTTGATGCTACTGGCTATGACGGTCGAAGATATTGCCAATTGGATGGCCGGCGGTGATGCGTCAATTGATGATCGCTTGGCGGGTAGCTATCCGTTTATGACCATGTTGGCGACGGCCACATGCGGCATGTTGATGAAAAAGCAACAGCGGATTGCCGAAGCAGAACTGGCCGATGGCAATGATCCCTTCCTGAAAGCGAAACTGGTCACAACCCGCTATTATCTGGACCATCTCGTCCCAGAAGTCATGGGCTTGAAAGCCGCTGCAATGGCCGGGGCAGATATATTATATAGCCTCGATAGCGAGGAACTGGTCGCCTGATATGGCGGATGGGGAGACCAAGGCGGCACTGATCCGGATTGCTGATGCCCTGGAACGCCTGACACCAGTTCCGCCGACCTCCGCTGATATAGATTCCGGTCCAGCCTTTCATTGGACCGGAAAAACCATTGAGGCGATTGAGCGTTTCACGCCGATTGCGCTCGATATGCTGACCGGGATTGACGATCAGAAAGCACGGCTGCTGGAGAATAGTAAGCGTCTTGCGAATGGTTTTGCAGCCCATGATGTCTTGCTGTGGGGTTCTCGCGGCATGGGCAAGTCGGCTTTGGCTAAGTCCGTGGTCCGTGAACTGCAGAGGGCAGACATGGATATCGCGATGGTCGAGGCCAGTGCCGATATACTCGAACATCTGCCGGATCTTTTCGCGATATTGGGCAAGACGGATCGCGCTTTCATCCTGTTTATCGATGATATTGGATTTGACGAAGACAGCGCAGCACCGCGTTTGTTGCGCTCGATGCTGGAAGGCGGTGCAGCAGCCCGGCCCGACAATGTGCGGCTCTATGTAACGTCCAACCGCCGGCATATCGTCCCGCGGCACATGTCTGAACAGGACGACCCGATTAATCCGCGCGATGTGATCGATGATAAACTGGCGCTGTCCGATCGCTTTGGTTTGCGGCTCGGCTTTCATGCTGCGTCACAGGACGATTATCTCGCAATGATAGACCGCTATGCCCAAGTCCATGGATTGGCATATGAAGCCGATGATGCGCTTTTATGGGCAAGACAACGTGGCAGCCGATCCGGTCGGGTCGCCTGGCAATATATTGTCGAATTGGCGGGACGAGCAGGCCAGTCGCTGACGTAGTTTATTCTTCAGCAGGTACCTGTTTTGCCGCGCCAGGCTTTGACACACGCCAGATAATCCCGCCAACATCGTCACTGACCAGCAGCGCGCCGGTTTGATCAAATTCAACCATGGTGGGGCGACCGCGCGCCTTTTCGTCTTCATCGACAAAGCCGCTTAGTACCATCTGCGGCTTGCCTTGCGGTTTTCCTTTTTCGTCAAAATCTACATAGACGACATCATAGCCAGACAGGGGTTTGCGGTTCCACGAACCATGTCTTGCAATGACAGCGCCGCTATCAAAAGGCGTGCCTAATGCTTCGCCATTGGAAAAGGCTAGACCCAAAGGCGCGACATGGGCGCCAAGGCCGTAATCTGGTCGCCGCTCATATTGGCGATGGTCGAGGTTTTTCGGTTCGACGCGCGGATCAATATGACCGCGCCAGAAATGCCATGGCCAGCCATAATGGGAGGCGAAGAGAACTTCGGTGAGATAGTCCGGCACCATATCGCTGCCCAGCATGTCGCGCTCGTTGACTACGGTCCAGAGTTTGCCGGACACCGGTTCATAAGCCATGCCCACGGGATTGCGGAGGCCATCGGAATAGACAATTTTATCATTGGTCGCCAATTCGACACGCAGCACGGCGGCGCGTTCTTTTTCCGTGTCCATGCCGTTTTCACCGATATTGCTGTTCGATCCAACCGCAATGAACAGATATTTGCCGTCCGGGCTTGCGACAAGATTACGGGTCCAATGATTATTCGGTGCTTTGGCGTTTAGATTAGCAACCTTGCGCCCTTCGACAGTGATTTTTGTGTCACCGACGGTGTAAGGAAAGGCCAGCACTTCATTGGTGTTTGCCACGTAAAGCGTGTCTTCAACCAAAACCATTCCAAACGGCGAGTTGAGGTTTTCGAGCAGGGCGAACTTCTCGTCAACTTTGCCATCTGCATCGCTGTCCCGCAGCAAGCTTATGCGATTGGCAGAGGCGGTGCCAGCGCCCGCCTTGCTCATCAGATTGCGCATGATCCAACCCTCTATGCCGCTATTGGTGCGTGGCGGGCTGTTGGTTTCAGCGACCAATATATCGCCATTGGGAAGGCGTAGCATGGATCGCGGATGATCGAGCCCTTCGGCAAAGCGTTCGACCGTCAGTCCTTCTGCAGCCAGAGGGCCTTCGCCAGGCTTCCAGGGGTCGGCTTCGGCAATGTTGATGGTAGGGAAATTTTCTTTCCGCACATCGGTTATTGTTGGCTTCACGCCAGTCGTTGCCTCTAGCGGCAAACGGGCGGTATCGCCGCGCGTGAAATAATAGCCAGCGCCGATAGCGATTATGATGATCAATATAGATATATTGCGAATATGTTTTAGCATCTATCAACAATAGGAACCACGGCCTCTTATGACAAGCGTGCTATTGGCAGGGCCGTTTGGTTGAGCGAGATTAGCGGTCGAAATACCAGATGGCGGTCGCAATAAGAGCACCGGCCACCAATCCGGCCAGAAATCCGATAGACGGTTGCCCCAGCAACCCGCCACCAATGGCGCCCACAATGCAACCGGCCGCTACGAAAACACCGCCAGCGCTTTTGTTGGTGCGGCTGTTTGGATCTTGGCCGTCTGTCATATTGGTCCTCGTTCAACAATTATCGCGCTCCAATGCCATGCTCGGGAGCGATTGGCCAGAACAGTCTCCTTACCAAAAGATAAGCTTTTGTTCACCATCGCCTTTGACGGAATTTCCACAACTGGTCTCTAATAACAAAGGCGTCAAAGCGCGGTCATAAAGATCCGCTGACCAGTACAGGAGCCTGTTTTGCAACTACCCGTATTTATAGACTCCACCAATTTCTCCGATGCCGAGCAACTGATCACCAGTTTTGGTGAAGAAGCCGGATTGGAAGCAGCTAACCGCGCTGATAAAAGCCGCGCTGTGGGCAATCATATTCATTATTGCAAATGGCGGCAGGTCGAACGTTTGTGTGTGTTGTTATCGATCGATCAATCGATTGGCACCGTCCATTAAATCTTTGACCTAAAACCAAAATGTTCAAACCAAAGCTAGTATTTTGGTCCTAACGTTTGGGATCGCAGATGATCTGTGCCGATCCGCCGGATTTGACGCTGCAATTGGGGCGGCCATCAATCTGGATTTTCCCGGTACCACTGTTTGATATATTGGCTTCTCTTTCAACAAAGACGTGGCTGCTGGCGGGTCCGCGGTGCACCAGATCAAGGGTCTCCAGCGCTAACTGGGCACCGTCGAATATGCTGGCACCAAGCAACTGGACTTTCCCCTTGGTCGCTTTGCCAGCTATCACCATCTGACCGCCGCCATTCATAGCAACGTCCAGTGTGTCGCTATCAACATCGTTAATCGTCAACACGCCAAAGCCGTTAAGCCGCGCTTTGGGATTCGCCCCGCCTAACGTGTCAAGCGACACGGTACCCGATCCGGAATGCGTGATCGATTTAATGATATAGCTGCTCAACGTCACCGTCACCGGTTCGTCTGCAGAAAAGCGGTTATTGCCGCCGGCTTTCGGCTTGACCGAAACGATCAGCTGGCTGCCACTTTTGCGTAGCGAGACACGATCCAATATCTCTCTGTTCGAAGCCTCGGCACTGGCTGATACGCCGCGGTCAGTAGTGATAAACACATTAACGCTGCCGATGACGCGGACATCTTCAAAGCTGGAGATAGAAAATTTGCGTTCCGCCGCCTGCGCTGGTGCGACCAGTGCTGCAAAGTTGAGCGCCAGCATGATAAAGAGGTTTTTCATAGGGGCCGTGCTTCTCCAAATTCCATCCAGCCCAACCATCTGGGCGTTTTGGGGGCATAATGCCCACCGTCATCTTGCAATGCGAACCCTTCCGCCGCGAATAGTTTCGAGACCGGACGGTGCAAATGACAACCGCCGGCAATATGTTTCCACATTGGTTCGATCCGTTGTTGCCATTTTTTCGGGCCCTTGTCCGGTGCGCGCCCATGTTCCAGGAACAGTATTTTGCCACCCGGCTTCAGGACCCGCCGCATTTCTTTCAGAACTTGTTTACCATCTTGTACTGAACAAAGGGTAAAGGTGGTGAGAACGGTATCAAAACTGTCATTCTCGAAAGGCATGGCTTCGCCGATGCCGTCCAAAATATCCATCTCAAAACCCAGTGCCTTGGCTTCGCTACGCGTATAGTCCAGTAGCTCAGCCGAAGGGTCAAGGCCGGTCAGCTTGTCAACCTTCGCACGATCGTAAAATTGCAGATTAATGCCGCCGCCGCAGCCCAGTTCGAGAATTTCGCCTTGTGCCTTGGGGACAATTTCGCTGCGGTCCTTCATGACTGCTGGCTGGGAGCAGGCGAATTTTATGATCCGCGGAACAGCGTGCTTTTCCCAGAAATTAGGCATGGGTCCGCCTCCCGCCTTGAGTGCTTTGTTCTGCCATAACAATCCTCCTCAACCATATGCGGCAAAGGTTAGCAGAAGGCCAATCGGGTAGGAAAGCAAAATCAGAGGCTCATGACGAACCGCCGGCTATCAACCACAGGTTATTTCACCAGATCCCATCGTCTTGGTTTTGCACTCGGCGCTGCCATGGACACGGATGTCACCCGATCCCATGACTTTGGCATCAACCGTGCCGTCCGAAGACAAGGCGACGTCTCCGGATCCTGCAATCTTGATCGTTGCACTGTCCGCTTTCAATCCCTTGCCGCTGACATTACCAGAGCCAGCTACCGAAATAGTGGCTTTTTCTGCCTTCCCGGCCATGGTCAAATCACCGGAACCGGCAATTTTTGTGCTGAGCGATGCGGTTTCCAATTGTTCGATGTTAATATTACCGGATCCGGCAACGCTTAAACTGGCGCTATCACTGTCCATTTTGTCGACTTGCATGTCACCAGACCCAGCCAGCTTGGCGCTGGTCAGAGTAGGCGCGCTGACATAAATGACTGCCGAACCGGATTTGCCGCTCCAAATTTTACCGTCATTCTCTCGACCTATTTTGAGTTGCCCGTCAGTGACCTTATACCGCAATTGGTCCAGTGCGTCGGCATTACCCTCTGCCCGGATTGAAAAGTTCGACCCGGTGGTGAAGACCACATTATCCGGCCCTGCCAAGGTGACTCCGTCAAAATCCCCCGGATTACTGGTCGTCTCGGTAATTTTTATACCATTTGAAAAACTGCTCTTGCCGACATCGCCAACCGCGCTGGCGATAGAGCCTTCGCAGGCGGAAAGAGCGAGAAAAGGAATGACTAGCAACAATTTTTTCATGAACGGCCTCCAATGTGTATTGTTGATCTAATACAGCAAGGCGGATGCTCTGGCAAGAGATGAGTTGCGGCAGGTCCTATGAGGCTATTCGCCGGGTTGGCGCACCGCCAATATGTCGCATGGCAAATAGGTGATGAGCGCGCGGGCCATACTGCCCATCATATTGGCGCGGAATCCACTTGTGCCATGGGTGCCAATAACCGCCAGATCGGTATGCCGGTTTTTCAACGCCTGCTGCACAACGCTGCAAGTATCGCCATATTCCACAGCATAGGTCAGTTTTTTGCGAGTATCAGGCGACAGTTTCAGCTCTTCCATGAATTTTGTGATCTGCAAATGCTGCTCCGTTCGAAATTCCTCCGTGACGGATTCGGAATGCAGGAAGCCTTCAAAGGGCACATGAAAGGCGTTGATGATATGTGGCTGTAGCTCTGAAAAGAGCACGCAACCTTGCTCAATCGCATAGGCGGAGGGAGGCGAGAAATCGCTGGCGGCGACGAGGCGCTCATATAATGTGGTCGCGCGGTTCTTGGCGATAAGCACGGGCAGTGGACTGTGATGAATAATCCGTTCCAATTGTGTGCCCATGATCAGATCGCCCAAACGGCCAATCCGCGCAACGCCTGTGACAATCATCCCCGAATTGCTCGCCACAGCATTGTCGATAACTTGGCTGACGACATCACCGCGCTCGATGATAATCTCTGCTTCCATATTATAACTGGCGAGATCGAGTTCGATTTCAGCTGAGGCTGCCTCTACGGCAGCATTATCGTGCCGTCCCTTTTCTAGCACATGGCAGATGACAAGCTTTGCACCCCGCGCTTTGGCTAGTTGGACAGCGCGATCCATGGGCCTGTCGCCGCGCGCAGTGAGGTCGGTTGCAAGAAAAATAGTGTGATCGGTTTGTGTTGACATGGGGGTACCTTTCTAAATTTTCCGTTCTGAATATTTCGTGTAAACGCAAGTATCACGCCTGCCTTGATGCCGTTAAATCGATTGATGACAGGTTGGTCGATAGGGCTAGTCTATTTTTGGGCCTCCATTCCGCTTTGCCATGTTCGCTGATCATCAACGATCGTGCGCGCGGCATCTTGTGGAAAGCCGATATTGGTGAGCAATTGTTCGCAAAGTTCGAGACTGGCTTCGACCGTTTCAGGCACCGCACTTCGGGCACCGCTGGCGCGCAGTTCTGCGGCATGGCTAACGTCACTGGCGCGCGCGATAATCGGAATATGGGGCCAGTCTCTGTGAACGGCTTTGATCACATGATCAGCCGCTTCGGGGGTATTCATGGTCGTAGCGAAGGCGGCGGCTCTCTCTATGCCCACATGTTTCAACATATCAGGCTGACTGGCATCACCAAAAAATATCGCCGCTCCCTTGGCGCGCTCTGTCGCCACTAAATCGGGATCACTATCAATAGCGATATAGGGAATCCGTTGCTCGTCTAACAGTTGCGCAAGCAAGCGGCCAACACGTCCAAATCCACCGATAATGACCGGATGTTCGTCGTCTATGCTTGTCGGCGTTTCGCCGTTTTTGGTCCCCCGTTGCCGTAAGATTTCTCCCATTCGTTTTCCTGCAATAGCGAGCAGCGGTGTCAGGAACATGGTAACGATGACGACGAGCAGCATGAACTGGGCGATGTTCGGATCAAGCAGAGAAAGGGACAAAGCGGCGGCGATAACAACAAAGGCGAACTCGCCGCCTTGGCTCATCAATATTGCGGTTTCCGCTGCGACATCCTTGGGCAAGCGATAGGCGCGTGCGAGGGCGAATAAAATGGTTCCCTTAATTACCAGCAAGCCCAGCGCTGACAGCAAGACCCACTGGATATTCGCCCAGACGGCCAGAATATCTAGGCTCATCCCGACCGAGATGAAGAACAAGCCCAACAACAGGCCCTTAAAGGGTTCGATGTCGCTGGCAATTTGGTGGCGATATTCTGTGCCAGCGAAGAGCAGTCCGGCAAGAAAGGCGCCCAGTGCCATTGACAGTCCCGCTAGCGCCGTCAGCGCCGCCGTGATGAGGACCAGCAATATCACCGCTGCCATGAACACTTCGCGACTGCCGGTGCCGCCTACAAAACGAAGGAACGGGCGGACAGCAATTCGGCCTATCAGGAAGATCACGGCTATCACGAGCACCGCTTCGCCAATGGCTTGCAAGGCTGCCAAGGCAAGCGACCCTTGGATCGTCGCGCCGGCTATACCAACGAAAAATAATATCGGTACCACCGCTAGGTCTTGCAGCAGCAG
The DNA here is from genome assembly GCA_947496865.1 of uncultured Sphingomonadaceae bacterium. Lineage (GTDB taxonomy): Bacteria > Pseudomonadota > Alphaproteobacteria > Sphingomonadales > Sphingomonadaceae > Parasphingorhabdus. The sequence goes on from CANMEE010000001.1 coordinate 1,215,095, forward strand.
GACCCCAAAACTGGCGCGGCCAGCTGGCGTGCTGAGGCGGCGCGATTCTGTAAGCAGCTGCATCACAAGCGCGGTGGATGACAGGGCAAGGCACAGGCCAAAAATGGTTGCGGCGACCAAATTATTGCCGAATGCATAAGCGATGGCGCCGATGATCAGCGCGCTAATGATAACCTGTGCTGTACCGAAACCGAAAACTAGCCGCCGCATGCCCCAAAGCTGGGCGATAGAGAGTTCAAGACCGATGGTGAACAGTAGGAATATAACGCCAAGCTCTGCAAAGCGGCTAACGCCCTCGACATCTGCGATCACCATTAGTTCGAGCACGGGCGTTTCACCGACCAGACGGCCGACACCGAAGGGGCCGATAACCAGACCCACAAACAAGAAACCAAGCACCGCGCTAATTCCCGCCTTACGGAACAATGGGACAATCAGCCCGGCCGCCACCAAGAAGATGATAGTTTCGCGAAGATAAGGGATTTCAGGATGCACAGTCAGGCCTCTGTTTTGGTTGCTAACGGGGACTGGAATGGACGCGATCTTTTGGCGTGTCTCCTATACGGAGAATGGTGGTCTTGTTGGTGACTCTTGTATCACCGCCCGTTCGCTATGTGATTGATCTGGATCAAGGGCCAGGAAACATCCGGTTAGAATCAGTTTGCATGATCGGTGCATATCCCTAGTTTCACGAACGCTCGGATCCGTAGAGACCGGAAAAGATGAAATGGGTTTGGCGTGAGGCAAGTGCAGAGTTTTCGATGTTAAAAGTTGCCAGTTACAATATTCATAAAGCTGTCGGGACCGACCGGAGGCGTAATCCGGGCCGCATCATTGAGGTGCTAAACGAGCTGGATGCGGATATTATCGCCTTGCAAGAGGCTGATCGGCGCTTTGGTGCAAGAGCAGCGGCGTTACCCTCGCTGCTGCTGGAACAATATAGCGATTATCGCGCCATTCCCTTGGACGTACAAACCGACTCCATGGGCTGGCATGGCAATGCGATACTGGCGCATAAGACGGCCCGGATCACGGCGCATGACATATTACACATCCCCTATCTGGAGCCGCGAGGCGCAGTGATGGCGCAGATTGAAGTCGACGGGTTTGCCGTGTCGATATTTGGCATGCATCTTGACCTATCGGGGCTTTGGCGCCGACGCCAAGCGGCTGCTATTGTCAAACATGCCAAGCAATATGGGCGCGACCGGCCGACCATATTAATGGGCGATCTCAATGAATGGAGTGCATCGGGCGGTTGTCTAAATGATTTCGGCCGGAGTTATAATTTGGTGGAATGCGGCCGCAGCTTCCATTCGCGCGGGCCGATAGCGCGGCTCGACCGGATCATGCATTGTGATCAGCTTAAAACTACACAGAGCGGTGTTCATCATAGCGCTTCCTCACGCAAGGCATCGGATCATCTTCCGGTCTGGGCCCGAATCGAATCAGTGTAGCAGTTTGATAGGTAAGCCTTTGGGCAATTGGTTCAGGGCTGGTGGATCAGCATCCACGCATCGACGGCCCGTGTTGCCCGTTTTTCCCTGTCCGCAGCAGATAATTTCATCTTATGACCGTAGCGCAATAGCAGATCCATTCTGCCCATCACCAATCCGGCAAACATCTCTGCTGAAGCCTCCACATCATCACTGTGAATTTCGCCTTTGTCTATTGAGACACGCAGCAAGGCTTTGAGACTTTCAGCCATTCGGAGCGGCCCATTTTCGAGGAACATCTTGCCGATTGTCGGATCACGCGCCATTTCCGCGGCCAACATTCGTTCCAATCGAACCCGGTCCTCTCGCAAGAGAAAATCGAGCATGGCGAGCGCTGCATGCAAGAGGACTTGTCGGAGGGTTTTTTCCGCCAGATTCTCTGGCACAAAATTCTCTCGCATATGTGCTGATTCCGCCCGCACCACTTGTCCGAAGAGATTTTCCTTGTCCTTGAACCGGCTGTAAATAGTCACTTTGGAGACCTGCGCCCGCGCAGCAATTGCTTCGATCGTCGCGGCGGAAAAGCCATGGGCAAAAAATTCAACGCGGGCGGCGGCCAGAATATCGGCAATTTTGCGCTGGCTCGCTGGCCTGTCGGTCAGTTTATCCATATGATTTTTATCGGTATTTGGCACCGCGATTTCCCCTCGTGATATTATACCCTAACAAAATGAACGCCATCGTTCAAATAAAACGTTGACGTTCATTTTATTCGATGGCAGTTTATACGCACTTGGCCAGCCCCAAGTCGTTGTAACGGTGCCCCCCTATTGTGATACGGAAATTTGCTAAAGTCCTTTTGTCGTCCGGTGCCGTAATGCTGCTGGTGAGCAGTTGTGTGAGCATGGCACCCGATTCCCCTGCGCCTGAAATTGCCGCTGGTGTGCCGTCGCAATTTACGAAGGGTGACGCGAGCGGTGCTTATGAGCCAGAGCAATGGTGGACCGCGTTTCAGGATCCAGTGCTCAATAGCTTGCTGGACGAAGCACTGGCGAAAAATCTCGATCTCGCCGAAGCGGCAGCCCGTCTACGTGCAGCAGAAGCGCAAGCGCGGGTTTCGAAAAGCGGTTTGTTCCCGCAAATTAATGCCGATGTTGGCAGTAGCTATTCCGACACGCCGACAGCCGGTACAGGATTTGGTGCGGGCGCCGGGGCGTCACGCTTTCAAGTAGAAAGTTACACCTCCGGTCTGGGCTTCTCTTATGAAGTGGATCTTTGGGGCAGGTTACGCGACGACGCGCGGGCCGGTCGAGCCGATGCGGTCGCCGCGGCAGCGGACATGCAGGCCGCGCGCCTTGCGGTGATGGCGGAAACGATCACCAGCTATTTTGATATTGTCGATGCGCGCGACCAAATTGCCCTCACGACCAAGATTATCGACGTGCTGGGCGATCGTGTGGCCCAGACGGAAAATCGCTATCGCCGCGGTCTGGCGACTTCATTTGAGCTCTATCAGGTACGACAGGATTTTCGCAATATTCAAGCCGGTCTGCCGCAGCGCGAAATCCAGCTAACCGCGACGGAAGGACAGCTTGCCGTGCTGGTCGGGCGTTATTCTGACAATATGGATCAGTTTCTTGGAAAGAAGCTCGCGCCGCAACTCATCTTCACTTCCATTCCCTCTGGTCTGCCGATCAACTTGTTGGCGCAGCGGCCAGATATTTACGCAGAAGGCCAGCGATTGGAAGCGGCCAGGTTCAACCTTGGTGCCCGCAAGGCAGAACGGTTTCCATCGATCAGCCTGTCGGCCGGAACAGGAACGCAGGCTGGCAGCGCCTCAGGCTTGCTGGATATTTTTGACAAATGGATTCTCAATCTGGGTGCCGGCCTGACGGCGCCCTTGTTCCAAGGTGGCCGAATCAGAGCTAATATTGATGTGGCAGATGCCCAATATTCCCAACAGGCGGCGGTTTACGCCCGAACCGTCCTGACGGCTTACCAGGAAGTTGGCTCTGCAATTGAACGCTATGAAGAAGAGCGGCAGCGCTATCGTTTCCTCTATTCCCAGCTTGATGAAGCGACTGCCGCTGCAGAATTGCAATCCCGGCGTTTTGCCACTGGAGTGGGCAGTTATGTCGATTATCTGGATGCTTTGCGTGCGCAATATCAGGTGCAGTCTGCGCTGTCGTCCGCTGCGCGCGATGTGGCGCTGGGTCGGCTTGCAGTGCACCGGGCGCTCGGCGGCAGCTGGGAAGAAAGAGCATCCGCGACGCGCGTTACCGAGGGCAATGATCCAGAGGATCAGGTCTCAGAAATTCAAGGAGAAGAATAGTGCATCGGCAACGCGTTATCGGGGGCCTGATCCTGCTCGCTGCAATAGTCATTGCGGCATTGTTAATAGCCCTGCGCTCCGGTCCCGAGGAGAAGCCGCCTGAGGAAAATATTCCGCTGGTACAAGCGGAGCGGTTGGAAATTCGCTCCGGCAACTTGATGGTTCAGGGTGCGGGCACGGTTCGCGCCCGAGAAGAGCTGACTTTGTCGGCGGAAGTGGCTGGAAAGCTAGTTTATGTAAATCCGGACTTGCGTGAAGGCCAAAGGGTTGCGCGGGGTGCGACTCTGTTTCGGATCGACACAGCCGATTACCGCAATGCCGTGCAAACGGCGCAGGCCGATGTGGCCTCGCAAAATGTCGCAGTCATGCAAGCGCGAGAAGAAGTAACGCTTGCTAAAGCCGAGCTTGCTCGCTTTGAGCAGCGCGGTGTTAACAGCAGTGCCTATGCCAGTGTGGACAGCAGCGACTATGCTGCGCGGATTTTACCGCCAGAAGCGTTGGCGAGAAACCAGGCCAGCAATAATCAGCAATCGGCGGCAGTGGCGCCGACCAATGGCCTGGCGACCCGTGAGCCACAATTGCAATCCGCTCGTGCCGGCTTGCGCCGCGCCCAAGCCCAATTGTCCGATGCGCAAACAGCATTGAGGCGAACCACCGTTCGCGCGCCGTTTTCCGGCGTTGTGCGGTCTGAGGACATCGCGCTGGGCAGCTATGTCGCGCCTGGCCAGTCCCTCGGCACGATGGTGGGCACTGCTGATTTTGAAGCGGTTATCCCTCTGTCGGAAAGCGAGGCGGCTTTGATTCCGGAATTGTGGCGGCCCGGTAGCAACCGGATCGAAGCATCGGTCTATTCGGATTATGGCGGTACCCGTTATCGCTGGCAGGCCTTTGTGGATCGAGCAAACAGCGTGCTCAATCCGCAAACCCGGACGATAGATGTGTTTTTGCGGATCCCCAATCCACTGCGCGGCGGTGCGCCAGCGATGGTCCAAAAAGAAGGCCAAAAATCCACCGGAGCGTCGGGTGCCCCGCCGTTATTCGTTGGTAGCTTTGTGGACGCAGAAATTACCGGCCGAGCGCTGGATGAGTATGCGGTCTTGCCGCTGGCTGGGCTGCGGCCCGGTAATCAGATATGGTTGGTCCGTGACGGCCGGTTAAGGATCGTGAAGGTCGAAATCCTTCAACGCACCGATACGCAAGCGCTCATCAATACTGTCGGCCTGGGCAATAAACCGGTCGTGATTTTTGGAGCGCTCAAAACAGCCACAGATGGTCAGCAGGTGCGGATTTCGCAGGACAGAAAAAAGGGCGTAACCACAACAGAGGATACCGCTGAAAAATCGAAAAAGACCAAAATAAAAGCCAGTAAAAAAGCGGCTGACAAAGCGCCATGACCGACGGCGCAGATCAGTCGAGTTTACCGCCGTCAGGGCCGGAAACGCCCAGCAAAGCGGTGATGGAGCAGACAGGCTTTGTGGCATTCATGGCGCGCAACGGTGTCGCGGCCAACTTGCTGATGGTGTTCTTTCTGATTGCCGGTATCGCGTCCTTCGGGACGATCGTGCAGGAGGTTTTTCCTGAAAATAGCCTTGATACGGTGCAGGTCAGCGTCACGTATCCCGGCGCGACGCCCGATGAAGTCGAAGAATCGATTGTCCAGAAAATCGAAGAAGCTGTGGAAGCTGTGGACGGGGTGAAGAAGGTTAAATCCAATGCCTATGAGGGGTCCGGCGCGGTTTCGGTGGAACTGGAACTGGGTACGGATATCGACCGCGCGTTGGACGATGTTAAGGCTGAGATTGACCAGATACAGACCTTTCCGGACGAAGCGGAAGAACCAGATGTTCGCGAATTGACTACCAGACAAAGCGTCGTGCGGATTGCGATATTTGGTGATGTGTCGGAAACGGCCTTGAAAGAAGTGGCGTATCAGCTGGAGGACTCGCTGGCCGCACTTGATGATGTTTCTTTTGTCGATACCAGTTCCATTCGCGATTATGAGCTTTCGATTGAAGTGCCGCAAAACACGCTGCAGGCTTTTGGCCTGTCTCTAAATGATATTTCGCGGACGGTTGCGGCCAGTAGCCTCGATAGCCCAGCCGGCTCGATTGATACTGATACCGAGGAAGTGCGGGTGCGCACCATCGGTCAAAATTACGACCAGCAAAATTTCGAAGATATCGTGCTGGTGAGTAACGAAAATGGCGCGCTGATTAGACTGGGGCAAGTTGCAACGATCAAGGACGGATTTGAAGATGCCGATTTGTTGCCGCTCTATAACGGCAAGCCGGTCGCATTCGTTGAAGTTTTCCGCACCAGTGATGAGCGGGTGCTCGATGTCGCAGCAGCGGTGCGGGGGTATCTGGAGAATGATTTCAAGACCACTTTGCCAGAGGGCGTGTCCTATGCGATCTGGAGCGATGATTCAGAGCTGCTGAATGATCGGTTGAGCCTGTTGCTTAAGAACGCAGCAATCGGGCTATTTTTGGTGTTGCTCGCACTCACGCTGTTTCTCGATATTCGCCTGGCCATGTGGACGGCTGTTGGGATTGGGGTCACTTTTGTCGGCGCAATTTATCTGCTGGATCTGGCAGGTTCGAGCATAAATATGTTCTCGCTATTCGGATTCATTCTGGCGCTCGGGCTGGTGGTTGATGATGCGATTGTTGTCGGTGAGAATATCTATGCGCAACGGGAAAATGGACGCACCGGGCTAGGGGCATCAATTACTGGTGCGCGGCGGGTAACGGTGCCGGTCATTTTCGCTGTGCTGACCACCGTTGCTGCTTTTTCTCCACTTTTTGCGATTGGCGGCGTGATTGGCAAATTGGTGGCGGATATTCCGCTGGTGGTGATCGCTGTTCTGGCGCTTTCGCTGATCGAATGTCTGCTGATACTGCCTTATCACCTTAGCCATTTACCAGCGCCGGGCACGCCCAATTTGAATATCGTGACACGGTTTTTTGAACGGCTGCAAGCCAGAGTGGATAAACATTATCAGGCGTTTGTTGACGGGCCGTTGGACCGCGCGCTTAATTTCTCCATTCGCATGCCCTATGTCATTGTTGCTGGCTCGGTTGCGATATTGATCCTGTTCGCGTCCTTCATTCCCGCCGGGATTATCAAAACCGGATTTTTCCCATCGGTAGAAGCGGATATCGTGACCGCCAGTCTTGAAATGCCAGCCGGCACAACGATCGAGAAAACCGAAGAAATTGCCCGATTAATTGAAGCGGGAGGACGGGAGGCTTTTGCGGAGTATGAGGCCGGGCAAGAGGAAGATGAGCCTTCTCCCTTACGCGGGATATTCACCAGCGTCGGGCAAGCAGCGGCCAGTGGTGGGCCGGAACCCAATAGCGGTGCGCTGTCATCTAATATCGCCAGCGTGCAATTTAGCTTTGTGCCCGGCGACCAGCGTGCATTGAACGCGAAAGAATTTGAAAGTGCATGGCGAGATACGGTGGGACCGCTGGTCGAAGTGCGCTCTCTGGTCTTTGCCTCGGAACTGATTTCAGTCGGCGCGCCCATCAACGTCCAGCTGTCGGACCCCGATCCTGCGATTGTCGATGCCGCATCCAAACAGCTTATGGCAGATTTGGCGCGTTTTTCTGGCGTGTTTGATATTGAAACCGATCAGGATGAAGGATTGCAGGAGATACAGCTGCGTCTCAAACCTGCTGCCCGTACATTGGGCGTCACATTGCAGGATGTGGCTTTGCAAGTGCGTGCAGCCTTTTTCGGCAGCGAAGCGTTGCGCGTGCAGCGCGGCCGCGAAGATGTCCGGGTTTATATTCGTTTGCCGGAAGAAGAGCGCAATTCGATTACCGACGTCGAACGGTTTCGCGTGCGCGTTGCTGGCGGCGAAGTGGCCTTGGCGACGCTCGCTGATGTTTCCTTTGGCGAAGCCCCATCGATTATTCGCCGGACAGATGGTCGGCGGATAACAACCATAACAGCTGATCTTGATGAAGACGTGGTCACGGGGCAGGAAATAGCCGAAGCTCTCAACAACGAGATCATGCCGCGTTTGCAGGCTGATTACCCCCAGCTCTTGTACACATTGGGTGGAGAGCAAGAAGAACAGGCAGAATCTTTTGCAGATCTGGGGGCGGCTTTCCTGTTCGCCTTGCTGGCTATCTATGCGCTGCTGGCGATCCCGTTCCGTTCCTATGTGCAGCCGTTGATCATTATGGCGGTCATTCCTTTTGGCATAATCGGTGCGTTGATCGGGCATATTTTGCTGGGGTTGCAGCTGGTGGTGCTCAGCATATTCGGGATTATCGCTTTGTCAGGGGTGATTGTGAATGGGTCGCTGGTAATGATTGACTTTATCAACGAAAATCTGCGCAATGGCATGCCGATTGAAGAGGCGATTATTACAGGGGCCAAGTCCCGTTTCCGACCAATTATGCTGACCTCGCTCACCACCTTTTTGGGGGTTGCGCCGATCACGTTTGAAACCAGTATTCAGGCGCAGTTCCTAATTCCCATGTCGGCGAGTCTGGGTTTTGGTGTCCTGTTCGGCGCTTTCATCCTGCAGCTGTTAATTCCCGCGCTGGCGCTGCTTGAGCATCGCGGGAAGCGACGGGTTCAAGCGATGCTTGCCAACCGGAGCGGCCGCTTGATCGAAAGCTGATACGCGGCCCGATCAAGCGTAATAGGCAACGCTTTGCATGCCAGTGGCAACCAATTGGCGATCGCTGTTCCAGATGCTCATAAACTGGCTGCTGGCGCCATGATCGGCATGATGGGTTTGCGAGTCGATCAACCACCATCCATCGGTTGTTGCCGGATGGTCGGCGATGATATTGACTTGCCAGTTCATCGAGCTGACCATCGCATTTTTATCGAGCAATCCCATGATCGACGGCGGCAGGCTGTCACCCATGCACAGGATTTCAGCAATGGGATCGAGGCCGGTACGATCTTTGAGTCGCATCCAGCGCGTCAGCCGGTTGGTTTTGATACTGGTATCAATGCGCTTGCCGACAAATTCCATTTTGGACGTAAAAAATTGCTCGGGACCGCTATGCAGCTCCTCTGTGCTGGGCAGAGGCGGGAAATCTGGTTGCACCATATCATGGGTTTGAACCTCGGTATCGCGCTGGCTGGCAAAGATGAAATTGCAATGCAGGCCGAGACCTTTGTCGCCAAAAAGCTCGGACTGGACAAAAGCAGTGCTACGACCCCGCCGCAGCATTTTCGTCTGCGCTGTCAACGCGCCAAATAACGGCCCGGTAAAAGAAATTTGTGCCGAACGCAGCCCGGGCAGACTGTCTTCAATATGGCTCGCGGCGTGATAAGCGAGCGCTGTGGAGAGGCCGCCAAAAGCGGTCCGGCCTTGGGTCCATCCTTGAGGCAGGGCAATGGGATTAGCATCACCGCCTGGTCCACATTGCTCCAAAAGTTCGGCTAAACTCAACATTTTGTCGGTTTTTTCGGTCATCTGATCTGTCATCACAGCGGCTTATCGCGGGAATTAAACGAAATCCACTAATAGATTGAAGCCGAGATTTACATATTTCCCAACTTGCTCTATATGAAGAGCTGTATTTTCAATCTCTTACTAGGAGATATTTCATATGAGTTACAGCAGCACTCTTACCCGGGCTGATCTTTCTGATACTATGAATCGCCAAGTTGGCCTTTCGCGCGCCGATAGCGCGGTGATGGTGGAATCAATTTTGGACCATATGATCAACGCATTGATCGATGGTGAAAATGTGAAAATTTCTGGCTTTGGCACCTTTGTCCTTCGCGACAAGGGAGAGCGCACCGGCCGCAATCCCAAAACGGGTGTGGAAGTTCCTATCGCCCCGCGCAGAGTCCTGACTTTCCGCGCCAGTCAGACAATGCGCGATCGCATTATCGCGGCTGGCTAGTCTGAAAGGTCGAGTATAGTATGACCAAAGATAGCGGCGCTTTTCGGACCATTGGAGAGCTTTCCAAAGAGCTGAATATTAAACCCCATATATTGCGCTATTGGGAAGACCAATTTGGCATGCTCCGGCCTCTGAAACGGGCCGGCTCTCGCCGCCATTATCGGCCAGAAGATGTCGAGATGGTGAAGACGATCAACCGCCTCCTCAATGAAGAAGGCTATACGATCAAAGGCGCACGTAAATCTTTGTCATCGCGCGACAAGGTGCCGGTTGAGGCTGCGCATGATGCTGCAGCCATTCCTATGGCCGCAAGTGTCAATGACGATGGTCGCGCGATGCTGAACGAGCTCAAAAATATCCGGGATCGCTTGTCGAGCGCGTTGAGCCAAGCCTAACCGATAATGGTTTCTATAGTAATTCTAACGCTCTGAGCTCTTGTTCCAGCGCCGTTGCGTCCTGAAAATGATGCCCTTTGATACCAAGCGCTTCGCTGCCTTCGATATTCTCCAGTCGATCATCAATGAACAGGCATTGCCCCGCCGCAACACCAAAGCGGTTGAGTGCCAATTGATATATTGCAGCATCCGGTTTTAGCAGTTTTTCATCGCCTGATACGACTATATCTGTGAAGAGCTCGAAAACCGGCGCTGTGGGGAGAAAGTCCTGCCAGAATTCCGAACCGAAATTGGTAATGCCGAATATTGGCACATTTTGCGCCGCAAGCCTTTCCACCAGTTCCAGTGAGCCGTGGACCGGCCCCGGGATAGTTTCATTGAACCGGGCGGCATAAGCGTTGATATGGGCTTCATATTGAGGAAATTGTGCGATGCGTTCCGGCACCATGTCTTTGAGCGCTCGGCCTGCATCATGCTCGAAATGCCATTCTGGCGTTACGACATTTTCCAGAAACCAATCCAGTTCCTGTTTGTCGTCGATCAACTTTTCAAACAGGCAGCGTAAATCCCAGCGATAGAGGACATTGCCTACATCGAATATAACCGTGTCGATTTTGGATATGGCAGTCGTTTCTGCCACGAGACGAATTTAGCCTTGGCGAGCTTTAAACCGACGATTCGTTTTGTTGATCACATAGGTGCGGCCACGACGACGGATCACGCGGCAGTCCCGATGACGGTTTTTGAGCGACTTCAAAGAGTTGCGGACTTTCATTTTGGTACCACGCCTTAATCTAAATATGAATTTCTTGAACAGCCTTGGCCGTATGCAGACGGTGCAGTTACGGTCGTCATCCGCCAAAGTCAAGCATTGCGGGGCTCATTCCCCGCGAATTTCGCCCAATTTACGTTCCCAAGCCAATGCATGGTTCACAATTTTGTCCAAATCCGCATATTGTGGCTGCCAGGGGAAGCTTTTCATGATCGCCCGATTGTCTGAAATTAGCGAATCGGGATCACCGGCGCGGCGACCCTCCAATTTTCTGGAAATCTTGCTGTTGGTCGCCCGGTCGACGGCATCCAGCACCTCCAACACCGAAAATCCTCGACCATAGCCGCAATTGAGCAAATGGTTCTGGTCAGGATCGGCTATTAAAGCGTCCAGCGCGAGGACATGGGCTGCAGCCAGATCCGAAACATGGATATAATCGCGCACGCCCGTTCCATCGGGTGTGTCATAATCTGTACCAAATACAGCAACACTATCGCGTTTGCCCAGAGCGGCTTCGCCAGCAACCTTTATGAGATGCGTTGCCCCTGCGGTAGATTGGCCGGTCCGGCCTTCAGGATCAGCGCCTGCGACATTGAAATAGCGCAAGGCGCAGAAGTTGAACTCGTGGGCTGCGGACACGTCTCGCAACATGTGCTCAGTCATTAATTTCGACATGCCATAAGGATTAATCGGGACTTGCGGCGTATCTTCTTTCACCGGACTTTCTTCGGGAATGCCATAGGTTGCCGCTGTCGATGAGAAGATGAAATGCTTCACGCCATTATTGACGGCCGATTCGATCAGGCTGCGGCTTTTGGCACTGTTATTATCATAATATTTGAGCGGATTTTCCACCGATTCCGGAACGACGACCGACCCAGCAAAATGCATGATCGCACCAATATTCTGCTCTTTGACAATTTTCGCAACAAGCGCGCTGTCCGCGACATTGCCTTCATAAAAAGGGACATCATCCGGTACCGCCCAGCGAAAGCCGGTCACAAGATTATCAATTACAGCTACCGGCCAGCCGGCATCTTTAAGCGCCAAAACGGCGTGACTGCCGATATAACCGGCCCCGCCAGTAACCAATATTGTGAAGCGATCCGGCATAATGTCTCCTCAAAAGGTGATAGGTCCAGCGTTATAGCGGGCAAATATCGTCATTCGGTTAACCATAGAGCCATGCCGATGCAATTATTTACGTTGATATGTCAGAATTTGGGCTAAGATGGCGCACAGTTGGTCGGGAGTTGAAAAATATGTCACTGAAAAAGCTATTTGGAATCGCAACTTTATCTTTGTCGATGACCGCGTGCGTCGCGACCGTACCGCCGGTGGACGTCACTCGTTTTCACAATGCGCAGGATAGGCAAATATCCACCGGCACGATCGCGATTGTTTCGTCATCGGATGTGAGTGAAGGCCGAACGCTGGAACAGGGCGCTTATGAAGCTGCGGTCCGACGAGAATTGCAGCGGATTGGGTTTTCCGACCCTGGCACGGATGCGGCAAACGGCGAATATGTCGCCCGCGTCTCTGTCGAACAAAGCCGGCTATCTGCTGGTGGTGGCCGTTCTCCGGTGTCGGTTGGCGTAGGCGGTAGCACCGGCAGTTATGGATCTGGACTTGGCGTGGGGATCGGGATTAATTTGAGCGGAAAGCCCAAGGATAAAATTGCAACCGAATTGTCCGTCCGCATCACGCGCCGCGCGGATGGTCAGGCTATTTGGGAAGGGCGTTCATCGGTAGAGGCCAAAGACGGCTCACCGGCGTCACAACCTGGTCTGGCAGCCGCTAAATTGGCTGAAGCGTTATTCAGGGACTTCCCCGGAGAGTCAGGAACCACTATCAGGGTGCCATGAGCACCAGAGATATCCAGATCACCGCCGCTTTTGATAGCGGAAACATCAACGTCCATGAAATTGCCGGCACAAAAGCCGAGCTGTCGATTCGCAAAGACAAAGACAGTGAATTTTCTCAGTGGTTTCACTGTCGCGTCACATGCGAAATCGGCGATACGCTGGAATTGAATATCAACGGCCTGAAAGAGTCCGCTTATCCGCAAGGATGGCCCGATTATAATGCCTGTGTCAGCGAAGACCGGGATTATTGGGGTCGTGCCGACAGCAGCTATGATGAAGATAAAGGCACGCTGTCGATCAGCTATACCGCCACCAGCAATATCGTCTGGTTCGCCTATTTCGCGCCCTACAGTATGGACCGCCATCATGACCTGATCGCCGAAATGGCTTCCGTCGAAGGCGTCACATGCCGCACTTTGGGGCATAGCCTGGAAGGTCAGCCGATAGATTGCATTGAAATGGGTGAAGGCGAAAAACAAGTCTGGCTCTACGCCCGCCAACATCCCGGTGAGAGCATGGCGGAATGGTGGGCGGAAGGCGTGCTGGAAATGCTTGCCGATCCTGCGGAGCCGCATGGGCGGGCTTTATTGCAAAAATGCCGATTCCATATCGTGCCGAATATGAACCCGGATGGTTCATTTCGCGGCCATTTGCGGACCAATTATGCTGGAACCAACCTGAACCGCGAATGGCATGAACCCAGCGCAGAGAAAAGCCCGGAAGTCTTGTGCGTCCGCAATGCGATGGATGAGAGCGGTGTCGATTTCGCGATAGATGCCCATGGCGATGAAGCCATACCGGCGGTATTTATCGCTGGCTTTGAAGGCATCCCCAGCTGGACAGAAAAACTGGGCCGCAATTATAACGCCTATCGCGACCGACTGGCTGTCCGAACACCAGACTTCCAAACGAAGCTCGGCTATCCCACGGCGGCCAAAGGCAAGGCCAATCTCTCCATGTCGACGAACCAAGTAGCAGAACGTTTCGGCGCGGTGGCGATGACTTTGGAAATGCCATTCAAAGACAATCGGGACCTGCCGGATATGGAACAAGGCTGGTCGCCCGAGCGTTGCAAATTGCTGGCGCGCGAATGTCTAGCAACATTGGCCGAAATGATTGATGAGATTTAACGCGCTTTGAGCGCCAAACCAAAGCAAGTGGCGGATAGGTAATATCGTCAGGATGCTTTTTCGACCCTGATATTATCCCTCTCATGTTCAAATTCTGGCACCAATATTTTGAGAAGCGCGATGGCTTCGTCCGAATTGCGGCATTTTCTGATTTGATCCAATAGCTGGTCCAGATCAGCCTGTCCCAAATGACCTTCGCGGGCCATCATGATCCGATTATGAACCGTCGGTTGCGGATCATTGCCGATAATCAGCTCTTCATATAGCTTTTCGCCGGGACGCAGGCCGACTTCCTCGATTTCAATATCACCATCTGGATCGGCGTCGTCACGGATGGTTAAACCGGACAGCTGGACCATCGTCTTCGCCAAATCGATAATCCGTACCGATTTCCCCATATCCAGAACGAAAACCTCGCCGCCTTTGGCCATGCCGCCCGCCTGAATAACCAACTGTGCTGCTTCAGGGATCGTCATGAAATAGCGTGTCACGTCCCGATGGGTCAGCGTAATCGGGCCGCCCATCTCAATCTGTTGTCGGAACAAGGGAACCACTGAACCACTGGATCCCAAGACATTGCCAAAGCGAACCATGGAGAAGCTGGTTTCACTGGCTTCTGCAAATAACTGAACAATCTGTTCTGCACCCCGTTTGGTTGCCCCCATAACGTTGGTGGGGCGCACTGCCTTATCCGTACTGATCAGAATGAAATCTCTGGCTTTTGCCACATGAGCCGCCTTGGCCACCTCATAGGTTCCCAATATATTATTTCTGATGCCCTCAACGGGATTAGCCTCGACCAGCGGCACATGCTTAAAGGCTGCCGCATGGAAAACCGTATCTGGTTGCCAAAAAGCAAAAACTTCCGCTAGACGATTTGCATCCGCAACCGACCCAAGCACAGGGATCAGGTCCATATTCTCAAGATCATTATCTTTCGAATATTTTCTGAGTTCCTTTTCGATAGCGTAAAGCGAGAATTCCGACAGTTCGAACAAAATCAACTGATTTGCGCCGAATTTTGCGATTTGCCGACAAAGTTCACTGCCGATAGAGCCGCCCGCGCCAGTGACCATGACCCTTTTGCCAACGATGGTCCGGCCTAAAAGCAATTCATTCGGCGCGACGGGTTCACGGCCAAGCAGATCTTCGATATCCAGCTCGCGAATATCGTTAAACGATACCTGACCGTCCATTATATCCTTCATATTCGGCAAAGTTTGGACATGAACTTTAAACTGCTGAATCTGATCAACAATAGCGCGACGCTTTTTGCGAGAGATTTTCGGAAGCGCTAGCAAGATGTCAGTGACGGCATATTTGTTGATGGTCTCTGGCAAACTACCGCTCCAAAAAACCCTGTCGCCATCAAGTTTTTGTCCATCCAGACGCCGATCATCATCGACATAGCCGCGCAACTTCATGGCTGGCTCAGACCGCATGGATGATGCTAATTGCTGACCAGCACTGCCGGCACCGTAGATTAGAACCGTCTTAACCTGCCCACCAAAACGGTTGCGTCCCAGAATATCAACCATCAAATAGCGCGCTGTAACGCGTGAAAAACCAACCATAATAAAGAAGATAATGGGTTGAATAACCCCAATAGTCCGGGGGACGCCAGCCATTCCGATGACTGAAAAAATGGCGACCATGGGAAGCCCGTAAATGATAAAAGCCCTGACCAGGGTCTTCATCATGCCAGAGCCGGCGTAACGAAAAATCGCATTGTAAACACCCAGAAAGTAGAACACCGGTATCATCGTCAACAACGCGACCAGTACGACTTTCTGGATTGCTAAATCCCAATATACCCAGACGCCGATACGTAAGGAATATGCTATCCATATAGACTGGATGCATAGGATCATATCTAGAACCAACACGATAGCCTGCTTCTGCCAGCGTGAGATATTAGCTATTTTTCCTAAAATAGCGGTGATCAAGGCGGTCATGACTTCGATTTTCTAAAATCCTAGATTAGTTGAACCGCGACATTAAAAATAATCATTTTCTAGTAGCCGATTTGGCGGCATTTTCCAAATGTTTCGGCTTCATCATTCTCTTCTGCATGCTGTTCTATTGGGATCTTGCGGCGTGCTGATGGGTTAGCACATGAAATTTTCACCCGATTCCATCAATAGAACACAGAATGAACCATAGAGCCGCTGCGATAAGTCGTTCTTCTTGGAAGGAAATCTTGATCGGGCAAGCGCTGCAGATAAGCGACGACGAAACTAGCAATAGGCAAACCTATTTCACGCAGTGTCGAAATAGCCCGTGTTGGTAAAAGGAGTAGCTATAGAAATTGACTTCAACCAGCGACGCAAAAGCGATCCACGATCAGCATCTCATCCAAAGCGTTTCCAGACAATAGGCTTCTTTCATTATGTCCCAAATTGAACAGCGAAGCTTTTTGAAAGGGTGTATGACTTACTGACGAGGGGCGGCAGCCAAGATGTCATCTGCCTATTCTAGTTATGGTTTTCTACCAATGGCAGGGGCAGGCCACCAACCCCGAAGGGGCTTTCTAACAGACAAATATATTTATGCTGTAAGCTGCTGGGTCGCGAATATCTAGCCACGCGATAGGAGCAGGCTGGGGATGCTTGAGGTTAAGAAATTCTCGAAAAAATTCAGGTCGCGGGATTTCTTAGGGTTGTCGAATCTGATTTATCACACTATTGTTCAAAATTGAACAGACCGTAATTGTTGCCACCAAGTGGCCGCTTTTAAATCCGCAGCAGTCGCTATCCGCCTTTCTTCCCGCTGCATATGAGGTATTCTTTATTACAATTGAGGCCGCCGATGACCGATTCAAGCCGTAAACCCTCGGATGATGTCCGGTTTCGGGTTCTCAGGCTGCTTGAGGAAAACCCCGACATGAGTCAACGCGATCTGGCCGAAGCTGTTGGCATCGGCCTGGGGAGCGCGAACTATTGTCTGAAAGCATTGATCAATAAAGGTTTTATCAAGTTGGGTAATTTTTCCGAGTCAAGCAACAAGCGGGGATATGCCTATGTTCTGACGCCAAAAGGCCTGTCCGAAAAGACAGTTCTTGCTGGTAGGTTCCTGAAGCGGAAAATAGCAGAATATGAAGACCTGAAGATAGAAGTAGAGGCTTTGCAGGCTGAGCTAGATCAGGAAAATGATCAAGAATTAGGAAGGACCTAAGTTTGTTTCGAGTTTTGTTTGTTTTCGGCACGCGACCAGAAGCGATTAAAATGGCACCTGTCATTAAGGCGCTTAAAAAGACTTCTGACATAGAAGTGCTCGTTTGCGTAACCGGGCAGCATCGAGAGATGCTGGACCAGGTCTTGCAATTATTTTCAATTGTACCGGAATATGATCTCAATATCATGAAGCCGGGTCAGGGCCTGACCGAGATTACGACAGGTATTCTTTCTGGTTTGAAACCGATTCTAGAGGAAGCTGCTCCCAATTTGGTGCTTGTACATGGTGATACCTCTACAACCCTCACAACATCGCTGGCGTCTTATTATCAGCGTATTCCGGTGGCGCATATTGAGGCGGGCCTGAGAACAGGCAATATCTATTCTCCTTGGCCTGAAGAGATTAATCGACGGGTTGCGGGGACTATCTCATGTTTACACTTCGCACCGACTAAAGGCTCCAGGCAGAATCTGTTGGCTGAAGGGGTCAATGAAAACGCCATCTATGTTACCGGTAACACTGTTATAGATGCGCTTCTTGATGTGGTTCAGATGCTTGAGAAAGATGTCGATCAAAGCACAGCATTTGATGCGAGCTTTGATCTTGATCCTGCAAAACGCATTATCCTCGTGACCGGTCACCGTCGCGAGAGTTTTGGGGATGGGTTCGAGCGTATTTGTACAGCACTTGCTGATCTCTCTGCGCGCCCGGATGTTCAGATCGTCTATCCAGTTCACCTTAATCCCAATGTCAAAGGCCCCGTGCAAGAAAGTTTGGGCAGTTTGCCCAACGTTCATCTTATCTCACCGCAGGATTACCTTCCGTTCGTACATTTGATGCGCAGGGCAGAAATTATCTTGACGGATTCCGGTGGCGTACAAGAGGAAGCCCCCTCGCTTGGTAAGCCGGTTCTCGTAATGCGTGATACGACCGAGCGACCTGAAGCAGTTGACGCGGGGACTGTGAAACTGGTTGGAACTGACGTTGACCTTATCAAACAGGAAGTCACAAGACTTCTGGACGACGAAGGCGCTTACGAACAAATGTCTCGGTCGCACAATCCCTACGGTGATGGGACGGCCGCACAGAAAATTGCATCAATCATTCAGCAATTTGCTGCTGAGAATGTACGACAGGAAGTCGCTGTTCAATGAGTAAGAAGAAATTTCGTCGCATTTCGGTTATTGGGCTTGGCTATATCGGCCTTCCTACAGCAGCGATGTTCGCCTCCCGCAAAATTGAGGTCGTTGGAGTGGATGTCAATCCTGACGCTGTGTCTACAATCAATGAAGGGCGAATTCATATCGTGGAACCGGATCTTGATATGGTCGTTGGAGCGGCTGTGAAAGAAGGCTATCTCCGCGCCGTCATCATCCCAGAGCCGGCAGAAGCTTTCTTGATCGCTGTTCCGACCCCCTTCCAAGGAGACGATCACGAGCCAGATTTGAGTTATGTAAAGGCAGCCTCCCGGGCGATTGCTCCCGTTCTGAAAGCGGGCAATCTGGTGATTTTGGAATCCACTTCACCTGTTGGGGCAACCGAGGCAATGGCCGATTGGTTAGCAGAAGCACGGCCCGATCTCTCCTTCCCGCAACAGGAGGGTGCGGCTTCAGATATCCGGATAGCCCATTGTCCAGAGCGCGTATTGCCGGGCAAAGTAATGCAGGAGCTTATCACCAACGATCGAGTTATAGGCGGGATGACATCTGTCTGTTCTGAGCGGGCTGTGGCGTTGTATCGTACGTTTGTCACCGGGGATTGCGTGGTGGCATCCGGGCCACGGGTTGCCGAAATGGCAAAGCTGACGGAGAATAGTTTTCGCGATGTGAACATCGCTTTCGCCAACGAGCTGTCGATGATCTGTAGTGAGCTCCAAATCGATGTCTGGGAGCTCATCCAGTTGGCCAATCGCCATCCGCGAGTCCAAGTCTTGCAACCTGGACCGGGCGTTGGAGGGCATTGCATTGCCGTTGATCCATGGTTCATCGTGAGTTCTGCGCCTGATAGTTCCAAATTAATAAAGACCGCTCGCATTGTGAACGATCTAAAACCGCATTGGGTGCTCAACAAATTTGACCAAATGCTGGCCGATCTTTTGCAAAGTGAACCAAGCCGGACTGCGCGAGACGTGACTGTGGCCTGCTATGGCGTCGCATTCAAGCCAGATATCGATGACCTAAGGGAAAGCCCTGCACTCAACATCGTATCCATTCTTGCCGGAAGATTTCCAGGCAAATTGCTGGTCGTTGAACCCAATCTCGAAGATCA
Source organism: uncultured Sphingomonadaceae bacterium (assembly GCA_947496865.1). Lineage (GTDB taxonomy): Bacteria > Pseudomonadota > Alphaproteobacteria > Sphingomonadales > Sphingomonadaceae > Parasphingorhabdus. The sequence continues at coordinate 1,234,349 of CANMEE010000001.1, forward strand.
AGATCAACCTGCGATTGGCCATGCAAATTTTACCGATTTGAAGAGCGCTTACGCCAAGGCGGATATTCATCTTATGCTTGTCGATCATCGGGAATTTTTGGCAACAGAACCGCCTGCAGGCAGAATTTTAGATACTCGAGGCGTTTGGGCTTGACCCGAGCAACTCTTTCTCACCAAATATAGGAACATCGCAATGTTGGAAAACAGTACTATCCTTATAACCGGCGGCACAGGGTCATTCGGCAACGCCTTTGTACCCATGACACTTGCAAAGTATAATCCAAAAAAAGTGATAATTCTGTCTCGCGACGAAATGAAGCAATGGGACATGGCCAAAAAGTTCGAAAATGATCCAAGGGTTCGGTTTTTTATAGGAGATGTAAGAGATCGCGACAGGTTATATCGCGCCCTTGATGGTGTCGATTATGTCGTCCATGCAGCTGCAACAAAGATTGTTCCGACCGCCGAGTATAATCCCTTTGAATGCGTGAAAACCAACATTCATGGCGCAATGAATTTAATCGATGCCTGCATTGACAAGGGGGTAAAGAAAGTAGTCGCTCTATCGACGGATAAGGCATCGAGCCCCGTCAACTTATACGGAGCCACTAAGCTGGCATCAGACAAGTTGTTTGTTTCTGGCAATGCATATTCTGGAGAGCATGGTACGACTTTTTCGGTGGTACGATACGGAAACGTTATGGGGTCACGTGGCTCAGTCATTCCGTTTTTTATGTCGATCCGAAATGGCGGTGTATTACCAATCACCGATCCGCGGATGACCAGATTTATGATTTCTCTCGAGCAAGGAGTGGAATTGGTTTGGCATGCCTTTGAAGATATGGTCGGTGGAGAAATCTACGTCAAAAAAATTCCTTCCATGAGAGTTCCCGAAATTGCAACGGTCGTCGCTCCAGAGGCAAAACAGGATGTGGTTGGTATCCGGCCAGGTGAAAAACTACATGAACAAATGATCGGGGTGGAAGATGCGCCTTTCACATTTGAATATGAAGAGCACTTCAAGATTTTGCCGTCCATCAACAATTGGAACACCTCACGGGAACGGATTAAGAACGGCACGCCAGTCGACGAAAACTTCACATATTCAAGTGACAATAACGATGAATGGATGAGTTCAGAGCAACTTCAAAACTGGATCGATTCCAACGAACACAAGATTGGGGCTATCTAATGATCCCGTATGGCAGACAGGACATCCAACAAGAGGATATCGATGCTGTTGTCGAGGTCTTGCAGTCTGACTTTTTGACTCAAGGGCCAACCATTCCAGCATTTGAGGAAGGCGTGGCTCAATTTGTCGGGGCTGAACGGGGCGTCGCGGTTAACAGCGCAACATCTGCCTTGCATATTGCTTGCTTGGCATTGGACCTTGGGCCTGGAGATATTTTGTGGACCAGCCCGGTCACCTTTGTCGCTTCGGCAAATTGTGGGGTGTATTGCGGGGCGAATGTAGATTTCGTGGATATTGATCCTGAAACTTATAATATGTGTCCGCAGAAATTGAAGGAAAAGTTAGAGCGTGCCGCAAAGGATGGCGCTCTGCCAAAAGTTATCATTCCGGTTCATTTGTGCGGCCGCTCCTGCAATATGGAGGCTATAGGAGCGCTCGCTAAGCGCTTCGGCGTAAGCGTGATAGAAGACGCGAGTCACGCGATAGGCGGCAAGTACAAAGGACTGCCCGTAGGATCCTGCGCCTATTCGGATATTACCGTTTTTAGTTTTCATCCGGTGAAAATAATGACGACTGCAGAGGGTGGCATGGCGATGACGAACAGCTCTGCCCTAGCCAAGCGTATGGAGCTCCTGCGCAGCCACGGTATAACGCGTGATACGGATTTAATGACACACGCACCTGATGGCCCCTGGTACTATCAGCAGCTTGCACTGGGGTGGAACTACCGGATTACCGACATCCAGGCGGCACTGGGTTTGGTACAACTAAAACGCGTAGATAAGGCCGTTGAAAAACGGAATGCTATTGCAGATCAATATGACCAGGCATTTGCAACAGCGGCGCTCTCAGTGCCGAGGCGAGGCAGCGAGTGCTATTCGGCCTTTCATTTATATGTGATTCAACTGAGGGAGCCAGCGGTACATAAGGAGGTCTTCGAGAAATTGCGGGCGGCGGGTATCGGTGTTAATTTGCATTATATTCCTGTCCATCTTCAACCTTTCTACCGCGATCTGGGGTTCAAGTCGGGAGATTTTCCGGCCGCAGAAGCATATTATGCACGGGCCATTTCCTTACCACTCTTCCCTACCATTACCGAACATCAGCAATCCAAAGTGATCGAAGAAGTCTTGGCTTCTCTCGAATGACAAAGCCTCTGATCATCATTCAGGCACGCACCAGTTCCAGCCGCCTTCCGGCCAAAGCGCTGATGATGTTCCGTGGCCAACCTCTGTCCATACTAGCCGCCAATCGTGCCGCAACGCGCGGACATGATGTTGTACTGGCTACTTCGGAGGGTCGAGATGATGACCTTCTTGCTTCAACAGCGAAAAATGCCGGTGTTCAAATTGTCCGTGGATCGCTTGATGACGTTCTCGATCGGTTTTGCATTGCTTTGGGCAACTCCTCAGATGAGCGGATAGTTGTTCGTCTGACAGGCGATAATATCCTGCCTGACGGAGACTTGATTCAGGATGTTATAAGCGAGTTAGAAAAAACGGGATCAAGATACATCACAACGACAGATCCTGCATCCGGACTGCCTTACGGTTTGTCCGTGGAGGCTATGCGGGCCGGTGACCTGCGAGCAGCCCAAAGTCAGGCAAAAACGTCTTTCGAAAGAGAGCATGTCACTCCGTGGATAATTAATCAGTTCGGCAATTCCGCATTCACGAAATATTCTACGCTCGACCTAGGTCGGTTCCGGGTAACAATCGATAGCTTTGATGATCTTTTATCCATGCACCAAATTTTTCCGGAAACCGACCGACCTCAGGACGTGCCGTGGCGAGAAATCTTGGAACGGTTACCAAAGGGACGTTATCAACCAGGAGGCCATTTCAACGATGGTGACCTCGTGATGGGAACTGCACAATTAGGCATGCCCTATGGTATAAATCGAAACGGCGTGCCTGAACTCTCGGAAGGGCGCGAGATGATCCGTATTGCCATTGGAAATGGCGTGCGTTGGCTGGATACGGCTCGGGCGTATGGTGATAGCGAAGCCGTTGTTGGCGCTGTTTTGAATACGGGTTGGCGAGAACGCTGCCGCGTGGTGACCAAGCTGTCTACCATGAATGATTGGGAAGCAAGTGATTGTCCCAAAGGTGTAAGTGCTGCAGCCGAAGCAAGCCTTCTGTCATCCCTTAGAAATCTTGGCGGTGACCAGCTTGATACGGTGCTATTGCACAGATGGGATCATTGGCAAGCATGGGATGGGGCGATCGCTCGCAAATTGCAGAGCTGGCACGAAAACGGCTTGATACGGGCGTTGGGAGTGTCAGTACAATCCCCAGATGAGCTGACAAGTGCGTTGGAAGAGCCTTTCATCACGCATGTGCAACTGCCTTTAAACCTCATGGATCAGCGTTGGGATGACCTCGTACCCAAAATCCGGGTAGCACGCTCGAAGCGAGGACTCATAGTCCACGCGCGTAGTGCGCTGTTGCAGGGGTTATTGTTAAGCGAAGACCCCGCTAAATGGCATCGCGCACACGTCTCGGATCCAAAGCCAATTTGCACATGGCTAAAGGACACTGCCATGCAATATAGCGACTCAAGTGTGTTGGGCCTTTGTCTTGGTTGGGTGCAGGCTTTGGACTGGGTGGATGGTGTTGTCGTGGGGATGGATAATCTAGGCCAGCTGGGCGAAAATTTGCGAATTTTTTCCAATCCGACATTATCAAATGAAGCATTGAATACCATACGAACGACTAGGCCAAAATTTTCAGAAGAGACACTGAATCCATCAATGTGGAGTTCCCAATGACAAACACACAATTTGATCTTTCTGGTCGCTTTGCCTTGGTCACAGGCGGCGCTGGCCATCTGGGTTTCGCGATGTGCCGCTCTCTCGGCCTCGCGGGCGCTCATGTTCTTGTGAACGCGCGAACGGCGAAATCTGCGGAGAGGTGCATTGAAGAACTAGCCAAGGCCGGTATTGCCGCAACACCGGCGATCTTTGATGTGTGTGATGTCAATTCGATTTCGTCTTTCATAGAAGGGCGAAGAGATGCCTCGTTGCATGTTCTTGTCAATAACGCCTACGCGGGCATGGGAGGGACGGTTGAGACATCGACGGCCGATCAGTTCCGCACGGCATTTGAAATTGGCATGGTTGCAGTGCAAAACACCCTTCAAGCTTTTTTACCTGCATTGCGCACGGCCAAAGCGCAATCTGGTGATGCTTCGGTGATCAATATATCATCAATGTATGGATTGGTAAGCCCAAACTTGGGAGTTTACGATACTGCTGAGGGAAGTAATCCGCCCTTCTATGGCGCTGTAAAGGCGGCTGTTGCACAATATACGCGCTATGCCGCCTGTGAGTTCGGAAGAGAAGGAATACGGGTGAATGCGGTCGCCCCTGGACCATTTCCATCTCCGGATGTCCAGAAAAGGTCTCCTGAACTTGTCGGGCGACTTGTGGATCAGGTTCCGATGGGACGCATCGGACAGACTTCAGAGATCGGTGGTCCAGTTACATTCCTAGCATCTCCGTCCGCATCTTTTGTAACAGGCACAGTGTTGAGCGTCGATGGCGGTTGGACCGCGTGGTAGGCCGCTGTCATATAGTAGCATTCCGTGCGACCGATTCTGCAAGAAACGATGGGCTTAATGGCTGCATGAATGTGGCCGAACACGATCACGGACCAGTGCCTCATGTGTTTGCAGGATGGCCGTGTTGGTAGCCCCCACGTCAAAGACCATAGTTTTCCGATGCGATGCAGCTCTCTTTATGGGGAATGGGCACCTAGTGCGATGCCTGACACTCGCAAAGGCTTATGCGAACGTCGGATTCAAAAGCGCTTTTGTCTGCCGTAATTTTGATGGTCATTTGGGACATGTGATTAAAAAGGATGGACATGATCTCTGGCTATTGCCGGAACCATCGACAAAAACGCTTGCTAGCATTGCTTCCGGTGGCAGCTATCGGCATTGGTTGGGAGCGGACTTCGAAAAAGATGCCGAGCAAACGAGAGCAATCATTGATAAGATTGGCGCCGCCCGGGTCGTCGTAGACCATTATGCTATTGATGAAAAATGGTCCAAACTTGCGGTTCCTAATGGCACTCCAGTTCTAGTGATCGATGATCTGGCTAATCGCAAACATGTATGCGACGTCCTGCTAGACCAAAACCTTGGTCGTCAGGCCAACGACTATGACGGACTAGTGCCTGCCTCCAGCCTCCGGCTGATCGGCCCCAAATATTCGGTGTTAAAGCCAGAATTTGCTCGAAACCGGCAGGCAAGCTTAGCCCGACGGGCCGACCCTGAGCTGCACAATATTTTAGTATCTATGGGCGGAGTTGATGCTGATAACGTAACCGCTCAAGTTTTCGAAACGTTGAAGGATGTCATGTTACCAAAAGGCACCAAAATTACTGCAGTGCTGGGGCCGTCAGCCCCACATCTGCATTCTGTTCAAACATTGGCCGAGACTATGCCTTACCCTTGCGGGGTGTTAAAGGACGTTACGGATATGGCGTCATTGATGGCTTCCTCCGATTTGGCTATTGGTGCCATGGGCGCAACATCGTGGGAACGGTGTTGCGTCGGATTGCCAACATTGGCACTTTCTATTGCTGACAATCAACACGGCGCGGCACTTGCGCTTGAAGCGAGCGGAGCCGGTCTGCTACTGGGTAACTCAAATGATCGGGAATGGACTGAAAAACTGAGATTTGGGATCGAAAAAGCTAAAGATCCAAGAATTTTAAGTTCCTGGTCAAAATGCGCGGCTACTGTTTGCGATGGTGCGGGAACAGAGCGCATTATAGCCAATCTTATGCCGGAGTTTTTCGAATGAACACTTCAAATAAGCAGGACTCTAAAACAGTTTCTGTTGTTGTCGATACACTGGGCTGGTTTGACCCGTTTGCCGCTCGATTGGTTGCTGCGCTCAAAAAGGCTGGGCATCGAGCTGCTCTCATACGCGAATATGCCACAGTCCCTCAAGGTGACTTGGCCTTTTTTTTGAGTTGTATGCGGATCACACCGCCCGAAACACTGGCTCAAAATAAACTGAATCTGGTGGTACATGCCAGTGATTTGCCTAAGGGTAGAGGCTTTTCGCCGATGGTCTGGCAGGTTCTCGAAGGAGCTGATCAAATCCCTGTTTCGATGATCTATATGGCAGAAGAGGTCGATGCGGGTGACATAGTGTTACAAGATACTATTATATTGGAAGGACACGAGCTTAACGATGAAATGCGCGATAAGTTAGGTGGAAAAATCATCGAAATGTGCCTAGAATTTACCAATTCTCCCAGTCTTCCAAATGGACGGCCGCAATCGGGTGATGCAACTTGGTATAAACGCCGCCGTCCAAAAGATAGCCAATTGAATGTAGATCAATCCTTGGCAGAACAATTTGATCTGTTGCGCGTAGCGGATAATCAGCGCTATCCGGCTTTTTTTGACTATCGAGGCCATAGGTATACTCTACGCATAGAGAAACAGGGCGCCTCCCAACAGAATGAAATTGAGAATTAGATGATGAACAATAGTGTAGTAATCAACGGTCGTTCAATCGGTCCCGACCATCCACCTTATGTGATCTGTGAACTATCGGGGAACCATAATGGTTCGCTTGACCGGGCGTTGCAGCTGATTGACGCTGCGGCTGATACGGGCTGTGATGCGATCAAAATTCAGACCTACACTCCTGATACGATGACAATCGATAGCGATCGGGATGAATTCAAAATCAAAGGCGGGCTCTGGGATGGCTATACCCTTTATGACCTTTATAAAGAGGCTCACACGCCCTTTGAATGGCACGAAGCCATGTTCAAGCGCGCCGCTGAACGAGGGATCACGATGTTCTCTACGCCTTTCGATGAAACATCGGCAGACTTGCTGGATGATCTCGGCGCGCCAGCATACAAGATCGCATCCTTTGAGGCCAATGACATAGCGTTGATCGCGCACGTGGCCCGAAAAGGTAAGCCAATGATAATCTCGACCGGCTTAGCCAATATGGGTGAGATCGAACGGGCGACGAATGTTGCTCGGGAGAATGGCTGCCAAGAGCTAATTCTTTTGCATTGCATAAGTTCCTATCCCGCACCTTCGGACCAATCTAACTTGCGCACCATGCCGCACTTGGCCGATGCATTTGGCGTAGTGGGCGGATTGTCTGATCACACACATGGCTCATCGACTTCGGTTGCGGCCATAGCACTGGGCGCTTGTGTGATTGAAAAACACTTTACGTTGGCGCGTGAAGATGGCGGGCCTGATGCCGCCTTCAGTCTCGAGCCCGCCGAATTCAAGAGCTTATGTGAAGATTGCCACAATGCGTGGGCATCACTGGGTAAAATCTCATATGAAACCAAAGCAGCTGAAGAAGCTAATTTGGTCTTTCGGCGGTCTTTGTTTGTTGTGGAAGATGTTGCTGAAGGAGAAGAACTGACCGCACATAATATTCGCTCTATTCGACCGGGCTATGGATTGCAGCCCCATTTAATAGGAACAGTTTTGGGCAAACGCGCACGCAGCGCCATCACAAGAGGGACGCCGCTTAGTTATGAATTGATCGGATGATCCTTGTCGTCACATATTCTCTGTCTTTTTTATCTAACAAGCACTCTCGTCACCCTGTATTGCGGGCATCCTGGTGATTTTCCAACTGCTATTGTCTCTGTCGAAAGCCCGATTCGACTCCGCTGAATCGGAACATTAATCCAGTGAAGTTTGTTGAATTATATCGGATAGCTGCGTCTCGGTCCAAGGAACTATGGTTGCGCATTGTTCTGATGGGTGGGATTCAGCTGATTAATATGGTGCTAGCTTATATCATGCTGCCCGCAAAATATGGCCAAATCGCTATCGCAGCTTTTGTGGTTAAAAACTGTCATCAAGCTGTCTTGGGTCTGAGCCAAGGGTACATCTATGCACACTATAATCTAAAGGAAAGCTTGCTGGGAACCTATGCGCGTTCCTATTTGATTCTTGGCATTATATACGTTGTCACCACAAGTATATTCTTGAACATGCCATTGGCGTTAGCCGGCTTGGCGCTCGTCATTATTTTCTTGGCAGAACCATATATGAGAGTTCGCCGTGATTTCAGTATCATATTGATACCGGAGTTTTTCTTTTTGGTGGCGGTCTTGATGGCTACCGCAGGCTCGATGTTGGAGATTGACATACCCGAAGCGATGTCGGTTTTCATATTTTGTTCCATGTTTACAGTGATCTTCATAAGCCGATTCTGGAACGGTTCACTGAAGGGTCTTTTGCAAAATGCCGCTGGCTCAAGTTTCGCGTGGGGTGACTTGTTCACGCTCGTTAGACGCGGTTCACAGGCCTATTTTTCAACTTTTTTGGCTTTTTTGGTTCTGGTTATCGACCGTGCTTATATTGTCGACATGTATGGAGAAACGGTTCTGGGAACCTATATGTTGGCATTTCAATTATGCCTCGCAATAACGCTGCTGTCATCCCTCTACAACGCAACGGCTGTGGTGGATTTCGGAGAATTAATGAAGGGTGATCGGCAAAAGCTACTCACTCATCTGAGACAACGATACAATATTTCGCTCCTTGTAAACGTAACCCTTTGGGTATTGATAATCGGATTTCTCTTGGTTTTTGCGAACATTTTATTCCCGGAATTTGAGGGGCTATTCTTCATAACTGCGGCTTTGGGATTAGGAATTGCAGCACAGGCAGCCTTTAATGCAATATCACCGTTCCTTTTCCATCTGGAGAAACAGAGAGTAACCAATGTAATTGCAGCGGCGATTTTGGTAGCAAAAGTTGGAGTTTATCACGCTTTGTTTCAAGTCGGAGTCTCTCCGGTGCAGGCTATCGCAGTTCAAAGCGCTCTGCTGCTGATTGGGGTTTCTGGCAGTACCTTTTATCTGTATCGCGTCGTTAAACGTTAAAAATGGAAAATATATTCAGTTGGATGGGAGAATAATCATGTCATTCCTCAGTATCGTACGACATCACGCACAACGCCAAATCAAAGGCTTTAAAAGGCGTAAGACATTCGCCGAAGTGGTTGGATCAGCACTTCCTGAGGCTAAAGAGCACGATGATAAGGCGGCACATTCGATTACGGAAGCTCTAAGTAAAGAAGGCTTTTCAACCCTCCCGAAAATAGCTTCTCGCCAGCAGATTGATGATATACTAGCGTATATATCAACCCAAAAAGTAACAAACCCCTATCAACCCGAGCTCGGCGAATTCGATGTTAGTTACCGCGGTAACAGCTCTAACATCGGTGCGTACACGGACGAAGTTCTATCAAGGTGTCCCCATCTTTTGGAAATTGCCAACACACCACTTCTATTGAAAGCAGTTTCGAGCTTCTTTGGGCGAAAGCCGACACTTTCAAAAGTCGCTCTCTGGCATAGTTTCCCTAACGCACAGGAAGCGCAAAACGCAGAAAATTATCATCGTGACGTTGATGATGTGCTTTTTCTGAAAGTTTTTATTTACCTGACCGACGTTGACGAAAGCGCAGGCCCACATGTCTTCATTCGCGGTAGCCACAAAGACGAGAAATTTCTTGATGTGCGCAGATACACTGATGAGGAAATTGAGTCCAGCTACCCCAGCGAGGATGTTCTGAAGATGACTGGCGAGGCTGGTTCCGCCTTTGTTGAAAACACCTATGGGCTGCACAAGGGGCTGGTCGCTCGAGAAAAGTCAAGGATATTACTACAATTTGAGTATAGTTTATTCCCGATTGGCGCTTATGATTACGGGAACAAATATGTTGGTGCTGATCAGTTCGACAGCTATATTAACAGGCTGCATGCCTGATGAAAAAAATCATCAAAATCTGTTTCTTGTCTGCGGGCTTCGGGCGGCAAAAAATTTACGGGGCCGTTGCCCGGTTGCGTGCATGGGCACTCCTACCCAATATGGGATCGGGCTCTAGATGTCCTTTGTCAGTGGATTTGAAATTCCCGTCTAACATATTCATCGGAGAACGCGTTGCCATCGGTCCCGAATGTACAATCGGAGCAAAGCAAAGCGTGATACTCGAGGATGATGTCCGAATTTCAAAAGGCGTTACCCTAGAGACCGCGAGCCTAGACCTTAGCAAGCCCGTTCCTTATCCGCATGTAGCGGCCCCTATTGTGGTTAAACGTGGAGCCTGGCTAGGAGCGCGCTGCATTATTCTGGGCGGGGTCACTATCGGAGAATATGCTGTGATAGGTGCCGGAGCAATTGTGTCAAAGGACGTCGCACCGGGAGAAGTTGTCGTTTCTGCCCGGGTACGGGGCATCGCTACGATGGAGAAATCTGGACAATCCACATATTGACCTTCCCTAACTAGCTATCATCAAATAAGGGGATTGGGAAATGGTATCATCCTCTGTCCTCGTTTATGTGCGCCCATGGAATAATGCACAATTTTTTGATCTCGCGCAGGGGATTTGGCCAAACACAGCACAGGTCCATGTCTCTGAACATCAGGCCGTCGATTTAGGTGGCCTAAAGGCCGCTCTATATGGTGCCTACAGAGCAGTCACCGCCGATTCACAGCCACAATATTTGGACGAAACACAAATCGCGGACGTCAAATTGCGTTGCCGTCTATTACGCTGGATTTCTGGCGATAAAGCAAGACTACTGATTCTTGCAGCGGAGCAAGCAATTGAAGAAATTTTGGGCCGACATCAGCCGAAAGCGATGTTGTCTATCACCGTTGACAGCTATATTCTTCAACTCTTCTGCTTGGCATGCCACCGCCGGGACATTCCGTTCATCGGGTTGGTTCCGAGTTTCGTAAACGGCTATTTCCGCATTACTGCAATGGGAGAGCGGACGGCTGCACGAAGTGTCGAACAAGAGGAAATCGATTCAGTTTCTACACGCTTGCTTGATACTAACTACAAGCCCGATTTTTTAGCCAAGTCTCCCAATGCGTCAAGAACTAAGGCTCGGCGGCTATGGCGACGTAATTTGGTGAAGCCAGCCTATTTTGAGCTGCGCCGCCGTTTATCTCGCGATCCCCTCAACTACCACAATTGGAGCACATCGATTGTCTCCCAGCGGCACTGGTCTTTGCGTATGCAGAATTATGATGGTGCTTCTATACAAAGCAGGGTTGAATTGGATCCAGCGTTTAGAGAGCGGCCGCTGATCTTTTTACCGCTCCAGATGTCGCCCGAGGCCACCATCGACTACTGGAGCGCGGATACCAGTTGGATTGACTACGAAACCCGTGTTTTGGAGTTGCTCGCGACGACGGCTAACACTCACACAATCTTAGTGAAGGAACATCCCAACGTGCTCGGTTTTCGGACCCCACATTTCTACGAACGATTAGCAAGCTTCGATCATGCAGTTTTGATCGATCCGGGCATGTCTGCAAATACACTGATCGACATGTGCGATGGCGTCGTGATCTGTACCGGCACTGTAGGTTTTGAAGCAGCTCTTCGAGGTTCACCGGTCTATACTGATAGCAAGCCATTCCATTTACCGCATAATTTTGCGCTGCCTCTTGAAGAGCTTGCAAAGCCATGTCCGTCGCGTCAAAGTGATGTCACTGCGCAGCAGGTTTTGATCCGCCATGTCTTGGAAGGGTTGCTACCAGGGCATTTTGTAAATGATGGATCGTGGCAGCCTAGTCGACATAATCAGTCTGAAATGATTAAATCGCTCAGACAAGCCTTAGAACAGGGAATATAGCTAAATGCGCTTGCAAGAGTTCAGCCTAATCAACAGGGCCTTGATCCTGTTTATTGGCATGGTGATGATCTTGTCATTTCCCACGACACTTTTGCGTCTGGCAAGTGTCGATTTTTTTGTAGAATATTATTTTGATTTGGTTTTTGCCGCATTTGTGGGCCTTGCCTTACTGAATCTCGTTTTGACGCTGAAGGCGCCGCTTCCTGAACGGTTTCTAGCAGTTTTGCTGTTGAGTTTCATCTTGCTCATTTTTGCAATTGGCGTTTTGCGAAGTACAGACGATCCGATCGGGGGGCTCCGGTATTTTGTACTGCCGCTGGTGGTTTACTTTCTTTTAATTGGGCGAAACTTTTTACTGTTTTTTATAACCTCCAAGCGATTTTGGGCCATTATAATGATCAGTCATGCCCTAGGTCTTGCGGTGTACTTTTCAGGGTTGATGGGGCCAATCTATCCAGGCATCGGTGTGCAATCCATTGCATATGCATCAATCTTTTTTATAGTCAACGGCCATCCCATTCTGTTTCTAATTTCTTTGGTTATGATCTTCTTTGAAGGTAAGCGCAGCATTTTATTTTCTATTCTTGTTACCCTGGCTTTCCTGAAATTGGTAAAATTCAGCGTCGCCGGCAGACTGCTCTATTCGATCGTCGCTGGAATTTTGGCCTCTCTTTTGCTCATTGTTTTCCTATACTCTATTACCGACGCAGAGGGTTCCACGACGCTAGCGAGGATTAATTACATCAATCCTTTTTCTGACCAGTTTGACCTCTATTTGGGTTCTTCAGGTCGGTTCGGAGAGTTAGTTAGCTTTTGGGAAGGAAAGTCCTTTTTGGAAGTACTCTTCGGAGCGGGCTCAGGCTTCAAATACCAGTGGGATCTCGGCTTTGCTTCCGAGCAATCTGGCGAAATAAAAGGTTATTTGCACATGTCGATTGCCAACTATCTCGCAGTTGGCGGGATATTGGGCTTGGCCTTGTTTGTGTATTTGGCAATCCTGCCGTTTAAAGCGAGTCGACTGAAATTGCCTCCCAAAGCACAGATGACGGCCTTCGGCTTTGGTATTTTTTCAATTGTTCAGAGCTTTTTTGGTTTCAATCTAGCAACTGATGCAACTTCACTTATCTTCATTATTGGACCTGCGGCACTCCTGAGCGTTCAGGGATATCGGAGATATTCACCTCAGATTTCTGACACTTCTCTGGAAACCAAGAGAAGTATAGCTTAAATGTGTGGCATAGTAGGATATTCTTTGCGTCCGGGACCGGACTTTGCTGCTCCTTTTGCACGGAGCGCAAGGCCAGATCTAGCCCCCGTCCTCCATGCAATCCAACATCGCGGACCCGATGGCAGTGGCATCTTTGAGGATATTGGGGCTGGAATTGGTTTGGGTCATGTCCGGCTGTCTATTGTCGATCTGAATGAAACTGGGGCGCAGCCGATGCAAAACCCAGACCGTGAAGATGGCATTGTGTTGTCATATAATGGCGAAATTTACAACTACCCCGATCTTCGAGCAGAACTGGAAGCAGAAGGTCATCAATTTCGCGGAACATCGGATACCGAAGTATTGTTGAGATTGTTGGAAGTCGTGGGGCTCGACAGTATTTCTTCTCTCAACGGCATGTTTGCTTTTGCAGCTTATGATCGTTCAACAGGCGACATCACGGTTGTGCGAGACGCTTATGGGGTCAAGCCATTATACTATACGGAATCTGACAAAGGCGTTTTCTTTTCCAGCGAGGTTCGTGGTTTGACTGCCATGGGCGTCACTCCCGATATTCCTTCCGAGGAAGTCGTTGGCCGATACATGACTTTTTTGTGGAATCCCGGCAGCCAAACTCCATCTCCTAATATCCGTAAGCTAGTGCCGGGAGAGGCCATAACAATAAAAGCTGGTAGGATTGCCCGTCAATGGGAATGGTTCCGGTCGCCCACGTTGAAGCCAAACCCATCGAGTGATCAACAGTCGAAAGTTGTTACCGACACTGCAAAGCATCTGCGTGATGCGGTGCATCGCCAAATGATCGCAGATGTTCCTGTCGGTGCGTTTTTATCTGGAGGACTGGATTCGAGCGCAGTCGTCGCTTTCGCCCGAGAGCTGACGCCCAATATCAAATGTTTTACCATCGATCCTGTTGGGGGGCCAGAAGATGGTACCCCAGATGACTTGCCATATGCCCGACAAGTTGCAAGCCACCTTGATGTGCCCTTGGAGATGGTGAAGGTTGATCCTTCTGCAATGGCGCGCGATCTTGAGATGATGGTGTCCCAACTGGAGGAACCTTTAGCCGATCCTGCGTGTTTAAACGTCTTATATATTGGTCGCTTGGCACGTGAGCAAGGTATCAAGGTTTTGTTGTCCGGCTCCGGTGGAGATGATTTGTTTACCGGATATCGCCGACATCGCGCGATCGGCTTTGATCGAAATATGCGTCATTTTCCTCAGCCCGTGCGAAACGGTTTGGCTTCATGTGCTAAGTTGTTCAATCAGAGAATACCATTACAACGGAGAATTTCAAAATTTCTGTCGGGTATGGCGTTAAATGGTGACCAGCGCCTAATCAACTATTTTGCATGGACTCAGCGAGCCGATATTCTGGCACTTTTATCAAAGCCCGCCCGAGAAGCGGTTGACCAAGTTACCTTTATTGAACCTATGGTTGAGTATCTTCAAAAAATGGCTGATGAGGCCGGTGACATTGATAGGGCTCTCGCTCTTGAGCAGCGGTTTTTCCTCGCAGAACACAATTTGATTTATACCGATAAGATGTCGATGGCTGCCAGCGTCGAAGTTCGCGTTCCCTTCCTCGATCATGACCTTGTTTCATTTGCCTCAACCATTCCTCATCAGCTTAAGCAGCGCGGCAAGGAAGGCAAATGGATACTCAAGAAAGCCATGGAGCCATATCTGCCGCATGATGTGATTTATCGCCCAAAGGCTGGTTTTGGAGCCCCTTTGCGACACTGGTTGCGCGGAGAACTGCGCGAAATGATGCACGATTTGCTGTCTTCAGAGAGTCTGATTCGACGCGGAATATTCAATCCGCAGGCAGTAAGCAAGTTGATCACTGATGATGTTGTAGGACGCAAGGATGGCAGTTACACTATCTTGTCGATGATGTGCCTCGAACTATGGTGCCGTAATAGCTTGGGTCAGGCAAAGTTGGGAATCGAACCAGCTTTCTCTGATTTTACTAAAACATTGTAACTATTGAACATTTTGTAACTTCTGGACTTGAGCTTTTTATGAAACAAATAATGCAGGATATGTCGAGCGGCGAAACACGTGTTATTGAAGCTCCGATCCCACAAATGAGCGAAAACCATTTGTTGATCGAGACCTCGATCTCCTTGATTTCGACCGGAACGGAACGGATGCTGGTTGATTTCGGCAAGGCGAACATGCTCCAAAAAGTGCGGCAACAGCCCGATAAGGTGCGGCAGGTCTTAGAAAAAGTGCAGACAGATGGATTGATGACAACCGTGGAGGCGGTGCGTTCCAAACTAGGGCAACCCCTGCCGTTGGGATATTGTAACGTCGGCCGTGTTATTAATGCGGATGCAGGCATTACACATCTGCAGCAAGGTGACCGGGTTGTCTCAAACGGACCACATGCGGACATTGTCCGTGTACCGAAGAATCTGACAGCAAAAATACCAGACAGCGTCAGTGACGAAACGGCTTCTTTCACCGTTGTAGCAGCGATTGGCCTGCAAGGTATCCGTCTTGCTCAGCCCTCTCTTGGAGAAGCATTCGTTGTCACGGGCGTTGGTCTAATCGGCCTCTTGACGGTTCAGATGCTGCGGGCCCAAGGCTGCCGAGTGCTGGCGATAGATTTTGATGCCGCAAAACTGGAACTGGCAAAAGCGTTCGGTGCAGAAACTTGCAATCCTGGGACCGGCGAAGATCCAGTAGCTGCAGGCATAGCGTTCAGTCGAGGTCGCGGAGTAGATGGCGTGATCATTACTGCGTCGACCAAATCAAGTGACCCCGTAAGTCAGGCCGCAAAAATGAGCCGGCAGCGGGCCCGGATTGTTCTGGTGGGAGTGACTGGTCTCGATTTGAGCCGTGCTGATTTCTACGAAAAGGAATTATCTTTCCAAGTGTCCTGCTCCTACGGGCCAGGGCGATATGATCCTGCTTATGAGGAAGATGGACAGGATTACCCATATGGGTTGGTACGTTGGACAGAGCAGCGTAACTTTGAAGCTGCACTTGATCTTATGGCCAGCGGCCAGATTGATGTCTCGCGTCTCGTGACACATCGTTTTGCATTCGAGAGCGCTGTCGATGCTTATCAAGTTTTGGTTGAAGACAAGGCCGCGCTAGGGATAATATTAAATTATGATCATCCCAAAGGGGACGCCCGTCAAGTAAGCAGCGTAATCCTTCGTTCCCCAACAAATACAACAGCCAATAAAAATCCAATAGTAGGCGTGATCGGCGCGGGAAATTATAGTTCGCGTGTCCTGATTCCAGCTTTCAAAGCAGCCGGTGCAAGGCTTCATAGTGTGGCGTCATCAGGAGGAGTGAGCAGCGTCATCCATGGCACCAAGAACGACTTTGAAATGGCAACATCCGATACCGATAAGCTGATAAATGGAGCAGAAACCAACATCATTGTTATCGCAACACGACACAACACCCATGCCAAGCTGACAGAACAAGGGTTGCGAGCAGGAAAACATGTTTTTGTCGAAAAACCGCTGGCTTTGAATTCGAATGATCTGACGTTGCTGGAAACAGCACATGCTGAAACTGATGGCCTGATGCTAGTCGGTTTCAATCGACGATTTGCGCCCCAAGTACAAAAGATCAAACAGCTCCTTTCCACTATATCCGCGCCAAAAACGTTTACAATGACAATGAATGCAGGCGCCATACCTGGCGATCACTGGACCCAGTCTCTTGAAGTCGGCGGCGGGCGAATTCTAGGGGAAGCTTGCCACTATGTAGATTTGATGCGTTTCCTTGTTGGAGCTCCGATTACATCCGTTCAAGCGCGCCGCATGGGTCGGACTGCAGCAGAGCCAATAGTCGAAGATAAAGCTGTTATTGTTTTGGGTTTCGCAGACGGATCATTTGGAACAATACACTATCTCGCAAATGGCGGCGCTGCCTTTCCGAAAGAACGAATTGAGGTTTTTGTCCAAGGGCGCACCTTGCAGCTTGATAACTTTCTGAAACTCACCGGTTTCAATTGGCCCGGGTTTCGAAAAATGTCGTCAATGCGACAAGACAAGGGGCAGAACGCATGCGTCCAAGCTTTTCTGGATGCGATTAGAGAGGGCGGCCCATCTCCTATTCCGGCAGAAGAATTGTTCGAAGTCGCGCGCGTCACTCTGGAGGTAAGTCAGATTCTGCAAGAACAGAATGACTGAGAGCCCGACCTTTGCCCTGCCAAATCAACAATCGGAGTTGACCCGTGAAAATTTCTAATCTGGGTCGCCTCTTGCGAACGGTCAAGCATTTGAGGTTCGGGCAAATTTGGGGTCGCGTGATTTTCAAATTCGGTCGGCCGTCGGTCGATCTATCTCCGACCCCAGCCGTCAGGGCTCCGTCTGAATCTTGGGTTTCTGCCCCCCAAAGGCGCCCCAACCTCGTCGGAGCAAATCAGTTTTCTGTGTTTGGTAAAATTTGTGATGTCCGCAAGAACGGTTGGCACGCCTCTGATCTTTCAAAACTAGCGCTCTATAATCTGCATTATTTTGACGATCTCAATGCTTTGGATGCAGTATCACGTCTTGGCTGGCATCAAGCCTTGATAAAATGTTGGATCGCGGAAAATCAGCCTGGCGAAGGCTCTGGATGGGAACCCTACCCACTTTCTTTACGGATTGTGAACTGGATCAAATGGGCGCAAGCAACCGGAATGGCCCTTCCAGCCGACACAGTGGCAAGCTTGGCAACGCAGGTTCGCTACCTTTGTCATCGACTTGAATGGCATCTTTTAGGTAATCATTTGTTCGTCAACGCCAAGGCGCTGGTTTTTGCTGGTGCATTTTTTGAAGGTCCTGAAGCGGACAAATGGCTGAAAACAGGTCTGAGCATATTGGGGCGGGAATTGCCGGAACAGATATTGGCAGACGGGGGGCAATTTGAGTTGAGCCCGATGTATCATGCTCTGGCGGTCGAAGACGTGCTTGATTTGATAAATCTCAACCGACGATATCAATCACTTTTACCGCCTGAGGTTGAACCACATGCGCGTAACTGGGCAGCAGTTCTTCCTCAGATGCTGCGCTGGTTGAAAACGATGTCTCACCCAGACGGAGGCATCGCGTTCTTCAACGATGCAGCCTTCGGTGTCGCTCCTACTACGACCCAGCTGGACGACTATGCCAGAAAATTGGGGTTCGCAGTTGCAATCATATCTGACGAAGGGTTTCATCCCTTGCCAGATAGCGGTTACCAGCGTTTGGTCAAAGGCCCAGCGGTTGCAATTTTGGATTTGGCTGACGTTGGCCCTGACTATCTGCCGGCGCACGCGCACGCGGACACCCTGAGCTTTGAACTTTCACTTTATGGTGAACGCCTTATCGTAAATGGCGGAACGTCTGTTTACGGCACCGACGGGGAACGTCAGCGCCAACGAGGAACGCGCGCGCATTCAACCTTGTGTATTGATCTTCAAGATTCTTCGGAAGTATGGGGCGGCTTTCGGGTGGGCCGGAGAGCGCGGGTTAGCGATGTCAAAATTGATCAGATTGATTCTTCTTTGATAGTTGAAGCAATGCATAACGGTTATGCGTATTTGCCAGGTAATCCCGTCCACCGGCGAAGCTGGAATCTAGATGAGCGGCAGTTAGTCGTAACCGACAAACTAGAAGGACAAGGTGAACACCAAGTTGAAATCAATTTTTACCTGACCCCAGAAGTGAAGGCTGTTGAAGGTTGCTATGGAAAGATTGATCTATTCGAAAAAGGTGGCAAGAAAGTTTGCATGATCAGTACCTCCCATAGCTCCGGACTTCGAGTTGTTCCCAGCACCTGGCATCCGGAATTCGGTTCATCACTCTCATCACAATGCCTTCGTATTTCGTTTGAGGGAGCCGAGCCGTTATCCGTAGAAACCACTTTTGAATGGAATGTTTCTTGAAACTTTTGATTCTGAGCTTCTACTATCCACCAGATCTCAGCGCGGGCTCTTTTCGCACGTCGGCTCTGGTGGAAGCGCTAAAAAATGCTGGTCACCCCGACCTTGAGGTTGATGTAATTACCACCCAGCCCAATCGCTACTCCCATATTGCGGATACAGTTGACGCGTTTGAGGATGACGGATGGTTGCGCGTAAGACGCATTGCTCTACCCGGCCATAAAAGTGGGATGCGAGATCAGGCGTTGGCTTTCGCAGCCTTTTCGAAGAAGGTTCTGGCTTTAACAAAACAACAGAATTGGGACGTTGTGTTCGCTACTTCATCACGTCTGATGACTGCGTCACTAGGAGCTCTGGTGGCGCGACGTCAAAAAGCACCACTCTATTTGGATATCCGAGACCTTTTTTTAGATACTATGGATGATGTTCTAAAGGAAAGCAGAGGTTATTACCTTCTGCCGGTGTTCAAATGGCTCGAGAAATGGACATTTGGAAAAGCTGCTCGAATTAATGTTGTCTCGGAAGGGTTCCTGCAACATATTCGAGACATTGCATTGTCGGAAAATTTGTCTGTGTTCTCCAACGGCATTGACGATATGTTCCTGAAGACAGATTTTCGGAAATCTCGTCGATCGGATGATTCAGCGAGTCTCCCACTCATCCTTTATGCAGGAAATATAGGCGAAGGTCAGGGTTTGCATAATATTTTCCCAAAAGCCGTCCAAGCACTCCAAAACGAAGTGCAGTTTCGTATAGTGGGAGACGGAGGACGCGCAGCACAATTGCGTTCCGGTTTAGCGGAAGCAGGCATCGATGATGGTGTCCTGCAATGGAAATCTCCTGTGCCAAGAACGGAGCTCATAGAGGAATATAGGCAATCCGATATATTGTTCTTGCATTTAAACGACTATAAGGCCTTCAGGAAAGTTCTCCCATCTAAGATATTTGAGTATGCTGCAACGGGAAAGCCGATTGTGGCTGGTGTGGCCGGTCACGCTGCAGAATTTCTAGAGCGGCATGTACCACATGTGGCAATTTTTGATCCTTGCGATACTGACGGCATGCTCAGCGCGATAAGACAGGCCTTGCAAGCTCCTCGTCACGTTGACCGATCAGTTTTTTGTCATTCTTATGCGCGCGCGGCCATTATGGATAATATGGCGAGAGAAATCCTAACGCTCTTGCCACAATCCAAATCTGACAGTTAGAATATTTACTCCATTTGAAGCGGAAAACACTTATGAAAATAGTAATCACCGGTGCAAGTGGCTTCGTTGGACAACTACTGGTTTCTCGACTTGCTCTGGAGAAAACAGAACTCGTCCTGGTGGGGCGAAATGAAGCACATCTGAAAAAGCTTTTTCCAGACCTGCCGATTTGTGACTACAGCCAAATTTCTACGGTGGGCAAAGGTGCTGACTTTTTGCTTCATCTCGCAGTGGCCAATTCCGATGCTAAGCTATCAGATGCCGAATTCCATAAGATCAATGTAGATTTTCTATTGGAAGTTGCAAATAATTCGCGCGCTGCTGATATTGATCAATTCATAAATGTATCATCGGTACATGCACTCCAACCCCAGCTAAAAACAGCGTATGCGATTTCCAAACGAGCAGGCGCAAAAGCATTGCTGGCTCTTGATGGGATGCGTTCTCGCACGATATATCTGCCGCTAGTATACGGCGACCGCTGGGCGGGGAAGTTGGCATTTCTGAACAAGACACCCGTCTGGCTAGCAATGATGGTATTTCATCCAATAGCAGCATTCAAACCAACTTTGCACATCGACAAATTGGCTACGTATATACTCGCGCAGACAAAAGAACATACCGATGAATCCTCAACTATTCTTGCTGACGATAAATCGAAAAACCGATTTTATTCTTGGGCTAAACGAGCGATGGATATCGTGTTCGCTTTGATCGTTACTCTGCTTTTAGGATGGCTAATGTTGCTAATTTGGGCAGCGGTGCGCGCTACGTCGCCCGGGCCTGGTATTTTCAAACAAATTCGTGTCGGCCGAAGCAAAAAAATTTTTACATGCTATAAGTTTCGAACAATGCGACTTGGCACCGAGCAGCTCGGCACACATGAAATTTCTTCTTCTTCGGTTACATCTATAGGCGCCATCCTTCGCAAAACTAAGATGGATGAATTGCCTCAGATCATAAATATATTTCGGAATGAGTTGAGCCTGATTGGTCCTCGTCCTTGTTTGCCGAACCAAAATGAACTGGTTGCCGCTCGGGAAGCCGCCGGTGTATTTGAGGTCAAGCCTGGGATCAGTGGTTTGGCGCAAATCAACGACATAGATATGAGTAGGCCTAAGCTCTTGGCCGAATGGGATGCGCGATACATTGCGTTGCGTGGGCTTGCCTCGGATCTTTCTATTGCCTTTGCCACCGCTACGGGCAGAGGACAGGGAGACAAAACTTCATGACAGAGATGAAGAGATATTCAGTCGGCCCCTAGGCTAAACGGGCGACAGGCTAATTTGATCGATCATGACATCGAAACCGTTACCACCTTCTCGGGATCGGCCTATTACAGATAACCAATAATATTCGCAGTTCGATTTTTCATTGCTGATTTTTTGAGTTGTCGTAGCGTCTCGTAGTTCAATCTTTAGCGCATTTGGTTTATTTTTAATGTTAGCCGCGCATGAAATTTCTAAATATAATGTAACATCTGCTGGAACCTTTTCAGCCATTCCGACGCGTAACTCCATTGTCTTTTTCGGAAGCCTTACAATTTGGCGCGCGAAGGTTCCTCCTGAACTGGGAGCAGCGCTGAGATTTAAACTACTAGCGCCAATGGAAGCGCCATACTCTCCGTTTGAGATCAGTTGCCAGTTGAGTGGTGGATAGTCAGGCTCAGACGTAAACTCGCTGTTGCGAATGACTTCTTGCGACTTTTTTGAGGGTTTAAGTAACCCATACAGCTCTTCTGCAGTTTCGAACTCATATCTCCTTACAAGGGCTCCAATAAGTTCAGAATCTCTTTTCTTCGCAACTAGGGTTTCTCCCAAGTTGAAAGTAGCCTTTCTCAGTTCAGCCGCGTTATCAACGGAGTCCGGAGCAGCGACTACTCGGCGCCAAAAACTGCCTGCCCAAGGGGGAGTCTTACTCAGGAATATCGACAAAGGGCCAATAAAATTATCATTCTCCAGCGCTTGTACCATGAGAGGAACAACCAATGAATCGGCAGCAGAGTTGGTCCGCAAAACAGTATCGTAATATCTCAGAATGGAAGGGATGCTGTCTTTTGAACCGCTATCCATTATAAGCCAGCCCGTCACCAACTCTTCTCTGCGAGAGAGGGCGAACGCCTGCTCCATCAAACCTCTTTGGGCGTCCCCATCCTTGGTCAGTGCAATCACTGCAATAGCTTCTGGGGTGAGAGGCTCGCTTTCGAAAGCTCTAATAGCAAAGGTTGCAGCAGATGGAGAGGCGCTATTTGAAAATTTACCGCCATTTTTGGCAATACGAGACTTGACTAGGTTTGCAGCTACACTCTTTGATGAAAAGCCATTCAGTGGCCAGATGGACATGGCAATTTCAGGAGCTTTGTTCTTTGTAATTGCACCCAAAGACGACAAGCCTGAAAGCAGACTCAATATCAATGCTATCGACCATATGGCGCTATTTTTCAGCATGGAATACCGATCAAAGATTAGGTTTATGCGTTTTCTGAAGCTTGGCTACCGTAGTTATATTGATAGGTGTAACCATATCCAGAGCTTTGCGACGGAACTTTTGTAGTAATCCCGCCAAATATATGGGCGTGCGAACTGCGAATACGTTGTATAGAGGATTGAATGTCCCGAAGCTTCGCTCCTCCGGCCTCAATTGTATATATTACGCCTTCAAGAGAATTCGCCAGCAGGGGTATGTCAGCAAAACCGAGAACCGGAGGAGCATCGACGATCACCGTATCATATAGATCGTTTAAGCTGGCGATTAGTTCACCCATACGCGTACCACTCAAAAGCTCAGCAGCATTGGGCGGTATTGGTCCAGCGCTCATTGCATCAAATTCAAACTCACTGCCTTTGTGGATGAGTTGATCCAGATTGTCATCACCCGAAAGGTAATTGCTGAGACCATAATTATTCTTTTTGCCAAGCATTGAATGTAACGATGGGTTCCGCATGTCTCCATCTATAATTAGAATGCGCTTTTTGGAGCTTGCAAGAACAGTTGCAAGAGCAAGGGCGGAAGTACTTTTTCCTTCATTAGGGCGCGTGCTGGTCAAAAGAAAAGATCGTGGAATTCCGTGTTCGGTAAGAAAAGTCAAGCTAGTGCGGATCGAGAGATATGCTTCCCAAGCTACCGACTTTTTATCCGTCAAACTGGACAAGATATCTTCTTTGTCGAGGTCAGGGATCGAGCCCAATGAAGCAATACCGATCTTAGTTTTTAGCTCTGAAGGATCCTTAATCGTCTGATCGAGCTGCTCCATGACTAAGACATAACCCGCTGCGATGGCTACGCCGATGAACATTGCCAATGCTATGTTTAACAAAAGCACTGGACTGGAAGGGCGCTCTGAAGGCGTAGCTCGGTCGACTAGTGAAACATTATTGGTGCCCACGCCAGCGACGCCAATTTCTTTGTAGCGCTGCAAAAGACCATCATACAGCTGACGATTCGTATCTACCTCGCGTTGGAAGATGTTATATTGAATGGAATCTCGGCGTTCGCCTCGAAATTCGCTTTTTAGAAGATTGACCTGTTTTCGTAACGTATTTTCTCTCTCTGCTGCCTCGCGGTAGCGCGCGTCAGTCCCAGTCCGCGAGCGCTGCTCTTCATCCGAGATGCTTCCGTTCAACGCAGATATTTTGGATTCCAGCGCCTTTGCGGTGGGATAGCCTGGCTCAAATTGCGTCATAAGTTGAGCATAATCCGCCTGTGCTACTGCTCGCTCTTCGCGCAACCGGTTTAAGGTTGCATTAGCGAGCGCCGTTTTATCGCCAAACCGCTGTTTCGCTTCGCTCTCTGCTGAAATACGATCAGCCATAGCCCTGGCAAGTTCATTATTGAGGGCCTCAAGGTTGGCAGATGCAAGTGTTTTTTGCGACACCGTTTTGCCTTCCGAGGTTTGGTCAGACGAGAGAGTGATGATTTCCTTATTGTCAGCATAAGCCGATAGATTTCGTTCCGAATCTTCCAAGCGCTGCCTAAGTTCGGCAAGTTTCTCTTCAAGAAACAGCTTAGCGTCAGCCGTGGAATTAAATCTTCGATCCAAGTTGGACGCAACATATTCATTTACCCAAGCATTAGCAATCTCAGCAGAGAGGTTGGAATTTGGGCTCTCAAAGCTAATATCAACTAGACTTGACCCGTTGATCGGTGAGATGCCAATATTCGATTGCAGGATCTCGGTTGCTAACTTCATGCGTTCGTTTCTTTGAGCTGCGGACTGAGAATTATTCGCAGCTGACAAAAGCCCATCGTTGTCGGGATCGACGCCGAAGGCTTGAAAAAACCTATTATCGGCAGTTAGGTTTTTCGCACGGACAACCCGTTCGGCCAGCGAACGAGATTCGAGAAGCGCATATTGCGTCTGATAAAACTCGAGGTTTTGACCCGCATTTTCTCGCGCATTGACAGCCTCTACATTTGTTACCTTGTCCTGCTCGCGGTTGATTTCAATTCTTGCAGTGGAAGTGAAAAAGGGGGTCATCAGCAATGTGATAATCAGACCCAGTGTGATGCAAGCAGCGACAATAGACAGTATCGGGATTTTATGCCGCATCGCTGCCTGCCAATAGTGCATAACCGTTGCGGTCTCTTCTATATCTTCATAGCCCATAACTGGCGGTTCTTTTTTTTCTATCATGCTACTCATCTGTAACTAATGTAAAATTGCACGGTTTTTTATCGCGTCAATATTAATAGGGGGGTGGTAATAAATGGCGAAGCTTGGATCAAATCTCGAAATAACCGCCTTGCCTGAGAATCTCCGACAACAATGACATCATTTGCAAAAACTTCTGGATCTTTATAATTGCCTCGGCGGATAGCTTTCATGTTGTACAAGCCGGCCAATTGTTGTCCACCGACGGTCCGAAAAATCACCACATCGTCCAATTTTGCGAACTCCCCCGTTCCACCGGCCGTTGCAACTGCCCGCATCAACGTCATTCGGCCGATAACTGGGTATAAACCTGGCTTGTCAACTTGGCCGTCTACGGTGATCACCTGACTGACAGTTTCTTCCAAATTGACAGTGACTTCGGGCTTTCGAACATATTGCCCTTGCAGACGAATTTCGATTTGGTCTGCTAGTTCTTTGGGTGTTAAACCGGAAGCCTCGACGACTCCAATCAAGGGAAATGATAGGCGTCCGCTGGCATCGATCTGTACCTCTTTGCTCAAATCGTCGATACCAAATACATCGATCTTCAATTTGTCGAATGGGCCGATCAAATAAGGGCGGTTGGAACTCAACAGGTCGCCGCGCGTCGGTTCAGGCAAGCCTTCGTTAGACACGCTGGTAACATCAGGACTCTGTCCAAGAATGGTTGGCCCAGCGCAAGCTGGCAGCGATACCAAGCAAAGTAGAGCAAGAAATTTTTTAATCATTTAAAGAAATCCATTGATTTGCGGCAGCGTTAGCGGAATTGCCTTACTACGTAAACCACTCAACATTCCAGTAACAAAATATGAGCTCTATAACAGTTCGCATAACAGTTATTTCCTGTCTTTGCGCTGAAGAGATCGCACGCTATCATTCAATATGCAGCCAAG
The DNA here is from genome assembly GCA_947496865.1 of uncultured Sphingomonadaceae bacterium. Lineage (GTDB taxonomy): Bacteria > Pseudomonadota > Alphaproteobacteria > Sphingomonadales > Sphingomonadaceae > Parasphingorhabdus. Next base: position 1,260,055 of record CANMEE010000001.1, read on the forward strand.
AACCGCAAAAATAGCTATGATCGAAGGTACGCGCAGAGGATAGTCAGCAATACTGGCCAACAGCAGAAAAGCTATTATCGCTACACTCAGCAGCCCTTGACGCGCCTGGGTAGTAGAAGCACGCCAGTTCTTCATCAACGCGACCAAGCGTGTTGTAAACCAGATGGCAGCACAAGCCGCTATAGCTATCGCCGGCAAACCGCCTTCGATAAGATATTGAAACCAATCATTGTGGGCCTGATTTAAATATTTGGCACTAAGCAACTCTTGGGGCTCATATATCTTGTAGAGATGTTCGAATGAACCAAACCCGCTGCCCCAAGGCATATGATTTTCAATCATAGCCAGCAGTGTTGGCAAAAGTTGGAAGCGGAGTTCAATAAGTTCGCCTGCACCTAATAGCCTGCCAAGCGCCAAAGAACGGGAAAGCAGCACTGTCGTTAAAGCAATTCCGATAATGGCGACCGCGCTCGCCATTAAAACAAGGTTACGGGTAGAAAACAAATTCAATTTTTGCTTTTTTATCCTACCCTTGGAGCCTTCATATCTCGAATGGTAGTTCCCTAGATATAGAAAAATCATGGCCATGATTGTTGCTGGTATCATAATCAGCAAACCTGCTCTCGATCCAATAACAAAGATGAGGGGGATCAATACCAAAATCGTTACAATGCTCGCATAAAATTTAGGACCTGAGAGAGGTGCATTTCGTCTTTGCGATGCTGCGTACCAGCCAAGCATTGTAATGGTGGAGGCAAGCATGATAGCTTGATGGTTCCGGTTTGCAAAAAGGCCAACTCCGGTACTGAAATTAGTAATTCTGTAAAGGTATAACGGTCCGCGAGATGGCCCGATAATCTGAAATATCCCCCAAAGTGCACTTATCGCACAAAGTCCAATGATGACCGGAATGGCTTTCCTTCTGTCTTCGCCACTAAGATTTAAATAGAGCATTGTAGCTGCAATCGGAACACAGAGCGAAAACAAGCTGTTTAGAGTTTTAGATGGCGACATCGACAAGGCCCGCCAAGGCTGCTCAATCCCCGCCATATTAGCTATGTCGACGAAAATCTGGCGCTGAGGAAGGGCGGTCCAGATAGATGGAGGAAGCGGAATAAGTTGCGCGAGCATTAGAACAGCAAATGCTGCAGTAATATATAAAGGAAACTTGCGGCTTTGCCACTGCTTCGGAAACTTTACGGTTACAGCATAAGCAGCAAATATAATGGCAAGAGGCCGCAACAATAATAACGATTGAACGTCGTCGCGCGCGCCACCTCCGGTAAAGAAAACAATGACCAAAAAAGTGACAAACGCATAGAAGCGATAACTCGGCGAAGACAGCCTGTCACCAATGTTTGACAATGTCGGTCTAACGAGCTTCATTTTCAATCATTCGCCAAATTTCTAATAGGTTGATCAATTTTACATTGAAAACGGTGGGCCAATTGGTGTCAGATCACTTGTATTTAGTAGCGGGTAACCTATGCGAATGAGGCTTGCAAGACCAATCATGTAATCTATCTTCTTGGTGTAGTTAGCCCAAGCTCAATCATAGCTGTGGCAACTTAGCTGCTAAGCTATTCCTTTAGAATGAAAAGAACCAGAAATGTTTGATAGAACTCATGTTCTGGGCCTAATGTTGCGGCGGGAAAGCTAGGCGCGTCGCCAATAAACCAAAGGTTTTGAATCGCGTCAACTATGCTAGCTTCGATCAAGAAACACGTTCTTCAGGCTTCCAATTAGCTTATTGGTGCCCAGCCCATCTACGGCTTTGATATCAGCTTCGACATATAATCCATATTCTGGTGTTTTGTTGTTGTTACTACCTTTGGCATCGACCGTATTTTTTCCGACAAATAAATCACGGATCACAGCAATGTTTTTCTCAATTTGCAGGCCCGCATTTTTATCATTCCCTTTCGATTTGCGGGTACTGTCATCAGCCATTGGACCAATGCGGTTTTGGGTCACAACGCCGCGTTGAACTGCAAAGTCAGAGCCCCCTAGTTGATCGCTAACCAGCGCGAGTCCGGTTTGGTAATAACCGGCAATATCATTTGCAATGATCTGAAAATCAGTCAAACCCCTTGCGTTGATCCCAATATAGCATCCACGAACCTTGTTATTGACAATAAATGCGCGCGATGCCGTGCCAATTGATAAGGCTGGTACGGCTGAGATTCCATTGATAAGATTTCCTGAGTTTTGCGCGGCATTGTCATAAATCTCGTTATCATGCCATCTGATATTCATTCTTTCCGTTTTGATATGTGAAGCCACATTGCCACGGGGCGAGCAATCGTAAAACTTACAGTCGGAAACTTCTGATTCATCGGAAAATGCTCCGCCATATCTACCACCGGCATGAACTCCCCTTCGAAGGAACGATAAGGCCGTGGCTCTTGATCCCGGCAATTGAATGTCAATAACACTAGCTGCATATGCACAGAAGTAGAGCGCATTACGGCTATCATAATCTTCAAAGCCGCTTTCAAGAGCACGGTACACCATCAAATTGCGATAGAAGCCGTCCACAATTTGACCCGTTCCGACACATCCCTGTGAACGGATAATAGATATCGCTGCTGGTTGATTTGCGATCACATCGGCATCTGCCCCTGCGCGCGAGAAATTCCCGTGGATAATATATGTCCGCAATGATCCATAGACACAGATAGCCGTACCGTGGTTTGTCGTGATTTGCGCGCCAGACAGATCGATCGTGAGGTCTTTGGCTCCATCAATAATAACCGCATAATAGGAACTGAAATCAATGCTAGGGTGGCCTTTGTCATCACCGTAATCTGAGACTGTTTGTGTGCCGGCAGGCAAGTAGTAACGACCAGATGCTTTGATTTCGTGAACACCGTTGGCTTTCGCATAGTCTATCCATGCTGATATTGTGGCCGTTGCAGGAGTAGATGTTCCATTGCCGACACTACCGAAATATTCTGGAATCAGATTGTCAAACTGTCGCACCCATGCGCCAGTTGTGCCCGAAGTGTTGCTATCTGGCGCGACATAGACCCCTTGTTTCGGGTCCGATGTTACTCTGGCAGACAAATCAGATGTTGAAAAAACAAACGCACCTTCCCGTCCCGGTTCTGATAAATATGCACAATCAAGGTTCCTTGCTGTGCTGCCGGCAGAGGCCAACCGAATGCGTGTGCGGTAACGTTTCTTAGCAAGGATGGAGGCACTCCGCGCAAATGACGAATGGCCCCGCTCGGTTGGTAAAAAAGAAATACGCCGCTGTCCTGCAACCAGGGCGCCGATCCACAGGAATAGGTTGGACTTGAGAACGTCGCGCCGGGCTACGGTTTTCCACGCAAACTTCATTAGGCTCACATTCTTGGCTTTTACATAAATCTAGGTGTACGTTCATTGTTCGTTGAACGATTAATCGATATTAAGCCGCTTACCTCTGATGACGCAAGCTTAGTTATCCTTGACTTTTGGTGCTTGCCACTCTTCTAAGCAAAACGACGCTTAGCATGAACTGTTTTGTTGGATCTATGAATTTTGGAATTATTAGCTTCGCTTTTTTTGCGCTAGGCAATCGGACCAAGACCGTTAGGGATGTCCTTTCGGGCCAGATAGGTCGCCTCGCCAGTTTCAGCCGATGACATTAGACTGGGTGAGCAAGGCCGATATCCCGCCGCCGCCCGTTAACCCGGCAGCTAGTAATCCAATCTGCTTTGCTAGAATCGCCAATTCTCAAATACAACCCATCACCATATCTATGTTTGTCCCTCACTTATTGTGAGCTTCCGTGCAACATTTTAAGAATGCATGAAAACCGCGGAGGTCAAAAAGCTAGAAAAAATCATGGCGTTTGGGACAATATGAGACTTTCTGGGATAATATAAATGGAGGACACGGAGGGATTCGAACCCTCGAAGGACCGTGAGGCCCTTGCCTCCTTAGCAGGGAGGTGGTTTCAGCCGCTCACCCACGTGTCCTCATGACTGGCTTGGCCAAGCTTCAGCGCTATAACGGGGCATTGTGGCGGTTGCAACGGGTAAAGTGACCGCTAAGGCGACGATCTTGGATCATGGATAAAAATGAGCCTAAAAAATAGACCGATAAGGACTGGCACGAGCATGTTTCATGCCCAAAAGCCCGCAAAACACTCAACAGGTCGCAAAACCGACTCGGGTCGTCGTCCGTTCATTGCGTAGTCATCGCGATGCGCCAAAGTCGCGAACGGCTGGTATGGGAAGGAGTTTACCCATGTTTAAGTCGTGTCCAAAGGAAATGTCCGTGAAAAAATTTACCCGTGAGACTCTCGGCAGGAAATTGCTTGGCCTATTCGCTGTTGCTGCATTGGCCTGTTCGCCGACATTGTCCCCTGCTTTTGCGCAGGTCCAGACGATTGATCCCAATGATGCGATTGATGCTGATCTTGATACTCCCGACTATGACGGGAATTTTGAGGCACCAGCGCCCGAGCAAGATACGTCGGTCAGCAGCGACATAAACAGCGACCTCGTCCAGCCTGGACAGGTAGACAATGGCACAAGCTATGATGATGCAGTCAATGAGAATAGCTATGATCAGAATGACTATAGTCAAAATGGCTCTGGTCAAGATGACGGCGCAATTGCCAATGTTGACGCGGCAACCACCTATCAGGATGATGATTTAATCGGCGCGGCAGAAGGCGTATTTGGTAAAGGCGCCAAGGGGCTTGCTGGCGTCATCGAAGATATTTTGAAGAAACAGGGGCGGCCGAATGCTTATATTGCGGGGCGCGAAGCGTCCGGCGCGTTTGTGGTCGGTCTGCGCTACGGGTCGGGCAAGTTGCACCACAAGATTGAGGGCGAGAAGCCTGTCTATTGGACCGGGCCCTCTATCGGGTTTGATGTCGGCGGCAATGCGGCGAACAGCTTTGTCCTAGTCTATAATCTCTACGATACAGAAGATCTTTACCAGCGCTTTCCTGCGGGGGAGGGCGCAGCCTATTTTGTTGGCGGCTTTCATGTGAGCTACTTGCGCAGTGGCGACAAAGTGCTGATCCCGGTTCGACTGGGTGCAGGCCTGCGGTTAGGCGCAAATGTCGGCTATATGAAGTTCAGTAAGAAGCAGAAATGGCTGCCATTTTAAGATAGGCTTAACCTGTTACGGCGCGCAATTTCTCCATTCGGAAGAGATAGCGCGCCAATATATCAATCTCCAGATTGACCTGATCGCCGGCTTTCAGGTCGGCAAAGGTGGTTACGCTAGCTGTATGCGGAATAATGTTCAGGCCGAAAATCGTGCTGCCATCGGCCTGATCATCGACCGTGTTGACGGTCAAGGATATGCCGTCAACGGTGATCGAACCTTTGGGTGCCAAATAGGGCGCGATTTCTTTGGGGGCTCGGATCAGAATAGGATGCGAGTCGCCTTCTGTTTCTATCGATATGACGTCACCGACCGCATCAACATGGCCAGTCACAATGTGGCCGCCCAGTTCATCACCGACTTTTAGTGCCCGTTCGAGATTCAACGTCCGGCCTTCTACCCACATAGACTTCGCGGTCTTGGAAATGCTCTCCGCGGAAATATCGATCGCAAACCAGTCGGATCCTTTGTCGACAACCGTCAAGCAAGCCCCGGAACAGGCGATGGACGCTCCAATATCCACACCACTCATGTCATAGTGACAGGAGATGACGAGCCGCAGGTCACCGCGCTCTTCCACCTTCGTAATCGTACCGATATCGGAAACTATTCCTGTAAACATGGGAAGCCTTTATGAAATTTGGGTGAAACACCTACACAGTGGAACTTAGGCGGCGCGTTCGTATATCTCAAGCATATCCTCACCCAGATGGCGGCGGTCCAGTCGGGCCCACTGGCCATGAGCGACGTCAAGACTGCCAAGGCCAATATCACCAATGCCCTGCAAGCCGCCACCTATGATGATGGGCGCACGGTAGAGCAGCAACCGGTCAACCAAATCTGCCTTTAGAAAAGATGCAGCCGTGGCTGCGCCCCCTTCGACCAGCAGCCAATTAATGCCATCAAGTTCTGCAATGGCTTCGGGCTTGGAAATTGTGGTCCAATGGTCGCCAACTTCGGCCTTGCCTAGAACCACCGGCTTGGGTGAGCGATCTTCTAAGCCCGGCAGGCGGACATCCAGGCCTGGATTATCTGCTGCTACCGTGCCGGCACCAACCAAAATCGCATCACAACGCGCCCTTTCTAGATGAGCATGCGCGCGCGCGCGTTCGCCGGTAATCCATTGGCTTGTGCCGTCGGCGAGGGCGATACAGCCATCAAGCGACAGGGCGAGTTTGAGCGTGACATGCGGTCGCCTTTTTTCCATGCGCGTAAAAAACCCAGCCATGGCGCGATGCGCTTGCTGTTCCAACACGCCGACCGATACCGCAATTCCGGCTTGGCCGAGCCGATCAATGCCTTGCCGCCGGGTCCGCTCGTCAATATCCAGGGTCGCGACGATCACGCGCGCGGGAGCCGCCTCTTTGACCAGATCAGCGCATGTAGGGCCCCGTTTGCTCTTATGCGCACACGGTTCCATCGTGCAGTAAATGTCAGCACCCGTTGCGGCCTGCCCCGCTTGCTCCAAAGCCATGGCTTCGGCATGGGGTCTGCCGCCCGCTTGTGTCCAGCCACGGCCAATAATGACACCGTCTTTGACGATGATACAGCCGACATTGGGATTATCGCCCGTGCGCCCGCGGCCGCGGGCCGACAATGCGATGGCCACTGCCATGAAGTGAACGTCTTTGCTGATTAGCATGTGACGTCGGCGGGGCGTTCCACCTCTACTTCACCACGTGCCAGCCGTTCGGCTTTGGCTTCGCGTTCAATCTCGTCAACGTCCATGCCGGACATCCGACCCAATGATTTCATCGCTTCGCGTCGTTTGGCATCGCGCTTGTCTTTCAGGCACTGTACCGCCCAACGGTCTTTCATTATATCTTCGTCGGTTCGGTCCAGTGACCAGTTTTCAACATAGATCACCTCTTGCGGGACATAGACATCTGTATTGACCTTAGGGTCGATGATGAAGAGAAAGAAGATGAAGCCGGAGCAGCCCAAAGCCAATAAAATCGGCAGAGCCTGCTCTCTGGGATTGCGGCGCAATAGAGTGAACAAGTCTTTTAGACCGCCGCCGACGGAAACATCTTTCAGCATTTTCATTATCGCTAAATAGGAAGTAATATTGAATATGACCAGCCCCGAAGCGGCGGAATATCCGCTTTTCAGGACTGGTTTATGGATTTGTAGGCCTAGCCATTAATTTCAAAACGGACTTTTAGGGTCATCCAGCTCTCGAAAGGCGCGCCATCTTTTGTGGCCGGTTCAAACCGCCATTTCTTTAATGCGTGCCGTTTGGTCGCGGTCCAGAAACCGTCATGCGGGCTGTCAATCAGCTCAATCTGTTTTGCGCGACCGTCTCTTCCCACCAGAACGCGAACCGTGACCATACCCTCCTCGCCCATGCGCAGCAGGCCAGAGGGGTAAGGCGGCTGGAACTGTTTGCTAAACCGAGTGTTTAGCTTTGCGCCTGCAATGACTGGGTCTGGAATGGTTTCGACAGGCGTAACAGGAACATCGATTCGATCCCCTAGGCCGCCAAAATCAAGGCCGTTATCCGCGTCAGTAAATGTATTTACCTCCACGTCATTAAATATCGGCGGATTGACGATGGATGTTACTTTCACCGCGTCTTGCGCTTTCGTTGGGGTCTCTACCTCTACCTTTTTCGGCTCTGGGATGACTTCTATCGGTTCCGGTTTCACGATCACATCGTAAGTTTCCATAATGGTCGGCAGTTTGCCGGGCAATTCAATCCCTGGCATCGCCATGATGCCGGCAATGATTACGACATGTACCCCCACGGCCATGCCAATCCCTTTATAATTGGGCGGTTTCTGTGCGTATGTTGAAGTGAAGCTCATAAGTCTGTCCTTTCATCCATCTCCTCGGATGACAGTGCAGCTGTCCCTTTTGTGGCGCTATAAATCTGCACCGTCATATGTGATGATATGCTATTACATATAAAAATCAAGGGGATGGTGTTCCGGACCCTATGTTCCGCTCGCAATCGTTGCTTATGAAGAGGCGTTTGTCAGACGGTCGAGCGCTGATTCCCGGCCAATAAGCGGAAGCAATGCGCCCATGTCGGGGCCATGCTCAAGGCCCGTCAAAGCTTGCCGCAATGGCATGAACAATGACTTGCCTTTGCGACCCGTGCTGTCTTTGAGCGCGCCGGTCCAGTCTTTCCAGATCGTATCTGACCAAGGCAGGCTTTCTAATGACGCGCGTGCTTGCCCCAGAAAGTCGGTATCTTCAGCGGCTAGTTCGGCAGCGGTCACAGGACCAGTTACCACCTGCCACCAGCGCTCCACTTCGCCCATATCATGGAGGTTGGGGCGAATGACGCCCCAAGCCTCGGCGGACATCGCGCTGGGCAGGCGATCCGCTACTTCGGCATAGTCCAACAGATGCACGATCTTCTGATTCAGCTGCGCCAATTCTTCATCGTCAAAACGTGCTGGCGCGCGCCCAAAGCGTGAAAAATCAAAACCTTCCACTAGCGTCATAACGTCAGCAATGGGCTCCACCGGGTCGCTGGTGCCGATGCGCGCGAGAAGGGCGACAATGGATTGCGGCTCGATATTCCGCTCGCGAAAACCGCCCACGCCCAGAGAACCAAGACGCTTGGACAGCTTGCCCTCGGTCCCCACCAACAAGGCTTCATGGGCAAATTCGGGCGTGCATGCACCAAAGGCTTGAAACATCTGAATCTGGACAGCGGTATTGGCCACATGGTCTTCACCGCGCACGACATGGGTGATGCCCATATCCATGTCATCAATGGTAGAGGGCAGCATATAGAGCCAGCTGCCATCTTCACGCCGGATCACCGGGTCGGACAATAAAGCCGGGTCAAAATTCTGGTCGCCACGGACTAGGTCGGTCCACTCGATCGGTGTGTCGTGATCCAGCTTGAAGCGCCAATGCGCCTTGCGGCCTTCCGCTTCAAAGGCGGTAATTTCCGCATCGGTCAAATCCAGTGCGCCGCGGTCATAGGTCGGCGGTTTGCCGCGACCCAGCTGCACCTTACGCTTCAGATCCAGCTCCTGCGCGGTTTCATAAGCAGGATAAACCCGGCCCGCCGCCTTCAATTCCTCAAACCGCTCTTCGTAACGATCAAAACGCGCCGATTGCCGCTCTTCACTATCGGGATTAATGCCGAGCCACGCCAGATCAGCACGAATGGCGGTGACATATTCCTCCTTGGAGCGTTCCTTGTCCGTATCATCCAGCCGCAACAGAAATTCCCCGCCATTTTTCTTGGCGAACATCCAATTATGGAGCGCGGTGCGGATATTGCCGACATGAAGATGGCCCGTTGGAGAGGGCGCGAAGCGGGTTTTTATGGTCATATCGTCCTAAATGCGTTGGTAATGGGATAGCGCCGGTCTCGGCCAAAATTTCTGGTGCCCAGCTTTACCCCGGGAGGCGCCTGACGCCGTTTATATTCGGCTATATAAAGCAATTTCTCGATCCGTATAACGGTTTCGCGATCAAAGCCGCGCTCGACCAGATCGGTTACCGATAATTCTTCCTCGACTAGTCCATGAAGCAAGGGATCGAGAATTTCATAATCTGGCAGGCTGTCGCTGTCTTTTTGATCTTCGCGTAATTCAGCTGTTGGCGGTTTCGTGATGACCGTGTCTGGCATAACGGGTCCATCAGGACCCATGCCGAGCGACGGTTTGTTACGATTACGCCATTCCGACAGTTTGAAACATGTCAGCTTATAGGCATCTTTCAGCACGGAATAGCCGCCGGCCATATCGCCATATATGGTCGCATAGCCGACACTCATCTCGCTCTTGTTGCCGGTGGTTAGCAGCATATGGCCGAACTTGTTGCTCATCGCCATCAACGTCACGCCTCTGATGCGCGACTGGATATTCTCTTCAGTGATGTCGACTTCTTCGTCGGCAAAACTGCCTTCGAGCATCGCGTCAAAACCTTGTATTGCCGGTACAATGGAAATATTGTCGAGCCTTGTGCCAAGCATTTCAGCGCAGCCTGCCGCATCGTCGAGACTTTCCTGACTGGTGAACCGCGAGGGCATCATCACGCACCACACCCGGTCCGCGCCCAGAGCATCAACCGCCACCGCAGCCGACAACGCGCTGTCAATGCCTCCCGACAACCCCAATATGACGCCAGGAAAGCCATTAGCATTCACATAGTCGCGTAAGCCAACTATCATCGCGTTGTAAATGTCGGCCGGGTGATCATCGAGCTTGTGGATTTCACCTTGCTGACAGGTCCAACCCGCATTTCCACGCGACCAGTGGGTATCAACAATCGCTTCATCCCAGTCGGGCAGCTGATGCATTATACTGGTGTCGCCATTGAGGACAAAGCTCGCCCCATCGAACACCACTTCATCCTGACCGCCAATGCGGTTGAGGAAAAGCAGCGGTAGCTGAGTTTCGCGCACGCGCTGCGTTGCGACTTGGCCCAGCCGGCGGTCATCCTTTTCGATTTCATAGGGACTGCCATGGACCGAAATCAGCATTTCCGCGCCCTGTGCTTTGAGATGTTCGCAAACGCTCGGGAACCAGACATCCTCGCAAATCGGTAGGCCAATTTTGCAGCCACGAAAGTCTATCGGTTCCGGCAATGGCCCTGAGGTGAACAGGCGCTTTTCATCAAACGTCCCGTAATTGGGAAGCTCGACTTTATAGCGCACATGTTTGATATGGCCGCCTTCTAGCAGCGCAATACCGTTATAAAGCTTGTCTTCTTCGCGGAAGATCGAGCCCACCAGCATCGCAGGGGCACGATCTGCCGTGGCCTCTGCCAACCGCTGCAATTCGGTTTCAGCCCGCTCAACTACCGCCGGTTTCAGTACCAGATCCTCGGGTGGATAACCGATGAGCTGCAGCTCAGGAAAAACGATCAGGTCGCTATCCGGCTTTGACTGATATACCGCGATCATCGCGTCGGCATTGCCGCGCAAATCGCCAACTGCTTGAGTCATTTGGGCCAGGGTAATAGTGAGCTGTGTTGTCATTGCGCCCTGATAGAAACCCGCGCTGCGCGGCGCAAATGATTTATCCGAAAACTAGCGCCCCCATGGCCCGGCCAGGAATGAACGCAAACAGGCCAGCGATGATCAGGCCAATATAGGGCCCCTGCATCGCGCGATAATGTTCCACAACATTGCCGCGCCGGATTTGCCAGACACCGTAGGGAATCGACACCAAGGTCACCACGGAGAAGATATGGATGAAGCTGAGCCCAGTTCCACCAAGGCCTTGTCCGGGACGGCCGATCCAGAAGCTCACAATAGCGGTGGTCACCATCAACATTGCCCAAATGCGCCCCATATGCATATGGAGCCGGTCGCCTTTTTTACGCCACAGGATATAGGCACCGAGCGGGATGGCCGGAATGACAGTGGCCAGGTGAATGATGACCGGCAGGCTGATCGGGCGCTTTTGCGCAATCTCTACATCCGCGCTATAGGCAAAGCCGCCATAAAGGGACGACAGCGCCATCAGAACCAAGGTTGCCAATATAGTCGCGCCGCCCACCAGAATGATATTCTGGATATTATACCCGCTGTTCTTTTGCATCTCGGATTGGACGGCTTCTTTCGACTTCGGCATGACTTTTCCTCGTTGGTTCGCTTGGTTGCAAACCAGATTGATTATCCAAAAACGTAATTCCAGCTTGCTTACGCCGGTGGTTGTCCCTTATTCGTAAAATGTGCCAAAAACAGGCATTTTGCCCGTTCACGAAGCGTCAATGGACAGGCGGGATGGCGTCTTGGGGGTTAATATGAGCGGCAATGTCAGAAGATGGTCCGTGAGATGGATTGCCGTCGAATTGCTGGTCATGGCGCTTATCGGGCTGGTTTTCGGTTTCCTCGGTCCCTTTGGTACTTATGCCATGCCGGTGGCTCTGCGCCTTGCCTATTGGGTGGGTTTTATCATCATTGGCTATGCGATTTTCCGCCCGGTTTCGATTAGCGCGGGATGGCTACGGGAAAGCATCGCCATGCCGTTTTGGACAGCCGAATTGCTGGCCACCGCGATTGCAGCTCTGCCGCTCACCTTCCTGATCGGCTTCGCCATGTCCGGCATGCGGTTCGACCCCTCGTTATGGGGCGACCGCTTCTTACTGCTGTACCTGCAATGCGCGTTGATCGGTTTTGGCATCTTCCTGTTTATGCGGTTGTTGTTTGGGCCGGATAGTCCGGAAACTGAAAGCGATGCTACTCAGGAAACCAAACTGCCCGAGATGACGCCTGAACCTGCGAAAATTGTCCCGGTACAGACAAAATTGCATGGCCGGTTGCCGCCCGGTTTCCCCAGTCCGATCACCGCGCTTGGCGTCGAAGATCACTATGTGCGCGTGCACAGCGCGGAGCGCACGGAAATGCTGTTGCTGAGATTGAGTGACGCGATTGGGGAAATGGCACCAATAGAAGGTATGCAGGTTCATCGCAGTTGGTGGGTCGCGCGTGATGCTATAGTGACGTCAAAACGCGACGGACGGAACCTGTACCTGTCACTATCGGGCGGGCTGGACGTCCCGGTTTCACGCGCTTATGTCACAAAGTTGAAACAAACTGGCTGGATTTGACCAAAAGGCGCTTTTGATTTGCCTTTCACCTGTCTAACAGGGTCGCGAATCATTCACACAGGGCCGGCGATTCTGATGCAATGGCTGGCCTGCTCTCGGGGGAAGCCACGCAATGAAACTCATGTCCGGCAACAGCAATTTGTCGCTCGCGCAGTCCGTAGCCGATTATCTAGATATCAAACTGACCGATGCGAGCGTGAAACGCTTTGCCGATGATGAAATTTTCGTCGAAATCCACGAAAATGTCCGTGGTGAGGATGTCTTCATCATGCAATCGACGAGTTTTCCCGCCAATGACAATTTGATGGAATTGCTGATCGGCATCGACGCCTTGCGCCGAGCATCGGCAAAACGCATCACAGCCGTTATCCCCTATTTCGGCTATGCACGGCAAGACCGGAAACCGGGCCCGAGAACGCCTATCTCAGCAAAACTGGTCGCAAACCTGATTACCGAGGCAGGTGCCGACAGGGTGCTATCGGTTGATCTGCACGCGGGTCAGATCCAGGGCTTTTTCGATATTCCAACCGACAATCTCTATGGTGCTCCAGTGATGTCCGCCGACATTCAGGCCCGGTTTGCGGGTCACGAATTGATGGTGATCTCACCAGACGTTGGCGGCGTGGTTCGTGCCCGCGCGCTAGCCAAACGGTTGGACAATGCGCCGCTAGCCATCGTTGACAAACGCCGTGAACGGGCCGGGGAGTCCGAAGTCATGAATATCATCGGCGATGTATCCGGGCGTTTTTGCATCTTGATTGACGACATCGTTGATAGCGGCGGAACCCTCTGCAATGCGGCGGATGCGCTGAAAGCTAAAGGTGCTACCGACGTAGTGGCTTATATCTCTCACGGCGTGTTATCAGGCGGCGCGGTCGCGAGGATTAATGATAGCGGGCTCAAGGAACTGGTGATCACCGATTCCATCGGCGCGACCGAAGCGGTCAAGGAATCGGACAAGATCCGGCATCTGACCATTGCACCTCTGTTGGGTGAAGCGATTAAACGAATTGCTGACGAAACAAGCGTCTCAAGTTTGTGGGATTAGGGTAGCAGCGATTTTCTAAAAGAGGGACTTGTATTGCCGAGTTTAGAAACCTTGATGAAATATCGTGTTCATATCGCGATACTCGCCATATTTATTTCGGTTTTTGCATGGATAACCGAATTTGCGGGTTGGGTTTACATCTGTCCCTATTGCCGGGCCCAGCGCACTGTGATTGGTGCTCTGGGATTGCTCCTTTTGGCCAACCCACAATATTGGTTGAACCGCTGGATATCCTCGGTGGTCGCGGCATTGGGGTTAGTGGTTGCGGCCATGCAACATTTTAACGGTTGGAAAAAGATCATGGCCGGCGAGTTTTCCTGGGGTGAATATTGGTATTCTAATGCCTGGGTTCTGTCGGGCTGTGCGATGTTTATCATCACTGGATTGATCCTTTACCTCTGGGCTTGGCGGCCTGCCGAACCAGCGGAGACTTGATTCGCTTCGTATTTTCCGCAGAGCAAGACTGGCCAAAGGATGATTTTGCTGTCAATTAGGGGCCTATGACCCCCAAAGATATAGCACTTGCTGAAAAACTTGCTGAAGCTGCCGGAGAAGCTATCCGCCCGCTTTTTCGGGCAAAATTTGATCAGGAATCGAAAAGCGATTCCACGCCCGTCACCGAAGCAGACCGTGCCGCAGAGGCTGCGATGCGCAAGATCATCGAAACGGAATGCCCGGAAGACGGCATTATTGGTGAGGAATATGGCACGATCAACGAAGGCGCGTCGCGCCAATGGGTACTGGATCCGATTGACGGGACCACCAGTTTTATCGCCGGCCGACCGATTTTCGGGACGCTGATTGCACTGATGCAAGATGGTTGGCCGGTGCTCGGGATTATTGACCAGCCGATTGCGCGCGAACGTTGGGTTGGTGTGGTCGGACGACCCACCACTTTTAATGGGGCGCCAGCCCAGTCGGCGCGGTGCCGGGAATTGAAAGACGCCGTGCTCGCGACGACGACCCCGCATCAATTTGATGATCACGATGCCGAGCATTTCATGGGCCTTGCGAGCAAAGTCGCGCCGCGCAAGATTATCTATGGCGGCGATTGCTATAATTACGGCCTGGTCGCCAGCGGCCATGTTGATGTCGTTTGCGAAGCCGGGCTGATGCTGCATGATTATGCCGCGCTCGCCCCGATTATCGACGGCGCTGGCGGAATGATGTGCGACTGGAACGGAGAACCGCTGCATGCCGAATCGGATGGCCACGTATTGGCGATTGGCGATCAGGCGCGGGTTGATGATGTGTTAGAGGCCATTGCATGCAATCACTAGAGCCAGTCAGCAAAACGCGGTTCGTCCTGCCGCCACCGCCGCTGCAACGCTATCTGACCACTTACTATTTTACCGATATTGAGAGCCCGGATGGGTCGGAAATATCCGATATGTTGCTGCCGCAATGGGCCAGCATCCGTTACATTTTTCGTGGCAGCGTCAAAATGACGGTTCCAGACCATAAAACGCAAGATTCGCCGCTGGCGGCGATGACCGGTCCGACCAGCCTGGCTGCACCTATCGCCAGCAAATCAGCAAAAATCGCTGCTTTCGGGCTGCTGCCGCTGGGCTGGCACAAATTTGTCGGGCAGCCGGCATCGCGCTGGGCCAATAAAGTCATTGATGTCGAAGCGGCTCATAAATTTGATCTGTTTTCGAATATCTGGGACGCGATCAGGCATCTGGATAATGAAGCGGACATGATCGACACTTTCAATCATATGCTTCTGGAGGCTCTCTCTCCGGCGGACGCGGAAGATGATCGGATTGAAGATGCTCATTTGGCACTTACCGATCCGAACATAGACAGTGTCGGCGCGCTGAGTGAACGATTGCAGATGGATACCAAACAATTGAGCCGTTTTTCGAATCGCGTTTTTGGTTTCCTCCCCAAATTGCTGCTCCGGCGACAACGGTTTGTCAGGACATTGGGTCAGGCCTTGATGAACCCGTCGCAAAATTGGAGCGAGTGTGTGGATCTCAACTATTATGATCAGGCGCATTTCAATCGCGACTTTAAACGGTTCATGGGATTAACCCCGAGACAATATATGGCCCAGCCGCATCCGATTTTCGGGATTGGGGCGAGCGAACGGACCAAAGCTTTGGGTCGGCCATTGCAGGCCATGGATCGGCCCGTGGACCCCAATGGCTCGGACAATAGTAACGCGGCATAGCTGCAAACAGCAAAAAGGCATGGCTGATATTGCAATATATCTTGCATTTCAGGCGAATCCCGCTATTGCCGCCCTTCCGATGTGACGCACTGGCCAGTGTTGGGCTGCCACATGTGTCCGTAACGGTAACTTCTAGAGGAGACCAAAATGCCCAAGTTGAAGACCAAAAGTGGTGTGAAGAAACGCTTCAAAATCACCGCAACCGGCAAGGTTACGCATGGCGTAGCTGGCAAACGCCACCGTTTGATGAGCCATAACAGCAAATATATCCGGCAAAACCGCGGCACCAAGAACTGTGCTGACGCAGATGCGAAAACAATCAAGAAATGGGCACCTTACGGGCTTTAACAGCACCGGGGTTTCCATCGCTTCACAAAATTCAAGGATATAGATAATGGCACGTGTAAAACGGGGTACGACCACTCGTACAAAACATAAAAGGTTATTGGTACAAGCGAAGGGCTATTATGGCCGTCGCAAAAATACCATCCGCGTCGCGCGGCAGGCTGTCGAAAAAGCCGGTCAATATGCCTATCGCGATCGTAAAGTTAAAAAGCGGGCTTTCCGCGCTATCTGGATCCAGCGTATTAACGCTGCGGTTCGCGCAGAAGGCATGACATACGGCACATTCATTCACGGCACCAAGCTTGCTGGCATTGAACTGGACCGTAAAGTCATGGCCGATCTGGCGATGAATGAACCGGCTATGTTTAGCGGCATCATCAAACAGGCGCAGGATGCTCTAGCGAAAGCTTAAGTATTTCCATAAATTTCAAAAAGCGCCGGGGAGCAATCTCGCGGCGCTTTTTTATTGGGTTTTTCACCGCAGCCTGCTCTAGACGGTCAGCAGGGAAAATAGGGTAAAGTCATGAGTGACATCGAAGCAATTAAAGAGAAATATCTCGGTGAGATAAGTGCCGCCGGCGATGGTGACGCGCTGGAAGCCATCCGCGTCGCCGCGCTGGGCAAAAAAGGCGAGATTTCATTGCTGCTCAAAACGCTCGGCAAAATGACGCCCGAAGAACGCCAGACCGAAGGCCCGAAAATAAATGGTGCCCGTCAGGCCGTGGCCGACGCCATTGCCGCGCGCAAAGATGCCATGGAAAGCGAAGTACTGAACGCGCGCCTCGCCACCGAAAAACTCGACATGACTTTGCCGCCACCCAGCGCGCCAAAGGGTAGCATCCATCCGGTTTCGCAAGTTATGGACGAACTGGCAGAAATATTCGCTGATCTGGGTTTCTCGGTCGCCACCGGACCAGAGATTGAAGATGACTGGCACAATTTCACTGCGCTCAACATCCCGGAAACCCACCCGGCACGCGCGATGCATGACACTTTCTATTTCCCGCAGACCGATGACAGTGGCATGCCCAAATTGCTGCGCACGCATACATCACCGGTGCAAATCCGTACGATGATGGATGTTGCGAAGCAAAGTGATGGTGCGGGCGAACCGATTTACATCATCGCACCCGGCCGCACTTATCGCAGCGATAGCGATGCGACCCACACGCCGATGTTCCATCAGGTTGAGGGCCTCGTCATCGACAAAGGCATCCATATGGGGCATCTCAAATGGACGCTCGAAACCTTTGTTCGTGCGTTTTTCGAGCGGGACGATATCGAACTACGCCTGCGCCCAAGCTATTTTCCGTTCACCGAGCCCAGTGCCGAGGTCGATGTCGGTTTTTCTGTCGAGAAAGGCCGACGTATCATCGGCGGTGATCCGCGCGGCGACAATGGCGGCTGGATGGAAATTCTCGGCTCCGGCATGGTCCATCCCAATGTCATCCGCAATTGCGGGCTCGATCCCGACGTCTGGCAGGGCTTTGCCTTTGGCTGCGGTATCGACCGGCTGGCAATGCTGAAATATGGTATGGATGATCTGCGCGCTTTCTTTGACGGCGACTTACGCTGGACCGAACATTATGGCTTTGACGCGCTCGACGTACCCACATTGAGCGGAGGAGTTGGCGCATGAAATTTTCCCTAAGCTGGCTCAAAGCGCATCTCGATACGGATGCAAGCCTCACCGAAATTACCGACAAGCTGACCGATATTGGTCTGGAGCTTGAGGGATTGGAAAATCCTGCCGATGCGCTGAAACCCTTTCGTGTGGCCAAGGTCATCGAAGCCGGTCCGCATCCCAATGCGGATAAGCTGCAATTGCTGAAGGTCGACGATGGTTCTAGTGAGCCATGGCAAGTCGTGTGTGGCGCGCCCAATGCGCGCAAGGATATGGTGGGCGTTTTTGGCCCTCCCGGCACCTATATCCCGGGCAGCGATTTCACGTTGAAACCTGCGAAAATCCGGGATGTCGAAAGTTTCGGCATGATGTGCAGCGCGCGTGAACTGGAACTGGGCGAAGATCATGATGGTATCATTGAACTCCCCGCCGATGCTGCAGCAGCGGTTGGTGCAAGCTATGCTGATTACGCGCAGCTCGATGACCCGGTCATGGATATCGCGATTACGCCCAATCGTCAGGATTGCATGGGCGTGCGCGGCATTGCCCGCGATCTTGCGGCCACCGGTATCGGTACGATCAAAGCCTTGAGCATCGATCCAATCGCGCGCAGCGGCAACGGCCCAGATGTGCGGACCGATGATAGCGAAGGCTGTCCTGCCTTTTACGGCTGTACCGTGAGCGGTCTGTCCAATGGCACATCACCGGACTGGATGCAGGCGCGGCTCAAATCAGCTGGCCAGAAACCGATTAACGCGCTGGTGGATATCACCAATTATGTGATGCTCGACCATGGGCGGCCATTACACGTTTATGACGTAGCGAAACTCAAAGGCGGATTGATTGCGCGCAAAGCCACGGTGGGTGAGAAGCTTACCGCGCTCAATGACAAAGAATATGTGCTCGACGAGACGATGACCGTCATCGCTGATGACAATGGCGCGCATGATATTGGCGGCATCATGGGCGGCGCGGAAACCGGATCGGAAGAAACAACCACCGAAGTGTTGATCGAATGCGCCTATTTCGACCCCGCTTCCATCGCCAAAACCGGTCAGAAACTGATGTTGACCAGCGATGCCCGCCAACGCTTTGAGCGCGGCGTTGATCCGGCCTTTCTCGATGATGGCATTGATATCGCAACGGCCTTGGTGCTCGATCTATGTGGCGGAACCGCCAGCGAAGTGACCCGTGCTGGCACGCCGCCAACCGAGCAACGCACGATCAGCTATGATCCCAAGCAATGCGCGGCTCTTGGCGGTATTGACGTGGCACCGGATAAACAGAAATCGATTCTGGAAGCCCTTGGTTTTGCGGTTGATGGCAACTGGCAAGTCACCGTCCCGACATGGCGTCGTGACGTCGAAGGTTGGCAGGATCTGGTCGAAGAAGTGGTCCGGATCGAAGGCCTCGACAGCGTTCCATCGACGCCGCTACCGCGCAAGGCTGGTGTCGCCAAGCCAACCGCATCACCCGAACAGCTGGCCGAGCGTAAAGCGCGGCGGGCTGCGGCTGCGCGCGGGCTGAACGAGACCGTGACCTGGAGCTTTATCTCGGACAAGGAAGCCGCGCCTTTTGGCGGTGGCAACTGGTCGCTCGCCAATCCGATTAGCGAAGACCTGAAAGTCATGCGGCCCTCGCTATTGCCCGGCCTGATCGCCGCGGCCCAGCGTAATGCTGATCGCGGGGCATCGTCCATTCGCCTGTTTGAAGTCGGCCGCCGCTATCTCGAAACGACGGAGCATCAGACCATTGGCCTGGTGCTGGCCGGTGAAAACCGCATGCGCAGCTGGCAGGCTGGATCAGCCACCAAATATGACGCCTATGATGCCAAGGCTGAAGTGCTAGCCATATTGGAAGCGGCTGGCGCGCCGACTGACAAATTGATGGATTTCGCGGAAGCGGGCGATCATTATCATCCCGGCCAATCCGGCACATTGCGGCTTGGGCCTAAGAAAATTCTCGCTGCCTATGGCGCGTTGCATCCATCGGTGACCAAGGCGCTCGGGCTTAAAGGTTCAGCGGTTGCCGCCGAGATATTTCTCGACGCGATCCCGGTGAAGAAAGCCAAAGGTCATATGCGCGAAGCCTTTGCTCCACCGACATTGCAGTCTCTCACACGCGACTTTGCCTTCATCGTCGATGCGGACCTGCCGGCTGGCGATCTGGTGCGGGCGGTCAAAGGCGCGGACAAGAAATTGATCACCGGCGCGCGTTTGTTCGACCTGTTCGAAGGCGCGAGCGTGGGCGAAGGCAAAAAATCGCTGGCGGTAGAAATTACCTTGCAGCCGACCGAAGCGACGTTGACCGAAGAGGATTTAAAAGCTGTTTCGGACAAGGTTGTGGCGAGTGCAGGAAAATTGGGTGCGGAATTGAGAGGATAGCCATTCTCACCGTTAGGGCTGAGCCTGTCGAAGCCCGCTTTTCGAACATCGATCAACGCCCTTCGACAGGCTCAGGGCTAACGGAACTAGAGTGATGACCAACGAGACCAACCCACGCCGCACATTTGCGATTATCTCTCACCCCGATGCGGGTAAGACGACACTCACCGAGAAGCTGCTGCTGAAAGGCGGCGCTATTCACTTGGCCGGCGAGGTCAAGGCGCGCGGGGACAACCGGCGCGCGCGGTCCGACTGGATGAAGATCGAGCAGCAGCGCGGCATTTCCGTGACCAGCTCTGTGATGACCTTTGAACGCAATGGCATCACCTTCAATCTGCTCGATACGCCGGGCCATGAGGATTTTTCCGAAGATACCTATCGCACCCTGACCGCTGTCGACAGTGCGATCATGGTGATTGATGCGGCGAGCGGGATCGAGGCGCAGACATTGAAGCTGTTCGAAGTCTGTCGCTTGCGCAGCGTGCCGATTATCACGTTCATCAATAAGGTCGACCGGGAAGGTCGTGATCCGTTTGAATTACTCGACGAGGTTGCCGATAAACTGGCGCTCGACGTCTGTCCGATGAGCTGGCCAACCGGCATGGGCGGACAGTTTGAAGGCATTTTTGACCTTTATCGCAATCAGCTGCACCAGCCCGATGGCGACAGCAAACAATATGATGGCAAGGTTCAGCAATTTGAGGGGTTGGATGATGCAAAGCTCGCCGATGTCCTGAGCGACGAAGCGCTTGAGCGGCTCACCAGCGAAGGCGAACTGGCGCAGGGCGGTTATAGTAGCTTTGATCTAGAGGCTTATCAAAATGGCGATCTCACGCCGGTTTTCTTTGGTTCTGCGCTCAAGCAATTTGGCGTAGAGGAATTGATCGAGGCAATTGCTGACTATGCGCCCAGCCCGCGGCCACAACCGGCTGAACCGGCTCCGATTGAA
Organism: uncultured Sphingomonadaceae bacterium; assembly: GCA_947496865.1. Taxonomy (GTDB): domain Bacteria; phylum Pseudomonadota; class Alphaproteobacteria; order Sphingomonadales; family Sphingomonadaceae; genus Parasphingorhabdus. The sequence continues at coordinate 1,281,217 of CANMEE010000001.1, forward strand.
CCGGATAGCAAAGATGTGACCGGCTTCATTTTTAAAATTCAGGCGAATATGGACCCGCAGCACCGCGACCGCATCGCCTTCATGCGGCTATGTTCCGGCGAGTTTAAGCGCGGCATGAAATTGACGCCCTCTGCGCTCGGCAAACCGATTGCCATACACAGCCCTATTTTATTCTTCGCGCAGGACCGCGAAATTGCCGATACCGCGCAACCCGGCGATATTATCGGCATCCCCAACCACGGGACACTGCGTGTCGGTGATACTTTGTCCGAGAAAAACCAGGTACGGATTACGGGACTGCCCAACTTCGCGCCAGAAATATTACGCCGGGTTATCCTGCGCGATCCGACCAAGACCAAGCAGCTGCGCAAGGCGCTGGATGACCTGTCCGAAGAAGGCGTGGTGCAGGTATTTTACCCGGAACTCGGCGCCAACTGGATCATTGGCGTTGTCGGGCAGTTGCAGCTCGAAGTGCTGATATCGCGGCTGGAAGCGGAATATAAGGTTGATGCCTATCTGGAACAGGCCCCGTTTGAAACCGCCCGCTGGGTCAGCGGTGAGGATGATGTGCTGGGCGCCTTTGCCAATATCAACCAGACCAGCCTTGCTAAAGATCGTGATGACAATCTGGTGTTCCTCGCCAAATCAGGCTGGGACGTAAATTATCAGGAAGAGCGCAATCCCGAGATTACATTTAGCGCGACGCGGGAACGATAGAGGAAAATACTATGCCGGATATTTGGTCAGTCTATCTGTCAGGTGAAATCCACACCGATTGGCGTAAAGAAATTGCCGAAGGCGCTGCTGAAAAAGGTCTTCCCGTTAGCTTCTCCGGACCGGTGACCGATCATCCCGCTTCGGATGATTGCGGCGTCGCCATATTGGGCGGTGAAGACAAGAAATTCTGGCACGACCGCAAGGGCGCGCAAGTCAATGCCATTCGCACCTCCACCTTGCTGAAAAAGGCAGACATTGTTGTTGTCCGTTTTGGTGACAAATATAAGCAATGGAATGCCGCTTTTGACGCGGGCTATGCCGCCGCCTTGGGCAAGCCGTTGATCATCAATCACGGTCCCGATATCGTCCACCCGCTCAAAGAAGTCGATGCTGCCGCCTTGGCAGTCGCAGAGACGCCGGCGCAGATTGTCGAGATATTGGACTATGTGATCAACGGCAAGCTTGCGGGTTATACGGATTAAATTTCGTTGCTCGACTAGAAGATATAATAAATCGCCATACAGGCCGCTAAGCCCACGCCAATATTAAGCGGTAAGCCAATCCGCACAAAGTCTGAAAAGCGGTAATTGCCCGCCGTATAGACCAATGTATTGGTTTGATAGCCGACGGGTGTCGCGAAACTAGCCGAGGCCCCGAACATCACGGCAACCAACAGGCTGCGCACATCGACGCCGGTTTGTTCGGCAATGCCGATCACCAGCGGCGTCATGATGACAGCCACGGCATTATTGGTCGCTGTTTCGGTGAGCATGGATGTCAGCGAATAGATAACGATAATCAGCCACAAGGGGGAAAGCATGTTGAGCAGGGGCAGTGCCGTATCGATAATCAGCTGGACCGTTCCGGCATTTTCCAATCCCTTGCCGACTGCCAGCATCGCGAAAATCAGCACCAGCACATTGCCGTCAATCGCGCCCCATGCCTCTTCGCTGTCGATACATTTGGTGAGCAATACGGCTGCGACACCCAGCATCGCCAGAGCGGCAATGGGCATCACACCCAGGGCTGCTGCAATGATGATAATCGCAAGGGTGAGAATCGCGACGGGTGCCCGGCGGCGGCGATAGGCGCGGGCCTCTGGTTCTTCCAAATGCACGAGGTCGACATTTTCCTGCAACGTGCCGACGGACAGATCGTCGGTCTGCACCAGCAGGCTGTCGCCATGTCGAATCCGCGCGTTGGACAGCGTTGGTCCGGCAATATGACGGGGCCGCGACAGGCCTAGCACGCGGGCGGGAACACGGGACAAAAAGGGCAGGTTGGGCAAGGTTTTCCCGACCGACCGATGAGACGGCCCGATCACCAGTTCAACCAGCCGCGTATGCTCGTCTGCGAGTGGGATATCTGGTTGCTTGACGCCGGCATAACCCAATAAAATACCGTCAATTTCGGCGAGGGATAGCAGCTCTTCCTGAGTCACCGCAGCGACCAGTGTCTCTCCGCCCAATATGATATGATCGGAAAATTCAAAACGATCGATATCCTTGGCGACCCGGCGGCCCAAAATCTCGACACCCGATGGCGTGAACGCGCTGATATCGGAAATTTTCTTGCCTACAAAATCGCTGTCCTCATCAATCCGTATGTCCGTCAGATATTGGGATTCGGGTGTTTGATCGGCGAGGCTTTCACTGTCGCGTTTAGGCAAAAACAGCGGTCCCAATATGGCGATCATGATAATGCCGGTCACGGCAGCGACCAAACCGACCTGGGTTATTTCAAACAGGCCAAAGGCGGCTTGCCCGTTTTCCTGTGCCACACCGTCCACCAGCAAATTGGTCGATGTGCCGAGCAAAGTCAGGCTGCCACCCAATATGGATATATAGGACAACGGGATGAGCAGCTTGCTTGCCGCAATGCCGGATACTTTGGCGATTTTGCGCATGATCGGGATCAGGATGATGACCACGGGCGTATTATTGACGAAAGCCGAGGAGGCGAATGTGCCGCCCAAAAAGCCACCAATCGCCATGAACGGACGGTTCTCGGCTTTACGCGCCGCAAAACCCGCTAGTGCCTCAATCACCCCAGTGCGGACCAGCGCGCCGGATAATATAAACATCGCGCCAATGGTCAGCGGTGCCGGGTTGGAAAAAACGGCCAGCATATTATCGCTGCTCAGCAATCCGGTCGCCAGCATGAAGCCGGCCGCCACTACAGCCGTTACCGCTGGTGGGCGGCGCTCAGCAACAAAAGCGGTGAATAAGGCAATTAATATCGCCAGCCCCGCATAGGGTTTTGCGATGTCCCAATAGTGAGCCCAATCCAAATTTCACTCCTACGCTTGCGGTCGCTTTTCATTATCTTAACAGGAAGACCGTCGCGCTCTGCCAGAAAATAGGAGGCGTGTCGCGCGCTTCCTTGTCAGCCAATAGACGAATCCATTGAGACTGGAATGCCGGTTGTTAGATCAAACGCAATTTAGAGGCCCAAAGTCGTGCAACGCGAGCGCGTAAATCTATAGTTGAACAGATAAAATAATTCTCTATCGTAAAAAGTACATCTATTGGTTTTTGCGTGATTTTGGGGGCATTAATGCGCGTTAATTTATCTTTTGCGTTCTTTCTTTTTGTTTTGAATATCGGGTTGTTTCATCCCGCGTTTGCTACGGTTGAAAAAATACCGACAGATATCTTTGCCGCTGAAGGCGATGTGTATCAACCAAAATTATCACCTGACGGATCCCAAATGGTGTACCGGCAAAATTTCGATGGGAAATCCTATTTGACAGTGAAGTCGCTGTCCGAGGACAAGATGTTCCATAAAAAAATGCCGGAAGATACCGACCTCAACTGGTATCGCTGGGCAGGCAATGGCCAAGTTTTATTCAGCGTTTCTAGCCTTAAGCAATATCGCGGCAAGCAGCGCTATCTAAGCGACGAATTCCGCCAAGTAGAGATGTACCTGATCGATACCGGCAATCAGCGTTCGCGATTCATTGGTTTGGAAAAAGGAGCCCCGGATGGTGACAATATTCTTCATTTGGACCCGGATGGCGACTTTCTTGTGCTTGAGACCAGAGAATCCATCTACAAATATCCTGCAGTGTACAAGATTAACCTAGCCACCAACGAAGCCGAACAAGTGGTAAAAGAACAGTTCAAAGTCTGGGACTGGATTGCCGACAATGAAGGCACCGTTCGTATGGGATTGAGTTATCGAGCGAATGCGACACTGGTATTTTATAGGCAAACTGGCGATCAGTCATTCAAACGGATAGACAAAGTAAAAGACAAGGACATCGTCGATAATGACCAGGAATCCCTATTGGATGGTTTCCTAGTCATAGCGGGGTCCGACGAAGGTTATGTACTTTCTAACGAAAAGACCGGCCGTTTTGGTTTGTATAAGTTCAACCTATTATCGCGGGAGATCGGTGAAAAAATCTTTGATCATGACAAGAATGATGTGACCAAATTTTCGCTCACCGATGATGGGACGGCGCTTCAGGCCGCCTTTTATACAGATTCTCGAGATCGCATTCATTGGTTTGATGACTATTTTGTGCGGCAGCAGAAAATGCTCGAACGGGCGTTGCCGGGGCAAGAGGTTTGGATTGCCTCTTCCTCCCGCGACAAAAGTAAGATGATCGTCTATTCAACGTCAGCCAAGGATCCCGGCAGCTTTTACCTTTATGAGCCAACAGCCAAAAAAATGGATCGATTTGCAGGTATCAATGATCGGATTGATCCAAACGTGATGGCAGCAACCACATATGAAACATACATGGCTCGCGATGGCACGCAGATTCCAGCCTATGTGACGATACCCAAAGATCAGAAAGCCGAGAAATTGCCGCTGGTGATTTTGCCTCACGGCGGTCCCTATGGTGTACGTGACACGATGGATTTTAACATGGAAGTGCAGTTTCTTGCCAATCGCGGATATGCGGTCTTACAGCCTAATTTCCGGGGATCGGGCAGCTATGGAGAGAGCTTCTTCAAGCTGGGCGAAGGGCAAATGGGTCGGTCAATGCAGGATGATTTGGATGATGGCATGGACTGGCTAGTCAAGCGGGGCATTGTTGATCCCCAGCGCGTGTGTATCGTTGGTTCGTCTTATGGAGGTTATGCCGCTCTGTGGGGTGTGACCCGGAATCCAGAGCGCTATCGCTGCGCAGCATCATTCGCAGGGGTTACGGATTTTAGCAAACAGCTGCGCTTTGATCGCCAATTTTTTAAGAGCCGTTACAGCAAGAAATGGAGAAAAACCGTCGAAGGTGAGGATGACTTTGATCTTGATGACGTTTCTCCGGTGAGGATGGTCGATCAGTTGAAACGACCCGTGCTACTGGTCCATGGCAAGAAGGACAGCAGAGTGCCCTACAGCCAATTTACATTGTACAAAGAAAAGCTGGAAAGCCGCAACGCGACGGCAGTCTTTGTTACCTATGAAGAAGAAGGCCATGGTTTGAAGGACTTTGAAAATCGCAAAGATTGGTTAGATCAGCTAGAAAAGTTTCTCGACGAACATAATCCGGCTTGAATTCGTTACCGTCGCAATAAAAACACCGCGTGCTCGGCGAGCAGATTGGCCATCGCGCGGCCGGTTTGTTTGTCGCCGCTTAGGAACCATTGTCCCTCTTGCTCCAACTTGCCATCACGCACCAATGCGCGGAAATCATCGATGGTGACATGGTGGATATTCGGCGTGTTATACCAGGTCTGTGGCAATAACCGCGTGACCGGCATGCGACCGCCAACCAGCAGCGACATGCGCACCCGCCAATGCGCAAAATTCGGGAAGCTGACAAAGGCCTGTTTGCCGATCCGCAGCAGCTCATCGATAATCACATCGGGCCGGTGGGTGGTCTGCAAAGTCTGGCTGAGGATGGCATAGTCGAAACTGCGGTCCGGATAGGCCGACAGATCGGTATCCGCATCGCCCTGCACCACCGACAAGCCTTTGCTGACGGCACTGGCCACATTGGCCGGTTCTATTTCCAGTCCGCGGGCATCCACCTGCTTTTGATCACGTAAGGCCGCCATCAATGCGCCGTCGCCGCAGCCGATATCCAGTACACGCGCATTGGGACGGACGTTGTCAGCGATAATCTGCAAATCGGGGCGGAGTTTGGTCATAGTCCGTTAGTCCTGAGCTCGTCGAAGGACGTTTCAGGATCACAGCCATGCTTCGGCAGGCTCAGCACTAACGGGTTTGGCAGATCGATCATATTGTTTCCCCCGCCTTTAAAAACCCGTCGACAATCCGGTTCATCTCGGGATTTTCAAGCAGGAAGCTATCATGGCCAAAGGCGCTGGACAGTTCGACGAAGCTCGCTGCTGCCCCCGCCGCATTAAGCGCATGTACAATGGTTCGGGACTCACTGGTCGGGTAGAGCCAATCGGTATCGAAGCTGATCAAACAAAAGCGCGTTTTTGATCCCTTAAACGCATGAGCGAGCGTGCCGCCATGGGTTTCAGCCAGATCGAAATAATCCATCGCCCGGGTGATATAAAGATAACTGTTCGCATCGAACCGATCGACAAAGCTGATCCCCTGATGCCGTAAATAGCTTTCCACCTGAAAATCGGCATCAAAGCCGAATGTCTTGCTGTCGCGGTCTTGCAGACGGCGGCCGAATTTCTCGGTCAGGCCCGCTTCGGATAAATAAGTGATATGCGCCGCCATACGCGCGACCGCGAGGCCGCTGCTCGGCGGATCATCATCGGCATAATAAGCCCCGCCCCGCCAGCGGGGGTCGGCCATAATTGCCTGACGCCCAACTTCGTGAAAGGCGATATTCTGGGCAGAATGGCGTGCCGCAGAGGCGATAATCACCGCTGACTTGACCCGTTCAGGATATAGCGCAGTCCAGCTTATCGCCTGCATTCCGCCCATCGAGCCGCCGATGACGGCATGAAGTCGTTCAATTCCGAGATGGTCGAGCAGCAACGCTTGTGCCCGCACCATATCGGCAATGGTCAAAACCGGAAAATCCATGCCCCAGGGTTTTTCGGTTGCCGGATTGATCGTCGCTGGGCCAGACGAACCCATGCAGCTGCCGATTACGTTAGCGCAAATGACAAAATGCCGGTCAGTATCAATCGGTTTGCCCGGACCGACCATATCTGTCCACCAACCGCCCTTGCCAGTCAGCGGATGTTTCGACGCAACATACTGATCCATGGTCAGGGCATGGCAGATCAGGATCGCGTTGCTGGCCTCGGCATTGAGGGTGCCATAGGTCTCATAAGCCAGTTCCACCGGCGTAAGCGCGGCCCCGCTGTCCAGTGGCAGCGGTCCCATCAGGCGAACATGCCTGTTCAAGCCAAACCGATCATCTTCATTCATCGGCGTAGCATTATCAGGCAAGCGCAGACTAGCAAGCGTTTATAGGTGCTTAGCGCGGCGGCCATGAACACTGTTGTTGATCGTTCTCGATCGCACGGGTAAGGCCGGACCATGACCAAACCAGAGCCCAAATCCTATATCTCGGCGATTCACGCCTATACACCCGGCAAGGCGAAAGCCGATGATGGGCGTGTGCTTGTCAAACTCTCCGCCAATGAAAATCCGCTCGGTTGTAGCGCGGATGCCAGCGCTGCGCTGGCCGCGCAGGCAAGCCATGTTGCGCGCTATCCCGATCCGGCCAGCCATGCGCTGCGTGCTGCCTTGGCGGATACCTATGAGTTAGAAGCGGATCGGATCGTCTGCGGCACCGGGTCTGATGAACTGCTGAATCTGGTTGCCGCCGGCTATGCCGGTGTGGGTGACGAGATTATCCACGTCAATTACGGCTTCATGGTTTACGAAATTGCGACACGCAAAGTTGGCGCAGAAGTTGTGATGGCGCCGGATGATGATTATGGCACGGACGTGGACGGGCTGCTGGCGCTGGTGACGCCAAAAACCCGCGTTATCTATCTCGCCAATCCCAATAACCCGACCGGCACGATCACATCTGACAGTGAGATCGAACGCCTGCATGCCGGCCTGCCGGACGATGTTGTGCTGGTGCTGGACCAGGCCTATGGCGAATATTTGGGCAATGACGGCACGGCCAGTTTTGAATTGGCGCGGCAGCATGGCAATGTCCTGATCACACGGACTTTCTCAAAAATATACGGCCTTGCGGCCGAACGTATTGGCTGGGCCTATGGACAGCCGCATCTTATCGATACGCTTAACCGGATTCGCGGGCCGTTTAATGTGACCAGCGCCGGTCAGGCCGCTGCGATTGCGGCGTTGGCAGATCAACAATTTGTCATCCACAGCCGGGAGCATAATGCCAAATGGCGCGAATGGATGATGGGCGAGATAGCGGCCCTGTCCAATCACGGTCTGCGCGCCATTCCCTCCGCTGCCAATTTCATCCTAGTTCTGTTTGACGGGGCGGTGAGCGCGGAAACGGCGGACCGGAAACTGGTCGATGCCGGCTATGTGGTCCGGAGACTGCCAGCACAGGGGCTGGGCCATGCGCTGCGCATCACTATCGGCACTGAGGAAGAAAATCTCGGTTTCATGGACGCCCTGCGCGCCCTATTGGAAGCCGCCGACTGATGCTGCCTTTTGCGAATATTACGATTATCGGCCTTGGCCTGATCGGCTCGTCCATTGCCCATGGCGTGAAGGCAAACATGCCTTCCGCCCGCATTACCGGTTATGATGCAGACCCCACTGTCCGCGCTCGGGTGCAGGAACTGGGCTTTTGCGATGACGTCGCCGATAGCGCTGGCGCTGCGGTCATTGATGCCGATCTTGTGGTGTTGTGTGTGCCGGTTGGCGCCATGGCGGCAATTGCCGCTGATATGGCGGAAGATCTTCCGAGGGAGGCGGTAATCAGCGACGTTGGATCATCCAAGGGCAATGTCATCGCCTCGCTGCAAAATGCCCTACCTGACGCGCGGATCATTCCCGCCCATCCGGTTGCCGGGACGGAACATAGCGGACCGGATGCCGGTTTTGCGACGCTGTTCAACGATCGCTGGTGCATATTGACGCCGCCCGACGATGCACAGGAAGGCGATGTCGAACGCGTGCGAGCCTTCTGGGAGAAGCTTGGCGCAAATATCGAGATTATGGACGCCAAACATCATGATCTCGTCCTCGCCGTAACCAGTCACTTGCCACATCTTATTGCCTATACGATTGTCGGTACTGCGTCTGACCTGGAAGATGTTACGCGCAGCGAAGTGATCAAATATTCCGCCGGCGGTTTTCGCGATTTCACCCGCATCGCCGCTTCCGACCCGACGATGTGGCGCGACGTGTTCATGTCTAACAAGGACGCGGTGCTGGAAATGCTCCAACGTTTCTCAGAAGACCTTACCGCGCTGCAACGCGCGATCCGTTGGGACAAAGGCGATGAACTATTTGACCTCTTCACTAAAACCCGGGCGATCCGCCGCCGGATTATCGAAGAGGGGCAGGATGATGCGGCCCCAGATTTCGGACGAAGTCACGAGTAAGAATGAGGGGCAATGCGTTGGAGCAGAGAGTCAAAGCCTTCAATATCTTCCTCACTCCAGCGATCTTGAAAAACATCAGCCGACATGCGGTTTAAAGTCGCAAAAGCTTCGTTCAGTCGCTCTTCGCCGCTGGGTGTCAGCGTGACATAGGCCAGCCGTGCGTCCCGTGCATCCGCTTCCCGCGCGATCATACCGATTTTTTCAAGCGGCAAAGTCATACGAGTAACGGTGGAGGGGTTAACGTGAAGCCTTTTTGCCAGATCAACTCTGCTCAATTTGGATCCCGGCGCTCTCTGCACATAAAGCATCAGCAGCAATTCTTTGAGGGCAAGGCCATGCACGGCCGATAATGCACCCGTGAAGCGTTCTTCAAGAATGGCATTGGCGCGAAATATGCCGAGGACGGCATTTGAGGATGAATCAGTCATCATTCCATTGAGCATATTATCATTGCATATGCAAACATATAACAAATTAAATCAAACTATATCAGATATACGCCTTTTTATCAGCCCCTTTACGGGCTATCATTGTTGTTCTAGATTTGTCTTTGGGTCGCTCAGTTTGTAGCGAGAGATAGAATGACAAACGACCGCAAGGACCAGAACGAACAATCCGATAGACGGAAATCAGACCGCCGCTTAGTCGATGATCCGGACTATAAAGGGCCTGATCGTCGCAAAGGAGAGCGCCGGCAAGGGGATCGCAGAAGCACGAAGCGAGACTAATCAACCCTTATGAGGAGAGCCGCAAGATGCAAAGAATGGCGACGATATTAATCGGACTGATTGCCGTGCTGCACCTCTATATCGCATGGTTTGAAATATTCGCCTGGACCACGCAGGGGCCAAAAGTCTTCTCGGTTTTGCCTGCTGATTTGTTCGAGCCGACTCAATCTATGGCGGCCAATCAGGGTTTGTATAACGGCTTTCTCGCCATCGGCCTCTTATGGTCGCTATTCATCAAGAATGAGGAATGGCGTTTCAAGGTCGCAACATGTTTTCTATTATTTGTCGCCGTTGCAGGCATTTTTGGCGCTGTGACCGTGTCCCAGACGATATTGTTCGTGCAGACGGTTCCGGCCGCCATAGCCTTGGTTTTTGCGTATCTGCGTTACAGCCGCCTGACCGTATAGTTATCGCGCCGCCAAAACGTCATCGGCGACAAAGGCATTGGTTTTTCGCTCATAGCCAAATTGGCTGGTTGGTCCATGGCCGGGAATGAAGGTGACGTCATCGCCTAAGGGCCAGAGTTTCTGGGTGATCGCGTCAATTAAGTCTTGATGATTGCCGCGCGGAAAGTCGGTGCGGCCAATAGAGCCTTGAAAAATGACGTCACCGACAACGGCAAGCTTGGAGGGCCCGTGATAGAAAATCACATGGCCCGGCGTATGGCCCGGGCAATGAATGACGTCGAGCACCAAATCACCGACGGTGACCTGATCACCATCATTTAGCCAGCGATCCGGTTCAAAGCTTTTGGCTTCCATACCGTAACGCGCGCCGTCGCCGTCCAGTTTCTCTATCCAAAACAGATCATCTTTATGCGGGCCTTCGATCGGCAGGCCTAGCTCTTCGGCGAGCATCCCGGCCTGTCCGCAATGGTCGAGATGACCGTGGGTGATGATAATTTTTTCCAGATCGACCCCATGTTCTGCCACAGCTGCCTTGAGCCGCGACAAGTCGCCGCCAGGATCGCTCAGCGCTGCCTTATTGGTTTTGGTGCACCATAGGAGCGTGCAATTTTGTTGGAGCGGCGTGACCGGAATGATCACGGCCTTTAAGGGTGCTTCTGTCATAGGAAGCTATTTGGCGGCGGGATTGCAAAGTTGCAAGGTTTGAATGGTTCCTCTGTTTGATAGCAGTCGCTGGTTCAGACATCTAAAGGGTCTGGATGCTGCCGGCCCCATCGCTCGAAAGAAATTCCCGGATATGGGCTACAAATAGTTCAGAGCTATGCTCTCTCCCAAGCAAAAGATGGTTGTCGGTCGGTAGCGTAACAAACTCTGCGCCGCTGATGTGGCTGGCCAGTTCCGCCCCATTGGCCACCGGAACGCGATGATCTCCACGCGCGTGCATTACCAATGTAGGGCATTGGATTTGGCTGAGGCGATCGCGCACATCAATGTCTGCAAAGGTTTCCAGAAAGCGGGCAGCATTGGCGGCAGACACTGTTTTCCGTTGAAATTCGTCAAACGCTATTCTTTCTGCGTCGGTCGCGGAAGGAATAAGTGCCCTGGAAAATAAGTTGCGATAGCTCGAATCGTCGCGATCCCATCCGTTGGCAACCAGCGTGATCAGCGCTTCTCGCTCGGCCCGAACTTCGGCGGTATTGTCGTCGACGCGCCAACCTGCAGCATAGCCGCCCCATAAGATCAGATGACTGACACGATCGGGGTTTTGCACCGCATATTCAATCGCAACAGCCGCGCCTTGTGATATGCCCAGCAGAGGAAAGCGCTCTACACCGCTTTGCGCAACCACAGTTTCAAGATCCGTCACGAAAGCTGCAAACCCGAGATTAACGGCGTCCCAATCGGACATCCCGTTACCCCGTTCATCATAGCGGATCAGACTATGGTCCCGTGCCAGTTCTTGCAGCAAGGGCGACCAAACCTCACTGTCCCAATCCAATTCAAGATGGTTGAGCCAGTTGGCCGCTTTGACCAAAGGTGGTCCTGATCCGATGCGTGCCCAAGCAATGCGGGTGCCGTCGGTCGCATGGGTAAAGCCAATTTTTTGCCGCGCAAGATGCAATTGTCCCGGTTTTTCGAGAGGAGCGCCGGTTCGTGCACCTAAATCCGGTAGCAATTGCGTGCGCAATGCTTCCGCCTCTTCGCGCATCATGGTCAACCAAGCCTGATAAGAGGCGTGGTCGGGCAGATCGAGCCCAGCCAGCAGCGGTTGATCGAGAGCCGCACGCAGGTCCGCAAATTCCTGTCCTGCCAGCTCTTCGTCGCGCTGCGCGCATTCGGTTGCATATTTATAGTCTATTTTTACGGCAACGGGTTCGAACCGAACCCATTCCCGGTCGGCGACGATCCGCTCGGCCCCCGGTTCGTTGAGTAATCGGCGTAATTTCCATATTGCGGATCTCAGCGCGCCTCTCGGATCATCTGGCCCTTCCCAGAACAGATCGCATAGCCGTTCGCGATGCTGAGGCTTTCTCGTTAGCACCAGCAATGCCAGCATCGCACGCGCTTTGCGCGAAGCAGGCAATTTTAGCGGGTTACTTTTGCGGCGGACAGACAAACCGCCGAGTACGTCAATTTCCAGGTCGATCATAACTACTCCGTTACTCGCCCCCGAGAGACTCTTTGGTCCGTATTTTTGCAGCTGCTGTGATCATCACCACAGATGGTGGATGAGCCATTTTACAATTTAACGCTGCCCAAAGAAAAAACAACGGAAATGACATGCCCATGAACATGCTGCGTGACACGCAGGACTACCATTGGGAGCGCTCTTATTGAAAGTTTGTTCAACTTCCAAAACCAATAGAAGGAAAGAATAATGTCACTTTCTCCATATATGTTTCGCCGACGACGAAGGCGAGGATCAACTCTAAGCTGTGCCGTTCTTGCGACGGCAATGCTATCGATGACCATTATTGCTTTCATGCCATCTTCGGCATCTGCAAAAGTCTCTGAACCTGTTACCCAATTGGTGCGCTATGGTGATTTGAACCTAACCAGCGATATGGATGTGGCGCGGTTGCATCGACGGATCAGCCGCGCAGCAAAGAGCCTATGTTCCCAGCCGGGCATTGCTGCCGATATTTTAAAACTTCAAATCAACGATTGTGTTAATGAGACGAAGGCAAGAGCCTTGCGTAATCTCGAGCAAAAAATTGCGATGGCGACTGCAACTGCGCGGTCGCAAAACTGAAGATATATTTATCACACGACCCTGACGACCTCATGCAGGAACAAACAGCCTTGCTGTTTCTCCCGCCAACTGGGGCTGCATGAAAGTGCAGCCCCATTTTTCAAACCCCGTTCTGACGCGGGTCGCCGTTCGGTCCATTGAAAAGGTAATTTATGATGTTGCAGCCGCTCGCATTGATTAACGATCCGGTACTTACACCCAGAGAAATCGAGATATTAGAATATGTTACACTAGGGCTGTCAGCAAAGGAAGTAGCGCGGCACGTTGCCATATCTCCGCGCACCGTTGAACGACATGTCGAAAATGTCCGATTGAAGCTGCGGGCGAAAAACCGCGCACATATGGTTGCTTGCGCTGTAAGGGCCGGTTTATTGACCGTCAGTGGCGGGCAGCCGCGCGGCATATTCAAGCGTGGTTCTAGCCGAAGGAACATGGAAAGCGTGTAAGCGGGTAGCGCTTATTGCTGCGGTTTCATGACGATTTAAAGCCGTCGACCGGTCCATATTACCCGGCCGATGATATTCACCTCTCGTGGTTCTACATCATCCCAATTGGGATAGCGCTCATTATCGCTGCGGATGGATAGTTTTCCCGACGGGCGCAGCGCGAGACGTTTCACCAACAGGACATCGTCCATGCGCAGGACATAAATACCGTCCCGCAGGGGCCGTTCGGCCGCGCTGTGATCGACCATGATATCATCGCCGTCGCATAAAGTGGGATCCATCGAGTCGCCATCGACCGAGATCAGCGATAATTGGGCTGGATCCGTGCCGAGTTGCTTCAGCCATTTGGCGCCAAAGGCCATAGTGTCTTGTGCCGCCTCATCATCCGCGAGCGATCCCGGTCCGGCGGATGCACCCAGCGCCAGCTGTTTGATTCGCACCATGTGCCCCATAGTCTGCACCGCGCTGTTTTGCGCGGTTGTCGGCATCGCTGCGCCCAATAGTCGCTCATCAACCGCATAAAATTCCGCCAGCTTTCTGCGATCCTCTTCATCCAGTTTCTTGGGTGTGCCGCGTTTTATAAATTGCTGGATATAGGCCGGATTTTTGCCGAGCATCCGCGACAGAGATGAAAAATCATCGCCGTTTTTCCGGATCAATTGCTCCAAATTCGCGCGTGGATCATGGTTGGACATGGTTTTCCCTTTGAGCCTCTCCCTGATCATATTCTTAATGGCCGAAAATGGCAATAGGAAATATCCTAGACATGTAGGAAATTACATTTCAAATAGGATTTACCCTATCGCACACGAGTCGGTGACAGCTCACCGGGTCTGCAGATAGCCCATTTTGCACGGAGAAGAGCCAATGTATCTATTACGGGAAATTGAGAAATTCATGCGGGAGACTGATATGCCATGGACCAAATTTGGTCGCCTGTCCGTTTGCGATCCGCGCTTTGTGGAGGATTTACGCAATGGCCGGCAGCCGGGTCAAAAAATTTCTCAAAAAGCGCTCCATTTTATGGCCCAATGGAGAAACGATCATGCCGGATAGGGGGCACCGTAAAAGAAAAGGATCGAAACACCATCGGCGTGACGTGGGCGCGATGCTGATCGAACAAATAGCTGGAATAATGGGTTCAGGCCATACGGTGACGCTCGAGCGTGAACGCCTTTGGGCTAGTATTACCTTGTCTGGCACACGCCACAGCATTGCGATTAGCCGGTCCATACAGAACGAGCCCAGCCGGTTACTGCCCTTTGCCGAAAAGGTTGCTACACACACGTTTGATCTTCCTGGTCATTTTGTCGCCGACGTGATCGTCACGGATTTAGGCCCGCATGAAGATAGCATGGCGCTTGAAATCCTGACGATCGTTGATCCGGTGGTGAATGGCCGCTAGCGTTGAGCGGTCATTTTTTCCAAGGTACCCAAAGCCGCTTTCAGCGCCGCATCCATGTCAGCCTGACGAACAGCGGCGATATCTTCCGGCGATTTTTCAACCTCTTTGAGCGCTGGCGGTGCCATCACAGGTGCTTCGCTTACCGGAGCCGCGACAGGCTCTACTGTCGGTTCTGATACGGTTGGCGTGGCCGCTGGAGCGGATGCAAGCGGCGTCTGGGCTGCAACAACACTGCCGGCCTCTAGCTGTTTCAAACGACGCAAACCGGATTCAAGGCGATCCGCAAGCTGGGCGATATTCAGATCGGACAGATCCTCGACGGCCATTTCGGCGACGGGGGCTGGCGCGGATATTGGTTGCTCCGCCTCCGGGGTTGCGGTCACTGGCGGTATGACGTCAGAATCTGTTTGTATATCTTCTGCAACCGTTTGAACTTCTGCTGGAATCTCCGCTGCAGTCACCGGGATTTCTTCTGCTGACACCGGTTCGGCTGATGTGGGTTCTTCAAAAGGTTGGATGGCCTCAGCCAAAGGCGGCGATATGGCAGGGGCGGGTTCTTCAAAAATAGGCGGACGTTCGGGCGTTTGGGGCTCGCTATCGACTTTGCGCAATTGTGGCAAGTCGGCAAGGTCCATCACGCGGGCCTTGTCCTTTTTGGGCTTCTTCAGAAATTTGGTGAGCGATTTGGTATCAAGTTTGGGCAGGCTGAACCGGCTCTTCTTGGCTTTCGCTTCCTCTTCCAGGTCCAGTTCAATCGGACTGGCGGCATTAATTTGTTCTCGAAGTGCAACGCCCATGTCAGAGCTCCCTTTGCGATTTAGAAAATAATATATGGCTGATGCGGAAACCAGGCCGGCCATGATGGCAATTAGTCCGCGCGCGGTATTTCCGAGCGGCGGTGCTGCGGCAGGTACCATTTCGGAAAGTCCCGTGGCACCAATGGCCGTTTCCAGATAGACGTGCGGTAAGGTGACAATAACCAGCGCCGCACCAACGCCAGCAGCGGTCGCCATTATTGGGTCTTTAAACCGCATCATATTTTGCTGCGTCTGTTCCACGCCGATCTCCGTCATCTCAGGCCGCACGCTCGTAAGACTTATGTGCGATCAATCTTTGGTAAACAGGGTTGTAACGCAAAATGTTTGACGACCAGTTACGATCGGCCTCAACAAATTTCTTCGCATTTTCAATGGTTTGAGGCCATTGCTCTCGTTTTCCGAGCAATTCGGCCAGATTTTTGGCCATTTTTTCCGGTGATCCGGCGGGGAATAATGTTCCCGTGACGTCATTTTCGATCAGTTCGCGATGACCACCAATATCCGATGCCGCCACAATCCTGCCTTGGGCCATGGCTTCTAATGGTTTGAGCGGCGTCACCAGTTCGGTTAGCCGCATCGATTTACGCGGATAGACCATCACATCCATCAGGCCGTAATAGCGCTCTACCTCTTCATGCGGCACGCGGCCGGTGAAGCTAATGGCGGATGCGGCTGTTGACGTCCGCACCTGTTCTTGAAGCGCCTCTTCCATCGGGCCACCGCCCACAAGTAGCAGATGGGCCTCCGGACAAGAATTTTGCAACATGGGCATGGCAGCGATCAGATCGTCGAGCCCTTCATAATCATAAAAGCTGCCGATGAAGCCAAGTACCGATTTGCCGGCAAGGCCCAATTTTGTCCGAAGCTCTTCGTCGGCTACGGGCGGTTTGCCAAACAGGCTCATGTCCACGCCATTGGGCGAAACTGTGATTTTCTCTTTCGACACACCGCGGGCCACCAGATCGGATTTCAGTCCTTCACAAATGACCGCAATCGAATCCGCGCTGTTCACCACATGATTTTCAAGTTGGCGCGTTAACCAATAACGGGGACTACCCTCTCGACCGGTGCCGTTTCCAACCGCTGCATCTTCCCAGAAGGCGCGGATTTCATAGAGCAGCGGCAGGTCTAGTTTCTGGGCTACGCGCAGGGCAGCCAGTCCATTTAAGACCGGTGAGTGCGCATGTAAAATATCAGGTTCCCATTCACGGACAACCTCGGCAATGCGGTCCGCAAATACTGATATCTCACGCCATTCGCGAACCGGCGATGGCCCTTGAACATCTGTCAGCGTGCGAAAGAAATCCAGCCCATCGGCATGTTCCAGTGGCGCTTTTGCCTCATAGCCATGCTGATTCTGACGGACGCCGGTAACCCCCGCGACAGCCATACCGCTAGCAGCTTGGGCCTTCATGATGGCTCGGGTGCGAAAACAATAGCCGCTGTGCAACGGCAGGCTGTGATCCAATATGTGCAAAATCCGCGTCATGGCGCAAGTCCTTGCATGAAAAGGATTAACGTCCCGTCAACCCAAAGCATGTATCCCGCGACCGTAGAGACATGAATCTAATATATGAGCTGAGGCCGCCTAATCCGATATGATCGATAATTTCTCCATCGCTCTGACCCACGGTTTGCTGCTGATTGCGGTATGGCGGTTGATTCATCGGCCCGACCTCGATTTGGAAGATCCGCCGGAGCCAGACGCTGAACCGGAGGGTTTCCATGCCCCAAGCGGCCAGCAGCGGGGGCAACGCGATGCGTGATCTCGTTTTTGTCGCCTATCTGCTGGCGTTGCTGTTTTTGGCGTTTAAACGGCCGTTTATATTCACATTGGTCTATGCCTATATCGACATCGTCGCGCCCCAACGGCTGAGCTACTTCCTGCTCAACTCCATACCCTTGTCGTTGATCGTCTTTGGTATGGCTTTCCTTGGCTATATGGTGGCCGATGACAAAAAAGACAGCCGCTTTTCGGTGCGTCAGGGGGCCATGGTCCTGCTGCTACTCTATTGCGGATACACCTCGTTCCAAGGGGCATTGCCGGAAGATGCAATGGAAAAATGGGACTGGGTCTGGAAAGCTTTGGTTTTTGCTATTTTCCTGCCGCTCACCCTGCGGACCAAGCTCAGGATCGAGGCGCTAACCCTGTTCATGGTCCTGTGTGCCGCGACGCTCATCATCACTGGCGGAATTAAGACACTGGGTTCAGGCGGGGGCTATGGCGCGCTGGTGCTTTTGATAGATGATAATGCCGGACTGTATGAAGGCTCGATTATCTCGATGGTGGCGATTGCGATTATTCCTCTGATGCTATGGCTTTCCAAGCATGGGACAATTTTTCCACCCGATTGGCGGGTGAAATATTTTACGATGGCCTTGGTGTTCGCTGCGTTGCTGATCCCCGTGGGGACACAAGCGCGCACAGGTTTGGTCTGTATCGCCGTATTGGCTGTTCTGCAGCTGCGCTTTGTTAAATACCGCTTCCTCTATGCGGGGCTGGCGGTGACCGTGGGCCTGATGGCGATCCCGTTTCTGCCACAGAGTTTTTCCGAACGGATGGGGACGATCCAGAATTACAAAGCTGACGAGTCAGCCTCCACTCGTATCGCTGTGTGGCAGTGGACCATCGCCTATGCCAATGCCAATCCAATGGGCGGCGGTTTTAACGTCTATCGGCTCAACAAGCTGCGTTACGAGCTGGCACCGGACAAGCAGGCAGGCGGACCAGAGCAAGAATATGATTATGAATTGGAAGATGAAGGCCCGATCGAAGTGATTGACGAAGCGCGCGCCTTTCACAGCAGCTATTTTGAGATGTTGGGCGAGCAAGGCTATCCCGGTCTTGCCCTTTGGTTGTTCATTCACTTGGGCGGCATCTGGCGCATGGAGGTGCTCCGCCGACGCTATCATAAGACCAAGAAACAAGGTGAGTTGTGGGTCGCGCCGCTCGCCATTGGGCTGCAAAATGCACATATAATCTATATGGTCGGATCGCTGTTTGTTGGCGTCGCGTTTCAGCCTTTTGTCTATATGCTGGTCGCTCTGCAAATTGGTCTCGACACCTATTTGAGCCGCCGTGCCCAGGAAGCGAAATGGAGCCCGATTGCCAAACATCTGCCTGTCGGTAAATGGTCCGGTGCCACTTCCTGATATCGAGGCCTTGTCATCAGTTTTGATACAAAGCAGATGACAGACGCCGTTCTTGCGCTACCATCTGCTGATGACGTCACCAATCGATCCATTATCTGTATCGGCGAGCGCGGAACGCTGGCCCGTCAACGGGTCTTTCATCATCAGCCGTGGCGCGAAAACCCATGTTGATGTCATTTTCTGCACCATTAACGATGGCCGGCATAGCGGGATTGGTGAGGCAACACCGATCTATTATGACGGCGAGACGGCCGAAAATTGCATCGCGGCAATAGAGGCATTCGCCCGCGGCCATGATAGTTTCGACCGCCAGATGCTAATCGACGAAATGCCCAGAGGTGCTGCGCGCAATGCGCTCGATTGCGCGCTGTGGAATCTGGAATGCCAACGGACCGGACAGCTGCTATGGCGGCAAGCCGCCTTGCCCGAACCCCGGGCGCTGACGTCTGCCTTTACCATCTCCCTTAGTGATCCGGCCAAAATGGAGGCCGACGCCCGCGCGACATCCTCCACCCATAGCCTGCTAAAGCTCAAACTGTCGGGCAGCGATGATCATGCGCGGGTTGCCGCCGTCCATCGCGGTGCTCCGGATGCGCGGTTGATCGTGGACGCGAATGAAAGCTGGAATGGTCTCGACATTGAGGAGGAAGCCCGCACGTTTGTCCAATGGGGTGTCGAGTTGATTGAACAACCGGTGAGTGCGGGCCGCGATGAGCTGCTGGCCGATGTGCGATCTCCGATTGCGCTGTGCGCCGACGAAAGCTGTCATACCAGCGCTGATATCCCGCGCCTCGCACCTTTTTATCAGGCGGTGAATATCAAGCTCGACAAGGCAGGCGGGCTGACCGAATCAATCCGTCTTGCGGATGTAGCAGAGCAAGCGGGGCTCAAATTGATGGTCGGCTGTATGCTCTCGACCTCGCTGGCAATCCGCCCGGCCTTTGCCCTGGCCCAGCGTGCGCAATGGGTCGACCTTGACGGGCCGCTGCTATTGGCGAAGGACCGCCACCCCGCGATGCATTTTGCAGGTGGAAAGGTGATGATGGGCAATGAAAACCCGCAATAAGGCGCCGCGATGAAGCTTGTCGGCGCTTTTAGAAGCCCTGCACAGACCCGCCGTCCACCTGAATAGACGTTCCCGTGATATAGCTAGCGGCTTCCGACCCAAGAAAAATCGCGAGATTGGCGATTTCTTGTGGTTGACCGATCCGTTGCATCGGTATTTGCGATGCGATCCCAGCGGCAATTTCTTCTATGCTCTTGCCTGACGCTGCAGATTGCTGCTCCAGAATCTGGGTGACCCGGTCGGTATCTGTAAAACCAGGGCAAACCGTATTGACCAGAATATTGTCACCGGCCACCTGATTGGCGAGCGTTTTGGCCCAACCCAATACAGCCATTCTGATACTATTGGACAGCGTAAGCCCGGGAACGGGCTGTTTTACGCCAGAGGAGGAAATATTGATGATGCGACCCCATTTTTGGGCACGCATATGTGGCAGCACCAACCGTGTGGCACGGACAACGGACATTAAAGTCAGCTCTATGGCGGCACTCCAATCTTCGTCTGCCAAATTCTCAAAAAGACCAGGTGGCGGTCCACCTGCATTATTCACCAATATATCAATGCCGCCAAATTCGGTCGTGACCGCATCGATGACCCGATCAATATCACCTGCTTTTGAAACATCGCCGGTGATCGCCAAGCAACCGGGCATCTCGGCAGCGGCGGCATCGAGCGCGTCTTGTGTGCGCCCACAAATGGCGACTTTCGCGCCGCATTTGTGAAAGCCCAACGCGGTGGCCAATCCAATGCCCTTGCTGCCAGCAGTGACAAGGACAATTTTATTTTCTAGCTGTAAATCCATGCGCCAATATGTGCCGCAATAAAGTACCGATGTATAGTCCTGTTGAATTCTGAGGGATGCCGTGTCACCAAAATCCTGAAAGCGTGCATTAGCAATCATCCAGACGCTAGTGATGTGGCTCACTGATGTTCTTCATCCACCTGTTATCAAGCATCAGAATTCAATTTCTAGAGACAGCACTTACAAGGGACATCGGCCGGCTGACTTGTCTTAGGCCCTCATCCATGCTTGTAAGGAAAAAGGGGAGAGAGTTATGATAGTCGAGAAAAATAATTTGGTCGCCAGGGTTAAAGGCATATTATTGAGCCCTAAGACAGAATGGCCGGTGATTGATGGCGAAACAACATCCATTGCCGATATCTACAAATCCTACATTCTTCCGCTCGCAGCAATTGGGCCAGTTGCAACGCTGATTCATTCGTTGGTCTTTGGATATGGTGCCTTCGGTATTTCTTACCGCCCATCTTTTCTCAGCGCTATATCAACAGCTGTGATCAGTTATTTGCTAACGCTCGTCATTGTTTTTCTCTTGGCGCTGTTGATAGACTTTTTGGCGCCGAAATTTGGTGCCACACCCAATCGAGACAAAGCATTTAAAGTAGCGGCTTATAGTGCAACGGCCGGTTGGGTCGCGGCCATTTTCAACCTTATTCCGGGTTTGGGGATGCTCTCTATTCTGGGCCTTTACAGCATTTATCTGTTATATATCGGCCTGCCCATATTGATGAAAGTGCCGGAAGACAAGAGCGCGGTTTATACCATTGTGATCGTTGTTTCCGCCGCTGTTGCCGGGTTCATCCTGAGCGCCATCATGGCACCTTTGATGCTACTTTTTTCCGGCGGACCGTCCCTCCTCAACGATGATAGCTCCATGTCCGGAACCGTTTCCGTGCCCGGTGTTGGTTCTCTTGATCTTGGCAAACTGGAAGAAGCGGGTAAAAAAATGGAAGCGGCCAGCGAGCGGGCACAAAATGGCGCGGCGACCCCGCCAACGCCGCCTGATCAGTTGCTAAAATTATTGCCGGCCAGTTTGCCCAACGGTTTATCGCGCTCTGGTTTTGAAACGAATAGCGGTTCCGTTGCCGGCATTGGCGGATCAACGGCCGAAGCCACCTATGGCACGGGCGAGAATCAAATCACGCTTCAGGTAACCGACCTCGGCGCAGCGGCTGGACTTGCCGCTCTGGGCGGCGCGCTGAATATTGAATCGCAAAAACAGACAGGTACGGTCGAAGAAAGAACCGGCACAGTGGACGGACGCATGACAACCGAGCGTTATGACAGCAGCAGCAAGAGAGGTCGCTACGGCACTATTTTTGCCGATCGCTTCAATGTTGAGGCCAAAGGCAAGGTCGATTCGATCGACGTGTTAAAAGCTGCCGTTGCAGCTATTGACCTACAAACCATGGAAGGTTTGGCAGAATAGACTGCCCCGATATTGTGCGGATAGCGGGTCAGCATGAAAGGGTGTTCTGTTACGCCAACAACTCAAATTCACCGGCCTCATACGCCTCGGCTAGTTTGAATTTCTGAATTTTCCCTGAGCCGGTCAGCGGCCATTCGGATACGCTGATCCAATAGGCAGGGGTTTTTTGCGGCGATAAACGCTCGCGGATAAAGGTCTTGAGATCATCGGCGCGCAATGGTGTCTCAGCACTGCTGCGGAAAAAGCATGCGACTTGCTCTCCCCATTTCTCGTCAGGGATGCCGACGACGGCGACTTCGCCAATGGTCTCATGCTCCAACATTGCGTTTTCAATCTCTGCCGGAAATAGATTCTCACCGCCGCGAATGATCATCTCTTTGACGCGGCCGGTAATTTTGACATAGCCGCGTTCATCCATCCGCCCCAGATCGCCGGTATGCAACCAACCTTGCTTGTCTATGGCAGCCGCAGTGGCATCTGGATTATCATTATAACCGAGCATGACGCTATAAGCGCGAGCGCAAATTTCACCCTGTTCGCCAATCGGCAAGACGGCGTTGGTTTGGGGGTCGCGGATAGAGATTTCAGTATGGGCCGCTGGCTGGCCAATGGTAGTGGTGAGGTCCTCCAGAGAATCCTCGTACCAGGCCTGCGTTAGAACGGGCGACGTTTCGGTTTGTCCGTAAACAATCTGCACCGGCGCGCCGAAAACCTCTTTGGCATCGCGGCATAGCTGTGGTGCAACCATGGCCCCGCCGGACATGATCCGCTGGGTGGAAGATACGTCCTGACCAGAGCGCCGCACTTCATCAATCAAGGCCACCAGCATAGTTGGCACGCCCAATATGAATTTGGCGCGTTCCCGTTCGATGACGCTTGCAATCACTGCCGGGTCAAACATCGGGGCGAGCAACATCGTCCCGCAGCGGCCAAAGCCGCCTAGCACCAGAATTGCGCAGCCTGTCGTATGGAATAATGGCATGGTGTGGACGAAAATATCGCCTTGTTCCATTCCGCCGCGGGCCATTGTATCCACGCCGTTGCGGACAAGGCCGTTATGATGAAGCACCGCGCCTTTTGGAAAGCCGGTCGTGCCGGACGTATATTGCAGCTGCACCGCGTCCTGCGGTTTGGGGTCGCGCAGGGTGCCGCTGTTTTCACCAGCATAAAGCGCTTCATGGTCGTTCAATAAGATGCGGTGTTTGATCGCCGGTATCTCGTCGCACACTGTATCCGCAATCTCTTGCATCGGGTTTCCGCGGAAGTCGGCGACATAATAAATGGCTTCGGAGCGCGACTGTTCGAGGACATATTTCAGTTCCCGTTTCTGATAGGCGGGATTGACGGTGACCAATGTGACCCCGGCAAGACCGCAGGCCAGTTCCAACAGAACCCATTCCGGTACATTATTGGCATAAACCGCAACCCGAGCGCCTTCAGCATGGCGACTCGCCAGCGCGCGGGCCAGCCGCTCCGAATCTTTCAGCAGCTCAGCGTAAGTCCAAATGCGGGCAACCGCTCCTTCATAAGTTAGTTCTTTGAGCGCAGGTTGGTCTGCTGCTCGTGCGGCCGATTGGCGCAGCATATCGCCGACGGTCATAGGCGACGGTTCCGGTCCGCCCTGCGCTGGAAAATAGGATTCTGTTAGCGCAACTTCATACATGGACGGCCTCCTGATCAAAGGTCAGGCTAACTGTTGTGTGTAGTCATGTCTAGCGCCAGCATCACGGCTTTAGCTGCGCTTTAATTCATCCCCGCTCAGGCGGACCACATGCAGCAAGTTGGTTGACCCTGGCGTGCCAAAGGGCACGCCTGCACAGACGATCAAGCGCGATCCCGCAACGCCCAGCTTGTGGCGCAGCGCCATGCGTTTCGCTTTGGCAATCATTTCTTCAAAATTGCTTACGTCCCGGGTGACGACGGCGTGAGCGCCCCATAGCAGGCCGACGCGTCGCGCGGTGTGGCGATCAGGGGTTAGCACGAGCAAAGGCACGGACGGGCGTTCACGGGCCATGCGGCGCGCCGTGGACCCCGATTTGGTGAAGCAGACAATCGCCGATGTCTTTACCGTCCGCGCGATATTATAGCTGGCGGCGGCGAGCGCGTCGGCGGTTGTTTCATCGGGCACGGTTTCGGTGAAATGGACACGTTCCGCATAGGAAGCGTCGCTCTCCACCTGTGCTGCGATCCGGTCCATCATGGTCGCGGCTTCAATCGGCCAATCGCCGACCGCGGATTCTGCTGACAACATGATCGCATCGGCCCCGTCATAAATGGCGGTGGCGACATCGGACACTTCGGCGCGGGTTGGCGTGGGGGAGGTGATCATCGATTCCAGCATCTGCGTCGCGACCACCACCGGCCGGCCGAGTTTGCGGGCTGCCGCAACAATTTTCTTTTGTAGCGGCGGTACTTGTTCGGGCAGCAATTCGACACCCAGATCGCCGCGCGCGACCATCACCGCATCGGACAATTCCAATATTTCTTCCAGCCGATCGATCGCCGCGGGCTTTTCGATTTTGGAGAGCAAAGCCGCCTTGCCGCCAATCAAACGCCGGGCCTCGGCCACGTCTTCTGGGCGTTGGACAAAGCTCAGCGCGATCCAGTCGACATCCTGTTCCAGCGCAAAGGTCAGATCCTTGCGATCCTTGTCGGTGAGCGAACTGACCGGCAGCACCACCTCGGGCACATTGACGCCCTTGCGATCGGATATCGGGCCGCCGACTATCACCTTGGTCTCGACACTCTTGCCATCTGTCTTGGTCACTTCCAGCCGGATTTTTCCGTCATCGAGTAACAGCGTATGCCCCGGTTGCAGCGTTTCGATAATTTCCCGGTGAGGTAGCGTTACCCGCTTGGCATCACCCTTTTTCTTTTGCAGATCGAGCGTGAATTTTGCGCCGGTTTCCAGTGTGATGGGCGCTTTTGAGAAGGTACCGATACGCAGCTTTGGTCCCTGCAAATCCGCAAGAATCGTAATCGGGCGCCCGACCTTTTTTTCCAGCGCGCGGATCGATATCACATTTTGCGCGTGGGCCTTGTGCTCGCCGTGGCTCATGTTCATGCGGAACGCATCGACGCCCGCTTTATACATTTTCTCGATCATCTCCGGACTGCCGCTGGCCGGACCGAGAGTCGCGAGCACCTTTACTTTGCGGTCGCGGGAGAACATATGCGATGCCATTGAAGATTCCTGTTTTGGTGCGTTGAACGGAGGGCTGTTAGCGCCGAATCATGACAGGAAAAAAACAAAAAGCAACGGAAGCATTTTTATGAGCGAAGAAATATCTGACGCAGCAGCAGCAGCGGCTTTTCGCCGTCTTGTCAGTCATCTGCAGCACCGCCACGACGCGGAAAATATCGATCTGATGGGTCTTGCCGGTTTCTGTCGCAATTGCTTGGCCGACTGGGTGCTTGAGGCAACCAATGAGGCCGGCGGCAATATGACGAAAGAAGAAGCACGCAAGGCGATTCACGGCATGCCATCCTCGGAATGGAAGAAAAATTACCAGACCGAAGCAACGCCAGAAAAGCTGCAACGGATGAAGGAAAGCGTAGCCAAAAACGCAGCAGCCGATTAAAGACAGCGTCCGAATCCAAAAATATTATTTCTAGGGAATTGAAGAATGAGCGAAGGCAATGTTGCCGCAGACCAGCTGCGTCTATTTATCGAACGTATCGAGCGGCTGGAAGAAGAGAAAAAAGGCATTGCTGATGATATTCGCGATGTATATTCCGAAGCCAAATCCACCGGCTTTGACGCCAAAATCATGCGTCAGATCGTCCGTCTGCGCAAAATGGAAACCCATGACCGTCAGGAAATGGAAGCGATCCTCGACACCTATAAATCGGCCCTTGGTATCGCCTAGCCATTGGGCTAATATCCGCCCTTTAACGGCGGGAGAGCTAGCATGATTGTCACCACAACCCCCAGTATCGAAGGCCGCGCGGTCCGTGACTATCGCGGCATCGTTATCGGTGAGGTGATTGTCGGGGCTAACCTGTTCCGTGATCTGTTCGCCAGCATTACCGATATAGTCGGCGGCCGGTCGGGCAAATATGAGAACGTCTTGAAACGTGCGCGCGACGAGGCGCTTGCGGAAATGCAGGCCGAAGCGGCCAAACTCGGGGCCAATGCGGTTGTTGGCGTTGACCTCGACTATGAAGTCGTGGGTGACAAAGGATCGATGTTGATGGTATCCGCATCCGGAACCGCGGTAATCGTGGACTAAATAGATTGGAAGTTTGAGGGAATATGGCAGGCCATAGTAAATTTAATAACATCAAGCATCGCAAGGGCGCGCAAGATAAAAAGCGTTCCGCGGCTTTCTCAAAACTCAGCCGCGAGATTACTGTGGCGGCTAAATCAGGCATGCCTGATCCGGACATGAACCCGCGCCTGCGGCTTGCGGTCAACAATGCCAAAGCGGTGTCCATGCCGAAAGATGGCATCCAGCGGGCGATCGACAAAGCCTCGGCCAATGAAGGCGATGATTATAACGAGGTACGCTATGAAGGCTTTGGCCCCGGCGGTGTCTCGCTGATTATCGAAACGCTGACCGACAATACCAACCGTACCTATACCAATGTCCGCACGATCATGTCGCGCAATGGCGGCAATGTCGGCGAATCCGGTTCGGTGAGCCACGGCTTTGACCGGGTCGGCTATGTCCAATATCCCGCCGAAGCAGGCAGCGAGGACAAAGTTCTCGAAGCGGCGATGGAAGCTGGCGCAGAAGATATTTCTTCCGATGAAGATGGCCATGAAATCTGGACCGCGATGGAAGATTTGCATGAAGTTGCCGGCGCATTGGAAAAATCGCTGGGCGAAGCGAAAAGCGTGAAACTCGCATGGCGTCCGTCGGTGCAGGTTGAAGTGAATCTGGAGCAGGCGGAAACATTGCTTACGCTCATCGACTTGCTGGAAGATGATGATGACGTCCAGACCATCTGGGGCAATTATGATGTGCCGGACGAGATCATGGAAAAACTGAACGCCGAGTGATCATTCTTGGTCTCGATCCCGGCCTTGGCACAACCGGCTGGGGCGTGATCAGCTCTGAGGGCAATCGGCTGTCGCATATCGCCAATGGGCAGATAAAGACCGACCCCAAAATGGCTTTGGCGAACCGGCTGTTGAAGCTGGACCTGGAACTCACGGACCTGATGCTGGAATATCGGCCGGACGCGGCGGCGGTCGAAGAGGTGTTCGTCAACAGCAATCCGCAAAGTACGTTGAAGCTAGGACAGGCGCGCGGTGTCGTTTTGCTCGGTGCGTCGCGTTCCGGTCTGGAAGTGGGCGAATATGCAGCGCGGGCGGTCAAGAAATCAGTCGTTGGTGTGGGCAAGGCCGACAAGGATCAGGTGCAGGCGATGCTCAAAATCCTGCTGCCCGGCGTGAAGCTGGCCGGGCATGACGCCGCCGATGCGCTGGCCGTGGCGATCACCCATGCCCATCATCGGGGGCGTTGATTTTGTGATCTTATCCCCGTTAGTCCTGAGCCTGTCGAAGGACGTCGCACGACCATAGGCGCAGTTCGACAGGCTCAGTGCTAACGGATCAGGTTCTTGTTCAGAAATATTTGGACAAGTGCGCCCTCGCCACTAAAACACTCCCATGATTGCAAAACTCACCGGCATTATCGACGAAATCGGCACGGATAATATCGTGCTGGACGTGCAGGGCGTCGGCTATCTGGTCTTCGCCTCGTCGCGCACCATCACCGCCATAGGTGGCGTTGGCGATGGCGCGACCATCTATACCGAAATGCAAGTTTCTGAGACCGATATGCGCCTGATGGGCTTTGCCAGCGGGTCGGAGCGCGACTGGTTCCGGTTGCTGATTTCGGTACAGGGCGTCGGCGGCAAAGTGGCCTTGGCGATCCTTTCGGCGCTGGAACCGGGCGAGATTTCACGTGCCATTGCCACCGGCGACAAGGCGATGGTCGCGCGGGCCAATGGGGTGGGGCCGAAACTGGCACTGCGCATTGTCAATGAGTTGAAGGATAAGGTCGGCGGCATTGCGACCGACCCGATTGCGGGTGGCGGTGCCATTCATGCGCCCTCGAACAACAGCGCCGATGCGGTCAGCGCTTTGCAGAATCTGGGTTTCAAACCGGCGGAGGCGAGTGCAGCGGTCGCGGCTGCCGATGCTGAGGCCGGTGAGGGTGTGACACTGGACGCGCTGGTGCGGCTGGCGTTAAAGAAGGCGGCGAAGTGAAGCTGAACTGCAGGATGCCATTCGATTGGCTTAGCGACTTTGGTCAGTGTTTATTCGATTGGCAGACACTGGCGGCAGGGGTTTTGGCTGTTTCTGGTGCCATGTTTACGATTAAAATAATCTCAAAGCAGATATCGCAAGCAGAAATGCATAGAAACGACGAAATCGAGCGGCGACATCAAGCGGCTAGAGTTGCACTACCTTTAGCCTTGTCTGCAGTTAGCGAGCTAACTCAAACCATATCCGATAATATTGCTTTGAAAATCGAAAATTACGATCCAGAAACAGGAAGCATAACTTTAGACGCAATTTTAGACGATGAAAACGAGACGACACTCCTTCCCAAGTTGACGATTCCCGAGAATGTTATCGATTCATTTCAACAGTTTACTGAAACGCTAAGCCAGAAGGATGAAATTCGACACATTGCAGAACTGTTAAGTAGTCTCCAAATCTTACTCTCTCGATACAACAGCTTCAATTTCAACCAAGCGGGTTTTTTGCCTTCAATGCATGGGCTGCTAATGGATGCAGGAAAAGTTCGGTTATTGATTGACCAGCTCTATAACTACAGTCGATTTGTTGAAGATGAGACGTTCGCCATAGTGGGCACAATTGATGACAAAACTGCTTGGGAAAAGATACTTGGGAAGGCACAGTCACTAGTGTTTAAAAGGGAAAACCCAGACATTTTTCTTGCAGCGTTAAGTGAGCGAACAAAAAGATATAAAGACAATGCTGTATCTCCTTGGATTGAGAAGTTTGACGTATGACTGAAGACCGCCTCCAATCCCCCGAACGCAAAGTCGAAGATATCGACGCCGCGCTGCGCCCCAAATCGCTCGACGAATTTATCGGGCAGGAAGCGGCGCGTGGAAATCTGCGGGTCTTTATCGAAGCCGCCAAAAGCCGTAGCGAAGCGCTTGACCATGTGTTGTTCTTTGGCCCACCGGGGCTGGGCAAAACCACGCTGGCGCAGATTATTGCCCGCGAACTGGGCGTCGGCTTTCGCGCCACATCCGGGCCGGTCATTGCCAAATCCGGGGACCTCGCCGCGCTGCTGACGAACCTTGAGGAAGGCGATGTTCTGTTTATCGACGAGATTCACAGGCTCAATCCGGTGGTTGAGGAAGTGCTCTATCCGGCGATGGAAGACCGCGCGCTTGATCTGATCATTGGCGAAGGCCCCTCGGCGCGCAGCGTGCGGATTGATCTGCCGCAATTCACCCTCATCGGGGCGACGACGCGGCAAGGGCTGCTCACCACGCCGCTGCGGGATCGGTTCGGCATTCCGGTGCGGCTCAATTTCTACAGCGTCGAGGAACTGGAAAAAGTCGTCCACCGCGCCGCCAAATTGCTGGATCTGGGTATCGCACCCGATGGCGCCACCGAGGTTGCGCGCCGCGCGCGCGGAACCCCGCGTATCGCTGGCCGCCTGCTGCGCCGGGTACGCGATTTCGCCAATGTCGCTGGCACTGCGATGGTGGATCAGAAAACCGCCGACGCGTCACTCACCCGGTTGGAGGTCGACAGCATCGGCCTTGACGCCATGGATCGCCGCTATCTGCATATGATTGCCGATATTTACAAAGGTGGGCCGGTTGGTGTGGAAACGCTCGCCGCCGGTCTATCGGAACCGCGCGATACGATTGAGGAAGTCATCGAGCCCTATCTCATCCAACTCGGTCTAGTGGCGAGAACGGCACGCGGCCGCGCACTGAATGATCGTGGTTGGCAGCATCTGGGATTGAAACCGCCAGCTGGTAAGGAAGTCGACGGGCAGCTGTTTGATTGACTCAATCCTCTCCCCTTGAGGGAGAGGATTCTAGGCCGCTTCAATTTGCTCCGCCGACGCCCATGTTGCATGGGTGCCGCTGCAAATGCGGTGGGGCAGGATGATCGTGCAGACCGGGCCAGCGGAAATATTCTGCGCATCGACGATGATACACTCGCTGCGATCCTGTTTCATATCGGTGATGAAACTGATGAGATATCCATCATCTTCTGCGGTCTGGTTCTTGCGCGGAATAAAGGGCGCTTCTGACCCGAAGCGTTGTTCGCCAAAGGACAAATGCTCCGCAGTGCCCGCTTCCAGATCATGTTTGACCATGCCGTTGAACAGAAACCATCCCGGTTCACCGGTCACGCTATACACATAGCGATGTTTTTCACCGGCAATGCGCTGGTTGATCATGCCAAATTCGACAGGATACTCATCAAATAGGGTTTCCTCGCGCGTTTCGCCCGTGGCCAGATTGAATCGCCAGCGGTGCAGCTCGGGCTGGAAGCTGTGCAGGTCGATGCTCGCCCCCATGCTTTCAAAACCGGCAGGAAAATCTTTCAGCGGCTGCGGCACCGGTTGGTTCTGGAAATAACCATCCATGATCAGCTCGTCGCCTTCTTCATAGGCGTTCAAAAAGTGTAGAACAAAAGTCGGCGTGGCTTCAAACCAGCGTATATCCTCTGGCTGACCCATGCGCGGGACCACGGCAAAGCGCGACGGCATGTCGGGGTGATATTGCGGCACATGGAAGTTTTGCGGCAATAATTCTTCGCGCCAGAATAAAGGAAAATCATTCAGGATCGAATAGTTTTTCGAAAAGGCCATGTCATGTGGCAGGCGTGGTCCGGGCAGTTCGACGGGGATGAAATGCTTGAGCTGGTTGTCCGCACCGACCACGCCATAATGCATATATGGCGCTTTTTTGGAATAGTTGAAGAACAATAATTCGCCGGTCGCTTCATCGGTTTTGGCATGGGCGGAAATGCCCTCGTCCGGTACCCAGCTTTCGGTGCCGATCGTGGCGCCGGTTGCCGGATCAATCCGGTACCCTTCACCACATTGCCAAAAGGTCGACAATATCTGTCCGGCATGGACAATAACATCTGTTGATGCGCTGTCTTTTACGCCACCATGAGCACCCCAACCGGGGCGCTTGGAATCTGCTGGATTTCCCATGATACCGGCCCATAGTGGCCCGGCTGCTTCGGCCTCTGCCTCAAAGCCTTCTGTGCGGACAAAGCGATTGCGATAAGCCGCCTTGCCGCCTGAAATCCGCATCATGTGCAGCATCGCGTCACCGTCAAAGGGGTGATAGCGGCCAATGCTATCATGCACCGGATTTTCGGTATTGCGGACGTAAATGCCGTCTATGTCATCGGGAATGATACCAATGACTTTCATGTCATCGGCATCATATTCGTCAAAATTGGGCGTCCATGCGCCGTTGCGATAAGGGTGATCATTCTCCCCCAGCGTAGCGGCGACACGGTTTACCAATTTCGACATGGCTTCAATCCCTCAGCAGCTCGTTAATCCCGGTTTTGGAACGCGTCTGCGCATCCACGGTTTTAACGATCACAGCACAATAGAGCGATGGGCCGGGCACGCCGTCTATATTGGCTTTTGGTGGAGTCGCGCCGGGCACGACCACGGCATAAGGCGGCACTTCGCCAATATAGACCTTGCCGGTTACCCGGTCGATTATCTTGGTGGATGCTCCGAGGTAAACACCCATGGATAGCACCGCGCCTTCGCCGACACGGACACCCTCGGCGACTTCGCTGCGCGCGCCGATAAATGCGCCGTCTTCGATGATCACGGGTCCGGCCTGCAACGGTTCAAGCACGCCGCCAATGCCGGCGCCGCCGGAAATATGCACATTCTTGCCAATTTGCGCGCAGCTGCCGACGGTGGCCCAAGTATCAATCATCGCGCCTTCGTCGACGAAAGCGCCGATATTCACAAAGCTTGGCATTAAAACAGCGTTCCGCCCGATATGCGAACCATGGCGAACGACCGCGCCCGGGACGGCCCGGAAACCGGCTTCGCGAAAACGGTTCTCGCCCCAGTCGGCAAATTTGCTGGGCACCTTGTCCCAATAGTTTGCGCCGCCGGGGCCTTCAATGACCTGATTGTCGTTAAGCCGGAACGAGAGCAGCACTGCTTTTTTCAACCATTGGTTTACAATCCATTTGTCACCTTGTTTTTCGGCGACACGGGCGCTGCCATCGTCGAGGCTCGCGAGCGCCGCGTTGACCGCATCGCGTTCCGGTCCCTGACTGGTGATGCTCAGCGATTCCCGTTTTTCCCAGGCGGCTTCGATGGCGTTCATCAATTGCTTAGTCATTGCAGTGCGTGTTCCTTGTCCAAGATAAGTCTAATTACAGGCTGGTGACCCAGTTTTCCAGATTGTCAATTTCATGATCGATATAGTCCGGTTCGTGATCGCGCGCGCCCCACTCCGAACCGGTATTGACCCAGATGGTCGTCATGCCCAAATCTTTCGCAGGACGCAAATTGCGCGCCATATCTTCGACAAATAAAGAGCGTCTTGGGTCAATTCCAGTGGTATTGATCAGGCTGTGATAGGCCGCTTTTTCAGGTTTCGGGATCAGGTCAGTGGCGACAACGTCATGGATCTGGTCAAACAAGCCACCAAGACCGCGCCCTTCCAAAACCCGTTCCGCATAAGGCCGATCGCCATTGGTAAACACCAGTTTTTCGCCGGGTAGCGCAGCAATGGCGCTGTGCAAATCCGGGGCATGGGACAGGCGGCTCATGTCGATGTCGTGAACATAATTTAAAAAGTCCTGCGGATCGGTGTCATGATGATGCATGAGCCCGGCCAAAGTCGTGCCGTGATCGTGGAAATAGTCTTTCTGCACCTTGCGCGCTTCGGCCGGATCACAGTCCAGCGCGCGTGCAATATATTCACCCATTTTAATATCGATAAGTGAGAAAAGATCACATTCCGCTGGATAAAGCACGTTATCCAAGTCAAATATCCAGTGATCGATATGGGAAAATTCCGGTGGCATGCGCACAGCGCCTAATCATTCCGCCCCGTTCGGGCAAGCGCTGATCGATGTTAAGCTGTCGGTAACGCTGTTTATATATAGCTTCCGGCAGTGGGGAAGACAGGGTAATATGATAAAATATCGCGTAAGCCGGACACAATATTTGGGCGCAGCATTGGCGCCAATGATCCTATTATCCGCTTGTGGCGGCGGCGGATCGCGCCCAGCGCCGACCCCAACGCCTCCAGCGACGGCGCCTACGCCGACACCCACGCCGTCTCCGACGCCTACTCCCGCACCGACACCCACCCCGACCCCGCCGGCGACCAATTTTGACACGGCCGAGTTCCGCGGATCCGATGGACCGTCACAACATGGGGCCCTGACCGCGTATAATGCCGGCGCGACCGGCGATGGCGTGATATTGGGTGTGATTGACAGCGGCTTGAACGCGAGCAGTGATGAATTTGTCGGCCGCATCCATCCTGACAGCGCCGATTTTGCAGGTACGCGCGGGATTGGCGATGAAGGCGGCCATGGCTCTGCCGTGACATCCGTCGCGGCGGGCAGCAGAAATGGCAACGCGACCCATGGCATGGCGTTTGACACCGACATATTGGTCCTGCGGACCGACAGCCCGGGAAGCTGCGCAATGGATGATCCTGATGATCCCGATGATGACGGATGCAGTCATGGCAGCGGTGCGATTGCCTCGGCCATTAATCAAGCGCGCGTCAGCGGCGCTCGGGTCGTCAATATATCTTTGGGCGGACCCGATATTTCAAACACTGTCCGCAGTGCGGTGGCCAATGCTGCTGCCGCGGGCGTGGTGGTCGTCGTTTCGGCCGGCAATGATGGGGCCGCGACACCCGATGGTTTTGCGGCGGGTATTGCGGACAATGGCAACGGCCATGTCATCATTGCAGGATCTGTCGGTGCCAGTGAAAATATCTCATCCTTCAGCAACCGGGCGGGCAGTCAATCGGCCAATTTCCTCACAGCATTGGGTGAGCGCGTGCGCGCGGATGATAATGATGACACCGCTTTCCTTTGGAGCGGGACATCGTTTTCTGCGCCACAAATTTCCGGAGCCGTGGCTCTGTTGGCGCAAGCCTTTCCCAATTTGACCGGCGCACAGATTGTCGATCTGCTTTTCACCAGCGCGCGCGATGCCGGAGACGCTGGAACGGATGCCGTTTATGGACGCGGCGTGCTCGACATTGCTGCGGCGTTCCAACCGCAAGGACAAAGCTCTTTGGCGGGCAGCCAGGTGGCGGTCGATCTGACCGCCTCTGGTGGACAGACATCGGCGGCCATGGGTGATGCTGCGCTGCAGGGGCAAAATGTCGGCGCGGTGATATTGGACGGTTTCGACCGCGCCTTTGCGCTAAACCTCGCGCATGACCTGAAGGTCGCTGTGCCGGAGTATAAATTGACCGGCGCGCTGAGCGGGGATCGTCGCAATATGGTGGCATCGAGCGCCGGCGTACAAATAGCGGTGAATATCGGGCGCAATCCCGTCGGCTTGGTCGGCCGGGATAATCTGACGCTCTCGGACAGCAATGCCGGCAAAGCGCGGATGCTGGCGGCCTCAGTGATGACACAGATCTCGCCCCAGATGAAAGTGGCCTTCGGTTTCCAGAAGAACGCCAGCGGACTGGTCGCGCAGATGCAGGACGCAAGCGCGCCTGCCTTTCTGGTCGCACCAACACCAAACAGCGAGCGCGGCTTTACCGGACAGGTGAAAAGCGCCCTCGCAATGCGCCGTGAGATTGCTGGTTTTGGTTTTACGGCAAGCGCTGAAAGCGGTGCGGCACGCGTGGATTCAGATGAGAGCAGAATCGATGATCTGGCGGGATTGGATCGGCAACGCTATCGCTTTAGCGGCTTCGGCTTGGCGCTTGATCGCCGGGTTGGCGGGGCATCGCTTAGCATTGCCGCCAATTGGCTGGGCGAAGGCGACACGATATTGGGTTCGCGTTTTGTCGACACAATTGGTGCGCGTGGAGCCCAAAGCTGGTTTGTCGACGGCCGGGCAGGCTTTGATATCGGCAGCGGATGGCGCGCCGGGGCAAGTTGGCGTCAGGGTTGGACGCAAGTGGACAGTGCCAGCCTAGTAACCGGCGGGACGCTAAAAACATCAAGCTTTGCCGCTGACATCAGCAAAGCCGCGTTATTCGGTCGGTCCGACCAAATCGCATTCCGGTTCGCGCAGCCATTGCGCGTGTCATCGGGCGGACTGAACCTCAATCTGCCGGTCGGTTATAGCTATGAAACCTTGCAAACCGAATTTGGCCAGCGGACGTTGAATCTCGCTCCGGAAGGCCGGGAGCTGGTGAGCGAACTGGCTTATGCAACACCCTTATGGGGCGGGTATCTCAACACCAATTTTTTCTGGCGGCAGGAGCCGGGACATTTTGAGGCGCTTAATGACGATTTCGGCGGGGCCGTGCGGTTTCAGCTGAAGTTTTGAGGGAGTCTTTGTTAGACCTCAAGCGCCGGGCGCGGGCATCCGCCCGCTTGGCTACGCGCCATAAGGCGCGGCGGCCGGTCGGCCTTGCCTCACTACGCTCGGACGATGCTCTCTAGGCTGGGATATCCATTCAAACCTCAAGGTCGCGCTGAACCGACGCGAAGCGGAGGCAAGCGCGACTGCGCGCCCGAGCTTATGCGAGGAAAGCCAAGCGGGCGGATGCCCGCGCCCGGCGCTTGAGGTCTAAATAAATTAAGCCCGCGCGCCAGTTTCCTCGACACCCGTGCTGTTATGACGCAGCGCTTTGAGAACGGTATCGACTATTCCATCGGCATCCAGACCCGCTTCGGCATATTGCACATCGGGTTTATTCTGGTCTTGAAATATATCTGGCAAGCGCATCGTACGGATTTTCAAACCCGCATCGGTTAGACCGGTATCAGATGCAAATGTCAGGACATGTGCGCCAAGACCGCCGACCGCGGCTTCTTCAACCGTTACGGCGACTTCATGGGTGGTCAGTAATTTGCGGATCAGCTCTTCGTCCAGCGGCTTGGCAAAGCGCAAATCCGCAACGGTCGTACTCAGGCCTTTGGCATCGAGGCGGTCAGCCGCTTTCAACGCTTCGCTCAATCGCGCGCCGAGTGAGAGGATCGCTACCTTGCTGCCTTCGCGCACGATACGGCCTTTTCCGATTTCGAGCTTTTCGAGCGTTTCAGGAATTTCGACGCCAGTGCCATTGCCGCGTGGATAGCGGAAGGCGATGGGGCCGTCGTCATATTGCGCCGCAGTATAAGTCATATGCGCCAATTCTGCTTCATCAGCAGCAGCCATCACCACCATATTCGGTAGCGTCGCAAGATAGGTGACATCGAACGACCCAGCATGGGTGCTGCCGTCCGCGCCGACAAGGCCCGCCCGGTCAATCGCAAAGCGCACCGGCAGATTCTGAATCGCGACATCATGCACGACCTGGTCATAGGCGCGTTGCAGGAAGGTAGAATAGATGGCGGCAAAGGGACGCATGCCTTGGGCAGCCAGACCGGCGGCAAAGGTTACGCCATGCTGTTCGGCAATGCCCACATCAAAGGCGCGATCGGGATGGGTTTGCGCAAATTTATCAACGCCAGTGCCCGATGGCATTGCGGCCGTAATAGCACAAATGCGCGGATCGGTATCAGCAAGCTTTGCCAGGGTTTCGCCAAAGACGTTCTGGTAGGCCGGCGGTCCGCCGCCTGGCCCCTTGTCCTGTTTGCCGGACACCACATCAAATTTGGCGACGCCATGATATTTGTCAGCGGCTTCCTCGGCAAACTTATAGCCTTTGCCCTTTTCGGTAACGCAGTGGATGAGCACGGGCCCCTCGGCATTATCGCGGACATTTTCTAAAACCGGGATTAGTTGATCCATATTATGGCCATCAATGGGACCGACATAGTAAAATCCCAGTTCTTCAAATAGCGTGCCGCCCATCGCCATGCCACGGGCATATTCTTCAGCCTTGGCCGTGGCTTTGTGCACCCGGCGAGAGAGCTTCGCGGTGACTTTGCTGGCAAATTTACGAATACCGAGATATTCGCTCGAAGAGACGAGCCGTGCCAGATAGGCCGACAATCCACCCACCGGTGGCGCGATCGACATATCATTGTCGTTGAGAATGACGACCAGCCGATTGCCAGCAGCCTGCGCATTGTTCATCGCCTCATAGGCCATGCCAGCGCTCATTGCGCCATCGCCAATTACCGCTATACCGCGCCCTGGTTTGCCAGCCATTTTGCTGGCTACGGCAAAGCCTACCGCTGCGCTTATAGAGGTGGAGCTATGCGCTGCGCCAAAAGGATCATATTCGCTTTCGCTGCGCTTTGTGAAGCCGGACAGCCCGCCCCCCTGACGAAGAGTGCGAATTCGGTCGCGACGCCCGGTAATGATTTTATGCGGATAGCATTGATGACCGACATCCCAGATCAGGCGATCTTCCGGGGTGTTAAAAACATAATGGATAGCAGCCGTTAACTCGACCACGCCCAGTCCCGCGCCCAAATGGCCGCCAGTGACAGAAACAGTATCGATTACTTCGGCGCGCAATTCATCGGCAAATTGCCGCAATTGTTCCGGTTTTAATTTTCTCAGATCCGCTGGAAGCGATACTGTATCCAGAAGCGGCGTGTTTGGACCTGGCATATATACTCCGTGTTTCGTCCCAGCTTTAGCGATACTGGCCGCTAATGTCGAATGTCTATCTTTTGCAAAGAGCAGGAAATCTCTGAACAGGGGCTGACGCGAAAATGCGCTTAGCTACATTTTTGGCAGACGCCGCGAACCTCGATGACAGGCCGGATCGAGCTAAACCCTTGTTCGTGCGCAACGTCGCGCACTTTGGACGATAATGCATCATCGTCAATATGGGTGGCTTCGCCACACGTATCACAGACTAGGAATATGCAATCATGTTCGCAGCCCGGGTGGCTGTTGGCGAGATAGGCATTGGCGCTTTCGACCCGCATCGCGAGGTTTTTGGCCACAAATAGGTCAAGAATACGATAGACGCTATTCGGCGCGACCCGCTTGCCGCGCGCGGCGGACACCAGTTCGGCTATATCATAGGCAGAGGCAGGGCGCGAAAAACCAGCCAGCGCGTCGAAAATTGCTGCGCGCGTATCCGTCCATTTCTCGCCCGCCGCTTCCAGATTATGGCGTGCAGCATCAGCGAGAGACTCGCCGTGATGCTCGTGATGATCATGTTTTCCCATAGAGATGATTTAGGGGTTTTGGTGGGAGAGGGCAAGGGGAGGGGGGAGGGTGGTGGTTTTTTGTTAGACCTCAATCGCCGGGCGGCGACATCCATCGCCTTGGCTACGCGCCATAAGGCGCGGCGGCCGGTCGGCCTTGCCTCCGCTACGCGTCGGTTTGGTGTTAATCTTTAGGTAATCCTCCGAGCGAAGCGAGGCAAGCGCGACCGCGCGCCCGAGCTTATGCGAGGATAGCCAAGCGGGCGGATGCCCGCGCCCGGCGCCTGAGGTTAAAAAAACTAATGCGTTGCGCGGTAATTTAGATCATGACCCAGTGCGAGTATTCCTACTCCAACCATGGTGAACAATATCTCCATGCCGCCATGATCGCCTTGGTGCCCAATGGTAATCGCGCCAGCCATAATGCCAAGGCCCAGTCCGCCGATTGCCGCTGGCATGATAAAGCCATGATCCAGCACGCCACGGCCCAATGTGAACAGGCCCAGTGCAATGGCTACGCCAATGCCGATCTCATGAACAATTGGATCCAACAATGCCCCTGCCGCTGACGACAAAAGGGCGACAAATACCATGGTTGATATGCAATGGACCAGGCACAGGCCAGAGATGAGCACCGCGATGCGGTCCCATATTCCATCCCTGCCCATAAGGCCGTCTTTGTTCCAAAGGTTTGATGTCGTAAACACGACTCAGCTATCCATTACGTTTGAGTGTTTCCAAAGATATAGGCTGCAAGGTGTTAAGATACAACATATCATTTTGCGATTGGGTGCAGTTTTCCAGCTGTTTCTCTTGTCAGTCCGTGATTTTAACATCACATAGCCTGCCATGAGCCATATCGCTGAACCTAATTTGTCCGAAAAGGCGACAGTGCGCGCGCGGCCGATGGCGGTAGCCAACTGGTTGTTATCCGTGGCTTTTCTGGTGTTCATCATGGTTATCGTTGGCGGGATTACCCGGCTGACCGAATCGGGTCTTTCGATTACCGAGTGGAAGCCCATCATGGGCGCGCTTCCCCCGCTCAGTGATGCGGACTGGTTGTCCGAATTTGAAAAATACAAACAAATTCCGGAATATATCGAAATTACGGGTCCGGCGGGGATGACGCTGGCGGATTTCAAGTTCATCTATTTTTGGGAATGGGTCCATCGGCTGTTGGGCCGGGTCATCGGTCTCGCCTTTGCCCTGCCGCTCCTATATTTTGCGGTGAAAAAGGCCATTCCCAAGGGCTATGGCTGGCGCTTGACCGGCCTGCTGTTTCTCGGCGGTTTACAGGGCTTTATCGGTTGGTGGATGGTCAGTTCCGGTCTGTCAGAGCTGACGGATGTCAGCCATTTCCGGCTGGCGACCCATTTGTTAATGGCCTTATTCATTCTGGCCTGTCTGGTCTGGACTGCGCTTGATCTCAGGCGTCTGGCAGGCGGCCAGCCCAAGACCGCGCAAATGACCGCCTTTGGTCTGGTCGTTTCGATCGTTCTGTTTCTGCAGCTTCTATTTGGCGCCTATGTTGCAGGTCTCAATGCCGGATATGTCTCCAACACATGGCCGTTGATGAATGACAATTTTGTGCCGGAAGGCATTGATTTCACCTTTGGCGCATGGGCGGCGGTGAACAATGATCCGTATCTCACCCACTTCATCCACCGCTGGTGGGCGTGGGTCACGGTCGGTTTTCTGGTGGTGCTGTCGCGCAAAATCCGCAAGCAATCGCGCATGGCATCGATTGCGATTCATAGTGCTTTTGGCACGCAGATCATTTTGGGCATCGCGACGGTGATGACGGGAATGGATATTATATTGGCGGTTTTGCACCAGGCCGTCGGCGCTCTGGTTGTTGCCGCAACCGCGTGGGGGGTGCATGTATTGGGCCGCGAGAACGAGGTCTCCGGACAGATCGTAAAGCAGGCCTGAGAAACACAAAGGTATCATTATACCCGCTAGCAATACCGCAGTTTGCTTGACTTAGCGCGAAAACGCCCCCAATAGCACCCCACTCGGCCGGGCATCAGCTCGGCTTTTATCATTTTGATTCGTCGCTCTCTTGCAAGGGAGAGCTCCCAAAGGAGTTTAGTCCTATGAAGACTATCACCAAACAGACGCAGTCGGTTAAACCCGCAGACGTTGAGAAGAAATGGCATATTATTGATGCCGAAGATCTGGTTGTTGGCCGCGTTGCGTCCATCATTGCCAACATATTGCGCGGCAAGCACAAGCCAAGCTACACCCCGCATGTGGATTGCGGCGATCATGTCATCGTGATCAATGCTGGCAAGGTGAAGTTCACCGGCAACAAGACCAAGCAGAAAATCTATTACAAGCACACTGGCTATCCCGGCGGCTTGAAAGAGCGCACAGCAGAAAAAGTCCTCGAAGGTCAATTTCCTGAGCGTGTTTTGGAAAAAGCGGTTGAACGCATGATTCCAAAAGGCCCGCTCGGCTTTGCGCAGATGCGTGCTTTGCACCTCTTTAATGGCACCGAGCATCCTTATGCTGGCCAAGACCCACAGCCGCTCGACGTGGCTTCGATGAACCGCAAGAACAAGGTGAGCAAATAATGGCGACCGATAACAAAGAAGGCGTAAAAACCGACCTCGCTGATCTTAAAGAAATCGCTGGCGACGCTGTTGTAGCGGCCCCTGCTGCTGATGCCGCTGCTGAAGAAGGCGCGACTGAAACTGTAGAACCACCCGTATCGACTATGCCATTGCGCGAACAGATATTGGATAAACAGGGCCGTGCTTATGCAACCGGTCGCCGTAAAGACGCGGTCGCCCGCGTTTGGCTGAAGCCCGGCAAAGGGAAGATCACAGTCAATGGCCGCGATCAGGAAACCTATTTCGCGCGTCCAACCCTGCGTCTCGTGCTGAACCAGGTATTCGCGATCACCGAGCGTGAAGGCCAATATGATGTCAACGTCACGGTTAAAGGCGGCGGACTATCTGGCCAGGCTGGCGCTGTGAAACATGGTATTTCGCAAGCCCTGACCAAATATGAACCTGCGC
This sequence comes from uncultured Sphingomonadaceae bacterium, assembly GCA_947496865.1. Taxonomy (GTDB): domain Bacteria; phylum Pseudomonadota; class Alphaproteobacteria; order Sphingomonadales; family Sphingomonadaceae; genus Parasphingorhabdus. The sequence goes on from CANMEE010000001.1 coordinate 1,322,614, forward strand.
TGCGCGCCACGGTCAAAGCGGCAGGCTTCCTGACCCGCGATAGCCGTAAGGTCGAGCGTAAGAAATATGGTAAAGCGAAAGCGCGTAAGAGCTTCCAGTTCTCAAAACGCTAAACCGCGATTATCCTATCAAAATTTCGAAAGAGGCGGCCTGCGGGTCGCCTTTTTTATTGGGGTTTTGGGTTGATTGCCTTCATGGTCACAGCCGTCGGTATCGGTATCAATCATCACCGAAATTAGCGGCGAAACCAAGACGGTCGCTGGTATTCCGGGTCACCAAATGGCTATATCCGATTGCAGACTATGTTAACCAGCTTGAATGGTCTTGGCGGTTTCCTCGATGCTTCCAACAACAAGCAGCGGAGATCCTCCGACCATACCGACATTGGTCTGACCATTTTCACCGGTCCTTAGCCATGCGATATTTTCAACCACCACCATATAGTCGCCGCCGCGTGATTCGAGTAAAACGAATTTCATCTGAGTGTCTCCTGACACCATTGGTGTTACGACCGTAACCTCTTTTTTGCATTAACGCCCCAGGCTGATCATTGCGGGCGGCGGCCCCCGATTGTGGTGGAAGGGCGGCTTAGTGGATTGACCAGTAACGGCGCTAACGTCCATGTCGGGCGCAGAGGCGGAAATTAGACATATATTGTGATGCTCGTTAGTGTCTGCCTCCCCATTTAGGAGAATTATTCTGAGCATTCCAAAAGTGCGTGTTGCGAAAGCCGATGAGCGTTCAAAAATGATAAATAGCCTAGTGCTTGGCTTTGCAATCGACCCAATTGCACGATGGATTCAGCCGGATGCAAGCACATATCTAGCCGCGATGGGATCTTTTTTCGATGCCTTTGGTGGAAGGGCTTTTGATCATGATAGCGCTTTCATTGCAAACGATGGCCAGGCCGCAGCGCTTTGGCTTCCACCTGCAGTCCAGCCGGATGAAGAGGCGATGCATGCGGCAATGGGAGATTCGATCGATCCAGCGCTTGGTGAGGATTTTGGAAACATGATGGAACAAGTCAGTGAATATCATCCCGACGAACCCCATTGGTATCTTCCGGTAATTGCCGCAGACCCCGCTTATATTGGCAAGGGTCTGGGTAGTGAACTGATGAAGCATGCTTTGCGGCGGGTCGATGAAGATCGCGTGCCGGCCTATCTTGAATCATCCAATCCGCTCAACATATCCCTTTATGAACGGCATGGCTTTGAAGTGATGGCAGAGATTAGAGTTGGCGCCTCTCCAGTCATGACGCCGATGGTTCGGGCCGCGCGTTAAATTGCGATGTCACGGCGCTAAATGTCGCGCCCGGCTCTTCCGTTCGAACAAACATATACTCTCGCACACAAGTTTCTTTTTACCCCATATGCCGCAAAACCGGATTGGTGCCGTCTTCGAATAGATAGGCTGGATTTTGCGAGAGAAATTCCTCAACCGCTATTCGGCAACCGCCATAATCGTGGAAATCGTCGATCACAATGACACCGCCGGGGCTCATTTTAGCTGCGGTGGCTTTCAGGCAATAGGCGACAGGGTCATACCAATCGCAATCCAGATGCACAAAAGCCAAGCGGTCGATTTTTACGGCAGGCCAAGTCCCTTCGAATAACCCTTTGTAAAGGTAAATGCCATTTTCGCCCACCGTCAGTCCGTGACGAGCAAAGCTGTTTTTTACATCTGCCAGCAAATCATCGCGATACCCGTAATATTGTTCTTCCCCAATTCCCCGCGACGCACCGGATTTGATTGTTTCGTAGCGGGATTTTGATTTGTGATCGTCCTTGTCCGAAGTGGGTTCCGGAATCATGTCAAAAACATCGAAGCCGTGAAATTGACGGCCCGTGGATTTGCTCGTTTTGATGTGATTGGCAATAAGAATGGACGAGCCGCCCAGTGCCACGCCAAATTCGGCAAAATCTCCATCGACATGGCGGACCGATTGCAAGGCCTCTTCTATCCTCTGCAGTTTGGTAGGAGACAGATAAGTTAAACCTTCCTTCCGCACCGCACGGGCAAGCTTGGATAGACCGTGGCTCGACAGGTGGCTGCGTATGCGTCGCGCCAAAGGGCGGATCGGATTGGACAGCAATTGATGGGGCTGGACCATGTTTTAACAATAAGCGAAAGCCCACGAGAATCCGAAGCGCTTTCCGTCTGGCAGAAGGTCTCACAGCTGAAAAAATGCACGGCTTTGGGATGAAACGGTATGGCGAGCATGCCATAGGTCGATTATCGGCGCGCCATTGCCAGCACGGGATCTGCTGGCTAAGGCCGATTAACGCAAAACCCCGCCGAGAAAAGGTGGCAAATGAAAGAGCTTATGGAATGAAATGGCTTGTTAGTTTTGGAATATTGGCAGTTGCGCTCGCCGGCTTTGCCTATTGGTTCTTCTCGCAACCTGGTCCGCAACAGCTGGATATGGTCAATAATGTCATACCCGGTGATAGCAATGCCAAGATGTTGGTCAGCGGTCAGGTCTATGATGAAAATCTGGGGCTGGGGCTCAATATCTGGACGCCGACCGAAGCATCAGAGGAAGCTTTGCCTGTCGTTGTGTTCATCTATGGCGGCGGATGGCGCGATGGATCGAAGGATCAATATGCCTTTGTCGGCCGCGCGCTTGCCAGTCGCGGTTATATGGTGGTGCTGGCGGACTACCGGCTCTATCCTGACGTCAAATTTCCCGGTTTTCTCGAAGATAGTGCGAAGGCCGTTGCGTGGGTCCATGATAATATCGCGCCTTTGGGCGGCGATCCCGACCGCATATTCCTGTCCGGGCAGTCGGCGGGCGCATATAATGTCATGATGCTGGCACTGGACCAGCAATGGCTGGGGCGGCATGGCAAGACCACCGATCTGATCAAGGGGGTTGCGGCGTTGGCCGGACCTTATGATTTTTATCCGTTCACGTCTGAAACGACGAAGAATAGCTTTGGTTCTTATGATCAGCCTGAAATGACCCAGCCGGTAAACTTTGCACGCGCCGATGCGCCGCCATTGTGGCTCTCGACCGGTGTGGATGACACGCAGGTGAAGCCGCGTAACAGCCGGACATTGCATGACAAGATTCTCGATCTTGGCGGTGACGCGGAATATACCGAATATCCGGACATGGACCACCTCGAAATCATGATGGCGATATCCAAGCCCTTTCGAAATAAGGGTCCGGTTCTGGAGGATATGATCGCCTTTTTCGAAAGCCGCCAATGACCGTTTCGAACACGGCTACTAAAACGGACGCGATCATATTGGCGGGCAGCCGCCCCGGTGGTGACCCGATGGCGGAGAGCCATGGCATAGAGGTGAAAGCGCTGATCCCGGTCGCCGGCAAAGCCATGCTGGCTCATGTGGTAGATTCCTTACTGAACCATAAGGCCATCGCCAATGTACATGTGCTGGCGCAAGATTTCGCGCCTTTTTGGGAGCATTCGGATACCAGAGCGTTAGAGCCCAACGACCGCGTGATCGCGGATGTCAGTGCGGCAACCATTGCGGTATCGGTGGATGCCGTTCTGGATCACGGTGATGCGCGCTTTCCGACGTTGATCACGACCGCCGATAATGTCTTGCTCAACGAACCAATGATCGATGACTTTTTAGCCGCTGCGCAATCCTCAGACATTGCTATTGCGGTGGTCGAGAAGGGTGTTCTGCTGAAAAGCTATCCGGCGTCACAGCGCACATGGCTGAAATTGCGTGGCGGTCACTATAGCGGGGCCAATCTCTTCTATTTCGGGTCCCCGCAAGCGCGGCAAATATTGCGCTATTGGGCCGAGGTGGAACAGGATCGCAAAAAGGGCTGGAAGATCTTGACGATTTTCGGGCCCTGGCTCTTGTTTCTGGCGGTCACCCGGTTGCTCACCGTCGATCAGCTTGCCGCGCGGGTGGGCAAGAAGCTGGGCCTGACCATCACTATCGTAGAAATGGCGCAGGCGGAGGCCTGTATTGACGTTGATAAAGACAGCGATTTGGTGATGGTCGAACAGATACTGGCCGAACGCGCCGCCCAGCCCCTCTAACCCTTGGCCAAATTGCGCCGCGCGGCAATACCAAAGAGGAAGAGCCGGACTATCGCAGCGGCCACCATCGCTCCTGCAGCGCCCAGCGCGCCATGATAGTGCAAACCGGTAAGCAGCATCGTGATGAACAGCGCCGCGATACCGGCTTGCAATTTGAGGGCGGTGCGCGCGCCGCTGCCAGACAAGAGCGTGGGTTCGTATATCGCACCGGCAAGGTCGATCGATGCCGCGGTGGCGAGCAGGACCAAGAGGGGGTAAGCAGGCAGAAACTCTGGCCCAGACATATAGAATAAGGCGGGCTGGCCGATGACGAGGACGATCAATATGACGGTTCCGCCCGTGATGAACAACATGCGGCTGGCTTTACGGAACAGGACCTGCATGGCCTCTGCGCCTTGATGCGCGCGGACCAGATTAACCTCGGCGAATATGGCGCGGGACAATAATACGGATATTTTGGTCATCGCGACGCTCAATTGGCTGGCAAGGCGATAGAGGCCCGCAGCGGCGGGCCCGACAAAATAACCGACGATCAACAGCGCAATATTTTGGGATAAGCCCGCAAAAGTGGAACCGAGATTGGAGATGAGCAGAAACTCACCAATGCCGACATTTTCGCGCACGGTCTGTTTGGCGCGGCCTAGGTTTCGTAATCCCATCGCGTCGCGACTTTGCCATGCGGCCAATAACCAATAACCGACTGCATGGATGACTTCTGATAATGCCCAGACGATCAGGAAGTTAACCAGTTGAGGGTCGGTCAGCCAAACGATGAGCGTACCAACCAGCCGGATGGTCGGAATAATCGCCTCGGCATAAGCGGCGAGGTCAAAGCGGTTTTCGACCCGCAATATGCCGGTGGGTGTTGACTTGATCGAGAGCAGCATGACCAGCGCAAAGGTCAAAGCACTCTGGGCTAGGTCCTGATCCCAGCCGAAAAACGGGGCGAGCCAGCCGACCGCGAAATAGGCAAGAGCGCATCCGGCCAGCGCGCCAGCAATATCGAGCAAGGTGCACAGACCGACCAAGCGGCCAAAGTGCATCCGGTTTTCCGCGCCCTTAATATGGCGCGCGCCAAAACGGATGACGACTTGCCATGTCTGAAAAGTGACGATCAGCGCGATGGCCTGGGCAGTGCCGGTGATGAGGGCAAATTGGCCAAAGCCCGCCACGCCCAGCGTGCGGGTCAGTATCGCGAGATAAAACAGGCTGAGAACGCCGCCAAAACCTTTGCCGCCAAGCAACCATCCGGTATTGGCGATGATCCGGCTGATCCCGCTTTTCTCGCCCTTTGCCTCTTCCGGTTTGATCACCGCCTCCTTAGCCACGCTCAACGGTGCATCCCAAGACGCATCTGTAACTTGCCGTTACAGGATTGAGCTTTGATGACCATCGTTCTAAGTGTCTCCCCATATCATTCCTATCCCGATAAAGGCCCGTTGCCAATATGATCGATAAAGTAATAATCCTGAGCGCCGGTCAAGGATCGCGGCTGTTGCCGCTGACCGCAGAGCGGCCCAAATGCCTGATTGATTTTTCGGGCAAGAGTCTGATTGCCTGGCAGATAGAGATGCTGGCGGCTGGCGGGGTGAGCGAATTTCATGTGGTGACCGGCTTTATGACCGATATGGTCGAGGCTGAACTCGAACAGCTCAAACAAGCGGGCACGGACATTACGGTGCATTTTAACCCGTTTTTCAAGGTGGCTGATAATCTCGGCAGTTGCTGGATTGTGCGGGATATTATGGACGGCGATTTTATGATCCTCAACGGCGACACTTTGATTTCGCCAGAGATAATCGCGACGGCTCAGAAAACCGAGAATTGGCCGATAACAGTCACGGTCGATATCAAGGACCATTATGATAGCGATGATATGAAAGTCTCGCTGAGCGGTGATCGGCTGACCGCGATTGGCAAGACGTTGACGGCGGAACAGAGCAATGCCGAGTCGATCGGTTTTCTGGCTTTTCGCGGCGAAGGCGGGGCCTTGTTTCGCGAGAAAGTGCGTGAATTTATGCGCACACCCGCTGGCGTGGAAAACTGGTATCTCAAGATTATCGATGCGCTGGCGCCGAGCGAGCAGGTTGGCACCGTATCCATCCAGGGCCATGATTGGGCGGAGGTTGATTTTCTTAACGATGTGGAAACCGCGACCGTTCTAACCAACCAGTGGCTCGGCAAAGCCGGTTAAGCAGCAAAGCCTGATTTCAGCCAAGCGGCCATTTCTGATATCTGGCCATCCGATAGTTTGATGGCATCGCCCAGTGCTGGCGGGCCGGGCCAAGCCTTGTCCTCGAATTGCTGTCCCATCGATTCGCGCATGCCTTCATAGCGCGGGATGAGGTGGAAATGGACATGGGGGTCAACCATCATCAGCATCAGCCAATTGAGTTTTTGATGGGACACCAAGCGCCCCAGAGCGGCTGACACGTCAGCTGTCACGCTTTTGAGTTCAGAAAAATGGTCAGGCGACAGAGCACCGAAATCTTCGGCATCGGATTTGGCCGCGATGACGAGCGAGCCCAATGTCACCTGCGCAGGGCGTAGCAAAACAACCCAATGGTCGTAATCTTTTACCAATGTCGCAGGATAGCCGAATTTTTTGATGGTATCGTTGATCATCCCTCTATCCCTGCTCTTGTTCCAGCCACGATATAATTTGGCCGCCGCGCATTTTCACCAGACCGGCCTGTAATATCTGCACCATATGAACGGCGAGCGAGATTAACGTCCACCATGCGACAGCGATTAATCCGATGTCCGGCCGCCCGAAGATCATGGACACAAAGAGCAAGACCATATTGGGATTGCGACGGGCTGTGATCAGGCGGAACCAGGAATCCATCGGCCGCCAGACGTGGATATGCTGGCCAAAGACCCGGATAAAAATACCCTCAATGGCCCGTTGCAGGATATAGCCACCGACAATGACGATCAGTACCAGGCTGAGTTGATCCTCGGGCAATGCCAATCCGACCGTGCCAAGGCCTAGTGCCCAGGCGACCCACCAAAAAGGCGGATGGACCAGGTCGAGGCCATGATCAAAAATATTGCCCCAATAAGAGGATGTAATGGTGCAGCGAGCGAGCTTACCATCGACGGTATCGAGCACCATGAAAACAAAGCCTGCCGCCATGCCGGTCCAGAAATAGCCATAGTAGAATAGAAATATCGCGGCGATACAGCCGATGGCACCGATGCCAGTGACCATATTGGGTGTCATGCCAATGCGGGCGGCAAAGCGCGTGAGAATCAGTGCAAGTTCCGGCCAGAGATATTTAGTCAGAACATCCGTGACACCTTTATAGGCTCCAAAATAGCTTTGCCGTTCAATGTCTTTGACTGTTGACGCGGTCAACTCCCGGACAAAGGGGGTTTCCAGTTTGCGCAACGCAGGATTATGGATCCGCGGTCCATCGCGATATTCCATAACCGTCGCGCCGACCGGCACACGCTTCTCATTGAGCGCTTTGGCGTCATCCTCATCTCGCAAATGGGCAAGGACTGGGACGCCGTCAAAAGTCAGCACCGTTCCCGGGTTCTCATGGATATATCGCATCCATTGCGGGTCAGAAACAAAGGTCAGATTCGCCCATAGCTGGGTGTTCTTCGCCCCCTGCAATGTTTCAGCAAGGCGACGATTCCGCTCCGCATTGCTCATGCCCCATATCAGCGTGTCATTTTCGCCGTGCAGCAAAAGAGTCACGCCGTTTTTGGTTTGCATAAAATTTGTCCTGTCGTAATTTCTGATAATGTGGGCAGCAATTTCATAAATACCAGTGTTACAATGGCGTTAGCAGGAAAATAGGGCATTTTAGAATCGAAAAAGAGGCAAACTGCCCCAAACGAACGAGCATTGCTGCATTATCAAAACTGTCAGCGTCTCATCTTTCGTTGGTTTTCCTTGACTTAGATATGGTTTGATCGTTGATTTCAGCCATTGAATTTGGCGAGAAACCGGCTATATCCGGTGCCGCAGATAGAAATTTAAACGCGACACCTATTATTTCGCCAAGACAAGAGATTATCGATGGCAACTTTTACGCTTCCGAAAAACAGCAAGATCCGCAAGACTGGCGAGGTGCATGAAGCGCTGAGCGCCGGCAAGTCGCGTGCTTTTAAAGTTTATCGCTATGATCCGGATAGTGGTGAAAATCCGCGCTATGACACGTTCAAAATCGATACTGATGATTGTGGTCCTATGGTTCTTGATGCGCTGATCAAGATGAAAAGCGATCAGGATTCGACTTTGACCTTCCGTCGCTCTTGTCGAGAAGGCATTTGTGGATCTTGCGCGATGAATATCGATGGCAAAAACGGCCTCGCTTGTACCACCGCGATTGAAGATTGTGGCAAGGAAGTTAAAATCACGCCGCTGCCGCATATGGAAGTGATCAAGGATCTGGTTCCTGATTTCACCCATTTTTATGCGCAATATGCTTCTATTCAACCATGGTTGAAGACGGTCACCCCAACACCATCGGGCAAAGAGCGGCTGCAGTCTCCTGAAGATCGCGCCAAACTTGATGGTCTTTATGAGTGTATTTTGTGCGCATGTTGTCAGACCAGCTGCCCAAGCTATTGGTGGAATTCAGACAAATTTCTTGGCCCTGCTATTCTGCTGCAAGCCTATCGTTGGTTGGCCGATAGCCGTGATGAGATGACCGGTGAACGGCTTGATGAACTGGAAGACCCATTTCGTCTCTATCGCTGTCACACAATCATGAATTGTGCCAATGCTTGTCCTAAGGGCTTGTCGCCCGCCAAGGCGATTGCCGAGATCAAGAAGATGACAGCAGCCCGAGAGGTTTGATATTTGGTCGATGCTAACAGGTTGGCAACAAGCTGATGGCTGACCCTGAACCCGAATTTTTCACAAGCGAACCAGACCCGGATCATCCCGGCTGGTCCCATTGGAAATTGAAAGACCCGGAATGCTATAACAGCTTTCTGGGCCCCATGATCATGCGGCGCGGTGGTGACGGTGTTGCAGATACTATCGCCCGCATTCGTATGTTTCCCGAACGGCAGCACCGCAACCTTGGCAATGTTGTCCATGGCGGAACCATGATGGGTTTTATCGATTGTGCCTTGTTTGCGGCCATGCGGGTGCTGGATATCGGACCGTCCGGTTTTGCGGTCACTTTAGAATTACAGACCCATTTCATTGGCGCGGCTCGACTGCATGAACCACTGGAAGCACAAGTTGAGATAGCCCGCGAGACGGGTCGCTTTCTGTTCCTTCGCGGTCTTGTGGTGCAGGGGGATGACCATGAGAATATGGCGTCTTACACAGCCATCGTAAAGAAAGCGCCGCCGCAAAAATCGGCGTCCAAATGATCCGCAAGTGACAGGCAAATGACGGGATTTTATGCGCGCTATCAGGGGTTGATCGCAAATGGTGAGTTGAAACCGGACGCAGATCAGGACGCTTGCGCGCAGCGCCTTGCCCAATTGCAGGAAGAGCTTGAAGCCATTCCCCCGCGCGGTAGCGTGCTGTGGCGGATGTTTTCGAAAAAGCCAACAGCGCCGCGCGGTGTCTATATGTGGGGCGGCGTGGGGCGTGGTAAATCGATGCTGATGGACCTGTTTTACGACAGCCTTCAGATTAACCGCAAGAAACGCGCGCATTTTCATGAGTTTATGCTGGATGTCCATGCCCGGTTGAATGAGGAGCGCAAGAAGGAGCAAGGCGATCCGATCCTGCCGGTTGTTGCGGCGCTGGCGGGTGAAGCGCGGTTTCTGGCCTTTGACGAAATGGTGGTCAATAATAGTGCGGATGCCATGATTATGTCGCGACTGTTTACCGGCCTAGTCGAAGCCGGCGTGACCCTGATTGCAACATCCAATCGTCCACCGGTTGATCTGTATAAAGACGGTCTCAATCGCGAGCATTTCCTGCCTTTCATCAACCTGTTGCAGAACCGCTTGGATGTTATCTCACTCAATGGCCCGACCGACTATCGGCGTGAACGGCTCAGCGGCGTTGATCTGTGGCACGTCCCTAATGGTGAAGCGGCGACCAAGGCATTAAGCGAGGCGTTTTTCCGTCTGACCGACTATCCACCGGAAGATCGCGCCCATGTTCCTTCCGAAGAATTGGCCGTGCAGGGTGCTCGATCCATGCATGTGCCCAAGGCGCTGAAAGGCGTCGCGGTCTTTTCATTTAAACGGCTATGCGCCGAAGCGCGCGGCGCGCCCGATTATCTGGCGATTGCGCGACATTATCACAGCGTGATCATTGTCGGTATTCCGGTCCTTTCCAAAGAAAATCGCAACGAGGCGGCACGCTTTGTCACCCTGATCGATGCGCTGTATGAATATCGGGTCAAGCTGCTGGCCAGTGCCGATGCCGAGCCTGATGCGCTATATCCTGAGGGTGACGGGTCGTTCGAATTTGTCCGCACCGCCTCGCGCCTCTTGGAAATGCAGTCGGATGACTATCTGGCACTAGGTCATGGTACGGCCGACGCGCGCTGATTTAGAGCAAGCTTAAACTGTCCAGATCGAGTGCCATTTGCGCCGGTCGTTCCGCCATGGCCGCGAACATCTGATCCCCGCGATCGGTTTGCTCGACATGCAGCGATGCGTTAATCGCCATGATGAAACCGGAAAATGCGTGACGGCGATATTCGTACCAGAATTGATCAAAACCGGGCGCATCGGTCCGCTGGGCTAGATAGGCTTCAACCAGCTGTTTTTCTTCCGCTTTGCGCATGGCAGGATCAGCAAAACTGGTGCCGATCATATAGGCCACATCATTGGCCGGATTGCCCAATGAGCAGGTCTGCCAATCCACGAGAGCTGCAATTTTTCCGTCGGCATGAAAGAGTATATTGTCCAACCGCATATCGCCGTGGGTAATCGTCTGTTCCAGCGGTTCGTGCCCGACATAGGACGCGATCCGGTCCACCAATTGCTGTCCGACATCCAGAATATCGGGTGAGAGAAGCTCTGCGAACCGCTCCCTGAAAAGGGGATAGCCATTGGTCAAAGTCTGTTCGGTAAACGCAACATTCTTGGCGGCATGATGCAGCCATTTATAGGTTTCGAACCCGCCCTCAGGTTTAAAACTATGGAGGGCGGCGGCTTCTGTCAAAGTGGTTTCCACCTGAATCAAAGAGGCTCCGGCCAGCTGGTCGCCCTGAACAGCAGGTGCCATATCCTCTAACAGCAGAACAAATTCCTGCTCATTGTCGGCGATGGCGGCATGATAGCTTTTGGGACAAAGCGCATCACAATGTTCGGCAATATCGCGGTACCAGCCGGTTTCCATATCATAGAGATGAAAAATCGCCGCCGCGCCGCGAGAAGTCTCATCAGCGCTCGGGCATTTCGCGACAAAAGTGGCCGGAGCATCGTGGCCACGCCAGTCACAGGTGAAGCGAAAGCTGTCACAAACTTGGCCGGTCCCGACTGGCTCATGTGTCAGAGATTGCAGCGATCCTGACGGCGCGCCAAAAATCTCTTCGACCCAGCGGGGATCAAATTCTTCCGGAAGGAGCGGCAGGGCGGCGCTCATGCGGACGGGTCCAATATGCCGGTCAATCCGCTGCTTTCATGGGGCCCGACAAAGAGCTGCTCGACAATCCCGATACCGTCATGACGCGCGCCGCCATTGGTCAGCACCGTGTCACAAAGCGCCTGTATGTGGATGTAGAGCATGTCATTATCCGGCACATTGCCCAGATCAATCACATCATAAGCGGTTTCCAGCGGGCCGTGATCCATCCCGTGGCCCCAGACCGGATGCATATAGCCGAGACCCGACATATAAAATGTCCGCGTCGCCTCGCCCGTGCGCGGCGTGATGGAAAGCATCCCGTCCACGGCTGGCAGGTCAATCTGCTTCACCCGCCGGGTACCGGCATGATAGCTAAGGTCAAAGCTATCCGCTTCAAATTCGTCGCGCGCGCCATCGATGTTATCAACCACCCCGCGCCGGTTCCAAGCCACTCCTTCGCCATCATCATTGCTATGAAAAAAACAGGTATGGCTCTCAAAATTCAGCGGCGTCCATAGCCACCAGAATTGCGGCATGGCGCCTGCTGGTGGTGGCTGCGAATCCGGCGCGCCCACTGGCCGGATGCCCCAGCTACGGTCGCGGGTCCCGCGATGGGTTTCGCTCGACAGGGCAATGCCCTTGCCATCCACGGTGATGCTCCCGGACCAGCCGCCATTTTGGGTCAGGCGGGTATAGTCCATGAATAGACGCGGCCCGTCACGGCGGATGAAGCGGGGCTCTTCAATCGGTGTGTGGCGCGCGGAAAAGCGGATATCGGCGGTGATAGGACTGTCGTTTTCTGTGACGATCAGGCGGAGCTCTTGCAGCGGTTCGAGTATTTCGATGGTGATCGGACCAACCGTCAGGTCGAGCCGCTCGCTGCCCATGCGTTTGGAGGCGCGCAGATTATGCTGCTTGCCGTCTATCGATATGCAAAAGGCAGCGTCCATGATGTCGAGCTGTGGATAGACGCCCAGTGCCGCAGCGAAGAAGATACTGCCATCGGCACTATAACCGTTGAAGAAATAGCGGTCATAGAAATTCCGGTTGTCCCCAGATACCGCCATCGGTTCCGGCGTTTGGTGCAACGGATAATCATCGCCTTTGCTCAGCATGGGGTTCTTCTCTCCTGTGTTTCTTTTTTTTGCATCATGACGGGAGGTGCTGGTCTTGGCAAAGTAAAATTGGCTGGTCAAAGCTGACACATATCATAGGCGATTGCCGAGAGGGGCTTGATATTTTGTGGTCAAACCAAATAGCGAAAAACATAAGCGCTAATCCCGTTCAAAGTCGAAAAAGAGCCGGGCAAGATTTGTAGCAAACGGGTTCCTGCAGGAAAGCGCTTAATCCTTGTCGATTTGATCCGTTCCTCATCCCGGAACGCGTTACACCAGTCGTATTATTGCTATTGCGAACCACTTGCAAAGAAAGCCCGCATATTGGTGCTTTCTGCAGTTGAAATTGCCTGTGGATAGTCCTAATCCATCGGTCACGTCTTTCTACGACTCTGATTTCAGGAGAATTTTTCCAATGGCCCGTAACAAAATTGCGCTGATTGGCGCTGGCATGATTGGTGGCACGCTTGCCCACCTCGCCGCTTCCAAAGAAATGGGCGATGTCGTCCTGTTTGATATTGCCGAAGGCATGCCCGCCGGTAAAGCGCTCGACCTTAGCCAAGCGGCTCCGGTTGACGGGTTTGACAGCAATCTCAAGGGCACTAACGACTATGCCGATATTGCTGGCTCTGATGTGATCATCGTGACCGCAGGTGTGGCGCGCAAACCGGGCATGAGCCGTGACGATCTTATCGGTATCAATCTTAAGGTCATGAAGGCTGTGGGTGAGGGCATCAAGGCCAATGCGCCGGATGCTTTTGTTATCTGCATCACCAACCCGCTCGACGCGATGGTCTGGGCCTTGCGCGAATTTTCCGGTCTCCCGCATAACAAGGTCGTCGGCATGGCTGGCGTTCTCGACAGCGCGCGTTTCCGTCATTTCCTTGCCGACGAATTTAATGTGTCGGTTGAAGATGTCACCGCCTTCGTTCTCGGCGGCCATGGCGACACGATGGTTCCGGTTCCGGCTTACTCGACAGTCGCCGGTATCCCGATTCCCGATCTCATCAAAATGGGCTGGACCACACAGGAAAATATCGACGCAATTGTGCAGCGCACCCGCTCCGGCGGCGGCGAGATTGTCGGCCTGCTTGGAAACGGTTCGGCTTATTATGCACCAGCCACTTCGGCGATCATGATGGCGGAAAGCTATCTCAAGGATAAACGCCGCGTGCTGCCTGCTGCGGCGCATCTCACCGGACAATATGGCGTGGACGATCTCTATGTCGGCGTGCCGGTCATCATCGGCAAGGACGGTGTCGAGAAAATCATCGAGATTGAACTGAGCGAAGAAGCGCAGGGCAATTTCAACGTGTCGGTCGATGCGGTGAAGGAATTGCTCGAAGCGTGTAAGGGGCTGGATAGTTCACTGGCGTGATTCTTTCAGCATTTCTCTCGGCTGTTGTGGGGCTCTCATCTTTGGAGTCACCAATCAATCAGGCTAATGCGCTTGATCCATTGATGCTGGACGTGACTGAAGGATGTCTCTTACCTGATCTGGCTAATTTCAATCCTGACGTATATTTTCAAGAAAAGAGTTGGCTGCAGGTTACTGATGGCTGGGTTAAGAATACTTCCGATGCGCGAGTATTTGTCCAAGTGCGTTGGCCTTCTAGCGAAGCAAAAGCTGCAGCCTGCTCCTTCTACAGTGCAGATTTACAGCCCGAAGATTTCTATGGATGGTTTCAAGCTAGAATTGGCGATGCAAACGACCGTGCGTGGGATGCCGAAAAGCGTTATGCGATCTGGAAAATAAATACCAACGATCATGCGGCGAGTATTTTTGTTGCTCGGGATAAGTCTCCTGAGAACAACCAAACCGTCTCCGTAATTCATATTCTCCAATAACTGGGATAACGAAACAATGAGCATATTAATCGATAAAAACACCAAAGTTATAACCCAAGGCATGACCGGTAATACCGGTACATTCCACACCGAACAGGCGTTGGCTTATGGCACGCAAATGGTCGCTGGTGTCACGCCGGGCAAAGGCGGAACGACCCATATTGGCCTGCCCAACTATAACACGGTGGAAGAAGCCAAGCATGCAACCGGCGCGACCGCTTCGGTGGTTTATGTGCCGCCGCCATTTGCGGCTGATTCAATCCTCGAAGCCATTGATGCCGAGATTGAACTGATCGTTGCGATTACCGAAGGCGTTCCGGTGCTCGACATGGTGCGTGTGAAGCGCGCGCTGGAAGGCTCCAAGTCGCGTCTTATCGGTCCTAACTGCCCCGGCGTCTTGACCCCGGACGAATGCAAGATCGGCATCATGCCCGGCAGTATTTTCCAAAAAGGGTCCGTGGGGGTTGTTTCGCGTTCCGGTACGCTGACCTATGAAGCCGTGCACCAGACCACAGCGGTTGGCCTTGGCCAGACCACAGCGGTTGGCATTGGCGGTGATCCGGTCAACGGCACCAACTTCATCGACGTGCTCGAGCTGTTCCTTGCGGACGATGAAACCAAGTCGATCATCATGATCGGTGAAATCGGCGGCAGCGCGGAAGAAGAAGCGGCGCAATTTATCGCGGACGAAGCCAAAAAAGGCCGCAGCAAGCCGATGGTTGGCTTTATCGCAGGTCTCACGGCGCCTCCGGGCCGCCGCATGGGCCATGCGGGCGCGATTGTTTCGGGCGGTCAAGGCGGCGCGGAAGACAAGATCGCGGCGATGGAAGCGGCTGGCATTCGCGTGTCACCGTCGCCAAGCGAACTGGGCACCACGCTCGACGCAATGCTGAAAGAAACAGTCTGATTTTAAGATAGGGCCCCCGCGCAAGCAGGGGCCCATCTCTCTCCCCGAGGAACAGAATATGGGCTTTGAAAATCAGGAATTTGCAGGGACTTCCGAAAAGGAACCAGGCCCCAGTTGGCAAAAGAAACATTGGCCGATTGATGATGCTGATGAATTGAACAGCGCGCTCGATCCCACGCAAATGGGTGTCGAGATCAAGGCGGCTGCGGCGAAATCCGGCAAGTCCATGTCTGACGCAGAAGTCGCCTTGGCGGCGGAGAAATCCATCCGCGCGATGATGTTGATCCGCACCTATCGGGTGCGCGGGCATCTTGGGGCGAATCTGGATCCCTTGGGATTGTCCAAGCTTGAAGAACCCGCTGATCTCACTCCTGAATTTCATGGCTTCAAGGCCGACGAGATGGACAAGCCCGTCTATCTGGGCGGGGTTTTGGGTTTTGAGACCGCCTCTATTCGCGAAATTGAGGCTGTGTTGCGCGCCAATTATTGCGGCTCGGTTGGGCTGGAATATATGCATATTGCCGACACCGTGGAACGGCGCTTTTTGCAAGACCGGATGGAAGGCAAGGACGCTGAAATCCACTTCACGCCCGAAGGCAAGAAGGCGATCCTCAACAAGGTGATTGAAGGCGAGGAATATGAAAATTTCCTCGGCAAAAAATATGTCGGGACCAAGCGTTTCGGTCTGGATGGCGGTGAATCCATGCTGCCGGCGCTCGAAAATATCATCAAAAATGGCGGCGCTGCTGGCGTTCGCGATATTGTTTATGGCATGGCCCATCGCGGGCGGCTGAACATTCTCGCCAATGTGATGGCCAAACCGTATAAAGTCATTTTTCACGAATTTCACGGCGGTTCTTCCAACCCCGATGATGTTGCCGGTTCAGGTGACGTGAAATATCATCTGGGTACATCCAGCGACCGCGAATTTGATGGCATTAGCGTTCATATGAGCCTGGTGCCCAATCCGTCGCATTTGGAAGCGGTTGACCCGGTGGTTCTCGGCAAGGTCCGCGCCCAGCAAGTGGCGCGCGATGATCTGGAAAAACATGATCAGGTACTGCCAGTGCTCATCCACGGCGATGCGGCTTTTGCTGGCCAAGGCATCGTCTGGGAGTGCCTCGGCTTCTCCGGCATAAGAGGATATAATACCGGCGGCTGCATTCACTTTGTGATCAACAACCAGATCGGTTTTACCACCAGCCCACAATTTGCGCGCAGCTCGCCTTATCCGTCTGATGTGGCCAAGGGCGTGCAGGCCCCGATTTTCCACGTCAATGGCGATGATCCTGAAGCGGTAACCTTCGCGTGCAAAATCGCGATTGAATTTCGCCAGCGCTTTGGCCGCGATATTGTGATCGACATGTGGTGCTATCGCCGCTTTGGCCACAATGAAGGCGATGAACCGAGCTTCACCCAGCCGGTTATGTATGCCGCGATCAAAAAACATCCCAAGGTCAGCAAGCTTTACGAAGCGCGGCTGATGGAAGAAGGCGTGATTGATGCCGAATGGGGCGCAAACACGCGCAAAGCATTTGCCGATCATTTGGAAGGCGAGTTTAAGGCCGCCGCTGATTATGAACCGGACAAGGCCGACTGGTTTGGTGGCCGCTGGCAAGGGTTGCACGCACCTGCTGACCCTGAAACCGCGCGACGCAATGTTGAAACGGCGATTGATAAGAAACTATTCGACAGCCTCGGCCGGACGCTAACCACCGTTCCGGAGGGCCACAAGATTCACAAGACCTTGGGCCGCGTTCTCGATGCGAAATCGAAAATGTTTAAATCCGGCGAAAATTTCGATTGGGCAACCGGTGAAGCCTTGGCTTATGGCTCGCTGGTATCCGAAGGTTATAATATTCGCCTCTCTGGCCAAGATAGTGGCCGTGGCACTTTCAGCCAACGCCATGCTGTCTGGGTGGATCAGGAAACAGAAGAAAAATATGTGCCTTTGAGCACCGTGCCGCATGGCCGGTTCGAAGTGCTCGACAGTCCCTTAAGCGAATATGGCGTGCTCGGTTTTGAATATGGTTATGCTGGCGCAGACCCGAAAACACTGGTCCTCTGGGAAGCCCAATTTGGCGATTTCGCCAATGGTGCGCAGATCATGATCGACCAGTTCATTGCCTCCGGTGAAGCCAAATGGCTCCGCGCCAATGGTTTGGTCATGTTGCTGCCCCATGGCTATGAAGGACAAGGGCCCGAGCATAGCTCGGCGCGGCTCGAACGGTTCCTGCAGCTTTGTGCACAAGATAATATTCAGGTTGCCAATATCACGACACCGGCCAATTATTTCCATGTCCTGCGTCGCCAAATGCTGCGCAGTTTCCGCAAGCCTTTGGTGATTATGACGCCAAAATCATTGCTGCGTCATAAATCAGCGGTGTCCAGCGCGGAGGAATTTCAGGGCGAGCATCATTTCATGCGGATCAAGTCGGACACCAATCCGCCTGCGGACAAGGATGTGAAGCGGCTAGTGCTCTGTTCGGGCAAGGTCGCTTATGATCTGATCGACGCGCGCGATGCGGCTAAGGATAAGAACACAGCAATTGTTCGGATTGAGCAGCTCTATCCGTTCCCGTCTGAACCTTTGGTGGTTCGTCTCAAACGAATGAAAAATCTTGAAACCCTTGTTTGGGCGCAGGAAGAGCCGCGTAATAATGGCAGTTGGCACTTTGTCCGGCCATATCTGGAAGAATGTTTGGCGCAAGCCAAACTCAGTGCGGTCGATCCGGTCTATGCCGGGCGTGTCGCCTCCGCTTCTCCGGCAACAGGGCTGGCGTCGCGGCATAAGGAGCAGCAGGCGCAATTGGTCGCTGAGGCCTTGGGGCATCCGGTAAAGAAATGATTTGGTGCGGAACTGTCCGCCGATGAAAGTGAGCATAAGACTATGGCAACAGATGTAAAAGTCCCGGTACTGGGCGAATCAATTACCGAAGCGACATTGGGTGAATGGCTCAAACAACCCGGTGATACAGTCGCTGCGGATGAGCCGATTGCAAGTCTGGAAACTGACAAGGTCGCTCTGGAAGTACCGGCACCTGAGGCAGGCATTTTGAGCGAACATCTTGTCGCGGTGGGGGACACGGTAGAAGTCGGCGCGATCATCGCCAAGATTGAAGCGGGCAGTGGCGCAGCCGCATCAGCGGCGAAAACGACCCCGGCTCCGGCAGCCGCCAAGGCCGCACCGGTAGCAGATGCGTCTTCCGTTACTCTTTCTCCAGCCGTTCGTCGTCTGGTGCTCGAACATGGCGTCGACCCCAGCAAGATTAAAGGCACCGGTAAAGATGGCCGCTTGACCAAGGATGATGTCGAACAATATGTGAAAAACGGTGCTCCGGCGCCACTGGTGGAAAAGGGCACGGCCAAGGGCGCCGAGATACAGACCCCTGTCGCTGTTACTGCTGCCGGCGGTCGCAATGAAGAACGTGTGCGGATGACGCGTCTGCGCCAGACGGTGGCCAAACGTCTCAAAGAAGCACAGGACACCGCGGCGCTGCTCACCACTTTCAACGATGTCGACATGACCGCAGTGATGGAAACGCGCAGCAAATATAAAGAGCTGTTTGCGAAGAAACATGGCGTGAAACTCGGCTTTATGGGCTTTTTTGCGAAGGCCGCCTGCCTGGCATTGAAAGACGTCCCGTCGGTCAATGCTCAGATTGATGGCGATGAAATTGTCTATCACGACTATGTCGATATCTCGGTCGCGGTGAGCGCGCCTAACGGCCTTGTTGTCCCCGTTATCCGCAATGCCGAAGCGATGAGCTTTGCTGATGTTGAGAACACGATTGGTGATTTCGGCAAGCGAGCGAAAGACGGCACGCTGACGATGGCGGACATGAAAGGCGGCACCTTTACGATTTCAAACGGCGGCGTATTCGGTTCGCTGATGTCGACTCCGATTATCAACCCGCCGCAATCGGCTGTGCTGGGATTGCACCGGATTGAGAAACGACCCGTCGTCATGCCGGACGGATCGATTGCCGCGCGCCCGATGATGTATCTGGCGCTGAGCTATGATCACCGATTGATCGATGGCCGTGAAGCGGTGACCTTCCTCGTGCGGATCAAGGAAGCGATTGAAGATCCGACAAGACTGCTGATTGATTTGTAGATTGTGAATGCCCTCCGCTCATGCTGAGCTTGTCGAACCATGGTGGCAGATGACCCTTCGACAGGCTCAGGGTGAGCGGTCTTGGGAAGATGGAGTAAGAAATGGCTGAATTCGACTATGACGTTTTGGTAATCGGCTCCGGCCCTGGCGGTTATGTGGCTGCCATTCGTGCCGCACAGCTGGGTTTGAAAACCGCTTGTGTGGAAAGCCGTGAGACATTGGGTGGCACGTGCCTGAATGTTGGTTGCATCCCGTCCAAGGCGATGCTGCACGCATCCGAAATCTATCATGAGGCGCATAGTGGCGCGCTGGAAAAATTCGGCATTAAATTGACGGGCGCAAAGCTTGATCTCAAACAAATGCATGCGGAGAAATCCAAGGCGGTGGACGAGCTGACCGGTGGAATCGCATTTCTGTTCAAGAAAAACAAGGTTGAATGGCTCAAAGGCCGCGGCGCGTTTGAAAGTGCGAACAGCGTTAAAGTTGGTGACAAGACGGTTACGGCTAAAAATATCATCATCGCCACGGGGTCGTCGGTCACCCCGCTGCCCGGCGTGGACATCGACAACAGCAAACATGTGGTCGTCGACAGCACCGGCGCGCTCGAACTGCCCAAAGTTCCAAATCATATGGTCGTCATTGGCGGTGGTGTGATCGGGCTCGAATTGGGCAGCGTATGGCTGCGCCTCGGCGCGAAGGTTACGGTCGTGGAATATCTTGATCAGATATTGCCCGGCATGGATGGCGATATCCGCAAGGACAGCGCGCGTATCTTCAAGAAGCAAGGCTTTGATATCAAGACCGGGACCAAGGTGACCGGCGTGAGCGTCAAGGGCAAGAAAGCGACCCTGACGGTGGAGCCGGCCAAAGGTGGTGATGCTGAAACCATCGAAGCAGACGCTGTGCTGGTGGCCATTGGTCGTCGGCCCAATATTGATGGCTTGGCGCTCGATAAAGCCGGTCTTGCCACCAATGATCGCGGGCAGATTGAGGTCGGTCATGATTTCCAGACGGCGGTCAAAGGCGTCTACGCGATTGGCGATGTAACCCCCGGACCGATGCTCGCCCACAAAGCTGAAGACGAAGGCATAGCCGCGGCAGAATTTGTTGCCGGTCAGCAAGGCATTGTGAACCACGACCTGATTCCCGGTGTCGTCTATACTCATCCGGAAATTGCTTCGATCGGTAAAACCGAAGAAGAAGTGAAAGAAACCGGCGTTGCTTATAAAGTTGGCAAATTTCCGTTTGCTGGCAATAGTCGTGCGAAGACCAACCGTGATACCGATGGTTATGTGAAAGTGATTGCCGACGCCGAAACCGATAAGGTTCTGGGCGCGCATATCATCTCGTCCTTAGCCGGAACGTTGATCGCACAGGTCACGCAGGCGATGGAATTTGGCACGACCAGCGAAGATATTGCCTATACCTGCCACGCACATCCGACACATAGCGAAGCGGTTAAGGAAGCGGCCATGGCGGTGCAGGGCAAGCCGATTCATATGTGAGGCGTGCCCTGCTAAAGAGTGGGACATGACTTGGCAGGTCGCTGGATATAGTCTTTCCCTGATAGGCGCAAAGAGAGGTGAACTATGACAGCTGCATCCCTTACTGAAGAACCCACCGCCATTGCATTGGCCGCCGCAATCGCCGCCGGTAAATTGACATCGGTTGCAGCCACGGAAGCGGCAATCTCGCGCATTGAACAATTGGATGAGGCGATCAATGCGGTCGTAGTACGCGATTTTGAACGCGCGCGCCAACAGGCGCGGGATGCCGATACGCGGTTGGCCAAAGGTGAGCGCGCGCCATTATTGGGCGTGCCGATGACCGTGAAGGAAAGCTTCAACATTGCAGGTTTGCCGACAACTTGGGGCATTGAAAGCGCGGCGGGTAATATCGTTCACGAAGACGCCGCCTTGGTGAAACGCCTTAAACAAGCCGGTGCAGTCATCCTTGGCAAGACCAATGTTCCGCCCATGCTGGCGGATACATTTTCGGAAAACCCAATTTATGGCCGAACCAACAACCCGCATAACCATGGACATTCACCCGGGGGCTCCTCTGGCGGGGCCGCTGCGGCTGTGGCGAGCGGAATGGTGGCGTTGGACTATGGCAGTGACATTGGCGGGTCCATCCGGGTGCCAGCCCATTATTGCGGTATCTGGGGCCATAAGCCGACCTATGGTGTTGTCAGCATGGAAGGCCATTTCATGCCGGGACCAGACGAAGGCGCATCCCGCCCGCTATCGGTCGTCGGACCGTTGGCGCGCAGTGCCGATGATCTTGAGCTGCTGCTGGATATCACGCTGGATCGGCCGCTCGTCAAAAATACGGCGCTTATCAAGGATGCGCATATTCTGCTTTTGACCGATCATCCTTCGGCGATGACCGACGACAGTCTGTGCCACCTAATGGAGCATATTGGCGCTCTATTGGAGGAGGCAGGGGCTCAGGTTTCCAGATCAACCGACCTTCTACCCGATCTCGTGCAGCAGCATCGCGACTATTTGCATATGCTCAACGCAGTGATGAACGCTGGTATTCCTCGCCCTGATGGAACGGAAGTAACAGCGCAGGACTGGTTCACGCTGTTGGATGCGCAGGCACAAAACCAGCGGCGCTGGCGTTCGGTTTTTGAAGAATTTGATTTTATTCTGGCACCGCCATCCAGCACTGCGGCCTTTCCGCATGATACGACACCGATGAAAGATCGTAGAATAATCATCAATGGCGAGGATCATGCAGCTGCCAAGCAGCTTGCTTGGGCCGGATTGGCTACGTTTCCGGGTCTTCCTTCGACGGTTTTGCCCATTGGAATGGTGGACGATTTACCGGTGGGCATGCAGGTTATCACGGACCGGTATCAAGACTATAAAGCGATCGATGGTGCGCGGCAGATCGATGCGTTATTGGGCGTCTGAAACTTTGTGATGGAGGTTGGTGATGGCCGTTAATCACAGGAGTTTTCTCAGATGGCATGTCTGGCTTGGCTGGCTGATCGGGGTACCGTTGATAATTTGGACAACCTCTGGTTTGCTCATGGTCGCGCAGCCGATTGAACAGGTGCGCGGCAATCATTTGCGCAGCGAGCAACCTGCGCTCGATCCCATAATCGCGGTGGCACCAATGTTGGAAGGACGGCAAGCCAAAAGTCTAAGCTTGCAGCAAAATACACTGGGGCCGTTCTGGGTTATCACCTATGCTGATGGCGGTAAAAGGCGCGCCGATGCCGCGACGGGTGAGCTGTTGCCATCGATCGCTGCTGCTGATGCAAGCGCCATAGCTATAGCCGCGCGTGCTGGTAACGCAGCGATAGAGTCGGTCGAGAAATTCGCCGTCGACAGCGCGCCTTTGGATTTGCGTCGAGATCGTCCGTCGTGGCGGGTGGCTTTCGAAGATGATGCGCGCTTCTATATTGACGCTGACACCGGGGAGTTGCTTGCGGTCCGGACTAAATTCTGGCGTGTTTTTGATTTCATGTGGGGCCTGCACATCATGGATTTGCAAACTCGTGAGGATAGCAATCATCCGATCCTGATCGGGTCTGCAGCGCTTGCATTGTTCGGTTCGATACTGGGCTTTGTGATGCTATTCACCCGCAGCCGCCGAGATAGCAGGAAAGGCGAATGAACAGCGCGATCCTCTATAATGCTTTGGGCTGGCTCGACCTCTTCGGTATCGCGGTGTTCGCTGTATCGGGAGCGTTAATGGCGGCCCGCAATGGGCAGACCCTCGTAACCTTTGCTTTTTTCGCGCTGGTCACCGGTGTGGGTGGCGGGACAGTGCGTGATCTACTCATTGGAGCGCCGGTTTTCTGGGTGCAGGATAGCCGCGTGCCTATCCTGTGTCTCGGGATCGCGCTTATCATCTGGATCACGCCCGTGCGGATTTGGAAAGCCGGTGCGGTGGATTGGTTCGATGCCATTGGGCTCGCGGCCTATTCGGTGTTTGGAGCGGCCAAAGCAATGCAGCTGGGGATTGACCCTGTACCCGCGGCGATCATGGGCATTATCACGGCCAGCGTCGGCGGTGTGATCCGCGATCTGATTGCCGGTGAACCCTCAATCATCATCCGGCCAGAGCTATACGTAACCGCTGGCGCTTTATCCGCCTTTGCCTTTGTCGGACTTGCCCAGACCGGCATGCCCGGCATAGCCGCTGCGCTTATTGCTTTTGTCGCCGGTTTTGCCTTACGCGCCGTGGCGATTGTAAAAGGGCTTTCGCTGCCTTCCTATCGCGGCGCAGAGGAAAGCGAATAGCTTCTCAGAAGATCGAAAAGATCGGGCGTATTGGCGTTTAATCGTGGACTAGTGCCTCCACATTCCAGACACAAAGCCTGAACATCTTCCCGCGCCATCAGCCTGCGAGCAGTATGCAGTGCATCGGCAAAGGTCGCTTTTTGCTGACGTGCAACCCAACCGACCATGCCGGTCACTGGCGCTGCTTCGGCTTTTGCGAAAGGCAGTCCTCCTATAGGCAGCCATTTGAATGTGGGTGTCGCTTCGAGATATTTTGCGTGATAAGATCCTTCTTCCAGGCCAGCGCGTTTGGCCGCTTCTGCCAGCGCTTCGGTCATGCCTCCAAAGCTATCGACGAGGCCGAGCTGCCGGGCGGTACCACCATCCCAGACGCGGCCTTGGCCGATGGTATCGACCTCCGCATTGGTTTTGCCGCGGGCTTTGCCAACGAGGCTTAGAAAATCCTCGTAGCTATGCTCGACGCCAGATTGCAGCACGGTGCTTAGGTCTTCGCTGAACCCGCCAACAAAATCCGGTTCGCCAGATAAAGGCGTGGTTTGGACGCCATCAGCGGTCACGCCCCATTTGCCCAAGGCTTTTTCAAAACTGGGCAAGACTGCGAACACGCCGATAGAGCCGGTAATCGTATCTGGTTCGGCCATAATATGATCGCCCGCAGCGGCTATCCAATAGCCGCCGCTGGCCGCGACATCGCCCATCGAAATGACGATCGGAATGTCCGCTTTTTTAATATCAGACAGCGCCAGTCGGATTTCTTCGCTGGCAAAGGCAGAGCCACCCGGGGAATCAACCCGCACAACCAACGCCTTAATCTCTTTTTCTTCCAATGCCTCGTAAATTTGCTCGGCAATCCGGCCGCTGGCAGCAATGCCCGGCCCTGCTTTTCCGCTGACAATTTCTCCGGCCACGGTGATCACACCAATAGCATCACCGCTGGTACTGGCGGGATTGGCGGCGACGAAATCATCATAGCCAATGCTTTTGAAACTGTCCGGTGACGGGGTCTTATCCTCGCCGACCTTGCTTGCGACAAAGCGGCCAAAGGCAACCCGATCGCCAATTTTATCGACCAGTTTTTGTTCGGTCGCGATCTTGGCATAATCGCCGCCTGCCGTTTGGATGAAACGAGCCGGATCATCCGCATAAGCTTCTACAATTGCTTGTGGCCGTGCCTTTTTCATATCTGCCAGCCAGCTGTCCCAGAGTACAGAATAGAGCGCTGCTGAGGCTTCTTTTGCTTCGGGAGATTGGTCGGCGCGCATATAGGGTTCGACGGCGCTTTTATATGTTCCGACGCGATAAATATGCGCGGTGATGCCAAGCTCGTCGATCAAATTCTTGTAGTAAAGCCGGTTACCGCCGGGTCCGGCAAAAACGATACCGCCCATCGGATCCATCCAGATTTCATCGGCATGGGCGGCCAGTTGATAGCTGTCGTCACTATAGAAATTGGCAAACGCATATATGGGCTTGTCGGTTTTCTTCACGCGGTCCAGCGCGTCACCCACAGCTTTGAGGCTGGTTTGACCGCTGCCCAGAAAGGCACTGAGATCAAGGACGACGGCTTTCACCCGATCATCTTCCGCCGCGGCATCAATGGCGCGGACCACGTCGCGCAGCCGATATTGTCGCATGGCATCTTCGCTCGCCGTGAAAAAGGCAGTAATATCTTGTTGCGCCGGCTCTTCGACAATCGCGCCGTTAAAGTTCAGAAGCAGCGCGCCATCGCTTATCGTGGCAGCATTGGGGCGAGCGGACAAGGCGGCATAAAGAGCGGCAAAAAATAACAACATGGCGATCAGCACGAGGCCGTCTTTAATCGCTACCAGAAATTTCCAGGCTCCGCGGGCAAATTGCATTGTCGTCATTCTCCAAAAAAGGCGGCGTATCATCGCTGACCGCCGCCTTTAATATGGTTATGATGGTCGGAAATTACCAGCGGATAAGATGCGGTACGACAATCCGGCCGATAACAGCGCTGACCAATACCGGTAGAGTGAACCACAATCCGATATAGTAAATGTCATTAAACGGGCAAAAGATGTTGTAAGCGGCCGCACCCAAAGCACCAGATGCGATGCCGACAAGCCAGCCGGCGCGTTCCGGAGAAGTCGGCGCGCCTTGCCGCAGCCATGTGGTCAGGCCGCCACCAATAACAAGTGCTGACATCATGCTGACGGTCAGGCAGCGCAGGCCTTCGGAGGGGCGCAAAGCTTCAACCGGCGGCATGTTGATGGCGCTCATGATCGCAGCGGTTAGCGGGAACAGGGATGCCGTCACCAGCGCCCAAATCCACCCGCGATTGAGATTGCCGACACCAGGCCGAGCCATATTGACAGCAGCCAGGGCTGTCGCAATGCCGAGCATCAAGAGCACGCCGCTGCGCAAAAAGAACATTTGATGTGCCATGCCCATCGCCAGATCACCCCGCACACCGAGAAAGAAAGCCACACTAGAAGAGGCAGCCAGCATCAGAATTGCCGTAACCGCCATGCCGCCGGATGGCTTGAGGGTGTGGACCGGGGCAAGGTCATCGACGAGACTGTCGATCAGGCTATTGGCGCCAGCTTTTGAAATGTTACTCATGCTATTCACTCTCGATAAGGGCGCTCATTTTTTTAAGCCCCCGATGGATATTTACTTTCACCAGTGATTCCGACTGGCCGGTTTTTGCCGCGGCTTCGGCAATGCTTAGTCCTTCTATCTTCACCATGGCGATAACCCCGGCCTGTTTTTCCGGGATCATCCCCAGCAAGCGTTCCAGACTGACCTTGGCCGTCACGTCCTCGTCCTGCGGATCCGCGACCAGTTCTTCGTTCAACTCGCCATGTTCGTGGCGATAGATTTTGCGCAAACCATCAATCCAGCGATAGCGACCGATGGCTGCTAACCATGGGAGAAACGCCTTGGTCGGATCATAGCTCGCCCGTTTCTTGTGCAGCGAGATCAATGTTTCCTGCACCAGATCATCGACTTCCGCCGGGTTAATCTTGCGCGCATAGTATCGCCGCAGCCATTTTTCGCACTCGGTTAGCAAGCTGGTATAGCATTGCTTGTCGCCGCCTTGTGCTTTGACCATCAAATGGCGCAATGTTTCCTCATTGGCGATCATCGCTATTCTCTCCGGTTACCAGCTTAGCCCAGTTTCCCGCCGACCAGTTTGTCGAGGGAGAATAGACCGCCGCCGCGTGTAATCAGGACCGCTGCAAGCGCTACCCAGATAATATGTACTGACCACCATGCTTCAGGGTAGACGAAAAACTGAATGACTAGGGTCATAACCAGCAGTCCAGCTGCGCCAAAGCGGGTTGCGAGGCCCAATACCAGCAGGATCGGGAAAAAATGTTCGGCATAGGTTGCGATCAATCCCGTAATCTCGGGAAAGGGCATGCCATATTCGTCGCGGAACAGGTCAACGGTCAGTTCTTTCATCGTCAGAAAGCTGCCGTCTTCGACTTTGGTGCGCGCTGAGCGCCAGAAAATCCCAGCAAGCGCTACGCGGGCGAAAAGTAAGGCAATGGCTTCCGGAACAGCGCCGCTTACCATGTTAATTGCTTTTTTTATCAGACTCATCATATCGGTTACCCCGTTGTTTTTATCATCACGCCGCTCTGGATCAGCTTGATTAAGCGCTCCATTGCAGTGTCTTCACCATCCAGTTCGATGGCAGCTGCCAAAAGGTTACCCATTGTTGAAATATTTGCAATTTTTTCCGCAATATCATGCTCTACTTGCGTGAGCGGGTGAAATAATACCGCCGCTTCCGGCCGCGCAATCATTAAAGCATCGGGCGTTTCATCCCCCAATTCGGACAGCTCAGGCGAAAGTGGCCCGGTCAGCTCGATCAGCCGCATCGCCGGATGGGCTGTGATAGCCAGACCCAGCAGACCTTCTTCATCCAGTGTAGCAATATCGTTGAGCGCGAGCGGCATGGCCTCTGCGCTATGATAGCTTTTGATCCACGCCCATTCGATGCGCGCCAGATCAATTTCGGTTTCCTCGCTGTCGCGCTTTATAAGAAAATCGGCGAAATCCGCTGCGATACTATTCATGTCGCAGGCCAGGATATGGTCTTGTTCGATGTAATCGCGGGAAATGGCATGAAATGGTTCATGCCCCATATGCTCGCGCAATTTGGGATAGGCGTTTTCCAGCGCAACAAGCCGCGCATGAGATACGGTATTAGCATGGGCTTTGAGGCCCAAAAGCGCGCGCCCGGCATCTTCTGCAAATAGCTCATCGGGAAAATGGCTCGGCCCTTTTTGCAGGCAGGCGATAAAGCGCGATTGGCCATCAGCTAGCGAGGGCATGCTGATCCTCATTCAAAACATGGCTGCCGAGTACTGTTTCAACTTTGGCAACCTCGGCCATAAGCACATCATATGCGGGAATATCCGTGTCCCATTCAATCAAGGTCGGTTTGGGGCCCGCGCGTTTGATAAAACGTTCATATAGCCGCCAGGTCACATTGCTGACAATCGATCCATGATCGTCGATCAGCAAAGGGCCGCTGTCATGGTCTTCCCGGGCATGGCCAGCCAGATGCATTTCGCCGACAATATCCGGATCAATGGCATCAATATAGGCTTCCATATCCAGGCCGACATTGGTGGCCGTCACTTCGACATTGTTGATATCAAATAACAGGCCGCAGCCGGATTGCTTGCAAAGCGCGGAGATGAAATCGGTCTCGCTCATTTCATCATCACGGTAACTGAGATAGCGCGACGGGTTTTCGATCAGGATCGGTCGCTTCAGCCGGTCCTGCACTTTTCCAATTTGGGTGGAGAAATGATCGAGAGCGTCCCCCGTATAGGGAATGGGGAGCAGATCGGGGTAACGATCATGGGCATTGCCGCTCCAGCTTAAATGGTCAGAAACCATGGCTGGCTGATAGCGCTCACAGAGATGTGCGATTTTCACAAGATCATATTGGCTCAAGCCTTCGGCCGAACCCAGCGACAATCCGACGCTGTGAAAACTCAGAGGATAGTCTCCGGCGATGGCGGTCAACCAACGATGTACTGGACCACCATCGCCGAAGTAATTCTGTGGATGCACCTCTACCCATCCGGGTTTCTTTGATCCGTCTTCTTCGGACAATACATCGTTATAATGTACTGACTTCAGACCTATGCCACCTGATGGAGGGAGGGAGTGAGACACAGGCGTGTTCATAACGGATAGACCAAAATTTGAGGTTCGAGTATTAGTAACATCCACAAAACTTAGCGTAAAATCACGTTTTGCGCCAGAGGCTTGAACGTGATGAAAGGTTGTTTAGCCCTTCCGCGGAACTGGCTTTGTGTTGCCTTTTTTCGCGGTCAATGAACCACCGGCTTTAACGCAAGCGCCTTTGGCCGTGTATTTCCAGGCATTGCCCTGATAATTTGCGGTTGATGTACCGGCACAGCTTGTGCCTGGGCCAGCGGCGCAATCATTTTTGCCTTTCAGCGCAATGCCGAAACATTTTTCCTTGGCACCAGCGGCAACGGCCGTGGTTGGTGAAATCGCGATGGTTGCGGCGGCAGCGAGGGCAGCGGCAGCGGCAGTTGCTTTGATAATAGAGTTAGACATTTGAGTTTCCTCTCTTGGGGTTGGGAATGACAATGAACATGTTTGCCACGTTCAAGATGAGTTTCGCTGCGGCGTGCCGGTTGGTTACAATTGTTTTTCAAATATGATGAAAACGTGGCGCGCCATTTTTCAGAAATGGCCTTTTTCTGCTCAACACAGCGCCAAAAAAGAATCCAAATTTTTTGTCGCTAACCCTTGACGCACGGTGGATATGGCCCATATGGAGCGCGTTAGCACTCGACTCGTAGGAGTGCTAATCCTCCAATTGAATTATTCTTGATGGCTGAAGCTAAAGGAGCGCAGCCCGCAGGAAAGAAATTTGGACAAGAAAGGGAAACATATGAAATTTCGTCCACTACATGATCGTGTTTTGGTTAGCCGCGTTGAAGCGGACACGAAAACCGCTGGCGGCATTATCATTCCTGACAGCGCTCAGGAAAAGCCATCCGAAGGTAAAGTTGTTGCTGTTGGCAATGGCTTGAAAGACGATAATGGCAAGTCAACACCGCTTGACGTCAAAAAAGGCGACAAGATCTTGTTCGGTAAATGGTCCGGCACGGAAGTTACCGTCGAAGGCAAAGACCTGATCATCATGAAAGAAAGCGATATCCTCGGTATCATCGAGTAGTCGCAGATTTAGAAAAACAATTTCCGTTAGTGCTGAGCTTGTCGAAGCACGCCAATCCGGGAAACGCCCTTTGACAAGCTCAGGGCTATTTATCGGTTTGAGGATACGGAAAGTTAGACAAAGGAAAGTAGAAAATGGCTGCTAAAGACGTAAAATTTGGTCGCGACGCACGCGAACGCATTCTGAACGGCGTGAATATTCTTGCCGACGCAGTAAAAGTAACCCTCGGCCCTAAAGGTCGTAACGTGGTTCTCGACAAATCATTTGGCGCACCGCGCATCACAAAAGATGGTGTATCGGTTGCCAAAGAAATCGAACTGAAAGACAAGTTCGAAAATATGGGCGCACAGATGCTCCGCGAAGTGGCATCAAAAACCAATGATGTTGCTGGCGATGGCACCACCACCGCTACTGTGCTTGCTCAAGCCATTGTGAAAGAAGGCATGAAATCAGTTTCTGCTGGCATGAACCCAATGGACTTGAAGCGCGGCATTGATCAGGCTTCAGCTGCGGTTGTTGAATCATTGAAAAAGCGTTCTAAAAACGTGAAAAGCAGCGAAGAAGTTGCTCAGGTTGGCGTTATCTCTGCCAATGGTGACAAAGAAGTTGGCCAGAAAATCGCAGAAGCGATGGAAAAAGTCGGCAAAGAAGGCGTTATCACGGTTGAAGAAGCCAAAGGTCTCGACTTTGAACTCGACGTTGTAGAAGGCATGCAGTTTGACCGCGGTTATCTGTCCCCTTACTTCATCACCAACCCGGACAAGATGATTGCGGACCTCGAAAATCCTTATATCCTGATCCATGAGAAAAAGCTGACCAACCTGCAGCCTATGCTCCCAATTTTGGAAGCTGTTGTGCAAGCCGGACGTCCGCTTTTGATCATTGCTGAAGATATTGAAGGCGAAGCGCTGGCTACTCTCGTAGTCAACAAACTGCGCGGCGGCCTCAAGATCGCAGCGGTTAAAGCACCTGGCTTCGGCGATCGCCGTAAAGCAATGCTCGAAGATATCGCGATCCTCACCAAAGGCGAAATGATCTCCGAAGATCTCGGCATTAAGCTGGAAAGCGTTACGCTCGGTATGCTTGGCGAAGCGAAAAATGTCACGATCGACAAAGACAACACCATCATCGTGGATGGTGCTGGCAAGTCGAAAGACATTAAAGCGCGCGTTGATGCAATCCGTGGTCAAATCGAAAACACCACATCCGACTATGACAAAGAAAAACTGCAAGAACGTCTGGCGAAACTCGCTGGCGGTGTTGCCGTGATCAAAGTGGGCGGTGCTACCGAAATGGAAGTGAAAGAGAAGAAAGACCGTGTTGACGATGCATTACATGCAACACGCGCTGCTGTTGAAGAAGGTATCGTCCCTGGCGGCGGAACGGCTCTTCTTTATGCAACGTCTGCTCTTAAAGGCCTGGAAGGCGAAAATGAAGACCAGACCCGCGGCATCGACGTTGTTCGTAAAGCGCTGCAGGCTCCTGTTCGTCAGATTGCTGAAAATGCTGGTTTTGACGGTGCGGTTGTCGCTGGCAAATTGCTTGATCAGAAAAGCAAAGACTTCGGCTTCAACGCGTTTAGCGATGAATATGAAGATCTTGTCAAAGCTGGCGTGATCGACCCAACCAAAGTTGTCCGCGCTGCATTGCAAGATGCATCATCGGTTGCTGGCCTGTTGATCACCACCGAAGCAGCTGTTGCTGAAATGCCAGACGACAGTGCTGGTGGCGCTCCAGGCGGCATGCCTGACATGGGCGGCATGGGCGGCGGCATGGGCGGCATGGGCTTCTAAACAGCCAAGCCGTTCAGCTAAGGCTGAACCAATTAAGAGGGGCTGGAAGGAAACTTCCGGCCCTTTTTTTATGCGCATCAATAGGCGCTGACGTCGCGATGTTTGCAAATCGGCCGGACTGTGCCATGTCGTATCCAACGTAACTTTTCGTATAAGGATCAGACGGCATGACAAAATTTCTCAAGCTCCTCATCACTTCCACTACGCTCGCAGGTTTTGCGGTGGTTGCCCCGGCGATACATGCGCAAGTGCAGGACGCGGTGGTCGCCAATGTGATGGAGTCCGAGACGGAGCGCCTCAACATCTGGTTCGACAATAAGTTTGAAGAACAGCTCGCGTTTAGCCCCATCCGCCAGACCCTGTTGGGTCGCAGGACCGCTTATGATCAGATTGATGATTTTTCGCTTGAAGCCGCGGACCGCCAGCTCGCGTGGATGCGCAATGCGACGGCAGAGATGAAACGCGACTTTGATTATGAGAAGCTAATGCCGGACGCGAAAATATCCTGGGATATGTGGCTGTTCCGGCTGGGGCAGTTTGAAGCAGGCGTGCCCTTCCGTCAGAATGATTATATCCTGCATCAATTTAACGGGCAGCAATCCTTTTTTCCGACCTTTCTGATCAACCAACACCGGGTGGCTAGCGAGTCTGATATGCTTGCCTTTATCGAACGACTTAAAGGCAGCGCGCGGGCGCTCGATCAGTTGCTTGCACGCGCGCAAGCCAACGCGAAATCGGAAACACGTCCACCCCGCTTTGCCTATGAAGGGGTGATTGAGCAATCGCAGAAAATTACCATCGGCGCGCCTTTTGATGACGGAAAGCCGTCGGCTATATGGGAGGCGACCGAGGATAAGCTGGCGGCTTTGGTGAAGGCTGACACAATTTCTCAAGCCCGCGCGGATGAGTTGAAAGAGCAAGCACGGCTGGCGCTCACCGAAACTTTAAAACCATCCTATGATCGGATCATCGCCTGGTTCAAGCAGGATCTGCCCAATACAAAGGCCGCATCCTTTGGTGTGTCCGAGCTGCCCAATGGCGAAGCTTTTTATAATTATCGCCTCGCCAATCAGACCACTACGGCCCTGACATCCGAAGAGATTCACAATATTGGCCTGTCGGAAGTCACCCGCATCCGCACCGAGATGGAAGCGATCAAGGACAAGGTGAATTTCAAGGGCGATTTGCAATCCTTCTTCACCTTCTTGCGCGAAGATGATCAGTTCTATTTTTCAGAGGATGACAAAGGCGCGCAGGATTATATCGATACGGCTGAAAAGCATCTGGCATTTATAAAAACCCGCCTGCCTGACTTTTTCGGAACCTTGCCAAAGGCCGATCTGGTCGTGAAGCGTGTAGAGCCTTTTCGCGAGCAAGACGGCGCGGCCCAGCATTATCGCTCTGGCACACCGGATGGATCGCGCCCCGGCACCTATTATGCGCATTTGTCCGACATGCGTGCCATGCCCATCCACAGTCTGGAAGTGATCGCCTATCATGAAGGCAATCCGGGCCATCATATGCAAAGCTCGATTGCGCAGGAACTGACTGGCATTCCAAAATTCCGCGCACAAGGCGGTTACATTCCGGCCTTTGGCGAAGGTTGGGCGCTTTATTCAGAACTATTGTCGAAAGAAATGGGAGCCTATGAAGATCCTTATTCCGACTTTGGCCGGCTCACGACGGAAATATGGCGCGCGATCCGGTTGGTCGTGGATACCGGACTGCACACCAAGGGCTGGAGCGAAGAAAAGGCCGTGGCATATTTTCTCGCCAATTCACCGATTCCCGAAACAGCCGTGCGCAGCGAAGTGCGGCGCTATCTGGTGATGCCGGGTCAGGCGACCAGCTACAAGATCGGTATGCTGAAAATACAGGAACTGCGGACGAAGGCTGAAAAAGAGCTTGGCGATGATTTCGACATAAGAGGTTTCCATGACACGGTACTCGGCGGCGGATCAGTGCCTTTGAGCATATTGGAGACCATGGTTGATCAGTGGGTCACGAAGATGAAGGCGCCTTAACAACAGGCAGAGGGCGCACCGCATATTGGGGATTGTCTGATGCGATTTTTTCATTGGCTCCGGCTCGGCCGCCTGCGGTAGAGCATTTCTAAATTATCGGGAGAGAAGCACGCCATGGTCGCTAGCACATTTGAGCTGTTTAAAATCGGCGTCGGGCCGTCCAGTTCCCATACCATGGGACCGATGTCGGCGGCGGCCAATTTTGTGGCGCGGCTCGCCGATCAGTCGCTGCTCGATCAGGTTACGCGTATCGAAACGAAATTATTCGGCTCACTGGCGTTGACCGGGAAGGGCCATGCGACGGATCGGGCGATCCTTTTGGGGCTGTCGGGACAGATACCGGAAAATATCGAACCGGATGCGGCCGATGCCTTGGTCGATCAGATCAGAATCAGCGCGCAGATCCGATTGGGCGGCGCGCACGACATTGGCTTTGATGAGGATGTGGATCTGATTTTTGATCAGCGCAAACGGCTGGACTTTCACTCCAATGCCATGCGCTTTACCGCCTTTAACGGCGAGGAAGAGTTGGCGAGTCGCGTCTATTATTCCGTCGGCGGCGGCGCGATATTGGATGAGGACCAGATCGGGGCCAATGACCCTGAAAGCGGCCTTTGGGATGTGCCGCATCCTTTTTGCTCAGGCGCTGATCTACTGGCAATTGCCAAGACCAAAGGCCTATGTATTGCCGATATCATGCGCAACAATGAGCGTGTCGATAAATCAGATAAAGAAATCAGTGCCGGTATAGGGCAGATATCGGATGCGATGTCCGCCTGCATCGATCGTGGGATTAAGTCGGGCGGCATATTACCGGGCGGTCTGCGCGTGAAGCGGCGCGCACCGCTCATCCATGCCCGGTTGATGGAGCGGCAGGAGCGGGCTTTGTCTGATCCACTAACGGTGCTGGATTGGGTCAACCTTTGGGCTTTGGCCGTGAATGAAGAAAACGCAGCGGGCGGCAAAGTGGTGACGGCCCCAACCAA
This sequence comes from uncultured Sphingomonadaceae bacterium, assembly GCA_947496865.1. Classification (GTDB taxonomy): domain Bacteria; phylum Pseudomonadota; class Alphaproteobacteria; order Sphingomonadales; family Sphingomonadaceae; genus Parasphingorhabdus. The sequence continues at coordinate 1,357,400 of CANMEE010000001.1, forward strand.
CGGAGCGGCGGGCATCGTGCCTTCAGTGCTGCGTTTTTACGAACGCTTTTCACCCAAGGCCGATGTTGCCGGTGTTGAGACATTTCTGCTGACAGCCGCCGCCATCGGTTCGCTGTTCAAGGAAAATGCCTCCATCTCCGGCGCAGAAGTTGGCTGTCAGGGCGAAGTCGGTGTCGCCTGCTCAATGGCTGCTGCTGGCTTGACGGCGGCCTGGGGCGGCACGCCACTGCAAGTCGAAAATGCCGCCGAAATTGGCATGGAGCATAATCTCGGCCTGACCTGCGATCCGGTTGCCGGACTGGTCCAGGTGCCCTGTATCGAGCGCAATGCAGTTGGTGCTGTCAAAGCGATAGAGGCGGCGCGACTGGCGATTATGGGCGACGGCACGCACCGCGTCAGTCTCGACGAAGTGATTGAAACCATGCGCAAAACCGGTCTGGATATGAGCGAGCGTTACAAGGAAACATCGCAGGGTGGTCTGGCCGTCAATCTGGTAGAATGTTAAGGTCATAAAACGCAACCGGAGGAATGCATGAGCAAGTCCAAATTTTTTAGCAAGCGCCGACTATGGGGCTTGGCCATCGGAATTGGTATCATTGCGAGCGCCACATGGCTTCTCCGTCCGGAAATCGGAGCCCGGCTTTTTGCCAATGCCGTGGAAACCGCGGTTAGCCGGGATGTGATAGGCGATCTGCCCGAAGGCATGCATCTGGCCTTGTGCGGGACGGGATCGCCCTTGCCGGATCCCAGTCGCGCGGGCCCCTGTTCCGCAGTAATCATCGACGGCAAAATGTTCATCGTCGATATAGGCGGCGGAGCGGTGCGCCGGCTGGGCGAAATGGGCCTCAGCCCGGGACGGATCGAAGCGCTGCTGCTGACCCATTTTCACAGCGACCATATTGACGGCATGGGCGAGCTATTATTGCAGCGCTGGGCGGGCGGCGGCCATGACGAGCCATTGCCGGTTATCGCGCCCGAGGGCGTAGCGCCGATAGTTGACGGGATAAATGCCGCTTATGCTGCCGATGCCCGCTACCGCGTGGCACATCATGGTGAAGACATCATGCGGCCATCCGGTATCGGTGGGATTGCGCGTCCCTTTGCCTTGCCTGCGGACGACGCTGAACAGATTATATATGATCAGGATGGCCTGAAAATCATGGCCTTTGTCGTCAGTCACGACCCGGTTGTGCCAGCGGTCGGTTATCGTTTTGACTATAAAGGTCGCTCCATCGTGTTTAGCGGCGATACAGTCCGAAGCGCAGCGATTGAGAAGGCCTGCAATGGCTGCGACATTTTGGTGCATGAAGTGCTGAACGCCGAGATGGTCGCAATCACCGAGGCGGCGATGAAAAAAGCGGCGCGGCCGAGGCTTGAAAAAATCATGGCGGATATTCCCGATTATCATGCGACGCCTGCCCAAGCGGTGGAATCGGCTAAGGCTGCCAAAGCGAAAATGCTGGTCTTCTCCCACATCGTTCCGGCGGTGCCGATAGGCTTTCTGGAAGCCTATTATCTGAAAGATGTGACGGCAGGTTTTCGCGGGAAAATGGTGATGGGCAAAGACGGGATGCTGTTCAGCCTCCCTGCCAATAAGGATAATATCGAGCGGCGCGATTTGCTCTAGACTATGCCCCGATACAGGGGAGAAAAGCAGTGACCACCAACCGTTTCTGGCAGTTGAATAAACGCCCCGAGAATGACGATGTCGCTAGCGCGCTGTCGCTGGAAACCGAAGCCATGCCGGAACTGACCGACGGTCAGGTGCTGGTTAAGGCTGCCTATCTTTCGATGGACGCAGGCACCCGCATGTGGATGACCGAGCGCGAAGATAGCTATCAGCCGCCACTCGAACTGGGCACAAAAATGGTCGGCTTGGTGTTGGGTCATATCGCAGCATCCCGCCACGACGGGTTTGCTAAGGGCGATCTTGTGCGCGGCTTTGGTCAATGGGCCGAACATGCCGTGATCGAGCCAGAGCTTGCCGGATTGGTCAAAGTTGATGAGAATGTCGGCGACATTAAACAGCATTTCGGGGTGCTCGGGTTTAATGGTTGGACCGCATTATGGGGTTTGCAGGAGACGGCAGGGGTGCAGGCCGGGCATAATGTGCTGGTCTCTGCTGCGGCGGGCGCAACGGGCGTGCTCGCGTGTCAGATTGCCAAGATATTGGGCGCGAATGTCTATGGCCTGGCCGGTGGCCCGGACAAGTGTCGGTGGCTGGAAAGTGAACTCGGCATTACCAAAGCAATAGACTATAAAAATGATGATATTGGCGCGGAGCTGGCGAAAGTCGAGGGCGGGATCAACGCTTATTTCGACAATGTCGGTGGGCCGATATTGGATGAAGTATTGCCCAATATGGCGCTTTATGGGCGCGTGGCTTTGTGCGGTTTGCTGGCTCAATATAAGGGTAACGGGCGTGGTCAGGGACCGAATAATTTCGATCAGATATTGATGAAACGCCTGCGGGTCGAAGGCTTTTTCTCCCCCGACTTCATGGATCAGGGCGAGCGGTTGACCGTGCAGCTCAAGGCGTGGCTGGATCAAGGGTTGATCGATACGCCCTTTGATGTCACCGACGGGATCGACAATGTTTTGACCGCTTATGACAAGCTCTTCAGCGGCGGCAATATCGGCAAGGTGCTCGTTAAGCTGTAGGCTTTAACCGCATACCCCAAAGCGCGAAGCCCATGATCAAACTGGCAAAGACCAGCGAGATGGCAACGATCGCGTCCCAACCGCCCCAAGCATAGGCAGCCGTGCCCAGCCAACTTGATAGGCCGCCGCCGATAAACATGATGACAATATAGATGGTCATCAACCGGGTGCGGATTTCCGGCGCCCGGCCGAACAGGATCGTGCGGTTGGCGACATCCATGGATGCGCCGCCAAAATTGCTGAACATGATCGGCAGGATCATGATCCAGATACTCTGGCCAGCAAAGATCAAGAGGATCGCGCCAACAAGCTGGGCCACGGCAAATAGCGCGCGTGCTTTCTCCGCGCCAATCCGGTCTGCCAAGCGGCCCGACCAAGGAGCGATAAAAACATTAGATGCGGCGAGTAATGCCAGATAGCCCACGATGTCGACGCCATAGCCCATTTCCGCGGTGGTGATATGCAGACCGATGCCGAGCCATAAGGCGAGAAAAAAGCCAAATGAGAGCGCTTGCAATAATCCCGCGAGCAGCACGTCCGGCATGGTTTTGATGATCGGCCAGAGGGAGGCGATTAGCGCGACATAGCTTTCCTGCGGCTCACTATCATCACGCAGCTTTTCGTCTTTTTCCATGATCAGCGGCAAGATGATAAGCAATGCCAAGGTCAGCGCCGTGCCGACCCAATAGGCCGATCGCCAGCCAAAATAATGCCCCAACACGCCAGCGCCAGCGCGGCTGCCCAGCAAGCCGACGGTGATACCGACGGACATGATGCCGGTCACATGCCCGATACGGTCTGGGCGCACCCGCTTGGTGACATAGGCGGGTAGCAAATAAGGAGTGATTGTCGCAAAGCCGAGCAGCGAGGACGCGACCACGAACAATCGGAAGTCCTGTGCTGTTGCCATGGCGAGCAGCGCTAGAAACTGACCCGCGACAAAGGTAATGACCAGCTTGCGATTGTTGATCCGGTCACCGAGTGGCAATAACAATAATATGCCCAGCGCCAGCGCGATCTGATTAAACGCTGGCACCAATCCTAGCAGCGTCCCGCTTACGCCAAAATCTTCACCAACCGGGGCAATGAGCGGATGAATATAATAGCCGTTCGCCACGGCGACGGCACAGGCCATGGAAAAGAAAAACAATTTTGTTTCACTAATCCGGCGCGGTGTTGTTTTAGCAGAGGATTTGGCGGCGTCGGTCAGAATATCGGCTTTCCATGAAGAGCTTGCGATGCCCTTGCCGAAAGCGGAGCCCCAAGTCCTCTACCTGTTTAGCTAGCGTCGATCACTTTCTCCAGCTCTTTCAAGACATCGCCATATGTCCGATCATGAAGCAGCTGCACTAGCTTGGGATCGGCAACATTGGGACATCCGCTATCAAATGGTGGATGGGGATCATATTCGAGGCCAAGCTGCACAGCCTCGGCAAATTGCTGTCCGGCAATTTCGGCAATCACGGTCAGGGCAAAATCAATCCCGGACGTTACACCGCCAGCGGTAATGACATTGCGGTCTTGGACGACGCGGGCAGGTTCATACGTCGCGCCGAATTTTTCCAACAGCGATGTATAGGCCCAATGGCTGGTCGCGCGTTTGCCTTGCAACAATCCGGCCGCACCCAATGCCAGCGATCCGGTGCAAACCGAGGTAACATATTGCGCGCCCGCTGCCTGATCGCGCAGAAATTGCAGTGTCTTTTTATCCTGTATGACATCCCGCGTGCCAAACCCGCCGGGGACACAAAGCAGGTCTGCTTGCGGACAACCGGAAAGGTCCGTGCTCGGTAGCATCGCAAAGCCGCTATCGGTCTGAATAGGCTGCACCGCCTTTGCCGCTGTATGCACGACCGCACCCGGCATGCGCGCCAGAAATTGCGCCGGTCCGGTAAAATCGAGCTGCGTAATGCCATCGAACAACAGAAAGACAATGTGAAAAGGCGCTGGTATATTTTGAGGTGTGTCTGTCATGAGCATGTCTCCTTTGGTTCAAGAAATGCCCAGGCGCCCGACTGAAAATTGACATCGTTCCAGATGCGCCCGCTCCCCGGTGGTATCCCACCCTATCGCGCCAGTTGCCGGCTCGGCCTTTATATCATTCCTGTGCGGACAGTTAAAGAGTGGAATTGCTGGCGCTAGCTATTCGCTGCGCAGGGCCTCAATCGGCGATAGGCGTGACGCGCGGACGGCTGGATAGCCGCCGAATAATAGGCCAATAAAGGCCGAGAATATAATGGCGCCAATGCCGACTCCGACCCCGATGGGGACGGGGAAATCGGCATAGACGGTAAGTGCGGTTCCGGCGGCAATGGCGAATATCAATCCCATTGCTCCGCCAATGACACAGAGAACCGCGGCCTCGACCAGAAACTGGTTACGGATATCGCTGCGTTTGGCGCCCAGCGCCATGCGCAGACCGATTTCGCGGGTGCGTTCGGTGACGCTGACCAACATGATATTCATGATCCCGATGCCCCCGACCAACAGCGATATGGATGCAATCGCAACGAGCACAATCTGAAATATGCCGGTCACTTGGGCCGATTCCTTCATAAATTCTTCGGTTGTGCGGATGGTGAAGGGGTTAATATCCTTGCCGCGCACCCGATAGCGTTCGCGTAGCAATCTGGTCATTTCTCGTTTGGCCTGCGGCAGCGATACGCCGTCTTCAAAGCCGACAAATAACATTTGCAAATCATCGGGCCCGGCCAGTGTGTCGCCCGAAAAGCGTTGTCGCATCGTGCTGATTGGCATTAGCGCAATGTCGTCATTATCATTGCCAAAGCTTGATCCTTTGGACTCGGTAATCCCAATGACACTAAATGGCGCGCGGTTGATCCGGATCGTTTCACCGACGGGATCAAAATCGCCGAATAATTTTCGCGCGACCGTAGGGCCCAGCACCACGACCCGCGCGGCGGAGCGGACGTCGGCCTCGGTTATGAAACGGCCCGATTCGGCGACAAGATTGGACACTTTGCCATAGCCTGGTGTTGCGCCGATAGCGTTTGTGGACGCATTGCGCCCTGCAACGACCAGCTGGATATTGGACCGCAATTGCGGCGCTATATCGGAAATGCCGCTAATCTGTTTTTCGATTGCGCGTGCGTCTCGCATAGTTAGCCGGCCGCGATCAAAGGAGCGCCGGCCACCTTCACCAGTATCCGGTTGTGGAAAGACCAGCGCCATGTTGGAGCCTAGCGCGTTGATCGATTGCATCACCGACACTTGCGCGCCGGATCCCACCGCAACCGCTAGCGTCACCGCAAACACGCCAATCATCACGCCCAAGGTCGTCAATATCGAACGCATCAAATTGGTCCGCAACGCGGTCATCGCAATGGCCACGTTGACGACCCAGCCAGCGGCTTTCTGTCCCAGATTGCCGATCATGGTTTAACCTTCCGGCGTTTTGTGACGGCGATATCCTCGATCACTTTGCCGTCGCGAAATTCGATCCGCCGTTTGGCATGGTTTGCAATTTCCGCCTCATGGGTAACAACAATGATGGTGATGCCCTGATCATTGAGCGTCTGGAAAATCTGCATAATGTCTTCGGATGTTTTGCTGTCGAGCGCGCCTGTGGGTTCATCGGCCAACAAGATCACCGGTTCCGTGACCAGCGCCCGGGCGATCGCGACCCGTTGTTGCTGACCGCCCGATAATTTGGCGGGGCTATGATCGAGCCGGTCGCCAAGGCCCATTTCTTGCAGCTTGGCCTGTGCCTTCGCTCGGCGTTCATCCCCGCCTAGCCCGGCATAGATAAGTGGTACCGCAACATTATCGAGCGCGGTGGTACGCGCGAGCAGGTTGAACTGTTGAAACACGAAGCCGATTTTCTGGTTGCGCAGCTCAGCCAGCGCGTCGCCGTCCCGGTCGCTGGTCGCTATGCCGTCAATCCGCACATCGCCCGATGTGGGTATGTCGAGACAGCCGATCATGTTCATGAAAGTCGATTTGCCCGAGCCGCTGGCGCCCATGATCGCAACATATTCGCCGCGGTCAATGGACAGTGATACGCCATCGACAGCGCGAACCGTTTCACCACCCAGCTCGTAATTTTTAACCAGATCCTGTGTTTCAACCAGGGCCATTATCTTATGTATTCCCGCGGGCAAATTCATCCTCGTCTTCGTCATCTTCATTCTCAAGATTTTTGGAACGGACGAGGACTTTCTCTTTTTCTTTCACGCCTTTGATGATTTCGACAAAATCTTCTCCGGCAAGCCCAATAGTGACTGTGCGGCGAACCGGTTCATAGGGATCATCGCTGGCTACCCAGATAGTGGCACTGCGCGTTTTTTTTGCTTTTTTGTCTGCAGATTTGGCGGTGTCTTTGTCCTCTTCGTCAGGCCGGTCGTCCTTGCGCGGACGAAACCGGATGGCGGGCGCAGGAACGCGGAGCACATTGGCCTTGGTGCCGGTCACTATTTCGACATTGGCGGTCATGCCGGTTAGCAATTTGCCTTGTTTGTTGTCGACATCAAGGATCACCAGATAGCTGACGACATTCTGTTCTTCTGTTGCCGATTTACGGATCTGACCCACTTTGGCGACAAAAGTATCGTCGGGATAGCTGTCGACGGTGAAGCGGACGAGTTGATCGACGCGAACCTGCCCGATATCAGCTTCGTCGACGGACGCTTCAACCTGCATACGGCTAGTGTCGGCCGCGATTTCAAACAGGTTGGGCGTCTGGAAACTGGCGGCCACGGTGGTGCCGGGCTCGACCAGTTTGTTGATCACGACACCACTGGTCGGGGCGAGGATACGGGTGCGATCGAGGTCGAGCTGGGCAGAGGACAATTCCGCCGTACTTTGTGCTATCTGTGCGCGTCCGCTCTGCGCTTGAGCCTTAGCGGTGCTCAGGGAGGCCTGGGCATTGGCAAGGGCATTGCGGGCCTGATCAATTCCAGCTTTGGAGACAAACCCCTTTTCCGCTAGCTGCTTCTGCCGTTTAAATTCTCGAGATTGGACTTGGAAGTCGGTTTGGGCGCGGATGATTGATGCTTCGGCTTGTGCCAAATTGGCGCGCGACAATTCTACTTGTGCGCGGGCCTGTGACACGCGCGCCTGTATGCGTGTCGGATCAATTCTGGCCAGCACTTGACCGGCGGTAACCGGCGAGTTGAAATCGACATAGACGTCAGTCACCTGTCCGGAAATCTCCGAGCCGACATTGATGGTATTGAGCGCGCGCAATTTACCGCTGGCAGACACGACGCGAGCCACTTCCCCGCGGCTGGCTGGTTCCGTGACATATTCATATGTTGCTGGCGATGGAACCAGGACCTTGTAAAGGATCGCTATGATAACAAGGGCGATCAGGCCGGAAATAACTGGATGAAGACGCATCCATGCGAGAGCCCGTTTGATAATCACTGCACCCCTATATTCGCTGGCCTGTATTAGCTAGATAGGTCACTATGGCAGGTCGTATCTCCATAGGCAATAAGTCTTCGATCGACAGCTTAGTCTAGAAACGGCGCGACGCTATGGCGTTGGCCGATCATTAAGGCATCCGCCGTGAGTTTCAGCGGCGCGAGATCAACATGGGATTGCCCTACATCCATCAGATCAACAAATTTGGCGTAAATCATGGGATATTCGTCATTTTCTTGCTGCTGCACAACCGTCTTTCCGTCAATCTTGAGCAGGCTGCCGCCTTGTTCTAAATCGAGCAAATTGGTTCTGGTTTGTATTGATATCGTCCAGATTTCATCGCTGGTGGTGCGAAAATCGAAATTGGCACGCGCCTCTTCTGCAAAGCCACCTGAGAATTTGATATCAGCCGCGATTGGAGCCTGATGGTTCTCTGCTACAAACAGGTTCGCCTCATCGACATGAAAATCCACCGGTAGGATTTTGGTAGCGATGGATAGCGCGTTAATGCCCGGGTCAAAGACACCGAAACCGCCTGCTTCCCAAATCCAGGTCTGCCCAGGATGCCATTTGCGGACATTTTCCCGCCAGCTGATCATAAAGGATATGATGTCTTGGTTAGCGAGTAACGCAGCGGCTTTGTCGACCGCTTCATTATATTGTGCATGCCATGTCGCAAAAAGCGTGCGGTCGGTTGATTCTGCGTATTTGGATAGCTGTTCGACTTCCATGACAGTTGCGCCGGGTGGTTTTTCAAGCAAGACGTGCCAGCCCTCGCTCATCGCTTCCCGTGCGATTTCAGCGCGGCCTTTCGGGGGCGTGCAAAGGGCAATAGCATCCACTTTGACATTACTTTGCGCCAGCTCTTGCAGAGAGGCAAAGACCGGAATGCCTTCCGGGGATTCGCCGCGACTGCTGACAATGGCGACCAGTTCAGCATCCTTGGTTTTCGCAATGGCGGGGACATGTTGGTCTTTTGCGATTTTGCCATAACCCATGATCGCGATGCGCTTATTGCTCATAGTATCACTAACCCTAGGTGTCAGCCGGACATTCGGCTTGCATAAGTCATATCAATATGATCATGTGAATGACTATCTGGCGTCGCTTTTGTCAAGCTTTGCCGATGGCATAGCAACCGGGATGGGAAAATAGGTGAGCGATAAAAAGGCCCGCAGAAGCGCCGCTGTCTATGGTAAGCGCGACAGGGATGGTTTCATTCATCGCAGCTGGATGAAAAGCCAAGGGCTTCCCGACGACAGTTTTGACGGCCGTCCGATTATCGGTCTGTGCAATACATGGTCGGAACTGACTCCTTGCAACGCCCATCTGCGTATCTTGGCAGAGCATGTGAAACGCGGCGTCTGGCAAGCAGGCGGCGTGCCGGTTGAATTTCCCGTATCCTCTTTGGGTGAAACCCAGATGCGGCCCACCGCGATGCTGTTCCGCAACCTGCTGGCGATGGATGTCGAAGAAGCACTGCGCGGTTATGCGATGGATGGCGTGGTCCTCTTGGGCGGGTGTGACAAGACAACACCGGGTCAGCTAATGGGCGCGGCATCGGTTGATTTGCCGGCTATTGTTGTTTCTTCGGGGCCCATGCTCAGCGGCAAGTTTCGCGGCGAAACCATTGGGTCTGGCACGGATGTCTGGCGTTTGAGCGAGGCAGCGCGCGCAGGCGAGATTAGCGAAGAGACATTTTTTAGCGCCGAAGCGGCCATGTCGCGCAGTGCCGGCGTTTGTAATACGATGGGAACGGCCTCGACCATTGGCAGCCTGAGTGAGGCTTTGGGCGTTGCCTTGCCGGGCAATGCCTCGATCCCCGCCGTCGATGCCCGCCGCCGGACGATGGCCCATGAATCAGGGCGCCGGATTGTCGCGCTGGTCGAAGAGGACAAACCACTGTCCACCTATTTGAGCCGCGCGGCTTTTGAAAACGCGATATTGGTCCACGCGGCTGTTGGCGGTTCGACCAATGCGGTCGTCCATCTGCTGGCGCTTGCCGGACGTTGCGGCATTGACTTGCAGCTGGAAGATTTTGACCAGCTGTCACGCGATGTCCCTTTGCTCGCCAACTTGTTGCCATCGGGGCAATATCTGATGGAAGATTTCGATTATGCGGGCGGAATGCCGGCGATCATGAACCGCATCGAAGGCCATTTGCGCAGCGATGCGCCAACGGTTAGCGGCCGCTCGGTCGGTGAGATTGCGGCGGCAGGGGAATGTTTCAATGATGATGTGATCCGTCCGCTCGACAACCCGGTGCAAAGCTCATCAGGTACTTGGGTGTTGCGCGGCAACCTGTGCCCGGGTGGCGCGATCATCAAGCCCAATGCCGCCACGCCGGAACTGCTGACCCACGAAGGCCCTGCTGTGGTGTTTGAATCGATTGAGGATTTCAAAGCGCGGGTGGATGATCCTGATCTGGAGGTTACCGCCGACTCGGTCATGGTGCTCAAACAATGCGGTCCCAAAGGCTATCCCGGCATGCCGGAAGTCGGCAACATGCCGCTGCCCAAGAAATTGCTGCAAGCGGGTGTGCGCGACATGGTGCGGTTATCGGACGCGCGGATGAGCGGAACCGCCTATGGTACGGTTGTCTTGCATATATCCCCTGAATCGCATCTCGGCGGTCCGCTGGCCTTGGTGCAAAACGGAGATATGATCAAACTCGACGGGCCGGGGCGGGCGCTGTCTTTGCTGGTTGATGAGGCCGAGCTGGAAAGGCGCAAAGCCGCCTTGGCGCCGCCGCCCACGCCGCCCAATAGCGAGCGCGGCTATGTCCATTTGCATGTGGCGCATGTCGAGCAAGCCGACAAAGGTTGCGATCTTGATTTCCTCGTCGGCAAAAGCGGCGCCACCGTGACGCGCGAGTCCCACTAAAGCCATGGCGCAGCCCGCCTTTATCGCGATCGACTGGGGCACCAGCAATGCCCGCTTTGCTCTGATGGACAAAACCGGCACAATGCTGGCGGAAAAACAAGGCGCCGGCATTGCGAAAATTGATGGCGCACATGCTATTGAAGCGGCTTGTTTTGAAGCGATTAACGACTGGATTGTAGCGACTCCCGGGTTGCCGGTTTTGATGGCAGGCATGGTCGGATCAAATATTGGCTGGCGCGAAACGGCCTATGTGGAAACGCCAGTTGCAAGCGAAGCGATTCTGTCGGCAGCAAACCGGTTCGAAGCGCGCGGGACCCAATTTGCGATTCTTCCCGGCGTCAAAACCAAACGTCAAGGCGATGGCCTGCCCGATCTTATGCGCGGCGAGGAGACACAGATATTGGGCATGGCGGAGGATGGATTGCTATGTCTGCCCGGCACCCATTCAAAATGGGTGCGTGTCTCCGGCGGCACTATCGAGCAGTTCCATACCGCACAAACAGGCGAGCTTCTGGAATTGATCGGCAAGCACAGCATATTGCTCAAGTCGCGGCGATCGCCAGCCGCTGTTGTTGGTTCGGCATTTTTAGATGGCGTAAAAACCGCATCCGCCGATGCGTTCGGGCTGGAGTCTTTGCTTTTTACGGTGCGCAGCCGGCAAGTGGCTAGCGATCTGGCTGCACAAGATGCCGATTCCTATTTGGCTGGACTGGTCGTCGGGGCCGAAATCCGTTCAGCACTTGCCGTCTATGATGGTGTTGAAACAGTGGGGCTGACCGGCTCGCCGAGCCTGACCGCTCTTTATGCGGCTGCGCTCGAAATGACGGGTAAAAAGTCGAGGCAAATAGAGGGGCAATCCGCGAGCCTTGCCGGCTTAACCAAAGCCTATCGGGACATATTTGCATGACTATGAATATCGCGCCCATAAAAACGCTCGACGTTAAAAACCGGCTCGGCGAATGCGTGCTTTGGGATGCACGTGAATCTGTGGTGCTGTGGACGGATATTGAATCGTCCTTATTCTGGAGATGGGATTTCCCGGATGGTGAACCGCAAAGCTTCCTCCTGCCCGAACGTTTGGGCAGTTTTGCTCTTACGAACAGAGCAGGGACCTATTTGGGGGCTTTTGAAAGTGGCTTTGCGCGCTTCACACCCTCTGAAAATCAATTTGAACTGATGGCGCCGGTATCGGCCGAACACAAACATTTGCGGATGAATGACGGGCGGGTGGATCGTCAGGGGCATTTCTGGGCCGCGACCATGGCGGAACAGGATCCGATGGGTGATCAGCCGTGGGGCACCTTATGGCGCCATGATGGGGCTGCTCACGCGACGGCCACTCTGTCGGGTTTCAAGATACCCAACAGCCTGTGCTGGAGCAGAGATGGCGGCACGATATATTTTGCTGATTCGCCGCAAAACACCATTTGGCGCTATGCTTTTGATCCCCACAGCGGCCCGGTTGGCGATCCCGTCATATTCGCGCAAACCGACAAAGCTGTGCATCCTGATGGCAGCTGTATCGACAGCGAAGACCATGTGTGGAACGCGCAATGGGGCGCGGGAGAGGTCGTGAGATACCGGCCCGACGGCAGCGTAGAACGGCGCATAAAATTGCCAGTTAGTCAGCCCAGTTGCGTCGCCATAGGCGGGCCCGATTCTGATATATTATTCGTCACGACAGCGCGCGTCGATTTAAGTGAAGCGCAGCTTCTCAAACAACCGCTGGCGGGCGGGTTGTTCGCTTATCAGATTGATATCAAAGGCATAGCTGAGGTGATTTGCAAGACCGCCTGACCATGGCTGCTATCACTTAAGGTATAAATGACACTTGCAACCGGCCCCTATGGTCCGCAAAGATAAGGTCTCAGGAGTGAGGAATCTAAATCGTGGGACGACCGCCAAAAGGAAATCTGACCGATCATGTCGCGACATCGCTTGGCCGGTCGATTGTGTCTGGAGAATATGCAGCTGGTTCCGTGTTCCAGATTAATGATCTGTGCTCTACTTTTGATGCGAGCCGCACGGTCATGCGCGAAGCGGTAAAAGCGCTGACGGCCAAAGGCCTGGTCACGTCCCGTGCCAGTGTCGGTAGCATCGTCCAGAAGGAAGAAAACTGGAACCTGTCGGACTCCGATGTGCTGGATTGGTTTCTGCACGTAAAGGGCAATACGGTACCATTAATCCGTGAGTTTATGGAATTTCGGTTAGCGATCGAGCCGATGGCGGCGATGCTGGCAGCAGAGCGCGGCGAGCAAGCGGCGATAGAGAAAATTTATTTGGCGCTCGACCGGATGAAAGCCGCAAAAAATGGTGAAGATGATCCCTTGGCCGCAGATATCGAATTTCATGTCGCCATTTTGCACGCGAGCGGTAATCGCTTTTATGTCAACATGCGCCATACCGTTGATGTCGCTCTCAATATCTCCATCCGCGTGACCAACCGGTCCAAGGGAGTCGCGGGGGCCAGCGTGGCCGATCATGCCAAAATAGCAGATGCGATCAGGGCAGGCGATGGTGAAGCGGCAAAAAAGGCGATGCAAAATCTGATTATGGAGGCCCAGCAGCTATTGCGCGGCAAGGTGCCTGCTTTGGATGAAATTTAACCCTGTTAGATAGGCAGTTAGCGGAGCATGTCGGCAAAGGCCTTTGCATTGGCCCCGACGGTATCAGCGCTATTGCCCGCGCGGTAAATTGACCCCCCGACACCAAATCCGGTTGCCCCGGCATCGCGATAAGCGGACAAATTATCGGTCGTCACCCCGCCAACCACGAGCAATTTCGCGTTGGCCGGAAGCACGGCCCGCATGGCTTTGACCGCTGCTGGTGAAACAAGTTCGCCCGGGAATAGTTTTACAGCATGGGCCCCGGCATCCAGCGCGTTAAAGGCTTCACTGGGCGTGAGGCAACCTGGTGCTGAAATCATGCCGCCAGCGACCGTCGCTTTGATAACTTCTACCTGCATATTGGGCGATACGATCAACTGACTGCCAACGTCTTTGCACCGCGTGACATCGGCCGCGTTCAGGACGGTCCCGGCTCCGACGATGGCGCGGCCGGTAAAACAGCGCGCCATGATTTCGATGGACGCAAAAGGATCAGGTGAATTGAGCGGCACTTCCAATATGGTGATACCGGCGGCGATGACGGCCTCGCCCACCGCTTCAATCTCATCTGGCCGAACGCCGCGCAATATAGCGACCACCGGCATGGCGGAAAGCTGGCGGTCAAACGCGTCGATTAAGTCTGTCATGGCTCAGCCCTTTAGAGGAGTTGGCGGTTATGTCGCTTCAGCAGCGCGTTGTGCCTTGCCTTCATTGCTGAAGATAAAGACTGCGCGGTTGCCGAAAATCAAACGGTTTACAGCGAGCGCGAATATCACCGAAGTGAGCAACACCACAACCATGACATCAATATAATGCAGCCATGGAATCCCGATATGCTGATAAAATGTCTCGCCCTCATAAATCAGGCCGGGTTTGTAGAGGACAAAATTGTGGAAGGCATAAAGCGCGAAGCCCCAGAGCAGTCCCGCTATCGCCGCGCGCGCGTCGACATGGCGGAATAATAAGCCGACGATAAAGGTCGACAAGATCGGCATGGAAAGCAATCCATTCAGCTCTTGCAGCAAATTGATAATGCTCTCCGCACTGGCAAATAGAGGCACCAGCATGATCGCGACCAACGAAGCGCCAATGCCAACGATCCGGTTGATCCGTCCGGCATTGGCTTCGGGATTGATATATTGCCGGTGAAAATCGATCGTGTACAATGTGGTCGTCGCGTTGAGCACGGCGGAAAAGGTGGTGAGCACTGCTGCTGCGATCATCGCGGCAAACAGCCCGCTGGTCCAGCTCGGCAAGACTTGCGCAACCAGCATGCCATAGGCCCGGTCGCCGACATCACCGAACAGCTTGTAAGCCACGACGCCCGGCACAACGACAATGGCCGGAATGATGAGAAACCGGATCGCTGCTGCTGCCATCACGCCTTTTTGTGCTTCGCGAACCGTGGGCGCAGCGAGCGCTTTTTGCGTAATATTCTGATTGGTACTCCAATAGAAAATCTGGATGAACAACATGCCAGTGAACAGCGTATGGAAAGGAATGGGCGAGTCTTGCGATCCAATCATCGTGATCCGCTCGGGCGGTACATCAGTAACAATATCGAAATTCACCGCTTGCAACGCGAGGAAAACGACCACGAGGGCCAGTCCCAAAATACCAACGCCGCTATATGTGTCGAGCACGGCTACAGCGCGCAGACCACCCAATATGGCGTAAGCGGCGCCGACCACGGCGAAAACAGCTGCGATCAATATCAACGGAATCGTGACACCAAATAAGGACTGCATGAACAACGCGCCGCTATAAATCACGGCGGGCAGATAGATGACGACATTGCCGATCAGGAACAGGGCAGAAATGGTCGTGCGGATATTGCGCTTCTTATAGCGTTTTTCGAGCAGTTCGGTGACCGTCGTACAATTGTTGCGATAATAAATGGGCACAAACACAAAAGCCAATATCGACAGGCCTACAATGGCGGAAAGCTCCCACCAGGCGAGCAGTAACATTTGATTGCCATTCATACCGACAAGTTGATCGGTAGAGAGGTTCGTAAGGGTTATCGCGCCGGCAATGAAGAACCAGCTCAGGCCGCCGCCAGCGAGGAAAACATCCTTGGCCGAACCGTCGCGGCCAGCCCCTTTGCCGCGCACTTTTAAATAAGTGAACAAGCCCAGAAATATCATGATTCCCAAAAACACGCCGATCTGGACCGTCGACACTCCCCCACTATTCATGTTCAAACTCTCCCGGTTCATACTATTAATAGTATTTTTTGGCGGCCCATGCCAGAACGGTTTTCGTTATTGCAAAATATAAAAATCGATTACGAGCAGAATATGTCCGGAGAAATGCAAATCGACAGTCGTGATGACATGCTCCGTGTTGACGCAGGGGATATGTCGTTCATTCTCTCCTGCGCCCGAAATGAGCCGCCTTTTGTCGTGTATTGGGGCGCGCGGCTGGCGAGCGACACGCCGAGCGAGCAGCTCACGTTGCTGAACACACGGCAAAGCGCACATGGGATAGAAGACAGCATTATTCAGCCGTCTTTGGCGATGGAACCGGGTATCGGTTATACCGGACCCACGGGCTTTTCCGCGCATCGCGAGGGGCGGGATTGGGGCAGCCGGTTTGTGGTGACGCAAGTGGACCAGACATCTACTGGTTGTCGCATCAGCTGCCTCGATGAACGAACCAATATCGCTCTGCGCTATGATATTGGCGTCGATGATAAAACCGGACTGCTGACTTTTTCATCGACCCTCACTAATCAGGGCGATCAAACGCTCGATCTGGTGGACATGGCAACAATCTGCTTGCCGATGCCAGCACATATGACCGACATCATCGGATTTTCCGGTCGCTGGGCCCGCGAATTCCAGATGGAACGGGTCAGCCGCTTTACCGGTTCCTATCTGCGGGAAAATCGGAGGGGTCGAACCTCCCATGACTGTTTTCCCGGACTTATCCTTTGTGAAGACAGTACGACTGAGCAGATGGGCGAGGCCTATGGCTTGCACTTGGCGTGGAGCGGCAACAGCCGGATGCGTGTCGATACCAATGGTGATGGGCGTGCTTTCGCGTCCATGGGCGCATTATTGTTTCCCGGCGAAATCAGATTGGCAGCGGGAGAAAGCTTTGAAAGTCCGTCAATAGTCGGCGCTTACGCATCATCGGGCCTGTCATCCCTGAGCCGGAAATTTCATGATCATGTCCGCCACAAATTACTACGCCCATCGACAAGATCCAAGGCGCGGCCCGTGCATTATAACAGCTGGGAAGCGGTCTATTTCGACCATGATCTGGACCGATTAAAGGCTTTGGCCGCGCGCGCCGCCGATATCGGCGTGGAGCGTTTCGTACTGGATGATGGCTGGTTCGGCGCGCGGCGCAATGATCGCGCTGGATTGGGCGATTGGTATGTCTCCGACGCCGTCTATCCAGATGGTCTGAAGCCGCTCATTGACCATGTCACCGGCTTGGGCATGGAAATGGGTATTTGGTTCGAACCGGAAATGGTCAATCCCGACAGTGATTTGTTCCGCGACCATCCAGATTGGATTTTAGGCCTGGATGGTGTCGAACAAATCGCATTTCGCAATCAATATGTACTGGATATCTCCAAGCCAGAAGTCGCTGACCATCTTTTCGACCGGATCAGCGCGATATTGTCCGATCACGCTATCGGCTACATAAAATGGGATATGAACCGCGACCTTAATCATCCCGGCAATGATCGCGGTTTTGCCAGAGCGCACGCGCATGTGATCGCGCTCTGGGCCTTGATTGACCGTTTGCGCAGCGCGCACCCTGATGTTGAATTTGAAAGTTGCTCTTCTGGCGGCGGTCGCGCTGATTTTGGAATGTTAGCGCGAGCGGACAGGGTCTGGACCTCCGACAGCAACGACGCGGTCGACCGTCAGACTATCCAGCGCGGTGTCTCTCATTTCCTGCCGCTCAATGTTATGGGGGCTCATGTCGGGCCGCGGCATTGCCATATCACCGGGCGGACTTTGTCGATGGCTATGCGGGCCGGCACGGCCTTGATGGGGCATATGGGGCTGGAGTTGAATCTGCTGGAGGAAGCAGATTCAGAGTTGGCGGAACTAAAGACTGCGATTGCGCTACATAAAACGCACCGAGACCTTTTGCACGGTGGTGATTTTTACCGGATCGAAGGACCAGAATATCTTAACATTGTCGGGGTTGTGGCGCCAGACCAGTCCGAGGCGCTCTATTCTGTCGCTTATTTGAGCGGCCACATCCCAGCACTTCCCGGTCGGTTGCGTTTTACCGGGCTGGATTTAGCAGCCTCTTACCAGATACGCCAAATCTGGCCGGAAAACTGGTCCAGTGAGAAATCACCGTCCATTGTGGACGCGCTAGATTTGACTGGTGCCGGACGAACCGTTTCGGCCGAGGCGCTTTCCAAATCAGGAATGCAACTGCCGGTCGCGCCACCGGAATCGGTTTTGTTATTTTATCTTGTCGCCGAATAGTGCCTTGCTTGGTCAAGGTGAAACCGTTTCAAACAAGCAGTAGCCGAAGGCGGTTTCTATCTAGAAATTCACCTCGACACCGGCGTAGAAAAAACGCCCCGTACTGGTGAAAATGCCATCGCCCTGACCCGTGCCGTCAAGACCAAAGGGTGGAAGCCGATCAAAGAGGTTGTCTACGCCGCCATAAAAGCGGAAGCGTTCGTCAACGTCCAGGCCAAGCCGGATGTCATGATAAAAGACATCGGGGTAGAAAATTTGGGGAAAGGCATCCGGATCGCGCGGAGGTTCTCCATTAAAGGAGTTTTGGTCTTCATAATCCACGGCGATTGTCTGCTTACCAATATAGCGCAAGTCGTACGAGAAATCGAAGGCACCAAAATCCAGCCCTAAACGAAATGAACTGGTCCATGCGGGGTCACCCAATTCGCTTTTTAAACGGTCCGCAAAATCGGGCTGGGTAATGTCGGTAAATTGTGTGCGATCAATCAGATAACTTAGCAACCAGCGGGCATCCAGTTGAACACCATCGAAAATCTCGGTCCGGTAGTTCATGTCGAAATCAATGCCAGAGGTTTCCAATCGCGCAAAGTTAAATGGTCCAGCGCGAAAGGAGTCGCCAATGACCGGCAAGGATATGGTGTTGCCGTCTAAGGTACGGTCAGACTGACCTGCAAAAGTGCCATCGGGTCGGCGGGATATGGCCGCGCAGAAGGGATTGTCGATTCCTCCGGGATTGTCGTAACACTGATCTATGATCGTTTGGCCGTTCAACGTGAAAATAACGTCTTTGACCGTGATGTCATAATAATCGACAGCAATGGTGAGGCCGGGGATGAAGCTTGGTTGGAATACCGCACCAATGGTTAAACTCTGACCATTTTCCTCTTTAATATCAGGGTTACCGGCATTTATCCCGCGAATGGATGAGCCAGCAATATTGGTAAAAGGGGTCACGCCATCAGGATTTGTGGCAGGTACATTGGGATCGGCGAGACAATTGGCCCTGCGGTTTGGGTTGTTTTCAATATTATCCGCACTGCAAGGGTCGGTTAAAAAGGTGAACGTCTGGGATCCGGTATCAAACTGATCAGACAATGTCGGTGCGCGAACCGATTCCGCATAGCCGACGCGCATGCGAAAATCACTGACCGGCGCATAGGTGCCCGACAGATTATAGGCAAACACGGTACCGACCGCACTATTGTAATCCGATACCCGGCCTGCCGCTTGAAACGATAGTTCTTCTGCGAAGGGAAGATTGGCCAATACCGGGAAGTTAATCTCTCCATAGGCCTCCCATACTTCGGCTGCCGGTGGATCAAAGTCCGCAATAGCATTCAGGAAAGTTGCGCCGCTAGCGGTTACATCGTCAAACGCAGAAAAAGCGGTATCTCGCCGATATTCGCCTCCGATAACGAAACCGATCGGTCCCCCAGGCAATTCAAATAATTGCGACGAGTCACCCGCGACATAGGCCGTTACGCTATATTGCTCGGCCTTTTCATCCCGTGAGGAGGTAAAGAGAAAATAGTCGCGTGCGGCTTGAGAACTATTATTGATCCCGAATAGATTGGCAGGGGCACATGCAGGATCATCATTCGTCGGATCCGCATCAGCATTTATCCCGCATACAATATTACCGCTGCCGTCGCGAACCGCATTGATCGCATTGGAAAATTCGGCCAGCCGGATATTGCCTTTGGTTTCGTAAAAAGTCTCGAGACGGCCATAGTTGAAGGCGACCTCATATTTCCAATCGTCGTTAAAAATTCCATCAATACCCGCGACGATGCGATATGTTTCGCGTCGGTGATCTTCACCCCGTCCGCCAAAATCGGTATCAAAGCGAAAGGCGTTGAACGTCGTTTGTCCGTCCGGCAAGCTGGACACGAGAAGTGCCCGATCTTCAGCGCTCAAGAACGGGTTATCGATACTGAAGCTATTGTTGAAAAAAGTGGCTTGCCCTTCTTGAATGGCATCAATCCGGACATATTTGGCCTCGATAAAGGGCCGAAATGCTTCGGAAATCTCATAGCTCGCCAGGACATTAACGGCATAGCGCTCCAGTCCCGCCAACAAAAGGCCCGTATTATTCAGCGTTGAGCCAAGGCCACCTACCGCATTATTGGAACCAAATGGCCGCAAGTCGGTGGTAATCGGATTAGCAATCAGCCGGCCGTTGTCATTAAAGACAAAGGTGCGCCCGAGCTCAGCCCCATTGGCACCCAATAGCCCGTTACAATTGACAGCTCTACGCCTGTTGACCTCTGCAAAACTGGGATCGCCAGCCGGCACGGCCGTAGGACAGGAAGAGGTATAGAGGCCACCGTCTGAAATATTATTATTGCGAATACCGCGGATAAAGGCCCGGTCGGGAATGCCATTACCGGTGCTGGGTTCCCCGATTCTATTCTCTACTATCTGAAATTGATTACGCCCAGAAAATGCCCCGGTGATATTGTCGCGTTGCGTGTTGAACAGCTGGTCAGAATTGGCATATTCCAAGGCGATCGCGACATTGCCACGCCCCTCATCGAAATTCTGACCAAGGGTTAAACTGGCGAAGGAGGAGGCCCGATCGCCTTCATCGGAAATACCGCTTTGCCCGCGAAACCGAATGCCTTCAAAATCGCGCTTCAAAACAAAGTTCACAACGCCGGCGACGGCGTCGGCGCCATATATGGCGGAATTGCCACCCGTCACAACATCAACACGTTCGACCAAATCCGTCGGGATGGTATTCACATCTACCCGGAAGTCCCCGGGCAAAGACGTAACGTGGCGACGGCCATTGACCAGAACGAGCGTTCTGAGTGAACCGAGGCCACGGAGATCAAGCAGATTAAGACCTGCCGTACCGATGAAGCGCGTGGAATTGCCTTGGCTAAAAGTAGAGCGCAGGGCCGGGAGCTCGTTCAGCGCATCGCCCAAGGATACATTACCCGTGGCAACAAGATCTTCAATCTCTACGCTGGTGATCGGCACGGGCGAAGACACATTGGGATTTTGAATGCGCGTTCCGGTTACAATGATAGTGGAGTTTCCGTCATCAGATTCACTTTGTTCCGCCGACGCCGCATCCTCATTACTGTCCTGAGCGTTGGCATTTGTTGCAGAAATTGCGAGCGCTACTACCGCTGCTGAAGCGAAAAATTGACGTGCCGTTTTCTTTCTAAAAATGGGTCGCATGGGGGAGGCTCCCTGTTTAGTTACAGGGGTAACGATATAATATCGACATTCATTTATCAATAAAGTTAAAAAATGATCAAAAAAATAACCGTATAAATCTATAATAAGGCGACATATTTACATTAATGTAAATTATAATTGAAACTATAAGATATTATATTTATATATTTGAATAAATGTAAAAACATTCCAAGTTTTCTGGGGATTTTTGGTCGGCCGTTTTTGGTTTTCGGGCAAAGCTGCGCGATTGCACCTGCGGACAGGACATTGTTCGATTTCGCGGCTTATCAACCCTGGAACTGTTATCATTGTTGCTCTGTTGCAACGCTACTGCGGCTTAGGTTGCCCGATATGTAGCGCTATGCTGTCGGTCGAAAGCGCAGGCAGTGAAGGCAAAAAAGTGGCCACCGAAACGCTCGCCACTTTTCACTCTGTTCGAATATGCGTCGCCGCCCTCAAATCATGGGCAAGAGCAGCGCTCTATTTCCTGCCCAAGCCTATTTTTGTGGCCAGGCCGCTACGCACTTTGGAATAGTTTGAGGAAACCATTGGATAGTCCGGTGAAAGCCCCCATTTCGCACGATATTCTTCGGGCGTCATATTATAGCTTGTCATGAGATGGCGTTTGAGCATCTTAAACTTCTTGCCGTCTTCAAGGCATACAATATGGTCAGGCTGGATCGAGTCCTTAATGGGCACAGCGGGCTCTTGCTTTGTCTTTGACGGCCCCGCTTCACCGGTTAATCCCGCCATCGCACTATGCACACTATTGATGAGCAAAGGTAAGTCAGAAACCGCTACGCTATTATTATTCAGGTGCGCCACTACGATCTGTGACGTCAAAGCGATTAATGTTTCATCCATTTTATTGTCTATTTCTGTCATTCCGGCCCCGTATTTTATCATTAATAGATTTTACATCCATTTTGGACATAAATCTGATGTGCTTTACGCGACCATAAATCAAGCCCTTATCGAACATCGCAATAAGCCGCGGATCGACGAGCATGTACTTGGGGCATATTATAAAAAATAGAAACTGATGATAATGGGGATCAAAAAGATTGGGCCTGAAACTTAAATATAGGCCCCTGTAGTTTTTTCGGCGACTTCCTCAGCTGAAACATCGGGCGCTAGTTCGATCAATTCAAACGGGCTGTCATGATCTTTGCGCACGAAAACGCATAGATCGGTAATGACCATATCAACCACATTCGTGCCAGTTAGCGGCAATGTGCATTCCGGGATAAATTTGGGACTGCCGTCCTTTGCACAATGATCCATCACAACAATGATCTTCTTCACGCCCGCGACGAGATCCATTGCGCCGCCCATGCCTTTGATCATCTTTCCCGGGATCATCCAGTTGGCGATATCGCCATTTTCCGCAACTTCCATTGCGCCGAGCACGGTGAGGTCAATATGACCACCCCGTATCATCGCGAAGCTGTCTGCGCTTCCGAAATAGCTGGAGGATGGAAGTTCGCTGATGGTTTGTTTGCCCGCGTTGATCAGATCAGCGTCAATTTCATCATCATAGGGAAAGGGTCCGATGCCGAGCATGCCATTCTCGGATTGCAAGGTGACTTCGACGCCATCGGGAATATGGTTGGCAACCAGCGTGGGAATGCCAATACCGAGATTGACATAATAGCCGTCCTGTAATTCACGAGCGGCTCGTGCCGCCATTTGATTTCTATCCCACGGCATTTATCTTATCCCTTTTCATGTTCGCCAACACCCGTCTTGGCGGGAATATTTACAGTCTTATTCGTCCGGTTTTTCATAATTTTGGACCGTGTCCAAACCTGTCGTGCTGTGCTGCCGTTCGGCATCAAGGCCAGCCCAGATTCGTGCTAGAGCTTCCGATTCCGGAATATCTTGAGCTTGCGCATAGGCTCGCGCACCGTGGCGAATAGAATCGACCATCAACATGCCGAACATTTCCGGCTTTTCCAAATGTTCAGGCTGAATAATACAAGTTGCGCCCGCACCATCTTCGACCCACAGACGAGCGACTTCATGCGATTGGTCGAGAAAATCAAAATCCTTCACCGAAATCGCGTTGTCGAAGCGGCCTCCTTTGTTTTTATTGCCAAACATCAAATTGCCTCTTTTTCCCGTGTCATGCGAAACTCTATCTTCTTGTCGTAGGGCGATCCGTCAATCAGGCGTTTAACATAGATGCTTGGCAGGTGAATGGCGTCCGGATCGAGCTCCCCGACCTCGACGATTTCTTCAACTTCCGCGACGCATATTTTTCCAGCTGTTGCCATCGGCGCATTGAAATTGCGAGCGGTCTTGCGGAACATCAAATTGCCTGCCTTGTCGGCTTTCCAGCCTTTGATCAGACAGACATCTGCGAATATGCCGCGCTCGAGAATATAATCTTCGCCGTCAAAACTTTTGACCTCCTTGCCCTCGGCGACCTGAGTGCCGACGCCGGTTTTTGTATAAAATCCCGGTATCCCGGCGCCACCTGCGCGGCATCTTTCCGCCAGCGTTCCTTGCGGACAAAATTCGACTTCCAGTTCACCCGACAGAAATTGCCGTTCAAATTCCTTATTCTCCCCGACATAGGAAGAGATCATTTTCTTGACCTGTTTGGAGCGCAGCAGCTTGCCAAGACCTTCATTGTCAATCCCGGCATTATTGGAAGCGATTGTAAGGTCTTTCACGCCGGTTTCTCGTATCGCGTCGATCAGCCGCTCAGGAATACCGCACAAGCCAAAGCCGCCGACGCATAAATGCATGCCATCAAACAGCAGCCCGTCCAGTGCTGCAGCTGCATCGGGATAGATTTTCTTCATAGAAACGCCTTTTTCTGTTCCGTTGCGCTACTAGCCTAAGTTTCGATATATCGTCTAGATTAGAATATATTTGCATCCACAGATCGGTTAAGGCCACAGATGTGATCCGGATATTTGCCTGCCTCTCGCTATTTTTCTTCCTTGTTCCGGTGACCTATATTCATGGGCCGCCGCCTGCCAAGAATGATAGCCAATATATCCAGCTCGAGCCGATCAGCTTTAACGCAGAAGAACCTGCACGCACCAAGTCCGGCCGGCTGGAATTTTTGCGCGGTTGGAAAATGACCAGCGACAATGCGGATTTTGGCGGCGTCTCGTCGATGCTCGCTTTGCCGGACAATCGTTTTTTCATGTTAAGTGATGCCGGTGTGCTCATCGGCTTTACACTGGACGAGCAACAGGACCTGGCCAAGCGGCCCTTTATCGCCCCCTTGCCTGATGGACCGCCGGTTGAAAATGAATTTGCGAAACAGAATTGGGATGCGGAGTCATTGGCCTATGATCCCGAAACTGGTCAATATTGGGTAGGTTACGAACATTCCCATGGAATCTGGCGATATGGACCGTCTTTTGCGCGTAAAGAGGCCGATCATTCCGTCAAGGCAATGCAGAAATGGCCGAAAAATGGTGGTGCAGAGGCAATGTTGCGTTTGCCGGTTGCAGAAGATGCCGAAGCTGCAGAAGCGAATCGCTTCCTGATTTTTTCTGAATCGGCAGACTATGCGAATGGTGGTTATCAGGCATTGATCTTTGATGGTGATCCTGCCGAAGGGAATGTGGAGCCAAAGTTGTTCGGATACCGCCCGCCCAAGGGATATCAGCTGACTGATGCAACATTGCTGCCCGATGGCCGGGTTCTACTATTGCATCGCCGGTTTGCGCCACTGGAGGGTATTTCAGCGATCATTTCCATTGGCGATTTGTCGGAAATCAAGGCCGGCAAGCTTTGGACCGCAACCCGGATTGCGACGCTCAAACCGCCAATGAGAGTCGACAATATGGAAGCCCTAGCAGTTACTGTCGAAGCCGATAGTACGATCATCTGGATTGCATCAGACGATAATTTCAATGGATTTCAAGAAACGCTTTTGATGAAGTTCCGGTTGCTGCCGGGCAAGCAGAAGCGGAAGAAAGCTGAGATGTCTGGACCGTCAGCCTCTACTACAAACGAAAAAGCCGAGGCGAGCCCCGGCTTTTCATCAATTCCCCAATAATATTGCGCAAGCAATATTTTAAGCAGCAACCTGCTTTTTGGCGATTTCTTTTTTAAGGCGACGTACCCGCAGGCTCAACTTGTCGTCAGAAGTTTTCAACAGCCAGTTGTCGAGGCCGCCAACATGCTCAACCGAACGCAGGCCGTGGGTAGACACGCGCAGCTTAACGCCTTTGCCGAGAGCATCGGACAACAGAGTCACATTTTGCAAGTTCGGCAAAAAGGTTTTCTTGGTACGGTTTTTGGCGTGCGATACGTTATTGCCTACCAGCCGAGTCTTACCTGTCAGTTCGCAAATCCGCGACATGTTTTCTGTCCAATTTCTTGTTAATGAGTGATTCCCGTAGGAAAGACAGCGCACCTAACCGCAAATCGGCTGTCCGTCAAGCGCCACGCCAAAATTCCCCGGTCCTTATGAGCTCCTTTTACGCGGCTAATCTATTCCCGGCAACCAGTTCATCTGGTCATTCGCGCGACTTCGCGCTAATCGCTGCGGTCATGGCGACCGATCCCTTCCATTCCTTTATGCCGCAAGCCTTAGAGCAAGCCCGACAGGCAGCAGATGCAGGCGAAGTGCCGGTGGGGGCGGTCATCGTGCACCAAGGCGCAATTATCGGGCGCGGCTATAACCTCACACGCACAGATAATGATCCCAGTTCTCACGCCGAAATCGTAGCGATTCGGCAGGCTTGCCGCGCGTTAAAGACAGATCGACTGGAAGATTGCGATCTCTGGGTAACGCTGGAACCGTGCACCATGTGTGCTGGCGTGATTGCCCATGCGCGAATCAAGCGTCTTTATTATGGGGCTGCCGATCCCAAAGGCGGAGCGGTGGACAGCGGCGTCCATTTTTTCGCCGCTGCCACCTGTCATCATGCGCCTGAAGTTTATGCTGGCTTCGAGGAGGTCGAGGCGGCAAATTTGCTCCAAGATTTTTTCAAAAACCGTCGGGCCTAAGAGATAAAGGGCCTAATGCACGAAGCGCGCGACCACGTCGCGGTAACTGCGGCTCACTTTGACCTGTGCGCCTGATCCCAGAATCAGAAAACACTCGCCATTGGTATGGGGCTTTACTTCCCGGACCTGACCCAGGTTCACGATAGTCGAACGATGCACCCGCTGAAAATTCCTCGGATCAAGGCGTTTTTCGAGATCCTTCATCGTCTCGCGGAGGATTAATGAATTGTCGGCTGTATAGATGCACATATAATCGCCGGCTGCGTCAATGCGCTCAATCGTGTCGACATCGACCCGGAAAATTTGACCGCGATCTTTGACGTTTATCAGCTTTTCATAGCGGTTAGCCGCGGCTGGTTCTTCGTCAATTTCCATG
This sequence comes from uncultured Sphingomonadaceae bacterium, assembly GCA_947496865.1. GTDB lineage: Bacteria > Pseudomonadota > Alphaproteobacteria > Sphingomonadales > Sphingomonadaceae > Parasphingorhabdus. The sequence goes on from CANMEE010000001.1 coordinate 1,383,943, forward strand.
TCGGCCATTGCGCCGGGCGCCACTTCTTTCAGCACGTTTTTGAGCTTTTCAATCTCTTCAGCGCCGCGTTTTTCGGTCAGACGGTTGCGGACCCGCTCCAAAGCATCGGCCAGCCGGTCTGGTTCAACCGGCTTCACAAGATAATCGACAGCCTCTGCTTCAAAGGCGCGGACGGCATGGTCGGCAAAGGCGGTTACGAAAATGAACAGAGGGGGCTCGATTTCCATAATGCCTTGAACGACCGAAAAGCCGTCAAAGCCCGGCATCTGGATGTCGAGAAACACCAGATCAGGCTTCAAAGTTTTGATTTTGCGAATCGCCTCACGGCCATTGCTGCAGGTATCGATAATTTCAATATCTTCGAAAGGTTCGAGACGGATTTGAAGGCCTTGAATGGCTAGTTTTTCGTCGTCGACTAATATCGTCTTTATCGTCATGGATTTATATCCTTTTGGTGCGATGAGGCCATAGCGGGGGCGGTGACGAGACCCCCATGGTTCTTATCGGATGCATGCTCCCCAAAAATAGCTTCGTTCCTGATTTGACCGATTGTTGCGGTATCCTGCGCCGCCTCCTTTTCAATCTGTTCTCTGGTTTCAAACGGCAATGCGATGATCACCGAAAAGCCGCCTCCTGCTGATGACTTAATCTCGAACTGGTGCGCTTTTCCATAAGCTTGGTTTAATCGCTCCTGAATATTTCCCAAACCAACGCCGGTAGAATCGGTATTTTTTGCGATGGGACCATTTTTTCCTGGTCCCGTATCCGATACGACTATCTTCACCGTGTCATTTTCTAGTCTGGCAGAGACCGAAATATCGGCCCCGCCCTCCATCGGTGTCACAGCATATTTAATCGCATTTTCGACCAGCGGCTGCAACAATAGCGAAGGCAGCAAGGCATCGCGAACCGCCGGATCAATATCAAAACTGGGGCGCAGGCGGTCTTCAAAACGCATTTTTTCGATGTCGAGATATAAATGCAAGGTTTCGACTTCTTGCGCCAATGTGACGCGGCTGTGCACTTCATTGACCAGCGTATGACGCAGGAAAGAAGACAGGCGTGACAGCATGGCATTTGCCGGTTCCGTCTGTTTTAGCAGCACCAGCGTTGAGATACTATTGAGCGTGTTGAACAGGAAATGAGGATTAAGTTGATAGCGCAGCATCGCCAATTGTGCACGGGTTGCTTGGGTTTCCAGCCGCAAAAGCTGGTCATTTTGTTCTTCGACCCGCAGGAAGAAATTGATCGCGAAATAAAGCGCTGACCAAGCGCCAAGCATGGTGAAATCAACGAAAACATATCCCACGAATATACTGGCAAATGCGCTTTCGATCGTTGGGTTTTGAATGACAAACACCCATGCGTCGATAAAGGCAAATAAGGCGGCGGCAATAGACAGGACGATCGTCGTCGTCACCCATGTCAGGATAGGCTTTTTCTGGATAAGGCCTTTATAGATAACCGACAAAAGCAGCGAAATGGAATAACCGGTAATCGTCGAAATGATAATCGGCAGAAGAAAGCTGAGCGGCTGTCCATTGGCGATGCCCGAAATTCCGCGCAAGGCCAATGCACCGGCCCATCCCGCAGATTGCAGGTTCCAGAAAGCGCGGTTTTTATTGCCAAAAAAGGGCTGGGGACGGATTTCCATAACGGCCATATTCCCTGTCTATAGCGCGCCATTGGCGTTTGGGAAAGAATCGCATGATAACTTATTAGGAAATCTGCCCAAAATCTGATCATCAAGCATATCTGAGACCAAAGAGGGTAGCATCAGGAAACGGCTGAGCGTCAATATCTATCTGAGTAAGGGATCAATCGGAGCAGGCGTTAGAATGTTAAGCCGCCGATGGTTCACCAATGGCCTTGAGCGGGCGGACGACCATATCGCCGCGATCGGCCGCGCCATGACTGCCACCCGAGGCGTGGTTTTTAAGCTCGGCCTCGTCAATCCAGCACAGGTCATCCAGACCTAAAATTCTGTCATCATGGGCGCGCAATGTGATTCGGCTGATGGGTTGGCGGTCTTTCGCATCGGCCAATACAGGGTTTGACGGCACGCCGGTTTCCCATTTTTCACCCCATTGCCGAATGGCGACGATGACGGACAATAGGTCGGCGCCTTTGTCGGTCAGGCGATATTCGACTTTGCGTTTATCATGATCACAGGGACGACGAGACATGATACCTGCCTCAACGAGCCGGGTGAGGCGGTTGGCCAATATGTTCCGGGCAATGCCAATTTCCGAGAGGAAATCTTCAAAATGACGCACGCCGTTGAACGAGGCGCGCAGGATCATGAAGCACCAGCGTTCCCCGATGACTTCAAGAGAAATAGGTAGCGAGCAGCCAGCTCCGAGTTCTGCGAGATTTTCCGTCAATTTATCCATGTGCTTTACCTAGACCAGTTTTCATCAAAGCCAAAAAAAAATATAAGTTTTTAGTTGCAACTTAAAACCTAATTATTTAAGTACTGATTCGCAACCTAAATTGCAAGCCGGTTTTTCTCCCCAGAGCGTCGGCCCAAATGAAAGGTTCAATCGACTAGAAAGGAAATTAAAATGCTTCTCTCCCAAAGCCCAATTCGCAACATAGCACTGCTGTTTGTTGCTATTTTGACCACGACACTGATTTTTACCGCCAGTGCGGCGGACGCCCGCAGCAAGACGGTGGCTTATACTGTCGAATTGCAACAACCTGTCGAGGCATCGAAACATATCATCAGAGGTACGGTGATCCATTGTGCCGGTACCGAGTGTAAAGGCGCCAAAAGCAGTTCATCTGTTAGATCAGTATGTGCCAAATTATCCCGGAAAGTCGGCCCTATCGCTTCCTTTACCTTTAAGGGCGAGACGATGGATGCCGACGCGTTAGCCAAATGCAACGGCTAATGAAGGGCCATCGGGGCGGCTGACAAACCGCCGCGCAATAGTCTTTACGATCAGCCCACTCAATCCCGTTATGGCCACGCAAATGGCCCGGCTGATTAAACTCAAGCGTTGAAGCTTTGCCTTTTCACCCTCGAAGGCATTGTCTTCAACGCTATTTTTTTGTTGCTCCTGCACGCAAAGCCAGACAGTTTGTGCAAGTGTTACGTCAATATGAACTTGTCGAGCGGGTGCGCAGCTACGACCCGGAAGCGGATGAAGATCTGATCAACCGCGCTTATGTTTTTTCGGTGCAAAAACATGGCAGCCAGAAACGCGCCAGCGGTGATCCCTATTTCAGCCATCCAATCGAAGTTGCCGGGTTGATGACCGATCTCAAACTCGATCAACAGACGATCGTGACGGCCTTGCTGCATGATACCGTCGAAGACACGCTGACTACCACCGAAGAAATTGAAAAGCTGTTCGGGGCGGATATTGCCCGACTGGTCGACGGCGTGACCAAATTGTCCAAGATTGAAGCCCAGACGGATAACGAGCGCGCGGCCGAAAATTTGCGCAAATTCTTGCTCGCCATGTCGGATGATATTCGCGTTCTTTTGGTGAAACTGGCCGACCGGCTGCATAACATGCGGACGTTGCATTTCATCAAGAGTGAAGAAAAGCGCCGCCGGATTGCCCATGAAACCATGGATATTTATGCGCCGCTGGCTGAGCGGATCGGCATGTACGAATATATGCGCGAGATGCAATTGCTCGCCTTCAGCCATTTGGAACCCGAGGCTTATGAGACGATTACCGGCCGCCTCGACGCAATTACCAAGGGGGACGAGGGGCAGGTCCATAAAATTGCCCGCTCATTGGAAAAGACGCTGGCAGCTGGCGGACTGGCCGCTGAGATTAGCGGGCGGGAAAAGCATCCCTATTCAATCTGGCGCAAAATGCAGGAGCGCCATGTCAGCTTTGAACAACTGACCGACATCATGGCGTTTCGGGTGATTACCGACAATAGCGCAGAATGCTATCGCGCGCTGGGTATCTTGCATCAAAAATGGAAGATGGTCCCGGGGCGGTTTAAGGATTATATCTCGACGCCCAAGCGCAACGGCTATCAATCACTGCATACGACTGTGATGCATGGCAACAACATGCGCGTAGAGATACAGATTCGGTCCGAACGCATGCACCGCGACAATGAATATGGGTTGGCGGCGCACTGGGCCTATAAACAGGGTGATGGACCGGACGGGCAGGCCGGTTGGATTCGTGATCTGATCGAAATTCTCGACCATGCCGAGGATGCCGAAGAGCTGCTCGAAAATACCAAGCTGGCAATGTATCAGGACCGGATATTTGCGTTCACGCCCAAAGGCGTGCTGCTGCAGATGCCGCGCGGATCGACGACCGTCGATTTTGCCTATGCGGTGCATACCGACCTGGGCAATCAAGCGGTCGGAGCCAAGGTCAACGGGCGTCATGTTCCGTTGCGGACCCAGCTCACCAATGGCGATGTTGTTGAAATCCTGAAATCCGATGGTCAGGAACCACAGCCTGGCTGGTTATCTTTCGTCATCACCGGCAAGGCGCGCGCCGCGATCCGCCGGTTCGTGCGCCATAAAGAGCGCGATGAAATTGTGGAAATCGGTACCAAGCTTTATGATGAGATTGTCCAGCGCTTGCCCGGTAAAGTCGGCAAAAAAGCTCTGAAAGCCGCGCTAAAACGCTTGGATCTGGAAAATGATGATGATCTAATGATCGCCATTGGAACGCGAGAGCTCAGCGATCGGGAGGTTATGGAAGCGCTCATGCCCGGTAGCGTCAACGACAATGATGATGACCGGGAATGGCCAGAGCAGGACCGGGCCATTTCGATCAAGGGCCTGACCCCTGGCGTTGCGTTTGACCTGGCCGAATGCTGCCACCCTGTTCCCGGTGACCGCATTGTCGGATTGCGGCGTAGTGGCGCGAATGTAGAGGTTCATGCGATTGATTGCCTGCAACTCGCGGACGGCGTTGATGCTGACTGGGTCGATCTCAGCTGGGGCACCGAAACCGATGGCGCTGCGGCGCGGTTGATGGTGGTGCTCCACAACAAGCCTGGCACACTCGCGGAAATGGCGGGAATTTTCGGCTTTCATAATGCCAATATCCTGCGACTGCGCATGACCAACCGCGATGCCCCGTTCCACACGTTTGAGGTGGATCTCGAAGTGCATAATGTCCACCATCTGATGCGGATATTGTCGGCCCTTAGAGCGTCAGAGGCGGTGGCGCAGGCCGAACGGCTCTAATTCCGTCCATATTCTTCACAGCATAAAGGCGATTGCGTGGTTTCATGCCCCGCAATCGCCATATCCGATTTACTTTACGCAATATTTTCCTGATGTCTTCAATCCGCCAGAGCAACTGCCGCTTCTGACTTCGGCATAGTCGCCTTTGTCTCCCACGCAGTAATTGCTGGACGATTTGAAGCCGGTCGGACAGGAACCGATTTTGGCAATAGCGACTTTGCCAGAGCTGGACTTGCAGCTATTTCCTGACGATTTGAAACCGCTTGGGCAGCTGCCGTCTTTGGCGACGCTGGTGCCGCTTGATTGGGCAAAAGCGGTGGGCAAATAAAGGCCGGATGTTGCGATCACAGCGGCTGCGAACATGGTAAAGCTTTTCATTGATAATTCCTTCTATGGTGGTGGAGGTTAGAGTCTAACGGCCCGACGCGCTGATATATTCGAAGCCGACGAGGCTTTGGCCCGTGCGCTTGTTATAATATTGGCAGTATAGTTTCTCGGTCGGTCCGTGATATTTTTCGGTGGTCCGCGCCATAAAGCTGATGCCATATTTGCCGCGTTTCTTCATGTCGGCAGAATAGGCTGATGCGCGTGATGAATTGGTACCGGTTGCGCAATCACTGAGCCCTTGATCATTGCCGCAATGCAGTTTCATGTGCGAATCGCCAAGATATTGATCGCTATTCCAGTTCCAATAATCGGTTACGCCGGCACCGGGATTGTCCGAACGCACGCACTGCCATTCAAAATCATTGCCTTTGTCCAGGGCTTTATATTTGGCACGATCCACTTCGAAATAGAGTATTTCACGGGACTGCAGGCCCGGGGTGATGATACAGCTTTTGCTCACCTTGCCAGGCTTGCGGTTGATAAAGCCGGTGCGCTTTTCTTTGCTGAAGCCCTGTTGGAACGTATATTCACCAAGATTGCCGATAGTGACTTGGGACAGCGCCAGTCCGGTACATTTGGTCTGCGCTGTCAAATTGGCTGACGGCATTCCCATTTTATAATCGGTGCGCGTGGGTGTCCGCTTGGCCGTTCGTGGGCTGTTGCTTGTGCTTCCCCGGTTCGCAAAGCCGCTGGATGACGTTCCTGCTGCGCGGTCGATAACATCCACCGCGTCATCAACCTTTTTCTTTTCTTTCTTCACCTTTTTGACCGCGCTTTTCAGCCCGCCAAATGGATCACGCGCTTCGGCCATATGACCGGTGGATAGAATGGCAACGCCGGCGAGCAGGTACATGGTATTTCTAAGTGTCATTGGTAATCTCCCTTGTTTCAAGAGAGCAATGGCGGGAAAGCTTGCGCGCGATAATATCCCATATGGGATAAACGGGCGGATGATTTGGTATCAGTTCTGTGATCCATGTCACAATCGCTCCTAAACCCCACGATACCGGTTTACATTAAAGCAATTGCCAGTCCTGACAGACGCGTTATCAGCCCCTTATTAGAATGCGTTTCAATGCCGCCACCTTTCCAAGCCAGGAGCAATTTTTCAGTGAGTCGTGACATCGTCGGACGTGACGAAGATATCGTGAAATTAGCCTACTCACTGGCTATTGGACCTTATCGTTACCGCGAGATGTTTGACCTGTTGGGTACGCGGCTGGACGATGCCTTGACCCGTGCGCAGGAGCAGGCGGCCGCTTCTGGCGAGACTGGTCTTGATGAGACTGCGATTAGATCTGCGTTCGAACCGCTCGTGCCGCATTTTGAAAATGCCCAATCGTTGATGGAGATGCAGGGTCGCCCTTCGAACAGCGCGAAATATTCCATGAAGATGCTGGACGCCGACAGTCATCCTTCCGCCTTGATCGGAACCGATGGCCGGATTGTTTATACCAATGGGGCGGCTGCAGAGGCATTTGGATTGGCCAACGGCCAGCACCCCGATGACGCATTGTTCGAGCGGGGTCATTTCAAAACACTTTTGTCCAACCTGCAATCGCTGGACCAGTTTGAATTAAACAAAATGATCAGCATTTTCGGCATGGAAACTATCGACGGCGCAGAGATGGTCAAAGTGGCGCTGACCAAGGTGCATGATTCGAACGGCAATGCGGTCGGCCATATCTCCGCCATTCACATGAGCTGGTTTCCCGATGTCGGAAAGCAGTTTCAATCGCTGCTCAACCTGACCCCGGCGGAGCTGGAGATTACCAAAGCCATTGTCACTGGGCTGTCCCTGAGCGACCTGGCCGCCAAAAGGGGGCGATCCCTCGGTACCGTCCGGCATCAGACCAAGACGCTTTTGGCCAAGCTTAATCTGCGCTCTCAAACAGAGTTGGCCTGTCTTTATTCCGGCTTTTCCAAGTTTAATGTAAAAGAGCAGGGCGCGAATAAGGGCGACGGGACCGGAACCGACGGACGAATAGAAAGCCGGGTTTTGTTGCGGCCGGATAGTCGGGTGCTGGACTATGAACTGGCCGGTCCGGCCAGCGGACGTCCGGTGTTATTCTTTCCCGGCTTGCTCGGCGGGATGACCGTCACGGAGGCCATGCACCGCGTGCTTTCTCAACATAAGTTGCGCTTGATCATGGTGTGGCGCCCGGGTCTGGCCGATAGCGGCCCTGACGGCCCCGCGACGCGTGAGAGCTTTGGCCGCCATGCTGAAGACATAGCAGCATTGCTTGACGAATTGGGTGTCAAATCCTGTCCGGTTATTGGGCATATTACCGGCGCCATGTTTGCCTATGCCATCGCGAAACACTTGTCGGACCGGATTGCCGGTGTGGTCAACATCAATGGGATTGTGCCGATGGAGCCGGGACCACATCTTGCGAAAGTCGATCGGGCCGAACGGCTGCGCCTATATCTGATGCGCCATTTTCCCAAGATCGGCCGATTTGTTGTGCATGGCGCGTTGGCCAAGGTCGATTCTGGATATGATCATGAATATCTCCACGCCTTTTTGGGGGATAATGACTATGATCAGCGTACCATAGAACGCGAGGATATCCGTATCCTGTTTCGACAGGCATTCCAGAAGACCACCAAACAAGGCTATGACAGTTTTACCAATGAGTTGATGCTCGCCAGCAGCGATTGGCAATATCTGATCGATGATTGTCTATGTCCGGTGCACAATCTCGTTGGGCGGCATAATCTCCATTACACGGCGGACGTGATGCAGGCATTTGCGGCGAACAGAAGCAATTATACAGTCGAGATTGTCGAGAATGCCGCGCATCTGTTGCTCTATCAACAGCCCGAGCGGATATTTGAGGCAGCGGCAGATTTGATTGCTTAACCCGCCCCTTTGGCGATGAGCTTTTGGATAGCGCTACGTTCTGGTCGCGGCTTTGATAGAGGGTGCATGATTTTTGCGTCGTCCCCATGTGATCAGCCCTGTGGCGATCAGCAATTGCATCGTTCCATAGGCCAGCAAAGAAAATAGCACCATATCCCCAATCGCATCGGGCTTGCCTATTACGGCCGGGAACAAGGATGCTTTGAGCATCACCCCTAGATTAATATTTCTCACGACAACTTCCATGTTTATGGCGGTTGAATCGGCAGTGGACATGCCCACGATCCGGCACACGAGCCAACTGGCTATAGCCAATGTGAAAATCAGCAGTGCAATCAGCAATATATTGGTCAGGCCAAACATTCCGGCGTCCAGTCGGCCGGACATTGCCGACCCTATAACGATGAACACCAATCCTAAAAGAGAACCGCGAATACACCATTTTGAGAAACTGGCCGCTGAACCAGGGAGGAAGTGGAAATAGGCCATGCCAATCGCCAGCGGAAGCAACAGCGTCAAAGCGATTTCCGACATCATGTCTCCGCGCGGCATAACGAAGCTATCTGGCATATATTGAGCAATGAGCAGTTCAAGAATGAGCGGGGTCGTTACCAGACAGGCTATAGTGGTCAGGGCGGTAATGGTGATCGACAGGGCGACATTGCCGCGTGCAAAATGGGTGAATATGTTGGAAGTGGTCCCACCCGGAATGGCGGCGATCAGCGCAATGCCCACCGCAACGCCACCGACAATGCCGAAGGCTTGAATGAAAAGAAATGCCACAAGCGGTGCGACCAATAGCTGTATCGCCGAACCGCTGGTGACGGCCTTTGGTTCCAGCACGACTTCCCGAAAATCACTGGGCGCCAGCGTCGCGCCCATACCAAGCATGGCGAGCACCAACTGAAAGACAGCAAACCAATATTCGTGCTCGAGGTAGAATATTCCCATATGGTCTCCGGTTCATATTACGGCGATTTTATGCTGTCTTAGATATTGGGCTATGCCACCAATTCAACGTTTCGGTGGGCGAAGGAACAAAACCGGTGTCCGTTTGCAATAGTCGATATATTCTGGATCATTGCCCCATTTTTTCTGGCCGCTGGCTTCCAGCAAAGGAATACCGCTGACTCGCGTCAGCAGGAATGTGACGAAAATGGGGGAGATGATGGTGACCCACTGCCAACCGACCAGCAGCGGTAAAGACATTATCGTGATACCGGTCCAGAGCAGAATTTCACCAAAATAATTGGGATGCCGGGACCAGGACCAAAGGCCCACCGTGATAAATTTGCCCTTGTTTTTGGGGTCCGCACGGAACGCAGATTTCTGCCGGTCGGCAACGACTTCAAACGCAAATCCGGCAAGCCAGACGGCAGCCCCGACAATCAGGAAGCCATCAATCGGCAATCGCGCCTGGGTTGTGATAATCAACAACGCGCTCGCACTGGTCAAAATTATCCAGACGCCCTGAATGGTCCAAACCTGAAAAAACCGCAAAGGGTCGGTTTTAATTTTGTCAAATCGGACATCTTTGCCGTCCGTTTTGATGCGCTGGAATAGAAACGAGCCGAGACGCAACGCCCATATCACAACCATGAACGCCACCAGCGCTGCGCGCAGATCAAGCGGTGCGGCCAAAACGCAAGCTACGGCAATGATCGTCAGATAGGTGAGCGATCCCGTCAAATCATAATATTTTTCCGTCTTGTAGATATTGGCAGGCACAAAGGCGCACCAGTTTACGCCAAAGGCCAGAAGCCCGCACAGCAGAAAAACGGATATATTGCCAAATTGTGATCCGCCCAGTCCGCCAGCATAGGCGACGGGTAAACCAATGAGCAAAGCTATAACGATACCGATGATGGATTTTGCGTTCACGATTGGCCCCCACTGTAAACCTTGGTCTGATCCGTCTAGGCTGCCAATATTGCAGGTCCCAACAGACGCTATAGCCTGCAACTGATGGCTAGAGACACTGCTGTCAATTTTTTTGCTTACGGTATTTGGTACAGGGGGGTGCGTTATTGAATGCGTAAAGCCTGATTACTGGCCTCGGGCACCAGGTGGTGGACCGCCGGGGATGCCACCTTGTTGCTGCATTTGTTGCTGCAGGGCCTGCATCTGTTCAGCCGAGATAAAATCAATCAGGGTCACGGTGAAAATCAAAATGGAATTGGCCGGCAGATTAGGGCCAGGCGATTGCTCGCCATAGCCGAGTTCTGACGGGATCCAGATGCGGTATTCACCACCTTTTTGCATGAGTTGCAAGGCTTCGGAGAAGCCGGGGACCACGCCGCCGACCGGCATCGGGGTCTGTTCATTCGCATCAAAGACGCTGCCATCGCGCAAACGGCCCTCATATCTTACCAGCGCGGTATCGGTGACGGTTGGTGACGCGCCTTCGCCGGGCTTGAGCACTTTATATTGCAGGCCAGATACGGTTGTAATGACACCGTCTTCGTCAGCATTATTGGCTAACCACTGTTCGTTAGTCGCACCCGTTTCCACCGCATTTTGTGTACCGGCAAAAGCCAGCCCGCCAGCGACCACCAAAACCAAAGCCAATCCGATCCATAATTTGGCCAAAGACCCTTTTTTGATCGGCCGGATGGGAACAGTGGTTACAGACATGTCGGACTACCTATTTAGTGAAAGCCAGTATTAGAAAAGCAGACAGGCTTAAATTGTGCCGTCGCGTTCCATCCGCTTGCGCTCCATTTTACGGGCGCGGCGTACAGCGGCTGCTTTTTCGCGTGCACGCTTTTCAGAAGGCTTTTCGTAATGCCGGCGCAATTTCATTTCGCGATAAACGCCTTCACGCTGCAATTTTTTCTTCAGCGCCCGAAGGGCTTGATCGACATTATTATCGCGAACCATGATTTGCATAAGACTAAGTAACTCCGTTCAAAATCGTCTTTAGGCCGGGTATATTCATAACCGGCCGAAAATTGTTTAAGCCATAAAAAAGGGTTTGCAGATGATTCGATCAGCTGCAGTTGGAGCGCGCCTAACAGGCTAATCCACCGATTTCAAGCATTTCCGACTCATTATCACGTCATTTTTACCTTGAATTTACAGCATTTTTGCTTGGAATTCCGGCGATGAAAGGCTTTTGATTATCATACGGGCCTGTGGCATATCCGTTTCAAAGCGCAATTTAAGCGAATCAGGAGACAGATAATGGCGACGGCAATCAACATTCAATCGAGTTGCAGCGAAGACGAATGGAAGGCCCGTCAGCGGCTTGCCGCCTGTTACCGGATATTCGCTCATCTCGGCTGGGATGAGATGATTTTCAACCATGTCACACTGAAAGTGCCGGGCGAGGATGACGCATTTTTGATCAATCCTTATGGCCTGCATTTTAGCGAGGTGACCGCCTCCACTCTGGTGAAAATCGATATTGACGGCAATACGCTGGACGGTTCGACCTATCCGGTTAACAAAGCCGGTTTTACGCAGCATAGCCTGTTTCACCGGGAACTGCCGGACGTTCACGCCATCATCCATACCCATACGACCGCGACTATGGCCGTCGCGTCACTGGAAGGCGGATTGCAGCCGGTGAATTTCTATGCCGCCGCCATTGTCCCGCGCCTCGCCTATCACAAGTTTGAAGGTGTCACCGTTCACGCCGAAGAAGGGCCGCGGTTCCTCGCCAGCCTCGGTAAGAAACGGATGATGTTGCTCGAAAATCATGGACCTGTGGTGATGGGCAAAACGTTGGAAGAAGCGTTCCTCAACCATTGGGTGCTGCAACGCGCCTGTGAAATCCAGATGCAAACACTCGCCATGGGCAAGCCCTTGGTGATTGGTGAAGAAGTTATCAGGAAGCATCTCGCCAATCTGTCGCAGGCATCGATTGATCCGGCCATTCAAGGCGTTCCGGAATTTGATGCGATGGTGCGGCTGATTGACCGCGAAGACAAAAGCTGGCGGGAATAGTGAAAGCTCGTTAGTCAGGGAATATCAGGAACGGATTTCCCAATGGCTCAGATCACATGACCAAATTCACCGTCAATAACCGGCCAGTCGAATATCGGATGGACGAGCGAACGCCATTGCTATGGGCGTTGCGCGACGCATCAAATTTGACCGGCACGAAATATGGTTGCGGCACCGGGGATTGTGGGGCCTGTATGGTCGAAGTGGACGGCGAAGCTATTCGCAGCTGTCTGGTCACCATCGGAGAGCTAGAAGGCCGGTTCATCACCACGATCGAAGCTTTGTCGCGCGATCGCAGCCATCCGGTGCAGCAAGCATGGGCAGCGGAAAACGTGCCCCAATGCGGATTTTGCCAATCGGGTATGATCATGGCCGCAGCGGTGTTGCTGAAAAAAAACGACAATCCATCCGATGATGATATTGACGGGGCGATCACCAATATCTGTCGCTGCGGCACTTATCCGCGGATCAGGGAGGCGATTCAGCGTGCCGCCCGGGTCGCGCGCGGAGAGGATGTGCTCAGTGCTGCGCCGCCGCCGGGCATTGATCCGGCAGATGCCGCCAAAGCGGTGCCGGCGCTGACACCCAAAAAATAGCAACATTGGCGACGGGCGCTATCCCGCCGCGGCTGTCCCGCTAGAAATATGAGCCAAGATCTTTTTGAAATTGTCGCACGGCTTTGCCAAAAGCCATTGGTACCTCCCGCGGCTCACCGCGGTTCATGCTGGACCCGCCGAAGGGGTTGGGGGTGGGGTGTTTCGACCAGCCCAGCATGATCCTGTTCAGGCAATTTTTTTGCTGCCTGTCTTTAGAAACTCTTACATTTCTATAAACTGAATTTTTTCGTCCGGCGATCTTTAAACGGTTCATCTATAGCATAGGTGGTTTGGGAGTCCGGTCACCAAACCGAGTTCCCAACCATAGATTTGCCAGACTAGAACCGTCCAGTGATCGAGAAACGCGCGTTTAACGGCGCGCCCACGGTTGCTTGATGCGTACTATGAGAACTAGGGAAGTACACAGTATCCGTCAGGTTTTCAATATTGACCTGCAGGCGCAGATTATCAGTAACATCAAAATGCGCTGCCGCATCAATACGGGTGTAAGCAGGCAATACAGCGGTATTCCCGTTATTGATAAAGCTTTCATCCTGATGGGTGAGCCCCAGTCCGAAACCGATGCGGTCTGATATCTGAATGCTATTCCAGATTGAGAACATATTTTCGGGAAGCTCCCGCAGACGCAGGCCCGTGGTTGATCCGGTAGCATCGACTTGCTCGCCATCAAGAAAGCTGTAGCCGGCCGAAACGAACCAATTATCTGTGACCTGACCCCGAAGCTGTAACTCGAAACCGCGAATTTTTGAGTCGATAATATCCAGCGTCGATGGATCATTGTCACTGGTTTGCGGAGAGCTTTGCTCAATCTCGAAAACGGCTGCAGTGAAACTCAGGCCCTGCTCAAAGTCCCATTTAATCCCTGCTTCCAAATTGGTGAATGTATTGGGATCAAGAGCATTGTTAGCGCCATTGATATTGGCAAACTGCTCTCCGCTACGTGGCAGGAAACTCTCGCTATAGCTGGCGTAGAAAGAGACATTTTCCCGTGGCTTGATGATCAGGCCCGCGCGTGGTGAAAATTCCTCATCCTTGCGGGTCCGAATTTCGGCGCCCGGAATGTTGTTCACGGTAATGTCGAAACTGTCAAAGCGACCGCCCAGGACGACATTCAGCCAATCAGTCACTTTGATCTCATCCTGAACATAGAAAGAGAAGACATCAATATCGACGCGCGTGTCATCATTAAGGTCGACGGAGAAATCGTTAGTGGTGGCGACGCCAGCTGCGTTTACGCCTACGCCGCCGCGCAAATTTAGGGGCCGTTCGATCGCAAAGACCTCATTGTCATCCAATGTCGTGTCCCAAAATGCATTCAAGCGATTCTGATCGGATGATGTATTGATATACTCGCCGCCAAAGATGAGAGTGTGACCAATGCTGCCCGTATCAAACTCACCTACTAAATTACCCGACAGGATCAGATTCTGACGCTCGGTGGTGTCGATGTAACCGTCAAGGGTGACAACGTTGGGCGTATTTGCCTGATCATAGCCGGATGCATAGAAGTTCGAGTAGACTTTATCATAGTCGCCATAAAATGCGCTGACATTGGCCTTGAAACTATCTGAAAATGCATGCTGTAGATTGGCACGCAGCAGATGCGCTTTTAAATCAGTGAAGTTGAGCTCGGGATCACCGAAGACAACATCTCTGAGAGCTGAAACGGGACGGCCGTCAGTTCCGGTCGGAATACCACGGTCGATAAATCTTTCATGGTCCGCATATTCGTAAGACAGATCAAGTGTCGTGTCCGGGCTGATCTGGAACCGCACGGTTGGATTGAAGCCAATACGATCACCATCGTAAAAATCGCGGTGGTTGTTCAGGCTCTCATAGGCCGCATTGACGCGAACGCCGATATTCTCGCCGGCAGCGATGTTAATATCGCCCTGAATGCTGAATTCACCAAAGGTGTCGATGGCCAGCTGTCCGCCGCCAAAGGTTTCGCCGATTGTGCCTTTCTTAGTCACCCGGTTCAATATGCCACCGGTGCCGCCACGCCCAAATAGAAGCGCGTTCGGGCCGCGTAAAATTTCGACCTGCTCCAGATTATACAAGCCACGATAATATTGCACATCGTCGCGTACGCCATCGATATAGAAATCGGCAGTGGACCGAACACCACGAAACACGACCGCGTCACGATGGCCTTCGCCCTGCGTATTGTTCACGCCGGGTGTGTAGTCAATTATCTGACCAATGCTGGTAAAGCCGCGCTGCTTAATCTCATCAGCGGTCACAATCGAAAGACTTTGAGGAACATCGATAATGGGTGTCGGTGTTTTGACAGCGTTGATCTGGTTTGAATAGAGCACATCACCGACAACGACGATATCATCGCCGCCATTTTCGGATTCCGCATCCGCCGCATGGGCAACAGCTGGAACCAGCATTGTTGTGGCCAAAAAGGCGGAAATGGTCGTATTCTTCAGCATTAAAAAATTCCCTGGGTCACTATGTGTTGCGATTCATTCTCAATATCGTTGAGATTGGTAGTGATAATGATTCGCACAAGCAATGAAAAATGTGGAAAAAGGAGATTTTGCTTGCAGTTGGAAAATGATGATGTTTTCTGGCAACAGTTCAGTCCTGTAAGGAGCACATCATGAAAGCGACCATCTGGCATAACCCAAAATGCGGCACGTCTCGCAAGACCCTGGCTTTGCTCGAAGAAGCGCCGGATATTGACGTGACCGTCGTTGAATATCTGAAAGACCCGCCCAGCCGTGCCAAGCTGGAACAGCTATATCGCGATGCTGGTATCAGCCCGCAAGAGGGCCTAAGAACGCGCGGTTCGCCCGCTGAAGAAATGGGGCTGACAGATGATAATGCCACGGCTGATCAGATATTGGACGCCATGGCATCAGAGCCGATTCTGATCGAGCGTCCGCTCGTCGAAACCGACAAAGGGGTGCGGCTATGCCGACCGCAAGACCGGGTACAGGACATCATCTGACCGCTTTCTGCTTTTTGGCGATCCTATCATTCTATCAATTCCGGATCACTTAAATGGCCGTTATCGCAATATACAGCATGAAGGGGGGCGTCGGCAAAAGTTGCAGTGCCGTCAATCTTGCGTGGAACAGCGCGGTCAAATCCTCCCGCCGAACTCTGGTTTGGGATATTGATCCGCAAGGCGCGGCATCATTCATTTTGAACGGCGATCGGTATAAAAAAGACCGGGCCCAAGCGATGATTGCTGGCGATATCAAGCCTTCCAAGTTGATTAGACCGACCAGGATAGACAATATCGACTTGCTGGCCGCGGACGTGTCGCTACGCGGCCTTGACCGGTTTTTTTTCGATCTCAACAAGAAAAAGCATATGGGCAAGATTCTAAGGGAATTGAAAAAGGATTATGACCGGATCATTCTCGATTGTCCGCCGGGCCTGACCGAGACGAGCGAGCAGATATTGCGCAATGCCGATTTGGTCATCGTACCGGTTATTCCATCACCCTTGTCGGAGCGCGCGTTGACGGATGTGCAGGCATTTCTGGACTCACGGCGGCGCAAACATGCGCCCTTGCTGCCCGTGTACAATATGGTTGATCGCCGCCGGACCATCCACAAGCAAGGCTTGGCGAAACAGCCCAAATGGCCGGTGGTGCCGATGTCTAGTGATGTTGAACGGATGACACGGCTGAAAAAGCCGGTGGGCGAATTTGCCCCGCGCAGCCCTGCGGCTTTGGCCTATGCCAGAATTTGGCGTGGAATTGAGAAAAAGCTGTCCAAGTTATAACCGGTCGGACGGGGGCGAGGTTAAGATCGGCTATGCAGCCTTGCCGCCAATAAGTGGAACGTCGTCCTTATATTCTTTGAACAGGTCCAACGCATCATGTGGTGCCATCGGCCTTCCGAAATAATAGCCTTGGATCTTGCTGCAACCGAGCTTCTGGATCATCTTGACCTCTTCTTCGGTCTCAGCGCCTTCGGCGGTTGTTGACATGCCAAGACTGTCGGCCATGGCGACAACAGCGCGAATAATGGCGAGACTTTCCGGTACTTTTTTCGCTGCACCCTGGACAAAACTGCGGTCCACTTTGATGGTCGAAAAGCGCGTTTTCCGCAAATAGCCCAGCGAAGAATAGCCGGTGCCAAAATCATCAAGGGACAGGTTGATGCCCAGTGCAATAATCTGATCGAGCACCTGGGTCGCGCCGGTGCCTTCGCGCATGAAGATGCTTTCGGTCACTTCTATCTCAAGCCGCTGCGCTGGCAATTCACTTTCCTGCAGGGCCGATACGACCATATCGAGGAAATTGGGATCGGTCAGTTGATCGGCGGACACGTTGACAGCAACCTTAATCGCCGAAGGCCATTTCATTGCCTCTTTGCAAGCTGTCCGCATGACCCATTCACCAATGGGAACGATCAGGCGTGCATCTTCGGCAAGCGGGATGAATTTAACCGGGGAGACAATTCCGAATTTTGGATTGGTCCAGCGCAACAAGGCTTCAAAGCCCATCACGCCGCCGGTATGCGCGTCCACTACCGGCTGGTAATTGAGTGAAAATTCGTCATTGTCCAAGGCCTTGCGCAGGGCGATTTCCATGACCCGGCGTTCTTCGGCATGCACGTGGAGTTTCGGCTCATATTGGTTATGCGCCCCGCCGCCTTGATCTTTTGACCGATAAAGCGCGAGATCGGCGCTCCGCATTAACATCTCGACCGTACGGCCATCGCGCGGTCCGATGGCGGTGCCGACACTGGCGCCAATATAAAGCGTATGTTGGTCGACTTCATAAGGCTGTGACAGAGTCTCGATAATCTTCCGGCCGAGCATATCCATATATTGGGAATCACTGGCGTCTCTGATGACAATGGCAAATTCATCGCCGCCAAGACGTCCGCACAGCTCGTTGTCGGTCATGATCGAGCGCAGCCGTTCGGATACGCGCGCAAGCAAGCGATCGCCTACCGGATGGCCCAATGTATCGTTCACCGCTTTGAACCGGTCGAGGTCAATCATCATGAAGCCGCAGCGACCATTCCACTTGTCGGAATCTTCCTGCGCTTTGCCCAGTGTCTGAGTCAGCTGTAGCCGGTTAGGCAAGCCGGTCAGCGTATCGAAGCGCGCCATATGCGAGATTTTATCCGCTGATTCGCGTTGTTCTGTAACATCCGAACCAACACCACGAAAGCCGTGGAAAATCCCATTTTCGTCCAATTTTGGCGACGCGGAAATTTCCCACCAGCGCGTGGTGTCATTGATCAATACCGGAACCAGCATATTGCTGAAACTGTCGCGGCGTTTCAGTTTTTCGGCCAATTCATGCAGAGCGGGGGAAAATTTGCCTGAATCCCATGCCTGGCCAGCGACCAATTGCAGGAAGGGGCGACCTTCAATATCTTCCGCGGTTCGCCCAACGGCGTGCGCAAAGCGCGGTGAAACATGGGTCAGGCGGCGTGAGGTGTCGGTTTGCCACAGCCAATCTGCACCCGTATCTTCAAATTCTCGCAAGAGAAGGCTGACCACCTCTTTTTTCTCGTTGAGATTCGCTTCGGCGATTTTTCTGTTTATGAAAGAGCGACCGTTCATCAAGCAGGACGCAATTAACAGCATGGCAATTGCCGCTGATGCGGTCGCCATCTGATACCCGTTGATCAAATACCAGCCAATGGTCGAAGACAGGCCGCACATTCCAATGAAAATTATGCTGGCCAATGGGACGGCAGACAATAGCATGGCAGAGCCGACCATCAAGCATAATACCAACGCCCATATCCCGACCATGATGTTGAGGTCGCCGGATGGGCCGAACAAGATGATGGCGGTGGACCATAAGAGGCCGCCCGCTGCCGAGGTGAGCATGGTGTTGACATTCTCACGCCGGGAGATGCTTTTTCGTTCCCAAACCGCATCTTTGCGCGCCTTGACGTAGGAATAGATGTATAGGCCGAACAGGGCCAAAGTCCAACTACCCAGCAAGAGCCAATTTACATGGTCGATGCTGAACTGCACGGCCAATATACCGCACGTAATCGACCCCATCATCTTGAGAAAGCCGTTTTGATGCATGCCTTCATATTGGAGCACGCGGATGCGCCCCCAATCTATACCTTCAGGGTCTGCAAGCCCAAGCAATACGCTCACAGGGATTTCCTGTGGCAGGCCGGATGATGATGATAGCTTTTCTTTCACGCTTTCCCCTTAAGCGGAAAACCTTATCGAATAGTAATCATCAGCCTTTTTTTCTTTTTATGGTTAACCAAATTTAACGCTTTAAGCCGCTGATATCAGGCAGCGATGTCATAAGGTTGAATATCACCCGAAAGATAAAGGTTGCGCGCTTTGGCCCGGCTTAGCTTGCCAGAGCTGGTGCGGGGTAATGTGCGGGGCGGGACCAGTTCGATCACACAGTTCATGCCGGTGATCGCACGGACTTTCTCGCGAATTTCATCCCGCAGACGCAAACGCTCTATTTCATCTGATGTGCGGCATTGGACAAGAACGGCCGGCGTTTCATCGCCACCCGGGGTCGTGATCGCAAAGGCCGCAATGTCGCCGGCTTTAAATCCGGGCAATTGTTCCACTGCCCATTCAATGTCCTGCGGCCAATGGTTTTTGCCGTTTATGATGATCATGTCTTTGGCACGACCGACAATATAGAGATAGCCGTCGGACAGATAGCCCATGTCACCAGTATCGAGCCAACCGTCGATCAGACAGGCATCGGTAGCTTCCTGATCCCGATAATAGCATTCCATGACCGACGGGCTTTGCATCCAGACTTTGCCGACGGTTTTTTCGGGCAGGATACTGCCATCTTCTTCGCGAATTTCGAGCAAAGTATCGCGCACCGGTTTGCCGCAATTCACAATCGCGCGATAGCGTTTGGGACGGCTGCCATCGGCTTGTTTTTCACCGGATAGTTCGGTTTCTTCCACCAGTTCCACTTCCATGCCTTCGCCCGGCGGCATGATCGTAACCGCCAACGTGGCTTCGGCGAGGCCATAGCTCGGCAAAAAGGCCTTTGCATCAAATTTGGCTGGCGCAAAGGCATCGGTAAAGCGCTGCATGACATCGGGACGGATCATGTCTGCGCCGTTGCCCGCGAGACGCCAGCGCGATAGGTCAAACCGTTCTGCAACATTGGACTGGCTGCCGATGCGGCGCGCGCATATCTCATAGCCAAATGTGGGTGAGAAGCTGCAAGACGTCCCTTTGTTACGAGAGATCAGGTCCAGCCATGACAAGGGGCGCCGCGCAAAATCGGATGTTTTGAGATAATCGGTTGAAACCTGGTTGCAGACCATTGAGATGAAGCACCCGACCAAGCCCATGTCGTGATAAAAGGGCAGCCATGATACGCAGCGATCATCTTCGCCAACATTCATACCATAAGAATGGGATCCGACATTATGTAGCAAGGCTTTATGGGACACAGCCACGCCATGCGGGAAGCGGGTCGAACCGCTGGAATATTGCAGATAAGCAATATCACTGCTCTTGGCTTGTGGCAGTTCACAATCAGGAATATCGTTTTCAGCGAATTTGTCCCACCCAAAAACCGGAATCTTGCGAGACTGGCCCGCAGCAGCGGCCAATTCCTCAATCTCATCGGGATAGAGCAATATCGCCGGGTCGCAGCTGTCTAACTGAACGCCAATTTGATCAATATAGCTGTCTTTACCGCCAAAAGATGTTGGCAATGGTAGTGGCACTGGCCAAGCGCCCGCGCAAATCGCGCCAAAAAACAGCGCACAAAATTGGGGTTCTGTATCAGCGATAAGCGCAACGCGATCGCCCGGTTTTACACCAAAGCCGATCAAGCGGCGCGCAGCGGCCTTTGCATCGACCTGCAGCTCTTTAAACGGATAGACCCGCACCAGCGATGCGCGCGCGTCATGAAAGTTAAAGCCTCTATTGCCCTGCGCGGCATAATCCAGCGCTTCGCCGACTGTTTCGAAATCGGCAAATCGGCGTGGAAGATCGTCTGCGGTGGGGGTTGGCGTCAGCTCAGTCATACAAAATCCATTTTCCAGAAGGTCCAGCCTTCTTACAAATCGTCATGTTCTCAGATATTCAGCCAAATTTTGAGAGATATTCAGCTGTCATAACCCTGTTCAAACCCTATTGATGTTCAGTGGCGTTTAAATTTCGGCTCTACTGTGGCACAAAAAGGGCAGCGGTTCTTTATGAGAGGTGAAGCGTTGAAAAATAGCGGTAAAGCGTTGGACGAAAATAGCCTACAAGAACTCGCGCTTCGTTATGTCAGTCGATATGCGACCACCCGGCACAAATTAAAATCATATCTTTTCCGTAAATTGCGGGAGCGGGACTGGTCGGAAGACCGGCCGGCAGACATTGATGCGATGGTCGAGCGTTTCGTGGAACTTGGCTATATTGACGATGCGCTATTTGCGAAGAACCGCGCCGCGGCCCTGATCAATCGGGGATATGGGAAAAGGCGCGTGTCGCTGGCGCTCTACCAAGCAGGAATAGAAGAAGGTGATGACCGGCAAGCGCTGGATCTCAGCGACGAAAAACAATGGGATGCTGCGCGGACCTTCGCCCGCAAGAAATCCATCGGTCCTTTTGCCCAAGAGCAAGCGGATCAGGACAAATGTCGCAAACAGCTGCAAGCTTTTTTAAGAGCGGGTCACAGTTTTGATATTGCCTCCCGCTTTGTTTTTGCCAAGCCTGATGAAGAAATTGATAAGGACGTTTAGAACAGGTTTTTGTTGTTCTCAGACATTTAGTCACAACAAGAATCGCTAGTTTACAATATTTATGTTACATTCGACCGCCCGAGTCTTTCGGTTATACTACCTGCGACTCGAATAGAGTATTCGGAGATTTGTTGTGGCAAGTTTATATGCGGAACCTGCGCGAACTGATGATAGCCCCGCCAGCCCTGATGTGGCTGATAATCAATTGGCAAACGATGCCCCTGTCGGTGATCGTGCTGATGATCCGGCGGGCAATGAGCGAGCCCAGTCGGATCGTGTTTTGCAAACGACCGGCCACGTGAAATGGTTTGATTCCCATCGCGGCTTTGGATTTATTATCCCGGACAGGGATCAGGGCGATGATGCTGGCCATGGTGACCCTACATTGGCACCGGGTCAGGACATATTGGTTCACTGGACAATATTAGAGCCGATGAATCGCCGTGATCTGCCAGAAATGGCGCGGGTGACATGCGAATATGTCGATGCGGCCAAAGGTTTGCAGGCGACAAAAATTCTCGACATTGACGAATCTGGCTGTGAACAGCTGGTCCATCAACCGACCCCTGAGGTAAAACGGAAATCTATCCATGTGGTGGACGATGATGCGGCTTTTCTCGAAGCCGAAGTGAAATGGTTTAATCGGGCCAAAGGCTACGGTTTCTTGATCGTAAATGGTTTTGAGGGTGATATTTTTGTCCATATGGAAACGCTGCGCAATGCCGGTATCGGGGAAATTATGCCCGGCCAACATTTGTTGGCACGTATCGACACTGGCGACCGCGGGTTTATGGCGGTACAGGTCAGCGTCTCGCAAACTTTCTAACAACGGACCTTCAACCATGACCGGATTTTTCAAGCAGGCACTATTGCCGGTAATCTTGCTGTCCTGCACCGCCCTCACAACGGGGTGCTATGCGCAAGCTGGCGATACCGAAAGCAAGCGTCCGCAAGCACAGGATCCATCTGGTAATGACGTTTCAGAAGCCGGTCTGCGGTTGATCCCGCTCACGATCTCTTCACATGGCAAACAGCATCGCTTCACGGTGGAACTTGCCGCTACTACGGCAGAGCAGGCACGCGGCCTGATGTTTCGCAAGGAAATGGCTCCAGACAAAGGGATGTTATTCCCTTTTGATCGCGTTCGGATGGCCAGTTTCTGGATGAAGAACACGGTCATCCCGCTCGATATTATTTTTATTCGGGGCGATGGTGCGATCGAATCGATTGCTGCCAATACGACCCCATATTCCCTTGATCCGGTCGAGTCGGGCGAACCTGTCGCGGCGGTACTGGAATTGGCCGGTGGCCGGGCCGCAGAGCTGGGGATCGCGGCGGGCGATACAGTCCAGTGGCAGCAATAAAAGCGTGCGAGGCAAAGCAGCAGCTGTTGCTGCGCATTTTTTAATTGCGAACCCCCCTCTCGTGGCGCTAAGCGGACAATCATGGGAATATTAGGCAAAATCTTCACTTGGTGGGACGGTGCAACCATCGGCACCGCATTGTATAGCGCGCGCAAGGGCAAGCTTGTTGGCGAGGATATTTTCGGCAACAAATATTATGACAACAAGAATAGCAAAGATGGCGATCGGCGCTGGGTCATCTATTCCGGTTCCAATGACGCGAGCCGCGTGCCGCCCGAATGGCATGGCTGGCTGCATAAAAGTTATGATGAAATTCCCGAAAGCCATTTGCCGCAGCCGCGTATCTGGGAAAAAGAGCCGACCGGCAATCTGACCGGTACAGCCGATGCTTATCGTCCGGCTGGCGCGCTGGAATCTGGCGGCGTCAGAGCGGCTGCCACCGGGGATTACGAGCCATGGAACCCGGCCGAAGCTGAATGATATCTACCCGCTCCCTTTCTGCCTCCAATAGAATTCGGCTGTTACCGATATTTGCAGGGGCGTTATTGCTCTCTGGCTGCGGTCTGTTTGGCGATGACATGGGCGAGGAGAATACCGGTCAACCAGCAGAAAAGGCGGACTTACAAGCCACGGACGATGATGAGCTGGTTCAGCCAGTTAGCGAGCAAATTGGTACACCGATGGCGGAGCGTGTTGCAACATTGGGCTTTTTGAACAAGCGTAATGGTTTGACTCGCGACCTGGAACTCAAGCCCGGTCAATCGATCCGAATTGGCCGCGCGATTGTTCGCTTACGCGCCTGTGAGCGCTCCGCGCCATGGGAACTGAGCCCCGAACAGGGTGCTTTTGTGCAGCTGCTGGTCAATGACCGGCCGGCAACGCGGCAAGGCGAAGACAAGTGGCTGAAAGTTTTTTCCGGCTGGCTATTTCGCGAATCCCCATCACTGAATGTTGTGGAGCATCCGATTTATGATGTCTGGGTCAAAAGCTGCGCGATGAGTTTTCCCGGTGAAGAAAATCCGCCGGAGGATTCGATCAATCCGACCGCGCCGCGCTCGTCTTCATCGAATCTGGCTAACAGCACGTCGAGCGCTGCAAATGACGGCGCGGATAGCGCGGATGACGTTGCGCCAGTGCCAACGACACCTTCTGCGCCTGTCCGTCCCGTCCCGGAAGTGCCGCCAGTGGTTGCGCCAGAACCAGTGCCGGAATCATCCGATCCCATCGGTGACTTAATTGCCGAAAATGCCGGTGAGTGATAATCCTGCGCGGCGCGCAGTTTTTCAACATATTCGTCCTGACTGATTTCGATCGCGCCTAGCGATGCGAGATGATCAGTCATGAACTGACAATCCAACAGTTTGAATTGCCCGACATTCAGCCGCGCCACCAGCCAGGCGAGGGCGACTTTCGAAGCATCGCGGGAGCGAGAGAACATGCTTTCCCCACAAAACGCGCCGCCAATCACCAGACCATATAATCCGCCGACCAGGGCCTGGTCCCCGTTTGCGTCCACGGACCAGCATTCCACGCTGTGCGCGTGGCCTTGCTTGTTAAGGATGCAAAAGGCCTCTTCAATTTCAGCATTAATCCATGTTTCGCGACGATCATCGGCCGCTTCTGCGCAAATCGCGATGACATCGGCAAAGGCGGTATCTGTTGTCACATGAAAGCGGTCTGACCGGATGGTCTTGCGCAACGAGCGCGACATACGAAAACCATCAAGCGGCAGAACGGCGCGCGTCTTCGGTTCTACCCAGAATGTCTCTGGATCATCGCGCGCGTCAGCCATGGGAAAAATACCCGAACCATAAGCCTTTAATAGCAAGTCAAGGTCGATCGCCATTAACGCTCCCGCGGGGCCATTTTGTTCAGTAGAATTTTGGCTTCGTCGGCTATCCGTCCGGCCACCGAGAGATATTCGTCCGCAAAACCAGCACCGCTGCGCCAGGCTATGCCAATGCTGCGCGATGCGGTCCATCCTTGAACTTCGAGCAGCGCGACATCGCCGCCATGGGAAATTTCAGACTGGACATATAGCGCCGGCAATATGCCCAGGCCCAATCCAGAGGCGACCATCTGGCGGACGCTGTCTAGACTAGTACCTTCATAATCTTGCAGCAGATGCATACCATGCAGACGGCATTGCTCTGCGACATCGCGATGCAAATGGTGGCGGCGATCGAGGCTTAAGACCGGGGCATTTTGAAGGTCCACCTTGTCAATTCTCTTCTGTCCGGCAAGCGGATGATCTGGCGGCGCAACCAGTAATAATGGCTCGCGGAAAAGCGGTTCGATGGTCAAATTTTCGCCTTCAATCGGCAGCGGTCCGAGCAGCATATCAATCGCGCCTTTGACCAGCTCCATCGCTTGTAAATCGGGAATGCCTTCGCGCATGTAGAAGCGCAAATCCGGTTGGGCCCGGTGGAGCGCGGCAATAACCGGCGGCATCAAATAGGGCCCCAGTGTCGGCGACACGCCAAAGCGCAACGTCCCGGCCAGACTTTCGCTGGCACGCTCTGCCAAATCACGAATATCTTTTACCTCGACAAGCACCCGCCTAGCCCGTTCCGCTATCTCGCGGCCAATGGGCGAGAGTTCTGCGCCATGGGTCCGGCGTTCGACCAACGTTACGCCAAGTCGCGATTCCAGCGCACGCAATTGATGGCTTAATGTCGGTTGTGAAGCCCCTGCGGCCTGCGCAGCGCGGCCAAAATGTCGATGGTCTGCGACAGCGACAAGATATTGGAATTGGCGTAAAGTTGGCATAGTGGCACCTTCTTAGTTGATAGACCCTATCTATTAACTATCTCTTTTTCATTCGATTGGAGATATCACCAACTTTCTGCAATATCAAGGTCAACCGAAGCAAAAGAAAATAAAAACAAACCAAAATTATGAAAAAAAATCTCAACGTTTCGATCCGCAAACATCGCATGCTCGCTGCACAAATATCGGCAGCGAAATGCGAGTGAATTTAAAGGATCATATTACGCAGTTAAAGCGTCGTGCGACGGCATCTTTGGCCTAAGCAGCAAAACCTCTTTACCCCCCGACCTGGGGCAGTAGCTTTCCCTCTTTCTGCTACTGCCCCATTTTTTAGTCAGATCAATCCCGATAAGAAAGCATAGATATGCCTGGAAAAGTGCGAACCGCCCTAACCGAGTTTGTGGCCCGTGAAACCAGTGCAGGCATAGTTTTATTTGTCGCCGCCCTGCTTGCCATGATTGCCGTCAACAGCGCGTTCAACCCTTATTATCTGGCGTTCCTCAATATTCCTGTCGTCGTTCAATTTGGCGCGCTTGAAATCGCCAAGCCGTTATCCTTGTGGATTAACGATGGCCTGATGGCGATATTCTTCTTCCTGGTGGGGCTGGAGGTTAAACGAGAGATACTTGAAGGTGAGCTATCCAGTGTCGATAAAGCAGCTTTGCCCGCTATTGCCGCGATCGGTGGAATGGCAATCCCCGCAGCGGTCTTCCTCTATTTCAACTGGAATATTTCAGAAAATGTCAACGGTTGGGCAATCCCGGCAGCCACTGACATTGCCTTTGCATTGGGCGTGTTGGCTCTGCTGGGTAAGCATGCACCTTTATCGCTAAAGATATTGCTGCTCGCTATCGCGATTATCGATGATATCGGCGCGATCATTATCATTGCATTATTCTATACCGCTGAAGTGTCGAGCGTTTCGCTCATGCTGTCGGCCGTGGGCATTGCTATATTGATCCTGATGAACCGGCTCGGTGTGGTGCGGGTTGCGCCCTATATTCTGGTCGGCACGTTCCTGTGGATCTGTGTGCTGAAATCCGGTGTGCATGCGACGCTCGCCGGAGTGATCGCGGCGCTAGCTATCCCGCTCAACGCCAAAGATGGTACGTCGCCGCTCAAGCATCTGGAGCATATTCTTCACCCGTGGACGGCGTTTCTGGTATTGCCGATTTTCGCCTTTGCCAATGCCGGCGTGTTGCTGGCCGGGTTACAAGTCAGTGACCTGTTTGCACCCTTGGCGCTCGGCATTGCTGCCGGCCTTGTGGTTGGCAAACAAATTGGTGTTTTCGGCTTCATGTTTATCGCCGCAAAACTGGGTCTGGTGCGACGGCCGATGGGCGTGTCATGGTTGCAGTTATACGGGCTTGCTTGCCTCACCGGGATCGGGTTTACGATGAGCTTGTTTATCGGCAATCTCGCTTTTGTTGACCCGGCGCAGATTGAAACAGTGAAACTGGGCGTGATTAGCGGATCGCTGGTCTCGGGCTTGCTCGGCTATTTGATCCTGCGGCTCTCAGGAGGTTCGTCGAAGACGACCGGGTAAGGGGCCGGAGATGCCAGCTAACGGATGTAGCGATTGCCGGTTCATAAAACAGGGCGGGAAATAGTTTGCCCAGCGCGGCGCGATATATGATACCGCAAGCTATGAAACGGCATCTCTATTTGGCTGGCGGCTTTACCGCACTGGCGCTGGGCAGCATCGGCGTCATCCTGCCGCTCTTACCGACGGTACCGTTTGTCATCCTCGCCGCCTTTTGTTTCGCGCGCAGTAGCCCGCGGCTGGAGGCTTGGCTGCTGCATCATCGCGTGTTTGGGCCCCATATTCGCAACTGGCGCGATCGGCGAGCGATCACCAAACGGGGCAAGTGGTCGGCGTTGATCGCTTTTGCAGTGAGCATAGCGATCGCGTTGATCTTCGTAAAAATGCCCTGGAATCTGATACCCGTTGCCGCTGCGCTCATCGGAGGCACATGGATATGGACCCGCAACGAACCCGATACCGTTACGGATGCATCGATTGATGAAGAGTCTCCGCATAAAGAATAGTGTGATTACCGCTATATTTTGATATTCTCCGGCAAAATCTGGAGAGAGACATGTCACGGCAAAAATTACGCGAAATGACCCGGTCCTTGGTAGACCATGGCGCAGCGGGAACGATGGAACTGGTGGATGATGTGGTCGCAGTACCTGCTTCTGATTATACCGATGAAGATCGTTTTGAGCAGGAGAAGGAGCGTATTTTCAAACGTCTGCCGCTTATGGTCGCGCCATCCTGCGAATTGCCAGAGCCCGGTTGCTACAAGGCCATGGACATTGCAGGTATCCCGGTTCTGGTTACCCGGCAAAAAGATGGCACAGCGCAAGCATTTTTGAATAGCTGCACCCACCGTGGCAATCCGGTGGCCCAGGGCAGCGGCAAAGCATCCCGCTTTACCTGCGGCTATCACGGCTGGACGTTTAAAAATGATGGCGAGTTGCTCGCGATAGCTTCGCCAAAAGATTTTGGCACGGTCGACAAAGCCGCGTTTTGCCTGAAGAAATTCCCGACGCTGGAACGCGCCGGCCTGATTTGGGCGACATTGGATCCAGACAGTACGCTCGACATTGCGGCCTATCTCTGCGGTTATGATGAACTGTTGGAGCATTTCGGATTCAAGACCTGGCATCTGTTTGACCAGCGGACGATACCCGGGCCGAACTGGAAAACCGCCTATGATGGTTATTTGGATTTCTATCATCTACCAGTGCTGCACAAAGACACATTCGGCGCTGATTTTTTCAATCAAGCCAATTATTTTGCATGGGGCCCCCATCAAAGGCTGTCTGCGCCATCTAAGTTCGTGCAAAAAACGGGGAGCGATGAGCAGCTCGACTTGACCGAAATGGACGAAAAGGATTGGCCCATTGATGCCTTGCTACAGGGCGTCTGGACAATCTTCCCGCATATCTCCATCGCCAGCTTTTACGGCGGCGGTGGACGCGGCGCGATGATCTCCCAACTATTCCCCGGCGAAACCGTCGGCGAGAGTTTCACAACGCAATTTTACGTGATGGAATATGAACCTACTGACGATGCGGTAAGGCAGGGCGCGCAGGATCAATTTGCATTTCTGGAAACCGTGGTCGCAGACGAAGATTATACGACCGGCAAGCGTCAGCATGAATCGTTGCAATCGGGATTAATTGATAAAGTCTGGTTTGGCCGCAACGAAGGCGGCGGACAGGCATTCCATCAATGGGCTGACAGGCTGGTCAAGGCTGATGATGCCGAATTGGATGCGATGTTCGCGCCGCAATTGCAGGCCGCTGAATAGCGGCGGGCTAAAGACTTAGCCTATGATTCATGGCATCCATCATATCGCAATTTCAGTGCCTGATATGGAACAAGCCATCGCGTTTTATATTGATGTTCTGGGTTTCGATACTCTGTGGAGTCGGACATTGGTGGGCGATGATAGCGGCGCAGATGCGATTATCGGTCTATCCGGGGTGGAGGCAAAAATCCGGATGATCAAGGCCGGATCATGTTGTATCGAACTATGGGAATATCAAAACCCGTCGCCGCAACCCAAGGACCCCGAATATTCTCCCGCGAACCACGGCTTTGCGCATATATGTCTGGCCGTCACCGATATTCAGGCAGAGCATGATCGATTAGCGGGCGCCGGTATGACATTTGTGGGAAAGCCGCATCGTGCGGGCTTTGCCTCAGCAGTTTATGGACGCGACCCGTTTGGGAATATTATTGAACTTTACGAAGAGCATGAAACGCCGTCCATGTCCTGATATCAGGCGTTCCTAAAATCTCGACTCGGCGGCAGGGCTTCTTGCCATTGTGGGCGCTCGTTGCGCAGCTTCTCCAGCATCTGTTCCCAATAGGCTTCGGTCTTGCCTTTGAACTGGATGTTAAAATCCTCTGCCGTGCGAAATTCGAGAATCTCGACGCCCTTTTCGCCAATATTATAAGTATAAGGTGTCTCGGCAGGCAGGAAAAATCCGTCGCCCGGGCCCATTTTTTCGGTGCCCATGCGAATGTCACCGGCGATGATATAATAGAGGCAATCGCTGTCATGGCTGTGGAGTGGCAGCGGATATCCGGGTTTGAACCAGAAATGATGGAGCGAGAAGCCGAAACCGCTGAAAAGGCAGGTTCCCTTATATCCATCGGCAACGCCCGCTTCGCCCATTTTGGTCAAGCCATCTAGGATAACGGGTGCATCATCGACATAGGACATGTGCCCTGCATCGCCAAAGTCCTGCGCATCTTCTTTGCGGAAGATACGCAGGACTTTTAGCGGCTCGGGTTTACCGCCTGCTTGAGTGCCTGTTTTTGTGGGGGAGGCATCTGCCATATCATTCTCCGGACCAGTTTGGAGACAACATATAGCATCACAGGCGCGCCGGGGGAACCAGGGGGTTAAGCTGGCATTGTCGTGCGGGGCGGATAGCTCGCAATATAGCGATCCAGCACCGCCGGGTTCAACATATCCTTGAGCGCGCAGCCGAGACCCAGATTATTGCGGTGAATCACTTCCGCTTCCAGAGGCGCCAGGCCAGGCAGAGTCAGCCAGCACCTCGTGCCGGGATGGGCTTGCAGCAAAGCATCGCAGGCAAAGCCGGCAAGCGAAATATTGGCAACTTCTGTCGCAAAGCTGCTGGAACCGGAAAAGCGTAATTTGGCGGGTATCGCTACTTTGTGCCGAAGCGCGCAGCGATCTTCCTCTGCTGCGAAAGCATAGGGCGCTATCGTGGTCGGCATTTTCGTATCTTGTGTTTGTACATTTGTCATAGGAAACTCCTTGATAATAAGGAACGTGTGTCAATGATTGGGTGTGCACCGACGCACTGCTTTTCTCACGGGCGAGTAAACCACCTCTTCTTTCGCTAGGTAAACAGGGATTCGGTGAAAATTAACGATGTTTGCCGCGATAGAGATTGTGGAAGGTTTGTTTAGAGTGTGTTGCAGAATGGCGCTTGCCCTTGGCCGCACATGGCGCTAATGCGCGCAAGTTGGTTTTTCAGCAGCTGCTGACGGGCCTATGTAGGGGTGTAGCTCAGATGGTAGAGCGTCGGTCTCCAAAACCGAAGGCCCACGGTTCGATCCCGTGCGCCCCTGCCATTTTTTCCTTGTCAGAGTGGCGGTTCAGAAAATGACGCAGTTTATTTCCGCTATTTCGTTAATTGTGCCCGACTATGATCAAGCCATCTCTTTTTATGTCGGCTTGTTGGGCTTTGACCTTATCGAAGATACCGAGCTGTCCGAAGACAAGCGTTGGGTCTTGGTGGCCCCTCCCGGCAGCACCGAGACGCGGTTGCTATTGGCCAAGGCCAGCAATGAGGCGCAGGAAGAAGTCATTGGCGAGCAAGCCGGTGGTCGGGTGTTCCTATTTCTCGAAACCTATGATTTTGACGGTGATCTGGCGCTGATGGAACGCGCAGGCATCGATATTGTCGAAGAGCCCCGAGTCGAAAACTATGGCAAGGTGGTCGTCTTTCGCGACCCATTTGGCAATAAATGGGACCTGATCGAACGGCACTAATAATGCCGTGCCGTAGCGTCACCGCAAGAAATTGCGTGAGCCGCTGTTTTCTGCCATAATTACACCATGGATGATCAGAAATTAGCAGCAGCTGATGAGGCTGCATTGGAACCCTATCTGGGCGGCAGAAGCCTGGCGCAATGCTGGGACGAATATGAAGCCCAAGGCTATGTGATATTTCCCGCAATCATGCCGCCTGAAGAGGTCGAGCGGCAACGCGCCGCGCTTGCGCCCTTTATCGAAGCCGATATTCGCGGCCGTAATGTGTTTGAAGGCGTCGAGTCCAATCGCATCTATGCGATGCTGGGCAAGGATCCGATATTTGCCGACCTGATCACCCATCCGCTGCAATTGGCTTTTGCCGAACGTGAATTGGGCAAATCTTGCCTTTTGTCGGCCTGTCTTGCGATTAATCTCCATCCCGGTGAAACCGTGCAGCCTTGGCATATGGATGATGACCATTGTCGTCAGAAAATGCCCCGCAAAGCGCTTGGGGTCAGCACATTCTGGACCATTGATCCGATGACCGAGGATAATGGCGCGACTGAAGTGATTCCCGGCAGTCACAAATGGGGGCCAGTAAAACCGGAGGGCGCCAACGAATCGTCCCATTTTTCCAACACATCCCTGCTGGAGGATAATGACGACCCCGGCGCGCATCCGGATGCGGTTAAGGCGATTATGCCAGCCGGCTCGTTGATGATCGCCAAGGGAAATTTATGGCATCGTGGCGGCGCGAACCGTTCGGACAGTTCAAGACTGATCGTCACGCCGCAATATTGCCCGGGCTGGATGCGGCCTTTGGAAACGATGTTACTGGCCGTGCCACCGGAGAAAGCGGCGAAATTGCCACCGCGCGCGCAAGCGCTGCTTGGCTATTCCATTCACGAACCTTTCATGGGTTATGTCGATGGCATGCATCCGGGTCGGGCATTGGCCCATTAAGTTTATTACATATGATGTGATCCAGGGAGATGACAGATGAAAGCCTTGGAAAGCGACGCGCCGCTGATTGTCTATGTCGATATTAAAAGCCCCTATGCCTTTGCCGCTATCCGGCCCACGCTGGCTTTGGAGAAATCACTGGGCATGCGTTTTGATTGGCGGCCGTTGACGCTCGACATCCCAAGCTATCTAGGTTCGGCGCGCAAAAAAGAGGGCAAGGTCGTCGAAAGCACCCGCAGCACCAGCCAGTGGAGCTGGGTTAAATATGCTTATCGCGACGCCCGCCGCTATGCTGAACGGCAAGGCTTGATGCTCAAAGGCACGGAGAAAATCTGGGATTCCTCGCTTCCTAATATCGGAATTTTATGGGTCATGCAGACGAAACGAGACCGGCTCGGTGATTATTTCGAGGCCGTCTATCCACCCTTTTGGCGGCGTGAGCTCGATATTGAAGATATAGCGGTGGTCGAGCAGTGTCTGGAACAGGCCGGAATCGACTCGGACGGTTTTGCGGCATTTGCGCAAGGCGAAGGCCGCGCTCAGCATGACGCGCTGCAGCCACAGCTACATGCCAGCGGCATATATGGTGTGCCGACCTATGTGATTGATGGCACCGTCCTATTTGGTCGAGAGCATCTGCCCTATGTCCGGTGGCACTTGCAGGGGCGCGAAGGGCCCGCCCCCGATATGGCCTATGAGATTGAGAAGATCGAGGTGGCGCCATGCTGACCATCTATATCGATTTCAAATCGCCCGCCTCCTATCTCGCGTTAGAGCCGACATTGGCAATGGCGCGGGAAACCGGCGTCGCGATCCATTGGCGGCCCTTTTCGGTGCGGGTTTTATCCGTGCCTGAGGAACAGGGAAACGAATCCGTCGGAGATCGCCATCGCCGAGTCCGCGCCGCGGCGCAGCGCGATATCCATTTGCACTATGCCGCTGTGCAGGGGTTAGACATGCATTTTACCAAAATGCCGGCCGGTTCCGATGCGGCCTTGGCCGCGCTGGCTGCGATGGAAGAGGATGCGGTTCCCTTCCTGCGCGCGGCCTTTGCCGCCTATTGGATGGATCAGGCGGACTTGGCTGATGAGGCGGCGGTGGAAAAGCTGCTGCAATCAGTAGGAATCGACCAGCCTGACTGGGAAACAGCGCACGAAAAAGCCGCTACAATCCGATCAGAGGCGGAGGAATTGGGAATTTTCGAAGCGCCATCTTATCTGCTTGCTGACCAACTGTTCTTGGGGCGCGAACATTTGCCGTGGATACGATCGATAATTACCGCGGAACAGGGCGCTTAACATCCCACTCTTTTCTTGCGGAATCGGGAATCACCGGCTAAAGGGCTGGTTCTTTCCGAAATCATGCATATATCCGATCCCAGTCGACAGACTGACACCCGGAGTTTATGTCGGGTTTGGGGAATAGGAAATTTAGGAATCAAACCATGGCGAAAGTCAATCCAGGCGAATTTATGCGGCAAGTCCGCGCCGAAAACAGCAAGGTTGTCTGGCCGACATGGCCCGATACGGTCCGCACCGCGATCATGGTGTTGATCATGACGACGATTTTGGCTCTGTTTTTTCTGGCTATCGATTCGGTTTTCAATGGTGTCGTTGGTTGGCTCCTTAATCTCGCCAAAGGCGGCTAAAAGCCCACGAAACGCAATTTAGATTAGGTTATTTACATGGCACGCTGGTATATTATTCACGCTTATTCGGGCTTTGAACATAAGGTCAAAGAAGCCATTGAGGCGGATGCCAAGCGTCTGGGTCTGACCCCGTTGGTTGAAGAAATTGAAGTCCCCACCGAAACCGTGACCGAAGTGCGTCGTGGTAAAAAGGTTCAATCCGAGCGGAAATTCTTCCCCGGCTATGTGCTTGCCAAATTGCAGATGACCGATGATGTTTATCACTTGGTCAAAGATCAGCCGAAAGTAACCGGTTTCCTCGGCACTTCCAAGCCGCAGGCGATTAGCGAAGCGGAAGCCGCGCGGATTCTCAATACCAAAGAGGAAGCCGCCAACGCGCCGAAACAGCGGATCACGGTCAATTACGAAATTGGCGACCAGATCAAAGTGCTCGATGGTCCCTTCGCAAGCTTCAACGGCATTGTCGAAGAACTGGATTTCGAGAAAAACCGCGTCAAAGTATCCGTATCGATCTTTGGCCGCGCGACCCCTGTCGAACTTGATTTTGAACAGGTTGAAGTCGCGAAATAAGAATTTGGTGGCTTGCCACCGAATAAACCCCAGCGGCTTTGAGCCACTGGATTACCAATGTGGGAGGATGGTTTTCGGATCATCTGTTTGACCGCTTAATTTGATCCGCCTTCGCATAAAGCTTCGGCGGAGATAGAATGAAAGGACAGCCAAATGGCTAAAAAAATTGATGGCTATATCAATTTGCAAGTACCTGCCGGTATTGCAAATCCATCCCCGCCAATCGGCCCAGCACTGGGTCAGCGCGGCGTTAACATCATGGAATTCTGTAAGGCGTTTAACGCGGCTACAGACAAGATGGAAAAAGGCGCACCGATCCCGACCAAGATTACGGTCTATGCGGATCGCAGCTTCACCTTTGTAACCAAAACACCACCAGCCAGCTATTTCATCAAGAAAATCGCCAAGCTGAAAAAAGGTTCCAGCGAACCTGGCAAAGTTTCTGGCGGCACGATCAAAACATCGCAGCTGAAAGAAATTGCTGAACTGAAAATGGCTGATCTCAATGCGAATACGCCTGAGCAAGCTGTAAAAATCATCGCGGGCAGTGCTCGTTCGATGGGCATCGATGTGGTGGAGGGATAAGATATGGCTAAACTCACCAAACGCGCAAAAGCTTCCAACGAAGCGGTTGACCGCAACAAGCTCTATGGCATTGATGAAGCAATCAAAGCGCTGAAAGCTCTGGCTTCCAAGTCAAAATTTGACGAAACGCTCGACATTGCGATCAACCTTGGCGTTGATCCGCGTCATGCTGACCAGATGGTCCGCGGCGTGATTTCTCTGCCTGCTGGCACGGGTAAAGAAACCCGCGTTGCTGTGTTTGCTAAGGATGCGAAAGCAGACGAAGCGAAAGAAGCTGGCGCAGATGTTGTTGGCGCAGAAGATCTGATGGAAGCCATGCAAGGCGGCGATCTGAACTATGATCGTATCATCGCGACCCCTGACATGATGGGTGTTGTCGGTCGTCTCGGTAAGGTTCTTGGTCCTAAAGGCCTGATGCCTAACCCGAAACTCGGCACGGTGACCCCGAATGTCGCGCAAGCGGTCAAGGACGCCAAGGGCGGCCAGATCGAATATCGCGTGGAAAAAGCCGGTATCATCCATAATGGCATCGGCAAAGCGAGCTTCAAGGAAGCAGACCTGCGCAAGAATTTCGATGCACTGGTCGGCGCGGTTGTCAGAGCCAAGCCAGCTGGCGCGAAAGGTAAATATGTCAAGAAAATCGGTCTGAGCTCGACCATGGGCCCTGGCCTGAAAATCGATCTCGGCGAGATTGAAGGCGCATAAGCTGATCAATTAATCGCTATTGAGATAGAAAAAGGCCGGGAGCGATCCCGGCCTTTTTTATATATGTTCTCCTCTTCGGAAGAAGCGTGACGATTAAAATTTCGCTCTTACGCCAAGGCCGACACCGAAAGATTCGGTGTCATCCCGCAAGTTGGCATTAAAGCCATTATTGCCGCCAGCCACAAAGCTCCGCGTAAAGTCACGACGATAGACTTTGGTATAACGTCCTTCTGCAAAAATATCGAAGCGGTTGCTCGCCTTGACGGTTGCACCGATGGCGTTGAAGGTCACCAGGCCAGTGGGGTTTCCGTCCACTTCAAAAGTGGGTGCGGTTGCGACGCCATTATTGGGAAAATAGTTGATATCCGTATCCACCACCCCGATGCCGATACCGCTACCGAAATAGGGAATGACTTTCTGATTGGGTGACCAGACGATGTCGTTGTACAGCGCGGCAGTGGCTGTGAAACGGTTGACGCTGCCGCCAAATGTCTGATTGCCGCCGTTAAATGCGCCGCCATCCACATCTGCTTCGGCATAGCTGACTTCCACTTCCACGCGGGGTTTTAGAAACGGGATCAACCCGTTTTTAAACTGATAGCCAACCGCGCCTCTGACCGCGAAGCCGGTATCATATTCCACGTTCACATTGGCCGGCGCACCTGCGACGCCGGGGACACCTGCGGCAGGATTTTGGGTGCCGATAAAATCACTATCATTCAAAAATTCGGTTGCTGCTGATGCAGACAGATAAAAGCCTTCATGCCTGTCAGTTTCCGATTGGGCATGGGCCTGAACCGAAAAAAGCAAACCGCTTGTCAGACCGGCAAGAGCGACCGAGCGGCGAAGATTTTTACTATGTTTCATGAAAATTGTCTTTCTGGGTGCCGTAACGCGCACCATTAGGGTTGGGGGACAAAAAGTCTTTCGGGGTGAGCTGCTATCCGGTTACAAGCAGATCAAATAAATTGCGGTCGCATCAGAATAGGAGACAAAAAATGCCAGCAACGCAGCATAAAGGATCGTGTCTCTGCGGCGCGGTGAAAGTCGAAGTGGCAGGCAGCTTACCCAGACCGGATGCGTGCCACTGCTCGAAATGCCGCAAGCAAACGGGGCATTATCTCGTCAGCACGGATGTGCCGGAGAGCAAGCTAACGGTGCATGGGGAAGACCATGTGCGGTGGTACCAATCATCGGGAAAAGTTCGCCGCGGGTTTTGCGGAACCTGTGGTTCCACACTTTTCTGGGATGCCAGCACGTTGGATGAAATTGCGGTCGCTATGGGACTGTTTGATGGACCGACCGAAACAAGCCTCTGGGGCCATATTTTTACCGACGATAAAGGCGATTATTACGAGATTACCGATGGCTTGTTACAGCGGGATCAGTGACGTGATCGCATGACGCGTATTTTGTAATAATACTGTCGATTTGGCGTTTGCCCCGATTATATTGCACTGCAACATTGATCATCTCGTCAGAAGCTTTATGAGGCGGTCTATGTATGATCTGGCAATTATTGGCGGCGGTATAAACGGCGTCGGCATCGCGCGCGATGCGATAGGCAGGGGCCTGAAAGTTCTGCTGGTCGAGCGGGACGATCTGGCGGCGCACACCTCGTCGACCAGTACCAAGCTTGTCCATGGTGGTTTGCGCTATCTGGAGCATTATGAATTTAGTCTGGTGCGTAAAGCGCTGCAGGAGCGCGAAGTGCTGCTCCGCAATGCGCCGCATATCATCTGGCCGATGCGCTTTGTGCTACCGGTCGACGAAGGCATGCGTCCGGCCTGGTTTTTGCGTCTTGGACTGTTTCTGTATGACCATCTGGGATCGCGGTCGATTTTGCCGGGGACGAAAAGCCTCAACCTGTTGAAGGATTTCCGTGGAGCACCGCTGCAAAAACGATTGAAAAAAGGGTTTGCCTATTCCGATTGCTGGGTGGAGGACGCCCGGCTGGTGGCCCTGATCGCGCGCGATGCGAAAGAACGCGGCGCTGATATTCGGATACAGACGGAATGTGTGGGGATAGAGCGTGGCTCCGACCACTGGACCCTGCAGCTAAACGGGCAAGACGGGGAAGCGAGCGAACAGGCCAAAGTTCTGATTAACGCCGCGGGCCCATGGGTCGATCCGGTAACGGCGCTCTATGATCAAAGCAGCAATGCCGCGAAACTACGCCTCGTGAAAGGCAGCCATATTGTCATTGCCCGCAAATTTGAAGGCGATCACAGCTATATTTTCCAGAATAAGGATGGCCGTATTATCTTCGCCATTCCTTATGAAGGCGACCACACATTAATTGGCACAACCGATCAACCATGGGGCTATGATGAAGGCCCAGCGAAAATTAGCGATGGTGAAATTGACTATCTTTGCGCCGCGGCGAGCGAATATTTTGCGGAACCCGTGACTCGCGATGATGTCCAATGGACCTATTCCGGCGTGCGACCGCTATTTGACGACCATAGCCAGTCTGCCTCGACCGTGACCCGCGATTATGTGTTTGATTATAATGATGAAGGCGGCGCGCCGGTGCTGTCGGTTTTTGGTGGCAAGATAACCACCTACCGGGTGCTCGCGCGGCAGGCGATGAAGACACTCAAGTCGGCCTTGCACGTCGAGACGGATGACTGGACCAAAGACGTGCCTTTGCCCGGTGGAGACTTTCCGGCGGATGGTTTTGATGGGCTGGTGGCTGAATATAGTACGCGCTGGGCGTTTATCGACAAAACCATCATAGCCCGGCTGGTGCGTGCCTATGGCACCGATGTCGCAGAGCTGCTGAGCAGCGCCGGCGACAAGAGCGCTTTGGGCCACTATTTCGGTGCTGGCCTTTACGAGATTGAGTTAAACTGGCTCATGGCCCATGAATTTGCGACCACCGCAGAAGATGTTCTCTGGCGCCGGTCCAAACTTGGACTGCATATGACCAACGCAGAGAAAGCATCGGTCGCGGAATGGTTTGCCGCGCAAGGCACCAAAACAAAAACGGTCAGCGCCCTTTCCTGATTGACGCGCCGCCATCACAATGGCAATAGCGGCGCTTGGAAACAGGCGGGTGTAGCTCAATGGTAGAGCAGAAGCCTTCCAAGCTTACGACGAGGGTTCGATTCCCTTCACCCGCTCCATTTCCCGACAAATTGAAACTTGGCAGTTTGTGTCTGTTTATGCGCCCAAAGTGGACACTAGCGCCCCGTCCGCTATATTCCAAAAACGGACATTAGATATCGTCGAAAAAAAGTCCTCTGAAGAGAGGATCCTGCTTTGGTCACCATCATGACAAGCATGAAGGCACTCATCCGCATTGCACTTGCCTATGTAGCCGCCTGCTTTGCGGCCTCGCTCGGAATATTTTTGGTCGGCAGCCTTATCACGATTGGTCAGCCGCTCTCGGAAGGCATGACCTGGGGCGAGGACATCGCGAACCATGCGGGCTATCTGCCTATGTTCGCTGCCATGGCAGCAATACTTGCGGCTCCCGTCGCTCTGGTCACGATTGTTGTTTCCGAATTCCGCAAGATCACTAGGCTTCGGTTTTTCCTCCTTGCTGGAGCTGCAGCAGGGATCCCAGTCCTGTTCCGCGGCGACCAGATAACGGTGATGCGTGCCATTGAGGATTACGTTACGATTGGCCCAATTGGTGCTGTGGCGGGCGCGGCATTCTGGCTTGTGCGCCATCGCAAATGGCCGATTTAAATTATGTCGGGGCTACAGTTTCATTGGCGGCACGGGAGTGCCGCCTGATGGCAACACTCTGGTCAAAAGCGACCATGTCCGGGCATGTGCCTATCTCTTTTTCCTGCAGTTTTTGATCTTGATTTCAGGGACGCTGGGGCCTGTCTTGCTATCGATATATCGCCTGTTTCCGATAAAGGTGAAAGGCACCTTTCTTAGCTTTCCGCTTTTCACGTCGAAACTTGAAGGAGGCCTTGCCGGAGTGAATAACCAGCGGAACTGCGGTTTGTCCGACAGATAAATGTCCGATTTCTGTTTCCAGCCTGATATCGTTCCATTGTCTACATATGCGTAGAAATCTTTTAGGTCGTAACCGTGTAGTTCAACAATCATGTCGGCTCGGGCAGAGATATCATGCCAACCCCATACCGTAATACCGGAATTCCTGTTTCTGCTCGTTCTTGCAAACACGGCTCTGACGGGAGAAGTGCAGGTGTTGGTAATTCTATATTGATATTTACTCCGGACAGGCCTGGGCTTTCCTTGCGGAATGGCCCTG
The DNA here is from genome assembly GCA_947496865.1 of uncultured Sphingomonadaceae bacterium. GTDB lineage: Bacteria > Pseudomonadota > Alphaproteobacteria > Sphingomonadales > Sphingomonadaceae > Parasphingorhabdus. Next base: position 1,423,984 of record CANMEE010000001.1, read on the forward strand.
ACTGGAGGTGCTGGCTGATATCTTTCTGTAGGCTGCGGAGGTTCTGTGGATTCCAGGGGTTCCGGACTCTGGCGCAGATTATTTGACTGGTCTTCCAGATAGGCGTTTGATGAACATCGCTGATATTGCTGGATGCAGTAGCCGCGGGAATAGCATCTGTCTTGTGGTTTGGGACAGCTTCGTCTTGTGTCTTTCAGATACTGGCATTGACGTTGAGCTTGCTGTTGCTTCCATTCCACAACCCGCTGACGATTTCCCGGACTGATGGCGGGCCTCACTGTTTGATAGACCTTGTCGTAACATGCACGATATTTCTTGTCCTGCCGGGCTTTGCACTGATTTTGCCGCCTGATTGCATTGTCATGATCGGCTTTGCAACGATCCGAATTGATCATGCAACTATCCTGAGTGATGCGGCACTGGTTTTCGGCCTCTCCGATGGTTTGGAGCAGCATGGCGGGAATTACGGGTGATGCCTTTACGTGGTTGATTGATGATACTGGCGAGAGGATAGAAATAATGAAAAGCACGGCCGCAAAAAGCCCGCCTGCGATATAGCTTTTGCTGCCCATGTTGCTTTTTCCCCTGTTACTAGCACCTGCGACTATAATCCTAGAATTCAAAACCATGTGTTTTCAGTATTTCGGAAACCGGCTTGTTGTTCGCAAATTGCATAACATATCCAGCATGTTGCGTCTTCGCTTCATCACATCCCGCCTTTTGCCAACTACTCGCCACCTGGCTGTCGCGTTCCGGATTACCGCTGGTTTCACCAGCAAGATGACGGCAAATTTCAAGCCGTTCAAAATGCAGGACGAGCCCATAGGGCAATCGGCTGGACTTGCTGCCCAGCTTTGCCATATCGGCTACGAAAAACCCATTAGGGCTTGCCGAATATTGACGCCCGTCCGGGTTGGCGGTCCGCCATGCCGGATATTCAATGCGCTCGTGAGGCGCAGCCTTGATGCTTGTCACCGCGCTACCTTCAATAAAGGTAAAGATGATTTCTTCCCGCTTGCCAGAGGACCAGAACCCGCCGGTCAAATTCATCGCCACTCCGGGTTCTTTTATCGAGCTCAGCAGAAAAGAAAGATTACCTTCTGCGTCGGCCATCACCGTTACTCTGTGGTCCTGATCGATACCGGCGTATAATATATGCTTGCCCATCATGCAGTCGAGATTTGTGAAGTTCATCTGCCCTACATTGACGTGGGATAACGTCGCCATGGGTATTTTGGTTGAATTGCCCAATGCGCCAGGATTTATGAAATGCAGTTCCAAAACAACCTCGTCGCTTCCCGGTTCAATCAACTTGTGACGTATCTGACTGACCCCGGCATCCGGTTCGCTCAATTTCAATTTGGCTGGAGCAACCTTTTCACTCTGTTTCAGATCAAAAAAGTCAACCGTGCCATCACCGGTACTTTTGAAGGCGATCAGAGCATCGTGATTCTCACCGATGCACATGCTGTCTACCGACCGATACTCGGAAAGGTCGTCTGCATTCGTACGCATCAAGTAGAAGCCATTTTCCGCAGTAGGAAGGCGTTGGGCCAATATCGGAACCGATGCGAACAGGAAAGCGGCACTGATAATTGCCCCCAATTTTCTTGCAAATATAGGCATGTTACACCTCCTAAAACTTTGATCTGAACACTGGAACTATCAGCGGCTAGTTGAAATTGAACCTATTCTCGGCACCCGGATTTAACTGAAACTCAAACGTCTCTGCAAGCCACTGATCCCTGCCGGTACACGCCATTTTGTCGGCACCAAAATGATCAAAGTCAGATGGGTGCAGACAGAAGGCGTAGTCGCCTTTTCCCCAGTTTATGTTGTTCGAAGTGGCGTGCAGATATACCGTATCGTTATAAGGATCGCCATTACGATAGTGCGGAAACTCTATCCGTTCGCACTGTCCGCGCGCCAATCTGATCCAGCCTTGGGCACGCCAATTTTTCGGACGCTTCCGTTCACCCCAGTCGTGCCATACCCACGCAGCGTAGATGGTATCGGTACGCGATCGATTGCACATGCTGAGCGCAGTATACTGGGCTTCACCTCTTCCGTTCCCCGTCGATGGCGGAGCGGGCTGCGGCTGGCGGGGCGGCTGTTTGCGCTGTGCATTGTCCCGCCCGCAGTGCAACGTCCGGCCATGGACATGGTACAGCGAAGTCCCGCGCATCTTGCGACAGGCTTCGGCATAGCCAAGAGGCTTGAAACCAGCCGGAGTGACAATGCCATAGCCGATTTTCTGGGGAATGTAGCAGCCCCATTTCTTGCGTTTGGGGTTCCACTTTGCGCGAATTTTGCCCTGCAAGCCTCGCAGCAGACCGGTACGATATCTGCCGTCACAGAATTTCGACAGATTGATCGATGATCCACCGGCTTTGACGGGTTCAGGAAGCAGAATTCCCGACATTGCAAGGCAAACCGAAAACATCAACGTACCCAGCGCGGTCTGGCGGGTTATTGCGCTCATCATTTGTGATCATTCCGGCCGCAGGCGACACGACCTTCTCCATGCCAGTGAAAATCCGACTGGCCTGTCGTGAATTGACAGAGGTCATTCAAGTTGATCCAGAAAGTTCGGCCTTTTACCGATGTATTGAGCCCCATTGAGTCCGCTTCTCGGCACTCCATCCGCTTTGTGCTACGATTATAGCCATAACTCCATCGCGGCTTGACCCCTTTCAATACCCCGGTTCGGTATTTGTTTTCGCAATAAGCGCGGTACTGAGGAGTAGTTCCACTGGCTTGTGCCGGTGCACTCCAGAGCGATGCTGTCATGGGTGCGATCAGACAGGCAGCCGCGGAAACCAATTTCGAAACTATGGTCATGTTCATTCTCCCTGAATGAATTGGTCAGGATCCGTGTTTCTACCTGCACTTCTTCTTGTTGAGCCCGAGGAGCGTGGAAAAACCTTTGCAAGTCGATTTGCTGATATTATTCACAGTTTTTCCGACTTGTTTCGCGCCGTAGTTTACCTGCTTGGTGGCATATTTGGGGTCGGTCATGAACCGGGCCCCGTCCCGTGTTGTCTTGATTGCCGTTTTTCCGACATATTGGACAGCGCCGACACCCGTGCGGGCAACGCCTGTCGCAGCGCGACCGACATTTCCCGGAATCCTTCGCGGGTCGCGGATGGACTCGCCAACACCGTTTGCGGCGCCATAAAGATTCTGACCAAATCGGTTTGTCGCCCGGCCTGCAGCAATGACGGGATCATTCCCGTTCGCAAAGGTTTGCGCCTGGCCGAAAGTCATGTCGACACCATATTCACCGATTCCGGTACTGCGACCTCCAAATGCTTCTGTGCCCAGATCAACCGCCGAAACCTTGTTCGAAAGGGATGTCCCGGTGAAGCCCGTCCTTGCGGTACTTTTTATACGGCTAGTCCTGCTCATATTGCGCGCACCCTGGCCGCGGACCGGCGCTCTACCAGCGCCCGGATATCCGTTGTTACGATATCCCGCACGAGGTTGATATTGCCGAGTGCTAGCGGTTGTTCCCGTCGCCATAGGGCGAAAACCGTTACGCTGTCCGCGGGTAATTTGCGCCTGCCGACCACGCTGCTGCAAATCCCGGCGCTCGTTCGGTGTTAAGTCATATTCATCGCGTATCTGCTGTCCTGGCCGTGCCCGTCGGGCGTCGTAACCGCGCTGTTCCAGGTCCTGCAGATTGCCAGTCCCGCCGAGCCGGCCAGCGTGTTCGCGATAAGCCGCGCCCTGAAATTCCGTGCCGCGCGGCGTGTTCACCTGACCACGCTGGTGGCGGGTGGTGCTGCGTTGGGCAGAGGGATGACCGTTATTCTGATACGCCGGTCGTGCACCGCGCGCGACTTGAGCATTGCGGCCCCGACGATCAAGCTGCCATCGCTCGGCCGGTGTGAGGTCATTCACGCCATCAACCTGCTGTCCTGGCCGACCCCGACGCGCATCATAGCCGCGCTGTTCGAGCTCCTGCAGGTCGCTATTGGCCGCCAGATCGCCGACATGCCGGCGATAATCCGGGCCATTGAAATCGGGATCCGCTGTCCGCCGAGCATTTCGTCTCTGGTCTCGCGCCTGATTGCCGCGCTGTTCCAACTCGCTTGTTTCGCTGCTGTTCTTTGGGAAAAAGGAATGGAAATCTTTGGACTGTGCCAGCGCCGGCTGCGCTCCTGCAATGATAGTCACCGCCAATGCCATTGTTGCAAGCGACAATCCGGAATGTAATCTGATCTTTTTCATGGTCTTTCTCCCCGTGTCTAGCGGTGAAAAAATTATGTCGAAAACTGGCCTGGAAGCCCATAGTGGAATCACACTATATTTGGCAGAAAACCGTTCATCTGAAGTTCATTGGATTTTCAAAAAACCACGGCTATTCAGAGGCTTATGCCTGCCATTTTCCAGAGTTCGTCGTGCAGATGTTCAGCAGTCCACACCGCCGGTTTTGACCTTGCCCGAATATCCGGACTTGCGGTCAAACCGTTTCTCGATGGCCCGCATGAAACGCGGCATCAATGATGGAATGCTGCCGCACGATCCGCTGCTCTTCAACCGCAACTCATATACCGGGGTGGTTTGGGCGCTCGCGTTCTTTGGCAGGATATCGATATGCACAAACCGGGCATAGACGGTCCTGTTCCGTACTTCCTGCTGATATCCGGTAACCCCATATGTCGGGTCCGCTCCCCGCACCGTGCTGTTGATGACCTGTTGCCCGGGATTGGTGTCATCCACAACGGTTGAAGTTGTCTGGGCGTTATAGGTCACGCCCCATTGCGGCACGTTATAAGTATATGTAACAGGACGGCCATCATCGATGCCATAATCGAGATAGGCGATATAGTCTGCCGGCTGACCAGGTGCGACAACCTTTAGTCCGGCTTCCCGCATGATCGCAGTCAAGCGCTGCGCATAGCTGCGAAACTCGAGCGAATTGTCTAGTTCCGGTCGCCAAGAGACTACCGAAAAAGTGGCTGAAGCCGGAACGGAATCCAGTGTGTGAAATTGCGAGAGATTGCTTTTAACCGGCCCGCCGCCGCCCAGACAGGCGGAAAGGGTCAAACTTGTGGCGGCAATTAACAACGCGGTTTGCGGTCGCATATCGGGTCTCCTGAATGAATGTGCCGCTGGTTCTAGGGCCCATTAAACCGGGTCGGAATAGTGCAATCACACCATTTGGTAGCAGCCAGCAATCGGCAGGATAAATGATGGTAGATAGGAAGGAAGAGCGGCTTTCCGCTTGCGAGAATAATATTGATTTCCACTATATCAGACAAATTGAGCCAGTTTTAAATGTCGTGGGTGATCATCGGGGTTTCGAAAGGGGAATATCGGATAGCCTCCAACATGTCCCGGATTCTATCGGACAAAGTTCGAGTTTGAGGCTTTCACCGGCGGAAATCGAAAGCGCAATTCCAAGGCCCAATCCATGGGGCCCCTGATTCTGATCGCGATCCCTTTCGCCCTGCATACTGGCGATTTTTGCCATGATTTCCGGCGGTAACCCCGATCCATTATCGGTCACTTCTATCCAGGCCCGCTGTTCCTGCAGTCCGACTGCTACATCAATGGCAGTTGCGCCAGAATGTTTGATCGAATTGTCGATGAGATTGGACAAAATTCTGTGAATTGCAACCGACGGTACCGCCAGAACAAGATCACTCTTGCAAATTTTGAGGGTGCACCCACTGTTCAGAGCCACTTCAGCAAACATCTGTTCCAGCGTCAATAAATGCTCAGTCAGCGCAGTCTCGTTGCGACTGTGAACATCCTCGGCTTTCCGCTTGAACGTTGTCACAGCGCCTTCCTCGTCCAGAGTTGTAGCCGAAAGCAACTGGTCTATATAATCAATACTCCATTCCAGTGCTCGGTGAAGTTCCCGGTTTTTTGGGTCAACGCCAGACAGTGCGCTCTGCAGCGAAACAAGCGGTTGTCGCAAATCGTGCCGCGTTTCGGAAAGGCTGCGCCGCGCGCGACTAATCTCTGCAAGCGCGATATTGCGATCAATATGCGCTTGTGCCAGCCGGTTAGCGATCTCGCTGCTTTGCACAGCCGCCGCGAGCCGTTGCTCCTTTGATGCGTCCCGTTCCTGAATGATGCCTCGCACCTGGCTGATGATCGCAGCACCGAAGACGAGGCAATCCAGCACCAGAAGAAAAAGTGCGGCGGTGTCGAACTGATCATTGAATCTGGCGACATCCGGAAATCCGGCACGTATTGTGAGCATGATGTAAGCCAGCAGGATACAGAAGCCTAATGCGAACAATCCTGCGCCTTTAACCTTTTCACGAAGTGCCATCCATACAAAATAACCAACGAATGCAAAGAAACCTGTGCCAGTGGCGATCATTATGATTGTCGTGACCGGCAGTTGAAAAACCGCACCAACTAGGGAGTTGATGACGGTTGCTCCAACCACAAAAAAGGCAATCCGGAACATGCGCGGAGCATTGCGGGATGCATTGGTGAAGCTGGTTGCAAAGAAGAAATAGAAAACGCACCAGGACAGTCGCAAGATACGCTTTATTCCGTCATGATGGATGGAGAAAAATTCCGGCAAATAGGGTGTTGCATAGCCATAGGTATGAACGTTCAGCAAGATTAGCGTGAAAGTGTAAAGCGAAAACAGGGCAATGACATGCGAGCGCATGAGCAACGCAAAGCCGGTGGCGAGCACTACGGCAAACAAGGTTGAACCGAAATACAGGCCATGAACCGCCGTAACCAATTGGCTTTTGGCGATAAACTGGTCTTCGGAAATCAGACTGATCGGAAACGCACGGTCAGTAGTGGCCACTTGGAGATCAATATCAAGCCGTATCGATCCGTTTCTGGTTATAATGACCGGTCGAGATGCCAGTTGAAGGTTTTGACTGCTGAGTGTTTCTGCGTCCTTAAATCGTGGGCGGGATTGGAGCAGAATCTCTTTCTGTCCTTGATCAAACACACTTATCAACACCTCTGCTCGAGCAGCTTCTTCGGTTACTACCCTGAAGAGCAGAGGTTTTTCTCCGCTGTTTTCAAGTTGAACACTATATCGGAGCAATTCGAGCGGGCCGGTTTGTTTCCGCAAAACCGGTTCTAAAATTGCCTGAATATCCTCAATTGTTGAAACATATGCCAGATCAATCACGTCCTGCTTCGCTTGAGCTTCATCACTCATCAATACCAGTGCCAGGAAGGAAAACAGCAGCAGCAGTGTCACGCCGCCAAATGACCGGTTTTGAAGGCGCGGTACAAGTTGGTTGATAATATCGGACACCCTGTTCATATTATGCCTGCCGATCTGGGTTTTGCGGATAATCCGATGGAAAAATATGTAGTTGGGGGACAATGGATATTATTCACTCGCAAAATCCACTGCGGATCGTTCTCGGAGATGATCATGCGGTTGTGCGTGCGGGGCTGCGAGGTGTGCTGGAACGTGATGGTCGCTTTACTATCCTTGCCGATGCCCAGGACGGCCTCAAAACCATTGCAGCAACCAAACAACATCGTCCGGATATTTTGATTGTCGATATTGCCATGCCGGTCATCACGGGGCTGGAAGTAGTTGAAGAGATCTGCCGCTGGTGCCCGGATACAAAAATTGTCCTTATGACCGGTTTGCAAAACCCGACCATAATGAAATGTGCCATGGCAAGTGGGGCTCACGGTCTTCTTCTGAAAGGGGATGAAATTGATCGATGGCCCCAACTTCTCTGTGATATTGCCAATGGTGAAATGCGGGTTTCGAAAAGTGTAAAAGCTGTCCTGGAAGAACCCTCCATTCACGATAGCCTGACAAGACGAGAACGCCAGATACTTATCGGTCTGATACAGGGCGGCAGCAACGGAACGCTGGCCGCCCGTCTTGGGATTAGCATAAACACGGTCAACAATCATCGCACCAGCCTGATGCAAAAATTGGATGTGCACTCACTAGCAGAACTCATGACATTGGCAGCTCGTGACGGGCTTTTGGAAATCGTCGATCATACACGGACTGGAGGCAACGGGAGCACTGTCGACGACTTGGAATGATCTCGGGTAGACCAGTACAGTCATCACGATGGCCCTGCAAACGCCGTCTGAAATATCCGTTTTAATATCCTCATTTTCTGTTTCCTGCAGCCAAATCAGAAGGGATTCATTGTACTGCGCATTGTTTTACAATGAACTGGTGTGATCACACCATTCTACGAGCGTTGCAACCCGAGAATTTTGCTGTGGGGCGGATTGCTTGACACTTGTTCAGATCAAGCCATATCAACGCCCACCTTTGCGCCCAAAGCGGACATTGACAGCGTCTCATAAACGCAGGTAATTTCTAGTAATGCGATTTCTTTTCCTAGTTCCGTTTTTGCTGCAAAGCCCCGATATTCCGAACGCCGATGGCAATATCTTAGGAGCAATTGCCACAACGGATGCTCGGGAGATTGATATACCGCTTGAAGAACGGGATGAACTGAGCAGTTGTCACGCAACGAACGGAGCGGCGATGATTGTAGCCTTGGAACAATGCTGGCCAATATTAGAGGCTTTTCAAATCTATCATGAAGCGGGTGATGAATTTATAACCTCGCGAGATACCGACAAACGCCGTCCCGGAAAACAGAAGCGGCTCTTGGCTGCCGCAGACAAGATAATAGAACATACTCAGGTTCGCACTTATCCGATGTTCGATATGCCCTTAATCCTTGCCCATTTGATGAAGGCAAAGGTGTTTGAAGCGCGTGGTAAATATGATGCTATGGAAAAGCAGCGTGATATCGTAAAACAGATTAAGGACACGAGCCTTATTTCCGAACCCGGTTTCTGACACAGGTTCAATGATTTCTCACCCGTTTGTATCGATTAGCGCGGGACGCCACGATGGTTGCGGAAATGGAGTGACAGGCTGTTGCAACTTCAATGCAGTTTTTGGGAATTTTCCTGCTGATGGGATAGCGACAAAGCATCGATGGCTTCGGCTATCCGGATCGCCGCCACGTCCATTTTCATTGCGTCCAGTTGGCGCAATATAGTGTCAAGCGACCGGACAAGTTCAGATATTTCGTCGCTGTTACTCACTTTTACTCACTCCATCGCGCGCTGCAACGCAGAAAATCCGACCATATATTGGGGCGCAAAACTGTCTGTTCCGCTGCATATAATTTCGGAATTAACCATGTTGTCACCCTAAGAACGGCAACAAGCGGCAAATCTTAAGTTCACCAGTTTTGATGGGGCATGTTTGAGTGACTTTGAGCCACATATGCGAGCCAAGGCTTTGCGATGCGTTGGCTGTGATTATCGGTTGCCCAAACGCCATTTGCTCTATAGCTTGCGATAGAACAGATAATGACAGACAAAACACAAAAAAGCGAAGTAAACGGCGGGACGGCAGCAGTTTTGCCCAATGCACTTGACGGAAAAATGTTAGCCACATTATCGGCACAACATTTGGACCGCCACATTCATCGTGTTGCTATAACGCGACAATATGTGGATCAGCATTTCCGCGATAAGCTGAAAATCCCGACAGCGCCTTGTCTCGACATTTTGTTGATATTACATATGTCTGCTGACAAGCCGATGACCGTTGATAGCATGGCCAATCATATCTTTCATACGGTCTCAATTACTCTTAGATATCTGAACTTGATGGTCAGCAAAGAGCTGATTGAGATGGAAGGCCAAAATCTTAGGCTTGCGCCTAAGGGCGCACAAGAATTGTCCTCTATCATCGAACAGGCTTATGGTGAATTTCTCGAACTGATCAAATAGTTTTACCGCGATTGCGGATAGCGTAGCGATTGGCGCGGTGATGCTGTCGCAGGGCCAGTATTGGCTTTGGTCGAAAAATGGCCAGCACCTCTCACACCATTTTATTTTTCGCTGCTTTTTTCCATATTATAATAGTTTGCAAGCCAGTCGGTTATTTCAGGAACAGCAACCCGTTTCTGAAATTTTATCCCAATTTCAGTTCCCTTTTGCCATCTCACAGTACCGGCGATATTGCCCAATTCCGGCACCATGAGAGTCAGTCGGTTTCCGATCTGACACTGATAATGGCTATTGATGCGAATTCCGGCCGGTGAAATGTCAAAAATTTCTGCTTTCACCAAGGACGAACCAATTCTCAAACTTATCGGCTTGGTCATGCGAACACGCGGCAGCCGTGCGGGTTGACATTTATTGTGGGTCGTCAAATTTGCGAGCAGTTCGGTGACGTCGATATCGTTGGAAAATTGCACACCGACCAATGCGCCTTTCCGCCAGCGGACGTTGCCACTCAGCTGAACGTCATCGGTCAATGCAACCGTCGTCGTGTCTCCTATGTCAAAGCTAGGATGGATCTCAATCATAACACCGCTGCTTGAGATGTTTTTTATAAATCCCCATCCTTCCGCTAAACCGGAATCGATTTTCGCTAAGCGAAATATGGTGATTTGCCGATCCTTCTTACGCCGGTCCGGTCCAAATTTATTTTTGCTGTGATCAAAGTTCTGAAGCATTTAATGTATAACGGCGCCGCGTCTGACATTTTAAGGGAATTTTGCAGGAAAATTTACAATCGACGGATAGATATGGCCAGAGCAGCCATTTAAAGCGATTGCGGACAAAATTGTGCCCATAAACTGTCTGCGAAATGAACGGTTTGCGGCAAATGATACAATTTGCGACAATTTTATCCTGTTCTGACAAATTTGCGGGACATATCACCCTTAGAAGAATGTTCATGGCGGCCAACAAGGATCGCCTCCCTGAATGAGTAGATAAGGATGAATATTATGAAAAAGGCAATTTTGATTTCCAGTGCAACGGCTCTCCTGGTCGCAGGCGGTGTTGCGATCGCAGCGCCCGGCGGCGGCAAGGGCATGATGCGGGCCGATGCCAATAATGACAATCAGATCACCCGCGCTGAAATGACAGCGGCGATGGAAGAGCGCTGGACCAAAATGGATGCGAACCAGGATGGCCAGATTTCCAAAGCCGACCGGGAAGCCCGTAAAGCACAGCGCTTTGCCGAAATGGACACTAATGGCGACGGCGGCGTGTCTCAGGCAGAAATGGAAGCGCATCGTGCGAACCGGAAATCCGAACGTTTTGCCCGCGCCGATGTTGATGGCAATGGCAGTTTGAGCCAGGAAGAAATGCAGAGCATGCGCGGTAAGCGCGGCGGCAAAGGCATGGGCAAGCGTGGCGGTAAAGGAAAGCGCGGCGGCATGATGAAACGCGCTGACACCAATGGTGATCAGATGATCAGCAAGGCCGAGTTTCAGGCCGCAGCAATGGCCCGCTTTGAAAAAGCCGATGCCAATGGCGATGGCATAGTGACAGCCGAAGAACGGAAAGCGGCGCGTGAGGCGCGCCGCGGTGAACGGAATAAAAGAGGCGGTTAATCCCTGAACCACTCTTTTTGTGAACGGATCACCGGCGCTCTCCCTCCCTCGAAAGCCGGTGGTCCGTTCTTTTTTGATAAACCCATGCTAGGGAAGCAAAATGTCAGGACAAACGCATATATTATTGGTCGATGACGAAGCCTCATTGCGGGAGCCATTGGCCGAATATCTCACAAAACAGGGCTTTCGAGTCCAGCAAGCCAGCGACGCCAGCCAAGGGCGTTCGGTCATGAACGCGTTTAATTTTGACATTATTTTGCTCGATATCATGATGCCCGGCGAAGATGGTTTGAGCTTTTGTCGCCATGTTCGCGAAAATACCCAAATCCCGGTAATTTTTATCAGCGCCAAGGGTGAAGAGCTGGATCGCATTGTCGGTCTGGAACTGGGCGCCGATGATTATGTCACCAAACCATTTAGTCCGCGAGAATTGGTCGCCAGGATCAAGGTGGTGCTGCGGCGCACCAGTGGTGGCAATGGCGTGACTCCGGGAAGCGGGTCAATCTATCAATTTTCGGGTTGGACACTCAAAACCGACCAGCGCAGTTTGATCGACGGCGAAGGCGTCACGGTTCCATTGTCCAGCGGCGAATATCAGATGCTGCTCGCTTTGCTTTCGCGGGCGGGCCAAGTGCTCAACCGCGATCAGTTGCTCGACATTACCCAGGGCCGTGAAGCCCATGCTTTTGACCGGGCTGTTGATAATCAAATCAGCCGGATGCGGCGCAAAATAGAAGCGGACCCGAAAAACCCCGAAATTATTAAAACCGTGTGGGGCGGCGGCTATGTTTTGGCGGGGGATGTCAAAATATTATGAAACGCCTGCTTCCCAAAAGCCTGGTTGGCCAGCTGCTTGCTTTGGTTGCGGTGACTCTGTTGATCGCACAAGGCATCAATATTGTGCTGCTGTATCGCGGCGCGCAAAATCAGAAAATTGTGGAAGCTTCCGTTTCGGCAGTGGGCCGGATTACCGGCGAAATCGAACGGATGAATGAACGCGGCTTTCGCGAACGGCGCCCCCGCCGCGATGACAGGCCGCGCCGGCGCCGGAACCGCCCCAGCGTGACGGCCGACAGCGCTATCGCTAACGCGCAATCCAGATTGCCAGTGGTGGAAGAACGAGCAGCCCTCGCCTTTGAAAATATGGGGGTCGCAGTGTTGGCGGTGGAAGTCGCACGGGTGGACAGACTGCCGCCTGCTATGATCAACAACGTCATTGGACGCGGCCGTGGCAGGCAGCAAACGCTGCGCGCCGTCGGTTATCGCAATAAACCCAATATGATTGACGGATATGTCCTGATGTCTGCGCAAATCGCGGATGGCCGATGGATGAACATTGCAGCGGTCGTTCGAGACCGCAATCCACAGCTGGTTCGCACATTGCTGTTTCAGACCGCTGTTATTTATCTGATATTGCTGATCCCGCTCATCTGGCTGGGTCGCAATATATCGCGCCCCTTGAAAGCGCTGACCAACGCCGCGGAGAATTTTAAACCGGGTGAGAGCATGCCGATAGAAGAAAGCGGTCCGCCCGATACGCGGCAGTTAATCGCAGCCTTTAATGAGATGAACGACCGTGTCGGGGCGATGCTGGACGAAAAGGACGTGATGCTGGGCGCAATCGGCCATGATCTGCGCACCCCGCTCGCGGCGCTGCGTGTCCGGGTGGAAAGCGTCGAGGATGATGCCGAACGCGAACGGATGGTCGCCGGGATTGGCGACATGGATCGGACGCTGGATGATATCTTGTCGCTGGCGCGCCTGGGCCGGACGGACGACACAGCCGAGCCAACCGATATCAGTGCCTTGATCGAGACCGTCGCGGACGAATTTACCGATATGGGAGCCGACGTCTCTTTTACCCGCAGTGGCCGGATCACCGGCAACATCCGCGCGACTTTAATCCGCCGTGCCTTACGGAATCTGATCGGCAATGCCGTGACATATGGCAAGCAAGCAGCGATCTCTGTGGATAAAGACGGGGATAGGCTGGTCATTCATGTGGATGATGCAGGTCCGGGCATTCCCGATGATCAAATCGCGGCCATGTTCGAGCCCTTTGCCCGCGCCGAAAAGTCGCGCAACCGGGAAACCGGCGGGTCGGGACTGGGCCTGACGCTGGCCCGGGCCATTGTCCGCGACCATGGCGGAGATATCGTGCTGCAAAACCGCGCAGAGGGCGGTTTGCGTGCCTCGCTGATCCTCAATCTGGACTAGGCGCCCGGATCATTCCCAGTCCGGTTCCTCCTCCTCCGGCGCCCCGCCGGGATAGGCGGCGAGAAATTCGGCCTTGGCTTTTTCAAACTTGTCCGGATGCATCCATTTGAACCGTTCGGGCAGCATGATCCGGCCGCCCTCGACAAAGCGCTGGACCACATCGATAATCTCGTCGGTAATCCCCTGATGGGTGCGGACATTGATGCTGCGACTGCCAATCTCGCCAATCCGGGCGCTTATGGCCTTGAGCTTTTCCTCCAGCCTGTCCTTGGACGGCCCCGGCGCCGGGTCGGGCGTCGCGAGCCATTGGGGATAGGCTTTTCGCCCTTCAATCAATTTCGGCGCATCAATATTGGCATCATATATGTGCCCGGCGGTGTCGGCATGCGCCTCTATCTCCCCGCCATCCACCGTCTTTTGGGCAGGCGCAAAGCGCCCCTGCGCGTCACGCCCCGCGCCATTATCGTCGCGCTGGATGAGCAGGCGCAGGACGTCATTGGCATGTTTGACGCGCTGACCCACGACCTTGCCGTGATACCAGACATCCTGCTTCTCCCCCGATCCAATGCGTGTTTGGCGCGCGCTTCCACGCGACTTCCTCCAGCGGCGTCCTGGCCCGGCGCAGCGCGCGCTCCCACCGCTCGGCAAAATCGGCGTCGCGCTCGCGAAATTTATAAGCGCTGTTCCAGCTAATCCCCGCCACGCGCGCGGGTCCTAACGACGATTGATGCGGGGCATCAATCTAAAGGTGGGGGCGCACACAGCCCGTGCGGCCCAGCGCGGCAATAAAATCATTCTGCCGCTCCACCGTCCAGCCATCATGGCGGACCCGATAGGGTTTTTGCGGCGGAGCCTGTGCGGGCGTGGCGGGCAAGCCCGCGGGATGTTCGGGATGGGGGTTGTCGTCTGCCATGGAGGAATCGGCCCTTTCGTTCTTCCTTTGTTCCTTTGACTCGGGCCGGTGTATCAAAAGGTGGGGGTTGTAGGAAAGGGGTTTTTGGATTTGGTAATCTAGTCTGGCTGGCCGTCTCGACGGATCAGCTTACAGACGGCAGCCAGCGACAGATAGGCTATGCCCGCCACTATCGCTATGCCAATAAGGCCCGGCAATGGTTCGAGCGGTTTAACCGACCAAATAAGGATCAGCCGGTAAAGCACCCATCCATAGATGAGCAGCCCTAAGGCAATTCTGATCCATGAAATGGCGCTCAGCTTATCCAGCCACCTTTTCTGCCACGATTCATTCTGGGGCAGTGTTCGTGCCTTTGCATAAAACCTGTGGCGCATTTGATAATGATCCCACAACGGCTTGCAGACAAACAGCATCATCCCCAGACTGGCCGCATAGGGGATAATATCCATCACTATGGCGGGAAGATCGAATAGTGCCATCGTTATTGTAGCAATCGCGATCACGGCCACCATGATCAGCACCGCCATCATTATTCTTTTGATGTCGAAGGCCATGGCCCTGCGATAGCTGGCGATCAGCAGATCACGTTCTTCTGGCAACAGGAACTTCAATCCGCGCCATGTCTGGACAGCATAGCCATCCTCAAAGACTGTGAACTCACGTTCATAATATTTCCATAGCCCGAACATAGGGCAATATTTCTAGGGCGCTTTGTTGGTAACGCAAGGTTTTTGGCTTTGCTGATGGACTGTCACCGTAACGCCAATCCCACCTGATCAATAAACGCCCGTTGTTCCGGTGTGTCTGGCACGGGTACGCCGCGCGCCTTGCTTGTCAGCGCGACCGCCTCTTCCACCGTATGACCGAAGCCGAGCAGCGCGCAGCAAACCGCCATTCCGGACCGGCCAATTCCAGCCCTGCAATGCACGGCAACGCCTTCGGCATTTCGGAGTCTTGTGATGATATCGGCAACCAGATTTTGGAAAGGCTCCTGTTCGGGCAGCCCACGATCCGTTATGGGAAACTGGACAAAATCCATTTCGCTTTCGAGACATATCGCCCCCTCATCGACCAGAGAAAGCTCTGATGCCTCATGCGGTTCCAGCATCGAGATGACTGTGTTGATTCCGATGGCGCGATAATGTGCCATATCCTCTCGCAACCATTCGCCCGAAGGCTTGGGCATGATGAATAGGTTGCCCGGTAATTTCGGGGCTACGAGATATATTGATGGCTTCATGGATGAAGTGTGCCCTGTCCTACCCTAAATACCGATAGTATGTTGAATAAGTTTATTTTCTTTATTAGCAACTACTTGCTTGACAAAATGCTTTGAGTCGAACAATTTGAATTTACTTACGCGTAGTCACTGCAATTGTCAGGCGTTTCGCTAGACTTATCGTGATTGGTTACAATTAGGGCGTGCTTAGAGTCGCAAATCATTCGGCTCCTTTGCGTCGCCCAATGATTTGCGACTCTAAGCAGCGCATTAAGGTAAGAGTTGTGAATTCTCGGGCTGAAATCTTTTTTGAAAAAGTGAAGCTCGAGAATTCCAACGTCCTGTATCCACAAGATATCGTTTTTCTTTGTGGAGGCAGTTATGCCAAAAAGGGATCATATTTATCCTTTCGTGACTTCATCTATCGAAACAAAGCTGATGTTCTGGTTGGTAGAAAAGTAATTCTTGCTGAAGATGCAGCTAAAAAATTTGATGCAAAGATATATGACGATTTGCTCCAATTTGAGGCCCATATAGCATCAATTTCTCGTTTAGTTTTGCTGGTGTCGGAAGGACCAGGTGCAATTGCAGAATTGGGCGCGTTTTCGCAGATCGGTGAGATTCAACCTAAGTTATTAGTCTACTTAAATTCTGACCACTACCGAGAAAATTCATTCATCAAAGATGGCCCGATTCGTTATTTGGAGCGACATAACGAACAAAGTGTTTGGGAATTCGATTGGGACGTTAACGATGACGGCTCAGTGGAATTTCAGCATGAATCAGAATTGCAAAATGCAATCCGACAATCAATTGTTCTTTTCAAGACTTATCAACCTCGGACCGAGAAGTTCGACGCAAAAAGGGTTGGGCATCTAATTCTACTTACCGCAGGCATCGTGAGCGCTCTTAGCTGCTGTAAAATAAGAGAAATAATGGCAGCTTTTGAGATTCTTTCGATACCGATAAGAGAGAAAGAAGTTCGTAAGTACATATTTTGTTTAGAGTTGTTTGGATGGGTTCGTTCGGTTAAGCGAGATACCAGATACTATGTATCCTTAACCGAGAGCGTTCCTTTCATTTTCAAGCCAACGGGTCCATTCTTCGAGCTCGATAATATTCGTGCTCGACATGATATTGTCCATGCATACGATGAAAATGATCCCAGACTATCCGTGTTGGACACCATCAGAAGTGGATAATTACATAGATAACTTGGCCGGCCTGTGTCGCATGAAGAAGAGCGATGTGACTGCTGTCGTGTTGTCTGCAGAGCGGAGATACAAGACGTACTTTATTTCGAAAAGAAATGGTGGCTTGCGTCAAATCGCTCATCCGGCGCGCGAGCTAAAAACTTTGCAACGCGCTTTAATAAAAATTTCCCCTGACAATCTTGCGGTTCATGAGTCGGCGTCCGCTTACGAACCCGGCCGTTCAATTCTAAAAAATGCTGAACTCCATCTCTCTAGCAATTGGGTGGCAAAATTCGATTTTGAAGACTTTTTCAACTCGATAACAGCAGATTCATGGCGACAGTTTCTCGACACGCAGGGCATTGAACAGCCGTATATAGATATCTCCAGCCGACTCTTTTTTTGGAAGCGAGGTGCCAGTCGGATCATGCGATTATCAGTTGGAGCGCCAAGTTCGCCATTTGCGTCTAACAGATTTATGTATCCATTCGACGTCGAGGTAAGCGAATTTTGCCGTTCGCAGAATTTGACCTATTCGAGGTATGCAGATGATATTGTAATTTCATCAAGCGAAAAAATCGACATAAAGTCTCTGGAACAAAAGTTAATTTCATGCTTGCCTGACTATTGGAAAGGCAGTTTGAATGACGCTAAAACGAAGTTACTCGGCCCCGGTAACCGTAAAACAGTAACAGGACTAGTTTTGAGTAACGATGGACGCGTAACAGTTGGACGTTCCCGACGACGTAAAATTGAAGCTATGGTGTGTAATTATTGCCGAGGTGATCGAGCTATCAATCAGCAAGTCATCGCCGGTAATTTGGCTTTTCTGAAAATGGTTGATCGCGATGCTTACGTTAGGTTGAAAAGTAAGTTTGGAAAAAACCAAGACCTCTTTGGCTCGGCTAGCAAATGAAAGTACCTTCACGTTCGCCCATTGCACCCATTCACCCCCTGCGCTAAAGCCCTCCAGAATCACTTTTTAGTGGATTATCAACTCGCTGGACGCACCTGCTTCCCCTCTGCCTTTGCTAAAAGCTTCGGCGGACAGGCTCCTCCCGGCAACAACGATTTTAATACGGAGCAACAATTTATGACCACCACCGGACAAGACTCGCTGGGCACGCGCTCGACCCTCTCGGTTAATGGCACCAACTATGCCTATTATTCGCTCGCCAAGGCGGCGGAGAAGCTCGGGAATATTGATCACCTGCCTTATACGCTGAAAGTCTTGCTCGAAAATATGCTGCGCTTTGAAGATGGCGGCCATACGGTCGCTGCCAAGGACGCACAAGCGGTGGTCGACTGGCAGAAAGAGGCCAAGAGCAGCGCGGAAATTCAATATCGTCCGGCGCGCGTTTTGATGCAGGATTTTACCGGCGTTCCGGCCGTTGTTGACCTCGCCGCGATGCGCGACGGGATCAAGGCGCTGGGCGGCGACGCGCAGAAGATTAACCCGCAGGTGCCGGTGCATCTGGTGATTGATCACTCGGTCATGGTCGACGAATTTGGCACGCCGCAAGCGTTTGAGAATAATGTCGCCTTGGAATATCAGCGCAATATGGAGCGTTATGAGTTCCTGAAATGGGGATCAAAGGCGTTTGACAATTTCTCGGTTGTGCCTCCCGGAACCGGCATTTGCCATCAGGTGAATCTGGAAAATATTGCGAAGGCCGTGTGGAGCAGCAAGGATCAGAATGGCGAAATGGTCGCCTATCCCGATACTTGTGTCGGCACCGACAGCCATACGACGATGATCAACGGCCTGGGCGTGCTCGGCTGGGGCGTGGGCGGTATTGAGGCGGAAGCCGCGATGCTGGGTCAGCCGGTATCGATGCTGATCCCCGAAGTGGTCGGGTTTAAACTCACCGGCGAGCTGGCCGAGGGTATTACGGCGACCGATCTGGTGCTGACCTGTGTGCAGATGCTGCGCGCTGTTGGTGTGGTCGGGCGCTTTGTTGAATTTTACGGTCCGGGCGTGGCGGCACTGTCGCTCGCCGATCGCGCGACCATTGCCAATATGGCGCCGGAATATGGCGCGACCTGCGGTTACTTCCCGATTGATGACAAGACGCTGGATTATCTGCGCCTGACGGGTCGTAGCGAAGCGGACATCGCGCTGACCGAAGCCTATGCCAAGGAACAGGGTTTCTGGCGGCTTGATGAAGCGAAGGACGCGATTTATTCGAACAAGCTGGAACTGGATATGACCAGCGTGGTGCCGTCTTTGTCCGGGCCGAAATTGCCGCAACAGCGCGTGTCGATGAGCGAGCTGGACGAGAGCTTTAACCGCGATCTGGGTGAAGTCTTTGGCCGCAATGATGACGCGGGCCGGGTGGCTGTTGACGACAGCGATTATGATTTTGGTCATGGCGATGTTGCGATTGCGGCGATTACGTCGTGCACCAATACGTCGAACCCCAGCGTGCTGATTGCCGCCGGTCTGGTGGCGCGCAAGGCGCGGGCCTTTGGTTTGCAGCGCAAGCCTTGGGTGAAGAGCAGTCTGGCGCCGGGGTCTCAGGTGGTGACGGATTATCTGGATAAGGCGGGATTGTCTGAGGATTTGAACTATCTCGGCTTTAATCTGGTCGGCTACGGTTGCACGACCTGTATCGGGAATAGCGGGCCTTTGCCGGCGCCAATTTCCAAGGCGATTAATGACAATAGTATCGTTGCGGCGAGCGTTTTGTCCGGCAACCGTAACTTTGAAGGCCGTGTGTCTCAGGATGTGCAGGCCAACTATTTGGCGTCGCCGCCGCTGGTTGTCGCCTATGCGCTGAAAGGCACGGTGCGTGAGGATATGTATGAAACGCCGATTGGGCAGGGCAGCGATGGCGAAGATGTCTATTTGCGCGACATCTGGCCGACCAATGATGAAGTGAACGAAGCCATGGGCGGCGCGGTTTCCCGCGAAATGTTCGAGAGCCGCTATGCTGATGTGTATAAGGGCGATGCGGCGTGGCAGGATATCGATGTGACCGGCGGCGATACCTATCAGTGGCGGGCTGGTTCTACCTATGTGGCGAACCCTCCATATTTTGACGGCATGACGATGACGCCGGAACCTGTTGGGGATATTGTGGACGCGAAGACGCTGGCGCTATTGGGCGCTTCGATCACGACCGACCATATCTCTCCGGCCGGAGCGATTAAGGAAGACAGCCCCGCCGGCGAATATCTGCGCGACCACCAAGTGGCGAAGCAGGACTTCAACAGCTACGGCTCCCGCCGCGGAAATCACGATGTCATGATGCGCGGCACTTTCGCCAATATCCGCATCAAGAATGAAATGGCCGACGGCAAAGAAGGCGGTTACACCAAATATAATGGTGAGATCATGCCAATATACGACGCCGCCATGCGCCACAAAGCCGACGGTAACGAACTGGTTGTCATTGGTGGTGAACAATATGGTACGGGCTCTTCGCGTGACTGGGCCGCCAAAGGTACAAACTTGTTGGGCGTACGCGCAGTGATTGTGGAAAGCTTTGAGCGTATTCACCGGAGCAATCTGGTTGGTATGGGCGTGTTGCCGCTACAATTTGCCGAGGGTGTTGATCGCAACAGCCTGAAACTCGATGGCAGCGAAAGCTTCACCATCAAGGGTGTTGCAACGCTTGATCCGCGTCAGACGGTTGAAGTTGAAATGACCCGGGCTGATGGCTCTACGGAAACGTTTAACACGCTGTGCCGGATCGATACCGCCAATGAGATGGAATATTTCCTCAACGGCGGCATTCTGCATTATGTGCTGCGGAATCTAGCGGGGTAGAACCTTCTGCCAAATTGTGCATAGTCGGGGCATAGGAGAAACCCATGCCTCGACTGCGCGAAATTCCACGCTCTGAAGTCAAGGACGACTATGTCCTAAAGCTTTATCAGGCATTGTTCGGGGATCGCGATCCGGTTTCCGAGCCGGGTACCGCAACCGGGACACCGGGCAATTGGTGGACGGTCTTTGCGCAGGTTCCCGATGCTTTCAAACATACGACCGAGGGCTTTGGTTTTTACCGCTCTCCCAATCGCAAGCTTGATCCTAGGCTGCGCGAGCTCGGCCAAATCCGGGCTGGCTATGCCGTGGGTTCGCAATTTGTCTATTCGCAGCATAGCAAGGCGATGCGTTTTGAAGGGTTCTCCGAAGAACAGGTCAAAGCCATTCCCAATTGGTCGGTGGCAGATTGTTTCAGTCCGGTGGAGCGCGCTGTGCTCGCCTATACCGATTGTTTGGTATTGGAGCAGGGCCGGGTGCCCGATGGCATTTTCGACGCGCTGAAAGAGCATTTGTCGGAAGTCGAGATATTGGAGCTCACCTATATCACATCCACCTATATGATGCATGCCGTGATGAGCCGGGCGCTGCGGCTGGAATTTGATGATGTTGAAGAGAGCGTAGTGGAAGTACCGGCGCCAGCAGACGCGACCGCTGATGTCATGGGCATGGTCGACAAGCGCAAGGAGTCAGATCAATGAGCTATCATCATCTCGCATTGGCCGCCAAAGACATGGCCGCCATTCATGAATTTTATGAAGTCATCATGGGCTTTGAACTGGTAAAAGTCGAAATTGCGCCCGTCGCCGGTGGCGGATGGGGCAAGCATTTTTTCTATCGTATGGAAGGGGATGACAGCAAGTTTATCGCATTTTGGGAGTTGAATGACACGCCGGGACAGGAAGCGCATGTTTACGATCTCAACGAGGCGGCAAAAACACCGCAAGGGACCAACCACTATAGTTTTTCGGTAGATACGCAGGAAGAATTGCAGAGCTGGCGCAAGAAATGGAATGCGGCCGGATTGGACGTGCTGGAAATTGATCATAATTGGTGCCATTCGGTTTATACGCGGGATCCCAATGGTAATATGGTTGAATTTTGCCTGACAACGGGCAGCTTTTCCGACGCTGATCGCCAGCGCGCATTGGCTGCGCTGGAGGAGCGGGAAATGCAGGCATCGCCACCGCCAGCCATGATGAAGCAATGGTTGGCGAAGGACATGTGAGGCGGTTGTTAGAATAGCTTGAAGAGCGCTACGCTAGCCGCGATGGCTAGCAATATCATCACGAAGCCACGCCAAACCGGTTCGGATACCGCGCCAAAATATTTCGAACCCAGATGATTGCCACCGATCATCAGCGGGCAGGTCAGCGCCGTCAGAACCAATAGCTGCATGTCCACCATATCACGCCAAAAAGCGACAAGGGTTGCCATTGCTGCGGTGGCAAAGAATATCGTGATCATTGACCCTCGTGATACCGCCGGCGGAACCTGTTTGCGGACAAAATGAAGGACAACTGGCGGTCCGGGCATGGCGGCAAAACCGTTGAGCAGACCCGAGACGGTTCCCACCAAGGCTATATGCAACGCCGACCCATTAAGTGTCTGCGGCCGTTTCATCATGAAGGCGAAAAAGCTGCCAATGGCGATGGTGGTGATTATCAATCGCGCTACATCAGCGCTGACAATGTCGAGCAACCAAAGGCCTATGGGCGTCGTCAAACAAGCAAGAGCAGCAATTTTTGAAACCATCGGAACATTAATGATGCCGCGCGCCTGTCTCACACCAAATGGACCAATGATCAACTGCATCAAGATGGCCATCAATACAGCGACGGCTGGCGTGGAAACCAGACTGACAAGCGGCACAGATAAAATGGCATAGCCAAATCCGGTAAGTCCTCGGAAAAAAGCGGATCCGGCCACGATCAGGCATATTGATAGGAATGGCAGCAGCGAAAGGCCGGTTTGGGCGCTAAGCCAGATGTTAAGCGTCTCAATCATGCGGGCTCTTCGCCGATTACTCTTGTAAGAGCAACAGGCGATTACATCTCGGCTAGGCGGGATTCGCCTTAGCTGGCAATATGCAAGGCTGCTTTTTTGGGTTGTTGTTCTTCACGTGCTTTCAGGCCGGTGAGGATGGTCTGGATCACCTGATGCAACCGTTCTTCGTCCGCCAAATGCATCATGTCCATCATCAAATTGGGGTTGCAAAAAGGCTGTACCATGGTGTTGACCAACGAAACAATCTGGTCGAGTTCCATCCCCTTAAAATAACCCTCTTCCATAGCTTCAGCCAGGATGATGGCCATATAATGATCTGTCAGGTCGACATAGCCGCGGATAACGTCAAAATGCTCGTTTCCCAGTTCCATATAAGAGCGGAAGAGATCCGGGTCTTCTTCAAAACGGGTGCGTTTAATTGCCAGTCGTCGGGCAAAAAATTCATACAGCTTTTGTTCGACGGGGATGTTTGCTTCCACCAAATCCTCGATAATTGTAATAAGTTCCGCAAACCAGCGCCCGGCCATCGCCTCGGCCAGCGCATCCTTATTTTCAAAGAAGCGATAGACGTTGGACTGGGACATGCCAGCTTCTGCAGCAAGATCGGTGATTGTGAAGTTAATCGCGCCCCGCTCTCGGATAATCACTTCTGCGGTTGCGATCAGTTTTTCACGACCGGCTTCAATGTCAGTTTCGGGACGTGCCATGGGGAGGCTCCTGCTCAGTATTACAGTTCTGCGCTATATATAGGTCATACGGTTTTATGATAAAAGATATTTTTATTTATTTTTCAATTACCCCGGAGGTAATCGGATGCAATGCTGTTTCTATATTGTCGTCGCTGTCACAGAGTGGCTATGACAGGTTATGACTGAAAATCCGCAAGTAGACGCAAGTTCGTCCGCATCCAAGCCTGAGAAAGAAGCTGGCCCCTTTCAACCCGTAACGGGCAGTATATTGCTATTCCGTCGCTGGTGGCGGGTCGTTGTATGCTCTGGCGTGGACCAGCAGGCGGTTATCGAGAAGGTCAAGGAAGATAGCCACTTTAGTCCGCGTTACGCCTTTATGACCTGTATGTCGGCCGGTATCGCGATATTGGGACTGCTGCTATCCTCGCCAGCGGTCGTGATTGGTGCCATGTTGCTGTCACCGCTAATGGGTCCCATTATGGGCGCGGGTTTTGCCTTGGCTATCGGCGACTATGGTTGGTTGAAAGAAAGCGCAAAGGCTTTGGTTTTAGGGACTCTGGTCGCGGTATTATTTGCCGCTCTCGTGGTGGCCCTGTCACCGTTACAAACAGTAACGACGGAAATTGCCGCTCGCACACGGCCAAATCTTTTTGATCTTGCAGTCGCCCTATTTTCGGCGCTGGCGGGTGCTTACGCCATGATAAGAGGGCGCATGGGTACAATTGTTGGCGTCGCTATCGCAACGGCGTTAATGCCGCCATTGGCTGTCGTCGGCTTTGGTGTCGCAACGCTCAATATGTCCGTATTTGGCGGGTCATTATTGTTGTTTTTTACCAACCTCATGACAATCGCTTTAACCGCTGCCGGCATGGCGCGGCTTTATGGTTTCCGTTCCAGCTTATCTGAACGCCAGTCGCAATTTCAAATCGGCGCCATGGTGCTTATATTTGTCGGACTGGCCATTCCATTGGGCTATTCGCTGCAGCAAATTGCCTGGGAAGCCAATGTTTCGCGTCAGGCCAATGGCTATATAAAAGACCAGTTTAGCAGCCGCGCACGTGTTTCTCAGATCGAGATTGATTGGGACGCAGAGCCGATATTGGTCACCGCTTCGGTGTTTACGCCAAAAATCGTTGGCGATGCGGAACAGCAAAGCTCGCGGGTTCTAAGCCGCGCTTTTAATCGCCCCATTGCCGTGGCTATCGAGCAATATCGTGTGGAAACCGGCAGCGATGCCGCGACCGCTGAGTTAACGGCTGCGCGCGCGCGACAACAAGCCCAAGAAGCGGAAATTCGGGTGGTTAAGCTGCGCGAAAACCTGGCTTTAGTAGCCGGTGTATCTCCCGACGACGTAACAATTGACACCGCAAAGCGTCGGGCAGTCGTATCCGCCAAGCCGTTGCAAGGCGCGACGTTAGACACTTATTATGCGCTGGAAAAGCGTATCGCGGACCAGGCTTCAGAATGGACGATCGAAATTAAACCGCCTGCTGTGGATTTGCCGGCGTTGACCGTGACCAATGGCGTGATCAGCGAAAAATCGACCGCGCAACTGCCCTTAATTGGTTGGGCAGCTGCGCGGATTCAACTTCCGCTGGGCGCTTACGGATCTCCAGCAGATGTAGAGGTTGCCCGGAAAACGCTGTTTGATGCAAATGCTACAACCCTTAACGCAGCCGGATTAGGCAGCGTTGCCGGCACCGTAAGGCTGCGTTGGTTATCTCCACAAGATACCGAACAATCCGCGCAATAGCGGATCATTCCAGATTGGGATTGTCGCGCTAACTCAAGACTGAGGTGGTAATTGTGTATCAGTCCCGACGGTGACGGGTGAAGTGCTGGCATCCGTCGTCGTCAAATAGGGAATCGCAATGGCGTAGCCACCAAGACCGAGCATGATGAGCAACGTCAGGATCGTTCCGACCATGCGGCCTTTGCCCAAAGCGCCGCCATCCATGCCTACGCCATGAGCGATCCGGCCGAGCATATAGACACCGCCAACAACCCACAGCCACATTGGAGAACCGCTGGCCAATTCGATGACAGCGATCAGGATTAAAACGATAGGCAAGCTTTCACCAAAATTGGCATGAGCCCGCATCCGGCGAATAACCTTGTCATTCCCGCCGTCACCGACGCTGACTTTTTCCGATGTACGCACTTGTCCAACGCGGATCATGAGCCAGATATTGACCAAAGCAGCGGCGCCGGCGATAGTTAATGTAATCGGTAAAATCATAGTTCCTCCAAAAGCTGTTATATTTATCGCCCCTCTATAGGTGCACAATGCTTGCAACGCACAGGAAATTCGTTATAGCCGCCCCTTCGCGTGCAATCGGTTGATCGCATGAGTCGACTGATTCTCTATATTCAATAGAGGTTGGCTTGCTCAACACCGGCATTTGGCTTATTGTACACATATATGAAATTTGAAATTTAACGAACAGGCTTAGCAATGGCTGTCCCTAAACGAAAAACTACGCCGTCCAAGCGCGGAATGCGCCGTTCCCATGATGCTTTGAAAGTCGAAGCCTATCAGGAATGTTCCAATTGCGGCGAATTGAAGCGCCCGCACCATATGTGCGGGTCTTGTGGTCATTATAATGGCCGTGAAGTCATGGCTGTCGATCTCTAGTCTTTTCGACTTTGATCGCCTAACGTCACGACTATCACACAGCTAATCAAGGGGAATAACCGGTGGGGATGAGGCCGCGAATCGCAATTGACGCGATGGGCGGTGACGTCGGCGTGCGCGTAATGGTCGCCGGCGCTGCCCTTGCCCGACACCGGCATGAAGGCTTTCAATTCCTCTTCGTTGGCGATGAAGCGCAGATTAAGGACGCGCTGAAAACCCACCCGAATCTGAGCGCCGCTGCTGAAATATTGCATGCCGAAGACATTGTCTCGGGCGATGCCAAGCCCAGCCAAGCGCTGCGCGGTTCCAAGAAAACCTCCATGGGTTTGGCTGTTGCCGCTGTAAAATCCGGCGCCGTCAGCGCGGCTGTGAGCGCCGGCAATACCGGCGCGCTAATGGCGATTTCCAAACTGGCGCTACGCACCATGCCCGGCATTGATCGCCCTGCGCTAGCGGCCTTGCTGCCAACGATGAAGGACAGCGATGTCGTAATGCTGGATCTCGGCGCCAATGCCGAATGTGACAGCCGCAATTTGGTACAATTTTCTGTCATGGGTGCGGCCTATAGCCGGATCATGCACGGCTTTGAAAAACCCAAGGTCAAATTGCTGAATATAGGCACGGAAGACGGCAAGGGTACCGGGGCGTTGCAAGGTGCAGCCGAAGCGCTCAAAAGTGCCGACGGATTGGCGATGAATTTTCAGGGTTTTACCGAGGCTGATAAAATATCTACCGGTGACGTCGATGTGATTGTCACCGATGGTTTCTCCGGAAACATCGCACTCAAAGCGCTTGAGGGAACGGCGCGTTTCGTGACCGACCTTCTGAAGCGCAGTTTCTTAAGCTCGCTGCGGTCCAAAATCGGATTTCTTATCTCCCGGCCGGCGACAGAATTGCTGAAAGAGCATCTTGATCCAAACAACCATAATGGCGCTGTCTTCTTGGGCCTGAATGGTGTCGTGGTAAAAAGCCATGGCAGTGCTGATGAAAAAGGCGTAGCCAATGCAGTGGAAGTGGCGGCTCGGCTGGTAGAGGATAGTATTTTGGAACGCATTAGCGAAGACATTAAGAAAATCAGCAACGCAGCGCCGCTGGAGGCATCTGCGAAATGAGTGTTGCGACCGCTCGTCGTGCGGTCATAAAGGGCACAGGCTCTGCTTTGCCGCGCACGAAAGTTTCCAATGCGCAACTTGCTGAAAAAGTAGACACGACCGACGAATGGATCGTCGAGCGAACCGGAATAAAATTCCGCCATATTGCCGAGGATGATGAAACAACTTCCAGTCTTGCTACGGAAGCCGCGCGCAAGGCGCTCGACGCGTCCGGCCTGACGGCTAGCGACATTGACCTAATCGTGTTGGCGACGGCAACGCCCGACCAAACCTTTCCTGCCAGTGCGACCATTGTGCAACATGAATTGGGTTGTAATGGCTGCGTGGCTTTTGATGTCGCGGCGGTATGTTCGGGCTTTCTCTATGCCTTGTCGGTCGCGGAAAGCATGATTCGCGCCGGCAGCGCGCAAAATGCCATTGTGATTGGTGCAGAAACTTTCAGCCGGATATTAGACTGGGAAGATCGCGCGACCTGCGTGCTTTTTGGCGATGGCGCCGGAGCGATCATATTGTCAGGCGAAGAGACCGATAAGGGCATCCTGGCAACCCGATTGCATGCCGATGGCGAGCATAATCAGCTGCTCTATGTCGATGGTGGTGCGGGAACGACAGGGACGGTCGGCAAGCTGCGCATGAGGGGACGTGAAGTCTTTCGTCACGCGGTAGTCAATCTGTCTTCTGTACTCACAGAGACTCTGGATGCTGCAGGTGAAGCCATCGACAATATTGACTGGTTGGTTCCCCATCAGGCGAATGCCCGGATTTTGGATGCAACAGCGAAAAAGCTGAAATTGGCACCGGAAAAAGTGATCAAGACGGTGGACCAGCATGCCAATACGTCAGCCGCTTCCGTGCCGTTGGCGCTCGACACAGCGGTACGCGACGGACGCGTGAAATCTGGCGATTTGCTGGTGCTCGAAGCGATGGGCGGCGGTTTTACGTGGGGCGCAAGCGTCGTCCGCTATTGACATTAATGGCTTTGGTCAGGCCGAAGCCTTCGCGCCAAATATGAACTTTGCGATGAGCCGCTGACATAACCGACCTGTTCGTCGCTAATTTTACATCTTCGTCGAAAGTGCATTGAGCTTCCAAATGCTCCGCCCTTAGCTGTTGGGATGGGGCGCTCCGGTTTAGATAGTATAAGTGTGTCGTCGCACTTTATGTTTCAGGTTTTTCGTAGTTGTCAGGACTTGGGCGCTAGGAAACCGGTGCTTTTGGCTGCGCTTGACTTGACCGATGCCCAGTTGCGCGATCCGCGTACCAGATTTGGCGCGGACGCGGTGGCAATATTGTGTCAGGCTGCGGCGCAAGAACTGGGGCGTGAAAATATCTTTCTGGACATTGGCTGGGGCATGATGCCAGCCGGTTTTTCAGATATTGGCTATATGGCGCTGTTTGAAGAGACTATTGGTGACGTCATGCAAGCTGCAGCCGCGGCGATGGATTCGCGCGCGACCGAGCCGCTATTGCGATGGGACCAGTCGGGCTCGATCTGCCGATTGGTAGCGGACCCGGGTTGTCAGGCTGCGGAAGGACTGGTTTTCGTCCTTTTCTCCATTTTGTCACGCATGGGGCACATTGTAGCCAAACCCGAATCCCAGCCGGTTAAAGCCGCCTATTTCGCAAACCGGCAGCCGCGAAATTGTAACGTCCCCAAGATGCTGGAGAATCACCGGATAACGATCCCGTGCTTTTTTGATCAGCGGCGAACATGTTTGGAGCTGCATCGGGATATTACCGATCTTCCCAATCCCTTTGCCAACCGCGATGTGGTTCGTGCCGGGCAGTATTTGTTAAACCGCTTTCCCATGCATGCGAATGAACCCGCCTCGTTGGTTTCACTCTGTTATCATTATCTATTTCAGCTTTTGGATAAATCCGGTTTAAGCCTTGATGCGGCAGCGGAAACCTTTGGCATGGCTGAGAGAACTTTGCGGCGAAAATTGGCAGCGGAAGGCGCGTCTTTTCGCCAGATACTGGAGGAAGTTCGCCGGGATACCTGTCATCTATATTTTCTAGAAGGCACTCGATCCCTGTCGGAAATTGCGACCAAATTGGGCTATAGCGAACTCAGTGCTTTTACACGTGCTTATACCGCCTGGTATGGTCGCTCCCCCAGTCGTGATATGGCAATGCACATGGCTGTTGCCGAGCAGGAGAAATCAAAATTGAGTGGGAAAATGGTGGGCGTAGAGAGAGTTGAACTCCCGACCCCTTCGATGTCAACGAAGTGCTCTACCACTGAGCTATACGCCCACGCTGCAGGCCGTCTAGCTAGCCGCTAGACAGGGTGCAAGACTTAATTGAGTTCGCCGATACTATCCGGCTCAAATAGCCGCTGCACTTCCAGGACAAGATCCTTCAGATGGAACGGTTTGGACAGAATTTTGGCCTTAGGTACGGATTCTCCGGCCCTCAGAGTCACGCCGGAAAAACCCGTAATAAACATGACCTGAGTATCGGGCGATACTTTTGCACAATGTTGGGCGAGTTCTATCCCGTCCATTTCCGGCATGACGATATCGGTCAATAACAAGTCAAACTTTTCGTTGTCGAGATAAGGAAGCGCCGCTGTGCCGCGATCTACTGCCACAACATCATAGTTTGATTTTTGCAACGCGCGCGTAAGATGCTCGCGCATTGCTTGCTCATCTTCCGCAAGGAGAATTCTGATCATCTGTTGGGCCATTCCCTGTCCATATCTTCTGAAAATTTCGGGCTTTTATGCCGAAAATTAACTATAGGCGCAAATCTCTTAATAAATTGGGTTCTGTCGACTGTTTTTATGCGATATTGGGGCAGGAGCGGATAGGACATCATGACGGACCAAATTGTCGACAATCTAGTGCAAGAGCTATCCCCTGATAGGCCTTTCTCCTCTTACAATGTGGATGAATTGCAATATCCATTGCTTATCAGCGTTCCGCATGCCGGGCGTGTATATCCCAAGGAAATACTAGATAATCTTGCGGTGCCGGCAACGCATTTGTTGCGTTTGGAAGATCGCTATGCCGATCGATTGGCGAATATTGCAATCTCGAAGGGATTTCCAACCCTAATCGCCCATCGGCCAAGGGCCTGGGTTGATTTGAACCGTGCACGGTCGGAAATAGACGCCAATATCATTCAGGGCCTATCGCCGTCTCAGCTTCCAGCGCCGAGCCGAAAGGTCCGTGGCGGATTGGGCGTTGTCCCCAGTCGATTGCACGGCATTGGCAGTCTATGGCGAAAAAAATGGCAGTGGGAGGACATAAATAACCGTCTGGACGATTGTCATGAACCCTATCACAACGGCGTTACGCAGCTTTTGAATCAGATAAATTTGAAATTTGGCTGCGCGCTCTTGCTCGATTTGCATAGCATGCCGCCATTGGATGAAAAACAGGGCAATATTGATGTTGTGGTTGGTGATCTTTTTGGCCGCAGTGCCGGATCCCGCTATTCAGAGCTTGCGATGTCGTTCCTCGAACAATCAGGCATCAATGCGCAACTTAATCATCCCTATGCGGGCGGCTATATTTTGGAACGGCATAGCGAGGTGGGAAAAGATATTCATGCGCTGCAAATCGAGGTGAGCCGAGGTTGTTATCTGGACGAGGCTTTGCGGGAGCCGGGTGATGGCTTGCCAGTCATGGCTGATCATATCGCAAATCTTGCAATGCGGCTGACTGATCATATGGGCGGCCAGTTTCTTTTGGCCGCTGAATAGCGCTGGAGGCTTGAATTGATCAAAAAAAACCACCTCGCCATGAAGGCGAGGTGGCCAAGGTTCAGGGAGGTGGCATTCAAAGAATGCCCGTACTGATCCAATCGGGGGATGTGGATCTGTACACTATTAATGTGGTCTTTTGTGTAACCAGTTGCAAGTCCCAAAAAGGAAATATTGGTTTGATTTTGTCATTTGTGGCGTGAACGCGCGTGTTTACCACCGCTTCGACCTCTCAATAGAACGTCTCTGCGGGGTGAGTATTGGCTATGATGGGAATGAGAATGATCCAGTGAAGCGCATTAGCTGTTTTGCCAAAACGCGTCACTGGACCATTAATTTTCGATCATATGATCAATCTCAGGTTACACAGCAGGTGCTTCTGTAACCTGTGGCATTTTCCCAGCTTCAACCTGCTTTGCAAAAACTTCGCGCATAATTTGCAGCGAGAAGAGGTGCGCATAGATTAGAGGCAGCATGCCATTTTGGTTTATTTTCCGAAGTTCATCGCCGCGCAGCTCGCGGAGTTTTTCCTCGTTGACCATCTGGAAGCCGCGATAAACGAAAGGCTGTTCCACGCCGGTTTGCTGAATGGCAACCTCGCCGTCCATCAACAGGTCGAGTTTTTTGAGTTCCTCGACAAATTGCGCGGTGCGTTGACCAGCTTGTTCAAAGCTCTCGCAAAATTCCAAGATACTTTTTGTTTTTTCAGAAGGCTGGTCTTTGTCAAACAAAGGATCACCCTCTTTATAGTCGCCAATGGCGCCGGTCGTCGGGTCAAAACACAGTGACAGTTCATCGGCATCAGGCCGCAGCTTTGCCAGCATGAAAGGATAGCGCCGAACATAAGCAGGGACATAGGCTGGCTGATTAAAACGGCCATCTTCGCCCATGAATGTGTTCACACCTTCATTGAGACCCATAAGAATCAAAGGAACGCTATTGTCGCCCACTGAAAAAACAATCGGGTAGTTGCGCGCGGCGTTTGGAAATTCGTCAACCGTGATCGGAATCGCGTGCTGTTCCTGCATGAAGGATGCATCATCCAGGCCCTTGACCTTCCACTTAGCATGTTCTTTTGAATTGAGCGGAACCAAGTCCTTGTAGAACATGGGAAGAGCTTGGGCTTGAGGCGCGCTGGCCATATGAAAATCTCCGAAATATAAATATTGGTTATAAAATCTGCTGCAGTGGCTTTAAGTTGCTGGCGTGCTGGACGCAAGGGGAACTAGCTTACCCGGATTCATTATGTTCTTTGGATCAATCGCGCCTTTGATAGCGCGCAGCGTCAATATTCGGGCATCACCCGAAAGCCGCCCGAGTTCATCACGTTTTGTTTGGCCTATGCCATGTTCCGCCGAGATGGAGCCGCCTGCCGCGACAACCAGGTCGTGGACCATGGGCGATATTGTCTGTGCCGATTCCACCATCCATTGCACGGCTCCCGATGATGTCCCGGAGCTAGGCGCCACATTGACCGGCGCTTTAACGTGAAAGTGGACATTGCCGTCGCCCATATGGCCAAAGGCAGCGACCTGAGTGCCAGTGAAGGCCTTTTCGATCTGAGCGCCGGCTTCGGTAATAAAATCCGCCATTTTCGCTACCGGCACGCTGATATCATGTTGCAGCGCCGGACCTGCAGCGCGCTCTGCTTCGGAAATCGAATCGCGAATCTTCCAGAAAGCTTCGGCTTGACTTTCATTGGCTGCGATAGCGGCGTCACTGATAAGCGTTTGATCTAATGCCTCGGCAAGCAACGCCTCCACGCGTTCGCGTGGATCGGTTGCCGCGGGTTGATCGCGAACAAATTCGACCAGCACATTCCAAGGCGCGGGCTCTGACAGGGGCGCGCGCATGTTAGGGATATGTTCGACAACCGCATCGAGGCAGGATTTCGGAAGTATTTCAAACCCTTCTAGTGACGCGCTTTCGCGTGCGTTAAGAAAACTGAATAATGCATAAGCGGCCTGTGGAGAAGCCACGCCCGCCCATGCGACGCAGCGGTCAACCAGCGCGGGAACCGTTTTTAGGGTGGCAGCCGTCACGATACCAAGAGTGCCTTCTCCGCCAATGAGCAACTGCTTGAGATCATAGCCGCGATTGTCTTTTTTGAGGGCGGATAAGCCGTCATAAATACTGCCATCGGGTAGCACTGCTTCCAAACCGGCAACAAGCGCGCGCATCGCGCCATGCCGCAAAACCTGGGTACCGCCAGCGTTGGTTGACACTAAGCCGCCGATGGTCGCTGATCCCTTGCCGCCCAAAGTCAGAGGAAAACGTTGCCCTTTCTCGCCCAAGGCTTCGTGAAAATTTTGTAATATGACCCCGGCGTCGCAAACCGCCAGTTGACCATTGCTATCGATGCTGCGGATCTGGTTCATCCGCCGCAGCGACAATAATATGGATTGTCCCTCCGCGTTCGGTGTCGCGCCGCCGACCATGCCACTATTCCCGCCTTGCGGCACCAAAGCGATCGCGTGGGCATTGGCGATTTTGACAATATCGGACACTTCGTCGGTGGAAGCCGGTGAAATCAGCGCCAGCGCTTTACCCGTGTAGCGGCCTCGCCAATCGGTTAGCCATGGCTCCATATCGTCCACATCGCTGGTAAATCCTTTCGATCCGACGATTTCGGCCATGCTATTGAGCCAATCTGGCATTTCGGGCATTGCTTGTTCCAAGAGGTTGAGGTTTCCAACGAATATAGATGCATTCTGGTCAAACGCCAATAAATCAGTAGAAAAGATAGTTCATCAAATATTCAATCACCGCTGCTATAGGCAGGGTGATGATAATCAGGGGTTTTCGGTGAGTCTTTCACTCTATGCATCATTGCTGCTGGTGACACCGGGCGTCTCAGAGCTTCCGATTACCGAAGCTCCCGCCGCGACCGAAGGGGTATTTATTGGCCCTGCCGAATATCGACTTGCCCAGGTTCGTATTCAAAAACGTATCATTATTCGGGTACCGCGCCGCCGCCCGTTGAGGGCTGCGCCGACGGCCGATATTTCGCGAAGATCTGCACCGGCAAGCTATAAAGAAAAGAAAATAGGCAAATGTCTGCCGATGAACAATATTCTCGGGGTGCAGAGGTTTGGCGAGCGATATCTGGATTTGGTGACAAAGGACCGTCAGCAAATTCGCGCGCGACTGAAGAAGAAATGTCAGGCGCGCAGCTTCTATTCAGGCTTTTATATGGAAAAATCCGGTGACGGGAAAATCTGCATCGACAGAGACATTTTGCATTCGCGAACTGGCTCAAAATGTGAGATTGACCGGTTTCGTCTGCTTGTCCCCGAATGACAGCCAAAATGATGCGTGCCTTGTGACCAGCTGATAACGCTAGATAGCTTGACAAAAGTGGCGTTTCGCACCATCCCCCAAAACAGCTTTTACAGGCTCTTTGTTCGTGCCATTATGCACCATAATTTTCCGGAAACACTATGAAATTTGCCGACCTCGGCCTCTCTGATGAATTGTTAAAAGCGGTAGCCGATGCGGGCTATGATGAACCGACACCAATTCAGGCGCAGGCTATTCCGCCCGTCCTGATGATGAAGGATATTATCGGCATTGCGCAAACCGGTACGGGCAAGACCGCCAGTTTCGTGCTTCCGATGATCGATATTTTGGCGCATGGCCGATCACGGGCGCGGATGCCGCGTTCACTGATCTTGGAGCCAACCAGGGAATTGGCGGCTCAAGTCGCTGAGAATTTTGAAAAATATGGAAAGAACCATAACCTTAGTATGGCGCTGTTAATTGGCGGCGTATCTATGGGTGATCAGATCAAGGCGTTGGAAAAAGGCGTTGACGTCCTGATTGCTACACCAGGCCGATTGATGGATTTGTTCGAACGCGGGCGGATTTTAATGTCGGGCTGTGAGTTGCTGGTGATTGATGAAGCGGATCGCATGCTTGATATGGGTTTCATTCCCGATATCGAACAAATTTGCTCGAAGCTGCCGTCGACCCGACAAACCATGTTATTCTCGGCGACTATGCCGCCGCCGATTAAGAA
This sequence comes from uncultured Sphingomonadaceae bacterium, assembly GCA_947496865.1. Lineage (GTDB taxonomy): Bacteria > Pseudomonadota > Alphaproteobacteria > Sphingomonadales > Sphingomonadaceae > Parasphingorhabdus. The sequence continues at coordinate 1,458,822 of CANMEE010000001.1, forward strand.
ACTGTCCGACCAGTTTCTCAATAATCCCAAATCTGTGGAAGTATCGCGTCCAGCGACTGCTAACACATCGATCGATCAGTCGATTATTCATGTGGCCCCAAAAGCCAAGCGCAAGCTTCTCTATGGAATATTGGACAATGAAGGGGTCGATACGGCGATAATCTTCTGCAACCGTAAAACAGAAGTGCGCGACCTTTGTCAGGATATGCGCAAAGATGGATTTGATGCGGGACAAATTCATGGGGATATGGACCAAAGTTCACGCCTTGCGGAGTTGGAACGATTTAAGTCCGGTGAAATCAATATCCTATGCGCATCTGACGTCGCCGCCCGTGGTTTGGACATAAAGGGCGTTAGCCATGTCGTAAATTACGACATTCCGTGGCATCCTGACGATTATATTCATCGCATCGGTCGAACCGGCCGTGCCGGAGCGACTGGCATTGCAATAACATTTGTGACGAATCGTGATGAAGAACATGTCGATAGCATTGAAAAGCTAACCGGCATGAAGCTGCCCGTCCGGGATAGCAAAAGCGTCAAACCTGAGAAAAAACCGAGCGGCAAGAAATCGTCGGCGGACAAGTCAAAAAGCGAGAAGCCTAAAAAGCCTAACAAGCCTCGCCCGGATGAGCATACTGAAGCGAAAAAAACCTCTTCAAAGTCGCCTTCACCGCCGGTTGAAAAGAGCAAGAAGCCTGAGAAACAGGCGCCGATTGCAGAGGCTGCAGACACACAAGACGATGACTGGAATGGCCCGGTACCAGGGTTCCTGGACGCCAAACTGGATCGCTAATTCGGTCTGAAAAAGCTCTACGGTTCAGATTGTTGCTATTGCAGCGTTAGGCTATCTAAAATCTGTGCGGCCAGCGGATCCAGCGTCTCCGCGCTATCTGCTGGATAGGTCACAGCAGCTTTGATCATTGTGCCATCTGGTTTCCGCAAGATACGCTGCGCAGTCTTACTGCCTTCGCTGATCGTGCCAGCGGCCCGATATTCGTTTTCGTTTACATAGCTGCCGGTCATGCCTTCTCCGGCATCTTCCAGCTCTTTTACCGCTGCGGTCAAATCTGCGTCTTCCCGATTTTCTATCCAGCCAGCTGTCAGTGTCGCTTTCGATTCAGCGTCATTAAATACCTGCCCATTGTCATCACCAGTGGCGTCATCCGCAGCCCAATTTTTCGGAACCATGATTGAAAACCCACGCAGCGCGTTGGCATAGCTGGTCATCTCAGCGCTATCTAGCGCAGGAGCAGTACCGTCCGCATTTGCCGCCGCCGCTTCATCGCGAATGGCTTTGCTTGCGGCATCAGCCTGTTTTGCAAGCTCTTCGCTCGATGGCACATCGCCGACGGCTTCCTGCTTTCCACAAGAGGACAAGAGTAGAGCCAGTGAAGCGGCCGCACAGATCGGAAATAAGGTTCGCATATTTGTCATAGTCGCTAGACTTAGGGAGTGCAGCGTTAAACATCAACTGAGAAGATTATGCGCGGTCCATTCAGCGGTTTGAACAGGACGCTCCGGCTAGGCTGCGTTGTCGATTCCGAGGTCGGCTAGCTTGCGGTAGAGGGTCGATCGCCCGATACCCAGACGGCGGGCGACTTCTGTCATGCGCCCGCGATAATGACCGATGGCAAGGCGAATTACATCGGCTTCGATTTCTTCCAGCGGACGCAAGTTGCCGTCCCCGGAATATAGAGTAACGCCAATGCCTTCAGGGCTGCTGAGCAAATGTGGATGCGCATCGCCGGCATCCGCCACGAAAGAGGCAATCTGTGGAAATTCGTCACAGGTAAGCGCATCGCGGTCGCACATTACGGCGGCACGGAACAAAACGCTTTGCAATTGACGGACATTGCCGGGCCATTTGTAACTGCGCAGCAAATTCAATGCTTCGTCCGTAATGCCAAGGCTGCGAAGGCCTGGTTGAAGTGCCAATCGCGTCAGGAAATGCCGAGCAAGAGCCGGTATATCGCCGGTCCTGTCCCGCAACGGTGGAATCGTAAGCTGGACCACATTCATGCGATAGTAGAGATCTTCGCGGAACCGGTCCTTTTGGACTTCCTGTTCCAACGAACGGTTTGTCGCGGCGATGATCCGCACATCAATTTGGAAACTATTGGGGCTTCCCAAAGGTTGGATTTCCGAGGACTTCAGAAAACGGAGCAAGCGGACTTGGGTTTCTGGAGGAATCCGGTCGACTTCATCAAGGAAAATCGTACCGCCTTCTGCTTGTTGCAGCAGGCCAATTTTGCGGTCAAACGCGCCGGTAAAAGCGCCTTTTTCGTGACCGAACAGGATCGAGTCCAGTAAATTGCCGGTAATGGCTCCGCAATTGACCTTTAGCAGCGGTTGTTTGGAGCGCGGACTGGCGGCGTGAATCGCATCCGCAATAACTTCTTTGCCAACACCGCCTTCGCCTTCAATCAGAACAGGCACACGCGCGCGCGCCGCTTTGGCTGCGATCGCCAGCGCCGCGCGAAAAGCGGGCGCTGCGCCCACAATTTGTTCAAACTCGAGAGGCGCTGAAATTTTCTCGCTCAGCGGCTGCAGCTCACCGGATTCTTTGGAACTTTCGACAGCGGTCGTGAGCGCCGTGAGCATCTGCTCCGGCGCAACCGGCTTTATCAGATAATCCGTCGCGCCAGCCCGGACAGCGTCAACAGCTTCGGTGACCGATCCGACAGCCGTCAGCATTAAAATCGGCAGAGCGGGGCGCCGTGACTTAAGTTCTGCAATCAGCTCAGTGGCTTCTGTACCAGGGGCCCAATGATCAAGAATGATAGCGTCCAGCATCATGCCGTCCTGCGTACCCAAAGTCGCAATCGCGGTTTCAGCATCACGTGCAAAGATTGTGCGATAACCAGCCCGGGATGCGAGCGCAGAAACCAACCGGCATTGTGCCGGCTCATCATCGATTAACATCAGCAATTTTGTGCCGTTTTGAGCCATTTTTACCCTATATGTGCCAGAATGAACCAACAATGTAGCAACGAGGGGTAAAGACCGGATTAAGACCTTGCGATATTTTCTATCACTCTAATTAGGATACTGGTCTTGAGCGATGCGATATATATGTTTAGAGCGACCGCAAGCTTTGTTCGAATATGTGGAGGAAACATGACTTCTGATAACAATATGAAATCGGCGGAAGATACTTATGGTCGCTTTCTATCGTGGCTGAAGGTTGGCACGATTATCACGGCTCTGGTGACGATTTTGGTCATCGCTCTTCTTGTTAGCTGATTGGAATAATCCTTGAAAATTGCGGTATTAAAAGAACTCGCCGATGGTGAGCGGCGGGTTAGTGCTTCCCCGGAAACGGTAAAGAAGTTTACAGCTCTTGGCGCCTCCATGGCGATCGAAAAAGGCGCAGGCTTGTCGGCTTCGGTAGCGGATGCGGATTATGAGGCAGAAGGGGCCAGCATTGGAACCCGTGCAGCGGTTCTGAAAGATGCCGATATTGTTCTGGGCGTGCAGGGACCGGAACCCAAATCGCTCAAAGGCATGAAAAAGGGCGCGTGGCTGGTTGCCAGCCTCAATCCGTTCGGCGAACGGGCACGAGTCGATGAATATGCGGGACTCGGCATTGATGCACTGGCCATGGAATTCATGCCGCGAATCACACGCGCGCAATCGATGGATATTCTTTCCTCTCAGTCGAACCTATCGGGGTATAAAGCCGTGCTCGAAGCGGGATCGCACTATGGCCGCGCTTTTCCGATGATGATGACCGCAGCGGGCACCGTGTCTGCGGCGAAATGCTTTGTCATGGGTGTTGGCGTTGCTGGCTTGCAGGCGATTGCAACGGCTCGGCGTCTCGGCGCGCAGGTATCGGCAACCGATGTTCGGGCCGCGACGAAAGAGCAAATTCAATCCCTCGGCGCCAAGCCGATTTTCGTCGAAGATGTCGCTGGCATCGAAGGCGAGGGCACCGGCGGCTATGCGACCGAAATGAGCGAGGAATATCAAAAGGCGCAGGCTGAACTGGTATCCAAGCATATCGCCAAGCAGGATATTGTGATTACCACCGCCCTGATCCCGGGGCGCCCGGCGCCGCGGCTCATTAGCGATGCGCAGATTGCCACCATGCGGACCGGCGGCGTGATTGTCGATCTGGCCGCAGAGCAAGGCGGCAATGTCGAAGGCGCCGTGGCCGGCAAAGTGGTCGAGAAACATGGCGTCAAAATTGTCGGAGCCAATAATATGCCATCCAGCATGGCGGCGGATAGTTCAGCTTTGTTCTCTCGTAACCTCTATAATTTCCTCAGCGCTTATTGGGACGAAGAGGCCAAGCGGCCTGTGCTGCCCGATGATGACGAGGTGACAATTGGCATACGGCTGACCAAAGACGGTAAAGTTGTGAATGAGCGCCTTCTGGCGAACTAGGAGGCATTTAATATGGACTTTATTTCAATACTCTCAATCTTCGTAATGGCCTGTTTTGTGGGCTATTATGTGGTCTGGTCGGTGACACCGGCTTTGCATACGCCGTTGATGGCGGTGACCAATGCGATTAGCTCAGTGATCATTGTCGGGGCGCTGATTGCAGCCGCGGCAGGGTCGCAGGCTGATGGCGGTCAGACCGCAAAATGGCTGGGTCTGGTGGGCGTTGTCCTTGCCAGCGTGAACATATTTGGCGGCTTTGCCGTGACCGAGCGGATGCTCGCAATGTACAAGAAAAAGGAGCGCAAATAATGCGCGCATTATTGGGGGGCGCAGCGGCGCTATTCTTTGCCACGCCAGCAATGGCGGCATCCGGTGAAGCGGTAAATCCGTGGGTTGCCGTGGCCTATCTTATCTCTGGTGTATTGTTCATTCTCGCTCTGCGCGGCCTGTCATCACCGGAAACCAGCCGTGCGGGTAACCGCTATGGCATGATCGGTATGCTGATCGCGGTGGTCACCACTTTGGTTACCCATGATATTGCCAGCTTGCCGGAAATTGGCGTTGCGATTGCCATTGGTGGTGGTTTCGGGTTCATCGTCGCGCGTAAGATCGCGATGACCGACATGCCTCAATTGGTGGCCGGTTTTCACAGCCTGGTCGGTATGGCCGCGGTGCTGGTCGGTGTGGCCGCCTATCTCAATCCCGGTGCCTTTGGCATATTGGATAGTGCGGGCGAGATATTGGTTGTCAGCCGCGTGGAACTGGGTCTGGGCGTTGCCATTGGTGCGATTACCTTTTCCGGTTCTGTTATCGCCTTCCTGAAACTCAACGGCAATATGTCCGGGGCGCCGATCATGTTGCCAGGGCGCCATGTTATCAATCTTGGCGTGCTGTCGGGTATCATTGGCCTGACTGCTTATTTTGCGATCTTGCCAACGGCGGAAACAGCGATGGTCTTTTGGATCATCTTGGCGCTGGCCTTTATCATTGGCTTCCTGCTGATCATTCCCATTGGCGGCGCGGATATGCCGGTCGTCGTATCGATGCTGAACAGCTATTCCGGCTGGGCCGCAGCGGCAATGGGCTTTACGCTTGGCAATACCGCGATGATCATTACCGGCGCGCTGGTTGGCTCGTCCGGTGCGATCCTCTCTTACATCATGTGTAAGGCGATGAATCGCAGTTTCATTAGCGTGATTGCTGGCGGCTTTGGTGCGGACAGCAGCGGATCATCAGACGGAGCCGAAAAAATCGACCGTCCGTGGAAACGCGGCAGTGCGGAAGATGCGGCCTATATGATGAAGCAGGCGGAAAATATCATCATCATTCCGGGCTATGGCATGGCAGTGGCGCAGGCCCAGCATGCTTTGCGGGAAATGGGTGATATGCTCAAAGAAGAGGGCGTGAACGTTAAATATGCCATTCACCCGGTCGCTGGCCGGATGCCGGGCCATATGAACGTGCTGCTGGCGGAAGCCAATGTGCCTTATGATGAGGTGTTTGAGCTGGAGGATATTAACAGCGAATTTGCGCAGGCCGATGTGGCGTTTATCATCGGCGCCAATGACGTGGTGAATCCGGCAGCGAAGACTGATAAAGGCTCGCCCATTTACGGCATGCCGGTCTTTGATGTCGAGAAAGCCAAGACCATCTTCTTCATCAAACGCTCCATGGGCGGTGTCGGCTATGCCGGCGTCGACAATGAAGTATTTTACATGGATCAGACGATGATGTTACTGTCGGATGCAAAGAAAATGTGCGAGGACATTGTTAAAGCACTCTAGGATGCGTTAATTCCTGGTAAGTGTATAACTTTATCAGGGATGTGTTCCATGCGTAAAATTGGACTGATTGGCGGGATGTCGTGGGTATCGACGGAATCCTATTATCGCCGAATCAATAGCGAAGTGCAGCGCAAGCTGGGCGGCTTTGCCAGCGCGCATATGCTGATCGAAAGCGTCAATTTTAACGATTACGCACGATTGCAGTCCGATGACGACTGGGACGCGGCGGCAGGATTGATGACCCGCTCGGCCAAACGGTTGGAGCAATCGGGCGCAACGGCGATCCTCATCTGTTCCAACGCGATGCACAAAATCTACGAACAGGTAGCGCCCGAAGTCGGTGTGCCGATCTTGCATATTGCCGATACTGTAGGCGAAAAAATGGTCGCGGACGGGATTAAGTCGGCGACTTTGCTGGGTACGCGCAACGTCATGACTGAAGGTTTTTATCGCAAACGGCTGGTCGGCAAAGGGATCACCCTGACGCCGCCGGACGAAGATCGCGTGGAAGAGATCGAGCGGATTATCTACGAAGAACTGATGTTCAGTAAAGTGAAGCGCGATTCCGAGCGGACAATGAAAACCTTCATCACCAATATCGCCAAGCAGGAAGTTGAGGCGATAGTCCTGGGTTGTACCGAACTTGATCTTATCATTGATACAAAGGCGAATATCCTGCCGATATATGACAGCACGGAAATCCATGCGGATGCGGCGGTGGACTGGATTTTGACTGAGGAATAGTCGGTCGGAGCTTGTGGTTAATCAGTGCCTAAGAATTCGGCAAGACCATCTGTTCCCGCTATCAGAATTCGTTGCGCTTCGAGTTCCCGTTCTATGCGTTGTTCAATTATTCGGCCCTTATCTGATGACATCAGTTCGCCGAGAAACGGGGATTGTTTTAACCAATCAACGTCACGCCATCCTAGACTGACGGCACGGGTGACGAGCTCGATGGCTTGATCTTTATCGCCTTGCGCTGATTTGATCTCGGCCAGTTGTATGCGGGGCTCTGGATCTGGATCAGATTCAATAGCTGCAAGTTTCTCAGCCTTGAAAAACGTGTCGGCGAACTCGTTATCTCCTGAGCGTGCATCAAGCGCAGCGAGATTATACTGTCCCCTCCATCCCGCTCCTTCCAGAATTTGCCGAGCTTCTGAAATACGACCAAGAGACATATTTGCCCGGCCACGAAGCCGCAGGATCTGTGGCGCTAATCTATCTTCACCTTTGGCTTGATTCAGCGTCTCTATGGCTGCCATTGGATTGCCTTTGCGTAAATATGATCGGGCAATTTCTCGAAGCACAACCACTTGTTCGGGATTGAGTGATAGAGCCTTTTCGCGCCACCGATCGGTGGCCGGGTGCTCAATCAACTCCAATATTTGAAAAATCTGTATCTCCGCATATCGGGAACTGCCACCGGCCTGTTTTGCTCTCATTTCGAGCATCAAGGCCTGCTGCAAGTTTCCTTGAAGCAAGTATATATGTGCAGCGCTGGAAAGCGCCGACGTATTACTCGGATTTAGCTGATAAGCACGCTGGTATGCTGGCAGGCTTTCATTCATGCGTCCTTGAGCACCCAGAGAATATCCTAGAGCGGACCATGCATTGCTGTTGTCAGGTTGTTCGCTGATCAAGCGTCTAGCAATCGCTTCGGCTTCCTCCTCTTCCGGTTCGTCACCGTCAAACTTTGTGGCTTTTGTCGAAAGTGCAAAGCTCAACATAAGGCGCGCGTCAAAATTGTGCGGTTCCTCAACCAATGCCTCCCGTAGCATGGCAATCCCCCGGTCGGTTTCCCGAGATTGATGAAGGCTAAGCTGAGCATCGGCGCGCTCAATCAGGATTTCAAAGTTAGTTTTGGAAATTGCATGTTCCGCTATCGCCTCCTGTTCCTCGACAAAACCGAGGGCAGGCCAGAAAAAAGCACCAGTACCGGCCAGCACTGTAAGTCCCAACGCAGCTGCGGCCAGATTGCACTTACCTGCAGACCGCCTGGTCTGATGAAGATCTTTATCTTCAACGCACTCAACTGATCCAACAATCGCATAGCCTTTGCCGCGAATAGTGCGAATGTATGTGGGATTTTTCGGATCGTCTTCGAGCGCTTTTCGCAACAGCGTTACCCGCTGAGATATAGTCTGATCGCTGACTTGCTCCAAGCGCCAAGCGCGCTTTGATATCTGGCCATTGTCCAATGGCTCAGGAGCCATTTCTACCAGAGACACTAGCAGGTCGAAGCTTAAATCCGGTAATTTGAGCGCAATATTATCATGGCTTACTGTGCGTGCCTCAGTGTCGATGATCAGGTCATGCAGAACATATATCATAATTATAATCTAACCGTCTTTGAAGGCGCATGCTTCAAGAAAATTCACATTTCTTCAAGTGACCAAATCATGGTCGTCATTCTAATTGAAATGATATTTGATCCTTTGGAGAGTGAAATGCGAAGACTAATCATGACGTTGGCGCTTCTTGGTGCCATTTCAATTTCAGAGACTGCAATGTCTCAAACTATCATTTCACCGAAAAAGGCTCCGGTGGGTCTTTGGGCTTGGAGCGCGAACAGTTCCCCAGAAACTCAACTTCTGACGGTTGAGAAAGATGGCGATGAGTGGAAGGCAACAGTCGGTGCCGAGCCTGCTCCGGTGGTTCACGCACAGGGCGAAATTTCTTTTGTACAATCCAATGGGAGCAAGTTTGTTGGCAAACTTTCTGCCGACAAATCGGAAATCGAAGGTTATTGGTATCAACCTCCGCAGGACGTTCATTATCAATTCGTTGCGACGCCCGCAATTTTGACGGCGGAGAAATCAGGACGATGGCAGGCTGAGATCGCTATTCAACCACGGCCGTTCCATGTGTTCCTCGACATATTTGAAGGTGAAGATACGCAGCTTTATGCCGTGATCCGAAATCCAGAGGGGAACGACATACTGGGTGCCAGTCGGTTTCGCCTTGTCGCCGATGACGTTAGCGGGAGTTGGACTCTGGTGGCGGGAAGCGGCGACCGTGAACGGCGACAGGATCTTGCATCGACAGACGGCGGCGCACTGGTTCTTCAATATGAACGCCTTGGGAAACCGATCACGCTCAGTCCGGTCAAGGCATCCGTTGCTGCGAAATATTATAGTCGTCGTGATCATGAAGGATTGGTGACTCTCGCGCCGCCGTCTCAGGAAAATGACGGGTGGGATGTCGCAACGCCAGAAGAGGCGGGATTTGATGCCGCCGCTCTCGAAGCGCTCACCAGAAAACTCGCGGCGGCCGATCCCAGGAACCGTCGTCCCCAAATGATCCATTCACTGCTGGTTGCTCGAGGAGGGAAGCTTGTGTTTGAAGAGTATTTCTTCGGACATGATCGCGAGACTCGCCATGATGTGCGTTCCGTTGGGAAGGTCTTTGGTTCGGTCATGATTGGCGCGCTGCAACAGAAAGGTTATGCGATTGATGCGACACATCGTCCACTTCCGGAAATTTTCGAAAGCGCGCGGCATTTGATCGATGATAAGCGAAAAGCGAATATCACACTCGGTCATTTAATGACATTCACCAGCGGTTTGGATTGCGATGCGAATTCCGATTCCATCGGTTCGGAATCACGCATGTGGGAGCAGCAGGATGAGACTGATTATTGGATGTATACGGCGCGACTGCCCATGTTGCATAATCCAGGCGATCGATACGCCTATTGTTCCGGCAGCGCCAATCTGGTCGGGGCCAGCTTGGGAGCTGTGGGTGACACGTCCGTCTATGAGCTGTTCGATCGCCTGATTGCTAAACCTCTGAAATTTGGCCCTTATCACTGGGCTTTAGCGCCTAATGGTGAAGGTTATCTTGGCGGGGGCGCCTATATGCGTCCGCGTGATATTTTAAAAATCGGGGCGATGTTCGCCGCCAATGGCAAATGGAACGGCAAGCAAATCATCGCAGAAGCCTGGGTAAAAGAGTCTACGGCACCCAAAATAGCGATTTCTCCGGAAACCACTGGAATGAGTTCTGAAGAATTCGGGAATAATTACTTCGGCGGCAGCCAAGCCTATATCTGGCGATCAGATTATGTGAAGTCCGGCGAGACTGTCTATCGTACCTATGAAGCCAGTGGAAATGGTGGGCAGCTGCTGATCGTGGTTCCGGAATTAGATTTAGCCGTAGGTTTCACCGGTGGGAATTACCGTATGGGCGGAATTTGGGGGCGCTGGCGAGATCAAATCATAGGTGGTCACATCATACCCGCTATGGCAGACCCAAATTGACAACCAAATAGCGAAATTCCGGCATCGGTTTTGCGTCCATAGAGGACAGCTGTGCTCTGCATCCCGTGCTAGCACGCGCGGAGCTTCTGTTGTTGCCTACTGACATCCCTGTCAATGCTCTTGGCAAGCGATCAAATTTGCTTCATTATCTCCGCAATTGGGAGAGAGATATGATCCGGACGTTATTAGCCGCCACCGCTTTGTGCTGCGCCATGCCAGCGCTGGCCAAAACCATTACCATCGAAGCAGGCGCAGATGCGCAGGAGCGATTGCAGGAAGCGCTTATTCTTGCCGAGCCGGGTGATATTGTCGAATTGGGCGCCGGGACATTTGAATTGACCGATGGTTTGTCGCTGGACGTCGACAAGGTAACCGTGCGTGGTGCCGGCATGGACAAGAGTATATTGAGCTTTGCCGGGCAGCTTGGCGCGGGCGAAGGTCTGCTGGTAACATCTGACGATGTTGTACTGCGCGATTTTGCTATCGAAGACAGCAAAGGCGACGGGATCAAATCCAAAGGAGCTGACCGGATCGTCTATCACGCGCTGCGCGTCGAATGGACTGGCGGGCCAAAGGCAACCAACGGCGCTTATGGCATCTATCCGGTCGAAGCGAGCGACATATTGGTTCAGGATAGCGTCGTGCGCGGAGCATCTGATGCCGGCATCTATGTCGGGCAGTCGAAAAACATCATCGTCCGACGTAACACCGCAATTGAGAATGTCGCAGGGATTGAGATAGAAAACAGCTTCGATGCCGAAGTCACCGAAAATCTGGTGACGAAAAATACCGGCGGAATTTTGGTGTTCGACTTGCCGAACCTGCCGCAAATGGGCGGACATAATGTGCTGGTCGCGCGCAATGCTATCATCAATAATAATACCGATAATTTCGCGCCAGAGGGCAATATTGTTGCTGGCGTTCCTGCTGGCACAGGCGTGATGGTAATGGCCAATCGCAATGTGCAAGTGATTGAGAATGCAATTATCAACAATGGTACCACCAATGTGATGGTGGTGGCCTATACGCAGACATTTGATGACCCCAATTATGACCCGACCCCGCGCGAAGTTTATATTGCGGGCAATGTCCATGGCGAGTCCGGCTTTGCGCCTGATTTTGACGGCGGCAAGCAGCTGGCGGCGGCTTTTGGCGGCGCATTGCCCGCGATTGTTTATGACGGTCTTGGAGAGGGCCTTATTGTGAATGACGCGGTGGCTGTTCTCAACCTAGGCCTGACCAAAGTCGGGCAGGCGCCCAGTGAAGCCAAGCCATCGCTCTACAAACAAAGCGGTGCCGGTGAAACGGTCGCGCTATCGCCAATCGTGCTGCCCGCTTCGATGGAGGCTGCGTTAAAATAATGCGTACTATGCTCGCCGCTATTGTTGTTTGTCTCGTTGGTTTTGCGGTTAGCGCTGCGCCAACGCGGCCTGTGGCTGATGCGGTGATCTTGGCTGATGGGATGCCTAAAAAGCTATCCGAATATGGTTTCTTTACCGATGCGTCGGGGTGGAAACCCAATCAGGGCGTCGAGCTCTATGAGCTAAACAGCGCCCTGTTCACGGACTATGCCGAGAAATATCGCTATATCTATTTACCTGCCGGACAAAAGGCCGTTGGAAAAGATGAAGGGATGATGCAATTTCCGGTTGGCTCCGCCTTGATCAAGAGCTTTGGCTACAAGATTGACGGGGAAGACCGGTTGCTTGAAACCCGGGTCTTGCTGCACCGCACCGATGGCTGGATTGCTTTGCCCTATGTCTGGAATGCAGAGCAGACCGAGGCGACATTAAAAGTGGCAGGCACGCGCATTCCGGTGCGTTTTGCCGATCCATCCGGAAATGAGCGCGACATTAGCTACGCCGTGCCCAACAAGAACCAGTGCAAGGAATGCCATGCATTGTCGGGCCAGGTCGTGCCGATAGGGCCAAAGGTCCGGAACCTGTCACATGACAGTTTGGATATGCTGTTGAGCAATGAAATGCTGGACCAGGCATCCGGCGATCAACCATCGATACCCGACTATGCCGATGCGGCGATGCCGCTGAAAAGCCGTGCCCGCGCCTATCTCGATATTAACTGCGCCCACTGCCATAACCGGGAAGGCTCGGCGAGCAATTCGGGATTGTTCCTGACTTGGGAAGAGCAATCGGCCGTCCATCTCGGTGTTGGTAAGCGGCCAGTTGCTGCAGGACGCGGCAGCGGGGGTTTTGAATTTGCAATTGCGCCGGGCCAGCCGGATCAGAGCATCATGATGTACCGGTTGACTAGTCTTGAACCGGGTATCGCAATGCCAGAAGTGGGGCGTTCGTTAGTTCATAAGGAAGGTGCGGCCTTGCTCAGCGAGTGGATCGCCGAGATGGAGAAAGAGTAGTTTTTGAACCTTAAGCGCCGGGCGCGGGCATCCGTGCCCTTGGCTTTCCTCGCATAAGCTCGGGCGCGTAGTCGCGCTTGCCTCGCTGCGCTCGGTAGACAAACTTAATGGCGGACACCAAACCGACGCGAAGCGGAGGCAAGGCCGACCGGCCGCCGCGCCTTATGGCGTGTAGCCAAGCGGGCAGATGCCCGCGCCCGGCGCCTGAGGTTATTTAAAAACACCCTTACTTCGCACGGGTCCAATTCTGTCCCTGACAGAAGAAAGCAATACAGCCCTTCATCTTCAATTTTGTCGGCGATGTCAGACTGACTTCTGAACGATAGGTTTTGCCGCTTTTGGGGTCATAGACCTTACCGCGCCAGATTTTCCCATCCGGCTTGAAGCCCGATAAAATCGCGATGCCGAGTATGGTGCGATTGCGGAGTTTCTTGTTCGGATTATTGATATCTTTCTGACCCGCCCCATTGGGTGGCGTAACAAGATATTTGAGAATCCGGCCGCAGACGGTGTTGCCGCATTGACTGATTTTGATAATCGCATCGCGGTCTTCGGTGACCCAATTGCCATTGATTGAATCAGCGGCCAAGGCCGGTGAGGCAGCCAGTAGGCCTGCCATCAAAAGGGAGGTTTTTAGGGGCGGCAATATCTTCATCTGGTGCTACTCTATGTTGTTCGTTTTTCCGGCGATAGAGCCTCTTTCGTTACCGCTGTCTGAACGCGGCGGAAAAGAACCCCTTTTTCAGCCCACAGGATAAACAGAAACGCAGCGATACCGCAAAAGAAAAACCCGATGACGAGCGGCAGCGTGGAGCCGTCAAATTGCAAACCAACAGCGCCGCCAATGGCAGCAGATATCAACGTCCGGGTAAAATTCTGGAACGAGGATGCGACGCCGGCTGTTTTGCCAAAGGGCTGCATCGCGATGGAACTGAAATTCGCGCCGGTAAAGCCAACCATGCCCATGGACATGGCGAGCAAGATGACGAATAGCGGCAAGGTGAGCCATCCCGCCAGCGTGACGGCGAGATGGATGATCGCGATGCCGATGAAGAAGATGAGCGCCGCTTGCGATACGCGGCGCGCACCAAAGCGCATGACGATCCGGCTGTTGATGAAATTGCCAAAAGCCATGGCGATGGCGTTCACTGCAAAGATGAAAACGAAGATGTCCGCGGCGTTAAATGTGTCGAAAAATATCTGTTGCGCCGAGGCGATAAAGGCAAAGAGCGGCGCCATCATCAGGCCGCTGGCCAGAACATGGCCAAGCGCGTTGCGGTGCAGGATCACGCCGGCCCAGGCGCTGGTCACGGAGGACAGGTTGATCGGTGTTTTATCATCAGGATGCAGCGTTTCAGGCAAGCGAATGAGTAACCATAGCAAGGCCAAGGCACCAAAAACAGACAGCACGATAAAAATCACCTGCCATGGCGCAAAGACCAGAACAAGCTGTCCCAGCATCGGTGCCATCACCGGCACAGCCATGAAAACCATCATGATGGTCGACATCGTTCGGGCCATGGCATCGCCTTCATATCGGTCGCGAATGATGCTGTTGGCCAACACACCCATGGCGGACGCTGCGAGCCCCTGAATGAACCGTGCGATGAGCAGCAGATCGTAGCTCTCGCTAAAGGCGCAGAGGATACCAAAGGCCACATAAATGACCGTCGTCACCAAAAGTACTGGTTTCCGGCCATAACGGTCTGCGAGCGAGCCATAGAGGATCGATCCTATCGCCATGCCGTAAATATAGGAGGTGATGATCCATTGCCGGTCATTTTCACCCGCTAGGCCGAAGTCGTCTGAAATTAGCCCGAGCGCCGGCAGCATGATATCGATCGCCAGCGCGTTAAGCGACATCAGGCTTGCCATCATGAAGATGAGTTCAATCCGGCCGATAGGGAAAGGAAGAGACTTGTTGTTCGCGTTCTTATTCACTGGCGGGCTATGGCAACTAATATTCATCGTGGCTATAGGTGAAAATGCTATTGCTCGTCATATGAACATGGAGTTTCTCAAGATCTTCGATAAACAAGCCATTTTGCTGCTCTGTGGCACTGTGTTGGCGCTGCTTTTTGCCGCCGAGCCTGCTGCCGCGCAACTGCCAACGCCGCCTGTGCCCGGCTGCCAATATGCTTATGGCAATATCTATGGCGGCGTTGATGGCGCGCGTACTGCTGACGCGCTGCGGACCTATGACGGAACCAAAATCACATCTCCCGAACAAATCGCGAGCTATTCCGAAGCCGCCGGTGACAAGACCATATTGATCGAGGGTGGTAATTTTTCGCGTTGGGTTTTCACAGGCGTTGAGCTTTCGAATATCTGTTTCGTTGAAACCGATCTCAGCCGCTCGGATTGGACGGGAACAAAGGCTCCGGGTGTTGGTTTTATCAGATCGAATATGAAATCTGCCGGGATGATCGGCGCAAGGATGCAAGATATTTTGATCCGCAGCAGCAATTTTTCCCGCGTTGATGCCAAGGCGGCTGATTGGAGCAGCGGCAAATTGGATGGTGGCTGGGATGGTGATGTTCAGGGCCTGAATATCGATGCGGCGAACTTGACCGGGTTTAAATTTGATTGCGGGATTACCGTCAGCGATGGTTGCCCGATTAATCGCAGCGGGATTAGCGCGCGCGGCACAAAACTGGCCTTTGCCGATTTGAGCAGCTTTGGCTTTTACGATGCCAACTTAACGGGTGCGATTTTGAACCAGACGGTCATCAGTCCGCGTCAACTGACCGATTTCAAGGATGCTCGCAATATGGGCGCGGTGTTTCTGTCTGGCGGTGACGAGAAGGTCATGGTGCTGCCTGAAACCTGGGCGGTGCTGATGGCATCGGCGCTGGCGGCCGGAGAAAATGATGCACCTTCCTTTGATTGTGGCAAAGCGCGCACCGCTATCGAGAAAGAAATTTGTGGCGAATATAATAGCGACATGCGCCAATATGACCGACAAATAGCCGCGCTGTACAAACTGGTCCGCAAGCAAAATGGCAGCGTGAAGGCCAGTCAAAAAACATGGTTGAAACAACGTGACGCCTGCGGCGCTGAGCCATATCCGATCGATTGCTTGCGCCGATCTTATGATCAGCGTGTCGGCCAGTTAATCGGACTGCTGGGTGAACCGGATTGGCTTAACCCCGGAGAGGAAGCCTTGTTCGTGGAAGAGGTGCTCCCGCTAACCAAGGACGTGGTCGAATCGCTGAGCTACCAGCAGCTGATACCGATACTGGCCAGTGAGGCGCGTTCCAGCATGCTCGTCGGGCGAAGCGTGGATGGCAGTATATATGCGACAGGAGATGCGGTCGGCGCCAATGCTCATATATGTACTATTCGTATCAAGGGTTTGCGCTTTGATCCGGCAACGGGTTGGTACGGGCTGTCAGAGGTTAGAAATGGCGTCGTCAAAAGCTTCCCGGTTTTACGCTATTATGATGAGAAAATTGAAATATATGAGGGCGGTAAGTTTCGAGGCGGTGATGATAGTCCGGCGATGAACCATGTCAGTTGCGGCGCGCGGGCACGCTTCCCGCCGATGGTCAGCATGACGGTGCCCGCAACGCTCATGGACCGTTATCGCAAGGTCACCGAAGAAGATCGATGAGTGAGCAGCTCGGCATCCGTAAAATCATCCATATTGATATGGATGCCTTTTTCGCGAGTGTCGAACAGCGCGATCATCCAGAGCTTCGCGGCAAGCCTGTGGCGGTTGGCGGATCAGCGGCACGCGGGGTTGTCGCGGCGGCCAGCTATGAGGCGCGGGAATTTGGTGTCCGCTCGGCCATGCCATCGGTCACTGCGAAACGGCGCTGTCCTGACCTGATTTTCGTCAAGCATCGCTTTGATGTGTATCGGGAAGTATCCCAGCAAATTCGCGCGATTTTCCGCATGCATAGCGATCTGGTCGAGCCGCTGTCGCTCGATGAGGCTTATATCGATGTCACACAAGATAAGATGGGTATTGGCAATGCGACCCGGATTGCCGAGATGATCCGCGCAGAGATCAAGAAACAGACGCAGCTGACCGCCAGCGCCGGGGTGAGTTATAATAAATTCATCGCCAAGATCGCATCGGACCAGAATAAGCCGGACGGGATGTGCGTGATCAAACCGCACCAAGGTGCTGATTTTGTTGCGCAGTTGCCGGTGCGGCGATTCTTTGGTGTTGGTCCCAAAACGGGCGAACGGATGGCAAAGCTCAACATCCACACCGGCGCGGATTTGCGAGCACAGTCAGAGGACTTTCTCCGTCAGCATTTTGGCAACTCGGCCGGCTATCTCTTCCGCGCCTCTCGCGGCGTGGATCACCGCGAGGTCAAGCCCAACCGTATCCGCAAATCGGTGGGCGGCGAACGCACCTATGGCGAAGATCTGGTCAGCGACACGGATCTGGAAGAAGCGATGGAGAAAATTATCGATATTGTGTGGAACAGTATTGAGAAATCCGGCGCGCGAGGGCGGACCGTGACGCTGAAAGCCAAATATGCGGACTTTCGGCAGATTACCCGATCCAAATCACTGGAACGCAATGTTGAGGGCAAGGCAGAGTTTGCCGAACTGGGCCGCGAACTGCTGGCCAGCATCATGCCAGTGGAAAATGGTGTGCGGCTGCTAGGTTTGACGCTAGCGAATCTGGAAGGGGTTGAAGAGGCGGACAAGCTATCCGCCTCTCACGATGATGATTCCCAGCAACCAGCGTTTAACTTCTGACTAGAATTTAAACCCGGCTTCAATGCCCCAGATGCGCGGTTCGTTGACGAAACCGGTGAGGTTGTTGAAGTCGATCGCGCCGACAGCGGACTGATCATTGGTCAGGTTGCGAACGAAACCGGCCACGTCAAAGCTGTCGGTTTTATAGCCGATGCGCAGACCGCCTTCGAGCTGGCCACCATCCTGAAACTCAACCGATTCATAGAGGAAGAAGTTGATCTTCGAACGATAGGACCAGTCGGTATAGGCATAGACTTCGCCAGCGCCGACGGGGATGCTATAGGCGGCTGTCCAGTTGGCAATCCAGCGCGGGCTCTGTGGCAGGCTGTTGCCATCGATGTTGACGATAGCGGCCGAAAATGGCGCTGCTGGCGTCACAATCGGGTCAAGCAATGTACAGAGCGAGACGTCCGGGAAAGTATCCACCCGGGTTGCACCACAAGCCGCGGTGGTTAGGCCGTTGTCCCGGATCTCGGTATTGTTGTAGCTCAGCCCTGCGGTCAGCAATAGTGCTGGAACCGGCTTGAACTCCATGTCCAGCTCGAGGCCGTATCCGCGCACATTATTCGCGTTTATCAGACGGTTGGCATTCACGCCGCCGCCCACTGCTGTGAGCTGCGCATCGTTCAGATTATAGAGAAAACCGTTGAGGTTGATCCGGCCGCGACCATCGAGAACAGTCGCCTTGATACCGGCTTCATAGGATTGGCTGGTTTCGGAATCACCAATTGTAACGCCATCTTCCAGCGGTGTGGCGGTTGCTGGCGGGAACAATATGCGGCCCTGAATACTCGGTGCGCGATAGCCTTTGGCTACGCGCGCATAAAGATTGATATCATCGCTCGCCGCATAGGTGATGCTCGCGTCCCACGTGACATTGTCATCTTCGACTGAACGCGTAACCGTGCCGAGCGGATTTTGCAGGAAGGTCGGGAATTGCGAATCCTGAGAGCGCACGACGTTATAATCGCGCTCGTCATTATTATAGCGCAGACCGCCAGCAAGGGTCAGCTGATCGGTAATATCAAAGCTGACGGCACCGAAAATACCGAAAGCCTCGCTGTCTTGGCGCTGCCGCACAAAGATATTCACGCCGCCCGGTGCGTTGAGCGGATCGCCCAGCGTCGAAAAATTGGCGCTGTCGATGCGCAGCTTTTCGCGGAAGTAGAAAACACCGCCCTGATAGTTAAACGGGCCATCTCCATTACTTTCCAGCCGGACTTCTTGAGTGAATTGGGTCAGGAATGGCACACTGTCGCGGGTTTCCGCTGTGAACGGGATGTCGCCCGGTCCAAACAATGCCGGCGGCAAGAAGTTCGCGCCAAAGCCGCCATCCACATCACCGACCGAAGACGCATCACCGCCCCAGAAGCTGGTGACGGAGATAAGCGATACAGGTCCCAAATCATGGGAATAGCGCGCCGCGATATTATAGGTTTCGACATCCTGTTCATTCTGGCCATCGGTCGCGACTTCATCGCGCTCGAAATCATCATTGATGCCGGCCTGGCCACGGGTGAAGATATTGGCGCGGAAAACGCGGGCTGTGCCTTCCAACTCGCGATATTGGCCGGTGATCAGCAATTCCTGTTCATCGGTGGGCGTGAACAGCAATTGGCCGCGAATGGCGAACTCGTCATAGCCTTCAAAGGCATTGGATTCCGGTGCTGACGGGTTGGTATTGTCGACCCAGTCGTCCTGACGCTGATAAAGCGCGGAAATGCGAACAGATAATAGATCGTCGGCCAGTGGCACGGTCACTGCGCCCTGCGCATTGACCGCGTTGAAGCGACCATAGCTGATCTTGCCATAGCCGTTGAGGTCATTGCTGGGTTTGACCGAGTCAAATTTCACGATGCCCGCTGGTGTGTTGCGGCCAAAAAGCGTCCCTTGTGGTCCGCGCAAGACCTCGACGCGATCGAGATCAAAAACGGGGAAGCCTTTTAGGATCGGATTTTCGAGAACAACGTCATCATAGACGAGACTGACCGGCTGAGCCGCGTTGAAGTCAAAGTCGGTATTGCCAAGACCGCGAATGTAAAAGCGCGGGAAGGTCCGACCGAAAGAGCTTTCAACCACAAGGCTGGGAACACGGGCCGAAAGGGCGCGAACATCCTGACCACCAGAGCCTATAGCGGCAAGCTTGTCGTCGCTGAGCGTCGAGATGGACAGCGGCACGTCCTGAAGATTTTCTTCGCGCCGCTGCGCCGTCACAACAATAGTGCCAAGCTGATCATCGTCTACGCCCGCTTCATCTTGTGCCAAAACGGGCTGTGACAGACCGCCCGCGAGCAGGGCTCCAGCAAGGGCGAAACGGGAAATAGCAGATACGGATATGCGGCGCATGACGATGATCTCCAGCAATGAAATTGGGTTATGGACTCGGAGAAGTACCCTGTTCCCCGTGTCGCAACCCCTGACCATCATGGCCGCAACGGTCAAGTTTGCACCGCTGCTAACAGTGGGTATTCTCCGGAATTCTAGGAAACTGTTGCAATTTCGTTACAAAATGGGCGCCGGCGCCATAGTGTCTCTGGTCTCAGAAACTCATTTCATCATAGATGCGCGATAAATCGCCATTCCATTCGCCGTGATAGCGCTCCAGCAGTTGGGCTGCTGGCGATTTACCCTTGGCCACGACTTCGCGCAGGGGATCGAGAAAGCCGCTTTCATTGTCGCCACTGGTGTTGAGACGGCCGCGTGCGGTTAGGCCAGCAGAGGCAATTTCCAGTATTTCGTGCGCGAGATCGAGCAGCTTGCCGCCATTGGGTAGCGGCGCATCCAAGCCCTGTTTCGGCACGGCATTGCGCAGCGCTTCGCGTTCTTCCATGCTCCAACCTTTGACGCGGTCCCATGCGGCATCGAGCGCGGTCTGGTCATAGAGCAGGCCGACCCAAAAAGCGGGCAGCGCGCAAATCCGGTTCCACGGTCCGCCGTCTGCACCGCGCATTTCGAGGAAGCTTTTCAAGCGAACCTCTGGAAAGGCGGTCGACAGATGGTCGTTCCAGTCGGAAATGGTTGGTTTTTCGCCGGGCAAAACCGACAGTTCGCCTTTTAGGAAATCGCGGAAACTGAGGCCCGCTGCATTGATATATTTGCCGTCGCGAAAGACGAAATACATCGGCACATCGAGCATATAGTCGGCATAGCGTTCATAGCCAAAATCCTCGTCAAACACGAAGGGCAGCATGCCGGTGCGGTGCGGATCGGTGTCCGACCAGATATGGCTGCGGAAGCTTTCAAAACCATTGGGCTGGTTTTCGGTAAAGGGCGAATTGGCAAAGAGCGCGGTGGCCAGTGGTTGCAGCGCCAAGCCCACGCGGAATTTCTGGGCCATGTCGGCTTCGCTGGAATAATCAAGATTGACCTGTATCGTGCAGGTACGCAGCATCATGTCGAGACCGAGACTGCCGACCTTGGGCATATGGTCGAGCATGATACCATAACGCCCCTTGGGCATGATCGGCAGCTCGGCGCGGGTTTTGTCCGGCCACATGCCCATGCCGAGAAAACCCTTGCCGGTCTTTTCACCAATGGCTTTGACTTGCTGTAGATGCCGACCGGTTTCGTTGCAGGTCTCGTGGAGATTTTCGAGCGGCGCACCGGAAAGTTCCAATTGCCCAGCGGGTTCGAGGCTGACTGTGCCATCATCACCGGCCATCGCGATAACTTTGCCGTTTTCTTCAACCGGCTTCCAGCCAAATTCCTGCAGCGAAAGCAGCAGGTCCTTGATGCCGCCCGGTTCGTCATAGCTGGGTGCGTGATGATCAGTGGTACAATAGACGAATTTCTCATGCTCTGTGCCGATGCGCCATTGCTCTTTCGGCTTCTCGCCGCCTTGCATTGGCTCGATAAGCTGGCTGACATTCTCGATCACAGGATCGTTGCTATTTGAAACTTGTCTCGTGCTCATCTTTTGCGTTTAGGCAAGTGTCCGAAATATCGCTAGAAATATTTTATTCGGGCGCGGGAGTTTTTTATTTAACCTCAAGAGCCGGGCGCATGAGGTCTGACAAAAAACCTTCAAACCAACCACTTCACCGCGACAAAGCCGCCAACAAATATTATCCCGCCCAGCGTGGTCGCCAGCGCGAAATTCTTGTCGATCCATTCCTTCATCGGTGCCCCGAACCGGGCGAGCAATATTGCGACCAGGAAGAAGCGTGCGGACCGCGCAATAATTGCGGCAAAGATCAGTATATAGAGCGGCATGGCGGTGCTGCCCGCCGCAATTGTGATCACCTTAAACGGCAGCGGCGTGAACCCGGCAAGGAGCACAACGAGCCAGCCTTGCTCGTTAAAACTCTCTGCAAACACATCGAACTTGTCCGCGAGCCCATAGAAATCAAGGATTGCGACGCCAATGGTTTCAAAAAGGAAAAAACCGATGGCATAGCCGAGAAGTGCGCCGAGCACCGAGGAAACCGTGCAAATTAGCGCGTACCAATAGGCGCGTTTCGGCTTTGCCAAACACATTGGTGCGAGCATCACATCTGGCGGAATGGGAAAGAAACTCGACTCTGCAAAGCTGATCCCCGCCAGCCATTTTGTTGCTTGGGGATGCCCCGCTTTGTCGAGCATCCAGTCGTAAAGTTTTTTGAGCATTCTTATTTTACCTCAGGCGCCGGGCGGCGACATCCGTCGCCTTGGCTATCGCGCCAATAAGGCGCGGCGGCCGGCCGACCTTGCCTCCGCTTCGCGTCGGTTTGGTGTCCGCCATAAAGTTTGTCTACCGAGCATAGCGAGGCAAGCGCGACTGCGCGCCCGAGCTTATGCGAGGAAAGCCAAGCGGACGGATGTCCGCGTCCGGCGCTTGAGGTTAACAAATCAATGCCCCGCTGCCCCGCTCACGTCCTCTAGCAATTCCTCGGGCGTGTTCCGTCCGTGGTCTGTGCCGGCGGTCCGGTCGCCTCTCGCCAAAGCGAAGACCACGCCAGATAATGCCAGCAGTGCAACGATATTTGGCAGCGTCATGACTGCGTTCGAAATATCACCTAGCCGCCAAACCAGCTCCAACGGCGCGAACGAGCCGAGGAAGATCACCAGGCACCAAACGACGCGCCACATGAAGTGGAGTTTCTTTTCGCCGCTCAGCGTAGCTCCGGGCAGCAGATCATAAAGATAGGTGATCGCGCGTTCGCCATAATAGCTCCATGTGAGCAATGTCGTGAACACGAACAGGATCAGCGCGACAGAGACAATCAGCGTACCGATCGGAATGCTGAACACCTCAAACGGGAAGGCCGCGGCATAGGCGCCAGACGTCATGGCAAAGCCATTCAGATCGGATTGCCAGGCATGTTCGACCACCTGTTTCACGCCATTGGCGTCGGTAACCGTGAAGTCTCCTGCAACGGTCAGCATCACCAAAGCGGTCATCGTGCAGATCACGACCGTATCGATAAATGTCCCCATCATCGCAAAACGGCCTTGTGCGGCGGGATCATTAGTCTGTGCCACCGCATGCGCAATCGGGGTGGAACCCTGGCCCGCTTCGTTCGAGAACAGCCCGCGCGCGACACCGGCGCGAATGGCGATCATGATCATCGCGCCTAGGAAACCACCAGCCGCTGCGTCATAACCAAAGGCACCAGCAAAGATGCGAGAAAATGTTTCGGGCAGGTAGGGCAGGTTAATCATCAGGGCGATAAAGGCCATGACCAGATAAGCACCAGCCATCCACGGAACGATGGTTTCAGCAACCTTACCGATGGATTTGATGCCGCCGATAATGACAGCGAAAACCGCGATTGCAGCAACCGCGCCGCCGATCCATTCTTCAATACCGAAAAGTTCGTTGGCGCTGTCGCCGAGACTATTCGCCTGAATACCGTTGCCGGTCACAAGCGCTGAAAAGAGCGCGCCGAGACAGAAAAGCACCGCGAGCCATGTCCATTTGGGGCCAAGGCCGATGCTGATATAGGTCATGGGTCCACCGCGATAGACGCCGTCTGCGGTCTTTTCGCGGAAGCGTACGGCAAGCGAACCTTCGGCAAAAGCCAGTGCCATGCCGAACAGAGCGGTTACCCACATCCAGAAAATAGCGCCCGGTCCGCCCAGCGTAATAGCGGTTGCGACCCCGGCGAGGTTGCCCGTGCCGACTTGGCCGGAAAGCGCTGTGGAAAGGGCTGCAAAAGGAGAAATCTCACCAGCGCCTTTGCCGTCCGATTTCTTGAGCAGACCCGCAAGAGCAGGGAACAGGCGGCGCAGCGGATAGCCGCGCAGGCCGATCATGAAATAGATGCCCGCGCCAAGCAAGATGATCACCATCGGCGGTATCGGCTGGCCAGCAATGGCAAGAACCGGTTCTCCGTTCCAACTGCCGCCCCAGATAAAGTCTGATACGTTGGTGACGGGCTTAATTGCGGCTTCAAACCCCGAAACTGGCGCTGTACTCACTCAAATTCTCCCCGGTTCGCATCTTTGATGCTGAAATCTGCTCTGTAATTTAATTACAATCGCAACAGGATTAGCAGCCGAGCCGTTTTTGGCAAATGCTTTTGCCAAACGGCGATGAAAGCCTATGATAAAGTTAGAAAATCAAAACCAGTATCATGATTCTTTTCAGATGGAGCAACGCATATGAGTGACCAGATCAACAGCCTTTGGGTAAAGAAAGCGGACCTCCCGAAAGCAGAATGGCACAGTGCACCGGCACCAGAACTGGCTGACGGTCAGATTTTGCTGGAAATCGAAAAATATGCGCTAACCGCCAATAATATCACTTATGCCGCGGTCGGCGATGGCTTTGGCTATTGGAATTTCTTCCCCACCGGAGAGGATGATTGGGGCATCGTGCCGGTCTGGGGCTTTGCCAAAGTGGTTGCGTCCAGCAATGCCGATATTCCGGTTGGCGAGCGGGTCTATGGCTATTTGCCGATGGCCAGCCATCTCGTGGTATCGCCAGGCAATGTCACAGAAGCTGGATTTGTCGATCATGCCGCACATCGTCAGGGTCTGGCGATTATCTATAACCAATATCATCGTCTCGGCACAGGCGCCGGACAGATGGAAGACGAGCGCGCGCTTTATCAGCCTTTGTTCACCACCAGCTTCCTGATCGAAGATATGATGCGAAAAGCGCAGTGGCATGGCGCGAAAGCAGTCCTGCTGACCAGCGCGTCATCGAAAACGGCGCTGGGTCTGGCATTGGTTGCCAAAAACCTCAGCCCCGATATCAAGCGCATTGGCCTGACCTCGGCCGGCAACAAAGCCTTTGTCGAGGCAACCGGGCTTTATGATGAAGTTGTGCCTTATGACGACATGACCAGCCTAGATGCGTCGCAGGATATCGTGTCCGTCGATTTCGCCGGTAACACCGATCTGCGCACCGCCATCCATGCGCATTGGGATGCCCATCTGAAATTCAGCTCTCTGGTCGGCGTGACCCATTATGAGGCGCGCACGGAAGCGGGCGATATGAAAGGCCCGACTCCGGTCATGTTTTTCGCCCCGACCGTCGCGGAATCTTTGATGAAAGAAGTCGGCCCGGCATCCTTCCGCGCCATGGTGGACGAGCAATTTGCATCCTTTGTTGCTGTGGCCGCAAGCCATCTTTCGGTCGAGCATCTGTCCGGGCAGAACGCCTTGCAAAGCGCTTATCTGGAAATGCTGGCCAATCAGGTCGCGCCCAATCGCGGGTTGATCTGCGCCGTCAGCTAAGATGGAAAATCATTGATTATCAGCGCGTAAGGGCAGATAACAGGCTAAACAGGGTCGCGCCTGTTGGGGAATGGGATGAACATAGTACCGGTTTCCGGCCCAAATCTGGCCCGTCACGCGCTATTTGATGGCGTGTCGACTGCTGCGCTTGATGCGTTGGAGACCACGTCGACCCTGAAATCCGTGTCTGGTGGCGAGACGCTGGTGGCGCAGGGTGATGACGCGGATGCGCTCTATTTTGTCGAATCCGGCCGGTTCCGCGTGGTGGTCAACAAGGTCCATATTGTCGCCCATATCGAAGCCGGGGAAGCCGTTGGCGAGCTTGCCTTTTTCGCGGGTGGAAAACGCACCGCCGATGTCATCGCGACCCGCGATTCTTCGGTCCTCAAAGTTTCGCGCCGTGCCTTTGACGAGATTGCGCGCGCGCATCCTGAACTGACACAGGCGATGCTCAAGCTGGTGTCCGAGCGGCTGGTGGTCGCCACGGGCAGAGCCGGTTCGGTCAAGAGCAGCACGCCGCGTGTCATCGCGCTAATCCCCGCCGGTACTGGCCAGTTGCCCGACGGCTTTCTGGCGCGGCTCACCGCGGCCTTTGAAGCGGTCGTCACAGACGGCACCCCGGTCATCGCGGTGGACCAAGGCACTAATGAAACCTCCGATCGCGCCGCCTATCAGGCATGGCTAGCCGAGCAAGAGGCCAAGGGCGCCTATGTCCTGATCGATGGCAGCGGGTCAGAGGATTGGGGCGGCCAAGTCTGCCGCAACGCCGATGCGCTGGTCATGGTTGGTCATCCGGGGCGCGCTGAACCGGAAGCCAATGCGATGGAACAAAGCGCGATGCGATGGATCGCCGCGCCGCAGCGGACCTTGCTGCTGGTCCGCGAAAAGGCAGAGAAGACGATCACCAAGAGCGCCGCTTGGATCGATCCGCGCGAACCCAAGCTGCACCATCATGTCGCGCTCGACAGCGAAGCCGATTTCGCCAAGGTCGCGCGCTTCCTGACCGGCCGCGCGGTGGGCGTCGTGCTCGCGGGTGGTGGCGCATTGGGTTGCGCGCATCTGGGCGTCATTCAGGCGCTGAGAGACGCTGATGTCCCGATAGATTTCATTGGCGGCGCGAGTGCGGGCGCGGCCATGGGCGGCGCGATTGCACGCGGCATGACCGTGGAAGAAACGCTCGACCAGATGGAAGCCATGTTTATCAAGGCCAAGGCGATGCGGCGGCTGACCCTGCCACTTTACTCGCTGCTCGACCCGACGGTGTTCGATGCCGAGCTGCGCCAGCGCTATGGCACCAAGGATATTGCCGATCAGCCGATAAATTTCTTTGGCGTTTCCACCAACCTGTCGACCAATGGCCTGCATGTCCATCGGCGCGGGCCGCTGTGGGAATGTGTTCGCGCGTCCGGCTCTTTGCCGACCATCTTGCCGCCCTTTATCGACAGCGATGGCAATATTCTTGTCGATGGCGGGGTGCTCGACAATGTGCCGGTGAAAGTCATGCATGATCTGAAAACCGGCCCCAATATCGTCGTGTCGCTGGGCGATCCCGACGAGGTTTGGCGCACCGATGTTGAATATGATGATATCCGGGGCCGCTGGACTTTGATGAGAGATGTGCTGCTGCGCCGCAAACGAGAGGCCGAATTCCCCTCGATTGTCGAGATCATGTCGCGTTCTATGGTGGTGGCCAGCCGCATGGCATCGAAAGAAATGCTGGGCGAGGACGACATATTGGTTAATCCGCCGATCATCCCCGATATGCAAATACTCGACTGGCATCTGGGCCGCGAACTGGCCGAAATGGCGTCCGACTATATCACCAGCCAGGTCATTGAGAGCGCCGGGCTGAAACAGCTTTAACGCGGGCAAGCGCATCACTGGCTTGCTCCTAATTAGGAATGTCGAGCATGACAGCTATGGCGAGTACGACCCAAATGCTTGATTTTAAATGCGAATGCGGCGCAATTCATGCCGCCCTGCATGATGCCTCGCCGCAATCCGGCCGGCGTCTGATCTGTCACTGCAATGATTGTCAGGCCTTTGCCCATTATCTGGGTAAGGAAAAACTGATGCTCGACGATCATGCCGGCACCTCTGTCTATCAAACCGATCTGACCCGATTTCAAATCACCAAAGGGCAGGACAAGCTGGCCTGTGTGACCGTGACCGGCGGGCCGTTGCTGCGCTGGTATTGCCGGACATGCAAAACGCCGGTTGCCAATACGCTCAGCTCCACCCGCTTTCCGTTTCTGTCGCTGATCCTGTCCGGCTTTGACCGCGGGAAAACCGACGCGCTGCTCGGGCGGGATGCCGAACATGTTGCGGTGGATTCCGGCGCCGGTAATCTCGGCAAGGTCAAGACAGCGGGGATGGCGGGCATGCTGTTCAAACTGCTGGTCAACACCGTCAAAGCCCGGTTTAATCCAGAGCTGAAAAAATCACCCCTGTTCGACAGCGAAACCGGCAAGGCGGTCGCCGTCCCGATCAAACTGGAACCCGCCGAGCGTCTGGCGATAGATGAAAAGGCGGATATTTACCGCGAGGTTTTGGCGGAGATTAGATAGCTCGTCTGGCGGTTTGCAAGATATGGATGGCAGTCATGGTTGCGCCATTGCGCTTGACCGAACCGAGCTTTAGTGTCCGCTTTGGGCGCAAAAGCGGACATTTTGCTTCCGCTCCAGTTGCGGACGTTTAGCCATTTTTCTTGTAAACCTGCTAGCTGACATTATGAAAAGACGCGTAAACACAGGGGAAGGGGGCAACTAAGATGGGACCAAAGCCGCTGCGCAGAATATACTGCCGTATGACGGCGGGCAGTTCCGCCCTTGCGGCGATAGCCCTCGCTCAAGCAACTCCGGCCCTTGCTACCGAAGCGCCAGACATCTCCATTTGCGACGACCCACCGAGTGATCCGGAAATCACACTAGACCGCGTAGATCCCATCTCCCTGCCAGACGACTGGGAGGGCATCGCTACATCTTCGCGTAACTGGATCGCGGTATGGACCGAGCATAGCAGAACCTATTGCGTGGAAACCGCATGGATGTTTGAGGCCACCAATCTCGAGCGATTTGGTGAACGCTTCCTCGGCTTTAACTGGATCGGTCTTGAGGCCTTCGGCTATGTACTGATCGACCGGGCTCGCCAAGGTCGTGAGATCGATACAGGCTCCAGACCGCTTTTTTCGCCTGACGGCAGCAGGTTTGCCACGTTGCAAAGGTCTGATGCAAACTACGGCGGTTTTGAAGGCTTCGCGATCTGGCAAACCTATGGAGGCGTGGTTGAGCCCTATATTGTCAATGCCGGGCCGCCACTCTATCCGATGTACGATTGGCGGATCGACCGCTGGGAGGGGGAGCACTGCCTTCATATATCAGCGGTCCCCTATGAGCGGTTCGACGGTGACTGGGAAAGCCTGCCCAGCCAACCACGGGACCGTTATGTGTCCAGCGCTTCCAATGATTGGCAAATCCTTGAAGGAATAAAATGTTCCCTATGAACCACTATTATAATTTTGCTCACCTGCCACAGGTAAGTCGCGAGTATGTCTGACTGGAAAATGATAGTCCGGCCGGTGCTCGCTGGCACAAGATTGCTCATCGCCGCCACCGCGCTATCTGGTGGTTCGATAATTGCTGGCGAGCCTATGGCGCTCGACTGGGAAACCGCTGTCGCCGCTTTTTCTGTGGGAGAGCAGCGGTCGCCGATGGTCTTCACCGACAAGGACGCTGCGCGCTGCAGAGGCCGCTGGAGACTTCATGCCGATGCGGTGGTTGACGGTGCTTTTCCAGACGCGGCAATTAGCGCCTTGAACGATCAGTTGCTGCGCCCCTCCGCCATGCATGCGATCGATTTCTACGGCACGGAGTATGACGACCGTCCCACCGCTCGCAAATCCTCCGACGAGGCCGAGCGCCTGCTAACACAAGCATTGGCCGGTGATGCGGCGGCGGCCCGCACCTATTTTGAAGATCTAGGCCTGTGTTCCACCCACCCCGAAACGGTAGGAGACCGGCCTGCCGTGGCCATGGATGCTCCAGCGACGGTCCCGCAACCGGCGGAACCATCGCCTAGCGTGCCGGCAGAGAGCGATTTCGATGAGCCTGTAAACCAGCAAAGGCTGGCCTTTATCAAACTATTCATGCAGCAATTGCGCGACGGCGCGCCGGTTGCCGATCTGCTTATGCCAAAGATATCCTTTGCTTACATGGCCAAACATAATTGTGCAGCAGCAACGACCGGCTATGTTGACCGGCTGCCCGCCAGCGATGTCGACACCGGGTTTCCATTTGAAGCCACTTACACTTGGGAAAACCCGGATTGCACAGTGCCGCCTGAGCTCGATTCAATAGAAGCCTTCAACCTAAAGGCAACCATTTCACAGTGGAGCCAGATAGAAGTCGCCGTCGAGGATCACAATTTTGATGTTTTCGTCTTAACGGACAAAGTGAGAAACGACTATCTGCTCATAACCATCGAACCTTATTACAATAGTTATGCTGTCTCGAAAATCGAGTATCGGCTGGAGATACTCTGACAATCAACGGAGATCGCTTTGCTGATACGAAGCTGCCGCTCCGCCTCCTCCCCGAGATGTGATCAATATCACACTTACATGCTTTCCAGAATCGTAACCGTCCCGCGGGGGCTTTACCACGCCGCTGTTTAGCAATGATTTATCTGGAAAAATGAGAGTAAAAATATGAAAAAATTCTATAACTTTGCCGCGTTAAGCGCTGGTGCCCTTGTGATTACTGCGTGTAGCGGCGGAGCTGACGAATCTAGCACGACCTCAGAAGCGACTGAAGAAGTAGCTTCTGAGCAAGCGTCAGACGAATGCACCCAAGAAACTGCAACTGCAAAAGTGCAGGCGCTTTCGGAAAAAATGCAAGGCTTGGCGAATGACCCTGCAGCGATGCAGGAAATGGCCGCTAAATTGCAAGAGATCCAAGGAAAGGTTCAGGCTGGTGCAGCTGACGGTAGTTTTGACTTGGCAGCAGCATGTGCAGTCTATGACGAGATGCTCGCAGCCGCTGAGTAATCGAAATTTAGAGCCAGCTATGGCGCGGCGCGCCATGGTTGGCATTTTGAATATTGTTTTTCAATAATAGTAAATGTTGAACCCGAATGTTCCAAATTCGAGTTTACGTCCCACTGTGTCGGGGTGTGCTAATGTCCGTTTTCGGGATATTGCAGACACAAGGAATACGCTGATTGTTCGTCAGCTAACGCTCCAATTGCGGACCTCCCTAACCCTTGCCTTCGCTAGGATGGCGCGGGTGCTGAACGGATGGAAATGGGTTGAAGATCCCCCACCCTGTCGAAGCAGAATGAACCTTCTGAACGGCATTGATTAGTCGCCTCGCCGGTAATCACGACATAACCGTTCGCGTAAAAATAGGCACGCAAGTCGAAGTATGAGGACTGCGATCCGGGGCCGATTGAAACGGATGGATGATCGGGGAATGGAAAGCCTGATACGTCAGTGGCCCCTTCCTCCAGCGCGGCGCGCATATCTGACATTGCGCGATCCACGTCGTCAGACTCCGCTTTGTTCCGGTAGAGCATGCAGCTAAGCGCCTCACACTCGCCGAGATAGCCGGTAACCACGACCGTTTGACCGTTCAGTTGATCTATCTGTGCAATAAATTCTTCGACTGTAGTCGGCTTCTTCGTCGTGGCGCTGCCACACGCCACTGTTGCAAGCGCAAGAAGTAGCCCGACCAAGGGCCGGAAATTTAAAGATGCCTCCATCTTTCGAGCATACTGGCAACAATGTCCGCTTTCTACCCATTTGTCGTCGTTAAAAGCGACGAGACCTAGTGTCCGCTTTCGGGATATAGCCGCCACTAGTCCTCCGACCTCCAAATCGAATAAATAACCAAATAGGCACAAAACACTTGACATTGTCACGCTGTTTAGGTACATATCAGGAACATCGAGAAATTGTGATTCGGGCCGAGCGGCTCTGAAGCAAGGCGGTCCCGGCGGGACAGGCCCTGTTTCAACCCGCCGGCCCTTTTTAATGCCTGCGGTCCCCAGCGATCCGGGCGTGAGGATAGATATGGCTGAAACAAATAAAGACCTAATACGGGAGGTCCGCGAAGACCATTATGCCGCCAAGCGTGCGGCTTTTCTGGAGCATTTGGCGATCTCGTCAAGCGTCAAGGAATCCATGGCCGTGTGCGGTACTGATTTCCGTCTTCATGGCCGTAGCGCTGATTACGGCCTCGATTGTATTGGGTTGGCAGCGCAATGTCTGGGAGCCGCTGACATGACCAGCGATATCCCGAATGGCTATTCGATACGCGGCGGATCTGCCGAGCAAATATCAGAAGTGATGACGCTGGCAGGATTTACAGCGCTGCCGCAGAGCACGCCGCTCTGTGAAGGCGATATTGCGCTGGCGCGGCCGAGCCCGGTCCAATGGCATTTGATGATCAAAACCGAGGGTGGATTTGTCCATGCGCATGCCGGTCTTGGTCAAGTGGTGTTCACGCCCGGCCCATCCCAATGGCCGATTGAACACATATATCGAATTTTGGAGAGCTAGATGGCAAGTTTAGTTTTGACAGCTGCCGGCACAGCAATAGGTGGCCCGATTGGCGGGGCGCTGGGCGCTGTGTTGGGGCGACAAGTGGATCAGAATATTCTGTTCAAGCCGCAAGGCCGCGAAGGCCCACGCTTGCAGGAACTGGCGGTGCAGACCTCCAGTTACGGCGCGCAAATCCCACGCCTTTACGGCAAAATGCGGGTGGCCGGGACCGTGATCTGGGCAACTGACCTTAAGGAGAGCAGCGAATCAAATGGGGGTGGCAAGGGGCGTCCAAGCAACACAACTTACAGCTATTCCGCTTGTCTCGCTGTCGCGTTGTCGAGCCGCAATATCGCATCGATCGGACGGATATGGGCCGATGGCAAAATTTTGCGCGGCAGCGCAGGGGACTTCAAAACCGAAACCGGTTTCCGCTTTTATGGAGGGCAGGAAGATCAGGCTGCGGATGGATTGATGGCCAGCGCCGAAGCTGCGGGAGAAACGCCAGCTTATCGTGGTCTTGCCGTCGCGGTATTCGAAGATATGGACCTGACCGATTATGGTAATCGCATCCCCTCGCTCACGTTTGAATTGATTGCCGACAATGGCGCGGTCAGTGTCGGCGCGATTATCGATGATATTGCCGGCAACGGAACGGCGGCATTTGTAGAGGACCAGATTGATGGTTTCGCGGCTACCGGCCAGGATGGGCGGGACGTGTTGGGCGTGATAGGGGAGAGTTTTTCGCTGTCATTTCTGTCCGCCCCAGGCGGTATGATGGCAGAACCACGACAGCGTCAGGAAGAGGTGGCGGCGGTCTTTATATATGACGATATCGTCGCGAGCAGGGATGGTGAGCTAGTCGAACGACCAGAATCGCGGATATTGGCGGAGACCAAAACTACGCGGCAATATAGTTTGCGCTATTATGATCCTGCCCGGGATTATCAATCCGGCGTGCAAAATGCTTTTCGGCCGGGGCAGAGCAGGGTGGTCCGCCATCAGGACTTTCCCGCTGCGATGGAAGCAACAAAGGCCAAAAATATGGCGCAGACGAAGCTATGGTTGCTCTATCAAGAACGCAGCACCGTACAATTGGACGTCCTGCGAACAGGGCGCTCGATGAAACCCGGGACATTGGTGCGGTGGGACGATAGCGAT
The DNA here is from genome assembly GCA_947496865.1 of uncultured Sphingomonadaceae bacterium. Classification (GTDB taxonomy): domain Bacteria; phylum Pseudomonadota; class Alphaproteobacteria; order Sphingomonadales; family Sphingomonadaceae; genus Parasphingorhabdus. Next base: position 1,491,708 of record CANMEE010000001.1, read on the forward strand.
GATATCTGGCGTGTCAGAAATTGGGAACTGCATCGCGGCAGCATAAGCCTTGCCTTGTCAAAGGCGGGATTCGCGATACCGGATACGGAGAGGCCGACGGACAATGGCCGGTCGGTGAAAGAGCTGGATGGGTTGGCGGGAACCACGCGACTGGCTCTGGTTGACTTGCCTTTTGCCTTGGATGCGCCAGCGCAACTATCCGACAATCCTAAGCTTTATGCCGCGGCCGCCGGTGATCTGGGTTGGCGCCATGCTGAGTTGTTTGTCGTTGCGGCCGATGGTGTGGCCAGTGATTTTATCGGCCAGATACCGGCTCCTTCAACGATGGGAACGACGCCAGAACCATTGCCGCCCAGTGGAGCGCATCTGATCGATCGAAGAAACCGCCTGCTGGTGCAGATGCACAATCGCAATATGATATTGCATCATGCGGACAACGCTCAACTGTCGGCCGGTCATAATCTGGCTGCGATCGGCCGGGAGATTATTCAATTTGGTTCAGCTGAACCAATCGGGGATGATCGCTATCAATTATCGGAACTGTTGCGGGGTCTGGGCGGCACCGAGAGGGAAATGGGCAATCATGGCACGGATGAAGATTTCATCTTGCTGAAAGGCGCCGGGCTGACCGAGATTGAGGCGCGCCATTTCGTACCATTTCACCCGGTTACGCTATCCGCAATCGGTCGGGGCGATGATAGTCCCATATTCCGGTCGATTGATAATCCTGGACGGGCTTTGAAGCCTTGGTCGCCGGTGCATCCCTATTCCGTTTTTCGAGATAATGGTGATCTTGAGATTGGCTGGACCCGGCGGTCTCGCGCTGGCCTGATATGGCCAGATCATGTGGAAATACCGCTTGCCGAGGAAGCAGAAAAATATCGCGTGCGGATCGACAATGAAATTGTCGATGAGCCCCATGTACCGGTCACCCTTTTGCCCGCTGCAACTGTCCAAGCTTATCGGGATGTCAGTGTCTCGTCTCTGTCGATCGAAGTTCAGCAGATCGGCAGCCATAATGTTTCTGATCCCCTGCTATTTGAGGTCCCCATATAAATAGCGCTTACATTATTTGATAAGAACCAAGAGGAAATATAATGACGACATTGGAAACACCACGTTTTGCATTGCCTTTACTGGGCGTGGGGCAGGCTCATAAGGAACTTTTCCACAACGATGCTTTATTGCTACTGGATTTTTTAGTGCAGCCGACCGTGCACGACGTCGCCGATGATCCAGATATTTTGCTGCCCGCAGAAGGAGATTGTTGGCTGGTGGGCTCCGATGCGGTTTCGGAATGGAGTGGGAAGGTTGATCAGATCGCCTGTTGGTCAAGCGGCGGATGGCGTTACATTCAACCGCGCGAATCAATGAAAATCACAATGTTGAGCAACCATAGCTCGGTCGTCTATCAGGGTTCAGCTTGGCAATTTATAGGTCAAGTGAGTGGTCCGGTAGCCGGAACAACTATTGATTTAGAGGCTCGGACAGCGATTGATTCGATTCTTGAAGTATTGAGGTCAGCGGAAATTTTACCCCAAATCAACTAAGATGATTGCGATTTCAGTAGTAATTCGGCTTGTTCGCAGCACCTTAGAGGTGGTTTTTTAAGCTAAATCACGAAAATGGCGACATTTTCGCAACAGTTACGCGATTTGTCGGCTTGCACTGCCATTGGGGACAGGTTACAAAGCGCCGTGAATTCAGAACCTAAATGAGAAGGGGAATATAAATGCGGAAGCTTGCCATAGGATTGGCGCTTGCCTCCACGGCTCTCGCTTCACCTGCTCTGGCCCGTGATGGCCAGTGGTATGTGGGCGTAGAAGGCGGCGCGATGCTGGTTGAAGATATTACATCTGACATTGGCGCAAATACGAACGCGTCTGAGGTCGACCACGACACAGGTTATGATTTTGACGGCATCGTAGGTTACGATTTCGGCGGATTTCGTCTGGAAACAGAAGTTGCTTATAAAGCAGCATCTGCTGACCGGCTTCAAGTTGGTGCGCCAGGCGTCCCGCAGACAGCTGCTGGTACGGGAATTTTCACCGGTACCACACCTATCAACGGCGAAGTTAATGCTCTGAGCTTCATGCTCAACGGTATGCTCGACTTTGGCGATGATGACGGTATTCAAGGCTTTGTTGGCGGCGGTGTTGGTGTTGCTCGTACTGAGATTACCAATGTTTTCGCTGGTCCTTATCTTGATGATTCGGACACAGGTTTTGCTTGGCAGGCTATTGCGGGTATCCGCGCGCCACTGAGCGATAGCTGGGACGTTGGTTTGAAATATCGTTTCTTCAACGCCGACAAGATCGATCTTGTTGACCAAGTTGGTAACGATGTAAGCACCCGTTTGCGGACACATTCTGTCTTGGGTAGCTTGATCTACAACTTTGGCGGCGAACCGGATGCACCACCGCCTCCACCGCCTCCACCACCGCCTCCACCACCACCACCACCACCGCCGCCTCCACCGGCAGCAGTGTGTGCGCCTGGACCGTATATTGTGTTCTTTGACTGGGATCAGTCAGACATCACACCAGAAGCTGCTACAGTTCTGGACAATGCGGTTACAGCATATGGTGATTGCGGAAATGCTCAGGTTATGTTGGCTGGTAATGCCGATAAATCGGGTTCAGCTAGCTACAATGTTGGCCTTTCACAACGTCGTAACGCTTCGGTTCGGGCTTATCTCGAATCACGCGGTATCAGCGGCGGTGTGATCTCCAGCGAAGCCTTCGGTGAATCGCGTCCTCGCGTTGAAACCGCAGATGGCGTTCGTGAGCCTCAAAACCGGAACGTGACCATCCAATATGGTCCTGGTTCAGGCAGCTAATAGCTTTCAATAGCAATTTTATGAAAGGGCTGGTCTTCGGACCGGCCCTTTTTTTGTCCAATCCGTTTCTGAGCAGAAACTGGATAAATCCCTCGAAACCATTGTTCCCAATAATTGGTGTACCAGAATCTCGCATATTAATCCGGTAACGGCGTGCCCCGATGGGGCGGCGATCGGGGAAGAATATGACGCGCTTTTCGATGATAAACCGCAAAAATCGACGAGGTTATAATCCCTGTTATCAACGCCACCATTTGATACCCCTGCAAGCGGCGTCGATGTTGGAAATTCGTGAACCTTTGGACCGCATGGTACCCGGGGGTTTCGATTATGATGATTTTGAGAAGAACGGTGTCTTGTTACCCGCCACAGAACAGATAGCATTTGAAACCGGTCAACCGCTGCACCGAGGCCCCCATCCGCGCTACAATCAATTGGTTATTGATCGGCTATTGCTTGTGATCCAGCTGGCTAGTCGGATCGACAATGATATTGAGCGCGAGGCGTTTTTTCGTTTGAGAATAGGTCTGCTGCAATCGGTACTGCGCAGAGCCTTGGTGGGGCGTACGTTGCCGGCATTCCGGTTAAACAGAAAAGATCCACGCCTGTCATCTTCGGCCTTTGCCGAATTGGATAGCTGTGTTGATGCGCTCTACGTCGCCACACAATGGCCACCGCTGAGACCAGAGTGTCAGTGAGATTTTCTGTTAGCCCAGCAGACTCTCAAATAATTTCAGCCCGTCCGTTCCGCCATGTTTTGGATCCACCGCGCGTTCAGGGTGTGGCATCATGCCCAGCACATTTCCTTTTGCGTTCAATATGCCCGCAATATGTCGCGCCGATCCGTTGATATTTCCAGCATAGCGAAAGGCTATGCGGTTATCATCTTCCAGACGATCCAAAGTTTCATTGTCCGCAAAATAACTACCATCATGGTGAGCAACCGGAATGGTGATTGCTTCTTGGTCCTGATATTTCGATGTGAAAGCGGAATTTGATTGTCGCACCGTCAGCGGCACATCTTTGCAGATAAATTCAATATTCTGGTTTCGCATTAAAACGCCTGGCAAAAGGCCGATTTCGGTTAATATTTGAAAGCCGTTACAAACGCCGAGAATTTTGACGCCTTTGCCGGCTGCACTGATGACGGCATCAATAATGTGGGACCGCGCGGCCATTGCACCGGAACGCAAATAGTCGCCGTAAGAAAAGCCGCCTGGTATCGCAATGATATCGATATCATTCGGCAAGCTACTGTCACCATGCCAAATCATATGTGGCTTTTTACCGGTCACAGCTTCTAATGCGACGGCCATATCACGATCGCAATTGGAGCCGGGAAAGACGAGCACAGCAGCGTTCATCGTCAGGCTTCTTCTGTCGCTTGGTCGACTATTTTCTGAATTTCAAAATTTTCGATCACTGTGTTGGCGAGCAATTTTTCACACATTTTTTCGATGTCGCTGTCTGTGGTGCCATCATCGACGTCAAGTTCGATGAGCTTGCCAGCGCGGACATCATTGACGCCTTTGAAATCAAGATTTTCCAACGCATGATGGATGGCTTTTCCCTGCGGATCGAGGACACCGTTCTTCAGTGTCACAAAAATTCTTATCTTCATGAATCTCGCTTTTCATATGGCAGACCTAATGCGCTATTTCCTATAGCGTGGTCGTCAGCAGGAGCAAGAGATGGTTGCTATGACCGGAGTTCGCGCAAACCGGACCATGGATAGCAATCAGAAAAATTTGGCAAATTTGAAGTTCACGCGGTGACGGTTCATTTGATACAAGTCATAATTACTGTCGACGCGGGAGTAATTATAATCGATCGATGGCGAGAAACCGAGCACTTTGACCTGGCGGCTGCCGATATAGGCGCGGGCAAAGCTCCGCCAGTCTTTGCGCTTTTCTGTCGAGTAAAAAATCTGCGCTTCGTCGAAAGTCGCGCGACTGATACTGCCCGAGATGCCCGCATTGAGACCAAAGGGCATTTCGCCGCCAATACCCAGATTCATGCCGTAGCTAAGGCTGGAAAATTGATCGGAATTTAACAGGTCGCGCCGGCTAAAAATGCTGGCTGATGCAATTAGAGACTTGCCAATCAGATGTTCATAAGTTGCGTTGGCGCCCAATTGCCAGCCGCTAAAGCTATCACTTAACTTCGATTCGGTCCGGCGACCGTCCAGTTCGACACCGACCCGTTGCCCTTGGCTCAAGGCCGTTTGAAAGCCAAAGCGTGCACCATATTCGCGGGTTGCGAGGCGCCCGCCAAACCAGCGCTGCTGGCCAACGGCTTGCAAAGAAACGCTGGCATAACGAGCGATTCGAAATTCCGGGCCAGCTGCGATCTGACCAACTATGTCATCCGCCGCTGATCCCTGATAGTTGATAATCTTGCTATCTGCGTCGAACAGGAAGGCCAGTTTGTCGCTAGCTTTTAAACGAACGCCGCCAGAAAATCCGGCAATTTGACCGATGCCCGATTTTTGCCGTGCATTGTCATCCAGTGCCAGTTCGCCCCGTGCTTCTCCCAATACCGGAAAAATAGCACCAAAGTTGACATCGATGGTCTCGGCATTGGTTGCGCCGTTGATATTGGTGTCGGGCGCGAAACCGAAATCGAAGCTGAACCGCCAAACGCGTTGATCCCGCAAAATACTCCGCGTGTTGCGGATTGTACGGGCAATTTCGTCTGGTAAATTATCGTCATTTTGCGCCAGGCGGAAATGGTAATCTGCGCTCGCTTCTTTCCCGCTCAGCAAATAAGTGCGGGCGAGTTCCAGCCGTACGCGGGTCTGACCCGGGTCTTGATCGAGAATGGATCGAAACGTCTTAATGGCTTTTTTGAGATCACCGGTTTCAACGGCAATATAGCCGGTCAAAAACTGCTGCTGCATTCGAAGATCAGGAACTTGACCCAATACTTCAACAAGCGGCAAAGCCCGGTCATATTGTTTGGCATTTACAAATGCCTCGGCCTTTGCGAGCAGTTGCGCAGGTGTCACCTGAAACCGGCACGTACCGGAGGCATCACATTTTGGCGTCCCGACTGCAACATCGGCTGCTACATTGGTAGTAATTGCAGTTTCTCCCGCTGCTTCATCCGCAACGACTTCGGCTGCCGCCGGGCTAATATATAGTGATGCTGCTAGCCCCCCTCCGATGAGAAGGGCCTTGGAAGCATTGACCGGCATTTTCATGACTGGCCCCTAGTTTCCTCTGCCGACAAACGTCCCTAAAATGTCGATCCGCTCATCTGGCGTCCCGCCGACGATACGATAGCCACCGCCAACTTCATCACCATTAGGGCCATAAAAGGCACCATCGATGCTGGAACCGGCAATGTTTACGTCAAGCCGCGCTCCGCCAGGATTGACGAACCAAGCTTCATTAAACTGACCCAGAAAACCGCCCGCTGCGACAAGATCGATCTGACCTGCGCCATTAGCGCGAAACTGAGCATTTTCGAGTACGCTATGTCCTCGGCTCGTGCCATCGAACAAGGGCGCTCCCACGGTACCGTCAAGCGAGAGGGAAAATGTATTCGCGCCGAAATCGACCGACGTATTTGCCCGTCCAGCGATCCACTGAAAATAGGTGTCGGTATTGCCTAATGTATCGGGCTGGTCGTTAAAGACCATCGACGCGAGCATCGTACCCTCAAACGAACCAGTGCCGCTGGTTGGCACAGCATCATTGGCGCTCAGTTCGCCATAGGCCAGTGCGCCGCGTTCAAAGGTATTGGTTTGCGTCAAAATAGTGCTGGTGCTGCCATCCGGATTGTCGATTTCCGATTGGATAAGACCGGCGGTATTGCGCAGATAGCCAGAGAAGGTGACATATTGCGTCTCTGTGCCTGGCGTCTGATAGAAGAATGTCGTGACATCATAGCTGCCGGCTGCGGCGGTATTGATCAGGTCGAATACAAACTCGCCACCAGGTCTGCGAGACACATTGTCAGCAGAACCGGATTCAAGATAATTGATTTCTTGCAAACCGAAGGCTGCTGATTCCAGATCAGGCGTACCAAATTGGGGCTCAAGAATACCCCCAAAATCGGTGCGATGCAGCGGATCTTGAAAACGGCTGGTGCCGGTTGTTCCTGCTAGGCCGTTGGTGAAGCTGACATTAAAAATCGCGTCACGCGGACTATAGTCGATGGTCAGATTTGAATTGCGAACCGTTTTGGCATCACCCTGATAAAGCTGCGAACCTTGACCAGCACCGGGAGTTCCAGCATCTACAACCTGATATCTATAGCTGTGCGTGCTGCCGACGCCAGTATAGGATTTTGGTTCCGTTGGATTCACAAATGTATGGGTTTCGCCGCTGCCATTGCCACCACCTGTGCCGGTGCCTGTGCCGACACCAGGTGCAGCACTACCCGCAGATTGGGGGCCTGCACCGCCGCAAGCGGCAAGCATTGTTGTACTGGCTAACAAGATCAAAAGGCGCATCGGACAAATTCCTCACATGAGTTCCACATGAGGGCGGTGCTATCAGTCTAATGGTTAAATTCGCGTAAACCATCGCGGTATTTTATAGGTGATTTTGCCGCCCCCTGAAGAGCGATATGTGCTACATCATCTAACAATAGCCCCAAAAAACATGGTTACTTTCCGCGCTTTTTCCGTTCACTATCTAGGTCGAGCACTTCGCTGATGCCGCCTTCCGGGAATAATCCCATGCGCCGGGCAACTTCTTGATATGCCTCAGCTTCCCCGCCAAGGTCGCGGCGAAAGCGGTCTTTATCGAGCTTTTCATTGGTCTCGATATCCCATAGCCGACAGCCATCAGGACTGATTTCATCGGCCAAGATTATCCGGGAAAAATCACCGTCAAAAAGCCGGCCAAATTCCAGTTTGAAATCGACCAATTTTATGCCGATACCAGCAAACATACCGGCCATGAAATCATTGATTCGGATGGCCATGGCGGAAATATCCTGCATCTCCTCCTGCGTGGCCCAGCCAAAGCAGGCAATATGCTCTTCGGCGACCAACGGATCACCCAAGGCATCATCTTTATAGCAATATTCGAGCAGCGTATGCGGCAGCGGCGTGCCTTCTTCGATGCCCAAGCGCTTGCTGAGCGAGCCCGCGGCCACGTTGCGAACGATGACTTCAATCGGCACAATCTCGACTTGCTTCACCAATTGCTCGCGCATGTTCAGGCGGCGGATGAAATGGCTGGGTATGCCGATATGGCCAAGCAGCGTGAAAATATGCTCGCTCACGCGATTGTTGATCACGCCCTTGCCGTTAATCGTGCCTTTCTTCTCCGCGTTGAAAGCGGTGGCATCATCCTTGAAATATTGAATGATCGTGCCAGGCTCGGGTCCTTCATAAAGGATTTTGGCCTTGCCTTCGTAGATTTGGCGACGACGGGACATAATGGATTCCTATTCGCAGGAAGAAGCATCAAAAACCAAGCCCCGATTGTGCGAATCAAACGAACTCGGACAGATCGGGGCAACGATTTGTTTCTATAAGCCAAAGCCGATGGCGGTGCAATCAATCCTCTGCAGGCGCAGCTGGTTCCAGTTTTCGGCCCCAGAAGCTGCGGTCCGCCGCTTTGAACCGGCGGCGCAGATAAATGGCGAGAGCGAGGAGTAATATCCAAGGCAGTGTCACCGCAATCAACGTGATCGCCGCACCCACTGAATATCCCAAAGTGGAAGCCACGCCGCCAAAGGCTTCGCGGATCGGACGCGTAAAGCCACCGGAACCGGGCGCGCCGGACTGATAGTTGATCATCACAGTGCTATAGGCAACGCGCCCGCGCATTTCTTTCAGCCAACTGCGGGCTTGATCGATTTCTTCGTTCACGTCGGTGACCGCGCGTTCTGCTTCTACGAGCTCCGCCACCGTCCCTTTGCGCGTCCGCAGCAATTCAGTCAGCCGCTGGGATAGCAAAACCCGGCTGCGCAACCGGGCTTCGGTATCGACAATTTTCTTGGACAGGTCTTCGCCGGAAATAGAGGCTGCAATCTGACTGCCGCCGCTTTGATCCACAGCCTCGGCGAGCTGTTCGCCAAACGCGCGAGCCTTAGGGGCAGTGACTTCCAGATGAAGACGACCATTGGCATAATCACCTTCGCCGCCGCTGTTAGACATGTTGAGGACGCGGCAGCCATTGGCCGGCATTTGGTTGCACAGGCTGATATGTTGCTGCTGCGCCTTTGGAATTTCGGACGAAGGGAGCCGAAAGCCATAGTCATAGCTATAGGCGATTTGGGGTTGGCTGACCGGGATTTCGGTCGTGTTGGAATTGCCTTCTGTTAGACCTTTCACCGCTAGTATTGTTGGAGCTTCAGCAACAGCCTCTGCCCCTTCCGCCTCGGCTAGATCATAAGAAGCCATGTTTTCAGCGCCATCGCTACAGGCGGCCAGGCTTAAAATCGCAACGGTCGTCAATAAGGTCTTGCGCATGGGTCTCAATCCTCTCCATGTTGGGGATCAACAGAATTAATGTAATACTATAACATAGTCAACGGCAAACCGTTTCATATGAGCGATGAAGCGTTTAAAGGTGGGGTTTATGGTCAAATATGACACGATCGATGCAGTCATGGAAACGCTTTATGACTGTATATCTGGACCGCCGGGCGGACAGGATTGGGAACGCGACCGCGAAATCTATCATCCCAAAGCGCTGATCAATCGCACACGCATTGTTGATGGAAAGCCGGTTATTTTCTCCTTCACCTATGATGAATTTGTCGAAGCGACCATCCCGCTACTCGAAGGAAGATCATTTTACGAGATTGAAATTGGTCGCAAGACCGATCTGTTCGGACAGATTGCCCATGTCTATTCCGCCTACGAAGCGCGGGAGACGCCGGACCATCCGGAGATCCAGTTTCGCGGGGTGAATATGGTCCATTTATGGAATGATGGCGCTGATTGTTCCGGGCGCTGGTGGATCATGAGTATCATCTGGGACAACGAGCGGGAGGGTGTAGCGCTGCCGAAGGAGTGGTTGACTGTGTAATCCCCTCCCTCAAGGGGAGAGGAGGAGCCATCACCACTTTCCCACTACACAGCATGAATCCACCCTGCTATCGCTCATTCCATGAGTGATGTAACCGACCCGCCCGAAGCGGCACCCGAAGATGAATTTGACGCTATTGTAGACGCGCCCTTTGATGCGGCCCTGTCTGAGCGTTACCTGATTTATGCAATGTCGACGATTACCGCGCGGTCGCTGCCTGATCTGCGTGACGGTTTGAAACCGGTGCACCGGCGGCTATTATGGGCGATGCGGTTGCTGAAGCTCGACCCGTCCCAAGGCTACAAGAAATGCGCGCGCGTTGTCGGCGATGTCATCGGTAAATATCACCCCCATGGCGATCAGTCGGTCTATGACGCGATGGTCCGCCTCGCGCAGAGTTTTGCGATGCGCTATCCTTTGGTCGATGGGCAGGGGAATTTCGGCAATATCGATGGCGATAATGCTGCGGCCTATCGGTACACAGAGGCACGCATGACGCGCACGGCGATTGAGCTGATGCACGGGCTCGACGAAGGCACGGTTGATTTCAAGCCCACTTATAATGGCGAAGATGAAGAACCCGAAATCATGCCGGGTCTGTTTCCCAATCTGCTCGCCAATGGTGCCAGCGGTATTGCCGTGGGCATGGCGACCAGCATCCCGTCGCATAATGTTCACGAAATTATCGATGCGGCGACATTGCTCATCGACAGCCCCAAGGCCGAGCATGCCGAGATTATGGCCATTATCAAAGGTCCCGATCTTGCCACTGGCGGCACATTGGTCGATCCGAAGTCTGTTATTGATGCGGCCTATGAAAGCGGCCGCGGCGCGATGCGCGTACGCGCAAAATGGGAAAAAGAAGATGCCGAAGGGCGCGGCGCGTGGCAGATTGTCGTCACTGAAATTCCCTATCAAGTGCAAAAGGGCAAATTGATCGAGCAGATTGCTCAGGTTATCGCCGATAAGAAACTGCCAATACTCGCGGACATCCGTGACGAGTCCGACGAACAGGTTCGTATCGTGCTCGAACCTAAAAGCCGCGCGGTCGATCCCGAAGACTTGATGAACGCGCTGTTCCGGATGAGCGATCTGGAGAACCGTTTCTCGCTCAATATGAATGTGCTCGACAAGGACCGCACGCCCAAAGTCATGGGCATAAGCGAAGTCCTGAAACACTGGATTGTTCATCAGATCGAAGTGCTGGTGCGCCGCTCGCAGCACCGGATGGACAAGATTGATGCGCGGCTGGAGCTGCTTGAAGGCTATATTATTGCCTATCTCAATCTCGACCGCGTGATCGAGATTATCCGTAATAATGATGAACCCAAGCCGATGCTGATGGAGGAGTTTAAGCTCACCGACCGGCAGGCCGAAGCGATTCTCAACATGCGGCTGCGCTCGTTGCGCAAGCTTGAGGAAATGGAATTGCGGACCGAGCGGGACAAGCTGCTCGAAGAACGTGAGGGGCTTGCCAAACTGATCGACAGCCCGGCGCGGCAGAAGACACGGCTGAAAAAAGACTTGGCGGCCATGCGCAAGCTTTATGCCGAGGACACCGAGCTGGGCGCGCGCCGCACGATGCTGATCGAGGCCGCGCCGGCGCGCGAAATTTCGCTCGAAGCCTTTATCGAGAAAGAGCCGGTTACCGTCATCATGTCGCAACGCGGTTGGATCAAGGCGATGAAAGGCCATGCTGACCTCAGCGCGCCTGATAACTTCAAATTCAAGGAAGGCGACGGCCCGAAATTCGCCTTTCACGCGCAGACCACGGACAAGCTGCTGATGTGCTGTGACAATGGGCGTTTCTATACATTGGGTGCGGACAAATTGCCTGGCGCACGCGGCTTTGGTGAGCCGGTCGCCTCGATGGTTGATATGGACCCGGGCGCGGAACCGATTTCCATGACGGTTGCGGATATGAAAGGCAAATTGCTGATTGCCTCGTCTTGGGGACGGGGTTTTGTCACCAATATTGCAGATGTGGTTGCGGAAACCAAAAAGGGCCGTCAGGTCGTGAACCTGAAAGGCGATGCCAGATTGCTGGTCGTGCGTCCGGTTCCGGCTGATGCAGACCATGTCGCTGCGATCGGTGATAACCGCAAACTGGTTGTGTTCGCGCTGTCCGAAATGCCGGAAATGGCCAAAGGGCAGGGCGTGATGCTGCAACGCTATAAAGATGGCGGGCTTTCGGACGCGACCGTTTTCAAGCTCGAAGAGGGGTTGAGTTGGGCGATGGGCGGCGATACGGGTCGCACCCGAACCGAGCATGATCTGACCATGTGGCGGGTCGCGCGCGGCGCGGCCGGCCGCTTGCCACCAACGGGTTTTCCGAAGACGGGCAAGTTTGATTGATCTTTAGCGGTTGTGGCGACGGCTATGGGCGTTGAAAGCAGAGATTATTAGAAGACTGTTTCATCATATTCTTTGTCAGAGCTTTCGCGAATATCATTTGCAACCATTGCTTCCAGAACATAGTCACGCAGAGCTGTTTCCCGTTTCCGGAGAATTTCCATGCGCCTATTCGCTACCTTAGCCCTTATCCTTAGCGCCGCTGCACTTAGCGCCTGCTCCATGCAAGGCGGTGCGCCGGAAACTGATGGTGAACCGATGGTATCGCCGATCCTCACTAGCGACGATGCGAAAGACCCCTATAGCTATGCCCAACCGGACGTGGCGAGGGTGACGCATGTGGCGCTCGATCTGGCGCTGGACTTTGAAGCGAAGATGGTTCGCGGCAAGGCCACGCTGGATATACTGGCGGCGGAGGGCGTTGATACAGTCATTCTCGACACGATGGGACTCGAGATATTCTCGGTCACCGATGAAGCGGGCAGCGAACTGGCGTTTGAAGTTGGCCTGGCAAAAGAAGAAATGGGTGCGCCGTTGACAGTCACGATGGAAGACAAACGGCAGATTGTGATTGCCTATCAATCCGGTCCCGATGCGAAAGCGCTGCAATGGCTCGTTCCCGAACAGACCGCTGGCGGTAAGCACCCCTATCTGCTCAGCCAAGGTCAACCTACATTGAACCGAACGTGGATACCCACGCAAGACAGCCCCGGTATCCGTCAGACATGGGAAGCGAAAATTACCGCGCCTGAGCCATTGACCGTGGTGATGTCGGGCCTGTCAGGCGGCGATCCAATGCAAGCCAGTGAAGGCCGTCGCGCTTTCAACTTTGCTATGGACAAGCCGGTCGCGCCCTATCTGATCGCAATCGCGGCGGGCGATATTGTGTTTCAGGAACTCGGCCCGCGCTCTGGCGTATGGACCGAGCCGGTAATGCTAGAGAAAGCTGCGGACGAACTTGCTGATACGGAAAAGATGATCGACGCTGCGGAGGAACTTTACGGCAAATATCGCTGGGGCCGCTACGACATGATCGTGCTGCCGCCGAGTTTCCCTTATGGCGGGATGGAAAATCCTGTGATGACGTTCCTGACCCCGACTTTCATCGCCGGTGATCGCAGCCTGACGGGACTGGTTGCGCATGAATTGGCCCATAGCTGGTCGGGCAATCTCGTGACCAATGCCAATTGGTCAGATAGCTGGTTGAATGAAGGGACCACTAGCTATTTCGAAAACCGGATTATCGAAAAACTATACGGTAAAAAGCGTGCGAGCCAAGAACGTGCGCTGAACTTCGCCGGGATGGAAGAAACCATTGCCGAAAAAGGATCTGACGCGGCCATCACGGCGCTGCACCTGACCGGAGAAAATGCTAGTCCAGAAGGCGGAGCGAGCGGCGTCATTTATGATAAAGGCGCCAGTTTCCTGCACACTGTAGAAGCGATAGTCGGGCGAGAGAAATTTGATATATGGCTGGAAAGTTGGTTCGACCGTCATGCTTTTGAACCTGCGACATCGGCAATGTTCCTCGCTGATATGAGGAAAAATCTGGTAAAGGGTGACGAAGAGTTGGAAGCGAAGCTGATGCTGGACGAATGGGTGTATCAACCTGGCCTGCCGTCCAATGCGCTGCGGCCCGATGCTGCCGCCTTTGCTGAGGTGGACAAGGCGGCGGAAGCCTATATCGACAGTCGCACGCTGGATAAGGCCGTATGGGAAAAATGGACCAGCGCGGAACAGCTGCGTTTGCTTAGCAAGTTGCCACAAGAATTGCCGGAAGAGGAACTGGCAAAGCTTGATAGCGAACTTGGGTTGTCGGTCTCCGGCAACAACGAAATCCTTTTCGCCTGGCTCGAACTGGCGCTGCAAAACCGTTACGATCCAGCAGTACCGCTGACTGAAAAATTTCTCGCGACCGTAGGCCGCCGCAAATTCGTCGCGCCTTTGTTCGAGACTCTGATAGAGCAAGACGAATGGGGTAAACCCATCGCCAAACGCATCTATGCCAAAACACGCAGCAGCTATCATGCGGTCACCACCGGGACCGTCGATAAAGTGGTGTTGGGTGGCGGTTGATGGGTATTTTCGAGTGTCCACTATGGGCGCAAAAGCCCATGCTAAAATAATCGCTGACTACGTCAGGTCAGGTCCTTACTGATTTATCGATTGTACCCAACTCAATTTGCATTATGTTACAATGCGTTGGTTGGGGGACGGCCTTTTGGATTCTTTAGGGCGGCAGGATAATCTTGCCGAAATTAGCGGGTACGCACAGGCGGCGCTGTTTGGGTCATTTCAGCTTGTGGCGCAGGATGGCGCAGAAATCCTTATTTCAAATCGCCGTGCGCGCGCTTTGCTGGCAATGCTATGTTTGGCGCCGGATGAACCGATTGACCGTGATCATTTGAGCAAGCTTTTGTGGCCCGGCCGGTTTGAAGCACAGGCGCGGGCAAGTTTGCGGCAATGTTTGTCGGATTTGGGCAAGCTATTGGCGTCGGCGGATTGCGACCTTTTGGATGTTTCGCGATCCCGGATCAGCCTGAAAACCGGAACCGTTAAAACCGACCTCTCTGATCTGCATGTCTGCCTCACGGAAGGCGATAATCTTCAAGCGACCGAAAGATTGACGTCCATCGGTACCAAACCATTATTGGATCAAATGAATTTTGGAGAAGCATTTGACGACTGGCTTATAGGGCATCGCCATCAGGCGGAACAGCGTTTGCAAAGCGCGGTCACAACTGCATTATCCGCTTTGGAGAAACGTGATAATCTGGCTGAACATGCCCGATTGCTCAACGTCTGGTCGGTGCGATCTCCTACCGGCAAAACGATATCGGACCGGAAACAAGGCAAGGCCCGAATTGCCGTACTGCCATTTAAATCAATGTCGGACCCGGACGATCACGGATTTTTTGCCGATGGTGTTGTTGACGAACTGATCACCAGTCTGGGACAAGTGCCGCAGCTTCTGGTTGCCGGCCGGACATCATCCTTTCAATTTAAAGATTCGAACAAAGCCCCATCGGAAATTGCCGGTGCACTCAACGTGTCGCATCTATTGGAAGGCTCGGTTCACCGGCAAGGAGAACAGGTTCGTGTTGCCGTCGGACTGGTTGACGCGGAAAGCGGCTTTGAATCATGGGCCTTTAGCTATGATGGGACTCTCGACGATATGTTTGCCGCACGGGCAGAAGTTGTACAGGCAGTAACAAACGGGCTGAGTGATGCGCTCAAATTGAAGGAGCATGACACCAAACCCCGCAAGCTGACGAGCAACAGGGAAGCTTACGGTCTTTATCTGCAAGGCCGGGCGCTAACCATCAGGGCCATCGGAGATGGCGTGCTGCCAACAGCCATCGAACTGCTCGAGAAGGCGCTGGAAATCGATCCCGAATTTGCGGAATGCTGGACGGCACTGGCCGAAGCCGAAATCAATATGACGGTCTACACGCCCTGTCTGGACAGATTGGAGCGATGCGAAAAAGCTGCGGGATATGCAAAGAAAGCACTCAGCCTGTCGCCGCAGCAGGCGCATGCCCGTATCGTGCTTGCCTTTTATGCGTGGACGCAAAATGATATTGTCGGTGCGCTTGACCTGGCTTTCGAGGCTTACCGGCTGGAACCCAACAATCCCGATGTTCTAAACCGTGTCGGTTCTTTCCTGCTCTATTGCGGACGTTCTCGGGACGCCTTGCCCTATATTGAAGCCAGCATAGATCAAGATCCGGTAAATGGCCGTAGTTACGCTATACTTTCTGGAGTATATCTCAACCTTGGTAATGTTGATGCCGCTATTGAGGCGGGGCAGAGAATGGTCGATCTTGGTTTTCCATCTCTGTGGCTCGCAGCCGCATTGGCAGTATCGGGCGACAATGATGCTGCGGTGGAAGCCTATCAGCTGACAAAGAAGCTGATGAACACCGTAATATTTCCGCCGGCTGGCAGCGCACCGCTCGACCCGGATGCGATGGATGCCTATTGGCTGATGGCTGCGAAGGGGCTTTGGAGCGGTGAAGACCAGGACCGCAAAAATTATTGCATGGTGTTGGAGATGCTCCACGCAACACTGCACGATCCCTATGATAGTACGATCACATTACCGGCGATCTGGATGGGCCACGCGCAGACGGTTTTCAAAACCCTCGGCAAGCAGATAACAACGGCCAATTTTTTCTCTTTCATGTCGCTCTGGACCGACGCAGAGCCGATAAACCAGATTCGACTGGATCCGGACTTTGTGGATTTTGCAGAGCGTATCGGAATGGTTGCAGCATGGGAAAAATATGGCTGGCCGGATCTTCCGGCGGGGCCATCTCACTCCAATTAAATCATTATTGACGCTTTTTTGACGGTAGCGCGATTGACGCGCTGTGACATCTTAGCCCATCAACAACGCACTGAAATTGCAAACAAGTTTACTGTTTGGGTCGGTTCAAAAATCTCTTTGGACGACAGCAGGAGAGCTTTGCCAGTAATATATGGGGAGGGTAAAATGACGCAAGCTGCTAAGCTGCCGGTACAGCTGGCCTTCCCCTCTTTGTCCGAAAGCAAGATGGCGCGCTTGATCGTTGTAGCGATTCTCTATTTCCTGCAAGGCGTGCCAGTGGGATTGACTACCGTGGGCATTTCTGCGTGGCTCGCGGCCAAGGGCGCAACACCTGTTGAGGTTGGTGTTTTCATCGGCACGGCTATGCTGCCTTGGTCTTTGAAGCTCGTGAACGGCCTGTTGATGGACCGTTTTACCTTCAAACCCATGGGCCGCCGCCGGGTCTGGATTATCACCGCACAAGTCATGATGACGATCGTCCTGCTGGCCATGGCGATAGATGCGCCGACGGTTGATGAGATCGGGCTGTTGGCTGGATATTGTTTTGCCCTCAACCTTTGCGCCACTTTTAATGATGTGGCGGTCGACGGGATGGTGGTGGACATTGTTCCCGACGATGAGCGTACAATCGTCAATGGCCTGATGTTCGCATCCCAATCAGTGGGAATAGCCGGGGCCAGTTTCATGGCCGGACAATTGCTGGTTTCGGGCGACATTGCATCGACCGCGCTGTCCTTTGCCGTCTTTGTTGCAGTCGTCTCATCTGTGGTCATTATGGTCCGGGAGCGTCCAGGCGAGCGGTTGCTGCCATGGAGCAACGGTAATTCCTCCCGTGAATGTGAAGAACGGCAGCACAGCGCTTGGTTTCCAATTATCACTGGTTTGTTCCGATCGATTGCCTCGCCGCTTACTTTGCTGTTCCTGCTTTCTATGTCCTTAGCACAGGTGAGCTGGTCGTTTATTGACGCCGTCAGCCCTACGCTAACCATCCAGCAGCTCGATTGGGGCAGTGATCAATTTTCCAGCTTTTCGGCGATTGTCAGTTTGGTCGCCGCCCTTGCTGTGGGTGTTTTATCGCCGCTGATTGTGCGCACCACTGGCTTACGCAAAGCCATTATCGTTCTTTTTCTCCTGCTCGGTGTCAATGCAGCGATTGGCGGAGCGACTTTCGACAGTTGGGAAGGCGACAGAATCTTCATCGCGGTTTTCTTGATCCAATATGTCACGGCGCTTCTGCTGATGATTCTGCTCATTGTCTGGGCGATGCGTATTTGCAGTCCGGCCGTTGCTGCCAGTCAATTCGCCCTGTTCATGGCGGTGCCTAATTTAGCCCGGGCAATGATGTCTGGCAATTCCGGCTGGCTGATCGAAAGTGGCGGCTATTCCGCCACCTATTACGCAGTTGCAGCTATCACACTGGTCGGCCTCGCTTTGTGCTTGTTGGCCAAAGTGGGAAAATCCGACGCTGTGCCGAAGACGGCGCTACCCATCAAAAGTTCAATTTGAAAAGTTCAACAACCAAGGAGAAGAAGAATGAAGATGATTACACAAATGAAAATGGCGGTTGCGATGGTCGTAACCCTGCCAATGGCGCTACCCACTGCTGTCCACGCACAGGAATTCCCGCTAGTCGCCGGAGACTATTCCCAAGTTAGCGGTATTTTTATTAAAGACGGCGGGGCGTTTAAATATGCGACCCATCTGGCCACCAAGTGGGTCGACGTTCAGGAATTTGCCAAATCCAAGGGCTGGATCAGCGATTACAAAATACTCATCAACGAATATCCCCGCGATGGCGAGCCCACAATTTATCTGATGACCACCTTTGCGAAAATGGCTGATGCAGCGGAAGGCGAAAGACGCAACAAAGCATATGATGCTTACATGAAATCGTCTGCCGAGCAGCAAATAGCAGAATCCGGCAACCGGGCGGAATACCGGACCGTGCAGAGCAGCATGCTGCTTCGCGAATATAAAGTTCGATAGGCCGCCCTTAGGTCTTTTCGAAAAGCACGCGCAAGCGGTGCGTCCGGCGGATGGATTTGCGACCCTCCATCCGCCGGATTATCTCTTCATTCTAGCAAATATGAGCCAGATGATATGGCCGATATCGAAGAACTCGCAGGCGATTTTTTGTCCCTTATCCAGTCCGGTCAAGCGGTCGCGGCGGCGGAAAAATATTGGGCGATTGATATCGTCAGTATCGAACCTGAAGACAGTACCGAACATGTTCCGGTCATCGTGACGGGATTTGACGCGGCCCGCGACAAGTTAAACAATTGGCTGGGTCACAGCGCAATGGAGGAACTGAGCGTTGACGGTCCGTTCATCACGGGCAACCGCTTTGCCTTGTTTATCGACATGCTGATCAAGCGCCGCGCAACCGGTGAGCGCGAACCCTTTTCCGAGATTGCAATTTACACCGTCCGCGACGGTAAAATCATTGAAGAGCGATATTTTTACGGCTGACCAAAGGCTGGGGTCCAAAAAAACGTGCGCCGTGAAGGTTTTAAATTCGGGCGCGGTCGGTCGATTATCTCATCGGAAGCGAAGATGCTATTGCCCCGCTCGCTTACCCTTTCAGCCATTCCAATCGCGTGGACGGCCAGCAACCAATGGCACCGTGAGCGCGCAAGCCATTGCCGACACAATCTCTTCTCACGGATCCGTTCAAATATAAGGATCCGGACAAGAAGTAACGTCAGGCAGTAAATCTGGAATTCATCCATTGGGTTTCCGGCGTGGCATTCCGCAAATGATAAATCCTAACGTCCACTTTGGATGAAAGTGGACGTTTGATAGCGCGATTCTATTCCGACAAGCCAAAAAAGCAGGCTTGTCTTGTCGACTGGCCTCAGCTGTAATCCGCCGCGGGCCTTATAAAGGCCTTTATCAATCCCTATATGATATAGGTCGGGGCGATGTGTTGATCGCAATTTCGCACTGACCGTGTCTCTACACAATCAACATCTATTTGATTGGCTTTCCTGAGACAGGAAGCAATCGCGCATGCCTGCGCTCTGGATAGACCGGCATGCACGATCCGAAAGCCTTGCCGAACCGATCGCACGTGCATTTCATTCCTGAAAGGAAAATATGATGGCCAAATCACAGAAGAAATCCAATCGCGAAATCCGCAAGCCGAAGGCAGAAAAGAAAAAAACCAATGCGTCCAACCCATCCGCCAAGTCGGGTGTTGTTGCTGGCCTTGAGCATATGAAAACCAATCGCGGGAAGTAGCAGAAAAGAAAGGGCCTTCACCCATGCGCGTAAAAGCTGCCATTTGCCGGGAACAACAAGCGCTTCAGCTTGCGCTCGCCACTAGCGCCCCGCTGGAAAGCCGCCGCAAAGTGGCCGCTGCCGCCGCGAAAGCTTGGGGATTGGAAGCCATTCAGGCCGAAAAACGGGAGGCCGGTCATTTAACCGAGCGCGACAAGCTGGACGCTGAAATCACACTTGAATTTGCCGAGGAGGCAGAATCCGAAAAGGACCAACATGCCAGTTAGATTGCAAATAGCTTATGGGCTGATTGCCTTGATGGTCACAGCCATTGGCTTTGGTATCTATCACTACAGGAAAAAGCAAAAAGATAAGCACGGCGGATGGTGAGCGGCGCGCAGGGCGCTCACCGCCCGCTCACCTCCGTGCGGCTTCAATTGTTTAGCGTTCAGTCATTATCTTTCTTCTGAAACGCGGGAAAATCAGCGCAGGCGTCATAGTCTGCCTTGATCATCTCATGACGATAATCAATGCCTGCGGCAAATTCCGGATGGGTAAAAATATAGAGCCGATCCGCTTCGACACACTGTGCCGTCCATTCCGCTACATCGGCTGGGTCTAGTCCGGCATCTATCACCGCCTCCATCGCTTTGAACTGCGGATCGCTCTCGTCGCGTCCTCCGGTTGGCTTGTCTAAGGCGCTGCGATGGATATTGGTTTTGACCCATGCGGGGCAAAGAACGCTGACCCCGATATTGCTGGGCGCCAGTTCCTGCTTCAAGGCTTCGGAATAGCCGACAACTGCGAATTTGGTCGCGTGATAGGGGGCCATTCCGGCGGCTGCACCGTGACCGGCCATGGATGCGGTGTTGATGAAATAGCCACCTTCGCCGTGGCTTTGGATTAAGGGCGTGAATATTTCTACGCCATGAGCGACACCAATCAGGTTGATATCGACAATCCAGCGCCAGTCTTCCATGGCGATTTCGCCAGGGGCGCCGCCTAATGCGACGCCAGCATTGTTCACAACAATATGTACTTTGCCGAACCGGTCAATCGTTGCTTTAGCCGCAGCACGAACCTGTGCCTCATCTGCGACATCGCACAGGATGGTAGCAACGTCCGCGCCGCTAGCGGTCAAGGCGGCTGCGGCCTCGTCCAGCTTGTCCTGATTGATGTCAGCCAGCATGATCTTTGCGCCTCTGCCGGCCAACGCGCCTGCGATGGCAAAGCCAATGCCCGCTGCGCCGCCAGTGATGAAGCTGACCATGTCTTTTTTGATTTCCATAAATCTGTCCTTTTGTAATCGGCGCTGCAATCAGCCCTGGCGCTCATGGCGCTTAACAACCGCGCTTGCAAGCGCGCGTACCCGATCGTCATCGGGAAAATCTTCGGCAATCCAAGCTGCTTCAACGACCTGCAGGCTCTCGGCCACAATCGGTCCAGCTTTAAGGCCCATGGCGATCAAGTCGCCGCCGGTTATCGGGAAGACCGGCTTGACCCAGCCTTGGAGTTTGGAAAGGCTGGCTTGCAAGGCATCATCTGACGCAAAAAGTAACACCATGTCCCGCGCGGCATCTGCGCCATGGTGATAAGCGACGACCGGTACATCCGAAACAATGGGCTTCAATATCATCAAACGGCTTGCCACTGCGCGCCGCAATTTCTTTGAAAAGCGCAGGCTGACAGCTATTTCAGCCGCCTTGTCTGCATCCTTGGGTAGCAAGCCTACCAGACGCCGAACCGGATCAGGGACAATATCATGGGCTTCTTCGCGCAGGACCAGCGTGGCCAATACCTGTCCGGCATCGGAATCAATTTCCGCCACGATATTGGCAAAGACATCTGCCTGTATCATCTCTTGCACGGCATAGACCGGATCAGCCGCGCTGAGCAGTTTCATCAATTCATCTGCCACCCGTTCGCGCGATAATTTAGGTAGCTCTCTTGCAGCTTTTCGGCACGCGTCAAATGTCTTTTGATCGACAGCATGTTGCCCAAAACGAGCAAGAAAGCGGAAATAGCGCATGATCCGCAGGTGATCCTCGGCAATCCGCTGATCTGCTGAACCGATGAAGCGGATATGGCGTTTTTCGAGATCGGCTAGACCTTTGAAATAGTCGTAAACCTCTAGCGTTTCGGGAACGGCAAACAGCGCATTGATGGTAAAATCCCGCCGTGCAGCATCTTCTTTCCAGTCATCGCTAAAGACGACGGTTGCACGCCGTCCGTCGGTCGATACATCGCGGCGCAGCGTGGTGATTTCGACGGGTCCGTCTTCGGTGACAGCGGTTACCGTGCCATGGTCAATGCCGGTGGGAATAACCTTGATGCCCGCATCGTTCAGCCGAGCCATAACGTCTTCAGGTTTCAGGATGGTCGCAAGATCAACATCGGCGACCGGCAGACCCAGCAACGTATCGCGCACCGCGCCGCCGACAAAGCGGACCATGCCACGCTTGCCGTCCAGCGCGGCGATGAGCTTTTTCAGCGATGGCCGCTGATGCCAATTTGCGTCAGGTAACTTCATAGCCAGTCCAGCCGCTTTGATAGATTGACGATAATTCCCGCGGTAATCCCCCAGATACGGCGGCCCTGCCAGTTAATCTGATAATATTCCCGCCTTGCGCCGCGCCATTCGCCAACATGGGCGCTTTGGTTTTTTGGATCGAGCACGAAATCAAGCGGAGCTTCAAACCAGTCGTCCACCTCTTCCGGACAGGGGACAAGCGGCAAGTCGGGCGGGATGACGCCTACTATCGGCTGGATATTGAAACCGCTGCCGGAATGATAGCGGTCGGTCGGCCCGATAATGTCCACCAGCTTGGGGTCCAGACTGACTTCTTCCTCTGCTTCCCGCAAGGCGGCATGGACCGCGTCCTTGTCTTCGGGATCGATTTTGCCTCCCGGGAAGGCGACTTGTCCGGGATGACTGCGCATATAATCGGGGCGCTGGACCAAAATGACACCGGGCTTTGGCCGGTCTGTAATGGCAATCAACACCGCCGCGCTGCGCAGGCTTTCCAGGTCTTTGA
This sequence comes from uncultured Sphingomonadaceae bacterium, assembly GCA_947496865.1. GTDB lineage: Bacteria > Pseudomonadota > Alphaproteobacteria > Sphingomonadales > Sphingomonadaceae > Parasphingorhabdus. Next base: position 1,514,478 of record CANMEE010000001.1, read on the forward strand.
TAAAATCCCGTTCGTCTGACAGCGCATGATCAAGGTCATTTTCATGCCCATCGTGCAGGGCTTTTGACAGCCTTGTTCTCAGGTTGAGTGGATCGGTCATTCCGGCCGGTCAATCGGGAAAAAAGCCCCGTTGCTCCATAAACCAAATGGCTCCAGATCGTCGGCCAGCGCATATTCGGCCAGCTGATAATAAACCGGCCGTGCCAATACCGCCTCTAGACCGCCACGGACGTGGAGATAGGGACGGGCTTGGGAATTGGCTTCGGCCTTATCCGCGGTAATGTCGGTTTTGGGAAAGCTGAGCTTATGCCAGTCATCGGCTATCACCAGATGGTCGGTATTGAGACGGAAAGCGAGTTTTCGGCCGACGCCTTCTCCCTCATTTTCGACTTCGACCGCTACAAAGGGCGCGTCTTCGACTTGAATATGGAGTTTCTGATAAGGCGTAACCAGCGCGTAGCTATTGTCCTTTTCCTGCCGCAGCAACGTGGAAAAGGCGCGCACCATTGCCGGACGGTTTATCGGTGATCCTTGATGATACCAGCTGCCGTCCATCGCAATCCGCATCTCGCTGTCACCGGTTTCCTCTGGTTCCCATTGATCCACCGGCGGCAGTTTCTGCGCCTCGACCATTTCGGCAATTTCAGAAAGGGAGAGCGAGGCAAGTTCGGGTGGCGGTGTGTAAGGCATGATGATTGCCTATTGCCAATAACCGGACCTGTAAAGCATCGCTAAAATTGTTCGAGTTTTAAGCCGCCGGCTTCTGCTGTGTTTCCGGTTTTTTCCACGGCCCCAATTTGCCCTTTTCGGGCAATATGGCATCTTTCGGTGCGCGTACCAGCAGCCGATCCGGATCCCATGGCCCCGGCAGCGTCCAGCCGCTGGTACGTTCCGGTGAAAAATCGAAGAAGCGGTCATAATAAGCGGGATCACCGATCATTACGAGCGGCAGGCTTTCGTCCTGCTGTAATTCTTTTAACAGGCCTTTTAACAATGCTTGACCAACGCCCTGACGCTGACAATCGGGATAGACCGCGACCGGCCCGACCATGATCATCGGATGCATTTTTCCGTCCTCGTCGGTCAAGGCCACCGGCCAGCATTGCAGCGAACCGAGTAGCTCATTTTCTGCCATATCCACCGCTGCGACGCTCAACCCTTCCAGCATGTCCATGCCTTCGCGGATCTTATAGGCCGTGCGCTCGCTGCGCCGCTTGCCAAAAGCCGCATCAAGCAGGTCTTCGACCACAGCCGGTTCAATTTCCGCAAGAGGAATAATCGTCGTCAAAATTTCAGTCCAGTTCAGTGGGATATTTAAGAAGCAGCGCGTTTAACGTTATTGCAGCGCGCTGTCGAGCATCGCAATCTCGGCGAGAGCATCAGCAATGCGGTGTTGATTGCACTATGGCGTCGCCGCGTCTAAAAGGCTGTCATCAAACGGGAGTAACGCGCGTGAATAATCAACAGGACCAGCAACCACAGGCGGGCCAATCTGCTGCTGACGAGGGTGGATCAGCGACAGGAAAACTAGCGATACTTAACAAAGATCTAAAGGGTTGGACCGTATTCATACTGGCCGTAGCCGCGGTCGTGGTATTTTTTGGTGCAGCGTTTGGCTCTGGGGTTGGTCTTTGGGGCTGGCAAGCGGGTCTCGGCGCTTTGCCTTGGACAGGTCTGGTGGCATTGATCGCTCTGATTGTCGCCATTGTTGGAATTATCTTGGATCGCCGCAAGGATCGTAAGACGCGCTGGCCGCTCCTTGGTATCGGAACGCTCGTCTCGCTTGGTTTTATTGGTTATCTTGCAAGCTATGCGATGACGATTGCATCGCTCCCCGCGATTCACGATGTGACAACCGATCTGGCCGATACGCCGCAATTTTCTGCTTTGACGTTACGGGCTGACAATTGGGACAATATTCCCGGTGCTGACGATGGCGCGATGCGCGGTATGAACCCGCGCCAACGCTGGGCGACACTGCATCAGGACGCTTATCCAGACATTCGCTCTGTCCGTATCGATCAACCTGTCGCTGAGGTTATCGAAAAGGCCAAGCGCCTGGCCGAAGATCGCGGATGGGAAATCGCCAATGTCGACCCTGCATCCGGTCATCTGGAGGCGACGGCTACAATTTCCCTGTTCCGGTTTAAAGATGATGTCGTAATCCGCGCCCGTGCAGCAGAAAATGGTGCAGCCAGCATTATCGACATGCGCTCAGTATCACGGGTTGGTGTCCATGATCTTGGTGCCAATGCCAAGCGAGTACGTCAGTTTTTGAGCGATCTGTCAGGAACAACAACCGCAGCTTCTTAAGCCAGCTTTATTTAACCGGCGTTAGTTTTAGCAATCTGCCACCTTCGCCGTCTTCCAGCACCCACAGGGCGCCTTCGGGCCCCTGTTCGACTTCGCGAATGCGAGTATCCATCGCATAGCGTTCGGCTTCTTGAGCTGTCTCACCGTCAAATGACACGCGAATAATCGCCTCGCTGGCCAGTCCACCGATAAAGGCGTTTCCTTTCCATGCCGGGAAGCTATCGCCGGAATAAATGATCATACCTGAGGGCGCGATGGTCGGAACCCATGCGACTTTTGGCGCCGCGAATTCCGGGCGCGTATCGTGATTTGGAATCTTCTTCCCATCATAATGATCGCCTTCAGAGACGATGGGATATCCATAATTGGCTTTCGGCTGGACGAGGTTTAGCTCGTCACCGTCTTTTGGTCCCATTTCCTGATTCCAAAGCCGACCTTCGTTGTCAAAGGCCATGCCGAGAATATTGCGGTGACCCAGTGACCAGATTTCCGGAAGCACGCCGTCTTGACCGACAAAGGGATTATCTTCTGGCACGCTGCCATCAGGGTAAAGTCGAATGATTTTGCCAAGGTTACCGGTCATATCCTGCGACGGGTCAAATTTCTGACGCTCGCCGGATCCGATGAACAGATATTCGCCATCGGGCGAAAACACCATGCGATGGGAATAGTGACCGCGGCCCGTGGTTTTGGGATTTTGCGTCCAGATTGTGGTAAGATTGGCAAGCGCCGGTGCTTCGGCTTCGACGCCTGGTTCATTGGGAGCCAAAGACAGGTCAGCATGGGCCACAACCGCGCCCCGCGTATCATTTTCACCAGCTTCTACCCAACTGAGATAAATGCGTCCGCTGGTTGCAAAATCGGGGGATAGCACGACATCACCAAAGCCGCCTTGGCCGCCATAATCCACTTCCGGAATGTTGAATATCGGGGTTTTTTCGCCTTTCTGGTCTACCAGAAATAAATTACCCTTCTTCTCGGTGACTAGCATCCGGCCATCGGGCAGGAAGGTCATAGCCCATGGTTCATCGAAGCTGGCAATTTCGGTCTTTTCAAAAGGCTTGCGATCAATGGGTGAAATATCAGTCGAAGCCTGATTCTCTGCTGTGTCACCTTGCGTTGCCTGCGCTCCGTCGCCATTGCTGCAAGCGATGAGGACAATGGATAATCCGGTGGCAAGTGTAAGATTTCTCATTTTTATTCCCATGACCATTTAGATGTTGATCCAATAATTTGCTGATAGATATATTATCGAAAATATAACGGATTACTCTGATAATTCATAGGATATTCGCGCCTGAAAATCGATGTTCACGGGTTAATTACCATTTCTGGTTAAAGCGCTGAACTATGTTTGGAAAGAAACCAGCTACTATTGACCCGTGTCCGCAATCTGCGGTGTCCAGCGGCGTGGGTATTGCCGGGCTGATCGGACTGGCGTCATGGATCCTGATTGCCCGCCAATATGGCATGGATGGGCCATATTCTGCATTGGTTGCTTGCGCCGCTTGCGGTGTTCCCATGGTGATCTGGTCGCTGCTCTATGACAAAGTGCATTTGCGTACATCTACCGGCATCGACTGGAAAAACCCGAAACCGTTCAAGCAGACTTTTGACGTCAGCGTCGCTAAGCTCGCTGGTCTTTGGGCAACATGGGCGATTATCGCGCTCATCTATTGCGTCGGACGTTGGTATTGGACTGGCCAATATCAGTTTTCGATGAAAATGATGGAAACGGCAGCGCCTTTCGTCGTGGGACTGTCTATCCCCTATGTGATGTGGCTCGACCGGCGGTTCGTTGAACCGCGCGACGGCGCTTGGCATTTTGGGCAATTTCTGATGGGCGCGCGCGGTGAATATGATCGTGAGGAAATTTACCATCATTTGCGTGCTTGGGCGGTAAAGGGCTTTTTCCTCGCCTTTATGATTTCCATTGTACCGGGTGGTTTTGGTGAGATTGTCCGTCTCGATATATCCCAAGTTATCAATAACCCTGTCGCGATTGCCCATTGGCTGATCATCGCGATGTTTGTTGTCGATGTGCAGTTTGCGACAGTTGGTTACTTGCTGACGATGAAGCCACTGGACGCGCATATCCGCACCGCCAATCCTTACCTGGCCGGTTGGGTCGCGGCCTTGATATGTTATCCGCCCTTTATATTGATGGATGGCCCGCTGAACTATCATGTCAACACCGCCGACTGGGCTTATTGGTTGGAAGGGCATCAGATCATTTTGGCGATCTGGGGCACGATTTTGGTGATCCTGACTGCGATCTATGCTTGGGCGACGGTCGCTTTTGGTCTGCGTTTCTCGAACCTCACGCATCGCGGAATTTTGACCCATGGTCCATATCGGTTCACCAAGCATCCCGCCTATGTCGCGAAGAACCTATACTGGTGGCTCGCCACCATGCCCTTTCTGGCTACGTCGGGTAGCCTAACCGATATGGTGCGCAACACAGTGATCATCGCAGCGGTCAGCGGGGTCTATTATTGGCGCGCGAAGACTGAAGAAAAGCATCTGCTCAGTGACCCGGCCTATAAAGACTATGCCGAGTGGATGGACCGCAATGCACCGATTCCGCGCGCGATTAACTGGGCGAAAGTGAAAATCGGCTGGTGGCCTGCAGCGGACAAGCCGGAACCGGATATCCAACCCGCCGAATAGAACCGCCATTGGGGCTTTCAAAAGTCGCAAGACAGCCATAAGCTTCCGCGCATGACAATAATCGGCACGGACGGAAAGCATCGCTGTTTTGGCGGACAGGCGGGCAAGGAATTTTACGGCATTTATCATGACGAGGAATGGGGCATTCCCGAGCATGATGACCAGAAATTGTTTGAAAACCTCATATTGGAAGGCGCGCAGGCTGGATTGAGCTGGGAAACCGTACTCCGAAAACGAGACGGTTATCGCAAAGCATTTCATGGTTTCGACATCGCGCGGGTGGCCGCCATGACCGACGATGAATTGGAAGCCTTGCGAGAGGATGCGGGGATCATTCGAAATAAACTCAAAATCTATTCCACGCGCAAAAATGCTTTGGTGTTCCTTGACATGCAAAAGGAATTTGGCAGCTTTGATCGCTGGCTTTGGGATCATGTCGACGGCAAACCGATGGTGAACCGGCCTAAGGATATGTCGGAAATGCTGGCGACATCTCCCGTGAGCGACGCCATTTCCAAAGACCTGAAAAAGCGCGGCATGAGTTTCGTCGGCAGCACGATCATCTATGCCTATATGCAGGCGGTCGGCATAGTGGATGACCATATGGCGAATTGCTGGCAAGCCTGAACGCCAATAGCTGGGCCCACCCGTCCGAACTGTATAGTTGGCAATCCTCTTCATTGCTGCGATAGGGCCGCCATGACACATCCCCAACCCACAAGAGCGACAGCTTTGTCGCGGCTCGCCGATTTCACCGTCAATATGGGCCATAATTATGCGCATAAGCGTAATTTTGACTATGGTCTGGAGGCCGATGTTAAGCAGGATCAATGGCGTGACAATGTCTCGAAACTATCGCCTTTTATCCGGCACAAGCTGCTCACCGAACAGGAGCTGATCGCAGCGGCGATAAACGCCCATGGCGCGCAAGGGGCAGACAAATTTATCGCGGAAGTCCTGTGGCGTGGCTATTTCAAGGGCTGGCTGGAACAGCGCCCGGAAGTCTGGGCGGACTATGTCATCAATCGGGACGAGAAATTCAGACAGATCAAAAGACAAGGCGGTCTGCGCAAAATCTATGAACAGGCCACAGAAGGCCGCACCGGCATTGATGCCTTTGATCATTGGGCCAAGGAGCTGGTGGAGACGGGCTACCTCCACAATCATGCCCGCATGTGGTTTGCCAGCATCTGGATTTTCACGCTGAAGCTGCCTTGGGAACTGGGCGCGGACTTTTTCCTCCAGCATTTGCTCGATGGCGACGCTGCTTCCAACACGCTGTCTTGGCGCTGGGTCGGCGGACTGCATACCAAAGGCAAAACCTATCTCGCAACCAAAGAGAATATCGCGCAATTTACAGATGGCCGGTTCTCGCCGATAGGTTTGGCGGCAGAAACGGTTCCGCTGGAAGAAGAAAAGACTTATAAATTGCGGCCTCTTAAAATACCGGCTGCGCCGCCGGCTGCGTCGGCTTTCGCGCTGTTGGTCCATGAAGAGGATTGCCATCCCGAAAGCCTGATATTGCCACAAAAACCGTCGCTGATCATCGGTGTGAGCGGCCCTGATGGAAAGAGTCCAAAGGGAGTGTCGGATAAGGTGCGCGCCTTTACCAGTGGTGCGGTAACCGATGCCGTGGCCCGCGCGGCTGAGCATTTTGATTGCGATAGCGTCATGTGGAATAAAGGCGAAAAATTGAGCACCATTTTGGCCAATGCAAGGATGGAACGTCTGTTATCGCCATGGTTGCCGGTAGGCGCATTGAAAGACGCCATTGGTAAGGAAATGCGCGGGAATAACGCCCGATGGGTGATACGCGATTATGATGCAGCGATCTGGCCATTGGCGACCAAGGGATTTTTCCCGGTCAAGAAAAAGGCACCTGATGCGCTGCGGGCGATTGGGATGGAGCTATAATGAAAGAGCATTTTGAACGGCATAAACAACCGTGGAACAGCGAAGAGATCCAAAAGCTCCATGCTTTTGCGAAAAAGGGTATGACTTTGAAAGCGATATCCAAGGCGCTAACCCGCAGCGAAGAATCGATCAAGAAACGCGCCAAGGCCGATAAGCTCAAAATAGCCAAAAAACGCTGACCTTCATCAGTGTAAATCTATGTAAAATATAGAAAATAGTAAAAAATTTACCATTCCCCGTTATCGCAAACTGCGTGGGGACGAAGAATGACATATGGTATTAAAACCGGGGTGCTGGGCCATTCCGATCAATATCTAATTTTGCGCGAGCAGCTTACCGAACACAGTAAGTCCATTCGCCTGACCGTTTTTGCCAATTTGGTCAGTGCGGCTATATTGTCGTTTCTGTTCTTCGATCAGGCACCGCTGCTTATGCATATGCTGTGGTATGCGATGTTTGCCTATCTATCCATCATGCGCCTTCGTCTGGCCAAGCGTTCTGAGAGGACAGACTTGTCCCGCCGGAAAATGCTGAAGATGAAAAAGCAAATCACTTTTAACGCAGCCGGTTACGCCCATATGTGGGGTGCGGGCGTGGCCTGTCTCTTGCCATTGGCAACACCTGATCAGCTTATGCTTCTCGCGATTATTGGCGCCGGTAAAATGAGCACTGCCGTCGTGTCCTATCGGCATATCCCGGAGGCGTCTCGGGCATGGACGCTTATCGTCTGTGTCGGTTTAGCGGCCGGATTACTATATCGCGGCGGGATCGAAAGCTATCTCGCGATCGCCCTGCTGGTCATGTTTGCGTCGGTATTATATCTCAATTGCGGAAATATATTCCGGAATTTTGCCAATCAGCTTTTGGCGGGTCAGGAAATTAAGCGCTCGGCTGAAACCGTCAAATTGCTGCTCAACGACTTTGAAGAACAAGCATCCAATTGGCTTTTTTCGGTGGATTCCGAAGGGCGTTTGATCGACGTGTGCGAACGGTTTGCGGAAGCTGTGCAGCGACCGCGTGAAGCCATGAATGGAATTGCACTGCCATCTTTGGTGGAGGATGAAAATCAGCGTGCGACCTTAGCTGATCATATCGCCAATCGTCGGTCGTTTCGGGATATGACAGTGCCGGTAGAGGTGGGCGGCGAATTGCAATGGTGGACGATTAGTGCCCGTGCGGCTGATAATGCGGCCGAAACGAATGAGGTCGCCATCCGCGGTGTGATCGAAGACATTACGGCCCAGAAAAATGCGGAAGCCAAAGTTCGTTATATGGCGCATTTTGACGGCCTTACCGATCTGCCAAACCGGCGGTTGTTTACCGAATCCCTGAACCGTACCATCCACCGGGCCAAAACTGGTGATGATGTGGCGTTGATCTTTTTCGATCTGGACCATTTCAAGGCGATTAATGATACTCTCGGCCATCCTATGGGCGACAAGCTATTGCAAATGATCTCGCGTCGACTGGAAACGCTGACAAAGCCGGAAGACTTGCTGGCGCGCATTGGCGGCGACGAATTTTCGCTGCTGCTAACCGGTGCGCGTGCCCGATACGCTGATGATATCGCCCATTTGATTGTTGAACAAATCGGCCTTCCGTTCTTGGTTGATGATCATAATGTTGTGTCGGGAGTAAGCGTCGGTGTTGCGCATTGGGGACCTGAAATGGCCGATGCCAATCAGCTTCTAAAATATGCTGATCTTGCTCTCTATTCGGCAAAGGGCGATGGCCGGAACCGGGTCGCGTTGTTTGAAGAGGGCATGGATGTCGCAGCGCAGGCACGGCGCACGCTAGAACTGGATCTACGGGCATCGTTAGGCCGCGACCAAATGCGTTTGCACTATCAGCCGCTCGTGGACCTTAAGAGCCAAAATAAAATCGGTTACGAGGCCTTGTTGCGCTGGGAACATCCGGAACGCGGCGTGGTGATGCCAGATGATTTTATCACCGTGGCGGAAGAGACCGGAATGATTGTGCAATTGGGTGAATGGGTCATTCGCAAGGCTTTGAATGATGCCGCCAATTGGGACGACAATTTAACCGTCGCAATAAACCTGTCACCGACACAAATGCGCAGCGCTAGCCTGGTGTCGACAATCGTCAACGCTTTGGCACGCTCTGGCGTTGATCCGAGCAGATTAGAGCTGGAGATCACCGAAAGCATATTGATGCACGATAGTGAGGCCAATATCCGGACTCTGCATATGCTGCGCAATCTGGGCATCCGTATATCGCTGGATGACTTTGGTACCGGCTATAGCTCGCTAAACTATTTGCGCAGTTTTCCGTTTGATAAGATAAAGATTGATCGCTGTTTTGTCAGTGAGATTGATACGCGCGAAGATTGCCGGGCCATTATTCGTTCGGTGATCAGCCTAGCGCAAACGCTCGGCATGACGACGACGGCAGAGGGTGTCGAGCGCGAAGGTCAGGTGAATGAACTGCGCATCGAAGGATGTGATCAGGTTCAAGGGTTTCTCTATGGAAAGGCTGAGGATCTAAGCGAGTTTACCGATTTGCGCGCCAGTGACGAGTTGGTTCCCAATGTCGAAACCATCTATTTGCCGGCGGCGGCGGTCGAAATGTCGCCGGATCAGAATCGAAAAAAAGCGTGAGCGGAAAAGTCAGAGCCGCAAAATTCCCAATTCCAGCGCTCGGATAGAAGCACCTGTTCTGTCACTGGCGTCCAGTTTTGCAAATACTCTTCGAACATAAGTGTCAGCGGTTGATCCGCCAATTTTCAGCTCTGCAGCAATTGCCTTGTTCGAATGGCCATGGGCGATCAGCCGGATGACCTGTGCTTCCCGTTCCGATAGCTCCACTTTGCGTTCGAACTGTTTGTCCAGAATATTGCATATTCTCACATGAGCGGCGCTGGCCAGAGCTGTGATCGTCGCGACGATCCGATCGTCAAAAGCCAATTCAACGGGATCGAAGGTAAAGGCAGAATAGGCATGCCGCCCTTTCGGACCAAAGAGGGGGATGCCAATCCCTTCCATTAACCCATGGTCTTCCAGTTGACTGACGAAGTTTTTTTCCTTTTCATTCAAGCGCCGCGCAGTGAGTGCGTCCTGCCACAACATGGGCTCACCATGTTGCATGATAATATCCGGTATGGGATCACATTCTCGAAACCCTGCTTCTTCATATAGCTTCAGCCATTCTTTCGAAAAGCCCGATGTCGCGAGTTGAACAGTATGATCTGTTTGAGACTTTAACTTAGGCGTGAAATGATAGCTGGTTCGGTTCGCGCCAAGATTGACAACGGTTATGCGAATAAGCTCGAGTATATCTGAAATCGAACTTAGCGTAGCAATTTGTCGGAGAATATTGCCGATTTGCAAATCTTGGTTTTTTGTAGCCATGGCCCCGCTACCCCCGTGAATGCTAGACTATGCGCCAATTTGCATTTTTTTTCAAGTTGTCCCCTGTTTGGGTGACATAGCTTCTTGGCGCGACCTCTAAGAGAGCGCCGCTGACAGTTCACACTAAGAACATGCCCTCTGGACGCAAAATTGGAGTTATTTGATGGATCAAGCGCGTGATCAAACGATGCTATTGGAAGACATTCGACAAAGGCTGCAGCGGTTGGAAAACCAGCATTGGGAGCGTGCGATCGAACAGATTGATCTTGGCCAATTTGCGATTGATCTCAGACGATCCAGAATTGGGGTTTTCCCTGATGAATATTGTACAGGCAATATTTGGGACGTCTTACTTGAGCTTTATGATGCAAAGCGGTCAGATAGAAAACTGAAACTAGCGGATATTGCGACCAACGCAAAAATACCGGAAAAATTGACGCTTCGGTATGTCAATCTTCTGTCGGCAGATGGATTTCTTCATTACCAAGAAGACACAAGAACCGCTGATGAGCCTCATATCTTACTGACTGACAAAGCTTCTACGCAGATCGATCAATTGCTGAAAAATATCCGGATAAAGGTCTCCAAGCCAACCGGCCCCTCTGATATCGTGGATAGCGATATGCCAAATGTGATAAACGACGCCGAGAAAGTTGGTTAGCCTTTTATCGGACTGCTGAGACGGCATTAATATAACGTCCGTCAGTAATCGCAATCTTGACGTGGCCGCTGCTTCAAAGCATGGCCCTATCATGCGATTTTTCTCCGACAATGCAGCGTCCGTTCATCCCAAGGTCATGGCATCTTTGGCCGCGGCCAACAGCCAGGACACGGCTTATGATGGCGATGCTCTAAGCGCACAATTGAGCGGCGCTTTTTCTGATCTGTTTGGAACCGATGTCGAGGCGATGTGGGTGGCTACCGGAACGGCTGCTAACTCGCTGGCTTTGGCAGCAATGTGTCAACCGCATCAGGGTGTGATTTGTCACGAAGAAGCGCATATTGAACAGGACGAGGCGGGCGCTCCCGGCTTCTACACCGGTGGCGCTAAACTGATGCTCGCTGGCGGTGTTGGCGCAAAGCTTTTACCCGATACCATTGATACTATGTGCGGCGCGATCCGGGATGACGTGCATCAGGTGCAGCCTGCTGCTGTTTCGATCACCAACGCGTCAGAATATGGGCTGGTCTACACACCAGACGAGGTTACTGCTGTGTCGGACGTCTGCACAAAGCGTGGTTTAGGCTTGCACATGGACGGCGCGCGCTTTGCCAATGCCGTGGCAACATTAGGCTGCCATCCGGCCGATGTGACATGGAAAGCAGGCGTTGATGCGTTGAGTTTTGGCTTTGTCAAAAATGGCGGCATGGGCGCTGAAGCTTTGGTTTTTTTCGACGAGGATCTCGCTCGAGAAACCCACTATCGTCGCAAGCGTGCGGGGCATTTGCAATCAAAGGGCCGCTATCTCGCTGCGCAGCTATTGGCGATGCTGGAGGGCGATTTGTGGCTCGACAATGCCCGCGCGGCAAATCAAGGCGCGCAAATCATTGCAGAGGCGGCCAGCAAACGATTGCTTTATCCCGTCGAGGCCAACGAGGTTTTTATCAAGCTTTCGGCAGCCGAAGCCGACGCTCTCCGTGGCGCTGGATTTGATTTCTACGATTGGGGCGAAGGGCAGGCGCGGTTGGTGACGAGTTGGAACCAAAGCGCAAAAGACATTCGTCCGTTGGCCGAGGCTATCAGAGCCTTATGAACGCAGAGCAGGGCGGCGAGCCGGGTTTGCTGACGCCGCGCATATTAATCCCCTTTCTGTTAGTCTCGCTGATCTGGGGCTCGACCTGGCTGGTGATTAAAGACCAGATTTCCGATGTCCCGCCCAGCTGGTCCGTGAGCTATCGCTTCATGATCGCCGCTGCTGCGATGTTCATATTGGTCGGCTTTAAGCGTCTGCCATTCCGACTAGGCGCCAAGGGCCAGTTTTGGGCGATCCTGATCGGCGTCGCGCAATTTTCCTTCAACTTTAACTTTGTCTATAATGCGGAGCTTTTTATCACTTCGGGCCTCGTCGCCGTGCTGTTTGCCCTGTTGATGGTTCCCAACGCGATATTGGGCCGGATATTCCTCGGGCAACGGATTAACGGTGCTTTTATGACGGGATCAGCGATAGCGGCGGTCGGTATCGCGTTGCTGTTCTGGCATGAATATAAAAGCTCACCGGCGACGCTTGCCGACGTCTTATTGGGCGTTGTGTTGACCGCCGGCGGGATATTGTCCGCCTCTGTCGCTAATGTGATGCAGGCCTTGCCGAAGCTTAAAACTTACCCAATTCTGACCCTGCTCGCATGGTCCATGTTCTGGGGCGCGCTGATCAATATCATTTTGTCTTGGATCACGGTTGGACCGCCGGTGATTGAAATGCGCGCCGCCTATATTGGGGGGATATTCTATCTGGCGATTGTCGGTTCGGTCATCACTTTTCCGCTCTATTTTTCTCTGCTGAGAGAAATAGGAGCCGGAAAAGCTGCCTATTCGAGCGTGCTGGTGCCGGTTGTAGCGATGATATTGTCCACCCTGTTTGAAGGATATCTGTGGACGGCGTTGCCAGCCGCTGGCGCGCTTTTGGCTATGGCAGGGTTGCTGGTCGCACTGCGCGCGCGCAAGCCAAAAACGCCGTAGCCGATTTCGCTCGGTAACAAGGCTCGCCCGCTCTAGGCGGAAAATTGCGCGGGAATTTCGGGGTCACTGGTATTGAGCAAGGGAATGCTGTTTTTGGGCAAATGCGTATAAGCGGTGGTCCAGCGCGATACCCAATCAGGATCTTCAATCTTGCTGGGATGATAACCGGGCAGCACAGATTTGATCAAGGCGGGTGCGATATTTATCAAGAACCGTGCGATCATGCGATAGAGCTGCAACCGGCTCCGCCAGCTTTTCCACAAGCCGTCTTTTTTCAGCATCTTGATGTAAGCCTGACGACTAAATTTCGCCACATGATAGGTCGCAAAAACCAAGCCCCAGACGCGCGGCCAATAGGATCCGAACAGATCCTCGTACAGGTCAAAGGCGACATTCTTATGTTCGGTTTCTTCGACCATGTGCCATAATACCAGGGACGTTACCGCCGGATCAGCACCGGCAAACAGGTCTCGTCGATCTTTGATCAGCCATTCGGTTATACCCATGGTCATGGTTTCAAACCCAGCGGCATAGGCCACACGCCAGCGCAGACTCTTGCCCTGCAATCGGCGGTAATCAGCCTCCATATTTGTTTCAACATCGGCCAGATCGGGATAGTGGCCTTGCTTCAATATCTCATTATAGCGGCGATGGTTCTGATAATGCTGACCTTCCTGACCGATGAAGCCATAGACGTCTTGTTTCAATTCCTGATTGCTCGCATTTTTCAATCCTTCTTTGACCGTCTTGATCAGAAACGGTTCCAGATAGGGCATGGTCAGTGACGCGCCGTTGAGCATGTGACTCCATTCGGGATGCTCAGGATGCCAGACCGGATCAATCTGCTCATCAAATGCAAAGGGGATTGAGCGGACGATGATATCGGGATAGCCATCCCGCGATAATGTGCTGCTCATGATGGATTTCCCAATATTTTATAATGTTGCCACGCGCCCCATGCGAACAGTCCGAAACCGATATGCACCGCGACAATGGGCGGCCAACCGAACAGATAGATGATATTGTTGATCGTCACGTCGCCGGGAAAGGGACCGCCGCCAAATTCCAGGCCTCTGGTGCCGAATATGGCATTGGCAATGGCAGGCAGCGTAAACAGCCACGCGTAAGTCAGCGATGACCAGAACAGCCATGTCTGGCCTTTGGGCCCCAGTCGCACAAAGGGGGCAACAGCGGCAAGTGCGATCAGGATTAGGCCGTTGGTGATCCCTTCCAGATGCGCCATGTTCCACGCCCGGCGATCGCCGCCAATCTCAACCGGAATATCGGTAAATAACGGCCATAGATCGAGCGCGCCCAGCAGGAAAAAGAAATAGAGCCATCCTGCGAGCGCAGAGGAAATGAGCAATCCAACCCCGTTTAGTATCAGCAATGTTCTTCGCTTCTCGCTCAGCATGATATTCCCCTCCATCTATCGGCCTTTACTGGCTCTACGCTTTGTTACGCGATCCCTTTATGGGCACCACATTGGATAGCTTTGCGACCGCCTCCACGCTCAATCTTTCGAGCGCTTGCGTGCACCAATCGGCCCATTCATTTTCATATCTTATGCCCACTTCCAGAGCGAGCTGCCGGCCCAGATCAGACAGGCTATCCGCATCACCCAATATCTTGTGTTTGGCCAAATATTGCGCATGCCGGTCGCGATGGCGTTCCAGCCGCAGCGATAAATGTTCGCGCAAGGCATCCAGATCTACCGCATCAATGCCGTAAAGTTGCACCAGGAAATCATCTTTCAACTCTTGCGGCTGTGATGGTTCCCGCGACCATGCCAGCAAGGCTTCTCGACCAGCTTCGGAGATCGTAAAAACGATGCGATTGGGTTTGCCGGTCTGTTGCATTTCCTCTGCAAAAACGAGCTGCTTTTCTTTCAGCTTTCCCAATTCACGATAAATTTGCGAATGACGCGCGCGCCAAAAGAAACCGATGGTTTCATCAAATTGCTTGGCAACGTCATAGCCCGACTTCGGGCCTTCGCTAATTGCGACAAGGATTGAATATTTTAACGACATTGACGGATCCCGACCCTATTCCACTAATGGAATATATATGACACTTGTGTAATATGAGTCAAGTCGGAAGGAAAATACGGCCCTGCGCTCGAATAAGCCATCGAAACGTAGGATTTCTGAGGCTAAACCAGGATTAGCATTTTATTAAGTATAATCGTTTACCATCGTCTCATCGAAATATATGAGTCCAAGGAGAGCGTGATTGTGCAGCGGCAGCAGCGAATATTATTCTATTTGCCCGTTGTTACGCCTTGGTGGTTTGCCAATATTATCGTGCATTTGATCAGAAGCCTGGCGCGGATCCATGATGTTCATGTGCTGGTGCCTCCGTCCTGGTGCAATACCGGTCTTGGCGAAGAGCAAATCGACTTGATCGCTGATCTCGACCACGTGCGCTGGTACCTGCTCGACGGCTCGGACCATCCCCAATTGCGCACGGACGCTAGTGGGCAAGATGATCTTTTCGCGCTTGTCGATGATATTAATCCCGATATTGTTTTGTGCCGTAGCGCCGATATCGCGACCCCGACCCGTTTCCCGGGAACGGTGCGCTACATTATGGAAGGCGGCGCGCCGCCGTTCCAAACGGGCAATAATTGGATCAGTTTGTCGCCGTCCCTGTTCGACCACGGTCTGATGCCCCCCTTATCGCCAGAGCTTGCGGATCGTCTGGATAGGGTTGCTGGACCGTTATGGGCCCAAATGGTGCAACAAATCGCGTTGCCGACGCGCGCAACGTTTTTCGAACAAACCGGATTGCCGACGGATAAAATCATTATCGGCCTGCCTCTGGAATATGAGCATGAAGAAAATTTCTTCGGCCAGCACCACCGCTATGCAGATAATGCTGCGATGATCACAGCCGTTTCCGCGATGCTCGATGATAAAATTGTGCTCGCGCTAACCAATCATCCTTTGAATGAACTTTATGGGGATAATCGCGCTATCAATGCCGCCATATCAGCGCAACAGGGGAAGGTCATCATGCTGGATGGTATCCAGAAAGCCGGCCATACGACTTTGGCTTTAAGCCAGCATTGTGACGGTATGATCGTCGGCAATTCCAAAAGCTGGTCTGCCTGCGCGGCCTTGGGGACCCCTTTCATGCGCCTGTCGGATTTCGCAACCGGGGATTGGCTGGAAGCTTATAATGCATTGCCCGCATTTCTTGCTGATATTGCTAGCGGCCTTACTAAACAGGCCGACCCGGCCATAGTCCGTCGTTGGTTCGCCTTTCATTTGGCGAATAATATTTTTGATCCGGCAGACCCTGCTGCTGATGCTGATGATATCGTTTCGCGTATATTGCAACCGGTTGATGCTGGCCGCTGGGACCAGGCAATCGCGCAATATTATGCCCAACCATCGGAACGGGCGGCATGAACAAATTTCTCAAAAAGGCAATTACCCATGTATGATCTGGCAGTCGTTGTTCCCGTCCGGCGGGGCAGTTCCCGCATCGCGGAAAAATGCTTGCTGCCGTTTGGCGACGAGGAAACATTGATCGAGTGGAAGCTGGCCCAGCTTAGCAAAGTCATCGATCCAAAGCGGATCTATCTTTCGAGCGAAGACGAGGATTTTCTCGCATTGGGAGATCGTTTCGGTGTGTCCCGACATCACCGCGCGCGGCATCTGGCAATTGATCATATTGCCCCGTTCCGCGATGTGATTACCGGCATCGTCCGCGACATCCCGCATGCCCATATCGCATGGTCTACCGTGGTGTGCCCGTTAATGGCACCGCAGGAATATTGCGATGCCTTTCATGCCTATCATGACGGTGTGATCCATGGGGACCATGATTCCCTGCTGGGCGTGAATCTGATGAAGGAATATTTCTGGTCTCGTGATGGCGCGCTAAACTATGAAGCGACCCGCAACCACACGATTTCACAAGACCTGCCCGAATGGTTCAAAGTGACAAACAGCATCTATATGGCCCCGCGCCATCAAATATTGGCGAACGAATATTTCGTCGGCCAAAACCCCGTGCTCCAATCGCTGTCCAAGCTGGCTGCCGTCGATATCGACTATATTGAAGATTATCGCATCGCTCGGGCTCTTTATGCGGTTTACGCAGAAGACGGATTAGACGCCGTCACCCCCCAAATGAAACTGGACTGGAATAATCATGAATCCGACCTCCCTATCGCAATATGATTGTATTTTCTTCGACTTTGACGGTGTGATTGCCGATTCCGTTGATGCCAAAATAACGGCTTTCGGGGCGCTATATGACGCGTTTGGCCCGGATGTTCGGCAAGCTGTTGAGGATTATCAGCGCGCTGTTCCCGGTGAGACGCGCTATGATAAGATTCCGCGCTTTCATCGCGATTTGCTGGGCATTACATTGACGGACGAGGAAGTTTTGCAATGGTGCGACAAGCTGTCCTCGATCGTTTTGGACGAGGTTGTGGACAGTCCACTGCTCCCCGATGTTGCGCCGATTCTGGCCATGTTGATCCGGCAAAATGTGCAGGCCCATATTGTGTCGGGCACCCCGCATGATGAGCTCCAGATCATTGTCGAGCGCAAGGGCCTCAGCTCCTTTTTCCGCACGGCACGCGGCGCGCCGGAGAAAAAACATGTGATTGTTCGTGATATCATGAAAATGGAGGGCTTGGTCGCTGACCAATGCTTGTTCGTTGGTGATGCCATGACAGATTATAATTGCGCGATTGCTTGCGATCTGGATTTTCTAGGCCGAGCCGACAAGGTCGCTGATCCGTTTCCCCAAGGCACCACTGTTGTCAGCCGATTAGGGGAATTTTTTACACCCGGTGAGATGCCGCAGGCCGACCAAATTCCCGGAGCCCAAAAAGCCGCCTGAGAATCTGCAGATCTGACCTACAGAACGCAGTTTATTGGTCGCAAGTATCTATATCGATATCCTCAAAGCGGGCTTTCAATTGCAGCGCGAGATAGCGGGAATAGAAACGTGATTGCTGCAGGTTGCCGCCATGGAACCATAAACCTTCTTGCGCGGTCGGTTTCCACATATTGCGGATTTCCCCCTCCCAAGGGCCGGGGTCACCAGTCGTTCCAGAACCATATCCCCAGCAGGGGCCGATTTTATCGGCTACTTCGGGTGATATGAGCCGTTTGACCCATTGTTCCATCGATCCGAAACCGGTGGCGTAAATGATGACATCGGCAGCCAATTCTGACCCATCGCTCAACACCAATGTGTTATTTGTCAGTCGTTCCACGCCTACGCCAGATTTCAAGGCTATCCGGCCATCGGCCACCATCGCGGCCGCGCCGACATCAATATAATATCCCGATGCGGTCCGCAGATATTTCATGAAGAGACCGGTTCCATCCTCGCCAAAATCAAGTTTGAAGCCGGCCTTGGTAAGCTCCGCGTAAAATTCTGCATCGGATTCTGCAACCTGCGCCCAGATTTGTTTTTGATGCTGTTCGCTCATCCGCATGGGCACAGAGGCATTGAGGAAATCGGCGCGCTCTGTCGTTAATCCCTGTTCGACCGCTTCTTCCGAATAAAGCGGCCGCGCCATTTTGCTATTGGTGGACCCCCGCAATACGAGCGTTGATGAGCGCTGGATCATGGTGGGTTGGACGCCGTTGTTGACCAGATCAGCGCAGATATCATGCGCACTATTATTGGCACCAATCACGACAACCCGCTTGCCCTCAAATTTCTCGCCACTGCTATATTCGCTGGAGTGATATTGCTCGCCTGCAAAGTCCGGTGCGCCTTCAAAATCGGGTTTGCGAGGGAAGCCGGCATTGCCGACGGCCATCACAATATGGGTTGGTTGCAGTTGCATCGCTTGGCCGTCCCGCTCGACGGTTACATCCCATTGCTTTTTGTCCTCATCATAGGAGGCGGCTGTAAATTCGGCCCCATTCCAGATGTTCAGGTCCATGATTTTTGCATAGGCTTCGAGAAAATCACCGAGCTTGTCTTTGGGCGTGTAGACCGGCCAACTGTCCGGAAAAGGAATATAGGGCATATGATCATACCAGACCGGATCGTGCAGCGTCAGCGACTTATAGCGCGTTCGCCATGCGTCTCCGGGGCGCTGGTGGCGGTCTATAATGAGCGCGGGAACGCCGTTGACCTTCAGGCGCGCGCCTAGAGCCAGCCCGCCCTGTCCACCGCCGACGATCAGGACATAAGGTTGCGTGTCTTGTCCCAGAGACAGTTGCTCCGCCTGTTGTCGATCCAGCCAATTGCGAGTGTCATCATCGTCATACAGGCCCGAAGGGCGGCGCTTGCCGCTGGGCTCTTCGTGATCATGCAAGTCTTGAAGCGCGGTGAAAAAAGTCAAAGCCCGACCGTTTTCGAGGCGCACATATCCTTTGCACAAACCCGCATTGGTTTCAAAGCTCAACCAGCCTTCATTGGCCTCTGGCTCTGCCTCGACGGTCCAGTGGCGTGGCTCGGTGGTGGTCAATTTTTCCATCAGCAATTGGCCAATGGCGTCGCGCCCTTCCAATGTCCGGATCGTCCAGGTAAAGGCCAATATATCGCGCCAAGCGCTGGCTTCCGCAAATAGCGCGGCCGCGGCGTTCACATCTTGCTTTTCCAAACTTGTCGCAAGTGTTGCGATCCATTGATGGACGTTCAAGTCGGTCGCGTCTGTGTCTGCCATTATGTCTCACTTTTACCGATGCGGTTTTGAGCGTCATAGGCCGATTCAGTCGCGATCGGCCACCAATCCAATTGCTAGGGCCGCCATACCAGCCTTGTAATCAGGATATTGTGGTTGCCAGTGTAAGAGGCGTTTTGCCTTGCCATTGGCAACGCGCCGGTTTTCTTCATAAAAACCAAATGCCGATGGCGACAGATCGGCTTCTTCCAACGACAGCAAGGGCGGTGGCGCCATGCCAATGAGCCGCGCGGCATGGGCAATAACCTCATGTTGCGGGGCAGGCAGATCATCGGAAATATTATAAACGCCGGCTGGCCCATCAAAGGACGCGAGCACAGCGGCTATGATATCGTCAACATGGATGCGGCTGAATACTTGCCCCGGGACATCGATGCGCTTGGCCTTGCCTTGCTCAACCCGCGTGATCGGATTGCGACCCGGTCCGTAAATGCCGGGAAGACGCAGCACGCGAACATCATCGCGCAGCGTTTGCCAGCCAAGGTCCGCCTCGCTGCGCGCCTTGCGTCGACCCGAGCCAATGGGAGCGCTTTCATCGACCCATGCCCCTTGAACATCACCATAAACACCGGTGGAGGAAAGATAGCCTGTCCATTCCAAAGACGCAGCTTTGATCGCTTCGCCATAATGATCGAGAACCGGCTCGCTGCCGTCGCGGGCAGGCGGGACCGAGGATAATATATGCGTCGCCTCGCCCATAGCTGCCAATATCGCCGCCTCATCATCAAAGGCAATCGCGCCATCGGATGCATGGCGCCGAGTGCCGGTCACCTGCCACCCTTTTGCGCGCAGCCGATTGGCGAGGCGCTTCGCTGTATAGCCGAAGCCAAAGATCAACATATGGGGCATTGACGACTATTCTTTCTCCAGCGCACCGGGTTTGACGATAACCGGGTTTTCGCTGTTCTTCGCTTTCCACTCCATCGCCATTCTGACGCGCGTTGCGCCCGACGGATGATCAAAGAACAGCATTTCCTCAATCTCTCCCGGTTCGATTTTCCGATATTCTGAAAGCCGCATGGCAACCTTGGCAAAGCCATCGGGTTCTTTGGCGGCGTTCAGGCCGAAGAGATCGGCATCGCTTTCATTTACGCGGATCAGCGTGTTGAGTGCCGGTGTCGCGGCGAGAAAATAAACCGTCAGCAACAGACCGAATAAGGGCAGCGCTGCCGGATCCGTCATATCTCGGACGCCCCATTTTTCGCCATAGCGGGCGATGAGCCTTGGTGCGATCCGTGCCACCAGAAACAAGCCAACCGCCATGATAAGGCCAATGATAAAAATTGATCGCCATGTGTGGCCAAGAACATAATGACCCAGTTCATGGCCCATGACTGCTGCAACTTCTTCAGGGTCTGTTCGCTCCAGCAGATTGTCATTCAGCGATATCCGGATGGAGGGGCCGATGCCCGACACGTTGGCGGAAATCCGCTTGTGCTGCTTGGACTGGTTAAAGACATAAATATGCTCGGTCGGGACATCATGTTCCGCCGCCATAGCGACAAGGCGGTCCCGCATTGGACCGGGTTCCATTTCCGTATATTCGTTGAACAAAGGCGATATGAAGACAGGACCCAATAACAGGCCAATGAAGAGGAATATAGAGATCACACCCGTTCCCCAAATCCACCAGGTTTTCGGTGCTCTGCGAATGACCGAGAAAATGGCCATGATCAGCAATGGGAAAATAAAAAGGGTAATCAAAAGCCCGATGGCTTGCTCACCGGCCCATTCGCCAAAGCTCTGACTCATCAGATCATATTGTTTTTCGCGGAAAAAATCCGTGTAGATGACCCACGGCAAGGTGAGTAAAAAGCTGGCAACAAGATAGGGGATAGAAGTGAGCCAGGTAACTGCCCATGTGCGTTTTACTTTTCGTTCTGCCCACGCGCGAAAACTCGATGATAGACGCGATTTGAGGAGGAAGAAATCGACCAGAAATGCGACGACAGCGCCCCACAGGATAAGCCAATAGCCACCTTCAAAATAGCTATTCGACTTTTCCAGTTCGTCGCCTTGCAATGTGTCTATATAAGCGCGTGTTGCAGCTTCAACATCGAAGCCACCGGTTGCAGCCTGCGCCATGGCCGGTATCGCCAGTGCACCGACGAGCAATAAGATTTTGCTTAGGATTATGTTGATAACCGGCTTTGAAAATCTCACGATGCTGTCCCCTCCCAAAATACGTGTTCGGACTGTATTATAATTCCAACACAGTCAAGTTGGATGTTTGCCCGATATTTTGATTGTCGTAACCTGTCCCCGGTCATAAAGCAGATTCATGCTAGATATTCAAAAGACCGACGCAGCCATGCCTGCGACCGCCCCCGCCATTATCCGCCGCGAAGATTATCGTCCGCCGGCCTGGTTCATTCCGGCCATCGCGCTCGATTTCCAGCTGGGTCTGGATCATACCGTTGTGCGATCGACACTGGATGTGCGGCGCGCCAAGTCGGCCAAATATAAGGAACCTCTGTTGCTGGATGGCGATGGCTTGACGCCGACATCAGTTAAAGTAGACGGCGCGGTGTGGACAGACTGGCAACTGGTAGACGGCAATTTGCAATTGCCGCTAACCGGCACGGCCCATGAGGTAGAAATTACCGTCGAGATTGATCCGTCGACGAACACGCAATTGATGGGTCTATATGCGTCGCAGGAGATGTTGTGCACGCAGTGCGAATCAGAAGGCTTTCGCCGGATTACTTTCTTCCCTGATCGGCCCGACATATTAAGCCGTTACTCGGTGCGGATGGAGGGTGACAAGAAAACCTTCCCGGTCCTTCTTTGCAATGGTGACAAGGTGGCGGACGGCGATGGCGACAATGGCCGTCATTGGGCGCAGTGGAATGATCCCTGGCCCAAGCCAAGCTATTTATTCGCGCTCGTCGCTGGCGATCTGGTTGCCAATAGTGACAGCTTTACGACCCGTTCGGGCAAGCCGGTTGAGCTCAATATATGGGTCCGAGATGGCGATTTGCCGCGAACCGATCATGCGATGCAGGCCCTTAAAGATTCAATGCTCTGGGATGAGCAAGTCTATGGCCGCGAATATGATTTAGGGCTGTTCAATATTGTTGCGGTGAGCGATTTCAATATGGGAGCGATGGAGAATAAAGGACTGAATGTCTTTAACTCTCGCTACATATTGGCTGACCCGGAAGTCGCGACCGACGCGGATTTTGATGGCATAGAAGGCGTTGTCGCTCATGAATATTTCCACAATTGGTCGGGCAACCGCGTTACCTGCCGCGACTGGTTCCAGCTCAGTTTGAAAGAAGGCTTTACCGTTTACCGCGACCAGAGCTTTTCGGCTGATATGGGATCAGCGGCACTCAAACGGATCGAAGATGTCCGCATCCTGCGCGCGGCGCAATTTCCGGAAGATGCCGGGCCGCTGGCCCACCCCATTCGTCCGGAAAGCTATCAGGAGATTTCCAACTTTTACACGGCCACTGTCTATAATAAGGGCGCTGAAGTTATCCGCATGATGGCGATCTTGCTGGGCACGGAACGATTTCGGAAAGGCACAGATCTTTATTTTGATCGTCATGACGGGGAGGCGGCGACTTGCGAAGATTTTGTCGTCGCGATGGAAGAGGGCGGCGAGATAGACCTCTCGCAGTTCCGTGGCTGGTACAAGACACCCGGTACACCGCGGGTGTCGGCGAAACTGAACCATGACCCGCAAAGCGGGACGGCAACACTCGATCTGAAGCAAAGCCTGGCCGCTGGCGGCGCGCCGCAGCAACCATCTGATATGGTCATCCCATTGAAAATTGCTTTGCTGAATCCGGAAACTGGCAACCATGAGGGCGAGCAGCTGATCACGCTCGATCAGGCGGAGCAGAGCTTCACTTTTGAGGGACAAAAAGAACATCCCATCCTCTCGATCAATCGCGGTTTTTCTGCACCCATCATATTGGAGAGCAGCCGCACGGCGGAAGAACTGGCCTTTCTGTCATCGCATGACGATGATCCGTTTGCGCGGTTCGAAGCCATGCAGCAGCTCATGACCAGTTATCTGGTTGCGAAAGTGACGGGTACACCAACGGATCGCGACATCATCCTGCAAGCGGTTGGCGCTGTTTTGGCAGATGAAGACATTGATCGCGCCTTTTTGGCGGAATTGCTCCTGCTGCCCAGCGAGGCGTTCCTGGGCGACCAGATGGTTGAGGTCGATCCACAGGCTATTCATGACGAGCGGGAAAAATTGCGCGGTAAAATTGGCGTGCAGTTTGAGCGCAAATTCCGGCGGCTCTATAAGCAATGCGTACCTGGTGAATTTTCGCTGGATGCGGAGGCGCGGGCGGACCGTAAACTCCGGAACGTCACGTTAGGCTATATTGCCGCATCGCAGGTCGAAGACGCAGCCGAATTGGCCTTTGTGCAGTTTAAAGAAGCGAATAATATGACCGCTATGCAGGGCGCTCTGAGTATATTGTCGCATATGGATGCCAAAGAACGGAACTGGGCGTTTGAGGATTTTTTCAAGCGGTTCAAGGACAATGCATTGGTGCTCGATAAATGGTTTACGTTGCAGGCCATGTCACAGCGCAGCGATACAGTGAAGCGCGTTGAAAGTTTGGCGAAACATCCCGACTTTACTCTGTCTAATCCCAATCGGGTGCGGGCGCTTTACGCCGGATTTACAAGCAATCCGGTCCGTTTCCATGACCCGTCCGGCAAAGGCTATCAAATGCTTGCTGATATGGTCATTGCGCTGGATGGTCAGAACCCGCAGACGGCAGCACGCTTCATCCCATCGCTTGGCCGTTGGCGCCGGTATGAGCGCGGTCGGTCGGAATTGATGCGGCTGGCGCTAGAGAAGATTGCGGCGACGCCGGGTCTGTCGAAAGACGTATCGGAGCAGGTGAGCAAGAGCCTTGCCTGAGCAAAGTCGATCAGCGGTGGATGTTGCGACATCGCCGTTTTTGGACGGCGCAACCCACGGCTTTCTTGGGCGAGCAGGCGGCCTTTCTGGCGGCATTTACGCTGGCCTCAACGTCGGTCTGGGCAGTGATGATGATCGCAATGCCATAATCGAAAATCGCCAGCGGGCCAAAGCTGCGGTTTTGCCAGACAGCGAGCTGGTCACGTTGCATCAAGTGCATAGCGCCGATGTGGCCACTGTGGAAACGCCCTTTGCTCTCGACGCGCGGCCGCATATGGACGGGATGGTCACGGATCGACCCGGGTTGTTGCTCGGCATATTGACGGCCGATTGCGTGCCGGTGCTATTTTATGATGTGTCGGCGCAGATTATTGGCGCCGCGCATGCCGGATGGAAAGGCGCGATTGGCGGTGTGACGGACAATGTGATTGCGGCGATGGAACAGCTCGGCGCAGCGCGGGATACCATATGCTGCGCCATCGGACCTTGTATCGCTCAGGAAAGCTATGAGGTGGATGCCGCTTTTCAACGGCGCTTTGTTGCAGAGGATCCTGCCAACGCATCATATTTCAAAAGCGGACAGCCTGATCATTTTCAATTCGACATTGAATCTTATGTGGCGGGTCGCTTGGCCAAGGCAGGCATTGCCAAAATCGATAAGCTTGGTCTTGACACCTATGCGCATGAAGACCGCTATTACAGCTATCGGCGCAGTTGCCATCGCGGGGAAGCGGGCTATGGTCGGCAGATATCGCTAATTGGTTTGCAGGCTTAGCTTTACCCTTGTGCAGACAGACACATGTAGACAGGGGCACGAGGGGAATAAAAAATGAACGCCCAGCGCGTCGGACTTTTTGGTGGCTTGGCAGTATTTGTCGCCATGTTGCTGCTTCCCGCTCCGGCGGCGATGAGCTTAGCGGCATGGCATGTCGCGGCGCTCACGATCCTGATGGCCACATGGTGGATGACGCAGGCAGTCCCGCTCACGGCAACCGCTTTACTGCCCTTTCTGGCGCTACCGATAATGGACGTGATGGACGTGAAAACGACGGCCAGCCAATATTACTCACCGATCCTGTTCCTGATCTTGGGCGGCGCCTTTCTGGCACTCGCGATTGAGCGAGTGGGCCTCCACCGGCGGTTGGCGCTGGCGATTGTCAGCATGGCGGGCAAAAGCGCATGGGGCATATTATTCGCCTTTATGATTGCAACAGCGCTATTGAGTATGCTGATTTCCAATACGTCGTCGACCTTGATCATGATCCCGATTGCTGTTGCCGTATTGGTCGCTGGCGGCGTCAAGGAGCGCGAGACCGAAGGCTTTGCTGGGGCGTTGATCATGGGCGTGGCCTTTGCCGCTTCAATTGGCGGTTTGGGTACATTGGTCGGCAGTCCGACGAACGCCATTGCCGCCGGCCTGATCAACAAGACTTTGAGCATGGATATTGATTTTCTCAGCTGGCTGCAGTTCGGTATCCCGGTTGTCTTGATCGGTATTCCGGTTTGCGCGGTGATCCTAATCGTGGTTCAGAAGGTCGGAAAACATAGTTTCGATGGCATCGGTGTAAAGGCGGCGATCGGTTCTCCGGGGCCTTGGAGTGTTCCAGAAAAGCGCGTGGTGCCCGTTGTGGCTATTGTTGTGCTGGGTTGGTTATTTTTGCCGCAGATAAAGGCGGTTTTGCCCGCGGGTGCGGTGCATGACGGCAGCATCGCGATATTAGGCGGCTTGCTGCTATTCATGCTGCCCGACGGCACCGGGCGCAGATTGCTTAATTGGGATGAAGCGGATCGCGCGCCATGGGGCGTGATCATGATGTTCGGCGGCGGTCTGGCGCTGGCCGCAGGGATTATTGAGTCCGGACTGGCCGATTGGTTGGGATTGGCCCTTGCACCGCTCAAAAATGTGCCGGTTATCATCATCGCAGTGGCGCTGGTCGCGCTGGTCATTCTCGTTACCGAATTTGCATCCAATGTTGCAACCGCCAGCGGGATCATGCCGGTGGTCGCCAGTCTGATACTCGCGACGGGCGTCGACCCCGTGTTACTCGCTATGCCTGCAGCGATGGCGGCCAGCTGGGGCTTTATGTTGCCTTCCGGCACGGGCCCGAACGCGATTGCATGGTCTACCAATCATATTGAATTGCCCAAAATGCTGAAATCGGGTTTCGTGCTCGATTTGGCCGGAATACCAATCATCATCGGCTGTATCTGGATGGTTTCATTTGTAATCAGTTGACTCTTCAGGCATGGACTCTCTCATCATATCCAAGGTGGAGAGAGAATAAATGTCTGATCAAAATGACGATCCAATTGTTCCAGTAACGCCGCGCCGCATGCCGAAAGCGCCGATTGAAAAAATTGGCGGGCGCAAGCTGAAGCCTTCAACATTGATGATGGGTCATGGCTATGATCCCGTTTTGTCCGAAGGGTCGCTGAAGCCGCCGATTTTCCTGACCTCCACTTTTGCGTTCGAAAATGCAGCTGCGGGCAAGCGCCATTTTGAAGGGATTACCGGCAAGCGTCCCGGCGGTTCCGACGGGCTTGTCTATTCGCGCTTCAATGGCCCTAATCAGGAAATTCTCGAAGACCGTCTCAGCATCTGGGATGAGGCAGAAGATGCGCTGGTTTTTTCCAGCGGCATGTCGGCTATTGCGACCGTGTTGCTCGCCAATGTGAATCAAGGCGATGTCGTGGTGCATAGTGGCCCGCTTTATGCCGCGACCGAGACGCTCATTAACAAGATACTCGGGCGCTTTGGTGTGACCTTCATCGATTTTCCGGCGGGCGCGACGCCCGGTGAAGTTGCCGCCTTGCTGGAGCAGGCCAAGGCACAAGCCACAGAAAATGGTGGAAAGGTGGCGATTATCTATCTTGAGAGCCCTGCCAATCCAACCAATGCACTGGTCGATATTGAAGGTGTGGCGGATGCCCGTAATCAGGTTTTTGGCGATGATGTTTCACCGCCCATCGCGATTGATAATACTTTCCTCGGTCCCTTATGGCAGCAACCGTTGAAACATGGCGCGGATATTGTGATTTACAGCCTGACCAAATATGTCGGCGGGCATAGCGATTTGGTGGCCGGCGGTGTTCTTGGTTCCAAAGCGCATATGGATCCCATTCGCGCGATCCGGAACACAATCGGGACGATTTGTGACCCCAATACAGCATGGATGCTGATGCGCAGCCTCGAGACATTGGAGCTGCGGATGACACGCGCGGGTGAAAATGCAGAGAAAGTCTGTGCGTTCCTGCGCGATCATCCCAAAGTTGATGGACTGGGCTATCTGGGTTTCATTTCCGATACGTCGCAACAGGATATTTATGATCGCCATTGCAGCGGTGCAGGTTCCACTTTCTCGGTATTCATCAAGGGCGGCGAGGCCGAAGCCTTTGCCTTTCTCGACGCGCTCAAAATTGCGAAACTGGCCGTTAGTCTGGGCGGAACCGAAACCCTGGCAAGCTTGCCGGCAGCAATGACCCATTTGTCAGTACCGGACGACCGGAGAGCGGCATTGGGAATTACCGACAATCTGGTACGCATTTCAATCGGTGTGGAAGACCCTGATGACTTGATCGCTGATTTTGAGCAGGCATTGGAAGCAGTTTAGCCCCAGTCGACAATGGTCCAGCCACGTTTCTTTGCCAATAAGCGAAGCGGCGCGCTGGGCGTCGTGGCAACGGCTTCGTCGGCATATTCCAGCATTGGCGCGTCGCTGACATGATCGGAATAGGCACGGATGTGAACCTTGTCGCGCGTCAAGCCTTGTTCGTCGAGAAAGGCCTTGATCCGATTGAGCTTGGCCTCGTCATAGCAATTTTCGCCGATAATTTCAGGCAATACCTGTCCTTGCTCGTCGATTTTCAGTCGCGTGCCGATAACCTCATCAAAGCCCAGCCGCGCGGCAATGGCATTGACATATAGCTCGTATGAGGCGGTCGCGAGGACCAGTTTTCGACCTTCGTTCCGGTCGGCTTCCACCCGGGCAATGGCTTTGGCATAGCTGTTCCCCTGCATCACTTTGTCGGCATAGCTTTCGATATGCGGTTGCAATTGGGCGACATTTGGTTTGCTACCAAGCAACAGGCGCTGATTATAAGTTTTGAGGCTCTTGCGGCTGATCAGCTTGAGACCATAGCCAATGAATCCGAACGGCAGCAATGGCAGGAATACCAAACGCCACGGCGCGCGAGCGAAAAGCATGTGAAACAGAAACGGTGTATAAGTGCCCCGGACCGTAATTGTCCGATCCATGTCATAAATAGCCAATTTGGTCATCGCACCCCATTTCCCAATAATCATGCTCTAATAGCAGCACCGACAAAAAAGCACCAAGTAAATGACTTATCATAATGGCTTGAGCTTTCGTTGTTTTTCAGTCACCAATGGCCGGGATGACAGTGCCAAGCGATTTTGTCGAAGAAATGACCGAAGATGGAGTGACATCGCTCCGTTTTTCTGGCGATCTGTCTATCGCGGCCGTTGGTGACTTGCCAGAGCGTCTGAGTGACTATGGCGATCATGTCCAAAGGCTAGACATATCACAGGTAGATTATATCGACACGGTCGGCGCATGGCTGATTCATCGCACTGCTAGAGATAGCGGCGCAGAAATTGTTGGGGCGGACAATGAAGCGGAACGTTTGATTGCGGCCGTAAGCGGTGTCGATCAGCCAGCAGAAGTGCGCCCGGACCCTCCTAATCCAGTGGTTCGCGTGTTGAGCGAAGTTGGCGAGGCGACAACGATCGCCTTGATGACTTTGGCCGGTCTGGTTGGTTTTTTTGGCTCGGTCATGGTTTCGATGGGGTCTTTGCTGCGGCATCCCGGCCGTATTCGCTGGAACGCTGTGATTCAGAGATTTGATGTGGTGGGCGTGCGCTCTTTGGGGATTATTGGGTTGATGAGCTTTCTCATTGGCCTGGTCATTGCACAACAAGGCGCTGTGCAACTCAGACAATTTGGCGCAGAAGTATTTACCGTCAATCTCGTTGGCCGCCTCACTTTGCGGGAACTGGGCGTCTTGATGACCGCGATCATGGTCGCGGGGCGATCGGGCTCTGCCTTTGCCGCGCAAATCGGTACGATGAAGTTAACCGAAGAAATTGATGCGATGCGCACCATTGGCGTGTCACCGGTAGAAGCCTTGGTTCTTCCGCGCTTTTTGGCAGCGGTCTTCATGCTGCCATTGCTGGGATTTTTTGCATCCGTAGTGGCAATTATCGGTGGCGGCTTACTCAGCTGGGTCGAGCTCGACATTCCGCCCGCAACCTTCTTTGCCCGGATCAGGGAAGTCGTGCCGCTGACTGACGTTTATGTCGGTCTCGTCAAAGCGCCAGTATTTGGAGCGATTATTGCAATTTGTGGCTGCTATCAGGGTATGCAGGTCGAGGGCAATGCGGAGGAAGTCGGGAAACGAACGACCGCAGCAGTGGTGCAGGCGATCTTCCTAGTCATCGTTCTCGATGCGTTTTTCGCCGTGTTCTTTAGCTGGATCGGATGGAATTAATGGCTGAAGACGACTCTATGGTTTTTGACAGAGATTTTGATGGTCCGATCATTTGCGTTAAAGGGCTGCGCAACAGTTTTGGCGATCAGGTGGTCCATGAACATCTTGACCTGGACGTGCGCAAGGGCGAGATTCTGGGCGTTGTCGGTGGATCAGGAACCGGAAAATCCGTCTTGATGCGTTCGATTATCGGTCTGCAAACGCCCGATGAAGGGGCGATCGAAGTTTTTGGAGAATCCTTGCTTGGCCGCTCAGAGGCCGAAACGATTGATGTCCGTAAACGTTGGGGCGTGTTGTTTCAGGGCGGCGCGTTATTTTCGACCCTGACCGTCGCTGAAAATGTGATGGTACCAATTCGTGAATTTTATCCGAAAATGGATCGTGATTTTCGCCGCGAAGTGGCAAAATACAAGGTCTGTCTGTCCGGTTTGCCGCCTGAAGCCTCGCCAAAATATCCATCCGAATTGTCCGGCGGAATGCGCAAGCGCGCAGGCATAGCGCGGGCGCTTGCGCTAGACCCGGAGCTTCTGTTTCTGGATGAGCCAACGGCCGGCCTCGATCCCATTGGTGCGGCGGCATTTGATAATTTGACCCGGGAATTGCAGCAGACATTGGGATTGACCGTGTTCCTGATCACCCATGACCTGGACACGTTGCATGCGATTTGCGACCGGGTCGCGGTCCTGGCGGACAAACAGGTGATTGCGGTGGGAACGATACCCGAGCTACTTGCCCTGGATCATCCGTGGATACAGGAATATTTCAATGGACCGCGTGGACGCATGGCGGCGGGCCAAGGGTCATGAAGGCAATTGAAATGCAGGCTAAATTCAGAGATTTGTTGCAGGTGCCGATACGGCTGGCCATAAAGGTGAAATAATGGAGACACGGTCCAATCATATTCTTGTGGGTGCTATCACCCTGACCTTGCTGGCTTTGGTGGCAGCTTTTCTGGTGTGGATTGTTCGATATGGCGACGGTGTGCAGAAAGAATATGATATTTTCTTTGCTCAATCGGTAGGTGGTCTTGCCAAAGGAACCAACGTAACTTTTGCCGGTGTTCCCTCCGGCCAAGTTCTCGACGTGGAGCTTTGGGAAAAAGACCCCAATTTTGTGCGCGTGCGTATCGCGGTGAGCGATGAGACGCCCATTTTGCAAGGCACTACGGCGACCATACAGAGCATCAGTTTTACCGCGCCCCCGAATATCCAGTTGGATGGCGCTGTCAAAGACGCCCCGCCCATTGAAGAATTGGGGCCCGAAGGGGTGCCCGTCATCCCCACTAAACCGGGAGCATTGGGCGAATTGCTCAATAGCGCGCCGCTGGTGGTCGAGCGACTGGCAACATTGACCGACCGTTTGACGTTGTTGCTTTCGGATCAAAATCAGGAATCCATCGAAGGCATTTTGAACAATACCGAAAAATTGACCGGTAGCCTCGCGAAACAAGCCCCCAATCTGGAAGCATTGATGGCAGAATCAGCCATCGCCATTCGCAACGCCGGACAAACCGCTGAAAAACTTTCTGCTGTCGCTGATAATACCAACGCGTTGTTGAGCAACAATGGCGAACCTTTGGCGAAAAATCTGACCAAGACTTTGGCAGCAGCCGAAAAAAGCATGGCCGCGCTGGGCGAGGTTTTAGAAGACGCGCGTCCCGGGGTTCAGCAACTGGGTACCAAGACATTACCGGAAGTCGATCAACTGGTGCAGGATATGCAAGCCCTGACCAAATCGCTGACATCGGTAACCGAGCGCTTGGACCAAGGCGGAGCAGGGTCGTTACTATCGGCGCCCACGCTGCCAGATTATGAACCGGGCAAATAGAAACGATCAATGGGAAAGCGGGGCTTTATGACCATCTTGCATAAGACAAAATCCTTGGGACTGTTGACTGGTCTTGGCCTGTTGAGCGCGTGCGTCAGTTTTGGTGGCGCCGAGCCACCGCCCTTTTTGTTGTCGCTGACGTCGAACATGCAGGTGGATGCCGGTGCTGTGCATGCCGGATCAAGAGCCGGCGCTTTGGTCGTGCAATTGCCTTCGACACCACAAAAATTAAACAGTTTGCGCGTTCCGGTGCAAACCGGCGCAACCGGCATTGCTTATCTGAAAGAAGCGACATGGGTCGATAAACCCGCCCGGCTTTTCCAAGGGCTGCTGGCAGAAACTATAGCGGCCAAAAATAACCGATTGGTGCTGACTCCGGTTCAGGCGCAAGGCAAAGCGGATACCTATTTGTCAGGCGCGCTGGTCAATTTCGGCCTCGATGGTCCCAGTTTGACCGTTACCGTCACCTATGACGCCGTAAAAATCCGCGAAGGCCAGCCGGTTGAGAAACGGCGTTTTGAAGTCAGTGAAGCGGTTTTTGCTGCCGAGGCCGGCCCGGTGGGTGAGGCATTGAACAATGCTGCGAATCAAGTGGTTCTCGAAGTGGCAGAATGGGCCGGTTGATCCTAGCCCTGATAATCAACGCTCAAATCTCGCCGTAAACAAACCCCTCGGGCTCGGGCCAATCCATTGATGATGCGGCCATCACCCGAAACAAACGCCCCATCTCGTCAAGATGCGTCAGCCGATGATGGGCTGCGCGAATGGATTCAGCCTGTTTGGGAGCGCTCTCGGCGAGTTTTTTCGCGCGCTGGTCTATACCGAGTGCTTTGAGCCATTGCCCTTGTTCTGTGGGGCCATGAACTGACAAGAGTCGCGTTTTGGCGATGTTGCCAAGCGTATGAAAGTCGACATGGGCGGTGAGGTCTGATGTGCCCGGGCTGTCAAACGGACTGATCGGCATATGGTTTTTAACCGCCTGCAAGGTGCTGCCGGTACCGGGTCGATCATAGCCATAGTCAATAACCACAAGGACACCGCCTTGTTTGGCAATCCGACTAGACAGGTCACCTAAAATTTGAACGCTGGCCGGGGAGCTTTCCAATATCGCGCCATCCGGTAGTCCGCCGGACGTGCTTGCAACCTGATTTGTAACGGCCGCGGTGTCTGGAATGGCGACAAATTTGTTGCGCTCTCGAGCAACCATATGGCGTCGCCATCCGTCGGGCGTGGAGATAAATTGTTCTACCGGCAAGGCATCGAAAAATTCATTGGCGACTATCAACAGCGGACCATCTGTCGGCAAACTGTCTATGGTTTCGTGCCACGTGGCGCCGTGATGGAGAGCGGCCTGCTTTTCTTTCAAGACCGGGCTGGTTTCGACAAAATGGATGTGCGGATCGCAGCTGAATCTGGCCATTGTGCGAAGCGCATCGGACGCTAGGGTTCCTCGCCCGGGGCCTAATTCGACATAATGGCTATTGTCGGGGCTGCCTTTGCGGAGCCAAAGGTCGGATAACCATATGCCGACAAGTTCGCCGAACATCTGGCTGATTTCTGGTGCGGTGACAAAATCACCATCCTCGCCGATCGGGTCTTTGGCCGCATAATAAGCCGCATTGGCTATACCCATATATTCGCTGAGCGGGATCGGTCCTTCGCGATCGATTTTTTCAGCGAGAATATGGGCGGCCGATAGGCTCTCAGGCAACGCTCTTGTCTCCCGCAGTCGGTTCAACCCGGACGCGGCGGCCTTTTGACGTGAAAACCAGATAGACGCCAAGCAATAGCATGGGCACTGTCAGTGTTTGCCCCATCGTGAGCCCCCAACTGAGATTTTCGAGGCCTTTGTCCGGCTGTCGGAAAAATTCTACGGTGAAGCGGCTAAGACCGTAGACCAACAGGCCGGTACCCACCAGTTTGCCGGGATGGTAGCGCGCTTCGGTTTTCCAGAAGAGCAGGGAAAGGATGATGAAATAGAGCAAGCCTTCCAAGCCGGCCTCATAGAGCTGGCTCGGGTGGCGAGGAACGTCTCCCCCCATGGGGAAGATAATCGCCCATGGCACATCGGTTGCGCGGCCCCAAAGCTCGCCATTGACGAAATTGGCGAGGCGGCCAAAAAGCAAACCAAAGGGGATGACGCAGGCAATATAATCGCAAATGCGCAGAAAACTTAGCTTTTCCTTACGCGAGATATACCAGATTGCCAGCACGACACCCAATACCCCGCCATGTAGCGACATGCCGCCATTCCAGACTTGTAATATCTCGATAGGCGTTTTCAGAATTTCTGGTTTGTAGAAAAATACATAACCCAGTCGTCCGCCAAGAATGATCCCCAGCGTCGCGTAAAAGATCATGTCATCGGCATGACGCCGAGCTAGCGGCGCGCCGGATTGGGCAATGAGTTTGGTGAGATACCAATAGCCGATCAATATACCCGCCAGATAGGCCAGCGAATACCATTTTAACTGGAAGAATCCGAGGTCAAGCGCGTTTGGGGACAGTCCCAATTCTTCAAATCGCGTAAATTGCGCCGCACTTGCAAGAATAATATCAATCAACTCTTTTCCCCGTTCGTTTTCATCGCCATATGACTAGGGCATATAACGGGAAATTCTCCGATACCAAGAGAGAAACCCATCGGACTTTGCGGGAGAAATTTGAAATGCCTTCGCCATTAGACACAATGATCAACGAAACACTGGCAGCAATGACACAGCCGGGGCAGCTTTTGGAGCTGGATAG
This sequence comes from uncultured Sphingomonadaceae bacterium, assembly GCA_947496865.1. Lineage (GTDB taxonomy): Bacteria > Pseudomonadota > Alphaproteobacteria > Sphingomonadales > Sphingomonadaceae > Parasphingorhabdus. The sequence continues at coordinate 1,549,064 of CANMEE010000001.1, forward strand.
CGTCCAGAAATATGGCGTGGATATGCCAATTTTCAAAAATGCGCCCAATAATGTTTCGGATTATTTCGCCTTTTTCTGCATGCAGCATGCGGACAAGGAATTTCTTGTGGATGGCGATATCCGTCTGACTTTTAAGGATACTTATGCCGCCGCTCGCGTACTGGCTGGCGGATTGGTTGCTGGACATGGTGTTCAAAAAGGGGACCGGATCGGGATTGCGGCGCGCAATTCAGCAAACTGGATCATCCTCGACATGGCGATCACCATGGCAGGCGGCGTCTCGACCAAACTTAATGGCTGGTGGCAGGGCGATGAGCTTGCTGATGGCATTGAAGATGTCAGCTGTTCAATTGTTTTTGCCGATAAGCAGCGGGCCGCACGGCTTGCCGAATCGGGTCGCGATCACGGCGCCGAGGTGGTTTTGTTTGATCATGACGTGCCGCCGCTCGAAGGATTGAAGGCCTGTCTCGCAAAAGGTGGCGACGCAGAAACCGCTTTGCCGCAAATGGGACCAGAGGATAATGCGACGATATTGTTCACATCTGGTTCTACCGGGCGGTCCAAAGGCGCCTATGCCGAACACCGGTCGGTAGTGCAGGGCGCGATGAGTTTTGTCGGCGCTTTTGCCGTAATGGCGCATCTGATGGAAAAAGCCGGAACATTGCCGGATATCCAGCCAACCGCCTTGGTTGCCGTTCCGTTATTTCACGTCACGGCTTCCGTGCCGTTAATCCTCGTCAGCTTTGCCATTGGCCGTAAGTTGGTGATGATGAAAAAATGGGATGCGGAAGAAGCGATGCGGCTGATCGAGAAAGAAAAAGTAACCTATTTTGTGGGCGTACCACTGATGAGCATGGAGATTTACTCGCATCCCAAGCTCAAGGATTATGATCTTAGCACCTGTGTTTCCATGGCTGCTGGCGGGGCACCGCGTCCGGTCGAGCATGTTAAACGGATTAAAGAAGGCATGGGTAAGGGCTTTCCATTAATCGGTTATGGACTGACCGAAACCAATGGTGTGGGCTGTTCCAACACCAATGAAAATTATCTGGAGAAGCCAGACAGCACCGGTCGCGCAACGCCGCCCATTGTTGATGTCGGAATATTGGATGATGATGGTAACAAGGTCGCGCAGGGCGAACGCGGTGAAGTCTGCATTCGCAGCAGCGCCAATTTTACCGGCTATTGGAATAACGAACAGGCGACCAAGGATGCCTTTACCGATGACGGCTATTTCCGCAGCGGCGATATCGGTTATCTCGACCCAGACGGTTACCTCTATATTGTCGATCGCAAGAAAGAGATTATCATTCGTGGTGGCGAAAATATCAGCTGTCAGGAAGTCGAAGCCGCCATCTATGGTCACACGGCTATTGCCGAAGCCTGTATTTTTGGTGTCGATGATGAACGCTTCGGTGAAGTTCCGGCGTTGGTTTATCATGTGAAAGAAGGCGAAAGCTTGCCGCAGGGCGAATTGCTGGACTTTCTGAAAGACAAGCTCGCGCCGTTCAAGATGCCAGTGCATATCTGGGAATATGATGAACCGCTGCCCAAGCTCGGTACCGCAAAAATTGCGAAAATCGTGCTAGCCAAGAAGCATCGGGAAATGCTGGCCGGCACCGGATGAATATAAGCGCCAATATACCGAAGCCGGCGGCTGATCCGGGAAAGCGGATTGTCCGGCAGCGGGATATTATCAATCGTCGCAAGCTAGCCGAAGCGATTGAAGCGTTAATAGCCGAACATGGCATGGCGAAAGCCCGTCCTGAAATATTGCCATTGTTACAAGATGCGTTGGCCGATGGCCGCGCTGAAATAAGCCGGCGATTGGTCGAGAAGCCGTCTGCTGGCCACGAAGCGGCGGCGGCCCAGTCGTTCTTGATCGACCAACTGGTGCGGCTCATACATGACATTGCGGTCGGCCACCAATATCCGGTGAGCAACCCGTCTTCGGGCGAACGGATCGCGGTGATGGCCGTTGGCGGCTATGGTCGCGGAGAAATGGCGCCCCATAGCGATGTGGATATCGCTTTTTTGACGCCATTTAAACAGACGAGCTGGACCGAGCAGGCCATTGAAGCGATGCTCTATTGGTTGTGGGACCTCGGTCTGAAAGTGGGGCAAAGCAGCCGTTCGATCGACGAGATGGTGCGGATGGCCAACGAAGATTTGAGCATCCGTACGGCCCTCTTAGAAGGGCGCTATGTCTGGGGTGACGCGGGTGTATATGAAGAATCGAAAGCCCGTTTTTTTGCCGATGTCGTATCTGGTACAGACCGCACTTTTGTATCGGAAAAACTGGCCGAACGCGATGCACGTCACGTGCGCATGGGCGACAGTCGTTATGTCGTTGAGCCCAATGTCAAGGAAGGCAAGGGGGGCTTGCGCGATCTGCAGACGCTTTACTGGATCGGTAAATATATTCACCGTGTTGTGTCAGCTGAAGAGCTGATTGATGTTGGTCTGTTGACGGCCAACGAGTTTAAACGCTTTCGGAAAGCTGCCAATTTCCTGTGGGCGGTGCGGTGTCATATGCATGATATGACGGGTCGAGCGGAAGATCGTCTGACCTTCGACCTGCAACCGGGCATTGCAGAGCGGATGCGTTTTGCTGATCGGCCGGGCAAGTCTGCGGTTGAACGCTTCATGCAATATTATTTCCTGAACGCCAAAGTGGTGGGCAACCTGACCGGCGTATTTCTCGCTCATCTGGACGAGACCCATAATGCCGGTGTGCGGCGATTTATTCCGAACATTACGCGGCGGCCGAAAAAGCTAAAGGGCTTTACCTTGGATCGCGGACGGCTGGCGCTGCCGGACGAAAATTTCTTTGAAGAGGACCCGGTTCGGCTGATCGAAATTTTCCAGCTTGCTGACAAGCATGAACTGGAAATCCACCCTCTGGCCATGCGAGCGGCACGTCGCGATGCCAAGCTGATTACCAACAAAATCCGTAAAGACCGGCGTGCCAACGCCTTGTTTCTGGATGTGCTATGTTCGCCGCGTGATCCCGAGTTGGTGCTGCGGTGGATGAACGAAGCCTCGATTTTCGGCCGCTTCATTCCGGATTTTGGCCGCGTGGTCGCGCAGATGCAGTTCGATATGTATCATCATTATACAGTCGACGAGCATAGCATCCGCGCGATTGGTTTGCTGGCCCGTATTGGCAGCGGTGACCTGGTGGAGGATCATCCCAACTCCACCCAGACGATCAAAAAACTCAAGAACCGCCGCGTGCTGTTCGTCGCAACCTTGTTGCATGATATTGCCAAGGGAAGAGGCGGGGATCACAGCGTGCTTGGCGCCGAAGTGGCGATGAAATTATGTCCGCGGTTGGGGCTTGAGCCCTATGAAACGGAGCTAGTGGCTTGGTTGGTGCGGCATCATTTGTTGATGTCCGCTATGGCCTTCAAGCGCGACTTGTCAGATTTCAAAACCATTCAGGACTTTGTCAGCCAAGTGAAAAGCATTGAACGGCTCCGCTTGCTCACCGTTCTGACCGTTGTCGATATTCGCGCCGTCGGGCCAGGAATTTGGAATAGCTGGAAAAGGCAGTTATTGACGGACCTGTTCCAGGCCGCGGAGGAAATGCTGTTGCTCGGCCACAAACAACGCGGACGTAAGGAACGGATAACCCAGAAAAAAATGGCATTGGCGGAAACGCTGGATTTACCCAAAGCGCAATTTACAAAATTGGCCAAACGCTTGACCGATCCATATTGGATTGCCGAACCAGATGATATCATCGCTCATAATGTCCGTCTCATGATGCGTGCAGGGGATGATAATCTTGCAATATCGGCCGAGGCTTATCCCGAACGCGGGGCGACGCTGGTAACTATTTATGCGGCCGATCATCCGGGTCTTTTCTATCGCATAGCCGGCGGTATCCACGTCGCAGGCGGAAACATTATCGACGCCCGTATTCACACGACTCGCGATGGCATGGCGCTGGATAATTTTCTGGTTCAGGATCAACATGGGCAACCCTTTGCCGAAGAGAACCAGCTTGAACGATTGAAGCAGGCGGTCGAGGATGCGTTGGCCAATCGCTCCAAACTGGCGACTAAGCTTGAAGCCCGTCCGCTTTCTCATTCGCGGGCAGGTGCTTTTAACATTGTCCCAAATGCAATGGTCGACAGCGATGCGTCTAATCGCTTCACGGTGATCGAAGTAACTGCGCGGGACCGTCCCGCTTTACTGAACGAGCTTGCTTATGCGTTGTTCGAGTCCAAGGTTACGGTGCATAGCGCCCATATCGCGACCTATGGTGAACGCGCGGTGGATACATTTTATCTTACTGATCTGCTGGGCGGGAAAATTGAAAGCAAGGCGCGATTAAATAACTTGAAAAAGAAGCTGATCAAAGCGGCCACCGAAAAAGAAGTGGCGAAAACCGCAGCCTAACCCAGCTTGTCTTTCAATGCCGCAAGCGCGCCAAAAGGCCCGGCTTCTTCTTCGCTCTTCAGGCCCGTTTTTTCCGCTGCGATATCGGAATCGGGACCGCGCGGATATGGATCGAGCGCGAGGAACAATGTTTGGGCAATGGCTTCTCCCAGATCAATCTGGGCATTTTCATATTCGATCATATCGCAATCTTCTGTGGCGAGTTCAATTTCCTCTTCCGCTGGCGCGATCTCGATTTTTTCGACAAAGATAATATTATAATCTTCGGCAACGCTGACAGGAAAAGGTTGGCCGCTCACCGAGCAAGCCTGATGCAGGTCGGACCGGATATTTCCGGTGAATCGAATTTCATGTTCCTTGGCCTCTAGGCGATAGTCCGCGGTGATCGCCTCTATTGATGGCAAATCGAAGCGACTGGCCAGAGCCTTAAGCTGATCGCCATTGGCGACAATTTTTCCGGTCAAAGCCGCGCCGCCAATATCGGACAGTTTGACGATTTTGGAGAGCTCTGGGGACGGTAAAGGTGATATTTCTGTCATGGCGCTGCCTTTCCGATATTTCCGGCGATAATTTGGTCGGTCGCTATTTGGGTCAAGCGATCATAAAAATCTGCAAAATTCTTGGTGGTGAAATCCAGCCGATCTGCTTCCGGCGGTTCGCCGCGATACAGGTTCCGCGACAAGGCTTGATCAAGTTTCGCATCGCCAATCAATGCCTCGCGATAGGCACCCAGACGCCCGCCCAGCGCGCTCATCATCTCGCCAACCCGTTTGCCGACAATTAAATCACCAATGCCGATCTGTCGCAACTGCCCTTCCATATCCGTGACGAATAACTCTGTGAGCCACGCGATTTCCTGCCGCGCCTCGTCTGTCTGATCTAGCCGGATCAGCACGGCACAAAGAGATGCTGCGATCATATCAAAGCGCCCGTCCAGCGAGTCAGGCACACCGCCTTGTTCGTACCAGTCCAGGTGGCGGCCTTCTGCGATAATGGCATCATAAAGCGGTTGCATCACCATATTGGGATTTTTGCGGCCGAGTAGCTCGTTCAAGAATGACATTGTTTGTTTCGACCCCGAAAAATTGTTTTAAATGCGACCGGCTTATGACCGGTTATGTTAAGACTACATACAGGGGATATTGATATTTACACTGCGAGATGCAATGGGCCTTTTCTTAAGCGGTAAAAAAACTGCTATTGAGATTTAAAGCGCCTTTTGCAGCAAACGCCATGGGCGGCCGTTTTGGAGAAGTGAGTAGATGTTTAGCCAATTGAATATGCCCAAGATGAAGATGCACATCATGCTGACCGGGTTGGTCGCAGGCGGGCTGTTATTGTCTGGTTGCTCGCAGGTCCGAGGCCATCAGGGCTATATTGTTGATACGGTGCTGACCAATGCGATCCAGCCCGGGCTGGACAACCGCCAATCGGTCGAAGCCTCTCTGGGGCGCCCGACATTTACTGCACAATTTGATGACAAGACCTGGTATTATATCTCTCGTGAAACGAAGCAACTGGCGTTTAACTCTCCGACGCCACGGGACCAGATGGTCATGCGCATCACTTTTGACGAAGCTGGCAATGTCACAGCGGTTGACCGGACTGGCCTGGAACTGGTTGCAAGCATTAGCCCGGACGGCGATACTACGCCGACACTGGGCCGCGAACGCTCTTTCTTCGAAGAGCTATTCGGCAATATCGGCGCGGTTGGCGCGCCGGGAGCACAAAGCCCCAGCAACGATCCAACCCGGCCTTAACGTCAGTTTAAGCTAATTTCCCGCTCGGGATAGCGCTATTTGGCGATACCACTTGCGGCCAGTACAGCCAGCGTGACCAGTTCGGACGCGGTGGATGCCATGGTTGCGATCTGCACCGATTTGTCCAGACCCACCAGCATCGGTCCGATCACCGCATCGCCGCCAAGTTCGCGGAGCAATTTGGCGGAAAGGTTCGCCGACTGCAATCCAGGCATAACCAGTACATTGGCGGTGCCGGACAAGCGATTGAACGGATAATTTGCCATTAATTTTGGATTGAGCGCGACATCCGGTGACATTTCGCCTTCATATTCAAAATTCACGCGACGGCCATCCAATGTGGCGACAGCTTCCCGAATATTTTCGAGCCAGCGTCCAGCGGGGTTACCGAATGTCGAATAACTCAGAAAGGCGACACGCGGTTCATGGCCCATTTTCCGGGCGACCGCAGCGGTTTGCTCGGCAATATCGGCCAGTTCTTCGGCGGAAGGCCGTTCATTGACCGTGGTATCGGCCATAAACACCGTGTGGCTCTGTCCGACCATCACGTGAATGCCGAAAGCGGTGCGGCCTTTTTCGACATCAATAACTTTGGCGACATCTTTAAATGTCTGCGAGTAAGGCCGCGTCACGCCAGTAATCATGGCATCGCCCTGATCCATAGCGAGCAAGGCCGAACCAAAGATATTGCGATCCTGATTGACCATGCGTTTGATGTCGCGTTCCATATGGCCTTTGCGGTGCAGGCGTTCATAGAGCATATTGACCATATCCGGGACGAGCGGGCTATTGCGGGAGTTATGGATTTCAAAGCGATCAGGATCGCTGACGCCCAGTTCCTGCAATTTTTCGCGCACGCGGTCGTCGCGACCCACCAGCACAGGCGTGCCATAGCCACCATCTTGAAACTGGATGGCTGCGCGCAGGACAACATCTTCTTCGGCTTCCGCAAAAATGACTCGTTTGGGTGACAAGCGCGAGGTTTCATAAGCCTGCGTCAATACGGATGTGGTTGGATTGAGCCGTGCTTTCAGGCTCTGACGATAGGCATCGAGATCTTCAATCGGCTTTTGCGCGACGCCACTGTCCATCGCCGCTTTGGCAACAGCAGCTGAAACCACATCCATCAAGCGAGGATCGAACGGTGCTGGGATAATATAATCCACGCCAAATGTCGGCGCTTGCCCGCCATAAGCGGCGGCGACTTCTTCGGGCACCTGTTCGCGGGCCAGCTCGGCAATGGCATAGGCCGCAGCGACTTTCATTTCTTCATTGATACGGGTTGCCCGTACATCTAGCGCGCCGCGGAAAATAAACGGGAAACCAAGAACATTATTGACCTGATTGGGATAATCCGACCGCCCGGTGGCCACAATGGCATCGGGCCGGGCCGCCTTGGCATCGGGCGGGGTGATTTCGGGATCCGGATTGGCCATCGCAAAGATAATCGGCTGGTCGGCCATATCCTTGACCATTTCCGGTTTCAGTGCGCCAGCAGCCGAGAGACCAAGGAACACATCGGCGCCCGTCAGGGCTTCGGTCAGGTCGCGGGCATCGGTATCGATCGCATGCGCGGATTTCCATTGATCAACATTGTCGCGGCCACGATAGATGACGCCGCTGCGATCACACATGGTGAGATTGTCATGCGGGACGCCCAGTGATTTGATGAGCGAAGCACAAGCGATGGCTGCCGCGCCAGCGCCGTTCACCACGACTTTAATGTCTTTGACATCGCGGTTGGTCAGCAGGCAGGCGTTGATGATACCGGCTGCCGCGATAATCGCGGTGCCATGCTGGTCATCGTGAAAAACCGGAATATTCATCTGGTCGCGCAGGGTTTGCTCGATGATGAAGCAGGCCGGGGCGCCAATATCTTCCAAATTAATGCCGCCGAAACTCGGCTCCATGATGCGCACTGCATTGATGAACGCATCGGTATCTTCGGTGTCCAATTCGATATCAATGGAATCGACATCGGCGAAGCGTTTGAACAGGACGGCTTTGCCTTCCATTACTGGCTTGGACGCAAGAGCGCCCAAATTGCCGAGTCCCAAAATGGCGGTACCGTTGGATATGACCGCGACCAGATTACCTTTGGCGGTATAATCATAGGCCTTGGAAGGGTCTTCGGCGATGGCTCGAACGGGCACGGCGACGCCCGGCGAATAAGCAAGGCTTAAATCCCGCTGTGTCGCCATTGGCTTTGATGCCACAATTTCAATTTTACCGGGACGTCCGTGGGAGTGGAATAATAAGGCTTCGCGCTCAGAAAATTCTACGTTGCTATCATTCTTGTCGGCCAAATTATTTCTCCGTAATATGGGTTTGGCACCCTCTGCCAAAATCCCCGCGTCCCTAATGGTGCCTACCCCGATTGCTATGGCTTGGGCAAGTGTTGCTTCATCCGCCGTTCATCTATTTTTAACGGCCAAGTTTCTGATACGCGGCCTTTTCTGAACGGCGGGTCTGGGCTATCGCATCCCCATGGCAACGCGGACTCAGCAGAAACCGGACAAGAAAAAAGCACTGGCTGCGAAAGCCGGTGCCGATGTCAAACGCACACCGATGATGGAGCAATATTTTGCGCTCAAGGAAAAGGCGCAGGACTGCTTGCTCTTTTACCGGATGGGAGATTTTTTCGAGCTATTTTTTGAGGACGCGAAGCTGGCGTCGGCCGCGCTTGATATAGCCCTGACCTCGCGCGGGAAAAATGCCGGAGAGCAAATCCCGATGTGTGGCGTGCCGGCCCATGCGGCCGAAAGCTATCTGGCGAAACTCATTCGTGCCGGATTCAAGGTCGCAATTGCCGAGCAAACCGAAACGCCGGCCGAGGCGAAGGCGCGCGGCGGTTACAAGGCATTGGTCGCCCGGGACATAATTCGCTTCGTTACTGCCGGAACATTGACTGAAGACACGCTGCTCGATGCGCGGTCGGACAATATGCTGGTCGCGGTGGCCGAGGTTCAGGGGCAGATCGGCATAGCGGCAAGCGATATCTCCACCGGCGATTTTGAACTGCTGCAAATTTCCGAAGATGCGCTGACCGCCGAGTTGTCGCGGATCGCGCCGTCTGAGATTATTTGCAGCCCTAAACTAGCAGCGCGGCTGGAGGCGGCTACAGAATGGCCGAAAGAGGATTTCGATAGTCAGAAGGCCGAGCGCAAACTCAAGGCACTGTTCGGCGTATCGACGCTCGATGGTTTCGGAGATTTTTCCCGCAGCGAGCTAGCGGCGGCTAGCGGGTTAATCGCCTATATTGAACATGCCGCGCAAGGGGACACACCGTTTCTGAAACCGCCGGTGCAGCGCCATGCGGGCGAATATCTACTGATCGATGGCGCGACCCGTGCGAGCCTTGAGATTGAGCGGACGATGGCGGGCGAGCGCAAGGGCAGCTTGCTTGGTATTATAGATCGCACCGTAACACCGGGTGGCGCGCGCTTGCTGGGCCGCGATCTCGCTGCTCCGCTGTTTGACGAGACCAAGATTAATCTCCGCCTTGGCGTTGTGCAATGGTTTCACGATGCACCGGCCATTCGCGACGCTGTGCGTGATGCGCTTAAAGCCATGCCGGATATCAGCCGCGCTTTGGGCCGGATATCGGCGGGACGCGGCAGTCCGCGCGATGTTGGCCAGATACGCGATGGTCTCAGCGGTGCACGGTTGTTGCGTGAGCGGTTGGCGCTCGACATGGCGCTGCCAGATATGATGAATGTGCTGCTTCCCGCGCTCGATGGCCACGCGGCGATGGTCGATTTGCTGGAACGGGCACTGGTGGAAACACCGCCGACGGAAATGACAAATGGCGGCTATATCGCAGCGGGCTATGATCCGGCACTCGATGAGCTGCGCAGCGCCGGTTCCGATGGCCGCAAAGCAATTGCGACGCTGGAAGCGCGCTACCGCGAAGCAACCGGGATCAATACGCTCAAAATCAAACATAATGCTGTGCTGGGTTATTTTGTGGAAGTACCCGCCCGGCATGGCGACAGTTTGATGGCTGAAGATTCTGGATTCACCCATCGCCAGACGCTGGCCGGTGTGGTGCGGTTCAACTCAACGGAGCTCCATGAAGAAGCCGTACGGGTAACCCAAGCGGGTGCACACGCAATGGCCGCCGAGGCAGCGCATTTTGAAGAGCTGGTCGACAAGCTATTGGAGCGCAAGGATGCGATTGCGGCCAGCGCCGATGCGCTAGCGCGGATTGATGTGTCATCGGCTTTGGCTGAACGCGCGGTTGAAGGTCAGTGGTGCCGCCCCGAATTTGCCGACGGTAATGTGCTCGATATCAAAGCAGGCCGCCATCCGGTGGTTGAGGCCGCGCTCAGTGCTTCGGGTGATCCCTTTGTCGCCAATGATTGCGCGCTTTCTAATGACGAGCGACTCTGGCTGGTTTCAGGGCCTAATATGGGCGGTAAATCTACTTTCTTGCGGCAAAACGCGCTGATCGTGATTCTGGCGCAAGCCGGGGGCTTCGTGCCTGCCGCTTCGGCGAAGCTCAGTCTCGTGGACCGCCTGTTCAGCCGGGTCGGGGCTTCTGACAATCTGGCGCAAGGGCGCTCCACCTTCATGGTCGAGATGGTCGAAACGGCGACGATCCTCTCTCAGGCAACGGACAAGAGCTTTGTCATTCTCGACGAAGTGGGCAGGGGAACGTCGACCTATGACGGCCTCGCGCTCGCTTGGGCGGTGGTCGAGGCTGTGCATGAAACCAACCAATGCCGCTGCCTCTTTGCGACCCATTATCATGAACTGACCCGGCTGGCGGATCGGCTTGATGCCATGTCGCTGCACCATGTTCGGGCGCGCGAGTGGAAGGGTGATCTTGTCCTGCTCCATGAACTTGCCAAAGGTCCTGCCGATCGCAGCTATGGTTTGGCTGTCGCAAAGCTCGCGGGCATTCCCAAACCGGTGCTTAAACGCGCCAAATCGGTGCTCGACAAGCTAGAGGCGGGGAAAGCGGAAACCGGCGGTCTCGCAGCTGGTCTCGGTGACCTACCTTTATTTGCCGCGAGCCTTGTGGAAGAGGATGAGAAAACTGATATGTTGAGGGACACCTTACGAGACATGGACGTTGATGCTTTAAGTCCGCGGGATGCACTCGATCAACTTTATGCACTGAAATCAGTGCTGGAACAGGAAGAATAATGAACCGCTGGATCATCATCCTTATGTCTGCGCTGCTCCTTGCTGGCGGAGCCTATGTCTATAGCTCACGCAGCGCAAATGCTGAACCGCTGGAAGTTGGTGCGGTCGCTCCCGATTTCCAAACAACCGGCGCGCTGGCGGGTAAACCCTTCAAGATCAACTTGTCGGATAAGCTCGAAAACGGACCGGTCGTGCTCTATTTCTTTCCAAAGGCTTTTACCGCGGGCTGCACCATTGAAGCCAATATGTTTGCCGAAGCGACCGCCGATTTTGAAGCGGCAGGGGCGACGGTTATCGGCATGTCCGGGGACAGCATGGAAGAATTGACCAAATTTTCGGTTGAGGAATGCCGCGATAAATTTGCGGTGGCGCGCGCTGATGATGCGGTGATGGATGGGTATCAAGTGCGTATGGAACCGACCTTGGCGCTAACCAACCGGACGAGCTATGTAATTGATCAGAATAGTAAAGTTGCTTTTGTTCACAGCGCGCAGGACCCCAAAAGCCATGTAAAAATGACACTTGAAAAAGTGGAGCAATTGGCCCGCGCAAGTATCGCTGCCCCTCCTGAAAGTTGATAAAGATGTTGCATTTGCCGTGCAGCTGGATTGAAAGACAGCATGACCGACAAAGCACCAACCCAAACCGATAATCACGCGCCCGATCCAGCGATGCTGGCCAAGGCCGAAACACTCACCGAAGCCTTGCCCTATTTGCAGCGCTATGCGGGCAAGACGTTCGTCATTAAATATGGCGGCCATGCCATGGGTGATCCCGCGCTGGCGCGCAATTTTGCTGAGGATGTGGTGCTGTTGAAAGCCGTAGGGATCAATCCTGTGGTCGTCCATGGCGGTGGTCCGCAAATTGGCGCGATGCTGGAACGGGTTGGAGTGGAAAGCAAATTTGTCGATGGCTTGCGAGTCACGACCAAGGAAACTGCCGAAATTGCAGAAATGGTTCTCTCTGGCGCGATCAACAAGGAATTGGTGAGTTGGATCGAACGGGCAGGCGGCAGCGCCATTGGCATATCGGGCAAGGATGGTGGCTTTGTCAAAGCGGCCAAGTTGCGCCGTACGGCGCGCGATCCCGACAGCAACATCGAGCGGATTATTGATCTTGGCTTTGTTGGCGAACCCAAACGGGTGGACCGCAGCGTGGTCGACACGATTTCAACGGCTGGCATGATTCCGGTCATTGCGCCAATCGGTGTGGGTGAAGATGGCCATACCTATAATATCAACGCCGACACCATGGCGGGCGCAGTCGCGGCGGCACTCAGAGCATCACGCCTGTTTTTGCTGACCGATGTAGCCGGCGTATTGGATAAAGAAGGCGACCTCCTGACAGATCTAAATCCAACCGATATCAAGCGTCTGCAGGGCGATGGCACGATATCAGGCGGCATGATACCCAAGCTGGAAACTTGCGTGGACGCTGTGGTGAAGGGGGTCGATGCGGCGGTTGTTCTGGATGGCCGTGTACCTCATGCGATGCTGCTGGAAATTTTCACCAGCAAAGGCGCGGGTACGCTGATCCGCGATGATTTCGAAGCGGTTGATTAATTGCCTAACTGTATTATATTATTGATACACTAATTTTCGGCATAGATTGCTTGGCATTACGCGCCACTATCGTTTAATGGCCATCATTATATAAAAAGGTTTGGGTCCATGTTTTTTGCTCTGTTTCAGATTATCGGCATATTGTTGAATGTCGCGATTACGATCATCATCGTGCAGGCGATTATGAGCTGGTTGCTCGCGTTTAATGTGATCAATTTGCAAAATGACATTGCCAGAGCGATTTGGACGACATTGGATGCGCTGACCGCGCCAATTTATCGACCTATCCGCAAGATTATGCCCGATTTTGGTTCGATTGATTTGACGCCGATGGTGGTGATTATCAGTATCATTATTTTGCAGGATGCCATCCTGCCGCCGCTCGGCGCGGCGCTCATCCCCATTTTATGAGTTTTCATGTATGACACAACCCGCAGCGGCGATAATCGACGGCAAGGCTTTTGCAGCAGGCTTGCGAGAACGCATCAAAGCCGCTGTTCCAGAATTTGAGAAACAAACCGGCCGCACGCCTGGGCTGGCTGTGGTGCTAGTCGGCGAAGACGCGGCGAGCCAAGTTTATGTTGCTTCGAAACATAAAGCGACCGTGGCCGCAGGGATGGAAAGCTTCGAACATCGCTTGCCTGTCGATACAGCACAGGCGGATCTTATCGCTCTGGTGGAAAAGCTGAACGCAGACGAAGCTGTGGACGGGATATTGGTACAATTGCCGTTGCCCGGTCATCTGGATGAAAAAGCTGTCGTTATGGCGATCGACCCCGACAAGGATGTTGATGGCCTGCATGTTATCAATGCCGGACGGCTGGCCAACGGCGAAGAGGCATTAACGCCGTGCACGCCACTTGGCAGTCTGATGCTACTCAAGGATCAATTGGGCGATCTGTCGGGCCTCAACGCAGTCGTTGTTGGTCGGTCGATTTTGGTCGGCAAACCGATGGCGCAACTGCTGCTCGCCGAAAATTGCACTGTGACGATGGCGCATAGCCGCACCCGTGATCTGCCCGATGTCGTGCGCCGCGCCGATATAGTTGTCGCCGCTGTTGGCCGGGCGGAAATGGTCAAAGGCGATTGGCTTAAAGACGGCGCGGTCGTTATTGACGTGGGAATTAACCGGCTGGCACCCGAAGCGGGCAAGGAAAAAGGCCGATTGGTCGGTGATGTGGCCACGGCAGAGGCGATGGACCATGTCCGCGCGATCACACCTGTTCCCGGTGGTGTTGGGCCAATGACCATCGCTGTGCTACTGCGCAATACACTGGTCGCTGCTTCGACGCGCGCTGGCCTGAATAAGCCAGAAGGATTGTAATTCATGAAACGGTTATTTGCGGCATTCGGAATCGCTTTATTGCTGGCAAGCTGCGCTGGTAACGGCAGGCCAAGCGACCGCGATCGCTTTCTCCGCGCGGCTGGTAAACCGGTCGCCAATCCCAGTGATATTGTCAAAGCCGAACTGGCCTTTGCCCGGTTGGCGCGGGATGAGGGGCAATGGACGGCATTTCGGGAAACCGCTGCGCCGGATGCCATCATGTTCACGCCTGAGCTGGTCAGCGCGCCGGTTTGGCTGAAGGGCAAAGCAGACCCACCACAGGCAACCGAATGGCAGGCGCATAAGATTTTTATGTCCTGTGACGGCAGCATGGGCGTCGCAACCGGTGCCTGGCAGGATGCAAAGGGTGGCAGTGGCTATTTCACCACGATCTGGCAAAAGCAGGATGCTCAAGGTCGCCGGCAGCGCGGTAAGGAGATCGAATGGAAATGGGTATTTGATCACGGCGTTCCACTGGACAAACCTCTGGCGGAACCCGATTTCGTGACCACCCGCGTTGCAAGTTGCGCAAAAGGCACGCCCGCCCCCAACGCAGCCGCGCCCATCGGTGAGAAAAACAAAGTTGGTTTTTCTGCCGATCGCACGCTCTACTGGAATGCAGAAAGTTCTGCCGACCAATCGCGCTCGTTATTAGTCCGCCTATGGAATGGCGAAAAATGGGAAGATATTGTCTTTGACGATGTCGCGGCGACCCAATGATCGAGTTGTTTGTTTCTGCCTTCATCACATTTTTCGTGGTGATTGATCCGCCCGGCTGTTCGCCAATCTATGCCAGTCTAACCGGTGATGCATCACCGAAACAGCGTCGGATCATGGCGATCCGCGCGATCTTTGTCGCATCCATCATATTGGCCGTTTTTGCAGCTTTTGGTGAACAATTGCTTCGCGCTTTGGGTATCAGTCTCGATAGTTTTCGCATTGCAGGCGGTATCATGCTGTTCATCATTGCATTGGAAATGGTTTTCGAAAAACGCACCCAGCGCCGGGAAGACCGCGCGCAGGATATTATTGATCAGCCAGAAATAGAGGATGTCTCGATTTTCCCGATGGCAATGCCAATGATTGCCGGGCCCGGTTCCATTGCCGCCGTCATGCTGCTGATGGCGCGACATGAAGGCTTGGAGAGCACCTTGGTAATCATGGCGGCTTTGGCATCGGTATTACTATTGACGCTGCTCGGTCTGCTGCTCGCAGGTCCCATGATGCGGATATTGGGCCATAAGGTGGAACAGGTGATCACAAGGGTGCTTGGCGTGTTGCTGGGTGCGCTCGCGGTACAATTTGTTGTCGACGGGCTCAGAGCCAGTTTTTAAAGGGGCCGCGCTTCCTCAATCAGCATTACCGGTACGCCCGATTTGATCGGATAAGCCACACCAGCAGCTTTGCTGATAAGTTCCTGTGCCTTTGCGTCATAGACCAACGGTTTACGTGTCATGGGGCAGACCAATATATCGAGTAGCTTGGTATCGAAGCTCCCGGTCGGTTTGTCGCTCATTGCAATGTAACGCGGCCTTCGTCGCCGTCCTGCCGACCGAAAAATTCGAGGAGCTGGATGATCAACTCGGCGCGGTTAGACAGGCCATCCACTTCTAGCAGCGCCTGTTTCGATGCTGCGTCAAATGGCGCAATTTGGGCGATACCGTTGACAAAAGACATGTCATCGAGCCGCCCGATGCTGTCCCAATCGACTTGATAGCCCTGCAGATCGGCAAATTTGCGTGATTCAATTTCCAACGCCGCCCGCTCCGCACTGGCCAAAACTTCGTCCAGTTCGGCATTTTCCTCAATTTCCGCGCGAACCTGTCGAAAGGCGGTGGATGCGTCAATCTCTTCGACAATCCGGAATCGCGATACGCCTTCTAACACGACGTTGAAACGCCCATCATCCATGGCTTCAATGTCGATAATCTTTCCAACACAGCCGATATCGAACAATTCGGGAATATCGCCATCTGTTTTGGGTTGGACCATTCCGATCCGCCGATCACGCGCCATCGCATCGTTAATCAGTGCGCGGTAACGCTCTTCGAAAATATGCAGCGGCAGATGCATGCCGGGGAACAGCAGTGCGCCGGACAACGGGAAAATGGAGATGCGTTTGGTTTCAGTCATATCTATCCGAACAAAATCGCGGACAGCTTGCGCCGGGTAGATGATACCCATTCGTCTTCGAGCCCGACCACTTCAAAGAGCGAGAGCAGTTTTGCGCGCGCTGCGCCGTCATTCCATTCCTTGTCCGCTTCGATAATAGTCAGCAGATGGTCCGCTGCGCCGTCATGATCGCCCGATGCTATCATCGCGCTGGCCAGATCAAAACGCGCTTGATGGTCCTTTGGATTGGCGGCAACGGCGGCCTGCAAGGCGGCTGCTTCGCTATCATCCGGCTTGTCTTTGGCTAATGCCAAAGCCGATGCTGCCCGCTCTATCGCTGGGTCGCTTGTCATGGCTTCCGGGACACCGGCCAAAGCAGCTTCTGCTTCCGGTAGATGATCAGCCAAAATCAAGGCGCGGATTAAGCCGCCAACGGCTTCGGCATTGTCGGGCGCGATATCAGCGATTTGGGCAAATATACCCGCCGCTCTTTCGCCATCGCCTTGGCCGAGCACTTCTTCGCCCATCGCAAGCAGCGGCACAATATCCTGTTTGGGCTCTTCACCGCCTTCGCCAATCGGAAGCTGAGTCAGCAATTGGTCGAGAATCTGCCCCAATTGGCTCTCTGTTCGCGCAGAGGTCAGGTCAGCAACCGGTTTGCCCTGAAATATCGCGTAGACGGTCGGAATGGACTGGACCTGAAATTGTGATGCGATGAACTTATTCTCATCAACATTGACCTTTGCCAGCACAACGCCTTTGTCGGCATAGCTCGCCGCCACTTTCTCCAGCACCGGAGTGAGCGCCTTGCATGGCCCACACCATTCTGCCCAGAAATCAAGAATCACCAGTTTGTTCATGCTGGGGGCAACGACGGCCTGTTGAAATTCTTCAACCGCCTTTTGTTCGTCCACTGTTAGTCCTGCTGTCGCCAATTTCTGCTCCTGTAACTTTTTGCGCCGAGTCCCGTCCCACATTGGCTGTTTTGGGAAGGAATCGCGCCCTGTTTTCTTGTATATCCGGGCTTTATGTGGGGTCGAGCCCGGCAAAGCCAAGCATATTTTTACTTTTCATGGCTATCGATTGAAAAATGGGGCTTGCCGGGTTGTATAACCCATGCTAACCGCGCGCCTCAACTGCTGATGACGATAGCATGATTACCCGATGTCACAGTAGCGCCGAGCGGGCGTAGCTCAGGGGTAGAGCACAACCTTGCCAAGGTTGGGGTCGAGAGTTCGAATCTCTTCGCCCGCTCCAGTTTTTCTGCCTAGTATAGGTGTTGAACTGAATAATTGGGTTTGATGGCCCTCCATATTTCCCTTAAATTTTTCTAACCAGAGCATATATTTTACTCGGTTTGTCGATGAACGTTCAGATAATTCTGGTGTTTTAAGCCGGATTAACCTGTCTGATTGCCCCTATTGTCGATAGGCCCGCGAAATCTGACATTCTTGCCCCCCATTCCATCATTCAAAGGTTATGAAATCCCTGATTTCAGCAGATTGGGGGCCGAGTGTGATGGGATTTTTGACACCCGGCAGCACGCATATGTCGAATAGTTCGGTGATGGCTCCGTCAAAGCGCAGCCAATGGGCAACATCGCCGCTTTGGAGATTCAATATTTGGATACCGCACCATGGGTCAGCATCTTTTTCCTGCATCTTATTATCGAGTTCCAAACCTTCAAATCGTTTATATCTTGGTTTGGACAGCGTTGTCACCGCATATTGCCCGTGAAAGGCCAGCCCACGAAGAAAGCCAGGGAAGAAAGCGGCCGGGTTAAAGCTTTTATCCTCGGGGTTGATCCAACCAAGCTCGCCTGTGCCGGAATTGAGCACCCATAGCTTCCCGTCAAACCATCGCGGGCTGTGTGGCATGGACAGGCCCTCTGCCATGATTTCATTGGTCTCAATGTCAATGATCACTCCGCCATCATGCCGCCGGTCGCGCCAGCCATCGATGACGTCCGAACGACAAACGGCGCTGACATATTTGGGCTCGCCGTCGACCATCGCAAGGCCGTTTAAATGGCAACGATCTTCCGGTGCCAATTTCGAAATAAATTCCGGCTTCCAGATCGGTTTGAAACTATGCTTGATATCCGGTTCGCACAGGCAGCTGTAGCGGGTATTAATAAAGACCAGTCTACCGTTTTTGCGGATACCCAGCTCGTGAATGTCAATATTTCCGGTGGTCTGCATATTGCGCGGGATATAGACTTTATCGTGCGCCTTGTTAGCCAATTGGTCGGGTCCCAACACATTTTCCATCCGGACGACCTGCGTCAGCGTACCCAGATAAATGCGTTCATTGTCGCCTTGCACGCCCATTGCCTGGGGATATTGTGCCTCGTGAAGGGCAAGTTTTCCGTCTGCCCCAGACCCAACCAAATAGAGCCGACCTGTTTGATAGGAGGTAAAGCCCAGCGAGATGTTGTTCGTCGCCAGAAAGCTAGCCAGTCCGCCTGAAAAATTAATGTCAATTTTGGGCGTTTCGGGCGGTGTTGTGGTTGTCGCATCGGTGGGCCTGTTGATATTTTCCGATTTATTGGTATCGGCCTTTTGGTCGGACAAGCTCTGCGTCGGTGCGCCAGTTTCACTTTTTTTACCAGCCACTTAACTCTCCTAAAGCCAAACATTGCTGGCAGTTTATATTTTCACGACTGGGATGGCGCATATCGGCTGTTTGGCAAACAGGCAATATTCTTTGCTTTGATATGTCCGATCAGCCCAAGGAAATAGCGGGTGGTAAGCAGGCGGGATTGAATTTACGCAATAGGGAACGGCTGCCATGGATAGAATATATTTGTCCAATAGATGGACAGCTTATGTTTTGGTGCATGTTATTGCTGGCGAAAAAGCTCTAAAGGATCGCTGTCCACCATGATGAAAAGTTGAGCCTATGACCGTAAAGACAATAACATCACGACAGCATGAAATGCAGATGCTGGAATTGTTGGAATCGCGCTTGCGCTGGCTTTCTTCATGGACAATCCACAATGCCAATCACATCCGCAAGAAAACGGACGGCTTGAAAGTGGGCGGTCATCAAGCCAGTTGTGCTTCGATGACGGCCATTATGGCAGCGCTCTATTTTCATGCGTTGCGTCCGCAGGACAAGGTCGCTGTGAAACCCCATGCCGGTCCCGTACTGCACGCCATTCACTATATGCTTGGCAACCAAAGCCTTGAAAAATTGGAACAGTTCCGCGCTCTAGGGGGCGCTCAGAGCTATCCATCGCGGACCAAGGACACTATTCCAGTCGACTTCTCAACCGGCTCTGTCGGCCTTGGTGTCGCGGTGACCGCTTTTTCCAGTCTGGTGCAGGATTATCTGATAGCCCACGGCCAGATGCAGGAACAAGATGCGGGCCGGATGATCGCTCTGATGGGCGATGCTGAGCTTGATGAAGGCAATATCTACGAATGCCTTATCGAGGGCTATAAACATGATATCCGCAATTGTTGGTGGGTCGTGGACTATAATCGTCAATCTCTGGATAGCACGACGGCCGATCGAATGTTCCGCCGTTTCGACGATATTTTCGAAACCTGTGGTTGGCGGGTAATGACGCTCAAATATGGGAAATTGCAGCGCGCTGCTTTTAAAAAACCAGGCGGTAAAACATTGGAGCAATGGATCGATAGCTGCCCCAATGCTGATTTTGCTGTCCTAACCTATCAGGGCGGCGAAGCGTGGCGTGAACGACTGCTCAAAGACATTGGCAGCAAACCCAATGTCAAAAAATTACTGGCCAGTCTTGATGATGCGGCACTGGCGGCCTTGATGACCAATTTGGGTGGGCATTGCGTTGAAACACTCTCTGAAGCGTTTGATGCCTGTGATGATGATAAACCGACATTGTTTATCGCCTATACCGTGAAGGGCTTTGGCCTGCCACTTGCCGGTCACAAGGATAATCATTCCGGCATGATGAACCCGTCGCAGATGGATGTTTATCGCCGTAGTCTGGGCATCGAAGAAGGGGAGGAATGGAAACCTTATGGGGGAATGGGCGCCAATGCAGCAGCGCAGTTAGAAGCATTTGTTCGCGATGGCGCTCTGGCCAAAAAAGATGGAGAAGTGCGAGCCAGCGATGTTCCTATTCCTGCCCGGTTTGCGGTACCTGTTGGTGCCGAGCAATCGACGCAAGCGGCTTTTGGTAAAGTTCTTCTCGATCTCGCCAAATCCAGTGATGGCATTGCCGACCGGATCGTAACGACCGCACCGGACGTCACCCAAACCACCAATCTGGGGGCATTTGTTAACCAGCGCGGCCTGTTCAGGCGTCAGGAAGTGGCGGATGTATTCCAACAAGCGAAAATACCATCCGCACAAAAATGGTTGGCCCATGAGGCGGGGCAACATATCGAGCTGGGCATTGCTGAAAATAATTTTTTCATCATGCTGGCTTCGCTTGGCCTTGCCGCACCGCATTTCGGAACGCGCCTGCTACCCGTTGGTACGGTTTACGATCCGTTTATTGCCCGTGGTCTCGATGCTCTGAACTATGGCTGCTATCAGGACGCCCGCTTCTTGCTGGTTGGCACGCCCTCTGGTTTGACACTCGGGCCGGAAGGCGGCGCGCATCAATCGATCAATACGCCGTTGATCGGCATGGGGCAGCCCGGTCTGGCCTATTTCGAACCGGCTTATGCCGATGAGGTTGCATTGATGATGCACTGGGCCTTTGGACATATGCAAAAAGATGACGGCGAGTCTATATATCTGCGCCTGAGCACGCGTTCGATTCCGCAAGTCGCGCGCGAAAATGATGATTGGGAAGCGGACGCTCTGGAAGGCGGCTATTGGTTGAAGCGCCCGGCGCCCGGCGCCGAAGCAGCAATCGTGTTTACCGGAGCGATCGCGCCGGAAGCCCTTGAAGCTTATGATCGGCTCGTCGACGATATTCCCGGCCTCGGTTTGCTCAACGTCACGTCGCCGGACATGCTGCATCGCGGATGGTCTAACCAAAACGCCTCCCGGTGGAAAGGGCAGCCAAGCAAACCGTGTCATGTCGCACAATTGCTCGATATATTATCTCCAAAAGCTGGTTTGGTAACGGTATTAGATGGTTCGCCCGGCGCTCTATCCTGGCTTGGCGGGGTAAGCGGGATGACAGTGAGTCCGCTGGGAACCGATCATTTTGGTCAGACCGGCAATCTGACAGACTTGTACGGCGCCTACCGCATTGATAGCAATGCGATCATCGATGCTGCGGCGGAGCTGTTTCTGGAATAAATGGCTGGTTACGGGGCCAGGGTTTCTTGGAATATTGGGTTGCGCTGTCGTTGTTTATGCGCTCACCTCTTCGTACCACCGCGCTGAATAGTCAGCGTGGTTCCATGTCAAAAATTATCTCAGATCATCCTGGTCCGTTATAATCTGATAGACAATGACACCGCGCATATAGGTTTTTCGGTATAGAATGCCGTTGCACTCATATAGCGTCTCGCGTTCTGAATATTGTCCTGCGCAATTTTCCGGCAAGGCACCTACAAATGCGGGCGCGGCGCTTCGCCTGGGGTACGCATAATACCATCCCAATTTCGGACTCCATATCGGGAGCGCGCTGGAGCGATCACGATAATGATGGTCGGTAAGTAATATTTGTACTGGTTCGGACACTTGAATAGTTTTGTTATGAGGTACCGAGGCGGTGCTGCCGCTATCAGAATTTTGGGCTTTACCTAATGCCGGCAAAAAGATGATGGTCATGGCTGATATTATAAAAACAAGTTTTCTCATCGGACCGATCCCTGTTTTGATTTCGATTCTGACTTACGCATCATAACTTCTCTAATTATCAGAGTGAAAGGAAGAATTGGAGCAAGAAAGAATTGGCGATGTCGACAAAAAAGGCTCCCACCAGCGGCACGATGATGAAAGCCGTCGGTGACGGTCCGTGTGATTTGGCGACGGCAGACATGTTAGCAATCGCGGTGGGCGTGGCGCCTAATCCGAAACCCGCAAAACCAGCGCTCAACACGGCTGCAAAATAATTTCGGCCCATGACCGGGAACACCACAAAAAGAATGAACAAGACGGTGACAATCACCTGGGCCGCAAGCAATATGAACAGAGGGCCTGCTAGGTCCGCAACTTCCCAAAGCTGCATTCCCATAAGGGACATGGCGATAAACAAGCCCAACGAAAAATCGGATATCACGGCCAAGGCGTTTGAACCTGAGGGCCATGCAACTTTCTTGAAAAGCATCGGAATGGTGTTTGTCATCAATATGGCGACCATCATACAGGATACGAACAACGGCAGCTTTAGACCAATTTCAGTCAGAAATTCATTGAGACCATAGCCAAAAATCATCGCGATATGAATGATCAGGATTGAGCCCATGATATTCAGATGCGTGATACTGGTATGGTCTTCTTTGTCATATTCTATGCCGACCAAAAGCTTGGAATCATCTGCGCTTTCCAGCTTGTGTCGAGACATAAGGAAGCTTGCTATGGGTCCGCCGATTAAGCTCGCTATGACCAGCCCAATGGTGGCCGCCGCTACACCAATTTCAAGTGCATTGGTCACGCCTTGGGTCTCGGCAATTGTCGGCGCCCATGCGATGGCAGTGCCATGTCCCCCTGCCAATGAAGCGGTGCCGACTAGCAATCCTACACCGCCCGGCTGACCGATAGCGAGCGCGCTGAAAAATCCGACTATGTCCTGGATAACCAGATAAGTGAGCGTTAGCCCTAACAGCAAGAGCAGCGGCTTCCCGCCCGCCAGAAGTTGGGCAAAGCGTGCGTTGATACCGATTGCCGTGAAAAAATAGATCAGGAATACGTCACGGGTGAATAGATCATATTCAACCTCCCAACCGCCAGCCAGATAAAGAGTCAAAGCCGCGAGTGATGCGAAGATGCCGCCGGTCACGGGTTCGGGAATATTATATTTCTGTAGAAAGCCGATGCGCGCGGTGATTTTGATGCCGATGAATAGCACAATAATGCCGAGGGTCAGTGTTACGAAGCTGTCAAACCGGATCACGCTGTCAGACAGAAATTCCATCGCCCGAACTATTGATCTACGTCGTCAATATTAACCGGCGCCTCGTTCCAGTCGCCGCCTAGGGCGAGACTGATTTCGACATATTGATTCAGCTGCGCCCGTTTGAGCGATAGCAAACTGCTCTCTGCCCCGAATAAGCGTTGCTGGATGGACAAGACGTCGATCAGATCAATCTCACCTTCCTTATATTGTAGCAATGAGAGGCTTAGCGCGTTGGATGTTTCTGCGGCCGCATTTTCCTGCGCCGCTCGTCGTTTACGCAGAAATACGCCGCGATCCAGAGCAGACTCAACCTCGGTAAAGGCATTGATTGCGGTATCGGCATAGGCTGCGACAGCTGCTTGAACATCGGCTTGGCTAATTTCGACCTGCGCGTCACGCCCGCCGCCATCGAAAATCGGTGCAAGCAAATTGGCAGCCAAAGTCCAAACTACATTGGCTGGATCAAGAAGATTGCCCAGTTCATTAGAGGCACCGCCTAGGTTGGTGGACAAGGATATGCTGGGCAGTTTGGCCGCTTCGGCTGACTTGCGACTGTTGACCGCGGCTGCAATGCTGCGCTCGGCGGCGATTAAATCGGGCCGCCTTTGTAGAAGCTCCGATGGCAGGCCTGCACCTGGCGGTGTGGGGTTTTCTGGAAGCAGCTGCGGCGTTTCCAAATCTGCTCCGGGATAGCGCCCGATCAAGGCTTCCAACGCCCGCAAGGCTTCAATCTTGCCATTTTTGGCCGCTTCCAACGTGTCGATGGACGAAGACAAATCCGCCTGCGCCAATGACACATCATAAGCAGACGCAAAGCCATAGCGATAACGCAGACGAACGATCCGGACGATTTCCGTCAGCGCATCAACGATATTTTGCGCCACCTCTATCTGCTCTTGCGATTCAATCACCACAAAATAGGATTGCGCGACCGCGCCCGCGAGCGAATATTGTGAGAATATGTACCCGGCTTCTGCGGATCTGGCACTTTCGACCGCGGCCTGTTCACCCGCTTCGATCCGATTCCAAATGTCGATTTCCCAATCAACCTGAACGCCGAGGGTGAACGACGTTGAACCTGATCCATTTTCAAGCGGTTCGCGGCGGGTTACATTGCCCGAAAGGCCGGCATTGGGTAGCAGCGGCGATCCGGCCTGTTTAGCCAGCGCCCATGATCGCCGGACATTGGCGGCGGCAGCGCGAAGGTTGCGGTTATTCTTTTGCGCTTCTTGTACCAACTCGACCAGCAACGGATCGTTGAAATCAGCGATCCAACCGACATTGACGTCGCCGATCCGTTCCCGTGCTGATGTCCAGCTTGGCGGAATAGGTGGCAAGCTTTCGGAGGCTGCAGATGCCGTTTCACTTTGTGTGGCGGGTGATATGCTCGCACAGCCAGACAGCAATGCTGCGGTCGAAAGCAAAGCGGCAAACAGGCGAGGCTTTGTAAGATAGCTCATGCTTCGGCTCCCGCGCTTTCAGCCTCTGCAATCTCATCCGGCGTAATCCGGAAGAACATTACATAGAGTACCGGAATGATCACCAGGGTCAGCACGGTGGCAAAAGTCAGGCCAAAGACGAGAACAACGGCCATGGATTTGAAAAATGCATCGAGAAATAGCGGGATGACACCCAAGACTGTGGTCAGCGACCCCATCATGACGGGGCGCACGCGGCTTGCCGCAGAGTCTAGAACCGCGTCGTAACGGGGTTTACCCTCTCTGATCTCCAAATCCATCTGATCAACCAAAACGATGGCGTTCTTGATCAATAATCCTGAGAGCGACAGCAGACCGAGAATAGCCATAAATTCCATAGCCGTGCCCGTTACCAGCAATCCGAATACGACGCCGATAAGAGACAGGGGAACCACCAGCCAGATGATCAAGGGCTGTTTAAGGGCGTTGAACAATACAACGACGACAAGCACCATCGCCAAGAAGCCAAGCGGCAAAGTACTGGCAAGACTTGAATTGGCCTCGCTACTGTCGCCAATTTCACCATTCCATTTAAGTGAGTAACCCTCCGGCAGCGCGATATCTTCAATCGCAGGCTGGACCCGTTCGAGTAGATCTGCCGCCAATTCGCCGGGCAAAGGATCTGATTGCGCATTGATTGTCCACACCCGGTCGACGCGGCGCAATTTGGCATTTTGCCATTTGGTTTCAAACTCGTCGACCACTTCCAAGATCGGTACCGATTTACCGGACTTTGGACTGGTGATCTGGATACCGCGCATACTGGTTGCATCAAGCCGCTCGCGCGCGGGCGCGCGGGCGATGATAGGGACAAGCTGATCATCCTCTCGATAAACACCGACATTCCGGCCAGAGAAATTTGTCCGGAGCGCATTAGCGAGATCTTCCCGTGATACGCCAAGCCGCCTGCCGCTATCCGCATCATAAGTCGGTTCAATCACGCTGACCGGTTGCCGCCAGTCATCCTTGATCGAGATAGCGCCGCCATCAGCAGCCATGACCGCTTTGGCTTTATTGGCTAATTCTCTGAGTACCACTGGATCAGGTCCCGAAAACTCAGCTTCAACTTTTGAGCCGCCGCCGGGCCCCAATTGGAATTGCCAAACCTTGGCTTGCGCGTCGGGATAATTGGCGTCGATATGCGTTTGCAATTTAGGAAGCAGTTTCTTGATCACATCATAGTCATCGGTCTTGATCAGGAATTGACCATAAGCTGAACTGGGCGATTCTGGGCCGTAAACCAACATGTAGCGCAATGTGCCCATGCCGACCAATGACTGCACGTCCTTGATGCCCTCTTGCTTCATCAGATATTTTTCGAGCCGTTTTATCTTGGCATCGGTCTCAGTAATGTCTGTGCCTTCGGGCAGATTGAAATCCACAACAATTTGCGGACTGGTAGAGGGTGGGAAAAAGCCCGGAGTGACATAGCTGAAACCCAGAACTGACAGGACGAACAGCGCCACTACAGTGATGATCGCGAGCTTCGATTTCGACAAAACCTGTCGCATGAAATTCTTGTAGCGGACGAAAAACGGATGCTCGGGTTTCTCTTCGACCGGCGCGTCATCGGACTCGGCAAAGAGTATGTCGGCAAACAACGGCACGGCGGTGATCGCAAAAATCCAGCTGTACAGCAGGGACACCATCACGACCCAAAACAGGTCGCCCGTAAATTCTGCGGTGCTACCTGGGGCAAAGCCAATTGGTGCGAAGGCAATAATACCAACCAATGTGCCACCGAGTAACGGCCATTTCGTGCGCTTCACAATTTCCTTGGCGATATCGAGCTTCTTTCGGCCCTGTTGGGTACCCACCAATATCCCTTCGGTAACCACAATCGCATTGTCCACGAGCATACCGAGCGCTATAATAAGTGCGCCCAGAGAAATCCGGTGCATGGGAATATTGATCACATACATGGTCGCCAGAGTTGCCGCGATTGTCAGCACAAGCACGGACCCGATAACGACCGCTGATCGCAGCCCCATGAAGAAGAAAAGCGTGACCAAAACAATGATAAGAGCCGCAAGCACATTTAACGCGAAATCGGCAACCGCCGTTTCAACAATCTTGCCCTGATGATAATATTCATGAATCTCGACACCAATAGGCCGCAAGCTCTTGGTTTCTTCCAGCTTGGCATCAATTGCTGCCCCCATTTTGGCGACATTCGCTCCGGAAATATTGGAAATGCCAATGGCGATGGCGGGTTTTCCGTTATAGCGGACAATGAAGCTGGTCGGATCTTGATAGTCGCGGGTGACTGTCGCGACATCTCGCAGCGTTACAATCGTCCCGGAAGAGGCGGTGGAAATAACCAGATTGCCGATTGCTTCGACGGAATCAATCTGGCCGGTCGGCTGGAATTTCAAGCGCCGGTTCCCAAGTTTTATATCACCTGCAGGTGTGACCGAATTTTGTTGGGCAAGGTCGCCATAAATCTGATCAACTGATAACCCCAAAGCATTGGCGCGCTCGCGGGAAATTTCGACGTAAATGGCTTCTTGCTGCATCCCCAATGGTTGCACCTTGGCGACGTCATCAACCGAAAGCAGATCGGTACGCAGGGACCGGATATATTTATACAGCTCTGCAGAGGTATAACCGTCACCCGTCACGAGATAATAAAGCCCGTAAACATCACCAAAATCATCATTGACTACAGATGCTTCGACGCCGGGTGGGAGCCGTGATTGAGCGTCGTTGACCTTGTTTCGCAGCTTGGTCCAGATCAGCTGAAGATCGGCCTTTTCCGGCGAAAACTTGTATAGGATATCAACGCTGATTTCCGAACGGCCCGCTGACGAAACCGATCGAATTTCTTCCACTTCCTGAAGCTGCTGAATGGAACTTTCCAGTGCTTCGGTCACTTCATTGGCAACCTCTTCGGGCGTCGCCCCCGGATAAGTGGTGACCACCTGTGCGGTCCGGATTGTGAATTCCGGATCTTCAAAACGCGCGATATTTTGAAAGCTATACCAGCCGCCAACCAAGGCAAGCGCGATGACAATGAAACAAATCAGCCGGTTTTTAATCGAAAACTCTGCAAGGTCCATGATGCGCGCCGCTTACGGCTTATAGGGACGAATTTTCATCCCCTCTTGGAGATAGGCAGCGCCCGCAGCAACAATCGTTTCTCCGGCCTTCAATCCGCTTCTCACGGCAATCTCTTCGCCGACATCCTTATCCACCAATATTTTACGCTTTTTGACCTTCATCGTTTTCTTGTCGACAACCCAGACAAATCGGTCCTTGCCATTGGCTTGGATGGAGCCGAGCGGCACCGATATATGCGTTGCGCCTTCGCCTTCTACCAGCGACCTGCTGCCAAAGACCGTGCCGGTCATGCCAGGCAATACAGTCATGTTACGCGGCGGCGTGAAGGAAAATTTGACTTTGAATGTTTGGGATTGGGTATCTGCTTGCGTTGTCGCTGATCTAAATGTTCCGGGGATTTTGAGATCGGGCGCGGAGTTTAGAACTACATATTCCTCGGTAACGTCTTGTGGATCATTGCCCAAAGCCGCCACAACGCTGGCAGGCACACTTACCACCGCTTCAACCCTGCCGACCGATTGCAATGTCACCACATCTGCTTGGGCCTGAATATTTTCAAATTGCGTCGCATGTTTGACCGCCACCACGCCAGAGAAGGGGGCTCGCAAAACCGTGTCGCTCAGATCTTTTTGAGCACTGTCGAGACTCGCTCGCGCCACGTCCCGCTGCGCTCGCCGCTGTTCGACAACAATTCTTGCAATTGCGTCTTCTTCCAAAAGCCTAGCAGCGCTTTGATATTCCGATTCTGCCGTCGCATATTGCGCCCGAGCCGAATTGACCGCATTTTGATAGCGGCGTTGATCAAGGCGACCGATGACAGCCCCTTTGCGAACAGGCTGTCCTTCAAGCACCGGCAGGCTTTTCAGCAAGCCGCCGACTTGGAACGTCAACGTAGATGATGAGCCTGCCTCGATAATGGCCGGGAAGCTTGCATCAAACCGATCCGCAGAAGCCTTGACGACATGCAGCTTTGCCGGGCGCACAATTTCAGCTTCTTCAACGTCCCCGCCGGAGCAGGATGATAAAATAAGACCAGCGCTTAACCCAATTACAATCTTAAAGGCGGCGATTTTTTGAGAAAATCGGATGGCTTCTTCCCTTCGGTCGGATGGCAACGATGCCAGCCTCTTTAGCGATTCATTTTTTCCAGCAATAGATCATGCACTTTTGTATCGGGTTTCTCGACACATTCCGTCATCGTCAAGACAATCGCCACTTGAACGGCTTCTGGTGATATTACGGAGCTACCTTTTTGTGCGATAGAATAGCCGTATAGCAACGTCATGACGGAAGCCCGGTCATCTTCGTTCAATGTGACGACATCCCAACAGCTTACCTCTTTCAAGTCCACCGGAGTGGCGGGTGCTAAGCCCTCGTCTTGAGCCACCGCGGACGTGCTCATCAAGGCAACTGAAGTCAGACCGAGAATGGCCGATTTAGCGAATAGTTTGTTTGTAAAATGGGTCATTAATATCCTCCGCGCATGCATGCGTCTAATTCAAGTCGATAATTACGGGCGGTCCGGTTCTGCTTTTTCTTGGCATTACCGCGCTTGATCGCACCAACCAGCGCTCCAATCGCAGCGCCTCGCCGAACATTGCGCTTCCGCTTTTTCTTGTTCTTTTCAAAGATCAAACCGCCGATACCAGAGGTCACAGCGCCTTTGGCTGCTCCTTCCAGCGCGCCGCCCGGAAGGTAACGATCGGGTACGCGCCCGTTATATCCTGAAAATTCGGAAGCCCGCTGCTGGCAATATCTATAGCGATCCTGTGCCGCAACCGGTTGTATGCCGGTAAGCATCAGTGCCGGCACCAGTGCAATTCCTAAATATCGATAACGCTTCATGTTATCCCCTTTCGATTTGAACTTAGAATTCAATTTTCTTGTTCGTCGAGTCGATTGCGACGAATAGAACTATCATAACAAGTGGTTACTTGCCATGCGCCCGATCGACCGCTTTGCGAATACCTTTTGCCCATTCTTTGAAAGATTGTTCCGCATCCGCCCAAGTTGACCATGGCTTTTTATTCATCAGCCGTTGTCCCTGCGCGCGGTTGACCACTACGGCATCAATACGGTTCTTGGCCGACTGGCGGAAAACCCCTTCAACGGTCACTTCACCAACACTTAATGAAAATGGCAGAACAACGTTGGATACATTCAAGGCCGCTGAAGGCGCTTTCAGATTAGCAATCGTCATGCTGATCCGCATGGTTTTCTTGCCAGGTTTTTTGACGACATTATAATCTGAAGAAATTAGTTCAGCGATCAACTCAGCGCGAAATTTACGCTGCATCTTCCGCACCTGCTCTTTGTCGAGCCCTTTGATACTGCCATCCCGATAGCTGACCCGCACCGGATCAATGATGAAGCTGTCATAATTGCCAAGATTGGGCGCACCGGGCCGCGTATAGACCAAAGTTGGCTCGGCACTTCGGTCCTGCGTCAATCCGCGCAAGCTGACCGATGGATTATAATTTTGAACGGATTTGGTGGCGGTTCCGCAGGCAGCTAAACTGACGGAGAGGAACGAAACTGCTAAACCTGCACAAATTCTCTTGTAGGACGACATTTCAATCCTTCCTGTTTGCTGTCTTCGTAGTGTGATTAGGTCGCTTTCGCGGCTTATCTTTACATCGATGGTTTGACGCTTCACGGTGATGGGAAGTTTTACGTAGCACTATGATTGGGTTTTTATTGTCCTGTAGGTTTAGGACACGGCTTTTGAAAACATGGATATGGGTGCGCAGATGTCCCGCTAATCCATGTTTCTTTTTCTAGAAAGACACATAGCGTAAATCGGTAGTCAGCTTGGATTTTACGACCAATGGCTGAGCCCGGCTTGTTCCGTCAGACTGCGTCGAGGAACAATCTATTATAATTGCTGGAAAAACTGGTTTAGATTAGCCTGATGTATTCCACGCGAAACCTTCCTGCAAAATCGGCGGCCGAGCTTGTGGCGTCGTTTCACTCAGACTTGCTGCGATGCCAGTCATTCGGCAGCCTCAACATTTTGTGTCTACGTTATGCGAAGCTGTTTCGCCTGAAGGCCGTGGCCTATCATCATCTGCCGCAATTGGGGTCTTCGGACGGCGTAGCAGTGAATGTCATATCCGTTGGCTTTCCCAAGGAGTTGGTAGACTGGTTTGAGTCACAAAACTTAATCGGGGTCGACCCGTCTATCCGGCAGGTTATGTCTGGAACAAGGGCCTATTGGTGGCGGGAATTGGAATATGCTTCACCTCCGCGCCGGGAAGAAATGGAATATCTTGAAGCCGCCTCCGCTGCTGTGGATGAAGGATTGATGTTGCCCGTATTCGGCCCCAACGGACGAAACGGCTATGTGTCTTTAGGTTTTGGCAAAACCAGACCGGATATGGATGATGGCGATATCGCTTTGCTGCAAAGCTGCTGTCAATCTGCGCATCTGCTATATTGCGAGCTCTTGCAGGTTGAATTGCCTCGCTCGCTAAAATTATCACCAAGAGAGCAAGAGGTTCTATCCTGGGTCGCGCAGGGAAAAAGCAATGGTGTCGTTGCCGAAATACTGGATATCGCAGAAAGCACCGTGATAACCCATCTGGAACGATCTTACCGAAAGCTCGGTGTTGATAACCGCGTCACAGCCGCATTACGGGCACTGTCTTTGGGGGAATTTAGCTACTTACCTTGAGCTCCAAAATGATTTTATAATATCAATGAAGCTTACAGGTGTTGATTTTTTGAGAAAATCGCATGTCTGCCCTTCTGTCGGATAACAACGCAACGCAGTCGCGCCGGATAGATTATGCGGACAACTTGCCTGATTTGAATTTCTCCGGCAACAATCAGAAGAATATGAGTAGGGGCTTATGTTTACACAACTGCTAATTGGGTCCGTATTGATCTGCCTAACCGTTGCCATTGCAGCCGGCTTTGTTGGCGGTGCGACTATTGGGCTGACACATGCCGGGAAATGGCTAGTCTCCGGTCGTAAAGTACTAAAACTCATGATTTCATTGACCGCGATGGTTCTATGGATGCTGGTTGCGCTTAGTATCGCAGTATGGCTCTGGGCAGGCCTGTTTTTACTTTTGGGTCAGTTCAATAATTTGGAGACGTCGCTCTATTTTTCTGTCGTTTCGTTCACAACTTTGGGATTTGGTGACATTGTGATCGGACCAGAATGGCGGCTATTGTCCGGGCTTATGGCCGCAAACGGCCTGATCTTATTCAGTCTTACAACAGCATTTTTGATTGAGTTTATCATTAGATTGAGAGCCGCTCAGGAAAATACGCATTAGGTTCGATCTGATTTGCGAGGACAGAGACTAGCTATGCCCAATCTCTCAAGTCGAAAGTTCAAGATCGGCGTCGGCTGTTTTGGCATTGTCCTGATAATGATCATCCTTGCAATTGGGGCCTTTTTGTCTGGATTGGACGAACCGCTATCTGCGCCTGAGCCGACGAGAACTAAAGCGGAAGTGCGTCTGGAAGACCAGACATCAACCATCTTCATTCCCGTCAGCGGTAGCTTGCAGATTTTTGAAGACAGTTTGAACCGGGATGTGCCTTGGCGGTTGGCAGATATCAATGAACCCCAGAAAATATGCCTCAAAACAAAATCAAAGCTGATTCCAGATATATCATGCCGCCTGGTCGGCAAGGTGGAACGCGGACGCATTCGCCTTACCGGTTCGGGTGAGTATCTTAAAATTTCCATTCCCGTCAGTACGCGCATTCAAGCGCAGAATATTGGCGGTATTGTGAAGCGCGAAACGGCTACAGGTTCGGTATTGGTGACGATGGGCGTAAAGCTATCCTTAAGCCAAAATTGGCAACCGTCCGCGAAAGTTGATGTTGATTATGACTGGGGCACAAAGATCGGCATTGATTTTCTGGACCAGCGGATTGAATTTTCATCGCGTGTTGATCCAGAAATCAGAAAAATTGCAGCGCAGATTGAGAGGCGGTTGCCGCAGCTCATCCGGAGTTTAAATGCGCGGAAAAAGGCGCAAGCCATTTGGGCAGAGGGCTTCACATCGGCTCGGGCCAAGTCCGATCCAGAAATTTGGGTGCGCTTTACGCCGCAGCAAATTGGCTTTGCCGGATATACAGTTCGTGGCCGCCGTCTGATCGTCAATCTTGCCGCACGGGCGCAAACACAAACGATTTTTGGCAGTCGACCAAAGGATCCCGACGTGACGCCGCTTCCCAACCTCATGAAGACGCTCCCGCCGGAGGGAATCCGGGTCCATGTTCCTTTCCACATCCCCTATTCCGTGTTTCAAAAGCCAATTGAAAAAGCATTGCAGCTTGGAGAATTTCAAACTGTTAAAATGGAAGACGGAAAGCAGGTTCAGGCCCGTTTTAACGATGTTGAGGTTTTTGGTGCTGTCGGCGGCAAGATTGCTATAGGGATAGGCCTTACCATCGAGGAACCCATAAGCTGGCTTGGTGATGTCGAAGGCAAAATCTGGATATTGGCAAGGCCGCGATTGGACCTTGCCAACAAGATTATTGGAATTTCCAATCTGTCCGTGATTAGTCGCACCAATAGCCGGTTGTTCAACAAACTGGTTGGCGTGGTCAGCAAAGACGAAATCGACAGAGAATTTATCCGCAAGATCGCTTATGATTTTTCAAAAGACTATGATGATGGCCTGGAAAAAGCCGACCAATGGCTAAAGGCAGAACCGCTTGAGGGGTTCGTATTCCGAGGCCGCCTTATTAGTGCTGATCTGGAGCGCTTGCATATCATGCCCGAAGGATTGATCGTCCAAGCGCGCGCCGTGGGGGAGGGAAGAATGTATTATGCCCCAAAGGAAGCCGCATCTTTGGTAGCAAAGCGCCGCCAGCGCCGCATTAAAAGAGAACGGAATAGAACTAAAGATATCGGAAAGAAATAGTGGTCGTGCCCAGCAAGACGGGACAGCATCTCCGCGCCACTACTGTTGCAAAAAGGCTACAAATGTAAAATATATTGTGTGCAGATGTTTCCGTTTTCTTGCCTCGAGACATCATTCCAGTTAACTAGCGTCCACCAACGAAGCTGTAAGGGCAGCTTTCATAACGGACCTCCGATGCGGCTGAGCAGCCGGTCATCGAGGTCTTGCTTGAAAGGCTAGACCCATGAAGAATACACGCTTTTTTACACTAAAATCCACCACCGCTCCATTGGCCCTTTGCCTTGCACTGGCTACAACTCCGGCATTTGCACAGACCACAGACACTGAAAATCAGGACGTCGGTACGGCCGATGCAACAACGGAGGATAATGACACTCTGATTGTTGTTACCGGGTCACGTATTGCGCGCCCGGGCGTTGAATCGCCGTCGCCTGTGACCGTGGTGGGGAACGAAGATATCAAGCTACAGGGCACAACCCGCATCGAGGATATCCTCAACTCCCTGCCTGCGGTTGCGGCGAGTCAGGCGTCGGGACTCGCCAATGGCGCCGACGGAACCGCAACGGTCGATCTTCGTGGCCTCGGTTCTACCCGGACACTCGCCCTAATCAACGGGCGTCGGATTGTACCTGGCGATCCCTCACCTGCAAGCGGGTCGGCAGCCGACATCAACATCATTCCCGCCGCCATGCTGAAACGGGTTGAAGTACTGACCGGCGGCGCGTCTTCGGTTTACGGCGCAGACGCTGTGGCCGGTGTTGTCAATTTCATCATCGATGACGAATTTGAAGGATTTCGGGTCGATGCCCAATATGGCCTCTACCAACATAATAATAACAACCAATTCATCCGACCGTTCCTAGATGCCCGAGGTTTTCCTTTCCCGGACGGCAATACCGTTGACGGGGGATCAATTGATGCCACAATCGCCTTCGGTTCAAAATTCGATGATGATCGCGGCCATTTCATGGTCTATGGTGGCTATCGTAGGATCAAAGCCGTCACTCAGGCTGAGCGCGACTTCAGCGCCTGCGTTCTGCAAAATGTCGCTGGCGGGGCCAATCGCTGTGGTGGTTCGGCAACAACCCCGAATGGCAATATTCTGGTGTTCGATACAGCCGTTACCACTGGAACATCGACATTCTATACTTTCGCACCAAATCGCGGATTGGTGCCCGGCGCTGGCGTCTTCAACTTTGCGCCTTTCAACAACTTCCAACGGCCCGATGAACGTTTCACTGGCGGCGCCTTTGTGAAATATGAAGTTAGCGATTCATTCCGACCATATATGGAATTCCAGTTCATGGATAATCAGACGGTAGCTCAAATCGCTCCGTCGGGTAATTTTGGTAATACCTTGACTTTGAACTGCGACAATCCGCTGATGTCGGCTGAGCAATTTGCGGTGATCTGTGATGCTGACAATCTGATCAGCGGTTTCGTCGGCACGTTCCCGGCCGCGACCACGGCTCCGTTTAATCCTGATCCGACCGCTGCCCCCATCGACTTTCAGGATGGCCAGGGAGGAACCTATAATCAGGGTTATGCGCTGACCCTTCGTCGCAATACCGAAGGAGGTCCGCGTCGTTCAAATCTCGGGCACACGACATATCGCGGCGTCATCGGCGCGAATGGCGATATTTCCGACGTGTGGAGCTACGACGCTTACTACCAATATGGTAAGGTGGAATATTCGCAAGTCTATGACAACGAGTTCTCAATAGCTCGTTTGACCCGTGCGCTTGATGCGGTGACCGATAACCGTCCGGGAAGCGCGACATTCGGACAGGTTGTCTGTCGTTCGCTGATCACTGCCGGTGATACGAACTGTGTCCCCTATGACCTGTTTGCCGGTGAAGGCGGAGCGAGTCAGGCGGCTGTAAACTATCTGAATGTATCCGGCTTCCAGACTGGTGAAACGACCGAGCAAGTTGCCAACGTCTCGTTCACGGGTGACCTTACCAACTATGGTGTGATTCTTCCATGGGCTGAAAATGGGGTGCGGCTTAACGTCGGGGGTGAGTGGCGCAAGGAGACGCTTGACCTTGAGGTAGACACCGCGTTTGCCACCGGGGATTTAAGTGGTCAGGGCGGTGCAACCTTGCCAATTTCGGGTAGCTTTGACGTTCTGGAATTTTTTGCCGAGACGCAGATACCGATTGTCGAGAACGGGTTTGTAGACCTGTTTGAGATCAATGCCGGCTATCGTCGATCCCATTATGAAACCAGTGCGGACCGGACCTATAATACTGACACGTTCAAGATTGGTGCCGAACTGGCTCCGGTTCCTGACATTCGCTTTCGCGCGGTCTACAATCAAGCCGTCCGGGCACCGAATATTCAGGAATTGTTCCGGACGCCGGCTGTCGGGCTGAGTGGTTCCAATGACCCGTGCTCGGGTATTACCATCTCCGCCACCGACTTTGGTTGTCTTGCGCAGGGCCTGGTCGTCGGCCAAGGCGTAACGCCAAATCCGGCTGGACAATATAACGGCCTGCTTGGCGGCAATGCGGATCTGCAACCTGAAACAGCCAAGACCTGGACCGCTGGCGTGGTTATTCAGCCGAGTTTCGTCCCGAGATTGTCGCTGACCATCGACTATTTCAACATCAAAGTGGACGATGCGATCCGTACCTTCGGTGTCGATGCAGTCCTCAATAACTGCGTTACCAATGCTTCGGCGACGTTCACACCTGAATCATGCGCGCTCGTCAATCGCGATGCGGCAGGTTCGCTCTGGCTGACACCGGGCGGATTCACCACCGACCTGCCGAATAATGTCGGCAGTCTGCAAACCTCGGGCATTGAAGTTGCGGGTAACTACTCTCTGCCCGTTAGCTTTGGTACGATCGCCTTTTCGATGAACGGTACTTATCTCGACTCGTACGAGATTGAAAATGGTCTCACCAATGCCGACGGAAGCCGTGTTTCCTTCGACTGTGCCGGTCTCTACGGACCTACTTGCAGTGTTGGCGGAACATCGAACGCAGGCGCTCCGCTTCCCCGCTGGCGCCACAAGGCTCGTGTGTCGCTGAATATGGACTCTGGTATCGGTATCTCAGCTCAATGGCGATATGTCGGCAAGGTGACGGCCGAAACGGTTTCGTCTTTTGCTGCATTGAACCCCGGTGGCCTGACAGACCAGGCCGGACCAGGCGCCCGGATTTCAGCGGTTAATTATATTGACGCGACGCTTACGTTTAATCTTGAGGAGACCTTCCAGTTCCGTCTCGGGGTAAACAACCTGTTCGACAAGGAACCGCCGTTGGTAACCTCGGGCGGCGGTGGAACACCGAATCTGTGTCCGACAGGTCCGTGTAACGGTAACACCTACCCGGCAACATATGACGCACTTGGGCGCTACCTTTTTGCTGGCGTTACGCTCGACTTTTAAAGCCGGGCTAATCTATGATATTGGAGAGCTTCGGGACGGGAGCTCTCCATTTTTTTACGGCTGGCACGCCTGCCGTCGGCCTATTATTAGGTAGAGCGAGAGTAAGATATGGCCGGACAATCCTCCAACACGTCAGATGGCAACAATCTGTTGAACCAAGCTGTTCAAGCAGCGAGGCAGGGCAATTTTGCTCGGGCAAGGACAATTGCACAAGAGGCTCTCAATGACGGGTTGGGTGATGCAGCTGCTTATCATGGCTTTCTTGGTATGGTTTGCGCGCGTCAAGGCGATTTGCCGCAGGCCACAGAGCATCTTTCGCAAGGGCACGCGCTTCGCCCGCACGACATCACAATCGCTTGCAATTTGATATCGATCTTGATGGATCAGGAGCGCGACGCTGACGCTCTGGTGGTGGCAACTGTCCAACTGATGCACAAAGATGACAGCCTGAGAGTCGGCCGCTTTCGCGGGTTTCTCGCACAGAAACTTGAAGAGTTTGCAACAGCGGTTGACGCTTATGAGTTCGTCATTGCGAAACAACCTGATGATTTCGAATGCTGGAATAACCTTGGCAACGCTCGATCTGCAATGGGCGACCATCAAGGTGCGGTAACCGCCTTGCGGCGAGCGATCGAAATTGATTCCACAGCAGCGCCGACCAGGCTCAATCTGGTTTCCGCGTTGGAAGCGCTTGACCTTCCAGAACAGGCAGAAGCGGAGCTGATCAAGGCGATTGACGAATTTCCGGAAGACACCCATCTGCCGCATCAACTCTACATATTTTATAAAACACAGCTCAAGCAGGAAGAGGCTGTTTTGGCGTTGATGACGGCAGCGGAGCGCGATCCGAATTCTGCCGATATCCAGTTGAAGTTGGGGATAGAATATGGCGTATTGCGGCGGACGGAAGAGGCCGAGCGCGCTTACAAGCGGACGATTGCAATCAATCCCAAAGAGCTCGACGCCTATCTTGGTCTCGCCATACAATATGAGCATACCAATCGCGAGGAAGAGTTCGCACCTCTCATCGCGCTGGCTCGCAAAAATGGAATCGCGTCAGAGCCATTATCCTATATCGAAGCGCTGGCGATGCGGCGGGCGAAGCAGTTTGAAGAAGCACTGGTCAAGCTTGATGCGGTGCCAGCGGATGTGGAGCCGATCCGTACCACACACGCGCGCGCCACGCTGTTGGACCGGCTGGGCCGACCCGATGAGGCTTTCGCAGTTTATACCGAGGCCAATAGGCTCGCCTATGAGGACAACCCTACCGAACCACTGGATCGTGCGAGGGAATTGCGCAAACAATTGGCGGAGGAGATCGCCTTACTCACCCCGCAGTGGCGCGATTCCTGGCACAAGATAAAAGTTACTGACGACCGGCCCGATCCGGTTTTTTTGGTCGGCTTCCCTCGGTCAGGAACCACCTTGCTCGACACCATCCTGATGGGTCATCCCAGGACTATAGTGATGGAAGAGCAGCCGCCGCTCAATCATGTCGAGGACGCTCTGGGTGGTCTGGCGGCGCTACCCGGTATGGACAGCCATGCGGTAGCAAAGGCCCGTGACCACTATTTCACCGAGGTTAATAAGGTCCAGCCGGTCACACCGGGCCAGTTGCTGGTGGATAAGTCACCATTATTTCTCTACCGGCTTCCTCTGATTCGGTGCCTGTTCCCAAAGTCAAAGATCATTCTCGCTTTGCGTCATCCTTGCGACGTGGTTCTCAGCTGTTTCATGGCCAATTTTCGGCTCAATTCAGCCATGGCCAATTTTCTCCGTCTAGCAGATGCCGCTGAACTGTACGATCTGGTCTTCCAGCACTGGGAGGCTTCGCTCGCGCTATTCCCGTCAAGCGTCCATCCGGTTGTCTATGAACGTCTGGTCGAGGATGTCAGCGCCGAAACCCGCCCTTTGTTCGATTTCCTTGATCTGAAATGGGACGACGCTGTGCTGGACCACAGCCGGACCGCCAAGTCGCGTGGACTGATAACAACGGCCAGCTATTCGCAAGTGACAGAGCCGATCTACCAGCGTGCCAGCGGTCGCTGGACGGGTTACCGGGACAAGCTGGCCCCGATTTTGCCAACCCTGACTCCATGGATTGATCGCTACGGCTACGGATCATAGTCAGTGATTTTTCCTGAAACTGTCACGCAAACTGCTGCGCATTGCGACCAAATCAGGAATGTTACAATACTGAGATATATTGCCAGATATGACCAATTTAATTTACTGATTTATATCGAAAAATAGAAAGTGGTGACGGTTGCCGTCTTGCGCGAACTGGTTGCTGCACCCGTTTTCCTGTTCTACGGGGATTTACAGGAAAAACTGCTATATTTCGGGAGATTTTGATGACCTATTTCTCTATATATCCGGCGTCGTGGCGTTGTCGGGAGATAAGTTTCCTGACGAAGACAATAGGGAATTAATTTGAGAAAACAGGGGCTGCAACTGTCGGAGCAGGGAAGCCACTGATGTCCGCTACGAACCCAAATGCGGACATAGAACGCCAAATTCAATCAGAGCTACAAACCGACCTGTGTACAATTTTCGGTTACCCACGCGCTAAGTTTACGTTTTTTGGATATTTTAATTTTCCCGTATCCAAGCTCAATTAATTCCAGTTCCACCAGTTGCTGCAGCGCCTTGTTTAGCGATGCCCTGGTCACGCCCAGGGTCGCCGCAAGATCGCTTTGGCGGCATTCGATCACATTATAGGTTTCGTTCGCGCTTAAAAGATTGATCAGGATTTTTGCGGTCCGCTCTCGTAAAGGAAGTCTTCGCATGGCATCCAGGAGTTCCAGCAGGTTATGGGTGCGTTTCAAATGACTTGAAAATAGCGCACGCGCGAATGCCGGTTCTTCGTCATATAGTGCGAAGAATTTCCTCTCCGAAAGGTCGTAGATCTCTGTTCGATCAAATGCGGTGATATCGTGTGTTCGTGGCAGATCAGCAAAAAGTGTGAATTCGCCAAAAGTCTGGCCGGGGCGCAATATGGTGGTCATGACAAACTGACCATCTTCGCCAAAAATACCGGCGTGGGCCGAACCGGATTTGACAATGGAAAAGCTCGGATTTTGATCGCCGCGACTATGGATTAACTGACCTTCTGCGTAGAACATGACGTTTGAAATTCTGCGGATCTTGTCTGCAAGACTGTTGTCAAAAAAGTCCCAAATTGGCAGTGAATTCATTTGCAACAGATTGGCCATTTTATAAATGTATAATATTTGACATTCATAGGCAACGTGAACTGCTACCTGGTTCTCAAGAAAAAGAGAATCCGACGGGAGTGGATGACATGAAACCGGAACTACTAATCTTACTGTCGATATTTTTGGGCTTTGTTGTCCTCGAAATTGTCTTGACTAACTTTTTCAAAAAACCGGGGCAAACGTACAAGGATGTGATCGTCGAACTGACTTCGACGGTGGCGGTCTCTACTATCGCGCAGCCTCTTGCATTTGGCGGCGGTTTTGCCGTGGCGGCATTTCTGGTTCCACAGTCTGCCGACATGTTGTTGACGTGGCCCTTATTGGCGGTATTCGGATTGTTCCTGTTCTTTGATGACATGACCCAATATTGGTGGCACCGAACATCTCATTCTGTTCCGTGGCTTTACAAGCTGCATCGCCCACATCACAATGCGCCGTATCTTTCAATCCGGGTCACATATCGAAACAATTTTTTCTACTATCTACTGATGCCTGGCCTCTGGTTCTCGGGAGCCCTCACATTTCTAGGCGGTGGTTGGGTTTATATCATCTATATGCTGATCAAGATGCCTGTGATTTTTGGTGCGCACAGCGACGTGCGTTGGGACAAACCGCTCTATAAGATCAAATGGTTGTCACCCATTATGTGGCTGGTTGAACGGACCATATCGACACCGGCAACCCACAGTGCTCATCATGGCAAGCACCAGTCCGACGGGGTGACCAACTACAAAGGCAACTATGGAAACCTGCTGTTCTTCTGGGACGTGCTGTTTGGCACAGCCAAAATCACGCGACAATATCCCGAAGAATTTGGTGTGGAAAACCTTCCTGATACGAGTGTAGCAGAGCAATTGATCTGGCCGCTGGCATCGGCGCCCAAACCGCAGGGTCAGGCCGCGCAGGTCCAAACATAACTTCCAAGGAGTATCCAATGGCCGCACATAAAGAAATCAGCTTTGACAGTCTGCGCCCGCCCTGTCCGTGGATGGATGACAGTCATGCGCTTTGGCGGGATAGCATACTTGCCTTTGTCGATCAGGAAATCATTCCCTATGTCGAGCAATGGGAGGAAGCAGGACGGATTCCACGGGATCTTTATGCCAAGGCATCCAAAGCTGGATTGATTGGCATGGGATATCCGGAATCGGTCGGTGGAGCGGGCGAGGAAACAGATGCCTTCCATGCCATAATAACAAGCGAAGAATTGTCGCGTGCAGGAGCCGGAGGGGTTTCCGCTGCCTTGATGATTCACGGTATCGGTCTGCCCCCGATCATGGCGCTGTGAACCAATATGATCTGGCTATAGGCTTCATATATCTCCGGGTCCCGGACAATGCTGAGAAATGGAGCCAGCCCCGTACCAGTGGCCAAAAGAAACAATCGGCGCCCCGGTAACAAGGCGTCGGCGACCAGCGTACCTGTAGGCTTACGCCCGAGATACAACTGGTCACCGGTCCTGATCCGCTGGAGTTGGGAGGTTAGCGGGCCATCAGGGACTTTTACGGACAGGAATTCCAGCTCGTCGGCATAGGCAGGGCTGGCAATAGAATAGGCGCGCATCAGCGGTTTATCTTCAACGTGCATGCCCAACATGGTGAACTCGCCTGACCGAAACCGGAAGCTGGTCGGACGCGTTATGCTAAAGCTGAAAAGATGTTCGTGCCGATGTTTGACGCGGATGACTTCAACCGTGTTGAACGCCTTTGCATCCGGTATCCGGGAAGGTGGGCGAACTTCCATATTCATGACTTTTTACTGACGCGGTGCGGTTCGGTATTGATTGGAAGATGTGCCAGGCTGAGAGGTGATCCGGCAACATGATCGCAATAGCGCTGGAGGGCGATAGTGAAACCCGCCACTGCCTCGCCAATAACCAGTTTCTCTGCAATGCCTCGTGCATTCGAGATATTACCGGAAAATATCTCACGATGAACGGCCAGCAAGATGGCCTCAATCTCGTGGACAGTGCTGCAATTTGGCTGCCCGAAAACCAACTGTTCTTGAGCAGATTCATTCAGATGCGCCATTGCTATTGAAAAGTCGGGCAGGGCTTCAATCATTTTCCATTTGGTAAATGCCGGTCCCAGCGTCGCGCATGGGCATCTTTTGTGCATATTGGCAAAGACCCACTGCCGCATGCTCCAGACCAGAAAGTGGCTGGGATAATCAAGTTTTTGGATTGGACGATCGATATATTCATACATCAGCAATTGGTCCTTTATAGCTGTAGGATAGTTCTAAGCGTGTGGAGATCATGCATTCTGCTCGCGGAACAGTTTTAGGAATCGGGAGACGGCAACATGCAGTCGCTCGCAGTCTTTTTCCGGAATCATGTCGCAGAGCAGCCCATGAAAATGGGCAGGCTCTTTCTGAATAACGGACGTTACTAGATCGAGCAGTAACATTTCATCATAGGTTGTCTGAGGGCAATCAGGCGCATGTACCATCACTGGTTCGGGCCAGATGTCACCCATTGTCTCTAGGATATGGGCGAACCGGCGCGCTGCCTTCCGGCAACCAAAATGCGCGACTAGACAGCCTTTAATGTCCTTGTTCTGGCGGTGGGCCAAAATGGTGTACCGCATGGCGCTGACAATACGAACTTGTGCTTCGGGAATATGAGCCAAGCAGGGTGTGCTGCTGAGCAGTCTTGTAAACTCGGAAGCACTTTGTTTCATGACAGGTCCTCCACCCTAATTCTTTTGAAGCAATAATGCTAATGAGAATGAATCGCATATATATTGCTAATGGCAATGGGTCGATGGTGTCAAACGATTAAATAAAAAACCTTCTATCCACCATAATTCAGGGAAATTGTGCAGCTGCACGCGACCAGCCACTGCCTCACTTCAATGATCGAATTCAGGATAGAGGGTACCGGAAATCTAGATTTGGGGTTTTAGGTGCACACAGAAGGTGGTTGGAAGATGATTTTTATAACAATTTAAATGCTAATGATTCTTATTTACATAAAAATAATCATCGGCTAGCAGGCCGTCAATTGATGGATATTTAACGAGGGTATCAAAAATGATTCGTAAGCTTCTGCTGGCTACTAGCTGTTTAGCCGTTCCCACTCTTGCTTCTGCCCAGGAGGTAGAGAATGAGAGCGGGGATCCGAACACCATTATTGTAACCGGCCAGTTGGCTACATTTGGCGCGACAAAATCGGAAACACCTATTGTGGAAACGGCGCGTTCTGTATCCGTTATTACGTCTGACGAATTTATCGAAAAGGGCGCGCTGACGCTCGATGATACGTTAAACTACACCGCTGGTGTTGTGGGAGACACTTTTGGCTTTTCTACGCGCGGCGATTTCCCGCGAGTCCGTGGTTTGAGTGTTCCTGAATATCTCGACAATATCCAGGTGCTATTTGGTTTCTACAATAATGCTCGATCAGATATTTACACGCTGGAGCAAGTCGAAGTTCTTAAAGGACCTGCGTCAGTGCTCTATGGTCAAGGGTCTCCCGGCGGCATCCTGAATACGGTCAGCAAACGGGCGGGACCTGATAATCTGGAACGAGAAATTGTTGTCGAATATGGAACCAATGATCGGAAGCAACTATCGACTGATTTGGGTATCGACCTGTCGGGTGACGGCAAATTGACCGGGCGATTGGTCGCGCTATATCGCGATAGCGGCACTCAGCTGGATTTTGTGAATGACGACGCCATCGTTATTGCACCCTCTCTGACGTTCGATACGGGCGATACTACGATTACAATTTTGGCCAATTATACAGATCGAGATAGTGACACGGCCCATCAATTCTTGCCCTTGGCCGTTTCAGGATGCCCAAGCAGCGACGTGACCATTTCAGAGGCCAATGTCTGTGCTGGAATGATTGCGCAGGAAGTTGATCCATCGCTTTATGTCGGTGATCCAGGTTTCAATCGATATGATACAGAATCAATATCCTTCACATTATTCGGGCAGCATCAGTTTAACGATATATTGGCATTTGAAACCACGGCGCGATATCGAGACAGCAAAGCGGATTATCGTCAGACGTGGGTTTCATTTCTTGGCGATGGAACCCCTCGGACTTTGCCTGATGGCACTGCTATTGGTCGCAGTTGGTATGATGCACCAGCAACGTCTGATCAAATTGCAGTAGACACCCGTTTCCGGGCAAATTTCAACACTGCAGGCATCCAGCATGAGGTGCTTGCCGGCATGAATTTTCAGGATGTAAACACCACACTCGACGCGGCGTTTCTTTACGCCCTTCCCACCACGTTCAATCTGTTTAACCCAGATTATTCGGGCGCAGAAATTCCGGCTCAGGCGGTTTTCGACAATGCTCGTTCCTTCAGTGAGAGCGAAACGGAGACGTTGGGATTCTACCTCAATGATCAGATCACAGTCGGTAATCTTGTTTTAAATGCTGGCGTCCGTTTTGATGATATCAAGTCGGGCAATGGACTGACAACGCAAAATGATAGCGCAACGAGCTTGAGCTTTGGCGCACTTTATAAGACCGAAATCGGGTTGAACATCTATGCCAGCTATGCAGAATCAATCCAAGCGATTGTCGGTGTTGACCCAACAACCAACCAACCGCTCAAACCGCAACGTGGCAAGCAATATGAAG
Organism: uncultured Sphingomonadaceae bacterium; assembly: GCA_947496865.1. Lineage (GTDB taxonomy): Bacteria > Pseudomonadota > Alphaproteobacteria > Sphingomonadales > Sphingomonadaceae > Parasphingorhabdus. The sequence goes on from CANMEE010000001.1 coordinate 1,594,027, forward strand.
TCGGTTTGAAATATCAACCACCCGGGACGCGGACCTATATCACGGCGTCCTATTTTGATATCGAACAGTCCAATCTGGCCAACCCGGCGGGGCTACCCAACGCTGCCTCCCAACAGGAAGGCGTTGCCAAGATTAACGGTTTTGAAATTGAAGCGCAGGCAGCTTTGGGCGACTTCCATTTTGATGCCGCATTTAGTTATCTGGATACTGAAGATCCTGACGGTGTTCGTTTTCCTAGCGTTCCGAAAACGCAAGCATCGGCTTGGGCCGCTTGGAAACCGTCATCGGGTTCTCTTGACGGACTGCTTATGGGCGGCGGCGTCAGATATGCCGGCGGCAATCAAAGCGCGGGCACCGCGTTTCTTGCAGCCAATGGTTTTGCACCAACCCCAAATCTGGTTGAAACCGATGGCTATGTCGTTTTTGATGGTGTCATCGGCTTTGATTTCGATCCGTTTTCAATCACCCTCAATGCAAGAAATATTTTCGACACGGAATATTACGGCACTTGCCTCTCGCGCGGCGATTGCTTTCCCGGCGAAGGGCGTACAGTCGTTCTTCGACTAGGGTTTAATTTCTAGTTCGCGATGTCCGAGATGATATGGACCTTGCTGGGGATAACGACCGCCATTGGCAGCGTGGGCTTGCTTTACATCGCCTGGAGCAAGCGCTCGAGATCATGGCAACTTGTTCTTGGTGGCTGGCTTTTGGCGATAATTTCGCTGGTCAGCTGGTCACAGACCAGCGGTGTCGACAAAGGGCCTGCCAAGGCCATTGTCGCTTTTGTCTTGATCGTTCTAGCGGTGCTTGCGGTGCTTGCTTATCGCAGTCCTGTCAAACAACGCCGGAACATTGAGCGAGAACCAGTGCAAGCGATGAAATCCCGATCAGGCTTAAAAGTCTGGGCAATGAGAAGTTACAATTTCATCTTGTTAATATTGGTTTCCGGTCTTGCGGCCATGTCGATTTCAACGGCCGCGTTCATGGTTGGGCGAGCATTTCATGCGGAGCATACCGCCAACCTCACTGTCTCGATGTTTTTATTCCCTGTCTTGTGGGCGACCTTCTCGGTGGCCACTGGCTATGTCAGCCGGCCGCTTGTTAAATCGGCAGTGCTTTGCGCTTTTGCCATTCTACCGGCGCTGCTCGTTCCGGCGCTGCAATAGGTGAACTATGGAAGCTGAACCAAAAAGATCCAAATCATCGGCAAAACGCGTTGCGAAATCGCTCGAAGCCCATAGCCTAATCGCAGTGATTTTTGGCGCTCTAATCTATATATTGGCCGTCACTGGTACGTTGTCTGTTTTCAATCATGATTTGCAAAGATGGGAGCAGCCTGATGCACCAGAAATGCAGTCTATCTCGCCAGAAGCAGCCGAAAAAGCTGCCTTGGCAGTCTTTAAAAGTGAAGAGAAACCTACGACGCATCTTTATGTGAACTTTCCCAAGTCTGATGTACCAAGAACAGTTATAACCACTGACACTCAGGCATTTTTTGCAAAAAAAGACGGTTCGATAGCGGGGCAAGAAACCTTTCCTTGGACACAGTTTCTGCTCGATCTTCATTATTATCTGCATATGCCGCAGATATTGGGACTGACCGTTGTTGGCGCATTGGGTGTGATGCTTCTAGGGCTATCGATGTCCGGTCTCCTTGCGCACCCGAGGATATTTCGGGATGCATTTACCTTTCGCAGAGGGGCGGGTCGACTAACCAAGATCGATCTCCATAACCGGCTAAGCGTATGGACCTTGCCGTTTCATTTTTCCAATGCGCTAACCGGAGCTATATTGGGTTTGGCCAGCATATTGGCATTCGCCATCGCGGCGGCTGGATTTGGCAACGACACAGAAGCCGTCTTCAGTCCGGTGTTCGGCGAGGAACCGGTCATTAACGAGACAGCCGCACCGGTTGCTGCAATCGCCAAGCCCCTTCGTTACATGGAGGACAAATTCCCAGACCTGAATGTTGCCTATTTCATCCTGCACGACCCAGGAACTGCTGGTCAGCATGTGCAAGTGATTGCAGAGCATCCAGATCGTCTGATTTTTGGTGACTATTATACTTTTGATACGGCTGGAAATTATCAAGGCAATACTGGCATTTCGGATGGTACGGCCGGCCAGCAGATTACCGGCGCTGTTTATAATGTCCATTTCGGAAATTGGGGCGGCTTGCCGGTCAAGATGGCCTATCTTGTTTTCGGAATCGCCTTGTGTGTAATTGTTGCCAGCGGATTAAGTATCTATTTTGCCAAGCGACGATCCAACGGCAGGCCCGCGCCGAAACTGGAGGCAGGATGGTCAGCAGTTATTTGGGGAACGCCAGCCATGCTGATAATTACCTTTGCCGCAGCCCTGACTGGTCAAGTTACCGGCATTGGCCTGGTTGCGATATTCTGGATCGGGTTGTTGCTATGCATCAACTTCGCGCTTTTTTGGGGTAAGGAGCGTTTGGTAATTGGTGGGCAATTTTCAATTCTTGCCGGCTTGATCTTGGCGCTGGCCATCTATCTTGGGCGATATGGATATGATGGCATGATGGGACCGGGATGGCCACTAACCGCTCTGTTGTTCACAGGTTCAGCATGGATGGCAGTATATTTGTTGAAGAAACGAAAAAACAGAGAGTTGGCGACCATCGAGAGCTAGCTCAAACATCTTAAAGCCCCATGGCGGGCAATAAAATTGCATACTACCGCGCGCGGTGATGTTCGAAGTAGATTGGCAACCAGTCTGTGCCCTCTTCCTTGGTCTCCGGAACGCGCTGTGATTTGCTATCCATTCTTGAGGATTCGAGATATTTTTCAAACCAAGACTTTTTTTGCCAATGCCGGGAAACTACCTCGTCTCCGGCCAGTTTGGCAGGTTTGGCTGCGGTGACATTTTGCATCTCGGGCGGGCAGAAAATTTCTCCGTCTAAAATGGAGGCAGCATCTTCGCCAACAAACGCTCTGCACTTGCTTTGCTCTGCCGGGCTCAGGGCCTGAAAACGTTGCTGCAATTGCGCTAGACAATAGACGCGATAAGGGGCTGTCACCACATCCCAGTTGAGACCGCCTAGCGTGTATTGCGTGCGCTCCTCGCCGGCCTGAAACGCTTGTCGGTTCGCTATGAGATAGGGAAGATACTCGCCTGCGAATTTTTGTATGAGTGGCTTCAGATTGTCAGGGACGGAAGCGATTTCATTGGTAGCGCTGAGTTCATCTGGCCGCGATGACCAGAGCCGGGCGACCCAGCGAAATACATGAGGCGCGCGCACCTGCATGATTTCTTGCGAAGTCGGGTCATTGGCGAAGTGCGGGAATACCGGACCTTGCAGACCAATATCTGCTTCACACGGACGATCCCCGAAAAGAAACGGACGCTTTTTAAGAATCGGCTGCAACAAGTCGAGTAGTTCAAGATATAGCTGTTCAATGTGCCGCGCATGGGCGGGACTGGTGATACCGTTTGCTTTGAGGTGCACCGCCTTTTGGCGAAAGGTCAAAATACGTCGCAATATGAAGCGAGGAAATTTAAACCCGTTGGCAGCGATTGTATAAGTAAACTCTTCGCTCCGCCGGATTTCGTCCATTGGGAATGCCCAGCGATAATAGAGGGCAGGTGCCCAGAGCCATTCGTCGAAACAATCTTCCAGAAAGTAGCTGCAAAATGCTGCGAACGGGTCTTTGGGTCGAAGCGATAGTAAAGAAGGGTCGGCTTCAAACTCTTGGATAATAGGAGTGGTATCGCAAATCCAGCTGCCATCCGGACATTCGACCAGAGGAAGTTGCATCACGCCCATTTTTTGCGAAGACTGCGCAAAGCCGGGCGCATCCATCTCGACAAATTTATAAGGAATTCCCTTTACCCGGAAATAGGTTTCCAACTTCTTGGTGAAGTAGGAACAGAACATTCCATGGATGGTATAATGGCCATCCTGCACAATATTATTCTGCATTTTCTGCCCCTTTTTGTTTCACGGGCTGCGACGCCGGCTGTTCATGCAACAGCGGTCCGAGGGCTGTATGCGCCAGTTTATGGTGACTGCTAGTTTCACGAATTTTCGAATGGCTGGATGCTCGGTCCAATCCGGCCTTGAACTCACGTCTGGCAGACGTTTTCAAACTGGGAAGCAGTATCGCAAAATGGTGCTGTATCCCGCGTTCTTGATCCGCCCAGCTAATCTCGGTCAAACCTTCCAGTTCCCGCAGATAATCAATCCAGTAGCGGCTCACTATCCAGAGTGACTTTGCAAGCACATCAATATCCGGTGCGGTGTCCTTGGTGAACATATTCTGTTCGCGGATCCGAACCAATAGCGATGTCAGCTCGTAAAAATCTGCCATTAACTCCGAATCTGGACGGCGACCAATGGGCGCACCGGCATATTGCATCCGATCACGCATCAGGAACCGGTTGTTCCAGGTCAGCTCCATTCCAAATAACAAATGCTCGACATAATCTTCGGCCAGTGGTCCGGGATTGCGGTTTTCGCGACGGGTTTTCATCATTTGCAGGACATCTGCTTCCAGCTGCATCGCGAGATCGCGCTTGGTTTTGAAGTGATAGGTCAAATTGCCCTGGGACATGCCCAGGGATGTCGCGATCTCTGTCACTGAGGTCGCGGCATATCCCTTGGCATTAAAAAGCTCGCGGCTGGCTTCCAATATCCGAATGGCTGTGGCCGAGCGTGTTTTCATCAAAGCTTACTCTTTCCGAAATCCAAAAAACGATTGCCAAATTAGTATAAATTACCTAACTATAGGTATCATTACCTAAATAAATTTGATTCGACAAGCCCGGATTGGGCAACCAACCAGAATCGAGCAACCTGAACCAATGTCGAGGAGAAATAACCATGTCGCACAATATTGACGTTTTCTGGTCTTTCAGAAGCCCCTATTCCTATCTTGTCACACCGGATCTTTTGCGATTGCGCGAGGATTATGACGTTTCAGTAGTCTTGCGCCCCGTGCTCCCAATCGCCTTGCGCGCCAAGGCGGCCGTGTTTGATGCAACGGACAAAAAACGCCCGCAATATATTGTGATGGATTCATATCGACGCGCAAAGTTTCTTGGGCTTCCGATGGCATGGCCCAAACCCGATCCCGTGGTCCAAGACAGGGACACTTTCGAAGTTCCAGAAGAACAGCCATATATCTGGAGACTATCGACACTTGGTATCGAGGCAGAACGACGCGGCAAAGGTATCGATTTTGCCTATCACGTAGCGTTACTGCTGTGGGGCGGGACGGTTGATTGGGACAAAGGCGATCATCTGATGCGTGCCGCCGCTAAGGCCGGCCTGGATATTGCTGATATGGAAATGGCCCTCGAGCAATATGACGGAAAAGCAGAGATCGCGAAAAACCATGAGCGTCTCGAGCAAGGAGGGCATTGGGGCGTACCGACAATGGTTTTCGATGGAGAGCCGTTTTTCGGTCAGGACCGGATTGATACCCTGCGTTGGCGTTTGGACGAAGCAGGATTGCGGCGTGACTAAGAGGAACGAACAGTAATATTATTTGACCGAATTAGGAGAATTGAGATGGATCTGCAGATTAAGGGCAAGAAAGCGATCATGGCTGGCGGTAGCGCCGGAATGGGCCGGGCAACGGCGGAGCGTTTGGCGGAAGCTGGCGTAGAGCTTTATATTACCGCGAGACGTGAGGAACGGCTGGTTCAGGCCGCCAAGGAGATTTCCGAACAATATGGGACGAAGGTGACCCCGGTTGTCGCAGATTCCTCGAAAAAGGAAGGCCGTGCAGCATTGTTTGCCGCTTGCCCAGATCCTGACATTCTTTCCATTACCATCAAGCCGCCACCGCCCAATGGTGACTTCTTGCAAGTCACCCCTGAAATGTGGCGAGAATCTATCGAAACAGCTTTAATTGGTCCGATGGAGATTATGCGCAATTACATCCCGGTCATGAAAGAAAAAGGCTGGGGCAGGATTGTCAACATTGCCACTTTCTCAGCCAAAAATCCTATGATCTGGCGGCTAATGTCTGGGCCGGCACGGTCCGCACTTCTCAACTATACCGCCAGTGTTTCACGAGAAGTCGCGCCGCATGGTGTTATCATGAATAATTTGCTGCCCGGTATGTTCCAGACCGAAGGCGCTTCCGAAATTATGGGCCATTATGCTCAGGCGTTCGGGCTCGAACCTGATCCGGAAATTGTCCGCGAGCATTTTGTGGCGAACAACAAAATTCCCGCTGGTTTTTCGGGGCAAGCTGATGATTTGGCGCCCATGGCAGCGTTCCTATGCAGCGATTTGGCGCGCTTCATCGTTGGTCAGAATATCGTCATTGATGGCGGTCAGCATAACTCAATTTTTTGACGAAGCTGATGTTCGCTGTTGCGCCCATCGACCACAATCCCACTTCTATGTCAGAATATGGGATTGTGAGTCGGCGCCGACGTTCGTTTCGGAGAATGATGCTGGGTTGCCGAGTGCGACAACCGGTTTTGTATGTGCAATCTCATTGATCACGATAACAGCTATGGTAGATTTCAATCACAGGATCTGTTCAGTCGGTGTCATCTCTTGATCCCTTCGCCATGTTGTTTTGCAAATGCCACCGCTGCGCCGAGCAAGCCGGGTTCAGGATGCGTAATTAACTTGACGGTCAAGCTTTCCATCAAGCCGCGATAATGGCCTTTGGATACGAAACGCTCTGCAAAGCTGGAGTCAGCAATGTGATCAGCCAGCCGCAATCCTAATCCGCCGGCCAGTACAACCGGCCCGGGCCCATGTGCAAGCGCGATGTCTCCGGCGACCGACCCCAATGTCAGAAAGAAACGATCAAGCGCGGCGGCGGCAATATTGTCTCGGCCTTCCAATGCCATGGCCCACAATGTCTTGTCATCACCGGCTGGCATGGCACGTTTTTCCATTTCCGATAATGTTTCATATATGGCCCGAAGCCCCGGTCCGGACACAATTTCTTCCACTGAAACGCGCCCGTGCCGGATTCGCAACTTTTGCAGAATACGATCCTCAACCGCATCAAGCGGCGCAAAATCGCAATGACCTGCCTCGGTTGCAAGAACCTGAGTTTGCTTGCCGTCACGGAGCAATATAGCCACGCCAAGGCCGGTGCCAGGTCCAATGACGCTGATGATGCCGGATTGCGGAAGAGGCAATTGAGGACCAGCAACATGGACCAGTTGGCTGTCATCAACATAGTCGACAGCATGGGCAACGGCGGCAAAGTCATTGATCAATAGATATGTGTCGAGGTCCAGTTTCTCGGCAACCTGGGAAGGTTGAACGACCCAAGGGCTATTTGTTAGCTTGATCAGATCGTTTCTGATTGGGGCCGCAACGGCAATGGCAGCGGCTCGGGGAAGGGGGCGGCGAAGGCTCTCGCCAAATAGCTTCCATGCAATCTCGAAACTGGGATGGTCGGCGGTTGCCAGTGTCATGGGTGAGGATAGTGACACTATTCCACCATCTTCCATCTGTGCAACTGCAAAGCGGGCATGGGTTCCACCAACATCTGCAACGATGATATCGTTCATAGCCTAAAGCCCTGCCTCTGAAACCATTGTAAATCCAAATTTTTCTGTATGAACACAATTACCAATACCGAACCTTCACCATCAGATTGTCCTTGTCATATCGACGGGATGCAAGGCGGATGTCACGGTGTCGGTCGGCCAGACCAGCCACACTATGCGCTTTTGGCTCTGTCCCACGGACCGGTGATGGTAAATGTTGTGGACGGCGAATATAGATTTACAAACATCGTCGTCCCGTCTGGCGAGAAACATGCCCCTGCAAATTCGGTCTGAATACGGGTCCTGCCGAATATGTAGGTTTTACCATCGGGTGTAACGCCCCGCAGATGATTATTCGTGATATCGGTATATTGATCTTCCGAAACCATGAGATGCCCGTTTGGCATGACGCAGATATTATCGCCCAGATTGTAGATGGCCGCATCTTGGCTTTCGAGGAAAAGCGCAAGTTTACCCTGTTTACCTTTGCCGCCTTCTTGCATACTTGGCTTATAGCGAAAAATCTGGCCAAATTTTTTCGCTCCGCCGCTTGTGGCGGTAAAGAAAAGTTGCTGCTCCTTGTCATCCCAGAATATACCTTCGCCCCGAGCAAATAAGGTTGCGCCTAGTTTGGCTCCACGTTCTCGCAATTCCCCGGCGCTTCTTTCTGGATTATCTAAGGTTATCCATTCTGCACGGTGACTAGAGTCGAGGCCAATCTGTTCGTTATCCCAGTTGCGGGTATCGGGAATATTTTTCAGCGCCAAAGCTTGAAGCGTTCCGCCCTCGGACAATTTACCGTTCACTTTCGGGATGAAGCGATAGAAGAGACTGTCGCCGCGATCTTCTGTCATATAAGCTATGCCGGTGCGCGGATCTATACAGACGGCTTCATGCACAAAGCAGCCCATAGCTTTCAACGGTACGGGATCCACAAGGCCCTTATGGTTGGCAGGCACTTCAAAAATATAACCGTGATTCTTATCGACGCCTTCGCCAATCTCCAACGCACTTTCTTCGCAGCTGAGCCAGCTACCCCAAGGTGTGATCCCGCCTGAACAGTTCCGCACAGTGCCGACAAGGCTCAAATATTCTTCAACAACCTTGCCCTCTTTCATATCATATACCAGCGTGGTCGTGCCGCCGGGAATGGGCATTTTCGACTTGTTACTGAGCCGGTCATAGGCTTTGAGATCACGGCCGACCTCGCTGCGAAACGGACCGTCGCGCAACTGCCGGTGATCGAGTTCATGGTTGCGGATCAAGGCAAGTTTGCCATCACCAATATCAATACAACCCATGCCGTCAGCGGAATCTGGTACGACCATACCATCGCTCATCAAATTGCCCCGCCGCGAGATGACTTTATAGGAAAATCCCTCGGGTAGATCGAGCAGGCGCGCTGGATCCGGAAGCAAGTCCCCGTAACCCGTCACTTCGTTCTTACCGGTGAAAGGAAGCTTCGCATAAGCACGCGTGGCAAGGCCAGCAAAAGCGGTTCCGAGCATAGTAGCCCCGAACTGGCGGCGGGTGAAAATCATGTCGACGGAACTCCTCAAAATAGTCATGCCACTGCCGCAGGCAATCACACGTTCGTTTTTTTAAGAAACCGAAGGTAAGGAATATGTTTGCAAATGCAACGGCAGCTTTTCAAGTTATAGTCGACATTGGAAAATTCGTTTTATTACAATGGGCTCCCGCTTGATAGGTCGTGGTTTACACAAGTGTACCACTTGTTTGTTTAACCTCCGACGTAACAGTTAACTGAAGACGGACGGCGTGGAGATTGTTTGAGAAAGCCGGTGTTAAGTTCTTCCGCGCTTGAGCACTAGATGCTGGCTTGTTCTCTACCAATCAAGTCAGTGAGGCATCGCCGCGGGCTAGACCCACCCAAAAGGATAGCTTTCGGTAGTTGGAAAAAATGCGGATAGTGGATTTATAGGGCTCCCCGATTTTTTAGAGAGACCAGCGTGGAGACAATATGATGAGTGATATACTGTTCGCCAATGCCAGGATTGTAGATTCGGAATTGGAGACAATATCCAGTCTTGTCGACGTGAAAATCCAGGGTGGACAGATTGTTGAGATTGGATCTGGACTAGACCAAAAATGCGACACGCGGGTTGATACCGGCGGACGATACATGTTGCCGGGACTTATCGATTGCCACGTACATCCCTTTCTTGCCGATGCTAATTTGTCCCGTCTTAGCGAAGTGCCGCCCACTCTTATGAGTGCGCGGGCGAGCCGAATATTGGAAGGAATGCTGCAACGCGGCTTTACCACCGTGCGGGATGCGGCTGGGGCTGATTGGGGCATTAAGCAGGCGGTTGAGGACGGTTTGATCCAAGGGCCGCGCCTGTTTATCGCTGGGCGGGCACTCAGTCAGACCGGCGGGCATGGCGACTTTCGCTCGCGGACCGATGATCGCGATGTTTGTCACTGCCAGCACGCGTTGGCCTTTACCTCGCGGATTGCCGATGGCGTTGACGATGTTAGGCGTGCGGTTCGCGAAGAATTGCGCAAAGGTGCAGACCAAATCAAGATCATGGTTTCTGGCGGTGCATCGTCTCCCCACGACCCGCTGGAGCGCAATCAATATAGCCCATCAGAGATTTCTGTGATCGTAGAAGAAGCGGAACGACGCGGCACTTATGTGATGGCTCATGCCTATGGTGCTGACGCTATCCGGGTCGCGCTGGAATGCGGCGTGCGGACGATCGAGCACGGTAATATGATAGACAAAGCCACTGCGGAGCTTGCTGCCGAAAAAGGCGCCTATCTGGTGCCCACGCTGATCACCTACGAAGTGCTCGCTGATACGGCAGAAGACAGCGGCTGGAGCGAGGCCATGCTGACGAAGCTCTCGCTCGTGCGCGAAGCCGGACTTGAGTCGATACGTATCTGCCGTGAAGCAGGCGTTAAACTGGGATTTGGTACCGATCTTTTGGGCGATAGCTTCGATCACCAATCGCGTGAATTTCTGATCCGTTCGCAAGTCGAGAGACCAGCCCAGATTTTGCATTCCGCAACCCGGGTCAATGCAGAAATACTCGGACAGTCGGATAAGCTGGGCGTGATTAAAACCGGTGCGATTGCTGATCTGCTTGTTCTAGACCGCAACCCGCTCGAAGACCTTTCTGTCTTGCAAGATCAAGGAAAACATATCGCTACGATTGTTAAACATGGCAATATTATCAAGAACTTGCTTTAAATGAATAGCAGGAAAGCCCGCTGCGCTGATGCATATAGCTGTCATGCTGGTACGCATCGATATTCCGTGCTAGCCACTATTGAAAGTTGCGGGCGAACGGTCAAACATGGCTGATGAAGAAGATATTGGCGGCGAAGGCGGGTGGATCGTTGCGAGTAAATTCGTACCGAGCAAGCCGAATATTAACCTGGTTGATCGTGCGCGCCTTATCGAAAAACTAGAAGCGGGTCTGTCTGCTAAAGCCATCTTCCTTGTCGCGCCGGCAGGTTTTGGGAAGTCTACAGTGCTTTGCCAGTGGTTCGATGCGCAGCATGATGAGGGGGATATCTTTGGATGGCTCAGTCTTGATGAAGCGGATTGTGTGCCAGAGCAATTCCTGGCCTATATAACGCTTTCCTTGGCTGAAGCAGGGGGCGAACTCGGTCAATTTGAAGCCGCAGCGCGCAATGGCTTTCCCGATTCCAGAGCGCGGGTGGTTTTGAGCAGTCTGATGCGCCGAATTGGCAGTTGGCCACACCGCTGTGTGTTAATTCTTGATGACATGCATCTAGCGGCCTCCCTTGAGATTGATGGTCTGCTAGATCAGATGATCCGGGAGTCGCCGACCAATTTCACGCTCGTGCTGAATAGCAGATCTACGCCATCGATCGATTTACCGGGCCTTGTTGCAGCAGGCGATGCCATGGAGATCGGAGCAGAGCAACTGCGATTGACTCAAATAGAATCGAAGGAAGCTCTGGGCGCCACGATGGAAGAAAAAGTTGCTCGCGAGATTTTCGAGCTGACAGAAGGTTGGCCGGTTGCCGTACAATTGGCACGTGTACAAAAGCAGGCGCAGCCTGACACTGCATTTCACTCCGGCATTTCTTCCAGCCTCATCGCATCCTATCTCACCAAGCAAGTGCTTGATACGCTTGAGCCTGACGTGCGCGAATTTCTGCTCGAAATGAGTGTGCTGGAACAGTTTAACGCGTCGCTCGCAGATGCCGTAAGAGGCTCTCGAAACAGCCTTGCTATGTTGCGCGAGCTCGAAGCTTTCGACGCCCTGCTGGTGCCGACCGATGCAGCTGGCGGCTGGACTCGGCTGCATCATCTTGTCGCTGAATATTTACGGGAGAATCTGCTGGCTGAGGCCCCTGGCCGGGCAATTGAAATATATCATGCCGCAAGCGCGTGGTTTGAAACGGAGGGCCAGTTAATTCCCGCGGTACGTTACGCAAGACTGGCAGAGGACGATGGGCTGGTCGAGCGCCTCATTCTGGATGGAGGCGGCTGGTCGATTATCTTGACCGAAGGCATCAACGTAATGCGAACCTTGCTCAGGCTGGCTCCGGAACATTTGGTTTCCAGCAGCGCAAGGCTGATGGTTGCCAAATCGTATCTCTATTGCAAAGACGGAAAATATAAGGAGGCACGAGGGCTCCTTGATGCTTCCGGAGCCTTAGGTCTGACTAGCTCCAAGGACGCTTACGAGCGCGACCGGCGTTTGGTAGGATCGATGATCGGCGCTTATGAAGATAACCGCGATTGGACCGTTCAAACCGCCGTGCGTGATATGCCGGGGCAGCTAGACGATTGGACTCCGCTAGAGGCCGGTACCTTGTTGTGCGAGGCGGTCATTGCGCTATTTTCAACTGGCGAGCTTGATCGGGCGCATGAGAATCTTGAGCTTGCATTTCGTGAAATGCGGCACAGTGGATCCGTGCTCGGCCTCAACTATTGTTACCTACACGCGGCTACCCTTGCATTATACCGGGGTAAATTTGACTTGGCCAAAGCCAATATCATGCAAGCTCTTGATCTGGCAGAAAATAATTTTGGATCGGACAGTGGCCTGAAGCGAATGGCGCAGGTCCTTGAATTTTCGATCCACACTTGGTCGGGAGAGATTGAACGGCATGAGATTGAAGAATTCTCGAACGTCCTAGCGCATATTGGGAAAAATGACGGCTGGACCGAGATGTATATTGTTGGCCTCGATGCGGGGTTTGCTGCTTGCGAACAGCATGGCGAGTTGGGGACGGCTGCCGAGTTTTGCGAGCGCATGCTTGAACTGGCCAAGCGTCGGAACCTCACCAGGCTCGAACGCCATGCGACCATCTTAAAGATGCGCGGAGCCTATCTCCGCGGCCATGCCAATGAGGTCACGAAGATAGCCGATGACGTCTCCAGCTGGGTGGGCAAACATGATCTCAAGACCTCGGTTCGTGATTGGCAGAATCATTTTGTCGCTATTTATAATCTGGCGACGACCCGTATGATGTCATCGTCGCTAGCAGCAAACGCCGTGCGTCAATGCGTCCTCCACGGACATGAGCGCGGCGCTACCTTCTTCGAGATTCGGTTACTGGTTTCCGAAGCATTGCTATTTTGGCAACTGGACAAACAAGAGCGAAGCATCGGTGCCCTAAGAGAGGCGCTTGAGCTTGCGGCGCCGCAGCGGATCATCGGGCCATTTGTCGGGCTAGATCCGCTGAAACCAATTCTCGGCAGGGTGAAGGCTGACCTCAGCCTAAAGCAGGAAAGCGTTTTGCTGGCGAATTTTGTATCACAAGTGTCGAAGCGTCGCCGCGATGTGCGCCCGCAATCCGGGAATGATCTGTTGAGTGCACGCGAGCATGAAATTCTTGAACAATTGGCCCAAGGGCACTCGAACAAAGAAATCGCGCGCAGATTTGAATTAACCCAGAATACTGTGAAATTTCACCTCAAGAATATCTATTCGAAACTTGAGGTAAACCGGCGTACGCAAGCAATTGCACAGGCGCGGCAAAAAAACCTGATCGATTAATCTCGCATGATGGTGAAAGAGCTAGTGCCTACCCATAGGGGTGGGGCCGATGATCTTCATCTTGATTTTTCATGCAGCAACCACCCGATTGTTACCGAGTCAGTCAAGCGTAAGCTGCTATAAAGGTGGAAACAAACAATGGAAATCCATCGGGAGGAAGAATCATGAACAAGTGCTTGCGAGCAATATTTGCTACGACCGCATTGGGAATTACCGGGACTATAATGATTGCGCCAGCTAGCGCGCAAGATTCAAGCGCCACGGCCGCTGAAAATGCAGATGACGGAAATGTCATTATCGTGACAGCGCGCGGGCGCGATGAAACCTTGCTTGATGTGCCCATTTCAGAAACCTTCTTCGACGCGCAAGCGATTAAAGATGCCAATATCCAGCGCGTGGATGATTTTATCGCACTGACACCGGGTGTGACTTTTTCAAATTCGCAAGATGCTGGAACCAATTTCATCTCGATCCGCGGTTTGTCGCAGACTCGAAATGGTGAACCGCCAGTAGCGGTGGTTGTTGACGATGTGCTGCAGGTTAACTCGCGGAGCTTTGACCAGCCGCTTTTCGACCTTGAAAGCGTTGAAGTTCTGCGCGGTCCGCAAGGCGCTTTATATGGTCGCAACGCCACCGGTGGTGCCATCATCATCAATACCAAGATGCCAAGCAATGAGCTTGAGGGCTATGTAAATCTCCATGCCGGTACAGGCGATGAATATGGCGCCGAAGTGTCACTGGCCGGTCCGATCGTCGAGGACCGGGTGCTTTTCCGGGTCTCTGCAAAATATGTTGATCGCGGAGGATATCTCGATAACGTGTTCCTCGGCGAAAAGGCAGACTATCTCGAAGATATCGCGCTGCGTGGCCATCTGCGCTTCCTGCCCTCGGATGCGGTAACTATCGACCTGCGCGGCTCATTGGTGCGGACCGATGCCGGCTCGCTCAACTATTCCTATCAACCCGCCATTATTGATCGCGCCACGGGATTGCCGACCGCATTTGATTTCACAATCAACGACGCCAATCTAGTGGAGCGTGATTTCTTTGCAAACAATCTTGGGCTTGATGACCGCGACATTGATCAACTTTCGCTGCGCGTGAATTTTGATCTGGGTTTCGGAGACCTGAAATTCATTTCGGCCTATGACAAGATTACCCAGAGCACGGCAAGCGACCAATTCCCTTATTCCGCAGCAAGTCAGATTACGCCATCGCCTGCATTCCCGTTCTTCGATGGCACGCAATCTCAGTTTTTCGAAGTTGAGACCTTCAGCCAAGAAGTCCGTCTCACATCGAAATCTGACACCGCCTTCCGCTGGATGTTGGGTGGCTATTATTTGGATACGAGCCGGTTTGTGTCGTCATCGATTATGAATGACCTTGAACAAGGGATTATCAGAATCCGGCGTGAACCAGTGCTCAACCCAACAAACCCGCTGACGAGTTTCATTGCCGATGACAACGACAACAAAGCATGGGCCCTTTTCTTTAATGCTGCCTATGACATTACCGACAAATTGGAATTGTCTGTTGCCGGTCGCTATGACCGGGACAAGCGTGTTCAAAATGTCGATCCCAATCAGGGGTTATATGATGGAGCGGGGAATGTTACGGCGGCGATCGGGCAACCCGGTGCCACCAATCGAGCCACGTTCGATCTGTTTCAGCCCAAGGTCACATTACGCTATCAACCCAGCAATGCGACCACGCTCTATGCCTCTTGGGGCAAGGGTTTTCGGAGCGGTCAGTTTAATCAAAACGGTGTCGGCGTGATTGCCGCCGGAGCCGGCGTGGCCGGTGTTTCCGACGTGCTCGACCAAGAGGAAACGGAGACGATCGAAGCGGGTTTCCGCGCCGACCTTGGCGGACGGAGCACTATCAGTGGTGCTATATACAAGACCGATTTAAGCAACGCGCCATATTTTGTTTTCATCGGCGCGGTGAGTGCGCAGGTGCTGGTCCCAATCGAGGAAATCGATATTTTCGGCGTCGAATTTGAAGGTTCGGCAGAAATAACCGATGGATTGACTGCCTTTTTCGGCGTCAGCTTCACCGATAGTGACATCAAACAATATAACGTCAATCCAGCACTGGTTGGAAATGAAGCGCCTTACATCGCCAGCAATACGATCAATGCGGGCCTCCAATATCGTAGTGATATCTCTAACTCGCTGGGCTTTTTCATCCGCGGCGATTTTGAAAATCGTGGGCGGCAATTCTGGGATCCTGAAAATAGTACTGCACGATCGGCTATCCAGCTGGTCAACGCGCGGGTCGGTATTGAGGATCTGGATGGACGCTGGAGCTTCACAATCTCTGGCACGAATATCTTTGATGAAGTCTATAACTCAGAGTTGGTAACTGGTGGCTTTGCTCATGCTGGCCAGCCAGATGCATTCCGCGCTGACTTGCGGTTCAACTTCTGATGGGAGCGGCGGCTTTGCCACGACGATCGGTCGCTGATTGTGGCAAAGCCGTCGAACCAACTCTAGCTATGCTAACGGATGTCTATCGTTTCGATTGTCAATATGGCGAGTTCACCATTGAGCTGAACCGCGAGGCTGCCCCGGAAACCTGCGCCTATTTCACGCGCGTTTTTTCCAAGCAGGACTTCGCCCGTGCGAAAATCTTTCGCATCGTGACCGAAACAAACTCTTCCCTGCATACCTCTGTGCCGATTGAGGTGATCCAATTTGGTCTTGATCATGAGGGCTCTGAGCCGCTCGATCAGATCGTTCATGAGACCACGGAAATGACCGGCCTGAAACACTTGAAATGGGCAGTATCTGCTGCGCGATATGGTGAGGGCGAGGTCTATCCGAGCTGTTTCATCTGCATGCGTGATGAACCGGAACTGGATCAAGGCGGCAAGCGTAGCGGCGACGGCGCCGGTTTTGCGGCGTTCGGGAAAGTCACATCAGGTTTTGAAGCGTTGCAGTGGATATTCGCTCAGGCGGAAGACGAAGATTATCTGAGGGACGCTATCTCTGTGGAGATAGCCGAAAAATAACGAAATATCCGATGCTCCGGCATCGATGAAACAGGATGGATAGGATGGCGAAATATAAAGTATCGGCTGATATTGGCGGAACCTTCACGGATATCGTGGTTGAAGATAATACCGGTGCAGTGCGTATTGGAAAGGTCCCGACGACAAAGGAAAACCCTGCGCTCGGCGTGCTACAGGGCATTGGCGAGCTGGTCGGGGATCCGTCAGAGATTGATTTCTTCGTCCACGGCACCACCGTTGGTTTGAATGCATTTCTTGAGCGGCGCGGGGCCAAGACCATGTTGATCATGACCGGCGGCGTCAGCGATACATATACGATTGCCCGGGGTCATCGCGAAGAGCTGTACAAGCTGCATTATCGCAAGCCTGAGCAGCTCGTACCGCGCAGCAATGTCCATGAGGTGCAGGAAAGAATGGCATGGGACGGTTCAGTCATCCACGAACTTTCCGAGGCTGATTTCAAACCAATTATCGAGAAAGCGAAGGCCGAGAGTTTCGAAGCGATCGCGGTTTGTTTCCTTCATGCCTATGCCAATCCTGCCCACGAATTGCGCGCACGAGAAATCCTCAAAAAAGCCTTACCGGATATATCGGTATCGCTCTCACATCAGGTCGCACCCGAATGGCGCGAAGTGGAGCGGGCTTCCTCAACCGTGATGGATGCCTATGTCGCGCCGGTGGTCGAACTTTATCTGCATACACTCAAGGCCGAATTGGGAAAATCTGGCATGGACAAGACTGTTCACGTCATGGGCTCCAGCGGCGGGGTAATGACCGATCGTTTGGCAACCGAGCGGCCGATCGCAACGTTGATGTCCGGCCCGGTGGGCGGCAGCATAGGTGGATGCGAATTGGCACGACGCACTGGGCTCAAGAATTTGCTGTGTGTTGATATGGGCGGGACGTCTTTCGACCTCAGCCTTGTTGTTGACGGACAACCCGAAATGACTTCGGAAACTGTGCTCGAAGGATTACCGCTGCTGATGTCGATCGTCAGCATAGATACCGTCGGCGCCGGCGGTGGCTCGATTGCATGGATGGAAGCCGGGGGTCTGCGCGTAGGACCACAAAGCGCTGGCTCGTACCCCGGCCCTGTTTGTTACTCAAGGGGAGGAACCCAGCCGACGGTTACCGACGCCAACCTATTCTTGGGCCGGCTGGGCAATGACTCCTTGCTTGATGGCAAGATGAAACTCGACAGTACTGCTACCGGGAACGCATTAACTGTACTCGGCGCCGAAATTGGTCTTTCAGACCGAGAGATTGCGGAAGGGATACTGGCCATCAGCAATGCCAAGATGGCTGATGCGATGCGCACCATCACAGTGGGGCAGGGTATCGATCCCCGTGATTTCACTCTGGTCGCCTTTGGTGGAGCTGGCCCGATGCATGCGGTGGAGCTCGCGCGGGAACTCGACATGACACAGGTACTAATCCCCCGGTTTCCCGGCACATTCTCGGCCTGGGGTATGCTCCAAAGCGATATTCGTCACGACCTTATGGCTAGCCACATCGGCATTATGAGCGCATTAGATGAGAGTCTGCTTGATGCCGAATTTGCGGTCCTTGAAGAGCAGGGACGCGACAAATTGCGCGAGGAAAATGTACCCGAAGAAGCCATGACCTTCGCTCGTTCGGTTGACCTGCGCTATCAGGGGCAGGAATATTCAATCAATGTTCCGATCAAGCAAAGCGACTCTATCGCTTCGATTTTAGAACTTTTCCATTCGCTCTACGAACGCCGATACGGACATTCGCAGCCTGAGACCGAGACCGAGATCATCAGTGTTCGGCTCGCTGCCATCGGCGGCTTCGAACATGGCGACGGTGGCGCGGCATTTGCACCGGCGCACGGAGATCCGAAAGTCGGAACACGCGATGTGATTTTCGATGGTGCCAACCATGCAACGCCGATTGTAAAGCGTGATCAGTTGGCTCCCAGCAAAACGATGGCGAGCCCGGTCATTGTTGAAGAGGAAAGCGCAACTACTGTTGTACCGCCCGGCTACACCATCGCCATCGACACATTCGGCAATATGTTAATCACAGCAGGAGAGAGCGCATGACCAGCAGCAAGGCTCACAATAATCCGGTCACAACCGAGATCATCCGAAATGCATTTAATGCGATTGCCGAGGATATGAATGCATCGCTGATCCGCAGTGCCTTTACCCCGATTATATACGAAGGCAAGGATTGCGCGGTGGGCCTGCTCGACGAGAATGGAGATGTGCTTGGCCAGTCACTCGGCTTGCCGCTGTTCCTGGGGAACCTGTCGCTATGTGTGCAGATCGTTGCCGAAATGAAAGGCTGGGACTATTATGAGGAGGGTGACGTCGTCCTCTTGAACGATTCCTATATTGCCGGCACGCATCTCAACGACATTACCGTGATTATGCCCATATTTTCAAATGGGCAGCGGATCGGTTTTGCAACCTCGCGCGCGCATTGGCTGGATGTGGGGGCCAAGGACGCCGGATCACCAACTGACGCGTCCGAGATATATCAGGAGGGCATGCGCTGGCCGCCGACCAAGGTTTACCGCCGCGGTGAAGCGCAGGAAGACATATTGAATTTCATGCGAGCGAATAGCCGTTTCGGTGATGCGCTTATCGGTGACCTTCATGCACAGATTGCGGCAGGGAGGACCGGCGAAAAGCGGATGCAGGGGCTGATCGAACGCTTTGGATATGCCACCGTGACAGCCGCGCGTGATGATATTTTTGCGCAATCGTCCGCACTGGAACGCAAAGCAATCTCAGCGATCCCTGACGGTGAGTATACTGCCGAGGGAGCGCTCGATAACGACGGTATCTCTGATGAGTCGGTGTCCGTGAAACTAACCGTTCGCATTGCGGGTGAAAGGATGGAGATGGACCTGACGGGCTCAGCCTCCCAAACAGATGGCGGGGTCAATTGCGGCTACACACAGACGGTTTCAGCTCTACGGGTTGCCTTCAAACTGCTCGTTAACCCGGAGCGTCCAGTCGATGGTGGCACGTTCCTAGCTCTAGATGTCGTTGCGCCCGAAGGCAGTATATTTCACGCCCAAGAGCCGGCTGCATGCTCTTGGTATTTCTCATCATTAGGTCTGCTTATCGACATGGTGGTTCGCGCGCTCTCTTCGGCCATGCCGGAGCGTGCAGCAGCAGCGCATTATGGAGACTCCATGGTCACGATTTTTAGCGGCAAAGATACCCGCAATGACGATGCATTTTTTGTGGCGGTCGAGGCTAATTGCGGCGGCTGGGGAGCATGGGACGGCGACGATGGTCAGGATTGCCTGATCAACAATGTGAACGGCAGTTTTCGTGACTATCCGATAGAAGTTTTTGAGCATCGTTATCCCATGCGGATCGCAAAATACGGGATCCGGCAGGATAGCGGCGGTGAAGGAGAATATCGCGGCGGCAATGGCAGCTACCGCGAATATCATCTCGATGGCGATACCAACCTGTCACTTTGGTTCGAACGATCTGTCACACGCCCCTGGGGCTTGTCTGGCGGAGAGGCAGGACTTGGTCCGAAGGTGGAGATTATTGCGCCCGATGGGAGCGTACGCGATGACTTGCTCAAGACTAGCGCCATGGCCTTGAAGGCTGGCAGTATCGTGCGGGTCGCGACTGGCGGCGGAGGTGGTTTCGGTGATCGCGCTCAGCGCAGTGAGGAACGGCTAGAGAGCGATCGCGCCAATAATTTTGTCACATAAAAATATCAAAGACGGGAAGAGCGAATATGTCGAAAGTTGTTAGATTTCATGAGCTTGGTGGACCTGAAGTCCTGAAAATCGAAGAATGGGAAGCGCCCGCTCCCCAAAAAGGCGAAGTATTGCTGGACGTGGCCGCGTTCGCGCTCAATCGGGCGGATATATTATTTTTCCAAGGCTTGCACTATACTCTGCCTACGCTGCCTTCGCGGCTTGGCTCAGAGGCTTGCGGGACAATTGTGGCAGTCGGCGAAGGTGTAGATCATTTCGCGGTAGGGGAAAGAGTTTCAACCATTCCCTTCGCCAATGCGCGCTATGGCGTGCATGGGGAACAAGCGATCATGCATCAGGACTTTCTCGCATCATGGCCGGATGAGCTTTCGTCGGTTGAGGCAACCTCAATCTGGATGCAATATCTCACTGGCTATTACCCAATTGTCGACATCGGCAAATCGCAAGAAGGGGATTTCGTTCTCGTCAGTGCTGCCAGTTCTAGCGCAGGCCTTGGTGCAATCGAAATCGCCAGAGATGCCGGGGCATGTGTGATTGCTACGACCAGGTCAGGTGCCAAATCGGACGCCATCCTGTCCGCCGGTGCGCATCACGTCATCGCCACCGAGAAAGAAAACGTAGCCGAGCGGATCATGGAGATTAGCGGAGGCAAGGGCGTGCGGGTGATTTATGATGCCGTTGGCGGCTCCTTATATGACCGTTACACGGATGCACTGGCCGAGGATGCGATCGTCTTCCTTTACGGCCTGCTCGATGGCGAGCCTGCCAAAGTGGATGTCGTCAAGATGGTACGGAAGAATGCGATCCTATACCCTTATTCGATGTTTAACGAAGTTCGGCATCCTGATCGGTTGCAGCGCGGAATGACATATATTCTCGAGCGATTGAAAGACGGGCGCTTAAAGCCTCGGATCAACGACCGCATTTTCACAATGGACGATGCCATAGACTCTTACCGGCATATGCTCACGGGCGAACAGGTCGGGAAAATTGTGGTGCAGGTAACCGACTGAACTAGCCAAAGTTCATAGATATTAGCCGTCGTTTTTTGATCGGATCCGCCGTGCGTGAAGTAACCGAACACAATCCCTTTGCTGCATTTGCTCCACCGGTTGTTGCGCCAACGCGACTTCGGCAAATGATAACCAATGCCTATCGCTTGTCGGAGCCTGAAGCAGTAAGGCCGCTGCTCGAAGCCTCACGTCTGCCTGATCCGGACCGCAAAGCAATCTCCATAGTTACAAGCCATCTTGTCGAGCGGCTGCGGAAAAAGGGTCAGCGGGGCGGTGTCGAAGGGTTGGTCAAGGAATATTCATTGTCGAGCGAGGAAGGCGTCGCGCTTATGTGCCTTGCCGAGGCGCTCCTGCGTGTGCCCGATAATGCGACACGCGATGCGTTGATCCGCGACAAGATCGGGCAGGGTGACTGGCGCTCACATCTGGGTGATGGCCGCTCGATCTTCGTCAATGCCGCAACTTGGGGCCTAGTCGTATCAGGCAAGCTGGTTTCGCCTGTCCATGAAAATAGCCTTGGTGGATCGCTTTCAGGTCTGATTAAACGCGCGGGTGAGCCCGTCATCCGAAGCGGCGTCAATATGGCAATGGAGATGATGGGCGAACAGTTTGTAACCGGTCGGACCATCGACGAGGCGCTGCGCAGGGCTAACAAGCAAGAGGCAGCTGGCTTCACTTACAGCTATGATATGCTCGGTGAGGCGGCGATGACTATGGCCGATGCAAATGCCTATTATATAGACTATGAGCAGGCGATTCATGCAATCGGCAAGGCCGCGGCAGGGCGCGGCGTCTATGCGGGGCCCGGCATTTCAATCAAATTGTCTGCGCTCCATCCTAGATATGTCCGCGCGCAACTGGATCGCGTGATGGTCGAGCTTATGCCGCGCGTGCGGGCATTGGCGCTGCTAGCGAAGAGTTATGACATCGGGTTGAATATAGATGCTGAGGAGGCCGATCGGCTCGAGTTGTCGCTCGATGTTATCGAGGCTCTTTCGCTCGATCCTGAGCTTGCTGACTGGCAAGGCCTCGGCTTTGTAGCCCAGAGCTATAGTAAGCGCTGCCCGATGGTGATTGACTGGATCGTTGACCTCGCCAAGCGGTCAGGTCGCAGAATCATGGTGCGCTTGGTCAAAGGTGCCTATTGGGACAGTGAGATAAAGCGTACGCAAGTTGACGGGCTTGACGATTTTCCGGTGTTCACGCGCAAGGTCCATACAGACCTGTCCTATATTGCATGTGCTCGCAAATTGCTTGCTGCGCGCCATCATGTTTTTCCGCAATTTGCGACTCATAATGCGCAGACGCTTGCGACAATCTATCAGTTCGCAGGCGAGGATTTTACCGTCGGGGACTACGAATTTCAATGTCTTCACGGTATGGGCGAAGCGCTTTATCAGGAGGTGGTCGGCAAAGAAAATCTGGACCGACCGTGCCGTATCTATGCGCCGGTCGGCACCCATGAAACACTGCTTGCTTATCTCGTGAGGCGGTTGCTTGAAAATGGCGCGAACTCGTCCTTCGTCAATCGCATCTGGGACGAAGATTTTTCCATAGAAGAACTGACGGTTGATCCGGTCGATGAAGCGGAGCGCATCGAACCGCCGGGTTCACCGCATCCTATGATCAGGCTTCCTCGAGATCTGTATACCGATCGCGATAACGCGCTTGGACTCGACTTGAGTGACGAGAATGCTTTGGCGAACCTGTCTGTAGCGCTGGTGAAAAACAGTCGCATCGCTTGGCGGGCCGCACCGCTCATTCCGAGCCTCAAGACTACAGGCCAAAGCCTGCCGGTTTCCAATCCTTCGGACCATCGTGATATTGTAGGTGAAATTGAAAATGCGCTCCCCGACGACGCCATTTTCGCCGCAAAAAATGCAGGCGAAGCCTTTGGTAGTTGGGCCGCAACACCGGTTGCCGACCGCGCGGCCTGCCTCGATCACGCTGCCGCTTTGCTCGAAACGCGAATGGAGAAGTTACTGGGGCTGATTATGCGTGAAGCGGGAAAGTCTGCGTCTAATGCGATTGCCGAATTGCGAGAGGCGGTCGATTTTCTGCGTTACTACGCACAACAGGCGCGCGAAGAATTGGACGAAACAGAGGCGGTGGGTCCAATAGTCTGCATCAGTCCATGGAACTTCCCGCTGGCAATCTTCACCGGGCAAATTGCGGCCGCGCTCGTGGCAGGAAACACTGTCCTCGCCAAACCGGCGGAGGAAACCCCTTTGATCGCTGCGCAGGCCATTGAGATACTTCATGAGGCGGGAGTGCCACGTGACGCCGTTCAGCTCGTGCCGGGCGCAGGTGACATTGGCGCAGCTTTGGTAGGCGCGGCTGAGACATGCGGGGTCATATTCACAGGCTCGACTGAAGTGGCAAAACTGATCCAACGGCAGCTCGCCAGTCGCACTCTTTCGGACGGCACACCCATCCCGCTAATTGCCGAAACCGGCGGGCAGAATGCGATGATCGTCGATTCCTCGGCGCTTCCAGAACAAGTGGTCCGAGACGTTATCGCGTCTGCCTTTGATAGCGCAGGTCAGCGCTGTTCAGCACTGCGTATTCTCTGCCTTCAAGATGATATTGCCGAAGAGATACTCGATATGCTGCGCGGCGCGATGGCTGAGTTGCGCGTCGGACCGACCGATGTGTTAAGCGTCGATGTTGGTCCCGTCATCAGTGTGGAGGCGCAAGCCACGATATGCAGCCATATCGATCATATGCGCGAAGCGGGCCATGCAGTAGAACAGCTCGAGCTGGGGGAGGACGCACGGCATGGCACATTTGTCGCACCCACCATGATCGAGATTGCAGATATCGGAGAGCTTGGCCGTGAAGTCTTTGGCCCTGTGCTGCACGTGATACGCTATCGCCGCAAGGATCTGAGTAAGGTCATGCAGCAGATCAATGCCACCGGCTACGGCCTGACTTTCGGCCTGCACAGCCGGATCGATGAAACAATTGCTGATGTGACTGCGCAGGCCAAGGTGGGTAATATCTACGTCAATCGTAACGTTATTGGCGCAATCGTTGGCGTACAGCCTTTTGGAGGGCGTGGGCAGTCCGGTACCGGTCCCAAGGCCGGTGGGCCGCTCTATTTGGGCAGGATGGTAAGGCGCTCTTCACCGACTGAGTCGCCGTCGCTTGGCCAGACAACTCAGCTCCCTGGCCCCGTGGGCGAACGCAACCTCTACAGCGTTCATCCAAGAGGACATGTCCTGCTTCTGCCGTCAACGGCTCACGGCTTGCAGGATCAACTCACGGCGGTCGCCGCAACCGGGAACGAGGCTATAATTCCGAAGGAATGCCAGGCCCTTGCTAAGGATATCCCTGCAAAACTGCTTGCAAATTGCAAATGGGTTTCAGACTGGACCGAAGAGCACAACTTTGCCCATGTGCTGATCGAAAATGCAGGAAGGGATATCTCTCCCCATCTTATCGCCATCGCTGATAAGGACGGCCCCATCCCGATTGTTCAATTGGGTTCCAAGAATTATCCTTACCGCATGGATTGGATGCTGGAAGAGGTCTCCGTCTCAACCGACATGACAGCGGCCGGCGGAAATGCCAGTCTGATGGCCGTAGCATAGCAGATTTCGGTTTAAAACGAGATTGGCGAGAAAGCCTGCATCCTTTATGTCCGTTTTTGCGCCCATAGCGGACACTAGCGTTGTGGCTGCTTTATCCCGAACCCTCATGCAATTGAAGCAAGTTAGCGCTTCAAGACCTGAAATATTGTTCTATTCAGCAATTAAACAAGAGTCGAAGCAGCGTTACTAACTGCAGGACCAACAGAGGCGGTCACAAAAATAGCTGCTGAAAATATTGCGGCAAATGCGGCGGTGATATTATTCGAAGAAATGGAAAACATGGGGGAGACTCCTTAAATTTGGATTGAGATTATGCGATGAAAGAGGCGGCATTTTGAGCTGCTGGGCCAACGCTGGCGGCCACCATGACCGCAGCGGAGAAAAGAGCGGCAAAAGCGGCAACAACTTGGTTCTGGATATTTACGTTCGACATTTTGATTTCCTTTAGATTTAATTTGGTGTTTCGCAGTTCCTGTTAGCGAAGATATCTGAAGCCTAGCATGGGGCATGCCAGTTTTGGATAATCTATATTTTTCAATGATATAAGACAACTGACCGGCTCAGGGGATTTTCCGTAAAATCGAATAGTGGGAAAAAATCCCAACTATTGGTGTTTGCGATCATCCTTCATTCGATGACCAGCCGGATTAATCTTACACCGTCAAAGTGGATGTCCGCTTTTGCGTCGTTAGTGGACGTTAAATAGCCAGTCCAAAAAACCACTTGTTAGCGTTCTGCAGTCTTTGACCTTCTCGATGAGGAGACCAAAATGCGAAATCAAACTTATGACATTCAAAAGCTATATCCATGGAACAAGGGAAAGTTGATCGGACAAAAGACACCGCTGAAACAACAAGAGGTGTGGGCCATCAGAGTTCGATTGGAACTGGCAGACCAGAAACGCGACTTGGCTCTGTTCAATTTAGCGATTGATAGCAAGCTTCGAGGATGTGATCTTGTCGGTTTGAAAGTTAGCGATGTTCGCACTGGTGATGAGTTCCAAAGCCGAGCCAAGATCATTCAACGCAAAACAGGTAACGTTGTTCAATTTGAGAGTACCAAACAAACACGAAACGCGCTTAAGCTTGTGCTCACTCCAATTTATCACCATATGATTGGTTGTTTCCGGCTCGTATGAATAGATCAAACCATCTTTCAACGCGGCAATATTCGAGAATTGTGGCGAACTGGTTTGCATCAATAAATCTTCCCAGATCAGCTTACGCCACTCATTCCTTAAGACGAACAAAGGCAACATTGATATATCGGAAAACTGGAAACTTGAGAGCGGTGCAGTTGCTTCTCGGCCACTCAAAGATCGATAGTACCGTTAAATATCTCGGCGTTGAGGTTGAAGATGCGCTAGCTCTTGCCGAAAGTGTCGAACGCTAGTGTCCGCTAAGGGCGCAAAACCGGACAGTATTTCGCAAGATGTGAACACTTCCATCTCTCTATTTGCTGTCGGTCTAATCAAACAGGCGGTGGAAGACAGGTCAGACATTTTGAACACGCCGGATGTAACCGGAGTACAGCTGGCAATCGTTCTTATGCGGCTGCCATCGCGAGAACAGTAAACCGTTACCGAGGCGGCAGTGGTTTGACTCCATCCGAAGCAAGCACGCCATTGGCCATATTTGCATCCATTGCGGCAATAATCGCGGCGCTGCAGTCAAATGTTTCCAATTCCGCAGCAATGCGCGGATCGCTTTGCGTCGGTGAGATGACCTGCGGGAAATAATATTCCACCGGTTTTTTCTGCTGACACATATTGCGCCGCGACAGGCTGTTAAAGCTTTTCAACTCGGCCAGCACACCGTCCGCGTCATTGCGGCCTGCCAATATATAGATTTTCAGGATCTGGACCGGATAATAGACAAGATCTTGATGGCGGCTATGGCGCTCGGTTTTGTCGAGGAACATATTAATCGCGTCCAGCGCGCGGTCCTGATCCTTTGCGATAATCGCATCATAGGCAATGAGTTCTGCATGCTCGACATTGGAAATCATGTCGATCGGTTCCCGGTCTGCCAAGGCGATGGCAGCCTGAAAATTGGCGAGCGCTTCATCACGGCGGCCCAGTTCAAGGAGATATTCGCTTTTGTCTTTGTAGAGATAACCCCGGCGCGCGGTGCCATTATACATCAGGCTGCGACCCTGCACCCCGATCAGGCCATCATAGGCTGCAAGCGCGGCGTCCGATTCGCCAAATTTCTTGAGCATCGCAATCAGGGCGCGGTAGCTGCTTTGTGCGATTTCATCCTGCATCGGCCAGCGACCGCTGCCATGTTTTTCAGCGGACTTGAACGCCATTGCCAGCGCACGGCTTTTCAAATCTTCTGCATTGGCTGCGCCGGCGTCATGCGCGGCTATTGCCGTCCTGCTGGCCTTCTGGAGCCGGATCAGGTCTTGATAGGCTTGGAGGACCGGCCAGCAGGTTTCGGCGACAAATTTCAAGGCGCTTTGGTCGCGGTCGCCACAGGTGGACAGATCGCCGCGTTTCTCTGGCGCGATGGTCAGTTTGAGGATCGGATGGATCTGTCGTGGCGGCGAGACTGCTATCGGCCTGCTCTTTGCCACAACCGGCGCGGAATTGTCCGACTTTGAATTTTCGGATGCCGCGGCTGGCGATTGAGCCGTCAGTGGCGAGGCTAGAAACAAGGCGGTCAAAGCGCCCAAACCGGTCAAAATATGCATGTTTAACAAGCTACTGCGCCTCTTTGTTTTTGTCGACTGAGAATTTACTGCACCATCCGATATCGGGCGTGTTTATTGCCCACAAGATATGGAACATAGTGAACGTTTTTGAAGCTCTGCTTCTTTTGCTCAATGAGTGAATTAAAATCTTAAAGTAAGTTACTACTAATTGCCTACCAAACGACCTAAGTCCTCTAGTGTCCGCTTTCGGGATGAAGCAGACATTCCAACAACCGTCCCTAGCCAACGCAAATCTCCTTTTCTATTGACTTCGCCAGAGCCAGACGCTTTGTGAGTGGTGATTGGAGGGGCGTTTTGTACGTCTTCCGGATTTATTGAAGCTAGGAAGTTCGAATGTGCCCTGCGGTAGTAGGTGAAGGGGGCCAGAGGGGATATCTTATTCCCATTGGCGGTGGCGAAGACAAAGAAGCCAATCCAACCATCCTCCAGCGGTTTGTAAGCCTTTCAGGAGGCAAAAACGCCAATATCGTCGTCCTTCCGACCGCTTCTCGGCTGGAAGATACTGGATCGCGTTACGAGACGATTTTTACAGAACTGGGTGCCGGACAGGTCAGTTCGATAGCGATTTCCGGGCGTGAAGACTGCAATAATCCGGAATTTGCTGAACGATGCGAAGAAGCAACCGGGATATTTATCACCGGCGGCAATCAACTGCGATTGAGCACTATTTTGGGGGGCACGGATGTCGCCCAAGTCATCCGCAAGATTAACGCAAGAGGCGTTCCGATTGCCGGAACATCAGCCGGTGCATCTATTATGTCCGAGCATATGATGGCTGGCGGCGATGCAGATCAAGGGCCAAGCGAAGGGGGAGCCGTGTTGGCGCCCGGCTTAGGCCTGACCAACGCTGCTGTTATTGATCAGCATTTTTCGGAACGCAACCGGCTCGGACGGCTATTATCGGCCATTGCGCTTAATCCTTTTTTGCTCGGCATGGGTATTGACGAGGATACAGCAGCTTTTATTGGTCCGGACGACATAATCGAGATTGTTGGATCAGGCACGGTCACCATCGCGGACGGCAAGGAAATGTCTTATTCGTCAGCCCATTCGGCCAGCGGCAGCGAAGGTATCGGCATGCTGGGGCTCAAATTGGACATATTGCACGAAGGCTGCAGCTATGACCTGAATTCGCGGGAGGCCTTTCCGCCCCTTGTAGAGGACAACAATCTCTGTAACCTCTAGTTTCGCAAGAATCATAAAGGGGTCGCCAATGAAAATACGCAACACAAACCTGTATCTTGGCCCCAATCAATATGCGAAGTTCCGAGTTATCCGCCATGTGCTGGATATCGGTGTGCTGGAAAACTGGCCCTCAGCCAAACTGGGACCAGAATTTATCGATGGCTTGATTGCCGCTTTGCCCGGCCTTGATGAACATGGCTGCTCTTATCGCACGCCTGGCGGATTCGTTCGGCGCTTGCGTGAAGATGAGGGCACATGGATGGCCCATATTACCGAACATGTTGCCTTGGAATTGCAATGTGTCGCGGGTAATGAAGTCAGCTTTGGTCGTACGCGATCCACAGGAGAGCTTGGCCAATACAATATGGTCTATGCCTATAATCACCGCGATGTCGGGCTTGCCGCCTGTGAGCTTGCGATCAAGCTGTTGATGCATTTATTGCCGGCAGAGGTGCAAAAGCAAACCGGCTATGCATTGGATGAAGACTGGGATTGGGATGATGAGCTGCACAGCTTTATCCGGCGCGCCCAGCGACATGCCTTCGGCCCCAGCACCGCGTCCTTGGTCGCCGCTGCAGAGGAGCGGGATGTGCCCTGGCTCCGGCTTAACAAATATAGCCTGGTGCAATTTGGACATGGCAAGCACCAGCAACGCATCCAAGCCACGATTACCAGCGAAACCCGCCATATCGCGGTCGAAGTCAGCTGTGATAAGGAGGATACGCACAATCTTCTCAATGATCTCGGACTTCCAGTGCCGCACCAATATATGGTCTACAGCGAGCGCGAAGCCGTTCGAGGCGCTCAGAAGATGGGATATCCTGTCGTTCTCAAGCCGCTCAACGCCAATCATGGCCGGGGGGTTTCGATCAATCTTTCTGACGAAGAAGAGGTCCGCACAGCCTTTGGCTTCGCACGCGAACAAGGGACGAGCAAAGCCGTTCTGGTCGAGAGTTTTATTACGGGGTTTGATCACCGGATGCTGGTTGTCGGCAATGAATTGGTTGCGGTTGCAAAACGAGTTCCAGGTCATGTTGTCGGTGACGGTAAGCAGACGATTGCAAAGTTGATCGATGAGGTGAACGCTGACCCCCGTCGCGGTGTCGGTCATGAAAAAGTACTGACCCAGCTGGAATTGGATGACCAGGCGCTCCGGTTAATGGCCAATGCAGGTCATAGCTCCGAAACGGTCTTGCCTGCTGGAGAGACTTTCTATCTGCGCGATACGGCGAACCTTTCAACCGGAGGCACCGCAATCGACCTGACTGATGTCGTTCATCCGGATAATCGGGAAATGGCTGTTCGGGCCGTTCAGGCCGTTGGGCTTGATGTCGGCGGGGTTGATTTTCTGACGGATGATATCTCCCAGTCCTATAAAGATATTGGCGGCGCGATCGTCGAGGTGAACGCGGCGCCCGGCTTTCGTATGCATGTTGCACCCAGTGAAGGTGAGCCGCGTGATGTAGCAGGAAAAGTGATCGACATGCTCTTCCCGCCGGGTCGACCCAGCCGTATTCCGATTGCCGCGATTACCGGCACCAATGGCAAAACAACCACGTCGCGCATGCTTGCCCATATTTTGAAAACTTGCGGCAATACCGTTGGTTTGACCACCAGCGACGGTATTTACGTTGATGGCAAGCAAACCGTCAAAGGCGATACCACTGGTCCAAAATCAGCACAAATGGTCCTGCGCGATCCGGTTGTGGATTTTGCGGTCATGGAAACCGCGCGGGGCGGTTTAGTGCGCAGCGGCCTGGGCTATGACAGCACCAATGTTTCCGCTTGCCTGAACGTAGCATCTGACCATCTCGGACTAGGCGGTGTCGAGACACTAGAGCAACTGGCAGCCATTAAGAGGATCGTTGTTGAAGCCGCTACGGACACGGTGGTATTGAACGCTGACGACAAAAATTGCTTGTTGATGGCGGACCATAGCGACGCCAAGCATATTTTCTACGTCACCATGAATCATGATCATAAACTGGTGAAACAGCATATCGACGCGGGCGGAAAAGCCGCCGTTCTGGAAAAAGCCATGAATGGTGACATGATTACCATCTATGACAATTGCACTCATATTTCGCTGATCTGGACGCACCTGATTCCAGCAACAATCGAAGGCAAGGCGACCCATAATGTCCAGAACGCTATGTTCGCGGCGGCTATGGCTTATAGTTTTGGGCAGGATATTGACCAAATCCGACTGGGTCTGAAGACTTTCAATACCACTTTTTCGCAAGCGCCCGGCCGGATGAATGTCTATGAC
The DNA here is from genome assembly GCA_947496865.1 of uncultured Sphingomonadaceae bacterium. GTDB lineage: Bacteria > Pseudomonadota > Alphaproteobacteria > Sphingomonadales > Sphingomonadaceae > Parasphingorhabdus. The sequence continues at coordinate 1,625,029 of CANMEE010000001.1, forward strand.
GAGCTGCCTTTCCGGGTCATTCTGGACTATGCTCATAACCCAGCGGCATTTGAAAGCCTGACCAATCTTGTCGACAAGCTTGATGCCCATGAACGCAAGATAATCGCGGTATCCTGCCCCGGCGACAGGCGGGATGAAGATGTGAGCGATGCGACAGCCATTTTGGCAGGGCATTATGATCACTACATCCTCAAGGCTGACGACAACCGACGCGGGCGGGGCGACGATGAAATCCCCCAGTTGATGAAAAAGGGCCTGATGGAACAAGGCGTCAGCGAAGAGAAGATTTGCGTGATCGCCGATGAACAGGACGCTATTCAAAAAGCCCTCGAGATGGGCCGCGAAAAGGATCTTATCATCGTGGTCGGTGACAATGTCTCGCGATCGTGGAAACAAATTGTTCACTTTGGTGATGAAGAATTGAAAGCGTCGGCAGCCAAAAACGAAACCCCAGCCATTGCGATGAATTATGAAGACCTGATTGATGAAGACCAATCCCTGATCAGTGATGAACGCGGTGTCAGGCTGGCAAAAGAAGTCGAAGAGGATGGTGATTGAGAGATATCGCCATGACCATTGATCGCGAGCCAATAGATATTGAGAAGATCCAAGATTATCTAACGATTCCCATGCCTGCATCGGACCAGTTGGTTTTTGATGACAGTCGTCGGATCACCGGGCCCGGCATGCTCTGGGACAAGCACGGCGCACTGGTCGATATATTGGTTGATGGCTATGACAAAGCGGAAGTCGTTTCTGCCTGGTTACCAGAAATCAAACGTGTTTTGACGGCGCTGGGCTGGACCGACAGTCAAACAACATCAAGAATTTTTGAAAATGGCGTAACCCTCGCGATTTCCGCGCCGGTTGATTTGCTCTATTCCGCTGTTTTTGTGATCGAAACCAGTTGGCATCTGACCGCATTAAAATTGCTCGATCAGCCTGCAAATGATTTTGATGAATGGATTGCAAGCCTTAAGGAAGTCATCGCGCTAGAGCAGAACCCGGCGTTAATCGCACTGCAAAAGGCTGCAGACAGCAAGGGCATCGATATATTATCGGACGATGATTTTGTGTCGCTTGGGCATGGTGGCGGTTCTGCTCTTTGGAGCATCAATGAGATTCCGGATACCACGGACATCCCATGGGATCGGCTACATAACCTGCCGGTTGCGCTTATTACCGGTACCAACGGCAAGTCGACCAGTGTCCGGCTCGCAACAGCCATTGGGGAAGCCGCCGGATTGGTGAGCGGTTCAACGTCGACAGATTTTGTCAAACTCGGAGATGAGATACTCGACTATGGCGACTATTCTGGTCCCGGCGGTGCGCGGATGTTGCTGCGTGATCAACGACTGGAGATTGCTTTTCTGGAATGCGCCAGAGGCGGGATACTCCGGCGAGGGCTCCCGCTATTTCAGGCGCGTGCTGCCCTTGTAACCAACATTGCCGCCGATCATTTAGGGCAATATGGCGTGAACACGATTGAGGCGCTGGCGGAAGCGAAATTTGCGGTCGCCCGAGCGGTTGCACAAGATGGCGTGCTTGTTTTGAATGCGGATGATCCGCTGGTCGTCGCCAATGGCAAGACATTTGATAAGACGAAGTGCTGGTTTGCACTGTCGCCTCGGAATGAAAATATTATAAACGCTACGGCTGCAGGCGCGCCCTGTTGCTGGCTCGATGAAAATGTCATCCAATATTTTGATGGAACGGACATAATATTAAGCTTGGATGTCGATCAAATCCCCGTCGCCATGGGCGGGGCTGCAAAGTTCAACATTCAAAACGCGATGGGTGCTATTGGTTTGGCCAAAGCGATGAAGCTGGACAATAGGGCGATTGTGGATGGCCTGACCCGGTTCACCGCGTCACCAGATGACAATCCCGGACGATGCAACGAGTTTAATGTCAATGGTGCTCGGATATTCGTCGATTTTGCGCATAATCCTCATGCGATTGAGGCCATGTCGCAATTGCTCGGAAATTTGCCTGCCAAACGAAAATTTCTGCTGATCAGCCACGCCGGCGACCGCTCCGACAAGGAGGTGGCAGGTCTTACCAAAGGAGCCGTTGGCTTTGCCCCCGACACGGTAGTGATCGCCGAGCTGGCGGATTATTTAAGAGGGAGAGAATTGGGCGAAGTTCCAGCCTTGATTGAGCAGGAATGTCTCGCAAGCAATCCGACACGACCGTCCATTATTCATGTGGCATCGCCAAGTTTAGGCGTTGAGCATATTTTGGAACAAGCAAGACCAGGGGATATTGCGCTGGTTCTTGCGCTTTCCGATCGGGATAAAGTTTTTGAACTGATAAAAAGCGCGACGGCCTAGATTAACGACACACCAAATCAGCGACAAGGCGTGAATGTGGTGCTCATGGCCGGTGACCTACTGGATATGGAGGCGCGTTTCATACCATCGGAGTTGAACAGCATGGCGATTTCACCGGTTTTCGAAACAGCGATGGCGCCGCCATCACCGCCAAAGCCACCTACATCTTCCAACATATTCCAGACGGCCTCTTCCAGCGTGTCACCGGCGAGTTTAAACCGATTGGCGATCGTCAGCGCGCCGCCGCTACGGATAAAATATTCTCCGGTTCCGGTGCAGGAAATCGCAATATCCTGATCCGCCCAAGTGCCCACACCAATGATAGGTGTATCTCCAACACGACCTTCCGGCTTGCCGAAAACGCCGCCTGTTGAGGTCGCTGCCGCGAGGTGGCCGTGGATATCGAGAGCGACCGCTCCAACCGTACCGTGGTGCATGTCGCGTACGGAGATATCCTCCTTACTCACGCCCAAAGGCAGAACATAATAGCTCGTCGGATCCTCCACGGTGGCCAAGCCCTGATCGGCGGCAAAGACATTGGCTCCATCGCCCGCAAGCATGACGCTTGGAGAATGGTCCATCACCGCACGCGCCACCGCAATCGGGTTCTGGACATCTTTGATCACAGCGACGGCGCCCGCCTGCCGTGTGGCTCCGTCCATAATGCTTGCATCTAATTCAACTTGTCCGGCTCTGTTGGGCGCAGACCCTTTTCCCGCTACATAGAGCCCCGACAATTCGAGCTCGACAACCATCTTTTCGACGACATCGAGGGATGATACGCCTTTGCGCAGCATATCTTCGCCGATGGCGGTTAACTCGCTAAGATGCGCTTCAACTATCGCATAGTCTTCGCCCAACTTCGCGCCAGCTCCTCCATGGAGTGCCAATGCGTATTGATTTGATCGGTTTGTCATTTTGCCATGAGCCTAAGAATGTGCGGAGCAGCTATGATCTTATTGTTGTTTGTTGTCGACAGCAAAGGGCCGCTCTTTAACGATACTTCGACTTCGCTTCGGGTGCAAAACGCGGAAATCAGTATCCAATGTCAGAGGCAGTCAATAAAGTGATTTACCGTTGGTTCGGAACCCGCATCGATCAAAACGGCAGCACTGACGGAAAACTGCAAATCTTCGGGATGCGGGAAACCGCTTAACTTGCCTTGATTGATGAGTGGATCAGCCACAGATTTCGGGATGGCTGTCAGGATGTCAGACCCCACGACCAAATCGATACAGGCCGCCTGACTGAGCAATCGGTATTTGGGAAAGCCATGCTGTTTGAGCAGAGCTTGCGTCTCTGGAGGAAGGCTGGTTTCAAACAGGGTATCAAATCCCGCAATAACCCAATCATAGTCGACAACGTCCTTCAACTGAAGGCCGGTTTTCAATACCGGATGGTCTGGCCGGCAGATGACATAATAGGGTTCTTCGATAACCTTGCGGGCGCGCAATCGGTTAAGATGCGGAAGCTGACCGAGCGTTGCTTCATTGTATAAAAGCAGATGAATACGTCTTTGAATCAATTCCTCAACAGCATGGGTCGGTGGCATAGTCTCGGCATTGATTTTTGTTTTCGGATAACGCCGCGCAAATTTGCTAATGGCGGGGTGGATCATAGTATCCAGTATCGCAGGCCCACTGACGATTTGCAAAATATGTTCACCGCTTTGTGTTTCCGTTTTGACCGTCTGGGCAAAGCTCAACAGATCGATCGCCATTGGGTAGAGTTTTTTGCCCGCTTCGGTCGGGGCAACCGTACGCGTGGTGCGATGGAATAATTTCACATCCCAACTATCTTCCAATGCCTTGATGCTTTTGGTGAGCGTAGAATGCGTAAGGTGCAATTCCTGGGCCGCACTCGAAAAACTGAGTAGTCTGTAGACCGCCTCAAAATGGCGCATTAGGCGAAGGTCATCCATATGTTCCTATTTGTAACAAATATGGTCTTTTATCTCAATTTATTTCAGTAAAAATTTCTTCTACCTCTTGATCGTCCAAAGATGGTCTGAACCGGAAGAGAGCTGAGCCATGACATTAGAGTCTATTGTATCATCGAATATCGCGCTGATTGTTGTCCCGCTCTACTTTGTCGCGATCTTTGCGGAGTCCATCTTCAACCATTTCTTCCATGAACGCGGCGCCGGTGATTGGAAAGACAACGGCGTTTCGATGTCAATGGGGTTGGTCAGCGCTGTCACCAACGGCGCGACAGCGTTTATCTCTGTCGCCGCCCTATTCTGGGTCCAACAATTTCAACTCTACGTCATCCCGCTTTCCCTGACGGCACTCCTTGTCTGCTTTGTCCTCGATGATATGCGCTATTATTGGCATCATCGTGTTGCCCATCGCTGCCGTTGGGTCTGGGCAATGCATGTAACGCATCATAGTAGCACGCAATTTAATTTCTCTGTTTCCCTGCGCCAGGGCTGGACGAAACATTTCACCGGTACGGCGATGTTTAAAATACCTTTGGTGTTGATTGGTTTTGATCCCATTCTTGTGCTGTTTTGCGGTGTGATTAATCCAACCTATCAATTCTTCCTGCATACCGAGCTTATCAAGAAAATGCCGCGCTGGTTCGAAGCCATTTTTAACACGCCTTCGCATCACCGGGTTCATCATGGCCGCAACCCGCAATATCTCGATGCTAACTATGCCGGTACACTGATTATCTGGGACAAGATGTTTGGGACATTTGTCGCCGAAGATGAAGAGGATCGGGTGGATTATGGATTGGTCAAGAATCTGGAAACTCTCAACCCTTTCACCATCATATTTCACGAATATTGGGGCATTGCCAAAGATGTATCCCAGCGCGGCCTTAGCCTTTGGCAACGACTTTTATATGTCCTGGCTCCTCCTGGCTGGAGTCATGATGGATCGCGCCAATCATCGACCGACATCAAACGGGAATATGATCAAACGCAAAGAAAGTTGGAAAATATCGATGAGCAAGCCCCAGTTTTGTTGAAGACGGCTTAAACTATGCCTGGTCCACATTATGCAATCTCTGAAGCGTTTATCGTTTTGGCTGCGATCTGGTGTGCAGCACGTTTATCGCGATCAGCATATTGGTTGGCAGCGTTGGGAATTGCAGTTTTCGGATTTGCAGCAGCCATTGGGGTTTATCGGTTTGGCTCCAATCAGATTGCGGAGCTGGCTAGCTTTCATAAATACTTCTCACAAATCGGCGGGTCGATTGCGATGGCATTCGTATCTGCGCAACTTCTGCTGGAAGAGCCATTGGTAAATCGCGTTAGGTTCGGAAAGTGGGTTGTTTTGTTAGCAGTTTTCGTCAGCGCCGTTTTAGCGCTCGCGGTTCCGCCGTTCACAACGCCGCTGTTCATTTCGTGGCTCTTCGCAGCAATTATAACGGCAGCATTGATACCTGCCAGCTCCGTTATTCGCCGGGTGTCTTTGGCAGCTATTGTTTCAATATTTTTGATAAACTTGCTGTTGATCCGTCAATCGCCGCACTTGGATCCAGATATCAGCTGGCATCTATTCCATGTATTGGTCGCTATATGGTTGCTCGGGATGATCTATGTATTTGGGTACCGTGGCTCTGATGAGGAGTTCGCCCACTAGTAAGCTGTTCTGCTGTCCGCTTTCGGGATAAAGCAGACTACCTCGGAGTGTCTGAAATTGGGACGCAAAGCCGTCATTCGTTTTGAAAACACTTTTCTGCCGGTTTGAGACTGGAGCGGTAATTCCCGCTCAAAGTCTCGCGCAATTCAGTCTCTGTATTTGAAACTCGAGTTATCGCGTATGGAAGTCCCGGAAAAGACGCGAGGAAATCGCGCTCAAACTAGAGTCAAATTATTGATATAAAAGAGAAAACTGTGTGGTGATCTCTACGGGAATCGAACCCGTGTTTCATTGTGACAAAGCTGAGTAATTTATCGTTATAACTGAACTACTTGTCTGGCATTATCTGACAAAAGTCCGCTAAGGAAAGGGCAACTTCTGGCCAATTCGCGATGCAGAGACTGATTCGTTTTTTCATGGGTCAGGTGCACGCATATCTTAGTTGAGGTATGACCGCTATCTCCCAAAAGCGGACATTAGAGGCCTGTGGTATCGACATCATGATCAGGGGCCATACGCTTTCCAAAGAAGCCCAGTTCAAATCGCTGCGCGTTCAGCGCGCTTGACAAAAACTCCATATGAATCAATGTCGTTGTCATGAACGAGCTCATTGTTCCTCTTGTCGTTTCGGCCTTATTGATCGCGATGTGTCTTTATCTGCACTTTAAGGTTTTACGCAAAGCGTCACGAGAAATTCCGCAATTGCAGGATAATATTCGCTATCCCATTTTGACCGTCATGACGGTGATCTTCGTAACCCATCTGGTCGAAATCGTCTTGTTCGCGATTGCCTTTTGGATAATGGCTTTAACGGGACTGGGAAGCTTAAACGGTGCCCACAGTTCAACAGCGGCAGACTATCTTTATTTCTCCATAGCATCTTACACTACGCTCGGTATCGGAGATATCACACCAGAAGGTTCTATGCGGCTTGTCGCCGGAATAGAAGCCTTGACCGGATTGCTTCTGATCGCCTGGAGCGCATCGTTCACTTATCTAACAATGGAACGCATATGGTCCCCCCAAGGAGAGTAAGCGGTCACCCGATGCGATCGGGTGACACCGAATCATGAGCGGTGTTGCGCCGCCAGATCCCCCTCAGGTTCGCGTGAGTGTGGGCGTGACCGGCCATCGTCAGGCGCATCATGGCTATGCCGCCCATCAAGCAAAGATAGAAGCCGTTATGGTTGATATTATGGATGTGATAACAGAAGCGAGCAAAAATACGTCCTTGCTATTTGGTCCCGAAGCCCTTGCACCGACAAGGCTTCATACGTTGTTGGTCGACGGGACTGATCAAGTGGCTGCGCATCTGGCCATTAAACGGAACTGGGAGGTTATCAATCCGCTGCCATTTGGCAAAGACCTTAATCTTGCGATCAATGCGCTGCCTGAAAACGCCAATGACGCAAGGGCATTATTGGTGGACGGTTTGGCAAAGGACCCGGCCACCAATCAGCGTGCGGCGGAGATTAAGGCAATTTCGGAACAGGCACATATATTCGAACTGGCAGATCAGGATGAAAAGATAAGCGCGCTGTTCTTGGCAAAACTGGATGCTCCGAATGATTTTGCCAAAGCACAGGCCTTTGAACAGGAGAGCGCTCGTCGGGCTGCTCTGGCCGGACAGATACTCATCGAACAGTCTGATCTTGTTATCGCGGTATGGGATGGGCAAAGTACAGCCAATGTTGGCGGGACGGGCTACACCGTTGCCAAGGCGCTGGATCTTGGTTCGCCGGTGATCTGGGTGGACCCGCAAAGTCCGGAAGAATGGCAAATCCTGTACAGTTCAGAATCTCTGGCCGCCCATTCCCAGCGCGGCAATGCGCAAGATCGAAACACAACGCTGGAACAAATCGTAACCAACATACTCTCTCCAGGAGATACTCCCAAAGGCGGCCTGCCAGCTTTTCTGGATGAAAAGTGGCACGATAAGAGCGCCCGCTTGACCCATGCCTTTCGGCGCGTGGAGGCGATGTTCGATGGCGGCGGAAGGCCATTTCGAAAGCTGGTTCAGCGCTATGAGAAACCAGATGAAATTGCGAGCGGCAGTGGTGCAGAATTGCTGAACGTGACGAGAAACCTTCCCTTTTCGGATCGGGAACTACCGGCAAAAATTGATAACATGGCGATGCAGAATTTTGCCTGGGCTGATGGCATCTCGTCACGTCTGTCGGATCACTATCGCGGCGGCATGATCTTTAACTTCATCTTGTCTGCTTTCGCGATTGTCGGCGGGGTCCTCTATCTTCCACTGGTTTCCCCCGAACAAAAATGGATATTTGCATTGTTCGAATTCTTGTTGTTGCTGGGGATTGTGATCATAACTTTCCGCGGGCAGAAATATCGCTGGCATGGTCGCTGGTTTGAAACCCGCCGTGTCGCTGAATATTTTCGGCATAGCCCTCTGCTGCTAATACTCGGTGCAGCGCGCGCACCGGGGCAATGGCTTCAGGGGACCGAAACATCCTGGCCTGAATGGTATGTCCGCCAATCACTGCGTTCCATCGGGCTGCCCAAGGCCAGGATCACGGCGCCTTATTTGCGATCGACACTAGCAGCGCTTTTGGAATGTCATGTGGTTCAGCAGCGTGATTATCATTCTGACAAATCAAAGCGCCTCAAGGCCGTGCACCATAATCTCGATCGGCTGTCCGAATTCCTGTTCGGCCTGGCGGTGCTGTCGGTAGCGATCTATCTTTTGTTAAAGGGCGCCTCGGCGTTCGACCTTGTTGACAGTGCGATTGTGCTAAAGCTTTCCAAGACTTTTACTGTTCTGGGCGTGTTGTTTCCCACTTTTGGTGCTGCAGTGGCTGGCATAAGATATTTTGGCGATTTTGAAAGATTTGCCGCTATTTCGGAAGTTACAGCAGAGAAACTAAATGCCATCCATAATCGCGCCAGTTTGCTTTTGGAGGCCCCCGATAGCGCGTTGGACTATGGGCGCGTAACCGCGCTGGTTCATGCCGCCGACGAAGTGGTCACATCAGAAATTGAAAACTGGCAGGCCGTATTTGGCGGGAAAAATATCACTGTCCCGGTTTGATCGAACACTCAGCACGTTCAGCATCGATTTCTTATTATTTTACAACTTGTTGCAATATATGATACCGATTGATCAGGATGGGGTCGCGCAACATCCATTGGTTTGGATAGGGGGCGTGATATGGGAATGCAAACAGGCACATTCTACGAAGAAACAGACAGCCGGTTGAAAACCTTGTTGCTGGCCGGCATTTGCGCCCTGCTGCTCGCCATGTTCTGGATATCACCAGCTACAGCGATTATAGTTCCAACAGAAAATCCGAACCTTACCGCGGGGAAGATTACAATTGGGTTGCGTGAAGAACTGGGTAAAAACGCTCCAGAGATCGAAAGAATATTGCGAAAAAACCCACATGTCCGGGTTGGCTGGCCGAGCGAATATGAGGTTAGCGCAGATCCTGAATCGCCAGAAAATTTCTATCTTATCGACATGGATTTTTACGCTGCGAGCGAGATCTATCGGCGATGGGATCAGGGGCCCTATACGGACCAGCGGGACACCCGCACGCCCATTTTTGTCGGTAGGCTGGATGATGGAAGTTTCGCCACAGATCTTGACGCCGAAGTGCGGAAAATCATGAGACGGAAAGCGTTGTTAAGTATAGAGAATATGCCGGCATTCAGGAATGGAGCCACTCTTGACATTCGCTATAAACCGAGCAGTGAAAACCCTAAACCGGAACGCTTCGTAAGCCTGCTGACCGAATTTCCTCTTTCGCTGAAGGTAGAGGTTCTTGAAGGCAACGCAAAGCCACAATTTGTCTATGTGCTTATGATCAAGCCTGACAATGAGCTGCAATGGGTTTTTGAGACTGCTAGCGACGATCCGATTAAACCCGGTCAAAGTGTCTATGTGGATTATGGGGAAAAGGGTTTCAGTTTCGAGGCCCCGGGCCGCCACGAATTTCTGACGATATCCTCGAACGATCCGATAAACTCTGGGTTTTTTGCATCAGCCAGGACAGGGAAAATTGATCCCAATGCCTGTTCGAACCTGTTGGAGAAAATCTTATGTGGAACGATCACAGGCATTTATGATCCGACGCTTCCGAAAGTCATTCGTCTGGGTACGGATTCGGGCTGGAGCATAACCCGCAGCAGATATTACGGTTCTCGGCCGCCTGTTGAGGCAGTAGGCGGCGGAGAAATTGCAGGCGATGGATTTGCGCCGTGGCAAATTCAAATTTACTCCAACCAGACCTATACAGCGTCGCAGATCGCGGCCGACAAAAAATTAGGATCGAGGGGCAAGCTTCTTTGGAAGCAAAAGCCGTTTCAGCGCTATCATCGCTGTGGTGGTACGTTGATCGCCCAAAGTATTGTCCTGACCGCGGCACACTGCGTAGCGAAGGGACCGACAGCGGGCCAAAAAGTTCTGAAAGTGCGTGAAGTGCTGGTCGGAACCCAGAATCTGGAACGCGGCGGAGAAAAATACAGGATCGTATCGGTCGTTGTCCATGCGGGATATAGACCCGGCAATCCCAAGGATGACATTGCGCTTGTGCGGATCACGCCCAAATCGAGAAGAATACCGCAAACACCCATTTTGCTGACGGGTCATGTCCGTGGATTCCGCTCAACCGGCGCGGGTGATCGGGTACAGATACTGGGCTGGGGATATACTGGTGTCATCAAAAGAGGTGTAAGAGGCAATGACCGGCTGGTGGCGGAAGATGGCAGTCGGCAAGTCAATGAGGCAAAGCTCAGAATTGCAGAGCTAGCGATATTGGGATCATCAGAGTGTCGGGGACGCCAGGGCTATCGCAATGTAGTGGTCAAAAAACTATGCGCAGAAACCCCGAAGACATCTGAGAAACGCAAAACTGCCTTCAGCTGCACCAACGACAGCGGCGGTCCGGTGATACGATGGCACGGCCGGAAGAAAGTTCAGGTGGGCATAATCGTCTGGGGCATCGGGTGCGGCGACATTGAGAACGGCAAGCAAAACCCCTCTTTATTTGTCGATCTGGCTCAATATACCAACTGGATAAACACAGCAAAACGACGCATTAGCCAACTGGAAGGGGATGTCGTGACGCATCGTTAGGCCATAAAAAGGGCCCGATATACGAGCCCTTTTGAATCTGAGTTTATCTTGCGTTATTGGTCGTTGGAACCCTGATCATTCGATCCCTGATCATTGGAACCCTGGTCGTTGGAACCTTGATCGTTGGAACCCTGATCACTCGGCCCCTGATCGTTTGATCCTCCTTGATCATTGGAAGCCTCTGCGCCGCCCTCGTCAGCCGCCATGGCTTCATCCGCAACGACCTCTTCTACTGTCGCATCGTCTGCAGGCGCGCCGCAGGCCGCAATACTCAATGACAGAGCTGTAATTGTTCCGGTTGCTAAAATCTTACGCATTTTTCATCCCCCAAAAATTGTTCTCAAATCATATAAATCCAAGCTGTAATAGCAAGTCATTAAATCTTGGATCATCCCGCAGCGGATCGAGAAACGGATCGTTCAGCAAATAGATCAAGCCTGAGTCACCAAGTTTCTTGGCTTCGGCCAATGTTTGAAAAGCCTCGTCAACCTTGCCCCATTGCGCCAGAACTTCGGCTTGTTGGTACAGTCCGTTGTCACCGTGGGCGGTAATCAGATTTTCAAAATTCAATTGGGCCCGATCCAGGTTCCCTTCTCGGTGATCCAGTATCGCTTTTCCGGTAAACGCGATCAGACTATTGGGTTCCAGCTCATATTCTTCTCGTGCTTTGGCCAGATCGCCAAGCATCAGATAGGAATCGCCGATATCGCCATGCACGCTGTTCCTCTGGGGATTGATTTCCAATGCACGTCTGGCCGATTGAATAGCTTCATTATATCGCTTGCCGGCATATTTTATGCCGCCCATTGACCGAAATATCGTGGCATTGAGCGGGTCAAGTTTTGAGGTCTGTTCGATGACGCGATAAGCTTCCTCAAAACGACCGGTCCGCGCACAATAAATGGCATATCGGCTAAACACATCAACGTCGCTTTTGGCCAGGGAATAGGCCTTTTCATATGGCGTACGCGCCCCTTTTACATCCAGACGCCCATAGAATAGGCCATATCCCAGTGCGTTATATCCAGCGGCAAATTCAGGCGCGATTTCGGTGGCGCGTGTGGCCTCTGCCACCGCCTCGTCATATAGCTCCACACGCTCGATGCTGTTTGCATATTGATTGGCGATGACAGTCAATACTCTGGCCCGTGCAGCACGCGGCGCAGCATATTCCGGATCGATGCCGATGGCCTCATCAAATTTTGCGAGAGCCGCGCGTTCGCTCGTTTCATCTATATGAAGCTCGAACAGATCCTGACCTCTTAGGAAGGCGTCAAAAGCCGCGATATTTTCTGTGCCGCCCGGTTGCCTCGCTTGATCGGCATCGGCATCACTGCCCAGCGCAACCGAAAGGGCAGCCGCGACAGCAGCGGCTATTTCTGACTGGACCTTGAATATGTCGGCAATTGGCCGCTCGACGGTTTCAGTCCATTGGCTCAATCCGGTGCGTCCATCAATCAGGTCGGTCGCTATTTTGAATTGGCCTGCCGCCTTTTGCACATTGCCATCAAGCAAAAAGGACACGCCCAGTTGCTGCGCGATGGTTTTTGCATCAACTTGATGGTCGCGAAAATTATTGGACGATGTTTGACCGACAATTTGCAGCAACGGATTGCGGGACAATTGGGCGCGAATTTCGGAGGTTAGACCATCGGAAAAATACGCCTGCTCTGGATCCCCGCTCAGATTGGCAAAGGGCAGTACTGCTATGCTACTGGGCGTAGCTGCACCACCAGAACTGAAAATGCCGCTCTGCCAAACTGACAAACCTCCAGCCAGCAATGCAACCGCACCGCCGCTCAACATTACATTTCTCCGCCCTATCCGTGGCGGTGCCGATACGAGCGGCGCATCTGGCTGATCTTCGCCGTTATGAAGAGCGGCAACTGCCTTCAGGATTTTTTGTATTTCGGGGCTGTCGGGCTTGGACTTGGAACGGGACAGATCAATGCACTGAAACTGCCCAAAGCCCAGAGGCGGATCGCTGCCATCCAGAGAGATCGGAACGAGTCTTCCGCTGTCGCGCCCGCGCGTGGCTTCATCATGAACCCAATGGGATGCGATTGATGTCTTTGACCACAAGACCACGACAGCCTGAGCGCTGGTCAGCTCTGCTTCGGTTGTATTGGCAAATCGCTCACCGCCTTCAAGCAAGCCATCCCACCAAACGGAAAACCCTGCTTGCTCCAGAGCTTCGACAATCAAAAGCGCGTCTTTTTGATCTTTCCGAGAGTAACTCAGGAAAACAGTATGTGATGCCACCAGTTTGTACCCCGTTAAGCCGCTTTGTGGCCCATGTAAAATCAGCATACGCTTTCATCCGTTTAGTAACAAGGGACGTGGTGATTGCGCCCAATCCGCTGCAAGACTTTCACAAGCGCTGTTGTTCAAGGCGAGGTTTTCACCAATTGAAATGATAATGATGAAAATGAACACCACGAGAAATGCAAGAACCCTTGCACGGATCATTCTAATGTCCGCTTTTGCGCCCAAAGCGGACATTAGAGGTCTTCCGTGAAATCGGTATAGCTGTTGCCCAAAACGGGGTTTCATTTTGAAAACAGTTTTCTGCCGGTCTGAGACGGGAGTGGTTGTTTCGGTTCTAAGTCTGACCCAACGGAGTCTCTGTATTTGAAACACCGATTCTTAGGCGCGCAAGGCCCCGAAATGGCGCCACAAAATTGTACTAAAAAGCACATTAAGTTATTGATATAAAAGAATAAACCGCGTGGTGACCCCTACGGACACCCAGATATCTTCTCACCACTGCTCATGAAATCTCAAATACATAAAATAAATCAAACAGATAAAATTGATTTTCGGCCCATAAGTGAACATTTGGTACCACATGATCTCATCAAAATTGGTGGACCAAATGGTGGACTATATTTCAGAGAAATGGGAACTTCGAGCGCGAACACAGTCTTGCTGCGGAGTATTTAAATCGGGGACTTACGACAGCTTTTGGGCCGAATTCGGACTGTCCGGTTCTGACCTCTTTGGGCGCGAAAACGGACATTGGGAACGTTTTGATGAAACGTTGATCCAGGAACTAGCAGCTCGTCTTTTGGGTGGAAGCTTCGGGTTCGCGGCGAGCCGCTAACCGAAAGTTGGATCCTAGAGTTTAGTGGCCGCTGTACTGCGAATTTTCCGCCAATTGGTTTCAGCCTTTTTGATCGCCCCGTCAGGGTCTTTGAGATAAGCATTAAAAATGTCTTCGCTCAAGAATACATAAAGCCTTCCGTTGCGTACATCTGCCCAACGGGGATCGCCATCAAACTTTTTTCCAACCGATACATCGAACGTGCAAAAATCGTCATTTTGAGGCAGAAACTGGCTTGGATTGCCATTAAACTGGTCTAGATTTGGTTGGTTGGAAAAATAGTAAGCGACGCCATCGCGAACTGCTGAATATCTTGCCGAGCCTTCAATTCTGTTGCCGGTTTGAATGAATGCAACCGCATCGACACCATGCCTTCCTGATAATAAAATTTGTAACCAATTGCAGCACACCAGCATCCAATAGTAAGCAAAACCCTTTTTCTAGAGTTCGACGCCTAGATTCTGGACTACGGAAAATACGGGCGCACCTCTAGATCAGGCGAACAACTATCGAATAGCGGCGGTTGAAAAAAGGATAGAAATTGAGTTTATCGGCGCTAAATCTAGCATTGGTTTTGGCCAGTTCGCCACCAGACTTGGATTGTAACCCAAGCGGAATTGTTCTGGAATCGGATGCCCCATCTTCAGTTTATCAAAACAATCCATTGCTGGCATCACCGGCCACAATCACAATTTATGATGTATGGTCTCCTTTGAACGCAATTGATGCAAAAGAGCAATTGTCTGATATTTCATCACCCCCAATCTTGTCATCAAGATCGGACGCACCAACTCAGTTAGCCTCACCCGCATCAACAGCAGCCTTTGAGCCCCAGTCGACAATTGATCCGACCAATTTGACAGCTCCTCAGGATGTAGGACAAACTGAAGCCGAACAAGATGATTCTAATACTATCATTGTGACCGCCCGACCGCGCGCTCCCAAAATCGACCCCTTGCAGGAATTGAATGTAGATTCTTTCGAAGTCATTCAGGGTGTTGATGAAGCTATAGTTGGCCCTGTAGCTCTCCATTATAAAGAAACCATTCCGGAACCGGTTCGAGATGGCTTGCGCAATTTTATCAGCAACCTTGGCGAGCCGGTCGTCTTCCTGAACTACTTATTGCAACTTAAACCGGGCAAGGCCGTCGAAACACTTGGTCGTTTTGCACTCAATACAACAGTCGGTATCGGCGGTTTGATTGATGTTGCGAAAAGACCTCCTTTCAATCTACCAAACCGCTCAAATGGATTCGCGAATACCCTAGGCTATTATGGCGTAAAGCCCGGACCGTTTTTGTTTCTGCCTTTGGTCGGGCCTACTACCCTTCGCGATGTTTTTGGCGGCGGCCTTGATTTACTTGTTTTGCCATTTTCTGTCGGCAAGCCGTTCAACCAACTTACCTATACATTGCCGGGTAGCATAATCAGTTCACTCGATAGCCGGGCGGAATATGATCAACAACTGGTCAAGTTGCGAGAAGAGAGCGGCGATTTCTACACTGCGACGCGAGCATTCTATCTGCAAAAACGTCAGAATGAAATCAATGAGTTGCGCGGAATAATGCCGCAAGAAACCGAGCCAAATCCGATTATCATTACCCCTGAGGATAGCACAATAAGTCCACCACGCACTCCTCTACTGGATTATCAACTAAATTATGAATGTCTCTAGATTTGGCGTTCTTTGATACTGAAACGGAGAGATAAAGTTATGAAAATGGGTAAAATGGTAATACTATTTGGGGTGACGGCGGCAAGCGCTTCGCTAGCTCAGGCGCAGACCGGTGCTCCGGAACAATCGACGAAGAAGCAGGTAGGAGACTCTGTGTCCCAGCCTTTTGATGGCAAATCGATACCCTCCAAACTGAAAAGCGTTCAGAAGAATCCTTATTCGCTTAAAGGGCTCCAAATCTGTTCTGCAATTCAACGGGAAATTCGCGAACTTGATGCTGTTCTCGGCCCGGATGTGAACCAAAAAGTTTCCAAAACCAAGGGCAAGAAAAGAGAAGAAACCGCCGGGCGCGTTGCGAGTGGCGCGGTTGGGTCGATTATTCCCTTTGGTGGCCTGATCGGTGAAGTGAGCGGGGCCAATGCCAAACGCCGAAAGTATAACCGGGCTGTATATGCCGGAACGGTTCGCCGGGGATTCCTAAAGGGAGTAGGCCTGGAACGGGGATGTTCATCGCCCGCCAGACCCTAGAAGAATATTAGGGCGACATTCGCAGAACGCATTGATCTACTTCGGTAGTGATTGATGCACAGCAGTTGCCAACTCAGCCAATGCGGTGTTCATTGCTGCCACGGTATCTTCCGTCCCCAGCCCCAATATAGGCTGGGAGAAGCTGACTGATCTGACCATTTTCGTAGCGTTGGCACCATCTCTTATCTGCCAGCTGGCGGCCAGCGCGACCTTGTCTCCGGCTATGCGATCAAACTTGCTAATGTGTATTTTGATAGCGTAATTGTGGTCAGCGGAAAAATTGGAATAATAATTAAAAACATTGCCGGGGCCATGTTTCTGTTGCAAAATCTCAGTCACAACATCGGCGATGTTCTGATCCAAAGCTCCAGCCCATCGATCAAAGGGATGAATTTCTACGCGGCCCTGCTTTTCGCGCGACGCGATGCCCCGCCGTTTGAGATGTTCGGCGACCGTTATTGGCCCAATCATCAACATCTGCCGACTATCGCCGGACACGATCTGGTCGGAGACCGCGGGTGCTTCCAGAATGAAATAGCGGGGTTCGGGAGAGGAGGCGCATCCCGCGATTAAAACCAGGCCAGCGCAGCTTAAAGTTTTCCGTGTCTTTGATAGTGGGCGTGTCATTCTTCAGCTCCCTTGCCGGATTTACCTCTGATGAGCGTTTCCGGATGTTCTTCCAGAAATTCGGTCAGCCTGTTTATCGATGCCGCTGCTCCCGAAATTTCACGCAAGGCGTTCACCAGCTCAATCGACACGGGATCTTCGCGGTCCAATCTTGTCTGCGCCAATGCGAGGGTCTGATCTACTTTTGCCAGTGTGGCATCGAGCCGGACCAGAGTGTCCTTGTTTAGCTTATTAGAAATGGCTGAGACTGAGTTGCCGCTTGTAGCCAGCATCTTTCGCATTTCTGCTGTTGTTTGAGGAAGGTCCCTATCGGCAAAGCGCCCAAAGCTGTTTGCACTACGGGTGATACTGTCCGCTAGCGCTGGTAGTTCGGAGAAGGCCATTTCAAGATCATCATTTGAGAGTAGTCCATCAAGCGAACTCAAAGTGCTGTTCAGTTGATTGACAATCTGGTCGATTGGCAGTTTCTGGATCGAAGCCAAAAATTCTCCCAGTCCAGTTTCCACAGTGGGCATCTCAGGGTATGGGTCGCGATCATTTCCCAGTTTTCGTACTGCCTGATCCTTATAGAAATCCAGTGAAACATATAGCTGGCCCGTTAACAGACTCTGCGATTTCAGCGAGCCTCGCATCCCACTTTTCACCAGCGGCTGGAAAAGATTATATTCGCCTTCCTGTAACTCTGCATTCTTCATGGTTTCGGGATAAATGACAAGTATTACACGCGGGGTCAGTGACATTTTCTCGGGATCATAAACACCTTCAATCGATTCAACCTGACCAATCTCGATGCCACGAAATTTTACGGGCGCACCAATGTTGAGGCCATTTACCGAACTGTTGAAATAAGCAACAAACCTTCGTTCTTCCTTGAAGAAATCCTGACTTCCGAAATAGAAAATTGCGGCAACAACCAGCAGGGCGGCGGCTATCACAAACGCTCCGATTGACCTTACATTTGCTTGTTTCATGACGTTTCCAATGTTTCAGATGGCGCGGAGCCACGACTAAGAAATTCAGCAACTTTGGCTGTGGGCGGTGCACGCCGTAACTCGGCGATCGAGCCCAACGCGGTCTGGGTCCTTGCGTCGGCATCGACAAAGATCCCGCGATCACCAATCGCAAAGATGCTCGCGAGTTCATGAGTTACCATAACAATAGTCGCACCGAGCCCGTCCCTGAGTTCCATGATCAGATCGTCCAGCCGTTTCGAGCTGATTGGATCAAGACCAGCCGATGGTTCATCAAAAAATAAAATTTCCGGATCAAGAGCCATTGCCCTGGCAAGGCCAGCTCTCTTTTTCATGCCGCCGCTAATCTCGGAGGGGTAATATTCTTCAAAACCTGCCAGTCCGACCAAGGATAGCTTGAAGGAAGTGATGTCGGCAATCTCGGTGGCGGAATAATCGGTATAAGTCGACAATGGCAATGACACATTCTGAGCCAATGTCATCGAACTCCACAATGCTCCGCTTTGATATAATACTCCAAATCGCCGAGAGAGGGATTTTCTGGTTTCTTCATCCGTACTCCAGAAATTTTCCTCACCGTAATAAACTTCACCTTGCTGCGGAGAATTCAGCCCGATCATATGTTTCAGCAAACTGCTTTTGCCGCTGCCGCTGTCTCCCATGATGATGAAAATTTCGCCCGAATTTACGTCAAAATTCAAATCGCGCTGAATGACAAAATCTCCATAAGCCATGGTGAGATTTCGGACGGAAATTTTGTAAGTTTCAGAACGCATATTATATCCCCAGCGCGTTGGTGAGGACCGCGAACAAAGCCGTTGCAAAGATGATTGCGACTATCCCGCTGACTACTGCGCTAGTCGCGGCATTGCCAACTGCCGAAGCGCTCCGGCCGCTGCGCATTCCCTGCAGGCAGCCCGTGATGGCAACCAGAACGCCATAGAATGAACCCTTGGCAACCCCGAGCACAATGTCACCAAGGTCAATTGCGTTGCGGGTTTGGGTGGCATATTCAACTCCGCCAATATCGAGTAATAATACTCCCACGAGATAACCGCCAAATATGCCAATCGCATCAGCGAAAAGCACCAAAAGCGGTGTCATCAGTGCCAGAGCAACCATTCGTGGTAACACCAGAAATTCAATGGGAGAGAAACCGAAAGTTTGCAGTGCATCGATTTCTTCATTGACCTGCATGGTGCCAAGTTGGGCCGCATAGGCCGCTCCCGTCCGGCCCGCCAATATGATTGCGGTCATCATTGGCGCAATCTCTCTTGTCAGGCCCAGTGAAACCAGGTTTGCTACATATAGCTGTGCGCCAAACTGTTGGAGTTGAACTGCGCCCATAAAGGCAAGAATGACACCGAGCAGAAGATTGACGAGACCAACAATTGCCAGAGCTTGCGGGCCTACGGCGTGGATGAAGGAAAGCAAATCAGACTTCTGATATTGCGCTTTTCCTCTAATCATTTGCTTCAACGCAGCCAGTGACTCGAGAAGAAATTTGAACACCTCCTGCGCTTCTTTCAATGCAGCAAGCGTTTGTTCTCCAACCAATGTTAGAAAGTCAGCACTTGTTTTTCGGTCGTCCTCCTTATCCGCGTCCACTGTCGGCTGCGAAATGGTCAATATCTTTGACACGCCAGCTGGGAGTTTCGAATAGTCAGAAACGGCTCCTTCTTTGCGAATAGCTTCATCCACGATCCGGATTGCCGCCAAAGTCCGGCTACTCCAATTGTCGCCATCCAATGTGAACCGGATCAATGACAGCTTCTCAGTTCTAATTTTTTGAACCAGTTTTGCGCCCAGTTCACGTGCATCAATCACTTCACTGCTGATCACTACCGACAGCGCACTGTCTGTACTCGCAATACTATAGACCATTTTACGGACGCCGCCGCAGAATGACTATGCTGTAAGACATTTAAGTCGCCGAGCAAGCGTATAACTACAGCTCGTCTGATCAGGTCCGTTCAAATTTTGTAACTCCAAATATTTTTCCATTTGGAATTAGATGCAACTGACCGTTGAAAGGTTACATCACCAAAACTGAATGTAACCTTTTTCATTGCCCTTGCATCCAATGAAAAGTTCGGAATTTATTTGGACCTCCGAAGTGCGATGAATTTTG
The DNA here is from genome assembly GCA_947496865.1 of uncultured Sphingomonadaceae bacterium. GTDB lineage: Bacteria > Pseudomonadota > Alphaproteobacteria > Sphingomonadales > Sphingomonadaceae > Parasphingorhabdus. The sequence goes on from CANMEE010000001.1 coordinate 1,645,082, forward strand.
ATCGCCAAACCCGTTTCATCCATACCCATAACTCTTTGAAAGAAATCAAAAAATGACAAAGCGTGTTTGCGAAATCATACTGGATGTTATTGCACCGGTAAGTACCCGGCAATTTTTCGGAATGACCGGCGATACCCTTAACCCATTACTGGACGCAATTCGCCGCGACGGTCGGTTTGAGTGGATGGGTGTTCGGCATGAAGAGGCGGGGGCCTTCGCTGCGGGAGCTCAGGGAAAATTAACCGGCAAACTTGGACTGTGTGCCGGGACAACTGGTCCAGGCGCTTTGCATCTGATTAACGGACTTTATGACGCCAAGCGTGATCGCGCGCCAGTGCTTGCCATAACGGGACATATCCCGACTTCCGAACAGGGTTCCACATATTTTCAGGAAACCAATCTAAAAGCGATTTTCGAAGATATCTGCGTCTATAATCAATACGTCAGCAATCCCAATCAAATGCCCCGCATGATCCAGCAGGCGGTCCAGATGGCGCTTACCGAAGGCGGTGTCGCACACCTTTCGATCCCCAGCGATATTATCAATCAGGAAATACCCGCATCTGATCTTCATCGCGACGTTTTGGTCTCCACACCGACGATCATGCCTTGCCCGGGCGAGCTTGAAAAGGCTGCTGACATTTTGAACAAGGGCGGCAAAATAGCGATACTTGCTGGCGATGGCTGTCGCGGAGCGCGTGATGAGTTGCTCCAACTGGCCGACAAGCTAAATGCGCCGATCATTCGAACCTTGCGGGGCACGGATGTGATGGAGAATGACAATCCGCATTGGATTGGAGGGCTCGGCATGCTCGGCTCTCCGCAGGGTGTGAACGCGATAGAAGAATGCGATACATTAATCATGCTGGGAACAGATTTTCCATATGGCATGTTCCTGCCTGGTGGCAGGAACATCATTCAGGTGGATGTCAAGGCAGCTCATATTGGCAGACGCTGCGCTGTAACTGTTGGGATAGTCGGTCATGCGCGTCCGACCATTGTCGAATTGAACAAGCTGATCAGGCCTAACTCGGAAACCGCCTATTTGGAAAAACTACAACGCCGCCGCGAGAAATGGGATAATACCATGGCCAAAAAGGCGTCACTGGAGAATCGCAAGATGATCCCACCGCAAGGCCTTACCCGGCTGGCTGCTGACCTTGCTTCGGATGATGCAGTGTTTGTGGTTGATGTGGGAGAGGTTACAGCATTTGCTGCACGCCATTTACGTCTCCGCGGTTCTCAGAGGTTACTGGGGTCGTTCAATCACGGCTCATTGGGCGTAGGTCTGCCTGGTGCAATGGGCGCACAAGCACTCGATCGCAATCGGCAAGTTGTAGCGCTCTGCGGAGACGGCGCTTTCGGTATGATGATGCAGGATTTTGTAACGGCGGTTCGCTATGAAATGCCGCTAACATGCATTGTTTACAACAATGAGAAACTCGGTTTCGTCGAACTGGAAATGCAGGCGACAGGCTTCCCCAAATATGGCACGAAGTTAGTCAATCCAGACTTTGCCGCTTATGCCAAAGTCTGCGGCGGAAAAGGCATTACCGTCACCAAGGCCGAGGATCTGGAAGCCGCGATCAATGAAGCTTATGCATCGAAAGTACCGTATATACTGGATGTAAAAGTCAATCCCGACGAATTGATATTGCCGCCCAAAATCGACGCTGCCCATGCCTGGGGATATAGTTTTGCAAAACTCAAGGAACTCTTCGTAGAAGGAGAGGATCAATAATGGTCAAAGAAAAGTCAGCGAAAAACTCCGGCGATCTGCGCGGCCAGGCCTTGTTACATAGCGGCGCGCATAACAAATCAACGGCCTTCACCATTCAGGAAAGAGAAGACCTGGGATTGCGCGGCCTGTTGCCACATAGCGTCTGTTCGCAGGAAATACATCAGACAAGGGCGTTAAAAAACATGCGCCGCAAAGCCTATGATATTGAGAAATATATATTTCTAAGCGGCCTGCAAGACCGGAACGAGAAACTATTTTATCGGACAGCAATCGACAATATCGAAGAAATTATGCCGCTGATTTACACACCGACTGTCGGTCAGGCATGCAAGGAATTTGCGCATATCTTTCGAAGGCCACAAGGGTTTTACATCACCCCGGACGACAAGGGGCAGATTAAAAAAATGCTGGATAACTGGGATACGGATGATGTTAAGGTCATCGTCGTCACTGACGGTCAACGTATTTTGGGTCTGGGTGATCTGGGTGCCAATGGCATGGGCATTCCCATAGGCAAGCTTGCGCTGTACACGGCTTGCGCTGGCATTCATCCTCATCAATGTCTCCCAGTGATGCTCGATGTGGGAACCAACAACGAAGAACTTTTAAACGACCCGCTTTACCTTGGATATCCACATAGGCGGCTGGAGGGCCAGGCCTATCTTGATCTGGTTGAAGAGTTTGTTGAAGCGATTCAGGAGAAATATCCTGCGTCCCTGTTGCAGTTTGAAGATTTCTTGACACCCAACGCCTACAGGCTTCTTGATATCTATCGCGATAAGATATTGTGCTTCAATGACGATATCCAGGGAACTGCTGCGGTCGCTTTGTCGGGGGTTATTGCCTCTAACCGCATCACAGGCAAAGATTTCAAAGATTTACGGATCATGTTTCTGGGCGCTGGCTCCGCCGCCACTGGGATAGGCGATCTGATGCTCGCCGCATTCAAGGAAGAAGGTCTGAGCGAAACAGAAGCTGTTAAGCGGCTCTGGTTTGTGGATCAACACGGCCTCGTTGTTAAGGGTCGAGATGATCTGATGGCTCACAATATTTCTTATGCTCACGATTATGATCAGCTTGGTTTTGTAGAAGCGATTGAGACGATCAAACCCGATGTTCTGATCGGGGCGACCGGTGCGCCGGGCACTTTCACTAAAGAGGTGATTGAAGCCATGACACGGATTAACGAGCATCCCGCCATCTTCGCCTTGTCCAACCCTACGTCGCGGGCCGAATGCACCGCCGAGCAGGCCTATGAATGGAGCGACGGTACAGCAATATTTACCAGCGGCAGTCCATTTGACGCGGTTGAACTTAACGGCAAGACGCACCAACCCGGTCAAGGTAACAATGCCTATGTATTTCCTGGAATTGGTCTGGGTGCCATCGCCTGCGACGCCCAAAATATTGATGATGGCATGTTTCTGGCAGCGGCAAATTCTCTCGCCAATCAGGTGAGTGAGAAAAGCCTTGATGCGGGAACCCTGTATCCGCCGTTATCGAAAATCAGGGATGTGTCCTTGAATATCGCCGTTGCCATTGCGGAAAAGGCCTATGAATCGGGTTTAGCGAAATCCAAACGGCCACCGGATCTAGTCTCACATATTAAAACCATGATGTATCTACCAGACTATTGACTCGGAGTGATCATGTCTAAAAGCGATGCCCCCCATCTAGCCACTCTTACTGTTGCAGCCGATCAATCCCGCGCCGCAGACCGGCATAGTGATATCCAAGGTGTGGCCGACGATGTTTACATGGTCCGGGGTAAAATGCGATCTACCCCCAGTCGGCCCCTGTTCGAGCGATTATTTGTACATTTTTCACGTACAATGACAATTGTGCGTCAGAGAAATGAACAAGGAAACTATGAACTGACCTTGATCAATAGTTTGCGTCTAAACGCCCAAACACTTTCACAATTAGCTGAACTAGGTGAAGTCAAACATATTGTGAGGCTGGGGTCTTTCCACGGCGTAGATGATGCCTTCTATGTCCAACATTACGACGCCAAATACTGGGTCGTCAATGGTATGAAGAGCGCTCAGGGCTTGAAAATAGATCCTGAAATTATGTCCAGTTCCTATCTTCCAATTGTTGGCGGCCAGTTTTTCAGTTTTGATGATCTGGCTTATCCGGAGGCCATTGTCATCCTGCCGCCGAAACTGAAAAGAGCAGGTTTAGCAATCACGACAGACGCAATTCAGAACCACAGATCCATATTTGATATCAATAATTCTCCTTTGGTTTCGCTGGCGATTTGGCGCATCGGCCTTGCTGGGGAAGCTCGGTTGGGACCTATGTGGATGAGAGAACAAACACCTGCGCGCCAGGATTTCAAAACTACCTCCGGGGAAGAAAAGAAGCGCGATATTATCGCATTTTTTAGACCACAGTTTGAACGTTTGTTATCGCAATATGATTTTGATATACTAATACCCGGTCATGGCTGGCCAATTCCCAAAAATGCAAAAGCTGCAATCCGCGCAAGCCTTGATAGCCAGCTACCAGTGATTGAATGGCGTTAACAAACTCACGTTTTCTACTCGCAATCCTCCAATATAGATCTCATTTTCTTCCTCGCACGGAATACATTTTGTTTGATCAGGGTTTCGCTTTGTCCAGTGATTGCAGATGCCTCCCGCAATGAAACTCCTAGAGTTTTGGTCAGCAGCAGCGCCTCTCTTTGTTTTGGGGGAAGTTGAGAGACAGCATATTTGACAGATAGAATTAGCTCAAAGTTATCCTGATAATCTCCGCAAACATCTTCAAGGTCATCATGGTATTGAAGAGATAATTGCCGGTTGTCCCACCGCAATTGATCTACCCACTTGTAGTGAGCAATAGTCTTTACCCAAGGCCAAATTGGCCTGCTCGCATCAAATTTCAGGATCTGCTTGGAAATTGCAAACAATACTTCCTGGCACAAATCTTCAGCGCCATGCGTTGAATAGCGCTGCCGAAAATATCGCAATATTGTTGGCCGTAACTTCTCAATCAAACCTTGAAGACTGCCGTCGCAACCTTGCGATGCGGTATGTGCTAAATCGTCTAGGGATGTAACTCTAAAACTCCTTCATGAGATGATCTGATGACGAGGGCGGCGTGTTATCCTGACTGACAAATCAATAGGATCTGTACATAGATGCCCTCCAAGCCAATTTTGTTACAAGAGATTCAATTTTTCGATTGGGAGTTGGACTGATTCAGCAAGGTTCAAACCGCTGGGTCAAGAAGAAACGCCTTTTCCGCCGCCAAGGTGGTCAACCAATATGTTTCTGCTATCATCAATCAACAAGAAGGCGAGTATTGAGAAAGCCATATCAGCAAATGTAACAGAATGGGGATGTGCTGCATCTAATTCTGTCGGTCTGTTTATGCATGTTCCTATGCGATGAACAAAGGCTTGGAAGGGGACAAAAAAAATGTCGGAAACCGGGATACTCCTGTTATGCGTTTCCACCTTCGCATTCACTTTAATCGGTCGCCGGGTTTCCTCATCTATCATCACAGCGCCCATGTTGTTTCTTGGGCTTGGATACCTTTTGGTTTCCCTGGGTGTTTTTGACAGCGAGGCGGCCGAAGGGTCGCTACATCTTGTTGCAGAAGTCACATTAATAATTCTGCTCTTTCTTGATGCTTCGCAGATAGATCTCAGGCTTTTGAAAGAACGGCATATTTGGCCGCAACGAATGCTGACTATCGGCCTGCCTCTTGCCATATTGATCGGTACCTTTGTCGCCTGGTTATTTTTACCGGGTTGGCCACTTGTTGCTCTCGCACTGATAGCCTCCCTCCTGGCGCCCACCGATGCCGCGCTTGGCCAGTCAGTGGTGAGCAACAAGCTGGTACCTGACAGGGTAAGACGCGGACTAACGGTTGAGAGCGGGTTAAACGATGGGCTGGCTCTGCCGATAATTCTACTTTTCGCCAGCCTGACCGGCGAGGTCATGGACGCTGAATCACGTAACTGGGTTTTGTTCGGGGCTGGACAGCTCATATTGGGGCCAATCGCTGGTATATTGATAGGGGGATGTGGGGCTTCGGCAATGCTGTTCGCCAATAGACGCGGATGGACGTCCGACGTGTTTGAGGGTATCGCCGCTTTGACATTGGCAGGCACTGCATATCTGCTCGCTACTGAAATTGGAGGCAACGGATTTATCGCAGCCTTTGTTGCCGGCCTGACCCTTGGCAACATTATCAAGGGACGCTGCAGATTCCTGTTTGAATTTACTGAAAGTGAGGGCCAGTTGTTGATGTGGGCCGCGTTCTTCCTCCTGGGGGTGGCGCTTCTCCCCGAAGCATTGGAACGACTTACTCCCGTTATATTTGGACTCATTCTTATCAGTCTATTCATTGTCCGGCCAGTTGCTATCTGGATATCACTTATCGGAACCGATGCTGCTCCGGCAACAAGGCTTTTCTTTGGTTGGTTTGGCCCCAGAGGTCTGGCGACCGCGCTGTTTGCCTTGCTAATTTTGCCTCAGATTGGCGGCGAATATGCCGAAACAATATTGGCGATTGCGATCAACGCCGTATGGATAAGTGCGTTGTTGCACGGCATCAGCGCCGCACCGTTAGGCCGCCTCTATGGCGAAATGGTTGCCAAACAAGGCGATTGTGCCGAGAAGCAACCAGTTGCCAAACCCTTCGAAGACATCCGCGCCACACAATCCCCAGAATTACCCGGAGAAAAAAATGACTGACACCATTGTTGCCAAATTTGATGAGCTTAAAGACCGCGAACCGGCCTATGCACTTGTCGGAAACGTTGATCTAGTTGTCGTTCGGTTTGATGATGAAGTTGGTGTTTTTTATGGACGCTGCCTCCATCGCGGGGCGTTGATGTCCGATGGCCATGTCGATGCCAACGACAATTTGATCTGCGGCGTGCACAATTGGGATTACCGTCTGGATACTGGGGTTTCCAGCTATGCGAACGAGGAGAAACTACATAAGTTCAGCGCGCGCGTCGAAGCTGGCAATGTTCTGGTTGACGACGATGAAATCGCGAAATGGCATGATGATAACCCGCAGCCCTTTGATCGCGATGCCTATCTTGGCCTTTATGCAGACACCAGCCATGGCACCACCGAAGAACCTTTAAACGGTCTTATCCAGCAATATGCCAAAGACGGACTGACCAAGGTCGGCCATCATGGGGCCGTAGATTCGATGGGTGTTCCCCGCGATCAATTGCCAAGTTGGGATGACATCCAATTGCTCACGGCTCAGTTGCACAAACCACCTTTGCTTGATGACGATGCAGTGGGGACTGAGGTGATTATTGGACCGAATGCTCAGAAACCACTTAAGCTGAAGATACCGCTCTTTGTATCGGATATGAGTTTCGGTGCCCTGTCCGAAACCGCGAAAGTAGCTTTGGCACGCGGTGCGGAAATGGCTGGCACCGGTATCTGTTCCGGCGAGGGCGGGATGTTGCCCGAAGAACAATCCGAAAACACGCGCTATTTCTATGAACTCGCATCGGCTCGCTTTGGCTTTAGTTGGGATAAGCTAGACCGGGTTCAGGCTTTTCACTTCAAGGGCGGTCAAGGCGCAAAAACCGGCACAGGCGGACATTTGCCGGGCAATAAAGTCAAGGGCAAGATTGCTGAAGTGCGCGGTCTGGACGAGGGGCAATCGGCCATTTCCCCACCACGGTTCCCGGAATGGACCGAAGTCAGTCAGATCAAGGAATTTGCAGACGAGGTGCGTGATCGCACCGGCGGAATCCCGATTGGATACAAACTGTCGGCACAGCATATCGAAAAGGATATCGATGCGGCACTGGAAGTTGATGTGGATTATATTATCCTTGATGGCCGTGGCGGCGGCACGGGTGCCGCACCCATTATTTTCCGCGACAATATATCTGTTCCTACGATTCCGGCACTGGCCAGAGCACGGAAGCATCTCGACAGTTCTGACCGGAAAGATGTCACTTTGGTAATCACCGGTGGGCTACGCAAACCGGCAGACTTTATCAAGGCGATGGCGATGGGTGCAGATGCCATTGCAGTGTCCAATGCAGCCATGCAATCCATCGGTTGTATCGCGATGCGTGCCTGCCACACAAACAATTGTCCGGTTGGAATTGCAACCCAGAAACCACATCTGGAAAACCGGCTGCTGGCGGACAAATCAGCAGCGCAGCTCAAGAACTTCTTCGAGACCAGCACTGAGCTTATGCAGGTGATGGCACGCGCCTGCGGCCATGACCATCTGTCCAAATTTGAACAGAGTGATTTGACGACGTGGAAGAAAGATATGGCCGCTTTGACCGGTGTTGCTTTTGGCGGCGTAGCCTGAAGCACAGCGGTGATATTATTGGAATTGAGGTAAGATAATGAGCGAGAATAAACTGGATTGGGTCAATATAGGCAAAGTTGGCGACCTACCGGAAGGACGTGTCAAAACCGTCACGGCACGAACAGTTTCCATCTGCCTGTCGCACTTTGATGGTCAATATGCCGCAATGGACAATCATTGCCCGCATCAAAACGGACCGCTTGGCGAAGGCTCGATTGAAAAAGGTATCGATGGCAAATGCTGGATAAGATGCCCCTGGCATGGATGGGACTTTGATCCGCTAACAGGCAAACCGCCGGGTGGGCATGAGGATAGTGGCCAGACAACCTACCCGGTTGAAGTTCGGGGAGACGAAATTCTCGTTGGCCTCGAACCCGAATCACCACATCAGCGCACCGCGACCGACACCATGGCGGAAACAATGGTTAATTGGGGCGTCAAACGTGTGTTTGGTATGGTTGGACATAGTAACCTTGGACTATCTGACGCCATCCGGCTGCGAGCAGAAGCAGGTGAAATGCACTTTGTTGGTATAAGGCACGAGGGCGTTGCCTCTTTTGCCGCGTCGGCTTATGGAAAGCTGACCGGAAAACCCGCAGCCTGCCTTACTATTGCCGGCCCCGGTGCGACCAATTTGATGACCGGTTTGTGGGATGCCCATGTGGACCGGGCGCCCGTTTTGGCGCTTACCGGGCAGGTACAAACACAGGTGTTTGGTCCTGGCGCGTTTCAGGATATTGATCTGGCTTCTGCTTTTGATGCGGTGGCGCATTTCTCACAGACGGTGCTGCACAGTTCCAAACATGGCGAACTCATGTCGCTAGCCTGCAAGAACGCGCTTGATCATCAGCATGTATCCCATCTGATTTTCCCTGATGATGTGCAGACCATTCCGAGCGACAAGCCTGCGGGTGATCCAAAAGGGCGGATGGGTCGCGCTTTGATTACGCCTTCCGCTGAGGACCAGCAGGAAGCCGCAACGCTGATCAACGATGCCAAACGTCCAATCATCATTGTTGGTCATGGCGCGCAAGGATCGCGTGATCAGATTATTGCGCTCGCCGAAAAATTGGGTGCGCCGGTGTTGACCACCTTCAAAGCCAAGGGTCTGATCCCGGATGATCATCCCAATGCCGCCGGTGTGCTTGGCCGCTCGGGTACGCCTATTGCCAGCTGGTTTATGAACGAGACGGATTTGATCATTGCGCTGGGTTCTTCCTTTGCCAATCACACAGGTATAGAGCCTTCCAAACCGATTATTCAGGTGGATTATGATCGGGCCCAGTTGGGTAAATTCCATGCTGTGGAACTTCCGATTTGGGGAGAGATTGGTGCGTTTTGCGATGTTATGTCGGGTCAAGTTGACCGGGCACCGAACGCTGCCGATCAGCTTGCCGATGTAGCTGACCGCTGGCGGATGTGGCGTAATGAGAAGGCTAAGAGAATTACCGAAGAAGGTGGAAATGGCGTGCACAGCGCCGCGATTTTTGCTGCGCTCAGCAAACTTGCTCCTGACGATGCAATCATCGCGGTAGATGTAGGCAATAACACCTATAGCTTTGGGCGTTATTTTGAAACGAAAGGCAAGCAACGCGTCCTGATGTCTGGCTATCTTGGTTCAATCGGCTTTGGATTTGCCGCCGGAATCGGTGCTTGGGCGGCAACACAGGATTTCGAGGAATTTAAAGGCCGCAAAGTCATTTCCATCTCCGGCGATGGTGGCTTTGGCCAGTACCCAATGGATTTCACCACTGCCGTCAAATATGGAATGAACATTACTCATATTCTGTTGCACAACGGTGAGCTGGGCAAAATTTCCAAAGAACAAAAGGCGGGTGAATGGCCAGTCTGGGAAACCGGCTTGCACAACCCCAGCTTTGCTGCATTTGCCAAATTATGCGGAGGTCACGGACAGAAAGTGACCGATAGCACAAAACTTGAAGAAGCGATTGCAAACGCACTGACAAAAGATGGCCCCGGACTGGTCGAGATCATGTCCGATGCTGATTTGATTTGATTTGATTTACTAACCATTGAAATGAGAAAACAATGACTTCTGACGCGCTTCTAAAAAATGTGAACCCGGAACGATTGGTTCCAGCGAGGGTGATTGCCCACCGGGCCGCGCAACATCTAACAAAAGCAGCAAGAGCCAATCTGGAAGCGAAACCCGATGACAGTCATTCCAATCTCGGCTGGGACTCTACGCAGAATGCGTTTCTAACCCATCCGCTTGATGGTTGGTTTGTCGGTCTCTCGCTGTCCCCGCTTCGCATTTTCCTTTCGGAAGGGAATGAAGTTCGCGAAGACCTTCATTTGAATGGTGTGAGTGATACGGAGGTTGGTATTTGGTTGGATGCGCGATTGACATCGCGGGGTCTTAGCGCTGGTTCTGTGATCGATCTACCCTATGATCTTCCTGCGGAGGTGGCGGGAATCGATAGTTATCACGAGGTGGAGCATGAACAGGCACTCGGTGCGTTGGCGGGTTGGTTCGATGTTTCAGCAAATACGCTGGAAAAGATCGTTTCCGACAATACGGACATAAAGCCGGGCCCAAGTCCTGTGCGCTGCTGGCCGCATCATTTTGACATTGCCACCTATGTCTCGCTTGAGGTAGGCGATCCGGAAACCGCACGAGGTATTGGAGTTGGCCTGTCGCCAGGCGATGAGGGCTACAATGAGCCCTATTTTTATATCAATCCGTGGCCGTATCTCGACAAGGACAATCTACCGGACGTCGTCAAACCTGGTCATTGGCATATTGACGGCTATGTTGGTTTGATTGCCACAGCCAGTGAGTTGATCGATGCTGAAGATATTCAGTCAGCCATAACCAGGTTTGTGCAACAATCTTTCGCCACTGCAAAAGCGGCTCAAGGAATGTAACGACGGTGGCAGCTGCACTCACCCTGCTTGTGTTGCTTGCTGGTTCGCTATTCATCGTGCGAATTGCTTCTGTAGCGCTGCGTATCACCGGACTGCCCGATCATGTCGCACGGTTCCAGTCCATCTCGGCGCTAACCGGAGCCGGTTTTACCACCTCTGAATCTGAGTCGATCGTCAATTTTCCGGTTCGCCGGAAAGTGATTGTCAGTCTGATGATCTTTGGCAATCTGGGGCTAGTTTCAGTGTTGTCCACCTTCATCGTCGCCTTCAGCGAAAGCGCAGGTGACACGGATGCAATGATCCGTCAGGGGCTGATGATCGTTGCGGTGGTCGCCTTCACTGCCTTTGTGATGACCAACAAGACATTGGACAAGTTCTTGTGTGATGCCATAGCCCGGATTTTGTACCGATTCATGAAATCGGATCAGCGACATTTCCTAACTGTGCTCGCGCTGGACGATCTTCATAGTGTTGCGGAGCATGTTTATCGGGGTAAAAAGGATCTTCGCCTGACAGATATCATCCCATCCAGTCTCGGCCTGAACCTACTGTCCGTTCGCGGGACGGAACACACTCACTTTGATGAATTTGGGCCGGATTTTCTTGTCGGACAGAATGAGACTCTGGTCTGTTTTGGCAGCAATAAAGACCATCAGAAACTAGCCGACCATTTGGCCGGGACTTTTCCCTTTCAATCTGGAGCAGGAGATATGCGATGAACCTGAAATCACGATTTCTGATTTTAACCTGGGCGATTTGCTCAGTAACATTATCTGCCTGTTCACCCGCAGAACCTGAAGAACCACCGAAGAGCCAATCCTATCTGGATCGATTGGCTGAAGAAAACCATGTGTCTTTCAACTATGACGCCGGACTTCGGGTGGGTGCAAGAGTTCCGAAACGGATCAATATTGTATCTGAAGCCGGAGAAACCAATCTGGAGCAGTTGCTGGAAGATGGGCCAGCGGTTCTTGTCTTTGTTCGCTCGGTTGAATGGTGCAGCCATTGCCAAGCGGAATTGGTCGAAGTGAATACGGAAGTCGCGCTGGCTAAAGCCAAGGGTTACCAGGTTTATGCGATCAGTTACGACAAACCTGCAATCCTGACCAAATTTGCCGAAAACAAGAAATTGGATTTCACACTATTATCTGACGAAGCGTCTGCGCTGATAGATGCATTTGACTTGCGTGATCCTCAGTTCACCAGTGGTCGCGGCGTGGGCGTCGCCATTGCGACTGTCATGGTTGTCGACAAGGAAGGGGTAATTCGGGGCAAAACAATTTCGGGGGATCATGATGACCAACCACCCAAAGATCAGATTGCGACAATGCTAAACTCGATATGATCCACAGCGACCGCAAGTGATCGGAATAACAATGGTGTCAGAAGAAAAATTGGACGACTGGAAGTGGATAACTGGCATTTTCGGGTTGCTGGCGGCTCTGATCACCGGAACCGGAGAGTTTCTGCTTCACTATGATCCGCAAGCGCGGTTTACAGACGGACTGGCATTTTTTGAAGGGATCAGCGACGGTCGGACCAATTGGGGACATTTTCTGGGTGCCATGGGTGCGCCACTCTATGCAGTCGGCGGATTCCACATTTTTCTGATGCTACGCACTGCCAACTATCGCTGGGCTTTTATTCTGTTCATTGTAATGGCCTATGGCTGCGCATTTGGCGGAGTTTGGATGGGTTCAAGGGCATCGATCAGCGCCATTGTAAATGCGCCTCAATATGCCGAACTTGGTCATCTGGTCGAACTTTATGATCTTCGTTACGAAAGCCTGCTGAATATCACCCGAATTGCGGTGCTGCTGGTATCGGCAATCTATATCTGGCTCACGGCAAGCGGGCGCAGCGCCTATCCACGCTGGATGGCCTTTTTCAACCCGATCATCTTGTTGTTATTCAGTTTTGCTGTGTGGCTATTCTTGCCGGAAATAGGAAAATATATGATGCCGATTGCCCTCAATCTGGGCTTTGGGGTGTTTTTCATCTTGTCGCTTATACTAGTCAGAACAGTTGATGCGACAAAAACTTAGCGAAGAGGTTGGCATGGGAAAAGTTCTTAAACGCGTCGGATTTGGCTTTATTCTGCTGATTGCCACCATTATGTTGATAGTGGTCATAATGCAACGAATGGATGCGCAGATCGACTATGACGTATCCACAGACGGCATTGAAATCCCGACATTTGAAGCCGTCGATATACCCTATGACCAAAGTCACGACAACAACACAACACTGCCCTTTGCCGCCAGCGGTGTCATCGATATCGATGGTGACGGCATCGAAGAGCTATTTCTGGGTGGGAGCCGATCACAACCGGATGGAGTATTCCGTTATGACAATGGCAATTTTGCTGAAGTCAGCAACAGTGGAATCACCAAGAAAAATGGCGAAGCAAGTCATGGTTCAACAGTTTTGGATGTCGACAAGGACGGGGATGATGATATCCTCGTAGCTCGTAGCGATGGAATCTGGCTTCACCTCAATGAAGGAGGAACTTTTTCCAATCAGAAACTCGATGCCATCATGCCCGGAAACACAACTGCTTTGGACATTGGCGTCGCCGATATCAATCGGGATGGTCATTTTGACATGTATGTTGGCGGCTATATTCGCAAAGACCAGGTCGAAGGACAGAATATTTTCAACCGGCCCGGATATGGCGGAACAAGCCAGATGTTTCTCAACAATGGCGACAACACATTCAAAAACATCACAAGGGAAAGTGGCCTAGAATATACCCACAACACATTTTTCGGTATTTTTATAGACGTAGATGAAGATGGTTTTGAAGATCTGGTTGTGGTTCATGACACCGGCCAAGTGAGAACCTGGAAAAACAATGGCGACCTGACATTCACCAACATGCCTAACCCCAACAGCGATTTTAACAGCTACCCAATGGGCATCGCAGTTGCCGATTATGATAATGATGGCTTGGTCGATTTCTTCTTCTCAAACGTCGGCAGCACTCCGCCAAATTTCCTGATTCGCGGCGATACAACTGAGGATCAGGAAACCCATTGGAAGTGGTTGCTATTCAAGAATGAGGGGAATTTCACATTTTCTGATCAGGCTGAAAAAGCGAAACTTGCCGACTATGAATTCAGCTGGGGTGCAGTTTTTGAAGACTTGAACCTTGACGGCCGGGAAGATCTGATCGTCTCGGAAAATTATATCGGTCTGCCATTCCATAATTTTGAATTTCTGCGATCTCCGGGTCGCTTGATGATTCAAAATGCCAATGGGGAATTCGCCGCACGCGGAAAAGAAGCGGGTGTGGTGAACAGGCGTTATTCCATTGCGCCGGTTACTGCTGATTTTAATGGCGATGGCAGACCGGATCTTGTGCACGTCAATATCGCAGGACGTTCGCAAGCTTTTCTATCGAAGCCGGGCGGCGGCAAATCACTGAAAGTCAAATTGCCTAACCAGATCGAAAGCATCGGCGCGAAAATCTCGGTCATGACGAACAGCGGCAAAACCTATTCAAAATGGTTTATCCGGGGAGAGGGTCTGTCATCTGATAGCTCGCCAGTGTTGATATTTGGCCTGGGCGAGGAAGTGGCCAAATCGGTGAAAGTTCGTTTTCTTTCAGGCGAAGAAAGAGAACTAGATGGCCCGTTCTCCAACGGGCAAGCCTTGTTTAAGGCCCAGACGCAAGAAGCTGGATCTGACAGGGTAGTAAATGGAACGGAGTAGTGTCCTGCAGCTCTTGGCTGGCACCTTGGCGCTCTATGGAGCCTATGCTGCCTTTGGAATTTCTCAAGTGCACCTGGCCGGGGTTGAACCCTGTCCAACCATTGGTCCCGTTCCAGCCTGCTATATAGTGTTTGCTGGTTATGTTGCCATGTTGTCCGCCATGATCCGGTCCACAAAATGGCTATTCCTGATAGGATGGCTTCCCGTTTTCCTGCTGGCGGCATCTGGCGTGATGGCAGAGATAATTTCCGATGTTCCGGTATGTCCACAAACCGATGGAGGAATTCCGAAATGCTATTTCTCATTCGGAATTTCTCTAATCCTCGGATTGTTGGGCTGGATGGCACTTCGATCCAAAGAAGAGGCGGAATAGCATGACGAAGACTTTTTTAACATGGCAGAGAGGTAAATTTGGAAAATCATATGCCGCAAAAAATAAAAGCATTAGCGGATCATGGGGGGCTATTATACTCAGCCTGCATAGGCACCGACGGCGCCAACATGCCAATGGATGTAAATGGTATCCCTGCTTACCGACCAGAAGAGCATTATTATTGGCTCCATATGTGCGCATCGCACGAAGATACCCGTACTTATCTGGAACAGCATACAAAGCTCGATGATCTCATTATCGACGCTCTGTTAGCCGAGGATACCCGTCCTCGCACTTTGGGCCGTCAGGAAGGGACGCTTTTGGTGTTGCGTGCCATGAATTTTACGTCTGGCGGTAAGCCCGAAGACATGATTTCGTTACGTTTATGGGTTGAACCGGGCATGGTCCTGACAACCCGGCTGCGTGATGCAAAAGCGATAGAAGATCTAAAGACGATGATCGCCGAAAATGATGCACCCAAGCGGGCCGGAAAATTCGTCACCGCAATCACTGATCGCGTTTATTCCCGGATGGAACCGGTGCTGGATGATCTTGAAGACGATACCGCGAAACTAGAAGAGCAGATTGCGAAGAAAGAAATCGAACACGCGTCCGAGAATGCATCACCGTTACGCATCAAAGCAACTATTTTACGACGCCATATTGTGCCTCAGCATGCTGCGCTGACAAACCTAATTCGAATTAGGCCTGAATGGCTGAAAGACGAAGATGTTGAACAGTTGCTGGAAAGCGAAGATCAGATTACCAGATATGTGGAGAGTTTGAACGATATTCGTGATCGATTGATCATATTGAATGACGAAATTTCAAGGCAGAACGATCAACGCATGTCTGCTACAAACTATTTGTTTGCACTGGCTGCTACAATTTTTCTTCCACTGACTTTCATTACCGGATTACTTGGCGTGAATGTCGCCGGAATTCCGGGCATGGAAAATGATTCTGCATTCGCGACCCTGGTGGCTTTCTGTTTCGTCGCTGTGGTCATTCAGGTTGCTTTCTTCCGCAGAAAAGGTTGGTTTTAGGCTCTTAAGGTGATTCAGGAGTAAATTTGCCAAGATCGGTATTGCCCCTACTTTTTCACACTGGTTGAAGACCGACCAATAGCCTGATACTTGTCGTGCGAATGAGCCAACGTTTTTCAAAAAATTTATCCGACAAAGACGGTGTAATGAAAATCGGAGACTCTGATGAAGCAGACTTGGTCTCGCGACTGGTGCGCGGTGACGAAGACGCTTTTGCAACGACGGTGAAAGAAAATGCTGGCTGGATGCTCAATCTGGCAAGGCGGTTCACGAATTGCGATGCCGACGCGGCAGATTGTGTGCAGGAATCTTTTGCAATTTTGTTCAAGAAAATTGGCGAGTTTCAAGGACGTTCTAAACTTAAGACCTGGCTGCACCGCGTAGTCGTCAATCAAGCATTGATGAAGATAAGAAAAAAGACAAATCTGCGGGAGCAATCGCTCGACCAATATCTACCTGAGTTTGACCGCAATGGGCTAAGAATTGGTCCGGTGCGCATTTCAGATGAATCGGTAGAATCGCTGATTTCCAACAAAGAGATAGCCATGAAGGTCCGGTTGGCAATCGCCGAACTTCCAGATATTTTTCGGGTAATATTGATCTTGCGTGATCTGGAAGGATATTCAACGGCAGAAACGGCAGAGCTGCTGGAAATTGAAGAAGGTGCGGTCAGAACCCGTTTGCACCGGGCGCGCCACGCCTTGCGAAAAATTCTTGAACCCACATTGGGTGCCAAATATCTCGGAGATATTCTGTAGTGCCCGAACCTAAGAAACCCAGCATATTTAGAAAGTTATTCCGTAGCTTGCTCCGGAGCCCGATAACACGTCCGGTTATTCAGCGGATGGGTGGGTCGATGCTGCGCCATATGCCCGGCCAGATTACCTGCCGGCAATTTGAAGATTTTTTGGTTGATTATCTGGAAGATCGACTGACGGCTGAGCAGAAAAAATTGTTTCAGCGTCACATGAAAGTCTGCCCGATGTGCCGAGCCAGTTTGCATAGCTATCTAAAAGTGATCGAGATGGGACAAGCAGTATGTGCGGAAGATGACAAGGATCATGTGTTTGACGCTGCACCCCAGGAACTCATCGATGCGATTATCGATGTTGCGCGGAAAAATAAACCCAAGTAGCCTTTATTTTTGGTAAACAGCTTTGATCTGTAAAAAATCAATGCCAAATCGTTAGGCGTCAATAGAGAAAATTCTGTCTATTCATTTAGTATCTCGCACTCATCGCCTTTATCTGCAATTCTCCAGTTCGTTCAACGCCTACGAGCAATGGGCCCAATCAATGTTGATGCCTGATGAAGCGATCAACAGATTCGATAGCTTTGTAGTTTGGTCGCGATCAAAGTTTACAACTGCAATAACGGCGATCGAGTGATTGTAATTTGGCCCAGAAGATCGAACCTAGATCCGATTTCGGGATGTTGCATCTCGTTGTAGCAGCTGAAGGATATTCCGATCCGAATCGTCAAATTTTTCTATTTAACTTTCCTTTAGGCGAAAAATATTATCAATAAAGGAAGGTTTACGCGATATTTTAGAATTGTATTTCACTCCGAGATCAAAGATAATTTGCATTAAAGGAGACACATTCAATACAATCCATTTCAAATCAGGCACTGTGCATTCAAGATCGTTTTTCTTCGTTGGCGAGCATGGTGGGGAACAAAGGTTGGCGTCGCAACTCGGTTTCGCCGTCGGTATTTCATCTGGCGCCAATGTAATTGGTGCGCTGCTGGCACAGGACCAGATTGGCCCAGAGGCGACCGTTGTGACTGTATTTTGTGATGATAATAAAAAGTACTTGTCGACAGATCTTGTCCGAACAGGGCCCGTCAGGCCGGATTACATTTCACCGGACTTGGAGCTGTTTGGCTTTCAGTCCATCACCGGCTAGCTGTATAGCCCTTGATTTTCCACATTTGCCTTGAGGGAATTTCGATTGATCAACCAGAATGAAGCTTATGGAGTTTTCTGCGAAGAATATTCGGGTGCCAGGACAGAATTCTGTGATCTTGCTCAGAAGCTGGGTGCGGAAGTTCACCGTTTTGAGCACCCTTTGTCCGAAACTTCGCAGGATGGGGGCTTTGGCATAGATACTGCCCGCTTTGGTCCGCCGGACGCAACAAAGCTCCTTGTTATGATAAGTGGAACGCATGGGCCTGAACTCCTCGCTGGGACAGCCATGCAGCTGCACTGGATGCGCAATTATTCGAGCGAACGGGAAGATGACGAGGCCGTTTTGCTCATTCACGCGGCCAATGCCTACGGCTGTGCGCATGTTAGGCGAACAACAGAGAATAATGTCGATCTGAACCGGAATTTTTGCGACTTTGCTTCCTCGCCAAAAGGCACAGAACTTTCACGATCCGTGCAACACGCTCTTTGTCGCTCAAGCAAGACTGGCCCAAACACAGTGCGGGCCATGCTGGACCTTCGATACCTTTCAGTCAGGCATAGCAAGCAGGCCGTAGTGGAAGAGATTGCCAGCGGGCAGTCCTTTAGGCCAGACGGGATCGGATACGGTGGGACAGAGCCGGAATGGGCAAATAAAACGATCAAATTGATTTGCGAGGCTCATTTTACCAAAGCGCGGAAGATCGCAATTATCGATTGGCATACCGGCATCGGCTCATACGCAGAACCCAGTTTTCTTTGCTTTGATGAGATTGGATCTCCTGAAATCGAACGTGCCAGATTATGGTTCGGTGAGCGTGCAGCGAACAACAATGCCGACTTCGCCTCGGGTGAGCGGCCAAGTTATCGGGGGCTCTTGGTGCGTGCAGTACAGGACATCGCCAAGAGGTTGGGTGCCGAAACCACTGCACTGGTGATCGAGTTTGGAACCTACTCCAATACCAAGATGCTCACCGGCCTACTGTACGATAGATGGCTTCAAAACCCTCCCAAAGGTGCGAAGAGCAGCGCAATCGCCGAGATCGAAAGCCAGCTTTCAAAGCTCTTCTACCCGACCGATCCCAAGTGGCGAGAAAGCGTGCTGCGCAATGGTGATCAAATCATCTCTGAAACACTCAATGGACTCGGAAAATGGTGAGCGAAGAGCGCGCGGTGAACGGTTTTGAATTCGACCACTTAGTTGTGAAGGTCGCATCACTTGAGCGCGCCATTCAGGATTTTCGCGCCGCTGGTTTTGCTGTGGCTCCAGGTGGCTCGCATGGATTGACTGAGAACGCGTTGATTGTCTTTAAGGACGGGACTTACATTGAATTGCTAGCGGTCCAGAACAAGCTCAAATCTAAGTTGATGCGTTTGGCAAGTGCGGTCGGCTTTTTGAGCTTTCAAGCGAGCCGCAGGAGTGACATTTACTCGCGTTTGATACCATGGATGGGGGCTCGGGTAGGGCCTATCGATTGGTGTGTGCGAGTGACCAGCCTTGAGCAAATACGCAGGGCTTGGGAAAAGTATGGCGTTGCTTGCTTGGATAGCCAGAGCTTTCATCGCGCACTGCCTGACGGGAGAAGTGCGAAATGGCTTTTGGGAGGAGGAAAAGATTCGGAGCTCCCGTTCTTACTGGAGGACATCAGTGAAAGAACAATCAGAGTCCCTGACAGCTCAACCGATCATGAGAACGGTGCGACGGGAATTCGGCGACTGATTATACACCCCAAAAACCACTTCGGCCTGTATCGCAGATTGCAGACAGTCTTTGCATCACAAATTTCGGAGACTGAGGGCAAGGTCAACTTATCCCTTGGATCGTCGATTGTTCAATTTTGCCAAAGTTCCGATGCATCAGAGCGATTTGCTGTAGAGATATCTGTTGCTGATGCAGATACAACGAAGTTGGAGATTCTACGAATCTGCAATACGCAGATCCTCATTCCTCGCTCGGGTACTGTCAGAGCGAATACACCGTGAATTCCTAATAGGTTAAACCGGAATTCGACATTCAAAAATACCTTTCTGTTCTTTCTATGCTCCTCCAATGTTCTCCGCGAAGATCCGCTCGAGCGCCGACAAACCGGATGGTTTGAAGGAAGACGAACCAAAGTGCGGTTAGTCTGACAAACATTACCGAATTAAGTTAAAGTGATCAGAAGAGCATCACGCTGCATTTGAAGAACCCAGAACAGTTTCCAGGGCGCGGACTGGCCGCAATTTTGGATAGAGTAAATCGCAAGTTTACCGGGTCTGATCTCATCATCTCAGTCAACGGTACAAACCGAACACACGAAGAAGCGATGGCGACCATAGCTCACTTTCGAAGTGGGACGCTGGGCAACCTCCAATGTCCGCTTCCGGGATAAAGCGGAATGCATGGGAAGGTCGGAAATTGGGGCGCAAAGCGGACTCTAGTTTTACATTTGGAACGACATTGGGAAGGTTCGATTTTCAATCCAAGCAAAAACAAAATGGTGGACTGAGAAAGAAAATTTCATTATTTATCAATAGTATCAAAGACTTAAGTGAGTAGTGGTGACCCCTACGGGAATCGAACCCGTGTTTCAGCCGTGAAAGGTACAAAGCCCGGTTTTGTGCGGGTTACAGAGGTTTTACGGGGTTAAATGAGTCCATTAGATATCAATGGGTTATGACTTGGGGGTTAAAAATTATCAAACTATGGACACGATACTAACGATAAAAAGAGATGGCTTGTTGAATAGTAGAAAACACACTTACTATTTGCGGAAGCATAAAAAGTTCAGTCTATTTCATCATTAAAGATTTCATGATCATGAAAAATGTATCGAGACAAAGCGCGGTGTTAGACTTGAGATACCTGCACATATTATACAGAAAATCAAAATCATATGGTGCGGGATTTTGCTCGTAAGATGCGCAAGCGTCATACGCTAAGTCAAATGCTACAATCTCACTATGGTACTCTGTATAAAAGTCCATCATTGAGATTGTATGGACGCCATCGGCATAATGAATGCGAGTAAATCCGCTCTCGACTTGCTCCTGGTCGGGATCGAAACTGACTCCATGAACGATATTGCTTTTATACAGGCTATGTAACAGCGCCCCGCTTCTCTTGTAATGATCTGGGTTTTTTGAATCCAAGTTCTGGGCAAAATCACCGATATTTTGAACATACTGATTGTGAGCAAATTGTAATCCTCCGTCATCCAGTTGGTGATCACATTGGATTAGTGGGATTAAATTCTTTGCTGCTTTATCAAAACGGTCTGTAACTGTTTTAATAAAGAATTCGTTGTCATCGAGTTTTAGAAGAATTGACAAGTTTTAGCCCCCAAATTTTATCATTATAATGTCATTAAAAAAGGTCCTTACCAATGGCAAGGACCTTTTTGGAAGGCTTAAATTTTTGAATGAATTAATCTTTTTCTGAAAAAGCGTCTTTCATTACTTTAAAGGCCGACAGGTTCGATCCAAAATCGCGGACCTGATCCTTCAATTCATTATCTGGGTACATACGCACAGCTGCACGGCTGGTGGCAGCACCGGTCTCTGTTTTTGCTGTTTGCGTCATAACTTGCTCCGTTTCATCTTCATTGCCATTTTTATTTTAGCAGCGATTCTGGCGCTTTCGCTGCGTTGAAATTACGTTAGCGTTTCTGCTCTCGTTTATCTTGCTGCTGAACCTTTTGGCTCAGCATAAATATCTTTTGCATCGCCAATGGCGATTGTAGCAACAGTGTCACCGATTACATCAGCGGGATGGTTTTGGCCTTGTAGATTCTTAGGCATCTTATCTCTCAATTACATCATATAGCTTATATTTGATTAACATTTAGCAACGCAATTATTCGCTAAACGAACCAGCGTTAAAACCAATGTAAGTATTCAGTAACGCATTTTGCAACATTGGTGCAACGCATATTTACCAGTGACCTAAAAGCCTAAAAAATTTAACTAGTTTTTCGAAGGCTACGTATCGGTCTCCGTCACGTAGCCTTTAATAACACGTTTGGCAAGTGATTCATAGTAAAGTTATTATAATCATGTCCCGCAGCCAGAACAATGAATTCTCAAACAAATACTCCGTTGTGGGGAAATCGAATCAAAATAATCAAACCTAACTAATGAATACCCAAAGGGGGCAACGCTAATGAACCGTAACCAACTCACAACACCTCCCACACCTCGATTATTCAATCAAGATATGGCTGCAGCTTATCTTGGTATTAGTTCCAGGCATTTCGAACGCCAGTGGAGAAAGTACATTTTTCCGCAACCCTTGAGGATTGGAAGAAGACTTCTTTGGGATCGAAAAATGCTGGATCTGCTGGTGGATATACTATCCGATATTGAAGAGGGGGCTAAGCCGGAGCCGGTGGACGAATATGCAGGCGTCGTAATTATAGGATAGCGTGAAAAGAATGCCGTCAACGCGACCCTTCCGACCTGAAAGGGTCGCGTTAGAGCATTCTTATCAAATAAATTTAGCAGAATTCTATGTAAGTGGTTGTATCATATACAATATAGTCGTTGTACATTGAGATTACTATGCGCTGCTGATCGCAAGATTTAACCCCGTTTAAGGGTTAGAGCGTCATGTTAACCCCTGAGCACCACTTTTAACCCCGCGAAATTTCAACAATTTCCAGGAAATAACGAGAATTAATCGTTCTATTTCAATGATTTAAGGCGTGTGGTGACCCCTACGGGAATCGAACCCGTGTTTCAGCCGTGAAAGGGCCGCGTCCTAACCGCTAGACGAAGGGGCCATACCGATGCACAAAGGCATCATTGGTCAGCGAGATTGGGCGATTAGGGCTATCGCGCGCTTTGGTCAACCCCTTTTGGGCGGTTTGCGGGGATATTATTGGATATTTCTTGCGCGCCATTGCACACGCAACATTATTCGACCCAAGCGGCGTCTTCCAAATGAATTTCGGCGGCGGGACGGCTGCCCCAATCGTCGATCTTGGCGCGGCCCGCTATCCAGAGTTTCCGATTCTTTGGAGCGTGGAGCAAGGCTTGTCCCAAATCGCTTTCGGCGGCGCGAAAGGCGATGGTTTTGATCGAGCCGCCATCATCTCCGGCGACGATCATCCGGACATGGTCTTTGCCGACAATATCGCATTTGACGATTCGTACGGGTCCGGCGGCAATACGCGGTGCTGGCCACCCCATGCCATAGGGGCCTGCGCCATCCATAGCCTCCACGAACAGCGGATTGACCCCTTTGGGAGACAATACCGCATCGAGCAGCAAAGCCTTTCCTGCTTGTGCTGTGCCAACGGTATCGGCCAGTCGGTCGTTCAAAAATTCGCTAAACGCATCAATTTTGGACGCGTCGATCGTGACACCCGCTGCCATCGCATGGCCGCCGCCTGCGATCAGTAATCCCTGATCTTTTGCTGCGATGATCGCCGCGCCCAGATCGACACCGGAAATGGAGCGCCCTGATCCTTTGCCCATGCCCTCTTCGTCCTCGGCAATGATGATCGCGGGGCGACCCAGTTTTTCCTTGATGCGCCCAGCGACAATACCGATGACGCCGGGATGCCAGCCTTTGGCGGACAAAACCGCGACAGCCTGATTCTGTTGGGAAGAGCACATTGCCTCGGCTTCTTCCAAGACATGGGCTTCGATCGCGCGGCGTTCCTCATTAAAATGATTCAGCTCTGCTGATATTTTTTCCGCTTCTTCCGGATCATTCGTGATCAGTAAGCGGACCCCCAGATCGGATTTCCCGACCCGGCCGCCGGCATTGATCCGTGGTCCCAAGGCAAAGCCAAGGTCGGAACAAATGGGCGCACGTTTCAGACGGCTGGCGTCGATTAAAGCGGCCAGTCCGATATTCTTGCGGCCCGCGAGCACCTTGAGCCCTTGAGCCACAAATGCGCGGTTGAGTCCGCGCAACTGGGCAACATCTGCGACCGTACCCAGAGCGACAATATCCAGCAGTTCCAGCAATTTTGGTTCCGCGCGGCCTTTGAAAAACTCTTTGCCGCGGAGATTGCGAACAAGCGCCGCCGATAACAAAAAGGCCACGCCGACCGCAGCCAAGTGGCCATGTTCGGCGCCGGCATCGCTTTCATCAAGGCGATTGGGATTGACCATGGCGTTGGCCTTGGGCAGCTCAGCCGCGCATTTATGGTGATCGACGACAATCACTTCCACGCCGGCTGCATGTGCCATATCAAGGGCTTCAAAGGCCATCGCGCCGCAGTCCACCGTAACTATCAGATCGGAGCCTTGTTGGCCCAGCTTGACGAGTGCTTCGCCCGAGGGACCATAGCCTTCCATCAGGCGGTCGGGAATATAATAGCCTGCCTCTAGACCAAGATCACGAAGCACGCGGATGAGCAATGCCGCGCTGGTCGCGCCATCGACATCATAGTCGCCGAAGACCGTGACTTTGTCACCTTTGAGAATGGCCTGAGCCAGTCTCTCCGCCGCCTTGTCCATATCCTGGAAAACCGAGGGATCGGGCATGAAGCCTCTAATCGTCGGATCCTTGTTGATATCCAGCGTTTCGCGGGTTGCACCGCGCGCCAGCAGTAGCTGGGTGACGAGATCATCAGGCTGGAAACCGGGATCGCGTGCGTCGGCGCTGGTGCTGCGCCATTGCCACGTCTGGCCGGACAGTGATTTTGTAACATTGAGGACTGCATTCATAGCGGTAGCTATGCGCGAACCATAGTCCGCTGACAATTGCTTTGATGGCTGTTAGAGCTGACCCCATGAAAAAGCTGCTCATTGTCTATCACAGCTATACTGGCGGCACCCGGCAAATGGCCGAAGCAGCCACCGATGCGGCGCGTCAAGAACAGGATACCGAGACCCGATTGCTGCGCGCGGAAGATTGCGAGCCAGTCGATATGTTGGGCGCTGACGGCTATCTTTTTGCAACGCCAGAAAATCTAGCGGCAATTGCCGGGGTGATGAAGGCCTTTTTCGATCGCTGCTATTATCCTTTATTGGGACAGATCGAAGGGCGCCCCTATGCGGCGATGATTTGCGCGGGTTCGGATGGAGACAATGCGCGCAAACAGTTAGAGCGTATTGCGACCGGGTGGCGGCTTAAAAAGGTAATCGATACGCCGATTATCTGCACCCATGCGCAAACGGAAGAGGCGATATTGGCGCCCAAGGTTGTTGGTGAGGCAGACAGGGCGCAATGCGCTGAAATCGGCGCTACGCTGGCCGCTGGTCTGGCTATGGGCGTATTTTGATCAATTGCGCGACGCGTTTCTGGAGCACCGGGATCACATCCGCCTCAAACCATGGATTGGCTTTGAACCAGCGGATATTGCGCGGGCTGGGATGGGGCAGGGGCATTGTGCCCGGCCAAAATTCTTCCCAGCGTTCCACCGTGCCGGTCAAGGTTTTTGATTTGGCATCGCCGAGATGCCAGTCGAGAGCATATTGGCCGAGAATCAGGGTCAATTCGATATTCGGTAAATGATCGAGCAAGGGCTTGCGCCATTGCGGTGCACATTCGGGACGGGGCGGCAGGTCTCCACCTTTACCGGTTCCGGGAAAACAAAATCCCATCGGGATGATCGCGAACAGCGCGGGATCATAAAACTGGTCTTCGGTTACGCCAAGCCATGTGCGCAGCCGCTTTCCGCTTTGATCGTCAAAGGGGCGGCCTTTTTCATGGGTCTTGCTGCCGGGAGCCTGTCCGGCAATCAGGATTTTGGAAGTCGTTCCGGCCTGTAGCAAAGGGGCAGGGCCCCGCGGTAACTGCTCGCAAATTGTGCAAGCGCGGACGTCTTTGAGCAATATATCAAGATTACCTGCACTCTGAGCCATTTAATCGGAATCGCGGTGACAGATTGCCAGATGGTCCGGTTCTTCGTCTTTCGGAGGGGCTGCGAGCGCGAATACATAGGATAAATGGGTCGGTTCACGCCCTTTTATCGCGCCGCGCTCCCCGTTCACAACGGCGGCAAAATCCTTGCAGGCAACCGCACTGCGCAGATAGTCGCCATGGCCAACGCGCCCCATGCTCACCGCGCTTGTGTCGACTATGGTAAAGCCGCTTTTCTCTGGCGGTGTGTCATATTGCGACTTGGCCGCGTAGCAGCGTTCGGGCAGGCCCTTGGCTTTCAAGTCTGCCGCTTTGAACGGGTCGAAACATCGCGGATGCCCTAATCGAGGATAGCCGTGTACGTCATCGGAGAGAGACAAGGCGCTGTCTTTGGCAGAAGCATAAACGGTGATCCGCCGGTCATTATTGACGCGCCGGGCGGACAATATTTCCTCGGCAATGTCCCGTTCGAAATCCTGACGATCTATGTCAGGTGAGGCAAGGATGATGTTGGAGATGACACTCGAATCGCTATTGGGTGTGGTGCGGTCAACAAATTCGACAGCTGGGAGTATCAGCCGAGCGCCTAAGGAATGGGACAATAGCACAATTTCCTTTGTCCAGTTTTGCTGCGCCAATTTGGTCAGGAATTTACGAAAATTGCGCTCGTCCCAATACATATTGGTCTCATCAACCGCATATTTCAGCAGCTGACCTTGCGAGGGCCAGCTATACTGGATGACGGGCCCTGTAAAACCGGTCAGCCGCGCGATTTGCGCGGCATCGCGAGAGCTGGTAAAAAATGTTTCGCGGTACCCATGAACATAAAGCAGGACGCGGCCTTCGCGGTTGCCCATCGTCTTAGACAGGTCTGCCCACCATTGTGTTTCGTTGGATATTGCGAGCGGAATACGGCGGCTATCCACCTTGCCTTTTTCATTCAATATATCTTGCGGGGCACCAAAGCGGCCGAAGCGCACTTTATCCGCACGATGGTTGAGCAACTTGACCGCTTCGCTACGGCAATCGGGCAGGCGGCTGGTGACAACAAAAAAAGGTCTTTCAGCGCTAAGGTCGCCATTGCTGGTGGGCGGATCACAGCGTTCATTGGCGACATAATCGGCGTGCCGAATATCGCCATAGTCGACCGGTGAAATACAGGCCGCGGCCAATAGCGGAAGAGCCAAAATCAGCGGCTTGAACAGAGCTGCCAATTGTTTCAGATCGCCGCTGCCCATGGATCAGGCGCGATGCTCGCTTTTGACCCAGCGCACGGTGCCAGACGAGGCACGCATTACGACGCTTTCAGTTGTCATAACGCCGCTGCGTAGTTTCTTGACGCCTTCCAAAAGCGAACCATCGGTAACGCCCGTTGCGGCAAAAATAACATCACCCTTGGCGAGTTCTTTCAGATCATAGACTTTGTCGAGATCTTCGATGCCCCATTTGTGCGCGCGTTTGCGTTCGTCATCATTGCGAAAGGTCAGGCGGCCTTTAAATTGGCCGCCGACACAACGTAAAGCGGCCGCAGCCAACACGCCTTCGGGTGCGCCGCCGCTGCCCATATACATGTCGACAGTGGTTTCCTCATCGGTCGTCGCGATCACGCCAGCGACATCGCCGTCTGGAATGAGCATGATGCCGCATCCAATAGAGCGCAATTCGGAAATAATTTTTTCGTGGCGAGGACGGTCCAGGACACAGACGATAATATCCGCTGGCGCGACGCCTTTTTCCTTGGCAACGGCTGTGACATTTTCGGTTACCGATTTGTCGAGATCGATAATATTATCGGAATAACCGGGGCCAACGGCCAGCTTGTCCATGTAAACATCCGGCGCATTGAGCAGGTTGCCCTTTTCCGCAATAGCCAGAACAGCAAGGGCATTGGCGCCCGCTTTGGCTGTAATCGTTGTACCTTCCAGTGGATCCAGCGCAATATCAATTTCTGGCGACTCGCCGGCGCAGCCATGTCCGACTTTTTCGCCAATGAATAACATGGGCGCTTCGTCGCGTTCGCCTTCACCGATAACCACGGTTCCGCAGATATCGAGCTGATTCAATGCCGCGCGCATTGCTTCCACTGCCGCTGCATCGGCCGCTTTTTCATCACCGCGACCAATTAATTTCGCTGCGGAAACTGCTGCAGCCTCGGTCACGCGGACCATTTCCAATACGAGGACGCGTTCGAGGATATCACTTGATTTAGGCATTTGAATGTCTAATCCTTCTTTAAGGGGCAGATTTTGAACTCTCGATAGGGGAGCACTATGACAATGTCGAGAAGCCTTGTAATCTTGTCTTTAATCCTGGCGCCCGGCGCGGTTATTGAGGCCGCCCATGCACAAATAACGACAGATGATAGCACCCTCGCTTTGATCGAAAATGCGCGCCGGTTGGTCGCGGTTGATGCAGACGGTTGTCTGAAAAACACCGACCCTGACGAAATTGTGGTTTGCGCGTCCTTTGATGCCAATCGTCAATACCGCCTGCCATTTCCCGAATTAATTGTAAGCGAAGAACGGATCAGGGAGCCGATTCCGACGGGCAATGCGGAATTTGTCAATACCGGGCGTTGCTATGTCGATGCCAGTGAACGCAAATGTTTCAAAGGTCTGCCGGTCTTCAGCGTTTCTTTTGGCGGGGCGGGCGGCGGTGTTGGCGGACCAGCAGGAAGATTGTGGCAAGAGATAACGCCCGGCGTGCCGGATGAAAATTATGTCAAACAGGTGCAGATTAAGGCGAACAAGCCGGAGCAAAAATAGCGGCTTTAATCCTCGTCGCTGAGCAGGTGCATAACCACCGGGGCCCCTTGCAGACTGCTTGAGTTTGACAGCCTTTCGAGGCTCTCGATAACATCGCGCTCCAGACTTTGATGGGTCACCATGGAAATCAATACGGAGCCTTCGTTGGTTTTTTCGGTCTGGATAAGGCTTTCGATCGATACTTTGGCGTCGCGCATGGCTGCCGTTATTTCAGCTAACACGCCAGGCTTGTCGGCTACGATGAAACGGATATAGCTTTTTCCTGTGCGATTACCGCTTTCGGCGCGCTCGCTTCGGACCATTTGGTCCACCGGCATGGCGAAAACTGTACCACTTTCTCCGCGCGCAATGTCGATCAGATCGGCCACAATTGCTGAAGCCGTTGGGCCATCACCGGCACCGGCACCTTGAAACATAAGTCGTCCCGAAAAATTGCCTTCGGCAACCACGGCATTGGTCGACCCCTCGACATGGGCCAGTGGATGATTTTCAGGCACGAGATAAGGATTTACGCGCTGGAATAGCTTGCCGTCATCGATACGCGCCATACCGAGCAGACGGATGCGATAGCCCAAGGCCTTGGCTTGTCCAATATCGGCCGCCATGATGCTGCGAATGCCGGACAGTTCAACGCCTTCAAAATCAACGGCCGTGCCGAAGGATAGGGCGGCTAGAATTGCCAGTTTGTGGGCAGCGTCGACACCGTCAATATCAAAACTGGGGTCCGCTTCGGCATAGCCGAGGTCTTGGGCATCCTTCAAAACCGCGTTGAAATCGCTGCCATGTTTTTCCATCGTCGCGAGGATATAATTGCAAGTACCGTTCAGGATCCCATAAACCCGTTCGATCCGATTTGCCGCCGCGCCATCACGCAATCCTTTAATGACCGGAATTCCGCCGGCGACCGCCGCTTCATACTTTAGCGCAACGCCTTTGTCTTCGGCGACACTGGCAAGCTCCATGCCGTGATGGGCGATCATCGCTTTGTTGGCGGTGACAAAGGATTTTCCCTGGTTCAAACTGTTGCGAGCCAGATCGAGAGCCGGACCGTCAGAGCCCCCAATCATTTCAACGACGCAATCAACCTCTGGATCGGCCGCAAAGTCGTTCATATCATCGGCCCATTTATAGGGGCTGAGATCAATGCCGCGATCGCGATCCCGATCACGGGCCGAAACGGCCACAACGGAGATCGGCCGCCCCGCACGCTGCGCGATCATTGCGCCATTTGCATTGATCAGGCGAATCACGCCGGAGCCAACGGTGCCAAGACCAGCCAAAGCGATGCGGAGGGGTGTTGTCATGATGGAAGCCTTGAATAGGAGCTGATGGGCCAAGTGAATTGGGATATGCGCCCGTTTAATAGCGCCGCAGCACTATATTGCCAGCCTGTATATTCGTTGTCGCGCTATCGGCATCGGTTTTTTACGCTCTATTATAAGGTCCGATATTCCGGTGGCCGGGATCGAGGGCAATTTCCCAAATCTTGTACGACCAGATTATAGTCCCGGCGCGCTTGATTGGCGTTGGCGGCCGAATCACCGGTTAGGGACTCCTCCGGCAGTGATTTGGGTAAGAAGCAAGCCAGTCGATACCATAGCAGCGAGTTCCGTACCGGCGCCCGCGCGGCTTCATCAACAATCTCGCTGAGCGATACGGCCCAGACCTTTTTCTGGCCTTCGCGACTCAATATGGTGATGGAAACAGGGTCATTTGTAACGGTTTCCAAGAAAATTTGCGTTTCTCCTTCGCCAATAATGGTGCCTGGAACGTGAAAAGCGCTGCCGATACGCGCTATGGCTGGCGGTGCGTTGCGCGCCACAATCTCGCGCACAATATTGCGTACACGCTGATCTCTGGCGGCTGTCCAGGCGATCTGTGCATCGCGGGCGGCAAGCTGAACACTGCCGTTTGTTGCGGCAAGATTGCTCGCAAAGATGATGAAGGATTTTTTCTTAACTTTGGGCGCACGGCCGCGCTCGTCAACCGGCAGATCGATAATGTAACGAATCGTCTCTGGTATTCCGCCCTGTCCGCGAATCAGCGCATTGGTTGAAGCCACAATATAATATCTTTTAGTGCCTGCAGGAGCATCTGGCGCTCGTTCTGGGTCGACTTTGATCGCTTCTTTAACCGTAATATGGGCAATGATTGGCGCATTGACACTCAGGTCCGCCAGATCCGCATATTGCAATGGATCAGCGGCCACACCGGATTGAGAAAAGGCTGGAAAAACTCCTGTTAACGTCCAGAATAGAGCCATGATCGCGATCAGAGTCTTGTGCATAATGTTCCTGTAAAGTTCTGCTTTGAGAGGGCTGATAGATAGGCCTTATAGTGCGTTTTTGACAGCTTAATCTATGCTGAACTAACAAAGCGATTGCCTGTCTCCATCTACCACGTTAAAACATTTTTAAGACGGCTTTCACCGCAACGAAAAGCTGTTATGCGGAATCAAGGGATCACTGTGGGCTACTTTCCATTTGTGTTCACTATCTACCTTTTGCGAGGTTGTGATTCCTGAGGGAAGAAAAGGAGTTATGTTTCTGAATGGCTTATGCTGACCAACAACAAATGAGTTCGAGCAAGATAGTATCTATTATTCTTGTCGTCCTTATTCACGCGCTGTTTGGATATGCTTTGGTGACCGGACTGGCTTATAGTGCCGTTAAGAAAGTGGCATCAGAGCTGGATATGATCGATATCCAAGAAGAAGAACCGCCCGAAGAGATTGAGGAGCCACCACCGCCGCCGCCGGATCAGCCGATTGAACCGCCGCCGGTGGTCACGCCTCCTCCGATCGTGGCTCCGCCAGCGGCACCCCGGCCGGTGATATCGACGCAACCCGTAGCGCCGCCAGTGGTAGCGCCTGTGGTTGCTGCACCACCACCGCCACCACCGCCACCGCCGCCACCACAGCGGGCAAATCCGGAGCCAAGAGGGAATCCTGGTAACTGGGCTAATGCTAACGACTATCCTTCACGCGCTCTGCGTGAGGAGCGTGAAGGCACGACTAGCTTCCGGGTTACGGTTGGCGCAAACGGCCGAGTCTCCGATTGTCAAATCACAGGGTCAAGTGGCCATAGTGATTTGGACGCCGCGACCTGCAAGAACATCAAGCGCCGCGCACGGTTCCGTCCGTCGCTGGATAGTGCCGGTAATAAGGTTTCTGGAACATGGTCTAGCCGTGTCCGTTGGCAGATACCGAAATAATATGAATCGTGGTGGGACACGTTATTCATCGGTTCTGCTGCAAAACTGTTTTTGAATTCTAATCTATCCTTGAGGGGAATATATAATGTTTATTGAAATTTTAGCGGCTGCTGGATCAACAGCTCCGAAGAATGCCTTTGGTTTTTGGGAAGCAATGGAGCAAGGCGGCGTCATCGCGTGGTTCGTGCTCGCTGTTTTGGCCATCATGTCGGTTTCTTCTTTCTATATCCTGTTTTCCAAATTGTTCGAACAGAACAAGGTTATGAAGCAGGGCCAGGCTGCTCGTGCTTCTTTCTGGAGAGCAAATAGCTTGAAAGAAGGCGCTGCGAAATTGGACAAGAACAGTGCTTATCGTCAAATCGTCGACGACGGCATTAAAGCAGAAGAAGATCACGCGCGTTTGACTGATCCGGTGGAAGCCCATGATTGGCTGCACGGTTCGCTGCATCGTTCGCAAGGACTGATTAATTCCAAGCTGGCTACCGGCCTGCCATGGCTAGCGACTGTTGGTGCAACATCACCATTTATTGGTTTGTTCGGTACGGTTATCGGTATCTATCGTGCACTCATCAAAATCGGTATCGCTGGTCAGGCATCTATTGATGCTGTTGCTGGTCCGGTTGGTGAAGCGTTGATCATGACCGCACTGGGTCTTGGTGTGGCTGTTCCTGCCGTTCTCGCCTATAACTGGCTCCAGGGTCGTAACAAGCGCATCGCCGAAGATCTCAGCGATTTCTCGAACGATGTTCTTGGTTATATCTCATCTGACGGCGCAGTTAAGCCATCTGCTGCTAAAGGCGGCGTGGCAGCTAAACCTGCGACAGCAGCTGCAGCGAAGCCAGCTGCAAAGAAATAAGGTGCTAGCCAGGCCGTTTGCTAGCGGAAATTAGTTTCTCAGCAAACGGCTTTGGCTGCCCCTCATTTTCGAAAAGCGCAGGTATGCCCTGCCTATTTCGATAAAGTATATTTTTGAGAGGATAGAATCTTATGGCGATGAATGTTGGGGACGGCGGCGGAGTAGAAACTCCTCTATCGGACATTAACACGACCCCGCTCGTGGACGTCATGCTGGTTTTGCTGATCATTTTCTTGATCGCCGTTCCAGTGGTGATCCAGACAGTGGAGCTAGAACTGCCGGTTCTACCGTTTGAAGTGACGACAACCAAACCGGAAAATGTTTTGCTGGCGGTTACGACAACCGACTCTGCAGGGCGTGATCCTGGCGACCCCGATTTTTCGGGTGCTAACCCAGGTGGCAATTGCCGGATTTATTGGAACACGACACCGATCGATTCCAATGAATTGGTACAAAGGGCTGTGACCCAGTTGGAAAACCAGATTGAAGCCTTTGGTGGCGTAGAGAATATGACACCAGAAGATATGCCTGAAGTGCATATTCGTGGTGACATTAACACGCCTTACCGTTGCATTGGCGGCGCAATATTTGCCATGCAACGTGCAGGTTTTGCCAAGGTCGGGTTCTTGTCGACACCGATTGCAGTTGAATAGCCTGATACGGCATTAAGTTTAGAATATTTAAGGAGACGCACTAATGGCTATGAGCGGCGGCAGCGATGATGGCGAGCCGATGATGGAAATGAACACGACGCCGTTGATCGACGTCCTGCTCGTTCTCCTCATCATGTTCATCATTACAATCCCGGTCCAGACCCATGCGGTTAAACTGGACCTGCCTGTGGATGATCCGAATCCACCACCACCACCACCAATTGAACCTGACAAAAACCGTCTGGGCATCACACCTACAAACCAGATATTGTGGAATGATGTTCCTGTGACCTTGAATCAGGTGAAAACTTATTTGGCGCAGACCAAGTCTATGGTTCCAGAGCCAGAACTGCAGTTCCAACCGGATGCTGTCAGTGCTTATCTGACCGTTGACCGTGTCTTGGCCGAGATCAAGGATAGCGGCGTGACCAAATTCGGTTTTGTTGGTAACGAGCAATATGCCAGCTTTGGTAAGGCAGGCCGTTTGCCTAACTAAAATGGGTTAGAATATTTTGGAAAGGGCGGTGGAGCGATCCATCGCCCTTTTTGTATATAGCATAGGCAACATTGTCGCCCAGCCGGTGCGCCAGTCTGCTATCCTACAGCACTGGGGATACTCGGTCTCTAAGAAGCTGTTGTGGCTAGATATCACTCCGTTAAAACGGTTGGGAGCAGCCAGACGTGGAGCTGTCATTATCGGTCACTCACCACACAAAGCGGCGCGGTTTTAAGATCCTGTCAGCGCTTATGCCGCCCCAATTTGCACAAGGATCAGGATAGCGTTCCCTGTGCAGCTATAGAGCGTTAGATCGCGACTTTTGCTTGGGATTTCTCGCTGCCGTTAAACTGCAACTCGGCAAGCTTAGCGTAGAGACCGCCCTGGGTGATCAGACTGTCATGATCGCCTTGTTCGACAATTTTCCCGTCATCCATTACGATGATCCGGTCGGCCGATCGGATGGTTGCCAAACGGTGGGCAATAACAATAGTCGTGCGGTCGCGCATCAGTCGGTCTAGCGCGTCCTGCACCAGCTTTTCACTCTCTGCGTCCAGTGCAGAGGTCGCTTCATCGAGCAACAGTATCGGCGTCTGCCGCAGCAAAGCGCGCGCAATCGCAACGCGTTGGCGTTGGCCTCCGGACAACCGTGTGCCGGCTTCGCCCATAAAGCTATCAAGCCCCTCGGGCAGATCGCGCAGGAATTTCTCCGCATTGGCCGCGCGCGCCGCCGCCCAAATCTCTTCGTCCGTCGCTTCCCATTTTCCGTAACGCAAATTGTCGCGAGCAGAAGCGGCGAATAACACTGTATCTTGCGGCACCAGCGCCATGCGTTCCCGAATGTCAGCCGGATCAGCGGAGGGCAGCGCAACGCCGTCAATCCGCACGCTGCCACTTTGGGGATCATAGAAGCGCTGAGCGAGCTGGAATAAGGTGGATTTACCCGCGCCGGATGGGCCAACCACCGCCACGGTCTCACCCGGTGATACTTTGAGTGAAAAATTCTTGAGAGCCGCTGTTTCCAAACGCGTGGGATAAGCGAAACTCACATTATCAAAGGAAATCTGCCCTCGCGGTGGTTCCGGCAGCGCGATTGGCGCGGCCGGTGCGGCAATGCCGGGCTCTTCGGACAGCAATTCTGCCAAACGCCCGGCCGCGCCCGCCGCGCGTAGGAGATCGCCATAAACCTCGGTCAGCGCGCCAAAGGAACCGGCTACCAAGCCGCCGGTCAGGACGAAGGCGGCGATCGTACCACCGGAAATGCTGCCATCAGCGACCCCGATCGCGCCGCGCCACATCAACAATGTAATACCGGTAAATACCAATGCGATGACGACGGCGGTCAAAGCCGCGCGCAGCCTGATCCGTCGTTTAGCCGTGTCAAAGGTGGTTTCAACGGCGCCGCCAAATCTTTCATGCTCGCGGTCTTCCTGACCAAAGGCTTGGACAATTTTCATCGCCCCCAATGTTTCCGAGACCATCGCGCCAACATCGGCAACCCGATCCTGGCTGAACCGTGAGACATTGCTGAGTTTGCGGCCAATGAAAACAATTGGCAAAATGACGATAGGAATGCCGAGCAATAATCCTGCTGTCAGAGCCGGTGCCAGCGTGAATAGAAAGATAATGCCGCCGATACCGATAATGATATTCCGCAAGGCAACTGATACAGTGGTGCCAACGGTTTGCTCGATAACAGCGGTATCCGATGTCATCCGCGATGCAATTTCCGATGGCCGGTTTTCTTCAAAAAAACCGGGAGCAAGGCGCAGCAAATTGCGCTGAACAGCCAGTCTGATATCGGCCACGACCCGTTCGCCAAGCCAACTGACAAAATAGAAACGCAGCGCTGTGGCAACGGCCAATATGGCAACAATCACCAACAAGAGCTGAAAATAAGGCGCGATATCGGTGCCGCCGGACGCAAAGCCCTCGTCAACAATCGACTTGAAGCCCCAAGGAATAGCCAATGTTGCCATAGCCGCGATAAATAAAGAAACGGCGGCAAAGGCTATCTGCCGCGGGTAACAAATGGCGCGATCCCAAACCATGCGCAAATTGCCTATTTTCTTAGATGCCGGTTGTTCTGTCTCTGACGGCTTCTTTTCCGGGGCATTGTCATTGGTATTTTTACTCATAAGCAAAGCCCCTAGCAGCCCGATCTTTTGGCTACAATCCTGTTGGCGGTCGGAAATGAAAGGGAAGTCTTCCACCTAATCAACCGGTATTTACTAGATAGGGTTTAATCGCGCGATGCCAAGCACCCGTCAGGCGGAACGACCCAAATTGGGATCATTGCCCGCGCTCACCCACCGACCGGTCCAACACACTGGCAAAGCGGCGTGATATTGCCTAAGAAACCATCATAATATAGCGGTTTTCAGCTGTATGATTCGCTCTGAGCGTCGGACAAGGCGAGGGGCATATTGGGTTAAGGGAAGATAGCGTGAACCAGATCGCATCCAAAGGCCAATTGCGTATGTCACTGTTGCGCTGGGCACTGTTCATCGTTCCGGTGATCGTCGTGCTCGGTTTTATATCGGGACAGGTCGCAGGATCAGGTGAAGAAAACCGCTGGTTTCAAGCCTTGGTGAAACCCGAGGCACAGCCGCCTGGCTGGATGTTCGGTGTCGCTTGGACGATCCTCTATATAATGATGGGCATTGCACTGGCGATGATATTGCACGCGCGCGGCGCCCCGTTGCGCGGCGTCGCCATCATATTATTTCTAGCGCAATATGCGCTCAACCTTTTCTGGTCACCGCTATTTTTCGGCATGCATCAGATATCAGCCGCCTTTTGGTTGCTCATCACGAT
The DNA here is from genome assembly GCA_947496865.1 of uncultured Sphingomonadaceae bacterium. GTDB lineage: Bacteria > Pseudomonadota > Alphaproteobacteria > Sphingomonadales > Sphingomonadaceae > Parasphingorhabdus. The sequence continues at coordinate 1,681,664 of CANMEE010000001.1, forward strand.
TTTCGCGCTGGCTTTTGTCACAACCTTGGTTTTTGGGCGGATACGAAAAGCCGCTGCCTGGTTGATGGTGCCTTATCTCGCATGGCTCTGTTTCGCTGGGATATTGAACAAGCAGATAGTCGACCTCAATCCAGGCGCGGAAACCCTTGTCGTGCCTGCGGCCAGTACCCAGATATAACATTAGAAAAGCCAAATTCTGACCCCCAGACGGAGTAATTGACATGCAAAGCCAGAACAGATTTTTCGATGACCTCTCCAAAGTCCTGAACGGGCTGGCTGGAACGGTTGCCGGCGTGGGCCGTGAAGCCGAAGCGGGCGCGCGGGAGCGGGCCAAGGAATGGTTCGGCGGCATGGATTTCGTATCTCGTGACGAATTTGAAGCGGTCAAGGAAATGGCATCCAAGGCCCGCGCCGAGTCTGATGCGCTGAAAAAGCGTCTTGATGCATTAGAGAAAGCCGGTACCGCAAAACCAGCGGCACGCGCTGCAACGCGCAAGGCGCCAGCCAAAGCAGCGGCCAAAAAACCAGCCACCCGGAAGCCGGCGGCCCGCAAGCCTGCGGCAAAGAAAACCACACCGCCAAAGTCCGCGAGCTAGTTTTCGTCCCATAGCAGGGCGACTATTTCGTCGCAGCTGAGCTGATCGATTATCCACAGTCTTCCCACAAACAATATCGGTGGAGGCATAGCCCCGCCTTGCCCTGCATGATGGGCTGGGCCACTAAGACTTGTAATGCAGGGGCAAAATGCAAATGATGTGGAACCGTAATGCTTGACGATATGTGGTCCGAGCTTGATCAGGAAGAGGCGCCGCCAGTTGATATGCTGATCGCTTTTTTTGAAGCGCGCGGCTGGGCGGTCAATCACGTCAGCGAAGAAGAGATTTCGGTGGAAATCAAAGGCAATTGGACCAGCTACCAGTTGCGCGCAATCTGGCGCAATGAAGACCATGTCCTGCAATTGCTGCTACTGCCTGAAATGCGCGTTCCTGATGACAAGAAGATCGCGATTTATGAGACGCTCGGGCTGATTAATGAACAGCTATGGCTGGGCCATTTTGATCTCTGGTCGACCAACAACATATTGCTGTTCCGCCATGCGATCATGCTGGGCGGCAGCGGGATGCTCGGCCTCGACCAGGCTCAGACGATTGTCGACATGGCGATTGATGAGTGGGAGCGTTTTTATCCGGTGTTCCAATTTGTGTTGTGGAGCGACAAAAGCCCGCAGGACGCCATCGAGCATGCGATGATCGATACGCAGGGTGAAGCATAGGTGAGGGCGATATGATCGCAGAAGGCTTTAAAACAATCTGGTTTATCGGCTGCGGCAATATGGGCGGGGCAATCCTGCAGGCCTGGCTGAACCAAGGCTTGGATGCCAGCAAAGTCACTGTCATCAAGCCAAATGCATCATCGCTTCCCGGTGGATTGCAATCAACGCCCGATTATCCCGACGGCCCCGCGCCTGATTTGGTGATGCTGGCAATGAAGCCTTATCAACTGGACGACGTCGCGGCAAAGCTCGCGCCCATGGTTCGAGAGAATAGCCATATTGTTTCGGTTTTGGCCGGGACCGAGATTGATATTTTACGACAGGCTTTCCCCGGCGCGGGCAAGATTATCCGATTAATGCCGAATATGGCGGTCACCGTGGCCAAGTCGCCGATGCTGTTGATCAGTGAAACGGATGATCCGCGTCTGACGGATCAAATGAATCAGTTATTTTCTCCGCTGGGACCGCCCGAATGGCTCGACAATGAAGATCAAATGCACATTGCAACGGCCTTGTCAGGCTCTGGCCCGGCCTTTGTGTTTCGGGTCATTGATGCATTAGCCGTTTCCGCAGAAGGACTGGGCATGGACAAGGACCAAGCTGCGCGTCTAGCGCTAGCGATGGTTGACGGCGCAGCCACGCTGGCGGCCGGTTCGGACGTCAATCCCGGCGCGCTAGCCAATCAGGTGGCCAGCCCCAATGGCGTCACCCGTAAAGGGCTAGATGTGCTGGATGCAGACGGACGAGCCAATGCTTTGTTCCATGATGTGTTGAAAGCAGCGATGGAACGCAACCGCGAAATGGCGGAAGAAGCCAAGGCGTAAGCAACAACGCTTTCTTGGTGTGCAGCTAGGGATATTCAGAGTGTCCCGGATACCCTGTTTCAGCTCTTGTCCTTGCGCAGATCGAACACCATTTGGCGATCGCTTTCCGGCACCAAACCCTCCAGCACATGCCAGAAACCGGATACCGATTCCTGTCCGGCGGTTACATAAGCGGCGGACAGTCGTTCCCGCAATTGCGCAAATAGTTCGGCTTCCAAAGCGCCGCCTTGATCGGTTAACCGCAGTAATTTTTGCCGCCGGTCCAGCGCGCCGGTCTTGGTCACGACCAGATCGCGATCATGCAGTTCTTTGAGAACCCGGCCCAAAGACTGTTTGGTAATCGCCAGTAACCGCAGCAACTCTCCCACCGTCAGATCCGGTTGGCGGGCAATGAAATATAGTGCCCGGTGATGCGCGCGGCCAAGACCTTGTTTGGCCAGCTCCTGATCAATTGCGTTGGTCAGGCGGGTATAGCCGAAATAAAGCAGCTCTACACCGCGCCGGATTTCGTCTTCGCGCAAGAAAAGCGGCGAAGCTCCGGGAGAAGTAGCAGGACGAGATATGTCAGTCATGTTGACGTATCTTGACATGCTGCTTAGGTGATTGCAAGATAAACTGATTACGCTTCCGATCCTCCCATCAGTCCGGCGAAAGTGACGAGATATGGCACATGACAATAGTCTGGAAATCCCTGTTGAACGGAATCCCAATCCGGTGACCGATGTCGATCGGGCGAAGCTGTTGGAAGACCCCGGTTTTGGCAATTTGTTTACCGACCATATGGCGGTCATCCGCTATGCCGAGGGGCAGGGCTGGCATGATGCGAAGATAACCGCGCGTGTGCCGATCCTGATGGATCCTGCATCCTCTGTGCTGCATTATGCACAGGAAATATTTGAAGGCATGAAGGCTTACCGACTGGCTGATGGAACAACCGCTTTGTTCCGGCCGGATCAAAATGCCCAACGCTTTCAAGCGTCCGCGCAACGCATGGCGATGCCGGAATTGCCGGAAGATCTTTTCCTAAAGTCGGTTGAAGCACTGGTTGATATTGATCGCGACTGGTTTCCCTCGGCCGAAGGCGGGTCGCTTTACCTGCGTCCTTTTATGTTCGCTAGCGAAGTTTTCTTGGGCGTTCGCCCGGCCAAAGAATATCTCTACATGGTGATTGCATCTCCTGCCGGTGCTTATTTCAAGGCCGGCGCATCGGCCATAACGATTTGGGTATCGCAAGATTATAGTCGGGCCGCTCCCGGCGGTACGGGCGCTGCCAAATGCGGTGGCAATTACGCCGCGAGCCTCGTCGCTCAGGCAGAAGCGATTGCGCAAAATTGCGATCAGGTTGTGTTTCTGGATGCCGCTGAACAGCGTTGGGTCGAGGAACTGGGCGGAATGAACCTGTTTTTCGTGATGGATGATGGCCGGCTTATCACACCACCACTGACCGGCACTATTTTACCTGGGATCACGCGGGAATCGATCATGATTCTGGCCCGGGAAGAGGGACTGGAAGTCAGCGAAGAGCCTTATGCTATCGATCAATGGCGCGATGACGCGGCAAGCGGGAAACTGAGAGAAACCTTCGCTTGTGGAACTGCGGCGGTTGTAACGGCGGTGGGAACCGTCCGGTCCGCAAGCGGAGACTTTACCATTGGCAGCGGCGGTCCTGGGCAGTTAACGGAAAAGCTGCGCATGCGTCTTGTCGATATTCAACGTGGCCTTGCTGAAGACAAGCATGGCTGGGTGAAACGGCTGTTCTGAGTAATGTTGGCAAATAAGCTGTAACTGGCTCTTGCCCCATCGAGGTAAGTTGGATATTAGGCCCCTTCGCTGATGAATGAAGCAGCCTATATTGGGGTGTCGCCAAGTGGTAAGGCAGCGGCTTTTGATGCCGCCATGCGCAGGTTCGAATCCTGCCACCCCAACCAAATCCAGAACCTGATGTAACATCTCAACGCTGATTGCGGAAACCTTGCGTGGTTCATGAAGCGGGACCAATTGCGTTGTCATCGGCTTTTGCAAAGGCACTTATCACGCCCGCAAAACAACCAAATAGAACGAATCGCTAACGTCAATTCAGCACCGCAAATAGCGCCAGGAGCATCGAATCTTGCCTTGACGACAAGAATATGGGTGGCCGAATTGGTAAAATGCATGAGATTCATGTAAAGCTATGTAAATTACACGCTGTGGCACTGGTAAAGTCAGTAAATATAGCGGTAAACACGATCCGGGTTGGGAATTTACATAATGCGAAGGCAAGGGAATATTGCTTTCGTTACCGGGGAGCTTTTATGCGTATAGCCATTGCGGACGATGACAAAGAAGTCGTAGAATTCTTAGGAAGAATAGTCGAAGGGCAAGGCCATGTCTTTGTGAGCTATGCGGACGGCAATGCTCTGACGAATGCTTTGTTACGGGACACGTTTGATTTGGTGATCCTAGATTGGAACATGCCCGGCAAAACCGGCATCCAAATTCTAGAATGGATGGATGGCGCGGTTGACGAACGTCCGCCGGTGATGATGATGACCAGCCGAACCGCAAAGCAGGATATTAGCGATGCTTTGAACGCTGGCGCTGATGACTATATCACCAAACCAGAAGATCCAAACGTGATTGGCGCGCGAATCAACGCGATGCTTCGGCGCAGTGCCGGCTCGACCGCTATGGAATCAACCGCCCAATATGGGGAATATATACTCGACCGGATCGAACAAAAGGTTCGGCATAAGGAAAGTGAAGTATCGCTGACCGCAAAAGAGTTTGAATTGACAGATTTAATGTTCCGTAATCGCGACCGGACCTTGTCGCGACGTTACATCATGGAAACAGTTTGGCGGACAAATGCGCATCTCGCGACCCGTACGCTCGACATGCACGTCTCGCGGGTACGATCAAAATTGTCGCTCACGCCTGAGAACGGGTTTCGGATTTTCACCGTTTTCGGTTATGGCTATAGACTGGAGACCTTAAGCAACGGGATATGAGCATGAGCTTTTTGACAGGTAAGCGTAACTATTTCGATTGCTTGCGAATTGCATCCTGTCTCTTGCTGACGTCAGCCATTCTCTCACCAGCATCCGCACTGGCCCAATCCTCTGCGGATAATGCACGGGTGGAATATGTTTTCAAACGCGGTGATACGCTTATCGATCTGGCTCATAAATATATGCGCAAGCGGTCTGACTATGTGGCGGTGCAGCGGCTCAATCGGATCGCAAATCCGCGCTTTATTCCCGTCGGTAAAACCGTGTCGATCCCGTTTCGTTTACTGAAATACCGCAAGAGCGAGGCCAGCTTGAGTGCGTTTCGCGGGAATGTTTCCATCGTTCGCGGCGGTCAGGCGATCAAGCCGGCAAGAGGTTTGGATATTGCTGAAGGTAGCCGGCTGGCAACAGCGGCAGGCAGCTTTCTTACATTGCAGTTGGAGGATGGTTCGCGCATTTCTATGCCTTCTAACAGCAAAATGCGCCTCACCCGACTGCGGCATATATTATTGACTGACAGTGTGGATTACGAGCTGGCAGTTGATAACGGTCGGGTGCGGTCGAAAATCACACCATTTGATAAGAAATATGACCGCTATCGCGTTCGGACGCCTGTTGCCGTGTCCGCGGTAAGGGGTACGGACTATCGTACCCGCGTTGATGAGGCCACCGGGACGGCCTATTCGGAAACAGTCGAAGGCGCGGTGGATGTTGCCGCCGGTGACAGTTTTGAAGGCGCTAGGACTGTATCGGTTCCTGCCGGTACAGGGGCAGCGGCCACGGTCACTGGGGACCTAGAAACAGCAGATTTGCTGACACCTCCTGAAATAATTGATCCAGCGAAGGTGCAATCGGAAGAAGAATTGAAATTTGCCATTGTGCCGCGAGCAGCGGCTTCGGCCCATCGGGTATTGGTATCATCTGACGCTGGCTTTGTAGATATTGTCGCAGAGAAATTGAGCAATGAGCCGACCATCAGCTTGCCGGGTATTGAAGACGGGCGATATTTTGCCAAAGCCACCGCCATTGGGCAGGACGGTTTTGAAGGCATGCCAGCGACTTATTCGTTCAAGCGGCAATTGAGTACGCTAAGCGGCAGTGCTGGCAAAGGTGACTTTGGTTATCGTTTCAAATGGGTCGGCGCTGGCAAGGGCAAGCGCGTTTATCGCTTTCAGCTTCTTCGGGATGATAAAAATGCGATCCCCGTCATCGATGAAGCAGGACTCACCAAGGATGTAATTACATTGTCCGACCTTCCCGACGGCGAGTATCTGTGGCGGGTGGGTGTCACCCAATATTCGTCCGATCCGGAAGATAAACATGTGTTTCAGAAATGGACCGATTTTGAAAAATTGACGGTGGCCGGTTAGAGGCTTAATCGCCCTGGCCGAACTGCGCCGTTATTTGGAGAGCTAACTGTCAATGAAACTGCGCCGCCGCCTGGGGATTGAATGGGCCGGTGTGGCGCTGGTCGCATCGCTGATCGTTACCGCTCTGATCTATTGGAACAGCCTGTCGGGATTCGACAATCTCCTTTATGACCGTTTGTCGGAATATGATCGGCCAGAAGCATCTGAAGAGATACTGATCATCGCGGTTGATGAAGATAGTCTGGCGGCCTTTGGAAAATGGCCTTGGGCACGGGATCGCCACGCCGATTTGCTTAACATATTGACCGAAGCAGAACCCAAAGCGCTTGCCTTTGATATATTGCTCAGCGAACCCGGCAGGGCAGACGAGGATCTGACGCTTGTTGAGGCTGCTGCAAAAAGTGAGAATCTATTCCTGCCGCTTCATTTTGTTTTTCCCGGAAGCAATGGCGCAGAGTTTGACATTAAGGAACCCATAGCACCGTTGAAGCAGGTGGTCAGCGGGATTGGCCACGTCAATCTGCTTTTCGATCGCGATGGAGTGGTGCGACGGACAGCGCTTTGCTTCGGTGGGATCACTGAACTTGCCGACAGTGAGGAGACGATCTGGCCGCACTTAATGGAGCAAATTTATCGCAGCGTGAATGGCGTGAATTCCGCTGCTTACGACCGTCTGGATAATTGTCAGCAGGCGTTGCTTATGCCCTATGCGAAGCGCGGCGCTTATTCTCAGATTTCCTATGCTGCCGTCGTAAATGGCGAAATTCCTGAGGCGTTTCTGCAAGACAAGATTATATTGGTGGGCGCTACAGCGCAGGGATTGGGGGATCAGCACCCCGTACCACTTGGTGATGGCGGGACCATGGCCGGCGTTGAAATTATGGCCAATATGCTGGGCGATATCATGGCCGATAATTTTGTCACGCCCGTTTCAACGGGCACTCAAATCATATTATCATTGGTGCCGACCTGGATATTGTTGATCGGGTTTTGGCGCTGGCGTCCGCGGACTACGATATTTTTCTCAGTCGCATTGGTCATCGTCATATTGGTGGCGAGCGCGGCCCTATTATCCTTCCATATCTGGTTTGCCCCGGGGGCTGCGCTTGTGGGCTTGGCACTGGTCTATCCGGTTTGGGGATGGCGTCGTTTGCAGGCAACCAGTGATTTCATGGATGATGAACTGAAGAACTATCGAATGGAGACGCCTGATATCCCGGTACTGGAATCGACTTTGGGGCCGGTCGATTTGGTGACAGAACAGGCCGAAGAGCTAGCCCATGCGATCAAGCATGTGCGTGATCTGCGGCGGTTCATTTCCGATGCCCTGACCAATTTGCCTGACCCGATGTTTATCACGGGGCTCGACGGAAAAGTGAAATTCGTGAATAAATTAGCGCAAACCGGTTTTGAAGATGGCGCTCAGGATTTGGCGCTCGACGATATGCTCGCGCGGTTCGTCACGCCTGAAGATTTGGGTGACGTAAAAAACTATCTGGCCCTCGACCAAAAGTTGCGGGAACATGATTATATCGACTTCACCTCTTTAAATGACCAAATATTCGCGATGCGCCGGGCAAGAGTATTGTCCGATGCCGGCGAGCTACGGGGGCATATCCATTATCTTGCCGACATTACTGCCGTTGCCAATGCAGCGCAGGAGCGCGAAGAAGTGCTGCAGCTTTTGTCGCATGACATGCGCTCACCGCAGGCAGCGATATTGGCTCTGCTCGATGGTCAGGAAACAACGGACAGCAATAAACGTATCGAAAGTCATGCCCGCCGTACCTTGGCACTGGCCGATAATTTTGTTGGTCTGGCACGGATTAAATCCAGTGAGTTTTCGGGTGAGGATATCTTGCTGTCCGAACTGGTAATTGAGGCCAATGACAGCCTCTGGCCGCTCGCCAAACAGCGGGGCATTAAAGCGACGGTTGATGATCAATCGGACGGGGCATTCGTTGTCGGTGAGCCATCTAGCCTTTACCGCTCCTTTGCTAATTTGATCGATAATGCTATAAAATATAGTCCTGATAATAGTCAGTTGATCATTATTCTTCGGAATATCAGCCTCGACCAGCAGCCTTTTGTGGCTGTTACGATCACAGATGAAGGCGAGGGTATCGCGGAAGACATGCTCGACAATTTGTTTGACCGGTTCGTTAGCAATGATGCGGAATCCAAAGGAACCATCAAAGGCGCTGGTCTAGGGCTCAATTTCGTAGCCGCGGTTATTGAGCGTCACGGCGGGACTATCCGGGCAGAAAATATACGAGAAGGCGGAGCGCGGTTTACGATATTATTGCCACTGGCACCCGAACCTGAGGACGTTGTGGAATAGTTTCGCTATTCGATTCCGCTGCGGGTGCGGGTAACGGTTTTGGTCGCTTGGTTGGAATTTCCGAGATCGGACAAAGCGGCATCAATCAAATGGGGTAGAGATTGCTCGATTGAACCCTTGCAATGATATTCCGCCGCTGTGCCGGAATAGATGGTGGACCCATCCAATGCGCTGACCATGTCAACGGTAAGGCGATGCTCCACATCGTCGCAGGATTGCAACGGTTTGCGCTTTTTCTGTTCGGCAATTGTGCTGAGCTCGCTATTTTCCCCTGTTGTCACAGCGATGGATGCAGGCCGACCGGCCAGCGCGATATGAACCAATATGGGTGCGTCCGTTGCCGTAGAAAAATTGTTGGCGGCCAAAGCGTCAGCTACCATCGTGCGCGCCATCATGTAGGCTTCGCTGTTTTGCTCGGGCTTAGCCGTGAAGCTATATTGTTTCTGTACGGGTAAAGTCGAGGCCGCTTGGGTTTGAATCCGGGTCTCTATGGGGCCGCCGCAGCTGGTGGTTACGGCGGCTATTGGTATCATCAAGGTGACAAGGCGGCGCATAGCAGTCCTCAAGCTCGTTAGTGACCAGTTGTTACAATAGTAACATAGCTTGAAATGTCACGACAATAGGCAATTGTCTCAATAATATAGCTGTTTTCGAGCTACCGCGTCAGCGCATAATAGATGACATAGAGCCATGAGAGAAAGCCGTGGATAATCGCCCAGATGATTGACTTATGCGTTGTAAAGCTGATCGCAATGGCAAGGGCGCTGCCAAAGCCGACACCCTTGCTGACGATTTCTTTACGGACATAGGTTGCACCGCGGCTCATCGGTGATCCTCCTTCTGCATAATCTTCTGGGCGCATCCGTTCTGGTTTGATCTTCTCCGGCATCGTTTAAGCAGCCTCGCGGGCGCGGTCAGAAAGCTCTTGGTTGAGCATCTCAGCGAGCAGAAAAGCCAGTTCCAGAGATTGCGCGGCGTTCAGCCGCGGGTCGCAATGGGTGTGATAGCGATCTCCAAGAGCTGCATCGGTGATCGCAACAGCCCCGCCTGTGCATTCGGTGACATTCTGACCTGTCATTTCACAATGGATACCACCAGCAAAAGTACCTTCGGCACGGTGCACTGCAAAAAAGCCGCGAACCTCTGCCAATATCCGTTCAAATGGCCGGGTTTTATAGCCGCTATCCGCTTTTATGACATTGCCATGCATTGGATCGCAGGACCAGATAACCGGATGCCCCTCCTGCTTAACCGCCCGAACGAGCGGTGCCAGGCCGGCTTCCACTTTGTCATGCCCAAAGCGCGAAATCAGTGTGATGCGACCTGCTTCGCGGCCGGGATTAAGCGTATCGAGCATTTTCAGCAGATCATCGGGTTTAAGAGATGGGCCACATTTCATGCCAATTGGGTTGCCAATACCACGCAGAAACTCGACATGGGCAGAGCCTTCAAAACGGGTCCGGTCACCAATCCACAGAAAGTGGGCGCTGGTGTCATACCATTCGCCGGTCAGGCTGTCCTGACGGGTCAATGCTTCTTCATAGGGCAGTAACAAGGCTTCATGGCTGGTATAGAAAGACGTCGCCTTCAGCTGGGGCACGGTGTCGGGGTTGATCCCGCACGCTTCCATGAATGACAATGCTTCACCGATCCGGTCTGCCATTTCTTCGAATTTTTTGGCCCACGGGCTGCGACTCATAAAATCATGGGTCCAGCCATGCACCTGTTGCAGATTAGCATAGCCGCCAGTTGAAAACGCACGCAACAGGTTGAGCGTCGCTGCGGCCTGATTATAAGCGCGGATCATGCGACCAGGATCAGGCTGACGACGGTCTGCTTCAAATTCAATGCCATTGATAATATCGCCGCGATAGCTTGGCATTTCGATGCCATCTTGCGTTTCTGTCGGCGCAGACCGTGGTTTGGCAAATTGCCCGGCCATACGACCTAGCTTCACTATCGGCATTTTCGATGCATAAGTGAGCACAACCGCCATTTGCAAAATGACCCGGAACGTATCGCGGATATTATTGGGATGAAATTCCGCAAAGCTTTCAGCACAATCGCCGCCTTGCAACAGAAAGCCGTTGCCTTGGGACACTTGTGCCAGATCTTCTTTCAGGCTGCGCGCTTCGCCAGCAAAGACCAGCGGCGGGTAGGTGCTCAGCAGCTGTTCGGTATCCGCCAGCTTTGTAGCATCAGGATAGTCGGGCATTTGCAGCCCTTCGAAATTTCTCCAACCGTTCGGCGTCCAATTTGTCGCCATGAGCGCACTCCAATATCTTTCACTTAAAATCGGGTGGCTTTAGGCTCGTTTCAAGGGCAATGGCAAGCAAAAGCGCGCTTTGGTTGCGCCCGAAACTAACAAAGCGGTTTACGCCAGGGCTTTAGCCGCCCGGTTTCTCTTTCCATGTGCCCGCATTCCGATATTCTGGTTTAATCTGGCTCACATCCGGCAATTTCTGACCGGCAAAGGCTTTCTCACCGCCTTTTTTGATCGCTTCTTTGCTGTAACTGGGCGCCTGATAGGTTTTGGGGGCGCTCGTGCTGATCGACGGGGCTGGCAGACTGTGCCGGCGAGCATTGTCGGCTGCTATAGCGGCTGCTTTTTCGGATTTTGTAGCTTCTTCCTGCGCTTTGCGTAGCCCTGCTTCATAGGCTTTTTCCAGTGCGATCGGGTCAAGTGATTTGGCCGTTGCAGCATTATATTTGCGTGGTTTTGGCGCGGGTAAAGGTTCGCCACCGCGATAATTTTGGCTGAATGCGCTGGCTTTTCCAGCGCTGCCTTTCCAGCTGTAAAAGCGGTGCGCGCCGATCGTGCCAAGAAATCTTAGGCTTGGCGCCCAATAGGGGTAAATTTCGGTTGTGTGATAATGGGTCGCGGTACCAACCGGCGATGCAATCTTGCCGGATAGTGCAAGGGCGGCGACCTTTTTAGCGCGATTCCAATGATATCTAGAAGGAGTGCGGCGCAGTGATCCGTCGCAGGTGTAGGAAAACTGGCATCCCGTGCTGCGTTCGCTGCCTTGGAAAATCACGCCGCAAACCGTGCCGGGGTAGCTAGTATGGCGTACACGGTTCAACACCACTTGGGCAACGGCGCGCTGGCCGGCATCGGGCTCGAGTCCTGCTTCATAATATATGGCGGAGGTCAGGCATTGCAGCGCGCGACTATTGTCGATCAGCGAGGCTCGGAAGGCAACAGGACGGATCAAATGCGCGGAGGCCGTTTGATCCCGGCTTGCCGTGATGCCACTGCTGGTCAAAAGATCGCTAATCTCGTCTCCACCTGGTTCGGCGAGAGGATCAATGGCGAGGTCTCCGTAATTTTGCGGAATCGCATAACCAGGATCGATAAAATAAAAGGCGGATCCAGCGAAATTTTCTTCAGGCCGTTCGACCGATTGGAGACTTGGGTCGCTGGGGCTATATTGTTGCGCATCGAGGCTTGCTTTCGGCATCGTGGCAGGGACCATGATAAGGCTAAAGATCAAAAGACCCAACAATATCCGTTCGCGGATATTGAGCATCAGCCAGTGAGGGATCCGCCAAGCGGCTTTAGGTTCGATTGTTGATTGGGCGGCGTTTATAGCCGTAGCAGGACGTTCTGGCTCGGGTTCCGGTGCCGTCGCGATAAGCTTTGTAGCTGCTTCATCAGAAGGCGAAAACACATATCCTGCCGGTCCCGCGAGAGCCGAATTGCTGCCGCCAAGTTGCGGCACATAGGGAGGAGGAACGCGCACTGAAATTTTCTGTAACACCTGCAAAGGCCCATCGGGGCTGGAACAGCTTGAAATACAGTCTTTCTTGGCAGTTATCGTTGATCAAAAACGACCTGTTTCAAGATGGGACGGGGTGCCGCCATGGGTTAAATGGTTAACGCAGCAATTCTGCGGGAAACTGGGGCAGGTGAGATATTTTTAGTCAAATCAACCGTCTATGCGTGCTGTTCTAAGCAGCATTATTCAACGCAAAACGTGATTCGCTTCCTGTATGTTCACGAGGCGACGGGCAATTACATAGCCAATTACGCCAAATATTATGCCGCCAATCGCTGGGCCAATGACGATACCCGGCAGGCCATAAAGTGCGCCGCCGATCCAGAGAAATGGCAATATCCCCAATGTGTTGCGAAGCCAGTTCATGACCATCGACCAAGCCGGGCGTTCGAGATTGTTGCAGGCGGCGTTGGAAATGAACAATATACCGTTGAAAAAGAATAACGGCGTAAGATAGGCCGCAAAAAGCCAAAAAACATCCCGTCCCTCGCCCTTTAACTGGAACAGATTGCTAATCGGATCACTCAGCAGAAATAGCAGCGGCCAGACCAATAATGTATAGCCCAGTGCAAAGCCCATGGCTTGCTTGATAGTCAGCCGGATACGATCAAATTGCAGCGCGCCAAAATTCTGCCCGATAATCGGTCCGACTGCCCCTGATAGGGAGAAAAGCAAGCAAAATGCGACGGGCACAACCCGTCCCATGACTGCAAATCCGGCGATGACCTCGTCGGGATAGCTGGCAATGAAGCGATAGGAAATAAAGCCTCCAATTGGGGTTGCAACGTTGGTCAATATAGCAGGCAGCAATATTGCGGTGACTGGTTTTAAGTCCTCTTTAAACAAGACCGAAGAAAGCTTCTCAAAGCCCCCATAATGTTTGATGATGGGAACAACAGCCAGAATGGAAGACACGATGGCGGCACAAGCCGTCGCCATAGCGGCCCCATTAATGCCAAGGCCAAAGCCAAAGATGAAAATCGGATCAAGTATCGCATTGGTGATACCCATGCTCAGTGTCACCGTCATCGCTCGCCGCGCCGCGCCATGGGCGCGCAGGAATCCCGAACAAACCATTGCCGTCACGCTGAACGGCATGAATGGGGCGACGATGCGGATATAGCCGGTGGCCGCGTCTTTCGCGGTTCCTTTCGCCCCGGCAAGTTCCAATATTTGTGGAGCAAAGATGAAGAAAATAATTGCCAGAGGGATGATCAGCATCATGCTCAACGCCAATATATTGGTGAGATAGCGGCGGGCATAAGCGGCATCGCCTTGGCCGATTTTGCGCGCAGCCAAAGCGCTCGCGGCGATCATTAGGCCAATGTTGAAGGCCGTCCCGAAAAACAGGATCGTGGCGGCAAATCCCATCGCGGCGGTTAACGCATTGTCGCCCAGTTGTGCAATGTAGAGCAGATCAACAAAATCGACGATGAACATCGTCAGCAAGCCAATGCTAGCCGTCAATGTCATCACCGTTATATGCCGCATTGGGTTGCCGGTAAGAAATATCGCTTTCTGGCTGGTGATAATATGATCCTGAAAAATGAGTATCTTGGCCGGAATCGGCAAATCTCTATCGCATAATTCCACTATAGCGTTTTGCCATCCGGTCAAATCCTCTCTATGCAAAAAGCAGTGTTTGAGGAGCAAAATATGTCCGTACGCTTTTATATCCTGTCTGTCGTAGCGATCACCTTATCGGCTTGCTCGGCCAATGGCGATAATGGTCAGCGTGATACGTCCGAACAGGGTTATTTCGAACGCAAAAATGTTGCGCCCAACCCCGCTGAAAACGCTCAGTCTCCGCGCAAACCAGAACATGCCTACGCACGAATTGCGCTGGCTTGTATCAACAAGCAATATCCCAATAAGATCAGCCATGTGATGAACAGCGCGAATGACGTGCAGCAGCCCGTTCAATTGACGCCCGTATTTTATGGCTGTTTTGACTGGCATAGTGCGGTGCATGGTCACTGGCTGCTGACCCGCCTGTGGGGCAACGGGGCGGTGCCAGAAATGGACGAGGAGATAGCGGCAGCCTTATCAACCAATTTTACTGATGAAAAAATCGCTGGAGAAGTGGCTTATTTCAATAGCGAAGGCCGTGCGTCGTTTGAGCGACCTTACGGTCTCGCGTGGTTTTTGCAGCTGACCGCTGAGCTGAAAGAAATAGCAGCGGGTGAGGGTGCAAAAGCCGACCAAGCGCAACTCTGGTTGGATAGTCTGACGCCGCTCGAATCAGTCATTACCAACCGTATTAAAACATGGGTGCCCAAGCTCGCCTATCCGATCCGTTTGGGTACCCATAACCAATCGGCTTTCGCTTTTGGTCTGTTTCTTGATTGGGCGCGAACAAGCGAAGACAGTCAGATGGAAAGCTTGATTGCCGAGAAAAGCCTCGCCTTTCACCAGGAGGACCGTAATTGTCCGATCGGTTACGAACCCTCGGGCGAGGATTTTCTTTCCCCCTGCCTGATGGAGGCGGATTTGATGCGCCGGGTTATGTCCGATACTGAATTTTCAGATTGGCTAACGGGGTTTCTGCCCAATATTCCGCAAGATGGCAGCAGTGATTGGTTGGCGGTTGGCATTGTCAATGACCCGACCGACGGTAAACTGGTTCATCTGGACGGCGTCAATCTATCCCGTGCTTGGGCGCTTGAGGGCATAGCGACGGCTTTGCCTGAGGGAGATCAGCGTAAAGCCGCCTTGCTGGCCGCTGCAAAAACACACGGCGAGACGGGCGAGCAATCGGTACGTACGCCCCATTATGCCGGGAGCCATTGGTTGGCCAGCTTTGCCACTTATTGGCGGACTGAGCGCGGTCTGAACCGGTTGCCAACCGACGACAAAATTTCCGGAGATCCAATGGATGATTCCAGCCGCGGCCTTGCAGAGGAAGCGTCAGAATAAACGCATGGCAACCCGTTTAATCTCTTTACCGGACAATATGTCGCCAAAAATATCCCCTTTTTGGAATAGGATATTCCCGGTCAATATTGATCTTGCGATAAAGAGCATTTTCGGTGTCTGGACCGCTTATTTCATAGTCAACGCGCTGCGGGCGCTGTTGTGGGGCGCGCCGGACCATAGTCATAATCTGACGGACTACCTGGTAACCGCAGTCATTTCCGTGACCGTGACTTGGGCATTATACCGGCTGTTGATTTTGGTTAGCGAACGTACGGCGCCGGTTGTCTTCATCCTTACGATTCCGACTATTATTCTGGCCATTGGTATCGGTTATTTTACGAACCTGATAATAGCCTATCCGACGTCTGTGTTGGCGCATATTAGCGCAGACCATGATGTTCCGGCGCATCAGGCATTATCCCATTTTTTCGATACAGCCTTTGTCCATTATCTGATGCTGGTTGGTTGGGGCGGACTGTATCTGGCTATGGCCAATAGCCGCAAAACCCAAGTCGCGTTAATTCACAGCCGGAATTTGGAGCGCACGACCCGCGAAAGTGAAATGCGGGCGCTGCGCTATCAACTTAATCCACATTTTGTATTCAATGCGTTGAACTCCGTAAGCAGTTTGATCATTGATAAAAAAAATGCCCAAGCCGAGCATCTGGTCGACGGACTGGCGGACTATATGCGCTCGGTTCTGGATGATGATGGCAAAGATATGATCACCGTTGAGCAGGAAATTGCGCAACAAATACGCTATCTCGAAATTGAGCAGGTGCGCTTTCCCAAACGGTTGCGATTTAACGTGCAGGTACATGCAGATGTGCGTCATTGGAAAATTCCCGCTTTGATCATCCAGCCTCTGGTCGAAAATGCTATTAAGCATGGTGTCGCCCAGTCATCCGAACCGGTAGAAATTATTATTACAGCGGCCCGGGATGCGGACCGGCTGAAATTGACCGTCGCTAATGATGGTCGGATGAGAACGAGTGATGATACCGGGAGCGGAACTGGTACCGGACTTTCCAATATCAAAGAACGATTGGCGGCTATCTATGGACCGGCCGCCGCCCTGTTCGCTGGGAATACGGCCGGCAATACCGTGACTGCGACGATTATAATTCCCGATGAACAACAGATTTTCAGAGACTATTGCCTATGACCGGCAGTGACAATTTGAATATCCTGATCGTTGACGATGAGCCTTTGGCCCGATGTCGTATAGAATCTCTATGTGGCCGTATGGACAATATCAGCCGCATCAGCGTTGCAAATGGAGGCAGGGAAGCGCTGGATATGATCGGCCAAAATTGTCCTGAAGTTTTGCTGCTCGATATTGATATGCCCGATATATCGGGGATGGATGTCGCGCAACAATGTAAGAATATGGACAACGCGCCAGAAATTATCTTTACGACCGCGCATAGCCGCTACGCCGTTGAAGCCTTTCGCTTTGCTGCGACCGATTATCTGTTGAAGCCGGTAAAAGCAGATTTGCTGAAAGAGGCACTCGCGCGGGCGTTGCAAAAAAGACGGAAAGGTCAAAGCGGCGGGCAAAAGGACGCTGACCATCGGTTGTGGGTGCAGGATGGCAGTAGCGCCGTGCAAATAAGAAGTGCGGATATCGGTTGGATAGCTGCTGACCGGGATTATATGCGACTATGCCTGCCAGACCGCACCTATCTGATCCACGAAGCGATGCAGTCGCTGTTGGAGCGGCTACCTGCAGAAATGTTTGTTCGGATCCATCGCTCTGCTGCGGTGCGCCGCGATTTCGTTCGTGATGTCCGCCGCAAGGGTCGCCGGAGATTTGTCGTGCTCCAAGACGACGTGGAACTCACCATCGGGCCGAGCTATATTGAGGCCGCTATGAATGTGTTCACCCACTAAGCCGGTGCATCCCTAAGCTGGTGGTTTCGGCTTATCCGACTGCGTGACGGAATAGCGCGGCGCTGGCGCTGGTTGCATATGGCCACCGACATCAACAAATGTCTCTCGCGCAACATTGTGCGGATGCAGTTTGGCTTCGGCGAGCGACAAGACGGGGGCAAAGCAAATATCGGTCCCTTCCATAAGGTCGCACCACTCATCGCGCGTTTTTGATTGGAACAGGGTGGCCAATTTTTCTTTCAGTGGGCCCCATGATTTCGGGTTCATCTGGGCATCGAAGTCAGCGTCGTCTTCCAATCCTGCAACCTTGCGCAATTGTGCGTAAAATTGCGGTTCAATCGATCCGATTGAGATATATTTACCGTCGGCTGTTTCATAGCTGTCATAAAAATGTGCGGCAGTATCGAGCAGATTGACCCCTCGTTCATCACGCCATTGACCGATATTGTGAAAGTCGAAAATCATCGCCATGAGCGCGGCTGATCCATCGGTCATCGCGCAATCGACAACCTGACCTTCTCCACCGGTTTTGGCGTGGAGCAGAGCGGAGACCATGCCAAGCGCCAGCATCATTCCTCCACCACCAAAGTCGCCGACCATATTGATCGGCGGGGTTGGCTTATCGCCGGCACGGCCAAAGGCATGAAGCGCGCCAGATATTGAAATATAGTTGATATCATGACCAGCGGCATGCGCGAGTGGCCCATATTGGCCCCAACCGGTCATCCGGCCAAAAACGAGCTTGGGATTGTCTTTTAGAAGGACGTCTGCTCCGAGACCAAGGCGCTCCATCACACCGGGACGGAAGCCTTCAATTAAGCCATCGGCTTGTTTGACCAGATCACGCGCCTGCTGGATACCAGCATCTGATTTCAGATCGACTTCCACCAGTTTGCGAGAGCGGGAGAGGGCTAAACGGCCGTCTGGCGCTCCGCCGGGGCGATGGAGAACCGTGACCGTGGCGCCCTGATCGGCGAGCATCATCCCGCAAAAAGGACCAGGACCAATGCCTGCAAATTCGATGATGTTGATTCCTGCCAGTGGTCCAGCCATATCCTGCTCCTCGTTTAATCAAATGATTAAACGGTCCTATGCAGGCGTTGGAATCTAATCAAGCATATTTGTGAGAGGGGGTTAGCGTGGGCCCTGACCGTGGCGGAGCGGCTTGTTGGCAGCGCCATGTGTTTTGAGATAGCGGGGTAATTCCATCTTATTCTGACCCACCGGCTTACGCGCCAATTTGGGATCAATAGCATGATCAAACGCGATACCAAGGCGGCCTTGGGCAACCCAAGCTACATAACCGGTAACCCGGCCAATATTTCGCAATTCCAATTCGACCTTGTCGCCGCGTTTTGCGATGACGGGTGCTTCTGCCATCAAACCACCAGCAGACAGATTGCGAATCCGAACTTCGCCGCAATCATCGCCATCCACGAAGCGCAATGTCGCTTTCAGGAACAGGCTATCACGATCAAGTTCGCGCTTGGGCTGGCCACTTGTTTGGCTGTTTAGGCCCAAGTTTTCGTCAAATGGTTCTCTCATGTGCATCCCGCATTAAATGTAACATAATGTTGCTTCGGGACAGACAATAGCGTCAAAAAGATGGAAAATTGGTTAATTTGCGCGCTGCTGCGTAAATAGGATATCATCCCAAATTAGCACAGTTTATAGCGTTGGCAGCTGGCGCGGGGGCGCAGTGCGTTAATGCTGCTCGCGGATTTTTTGTATCAGAATGAGATTTTAACTGTCAGATTGCTGGTAGGTTACTGATCGCGTGAGACTTTCTCATTGCGCTCATGGGCTTCCTGAGCTTCAACACTCATTGTCGCTATTGGCCGTGCTTCCAGCCGCTCCAGCGAAATCGGCTCACCAGTAACCTGACAATAGCCATATTCGCCTTCTTCGATTCGCCGCAAAGCCGAATCAATTTTTGATGTCAGCTTGCGTTGCCGGTCGCGTGTGCGCAGTTCCAGGCCCCAGTCGGTTTCACTAGAGGCGCGGTCATTGAGATCGGCTTCTTGAATCGGGCCATCCTGCAAATGCGCCAGAGTTTCCTTGGATTCTTCAATAATATCGTGCTTCCACTGTTCCAAAGCGCGTTTGAAATAGGCAAGCTGCTGTTCGTTCATAAATTCTTCGTCTGCACTAGGACGATAGCCATCTTCCAGGACAATTGTGTCTTTTTTGCTATCATCTGAAGCGGATGGTTTTTTCGCTGAGGACGCCAAATATACTCTCCAACATCTGCCCCCAACCCGATGGGCTGGCATACGAAAGGCTATGAAGCGGGCCTATAAACTCGGCTTTCGCCTTACACAAGATGCAATCTGTCGTAAGTTGCCAATTTTTCTCGCTATGTTGCCAGCGGCGACCAAAATTGTAGCGATAACAGGATTGTTCACCCCATTTTGTTGATTCACCTTTGTTGATAAGTCACCATTTTAAAGAGACTTTTCTTGGCGACGCGAAAGATTAGCAACGTAAACGGTATCAATTCGGGACATTAACTCTGCTCAGAGAGAGTCCGTTAGGGACTTTTTTGATTTTGGAGGCGGAAACAAGGTTAACGCAATTGTGATCATCACTCTTTTCTGCGCTTTTGGTGTCTGTCGGAACGCCTGATGACTGTCCAGCCTTTATAGTTGGACTGATCGATGCGTTCCCAAGCGGAAGAGAGTGAACACTATGTCGGTACGAATGGCTTTAGCAAAATTATGCGCTTGCACATGTGGCGGTGCTTTAATTGGCGGCGGTGCAGTCCATGTTTCGGAAGCACCAGCGGCGCCCTATGTTAAGAAGGTCGACAAGAAAAAGATTCGCGGACGCGTTTTGAAGCGGGGGCAATCAGCTCGCAAGGTTAAACGCATCCGGCGGACAGTGACCAAGACGGTTACGGCCTGTGCGCCAACCGTGGTAACGATTGCCCAGGCGCCGGCACAGCCCATTCCGCTGCCGGCACCCGCTTATATTCCAGCTCCATTGCCGGAAATTCCAGTGCTTGAAAGTGGTGGCGGTTCTGTACCTGTCGTGATTGGCGGCAGCGGCGGCTATGGCGGCGGATTTGGTGGCGGTTTCTTTGGCGGTTTCTTTGGCGGTGGCGGCGGTTCAGGCGGCGGCTCCGTTGTTATCTCCTCTACCAGCAGCGGCGGTTCTACCAGCACGTCTTCGGGCGGAAGCTCCACCAGTGGTGGCTCAACGAGCACCTCGACGGGCGGGGTATCTAGTACCGGTGGATCAACCAGCACCTCTACCGGAGGCTTTTCCAGCACCTCAACGGGTGGGTCGACCAGCACATCTTCGGGTAGTATCAGCACATCAACTGGTGGTGTCAGTACATCGACAGGCGGCGTCAGCACGTCAACAGGCGGTGTTAGCACATCCACCGGCGGTGTCAGCACGTCGACCGGTGGCGTTAGCACCTCCACAGGCGGCAGCAGCTCATCGAGTTCGTCGAGCAGCTCCAGTTCTTCGTCTAGTAGTTCCAGTTCATCCAGCTCCAGCGGTAACACGTCGAGCGGCATGACCAGCAGTGGCATGACATCGAGTGGTAACACTTCAAGTGGTCATCCCGGCACGTCAACCAGCAGCGGTAATACCAGCACGGGCAGCACCGGTTCTTCTGGTAGCAGTGGTTCGTCGGGTTCATCAGGCAGCTCTGGTTCGTCCGGAAGCTCCGGATCATCAGGTAGCAGTTCGAGTAGTTCGAGTAGTTCTTCGTCCAGTAGTTCCAGCTCTTCGAGCGGCGGTTCCAATGGTAGCAGTGGTTCGTCTGGTAGCAGCGGGTCTTCCGGTTCGTCAGGCTCAACCTCTTCGGGTGCGACAGGTGGTTCATCCAGCTTCGGCAGCAGTGGTTCGTCGAGTAGCTCGAGCAGTTCCAGCAGCAGTTCAAGCTCCAGCACCTCTTCGGGTGCCAGCAGCGGCGGATCAACAGGTGGTTCCACCGGCGGTACCCCGGTTCCGGCCCCGCCAGTGGTCTTACTCTTCGGCGCGGGCGCAGCAGCATTGTTCGCGCGCAGCCGCAAAGCCAAGAAAGCGGTTGCCGCTTAAATAGCAACTTACTTTACGAAATTAAGAAGCGGCTGGAGTGATCCGGCCGCTTTTTTGTTGGGTGGTTGGCGCTCCGCACTTGAACCACAGCCCGTGTCTCGGCATAGGCTTGTCCCATGCATGATCTAAAAACTATCAGAGAAAACGCGGCCGATTTTGATGCCGCTCTGGCGCGGCGCGGCGTGGAGCCGGTGGCCGCTCATCTTTTGGCATTGGATGAAGAGAATCGCAGTATCGCGACCAAGCTTCAAGAGGGCCAAGCCCGCCGCAATGAAGCCTCTAAAGCCATTGGCAAAGCCAAGGGGCAGGGCGATGAGGAAACCGCTCAGGCCTTGATGGCGGAAGTATCGGAACTGAAAGCGAGCTTACCCCTATTGGAAGAGCAACAACGCGCGGTGTCAGGAAAATTGCAGGACGCTTTGGCGGCACTGCCTAATGTGCCTAAGGCCGATGTGCCAGAAGGCGCGGATGAAGACGATAATGTCGAAGTGGAACGCTGGGGCGCGCCGCGTAACTTTGATTTTAAGCCCCGCGAGCATAGCGATATCGGTCCGCCGCTGGGTCTGGATTTTGAAACCGCAGCGGCTATGTCCGGTGCGCGTTTCGCGTTTTTGCGCGGTCAAATGGCGCGGCTGCAGCGCGCCATCGGGCAATATATGCTTGACCAACAAACGTCGGTAAATGGCTTTCAGGAATGTGCGCCACCGGTGCTGGTACGTGATGAGGCCATGTTCGGCACTGGCCAGCTGCCCAAATTCTCGGAAGACTCGTTTCAAACCACTAACGGTCATTGGCTGATACCGACCGCTGAGGTCAGCTTGACCAATAGCGTGAGCGGTCAGATATTGGATGAGGCGCAGTTACCGATCCGTCTGACTGCGCTGACGCCTTGCTTTCGCAGCGAAGCGGGATCGGCTGGCAAAGATACCAAAGGCTTGATCCGTCAGCACCAGTTTGAGAAGGTCGAAATGGTCGCGATTGTCCACCCCGATCATAGCGATGCGGAGCATCTGCGGATGACCGAAGCGGCGGAATCCATCCTCAAGGCGCTGGAACTGCCCTATCGCAAAATGCTGCTGTGCACCGGTGATATGGGCGCAACAGCGCGCAAAACCTATGATCTGGAAGTCTGGCTACCGGGGCAAGATACCTATCGAGAGATTTCGAGTGTCTCGACTTGCGGCGATTATCAGGCGCGGCGGATGAATGCACGTTTCCGTCCGGAAGGCGAAACCAAAGGCACGCAATTTATCCATACACTGAACGGGTCCGGCCTCGCGGTTGGCCGCACGTTGGTTGCTGTGCTGGAAAATTTTCAACAGCAAGACGGATCTGTCACAATTCCTGATGCCTTAAAACCTTATATGGGTGGAATCGAAAAACTGGAGCCTGCAAGCTAATGCGCATATTGCTGACCAATGACGACGGATTTGACGCACCGGGCATGAAGGTGCTGCTCGACATTGCGCAGCATTTTTCTAATGATATCTGGATCGTTGCACCATCGGATGAAAATTCAGGTGCAGGTCATTCCTTGACGCTGACCCGGCCTTTGCGTGTTCGCAAGCGCGGCGACCAACAATATTCGGTCGACGGCACGCCGACGGACAGCGTGATGATGGCGATTGCGAAAATTATGAAAGATGGCTTGCCGGACTTGATCCTTTCAGGCGTCAATCGTGGGGCCAATCTTGGCGAAGACGTTACCTATTCGGGGACGGCCTCTGCCGCCATGGAGGGCGCATTAGCGGGTATTCCATCGATTGCGATCAGCCAAGCCTATGCGCGTGGCGATATGGGGGATGAGGTGCCTTTTGAGGCGGCCTTGCAATGGGGCGAACGGGTGCTGCGTCCGCTGATCAAGCAGCGCATGGATCACCGGACCTTGGTCAATATCAACTTCCCGGCGCTGCCCGCCAGTGAGGTCAAGGGCATTCGCGTGGTATCTCAAGGTATTCGTGATTATGGGCGCATGCAATTTATAAGCAACCGTGATCCGCGCGGCTTTGAATATCATTGGCTAAATCTTGGCCCGATGGTTGAAACGCCAGCTCATAGCACGGATCTCGAAGCCATTGCGGATGGCTATATCTCCATCACGCCGCTGCATTTGGACCTCACCCACTATGAGTCGATGGACAGTCTGAAAAAGCTTTACAACAAATAGAATAAGTTCGTTACGGCGATTCCTGAGAGCTGAGCTTTCTTTACACGTAGCCCATATTATGCAAGCTTCGATGCTAAAGAGGAGCTGGTGATGGAAATGAAGCAGAATATGTTAGCGGCCTTGGGTTGCACAATTTTGGGACTGGCGCTTTTGCCGTCTCCTGCGATAGCGACTTTTACTGATCCACGTTCATCTGATGAGGATATCGTCGTTACAGGCAATAAAACGACAAAAGCTGAAATTGCTGATTTTATCAGGACAACCATCGCAACGCCAAAAGGCGGCAGATATGACGGGCAATATGCAAGATTTGCGCAAGCAGTCTGTCCCAAAGTTGTTGGATTGTCCGCCGAGAACAAGCGCCAAGTGGAAAAGCGAATGCGCGGTGTAGCAAAGGCGGCAGACATGCCGGTTGCAAAAGAGGATTGCAAACCGAATGTATTCGTTATGGTTGTTTCTGATGGCAATGAAGCCGTATCAATGGTCCGCAAAAAAAGGTCGCGACTATTTGGCAATATGCCTCAATATGAGAGAGAACGGATCGCAAAAAGTGGCGGGCCCGCTTATGCTTGGAAACGCATCCAGGCAAGCTCTGCAGAGACCGGCGCTCTTCAAAACTCTGATGATACAGAACCTCTCCCGGTTGTTGGTGCTACAACAGAAGTCCCGGTTATGAGATCGAACGTCAAGTCTCGGATCAAACGAACGATTAAGCAAACTATGACTCATTCCTTTGTGTTGCTCGAAAAGGACGCACTGGTTGATCTGACCACAATTCAGATTGCCGATTATGCTGCGATGCGCTCTTACATTGATACTAGGGACAGTCAAACTGACCAGGCGCCCGGCTACTCTATTCTAGCGCTATTTGATTCTCCTCAAACCAACCAAAAAATTCCAAACTCAATCAGTGAAATGGATTTGATGCTGCTAAGCTCTCTCTATAACTCTCCATCTGATGTCTCTGCGTCGAAGCAAAGCGCAGCGATGTTGCACCGATTTGAAAAAGAGCTGACGTCCCGTAAGCACGATTAACCAGTCTGCATTGTTGATATTTGTCGAGGATCCTCAGGTCCACTTCCTTTCCGCGAGGGAATAAGAGATTGATATCGTGGCGAATCTATTGTGCAGACGAACTATAGCGGTTGCTATATTTGTCTAAAATCAAGTGGTCGACGCGAGTTAGTTTTGTTTGAAAGCCAGTATAAAATTGTCCCCATTGCTATCATAGCCATTGTCGAGAAAATGGCGGTTACCGGAACTTGTAATGACATCCAAACCAGCATTGCTGCTGCAATTGGTATTATCATCAGCCACCGTGGTCCGACGGAATCTTTTAGTCTCCGGAAATTGTTTTTCCACAGGACAATGAAAGAGATGATTGTAAGCGCAAAGACGACTTGTTCTATGGCGGCCAGCAGAATCGCAAGCGTTGCAAACGAGCCGGAAACTGCAATTGTGATGACGATGGCGGCATAGGCAAGGATAGCGATGTCGGGAGTGAGAAAGCGGTTGGAAATATGGGAGAAGATGCTTGGCAAAAGCTTCCTTTCGCTCATTCCGAAAATGATGCGCGGGAAGGTCACAAAACCAACTAGCTGATTTGTGCCGATGGAAAAAACGACCGCGACACTAATCAATACCGCTCCCCAATCTCCCAAGAGCTTTTGAGCCGCCGCAGCCAATGGCTTGTCTGTCGCACCTGTTTCAGGGCCGATCGCGATATAGGCCCATTGAACGAGCGCGTAGAATATCGCTACTCCGGCCAATCCCAGAAAGACTGAACGAAACAGAGTTTTGCGCGGATCCTTGGTTTCACCGGCGATGACGACAGATGTTCCGAAACCCGAAAACGCATAGGCAATTAACAAGGCGACCGACTCCAGCCCTGAAAAGGCAGGCAATTTAATGGCAGTGGGTAGGCCATTCGTTCCTATGCCAAGCACGCAAAGAAGGAACAACGGAGCGAGCTTCAGAAAGGTGCCAATCCAAATACCGCCAATGGAGCGCCTGGTTCCGGCAATAGTGAGAATGGTGACGAAGGCGATCAAAGCGACGATCGTTATCGGACGCGCAATAGCGCCGTCAAAAATCGGAAAGAGCGCCGCCAGATAGGAGACCAGCACATGGAAGTTTGCGGCCCTGCCAGTGCTGCTAGCGCAAATTATAAACCAACCCGTCTGAAAACCGGCAAATTTGCCCAGTGCTGTACTGATGTGCAGCTGCGCCCCTCCCGATCTTTCAAATAATGTCGATAGTTTTGCGATAATCGCTGCCGAACAGGCGATTGGAATGGCAAAAAGCAGAATTGCGAAAGGTGCAAAATTACCAAGACCTGCATAAAGCAAAGCCGGTAATGCAAAGATACCCGCTCCAATCATCCCGTTGATGTTCAGCAGGGTCGCTGCTGTGGTGCCTATCACACGAGGGGGAGCGAGTTTGTCGGACACTAGCTTTGTTCGCCCTGCTTCAACTCAGCATCAGTACCAATTTGCCGGGTAGGAAATTTCACGACGAGCAAAACCAGAACCGAAACAGCCTGCACAGCAACCAAAAACATCAGCATCGCTTTTGGCTCGGCCAGCACCGCGATGGATGCAATTAAAATGCCGGCGAGACTTATGCCCATGTTGGCGACGGCCATGAAAACGGAAAACTGGGTGGCCGCTATGGCGGGTGGGCTCAGTCGCATGTTGATAACAACAGTGCTAATCCCGCATAACGAATAAAGTAAGAGCCAGCCAATGACAAAGTTGACCAATATCCGCGGATCCGTCCAACTGTCTGCGGACCAAATCATCCAGCTGAGCAGCATCATATAGCCGATCCGTAAAACCCATAAGGCGCGTTGGGCGCCAATTTTGCCTATCGCAAGCCCGCCAATGGTAATCGCCGCAAGCCCCGCGATAAGCTGGGCGGTGCCGTTGAGCGATCCGAGTTGATCTTCCGACCAACCCGTATGGCTGGTGGCGATTAGCGGTACCGCGATAATGCATATTCCATAGGTCAGGCCCGTGGTTATCAGGGGCACGAACCACAACAAACTGCGCACCGAAAGCGTATTTTTCAGAGCGGCCAATAGCAATGGTAACCAGCTGTCCGACTGCGCCAAAATGTTCACGTCCTGCGCTTCACCGATTGACCAGGGAAGGCGCCGCTCGCCGACGCGTTCGCGCGTCCAGATAATATGGATAGTGACCAGCAGAACCAGAATCGCGCAGGCAATATAGGCGGCGCTCGCGCCAAAGGCATAGATCACCGCCCCTGTAAACGAAGCAGAGGCCGCCATGCCCAAAATCTGACCGCCCGACGCAAGTCCTCCGCCCATGGATCGTTCGGATTCGGGCAGAATATCAACCGTTAGTCCATCAACGGCGACGTCCTGAAAAACAGTGGCGGTGTTAACCGCAAGCCCGGCAATCCCAAGCAGCAAAATATCGCGCGGCCCCGGATCGACTATCGCGAATATGATGAGACATGCGATCATCACGGCCTGCGCCCCGATAATCCAGATCCGGCGACGGCCCATGGAAAGCAGCGTGTAGCGGTCCATGACCACGCCCGCGATAAATTTGAAACTCCAGGGAATACCGACCATCGCCACAACAAAGCCGATATCCTGCGCGCTCGCGCCGTTGACGGCCATCCATGCCGGTATGGCGAAATCAAACAGGCCAAGCGGTATGCCTTGCCCTGCATAGAGCAGGAAAATCGTGAACAAGCGCCAATTGCGGTTTTCTGCAAGAGATACCGGCATAGACGAAGGGCTTTGTAGCGCTAAGGATTCCAAAATATTCCCCCATCGAGCGCAGGTTGGAAAAACCCGCTTCGATACGTCCTGTCTCTGTGAATTTATTGTAAGATACCCGGCGAATGACGGGTCGCATATTCATTCGCCGGGTACAGAGCGGGGTCAGGATTGATAGCGCTTGAGGAGCACGATCAGCCCTATGCCAGATGCATTAAGACCTCGTCATTTTGGTGCATTTCGTCTATTTGACTTCGACTTTGCGCAACATATAGCTTCCGGTTATGGACCGGATCGTGGGATAGAGATCTTTCGAAATCTGCCGGGATTCTTTTACCTTTGTCTCGCCCCATTCTTTCATGAAGGCATCATATTTTTTCTTATTCGGTTCCAAATCAGCGGTATTTGCGAACTTGGTCAGTAAAACCATGTTGAACGAGCCAGAAGCTCCCAATTCGCTGCGATAAATTGCATAATCTTCGATCTGGCCGAGCTTCTTGGCGACTTCGTTGGACGCAATCCACGTCGAACGCAGGCCTTCCAGATAATAGTCTTCCATATTGGCGTCTATCTTGATGGTATCCATTATCCAGACAGAATCAGAAACGGTGTAGTCCTTGAACACTTCAAGTTGGGCCTGCGCAGGCGTTGCGGTTGCCAAAACACTGACTGCTGCGATCGCAGCTAATTTCATTAAATTCTTCATGTCCATTCCCCTATTTTATGATCGGCATCCCTGCCTGCCATTTGGTTAGCCGGTGGCTGCGTCAAAATCCTGATGGAAAATATGATGTTTTTATGATGGAGCGGATTAGCGGTAGCGGCGGAAATCAGCGGATTTACCGTATCTGTCAGATTTATAACGAATAATTTTGGTGCGTAGTTGAAAAAAATCGGCTATTTTTAGACCAGCGGGGAGTATGAGTGGTGGCGATGGGATTCCCGACCCAAATGGTCGGTTCATTTCAGATAAACGGGGTGGTTATCAAACCTGCGGAAATGACCTTGGAGTGCCATGGCGAAATCGTGCGGGTAGAGCCAAAGGTCATGGCTCTGCTCACGATAATATCAGTAAAATCAAATGTTCAGGTCAGTCGTCAGTATTTGATGGACACCATCTGGAAAGATGGTGTCGGAAGCGATGAATCACTTACGCGTCTGGTCTATCTATTAAGGCGTGCGTTCAAATCCTTTCCGGCGTTGGAAAATACCGTCAAAACCGTATCCAAATCGGGCTACAAGCTCGAAGCCGATATCGAAGGCCAGAATAAGGAACCGGAGCCGCGACGTCGGACCACCGACAATATCCAAACTGATCGGCGCGAGTATAATTTGTCGATCGCGGTGATCCCGATCACCGATTATGAGGATGTTCCTGAAAACCGGTATCTGGTTGATGGCATGGCGCGTGATTTGACGGGTTTATTGGCCAAGACACCTATGCTTTTTGTAACGCCGCACAGTTCCGTGGTTGCCCTGCACGACAGCGCGCTTTCGATCGCAGGTATCGCCGAAACAATAGGTTGCCGTTTCATTCTATCGGGCAGCTTTCGAAGGCAGGCAGAGCAGATCAGGTTGCGTTTTGAACTGGTCGACACGCAGGATTCATCGCTCGCTTGGTCAGGAAAATATAACGCGGTTCTGGACCAGTTTTTCGAAATTCAGAATGATGTTCTGTTGAATGTATCTACCGCGATTTCCACCAATGTCAGGTTCCCGCTGGCGACAACAGAAGTGGCTGCGCGACCGTTTAAAAACGAAGTATATCGGATCATTCAAACCACCGAAACGCTGCGATATCGCTATGGCAAGGATGTGGCTGGAGAAATCGTGCGGCTGCTCAACCAAGGATTGGAGATCGATCCGGACAATGCCATATTGAAGGCCGGTTTGGCGGTGCAATTGAGTCAGAATGTAGTCAGCCAATGGGAGGATGATCCCGAAACCGCCAAAACTACGGCATTGGAATATATACAACGTGCCTTAGCCAGAGAACCCGCCAACGCGGAAATATTGGCTGCTGCAGGCATCGTCAATGCCATGTTCCATCGGCCGCAAGAGGCAATCAGCTATTTGCGCCGCACGGTCGAACTGGACCCGAGCAACGCGCAGGCGCTGGCCGTTTTGGGCTGGCAAATATGCCTTGCTGAAGATGACGTCGAAGGATTGCACTTTATCGAAGCAGCCGAAAACCGGGCGCCGCACCATCCCCGCTTCGGACTTTGGGCTACTTATCGCGCAACGTCGCATTTGTTCATGCTGGATTATGCCTCTGCGGTGCCAGCTTGCGAGCAAGCCATTCTTCGTACGCCACAATATTATCAACCGCTATTATCTATGGCTTGGGCATCTGTTGGATCCGGGGATCATGACGCGGCGAAAACAGCAATGTTCGCCGCCGAAGAACTGGAGGGCAAAGGAATTGCATCCAAATTTGTCAGCGAAATGAAAAGATGGTCGGCTAATTCTCCCAATGCAGAAAAATGTTATGCCATATTGGATGAACTGGCTCTGCTGGCTGGCTAGCTTGTAAATCCCGTCTGTGATCAGAATTTTTTGAGAAATTCGACGCCCCATTTGACCGGCTCGTTAAGCGCTGCGTTGGGAAAAGCACCCAGCGCGGTCACTTGTGATGCGTGGCGGTCGTCGAAAATATTTTTGCCAAAAAATGCAACGGTAAGGTTGGTGGGCAAATGGGTGTAAGAAACGCGGATATTCACTTCATTAAAGGCCTCGCCTGCAAATGTGCTCTGGGTCTGATTTGTTTCAAGGAAAAACACTTTGCTTTGATGACGATAGGATGCGTGCAAATCAAATTGGCCAATATCGCCAAGCGCGATTGTATAATCGGCCGCGCCATAAAATTGGAAGTCAGGCGCCCGGCTGAGACCATTCTCTGCGATATCAACCGGCGACAGGGGGATGGGTGCACCAAATGGGAAGTTTATATTCTCTGGCACCGCTGGAATGGTCCCTTGCGTAAACTCGGCATCCAATAAGGAAATATTGGCGGAAATATTAAGGGCCGCAACCGGCATAATGGTCAGCTCCAATTCCGCACCTTGTATGCGCGCTTCGGCAGCATTGGCGATATTGACGCCGCCGGTTGGCACGGGCAGCCGCACCTGGAGATTGGAATAGTCATAATGAAATGCGCTGGCATTAAACCGGATCCGGTCGTTCCAAAATTGCGATTTCAGGCCGACCTCATAGGAATGGATGCCCTGCGATCCGAATTCAGGAGCTAGTCCGAAAACATTGAACCCGCCGCTGGTAAAGCCTTGGGAATAGCTCGCATAGATCAGCAAGTCGTCAGTCGGCTTTGCTTCCAAGACTACGCGCGGTGAAAAGTCCGAAAACCGTCCGCTGTCGGCGAAATCCGTTGGCGGTGTCAGTGTTGCACCGGCAGCAAAGCTTTGTCCTGGAAAGACGGGTGCTGAGGCCGGGATCATCCCGCCGTTGAGAATATTGACGGCCAATTGATTGGTGAAATTCTTTTTCTCGGACGAATATCGCCCGCCTGCGGTAATCGAGAATATCGGATTTATCGCCCATTTCGCTTCCGCGAAGGCTGCCAAGGCATTTACTTTTTGGGTCGCGCGAAATGCCGCCAGCGTACCCAGACCAAAAAAGCCGTTAATATTGCGAATCTGGAAGAAAAAGTCATTGTCCTCATGGAAATACATACCGCCCACGATCCAGGAAAACGGACCTTGGTCATCGGAGGATAATCGAATTTCCTGACTGAATTGCTCATTCTGCCCGTTGCCGTCATTATTGATCAAGCTGAGCGCCGTGCCGTCACTATCTTGGGCGGCATCGAATTCGTAACTACGAAAAGCCGAAACGGAATTCAGGGTCAATGTGCCGATATTCCATGTGGCCTTCAGATTGATCCCGCGATGTTTGGCATCATAGAAATTCGGATCATTAATCGCGAAGGTGCGGTCGTCCAGGACCTGATCAAAATCGGGACGTACGGTAAAGGGGGAAGCCGACGCGGGGTTTGATAGATCGGCCACGGCAATGGTTGCGGTGTTGGATTTTTGATCAAAATAGTCGCCAATAAGGTCGATGGTGAGATTGTCATCGGGCGTGAAACGCAAGGACGCGCGCACAAAAAAATCTTCCGCGCCGCCTATCGCAGAACCATCGAAACTGTTGACGCCATATCCACGTCTGTCCGAATAGCCAGCGGCGATACGCCCTGATAATAAATCATCAGCGATAGTGCCTGAAAGCGCACTATTAATCCGATATTCGTCATAGCTCGCCACTTCACCGCCGATATAACCGGTCAGTTCCTCGCTCGGGGCTTTGGACTTGATAAGAACTGCCCCTGCCGTAGAATTGCGGCCGTAAAGTGTGCCCTGCGGCCCGCGCAACACCTCAATATCTTCAATGTCGAACAAAGCCGCAGTGGAAATGCTCAGCCGGCCAACATAAACCTCGTCAATATAAACGGCCACCGGTTCATCAGCGAAAAAATTGCCGCCACCATTGGCACCACCAACCCCGCGAATGGCGAGCGGTGCTGCGCCGTAGTTCACACTATGGGTCGTTACAAAACCGGGAACGGTTGATGCCAGATCCTCGATTGAATCGATGCTATGCCTGATCAAGAAATCGCCGGGAAGCGTGGTTACTGCAATCGGTACTTTTTGCTGATCTTCAACGCGCTTTTGTGCGGTTACAATGATCGTGGAAAGTTGGTCTTTTGAGTCGAGACTATCAGCGCTTTTGGCGCGTGCGGTCGTGTTGTTTGCCGCCATCGGAAAGAACACCAAGGCATACAAAAACCCCTTCAACACAGTCCGCCCCATATATCCCCCTAATTCAATCGGTTAGCCATAGACGGAAAAAATAGAGTGTCAATTTTTGAGTGATGCAGGAGATGCTGGAAATCCGTGAGTTTCCGGTGTTTTAGTTGCCGACCCGCGCCTTCAAATCGACGCCATCATGCGTCACAGGCCAAAGGCAATATAACTGCTCTCCATAACGTTGGCCGAAAAACAGGGCTAAAAAACCGTCCATCATAAAAAAATCATATTTTTCATCAGGACTTTGGAGCAGATATCCTGTCTGGCTCCTTGGAAATAAAGCCGGATAATTTCGTACAGAAATATGGTCCGGTCAAAATATGCGGGGAACTATTATGGGCATTGATTTGGACAGCCATCGCGGCGGAAGCGGAATATCGCGGCGTATTGGTAAAAGCCTTCTTGTGTCCGTATCTGCTTCGGCTGTGTCCGTGCTCTTGGCCAGCGGCGCCAGCGCGCAAGCGGTTCCGGCGGAATGTACGCCGACCACCGCGATAACCGGTGGAACAATTGTCTGCATCGCCCCTGCACCGGCAGAGATTGGTGGTATTTCAACAAATGTTGATGATCTAACGATTGTGATTGGCGATGCAACGACCCCTACGACCGTTAATGAAGTTGGCGGCGATGGCGTAAGCATAAACGGGGCCAACGGACAGACGCTGAATATTCTCAATAGCGGATCGAGCGTAACCGGCTCTGGCACCGGCGTTAGTATACAAAACAATTATGGTCCGGATGATCTGACCATTGTTTCGGAAGGCAGCATAAGTGGCAACGGTTTTGGTATATATGCCGCCAATACGGGCGATGGATCGCTATCGATCACGAGCGCGGATGTAACAGGCATTACTGAAAGCGGTATCAAAGCCTCCAATACCAATTTCAGCTATGATCCGGCAGGTGCAAATCTAACCATCAACAGCACGGGAGGAAGCGTAAGCGGTGCGCGAGGAATTGACGCGTTAAACTATGGTAGCGGTGCGCTGACAATTACCACCGCTGATGTTACCGGCGCAATTGCGGAAGGAATTCAGGCCAGACACGGTCACAATAGCGGAGTCTCTGGAACCGATCTAACCATCGACAGCAGCGCTGGTTCGGTGACCGGCGGAACTTCTGGTTCTTTTAGTGCAATCTATGCAAGAAATCTGAGCTCTGGAACAACATCGATCACAACCGGCAATGTTACTGCAAGAGGTAAACACGGTATTGAAGTTGCCCACGGCACAACGACGACCGGTTTGACACTAAACAGCGCCGCCGGAACGGTTTCCGGGGTGCTCAACGGTATTGATGTCAGGCAATCCGGTACTGGGTCAACATCCATTAGT
Organism: uncultured Sphingomonadaceae bacterium; assembly: GCA_947496865.1. GTDB lineage: Bacteria > Pseudomonadota > Alphaproteobacteria > Sphingomonadales > Sphingomonadaceae > Parasphingorhabdus. The sequence continues at coordinate 1,715,169 of CANMEE010000001.1, forward strand.
GCCAATTTGGTGACCGGCGGTACTATCGGCATAAACAGCGATGCAGCCAGCAGCGATACTACAATTACGCTCGCCTCAACTGCGGTTGTAACAGGTATGACGGGCGCAGGCATTGTCGCCAGTTCCAATGGCGCGGATGCAGACATTACCGTTCAGGGCAGCTCTGGCGATATCGTTGGCGGCACCGACGGCCTCGATATCGACACGATGGGCGCGGATATTCTTGTCCAGAACCTCGACAGCGTCACCGGCAATGCGGGCGACGGTATTGATGCTGTCTCAAATGGCGGTGACATTACGATCACGGGCGTGGGCACGATCACGGGTACTGGCGGGCACGGCATTTTGGCCGATGCGGGCACTGGCGCAATTTCGATTACCAATGTCGGTGCAGTCGGCGGCGTTTCGGGGACGGGCTTCGACTATTCTGGCATTAATGCGAGATCAGTCGGCGGCGGGATCACTGTGGATAGCAGCGCTGGCACAGTGTCAGGCAGCATCAACGGCATTCGAGCGTTCGATTCTGGCGCTGCCGCGGTATCGGTGACCAGCGCTGATGTCACCGCGACCATGTTCGAAGGCATCATTGCGTTAGGCATCGGCGGCAGTGTTACAGTGGATAGCAGTGCTGGCACAGTGTCAGGCGGCACTTACGGCATTAGAGCGTTGGATTCTGGCGCTGGCGCGGTATCGGTGACCAGCGCTGATGTCACCGGGACCTCGCGCTTTGGGATATATGCGAGTAGCAGGGGCGTTAACCGCAGCGGCGGCGATGTTGAGGTGGATAGCACCGCTGGCACAGTGTCTAGCGGGCTCTATGGTATTGATGCGCGAGCGCAAGGCGCTGGCTCCATTAGCGTTTCAACTGCTAATGTAACTGGCGGTAGTATTGGCATTCGTACCATAGCCACTGACGGCGCGACGACGATCACTCTGGGTTCGACTGCGGTTGTAACCGGCACGAACGCGCAAGGGATTAGAGCCAGTTCCACTGGCGCGGATGCAGACATCACCGTTCAGGGCAGCTCTGGCGATATCATCGGCGGCACAGACGGCATGGACATCGACACGATGGGCGCGGATATTCTTGTCCAGAACCTCGACAGCGTCACCGGCAATGCGGGCGATGGTATTGATGCTGTCTCGAACGGCGGTGACATTACCATCACGGGCGTCGATACGATCACCGGCACTGGCGGAAACGGCATTTTGGCCGTTGCGGGAGCAGGTGACATCTCCATTCAAGGCAGCGGCCTCATCGGCGGTATCACGGGAACAGGCTCGGGTGTCCTACTTATTGGCGGCGTTGGTTTCAATAATGGCAGTGGGATTCTGGCCTTTGCAGATGGTGCCATTAATATCGGCGGCATTGAGGCCATTGGTGATGTGACCAGCACCAATGCAATTGGAATTTTTGCCCGCAGCAATGGTGGCGGCGTAACGGTGGATAGCCGCGCAGGTTCTGTGTCAGGCCGTATTACTGGCATTAATGCATTTGATACTGGCGCAGGTGCAGTCTTAGTGACCAGCGCCGATGTGACCGGCACCTTTGCAACTGGAATCTATGCTCGCAGCATTGGCGGCGGCGTAACGGTGGACAGCAGCGCAGGCTCTGTGTCTGGCCCTAGATATGGCATTTTTGCACGTGATAGAGGCGCAGGTGCAGTCTTAGTGACCAGCGCCGATGTGACCAGCACCAGTGCAACTGGAATTTATGCTAGCAGCGATGGCGGTGGCGTAACGGTAGATAGCACCGCAGGCAGCGTTACGGGCGGGTTCCATGGCATTTATGCGCGAGATCTAGGCGCTGGCTCTATCAGCGTTTCAACTGCCAATGTGACCGGCGGCAGTGCGGGTATTCTCACGAACGCCACTGACGGCGCGACGACGATCACTCTGGGTTCGGCCGCGGTTGTAACCGGCACGAGCGCGCAAGGGATCGTCGCGAGTTCCACAGGCGCGGATGCAGACATCACCGTTCAGGGCAGTTCGGGCGATATCATCGGCGGCACCGATGGTCTCGACCTCGACACCATGGGCGCGGATATTCTTGTCCAGAACCTCGATAGCGTCACCGGCAATGCAGGCGATGGTATTGATGCTGTCTCAAATGGCGGTGACATAACGATTGAGAATGTCGGCGCAGTTACGGGCACCGGCGGCGATGGCATTTATGCCGATGCAAGAGGCGGTACGGGCGGCCAAGTGAATATTGGCACCACCACCGCGATTGGCAACGTTAGTGGTTCGCGCTTCGGTATTTCTGCTCGAACAGACGGCGCTGGCGGCATTAGCATCGACAGCAGCGCAGGCAGCATAAGCGCTTCGGATCTTGGTATTCGCGCCATCAATGATGGGACTGGCGACCTCTCAATCACTTCAGCAGGCATTGAAAGCACAGGGGTCGCCGGTATCTTTGCGGTCAATAATGGTGCGAATTTAACCATTGATACCAGCGCAGGATCGGTCGTCGGTGGCGCGAACCTTGCCATTTTTGCCATTAACAGTGGCACAGGTGACCTATCGGTTACGACCGGTGATCTTACAGGCATTGTTGGTGATGGCCTTCAACTCGTGAATACTGGCGTCAACCTGACCATTGATACCAGCGCGGGCATGGTGCTTGGCGAACAGGACGGCATTCAAGCCAGCAATTTGGGCACAGGCGCGCTTTCGATCACAACCAGCGATGTTACGGGCACGAACAACCTTGGTATCAATGCGTTTGGCGCCTCAACGGGCACAGACGTGACGGTCGATAGCTCCGCAGGCACCCTAATCGGTGGTACCTACGGTGCCTATATTACAAATTACGGCACAGGCGCGATATCTGTGACCAGCGCCAATGTGACCGGCGGCGATGTTGGTATTCGTACTTTTGCAATTGATGGCACGACAACGATCACTCTGGGCTCGACTGCGGTGGTTACCGGCACGTACGCGCAAGGCATTGTCGCGAGTTCCACTGGCGCGGATGCAGACATCACCGTTCAGGGCAGCTCTGGTGCCATCGTATCCGGCGGCACAGACGGCCTGGACATCGACACGATGGGCGCGGATATTCTTGTCCAGAACCTCGACAGCGTCACCGGCAATGCGGGCGATGGTATTGATGTTGCCTCTGCTGGCGGCGACATAACTATCACCGGCGTCGATACGATCCTAGGCACCGGCGGCAGCGGCATTTTGGCCGTTGCGGGCGCAGGTGACATCTCCATTCAAGGCAGCGGCCTTGTCGGCGGTATCACGGGAACAGGCACGAGTGTCGTAAATGTTGGCGGCGATAACTTCTCAAATGGCAATGGGATTCTGGCCTTTGCAGATGGTGCCATTAATATCGGCGGCATTGAGGCCATTGGTGATGTAACCAGCGCCACTGCAGTTGGAATTGCTGCCCGCAGCAATGGTGGCGGCGTAACGGTGGATAGCAGCGCAGGCTCTGTGAATAGCGTTCTCACTGGCATTGTTGCGTTTGATTCTATCGGAGGTGTGGTCTCTGTGACCACCGCCGATGTGACCAGCACCAACGGAAATGGAATTTATGCTAGCAGCGATGGCGGCGGCGTAACGGTGGATAGCAGCGCAGGCTCCGTGTCTGGCGGTAACTCTGGCATTTATGTAAGTGAACGTGGCGCAGGTGCGGTCTCTGTGACCAGCGCCAATGTGACCGGCGGCAGCAATGGCATCAGCACGAATGCCACCGATGGCGCAACGACGATCACCACGCTTGGCTCCACAACAGGCGGCACCACAGGAATTTTGGCCGATGCCGGAACCGGTGAACTGCTGCTCAACATTGGCGGAGATGTGACTGGCGGCGAGAATGGTCTGCTAACCTTCACGCAGAATGGAACAAACTTCACAGTTGCCGCTGGCCAAACGATCAGCGGGGGCAGGGTTGGAATTGGCACAATGGCGACAGATGCCAGTGCAACGTCCAATGATACGCTCAACATCCTGGGAACCGTCGACGGAGCCATCCTGACGTTTGCGGGTGACGACACTGTAACATTGGCAAATGGATCGGCAGTCAATGGTGCTATCATGTTGGGCGACGGAACAGACACCGTTGCATTGGATGGCGGATCGTTCGGTTCGCTGCGCGGCGGCGGCGGTGTGGACAGCATTAATTTCAATGCTATCGGCGCGATGGTCAACAATAGCGGCGCGGCAACAGATGTGATTGCGGAATTTGAAGTCTTCAATTTCAATGCTGACGGCGCGCAGTTGGCTGGAACCAATACGGGCCTAACCGCAGTCAACTTTAATGCCGGTAATGCGATATTTATGGGCAGTTTGGCATCGGCAAATGTCAATCTTGCCAGCGGCGCAGGTCTACAAGTTGGTAGCGGTGCAATGATCACTGGTAATTTGGTGAGCAACGGCAGCCTTGGCCTTAACATGGGCGCGGTCGGCACATTGGCGATTGATGGGAACTTGACGCAAGGTACAACTGGCGACCTGACGCTGGACATATTCGGTGTTGGCAATTCGGACCTGATCACGGTTACCGGCGACGTTGCATTGGCAGGCACGCTCACTCTTAACCAATCTGTATTATCCAATGAAACGATCACATTGATTGACGCCAATGGTGCGATAACAGGCGAGTTTACGACGGTGAATGGTTTGCAAAATGGTCTGCTGGTTAGCCAGTCAATCGTAACTGACGCGGCGACATCCAATGTCAATCTTGTCTCTGGTGGCACTGACGCTAGTTTGATCAACGGCCTCACACCCAATCAGGCCGCAGCGGCAAATGCTCTTGTGACACAGTTTGAGAATGGAACGCTGACCGGAGATCTGCGCAGTCTAACACTTGGCTTGGGCTCAACACCGGACGCAGCAACCCTGTCGGCATTGCTAGACGAATTGACTCCTGAAATCGCAAATTCTTCCATCGACGGCGCACGCCTGACACAAGATCGTTTCCGCAAAATGTTGATGAGCCAGTATCAATTGCCTGGGACCGGGTCATCCGGCGAAGTGGCTGCATTGAGCGGACTTGCTGCGGCGGCAGCAGCGGGCGCCAAATCGGTGCCCAATGGTCCGCAGATATGGGGCGCGGTAAACTACAACTATCATCGCAACGACAATAGCGTGAATAATAAAGGCTATCGCGCCGATGGGTTTGAGTTAACCGCCGGCATATCGAATATATCCATCGGGGCATGGCAAGTGGGATTTGCCACCGGATTTTCGGATTTTGATACCAATGAATTGCGCGGCAGTGCGGATTTTGCTGAGAGTGAATTGTTCCGTGTCGGTGTGCACGGCAGCACAGAATTTGGTGCTGGCGCCTTGGGTATTAATGGTCATATCGATATCGCATTGGACTATGGGAGTGGTAAAAATAATATCACCATGGTCACTGCGGGCGGATTGCCGGGCTTGGGGAGCGCTCAAAATGGAGAGGCTGATATCGAAACTTATGGTATGTCATTCCGTCTGAATTTTGACGGCAGTGGTGACAAGCAATGGCCCATCCGTCCGTTTATCAGCGTCGCATATGATCATTTTGCACAAGATTCCATTGCGTTGACTGGAGCAGGTGTAACTGACCTGGCCATTGACAAGGTAGATCTCGACCGCATCGCCTTTGGATATGGCCTAAGGGCAGATCACCGCTGGGATCAGACAGAATTACGCCTTGGCTTGACGGGATATCATTATGAAGGGGATACCCAAAGCAGTGTAACCTCGCGCTTCTTGGCAACGGGTATCAACGGTTCAGCATTTACAACCACCGGTTTTGATATCCAGGACCACGTGCAGCTTGATGCCGGAATCTCCCAGCAACTGGGCGATGGATGGTCCTTGTCACTTGACGGATATGCAGGATTTGGTGACCTTGAAAGCTATGGTGGCATCTTCAAAATTGGCAGGAAGTTCTGATATTGGCGCGCGGCTTCTTTTGCGCTCACAGCGGGCAGCAGCGGCTTTGTTTAACGGCGCAAAATTGATAGTTTGAAACATGTCGCCGCCATGCAGGGCTGGCAACGGATGGATTTGATGCTAGACAAGCCTTTCTCATTGGGGTGAGAGTGAGTGAATGGGGCCTGCTATGCGTAAAATCACAATCCTTTTTTTGTTATGTTCTGTGTCGGCTTGTATCCCGCCAGGCCGCGATTATGGCTGGCCGCGGAATGAGGCATCAGATGGTTCCACACCTACGCTGGAAACCGATAGATCGGTATTTGGTCAAAGTCCCGATCAGGCCGCGCCGCCGACCTGGGCGGCACAATCCGTCACGCCCAACGCCGTGACCGTAGATGACGGAAGCTATGTCGTAAAATCTGGTGACACGCTGCGCGGCATTGCCAATCGAACTGGGGCCAGTTCAGAGCTTATTGCAACGACGAACGGGCTTACAGCGCCATATATTATCCAGCCCGGCCAGCGGCTCAAAATCATTGGTGGTCGCTATCATGCGGTCAGCAGCGGAGAAACCGGGATCGCCATTGCGCGCGCCTATGGTGCACCGTGGCGGGAAGTTGTCGCGCTTAATGGCTTGGAAGAGCCCTTTATCTTGCGCGTAGGGCAAAAATTACTGCTGCCCGCCGCAACGCCGGTCGACCCGCAGCAAATGACTATTGAACAACGCGCTGCGGCCTTTGATCTGGATATTGATGATATTGTCACCGGTAGCCAGCCAGCTTTGGCTGACAATGCTGTTGCATCAGAACCATCTGATTGGCGCAAGGCGATCGCCCCACCCAAAACGCCCGCAGCCATTGCCACACCGACTGCCTTTGCTGGCCGGTTCAATTGGCCGGTCGATGGTAAATTGCTGTCCAGTTTTGGTAGTAAAGGTGGCGGTAAGGTTAATGATGGTCTGAATATCGGCGTCACCAAGGGTACACCCATTCGTGCGGCAGCCGATGGCATAGTTGCGTATAGTGGGGATGAGATCGGCGTTTTTGGGGGGTTAATCCTGCTTAATCACGGCGATGGCTGGGTCACAGCTTATGGCCATGCAGACAAACTGAATGTTACGCGTGGACAAAAGATCAATGCCGGTGATATCATCGGCTTGGCTGGAGACAGCGGCTATGTACAGGAACCGCAATTGCATTTTGAAATTCGCAAAAACCGTAAGCCGGTAAATCCCGTCTCTTACCTGCCTAAACGGACCTAGACACTCTATGGCACGGCGCTCTTCCCGCAATATTTCTGACTATTTGACGCTGCGCCGCCGGTCGAGTTTGCCAATCTGGTTGGATATCGCCTGGCGGGTGTTGTTTGTGTTGGGGTTGATAGCCATGGCGGTGGCTGTCCATTGGTTTGACCGCAATGGCTTGCAAGATAGCTATGACGGCGATGTCAGTTTTCTTGATGTCGTTTATTTCACCATGATCTCTATAACCACGACTGGATATGGGGATATAGCTCCCGTGACCGAGCGCGCGCGAATGTTTGATGCGCTGGTTGTGACTCCCATCCGTATCTTTGTTGTGCTTATATTTGTTGGCACGGCCTATAATTTTGTATTCAAAAGAACCTGGGATAATTGGCGTATGAAAATCATCCAGAATAATTTGCACGACCATATTGTGATCGCCGGTTTCGGTACCAGCGGCAAGGAAGCGGTGCAGGAGCTGATTGCGCGCGGAACAAATCCGGAAGAAATTGTCGTGGTGGACCCCTTTGACGATGCTTTGGCTGAAGCTGAAAAAATGGGCTGTGCGGTGATTAATGGAGATGCGACACGAGACGTCACTTTGATGAACGTGAAAATATCTCGCGCACGGTCGATGATCGTTTCGGCTGGGCGCGACGATACCAGTATTTTGATTGTACTGACCGCCCGCCATCTTGCCTATCATTTGCCGATAAGTGTCTCGGTGCGCGCTTCGGATAATGAAATGCTGGCGCGACAAGCGGGCGCGACAACGGTGATTAATCCGGTCAGCTTTGCCGGATTATTGCTGGCGGGCAGCTGTGAAGGCGCGAAGATATCCGATTATCTCAGCGATTTGGCGTCCGCCACAGGTCGAGTGAAACTGGTTCAACGCCCTGTTGACGAGAATGAAGTCGGAATGGCGATGAAGGATATCGTCAAAGAGGGGCTTGGCGTCCGCATCTATCGCGACAATAATATGTATGGTTTTTGGGAAGAGGAAGCCAAAAACCTTGAAGCCGGTGACATCATCGTCGAAATCATGCCGGGCAACGGTGCCGATAAAGAAAATGCCAATAGCGATTAGTGGCAAATGTTGCACCTGCGAACAAAACCCCTATAAAGATGGATAAACAGCCTTTATAGGAAATAGTCTAATGTCAAAAGCCAGCGCGATCCCCATGCCCACTGGCCTTCGTCCGCCGAACCGGCTGGCCCAGTTTAGCGAATTGGCATTGCCATTGGACTTTGTTGGATTTGGTATCCAATGGCCGCGTGTCGTGACGGCTCCCAAGGGTGATGGGCGTCCGGTTTTTCTGATACCTGGCTATGGCGGCAGCGAATTGTCGATGCGGCCGCTCAAATCATTTCTGAACCGTATAAACTATGATGTGTTCGATTGGGGACTGGGCCGGAATCAAGGTTCCGTAGATCGCGACATTGAAAGATTTACTGCTGTTGCCAAGGATCAATATGAAGCCAATGACCGGCAACCGCTGACCTTAATCGGTTGGTCGCTGGGCGGTATTATTGCGCGCGAAGTTGCCCGTCTGTCGCCCGATATGGTGCGTGAAGTTATCACCATGGGCACTCCGATTATCGGTGGCCCGAAATATACATCCCCCGGCCAACGCTATGCAAAGTCCGCGCAGATCAATCTCGATCAGTTCGAATTGGAAGTGCATCAGCGCAATAGCATCGGATTCGACCAGCCGCTGACGGTGCTCTATTCCAATCGTGACGGTATTGTCGGCCCGGATATCGCGAGGGATATTTATAATCCACAAGCGCGTAACATACGGGTGGACGGCGGGCATCTTGGGCTTGGCTTCAATCCCAAAGTGTGGCGGATTATTGCTGATACGCTGGCAGGGCGGGTTTAACCCGCCACATCTTGTAAACAGACGGCATTAGGCATATCCTCCTCAAAAGGAGAGAGATTATGGCCTTGTTGCAACGACTGTCCGCCGTCAATGATGCGGAAAAGCTGGCGCAGGTGCTGCGCGACGATGGTGCGGCAATAGTTGAAGACGTTCTCGACGCGGCTGCCCTGAAACAGCTGAAATCGGAAATCATGCCCTATGTGGAGGCAACCGAACTCGGACGAGATGATTTTACCGGACGCAAGACCACACGGACGGGCGCTCTGGTTGCGCGGTCACAGGCCTGCCGCGATCTCGTCATGGATGAATTGATATTGGGCAGTGCTAATGCCTTTTTGAAACCCTTTTGCGAACGGGTGCAGCTCCATCTCACGCAGCTGATCCGTATCCAGCCGGGACAAGTGAAGCAGCCGCTCCACCGCGATCGGCTAGCCTGGGGTGGATTTTTGCAGGACAGTATCGAACCACAGTTTAACACGATCTGGGCAGTAACCGATTTTACCTATGAAAACGGAGCGACGCAGGTGGTGTCGGGTTCGAACCATTGGGAAGCAGGACGGGATGCCAAGCCAGATGAAGTCCAATATGCCGAGATGAAAGCGGGTTCCGTGCTGATCTATTCCGGATCGGTCATTCACGGTGGCGGCGCAAACACAGCCGATCATGACCGTATGGGGCTTAATATCACCTATGCGCTGGGCTGGTTGCGGCAAGAGGAGAATCAGTATCTTTCCTGCCCGCCGCAAATTGCCAAGGAATTTGAACCCGCACTGCGGGATTTGCTCGGCTATTGCATGGGCAGCTATGCGCTAGGCTATTATACGCCGCCGACAGGGCCCGGCGAAGGTCCCGAAGTCGTGCCGCCGGAGTTTCTCTTCTCTGGCAAAGTGACCGACTGGAGCGACGGTGACGATCTTTACGAAAGCGTTAGTCGGCGCTCCAGTGAAACGGTGTAGTTGACCAGAACAACCCTATCCTAGCCAGGCGTGGACCGCCCCCATGGCTGCGTAGAATAGCAGCCAGTATCCGGCATCAATGAAGAACAAGGCTTTGCCCTTTTGTGAAAACAGATAATTGGTGCCGATAGCGGGAATGATAAAGCCGAGTGCAATCCCCGTCGACATCATCATCTTGATAGCAAATGGCGGCTGACCGAGCCGGAAAAACATATGTGCGAGCATAGCCGAAGCGACGAGACTGAAGGCGAAGGCGCCGCCATAGATCAGGCCCATATTCCCGCTCTGTATCTCTTCTTCGGTCAAGCCAACCGCGCCCATCCATTTCTTGCCCATGATCGGTCCGTACCAAATGCCGCCGACCAGAAATCCGCATGCTGCTGCCAATATGATGGCGAGCCAGTTTATCTCCAGTAAATTCATGATTTCCCTCCCAGAAAATTGCTAGTTACATCCATATACATCAATTCCAGTGGAGTTGGAAAGTTTCCCCGATTTCGGCGGCTATCCACTGTTTCGCAAAGCTGCTAGTCGAAGAACGGATGGTGTTTATTTGGTCATCGGACAGCGTGGGTGGATCCACGTAAGATGATTGGCAGGCCGCGCCAAAAACGTCTCGCAGCGTCTGATTGTCACTCGGCTCGCTCCACATATCGGCTTCAAAACATTCCACTAGGCGCTCTGCTTGCAGCAGCTCAACTATGTGGGCATCGGGCGTGGCAGCGCGGACGGAACTGGCATGGCCAGCCTGTTTGACAATATGCTGGATCTCCTCCGGGTGAGTTCCATCGGCGACATGTCCCCAAAAACCGCTCCCCATCGCTAGTTCCTGTTCGACATAATAGTGAACGACGTCATGCGGAATAATCCCCTTTTTGGGGAAGGTGGTTTGCGCAACCGAGCCATCCTGCCGTTTGATCTTTATCCAGTCGCGATCCGATCCTTTGGAGATACTGATGATCATATGCCTGAAATAGCGGCGGACATTATCGATGACAAGCGCGCACAATGCGACTATGCGGCGTGGAATATGGCTACAGCAATCCCTTCTCCGCCCAAAGTCGGCATGGTGTCCCTTGGATGCCCCAAGGCACTCGTCGATAGTGAACGCATTTTGACGCAGTTGCGCTCTGACGGTTATCAAATGTCGCCGGATTATGCTGGCGCGGATGTCGTGCTGGTGAATACATGCGGTTTTCTCGATAGCGCCAAGGAAGAATCTCTTGAAGCTATTGGTGAAGCCATGGCGGAAAATGGCCGCGTAATCGTTACCGGTTGCATGGGCAATGAAGCCGACACCATCATGGAGCGCTTCCCCGATGTGCTTGCCGTTACTGGCGCGCATCAATATGAGGACGTTGTGACCGCCGTTCACGCGGCCGCGCCAGCAGCACGCGGCGCCTTTGTTGATCTGGTCCCGGATGCCGGCCTGAAACTGACGCCGCGCCATTATAGTTATTTGAAGATTTCCGAAGGCTGCAACCATCGTTGTTCCTTCTGCATCATTCCGTCCTTGCGCGGCGATCTCGTATCGCGGCGGCCCGATGCGATTTTGCGTGAAGCAGAAAAGCTCGTCGCCAATGGCACCAAGGAATTGCTGGTGATCAGCCAGGATACTTCGGCTTATGGCGTCGACATCCGGCACAAGCCACAAATCTGGAATGGGCCGATCGGGCAGGGCCGCGAGGTGCGGGCACATATGACCGATCTAGCCGTGGCGCTGGGCGAACTCGGCGTCTGGACACGCCTGCATTATGTCTATCCCTATCCGCATGTCGACAAGGTCATTCCGTTGATGGCCGAAGGCAAGATCACGCCCTATCTCGACATCCCGTTCCAGCATGCTGCGCCCAATGTGCTCAAACGCATGAAGCGGCCGGCCAATGAAGCAAAAGTGCTGCAGCGGGTGAAAAGCTGGCGCGACATTTGTCCTGACCTCACCATCCGTTCAACTTTCGTGGTCGGTTTCCCCGGCGAAACAGAAGAGGACTTCCAATATCTGCTCGACTGGCTCGAAGAAGCCCAGCTCGATCGTGTCGGCGGTTTCCGCTTTGAACCGGTTGAAGGGGCTGCAGCCAACGCACTCGACGGCGCTGTGCCGGAAGAGGTCAAGGAAGAGCGCTACCAGCGACTGATGGAAAAAACTGCCGCAATCAGTGCTGCAAGACTGCAAGCCAAAGTCGGTCGCACGTTGCCCGTCATCATTGACGAAATCGGCGATCCTGATGAAGATGGCGACATCGGTGCAACGGCACGGTCACAGGCCGATGCGCCGGAAATTGATGGCAATGTCTTCCTGCGCAATGTGAGCGCGGGTGTTGCTGTAGGCGATATTATCGACGTTGAGATTGAAGAAGCCGACGCGCATGATCTGTTCGGAGCGCCAATAGATTCTTAGGAGTAAAATTGGTCTGGCAATTCTATTTCGGTGTCTTTGAAGCTCTGCTGAACTGAAATCCATTCCCACCAACGACAAAGCGCGTTGTGGTTTTTTAGTTCTTCTGTTCCTTCTGCAGCCTGAATGAAATAACCAATTATCGGGGCCAAATGGCAATCCGCCAACGTCAGCGTTTGACCATCAAGCGCAAGGCCTTCACCAGCAATCCGATCCAGTTCAGTTAAAACGACACGGGATGCCTGTAAGCCGCCAGAAATAACTGTTTCATCGGCCGGTTTACCTTGCAAAGGCGCGAATACCCGCTGAGAGGCAACTTGCCGGACCATTGGCCAATAGCCATAATTGTCGATGATTGACACCACCTGTGTCATCGCCGCCACCTGTTTGGCATCCCCGGGGGTTAAGCGCGGGCCATCAAATGCCAAGTCGATATAACGTCCTATCGCCGCCGTTTCGTAAATTTGAAACGCGCCGTGAGATAATATCGGTACCCGTCCAAAGGGGTGCATTTGGAGCAGCTCTCCGGCTATCGGGTCCGAGAAGGGGTCTACTTCAACTGTTGCATAAGCCACGTATTTCTGACGAAGGATCATATGCACAATACGGGTGTAAACGCTGAAACGATATCCGTGAACGATAACGAGGTCTGACATATGTTATTCTCTCGCTTCGTCTTTGCGCTTGGCCGTGGATTCTAAAGCTAACAGCGTCAGTCAATTTAGCAAAAGGAATGCGGAGTTTTGCATGCGTCTACATCCCCATATAGTCCTTCTTGCCCACGGGAACACCTTGTGCTCGCAGCAGATTATAAGTCGTGGTGACATGGAATAACAGGTTGGGGAGGTAAAAGCTTAACACATAGGTCTGACCGTCAAGATCGATTGTCTGTTCGGGGCCAACGGGCATTGTAATCAACATGGTCGCATTGCCGTCAATTGTTGCGTCATCGGCTTCACTAACCTTCGTCGCGCATTCGGCGATGCGAGCGATCAACGCGTCAAATGTGTCACCTTCCATCGGCAAATTGGGCAAGTCATCAGTTGCGACACCAGACATGCGAGCGGCCCCGCGGACAGCAAATTCGGTGATCATCTGCACCTGCCACTTCATGTCATGCATGTCAGGAAATAGCCTGTTGTCGAGAAAAGCCTCTTGGGCCGTGCCGGTGGCTTCCGTGTGAGCTTTTGCTTTTGCCAATATGTTGGTTAGACCGCGAAAAGCTTGGGCGGTAGAGGATTTGAAAATATGCGAAAGGGCTATGGTCATTGTTGATCCTTGATAGCGGAGATTGGTTTGCTGGTTTTTCGGCGTATCACATTAGGTTAAAAAGAAGAAATCCTCCCAGCGCTAGAAATGACCCTAAAGTACCCAAGGCACCAAGCACGCGGGCACCGACAAATATCTTACCGTTCTCTGCGCCGTGGGAACCGGCTTCGGTAGATAAGGCAATGGCGTGGAATATCCGGGTTACAACGAATATGATCGCAATGATCATGATCACTTGACCGGATACGACGGTCATTTCCGCTAGCGCCAGAACAGCAATGAAGATAGCGGCGTTTTCGGCGAAATTGCCATGCCGTCTTACTTTGCGTTCCATCACCTGATCATCGCCTGTACCCAGGTTAATTCCGGCTTTCCCCCGATGCAATCCGGTGAGCACCATTAAAATGGCTTGCATGATAATTAACAGGCTACCAGCATAGGCAGAAATAATCGGCACGGTCATAACGGGTTCTCCATATTCAGGCAGTTTAATGTGGGTATTTTTGAGGTATTTTTCAGGGACTTTAAGCAGATACTGACTTCTCTATCGGCTAAAAAAACTAAAGTCTAAGGGGTTATCTGCAACCCGATGGTGCAAAAATGAGCCGTATATACTGTCTAGAATTGTTGTAAGTTGGTTGCGATCAGGATTGAAAGCGGACGGATTGAGGGATGGATCAAGACATGGATTGGGAGGATATCAAAACATTTCGGGAGGTGATGAACGGAGGTACGGTACGTGCGGCCGCGAAAAACCTAAATGTTCATCACAGTACGGTTAGTCGGCGGATCGAGCATCTTGAAAAGTCGCTAGGTGTAACGTTGTTTGAGCGTCGACCGGAGGGGTATTTCCCGACATCTGCGGGAGAAGATCTCGCCCGCGCTGCCGGAACATTCGCCGATGATCTAGTGACCGTAGAGCGTCATATTGCTGGCCGCGATAATGAACTGACCGGGACTATCCGCGTGACGATGGCGGAGCCGTTCGCGACATCGATGTTTGCCTCTCGATTGCCGGAATTTTGTGATTCATATCCAGGGTTGGAACTGGAAATATTGACAAGCTATGATCTGCTCGACGTGGCACGACGAGAGGCTGACATAGCCATTCGTATGGACAATAATCCGCCAGATACGTTGGTTGGAAAAAGGTTGTTTGCTTATACAACATCCATCTACGCACATCCTGATTACATCGCGCGGCACGATTTTGTGAACCAGCCGGAACAAGCCCGCTGGCTTGGGTGGACGGACCGCGAAAGCCGGTTTCCGGACTGGACCCAAGATACTGAATTTGCGCGGGTGCCGGTCTGGGGTAATTTCTCCAGTCTCGCTTTGCAGATTGAAATGGCGCGCAGGCAAATGGGGTTGGTGATGATCCCATGCATAGCGGGCGATCACACCGCCGATCTGGTGCGCGCGACCCGGCGGGATCCCGCCCCATCCCGGGATATATGGATTCTCACCCATGATGATCTGCGCCGTACCGCGCGGATAAGGGCATTTATGGATTTTGCTGAAACTGTGCTTCGGGACAATAAGCCAGCATTGACCGGGCAGTTACCAGATAAGGTAAACTGACTGGGGTGCGTTAACCAGTTTATTGAAAAATCTGATGGAAATGCTGACTTTCTTGGGACCATTCTTAACCAAGAAATTGCACAGGCTTGCAATCTATCGTCCCTATTATGATCGTCATGAATGAAGCGATCTCGAAATTATCTCCGGCGCGTCAAGCTGGCATGCTTTCGGCGGCAGAGGTGTTGTCGGCATTCGCCGTGACCGCGCTCATCTATCTTACGGTCTTTGGCATTGATGATAATTTTTGGAACGTTATGACGATGGCTTTCATCGTGCCTTGGATCATCTGTATCCCGGTCAATCTCTATGTCACACGGCAGCGCAAGCAGTTGATTGATATGGCCGATACGCTCAAAGATACGCAAGAAAAACTGCAACAAGCTAATAGAGGCCTACAGCGCCGGGCGAATATAGATGGCCTGACCGGCCTTGCCAATCGGGAGCATTTCATCAAACTTTTCGATGAGCGACGTATGTCATCGGTTAATAATGTTCTCATGATCGTTGATGCGGATCATTTTAAGAATATCAACGATGGTTATGGCCATCCGGTAGGTGACAGAGCCCTGATCCTGATGGCGGCTGTTTTTAAGCGTATCTTGCGCAAAAATGATCTGGTTGGTCGCATTGGCGGAGAGGAATTTGGGGTACTGTTGCCCGATACTTGTGAAACCGAAGGCGAAATTATCGGTGAGATGATCCGGCATGAGATGGAAAGCATAGTCTTTGAGCCTCAGGACGGCGTCCAGCATCGGATCACGGTCAGTATTGGTCTGACTGGAGTTTCGTCTTACGAAGAACGCGCTTTGCCAATGCGCAATGCCGATAGTGCCATGTTTGAAGCCAAGCGGCGCGGTCGCAACCAATGCGTGCTGTATACGCACGGTATGCGGTCAAAGCCTCGCCCCTTTTTCGAAGCGAGCAATGGGTCGAGCCGGATCGCGATAAGCGCCTAATCTAAGAATTTCTGTATAAATTAATCATGACGAGCAACCCCGGCGCTGCTAGTGCTGGTGGCTATGACAGAAACCGATTCCAGTAAGCAAAAACATCTCTATTTGGTTGATGGTTCAGCCTATATTTTTAGGGCCTATCATCGCCTACCCCCACTGACCAATATACATAACCAGCCGGTTGGCGCGGTCTATGGTTATACGACGATGCTGTGGAAGCTGGCTGACGAGCTGCACAAGGCGGACGGCCCGACCCATATGGCAGTGGTGCTCGATAAATCGTCACAGAGTTTTCGCAACGAACTTTACAGTGAATATAAGGCGCACCGGCCCGAACCGCCAGAAGACCTGCGGCCACAATTCCCGATGATCCGCGACGCAACTCGTGCCTTTTCGTTGCCGCTGATCGAAGAAGAAAATGTCGAAGCCGACGACATGATCGCCAGCTATACCAAGGCCGCTGTGGCTGAAGGTTGGAAGGTGACAATCGTGTCGTCCGACAAGGATCTGATGCAGCTGATCGAACCATTTGATGATAGCCGCGTCGACATGCTTGATACGATGAAAAATGTTCGGATGGGCAGGGCAGCGGTTGAAGAAAAATTCGGCGTCGGCCCGGAAAAACTTGGCGATGTGTTGGGCCTGATGGGGGACAGTGCGGACAATATTCCAGGTGTTCCTGGCATAGGCCCCAAAACTGCATCCAAATTGATCAACGAATTTGGTGATATCGAAGCGGTGCTTGCCGCCGCGCCGGATATGAAAAAGTCCAAGATGAAAGAGAATATCCTCGAGAATATTGAACAGGCTCGCTTATCGCGAGTGCTGGTAACATTGAAGGAAGATTGCCCGCTTCCTGACCCTCTTGACAGTTTTCTGTTGCAGGACATCCCTGATGGGCCGCTGCGCGAGTTTCTGACGCATCACGGCTTTAACTCATTGCTCAAAAAACTTGGGGGTGGACAGTCCGAACCACAAAATCCCGACGTTGACGGTGGTATCGGCGACAGCGCTCCTGCCGCAGCCAAGCCGCTCGACGCTCCGGCGATTGATCGCACTCAATATGAATGTGTTCAGGATATTGAAACGCTCGACAAATGGATTGAGCGCGCACGCGCCAAAGGTGTGATGGCGGTCGATGTCGAGACGGACAGTCTTGAAAGCGTCACTGCGCGCGTTGTCGGTGTTTGTCTGGCAACCGGTCCCAACGAAGCCTGCTACATCCCGCTCGGCCATGGCAGCGGGGACATGTTCGCAGAATCGCCGAAACAGATTCCAACCGAGGAAGCACTGGCGCGATTAAAGCCTCTGCTGGAGGACGATGCCGTCTTGAAAGTCGGGCAGAATCTGAAATATGACATGACCGTCCTGGCCCAGCATGACCTGCAAATTACCCCGTTTGATGATACTTTGGTGATGAGCTTCAACCTCGATGCTGGGCTCCACGGCCATGGAATGGACGAACTGAGCAAGCTGCATCTTGGCCATGAATGTATCAGTTTCAAATCGCTGACTGGCACGGGCAAGAAAGCGATTACATTTGCCGAAGTGCCGCTTGACAAGGCGACTGAATATGCCGCTGAAGACGCCGATGTCACGCTTCGCCTTTGGGAAATTTTGCGCTTGCGCCTTGCGCCAGAGCAGGCGACGCGGGTGTATCAAATGGTCGACCGTCCGTTGGTTCCGGTCATTGCAAGAATGGAGCAAACCGGTGTATTGGTGGACCGCGAAGAGCTGGCGCGTCTATCACAAAGCTTTGCTGAAAATATGGAAAGTCTTGAAAAGGAAATTCACGCGTTGGCCGGTGAACCTTTTTCGATCGGCAGTCCCAAGCAATTGGGAGAAATACTGTTCGGGAAACTCGGCCTGAAAGGCGGTAAAAAGGGCAAGAGCGGGCAATATTCAACTGATGTTACAGTGCTCGAACGACTGGCCGGTGATGGCGAGCCGATTGCGCAGAAGGTCGTTAATTGGCGGCAATTGTCGAAGCTGAAATCCACTTATACCGATGCGCTGCAAGAGCAGATTAATGCCAAGACGGGCAGGGTGCATACAAGCTATTCCCTGAGTGGCGCGCAAACCGGACGACTGTCGTCAACCGAGCCCAATCTGCAGAATATCCCGATCCGCACTGAAATCGGCCGGCAAATTCGGCAAGCATTTGTAGCCGCGCCGGGCAATGTCATTCTTGCGGCCGATTATAGTCAGATCGAACTGCGTCTTGCTGCGCATATTGCCGACGTGGCGACGCTCAAAGAAGCCTTTGCTGCCGGCGAAGATATTCATAACCGCACGGCACAAGAACTATTCGGTACCGTTGATCGCGATACGCGTGGACGGGCCAAGACCATCAATTTTGCTATCCTCTACGGCATTTCGCGCTGGGGTCTCGCCAAGCGGTTGGAAGTCGATGCGGACGAAGCGCAGCAGATGATCGATACCTATTTCGAACGCTTTCCGGGCATTAACCGCTATATTTCCGAGACCCTGCAGGCAGCACGCGAAAGCGGTTATACAGAGACGCTGTTTGGCCGCAAAACTTGGTTTGAGCGTCTGAAATCGGCCAACCAAACCGAGCGCCAAGGCAGCGAACGGGCCGCGATTAACGCGCCAATCCAAGGGACCAGCGCTGATATCATAAAGCGAGCGATGGCCCGGATGCTCCCCGCTCTAGATGCCGCAGGTCTAGGTCAGGTAAAAATGCTGATGCAAGTCCACGATGAACTGGTATTCGAATTGCCCGAAGATGATGTCGATGCGGCGTCTGAGGTAATACGCACGGTAATGGCGGGCGCGGCAGAGCCAGCCGTTAAGTTATCTGTGCCGCTGGATGTGGATATCGGAACAGGCCAATCTTGGGATGAGGCCCATTAACAGGGGATCTGGGTTATATTTGCACAAAAAAAGGGGCGTTGGGAGAACGCCCCTTCTCTTCGCGAAGAAGTCTTGTTTACATTTCAAAGCCTAATGTAATGCCCCAACGACGAGGTGGGCTGATATTGTGGAAAGCAAACAGGGTGCCAACTGGCGTGTAGGAGACTTCGTATAATTCCTTGTTCAGGTTTTTAACAAAGACCGACACATAGAATTGATCTCCGGGAACGTCCCATTTTATGCTGGCATCGATAACGTCGTAAGACGGAATACGGCCATCCAGTGCGCCTGTGACAAGCAAGTTTTGTTTGCCAACATGGGTCCAATCCCCGCGGAAAGTCAGCAGTCCGGCATCGCCCAGATTTGCTGCATAGCTAATGCCGCCGCCCAATGTCCATTTGGGCGCTCTCGATATTTCGAGATTTGAGTTGTCGGTGATCACGGTGTCCCCGTTCAAATCTGCTTGATATTCATCGTAGCTGGCGTTGTTATAGCCAACCGAAAAGTCAAGATTCAAGCCGTTGACCGGAACAGCAGATACTTCGAGTTCAACGCCCTTGACAGTCGCACTCGCGGCATTGTCCGTCACGGTTTCCTGATTGTTTCCGCCGGTTTGACCCTGAAGGCTTCTGATGACAGTCCTCTGCAAATCTTTATATTTGTTATAATAGACCGCGACATTTGTCCGAAGACGGTTGTCAAACCAGTCTGCTTTCATGCCTCCTTCAAAGGCATCGACGCTTTCCTCATCAAACGGCCCCAAGGCGCCGGGTGTGCCGCCACGACCATTAAAGCCGCCGCTTTTGAAGCCTTTTGAATATTTCGCGTAGAACAAGATGTCGTCACTTGCCTGATAATCAACGCCGACGGCCGGGCCAAAGTTGGACCATTTTTCATCCAGTTCAAATACAGGACCAAGATTTGGAAATGGCGTGAACAAAGTGGCGAAGAAATCCTTCTTCTCGGTCGTGTAGCGACCACCCAGTGACACCCGAAGTTCCGGCGTGATATTATATTCCGCCTGCCCAAAGATCGCAAAATTCTTATGTGTTTGGCCGGTAATTGCGTTGTTGCGGGCTGTGACGGGACCATTTGTTACGTTGAGGAAAGTATCCCTACGCAAGAAATATTTCTGCCGAAAATAATATAAGCCGGCGATGATATTCAGATCATCTGTGACATCAGCATTATATCTCAGCTCGCTGGAATATTGCTCGTGCGGTTGATCACGCAAGGTTTCAAAAAACCCAGCGGTCGTTCCGTCCGTATCGTTATTGTTTATATCCTTGGTAGTTTCACGATAGTTAGACACCGAGGTCAAAGTGCCCGGACCAATTTGCCAGTTTGCTTCTGCGGTCACACCCCAGACATCAATATCGCTGCGTCCGGGGACATTAAAGGCGAAGGAACGCACATTTTCGTCTCGTCCGAACGACGGTACATCATAGAATATCTGGAGCAGATTATTAGGCGGTGAAACATTGATGGACGGCAGATTCTCACTACCCTCCCGGCTATATTCGCCGATAATCGTCAATTCGAAATTGTCAGTGGGCGTAAAGAGTAGTGATGGCCGGAAGGTAAAGGTGTTGCTCTCACCTGCCGAAGTTGAACTGCGCCTTCCGGGAAGGCCGGAGAAGGTATTTGTGTAAAAACCGTCCAAGTGCTGAGAGAAAGCCGCGACTTTAAAGGCCAAAACATCCTCAATCAAAGGTGCTTCCGCTGCAAACCTAATGTCTCTTTGCCCATAGTCGCCCAGTGTGACGGCCCCGCGAAGGCCAAATTCACCGGTTGGGCGTTTCGTGCGATAATTGACCGCACCACCAGTAGTGTTTCGTCCAAATAAAGTGCCCTGTGGGCCGCGCAAAATTTCAACTTGCTCAACATCAAAAAGGTCAAGAGAGCTGTTTGCGGTCCGGGGAATATAGACGCCATCAACATAGATACCGACGGACGGATCAACAGTAGAGTCAGGATCGCCATTGCCGATACCGCGAATAAAAACTGATACCGAACTGCCAAAGTTACCGATGGTGTTGATCGTCACATTGGGTGCTCGGCCGCTGAGGTCAGAGAGGTCGGTAGCATTAATCCGCTCCAAACGTTCACCGCCAAGAGCAGTCACCGCAACCGGTGCTTCTTGAAGCCGTTCCGTTTTCTTGCGGGCCGTCACCACGATATCTTCGTTACCGGAGCTTATCCTTTGTGATGTGTCGTCAGTCTGCGCGAGTGCGGGTACGGCAAAACCGCCCATCAAACTCAACGCCGTACCATATGCCAAATAGCGTTTAAACGTCGTACGTGATGTACCCATTATATTCCTCCCCAATGTTGGCCTATTGATTTTGGCCGTGTTCTATTTATTAAATGAACATATATTTATTTAAATATTGAGCCTACGATCAAAACTGACAGGGCTCAGATAGGGCATGAAAACTGCTATCGATGGAAAGCAGCAAGGGGGAATGATGCGCGTTTGTAAGACAAATAGAAGCTCTATGCTGTGGGGCATTGCAGCAGCTGCAATGGCGGTCTCTGGCTGTTCCCCACAATTAGAAGAGGGAGGCCAAAATTCCGCCTCTGTTGAAGTGACTGAATATCCCGAGCAAGTCTATTGGGGCGACCTGCATCTCCACACACTCTATTCCTTCGACAGCTACAATTTTGGTAACAAAACCCTGGGGCCGGATGAAGCCTATCGCTTTGCGCAGGGAGAAGAAGTTGATGCCCATGGCGGCAAACGAGCAAAGCTGGAGCAACCGCTCGATTTCCTGATGGTCGCTGATCATGCGGAGTTTACCGGCGTATTTCTTGGTTTGGAAACTGGCAATCCGGATATTGTGGACACGCCTTTGGGAAAAGCCTGGGCTGCCATGAACGAGGCCGGTGATACCATTGGGCCGATGAATGAAGTCGTCGCGTCGCTGCAGGAAGGAAAAGCCAAGCGACAACCGCCGGAAAAGTTCAGAAAAACAATTTGGTCCGAGCTTGTCGAAGCAGCAGAGCGCCACAATAAGCCCGGCAAATTTACGACATTTGCAGGCTATGAATGGACCTCAATGCCCGGTGGCGGCAACCAGCACCGCGTTGTCGTTTTTAAAGATGACAAAGACAAGACTCTGCAAACCACCCCATTTTCGGCTGCGGATAGCAATAACCCTATGGATTTGTGGCGATACCTGGCTGGCTATGAGGAACAGACTGGCGGTGAGGTGATGGCCATTGCTCATAATGGGAATATTTCCAACGGCAATATGTTCGGAGACGTCCAAAGCGACGGCACGCCGTTTAATCAGGAATATGTCAATCTCCGTGCGCGTTGGGAACCGCTTTATGAAACGACGCAGGTAAAAGGCGATGGCGAGTCCCATCCTCTTCTGTCGCCAACCGATGAATTTGCGGATTTCGAAAGCTGGGATGAAAACAACATCTCCATGGTGGCCAAACCAACCGAACCTGCAACGTTACGCAAATGGCTTGGCGGTGAATATGCCCGCGAAGGACTGAAACAAGGTCTCGATCTACAAGAGCGTTTTGGCGTCAATCCCTATCAATATGGCCTGATCGGAAGTACTGATGCCCATACCGGTCTTGCGACGTCGGACGACAATAATTTCTGGGGTAAATTTGTAGAATCCGAACCGAGTAAAGAACGCATCAACAGCAAAATGGGCGGCCGTCTCTGGGAAAACTGGCGGCTCACAAGTTCCGGCTATATTGGCGCTTGGGCGAGAGCGAACACCCGCGAAGAGCTATTCGCGGCGTTTAAGCGCAAAGAAGTTTATGCAACGACAGGCCCCCGCATGGCCGTCCGCTTTTTCGGCGGCTGGGACTATCAGGATTCCGATATGGAGAAACCCGATTATGCCCGCATTGGCTACGCTAAAGGCGTCCCAATGGGCGGTATGTTGACTGGTGACGGTGATGCCCCACGTTTTATGGTTACGGCCCTAAAAGACCCCCATGGTGCCAATCTCGATCGCGTTCAAGTCATCAAGGGCTGGCGTAGCAGTGATGGTCAACTTCATGAGAAAATCTACGAAGTGGTGTTCTCTGGTGACCGCCAAGTTGATCCCGTGACAGGAAAAATTCCGGCTGTTGGTAACACCGTCAATATGGCTGATGCGACTTACACCAATGATATCGGAGAGGCATTTCTCTCAACTATGTGGGTGGACCCAGACTTCAATCGAAAAGTTGCGGCATTTTACTATGTTCGGGTATTAGAGATTCCGACCCCGCGTTGGACGCTATATGATGCGGTACAGTTCAAGGTGAAGCCACCAAAAGATGCGGCATTGATTACGCAGCAACGCGCCTATAGCTCGCCTATCTGGTACCAACCGTCATAACGAATTCTTTGCGCTTATTTGCAGTCCATGTTGACCAAGGCAGTCATAATTGCGAACGGTGACCTGATGACAGCCAGTCGGGATAATCCAACGCCATCTGTAAAAAGAGGACGTCCATTTGGAAGCAACGCAAAAGCTACGCGTGAGCGTCTGCTGAAGGCGGCCGAGAAACACTTTAATCAGCAGGCCTACTCAGATGTGAGCATGGCAAAGGTTGCTAAATCCGCAGGAATAACGGGTGCGGCCATCTATAATTATTTCGCTTCGAAAGATGATCTATTCGAGGCGACGGTTACAAATCGCATTCGAACCTACAATCGAACCATAAATCAGGCAGTCGCTGGATCGGGTTCGTGGAAAGACAAATTTAACAAATTGCTAGAAGCCGCTACGCCCTTGCAAGGAAACTCCTCGGGCTTTCCAATGATTGGCGCTGTTGTGATAAACCGGTTGCAGCAGGAGCCAGAAAAGTTTCAAGAAATTCGTGATCTACGTGAGGACTCTGCAAAGGTATTTCGCGCGTTGGTAGTGGAAGGAATAGATTGCGGCGACCTGCCAAAAGATACCGATGTTGCCATAACCGGAGATCTGTTAATGGCCATCACGGCAGGCGCAATAAACACAGTCTCCTTCTATCATTCCGAACCAGATGATATGGACCAAATAATTAGAGCGGTTAGAGCATTGCTGGGAATAGACCGATAGCGTTTGTGTTCTTGTTAAGGAGCTAATTTCCTATCCTGGCACGCCGCTAATCGACTTGATTTCCATGAAATCTTTTAGACCATAAAGGCCACCCTCGCGGCCATTGCCGGATTGTTTATAGCCGCCAAAAGGCGCTCCCGGTGACGGCCCCCAATTGTTGACAATCACCATCCCAGCGCGGAGCTTGGGAGCAACTTTTGACGCCTCGGCTGGATCCCCTGAGATGACTGCCGACAAGCCATATTCCGTGTCATTCGCAATCGCGACCCCTTCATCAAGATCGTCATAACCCATCAAAGTCACAATGGGGCCAAAGGTTTCCTCTTTGGCAATCCGCATATCGGGCGTGACGCCGCTAAACACGGTTGGTTTGACATAATAGCCGCGATTGACATTGGAGGGCAGGTCAGTACCGCCGGTTTCCAACGTGGCGCCTTCATCGATGGCCGATTGGATCAACCCCTGAATCTTATCATACTGGGTCTTGTTGACCACAGGACCGATGTGATTGCCTTCTGTCATAGGGTCACCAACTTGCTGTGCCTCGACAATCGTCTTCACGACATTCACCGCATCGGCCGTCTGGTCATTTTGGACCAGAACGCGGGTCGGCGCGATACAGCTTTGGCCAGAATTGATCATCACGCCGCCGATTGTAGCGGGCAACACCTGTTCGAGATCTGCGCCGGGAAGTACTAGATTTGGAGACTTTCCGCCCAATTCCTGATGGACGCGCTTCACGGTATCCGCCGCTGCCTTGGCGACCAAAATACCGGCGCGGGTTGATCCGGTGAAGCTCACCATATCGACGTCGGGATGCGCAGATATGGCCGCGCCAACGGTCGGACCGTCGCCCTGAACGAGGTTGAAAACTCCAGGAGGGACACCCGCAGCGTCCATCACTTCTGCGAGGATGGCGGCGCTCCCGGGGCATTCTTCTGACGGCTTCAGGATCATTGTATTTCCGCCGGCCAGAGCGGGTGCCACCTTGAGCGCAATCTGATTGAGCGGCCAGTTCCATGGCGTGATCATACCCACAACGCCAATAGGCTCGTAGACAATCAAATTGTCGCCTTGGCGGTCGGAAAATTCGAAATTGGCTAACGCTTCCATGGTGCCGGCAAAGCCCCCGAGGCCTGCTGGACCTTGCATTGCATTGCCCAAGCTAATCGGCGCGCCCATCTCTGCTGCGAGCGAATTGGCAATATCCGGTATCCGCTTCTGATATTCTTCGACGATCCGGCCCATCAGCGCGAGCCGTTCCTCGCGCGAGGTCTGGCTATAGGTTTTAAAGGCCTCTTTCGCTGCGGCAACGGCTGCATCGACATCGGCCTTGGAGCCCAAAATAATTTTGGTGCTCGGCTCTTCGGTAGCTGGATTGATAACATGATGGGGCGTTCCGCCATCGGAGGTCACCCACTGGCCATTAATATAATTTTGTTCGTAGCTATCCATCAATCCTGCTCCATCATTGTAGGCAATCATATACCGGCCTAAGTTTTGAGTCCATGTTACCAACTTGTTCGATCTGGTGATCGGTTGCCAATCTGCAAATTGATAGGGCTGCCAATCCAGAGGACTTTAGTGTTACGGTTTGGAAGCTATTTTTGATCGGTTCACAATCCGGCCAAAGACCCAACCACCTAGTCCGCCCGCTATCATCTGCGCGAGGAATCCGATCGTCGATCGTGCTCCGCTGATCGGTACGGTTTGAAACATGATAAACATCAAACCAAGCGCAGTTCCTATCGCTGCAGCACCGGCAATCGGATAAGCAATATTTGCCAAATTAGGCAGGAACCGCTTGAGGATCGCGGCAATCAGAAACGCAAGTAGGAAGCTGACCGCAATAATCACGAAATAGGGTAACATATTGGAAATATCGAACATCGTCATGTTGAACCGATCCGCTATTACGACCGGGACGCCATGCGCGCCCATAACAAATTGTGAATTTACCGCCGTTCCGAAAACATAGGTCACCAGCGCCCCTATGAGCAGCCCAAGAACGAAGCGCGCGACACCTGCCATTTTCTTTATCCCCTTTAACATACTGAACCTAACTGCTTTGGCTGGTCGATCAAGCGCAAATGACGGTGGACAAATTGAACATCATCATTGAGAACCAAGAAATCTAAGGGGTATCGCCATGAATTTTCAAAAACTGACTCTTCCATTGCTGACATTGTGTCTGTTGATTGCCTGCGCGGACCAAGGCGCGTCGCCATCGGGTGATAAAACCAGTGAGGCAGTTGGCAGAGTGGATGCAGCGCCGATAGATTATCAGATTGAAACCGTCGCAGAAGGTCTGGATCATCCTTGGTCCTTGGCGTTTCTGCCCAATGGCGGGATGTTGGTTACGGAAAGGACCGGCAAATTGAAACATGTGACAGAAAACGGTGACGTTGCTGTGGTTTACGATTTCGCAGGCGGAAAAGACCATCCCAAGGTTCATTTTGGCAGCGGCATGCAAGCAGGCTTGTTTGATGTTGTGCTGCACCCCGATTTTGAAACAAACCGACTGCTCTATATTTCCTATGCGGCAGAGCAGGGTGAAGAGAATACATTGTTGCTGATGCGGTTTAAATATGATGATGTAACTGCGCCGACATTGTCCGAAGGAAAGCAACTTTTTGCGGCCTCACCGACCCGCGTACAAGGCAATCATTACGGCGCGCGCATTCAATTTCTAGCCGATGGGACATTGCTCATGCCGGTGGGCGACGCTTTCCATTTTCGCGAGGAAGCGCAAGGGCTTGATACCCATTTTGGCAAAATTATTCGGTTGAATGATGATGGATCGGTACCAAGCGACAATCCCTTTGTGAACAAGGAGGGTGCACTGCCGGAAATATGGAGCCTCGGTCATCGCAATCCACAGGGCATCATATTGGCGACAGATGGCCGTGTTTTTGCCCATGAACATGGTCCTGCTGGTGGTGATGAAATTAATGAAATCCAGCGCGGAAAAAATTATGGCTGGCCCAGCGTGTCCTATGGGATTGATTATTCGGGTGGTCGAATATCCCCATTTGAGGCGATGGATGGAACGGAACAGTCGCTGATCCATTTCACCCCTTCGATCGCACCATCGGGTTTTGCGCAATATACCGGTGAGGCCTTCCCCGATTGGCAAGGCGATCTGTTCCTATCGGCACTGGCGCTCAAACATGTGCGGCATGTCAACGTGAAGGCGGACGGTTCTCTTGGCGAGCAGTCAGAAATTTTTGGTGAACTTAATGCACGGTTTCGCGACGTCCGTACCGGGCCGGACGGTTATCTCTACTTGCTGACCGAGGCACCATCGGCGGCTGGCAGTAAAATCCTGAAAGTGATTCCCAAAAATTAGGTTTTCGTTATTTCGATTTGCGGGACATTACGTATTGAACGCTAAATATATTCACATGTTGAGCAGCCGACTAAAATAGTCTTAATCTATCAAAATTTCTGCCGGACAAACCTAATAGATTCAGAAAAACTATGTAAATACAATCACCTGATACAGTCAGATCCATATTGTGGATATTTTGTATTTGGTCATGCAAGTGCCGCTATTTTAACAGGAAAGCTATGCATTTAAGAATATTATTTACTCCTTTAAAATAAGGGGGCAAAGCTTAGGCATGCGTTGACAAATACTATCTTCTACCTCTTTATTGCGTCATCTGACAGGATTCGATTGGGGCTAACGTGACATCAGACAAGGACAATGAATCCCGGAGATCTAGCGGGGCTAAGGCCGCCGATGATGGCTTTGATGGACAGGCATCGCATGATGGTTTGGCAGAGCTTTTTTCACAATTTCGTGTTCCGTTGGAAAAATATTTCCGAAAACGGGTCTATAATCAGAATGAAGTAGAAGATCTCGTCCAAGATGTTTTTTATCGTTTAACCTCACGGGCGGATCAGGCCCAATTGGAACGGCCAGAAGCCTTTATATTTCAGATCGCGGCAAATTTACTGCGCGATAAGGCAAGGCGAGAAGCTACCAAAAGAACTTTTACCAAACAATTATCCGATCAAAATGAAAATGCTTTTGAGGAACTTTCGCCCGAGCGCGTCTTGTTAGGTAAAGAGAAAGTAGTGGCGCTGAAAAACGCATTGAACGAATTACCGGAACGTACGCGGAATGTTTTCCTGCTGCACAGGTTTGAAGAGTTTAAATATCGTGAGATCGCGCAGCATTTGGGTATATCAATGAGTTCAGTTGAAAAGCATATGATGGATGCCATCAAGCATCTTGCGCATCGTTTGGGGGCTTCGGAATGATGGACCCGCACAACATGGACACGCCAGACACTGCCAATAGTGCTGAAGAACAAGCGGCTTATTGGTTTGCGCGCTTACGTGCGGACAATGCAAGCAAAGGCGATCAACGGCGGTTCAAAACATGGCTGGAAGAGTCTCCAAAACATGCTGAGGCTTACGCGTTGCAGGAAGAGGTTTGGACCGCGATGCAGGACAGTGCGGTTGACGACGAGATTATGGCAATGCGCCATAATGCGTTATCCGTCTCCACGACCGCAAATAACAATAGTTGGCTAAAATATGGCGCGATTGCCGCTTCATTGCTTGTTGTGGTGGTTTCCATGGTCATGCTGAATCCGTTCGTATCTTTGGACAGTTCAGGCGGCACCGCGCCAATTGACCAACTCGCACAGGCGGAAACGCAATCATCACCCATTTACCGAACCGCTATTGGTCAAAGATCGACCGTGAACCTGCCGGACGGTTCCGTGGTAGAGCTCAACACCGATAGTTTGATACAAGTGAACTTCGGTGAAGAGCAGCGTGACTTGATCTTGCTGCGCGGGGAAGCACTATTTGACGTTGCAAAAGATCCCAGTCGCCCCTTTGTGGTGGAAGCAGACGGTAAGTTGGTTACCGCTATTGGCACAACCTTCTCCGTTCGACGCGCTGATGATGAAGTGCGCGTTACATTGATCGAAGGCATTGTGACGGTTGATCAAGATAATAGCAAAACCACTGATTTGGGCGCGGTAAGCAAAAAGCAATTGCGGCCGGGCCAACAATTGGTGGCGCTGGGCGGCCAGCCGTTCAAAATCAATATGATTAACACGGATGCGGTCACCAGCTGGAAAGACGGCCGGTTGATTTTTGATAACGAACCGCTTGGAATGATCGTGCAGGAAGTGAACAGATATTCTTCGCGCAAGCTTGTTGTAGGTGATCCTACGCTTTCTGACATGCGGGTTAGTGGTATTTTTCAAGTTGGCTCGATTGACAGCTTTGCGGTTGCCCTGGAAGCATCTTTCCCTGTCAAAAACAGCGCTCGATCAGGCGAAGGCGACATTGTTCTCACTTGGAAAGAGTGATCGCAAGCAAATGAAAACCAAAGCTTCTACGCCATAATCTACTCCAATATCGCAGACATTTTGGCCTCATCTGGAAAAGATTTTGAGGGAAGCTAGAACTCGCGCGTCTTACTTATCGTTAGGCTAGTCGGCGGATGACTGACAGCTGGCAGGGAAAGATAAGACAGGGGATCAACATGCAATCTCGTTCGTTTAAATTGCTACAGGCGGCAATGCTCGCCGGTGCCGCCAATATCGCAATCGTCGGATCGGTGCAGGCTCAAGCTCAGGAGCAGACCGTTTCTTTTAATATACCGGACCAGTCTTTGTCCTCTGCCTTGAAAAGCTACGCTCTTAAGACGGGCAAAAATCTCGTCTATCCGCCAAAATTAACTGAGAATAAACGCGCTAAGGCAGTTTCTGGCCGTCATACTCCGACGCAGGCGTTACGCCTATTGCTTCGAGGAACCTCTATTTCCTTCCGGGAAATTCAACCTAATGTCATAGCTCTTAGCTTCGCCAGAGCACCGCAATTTCGGAAAAATAAAGCAACAGCAGCTGTGGCACGGAATACAGCTAGGCCAGCTGTTGTTCAGAGCGTTTCTACCGCAGCGCTTGTGCAGGGCGATAACTCAGTGGAAGATGGAGCCACCGGCATGGTGTCCGGTACAGTGGTGAACACCAGTACCGGAACAGCTTTGCGAGGCGCGTTGGTACGTATAGATGGCACCAATCTCGAAGCGGTCACAGATGACCGTGGTCAATATTACTTCCCCGCTGTCCCGCGCGGGCAGCAAATTGTTCGGGTGGAATATCTGGGCGAGCAGGTAAAAACGGCGACTGTATCGGTATCCCCCGGATCGCGCCAGCAGGCCAATTTGCAGATTGGCGAAGCCAATCAGGATATTGTCGTTTTCGGCTATCGCAGCAGCATACAACAAGCTTTGAACAAACAGAAAAATGCTGACAACAATGCGACGATTGTATCGTCAGATCTATTGGGTGGTTTTCCTGCGGAGACTGTTTCGGAAGCTTTGCGACGTGTTCCTGGTGTCGCCTTTGGCCGAGATGATGAGACCGGCGAAGGGTCGCGTATCACGGTTCGTGGCTTCAGTTCTGAAGCGATTAATGTGCAGCTTAATGGCTTGGAAGTGCAAGGCACTGGATTTGAACGCACCGTCGATCTCAGCGGGTTTCTCACGGACAATATTTCGGAAATTACAATCCATAAGTCTTTGCTTCCCAGTCACGAAGCCACTGGTTCTGGCGGCTTGGTCGAAATCGAAACTAAATCTGGCCTCGATTATGGTGACTTTTCAGCGAGTTTCTCTGTTGAGGGGGAAAGCAATTTCGATCGTGCATTTGGTGAAGAATATCAGATCAATGGCACGATTGCCAAAAAGCTGGCTCCCAATTTTGGGGTGGCCGCATCTCTGCAATATCGCAAGGCGGATCGGCTCAACTACACTGCTTTGACAGTTAGCAGAATTCCGCCGGTTTTTCCCGTTGGTTCTACTTCGCTTTTCAACGTACCGGCGAGCACCGAGTTTCCGTTCGACCCTGAGCTTGACAGTCAACGGCAGATAAGCAGCGTACGCTATACCCGGAGTGTTTCCGCACAGGAAGCAATTGTGGGTTCGCTTAATCTCGCTTGGGATATTGCAGACCATACAAGCCTGCGGCTTGATCTGCAGCGCAACCAAAGTGATGTAGAGCGCAGTAACTCGGCATCGTCTGTGGGATTTGGAACATTTTTTACCGACATGCCCATCCCTGAATTGGGTGGCGAAGTACGCCGGCGTGCGACACTGAGCAGTATTAGGCCGAGTATAGTCAACGGTACTGTGGACGAAAGAATTACGAACGATAGCATAAGTTTTCGCGGCGATACGAATGTTGGACGTTGGGAATTTGAATATAAGGCTGGTTATGCACGATCCAAACAGCAGGGAGATAATACGGCTATTACATTAGCCGCAGTAGAGACCGATTTTATCGATTTCATAGACCCCTCAACAATAGTCACCAATCCAGACGATAATGCTGCTGCTACTCAAAGGGTTGTTAACGGTGCGTTTGTCGAGACTGCAAACGGTCTGATAATACCATCGCTTACCCAAGCCGGGCTGGATTTCATCAACGATCCTTCAAATTATGCGGTAAATAACGCTGTTACTAATCCGATTGATAATCCCACAGAAACCTACAGTGGCGAATTTCAGGCTCGATATAATACTCCACTAGATTTTCTCGATTATGTGGAACTGGGTGGAAAGTATCAACGGAGCACGCGCAACACGAATGGCAATGTGACAAACGCAAGAGCTATTACGAGTCAGCGCTATTTGCAGATATTTGGTGGCCCGCCGGCATCCTTGTCACTGTTTGATAATGGTGTTCTTGAACAAGATGGTTTTGAAAATCTGGGCTTAAACGATTTCTCTATACCGTTCCTGAGCTCTGCAAATGCGGTCAGTGTTTTTAACCAGTTATCCGATTTTGTGACGGACGATCCGGCAACACCCGATTTTAATGAAGCGCGATTGCGGTTCACCGATTTCACTTTGCTGGACCCGATTCAGGGTGGAACGGGTTCCTTTACGCCGACAAAGACAATTGAGGAGAAATTTGCGGGCTATTTGGAGTCAAAATTCACGGTTGGAAAATTCGATCTGATTGCTGGCGTCCGCTATGAACGCGAAAAAAGATCTGGAGTAACGATTAGCGGTCAAAGTTTCCGTTTGGATGAGCCAGGTTTTCGTTTTGAGCCGCGTGAGACCTTTGTAGAACAGGGATTGGTCAGCTTTGAAAGTACCTCGGGTACAGTCAGCACATGGACCCCGAGCTTGCTACTAACCTACCGTCCGATAGACAATGTTACCGCCCGTTTCGGGTATTTTCGTTCTACCGTGAACCCGGATTTCCGTCTCCTCAACCGCGGCACAACTTTCAGCGTTGATCTGCGTCCCGGATCTGGCAGAGTGACTATTCTGGAAGCTAACCCCAGTCTCAAGCCATCAACAACAGATAACTATGATTTGGACATTGCCTATTATTTTGATGATTCTCCCGGGTTGGTCCGAGCGGGCTTTTTCTACAAAAAAATCAGCAATAATTTCACCAATGTCGCCTTCACACCCCTTGACGATACTGATGTACAGCAAAGATTTCTGGACAGGTATCAGCCGTTGCTGGCAACTCGCCCGGATTTGCTCAACTTGCCAGATGATGCTCAGTTTCTCGTCAATAGACCTGAAAATGGTGAAGGAGGAACAATCTGGGGTATCGAAGGGGAGCTAATACGGCGGTTGAACTTCCTTCCCGGTTTCTTGAGTGACTTCGGCGTGCTCGCGAATGTCACCTATACCAATGGCGATTTTCCAACGCTTGTTTCTGCGCGGGATGATGATGGGAATACTATTCAACTCAGTCTTGACCGGCCTTTACGTGATCAGGCGCGGTGGGTTTACAATCTGTCACTGGATTATGAGCGGAACGGTTTTCAAGGCAGAGTAATCTATACTAGCCAATCCGCGACGGTAGAGACGTTCGACGAGTTTAATATCAATAGTGTCATTCCGGCATATGACACATTGGATGCACGGTTCTCCTACAGTTTCGAGAAAGCGGGCGGTCTTTTTACGTTATTCCTAGAAGGTGATAATCTTCTGCGGGGATCGAAAAAACCCGACATACGTAAAACGACAAGCTCGCAATTTGGCGACGGCAATACGCCGTTCAATTTCCCCAACACATTTCAATTTAACGGCGGCCGAACGGTCACGATGGGCGTACGCGGTAAATTCTAGCGCTTATCCCTTTCCCTCATCCGTTTCCTGGGGTTGGTCATTTCCAACCCAAAACCCCGTATCGGCCTCAGGAAGCGGAGCAGGAGCAAAAGTTCCCCTTACTTGCGCACCAAGAGCGCTGGAGCAGGATTGTTGAGATGACCGTCACTAAAATGAGTCATAAATATTCACCTATTTGTTGAGGGATTGGCGTTCCGATGCGTCTACTATAGTGAAGCCCTTAACAAGATCAGATTGTTTTCCCCCTGATTCTCTGGAGACCTTGTAATGCGACAGTTATTCCGGTTGCGATTTCCTGCGGCGCTATTTGCGGTGCTTTCCTTGTCCTCGATGAACCCGGCATTGGCCGAGGGCACCAAGAGCAAAGGCGGTTTTGCTCATGACGAGAGCGACCTGAAGCCGGACTCGCGCGTTGTTTACGGTAGGCTCGCAAACGGGCTGCGCTATGCGGTTATGAAAAATGGCACGCCGAGTGGCGTTGCGGCTGTACGGATGCGAATTGCCACTGGTTCCCTCAACGAGACTGAAGAGCAGAGAGGTATCGCCCACTTCCTCGAGCACATGGCCTTTAATGGCTCCAAAAATGTTGCCGAAGGAGAGATGATCAAGCGATTGGAACGCTATGGCCTGTCATTTGGAGCTGATACCAACGCCAGTACAGGGTTCAGCCAGACGACGTACAAGCTTAATCTGCCTACTGTCGGCGAAGAGATTTTAAACGAAGCCTTTTTTCTGATGCGCGAAACTGCGCAAAACCTGACGCTGGATGAAGACGCTATCGAACGCGAACGCGGCGTGATCGCCTCGGAGAAACGCAGTCGGGATTCGATTAATTTCCGGGCCCTGGTCGCCAATATGGCTTTTCTGACGGATGGAAGCGGCTTAACCGATCGTTTGCCGATCGGAACAGATGAAACCATCGCTACAATGCCGCGATCCGAATTTGTGAAGTATTATCAAGGCTATTACCGTCCCGAAAATACCTTCATTGCCTTTATTGGAGATGTGGATACCGCTGTCGCGGTCGCAAAGATTGAGACCTATTTCGCCGACTGGCGACCGGCCAAAAATCCGCTCCCACAAGTGAAGCTTCCTGCTGTCAAGATTGTCCCGGGGAAAATTGGTTATCATCATCACGATGAAATTCTGACCTTTGTGTCATTGGGAGCAATGCACCCCTACAAGAAATTACCTGACAATAAAGCCAGGCGGCAAGAGAGTTTCTTGAGGGCTTTGGGCGCGCAGATTGTCAATCGCCGGCTGGACCGGAAAGTGGATGCTGGCCAGGCAGTTTTTCTGGACGGATCGGTTAGCCGTTATGCGCCTGAAGACACTGTTGATGCTTGGATCATCCGGCTTCGCAGCAAACCTGAAAACTGGAAAGAGGCACTGGCGGCGGGCGATCAGGAAATCCGGAGGGCTCTGACCTATGGTTTTTCGCAAGCGGAACTGGATGAAGTTATCGCAAGGCAGCGGAAGCGCCAGCAAATTGCTGTAGATCGTAAAGCGACACGCAAAACCTATGCGCGACTGGAATATAATTATGCCAAAGAGCTGGTCGACAGTTTCGCCAATGAACGCGTTTTCACCGCGCCTGAAGACAGTCTGGCGCGCTTTGAGGAATTTGCCGCAAATATATCACTAGCCGACGTGGAGCGCGTGTTTCGGGAACGCTGGACAGGCTTCGACAAACCACTGCTTTATCTGGCAACCAGCCAGAAGATTGATAATCCCGAAGAGGAAATAGAAGCTGCATTTCTAGCATCTCGCCAAATTGCCGTTTCGGCACCCGAAAGCCGACAAGCAAGAGAATTTGCCCATGGCAACTTTGGCAAACCCGGCAGCGTTACAGAAGAATCCTATCTAGCGGACGCCGATGCTTATGCTGTCACGTTTGCCAATAATGTGCGGCTGAATTTCAAACAGACAGACTTTGACGCAGACACCATTGGAGTCCGTGTAAGAGTGGGCAGCGGTTTCCTGTCGATGCCAACGAAAAGCGAAGGGCTGCGCAGACTTGCGGAGAATCTTTTGAGTGGAAGCGGTGTAGAGGGGCATAGTGCTGATGATCTACAGACGCTTTTTGCCGGAAAGAATGTTGGCGCGCGAGTTCGGTTGCGTCCCGATAACGATGCCCTGGAAATTATTGGACGCACTGACCAGAATGATTTGGCCGATCAACTTAACCTGATGACCGCGCATATCACTGCGCCAGCCTATCGCGAACAGACTGAGGCGCGCTATCATGAGAAGATGAAAGCCTGGTACCCGACTCACAAATCGTCACCTATGGCCGTTGCTGAAAAGGAGTTGCCGCGGATGATCCGGTCTGGCGATCCACGCTATGGTTTTAGTAATTTGCAGGCATTCCTGTCGCCGGACATTCAAGATGTTCGGGGCTGGATTGACCCACAGCTTGAAAATGGATTGATAGAAATAACCATCGTTGGGGATATTGACAGAGCAACGGCTATTGCCGAGGTAGCCCGGACATTCGGCGCCTTGCCAAAACGGGCCGATAGCAAGGGCGCTTTTCCCGACATGCGCGATCTGGACTTTCCCGCGCCGCCAGCTGAACCTTTTACATATTATCATCAAGGCAATCCTGATCAGGCCATAGTGCGGGTTTATTGGCCTGCGCCTGACGCCTCGGATCCCAAAGATCCGCTTAGAATGCAGGTGATGCGCAGCATATTCCGCAACCGGTTGTCCAATGTTCTTCGGGAGGAAATGGGCGTTACCTATTCACCAGGCGCGGGCATGTTCGTAAGCAATTTATATGACGATTATGGCTATATGTTTGCCAGCGTTACCGCGGCACCTGAGAAAGCAGATGAGGTCCACCAGGGTATCCTGCAGGTCGGCGATGAGTTGGCCCAGCAGACCGTCGATGAAGATATTTTTCGACGGGCGCTGAAACCGATCATAGATGATATTGACAGCTCACTAGAGAATAACGGCTATTGGATGAGCGTTTTGGGAGATGCACAGACAAATGGTTATGGAATGACCCGACACCGACTACGAGAACGCGTTCTGCGCGAAATGACGGTTGAAGAGATAAATGTTCTGGCGGCACAGATATTCGATCCAAATCGTGCGGTGGCGGCCTATATTCTTCCCGCTGTTCAAGATCACCATGAGACCAAAATAGCGATAGTCGCGGAGTAACATTGCGGAAATATTTGGCCAGTTTGAGCCTTACATCGGCTTTAGGATGTTGTGAGTATGGTTTTGCAGGCCGCTATTGAAACAGGCTCATCCCAATTGCGGCAAAAATATACCTGTTCCAGCAATCCAAAGCTGTGCCCGATCGAATATCGGAAGCTCTGTGCTTTGCGACGGTAAAAGATAGTACCGAAGGAATAGAAAAAGCAGCCAGCAAAGATCGCAACCGTTTGCTTATCTGAAAGAGGGCCGTCGATCGGCAAACTAGCCCTTCAATTTTGCGATCAGTCTGTTTGTCTCTGGATGATTCATTGGATCACCGCGGTGCTAAATGTAGCATTATGTTCTCCGCAGGTGCGATGCAAAAAAACCACACTTCCATCGATATTGATGCGGGTAGAATTGGTTCGCGACAGGATGGCGATGTTCTAAGTTCCTATAATAGCGCTAAAAAATAGGTATGTATAATTGGTTATACTAATCATAGTATTTGGTATGCATGAAAGGTTGACAATTTAATTTGATCGGCCCAATTTCCCTGCAAATAATAAAAAAGGGAGACTCAGGATGTTTAAGGATGGAATCCGACGTGCGTCGGGTGTTAGCAAAGCGAATATGATGGCGGCGCTATTCGGCAGCACAGCCATTACAATGTTGGCCAGTCCAGCTCAGGCGCAAGATACGGCGACACAAGAGCCAGCGGACAGCGCAGAAGAAGATATCATCATCGTTTCCGGCATTCGCAGTTCTCTTGCTAGCGCGCTTGCTGAAAAACGTGAAGCGGACAGTCTCGTCGAAATTATTCAAGCAGAGGACATCGGTAAGCTACCCGATCAAAACCTTGCGGAGGTTCTCGAAAACGTCACGGGTGTCCAGATCACTAGAACAGCTGGTGTCGGTACGGGGGTTCAAATCCGTGGTACGAGCGCTAACCGAACCGAAATTAATGGTGTTGGTACTGTAGGTTCTGGCACTGGGACTGACATCGGAGGCAATCAGACCTCCGGCCGTGGAGGCATAAGCTTCGAAGATGTAAATGCCGCAATTATCGCTGCTGTTGAAGTGACGAAAGCGCCGCAAGCCAAAACCACAGAAGGTTCGGTCGGCGGTACCGTCAATCTGCGCACCATTCGCCCTCTTGATCTAACTGATCGGGTGCTGTCTTTCCGCGCTCAGGGGGAATATAGTGAGCTGTCAGATAGCATCACTCCGCGATTTTCCGGTAGCTTCGGTGACAGTTGGTCAACAGGCATTGGCGAAATCGGGATTGTGATAAGCGGAAGCTATACCAAGCAAGAAGCAACGTCATTCCGGCCCCGTGTCGACCGCGATGGTGGCCTTGTTGAAAATCGCAATGCGGTCGTTATTAGAAACGAAGACACTGACGATGACGACGCCACGCCAGAAGTGCCCGTAGTTCAAGCGGTGGCACCGGCCGCTCAGGACTTTGATTTTCTTGGCATTCAGTTTCTGAATCAAGAGCTGGAGAATTTTGAATATGAAACCATCAACTTTGCCGGTACCCTGGAATGGGCGCCGAGTGATAATTTAAAGCTCTATTTTGATGGCTTTTACAATGATCAGGAGCGTAGACAAGATAGCTCAAGAATTCAGGGGTCCGGCGTTAGCAGTCTACGGGACGTTAGCGTACCGGATACGTTTGAAACCGTTAATTTTGGTTCGCTCGACGGTGTAGCTCTGGGTAGTATCGAGGCCGCTCTTACCGGTACAATCGAACCAAATCTAGCGGTCGATGACGATGATCCAAATCTGCGCTTCTCAAGTGATACAGGTGCGCGTCTTACCAAAAGTGAACTCTACAGAGTAGGTGCGGAATGGGAAAGTGGACGCTTGTCGGCTCGTGTCGAAGCGTCAAGGTCAAGTGCCAACACGTCCAATCCCAATTTAAGCACAACATTGAACTTCATTAATCCGAATGTGCCGCTGGACGGCACCAGCAATGATAATGGAGTTCCATTCCGTTATGATCTTTCTGGCGGCGCACTGACATTTGGTATCAATTTTGATTCGCCAGTCGCACCAACGGTGGATCAACTGCTGGACCCAAATAATGTCGTATTGGATGCGATTACAGTAGGAAACAATAGAACCGAAAATTCGGAAACAGCGGCCCGTCTCGATCTGTCTCTAGATCTGGAGGATTTGACCGGCTTCTTTACTTCCTTTGACTGGGGCTATCGCTATAGCAAAACGTCCAGTGAATTTGACCAAGTCCGGTCGACCTTCGGTACGGGCGCAATAGCAAATAGTCCCAATGGCGCTCTGTTTGCAGATCTTCTTGTTCCCGGTCCAAACAACTTTGATTCTGCAGATGGCAGGGAACTGGCTTTCCGCAATTTTCTTCTGATCGACCCGGATCGCGCTTTTTCTGATCCCGATGGAACGTTGGATATTCTGCAGGACGCCCTCGCGACAACAAATGGTTCCATAAATGACCCTGTTTCCAATCCTTCTGCCTTTTTTGAGATCGACGAAACAACCCACGCAGTCTACGGGCAAGCAAATTTTGATTTCGGTCCAGTCCGCGGGAATATCGGGCTGCGTTATGTCAGTACGACTGTTAACTCATTAGGTAACAACGTCGCCGGCGGCGTCGTTACACCAGTCGTAACCCGTGGTAATTATGATCTATTTTTACCCCGCGTAAACCTGATTGCCGACGTCACCGACGATATAGTTTTTCGCGCAAGTTTTGGCGAAGACATTAACCGTCCGAATTTCAATAACCTATCGACCTCGGTCAACTTTCCTACGGGGCCGAATAATGCGGTTAATATTGGTAACCCGGATTTGGCACCTGAAACAGTCACGTCCTATGATGCTTCGGTTGACTGGTATTTTGCACCCTCATCGGTGCTGAGTGTCGGTGTTTTCCACAAGCGGCGTTCAAACCTTTTTGTCACTCAGTTGGAAGATGCGGCGCTGGATGGAAGTGGTTTTCGCGACATCACAGATCCGTGTGAAGGCGGCGGTATCTTCAACCCGCTCCCCGATCGCAATGTCTTGTCCAACATTCCCGGCAATGGATTATGTGTTCCTATCCTGACCAGAATTAATGACACGGGAAGCACGACGCAAACCGGTATCGAAGTGGCAGTTCAATATGATCTCTCGCAATTTGAGGATGCGCTCGGTTTTGCATCAGGCTTCGGTATTATAGCCAACTATACCTACCAGGACTCCAGCGGTGGTGACGCCGTCAATACCTCTGCAGGTCGCGGTACAGATGTTTTTAACGCGATAAACGGTATTTATGATGAAAATAATTTTGTACCGGTTACCGCCGTACAAGGCCTGCTTGATTTCTCTAAACATGCTTATAACGCGACTGTATATTATGAGAAATATGGTATTTCAGCTCGGGCGCGGTACACATGGCGTAGCTCATTCCGTACGCAGGACACAGCAGCAGGTGCGAGTCTGAATAGTACTTTGGGTTTTCCGGTTGTTACCGAATCAAGAGGGCAACTTAACGCCAGTATCACTTACGATGTGACGGATTATCTGAATATTGGGGTCGAGGGTGTCAACCTCACAAAATCTAAAATCGAACAATCTTGTGTTAATAGCGGCGCGTTGTTGTGCTTCCAAGGTCTGCCGGACCGCAGGTTGACTTTCGGTGCGACCCTCAGCTTCTAAAGAAAAATTACAAAACGATTGTGGCGACGTACGAGATCGAACCTCAGCCCTTATCTGGGGTCAGTTACAGATGCGCAAATGCATTCGAGTTTACGGATCTGTGATTGCCAGTTTCAAAGAACTCCAACAGGGGGTTGGCGCGGTGGGAACTTGAACCTACCGCGCCAATTTAAGTTCGTCGACTCAAGCAGCTGTCAAAATTATGAGATTAATGCTGAATAGGTATACATAATTGGTATACATAAAAGGTTGACAAATTGATCAGGCCACGTCAATTTTACTACAAATATAAAAATACAGGGAGAACAAGGATGTTTCGAGACGGTTTTTTCCGTGGGTCAATGGCTGGTAAAATGAGCATTGGATCTGCATTATTGGCCAGCACCGCCGTCACGGCGATTGCAAGTCCGGCGCTGGCGCAAGATAGCGCTGCTACTGCGGACGATGAAAACACCATTATCGTTTCGGGTATCCGCGCCACCATTCAAGAATCCATAGCCACCAAGAAAGAAGCCACGACAATCGTTGATGCTCTTTCATCGGAGGAAATTGGCGATCTGCCAGCGTTGTCAATTGGCGAGGCTCTAGAGACGCTTACTGGCGCGGCGTCGCATCGTGAGCAAGGTGGTGCAACGGAAATTTCGATTCGTGGCCTTGGCCCATTTTTGGGGTCCACGGTGTTAAACGGCCGTGAAGCAACGAATGGCAGTGGCGATCGGTCTGTCAATTTTAGCCAGTTCCCGTCGGAGCTGTTTAACAAGGTTGCCATTTATAAGACTCAAGAGGCAAGCTTCATTGAGGGCGGCGTCTCAGGGCAGATCAGCCTGGAAACTGTTCGCCCGATTGATTATGGAAAGCGTCGCTTTCAAGGTGACTTCAAGCTCAATTACAATCCCGATAATAGCGACCTCAACATTCGCGAGCGCAACTTGGGTTATCGCGGCACAGTCAGCTATATTGACCAATTTAATGTCGGCGATGGAGAAGTGGGTATTTCACTCGGCTATTCTCGCAACGTGACCACTAATCCGGAGCAAGAGGTTCGCTCCAGCAGTGGTTTTCGCGATTGCCGTCTTGCGCCGGCTTCTTCGAATGAGGGTATTTTTGAGGACGATAACTGCGATGATGGTGGTAGTTCGGGCGGCGATCTAATTCTCGAAATAGATCCTGCGACCGGCACGGCGCCTGACGCTAACACGCCATTTTTGTTTACAGCAAGCTCGCGTTCGTTCCGTCAAAATATTACAAATGACAATCGCGATTCTGTATTTGCGGCGGTTCAGTTAAAGCCGACGCCGGATGTGGATATCAATTTTGATTTTCAATATTCTGATCGCAAATTCACTGAGATTCGTAATGATCTCGTTTTTGCAGAGAACCGACGTGTTGATGCGCCGGATGTCCCTCTTTCTAGGCGGCTTCCATTTGATTTGATTGTTACTCCTGCTGGTTCACTGCAACAATTTACCAATGAGCAGCGGATAGAAACGAACAGTCAATATGCTGAACGCCTTGAAGAATATTATGGCGGCGGTCTCTCTATTGATGTGCAGGCTACAAGCCGATTGAAGCTATCATTTGACGCTTCCTATTCAGAGACCAGTCGGCGTGAAAACATCATTCAAACACGCTTGCAGTCTGATCGTGAGGATATTTTTGGTAACACAGTGCCAGGCACTAACGCTGCCTTGGAACGCGGTACAGGTGGAGTCCAACGAGACAGGGTCGAAACCGCTACTTTCATCGGTCAAAATGGGTCTCAGGGCTATAATTTCATCGTTCAAAACTTCGATGTGACCAATCCTGACTTATTTGCCGACGATGCGCGTACCCGCGTTGATTTAAACCAGTTCCGCAACAATGATATTTTGGGCATACGCGGTGATGTTGAATATGAATTTGGCGGTGGTTTGCTGTCTAGCATTGAGGCAGGGATCCGCTATTCGGAGCTGGGCTTTGACAGTGTGCCGCGTTCGCGTTTGCAAGAGACGTATTCCGACGATGCCCTGTCGGCTGCAAACCAAGCTTGTCGCAATAGCGTTTTCCCCGAGAACAACTTTCTGTCGTCGATTAGCGGAGGCAATGCGCTGGTAACGAATGTTGATGATGACGGTAATGTAATTGCGCAAGGTACAGGCAATAGTTTTGCGACATTTGACCCGCTCTGCCTAGTGCAGCAATTGGAAGCAGCGGATCCTGGCGATATCGAATTTGACGAAAACGGCGTTCCCATCATTCCAGGACCAGGTGTCAGCATTTCCAATGTAGATGTTACGGAAAAGACCTGGGCCGGATATTTGCAGGCGAATTTCCGTGGTGACCTTGGAGACACGCCCGTTCGCGGTAATGTTGGTCTCCGTGTTGTGAACACCAAAGTGCGGTCCGTTGGGTTGAGGCTTCCATTGGTTACGCAGGCTAATCCTGACGGAACGATAAGCGTGGTGAATGATCCCAATGCAACAGGATTTGATGAAGTTGTTGGCGGAGGAAGCTATACGGAGTTTCTGCCTAGCTTGAATATTGTTGCCGAAGTGGCGCCAAATATTCAGGCACGTGCCGCGGTTTATCGCGCATTGTCACGGCCTGACCCGTCTAGCTTAGGGTTTGGACGGGCTTTCGGCGGATTGCAGGACGATGATTCCACATCAATTGCAGATGCCATCGGTAACGCCACGGCAAGTGGTAATCCATTTACACAGCCACTCCTATCCTGGAACTTTGACGCTGCTGTGGAATGGTATCCTAACCCGGATACGATCCTGGCTGCGGGTGTCTACTACAAGAAATTCAATGGTGGGTTTGAAAACACGACCCGGGTCGAAGAATTTATTGTTGATGGACAGGCCTTGCAGACATTGGTGACGACACAGGATACGGTTGGAGATTCTAGTACAATCTATGGCTTCGAAGTCACGGCCACTCACCGTTTCAGCTATTTGCCAAAACCGCTAGACGGGCTTGGGTTCAAACTAAGCTATAACTATGCCAGTTCCAATTTTGAATTTGAAGACGCGCAATTTGGTGCTTCTCAAGTCTTTGGCGCGAATGGAACGTTAGTCGATCGGATTGGGATTGTCCCTCCCGCAGAAATTTTTGGACTGTCGAAACACGTATTGTCTGCTCAACTTTATTACCAGATCGGGGGCTTCGATTTCCAGGGTGTCTACAAATATCGTAGCAATTATTTCCAGCAATTTATCAGTACGCCTGGAAACCTCCGTTACATTGGAAATACCGGTGTGTTCGAAGCACGACTATCCTATAAATTGACGGACAATATCAAGTTCACGATTGAGGGTATCAACTTGTTCAACGAGCCGCGTAACCAGTTCAATCCGACGTTGGAAAATATTTCGGAGGTCAATGTCTACGGCCCTCGTTATTTCGCGGGTGTTAAATTCAAATTTTAGGCTCCAAACGGGGAACGGTGCGGTGGGAGCTTGAACCCACCGCACCGATTTGAGGGAACGCGGTATTTCAAACTGGTCGACAATTGGTATGGCTCTGGGGTAAGCAACTGTAGATAGCGGAAAATGTTTTGATTCTATAAAGAGGATTTCACCAACGCATGGCTGAACAAAGGCTTTTTCACACCGTAGCTGAACAGATAAGCGCCCTGATAGAAGAGGGTGTTTTTCCTCCTGGAACGCGTCTGCCGGGCGAGCGTGAACTGGCCGAACGTTTTGAGGTTAGCAGGGTGACAATCCGCGAGGCAGAAATAGCGTTGCAGGCGATTGGCCGTATCGAAATAAAAACCGGATCCGGCGTATATGTGTGCAAAGAGCAACCAAAAAACCCTAATGATTTGCCGGATGTGAGCGCTTTTGAGCTTACAGAGGCACGGTCGCTGATCGAAGCAGAGGCGGCGGCCCTGGCAGCAAAAGTGAT
The DNA here is from genome assembly GCA_947496865.1 of uncultured Sphingomonadaceae bacterium. GTDB lineage: Bacteria > Pseudomonadota > Alphaproteobacteria > Sphingomonadales > Sphingomonadaceae > Parasphingorhabdus. Next base: position 1,759,097 of record CANMEE010000001.1, read on the forward strand.
TTCTGACGAGGACCTCCAAGAGCTTGATCGGCTTATCATAGCGATGGCAAGCAGCGATGAAGAAGCCTCATTAGTGGCCGACCGCGAATTCCATGCGACTATTGCGAAGGCATCCGGAAATGGCGCATTGGTTCACACGATTGAAACGCTTTGGCGGATGCGAGAAGAGTTACCTGCGGTAAAACATAGCTATGATGCGGTTTGCGAAGAAGATTCCAAAATTCGCGCGCAGGAGCATCAGGATATATTGGACGCGCTTAAGGCCCGAAATTCGGAAGCGGCACGTCGGGCAATGCGAGAACATTTTCTACGCCTCATAGGCTCTATGCTTGATGCCACAGAACAGGAAGCCTTGCGTGAAGTACAACAACGCGCCAGCGAAAGCCGAGAGCGTTTTCTACAAACCGCTAAAATGGGCTAAGACCAAAATTGGTATGTTATTTTGGTATTGATAATTGGTTGACAAAAAACAGACTCACTGATAGCTCTAAATATCATAATAAGAGGATGTTTGGGGATGGTGCTCAGGTTTTGCCTGTTTTTATTTACCTGCACGACAGTTGCTTTTCCGGCATCAGCTGAACAGTATCTCGTCAAAAGCCAGGCTGAATATTTTGCTGCAGAGAAAAAACTGAGAGCCGGCGATAAAATTATCCTGGCTAACGGTATCTGGCGTGATTTTGAGATTAAATTTTCTGGCCAAGGGACGAAGTCAAAGCCCATCACATTGATGGCACAAGATGTCGGTAGAGTGATCATCTCTGGCCAGTCCAACCTCCGCATCGGTGGCAAGCATATGCTCGTGGCCGGGCTGGTATTCAAAAATGGTTATAGCCCCACCGGCGAAGTGATTTCTTTTCGCCGATCCAAACAGGACTTGGCTTCATTCAGCCGGGTGACCGAAGTTGTCATTGACCATTTCAACAAGCCCGATCGCTTTGAGAGCGACTATTGGGTTGGCATGTATGGCAGGCATAACCGATTTGATCACAATCATCTGGTGGGCAAGAGTAACAAGGGTGTGACTTTTGCGGTTCGGTTGGATTCTCAAGAAAGTCAGGATAATCGTCACCGCATCGACCATAATTATTTTGGTCCGCGGCCTGTTTTGGGATCCAATGGTGGTGAGACATTACGGATCGGCACTAGCAAATATTCGATGTTCAATTCCAACACGGTTGTTGAAAATAACTATTTTGACCGATGCGACGGTGAAGTCGAAATCATTTCTTCCAAATCAGGCGGGAATATATATCGCGGCAATGTTTTTTATGAATCCAGCGGCACACTCACACTGCGCCACGGTGACGGTAACCTTGTTGAAAATAACATATTCTTTGGTAACGCTAAGGACCATACCGGCGGTATCCGGGTTATAAATCAAGATCAAACCATCCGTAATAATTATATGGAAGGTCTTCGCGGGACCGGTTTCTCCAGCGCATTGACGGTGATGAACGGTGTCCCCAATTCGCCTGTTAACCGCTATGTTCAAGTGAACCGGGCGATCATCGAAAATAACAGTGTCGTTGATAGCGCAAGAATTACCTTCAATGCCGGTGCCGACAAAGAGCGGTCGGCGCCGCCGACAAATAGTCGGTTCGCTCAAAACCTGCTCAGTGGATCGGGCGATGGCACATTTATCAAGATTCAAGATGATGTAAGCGGGATTAGCTTTGTCGATAATATCATTACTGCAGGTACAGTTGAGAAACCTGTTGCCGGTATTCCAAAGCAGAAGCTGGTTCTCAAGCGTGCGGAAAATGGTCTGCTATATCCAGTAGGCTCTGCAATAGGGGCATCACGGGATTTAAGGCCTGTCACGCGAGAGCAAGTCGGTGTGTCTTGGTATCCGAAGTCCCCCAGCGGAGATCGTTTCGGGATAGGACAGTCTATTGCGGTGGATCCCGGTGAAGATAGCCTGACCGATGCCTTTGCAGCGGCAAAGGAAGGCGATCGTCTCGTTCTGAGCGCAGGCGAATATGTGGTGAACAAGATACTGCCACTCGACAAGGCCGTTTCGATTGAAGGGCCGGCCGAAGAGACAGCTAAAATCACCTTTGCTCGGCCTTCTTTTTTGGAAATACAGGAAGGTGGTAGCCTGCGGCTTGTCAATATCGCGATTGATGGCGTTCTTGCGCCGGACTCGGTTGGCAATGCCGTTATCCGGACCACCAGTTTCCCGATGCAGTCCAATTTCCTCATTCATCTCGACGGCGTTTCTGTGATCAATTTAGACGTCAACAAGTCCTTCCACGTTATTGCACTGGGGAAAAGTAGTTTTGCTGATCGGATCAGTATTAAGAACAGCAATTTCAGCAATATTTCGGGGTCCGTTTTGCAGGCGGCTGCGGAAACAGAAGACTATGGTCAGTATAATGCTGAATATATTGACGTTTCCAATTCCAATTTCAAAGACATTGGTGGCGCCGCATTCAATATCTATCGCGGAGGTCGCGATGAAAGTACCTTCGGTCCGCATTTTTCACTCACTGGCTCCAATTTTTGGAACGTCGGTAAAGGTGGGAATAATGCAAATGGAGCATCGATGGTTCTTCATGGCGTCCAACATAGCGACATTAGTGACAATAATTTCCTCGACAATGCGCCGATAAAGATTGTCCACACGGTCGGCCGCCCGCAAACGCGGATATCGGGTAACAAATCGTCCAAAACGCCCGCGCCAATTCTTGAGGAACTGAATTACCAAGGCGCTCACCGGGCGATCTTGTCCGCAAACCAATTTGAAGGCGCAGCAAAGCCATGATCCCAAAGCTTATATGGGTCGCATTGTGGAGCGTTGCATCTTCCGCCGCTGTGGCCAGTTCTGACCGGCTCTCCCAGACCGAACAGGCCGCAGCGGCAAACTCTCATGCGCCACTTTTTGAAGCTGAAATGCAGCGCGCATCATCCTTTGTAGGTGAAATGATGGAGGCCGGCATAATTGTGCCGGTGCCTAAAGATCCCGGCGGCGGATATACCCACGAGCAGCACAAGCAAAATTACAAAGCAATTTATCTTTCCGGGCAGCTCCATCGTATCACTGGTGAACAGAAATACGCTGACTATGGGCGCGATCTATTGCTTGCCTATGCGAAGCTTTACCCGACATTGGGCGAGCACCCGGCACGGAAAAATAGCCAGAGTTCAGGTCGAATTTTCTGGCAGGTTCTGAACGACGCGATGTGGATGGTGCATAGCATACAGGGCTATGAGGCTATTCGTAGCGGACTTTCACAAGCCGACCGTGACAATATTGACAATAACCTGTTCCGCAAGGCGGCGGCATTTCTGTCCACCGGTTCGGCGGTGACGTTTAGCAAGATCCACAACCATGCCACTTGGGCGACGGCGGGCGTTGGGATGACGGGCTATGTTCTGGACGACAAAGAAATGGTCGATATCGCTTTGCTTGGACTCGACAAGAGCGGCCAAACAGGATTTCTGCGCCAGAGCGAGCTGCTCTTTTCACCCGACGGCTATTATACCGAAGGCCCCTATTACCAGCGTTTCGCATTGAAGCCATTTGTTGTCTTTGCCGGGGCGATTGAGAAAAACGATCCGGAGCGCAAAATTTTTGAGCATCGCGACGGGATATTGCTGAAGGCTCTCCGCACTACGATCCAGTTGACCTATGACGGATACTTCTTTCCATTTAACGATGCGATCAGGGATAAAAGCCTGAACACTGACGAGCTCTATCACGGCGTTGCCATTGCCTATAGAAAAACGCGTGATCCTGCGTTGCTGTCCATCGCACAGTGGCAGGGGCGTACGGTCTTGTCCGATGATGGGAAACGGGTTGCAGCTGATTTGGCTGCGGGCAAATCAATCCCGTTCCCGTTCAAATCGCTGCTGCTTTCGGATGGGCCTGAGGGGAAACAAGGCGCTGTCACGATCTTGCGCAATGGAGATAGTAGAAGCGGGCAGGCACTGATCGGTAAGAACAGCTCGCAAGGTATGGGCCACGGCCATTTCGACAAGCTAAGCTGGCAATATTACGACAATGGCAATGAGATTGTTACGGACTATGGTGCTGCACGTTTTCTGAATATCGAAGCCAAAGATGGTGGCCGATATTTACCCGAAAATGAGACATGGGCAAAACAAACGATAGCCCATAATAGCTTGGTAGTAGACGAGAAAAGCCACTTTGACGGTGATCCCAAAATCGGTGGCAAGTTCGCACCGGAGCAACTATTCTTTACTGACAAACCAGGCAGCCAGATCAGCAGCGCAAAAATGGCCAATGCATATCCAGGTGTTTCATTCACCCGGACACAGGCGTTGCTCAATATTGATGGTCTTGGACAATCAATTGTCGTCGACGTTACCCGAGTGCAGTCCGACAGGGCACATCAATATGACATGCCTCTCCACTATAATGGTCAGATCATGCGAGTTGGTTTTGAGATCCAATCTCATGAGAACGCACGTCCCGTATTGGGGACCGAAAATGGATATCAACATATCTGGGTTGACGCGACCGGCAGACCAGCTGGCGCGGACAAGGCGTTCGTGACTTGGATACTGGATGATCGATTTTATACGGCACGTTGGATCCCGCAGGTCGGAAGTGAAGCGATGCTGGTCGAAAGCGGAGCCCATGACCCCAATTTCAATTTGCGACGCGAGCCGATAATCATCCAACGCGTTTCGGACGTCCAGGATACGACCTTCGCGAGTATATTGGAAGCACATGGGCGCTATGATGGCGCTGAAGAGCGCACCACCGACAGCGATAGCCAGGTCAAATCCATTGCGCTGCGGCAGATAGATGGCGCCGATCTTCTGGTTGTTGAAACAATAGATGGGATCTCCGAAGTGCTGGCCATTTCCTATGACCGCGATGCCGGCAAAATGCACAGCGCTATTATCGATGGGCAGAAGATCAGTTGGAGTGGCTATGCGGCGCACATCAAATTGGGGAAGGTGACGAAATGAGCGCGACTAACATCAAGCCCGGCCAGAGCGGGTCTTTTGTCCGCGCCTCGGACATCGCGGTTGAGGATTTGGGCAACGGGATTAAACGACAAATACTCAGTTATGGTCCCGACATTATGAACTGTCGGTTGTGGTTTGAAAGTGGGTCAGCGGGCGATATCCACGATCATTTTCACAGTCAGACGACTTATATTGAGAGCGGACTTTTCCTTGCCCACATTAATGGTGAGGAACGCGAAATCGGGCCCGGCGATAGCGTTTATATAGAGCCAAATGCCCGGCATGGCGTGACATGTATTGAAGCGGGCAGCTTGCTCGATTCATTCAGTCCCGTGCGTCAGGACTTTCTTGCTTCGGGGGAACAAACATGAGTGGCATTGTAAAAATCGGGAAATTCCGCTGGGCGATCGTTAGCCTTGTCGCACTAGCAACCATCATCAACTATATTGATCGCGGGGCGCTCGGCTTTTTGTGGCCGGAAATTTCCGATGATCTTGGCATGACGAAAACCGATTATGCCATAATTTTGAATGTTTTCACCTTTGCTTATGCTTTTGGTCAGACGCTTTTTGGAAAGATATTTGACTGGATAGGAACACGGCTTGGTTTTGTGCTGTCCATTGTCGTCTGGTCTGCGGCAACCATGCTGCATGCGGTTTCAACCGGGCTTATGAGTTTTGCCATTTTTCGCGCGTTGCTCGGGGTATCGGAGGCGGGCAACTGGCCCGGTGCGACCAAAGCCAATGCGGAGTGGTTTCCGATCAATGAGCGTGCGCTTGCCCAGGGTATTTTCAATTCTGGCGCTGCCATTGGTGGAATCGTCTCGGCTCCGATCATTGCCTATCTGTTTGTCTTTTTAGGATCATGGCAGGCAACGTTTATCGCAATCGGTGCGCTCGGTTTTCTTTGGCTGATACCCTGGTTGATAATTTACAAGTCCGGACCAGAATCGCATCCTTGGCTATCGCCGGAAGAGCGCGACTATATTTTAACCGGTCAAAGGAATGTCGAAACTAACGAAGTGGCCGACTATGCGCCCAATTCAAAAGAGATCCTTTCGCGGAAGGAAAGTTGGGGCGTTATTATGGCTTCGTTCTTTCTCGATCCTATTTGGTGGCTTTTTGTTGGCTGGCTGCCGCTATATCTTAATGAGACATATGGTTTCGGCGTAAAGGAAATTGGCCTTTATGCTTGGGTACCTTATGTCGGTGCGATGTTCGGTGCCTGGTTTGGTGGAATCCTTGCGCAAAACCGCATCAAGTCAGGTTGGACCGTAAACAAGACTCGTAAATCGGTTATCGGCCTCGGCGGCTTGATCATGCTGGTATCGCTTTTGATGACCACGCAAGCGGCGACGCCTCTGGTGGCCGTTCTTCTAATGGCGGCCATTCTCTTTGGGTTCCAGACAGCGGTCGGCAATATCCAAACCTTGCCTAGTGACTTTTACAGCGGGAAATCAGTCGCTTCTCTAGCAGGTTTTGCTGGCACTGCTGCGAAGCTAGCCGTGGTGGGGTTAAACTTCCTCATCCCGATTATCACGGTCAACAGTTACACCCCTGCGTTTGTTGTCGGCGCGGCACTGGCGATCCTGACGGTTCTCTCAGTATTGATTTTCTGCACGGATATTAAACCTCTGAAACCCAAATCCACCTAATTTAACGCAACTTTCATTGTTCAAAAACGGGAAAAATTATGACTAAACTAACCAACAAAGTAGCAATCGTCACTGGCGGAAGCCGGGATATTGGTCGCGCCGTTTCCGTCAAGCTTGCCAGCGAAGGCGCGAAGGTTGTGGTCAATTATTGCAACAATGAAGAGCAGGCTAACGAGACGCTAGCCGAAATCGAAGCCGCAGGCGGAACGGCTGTCGTAGTTAAAGGCGACATGACGAAGCCGGACGATGTCGCCGCATTAGTGGCTGCGTCTCAAGCAGCCTTTGGCGACCAGATTGACATTTTGGTCAATGTTGTCGGCGGTTTGGTTGAGCGCAAGGGGCTTGCGGAAATGGATCTCGATTTTTTCGAGCATGTCATGCGCCTCAACGTGACATCGACGTTCCTCGCGACAAAGGCTGTGGTCCCGCATATGAAGGAAGGCGCATCCATCGTGAACTTTGCCTCACTGGCTGGTCGTGATGGCGGTGGACCGGGTGCTGCGGCTTACGCCACTTCCAAAGGCGCGGTGATGACCTTCACCCGCGCGATGGCCAAAGACCTTGGGCCCAAAGGCATACGCTGCAATTCGCTCTGCCCGGGCATGATTGCTACATCGTTCCACGACACATTTACCGCGGACGCCGTGCGTGAAAATGTCGCCAACTCGACCCCTCTTCGTCGTCAGGGCCGCGCAGAAGAAACCGCCGATGCAACAGCCTATCTGGCATCAGATGAGGCATCCTTTATCACCGGCACCAACATTGACATTAATGGTGGTCTGTTCTTCTCTTGATGGGAGGCAATGGATGAAAAGAAAATGAACATAGAGCAGCAACTTGAAACACAATTGGCCAAAGCACCAGTGGTACCGCTTATCGGGGCTAGCGATCCAGCCGTCGCCGTAAAAACGGCCAATGCTCTCAGTGCGGGCGGACTGCGTATTATCGAGGTCGTATTGCGGACCGATGAGGCAGTGGATTGCATGGAAGCCATCGTCAAAGAGACTTCCGGACTCATCGTAGGGGCCGGAACCGTGCTGACGGTCGAGCAGGCAGAAGAAGTCATATCGCGCGGCGCTCAGTTTGTCGTGTCGCCGGGGCTGGTGGATGAAGTGGCTGAATATTGCTTGGAACGATCTGTTCCCATGTTTGCCGGCACTATGACCGCAGGTGAAGTCCAGCGCGCTTATGCGCTCGGTCTTCGCACGGTAAAATTTTTCCCGGCATCGCTGGCAGGCGGGGTACCGATGTTAAAGGCGCTTTCCTCTGTGTTTCGCGACATGCGATTCATGCCAACCGGCGGAGTATCTGCAGATAATCTGGGCGAGTTTCTGGCCGTGCCATCGGTGATTGCCTGCGGTGGCAGCTGGCTCACCCCGGCTGCGGAAATTGAGGCAGGCAATTTTGAAGCAATTACCAATTTGGCACGTGCGGCGGTAACGGCCGCTAGTGCCGCCAGACCATAAGGAAGATATCATGGCAGATTTTTTGTCGTTCGGGGAAATCATGCTGCGACTAAAAGCGCCTGGGCATGAGCGATTTTTTCAGTCTCCAGAATTTGAAGCGACTTTTGGTGGTGGTGAAGCCAATGTCGCGGTTGCTTTGAGCAACTATGGTCTGTCCTCAGCTTTTGTCACTGCGCTGCCCGATAATGACATCGGACAGCACGCCATAAATGAAGTGCGTCGTTTTGGTGTTGATACCTCGATGATCCGTCGCAGTGGTGACCGTGTGGGAATCTATTATCTGGAATCAGGGGCAAACCAGCGCCCCTCAAAAGTTGTCTACGATCGTGCGGGCTCATCAATTTGCGAATGCGGCCCCGGGGATTTCGACTGGCAGGCAATTTTTAGCGGCGCAAAATGGTTGCACATTACCGGTATCACACCTGCGCTTAGTCAATCGGCAGCAGATCTGAGCCTTGAATGTCTTAAAGAAGCGAAAAAGGCGGGCGTGACAGTGTCATGCGATTTTAATTATCGAGGCAAATTGTGGAAATATGGCAAGGCCGCACCAGAGGTAATGACGGAGCTGGTGAAATATGTAGATGTCGGAATTGCCAATGAAGAGGATTGTCAAAAGTCGCTAGATATCAGTGTTGATGTGGACGTTGAAGCCGGCGAACTTGATACCAAGAAATATGAAGCATTGTCAGAAAAAGTGCTGGAACTTTATCCTGACATGACGACTATCGCGATTACCTTGCGTGAAAGCATGAGTGCGGACCGCAATGGCTGGTCTGCTTGCCTGCGCGAACGCGGCGGAGATTTTAAACTATCGCGGCGCTACGAAATTACCGATATTGTCGACCGCGTAGGCGGCGGTGACAGCTTTGCATCCGCGTTGATCTGTGGGTTGAACAAATATGAAGATCGGCAGCAATCATTGGAGTTTGCAGTCGCCGGAAGCTGCTTGAAACACAGTATTCTAGGAGACTTTAACCGGGTTTCGGTCAGCGAAGTAGAAAAACTAATGGATGGCGACGGCTCAGGGCGCGTGCAACGTTAAGTTCGCAATGTCACAATAAGCCACAATGTCCGCTTGCGGGATTTTACAGCCACAACGCCAATATCCTCCATGGGCGCAAAAGCGGACATTGCTTCTATCGCGACAGCTCATTTGTTGACGGTTATGAAGTGGAAACCGCCAGAACATTGTCATCACTATTTCGGTCGATATACTTGTTGTAAGGATCGATACCCACAAAATCGGGCTTTTTGGATGATAGAATTTTAATCACCTGCTCGCCTGATTTTATCGGTTTACGCTCCATTGAGATCACGTCTTCTTTGCCGAAAGCGCCGAGGCCGGGTCGTGCGGTAAAAAGGCCTATCTCAATTTCATCAGACAATCTGGCTTTGGTTTCTTTGCCTTGCCCGTCGGCATAAAATTTCTCTGCAGTAATGGTCAGCGTTGTTTCATATTTGCCGTTATCCAGCTTACGCATATTCGCCTCATCGACTTTCATATCGTAAATCGTGATTTTTTCCAGCAAATCACTGACCAATTGCCGTTCTGCTTCAGTGCGTGCCAGCGAGTTAAAGCCATCAACCAAATCATTTGAGTTGGCATAGGGTTGGCTCTTGAAGCGATAGCGATCCAGCAATTTGGCCAGCATCGCATTGACGCGGTCTTCGCCGAGCCGGTCCTGCAGCAAATACATAACCACTGCGCCTTTGCGATAGTGGATATAGCCCTGGTTCTCGACCCGGTTCAGCGGCAATTCTTCAATCGCCTCGCTGCCACGTGCACTCAGATAGCGATCGAGTTCATATTTCAGAAATCGACGAATTTTATCCTCGCCGTAAATCTGTTTCATCACCATCAGCGCGGAATATTGCGCCATGGTTTCGACTAACATCGTACCGCCCTGCTGGTTAGCACTGATCAGTTGATGCGCCCAATATTGATGACCAAATTCATGCGCGGTTACGTAAGTAACATAATCTATTTCATCCGGATCACTATTGTCAGCGATAAAGCCAATACGCTCAGAAAACGGAATGGTTCCGGCAAAGGCCTGTGCAAAGGTTTGATAGCCTGGAAATTCGATAATCCGCGCATAATCAAATTGATACGGTCCGAAATTCGCTTTGAAATAAGCTAGTGACTTAGCTGTCGCTTCAAGCATCGTATCAACATTATAATCATGTGTAGGATGATAGTAGACCGCCATATCGACGCCATCTGCCGACCGCTTCTTCACAGCATATTGAGCGGACTGGATCGAGAAAAACGAGAGGACGGGTTGCTTGGAAACGAACCGCGCAATACGTCGGTCGCCTTTGACTTCATCCGATATCTTGCTGCCTGGCGCAACCGGCGTCTGATTCTTACTGGTGCTGACCGTTATGTCCGACATCACCCAATCGGCATTACCAACATAATTTTGTTCGCGTGCGGATTCATCTTCCAGCTTTGGCAGGCGCAATTCGGATGGCAGATCATATTCCCGGCGGGTTTGTCGGTCAGTCAATAGTCCGTTGCGGTTCATCCCCAATTGCGGTGCGAATTCGCTATTGTTCAGAAAGGTTCCATTTTCCACTAGGCGGGTATCATTGCCACTGGCTTTAAAACCGCGTTGCGACCGTGATGACTTAAATTTGATGGTCCGCTGCTCATCAACCGTCATCGGCGTATCGAAGCGATAAATCCGATATTTTAACGCCTCGTCGTTCGACTCAAGCGTCGCATTGGGAATATCAACCGCTTCAATCTTCACATCTGGGTCCTGAAAGCGGACATGCAGCATTTCCACCGGAGCGCCAGTGTCGTTGATTATTTCAATCGATCCCGTTGCTTTCATGATGCGTTGTTCTGGATAAATATCTACGTTCAATGTGATATCGGTAAAGGAAGGCTGTTTCAGTGACTCATATTTGAGATATTTTTTCTCATATTCCGCCAACTGCTTTTCCTGATCATCCTGCGTTACATATTGGTTGATCACGTTCGTGTTGTGAAAGACATAAGCGCCGCTGGCCGCTGCAGCTACCGCAGCACCAGCGATTATCAATCCGGCGACGCTTTTCATGCGGCGTGGCAATTGACGCAAACGTGGCATTAAGCTGGTCTCGGTGCCGCGACGCCACAGCAGATGGGCGAGAGTTACCAGAATGACGGCGAAAGCACCCCAATAGAGGCGCAGCCACCATCCTACAGCGCCATTGACTTCATTACCGTTCAAGTCTGAGAATAACGGCGTTGGGGCCGTATCGCCATAGAGATAGAGCGGATGTTCGAAGCCAATATTCGCCATGGTTATTGTGGCCACCAGATATATGACCATGATGCCCCAACCAACATATTTATTGGGGCTCAGCGCCTGAACAAATACAGCCAGAACAGCAAGAATGATCATGTCCACGCCCCATGGCAGCAGATACCAAAGGAAATACTGGTCCAAAGCGATATCTGTGAAACCGCGCAACAGCTGGATCAGAACCGCTGCAACCACTGAGATGAAAAGCGTTGCAAATAATACGAGAGAAACCGCAATGGTCTTGGGGACCATATATGCCCAGTTGGGCAAAGGCGTGGAATCGATAATCTCGTGCATTTTCCGATCACGGTCGCGCCACACCAGTTCTCCTGCATAGTAAATAGCGATGATGACCGGGATAATTCCGAACGACCCCATCAAAGTCAGCAGCAGAGTGAATGTAAGCGGCCGAGCGGGCGTGCCATAAATCTCATTGCCAAAAGCCAGAGCGCCACTGGCATTGAACAACCCGATAAGCACCAGCACGATGAAGGCCGGGCTTTTGAAAACCTGGGTCATTTCAAAACTTGTTCGCGACACCAGGCGGCTCCAGACCGTTCCGCTTTCGCTCGTAGCAGGCAAGCTATCGACTATATGCGGAGAAACAGATGCCAGTTTCGCTGCTTTCTTGGCTTGTCGCTGTGCCTTGCGTGCCGAAACGCCGCGATCTGCAAAACTGAACCAGCGATAGGCGAGCGCCAAGGCGCCGAGAGAAAAGGCAATCCAGATCAGTCGGTTCCAGACAATGGCTCCTTCAATGGCCGGCAATAAATTATTGGATTCAGATGCAGTCCAGTAGCGCACAACATTGTTGAGCGTCGCAAAACCAAAGGGATCGGCATAGCCCGTGAATTCGCGCAACTCCGGCATATTGTCGGTGCTAACGTTGAAAATGATATAGAGCACCAGCAGCACGACGACGCCCAGATAGCTATACATCATGGATCGCGTCAGGGTCGCCACCGCGAAGAAGATGCAGGAGGTAAGGAATATACCTGGCAGCGCCATCAGCAGATAAGCATAGGCATAATATTGTAGCCGGTTCGGTCCAATAGTTTCTTGATCGAGCCAAGGCATGAGCGAGCCTAACCAGATCGCAAATGGTACCGTTAGAAACGCAATGCTGGCCGCCATGAAAGCACCAGTGAAGCGCCCAAATAGATAATCGAATTTCTTTACGCGTGTCGAGCGGACCATCGGTCCGAAGCCGCTTTCATCATCCCGGACAATGACATTGGCAACAAAGGCAGTCGTCACGAACATGAAGAATAATGTTAGAATGAGGTGAATTTGCACAATGGCAATCGGGCTATTGGCATTCACGTTACCGCCACTGCCAATCGAGATACCATCGACGGTCATGGCGCCGAAAGTGAGCAAGAAAAATAATATCGAGACAACCCAGAAGACCGGATTTTTAAATTGATAGCGAAGCTCGAAAGCAGCAATCTTAGCGAACATACCCGTTTCTCCGTTTAAGCTGCTTGTGAAGAATCAGCGGTATCCCGGCGGGTCGCGGCGAGAGTCGAGAAATAAACATCCTCCAACCCTCCTTCGACAGCAGCAAAACCGTCTCGCGGATTGTTCGTCGCCAATATATGGATGATCGTGGAGCCCGCGAATAGGCGGGTCGAAATGACCTCATATTTCGCGCGATAGGCGTCTAGTTCCTCGCGCTTTATCGTTTTGGACCAGATTGTTCCCTTGGTCTTGCCGATAAGATCGAGCGGTGCGCCTTCCAACTGAATGCGGCCGTTGGCAATAACAGCCATTTTGGGGCATAGATCGGCGACATCTTCGACAATGTGGGTTGATAGAATGATGACAACATTCTCACCAATTTCGGCGAGCAGGTTTAGAAATCTATTGCGTTCTTCAGGATCAAGACCGGCGGTGGGTTCATCAACGATGATCAGTTCTGGGTTCCCGATCAGCGCCTGAGCGATACCAAAGCGCTGGCGCATGCCACCGGAGAAACCGGCAATGGCTTTTTTGCGCACGTCCCACAAATTGGTCTGGTTCAGCAAAGTTTCGACCGTTGCCTTGCGATCTGCTTTTGATGCAATGCCTTTTAGCACGGTCATGTGCTCCAACATGTCATAGGCAGAGACGCGCGGATAGACGCCAAAATCCTGTGGCAAATAACCCAGTCGCTCACGAAGGCTTTCAGGGTTTTTCAAAATATCTATGTCGTCAAATTGTATGCTACCGTGCGTCGGTGTTTGCAGTGTTGCTACGGTCCGCATAAGGGTGGATTTGCCAGCTCCATTTGGTCCCAGCAGACCAAACATACCTTTTGGTATCGACAGGGTTACATTATCAAGCGCCTTGGTTCCATTGGGATAAATATGGGTAACTTCACGCAAATCTAACATCACTGTCCTCCAAAAATCTCTTCAGGTGATATATGTTGGTAATACACCAATGGCAATAGGCCGCGTCAGAAAATTTGGTGAAGTAAAATTTTGTGCATCACTGACTTCGCGTTAAAATCCGCTTTCGGGATAAAGCCGCCACAACTCTAATGTCGTGAACTATATTTGTTGTTCAAACTAATCGATCGATAGTTCAGGCATAAAAAAGGCCGGACATGACATCCGGCCTTTTTTGATTATTATGAAACAAGCCTATCGCTGTGGCTTGTAACCTGCATTGCCCATCTCGTTCCGGCCGACCACCATATGATGGACTTCATCTGGACCATCGGCGAGGCGCAAGGTTCTTTGATTGGCATACATGCGGGACAGCGGTGTCCATTGCGATACACCAGCGGCGCCATGAATTTGAATCGCTTCATCGATGATACGGCATGTTATCTCAGGCACATATGCCTTGACCATGGAAACCCAGACGCGGGCTTGCTTGTTGCCCATGACATCCATTGCCTTGGCCGCTTTAAGAACCATCAGGCGCATAGCCTCAATATCGATACGGGCGCGTGAAATGACTTCGAGGTTTTTGCCAAGCAAGGCCAAAGGCTGACCAAAGGCTTCCCGGCTGCCGCCGCGATGGATCATCAAATCCAGGGCTCTTTCTGCAACACCAACCGAACGCATGCAGTGGTGAATACGTCCAGGCCCAAGACGGAGCTGAGATATTTCGAAACCACGCCCTTCACCCAACAGGATGTTTTCTTCCGGTACCCGAACATTGTTGAATTTAATGTGCATATGACCATGTGGCGCATCGTCATCACCAAAGACGTGCATCGGTCCGACGATCTCAACACCCGGCGTATCAATAGGTACCAGGATTTGTGATTGCTGCGAGTGGCTTGGGCCATCTGGGTTGGTCCGAACCATGGTGATCATGATTTTGCACCGCGGATCGCCAGCACCGGAAATGTAGAATTTTTCGCCGTTAATCACCCATTCGCCTTTTTCCAGAACGGCCTCTGTCCGAATGTTCCGCGCATCTGATGATGGGTGACCGGGCTCTGTCATTGCAAAAGCGGAGCGAATTTTGCCTTCGAGCAGGGGCACGAGCCACTCTTTCTTTTGTGCAGGCGTGCCAACACGCTCCAGCACTTCCATATTGCCAGTGTCGGGCGCGCTGCAATTCATACACTCCGAGGCCAAGGGGTTTTGACCCAACACGCCAGCAATAAACGCATAGTCCAGATTTTTAAGCCCTTCCCCTGATTCCGCGTCCGGCAGAAAGAAATTCCAAAGCCCTTGCTCCCGCGCCTTGTTTTTCACGCCTTCCAGCAATTCCAATTGCCCGGGAACATAGCTCCACCGATCTTCACGGCCTTCACCCATGGCGAAATATTGCTCGGTGATCGGATCGACTTCCTCAGCAACAAAGCGCTTCACGCGATCATACAGGACCCGCCCGCTATCAGACATTCGCAGATCATTCATTTCGGAATCATTGGGATCATGGGTCATTATTGTTCCTTTTCTAGGCTGTTTGGACAGTCATGTCCGATAGGGGTTGAAAAAAGCACGAGTCGTTAATTAGTTCAGTATTGAACTATATCATAATCCACCTAGATGGCAATCTTGATGATATATGACGATAAATCTGACAATTTTGCCCTGAAGCACCTTAATGGTGAAAAATTTTAATTCACATATGAACCTATAAATAGTTCCCATATGGCCAGAAACGCGTTAGCATATGCGACATGCCGGCAAAAAACCTTAGATTCTATTCCCGATTGCAGATTGCTGCACATATCCTCAAGAAACGATCGGATCGACGGTTGCTCGAAGTTGCTGGCGTTACAACCGCCCAAATGTCTGCTCTTGCCATTATAGCATCCGAAGAAACCACTAGCCAAACCAGATTGGCGACAGAACTTGGTCTCAATGATTCCGCAATCACCGCCATGGTGCGCCGTTTCATTGATCTCAAAATGGTTGCAAGGCTACGCGATGATAGCGATGGTCGCGCGTGGTTGTTGAAGCTGACCCCATTTGGCTCTGAAACGGTTCAGAAAGCCACCTCGACAACGGATCAAACCAGCGCAAAGGTCGACGAGCTTCTCGGCGAAAAAACAATTGCAACGGTGGTGGCTGCTATGGAGCTTATCATTAACGATTCTGATTGAGGCCTGACCTTCAAGCAATTGTGATTGTTTCAATAATTTGAAAATCCGGACTCGTTTTTCTTCTTACAATTTGGTTTTCATTTATCGGTCTTGCAATCCTGAACTGATACTGCTGTGTTGCTTATATAATCTGGGGGCTCCATGACGATCATATCACGCAACTACATACTAGTCGCAGCCAGTATAGCGATACTCACTTTGGCGATATTATTCGGGATGGATCGGCCGCCGATTTGCGAATGCGGCAATGTGAAGCTTTGGCACGGCGCAGTGCAGTCGGCAGAGAATAGCCAACATCTCGCTGATTGGTATACGTTCAGCCATATCATCCACGGTTTTTTATTTTACGGTCTCGGATACTGGTTGTTTCGCAAGCGTCCAGAGGCGGCGCGTTTAGGTCTAGCTTTATGCTTGGCGGTTTTTATCGAGGGGTTCTGGGAGATTCTCGAAAACTCGCCGATTATTATCAATCGCTATCGCGAGGCGACCTTTGCCTTTGGCTATTCCGGGGACAGCATTGTTAACTCGATGGCAGATATCGGATGGATGACGCTGGGTTTTTTCGCAGCATGGCGGATGCCTGTGAAGTGGACAGTCACGATTGCGGTGATTTTCGAGCTAATCGCGCTCTATGCCATTCGTGACAATCTGACACTCAATGTTCTGATGCTGACCTTCCCGATTGAAGCGGTCAAGGAATGGCAGGGTGCGGTTTAGACTTTCGCGCTGTCGGTTGGAGTGGGTGTGCCCACAATATCGATGACCTGATCGGATGCCGGAAGCTCTGCTTGCTCCTCCTTTGACCGGTCATAGAGCGCCTTAGCAACCATAGCGCCGCCCACTAGCAGCGCGCCTGGTAGCGAACGAGTTGCGATACGCGCGGCCAACACACCGACCCCAAAGCCGAGTAACCCGTTGCCTTTGCCGCGCTTACGCGCTTCATTTCCCACGAGTGCGGTAGCGACGTTTCGGATGAGTGACATGGTTTTACTCCTTTCTAGCCAGAGGCACAGGTTCCTTGAATGTATGTGTAACATATGGGAACGGGATCTCGATACCCGCATCATCCAGCGCGCGCTTTACCGCGCGAATAACATTGTCGCGGCTTTCATGCATCGCGCGCGGTTTGGAGCCGGACCACCAGCGAACTTTAAAGTCGACCGAGCTGGAATTGAACTCGCAAGCAAAGACATCAATCCGCTCTTCCATATCTACCTGTTCTGCCGACTGAACGGCTTTCAGGATAACATCTTTCGCAACTTCCAAGTCGGTATCATAGGATACGCCGGCGATGATTTCATGGCGGCGTTTTTCTTGATCCGTCAGAATTTTGACCGGATTTTTGAAAAGGATCGAATTGGGAATGATAGTGAGTTCCATGTTGTTGCGCCGGACATGGGTTTCACGCAACGCGATACTCTCGACAACCCCTTCCACGCCTTCGCACTCAATATAGTCGCCTATCCGCATCTTTTCGCGGATCATGATCAAGATGCCGGCCATGAAATTTTCGAAAATATCCTGAAACGCAAAGCCAATGGCAACCGCGCCAAAGCCAAGACCCGCAACCAGACTGGTCGGAGTAAGGCCGGGCAATAATATCGTGAGCGTCGACATTAGCCCCACGATCCAAATCGCAAGGCGCACGATGGTTTCGACCAGTTCCTGCAGCGAAGCGCGCATATTGGTTTTATCAGTAAGTTTATCGGCAATGCGCGTGGCAAAGCGCGCTGTTATCCAGGTGATGAATAGCACGACCAATGCAATTGCAAGGCTAGGGAGCAGGGACACCGTCTGCTCCCACATGCTCAAAAGCTGCCGGGCCAAAATATCGACGGCATTTAGCGATTCATCAATTGGATCGTCCATGTTTTTCCTGCGCGGCCCCGTGTTGCGATAGTTAAGCTATGCTATTCTAACTTATACCATATTTTTCGGTTTAACATGGCTATCATAGGTATCTGCGTCAACCAGTCCCAATTCCAGTGCAGCTGCCCGCAAGGTCACTCCCTGCTTATGCGCATGCTTGGCAATTTTGGAGGCGTCATCATAGCCGATTACAGGTGCCAGCGCGGTGACGAGCATCAGGCTATTCTCGACCAGTTCGGCAATACGCGCCTCATTGGCTACTAATCCATCGACGCAACGCGCGGCAAAACTCGACATACCGATAGAAGCGATTTCGATAGAACGCAGGACATTGGCCGCGATCATCGGTTTGAAAACATTCAACTCCAAATGACCCTGCATCCCACCTACGGTTACCGCCTGATGATTGCCGATAATTTGCGCGGCGACCATTGTTAGCATTTCGCATTGGGTGGGATTAACCTTGCCCGGCATGATCGAGCTGCCCGGTTCATTGGCAGGCAGGTTGAGCTCGCCCAGGCCTGAGCGCGGTCCAGAACCTAGTAAACGGATATCATTGGCAATTTTATTTAGTGACACCGCGAGGGTATTCAGCGCACCGGACAGCTCTACCATAGTATCGTGGGCGGCCAGTTCGGCAAATTTATTTGGGGATGAGGCGAATTTGAATCCCGTGATTTTGGCAATCTCGCGGGCCATATGTTCACCGAAATTCTCCGGTGCGTTGATGCCGGTTCCAACTGCTGTGCCTCCTTGGGCAAGTTGATAGAGCCGTGGCAACACTGCCTCGATCCGGTCGCGCGCAGTGACCAATTGCGCAGCATAGCCGGAAAATTCCTGCCCCAGCGTCAATGGGGTTGCATCTTGTAAATGGGTGCGACCAATCTTGACAATCGCTTGCCAATCCTGCGCTTTTTGCGCGAGCGCATCATGTAATTGTTCCAGCGCCGGAAACAGCTCTACTTCGAGTGCCAGCGTGGCTGAAACATGCATGGCGGTGGGAAAGCTGTCGTTGGATGACTGGCCGCGATTGACGTGATCGTTCGGATGGACGGGCTCTTTGCCGCCGCGCGTGCCGGTCAGACTTTCATTGGCAATACCGGCAATCACTTCGTTGACATTCATGTTCGATTGGGTGCCGGACCCTGTCTGCCAGATTGTCAGCGGAAACTGCGTATCGAAAGCGCCAGAGCGTACTTCTTCCGCGGCGTTTATGATTGCACCGGCAATTTCAGGGGCGAGCCCGTGAATGCCATTTACCCGCGCCGCGGCTTGTTTGATTGTGGCCAGCGCGTGAATAAGTCGGATCGGCATGCGTTCATGGCGAGGAAAGGGGAAATTCTCGATGCTGCGCTGAGTCTGCGCGCCCCAATAGGCGTCTTTCTGGACTTGTATCGGGCCAATGCTGTCGGTTTCGGTGCGCGTGGTTTCTGAAGAGGAGCCTGCCATGAGGCAGCTACTTCTTCTTGCCGAAGTCCACCGTCACCACGTTGGATCCATCATCGACGACTTCAACTGGTTCTTGTGCGCCATCATTATGTGCCGGTTCGTGCACGTCCAGATCGCCTTCTACCTCATCCACCTGAAATTGCAGCGCAAAATCTACAGCTGGATCGACAAAGGACGTGATCGCCGCGAATGGAATATGCAACATCGAGCTAATCTGATTAAAGCTCAATCCCACCTGAAACCGGTCTTCGCTGACCGACAAGTCCCAATAGCGATTCTGTAGCACAATCGTCATCTCGTCTGGAAATTTCGCCATCAGGTGATCGGGTATATCCACACCCGGCGCGCGGGTCTTGAACGTGATGTAAAAATGATGTTCGCCCGGCAGGCCATTGGCCTCCACTTCACCCAGCACCCGGCCCACCACAGCACGCAAGGCTTCCTGGACTATCTCATCATAAGGAATCAGGCTATCAGGGGCGCTATCGTTCATTCTTACTTCGTGGCGCGAACGCGGGGCAGGGTCAAGGGCATTTGAACAATTTTCGTCGACTGTGATATTTCTGATTCTGTAGCGAAATTCTTGCCTGATAAAATCCAGCCTTTATAGGCATCACCTATGAGAACAGCGACAATAGAGCGAAACACCAAAGAAACCGAGATTTTCGTTGAGTTAAATCTTGACGGTAGTGGGCAATATGACGTGTCGACGGGCATCGGTTTCCTCGACCATATGATCGAACAATTTTCGCGCCATTCGTTGATTGATCTGAAACTAAAGATCAAAGGCGACCTGCACGTCGACCAGCACCACACGACCGAAGACAGCGCCATTGCGGTAGGTCAGGCGATCCATCAGGCTCTCGGCGACAAGGCTGGGATCGTGCGCTATGGCAGCACCTATTCCCCGATGGACGAGACGCTGAGCCGGGTTGCACTGGACATTTCAGGCCGGCCATGGCTGGTGTGGAAGGCAGCTTTTTCGCAGGAACGGCTCGGTGAGATGGACACCGAGTTGTTCAAGCACTGGTTCCACAGCGTGGCCGATGCGGCGGGCATTACGCTGCACATCGAACTGCTTTATGGAGAGAATAACCACCATATTGCGGAAAGTATTTTCAAGGGCTTTGCCCGTGCTATGCGGCAAGCGGTAGAGCGTGATCCACGCAAGGGGGACGCTATTCCTTCAACCAAGGGCCAGCTTGGTGGCTGAAACCATTGCGCTTATCGATTTTGGCGCCGGCAATCTACACAGCGTACATAATGCGCTGATCGCGACCGGCGCGTCCGGGGTGATAGTGACTGCGGATCCGGATGTTGTCGCGACCGCGGATCGAATCATTTTGCCCGGTGTCGGCGCTTTTGGCGCTTGTCGCGATGCCTTGGCGAGCATTGATGGTATGATCGCAGCGATGGAGCAGCGTATCCTACAAGATGCGGTGCCGTTTCTGGGTATTTGTGTCGGAATGCAGCTATTGGCTGACAAGGGCATCGAATTCGGCGAACACAAGGGTCTGGGCTGGATCGCTGGCACGGTTCAAGCGATCGAAGTGCCATCGGCAGATATTAAAATTCCGCATATGGGCTGGAATGATGTGACGCCGACTGGCGGCCACGACCTGCTCGAAGCGGGGGAAGCCTATTATCTACACGGCTACCATTTTGAAGCGGCAAATGCGGACAACATTTTTGCCACCACCCATCACGGGAGGACACTGGTATCGGCCATTGGCCGCGACAATATCGTCGGTGTGCAATTTCATCCTGAGAAAAGCCAGACCTATGGGCTGGCCTTCCTGAAACGCTTTTTGGAGTGGAAACCATGATTGTATTTCCTGCCATCGACCTGAAATCTGGCGAAGTTGTGCGTCTCGCCGAAGGCGATATGGATCGCGCTACCGTCTATGGTGATAACCCGGCAGAGCAAGCGGATATGTTTTCCAAGGCCGGCGCAGAGCATATTCATGTCGTCGATCTTGACGGTGCTTTTGCGGGTTCGCCCCGCAATGCCGAAGCGGTTGAAGCGATTGTTGCCAGCTTCCCGGGCTATGTGCAGCTTGGTGGCGGGATCAGAAACCGGGAAACGGTAGAGCGCTGGTTCGAATTGGGCGTGGCCCGGCTAGTGATCGGTACGGCAGCGCTGAAAGACCCCGAATTTGTCCGTGACATGGCAAAAGCATATGAAGGCGGCATTGTCGTGGCCGTGGATGCCCGAGACAATATGGTTGCCACTGAAGGCTGGGCCGATGTGTCGGAAGTCAGTGTTATCGATATGGCGCGGCGCTTTGAGGA
Source organism: uncultured Sphingomonadaceae bacterium (assembly GCA_947496865.1). Lineage (GTDB taxonomy): Bacteria > Pseudomonadota > Alphaproteobacteria > Sphingomonadales > Sphingomonadaceae > Parasphingorhabdus. The sequence goes on from CANMEE010000001.1 coordinate 1,780,622, forward strand.
TGCCGGTGTAGCATCTCTTTTGTTCACCGATGTGGGTCGCGACGGCATGCTGACCGGTTGCAATATTGAAGCGACAGTCGATCTAGCCCGCTCTGTTGATATTCCGGTTATTGCCAGCGGCGGCGTCAAGGGATTGGACGATATTCACATGCTGGGCCTGCATGCGCCCGAGGGAATAGAAGGCGTGATTACCGGTCGCGCGCTCTATGATGGACGGCTCGATCTGGCGACAGCCATTGCAATGGCCAATCGATAGCTATGGCCGTCCGTATCCGCGTCATACCTTGTCTCGATGTTGCCGGTGGCCGTGTGGTCAAGGGCGTCAATTTCGTTGACCTGCAAGATGCGGGCGACCCGGTTGAGCAAGCGCGGGCCTATGATGCGGCGGGCGCAGATGAACTCTGCTTTCTGGATATCGGCGCGAGTCATGAAAAGCGCGATACGATAATTGATGTGGTGCGACGAACGGCGGAAGTTTGCTTCATGCCGGTCACTGTTGGCGGCGGGGTCCGGACAGCGGATGATGCCCGGGCACTGCTGATGGCTGGGGCAGACAAGGTCGCGGTCAATAGTGCAGCCGTGACGCGGCCTGAGGTAGTCAGTGATATTGCTGGTCGCTTTGGCAGCCAGTGCATGGTGGCCTCGATTGATGCGCGGAAGGTTGCAGAAGGACGCTGGGAAATATTTACCCATGGGGGCCGTACATCCACCGGGATTGATGCATTGGAACATGCTGTCCGCATGGCTGAACTGGGGGCAGGGGAATTGTTGGTCACTTCTATGGACCGTGATGGCACTCGCGATGGTTATGACCTGTCGCTGACCCGTGTAATTGCTGATGCGGTATCCATTCCGGTGGTGGCCAGCGGCGGTGTCGGCAACCTTGCCCATATGGTTGACGGTGTGATCAAGGGTGGCGCCAATGCCGTGCTCGCAGCCTCGATCTTTCACTTTGGACAGCACAGCGTCGCCGAAGCGCATGATGCGCTGCGGGATGCAGGACTGCCCGCGCGCCACGATAGTTAAGATATGGTCTCAACTTGCATCAAACTGAGACAGTTTGAAAAAAGCTTTTGTTAACCATTTATTTTTACACAATATTAATCTTATATTTCCATTAACGATTTCTAAACCATTGGCGGGATGATCCCGCTGAATGGCCTGTTTGAAAACGGAAAAGCCCATTGGGCGAGGTGAGGGATAAGATGAAAATTGTTCGTACGGTCATAATTGGCACAGTATCGGCATTTGCCATGGCAGCGGTTCCGGCAAATGCGATTTATCCGACGCAATCCGGCAATGCAGCTTCACAGGACGGCAAAGGCGGCGGCTTTTCCAGTACAGGCGGTTCTTCCAGTCGTGGAGGATCAACAGGCGGTAAAGGCGGTTCGTCCGGATTTGGCGGCAGCAGCGGCAGTGTAAGTTCAACCAGCACGGGCGGTTCTACCTCAACATCTTCTGGCGGATCGTCAACCAGCGGCGGATCCACCTCTACCTCGACCGGCGGGGGCACCAGCTCTGGATCTACCGGCGGTTCAACGTCTACATCTACCGGCGGTTTCTCCAGCACATCTACTGGCGGATCAACATCGACGTCATCCGGTAATATATCGACATCATCGGGCGGTGTATCCACCTCCACCGGCGGCGTTTCGACGTCAACAGGCGGTGTTTCGACATCCACTGGCGGTGTATCGACTTCAACCGGCGGCGTTTCCACATCGACGGGCGGTTCGTCTAGCTTTGGCGGATCAAGCAGCTCGTCCAGTTCCAGCAGCAGTTCATCCTCCAGCAGCTCGTCGAGCAGCTCATCCAGCTTCGGTGGATCCACCGGTTCAACGGGCTCAACCGGCGGAACACCTGTTCCAGAACCTGGCGTGATGGTACTCTTTGGTTTGGGCGTAGGCGGTTTGGCTGCCGGTCGGTTGCTGCGGCGTCGGCGCAAAGACAAGCCAACAGACTGACTATTGGCCAGTATATACAGTTTGAAAGGAGAGGTCGCATGGCTTCTCCTTTTCGATTTCGTTAGAGTATAGACACTGTAATATGTCCCATATTGAGACATAAGCTATCATGGTAAATGTCGGATTAACTTACATTTTTCACACTATGCAAAATTCGTTAACTATTGCGATGGTTGGACAGCAGGGACCTCACGATTTTGGCAAGAAAATTGCTTAGCTGTATATTGAAGCTATTTTAGTTTTTGACCAACGCCCCGAGGTTTGCCCATGAATTTTCCCAAATTAGCAACGTTGAGTGGTCTGGCTGCTATTAGTTGGGTTACCGCGTCCCCGGCACATGCGACCTGGCACACCCATAATGATAACGAAGGAAGTAGCTGGAGTAGCTCTGGCGGCTGGCATGTTTCGGGCTGGGGTAGCTCTGGATGGGCATCGTCCAGCTTTGGCGTCAAAAACCCTCCCAGCACCTCTCCTATCAACATATCAGCCAGTTCATCGTCTGGCGGTTCTTCATCTGGCGGCACGCCCGTCCCGGAACCTTCTAACATGCTGATGCTTGCGCTCGGCGTCGCGGGCCTGGTCGCCGGACGTTTCGCGGCCCGCAGGAAACGAAAAAAATAACATATATTCGTCGCCATTGGTGCGCAGATCCTTGATCTCGCAGCACCATGAAAGGGTCGTCATCGGGGGATTAGACGGCCCTTTCCTTTGTATAATAGGGGCCAATGCGACGCAAAGACTTGACGCCCGTCCCTTTGCTCGCGCAGATGGGTTACCATGATAGATATCTTGCAAAAGCTGGAAGCAACCATCCATCAGCGCCGTGACGCTGATCCTAATGACAGTTACGTCGCCAGCCTGCATGTAAAGGGCCGCGCCAAAATGGCTGAGAAGCTAGGTGAGGAAGCGGTTGAAGCGGTGATCGCCGCAGTACAGGATGACAAGACCGCTATGACGGGGGAGGCAGCGGACCTTTTGTTTCACATGATGGTCTTGCTCGCCGATATGGATCTTTCGATTGATGACGTACTGACTGAGCTTGCGCGTCGCGAAGGTCTGTCCGGCATAGTCGAAAAAGCGTCCAGAAAGGATTGATCCATGGCGATTGATGCAACCCAGCCTTATGATGACCAGAATATTTTCGCTAAGATATTGCGCGGCGAAATACCCAATAAGACGGTTTATGAGGATGACCATGTCCTCGCTTTTCACGATATCAATCCGCAAGCCCCCCATCACATATTGGTGATCCCAAAAGGAAAATATGTCAGCTGGGACGATTTTTCAGCGACCGCAAGTGAGTCCGAGATTGCTGGTTTTGTAAGAGGCGTAGGGCATGTTGCACGCGCCGCCGGCATGGTCGAACCGGGCTATCGGCTGCTCGCCAATATCGGTCAGGACGGGCATCAAGAAGTCCCCCATCTGCATGTTCACATCTTTGCTGGAAAACCACTTGGCCCGATGTTGTTGAGAGGCTAGGTACAAAGAAACTAAGCCGCTGAGGCGGCGCATAGGATTATAGGGGAGTTTCAGATATGGCAGGATCAGCAGTACCAACCGGCGAAGGTTGGTCATCGCGGACCGCCTTTATTTTGGCAGCGGTGGGTGCAGCGGTTGGTCTCGGTAATATCTGGCGCTTTCCCACATTGGCCGGCGAAAATGGCGGCGGGGCGTTTGTGCTCGTTTACATCGGATGTATCGTTCTCATCGGCCTGCCGATGGTTTTATCTGAAATTCTGATCGGCCGTCATGGCCGCAGCGATGCTTATCATAGCGTCGTAAAGGTCGCCGAAGATTCAAACGTCAGCAAAAATTGGGGGATATTTGGCGGCATCGGAATTCTCAATGCCTTCCTGATTCTTACCTTCTACAGCGTCGTGGCCGGTTGGGTGCTCTATTATGTGGGCGTAATGAGCATGGATTTTCTGGGCGCTGTGTTTTCCGGTGATCCGTTTGCGGGCGCATTGGCGGGCGAAAGTCCTGAAACCATCCCCAGTCGCATGACCGATCTATTTGCAAATATTCCCATGTTGCTCGGCATGCACACGATATTCATGGTCATCACAATCTGGATTGTCGCGCGCGGCGTCACCGACGGGATTGAGAAAGCGGCCACCTATCTGATGCCGACATTTTTTGTGCTTCTCGTCCTGATCACGCTTTATGGCGCTTTTACCGGAGAATTTGCCAAGGCTGTTGCTTTTCTATTTACCCCTGATTTCTCGAAATTATCTCCGGCGGTTGTCAATGATGCCTTGGGGCAGGCGCTATTCTCGATGAGTGTGGCGTCGGCTGCGCTGATCACTTATGGCGGTTATGTATCACGGGAAACCAAGCTGGCCCCCACGGCCGGCATGATCGCATTTGCAGACACCGGTGTGGCTCTTCTCGCCGGCCTAATGATTTTCCCTATCGTGTTTGCTGTTGGTCTGGATGTAGCGGCAGGACCGACCCTGGTTTTCCAGTCACTGCCGATCGCGTTTCACACCATGCCAGCCGGTTCGCTGGTGGGGCTGTTATTCTTCGTCCTAATCTTTTTTGCCGCTTTGACCAGCTCGATATCCCTGCTGGAAGGTGTGGTCGCCTGGGCGATGCGGCGGTTTGAATGGAGGCGTGGTTTTTCGGCCTTGCTGGTGGGCGGTGTCATATTCCTTATCGGTGTTGCCTGCGCGTTATCGCTGAATGTCTGGAGCGACGTTCGCCCGCTTGGTTTTATCCCGCTGTTTGAAGACAAGAGTATCTTTGATGCCATTGATGATCTGGTCTCGAAAATATTGCTTCCGGTCACGGCATTTTTAACTGCGGTCTTCATCGGCTGGCGTGCTGATAAGAAGTTAGTGCAAGCAGAAACCGGTTTGGACGGCGCGATATTTGGATTGTGGCGCTTTCTGATTGCTTGGCTGGCACCCTTGGCGGTCGCGATGATTTTCGTTTTCGCGGTCTTCCCCAATCTGGTTGGTCAGAGTTAGGCCTTGCCCAGCACACGCGCCTCGAAATGCCCGGTCTGCCGCAAACCAAAGTCGCCAGAATTCGGGCCTTTCTGCAGTGCAGGGTGCAAAGATCGCGATCTGCTGCAATGGTTGGGTGAGGGTTATAAAGTCGCCGGAGCGCCGGTTTCACCAGACCAACTGGCTGATCATTTTGCAGGAGATACCGGTCGCGACGGTGAGTCCTGAACATGCTTGAAAAAACGGCTATTTTTAGGCTGGACAAGCCATGCAAGGCCCGCCTATAGCGACGCTTCCAATTCGGTGGGTCCATTCATCCCGCCCGTTGCCCGAATAGCTCAGTTGGTAGAGCAAGCGACTGAAAATCGCTGTGTCGGTGGTTCGAATCCGCCTTCGGGCACCACTTTTTTCCTAAGTTTTCAAAGTCTCGCAAACGGTAAACGGTATAAGAGATTTATCTCTATCTTTCCGTCGGTTAGCAGCAGATGAGACTTGGGGATTGTCGCCAGAGACCATTTGTCGTCCACGATATGGGGGTGAAATGGCCAAGTGTCTCGACGGCCCAAATATTGGAGTCCAGATGCACTTGTGGATATGGGAAGGTTTTAGGCGGAAGCGAACCCGAACATCTTGCGCTGTCCGGCCCAGTCTAATGGGATTTTGTTGATACGCATGATCTTGCGTCCGGTCAGATCAGGAGGTTGTGTTCCATCGACAATCGCAGAGATAATATCTGGTGCCATAAAACTTAACCTAACAAGCTGCTGCAAATGTCGCTGTTTGTAGTGATTGACCATCGGAGAGGATATTCCGCGAACCAGAAGATCCTGCGCTGCAAAGGCATGAGCAATCAGTCTTAGCAAAACCGGATCGGGATCACGTTTGATTGGTCCATTGTCTGGTGCAATTGCTAATCTCACATCTGATCCTCGGTTTACCAGTTTAGCTTCAATCGAAAGCTTGACCGGTTGATCCAGATTTGGAGGAGTGATCTCGATTTGGATTGTTTCGCTGTTGATTGAAACTCGAGTTTTGTAATCGAGCAACAATGCTCGTTGTTCACAGATAGACATTGCGGGCAGATCGATTGAGGTTTGGCGATCTTGGCTTAGCTGAGCTGCCATTTCCCTTGCTTCGTCAGTTCCTTTGCAACTGCCCTTCACCAACTGTCTGGCAATCGCATCAATAACCAATCGTTCAATTTCACCTGCTGGCATTCGCCACTTGTCAGATTCATCACCAGGTAGCGTTCGTGTGACATAGTAGCGATAGCGCTTCGAACCCTTCTTCGCATGGGTTGGGTTCATCGGCTTGCCATCAGGATCGGTGATGATGCCCGTCAGCAGACTGGGGTTATGGCTCTTCTTGCCAGAAGCGTTATCGCGCCGGTTTTCTGCAAAGATGGATTGAACACGATCAAACAACTCATTCGAGATGATCGGTTGATGTGCGCCATTGTAGATTTTGTCTTTATGCCGGACCTTTCCAACATAGACTGGGTTCTGGAGGAGATGGGTCAAGGTACCGGTCTTAAAGTGGATGCCACCAGCAACCCGTCCGGAATTGAAGATGCGGATCCTTGTCCTAATACCTTTTGCCGCTAGCTCATCAACCAGCTGTGGTACCGATTTGAGCTGCGCATACCGCTCAAAAACAAGCCGCACCGTTTCAGCTTCAGTCTCATTGATTATGAGTTGACGATCTTCAACATCATATCCGTATGGAACACCGCCGCCCATCCACATACCCTTCTTCTTGGAAGCAGCTACTTTATCGCGAATGCGTTCGCCGGTTACCTCGCGTTCGAACTGGGCGAAGGAAAGCAGGACGTTGAGTGTTAGGCGTCCCATGCTGGTGGTGGTGTTGAATGATTGCGTGACACTCACGAAGCTTGCTTCATTCTCATCCAGTATCTCAACAATCTTCGCAAAGTCGGCTAACGCACGAGTAAGTCGATCAACCTTGTAGACGACAATGATATCGATTCTACCGGCTTTAACATCATCAAGCAGTTGGACGAGGGCAGGACGATCCATGTTTCCACCAGACCACCCGCCGTCATCATAAAGCTCAGGTACTGCTTCCCAGCCTTCGCTAGCCTGGCTCAAAATATAGGCGGCGCATGCTTCTCGCTGTGCATCGAGACTGTTGAAATCTTGCTCTAAACCATCTTCGGTCGATTTGCGGGTGTAGATCGCGCAGCGCTTCCGTTTTGCACGGTCAACCATTTGCACGTACCTTCGGCTTGTACCCGCTTCGCTTTTTCAATCCGAAGAAGCGAGGGCCGGACCAATGGGCTCCGGTGATCTCGCGGGCAATATGGCTGAGGCTTGCATAATGTCGGCCTTCAAACTCAAAGCCATCGTCACAAACAAGCACGTGATAGCTCTTACCGTTCCATGATCTGACAAGTCTTGTTCCGGTCTTGAGTGATATCGCATGCATGTGACTAGCTTTGCCGGTTCGCTCGACGCGCTTGCGAAGCCGCTCGATCTCACGTTTGGTAGCACCAGTCAGGCTACCGTGGACACGTTCCTGCAGCCGGTTGGCGATACCACGCCGAAGAAGGTCAGGCCCGATATCGGGTGCTGGCGACCTAAAGGTATCCCGCCAGGCAGACCGCAGCTGGGCAGGAGGCATCGTTGTTAGTTCAGCCAATCGGTTGTCCAGCGTGGTCATACTGAACCTTTGGCTTCTTGATCACCTGGATTTTGTGTGATGCGATAGGCGGTGCCGTCATCACCCCGCTGTTCGCGTGCGAGAATGTGGCCTTTCTTTCGCAGGCCGGTTAGAAATGCACGGACGCTATGTTGCTGCCAGTTTGTCGCCTTGCAGATATCAGTGAGAGTTGCGCCTTTGGTTCGCGATAGCAGTGCAACGACTTTTGTCGATTTGGTTTGTGGCTTTGATTTCGGCGATAACATCAATGATCTCTAGTTTGGCGCTGAAGGTTCCAACGCTTCCACTGACCCGAGCCGCGGATCGCTAAACAGAGCGGGCGGCTCGTCGTGATCATTGGTCGCGACACGAACAGCAATGCTCGAACAAGCACCGAAGTCCAGTCGTTTATCTGTACATTTGTAAAAGCTGCATATGGACTTACCCGCAAAGTCGAGCATGGGTTGAAACATGGCAAACGAAGACGAGATTGATCCGGTAAAAATACAAGCGGGGTTGTTTGCATTGATAACCGCGCGGCTGGAAGATGCGCATGAGTTTTCCATCAAAGGGCAGTCCGCGAAGGCAAATGCGGAACAAGTGGCCGGTTACGTTTCCGACATTGGGTCAAATCTTGATGAAATTAGTATCCAATTGAATGCTATAAATTTGATTAGAAATCTTTGATACTCAGTTTCCGTTTTGCGTTGAACGCGGACATTGGCACGTTGTCACGACGACACGTCTCAAGTGTAACTCCGTCCAATGACAAACTCCTTAGGGGCGGATCTCGTCGATTTGATTGATCAATCTTTGCTACTGCTTCCAAACAAATATCCAAGGATTAGTGTGATCGTACTCATCATGACCGCTAAAGTGTCTGAAAACTTTTCCCATTCATTGTACTGGAATAGCAGTACACCAACGAAAACTAACAAAACTATGGCCACAATAGCTGCAATGTTACCAGGTTTTTCAGAGTTTGAGCCCCAAACTGATCCGACTAGTCCCAGTTCGGCTTTTTGCATGGATTCCTTGTGAGCAAAGAACACAGCTTCGTCTTTAGCGCTTTTGTCGGACTTTGGACGCTCAATATTGGCTTCGGCTAGGTCGTCTATCGTAACGGGTTTGGATTTTTCAGCCATTCGCCACCAAATTGCGAAAATGATCACGGATCAGATCGTTTGAGATTTCGGACAACCCATTCGCTTTAGTGATGGACCATGGCGTTCCAGGTTGATGAGTTAGTGCCGATAATTGCAATGCAGAGAAGTTTCCATACTTTTGGATCACCCTGTCAAACACTTCAAAAAATTGAGTATTCTGTGCGTGAACAACAAATGCCTTTTCTTCACCACCAACCCATGTTTTTGCATAGTCAGTAATAGGGTTGTTACGGAACTGTTTGAACATATGATAGAGAAATTCTTCAACTGGACCATATGGCCAAGCCTCGAAACTTTCTTCAATTAATGGTTCATCGTGGATTGCCAAATGCCAACCATGTGCCAAGTAAACCAGCTTCTGCAACTTCATAGGCGTGGTTGATGCTACTCCATTGGTGAAATCCCATTGAAGAAAATTATTGGCAACTTGATTAACCGGTATTGTAGATGATGGCATTGTTCCCCGTCAGCGATCGATAGACAGATGTTAGTTATGTAGCATGGCAGTGTTTTGGTATCATCGTAGTGACGTAA
>CANMEE010000002.1 GCA_947496865.1 uncultured Sphingomonadaceae bacterium
CTTAATATCAACCAGATGATGCCAAACACTCGCCTAGCTTAACCGGTCATCTGTCTCAAATTATCTGACGACGGACAGGTGACAGCCTAGACATCTCAAACTACTATCCGTTCCTTCTTTTTCTATCATTGGGCACTTATTGGATTGGTACACAAGGCTATCTGCATACGCAGATTTTAACGATCGGATTTGACGAAAGTCGGAGAAAAAATGCGGAGCAAAAAACTGATCGGGCGCAATTGAGCTCGTTATTTGAAGAGCTTGAAAGGGTCATGTCTCAGGACAAACCCTATCTAGATAGCGATTTGAGCTTGACGGTTCTCGCTAACCACCTGCAGATAAACCAGAGATTGCTGTCGGAAGTAATCAACTCTCAGGCAGAAGTCAGTTTCTACGAATATATCACTGGGTATCGCATTGAAGCGTTCAAGCAATGCCTTTTGGTTAGTGGCGACCAGCTGCCCCTTATTAACCTCGCTTATGATTGCGGCTTTGGATCAAAAGCGAACTTCAATCATGCCTTTAAGAAAAACACCGGTGTGACTCCGTCTCAATATCGAAAAAGCCTGCAGAACCAGCGAGAGAGATGATGTGTTGAAGGAGAGATTCTCATTAAGATCCTAATGTCCGCTTTCGGGATAAAGTGGTCATATGCAATATCGACAAAAAACAAGGTCGTCATTGTCACTACGGAAGAGCTGCCCCCAAAAACAGATCCGAGCAAACGGCAGCATCTATCATCCTAACTGTTCAGCGGCCCAGGCCGCTGACGCTGCTCCGGTAAGGCAAAGAAAACTAGGACATGCCTCTCATCTCTACTGGGATAATGATGGTATCGGCTGCGAATGAACTCAGATTAGAAAACGCTGTCCTACATAGAACAAAATATGAACACTGTGCCTCATATGATTCGTAGGAAAGGTTCACTATGGTTTTACTAGATGCATCAATGGTCATCGCCTTGGCAGCAGTGATTGCAAGTCTGTCATCATTCATTTGGGCACTGCGTAGGAAGCCATGAAGCCCGACTAAGTAGTTTTGCGCAATGCTAGAATCGACTGGAATTCTGATAATAGGCCTGGGTTGTGCTGTGCCAGATAACGCACGACATTTGCACTTTCAAGTAGGCGTCCAATTGAGTTTTCGTTAGTGTTTGACAACCGGCTGTCCAACACATTTGGCCGGTTCGAATTCGGGTTCAATATTGCTTCCGAAGGTGGCGTCAGCGGGTTCATCGAAGGCAATGCCGATATCAGCGGCTACTACACAGGCTACAGCGGACGGGCTGGAGTGAAAGTCCCGTTTTAACGGGTGGACCCACCAAAGTTTGAATATTTCTTAAAAGCCAGATGATCATAAGATCGCAGAGTTCTCAGAATAGGTGGGTAGCGGCGCTTTGAATCAATTGAATTCCCGCTGACTATAATCTGCGCAACAAAATATGGGATAGTCATAGAGACTGGCATTGATTTTTCTGCTTCAAACTCGCCTATTTCGGTGATGTTTATCTTGGGATATTTCAACATAAGAAAATTATCAACGAGCGCCCATGCTGCTGCGTTTCAATAAAGCTGTTACGTAGGTAAGTATTTCTAAATACTGACTTTCTCGATGCACTCTAGCGACGGATGTAACCTTATTGTCGCATCTACCGAAAAGAGGGTATCTCTGGAGAAATCAAATGAAATTACGGGATCTGGAATATATCACTGCGATTGATCGATATCTCAACTTCGGAAGAGCGGCTCAAGCTTGCAATGTCTCTCAGCCAGCGCTGTCGACTCAAGTGAAAAAGCTCGAGGAACGATTGGGCGTAGAGATTTTTACTCGTACCAATCAAAAGGTGATGGCGACCGAAGCCGGGCACCGTATTATTGCAACGGCCAAGGATATGCTGAAATCCGCGCGGCAGATTACTGACTATGCGGCTGAATATCGTGATCCAATGTCTGTCCCGTTGAAGATCGGGATATTTCCCACATTGGCTCCGTTTATTGTTCCTTATGTTGCGGACACAGTAAGTAGCCTCAGCAAAGGGATGAAGATGATCTTCAGGGAAGCGCCAACCAAGCAACTGATGGTCGAACTGGAAAATCGCCGCATTGACATTGCTATGGTCAGCGGCCCGGTTGATCGTCCATCGACCAATTTTACGCCCGTCTTTCAGGAAAACATCTTGTTGGCAGTTTCCAAAAACCATCGATTGGCTAACCGCAACTCTGTGCCCGCTGAGGAGATACCGGCGGAGGAGTTGATATTATTGAATGAAGATCATTGTTTGCGCGAAGATACACTACGGCTGTGCCAAAACAAGAATGTCGGCATAGACATGCCTGAGGATCTGGCCGCCACCAGTTTATTGACGGCTACGCATTACATAGCACAAGGGTTTGGATCGACTTTGATTCCCGCGCTGGCCAAGGGTTTTTTGAGTGCAGCAAATCCGGACGTGAACATGGTTTCAATTGAAGATCCGGGCTATAACCGTACGATCGGTTTCTTATCCCGGAAAGGCTGTCCACGAGAACATATTCTTTTCGCGCTTTGCGATAAAATTCGAACTGAGCCACCGCGAGATGTTATTCCCGTCATGTAAACTGACGACACGTCGACTACCGCAAAAAAGCCGCTTTCACTCGTTCGTGATATGAACGGGGCGCTTATATTTATTCAAAATATACAATAAGTTATGCCATAATTTTTACTTATGATGGTCATCAATAGCTTATATTATACAAGGTGGATTCGACCGCATATTGCACCATTCCAGAAGGTCCGGCGCTCAGAACTTGCCGTGCCGCGAGAATATATCTCGCAATCTGGAAGGTAAAAAAATATGACTAAATTCCCCCTTGGATCGACTTGCTCTGTGTCGAAAAAACTGCTCGTTGCTTCGTCAACGATTGCCATTTTGGCATCAGCACAAGCGCATGCGCAGCAAATTATCAATGATGGTGACAATGTCACCGTGACCAGTGCAGCAGACGGTGAAACCATCAGCGCGGCGTCCGGCGTCACCAGCGCTGTAAATGGCGCTCCTGTCGTAGCGGTCAACAACAATGCAGTCACTCTCGACAATGCCGGTACCTTGCGTACCACGGGTGTCACCCAAACGGTTCAGATCAATGCCGGCACAACCGGGGCTGTTATAAACAACGCCGCAACCGGTTTGCTCGAAGCGGATTCACGAGTTGTCAATATTGATGGTATTGGTGCCACGCTGAACAATGATGCTATCATTCGCGGTACCGGCAGTCAGCGCAATGGCGCCGTATATGGCAACCGGACATCCAACAATATCTCGATCAACAATGCGGCAACCGGGTTGATTGATGCGGGAGTCGAGGGCGCCGGTATTGCTATTGAAGTTGGCGGCGGCGGAGCCCCGCGAAGTGGTTCGATTGTCAATGCTGGTATCATACAAGGACGCGGACAAGCTGCCCCAACAGGCGGAACTGCTGGCGATGGCCTGCGCTTCTTTGGACCAGGTTTAGCACCTGAATATGTATATTCTGGTGACATCACTAACAGTGGGACTTTCGCTTCGGAATCTGCAGTCGGACCAACAGCCGGCATCCGTTTTGCAAACCGTATCGGTTTTCAAGCTACTCTTACGAACGAAACTACCGGCGTTATTTCGGGTGTAAATAACGGTCTCTATTTTGGCAATGACGCAGACCATACGGGCGGTGTTGTCAACAACGCTGGCACGATCAGTTCGGGCAGTCGGGCGCTGAACATCGATGGCACTGGACTGACCATCAACAATACTGGCTCCATATTGGGTACAGGAAATCAGCGTAACGGTGCTGTTTACGCAGACAGCACGGCTCAGGACTTCACGCTTAACAATGACGGTGTGATTGACGCAGGTGTCGGTAATCAAGGCGCTGGGTTTTCAGTCGAACTCTCTGCGGCAGGCAATGATTTTGACATTAACAACTCAGGTACGGTTCAAGGTCGCGGCATTGCTGCTGCTGGCCTAACCGCCGCGGGCGACGGGTTACGTTTTGAACGGGCGCGCAATGCAGGCGTTCTGGATGGAAGCTCCACCGGCCTGTTTACCGGTACCATTACCAACGATGGTCTTATCGATAGTGAAGGTGACAGCGGAACAACCGCGGGCATCCGTTTTGTCAACGGTGTATCTTTCAACGGCACCATTGAAAATCAGGCAGGCGGCACCATTTCCGGTGTTCAAAATGGCCTGTACTTCGGCAATGCAACCCCAGCAGGTGGCGGAAACTTTACGGGCGCTGTTGTCAACAACGCTGGCACGATCAGTTCGGGCAGCCGGGCGCTGAACATCGATGGCACTGGACTAGTGGTCAACAATAGCGGAACGATTATTGGCACCGGAGTACAACGCAACGGGACTGCATATGCAGATGGGACTGCCAATAACTTTACGCTGAATAACAGTGGCACCATTGATGCCGGCGTCGCAGGTTCCGGTGTATCATTCCAGCTCGGAACCACAGACGGCGACGTCCGCAGCTTCACACTGGTTAATGACGGTACGATTGCTGGCCGCGGCGATGCGCAGGCTTCAGGTGCGTCTGCCGGTTTGCGATTGTTCAATGGCGCTGGTACCGGTACGACCGTAACAGTAGCTGATGATATCGTGAACAATGGCGCGATTTCTTCTGAAACCGGTCCTGCGTTACTGATCGAGAATGTCGCCTTTACTGGCAATTTCATCAATAGCGGCAGCTTGATAGGTCCCGTTGCTGTAGATGCTTCCTCTGCTCTATCTGGCCTGACCTTTGTGCAAAATGGTGGAACCCTGACCGGTGACTTTATTGGTTCGGCGCAAACCGACAGCTTGTCTTTTGCAAACGGTTCAAGCGTTCTTGCCGGTGATGTTGTCGGAACTGTCGCAGTCGATGTAGCCGCGGCTAGTACAGTGGCTATATCGGGTGCACGCAACCTAGATGGATCGTTGTCCGTAGATGGAACACTGACCTTTGATTTGGGTACCGATAGTCTTGCGGTGGATGGCGATACGAGTTTCGCTGCTGGCAGCGTCGTGAACATTTCCACCAATCAGACATCATTATTACCGTTGAATGCACCGATTTCTATTCTGTCAGAAACCGGAACATTCACGGATAACGGATTGACTGTGAATGTTGCGGATGACGATTTCCTGATCGACTATCAGATCGATCTGGGTTCGATTTCAGTAACGCCTACTGCCGCTGACCTTGCGAATGTGTCTGCAGATCCGAATATCTCTGTATTTGGCGCGGCTGTTACAGCTGCTGTTTCCAATGGTCGCTTGCCTGGTGCTGTATTTGACGGATTAAATGCTGCCACCAGCGCTGCGGAATTCGAGGCAACCTCTCTTACCCTACTGCCGGCAATTAATGATGGTGTGGCAAGAGAGATTTATGAGACGCAGCGTTTCGCTAGCGGCTTGCTGAACGATCGCCTGTCAGGAGATGGAACCGGTATCTGGGGACAAATCTTCTATCGTAACGCGGATCGCGATGCAGATAGCTTGAGCGCGTTGGGATATGATGCGGATACCATTAGCTTCACTCTAGGTCTTGATACGAGAATTGGCGAAACGGCCAAAGTCGGTGTCTTGTTGAACTATGCTGATATCGATATTGATGCGAATGGTTTTGCTGGCGCACAAAGCGAAGTCAACAGCTACCAAATTTCAGCCTACGCCGGACTGGATTTCGGATCTGCTTTCGTCAATGCGGAACTGGGTTATTCGTTTAACGATGTTGAGAGCAACCGCTCTGCTGTTGGGGGTTCGATAACCAGTGAATCTGACGCTGACGGTGTTATTGCTGATCTGTCGACTGGCTATCGGTTGGAGAAAGGCAGCTTCATCCTCACACCGACAGCTGGTTTGCGTTACGCGAGTTTGTCACAGGACAGCTTCACCGAAACTGGCGGTCTGGGTTTGACCCTTGATGCTGACCGTACGGAATTTCTGGAAGCGACGCTCGGTTTGCGATTGGCTGGTAAAGTTGACCAGTCCAAAGACCTTTCGATCGTGCCATTTGCGAACATCGCTTATAGTTATGACCTGATCGGTGATGCTACCGGCGTGAGCAGTAGCTTCAACGGCGGATTGGATAGCTTTCGATTGACGGCGGGAGAATCATCTCAATCCCGGTTCGATCTCGGAGCTGGCCTTAATCTAGTTAACAAAAATGGGTTGAGTATCGGCGCGGAGTATCAGGGGCGCTTTGCATCCGACTACCAATCCCATTCGGGCGGAATACAGGTACGCTTTGCGTTCTGAGTAGAGAGCTGACCTTCGTCCGGGAAGCCGGCTGATGGAAACATCAGTCGGCTTTTTTCCATGTAAGTGATTTCGTTTCCATTTGGTAAGCCCAAAACAGATTGCACCTGTTGCCTAAGGTCGCGCCTGCCAGGCAGTTGCTCAAAATGCCCTTTGATCGTCTCGATCGGTCATCACTTTGTATTTACATCCAAAATGGATGTAAATATCTCTGTATGCAAAAAGAAGATAAGTAAATCTATATAGTTGCTCGTCGTTGATCAGATTAGCTAGCGAATCTAGACAGATTTTCGCCGTAACCCGTGGATTGTACTTAACTGGCTGAGTCAATTGATTTTGATGTATCGTGCCGGATGTTCCCAAAAATTCCAGACGACGAACATCGTATCTGCAACTTCTTCTTGCCTCAGGTCGTGGTCTCACAGGGCAGTGTACGTCCTTCAGATACATATTCAATGAGCCCCCCCAATCCATTGAGGTTTGATTTGACAAATAATGGTATTTGTATAGTCCGATGCGAAACTTGCATAACCACAGAAAGTGTCAACCAATGCCTCAGCTCGTCAAAACAGTGCCTGCGACCCTTTCGGACAATGATCATCCTTATTTGACCGGCGCATGGACCCCTAATTTTGATGAATATGATGCGGATGATATGCTGGTCATCGGACAGATACCTGATGATATTGACGGTATTTATGTTCGTAACACTGAAAACCCGGTCCATGATGCCATCGGCCGCTATCATCCGTTTGACGGCGATGGCATGCTGCACATGATGCGGTTTTCAGACGGGAAAGCAGAGTATAAAAACCGCTTCATCCGAACGCGCGGTTTTGAAGCTGAGCAAGAAGCTGGTCGTTCCCTGTGGATTGGCTGCATGGGTAATCCCAAAAAATCCGAACGGCACGGGTGGGGAGCCCATAGTCATATCAAAGATAGCTCTTCGACCGATGTGGTCGTGCATGCGGGCAACATTCTCTCGACATTCTGGCAATGTGGTGAGGGCTATCGGCTGGACCCGCAAACGCTTGATACATTGGGAATAGAAGGTTGGGTGCCACTAGATGGTATTTCCGCTCATCCAAAGGTCGATCCTGCAACCGGCGAATTGCTCTTTTTCAACTATTCGACCCATGCGCCTTATATGCATTATGGTGTGGTCGGGGCCGACAATAAGCTGAAACACAGCATTCCGGTGGAACTGCCGGGTCCCCGTTTGCCGCATGATATGTGTTTTTCGAAAAACTACTCGATTCTAAACGATTTTCCGATGTTCTGGCCGCAATCCGCATTGGATGCCGGGTTTTATATTCCCGTGTTTGACAACACTAAACCATCTCGGTTCGCGGTTGTCCCGCGCTATGGCAATCCAGAGGATATAAAGTGGTTTGAAGCAGAATCGACTTATGTGCTCCACTTCATGAATGCCTATGAGGAAGGCGATGAGTTGATCATGGACGGATATTTCCAAGAAGATCCGCGCCCGGCCCCACTGCAATCAATGCCCGACGAGTATAAGGCGATGGGTTCCAATCTGGACCTACACTCGCTGAAGACCCATTTGCATCGCTGGCGATTTAATCTTGCAACCGGCGCAACGGTTGAAGAGCGACTTTATGATGATGAGATCGTCGAATTTGGCACGATCAATCAAGCCTATGCCGGAGAAAAGCATCGTTACATTTACAGCGTGACCGGTGAGGATGGCTATTTCCTGTTCACTGGCATGATCAAGCATGATCTGGAAACTGGTGCCACACAGCATTATGAGTTTGGCGACGGGCGATATGGATCCGAAGCACCGTTTATTGCCCGTAAAAATGCCAAGTCTGAAGATGACGGCTATCTGGTGAGTTTTATCACGGACATGAATTTGGATCGGTCAGAATGTGTGTTGCTTGACGCCAAGAATATCGAGGCAGGTCCCGTGTGCCAAATAATCCTACCGCACCGGATTTGTAGCGGAACCCACGCCGTGTGGGCCCATGGCGACGAACTTATGCCAAGAGGGTGATGAGCACCAATAAGCGGCTTAGTGACCGGTTCCGATGACAAAGGAACAATTTGTCGTACCAGACCCCCCGACATTGAATGTGCCAACATTTCTAGCACCTTCAACTTGATAGTCGCCAGCCATGCCGGTTACTTGCTTCGCGGCGTCTAAGGCCATCCTTACGCCAGTTGCTCCCACAGGATGCCCCAAGCCGATCAGGCCCCCGGAAGGATTGACAGGAATGTTTCCTTTAAAACCGATGCGTCCATCTTCCACCGCTTTCCATGCTTGTCCTGGCGCGGTGATACCGAAATGTTCAATCGCCATATATTCGGTCACTGAAAAACAATCATGGGTTTCGATTGCATCGAGTGCCTCAGGGCCTGAAATATTGGCGCGTCGATAGGCGTCGGTGATCGCTTTGCGGGTCCAAGGAAAAACATAATCCTGTCCGGCACTTTCTTCTAATTTGGTCTGCATCATCATGGGTGCGGTTGTATGTCCCCAACCTTTTATGCGCGCGATATTGTCGAGAGACAGGCCATGCTGCTGCGCATATGCGCGCGCTTTGTTTTCCGAGGCAAGAAAGACGACGGCTGCGCCATCGCTAACCTGTCCGCAATCTTGTCGGCGCATCCATCCTTCGATTACCGGGTTTTGCTCGTCATCTGCGGTAAAGCTGCGATTACCAAACTCCCAATTTTGGGCCTGAGCGTTGGGGTTCCGCCGCGCATTTTCGAAATTTATTCGGGATATCTCACTCAAATGTTCATATTTTAGTCCATAGCGTTGATCATATTCTTCGGCCAGATCAGAGAACATGGCAGGCCAGATATATTGGGCGGTTTGTCCTTCTTCGCCAACATAGATAGCGGCACCCAAATTATCCGCCGCCTGTTGTCCGGAAACATTGCGCATCAACTCGACGCCAGAGACGCAGGCAAGGTCATATCGGCCACTTTCTATATCAGCCATTGCCGCGAGAATGGCCAATGATCCTGATGCACAAGCCCCTTCATGGCGAGAGGCCGGCATACCAGAAAAATCCTTGTGTACATGCCCAAAAAAACCACCGAGCATGCCTTGTCCGGTAAACAGTTCAGCGACGAAGTTACCGACATGGCCAACTTCGATATCTTTCGCGTCCAGCCGTGTTTTTTCCAGAGCTGATAAAACCGACTCAGAAAATAGATCGAAAAGAGATTTGTCACCACGGGTCCAATTGGTGGAGAAATCGGTCTGATGTCCGCCGAGGATATAGATATCTTGTGTCATTCGAGTGTCCCTTGTTAGGCCGGAATTATCGCTAAATGTTGAGAAGCTGAGATGGAACTATAAACGTCTGCCGGTCAGTCATGTGTCAGCCTCTATGGAAGCGGATAAGAGTGATGGGAAAATATAGTCATCGATATAGGCTCTGCATTGACCGAGCGATTTTCCATAAGTTTGAGAGGCGTTGAGCAATGTCATTTCGTTAAAAGTCAGCCAGTCCGCTACGTCTTCGCGTAAAAGATTGGACTTGAAAATTCCGGCTTCGATGGCGCGGTCGACAACGGGAAGCCATTGCTTGTGACCAAGCGCCAATATGGCTGCCGGCGTACCATCTACCTGAGTTTGCCCTGTAACGGCTGGCATGATCAACATTTTAAAATACGGATCTTCAAGCACTGCGTTAATACCGCTTATGATGGTCTCTCTTATCGCGAGAACAAGATCGTCAGCGGCTAATATTTTCAATGCAGCTTGCTTTTTGAATTCCGTGACATGATCGACCAGCAACGCCAGGATAAGGGCATTGCGTGAACCAAAGCGATTATAGAGCTGCACTCTTGTAAGGCCAGCGAACTCCGCAACATGAGTCATCGTAAACTTGGTTGTGCCATTTGTATCTATGCTGCGCCTGACGGCCTCGAATATCTCGGCATCTGACACGCGTTGCAGCGATGCTGTTTGCGTAGAGGGCTTTTGTTGCATGTGTGTCTCGCTGCCCCTTCATTTCGCGGTTAAATAATATCAAAACATGTTGATACTGTGCTCAACCTCCGTCATTTATCAAAGTGCATCTTATGTCAAATAGCTTGCTTCTCAGCGATCATGTCAGGAATGTCGATATAGCTGATATATTCTGTCGAAACCAAAATGACCAAGGCGTCTTTCTATTTATCTAAAGTCGCTCTTCCATATTTGGCGCTCTGCTATAACGTATAAGATGACGGGACGTTCAGAGGCCTTTGATAAGGCACGAAACGGGGAGAGAAAAATGTCAACTGACCAGCCGGGCGAACAAGAGACAGAAGAGTTGCATGAAGATTATGTCACAACCGACAATGAGAAGGCCTATTGGTCGGAAAATGTCAGACTGTTGTGGACGCTTATGGCAATTTGGTTCGCAGTTTCATTTGGCGCGGGTATTTTGTTTCGTTCGTTTCTCGACCAATTTTCAATTGGTGGCTATCCGCTTGGTTTCTGGTTTGCACAGCAGGGTTCTATCTACGCCTTCATCATCCTGATCTTTTTCTACATGTTCCGCATGAAGCAGTTGGAACGCAAATATGATCTTGATGATTGAGGGGGAATGACATCGTGGAAACGCAAACCTTAATCTATATTTTTGTTGCCGCAAGCTTTGCCCTCTACATCGGCATAGCCTTCTGGTCACGAGCCGGCTCCACCAAGGAATTTTATATCGCTGGCGGCGGGGTGAACCCCGTGGTCAACGGAATGGCTACGGCGGCGGACTGGATGTCGGCGGCCAGTTTCATTTCAATGGCAGGGCTAATAGCTTTTTCAGGATATGATGCCTCGGTTTATCTAATGGGCTGGACCGGCGGATATGTAATGCTTGCTCTGCTACTTGCTCCCTATTTGCGCAAATTTGGGCAGTTTACGGTGCCAGATTTTATTGGCTCTCGCTATTATTCCAAAGCTGCTCGGGTAGTAGCGGTAGTCTGCCTGATTTTCATTAGCTTCACCTATATTGCAGGACAAATGCGGGGTGTCGGCATCGTATTTTCGCGTTTCTTGGATGTGCCTATAACATTGGGAGTCATCATCGGAATGGCCATCGTATTTGTCTATGCCGTTCTAGGCGGGATGAAGGGCATCACCTATACGCAAGTGGCGCAATATTGTGTGCTGATTTTTGCTTATATGGTGCCAGCATTTTTCATCAGCTTCTTGGTAACAGGTAACCCTATTCCGCAACTCGGGCTTGGCTCCGTCGTGAATGACGGATCAGGCCTATATGTCCTGCAAAAGCTTGATCTTGTGCTGCAGGATATGGGTTTCGGTACTTATACCAGCGGTTCGAAATCGATGATCGATATATTTTGCATCACAGCAGCACTGATGATCGGGACGGCCGGCCTGCCGCACGTCATTGTCCGGTTTTTCACCGTGCCCAAGGCTTCGGATGCGCGGCGTTCGGCCGGTTGGGCATTGATATTCATTGCACTGCTATACACCACCGCTCCCGCCGTTGGAGCTTTTGCTCGGCTCAACTTCATCGATACGGTCAGCGAGACAGCCTATGATAAAGCGCCTACCTGGTTTAAAAATTGGGAGAAGAATGATCTGATTGCCTTTACCGATAAAAATGGCGATGGAAAAATGCAGATGTCGAGCGGTAACGCGTTTAAGGGCACGCCCGAATTTACCGAAAAAACCGGCCCGGTTGGACAGCGTATTCTGGCAAACGAACTAGACAATTCGAACGGAAATGAGGTGTATGTCGACCGCGATATCATGGTGTTGGCGAACCCGGAAATTGCCAATTTGCCAGGTTGGGTAATCGCCTTGGTCGCCGCTGGCGGTCTTGCCGCGGCGCTATCAACAGCTGCCGGCCTGCTGCTGGTGATATCGTCATCCATCAGCCATGACCTTCTGAAAAGTACATTCAAGCCCAATATAAGCGAAAAAGGGGAGTTATTGGCGGCGCGGGTTGCTGCGACGGCTGCGATCATTGTCGCAGGTTATCTGGGAATATATCCTCCGGGATGGGTGGCGCAAGTTGTTGCTTTTGCTTTTGGTCTCGCCGCGGCCTCGCTCTTTCCCGCGATCTTCATGGGTATATTTTCTAAGAGGATGAACAAGGAAGGGGCGATTGCCGGCATGGTGACGGGATTGATCTTCACGTTCAGTTACATCGCTTATTTTAAGTTGATGAACCCTGATGCAAATGTCGCTGCAAACTGGCTATTTGGCATATCGCCGGAAGGCATCGGAGTGATCGGCATGCTATTGAACTTTACTGTCGCAATCGCAGTGGCGAAGGTGACGGCATCACCGCCGCTGGAAGTTCGCAAGCTGGTAGATTCCATCCGTGTTCCACGCGGGGCTGGCGATGCATCTAGACATTGAGTTTTTTGGCGGCGATTATAGGGGCTGTGTTGTAGCGGAAATTGCTTAACCGCTATTCCTCAATGCTGTTGCGATAGCGTTAAGCGATAATTGGATTCCTTCGCCAATTCTCGGATCATCTTCGCCAGCACGGAGCCGTTTCATCAACTCAATCTGCAAGTGGTTCAGCGGTTCGATATAGGGCAGGCGCAGTTCGATGCTGTTAAACAGCGCCGGGTTTTTCGCCAGCAGATGAGGTTGGTCGGTAATTTCCAGCAAGATGTCGCGGGTTTGCTCCCAGCTCGACCGGATGCGATTGAAATAGCTTTCACGCATCGCTTCATCCTCAACCAGCTCTGCGTAGCGTGCAGCAATACCCATATCTGATTTTGCCAGAACCATTTCCATATTGGATAAGCTGGCTTGGAAGAATGGCCAGCTCTGCGCCATGTCTTTGAGCTTTTGGGTATCACCAAAGGCCGTCAGGGCTTGGCCAACACCGTACCATCCCGGCAACATCACCCGGGCCTGCGCCCAGCTAAACACCCAAGGGATAGCGCGTAAATCTTCGATTTTGTCGCTTTTGGTCCGGCTGGCGGGACGCGAGCCAATTTTCAATTTTGCAATTTCGGTCAACGGCGTCATTTGACGGAAAAATGTTCGAAAGCTGTCACTCCCATAGACCAAGTCACGATATTCCGCGAAAGCGGTTTGGGAGATTTGGTCCATCGCATCGGCAAAATCAGCTTTGATTTTTTGATCGGATGGATCGGGTTCGAGCGAACGGAGCAAGACCGCAGATGTCATCGCTTCCAGATTGGCTTCTGCGACCGCCATTGTGCCATATTTCGCGGCAATGACTTCGCCTTGTTCGGTAATACGGATACGCCCGTCGACCGTGCCTTTGGGCTGGGCTTTGATCGCGCCAAAAGCTGAGCCGCCGCCGCGCCCCACCGCGCCGCCGCGACCGTGGAATAGCTGCATCTTTACGTCGGCTCTTTCAAATACCGGGGTGAGGGCGTCACTGGCCTTAAACAGACTCCAAGTAGAGGTTAGGTAGCCGCCATCCTTGTTGCTGTCGGAATAACCGATCATCACTTCTTGTGCCCCGCGCGCTTGGGTCAGGGCATGCATTTCTGGCAGCGCAAAAAAGTCCGTCATGACCTTTGGCGCGTTTTCAAGATCGGCAACGGTTTCGAACAAGGGCACGGACATGATCGGACAGGTTGGAGCGGATGTGTCATCTTCGGCTGCGCGATAAAGCCCGGCTTCCATCAAAAGCACATAGACCTCCAATATGTCGGAGACGGTTTCGCCATTGCTGATATTATAATTGACGATCACTTCGGGACCATATTGGTCATGTGCTTCGGCTGCCGCACGAAGGATCGAGAGTTCTTTTGCAGTCTCTTCGCTGTAATTGATCCAGGGGCTAACGAGCGGCCGGTTATTTGCTAATTCCTGGCGGAGGATTTTAACGCGCGTCTCTTCGTCGCATGACAGATAGTCGGTCTCGACACCTGCTTCGGCCAATAACTCTGCAACAACACGCTCATGAATGCGGCTATTTTGACGCATATCGAGCGTGGCCAGATGGAAACCAAACAGCTCCACTGTGCGAATCAAGCGACCTAAGGCACCTGATGTTGCAAACACACCTTTGCCACCGGCGCGCAATCCGTGAGCGAGGGTGACGAGATCTTCGCGCAGTTGCTGGGGATTATCATAGGGTTCCGCCACAATAGGCGAGGGTCTTCCCGGGACATGGCCACATAGTTTCAAATGAGTGGCGGATAAGCGCGCATAGATGCCGGACAAAGCTCTGCGATAGGGTTCGTCTTTGCGGCTTAGCGCGTTGTCGCCGCTGGACTCGGCCAAGGCGGTGACTTCGTCTGGTACATCTGCCAATTCAGTCGAAATGCTAAGCTCCGCACCCATGGCGTGGATGCGAGCAAGATAGTAGCCGATTACGGTTTCTGCAGCGCGCGATAGAGCCTCGCGCATAGCATCGGCATCGACAAACGGATTGCCATCGCGGTCGCCGCCAATCCAGCTACCCAGTTTAAGGAAATTGGGCAGGCGAGCGCCTAAAATTTTCTCCCATTTGCCATAAAGTTTCGGCAAGACGGGTAAGAATACATCGCGCATATAGCTTTGAGAGATTTGCACTTCATCAGTGACAAACAGTCGCTCTCGGCGAAGCGGGCGGGTTTGCCAGAGCAAGGCGATCTGACGCATTATCGCTTCATCGAGCGCGTCACCTTCGGGTGTATCATCTGCCCCTGTATCTTTCATCAACAACAATTCAGCGATGCGCGCTTTGTGGTCGATCATACTTTTGCGGCGCACTTCTGTGGGGTGGGCGGTCAGTACCGGTGCGATCAACGCATCGTCAAGCAGAGCCAATATCGCTTTCTCATCAACACCTTCGGACGCCAGTTTCTGGACCGCTTCAGATACGCTGGCACCTTCTTCCGCTGCCACGCCTTGGCGATCTTCGGCAAGATTGGCGAGCAAGGAGAATAGCATGAAACCACGCACAAAGGCGGTCGTTTCGTCGAGCGATAGCGCATCTAGACCGGGATCAATCGCGTCGGCATC
Source organism: uncultured Sphingomonadaceae bacterium (assembly GCA_947496865.1). Classification (GTDB taxonomy): domain Bacteria; phylum Pseudomonadota; class Alphaproteobacteria; order Sphingomonadales; family Sphingomonadaceae; genus Parasphingorhabdus. Next base: position 15,201 of record CANMEE010000002.1, read on the forward strand.
GGCCAGTCCGCGATGCCGGTCGACGCTTGTCGAACGAATATATTCGGTGCGGCGATACAGCTCTTCCCCACCATAGCTTCGAATTACATCGCCGAGCAATTTGCCGAGATATTTAATGTCAGGATTTTGGCGAACGACGAGGGACGGCGTAGCCGACGAGTCATTGGGGAGGGTATCAGTCATATTTTTATGCTGCACTGCAGCGCGGTCGGGGTCAAGATAATCTAGTGCTATTGGAAAAAGTTTTCAGGTTCGCCCACGGGGTCACATTCAACCCTCTAGTTCAATGTCCCAGTACAGCCAGTCATGCCAAGTATCGTGCAGAAAATTAGGTGGAAAAGCGCGGCCATGTTCTTGGAGCTGCCAGTTGGTTGGTTTGATGGGCCGCTGATGCAGCTGCATATGCGCCTCTTTTGGCGTTCGGCCGCCCTTTTTAAGGTTGCACGGTAAGCAGGCTGTCGCAACATTTTCCCAGGTGGTTCGGCCTTTCTGGCGACGTGGAATGACATGATCGAACGTCAAATTTTCGGGGCTGCCGCAATATTGGCAGCTGAATTTATCCCGCAAAAAAAGGTTAAACCGCGTGAAGGCCGGATATTCCGAAGGCTTTACGTAGCTTTTCAAAGCGATGACCGATGGGATTTTCATGTCGAGATTGGGGCTATGAACTTCCCGTTCATAGCTGGAGACTATATTCACGCGATCAAGGAACACCGCTTTGATGGCCGTTTGCCAAGGCCATAGGCTCAGCGGGTAATAGGATAGCGGCGTGTAATCGGCGTTTAGCACCAGCGACGGGCAGCTTTCCGGGTGCCGCAACAGGTCGGGGTGATACATAGTCAAACTACTCCCTTAGTCTTTGACTGACTGCTCTTTATCCGCAAGAACATGACATGGTCATTACACTTGCTACGCAAACAACATTATCTGCCCGATGACGTCAAGAGGGTATCTTGGCCAAGATGTAGTAGTCCGGTTTGCACCCAGCCCCAACGGATTGTTGCATCTGGGACATGCTTATGCGGCCTGTGTCGCCTATGACTATGCGCGGGATCGAGGCGGCAAATTGCTCCTGCGCATCGAAGATATTGATCTTGGGCGAAGTAAACCAGAATTTGTGGACGCGATACTGGCCGATCTGCAGTGGCTGGGTCTCGATTGGGATGGCCCGGTGATTTTCCAGTCAGAGCGTCTGGCGAGTTATACCAAAGCCGGGGAACAGTTAAAGGCAAAGGGTCTACTCTATCCGTGTTTTTGCACACGATCTTCGATGCGCGCTGTGCAGCAAGATGAAGGAGTGGTCGTTGGCCCGGATGGGCCGATTTATCCCGGAACCTGCAGGAACCTCTCACCGAGCGATCGCTCCCAAAGAATGAAGGCTGAGCCACATAGTTGGCGTTTGGATGTTGAGGAGGCCATTTGTTTGTCGGGCGATCTTTTTTGGCATGATGAGACGCATGGGAAACAGACCGCTGATCCGCGGGCATTGGGCGATGTCGTTTTGATACCCAAAGAGACACCGGTCAGTTATCATCTGGCCGTGACATTGGACGATGCTCGGGACGAGATCACTCATGTTGTGCGCGGCGAGGATCTATTTGCCTCAACCCATATCCACCGGCTGTTGCAAGCCTTGCTGAATTTGCCCATTCCTCAATATATTCATCACCCTGTTTTGCTTGATCAAACCGGCGTTAAACTATCGAAAAGTCGAGATTCTGCATCTTTAGCCGTATTGCGGGAAGCAGGCCGGCCGGGCTATCTGATTGCTGACCATCTTAGAAAAAATATATTCCCGGTTGGAATCACTCTGTCGAAGGGCTAATTGGCAAGCATGAGTTATATTTTAATATTATTAATCCTCCTTTCGGCTGGCGCCGTTATTTTTGCGTTGGTCCGTGGACTGATTGCTTTTGCAAATATGGAACCGGATGATGTCGACGCCGATGGCGTGACCGCTTCGCATAAGAAACAGAATGAAATGATGTTTGCTCGCGTGAAGTATCAGGCGATTGCGGTAATTTTGGTTGCTTTGCTTTTGTTGCTCGCGGGCGGCCAGAGCTAAAATAGCGCTGGGATGGTCAAGCTCAACAAAATTTACACCAAAACAGGCGACGATGGCACAACCGGCTTGGTAGACGGATCGCGCACCGCCAAGAATGATGCCCGGATGGTCGCCATTGGCGACGTTGATGAGTTAAATAGCGCGCTGGGCCTTGCTATTTGTGAGGTAGCAGATGCTGCTCTCGTGCAGTCGCTGCGTGCAATACAAAATGATTTATTCGACCTTGGCGCAGATTTGGCGACACCGGCAAGCGAGGGCGATGATTTTGCTCCTTCGGAAATGGTTTTGCGCGTTGCGCCATCTCAAGTAGAGCGGCTCGAAGAGGAGATTGATGCAGTTAATGATCATCTCGATCCTCTGACCAGTTTCATTTTACCGGGCGGCGAAAAATCGGCGGCTGCTATTCATCTCGCGCGAGCCATTGCCCGGCGCGCGGAGCGGGCCGCCGTGGGCGCTGCACAGGTGATGGCGATTAATCCACAGGCATTGGCATATATAAACCGTCTTTCGGACTATCTTTTTGTGCTCAGCCGAATGCTCAATAATGCCGGAAAATCAGACATATTGTGGGTTCCTGGCGCTTCACGCTAACACGGCAGAGCATCACAAAAATGCACTGTCGGAAATATATTTGCACCCGAGTGGCGCAAATATAAGCGGTTGACCCTATAGTCGTTCGCTCTATGTTCTAAAGCTACCTGATAAACGGACGGAGTATGACTAATCGCTGGCCAAGCCGACCCTAGAATAGCATCGCCTGAGAATGTTCAGAAACCCTCTCAACAGCAAGATTTAGCGGAGAAATTTGAAACCGTTCGATCCTATAGTGTTTCCCTGATCGCTGGATTGAGCGATGCTGATACCACCGCCCAGTCGATGGAAGATGCTTCGCCGGCAAAATGGCATTTGGCACACACCACTTGGTTTTTTGAAACCTTCTTGTTGCGGGACCACAAGCAGGGATATCGCGCTTTTGATGAAACATATGCCTTTCTGTTCAACAGCTATTATGAAGCAGAAGGCGCGCGCCATGCGCGGCCAATGCGTGGATTATTGACTCGGCCATCGCTTGAGGAAGTGCTGAATTATCGTGCGCATGTCGATGCAGCTATGATCGACGCAATAGGTTCTTTTTCAGAAGACTTGCTGGGTCTGGTCGAACTGGGCCTCCATCATGAGCAACAGCATCAAGAATTGCTCCTAACAGACTTGTTACACTTGTTTTCCTGCAACCCGATTGGTCCAGCGGTTTTAGAACCCAAGCCCCGTTCTGCAATTATAGAGGCTCCGCTGGGCTGGATTGAAGGCGCGACCGGGGTCCAATCTATTGGTCATGATGGAGAGCGGTTTGCCTTTGATTGTGAAGGGCCGCGCCATGAAGTGATCTTGCACCCTCATGCGATTGCTGATCGTCTGGTGACCAATGGAGAGTGGGCACAGTTTATTGCCGCGGGCGGTTATATGGACCCGAAATATTGGCTATCTGATGGCTGGTCTTGGGTGCAAAACGAAAAAATCGATGCACCGCTTCACTGGCGAGAGCAAGGTGGTGTCACGGAAGAATTTACCTTGCAAGGCTGGCGAGAAATCGTCTTGTGCGCGCCGGTTCGTCATATCAGCCTGTATGAGGCCGATGCCTATGCGAGTTGGGCCGATGCAAGACTTCCGACCGAAGCAGAATGGGAAGTTGCGGCCCAAAATGGATTGCCGGGCGCAGGAACAGTCTGGGAATGGACTGGCAGTGCGTATCGCCCCTATCCTGGTTTTAAAGCGGCCGAGGGCGCCGTCGGTGAATATAATGGCAAATTCATGTCTGGTCAGTTTGTTTTGAGAGGCGGAAGCGTTGTAACGCCGCCCGATCATGTTCGGGATACGTACCGCAACTTTTTTTATCCGCACCAACGCTGGCAATATACGGGCCTTCGGCTCGCCAAAGACTTCTAATCGCGCAAAGGACACTCCCTTAAATGGATATGACCATCAGCCGGATTGATCCGGCTTTCCGAAATGATGTCTTGCGCTGTTTTGAGCAGGAGAATTTGGCAATCCCCGCCCGATGGCTTTATGATCGTCAGGGATCGGAATTGTTTGAGCAAATTACGGATTTGCCGGAATATTATCCAACCCGGACAGAAACCGCATTGCTAAGCCAATATAGTGACCAAGCCGCAGAAATGACGGGCACCGGGCGCGCTATTGTCGAATTTGGTTCCGGCAGTTCAACCAAGACACCGCATCTTCTGCGGGCGGTTCAACCTGCCGCCTATGTGCCGATTGATATTTCCGGTGAGTTTCTAGCGCATAGTTCTGCGCAGTTGCAGACGCAATTTCCAGATCTTCCAATTTACCCGCTGGAAGCAGATTTCATGCGAAAATTGACGCTGCCTGATGAGGTGGCTGAGATGCCAAAGCTCGGTTTTTTCCCGGGGTCAACCATTGGCAATATGATCGCGCGGACGTCCGTAGATTTGCTGCGCTTCATGCGTGAAACATTGGGCACAGGATCGCAGTTACTGATTGGTTTTGACCGGATCAAAGACGCAGATGTGCTGGTTGCGGCCTATGATGACAGCGCTGGCGTGACTGCGGAGTTTTCGCTCAATCTGCTGCATCGAATCAATCGTGAAATGGATGGCGACATTGCTGTGGATCAATTCCGTCATGTCGCGATTTGGAACGATCTTTACGCGCGGATTGAAATTTATCTTGAGGCCCTGTCTGACGCGCGTTTTTCGATTGATGGCAATCAATTTGAGATGGCTAAGGGGCAAAAAATTCATATCGAGAACAGCCATAAATATGGCTTGCGCGATGCCCGTTTAATGTTGCGGGCCGGCGGTTGGTCGCCGGTGCGTGAATGGAGTGATGACCGGGACTATTTCTCCCTGATCCTCGCTGAAGCACATCCTTTTAAAAATGCGCCCTAGGCTCTACTCGACGACTTCTTCAGCAGCGGGTGTTTGTTGGGCCAGTTCCTCGACGGCCTTATATTTTGCACGCCACGTGGTGATCCATTCATAAGCGCCACGACATTCCTGCATACCACTGGCTTCTATCAGTTGGAATTGCTCGCCGTTCCAGATGAAGCTCTCGGCCCTGCCACAGTCGCCAAGGCTTCTGCCTTTCGCATAACTGCTTAATATCTGGCGTTCTTCATCCCAACGCGCATTAACCAGCAGAGGCGGGCGATTTTCTCCTCCCCAACCTGGCTCCAGATCATAGGTTGCTGGGCGGAAAGTCCAACTGGCTCCATCTTTTTCATCGCCCTTAATCTCTCCGATATAGGCGGTGCTTGAAAAATTATAGGCCCCAGAACCGCAAGACATCAGGATAAGTGCACGATAGCGGTCACCTTTCTGTCCCATCGGATAGATTTGATCTTCAACGACGCCAAACCGCTCATCTTTACAAACGGAATTTTCGACCAAGTCCACAATCTCTGTGGTGGCCGGGATACGTTCTGCAGGAGTCCATTGCTTGACCGGAACGACCGGCATTTCGTTTTTTAGCGGCCGAAACGTCCTGCGACCTTTGGATACCAAAGCAGTGCGGGTGTAAGCGCGTTTTTGCCTGACATCCATATAACGCAGCGCTGCTTTGGAACCAGATAGCGATATGCTGGTGAGATTCTCTCCATCTGGCCCAGTGATTTGCAATTTGTAACCGTCAATAATCGCGCGCGACACTTTTGTCGCGTCGGCACCGACAATTTCCAAAGGATAATCACCTTGAACAAGCGGACCTGTATCAATCAGACGCCCGTCCACAAACATCTTATAGCGATCAATATCATTGGCCTGAATAACGGCCTTGATCTTCAAGACGTCGCTCTCGCCCGGAGCGCGACTAATGGAAATTGGGCCGCCCCAATCGTCAAACCCGCCACTGGCCGCATTGGCCACCAGAGAAACAGCCTGGCAATTGCCGACATTATCACAGCCGACCGACCAGTCTTTGAAGACTTTTATTTCACCCAGTGAGGGTAACGCCTGCGGCTCGCCAGCCACTGTCGTGGCGAAGAGCACAAAAGAGCCAATAGTGGAAATAATAGGGGACATATTTGTAATCTAGCCAGTTTGCTCGACAATCGCTAGTGCCATGTTGCATCAGCATTAACAGCTTAGTCATGACACGGAAAAAGGGACGGCAAATGAAATCAATCGGTATCATTGGATCTGGACAAATGGGCGCTGGAATAGCGCAGGTTTCTGCGCAAGCGGGATATCATGTCTATTTGTCGGATATGAACCAGGAGATAGCCGAAAAAGGCAAGGCGGGTATCGCTAAGCAATTGTCGCGACTGGTTGAAAAAGGGAAGATGGAGCAACAGGCGGCCCAAACTGCGTTGGATCGGATTGAAACAATTGGCGCGCTGGATCCTATGGCCAGCGCCGATATTATTATCGAAGCGGCAACTGAGCGAGAAGATATCAAACGGCAGATTTTTGCAGCTGCTTCAGAAATTTTGGGCCATCAAGCTCTGCTGGCCACCAACACATCTTCCATATCCATTACCCGTCTGGCGCAAGCAGTTAAGGACCCGTCCCGCTTCATCGGTGTACATTTCTTCAATCCCGTACCTTTAATGGGCTTGGTCGAGGTTATTCGCGGCTTGGCGAGCAGCGACCAAAGCGTCGCCATGGCAAATGACTATGTGAAGGCGCTGGGCAAGCAGGCGGTATTGGCCAAGGATTCACCATGTTTTGTCGTCAACCGGATATTGCTCCCAATGCTCAACGAAGCCTTTTTTGCACTCGGCGAAGGCACGGCGTCGATGGAAGATATTGATCGCGGTGTGCAGCTTGGCCTTGGCCATCCGATGGGCCCCATTAGTTTGGCGGACATGATTGGCCTTGATACGCTGCTGGAAATATTGCGCGTATTGCAGAATGATTTTGGCGACCCGAAATATCGTCCGGCGCCGATATTGCTGAAATATGTTGAAGCCGGTTGGCTCGGTCGTAAAACCGGCAAGGGCTTTTATGATTATTCGGGTGAAACACCCACACCGACAATGTAGGTTGATAATTTAAGCTGGACCAAATGGAGACGATGCGATGAGCGATGATATCAGAGACTTTCAGATTGATATACCGCAGTCCGCATTGGATGATCTGCAGACCCGCTTGACGATGACTCGTTGGCCCGACCCTGAACCAGTGGATGACTGGTCTCAAGGCATTCCGCTAACTTACGTACAGCAAGTTACCGATCATTGGCGCGAGACATATGACTGGCGGCGATGTGAGGCGGCGCTTAATCAGTTTCCACACCATATGACAGAGATTGACGGAGTCGATATTCATTTCATGCATATCCGCTCACCCGAAGCACGTGCCCGTCCACTGATCATGACTCACGGCTGGCCGGGCTCAATCGTTGAATTTATGGATGTCATTGATCCGCTTACTGACCCTGCGGCCCATGGCGGCAATGCCAAGGATGCCTATCATCTCGTTATTCCATCTCTGCCGGGATATGGTTTTTCCGGTAAGCCGACTGAAACGGGATGGAGCGTCGAGAGAATTGCGCAGGCTTGGGATGTGCTCATGAAGCGGCTGGGCTATGATCGCTATTTTGCCCAAGGGGGTGATTGGGGCGCGCTGGTCACATCGGCCATTGGCGTCCAAAATCTCGGGTCATGTGCGGGTATCCATATTAATTTGGTAGTCGTTGGGACACCCCCTGAAGAAGTGCTGAAAAATCCGACGCCAGAAGAGCAAGCTTCACTAGCGCGGTTCTCGGATTATCAGACGCAAGGTGGCGGCTATGCGGAAATTCAGCGTACCAAGCCCCAGACTCTAGGCTATGGCCTTGCTGACTCGCCGGTCGGGCAGCTGGCTTGGATATTGGAGAAATTTCAAGGCTGGTCCGATGGCGCAAATAGCCCAGACGACAGTTTCGATCGGGATCGCCTGCTCGACAATATCATGCTTTATTGGCTGAACAATGCCGGGGCTTCCTCGGCGCGGCTTTATCTGGAAAGTTTTGCCAATCCCAATGTGGATCCCATCCACATGCCAACGGGATGCAGTATTTTCCCCAATGAGATCATGGGGCCTTCTCGTCGTTGGGCGGAACAACGGTTCAAAAACCTTCAATATTGGGGCGAAGCGGACAAAGGTGGCCATTTTGCTGCTATGGAAGTGCCGGAACCGTTCCTCCAAGAAGTGCGCAGTTGTTTCGGCGGCATGGAGCTGTAACGCCCAATGCTAGCGTTGGTCGCAAGGCGGTTGATGACAGCGGTCCCGACGCTGCTTGCGATCATATTAGCGTCTTTTTTCTTAATGCGGCTCGCGCCGGGCGGGCCATTTGATGGAGAACGCCCGCTACCGCCAGAGACTCAGGCTGCTTTGCAAGCCGCTTATGGATTGGACAAACCGCTTTGGGAACAGGCTTGGATCTATGTTTCGCGGTTGGTGCAGGGCGATTTTGGACCATCGCTGGTCTATCGTGATTTCACGGTTTCGGAGCTGGTGGCACAGGGTTTGCCAATATCACTGACCCTCGGCGGCCTTGCGATAATCTTGGCGCTATTCATCGGTATTTCCGCTGGGCTATTTGCCGCGGTTCAAGCGGGTAAAGCAGCGGATAAAGCCATCATGATGTTTGCCACAGTCGCGACAGCACTGCCCACCTTTGTCACCGGTCCGGCGCTCGCGTTGTTTTTTGGATTATGGCTCGGCTTGTTACCGGTTTCTGGAACCGGAGAAGGATGGTCATGGTTGATCATGCCGGTTGTTGCGCTGGCCCTGCCGGTATCAGGCGCTATCGCCAAACTGACCAGAGCGGGTTTGGCAACGGTGCTGAAGCAAGATCATATTCGAACAGCTAAAGCGCGCGGGCTGCCCGAAACCAAAATATTGTTTAAACATGGGTTGCGTCCGGCGCTGGTGCCTGTGGCTAGCTATCTTGGGCCAGCAGCGGCGGGGTTGTTAACGGGTGCAGTCGTCGTGGAAACCGTGTTCGGACTGCCTGGATTGGGGCGCTATTTTGTCCAAGGAGCGCTGAATCGCGACTATCCTTTGGTGCTTGGTGTTGTGACACTCTATGCCGCGCTGATCATCTTGTTCAACCTGTTTGCTGATCTGATCTACGGTTGGCTGGACCCGCGGATGCGCGAAGGATGAAAGCACTGCTTAAACGAGATCATTGGCCGCTTTGGGTGGTTTTTTTGGTTATAGCGCTTGCGCTCATCCTGCCGGCGGTCCTGCCATGGACTTACGACCAAATTGATTGGGACGCAGTGCGGGCACCGGCCTTTAGCGGTTCGCATATTTTCGGGACTGACGAAATAGGCCGTGATCGGCTGGCGCGATTGGCTGCCGGAACCCGGGTCACGTTGACGGTGGCGATAGCCGCCGCCTTGGTCTCGTTGGTGGTTGGCATAGCTTGGGGAGCGACCGCAGGTTGGATCGGGGGGAAGGTTGACGAAGTGATGATGCGGTTTGTGGATGCGCTCTATGCTCTGCCGTTCATGTTCATCGTAATCTTGCTCATGGTGATCTTCGGTCGGTCGATATTGCTTGTTTTCGTTGGCATAGGATTGGTGGAATGGCTGACCATGGCACGGGTCGTGCGCGGGCAGGTGATGGCGCTAAAGCAACGGCCTTTCATATTGGCAGCCGAAGCGGCAGGTTCTCCGCCACTGACGATCATTCTGAAACATATCTTGCCCAATATTGCAGGTGTCGCGTTGGCCTATTTGATGCTGACGGTGCCGCAGGTCGTCATGGTGGAGAGCTTCCTGTCGTTCCTGGGTTTGGGCGTACAGGAGCCACTGACGTCGCTTGGCATATTGGTCAAGGAAGGCGCCGATGACATGGATATGACCCCGTTAGGATTAATGCTGCCGGGCGGCTTGTTGGTTATATTGCTGGTATGTCTGACCATAGAGGGTGAACGCCTTAGAGATATCTACTCATGAGTATCTATGAGATACGCGACATGGCCATCGAAATTGATGGCAAGCAGCTGGTCGAGGGTGTCAATATCGCAGTTGAAGCTGGACAATGTACGGCAATTATCGGTGCATCCGGTTCGGGAAAAAGCCTGTCCTGTCTCACGCCCTTTGGTTTAACCCCCGGAGTGGCCCGGGGTTCTATCACCCTCGATGGTATTGACCTGATCCAAGCGGACGCTCATCAAATGCGGGACGCGCGTAGCCGGTTGACTGGCTTTGTCTTTCAGCAACCCCTGACAGCACTAACGCCCCATTTGACTATCGGAGCGCAACTTCAAGAGGCTGCTGCACAAGCAGGGCCGCCGCGCTCGTCCAGGCATGAGCTGGCCCAAAGGCTTGAACGTGTTGGCCTGTCGCGCGCGGATGAGCGATTGGATCAATTCCCGCATCGGTTGTCGGGTGGAGAGCGTCAACGGGTTATGATTGCGGCGGCTATTGCGCATGAGCCCAAATTGTTGATTGCCGATGAACCGACCAGTGCTTTGGACGCCAGTTTGCGTGGAGAAATTATGGCGCTGCTGGATGAATTGCGTTTGGAACGAGGATTGGCGATGCTACTTGTCAGCCATGATCTCGCTTCGGTTGAGGGGCATGCCGACCAACTGATTGTAATGGATCAGGGCAGGGTGGTGGAGAGCGGCCCGACCGCAAGTCTAATCACCAAGCCGCAAAAGGAATATACCAAGCGTTTAATGGCCGCCAGTGCGCGCCTCGATGAACCTGCGCCTCAGCTTCAGGAAGTCGGTGATATATTATTGGAAGCTGAGGCTGTAGCCGTCACCTTCCCCAGGCCCGGATGGCGTCGTGGCAAAATAAAAGCCGTGACGGACATTGGCTTGCATGTGCGTGAAGGGGAAGCGCTCGCTATTGTTGGCGGATCAGGTTCGGGGAAATCAACCTTGGGTAAAGCGATCGCGGGCATCGGACCTCTAACATCGGGAACGATAAGGTGGCAGGGCCAACCTTTGCCAGAACGTCGCGCCCGCACAGTTGCAATGCGCGCATTGATTCAACCGGTTTTTCAAGACCCCGTGGCCAGCCTTGATCCACAATGGAAGGTCCGCGATATCGTCGCAGAGCCGATCAAGCACCTGCAACCCGAGATTCTACGCAAAGACCGTGATGCTATGGTTTTGAAAGCGCTTGAGGATGTGGAACTGGGCGAGGATTATCTGAGCAGGATGCCGACCAGTCTATCGGGTGGTCAGGCACAGCGTGTCGCTATAGCGCGCGCTATCGTTGCTAGCCCCCGGCTTTTGGTTCTTGATGAGGCGACGTCGGCGCTTGACCCATTAGTGGGCTCATCCATCCTGCAATTGCTTCGTAAACTGCAGCAAACCAAAAACCTGAGCATCATCTTCATCACCCATGATATCGCGTCAGCCCGGCGCCTGTGCCACAGAATTGTAGTGCTAGATGAAGGCGCTGTGGTTGAAACGGGTGACATGGACTTAGTGATCCGCAATCCACAGGCTGTAACCACGCAAAAATTGATAGCGGCGAGTTAAACAAGGCCAACGGAAATAAGAAAAGGCCACCCTTTCCCAAGGGCGGCCTTCTTTTTGTGACGAACCTAAATGTGAATTCAAACCCAAGTGGGTTTAGAAGGATACGCCCAAAGTGAATACCACAGCGCTGTCGGTGAAATTGTTGACCGCTGGTGCATCCGTATCCGTGTAAGCGACGCTAGCCGTCAGATTTTCGGTAATTGCCCAGTCTGCACCAAGCATCCAATCGACATAATTGTCATCACCGAGAACGCCCACTGGATTGCCCAGCGAACCGTCGTTGATACCAATATTCGCGTTTAGTGTGATCGGTGTATTTGGAATGCCACCGGATACGCCCGTGTAGATGTAGACGTTGTCGTCATTGCCAAGGCTGTCTTGTGACCAAGCATAGGCAATACCTGTTGTCAGTTCGACCGGACCAAGTGTGGTTGAAACCGATGCATAAGGCTCAAGATAGTCACTTGGGCCAGCAGCGCCGCCTTCACCATTGGGGTATATATAATAGAGTAAACCAACGTCGAGGGTCAGGCCATCGGTGACATCACCGGACCAACCGCCATAAATATCAAGTTCGGTATGGCCGAATGTTGCACTGTCCTCGATGGAAGAAGCCCAGGTGCCGATGTAGAAACCGCTCTCATGAGAAACATCAATGCCCCCTTGGACCGCGATATCGCCGTCTGAGAAAGACAGGCCGCGGAAGCGGTAGTCAGATGTGAGGGCTGCATTGCCGGAAATGGTAATTCCGCTGCCTTCAATTTCTTGTGCGAGAGCCGGGGCTGCTGTGGTCGCCAGTAAAATAGCTGAAAGACCGAAAATTCCCGATTTAACTTTTGTGCCAACTGTGGCTTTTGTGGACGTGCGCATGAAAATCCCTTTCTGGTTGATGCGTATCGCCCCTCCTGGAATTTGTTCCGGTTGTCTTTTTATTGCGTCAGCTGGGCTAACGACAGACAATCTCAAAACATGCAGGAAAAAACTGCATCATAATGCTGCGCCGCACAACAAAAAAATGACAGCAAAGGTGACATATTTTGATAGTGTGGTAATCTGGCCACATGTGATGCTTTGGCCGCAATCGCGCTTGTTTTGGGCATGTTTAGGGCTTGTTAACTATGAGCATCTATCGCCAAGCCATGTCAAAAATTGATTCCATTACAGAATTAAATGACCAGGTTGATCCCTTTGCGGAGAGCGTGGCGCGTTTGAAAGCCGTCGAATCGGTTGTTGGTCTGGTTGCAAATATGGCCGGTTCGCCAAAACCAGCATCGTTTGCCATGACGGACCCGGGCGGTATGGAATCAGCATATCGTCATAGCTTTCCGATGACCCAGAAGCGATTTGATCGGGGATGCGATGATCTGGCTGTCATGGCCCAATCCGGAGCCAAGGCTCTGCTGCAGTTAAATTCTGCGGGTCGAGGTCGTGTAGGCGTTGCTGCTCAGCGGCTGATGCGGGAAATTCAAATGTCCGGGCACCGGACGCTTGATCTGCTTCAAAAATAGGTCTTTTATTCGGTTGAGAGCTTAACGGTTCCTTTTTCCGGAAGCGATCTGATGTGGACGTCACGTTGTGGGAACGGGATTTCAATTTCATGTTCTTTGAATAGATCCCAGACGCGCTTGAGCACGGCAGCTTTGAAATTGCCTACCCCTGATTGGGGATCGTTAATCCAGCATCTGATTTCAAAATTCACACTATTGTCGCCAAATTCTAACATCCAGACCACCGGTTTCGGGTGGTTGAGAACGCGGGGAACGTCGACACAGGCCTGTTTCATCAGCTCAATGGCATGATCCATATCCGTGTTATAAGAAACACCCACTGGAATACTGATCCGGACATTCTTATTGGAATAGGACCAGTTTTCTACTTCCTGTGTCATCAGGTTTTCATTGGGAATCAGATGCTCTTTGCCTTCGCGGGTCAGGACGGATACCGCGCGGACGCCGATTTTATTAACCCAGCCAAAGCTGTCACCAACGGCAATTACATCGCCGGGCTTGATGGAGCGGTCCATGAGCAATATTATTCCGGCGATCAGATTGCCGATGGTCTTCTGCATCCCGAAACCAATGGCCAAGCCAAAGGCACCGGAGAAGACAGCCAAAGCCGTCAGGTCGATACCAAGGACATCAAGGCCAAGAATGAAAGCTGCCCCCAATATGGCGACGGTGGCGAGCTTTTGCCCCAATACCTTTTGTGCGCCATCAAGTTGGCTATTGGAAATCACGTGGCTGACGAGCTTCATCAATACGCGCGCGACCGCGAGCAAGATGACGGCGGTCATAACCGTGGTGACGACCGCCAGCAACGAGATACGATTGGTACCGACGTCGATGCCGACCCGTTCGAGGGCGATTGTGATGCGGTCTATATTGCCAACCAGTCCAAGCGCGGCAGAAACAAAAACTGTCAGGCCCATCGTGGTGCCAAGCCAATCCGGCATTCGGACCCCGCGGATCAGATCATTGGTAAACAGTCCCATGGTAATGGCGATGGTCAGAGCAAACACCACCTGGGGTATGAGCTGCCATTCCCATATCGACAGAAAAAAACCGCATAAGATAAAGGTCGCACCGCGCCGCGTCATATCGCGGATACGCCGTCCAGCTATCTCGCTTTCATAGCCCGCGCGCGTTTCCCAGATATTCCGTAACTTGGGTCCGATATATTTGCTGAGCAGCCAGCCAGCGATCAATGATAAGACTACTAGCCCCGCGGCCACAGCGCTTTCGATATATTGCACGTTGCGCGGCGTGTCGGGCGCCAAGGTTTCAAGATAGCCTAGAATGTCTTGCATCATAAGGTATTGTTATAGTGTTCAAAGGCTTTGGCAAGATCAGCAATCAAATCGTCGGGATCTTCAAGGCCGATATGAAGGCGTACCAGCGCGCCTGCCATCGTCCAGTCGGTAGCTGTGCGATATTTACCCGGATCGACGGGCAGGGCCAGGCTTTCAAATCCACCCCAGCTATAACCGATGCCAAAGAGCGTGAGCGCATCGATAAAGGCGGCACGGGATTTTTCGTCACCTTCGTTGAGTTGGAAAGAAAACAGCCCAGAGGATCCTTGGAAATCACGTGTCCAGATATCATGACCGGGACAATCAGGCAGGGCGGGGTGCAGCACTTGACCGACTTCGGGACGGTCTTTGAGCCAGTGAGCGACCGTAAGCGCCGATTGCCCATGCTGTCTTAGCCGAACGTCCAACGTCCGAAGGCCACGGGCGGCAAGATAAGCGTCATCGGGAGAAACCACTTGGCCCAGTTGCTGCGCTGTGCGCCTGAGCCGCGTCCAATATTTTTCGTGGGTCGTTGCCGCCCCCATCATCACATCACTATGGCCGACAATATATTTGGTCGCGGCCACGATGGAGATATCGACGCCATGTTCTAACGCGGTAAAAAAGCGCGATGTTGCCCAGGTGTTGTCCAATAGAGTAACGATACCCGCTTGCTTTGCTGCCGCACAGATTGCTGGGACATCTTGTACCTCGAAAGTCAAGCTGCCGGGGCTTTCGAGCAATATAGCTTTCGTCTTATCGGTAAACAGCGCAGCTATGTCTGCACCAATCAAGGGATCATAGTAACGCGCTGCAATGCCCATCCGTTTTAGAAAAGCGTCGGCATAGCTGCGACTGGGGTCATAGCTACTATCGGTTAGTAGAACTTCGTCGCCCGGTTTGAGCACGGCCAGCATCGCGCAGGCAATGGCCGCGACGCCTGAAGGATAGAGCATGGTTCCTGCTGCACCGGGCTCCATCTCGGTCAGCGCCTCGGCAAGCGACCATTGCGTCGGAGAACCGCGACGGCCATAGAAAAACTGACCATCCGCATTGGAAGCAACACCTGACCTTAAATCCGCAACATTATCATAGAGATGTGTACTGGCACGCCAGACCGGAGGGTTCACAACCGCTCCGGTCCATTCCTTGCGGCGGCCACTGACCACGGCTTGGGTTGCCGGTTTTTGGCTGGATCGGTCTTTTGTGTTGGCCAATTTCTGTTCCGTTAGCCCTGAGCCTGTCGAAGGGCATTTCTAGACTAGAGACGGGCTTCGACAGGCTCAGCCCTAACGGTAAAAACAGACCTCTATTCTCAGGCTGTTGCTTTGGGCGTATCCGCGTCAGCACCCCATTCCGACCAGCTGCCGTCATAAAGCGCGACTTTTTCGCCGCCAGCAACTGCTGCGGCAAAAGATACAACCGCTGCCGTCATGCCTGACCCACAGGTCGTGACAACCGGGTTCGCAAGATCAACACCAGCGCCATCGAACAAGGCTTTCATTTCATCGGCGCTTTTCCAAGTGCCATCGGCATTGAAAAATTCACTATGCGGAATGTTGACGGAACCTGGGATACTGCCAGAGGCAATTCCGGGCCGCGGATCAGCTTCAGCACCCGTGAAGCGCCCTGCTGGACGCGCATCAACAACTTGTTCTGCTTTGCTATGCAGGTTGGCGAGCATGTCCGCTTTTGTACGGACATCCTTGTCGTCTTGCCAGACGGTGAAATGGCGATGACGCAACGCTTCTTTGCCAGTTTCCAGCGGACGGCCTTCGGCTTTCCACTTGGCAATGCCGCCATCGAGTATCGCGACTTCATGCGCGCCAAAAATGGTCAGCATCCACCAGGCACGCGCCGCGCTTTTAAGCGGGCTGTCATCATAAAGAACAATGCGGCTACCGTCGCCCAAACCCAGTGATTGCATACGACTGGCAAATTTTTCTGGCGGCGGGAGCATGTTTTCAACCGGATTGCCGGTATCTGTTAGGTCGCTCAGGTCCATGAAGACCGCGCCCGGGATATGGCCCGCTTCATATTCCGCGGCCGGATCGCGCCCAGCGTCGGGCATGAATTTGGTGGCATCAACTATACGCAAATCCGATGCGCCCAGTTCATTTGCGAGCCAGTCAGTGGTTACCAGCAGTTCCATTATATGCTCCTTGTGCAAGCAGAGGATTAAATCGCCTCTGCTTCAATATGCCAATGTTTATCGATTCGTGTTCCAGCCGTCGAGGCTATAATGCATTGGACACGGAATCCACAGCTTATGTGGCTTTTCGGCAAATGATTGATTTATAACCGTTCCAGAAACGCTTTTGCGCTGGCTCTAAGCTCATTTTGAACGTCCGGAGCCATATTATTCCATGTGCGATAAGGCATGGCCAGACGGTTATTATTTTTCAGCTTATCTTTGTTTCGCGCCAGAAAATCCCAGTAAAGGGCATTGAAGGGACAGGCGTTCTTGCCGGTGCGTTGTTTTACATCATACCGGCATGACGCGCAGTGATCGGACATTTTGTTGATATAGTTTCCGGACGAGGCATAGGGTTTGGACGCAATAATCCCGCCATCGCCAAATTGACTCATCCCTAACGTATTGGGGAGCTCAACCCATTCATAGGCATCGGCATAAACCTCTAAATACCATATATGCACGGCATGCGGGTCTATTCCCGCAATCAAAGCAAAATTGCCGGTAATCATCAGTCGCTGGATATGATGCGCATAGGCCAGGTCCAACGTCTGTCCAATAGCTTCGGAAAGGCACTGCATGTCTGTCTCACCGGTATAGTAAAAGTCTGGCAGGGGGCGTTCCGCCTCCAGAAAATTGCGCTGTGCATATTCAGGTCCTTCGTGCCAATAGATGCCGCGGACATATTCGCGCCAGCCGATGATCTGGCGAATAAAACCCTCCGCAGCGTTGAGCGGTACTTTGCCATTGGCATAAAGATTTGCGACCTCCTGGCAGAGATTGAGGGGATCAAGCAGCCCGCTATTGAGGTAGGGCGAGAGAATGGAGTGCCAAAGAAATGGTTCGCCCGTAAGCATAGCATCTTGATAATCGCCAAATTGCGCCAATGCATGATCGAGAAACTGCCTGCGTTGTTGCAGGGCTTCTTCATGGGTGACCGCAAAATGAAAATGGTCAAGGGAGCCGGGATGATCGGCGAACCGTTTTGCTACCAAGCCCAAGACATCTTGCGTGATATCATCAGGTTGAAAACGGATCGGATTGGGCATCATCAGATCATCCGGTGCAGGCTTGCGGTTTTCCGCGTCATAATTCCATTTGCCGCCTTCCGGCTTGCCATCCTCGTCCAATAGCAACCCGGTTTTGCGGCGCATCTCGCGATAGAAAAACTCCATCCGCAATTGTTTTTTGCCTTCCGCCCAATCTTCAAATTCCTGATGCGTCGCAATGAAACGATGGTCCGGGCAAATGGTCACCGGCACATCAAACTGATCCTGCCAGTTTTCTATCATCCCCATAACCCGCCATTCCCCCGCTTCGGTGACGCGGATGGAACCAGCATTGTGCCGTTCGAATGCCCGGGCTAGTTCGCCGGTAAAGCTGCCGCTATTATCAGGATTGTCTAACGTGATATAGTCCACTGTCCAGCCGCGCTCCCGCAATGCGGCTGCGTGGTGGCGCATGGCAGAGAATATGTAAGCGATTTTGGCTTTGTGATGCTTCACATACGTGGTCTCGCTATCGGCCTCGATCATCAAGATGACGGACTGATCCGGATCTTGATCGGCAAGGGCAGAGATGTGAAGCGATAGCTGGTCACCGAGGACAGGGATGAGCGTTTTCTTGAACATTTCTCTTACCTGTCAGAATATACCGCTCATCGCAGTCTGTGCTTTGGTACATTCTCAAGCGTTTAGTGGTCGTTGTCCTACGGGATGAAAAATCTTTGGTCCAAGGTCCAGCCGGAATGGAGCCATTTTTGGGCGGGGTGGTTCATATTCCCGGCCCACGATAAACGACAGGGACTGCTGATGCTGCGCATCATTCTGGTCTGCATAGACCACGCCAAAGCGGGCGAGCGGAATGAACAACGCCTGCGATTTAAAAATGATCGGGCGAATGGCGTTGAGCGGCAAGCGGATATCGCCGGTCAATGTCACGGTTTCGCCGGGCGGCAGGTTTTCGATCTGGTGCAGCATATGACCGGTCTGACTGCCATCATCTCTGGCGGTTGCTGCGTCCGCCTGCATCATAGCGCCAGACAGATTGATATCATGCACGTCTGCGTCTGATGTGTTGGTTAACGTGATCGTGTAATTCAGAACCGCATTCAGCAAGGTGGAGGATGCGCCGCTAGCAATAAATTCGATCTGTAGATGATCAGCTGGATCTGAATTGCGACCGATTTCCGGTTTTGCAGATTTAGGCTGTTGTGGGGGCACGGGCCGAATGAGTGGTGGCGTTACTTGTGGTTTTGCTTCGGGGGGCACACCAATTTGTGATGTCACAAAGCCATTGGACATGATCGGACCCGGTTTTTTCGGTTCTGCCGGGTTGGGAGGGGAATAGATTTTGGGCGCCGGTTTGCGGGGTATTGGCACAGAGGCGGGTTCTGCCGTGGGGATATCGGCGGAATCATCTTCAACCTCTTTCGCGTAAGCCGATGCAGATGTTTTTCGCCGCCATAAATATATGCCGAAGCCGCTGAACAATAGAAACAGGATCGCTGCGCCGGCATAATGTCCAAAATTCCAGTCAGAACTAATCTGCGGAGCAGCAGGAGATTCCACTATGTCGGACGCAGTGTCGGAGGCGGATGGTAAAGACTGATTGGGCAGGTCGGTCGAGAAGCCCGGGCTTGGTTGCCCCTCATTTGTTGCAGGATTATCGGGGGGTGAGGCCGTGGCGTCGGCACTGCCGGTAGGCTGCGGCGCTGGTGTCGCGCGCTGGGCAGGATTAACCGGCGTGCTTGGCCGTGTATTTGCAACTGGAGCAGGGCGGTCCAGACCACGATTTGGCGAGGTGGTGTCGGATCGTGTTGTGGACGTGACCGGCACCGGTCCAGCGGCAGGCTGATTGCTAGGCACGACACGATCGGGCGTTGGCAGAGCTTGTGGAGGCGGTATATTTTCTTCTACCGGTCCTTCGGCCTGATTACCGGCCGGTGTCTGCCCTTCACCGGGAGGCAAGGAATAATCATTGACGGAAGGCAGCTCTGGCGCTGGCTCGGGAGGCAACGGCCTTGGCACGGCTTGGCCCAACGCTGGCGGCGTCGCGGCGATAAATAGGCCCAGCGCGCCGACAATCATGATTGCCAGCGATCTTACGCGCATCATTCGGTCCATGTAATGTATCGCCATTGCCCTTTGTAACCCTGTGACCTGTTTTGTCGCCCCATTCGCTGAACCATCAATGAATATATACGCAGGGATGACATGAGCCGCCCTGTGCATTAGATGACCTGCATGACAGATAACGACACATCAAAAGCCGCGCCGCGTTTCCTGGGACAGGACAGCGCGCTGCCGACCTCGCCGGAAGAAGCAGTCCTCGACTATGTCCCTAACCCGCGGGTTGGACAGCTATATCTCACGCGCTTTGCGGTGCCGGAATTTACCTCGCTTTGCCCAGTTACAGCACAGCCTGATTTTGCGCATCTGGTGATCGATTATGCACCGGATCAAACGATTGTTGAGTCCAAATCGCTGAAGCTGTTTTTGGGGTCTTTCCGCAACCACGCGGCATTTCATGAAGATTGTACGGTCGGAATCGGTCAACGGCTTTTTACCGAGATGAAGCCGAAATGGCTCCGCATCGGCGGCTATTGGTATCCACGTGGCGGCATTCCGATTGATGTTTTCTGGCAATCCGGCGAACCGCCCAAGGGTTTATGGATTCCGGAGCAAGGTGTTGCATCTTATAGAGGAAGAGGTTGATATGACCCATAAATTATACGCCGCACCCCTGTCGCTTTATTCCGGTAAGGCCCGCGCCTATCTTGATTGGAAGGGTGTGGATTACGAAGAAATCCTCTCTTCGGGCGATGTTTACAAAGATATTATCGTTCCCAAGGTCGGGCGCCCGGTCATTCCGGTATTGGATACCGATGGTGGCCAGACGATCCAGGATACGACCTGCATTATCGATCATTTTGAAGAGACCGTCGGCGGTCCATCGATTTACCCCGACACGCCAAAACAGCGACTGGCTGCTTTGTTGCTCGAAACCTTTGGCGATGAGTGGCTGGTTATTCCGGCGATGCACTATCGTTGGAATTACAATGAAGAGTGGGTTTACGGCGAGTTTGGAGCCACCGCTGCGCCGGAAGCGAGCAAGGAAGAGCAGCTTGCTATTGGCAAAGAGCGGGGCGCGAATTTCAAAGGATTTTGTCCAATCTTGGGTATAAATCCAGACACTGTTCCAGCCATCGAGGCCAGCTACGAGGCTTTGCTTGCCGATCTCGATGCACATTTTTCTGTCCACGATTATTTACTGGGTTCGCGGCCTTCTATCGGGGACTATGGTTTAATAGGTCCACTTTACGCTCATCTTTATCGTGACCCAGCGTCGGGCGATATTATGAAGCGGCTTGCGCCACGGGTGGCTGCTTGGGTGGAGCGGATGGTCGATGTGAAAGCGCCGCTGTCTGGCGAATTCCTGTCTGATGATGAGGTTCCGCAAACACTAATACCGGTTCTGGAACGGATGATGGGTGAACAAATGCCGTTCCTGCAGAGAACAGCCAATATGCTCGACGCCTGGGCTGAGTCCAACGAAGGAGTTGAGATACCCCGCGCCGTTGGTATGGCGGATTTCACGGTGGAAGGCGTAACCGGTCAACGGATTGCACCGCCATTTAGTCTGTGGATGTTGCAGCGCGCTCTGGATTATTATGCCGGGCTATCGGAAGCTGAGAAAATAGTGGCAGACACATTGCTATCGTCCATCGCTGGCGCCGATAGCTTCCAGCAGTTTCAGCAAGGCCGCAAGCTAGCGTTTGTGGATTTCAAACTGGTGCTAGCTTAGCACAAAACCAGGCTTCAATTCTGGAAATCCGGAAACCATAAGGCTTCACAGCGTTGCGTATAGGGCGCAAAATTGCTGTGAGTTTTTGCGGCATCTAGCAGCGGGCTTGGCAGTCCTTCGATCAGACTATTGGTAATGATCGGATAAGCGATCGCATCGAGACTGGTGGGCTTGTCACCAAACATGAAGTTTTTCTCGCCCAGTTGTGCGGACAAAGCCGCTAAATCGGCTGCACCAAGGGCGTAGATATCCTCCACAGCATGACGGCCGATACCATGGGCCTGCAGTCCCGTTTTTACTTGCTTCTGGGCGATAATCGGCACCAAATTACGGATGATTGGCGGCATGTCGCCAAACCAGAAATTCCTGATAACCGGCCAATTATGGTCATCGATCCAGCGGCTATAGAGCGTTACCCAATAGAGCCGCTCTTCGATCATGCGGGCCATAGCGTGAGAAGTGGCGCGTTCTTGAGCATTTAAACCGTCATTAAAGTCCACGCCATATTTGCTTTCCAAATGGCGCTGGATCAGCGCGGTATCAGCAATTTTGGTTTCGTCGTCGATGAGATAAGGCAGCTTGCCCTTTGGCGCTTTGCGCGGGTCATCCATAGGTTCAGTTTTATATTCTACCCCCGCTATTTTCAGCAATATCTCACCCTTCATGCAAAAGGGACTGGCATTGGGCACGCCAAAACCGGGTCGAAACTGGAAATATGTAATTGTCATTATGGGCTCCCCGCCATTTTTCCGATCAGGATATATCATAAAATATTCCGTCTATCCTGCGCCATATCGCAACAGCCTGTCGCTTTTTTGTTTTTGCCCTATCAATCGGCGGCCGCTAACATTATTGTTAGCACCATGAGCAGCATCCCCCACCAATTTAGCATAGCGATCCAGCCTGATGATATTGACTTCATGGGGCATGTGAACAACGCCAATTACCTGACATGGGTGCAAGATGCCGTGGTTGCCCATTGGGAGAAAATTGCGCCTTCCGAGGCTGTCGCAACACATCTCTGGGTCGCGCTGAAACACGAGATAACCTACCGGAAACCAGCCTTTCTGGACGATGATGTCATTGCCGAAGTATTGCTGGAGAAAGTCCATGGCGCTCGCGCTTTTTACAGCACGGTCATTCGGCGCGGCGAAGATGTGCTGGCAGAGGTACAATCAAGCTGGTGCTGTATTGACGCTGACACGCTGCGACCAATGCGAATCGCAAAGGATATTGCGGCCAATTTCTTTGGGTCTAAAGACTAAGCATCATATTCCTGCCCTCACAGGGGGCATTGGCGGAATATTGTCACCGCATCAAACCACCAATCAGGTTTCTGACAAAGCGCCCGGCTACGGGACCAGCGAGTTCGGTCGCGATGGAACCAACGGCAGAAGTTACGCCGGATCGCATCGGATTTGCCCGTGATTTCTTTCCGAGCATAGTCGAGGCGGCCATGCCTGCAGCCGACCCCATCGCGACTTTAGCACCGCGACTAAAGGCTTTTTCCCACATGCTCTTGCTCTTACGAGGTTGCTTGCGGACTTCCTCTTCGCCTTTTTCCTCGACTTCTTTTGCCGTTTCGGTGGCATCGATGACCTTTTGGGCCAAAATTTCCTCGGCGCTCTGGCGATCTATCTCTTCGTCATATTTGCCATCATAAGGCGAAATAGACTGCATTATCGCGCGTTCTTTCGCTGTGACTGGTCCCAGACGAGAGCGTGGCGGTTTTATCAACGTCCGCTGGACAATCGAAGGCGCGCCGTCTTCCATCAAGGTGGAAACCAAGGCTTCACCAACCCGCAGCTCGGTAATCGCTTCTTCGACATCCAATTCTGGATTGATCCGGAAGGTGTCGGCGGCGGCTTTGATCGCTTTTTTGTCGCGAGGTGTAAAAGCGCGAAGCGCGTGTTGGACCCGGTTTCCAAGCTGTCCTGCGACTTCCTCGGGAATATCCACTGGGTTTTGGGTAACGAAATAGACGCCAACGCCTTTCGAGCGGATCAGGCGCACGACCTGTTCGATTTTATCTTCCAACGCCTTAGGGGCATCGTCGAACAGTAAATGCGCTTCGTCAAAAAAGAATACCAGCTTTGGTTTATCCGGATCGCCCACTTCAGGCAGCGTTTCAAACAGTTCCGCGAGCAGCCATAACAGAAACGTCGCATAGAGTTTTGGACTTCGCATCAACTGGTCAGCGGCGAGCACATTGATATAGCCGCGACCCTGATCATCACATTTGATGAAATCATCTATTTCAAGAGCGGGCTCCCCAAAAAATTGGCCTGCACCCTGGCTATCGAGTTGCAGCAACTGGCGCTGGATCGCGCCGACGCTGGCTTTGCTGACATTGCCATATTTGGCAGACAGGGTTTTTGCATTTTCGGCGGTATAGGCGAGCATGGATTGCAGGTCGTCGAGGTTGAGCAGCAACAGGCCTTCTTCATCCGCAAAACGGAAGACAATGTTCAGCACGCCTTCCTGCGTATTGTTGAGGTCCATTAATCGGGCGAGAAGCAACGGCCCCATTTCGGTGATCGTGGTGCGGATCGGATGGCCTTGTTTGCCATAGAGATCCCAGAATATTGCCGGATTGTCGGAATAGGCATAGTCGCTCATGCCCAATTCTTCGGCGCGTCCTTCCAATTTATCGGCATGTTTGAATGTCGAGGAGCCGGCCATCGAAATGCCTGCCAGATCACCTTTGACGTCTGCGACAAAGACAGGAACGCCATTTGCTGAGAAACTCTCGGCCAGACCTTGCAACGTCACTGTTTTACCGGTGCCTGTCGCGCCAGCGATAAGGCCGTGGCGATTAGCGCGTTTGAGGTTCAGGCTTTGCCGTTCTTTACCGCCCAGCCCCAAAAATATCTCCGTTGCTGCAGCCATACCCGAATCCCCTGAATCAAATGAACGGGAAAGATATCCGTGACCAAGCAAAAAGGCCAGCGCGATGCGCTGGCCTTTGGGTAATGTTACAAGTCTGCGTGGAGCCTACTCGTCGTTTAGACGTACCGCGACAAATCTTGCATCACGGCCACCTTGCTTCACCTGCAATAGGACAGCTTCGCGATTTGATCGCTTAGCGGCGCTAATGGCCTTGTCCAAATCCGACGCCGTGTTGATTGGGCGGCGGTTAACGCTGATGATCACGGTCGTGCGCCTGATACCCTTACGGGCAGCATCACTGCTGGGATTTACGGTCGATACAACAACGCCTTTTTGCGACGCTGGTACCCGGATTTGACGGGCGATAGTGGGAGTTAGGTCAACCACCGACAAGCCAAGTGCTTCAGCTGTTGCTTCTGCGCTTGCACCATCTTCGTCTGTGCCCATTGGATCTTCGGCATCAGGATCAAAGTTTGTAGCGAGTTCTTCTTCCGATGGCCGTTGTCCGAGCGTCGCGGTCACTTTGACTTTCTTGCCATCTCGCAGCAATTCAATCGGAACCTTGGTGCCGACGGGCAGGTTCGCAACCAGATAAGACAATGTCTGATCTGGCGTGACGTCGCGATTATTGACTTTCACGATCACATCACCAGCTTGAATGCCAGCTTTGGAGGCACCTTCGCCCGGAACAACGCTTTGGATAAATTCACCGGTATTTTTCTTGAGTCCCAGTGAGTCTGCAATGTCTTCTGTCAGTGGGCTGATTTGTACGCCCAGATATCCGCGCTCGATTTTTTCGCCTTTGCGCAGCGTGTTGACAATCGGAACCGCAACTTCCGCAGGAATAGCAAAACCAATGCCGACATTGCCGCCTGTGGGCGAAATAATCGCGTTGTTGATACCGATAACATTCCCGTTCAGATCAAACATCGGTCCGCCGCTATTACCGCGGTTGATGGATGCATCGGTCTGCAAGAAACGGTCATAAGCGCCGCCTTGTCCGGTATTGCGATGGATGGCTGACAATATGCCGGTTGTCACTGTGCCGCCAAGGCCGAAGGGATTACCGATTGCGATAACCCAGTCACCAACGCGCGCGCCTTCGCTATCGCCAAATTTGACGAAGGGCAGATCTTCTTTCGCGTTTATCTTCAGCACAGCAATGTCTGATGCAGCATCACGGCCGACCAAAGTGGCTTCATATTCCGTGCGGTCAGGCATGATGACGGTGATGGATTCGATCGTTGCGTTGCGATTGCCGGGTGCAACAACATGATTGTTGGTGACGACATAGCCATCAGCGGAAATAATGAAACCGGAGCCGAGCGATTGTGCCTGACGCGTCTGTCCGCCACCATTGCCGCCACGATTACCGAATAAGCCACCAAAGGGCGTTCCGGCAAAGGGGTTGTTATTTACACGGACTTTCTGGGTCGTGGAGATATTGACGACCGCTGGCTGCAATTGCTCGGTCAGGTCGGCAAAGCTCATTGGCGCACCGGGGACCGGAGCGGCCGCTTTCATGACACGGCTGTCATTTGCCGCGACTTGAGCACCAGCAGTGCCGACGCCTGATAGCGTCGCTGCGCCTCCTGCCAAAAGCAAAGCTGCTGAAATTCCGTAAGCGTAACGCACAATATATTCCTCTCAATTTGTCGGCATCGACAGTCTCTATTCGATGCCAAATTCCTTCAAGTTACATAAATCATTGGCGCAGAATTTATGAACCGAATTTGAATGTTACCACAGTCAATCATTAAGATCAGCTATAAGGTAGGTGTTTTTAATCTGTCTTTAGATGATTTGGGTGTGACAAAGGGCATTCGCAACCCAAAAATGGCCAATTTGTCGAAAAAAATCGCGCTTCGGTAGAAAAGACGACAAATGTAGTCGTTAGCATGCGGTTGCGCCGACATTCCTGAGTAAAATTGGACGCTATAGCGTAAAGACGCCATCGGTCTTACACGGCGCTTTGCCAATAAAGCCCAGCGATTCATTGGCCAACTGGGTATCAAAAAATTCATATACGCTTGCGATTTTTCCGTCACGAAACGTAAAAATATGCGCGTAGCGCTGATCATAGCGCTTACCATTTTTTGCTATGCCTTTGGCTTCCATGATTGCAGTGGCGCCATCAGGGCCTTCGTTCATGATCTTCCAGTTATCGGCAAATTGAAACTGTTCAAAGTCGAGGGCATCAAAAATTAGCGGCAAGATGGTTTTCAGCGCTTCGAAGCTATCATAGCGTCCGGAGATGATGGTATTGCCAGATACATGATAGACTACATCGGGATGATGCAGGGCCTCAAACGCTGCGACGTCCAGCGTCGCCAGCGCTTGATAATAAGCATCTATAATGGCCGCATGCGTTGCCAAGATTGGTTACCGGCCCTGAAACTGCCGCAGATATTGATTGTCAGGCGACAATACGAATGATGATGTCGGATCACCTTCCTGGCCTCTGCGAAATGTCGTTTCATAGCTTTTCATGGCGCGATAGAAGTCATAGAAATCGGCATCTTTGCCGAAGCTTTCCGCATAGGTACGGGCTGCACTGGCATCGGCTTCTGCGCGGATGATCTGGGCTTGTTTGGCGCCTTGAGCTTTAATGGTACGGGCTTCCTGCTCACGCGCGGTCCGCATCCGTTGATAGGCACTTTCCAATGGTGTGCCATCCGGCAAATCAGCACGCTTGATCCGCACATCGACGATTTCTGCGCCATATTGGCGGGCGACCCGATTCAGGCCAGTCTTGATATTGTCCATCACCTGGCCACGTTCTGGGCTCAAAAGGGCAGCGAACGGGCGTTTGCCCAACTCGTTCCTTAGAGCCGAACCGAGGATCGGACGAAGTTCATCGGCAACCCGTGCTTCATTGCCTGCAGCAATGAACATACGCAGCGGGTCGGTAATCCGAAAGCGCGCAAACGCGTCGACTTGCAGCCGTAGCTGATCGGTGGACAGCACTTGTTGTTGTTCCATCTCAACGTCGAGAATGCGTTTGTCGATCCATACGAGTTGTTCAGCAAAAGGAATTTTCGGGACTAGACCAGCGCCGGTTTGACCAAATTCCTGACCTGCTTGGTAACGGTTGACGATGCGTACAGGCTCACCAAAGCGTACGACGACGCCTTGTCGGGTCTCGGGCACGACCACAAGTGTGTTTGCAAGCACCAGCAGCGCGCCAATGATGACGATGCCGAGTGCAACCGGGTTCTGGAAAATACGACCGATCATTTCGCTGCTCCTGACTCAACTACCACGGGAGCTTGGCTCCGTTTTTTGATTTCAGGCAGTGGCAGATAAGGCGTCACGCCCTCAGCTTCGATGATGGTTTTATCCACCTGCGACAATACGCGCTCCATTGTTTCATAATACATGCGCCGTTTTGTGACCCGAGGTGCGAGACGATATTCCTCATAAACCTTGTCAAACGCTGCTGATTCACCTTGCGCTTGCGCGGTCAATTGCTGGGCATAAGCGCGCGCTTCGTTCAAATATGTCTGGGCTGTCTGTTGCGCGGCGGACACTTCTTTAAACGCATCGTTCACAGCTGCGGGTGGATCGGCCTTTTTAATGGCAACGCCCTTGATGACCACACCAGCGCGATAGCCGTCAAGCAAGGCCTGCATATTTTGTTCCACCTGCTGTTCAATTTCTGTCCGCTCAGAACCGATCGTGTCGTCGAGCGTAAAGTTCGCAACAGCGGCCCGCATCGCGGATTCAGCGACTTCCTTGATCGATTCTTCGGGATCGGCCAGCTGGAACAGGAATAGTTCAGGAGCCTTGATATTCCAACGCACCGAGTAAGCGAGATCGACAATATTTTGATCACCAGTCAAAATCAGTTTTTCTGTGTCGCCGGTGGGAATGTCGATTGTCCGAATTTCTTCAACATCCAATTTCTGGACCTGTTGAAACGGGGATGGTGCAGAAAAATGCAGTCCGGTTCCCATTGTCCGGGAATAAGCCCCAAGCGTCGTCACAACGCCGCGTTCTTGCGGACTAACCCGGTGAATAGACGTGAGCAAAACCCAAAGGATGACGAAGCCAATTAAAAGGATGGGCCACCAAGGGCGACCGCCTGGCCGTTTGGGTATGCCACCTTTAAAGCCGCCGCCGGTTCCTTTTTTGAACAGTTCTTCCAGCGAGGTCGCGCCGCCTTTGCCGCCACCGGAAGATCCTCCAGAAGCATTGCCCCAAGGATTGCGCGGACCACCGCCATTACCATCGTCTCCGCCACCATTGCCCCAAGGACTACTCATATTTAATATCGATCCTAAGAGGGTTTTTCGGGACGTCTGCCCATCAATTTTTTTATTCATAAATCCATTATAGGTAGCGCGGCCTCAGAAAAACAGTGTCAATCCGATAAAAGTGTAACTATGCGGTCCAAATGACCGATATTTCTATGATTGAAGCGGCTCTTGAAGAAGTCGCAAGCGGAAGATTCAGCGCTGTTCGTCTTGACGATGGGCGTGTGTCTTTGGTGTTGAATGTCAGCGGACTTGATGTTCGTGACCGCGGACAGATCGAAATTGCCGTGAAAGGCAAGCTGCTCGAACTTGATGCGATTGAAAAAGTCGACATTGTTATGACAGCTGAAAAAGTCGAACGTCGCTTAATCGCTGTGGGCAGCGGCAAGGGCGGCGTTGGCAAATCCACCTTATCGACAAATTTGGCGATTGCGCTCAAAGCCTTGGGTCACAAAGTCGGGATGGTCGACGCTGATATTTACGGTCCTTCGCAGCCGCGCCTGTTAAACTGCGAAGGCCGCCGTCCCGAAGCGGAAGGCAAGCAGTTAATCCCTGTGAAGAATGAATATGATATTCCGGTCCTGTCCATGGGCCATCTCGCGAAGCCGGGCCAAGCCATTGCGTGGCGCGGACCCATGGCTGGCAAGGCGCTGGAACAGTTGATCGATGCCCACTGGGGCGATACCGAACTGCTCATTGTCGATATGCCGCCGGGCACTGGCGATGTCCAATTGTCGATGATGCAAAACCACAAGCCTGTCGGCGCATTAATTGTATCCACGCCGCAAGATCTTGCGTTGATGGACGCCGTGCGGGCAGTGGACCTGTTTGAACAGGCGAAAATTCCGCTCATTGGTATGGTTGAAAATATGGCGGGCTATATTTGCCCTCATTGCGGCGAGGTTAGCGATCCCTTTGGCGCAGGCGGAGCCGAAGCAGCAGCAAAAACAATGAACATGCCGTTCCTTGGACGGGTGCCCCTCGATATTGAAATTCGTAAGTCCAGCGACGGCGGCGTTCCGCCAGCTTATAGTGATAGCCTGCAAGGAAAGGCATTCCATGATATTGCCAAACGGCTCGCGACATGGTTGGATAGCCAATAAGTCAATTACGAAGGGGAAAACCAGCTATGCCTTTGGAAACGGATCAGGATATCGCCCGTCTGCTGACTGAAACCAAACGCATCGCCCTTGTCGGGGCTTCTGCTAAACCAGAGCGCGCCAGCAATCGCATCCTGAAATTCTTGATCGATCAGGGATATGACGTGGTTCCGGTCAATCCCGGATTGGCTGGGCAGAAATTGCATGGCGCCGAAGTTATATCCTCACTCGACGCAATTGATGGCCAGATTGATATGGTCGATATTTTCCGCAATTCTGCAGACGCTGGCGGTGTCGCTGATGAAGCCATAGCGATTGGTGCGAAATCGATATGGATGCAGTTGGGTGTCATTAATCGGCCTGCTGCTGAACGGGCTGAAGAGGCGGGGCTTGATGTAGTCATGGATCGCTGTCCCAAAATCGAAATTCCGCGACTGGGTTTGATGAAGACCAAAAATGGCAACTGAACCGGCCACAGATTTGGAACCAGAAGAAAGCAAGAAAAGCACAAGGCTTTTGACGCGCCGGAACTTCCTGATTGGCGGCAGCGCGGCAACCGGCCTTGTGGTGGCCTGGGCCCTCTGGCCGCGTGCTTATGAGCCCAATATCAGCGCGGCCGAGAATGAAGAAATTTTCGGAGCCTATCTTAAAATATCTAAAGAGGGACAAGTCACTGTTGTGGTTCCTCAAAGCGAAATGGGGCAGGGTGTCTATACTGTCCTGCCGCAAATATTGGCTGATGAACTGGGCGCAGATTGGCGCACAATAGCGGTTGAACCTGCACCGATTAATCCGCTTTACGCCAATAACTTGCTTGCACAGCAATGGGCGGAGACTTTGCTGCCATCCGGCGCTGAAAAACTGACCGACGAGGAAGCGGCCAACTGGGCGGCCAAAAATATTGCGACCCGCAACGACTTTATTGTCACTGCGGATTCGTCATCCGTTCCTTCCTACTCTCATAGTTTTCGGGAAGCTGGTGCGGCTGCCCGGATATTGCTCAGTAAGGCTGCTGCTGCCAAATGGGGTATTGAATGGGAAGCCTGCACGGTTGCCAATGGTTTGGTGTCCAATGGTGATAACGAGGCGCGCTTTGGCGAGCTGATTGCCGAAGCGCTGAAACAAGACTTGCCAGACCCGGTGCCGCTTCGTTCAAGCCCGGAAAATAATCTGGTTGGTAAAGATGTTGCTCGACTGGATATGCCATCAAAGCTCGACGGATCGGCCAATTTCGCTGGTGATATTCGTTTGCCCGATATGGTCTACGCGTCGATCCGCCAGGGACCAATTGGCGCAACGCGATTAAAATCGTTTAACCGCGAAGGGGCGAGTAAAATTATCGGCTTGGTTGATGTGGTCGACCATGACCGTTGGATCGCCGCGGTTGCTACCAATTGGTGGGCGGCCAACGACGCGTTGGACAAAATGAGCCCGATGTTTGAAACGACCGGACTATTGCCGAACAGCGAAAAAATCGATGCAGCGTTGGAAAAGGCATTGGAGGAAGGTCCGGGCACCCGGTTTGCGAGCCGCGGCGACACCCAGCCTGCCTTTGATGAACATAAAAATGTCCGTGCACGCTATCAGGTCGAGGCTGCGCTGCACGCACCGATGGAAACTCGGACGGCTGCGGCAGATTATAAAAATGGGCGGCTGGAGCTTTGGTTGGCAACGCAATCTCCTGCTGCGGCGGTGCAAGCGGCGGCCAAGGCCATCGGCATTAGTACAGATCGCGTGACCCTATACCCCATGCTTGCTGGTGGATCTTTCGGGCGTAATCTTGACAACAAGATTGCCACGCAAGTCGCTATAATTACAGAAAAAATTGGACGGCCAGTACAGTTGATGTGGTCGCGGGCCGAAGAGATGATGCACGACCATTATCGTGCCCCTGCTATCGCGCGAATGGATGCGGCTACCGACAAAGCCGGTCGCATAAAGGCGCTTCAAATCAAGGTCGCAGCGCCAGCATCGGCGCGCGAGCAAAGCAAACGTGTGGTTCTCGGGATGGATGAAATTGCCGCCATGCGCGCGTCGATTGATGAAGCGGATGCTAAAGCTGTTGAAGGCGCAGATGTACATTATAATTTAGCGAATTTTTCGCTCGACCATCATCCGGCCTATGTCGGTATGCCCACCGGCAATTGGCGCAGTAACGGCCATAGTTATAACGCTTTTTTTGTTGAATCTTTTATCGATGAACTTGCCGCGAGAGCGAAAATCGAACCTTTGACCTATCGGATGCAGATGATGTCCGGGCGACCACGTCTGGCGCGCTGTATAACCGGTGTTGCGGCAATGGCCGGGTGGGACGGCGGCCTTGATGGCAGCGGTCAGGGGCTGGCCTGTCATTCCATGCGCGGCGGCCATATCGCTGTTATTGCAAGTGCCAATCGCGGCAATAGCGGACTAAACGTACGCCGGATTTCCGCTACAGTCGATGTCGGACGGATTATTCACCCTGATATCGCCCGGCAACAGGTTGAAGGCGGCCTTATATATGGTCTGGCAATGGCGCTCGGATCGTCAACACGGTTCAATGGCGGTATTGCTAACGCAAGGCGCTTAAGAGATTTGGCGCTTCCCAGGTTAGCAGAGATACCGGTCATACAAATCGAGTTTATTCGTAGCGAGGAGGAACCAGTGGGTGTGGAAGAAATTGGTGTACCCGCTGTTGCTCCTGCCGTTGCCAATGCGCTTTTTTCCGCGACCGGAATTCGTTTTCGCCAGCTACCGCTTTTTGCAGAGGCATCCTGAATATGCAGACGCTTGATCACTTGCCCGTCGGGCACCCTCCGGTGGCGACAGGAAAGGTTGGGCTGTTGCTCGTCAATTTGGGCACACCGGATGCGCCCGATAAAAAGGCGGTAAAGCGCTATCTGAAGGAGTTTTTGTCAGACAAACGAGTGGTTGAGATACCGGATATATTCTGGCAGCCGATATTGCGCGGCATAATATTAAACACCCGTCCGGCAAAGTCGGCCCATGCTTATAGTTTGGTCTGGACTGATGAAGGATCACCGCTGGCTGTTTATACCAGACGTCAGGCAGAGGCCTTGGCCGATAAATTTGACGGCGCGGTACATGTCGACTGGGCGATGCGCTACGGTAATCCTAGCGTTGGCAGTCGTTTGCAGGCGATGAAAGATGCCGGTTGCGATCGGATTCTGATTGCGCCTCTCTATCCTCAATATAGTGGCGCGACGACGGCCAGCGTGCATGACGCGGTTTTTGACGCGGTTAAGGCAATGCGCTGGCATCCGGCGATCCGCACGCTTCCGCCCTATCACGACGATGAAACCTATATTGCGGCATTGAAATCCAGTATTGAAACCGGTTTGGCGGCTCTGGATTTTGAACCAGATGCGGTAATTGCAAGTTTTCACGGCATGCCCAAACGCACCTTGGAATTGGGCGATCCCTATCATTGCCATTGCCAGAAGACCGCACGGCTTTTGTCTGAAGCCATGGGACGAGAGTTGATCATTGCCTTTCAATCTCGCTTTGGCCCGGCCAAATGGCTGGAGCCACCGACTGACGTTATGCTTGAGAAACTCGCGCAAGAAGGCAAAAAAAAGGTCGCGATTTTTGCGCCCGGCTTTTCCAGCGATTGCCTGGAAACCTTCGAAGAATTGGCCATACGCGGCAAAGAAGATTTCGAAGCCGCCGGCGGGGAGCGCTTTGCTTATATTCCGTGCCTGAATGATAGTGATGTCGGCATCGACTTGCTCGACCAACTCGTACGCCGGGAATTGGCCGGATGGATATAAATACAGACGATGTTTTCCATCCACCAGTGAAGCGCAGCATCACGATTGCCGGACATCAGACTTCGATCACGCTGGAGCCACTATTTTGGAAATTGCTCCGCGCAGCCGCCGAAAGGCAGGAGCTGCCGGTCAATGCATTGGTGGCACAAATTGATGTGAAGCGGCTCGATGCAGATGATCCTCCGGGTCTTGCAACGGCGATCCGGTTATGGTTGACGCACGATCTGCTTGGAAATTCCGCTCAAGCCGACTAAGGCAGCGTTCATGAACGCAACCCTTCTTGTTATGGTTGGCGGCGCGGTTGGTGCAGCGGCGCGCTATAATCTCGGGCGGCTGGTTTTTCATTGGGGCGGAACGGGCCTTCCTTTTGGAACGTTGATCGCCAATTTACTGGGCGGGTTTTTAATGGGCGTGCTGGCCGGTGTGCTGGCGCGCAGTGATTTTGTCGACGAACCATGGCGGTTGCTGCTGGGCGTCGGTCTGCTGGGCGGTTTTACAACCTTTTCAGCCTTTAGTTTGGAAGTTTTAAATATGATTGAGCGCGGAAATTGGGGCATAGCATTGGGCTATGCATTGCTATCCGTCATCGGTTCGGTGCTCGCGCTATTTGCGGGCTTAATGGCCATAAGGGCAATAGCATGACGACATTCGATCCCACTGCCGAAAGCGGCTCAGAGGCTGAAAAGCCAGAGGGTCAAGGCACGCTGAAAGATCAGAAGCAGGCGCTCAAAGTGCTTGATGTGCGGCAATTTACCGTGTCGGCTGACGATGATGATATCCGGTTGGACCGCTGGTTCAAACGCCACATGGAAGACGTGCCGTTCAATGTTGTGTCACGTTGGTCACGGACTGGCCAATTGCGACTGGATGGCAAACGGGTTAGCCCCGGGGACCGGATTAAAGAAGGGCAGGTCATTCGCGTACCACCTGCGGAAATCGAACGCCCGGGCCGGGTCGCTAAGCCGCGCACCGACCTGTCACAGGATCAGATTAACTTCGCCAAAGAACTGGTAATCCACAAAGACAAATCCGCCATTGTGGTCAACAAGCCACCGGGACTGGCAACGCAGGGCGGCAGCAAGACCACCACCCATCTGGATGGACTGCTCGACGCGCTGACCTACGATGCGAAAGGTCGGCCTAAACTGGTGCACCGGCTCGACAAGGATACCAGTGGCGTTATCCTGTTGGCGCGGTCGCCAGGAGCAGCTTCCTTTTTCTCCAAACGTTTTTCAGGACGCACAGCGCGCAAGGTGTACTGGGCGCTTGTTATGGGTGTGCCGGAAATTGCGGATGGCATGATTGACTTGCCGCTTTCCAAACAACCCGGTTCCGGCGGCGAAAAAATGCATGTCGACGAGGAAAATGGGCAGTCCGCAAAATCGCGCTACCGGATTATCGAACGCGCTGGCAATCGGGCGTGCTGGGTCGAACTACAGCCGTTTACCGGACGGACTCATCAGCTGCGTGTCCATATGGCGGCCATTGGTCACCCGATATTGGGTGACGGCAAATATGGCGGCAAAGAAGCGTTTTTGACAGGATCAATCAGTCGGAAAATGCATCTGCACGCACGCCGCCTGAAAATCGAACATCCCGATGGACATAATCTGGATGTAAAGGCAGAGCTTCCCAAACATTTTGCCGAGACGGTTGAAAATCTGGGCCTTGACCTCAGCTTGGGCGACCTTCCGCTTGATGAGAAAAAACCCGGTGGCAAAGCGGTGCGCAAACAGCAGGGCCGCGCCCATGCCAAACAAGTCCGCAAAGACAAACGCGGCGAACGTCGAGGACGTGGTGAGACGGAGGGTAAGCCGACCAAAGCTGGCAAACCGACCAAACGAGAACGCCCCAATGCCGGAAAAGCGACGCACAAGAAAAACATGCCGCACAAAGCCAAAGTTAAACAAAAGAGCCGTTAATGCATCCCGATCCCGCGTTTAGATGGCCCAAGTCGGGCAATGACCACAATGATGCCGATGAGCGGGCTGCGCTCGAGGCGCTGATCGCCCAAATCGGCTTTGGCATGATTTTCGCGACCACGCCTGATGGCCCCCGTGTCGCCCATGTACCGGTCTTTTCCACCGGCGATGGCGCGCTGCAATTTCATTTGTCACGCGGCAATGCGCTGACCAAATCCCTAGTTGGTTTGACTGCGCTTTGTGTGATTAATGGACCGGAAGCCTATATCAGTCCGGACTGGTATGGGATTGATGATCAGGTTCCGACATGGAATTATCTCACGCTGGAATTGGAAGGCACTGTCCGTGAAATGGAACGGGAAGGCCTCATCGCTCTGCTGGATGATTTGGCTGAGCATAATGAAGCGAAGCTGGCGCCCAAAACACCGTGGCATCGCGACAAAATGGATTCTGGTAAATTTGATAAAATGGTCGATGCCATTGTGGGTTTTGAAATGGAAATCAAAGCATGGCGACCAACGGCAAAGTTAAGTCAAAACAAGCCGGCCGTTGTGCGTGAAAATGCCGCGGATGCCCTGGATGCTATTGGACGACGGGCGATGGCCCATATGATGCGGGAGTTTAGCCCGAAATGAATAAACTCGCTCTGTTTGATTGCGATGGCACGATGGTCGACAGTCAGGCCAATATCTGTGCCTCAATGGATCAAGCTTTTGTCGCCCATGGCTTGACTCCGCCCGATCATCACAAGACCCGGCGGATTGTTGGCCTCAGCCTGCAGGAAGCGGTCCGGCAGCTATTGCCAGACGAGGAAGAGCCTTTGGTTACTGCTGTGACCCAGTCTTACCGTGACGGCTTTTTCGAAATGCGCCAGCAAGGTGTCGTGCACGAACCGCTTTATGACGGGTTGCTTGATTTGATTGACCGGCTTGAAAGCGATGGCTGGATGCTTGGTGTCGCTACTGGTAAGTCCGATCGCGGGCTCAACCATGTTCTCGAAATCCATGACCTGACTAATCGCTTTGTGACCTTGCAAACCGCTGATCGCCACCCTTCCAAGCCGCATCCCGCGATGGTGCAACTGGCGATATCCGAGGCTGGGGCTGCTGTCGAAACCACAGCGATGATCGGCGATACGACCTTCGATATGGAAATGGGAGTTAATGCTGGGGTGCGCGCAATCGGGGTCGATTGGGGCTATCATGACAGCCATGAGTTGCTCTCAGCAGGCGCACAAATTGTCGCGGTAACAATGAACGAACTATATGAGACCCTGAACCAATGACAAAGCCGCTGGAACCCTCTGACGATCCCATTTATGTTGCTGATCCGGAAAAGGAAAAGCAGGCAAAGCAGCTGCATTTCATGGTTAGCATCATCCGGTTGTTGGGGATTGCGATACTGATGCTGGGCATTGCGATTGCCCTGGGCCGTCTTGCCAATATTCCGGCAGCGGTAGGCTATGTTCTGATTGTAATCGGGCTCGCACAAACCTGGGTCATCCCACTGGTCATGGTCCGGTCCTTTGTGAAACGTCAGGTTCTTGAACAGACCGAAAAAGAAACCGTTGATGAAAAGATTTTATAAGCAGGCCGCTTGCGTATCGACTGACAACGGTTTCACGATTGAGCTGGATGGCAGGCCTATTAAAACGCCGGCGCGAAACCCGCTGAACCTGCCCACGTCGCAATTGGCTGAAGCGATTGCGGCGGAATGGGACGCGCAAGGAGAGGATATTGATCCTGCTACCATGCCGTTGACCGCTTTGGCGCAGGGCGCGCTTGATCAAGTAGCGCACGAACGAGACCGGATTATTGGCCGTATTGCGGCATTTTCCGACAGCGACATGCTTTACTATCGTGGCGATGAAAGCCAGCAAGCCTTGGCTGATCATCAGGCGAAAAAATGGGACCCGCTGCTGGATTGGGCCCGCACGCGCTATGATGTCAGCTTTACTCTGACCCATGGCATCATGCACCAATCGCAGCCGGATCAAACCATTGCTCGTCTGTCCGAAGCGGTCGAAGCACAAGATGATTTTACCATTGCTGCAATGCTGTCGCTGGTGGGGCTTGCCGGGTCTTTAGTGGCGATATTGGCGCTTATCGAAGGCGCCTATGATGCCGATACGCTTTGGCCACTGATGAATTTGGAAGAACTTTGGCAGGAAGAGCAATGGGGCCGCGATGATTTGGCTGTCGCGACCCGCGAGATCAAACAGGCAGAATTTGACGCTGCCGTGCAATTTCTTGCGCTTTCCTGCAGTTAGTTTTTCCCTTTTGACGCATTTTCCGCTACAGGCCTTTAACTGTAAACGGAGACTACATGACAACTTCTTCCCCACGCCAATCTTTGGCGCTTTGCGATAGCCCGGCAGCGGCAGTCGCTCTTCTCGAAAAACTCTATCAAGAACAAATCGATGTGATTACCAACCGGTTTGCCCGCTATGCGAAGGGTGATCTGTCTGATGGTGACCGCCAACAGGGCGTCTATCCGATGATATCGGTGGAGATTCCTGCCGATCAGGCGACCGAAACCAGCAATCTCGCATCGGGCCGGATTTCGGATATTAACTGCTATAGCACGACGATCAGTCAGCCGACACTTTATCGCCGCTATCTGCTCGACCAGCTAGAGCGGATCAACCGTATCTTCACCGCGAAAATACATGTCGGCCTTTCCGATACGCCAATCCCTCTTGCCTTTGCGATAGAAAATGCCGCTGGTGGTCTCGACCGGGAACGCAAGGATGCGTTGCCCAACCATTTCCATACGCCGAACCTCATGAAAACCAATGACGAGATTGTCGATGGCGGCCAGATTTTTCAAGACCATGTCGATAGCGCGTTATCGCTTTTCACGGCAGAGCGGGTTGATTATTCGCTTCATCGCATTCGCCATTATTGCGCGACCGATCCGGAATATTTTCAACCCTTTATCCTGTTCACCAACTATCAGCGCTATGTTGACGAGTTTATCGAATTTGGTTTGGAAGAAGTGAAATCTGGCAAAGCCGAAATGCTGGTCGAACCGGGCAACCGGATCACTGGCGCGGATGGCGAGCCTTCTTGCCCGCCCATCGCCAAGCCGCCGCAAATGCCGGCCTATCATCTGGTACGGAAAGATGGCCGTCCGGGCGTGACGTTGGTCAATATGGGTGTTGGCCCGTCCAATGCGAAGACAATTACCGACCATTTGGCCGTTTTGCGTCCGCATGTCTGGTTGATGATCGGTCACTGTGGCGCTTTGCGCCGGACGCAGCGGTTGGGTGATTATGTTCTGGCGCATGCTTATCTGCGCGATGACAATGTCCTCGACGATGTTCTGCCGCCCAGTATTCCTCTGCCGACTATTGCCGAAGTGCAAATGGCGCTGACCAAAGCGGTGCAGGAAGAAACCGGTATTGATCAGTCACAGCTCAAACAGCATTTGCGTACGGGCACAGTGGTGACCACCGGTGACCGCAACTGGGAACTGCGCTTTGAGCAAATTGCTAAGCGCTTGAATCAGTCCCGCGCCATTGCGATTGATATGGAGTCCGCGACTGTAGCTGCCAACGGTTATCGTTACCGGGTGCCTTACGGAACATTGCTATGTGCGTCGGACAAACCGTTACATGGTGAGATTAAATTGCCAGGCATGGCTGATGCCTTTTACCAAGAACGCGTCGGACAGCATCTTGCCATTGGCTTGCGGACGATTGATCTGCTGGCGAAAGAGGCGGATGCAGGGACATTGCATTCCAGGAAACTGCGCAGCTTTGGTGAGCCCTTGTTCCGATAATTCCTAGATCCCCTCCCTTGAGGGGAGGGGATAGTCCTGCTCAAAACTTGTCCTGTTGACCTAGATCAACCGGAGTCTTGCGTTGGATCAATGCAGCCCCTTCTTGCTTTCCCTACTCCGTCGGGACCATAGTAAGAAGGATTGACCCAATGGGTAAAACAGTAAAATTTCTAGCTCTGGCGGCAGCGTCAGGCATGGCCATCACATCGGCACCCGCCTTTGCAGAAAAGGGTGACATATTGGTTCGCGTTCGTGCGATCAACGTGATGCCAAGCGAAGAAAGCGGTTCAATTCTGCCCGCTTTTCCCGGCGAGCAGGTCAGCGTCGATAACAGCCCTGCACCGGAAGTTGATATCACCTATATGGCGACCAACAATATCGGTTTTGAGTTGATCGCCGCGACCACCAAGCATAGCGCCAGTGGTGTCTCGGGCACGACCGGCACTATCGGCCGGCTGGCTTCCACATGGGTGTTACCGCCGACCTTGACGGCGCAATATCATTTTGCCCCGGATGCGGCGATCCGTCCCTATATCGGGGCAGGAATTAACTACACGATTTTCTATAATGAAAATGCAACCGACGCATTGGAAGCTGCCGTTGGCGACACGGATGTGAGCATGAAAAGCAGCTTTGGTTATGCGCTGCAAGCGGGTGTGGATATTCCAATCAACGACAGGATCGTCCTAAATTTTGACGTGAAATATCTCGATGTTGATACCACGGCTACCTTGCGCACCACGGCCGCCGGTACCCAGCGGGTTCGGATCAATCTCGACCCGGTCGTGGTCGGCGTAGGCTTAGGAATTAAACTTTAGGCATGAACTAGTGCTGCAGTTTCGAGAGAGGATCATGGGGAGATGCAAAGCGGTAGCATGATCGCTTTGTGTCTTCCCGTGATTATCTTGTCATCATCTCACTGAAA
This sequence comes from uncultured Sphingomonadaceae bacterium, assembly GCA_947496865.1. Taxonomy (GTDB): domain Bacteria; phylum Pseudomonadota; class Alphaproteobacteria; order Sphingomonadales; family Sphingomonadaceae; genus Parasphingorhabdus. Next base: position 55,170 of record CANMEE010000002.1, read on the forward strand.
GCGGAGCTGCCCTCGGGTAATCCATGCTCATGCCGCCAAACTTAACCCTCTATACCCAGTGCCATGGCTGCTTCGCGGATCCGTTTTGCCTCAGCGCCATCATTTTTAAACGCTGCCAGTCCGTCGGTCATCGCCTTTTTGGCCTGTACCGTTTGGCCCAATTGCTGTCGACTGCGCATCAGCATGATCCAGCCATTGGCGTCATTCGGGTTTGATTGCAGTCTTTTGTCGAGACCTTCGACCATATTCGCGATCATGGCTTCCTGTTGACCGGCGGGCAGGGCGGCGGCTTCCTGCATTTGTTGGCGGCTGGGTCCGGGGATCGCAGCGGTAGCGACGTCGGGTCCGTTGGTTGAGATGCCACCTGTGGGGGCTGCAGGCGTGATTTTCGCAAGCCTTGCCGCGACGTCGATATTTTCTTTTTCCGCAACCTGTCCGATGACCCTGCGAATATCTCCAGCATAAGGCGCGTCAGCGGGTGTATCTTTGAGCAACGCGAACCAGTCTTCAATCGCGCCTTTATGATCGCCGGAAATATCTTTCTGCACCGCCAGAAAATAGCGGGCACGAGGATCAGTTTTGTCGAGCGCGAGCGCCTTTCTAAATGCGTCGGCGGCATCGGCGGGGACTTGCTGTCCATCGCTCGACATGACCAGAGCCTCTCCGAGCATCGACCAATATTCGGGGTTTTCCGGATCGAGCGTTGTGGCGCGTTTCATAGCGGTCGCGGATTCGGCAAATTTCTGGGTTTCAAAATAACTCCAGCCCAACATCCGCCAGCTCTCGGCGTCTTTGGGATCATCTTGCAATTTTTTCTCTAGCCCGGCGATCACTTCATCAACGCTGGGCGCCCCTTCGGCACCGCTGCCTGCGTCTGCGGCGCTCGTTTCGCTATCCACGCTTTCGGTGTCCATTGTTCGATAGACCTGCACCCCGACTGCGCCAACCGCTAAGATAGCGGCAAAAATCAACGCGATACGACTGATATTGCTGCCGGTTTTTTTTGTAGGCTGTGCTGCTTGTTCTGGTTCGGACATGGATAAAACTCGTTTCTCGACTGGTGCGACCCGGTGGATTGGTTGCATTGTCGCGAAGCGCAATGGTTTGACAAGTATTTTGTTGCGTAACGTCGATAAAGATCAAACCGGATGAAACTGTGATATTTTCCACTGGTATATCAAAAGCTTTTTGATAAGATGCTGGTAAGTTAAGTCTTTTGGGGTCGCGCTTAAGCCGAAGAAATTGCTGTATTGGTTCGCATAACGCATGAGGGAGCGTTGAGCCGGGACGGTAAAAGGGGGAAGATAGCGCGTGACGGACAAGTTTCGAGTAGTGATCGTGGGATCTGGACCAGCTGGTATGAGTGCCGCTGGACGTGCCGCGCAGTTGAAGCTCAAGCATGTGTTGCTGGAAAAGACGGACCATCTGTCCGACACCATCTACAAATATCAAAAAGGCAAGCATGTCATGGCGACGCCGAGCCAGCTTGTGCTCCGCTCCGACATGGATTTTGATGCAGGCAAGCGTGAGGCGATCCTGGGAACCTGGGATGAGCAGACGGAAGCACGTGGCGTCAATGTTCAGTATAATGCTGAGCCGGTAAAGATTGAAGGGGAAGAAGGAAACTTCACCATCACTCTGAAAAACGGTGATAAAGTTCTTACCGAAACAATTGTCATGGCGATCGGTACGCAAGGCAACCCCAATTTGATGCGGTGCCCAGGTGGCGACAACAAGCTGGTCCAGTATCAACTGGATGATCCCGGCGAATATTATGATGAGCATATCACGGTTATTGGCTCTGGAGACGCTGGGATAGAAAATGCGCTCGGCCTGGCCGCAGATGCAGCGCAGAATAATATCGTCACCATTCTCAACCGTTCGGCAGAATTTGCCCGCGCGAAGAAAGCCAATGTAAAACTGCTGATGGAAGCTGGTGAGCAGGGCAAGGTTATGATCCGCAACGAGACCACGCCGGCGGAAGTGAAAGATGGCGAGCTGGTTCTGGAAACCCGCGATGGTCAGGAAACCATTCCCTGCAACCGGATCATCGCGCGCATGGGCTCCGCCCCGCCCCGCAAATTTGTGGAAGAATGCGGCATAGAATTTACCAGCGAGGATCGTGAGGCTTATCCCAAGCTGACTCCAGCTTTTGAAAGCACCAAAAAGGGCATTTACGTCATCGGCGCGCTAGCGGGCTATCCGCTGATCAAGCACTGCATGAACCAGGGCTATGACGTCATTGAATTTATCAACGGCAATAAAGAACTGAAACCCGCGGATGAGCCTATTCTTGAGAAGAAATTTGCTGATTTGCCTGGCGGTAAATCCGTCGACGAGTGGCTCGAATTTTTCCGCGAAAAAGTCACAATCCTAAACGACCTGTCACCGCTACAGATGCGCGAATTTATGCTTGACAGTGAGCCGATTGCTTATCGCAGTGGGGAGACGATTTTCGAACGCAATGATCCGGGGTCATCGCTGTTCACCATTGCCAAGGGCTCTGTGTTGGTTGAGGTCAATCCTACGGATAGTTCTATAGTCATCCCGATCGAAGAGGGTTCTATCTTTGGCGAGGTCGGTCTGATTTCCGGTCGTCGTCGCGGCGCAACCATCAGGGCGGCTGAAGACATGATTGCGATTGAAGTATCGCGAACAGCGGCACTGAAACTGCAGGCCTCCGTGCCAGCGGCCAAACGCGCGATTACGCGGATATCGACCGAGCGGCAATTGCTGCAAATGTTTGGCTCTGGATTGACCAAGGAAGATATAGCCGAAGCGGTTGAGAGCAGCGAGATTGTGAACGTCCGCGCGGGTGAGACGATTATCAACGAAGGTGATGACGGCAATGACATTTATGTGATCCGCGTCGGATCGATGGTCGTTGAAAAGGAAATTGGCGGAAAGCCGGTATTCCTGTCCTATTTACCGGCGGGTTCCTATGTTGGCGAAATGACATTGATTGCCGGCGGAATGCGCACGGCAACGGTGAAGGCTGCAATCAAGTCCGAAGTGATCAAAATTCAGGGGGACGCGTTCAAGAAGGTGCTCGACGCGCATCCTGATCTGCTCCGCCGTGCCAAGAAGGACATGGCAGCGCGTCAAGATATCAACGCCTTTGTCGAAGCCAAGAAAGACAGTTTTTCTGGCGTGGTCGACTATTATTCCGGCGTCGCCAATTTTCTGGTCGACAACGGTATCGGCGAAGCCACTGATGTTTTGTTGATCGATGAAAATCTCTGTGTTGGCTGTGACAATTGTGAAAAGGCGTGCGCGGACAGTCATGAAGGCCTGTCGCGTCTCGATCGTGAAGCGGGCCGGACCTATGCCCATCTGCATGTCCCGACAAGCTGTCGCCATTGCGAGCATCCACATTGTATGTCCGACTGCCCGCCTGATGCGATTCATCGTGGTCCTGATGGCGAAGTATTTATCGACGACACCTGCATCGGTTGCGGCAACTGCCAGCGCTATTGCCCCTATGGCGTCATCCGCATGGATAAAGTGCCACCGAAAAAACCGGGCATTCTAAACTGGCTGCTCTTCGGCTTTGGTCCTGGCCCTGGCGAACCGGACAAGAAATGGGTGTCTGACAATAGCGATCCAGAGGTCGAGAAGCCGAAAAAGGCGATTAAATGCGATATGTGTGCAGGAATAAACGGCGGGCCTGCCTGTGTTCGCGCTTGTCCCACGGGAGCGGCTATTCGTGTGGCTCCAGAGGAGTTTCTCACGGTTGCCAAGCTTGAGCAGGAGGACGCATAATGGCTTCTGTTCCTGCCCCCGGCAGTGCTTCGAAAAAGAAAGTCGCCATGCATGACGGCTTTTTGAAACATGCCGGCTATCGCTGGCTGAAAATCGCTTCGTTCATCATGGTCGTTTGCATTGTCAGCTATCTCTTCATCGATGTCTCACCGCGCCACAATGGTGGCAGTTGGTATGGCTATTTGCTCGGCACGATTGGAGCGGGACTGATTCTGTGGCTGACCATGCTGGGTGTCCGCAAACGTGCGATGACGCCAGGGAAATGGTCGCTCAAAGCGTGGACTTCCGCTCATATCTATCTTGGCCTCAGCCTGATCGTGATCGGCACTTTGCATACAGGTTTTCAGTTTGGCTGGAATATTCACACGGCGGCATATGCATTCATGATGTTCGTGATCATCTCGGGAATATTCGGGATATATTTCTACGCGACTATCCCGCAAGCCTTGTCGAACAATCGCGACGAAATGACCGAAACGCAGATGCTGGAAAGCCTGCGCTCTCTCGACCGGCAATTGCATGAAGCAGCGCAGCCTTTGTCGGCCGAACACGCCGCATTGGTCTTGCAATCGTTGGAGCAGGATCCTTTCGGCGGCGGTTTCCTCAGACGCGTGTCCGGAAATTATCCCAATTGCGCCACCCGCGCTGCGCAGGCTGATTTGCGACGAGAACGCGCTTATCAGCCTCGCATGGGGGGTGACGATCCGCTCGACAAGGTTGATGCGCTGCTAGAGAAAAAGGAGGCGACGCTCGCCCGCGTTCGCCGCCATCTGAGGCTCAAAGCCTTGTTGCAAGTTTGGTTGTTCGTGCATGTGCCGGCGACTTTTGCCCTGATCGCGTCGCTGTCGGCGCATATCATCAGCGTTTTCTTTTACTGGTAGGCGGGAGATAGAAACATGACATTTATCGTTCGCCAAATTGCCGTTACTGCCGATGGTCGCGAGATTATCCGCGCCAACCCGTTTGCCGAGCTGCAAATCGGAGTTGGTCGTAATTCTCAAAATGCGATCCATCTGCCCGACCTTGCGGTTAATCCTGACCATGCTGTCATCCGAAAACTGGATGATGGTCAGATTGAGGTCGAGAGCATTTCGGGCCAGAAATTCTCAGTAGATGGTCGAGAAAAATTGTCCGCAACAATCGATCCCGCTCAAGGCGCGGAAATCGGCTTTGGCGGGCATGTCATAACGGTCAGCGAAGATGCTGAAGGCGTTATCCTCACCGTTAAACGGGTCGAGGCTCTGTCCGATTCTGCCGAAGACCGCGAAGAAGGTGCGCTGTACACGCTGAAAGGGCTTTTGCCTGGCAAACGGATCAGCGCCTGGAGCTTTATCGGCCTCGTGCTGGCCGCGTTCCTCGTCTGGCCGATTTATACATGGGCGACTTATAAGGGCATTGAAGAACGGCCTGACGGCTTTCACGCGGATACCATGTGGTCGTCTGGCAAACTGAGCGAGGCGCATCACAGCCTCGAAGGCGATTGTCAGGCCTGCCACGTCGATGCCTTTGTTACAGTCACCGACAAGACTTGCCTAACGTGTCACGAAGATGACGCGCATGACCATGCCAAGAAGGACCGCTTGCTCACAGCCGTGGGTGAGCCAGAAGGATTTGAAAAAGTCGGTGCGGCTTTTGCCTCGGCTTTCAACAAGCCACCGGGCAGGTGTGTCGAATGTCACACCGAGCATGAAGGCGAGGGTGCTATGCAGCCGACAGCGCAAAAATTTTGCGCGGATTGCCATGAGGGAATGGACGGGCGCTTGACGGATACAAAACTAGAAAATGCTTCTGATTTCGGGATGTCACATCCCCAGTTTCGTCCTGCGCTGTTGGTTGAACCAGGTGGCAAGAACCCGCCGCGCAAAAGGGTTTCGCTCGATAAAAAGCCCAGTGAATATAATGGCCTGAAATTCCCGCATGATGTTCACATGTCGAAAACTGGCGGCGTGGCGCAAATGGGCAGGCGGCTGTCGGCCAAATATGATTTTGGTGATTCGCTGGCTTGCGCTGATTGTCACACACCGGACTCTAACGGCGTGCGTTTTGAACCGGTCGATATGAAAGAAGATTGTAGCATGTGCCACAGTCTTGCTTTTGAAGAAATTGGTAGCACGGTGCGGACATTGCGTCACGGTGAACCCGATATGGTGCGCGCTGATTTGCGGGCCTATTATCGTTCCACCGGCCCGTCACGACCGATTAATCTTGGCGGCATGAAGCGGCGGCGGCCCGGGGCTCAAAATGATAATCGTGTTGCCAGCGATTATGCCCGTGCGGTTCAGTTCCGTCCAAGCCGAGCGAATCTTGCTATCCAACAGGTATTCTCACGCGGTGGCGCTTGTTTCGATTGTCATGGCGTTACCCCACCGACGGCGCGCGGACGGGTTGATTATGGCATTAAGCCAGTGACACAAACTGACCGCTATATGCACAAAGGTTGGTTCAGCCATGAAGCGCACACGCAAGAGGATTGCACGAGCTGCCATGCGGCGACTCAGTCCAACGATGCGCGGGATTTGCTATTGCCTGGTATAAAAACCTGCCGTGAATGTCATGGTGGCGAATTCCAGGAATCGTCAGATGTCCCTTCGACATGTGCGATGTGCCATGATTATCATGCTGATGATGGGGCACCTTGGTTGATCAAGGAACAACAGAAAGACAAACGCAAAAAGCCTGATAAGATGGCAAATGACAATGACGCGCTGAAGCCTTCTGATAAGTTGACGGTTAAGATACGAAAGCAGAAAATTGCCAGTCGTTAGAGGCGAGAATTGGATGAAAGTCGCTAAATGCGACGCAACAGAGAGGAAGCGCCCATGATTTTGGCGCAGGTTACGGACATTCATCTGGGTTTCGATCCTGATAATCCGTCGGAATTTAACCGCAAGCGGCTTGATCAGGCGCTCAAAACGTTGTGCGATATGACCCCGCGCCCCGATCTTCTGCTTGCCACCGGTGATCTGGTGGATCGTGGGGATCAATATAGTTATCGGCAACTCGAAGAGGCTTTTTCAGACCTGCCGTTTCCAGTCTATATGTGTCTTGGCAATCATGATCTGCGCGGCCCATTTCAAAAACAATTTCCGGATGTTCCTTCGGCAGACGGCTTTGTCCAATATGAAATTGATGACGGTCCATTGCGGTTGTTGTTTCTCGATACACTTGAAGAAGGGCGCCATGGTGGATCGTTTTGTGATGTTCGCGCCCATTGGCTGGCGGAACGGCTGGCGGAGAAGCCGGACAAGCCGACATTGCTGATATTGCATCACCCACCGGTTGAATCTGGGATTGCATGGATGAACACCGACCCGCGCGAGCCATGGGTATCTACGCTGGCTGATACGATGGCTGGCCATGATCAGATAAAAGGTATGATTACCGGACACTTGCACCGTAATATTTCTACAACTTTTGAGGGCACGAACCTATCTATCTGTGCCTCTACTGCGCCGCAGGTGGCGTTTGATCTAGAGCCAATTGATCCAGAAAATCCTGATGGACGCAACATGATTGTTGCTGACCCACCGGCTGTTGCTTTGCATTTGTGGAACGGTAAGCAGCTTGTAACCCATTTTGAAACTGCCGAGGAGCATGTGATGCTCGCGCGCTATGATGAAAATCTACAGCCATTGGTGCGCGCGCTGTTGGCAGAACGGCCAGACTAATAGCAAGTTTTTGGCCCTTGCACTAAAGTTCCTCTTTTGCCCTGCCAAATTGTCCCCGCTTGTCGGCTTTGATTACGCCGACTATGAGAGGGGGCATGAATATTGTGAATGACACGCTCGACCTTATTGGCAACACCCCACTCGTCCGTCTCGCTGGCCCTAGTGCAGAGGCGGGATGTGATATTTATGGCAAATGCGAATTTGCCAATCCTGGCGCATCGGTAAAAGATCGCGCCGCTTTGTTCATCGTGCAGGATGCTGAAGAGCGCGGCTTGTTGAAGCCAGGCGGCATGATTGTCGAAGGAACCGCTGGCAATACCGGGATCGGCATAGCGCTGGTTGCCAATGCCAAGGGTTATAAGACAACCATCGTTATGCCGGAAACCCAGAGCCGGGAAAAAATGGATACGCTGCGCGCGCTGGGCGCGAAACTGGTTCTGGTTCCGGCTGCGCCTTATGCCAATCCAGGCCATTTTGTACACACCAGCCGCCGCATGGCAGAAGAAACAGAGGGCGCGGTCTGGGCCAATCAATTTGATAATGTCGCCAATCGCCGCGCACATATTGAAACAACGGCCGAAGAAATTTGGACGCAGCTGGATGGACAAGTCGACGGGTTTGTTTGCGCAGCGGGCACTGGTGGTACGATCGCGGGTGTCGGTATGGGATTGAAAGCCAAGAATGAAAAGGTGAAGATCGGTTTGGCCGATCCGCACGGTGCGGCTCTTTACAGTTATTACGCGCATGGCGAACTGAAATCCGAGGGCAGTAGCGTTGCCGAAGGGATCGGTCAGGGCCGGATCACCGGTAATTTGGAAGAAGCACCGATTGATGCGCAATATCGCATCAGCGACGAAGAAGGCCTGCAATGGGTAGAGCGGTTGCTGCAAGAGGAAGGGCTTTGTCTCGGTCTCTCATCCGGAATTAATGTTGCCGGTGCTATTGCCCTTGGCAAAGAGCTAGGCCCCGGAAGCAAGGTTGCAACGATTCTGTGCGATACCGGCTTTCGCTATTTGTCTTCGCTCTACAACGCAGCGTGGCTGAAAGAAAAAGGACTGCCAGTTTTTCCCTGGCTTGTAGATCATGATTGAAGGACCAAAAGATACGGGCAATCGTCAGGACACGATACAGCGGATACAGGTTGGCGTTGTTGGACTGGTGGCGGTGTTGTTATTGGTTAGTGTTGCCAATTTTGTGCTGCAGCGTGCCAGCGACGAGCAGTCTGCATTAGAGGAAATTCAGGCCGAGGCGGCTGGTAGCGCGAGGGAACTGGTCACGGACAGCCCTTCTGTTCCTGCGCCTGCACCTGCCGAGCCTTTGGCTGAACTTGGCATTACACCTGCGCCGGTGGCAGAGGACGAGGTCATGCAGCCGGTGCCGGTAGTGCCTGGAAAACGGTCGCAAGTGGTTCCCGATCTTGAACCTGATCCGAAGCTCGAAGCACCGATGGACCAGGAGCGATAATCGTTGTTGCGCTTTGCCGCTCTGACTTTGGTTCTGATGGTTATGATGGGGCTGCTTTTGCAATGTAGTCCGGCGTCGACAAGCCAGCCAGCTGAGAATATCCCGCCTGCTAAAATCCAGCTGATGACCAGCTTGCCGATTATCTGGGGCGAGGGCGGATCGATGGAAGATATTCTATCGGGAAAAGCAACTCCCGCTGCCATCTATGCGCATTGGCAAAAGCGCTATGATATGACGGCGGTCGATAGTTTCGAAGGATTGGCCAATTCCGATACGGACATAGTGCTGCTAGCGCAGCCACCGGCGATGGACCCGGCCGATATCGCTACCATTGATTCGTGGGTGCGGGCAGGCGGCAAGGCGATTATACTGACCGATCCGATGTTGGTCTGGCCGACCTCGCTTCCGCTTGGTGATAAGCGCAGACCTTTGGCCTCTGGCCTTTTGTCACCCTTGCTCAACTATTGGGGTTTGGCATTGCAATTGCCCCCTAAGGAAGAAACGGGCGTCGCCGAAATGGCGTTTCCTAATGCAAAGATTATTACGGTCGGGATCGGGACGTTCGAATCTATCGCGCCGGACAAAAGCAGTCATGCGGATTGCGCGTTCAGTGTGGCGAATGTCATTGCCCGCTGCAAAGTGGGAGATGGTCATGCAATTCTTCTGGCCGACGCCGATTTTTTGAACGACGCATTGTGGGGCGATCAAGCCGGAGTCGATCATGGGGATGCGCGGGGATTGGTAGACAATTTTATCGCTGATATGCAGAAACAACCGGTGTGTCGTTCCTTCTGCCGTTGAATAATCCATTTATTTGCTATGTTTCCAACAACTAATCCCAATTTAGATGACATCGGTCGAATAGTATGAAAAATAAAATATAACAAATTCAATAAGATAGTTAATTTCGTCCGTAAAATCCCGCAAAATCCCGTAAAATCCCCTTCCATCCCTAGCTCTCCCCTGTTAACCCTATTGCGTTATCGGGGTAAATTTCCTGTCCGGGATTCTGGTGTTTCGGGAGTGGCGCGTTGCGCGCTTCTCCAAGCAGGGAAGATATGCCTCCGATAAAGTTGAGGGATTGAGGCTGTGTCAGGCAATTACGCTTATTCAGGATCGGGAATTTCCGCGATAGACGACAAGGGTCGTCTATCCGTGCCTGCATTCTTGCGTAAAGACTTGATCGCTAGCAGCGAAGGTCGCGTCCTTTGCCTCGGCAAGCATGAAAAATGGGATTGCCTTGTCGGCTTTGGCCTTAGCCGCAAAATCGACATGCTTGCGGAGATCGATAAGGAAGAAGAAATCGCGATCGCCCGATCCGAGCCCTATGACCGCGACGCTGCAGGTGCCCGCAAATTCTCGTCCCTGCAAGAGCTCAGTTTTGACGCCAGTGGCCGCTTTGTCCTGCCACCAATGTTGCAAGCGATTGGCGGTTTGAAAGACAATGTCATCTTCCACGGCATCGGTAAGACATTCTGTCTATGGGCGCCGCAGACATTACTCGACACAACTGATGACGTGCCCGTTGATAAGCGTCTGGTGGAATTCCATCTCAGCGAATTGGGGAAGAAAAAATGACCCCCGATGAAGCAACTGCTGCCCCATCTCGTCCCCATATCCCCGTCTTGCTCGATGAGGTGATTGACGCGCTCGCCATTACCCCGGGCGAAACGCATGTCGATGGAACATTTGGCGCAGGCGGCTATAGCATGGCTATGATTGCCGCTGGAGCGAAGGTCCATGGTTTTGATCAAGACCCGGATGCGATTGCGAGCGGTGCGGCATTGGTTGAAGCCGCGGATGGCAAGCTTATCCTGCATCATGCCTTTTATTCACAAATGGCCGATGTGCTCAGCGATGAAGCTATTGATGGCGTTGCGTTGGATATTGGGGTTTCCTCCATGCATCTCGACCAAGCAGAGCGCGGTTTCTCGTTCCAGAAAGACGGTCCGCTTGATATGCGCATGTCGCAAGATGGCCCCAGCGCAGCCGACTTTCTTAATGAAGCGGACGAAGAAGATATTGCCAACGTCATCTATCGTTATGGCGAAGAGCGGCGTTCGCGTAAAATTGCCAAAGCCATTGTCAACGCGCGGCCGCTAACCCGGACGTCTGAACTTGCCAATGTTGTTCGTAAAACATTGGGGCAAAAGCCTGGCGACAAAAAAGACCCCGCGACGCGCACGTTTCAAGCGATCCGTATCCATATCAACCGCGAGCTGGGTGAATTGGAAGATGGTCTGATCGCCGCTGAGCGATTGCTGAAACCCGGCGGTCGTCTGGCTATCGTAACTTTTCACAGTCTTGAAGATCGTATTGTCAAAAATTTTCTGCGTGATCGCAGCGGCCAGAAGTCCGCTGGTTCGCGCCATCTCCCTCAAGTTTCCGAGAAACGGCCGGCGCCCACCTTTCATAAACCAGCCAAAATGGTGCGCCCGGCCGGGGCGGAGCAGGTCTCTAATCCCCGAGCCCGCTCCGCCACCCTAAGATCAGCGGTGCGTTCTGACGCGCCCAGCCAAGCAGCGATAGGAGGCGTTCAATGAAACTAGCAGTAAAACGTCTTGAAGGTATTGGATGGCTCGCACTGGTTTTTCTGGTGGCGATTCTTCTTTATCCCCTGTCCTTGAGTGTCGCGACCTTGCGCAGCGATTTGACGCGTACCGATAGTAAAATACTGTCAGTCAAAAAAGAAATTCGCTATCTGGAAACGGAATTTAGCGCGCGCGCCAATTTGCGGCAATTGGAACATTGGAACAAGCTTGAATATGGCTATGTATCGCCCAATGCGGCGCAATATCTTGATGGCGAGCGGGCGCTGGCCAATCTCGGCGGCGGAGATTTACGCAAGCCGGTCAAGGTAGCGGTGATTAGCACCATGGATAAAGTTCCACCTGCTGGTATTATCGGTTCGGTTTTTCCGACAGCCTCTGCAAAGGTTCGGAATGAGGATGATCGTGAAGCGGCATCCGTCAATATCACGGATGAGAATAGCGAAGATCGGGACGAGCCCACTGCAGCGCAATTGCGCGAAACCAAAACGGCACGGGTTGCGGATATGGAAGATAAGTTGCTCGACGACGGGTTGATCAAACAGCTCGCGGCAAGGGCTGATAGTGAGCAGGCGGGGAGCCGGGCCCAATGACAACCCTTCTGGCAAACAGCAGAAAGATGCAGTTTTCCGGCAAGCACAAGGAAATAGCAGCAAGCGCCCACTTTCGATTGATGGTATTGCTGTTGGTATTTTTGGCCATCTTCACGATCATAGTCGGGCGCCTGATCAGCTTTAGCATATTGGAAGACGCAAAACCGGCGCGCATGTCGAGCTCAGTCTTTGTGCCAGCGCGCGGTGATATTGTGGATCGCAACGGAGTTCCTTTGGCGCGAACGATGAAGGGCTATGCCATTCGCGTGGTGCCAGAACGGGTTTTGGGTGACAAAGACCTGTTGGCGCGACAACTGGCTGATTTATTCCCCGACACGACGGCTGCAGAATTTCTTGCCAAGCTCAGCGGGCCTCGTCCGACCTATTTGCGTCGCCGGGCATTGCCTAATGAAGTCAAGCAAGTCCATGCGCTGGGCGAGATTGGAATCGAATTTCCGCGCGAAAATGAACGGCTCTACCCCCAACGCGATCTAGCGGCGCATGTCCTGGGTTATGTCGATGCGGACAGCGAAGGCGTGATGGGCATGGAACGAGCGCTTAATGATCGCCTGAAAGATGAAAGCCTTCGCGGGGCGCCAGCAACATTGTCGATTGATAGCCGCGTACAAGCCGCGCTCGAAAGTGAATTGATGGTTGCGATGACCGCGCATGAAGCGCGCGGTGCTGCTGGTATTATCTTGGACGTTCACACAGGCGAAGTGATGGCACTGGCATCTTTGCCCGTGTTTGATCCGAATAAGATTCGCAAAGCGACAATGAAATATCAGACCAATGAAGTGACCCAAAGCGTGTTTGAATTGGGGTCTACTTTCAAGCCACTAACCGTGGCGGCGGCGCTTGATGCCGGTACGGTGACTGATCTTGCGGTAAGATATAACGCGACGGAGCCGATTAAGGTTGGCGGTTTTACAATCAAAGACGATCATGGACAGAACCGTTATCTCAATGTGCCTGAAACACTGGTGCACAGTTCCAATATTGTTACGGCTCGCCTGGCCGATAATCTCGGTATTGAAGGCATGGAGCATATGATCCGGCGGCTTGGCTTTGACGAGCGTCCACATATTGAACTGGCCGAACGCGGCAGGCCGCTTTGGCCGCAAAGCTGGGGTCGCGTTACGAATATGACAGTCGCTTATGGTCATGGTATTGCAGTTACGCCGTTACATTTGGCGAGCGCCTATGCAGCGTTGGTCAATGGCGGCATCTGGCGCCCGGCGACTTTGATGAAAGTGGAACCTGGCGATGAAGCAGAAGGACGCCGTGTGTTTAAGGCGGCAACCAGTGCGCGGATGCGCCAATTGCTGCGGATGATCGTGTCCAATGGCACAGGACGAAAAGCTGATGCGCCGGGTTACCGGATTGGCGGCAAGACCGGGTCTGCGGAAAAGCCATCTAATGGCGGATATAATAAAACATCATTGGTTTCGACATTTGCCGCGGCCTTCCCCATGGATAATCCGCGCTATGTTGTCATTGCGATGCTGGATGAACCCAAAGGAAATGCCGAAACCGGCTTTCAGCGGACCGCCGGTTGGACCGCCGCTCCGGTCGTGCGCAAGGTTGTTCCGCGGGTCGGACCGATGCTGGGCGTTGTGCCGGACGAGCACCGCGATGTTGATGTATCTGAGCTCACGCCATTGCTCTGGTCGCCGAAAGGATAGGCGATGAAATTATCTGCTCTTGTTGCCGGCCTGAATGATGCGGTGTTGGACAGTGATTCCGGTGAAGCCCATGTTACCGGTTTTGCCATTGACCATCGCAAGATCGCACCGGGTAATATTTTCGGCGCCTTTCAAGGCGCGCAAGTCAACGGTGAGGATTTTATCGAAGCGGCTATTGCCGCTGGCGCGATTGCGGTTGTTGCTCGCCCGGATGCAGTGGTTGAAAGTGCTGTTCATATTTCGGACGCAGAGCCGCGGCGCATTTTTGCGTTAATGGCAGCACGCTATTTCACGCCGACGCCGCAATATGTCGCAGCGGTCACTGGTACCAACGGCAAAACTTCGACAGCAGAAATGACGCGCCAGCTCTGGCGCATGGCGGGATTGAACAGTGCCTCTATCGGGACATTGGGTGTCACTACCGCGAGCGAGCAGGTCAAGACAGGCCTTACCACGCCCGATATTGTGACCTTCCTGTCCAACATGTCCGGGCTTGCCAGAGAAGGGGTTAGCCACGCCATTTTCGAAGCGTCGAGCCATGGTCTCTCCCAATATCGCACAGAAGGTCTGCCCGTACATGTTGGTGTGTTCACCAATCTCAGCCGCGATCATCTCGACTATCACGGTGATATGGACAGCTATTTTGAAGCCAAAATGCGACTGTTTGACGAAGTGGTCGAAGATGCTGGTATCGCGGTTATCTGGGCTGATGATGAATGGTCTAGCGCCGTGATCAAGCGGGCCATGGATCGCGAGCTAAGCCTCTTTACCGTCGGCGAACAAGGCTCATCGCTGCGGTTGCTGTCCCGTACACCCACGCAATTGGGTCAGGTGCTAATGGTCAAAGCGCAAGGCAACACACATCGAATATCATTGCCATTAATCGGCGCCTATCAGGCCGCTAATGTGCTGTGCGCAGCCGGCGCTGTGCTGGCTACGGGCGGGGAATTGGAAGACGTGTTTGACCATCTCCAGCGTCTGCAGCCGGTTCGCGGGCGGCTTGAACGGGCTGTCATCACCAAAGTCGGCGCGCCTGTCTATGTTGACTATGCGCATACCCCTGACGGCCTGCACGCAGCGATTGATGCATTGCGCCCGCATGTCAAAGGCCAGTTGATTACGATTTTCGGCGCAGGCGGCGACCGGGATAAAGGAAAGCGCCCTGAAATGGGCAAGGTCGCAGTGGAACTGTCCGATATTGCCGTTGTTACCGACGACAATCCGCGCGGTGAAGATCCGGCTGCCATTCGAGCCGATATCATGGCTGGCGCACCGGGCGCTCAAGAAGTCGGTGATCGCCGTGCCGCTATTTTCCATGCTATCAACCTGGCTGGCGCGGATGATATCATCCTTCTCGCCGGCAAGGGACATGAACAGGGTCAGATTGTTGGCGACCGGATCATCCCATTTGATGATGTGGAAGTTGCCCGAGAGTGCGCTCGCGAAGCGAGTGGCGCGTCAGAACAAGAGGCCGCGATATGACGGACCTCTGGACATCTTCCGCCATCGCACAAGCGGTGCAAGGCAAGGCCAGTGAAGACTTTAACACCGATGGCGTTGCCTTTGACTCTCGCGAAATTGGTCCTGGTGATTTGTTCTTTGCTCTGAAAGGCGAGCAGAGCGACGGGCACCTCTATGTCGACAACATCTATGCCGCCGGTGGTGCTGGTGCTGTCGTTAGCCAACCGGTTGATGGACCCCATGTCTTGGTATCCGACACGACCGAAGCCTTGAATCAATTGGCCATCGCGTCGCGTGCACGCTGCGATGCAAAGATTATTGGTGTCACCGGTTCGGTTGGAAAAACCGGAACCAAAGAAGCTCTGTTTGCGGCGTTGAACAGATCATCCATGGGTAAAGCGCACCGGTCGGTGAAAAGCTATAACAACCATGTTGGTGTTCCGCTCAGCCTATCGCGGATGCCGGCGGACTGCCAATATGGCATTTTTGAAATGGGTATGAACCATGCCGGAGAGCTGGCGCAGCTTACCCGTCTGGTTCGCCCAGACGTTGCTATTGTAACCGCCATTGCTCCGGCTCATATTGGTCATTTTTCGGGTGTAGAGGCAATTGCGGATGCCAAGGCAGAGATTTTTCAGGGCCTGACCCATGAAGGTACGGCGATCATTCCTTATGATAGTCCCCATTTTGAGCGGCTCCGCAAGGCGGCTTTGCGATCTACGAAAAAAATAGTCACGTTCGGTTTTGATGAACAGGCCGATGTTCGCGCGATTGATATTGTTCCGGCGCAAGGTGGTGGTTCTTTAGTCACCGCCAGCCTGGGCGATCGTAGTCTGTGTTTTACGGTCGCGGAGCCGGGTAAACATTGGGTTTCCAATGCCTTGGCGATATTGGCCGCAGTGCACGCCGTTGGCGGTGATCTTGCCGCAGCGGGTCTGGCATTAGCGGACCTTCAAGGTCTCGATGGCCGCGGCAGAAGGCATCAAATCGAACTCAACGACGGTGGCCAGGCTTTATTGATCGATGAAAGCTACAACGCCAATCCCGTGTCGATGAAAGCGACTTTGAACCAATTGGAAAGCGAGACTTGTAGTGGGAAGAAAGTCGTTTTGCTTGGCGCGATGGGGGAATTGGGAGATAAAGCCCAAGCTTATCATGAAACGCTGGCGGACGACATTATCGCATCCGGCGCGCGGACCATCATATTGGTCGGCGATGAAATGGCTTATACATCGGCTAAGCTCACAGAATTAGTTTCGGAAAAACTTGATCACACACCCGAAATATCTCATGTCGCTGGCTCTGCTGAGGCACTGGCTGCTGTCGTTGGGGGAATTGGCGATGCAGACATTCTTCTTATCAAGGGGTCAAATTATCTGGGACTCGCCAAGGTCGTTTCGGCTTTGGTGCGCGGGGAGTATTAATGTTTTATCTATTAGCACAATGGCTAGAATTTGAAGGCGTTTTCAATGTCTTTCGCTATTTGAGTTTTCGCTCTGGTGCGGCCATTGCGACCGCTTTGTTTATCGGTATGCTTATCGGTCCACGGTTCATCAACATGCTGCGGATGAAGCAGGGCAAGGGGCAGCCGATCCGTGAAGACGGACCAATTACCCATCTGAAAAAAGCAGGCACGCCGACTATGGGCGGATTGATGATTTTGATTTCGCTGGTTATTTCGGTTTTGTTATGGATGGATTTGTCCAATATTTTTGTCTGGGCCTGCATCTTTGTAACGCTGGGCTTCGGCGCGATTGGCTTCATGGATGACTATGATAAAGTCAGCAAAGCGAGCCATAAGGGCGTTCCTGGCCGCGTTCGATTGTTGATGGAATTTGTCGTTGCCGGATTTGCGACGTGGATTATTGTCCAGCAAGTGGGCACCAATCTCTATGTACCGTTTTTCAACGATGTGCAGATCAACCTCGGGTGGTTTTATTTTCCTTTCGCTATGTTTGTCATTGTCGGTTCGGGCAATGCGGTGAACCTCACCGATGGTCTTGACGGTCTCGCGACCATGCCGGTTGTTATCGCCAGTGCAACTTTTCTGATTCTTGTTTACCTGTCGGGCAATGCGGTATTTTCCGAATATCTGGGCATTCCCTTTGTCGCGGGGGCGGGCGAACTTGCTATTTTCTGTGCCTGTATCATTGGGGCCTGTCTGGCCTTTCTGTGGTTTAACGCGCCGCCAGCGGCCGTGTTTATGGGCGATACCGGTAGTCTTGCTCTGGGCGGCGCGCTCGGCGCGATTGCCGTTTCCATTCACCATGAAATCGTTCTCGCGATTGTCGGCGGGCTGTTCGTTCTCGAGGCTGTATCGGTCATCGTACAGGTCTTCTTCTTCAAACGTACCGGCAGGCGGGTCTTTCGGATGGCTCCGATCCACCACCATTTTGAACAGCTTGGCTGGTCGGAATCAACGGTTGTAATCCGGTTCTGGATTATCAGCCTGGTTCTCGCGCTGGCTGGTCTGGCGACCCTTAAACTGAGATGATGCGCTCGTCCGCCTTTGCCAATAAAAGCTATGCCATTTTGGGCTTGGCGCGATCGGGAATGGCGACACTGGATGCTTTGCATGCAAGCGGCGCGAGAATATTGGCATGGGATGCGCGGGAAGACTTGCGCGAGGCGGCGAAAGATAAAGCGATTATCGCTGACCCGCTGGAAGCTGATTTGAGTGATTATGATGCCGTTGTCGTATCGCCCGGCGTACCGCTCAATACCCATCCCATCCGCGACAAGGCCGCGGACGATGGCGTACCGGTTATTGGTGACATTGAATTGTTCGCGCAGGCGAGGCGATCGTTGCCGCCGCACCGGGTAGTCGGGATTACCGGTACGAATGGGAAGTCCACGACGACCGCCTTAATCCACCATATCATCCAAAGCGCAGCGCTGCCGACGCATATGGGCGGCAATATCGGTCTGCCGATCCTCTCTCAAGAGCCATTGGCTGCTGGCGGTATATATGTGCTGGAATTGTCCAGCTATCAGATTGATCTGACCTATGGTCTCGATTGCGATGTGGCGATGTTGCTTAATATTAGCCCCGACCATCTCGATCGCTATGATAGTTTTGATGCCTATGCCGCCGCCAAAGTGCGCCTGTTTGATATGATGGGATCTGATCATGTCGCAATTTTGGGTGGCACTGACGAAAAGACCCGACTGGCGCTACAGCTGATCCGCGCAGAAGGTCGGGTTCAAAATGTCCTGGACACCAGCGCAGTGGTTTTGGAGGGGCAAGCAGAATGGCCATCGCTACAGGGACCGCATAATCTGCAAAATGCCATTGCCGCAGTGGCCGCCGCCGAAGCCTTGGGCTTGCAGGAGCATCAATGGCGACCAGCACTGCAAAGCTTTAAGGGTTTGCCGCATCGCATGGAACGCATGGCTGAGTCCAATGGCGTATTGTTCGTGAATGATAGCAAGGCCACCAATCCGGCATCGACCGGACCGGCGCTTGGTGCCTATCCAAAGATTCACTGGATTGTTGGCGGACTGCCCAAGAGCGATGATCTGAAAGAATGTGAGCCCTATTTTAGCAATGTCGTGCAGGCTTATACTATCGGCGATGCTGCGCCGGTCTTTGGCAAGTTGCTCGAACCGCATATGCCGGTCGATCCGTGCGAAATGATGTTGACGGCGGTGCAACATGCCGCGGCCAATGCAAGACCGGGAGAGGTGGTTTTATTGTCACCAGCCTGCGCTTCTTTTGATCAATTTAAAGATTTTGAAGCGCGCGGCGATTGTTTCCGCTGCGCGGTGAACAATGTTATCGAAAATAATGTAATCGGAACGGCAACTGGGGGCGCAGTATCATGACCGATGGAACAACATCACAGGGTGCTTTGCCGGAAATTTCCGCAGGCCTTAAGAAAAAACGCTTTCAATTGGAATCGCGTTTGGGTCGCAGCGACCGTTCACCGTTAGCGGTTTGGTTCTGGGAACTGGACCGGGTTTTGCTGGCCTTAATGCTCACGTTGATCGCCATCGGTCTGATCGCCGTGGCTGCCGCGTCCCCGGTATCGGCTCTAAAGCACAGCACTGCGGCCGTATCGCTGGACCCGCTTTATTATTTCTACCGTCAGCTGGGTTGGGTGATTGTCGGTATTCCCATCATGTTGGTGGTGTCGATGCTGCCAAAAGAGCAAGCCCGACGTTTCGCCATTATTGCTGCCGTTGCAGCCTTTGCATTGCTGTTTCTGGTTCCCGTACTGGGTAAATCGGTTAACGGCGCACAGCGCTGGATTGGCTATGGCTTTGCGACGGTCCAGCCAGGCGAGTTTCTGAAACCCTTTTACGCAGTATCGCTCGCATGGTTGTTATCGCTGCGCGTCAAAGATCCGTCATTGCCGGTGATATCATTGTCCTTCGTGTTGACGGGCGTGGTTGCTGTGTTGCTTATGATGCAGCCTAATCTCGGACAGACGATCATATTTTGCGGTATCTGGTTTGTGCTGATGATGATCTCTGGCCTATCTGCGAGGCTTATTGCTGGCATGGGTGTGGTCGGGGTTGGCGGTCTGGTGGCGTCCTATTTCTTTTATCCGGTAGCAACCCAGCGGATCAACGCGTGGCTATTCGGTGGCGATGAATTTGATCAGGTGATGCTTGCGCACAAGGCGCTGACAGGTGGCGGCCTGCTCGGCACGGGGCCGGGCCTTGGCACTGCCAAGTTCAAATTACCAGAGGCGCATACCGACTATATTTTTTCTGTGATTGGTGAAGAATTCGGGTTGCTCGCTTGCGTCGCGATTGCGCTTGTTTACCTCGCTATCGTCGTGCGCGTCTTTCTGCGCCTTCTTGACGAAGAAGATAATTTTATCATTCTTGCGGTAGCTGGTCTGACCGCACAATTTGGCGGGCAGGCGCTGATCAACATGGCGGTGAACCTCCAACTCTTTCCTTCCAAGGGCATGACATTGCCGTTTATCAGCTATGGTGGATCATCGATCCTGGCTTTGTCACTTGGTGTAGGACTCCTGCTGGCCTTTACGCGCAGAAACCCCTATTTGGATCGCTCACTTTATGTCACAAATGGGATGGTGACCAAATGAGCTTTACGAAACATTATGTCCTCGCTGCCGGAGGCACGGGTGGCCATATGATTCCTGCCTATGCGCTCGGTAAGGAACTGGTTCAGCGCGGCCATCGCGTCGCTTTGATAACCGACGAGCGGGGCGAAAAAATTCCCGGTATGGTTGATGATGGGCAGGTACATGTCTTGCCCGCCGGCCGGATCACCAAGGATCCACGCGGCTGGCTGTCGGGTGTCCGCGCGATCATGAAGGGTCGCAAGATGGCGATACAGCTTTATGATACGTTCGAACCCTCTGCGGTCATTGGTTTTGGCGGCTATCCCGCTTTTCCCGCATTGCTGGCCGCGAACCGGAAAAATATCCCGACGATTATCCATGAACAAAATGCCGTGCTGGGCCGCGTCAATCGGCTAACGGCGCGCTCGGTCAACGCCATTGCGACATCCTATCCCGATATCCTGAAGCTGAAGCCAAAGCATATGGAAAAAGTTCATCTGGTCGGTAATCCGGTGCGTGAAGAGGTTATCGCCTTGCGCGAGGAACCTTATCCGCCGCTTACCGAAGAAGGCATTTTTCGCGTATTAGTCACCGGCGGCAGTCAGGGCGCGACTATCCTGTCCGATGTCGTTCCCGATGGCCTTGCCCTATTGCCAATGCATCTGCGCCGACGATTGCAAGTCACCCAACAGTGTCGCGAACAGGATATTGAACGGGTTCGCGAAAAATATGCTGAGCATGATATTCCAGCGGAACTGGCGACCTATTTACCAGATCTGCCGCAGCGACTGGGTTGGTCGCATGTGGTGATCGGACGGGCAGGAGCCTCGACGATTGCCGAGTTGACCACAGCGGGCCGTCCGGCGATTCTTGTACCATTACCTATTGCGACCGACGATCATCAGACACAAAATGTTCGTGAGATGGTTGCTGCAGGCGGTGCGCGAGCCATTGCACAACCTCAATTTACCGCCAAAGAACTGGCAAAACAGATGCAGAAAATGGCGCTCGGCCCTGACGCGCTACAAAATGCCGCACGTTTTGCCAAAAAATGTGGCCGTCCTGATGCTGTCAGCGATTTGGCCGATCTGGTTGAAAGCATTGGCTCATCGCCGCTGTCAAAGACGCTGAAAGTCAAACAGGAAAAATCACAAATTTTGCCCAATCAGCGGCCAGCGCTTGCGAAAGAAACAGCACAATGAAGGGCGTCGGCACTGATATTGGCACGATCCATTTTGTCGGTATCGGTGGCATCGGCATGTCCGGCATTGCTGAAGTGATGCACAATCTTGGCTATCAGGTGCAAGGTTCCGATATAGCAGATAGCTATATTGTCGAAGGTCTGCGCGCTAAAGGCATTAAGGTCATGATCGGCCAAAATGGTGAGAATGTCGTTGGCACCGCGGTGGTCGTGACCTCGACGGCTGTGAAGCGCGGCAACCCGGAAGTCGAAAAAGCCCTGGAGGACCGCATTCCTCTGGTCAGGCGCGCGGAAATGCTTGCAGAACTGATGCGTCTGAAAAGCACGATTGCGATTGCCGGCACCCATGGCAAGACGACCACCACCTCGATGGTCGCAGCGATGCTCGATGCAGGCGGTATCGACCCGACCGTCATCAATGGCGGTATCATCAACAGCTATGGCTCCAACGCCCGCCTTGGTGACAGCGAATGGATGGTCGTTGAGGCCGACGAGAGCGATGGCAGTTTCCTGCGCCTCGATGGCACGATTGCAGTGGTTACGAATATCGATCCCGAGCATCTTGATCATTATGGCAGCTTTGAAAAGATCAAAGACAGCTTTGTCGAGTTTATCGAAAATGTTCCCTTTTATGGCGCAGCGATCCTGTGCCTCGATCATCCCGAAGTGCAGGCGATCCTGCCGCGTATTCGCGATCGGCGGTTGATCACTTATGGTTTTTCCGCCCAAGCGGATGTGAAGGGCGTCAATGTAACACCGATAAACGGCGGCAATCGCTTTGATGTGGTGGTGCGCGACCGTGATGGCGAGACACGCACCATCGAAGGTATCACGCTTCCGATGCCCGGGCGCCACAATGTGGAAAACGCCATAGCAGCAGTGGCAGTTGGCCTCGAAATGGGCATGACCGACGAGCAGATTGCCAGCGGCTTTGATCATTTTGGCGGCGTCAAACGGCGTTTTACCAAAGTGGGCGACGTGGATGGGGTTTCCATTATCGACGATTATGGCCATCACCCGGTGGAAATTCGCGCGGTGCTTTCCGCCGCGCGCGAAGGCGCAGAAGGCCGCGTGATCGCCGTGGTCCAGCCGCATCGGTTCACCCGGTTGCGCGATCATATGGAAGATTTCCAGCAAGCGTTTAACGATGCTGATATGGTTTACGTAACGCCAGTATTTGTTGCGGGCGAAGAGCCTATTGAAGGCGTGGATAGCGAAGCGCTCGCCGCTGGTCTCAGAAGGCGCGGCCACCGGGTCGCAGAAACCGTAGAGGATGAAGCGGATTTGACGGCACGGCTGGCAGAAGTTGCTGAAGACAAGGACATGATTGTCTGTCTCGGCGCAGGCGATATTACAAAATGGGCAGCAGGTCTGGCTGATGGCATCAAGGTGGCGCGGTCATGATGCGTCCTTTCGCATATCCGTTAGTACTGAGCCTGTCGAAGTGCGTCTATGGTCTCAAGACGTCCTTCGACGGTCTCAGGACTAACGGTTTCTGGGACGATTGGTCATGACGGTAGTCACAACTCTCCCCGAAACGCGCGGAAAGCTGACTGCCGACGCGCCATTAGCGCCATTGGTGTGGTTCAAAAGTGGCGGTTCCGCCGAATGGCTATTTGAACCCAAAGACGTGAACGACTTGCAGAACTTCCTCAGTGACCTGCCAGCGGACCTCACCGCCTGGCCATTGGGCCTTGGTTCCAACCTGATCGTTCGCGATGGCGGCAAGCGCGGCGTGACGGTTCGCTTGGGCAAAGCCTTTGCAGGCATAGCGCTTCATAGCGACGATCCCGAAGTGATCGTTTGCGGTGCTGGTGCCCCCGGTATATCGGCGGCCAGCTTCGCACGCGATAATGCGTTAGCTGGAACCGAATTCCTGCGGGGGATTCCCGGCACTGTTGGCGGCGCGGTGCGGATGAACGCTGGCGCTTATGGCCGAGAGATGTGCGACATATTGGTGAGCGCGGACGTTGTGTTGCGCGATGGCAGTCTGCAAACCTTCTCGCTCGAAGATATGGACTATAGCTATCGTCATTCCGGCCTACCGGAGGGTGCTATCGTAGTCGCAGCAACTATGCGCGGCACGCCCGGAGACAAGGATATAATCGCAGCAGAAATGAAACGCATTGCCGATGAGCGTGAAGCGTCCCAGCCGCTGCGTTCCAAAACCGGCGGCTCAACTTTCAAGAATCCCGAAGGCCACAAGGCATGGCAACTGGTCGATGAAGCCGGTTGCCGCGGTCTGCAAATCGGGCAAGCGCAGGTATCGGAAAAACATTGCAACTTCTTGCTAAACCTCGGCGGCGCTACCTCAGCCGATATCGAAGCTTTGGGCAATGAAGTCAGGCGGCGCGTTAAAGATCATAGCGGCGTAGAGCTGCACTGGGAAATCCAGCGCGTGGGGGAAGAGGTATGACATCCAGCAAGCCCCTAACTGATTACGAGCAGGGTATTGTTGACAATGTCCAGCAATATGGTTGCCACATCACATTTGTTTTTGATGAGAAAGGTGATTATCCAGACTTTTCTTATTCGATTGGATTTCGCAAAACCGTTAATCAGGCTGAAGTTATCATATTCGGTCTCGACAGAGATTTGATGCATTCGATGATAAATAATTTGCTCGAGCAATGTCAGGGCGGACTTGAGTTGAAAGAAGGCGCCATCATCAGCGGATTGTTAGAAGGACATCAATGCGTCGCTCGAAAAGTTCACGCTAGTCAGATCGATGAAGGTTACTTCAATTCATCTATGTGGTTTCACGAACGTGAGTTCGGTGCGGAATTGACGGAAGCTATGCAGATTGTATGGCCCGGCGCCTATGACGGAAAATTTCCTTGGGATCATGATAGTTCGGAGGATGTTCGAGTGGCCCAACCTGCCTTATACGAACCGAGGTTAGCGACATGACTGATAAACTCCATGTGGCTGTTCTTATGGGCGGATGGTCGGCCGAACGCGAAGTCTCTTTGATGAGCGGTAACGGTGTTGCTGATGCTCTCGAGAAAAACGGCCATCAGGTGACCCGGATCGATATGGACCGCAATCTCGCAATGGTCTTGGATGCGGTAAAGCCTGATGTCGTATTCAACGCGTTGCACGGTTGTCCCGGGGAAGACGGCACGGTGCAGGGCATGCTCGATTTGATGCAAATTCCCTATACCCACAGCGGACTGGTAACGTCGGTAATCGCGATTGATAAAGAGTTGACCAAGCAACAGCTGGTTCCAGCCGGTATCCCGATGCCCGAAGGTAAAATGGTAAAAAGTGCCGAGATTTTTGAAGCCGACCCATTGCCTCGTCCCTATGTTTTAAAACCAGTCAACGAAGGATCATCGGTTGGTGTGGCTATCGTTACGGATCAGGGCAATTATGGCAATCCCATAGGCCGCGACGTAACCGGTCCTTGGCAGGAATTTGACGAGTTGCTGGCCGAACCCTTTATCAAGGGCCGCGAGCTCACCACAGCGGTTGTCGGTGGCAAGGCGCTCTGCGTGACCGAGCTCCGGACAAAGACCGGTTTCTATGACTATGACGCCAAATATACCGAAGGCCTGACCGAGCATGTTTGTCCGGCCGAAATTCCGGCGGAGATTGAAAAGCTCTGCCTCGACTATGCGCTGCGCGCCCATCAGGTTTTGGGTTGCAAAGGAACGTCTCGTACAGATTACCGTTGGGACGATGAATTGGGAGCGGACGGGCTGTTTGTATTGGAAACCAATACGCAACCGGGCATGACGCCGCTTAGCCTTGTGCCGGAACAGGCCAAGCAAATGGGGATAAGTTATGAAGAGCTGGTCGAAATGATCGTTAGGGAAGCGCTATGACAGCAGCATCAGTGAGACGGACAAATAAAAAGTCCAAGGGTAAGCCTCGTAAGGTAAACAAGAAAAAAGTGCGTCAAATATCGATATTTGACAAAATCCTCCGCGCCATGCCGATAACCGAAGCGCAAGTGCAGAAAGGTCTAACCTGGGGGCTGGTCGGTGTATTTGTTTTGGGCGCCTATAGCGTCGCTCATTATACCGGCATTACCGAGCGCGTGAGCAGTCAGATTGCCACCAGTGTCGGGGATGCCGGATTTGAAGTGAAACGGGTGGAAGTTACCGGCGTCAATCGCATTGACGAGCTGAAAGTCTATGAAATCACGCTGGCACAAAAAGATCGCTCCATGATGCTGGTCGATATTGATCAGGTCCGGGACGATTTGATGGGCAATGGCTGGATCAAGGATGCGCGGATTTCAAGGCGTTTGCCGGACACATTGGTCGTCGAGATTATCGAACGCGAACCGGCGGCTGTCTGGCAACGCGATGGCAAATTGTCGTTGATCGACAGCACCGGATACCCGCTGCAACAGATTCAGAAGGAAGAAATTCCCGATCTTCCCGTCATTGTTGGCAAGAAAGCTAATGAGCGCGTACCGGAACTCACCAAATTGCTCAACGTTGCACCAGCGCTAAGCCCGATGGTCACCGGCGCAACCTGGATCGGTAACCGGCGGTGGAATCTGGAATTTGACAGCGGAGAAACGCTGGCTCTGCCGGAAGGGGAGGAGACAGCCGCAGCCGCTTTGCTGAATTTCGCACGTATGGATGGGGTCAATCGCTTGCTTGGCCGCGGCGTGGTTCATTTTGATTTACGTGATTCAGAGCGTGCTTATTTGCGGATGCCACCTAAGATTGAAACATCGCCGGCACCAGAGAGTTAAACAAGACGCTATCGATTGGGGGCACCATGAGGCAGCAAAAAGGACATAAGGGAACAGGCAAATGACAGCACGGGTAGAAAAGATTTTTACCGCTTTGGATATCGGATCGTCCAAGATTACAGCGATGATCGCTGGCCGGATGGACAATGGTGATATTACAGTGCTGGGCACGGGGCAGCGCGCTAGCAAAGGTGTGAAGCGCGGCTATATTGCCGATACCGAGCGAACCGAGCTGGATGTCCGTGATGCGGTGGAGCAAGCCGAGCGGATTGCCGGCACCAATATTGACGACGTCTGGGTGAGTTTTTCGGCTGGCGGCCTGACCAGCATGCTGACCGCGGTCGAGACAGAACTTGGCGGTCACCGGATTGAGCAAGACGATATCGACCATCTTCTGCACGCGGGGCGCAAGAGTATTGATCCGCAGGGCAAGATGGTTCTGCATGCGCAGCCAGCGCTTTATACAATTGATGGTCTGGCCGGGGTTAAAAAACCTAAAGGCCTTCACGCTGACCGACTGGGTGTCGACATTCACGTGATCCTTGCCGATGCTTCACCTGTTCGGAATATCGACATGAGTGTTCGCGGCGCGCATCTTAACGTGAAATCCATAATTGCTTCGCCCATTGCCGCCGGTACCGCCTGTCTGTCCAAAGAAGAACGTGAACTGGGCGTCGCTATGGTTGAGTTGGGCGCAGAAGTGACGAATGTCTCGCTATTTGCGGGCGGTATGTTGGTCGGTCTTGCCACGCTGCCTTATGGCGCGGCGGATATTACCGATGATATTGCCTCCTCATTTGGTTTGCGGCGCGCGCAAGCGGAGCGGATCAAATGCTTTCATGGATCCGCTACCACCAGTCCGCGGGACAATCATGATGTGATTGATCTACAATTGGATGAAACGGGACCGGAAGCAGATGAAGAAGGCCGGATCACCAAAGCACAGCTGATCGGCGTTATCCGTCAACGGCTCGATCATCTGATCGGTGAAATTGGACAAACGCTGAAAACGCTAGGCTTTACCGGTCCTGTCGGACGGCAAGTCGTTCTCACTGGAGGCGGCGCTGAACTGAAGGGTATTGCGGACTATGCCCAGTCCGCTTTGGGGCAAACGGTACGGATCGGCCGGCCGACTGGTTTAACCGCGTTGCCTGATGCGCATAGTGGCCCTGCCTTTACCGGCCTGGCGGGCCTCGCGCTTTATGCGGCGAAAGAACCCGTCGATCTCAGATCGCTTTCCAGCAGCCATCAAAACGTCCAGAAATATGCCGGTTCTGCGGTAATTGGGCGGCTAATGTCGGCAATCCGGGGGAATTTTTAAGAAT
Organism: uncultured Sphingomonadaceae bacterium; assembly: GCA_947496865.1. Taxonomy (GTDB): domain Bacteria; phylum Pseudomonadota; class Alphaproteobacteria; order Sphingomonadales; family Sphingomonadaceae; genus Parasphingorhabdus. Next base: position 82,628 of record CANMEE010000002.1, read on the forward strand.
TTACGAAAAAAATTAACTTTTGGGGTGATTCCCGCGGCAAATTTGTGCAAAGCGTTACCCAAATGTTACACATAGAATTTATGTCTGGGGAGACAGTAGAATGAGTATCAATATTGGCCCACCTGAAGTGGAAGAATTGAAACCACGTATCGCGGTTATCGGCGTCGGTGGGGCTGGCGGAAACGCGATTGCAAATATGATTGCGGCAAAGGTTGAGGGCGTTGATTTCATCGTCAGCAACACCGACGCGCAATCGCTCAACAGCTCTCCTGCAGAACAGCGTATTCAGCTTGGGCCGGAGATTACTCAGGGTCTTGGCGCTGGCTCACGCCCTGAAGTCGGACGCGCAGCAGCGGAAGAAACGCTGGAGCTTGTCGAGAAGGCTTTGGACGGCGCGCATATGTGCTTTATTGCTGCTGGCATGGGTGGCGGTACTGGTACCGGTGCTGCTCCTGTTATTGCCAAAGCGGCGCGCGACAGAGGCATATTGACGGTTGGTGTTGTCACCAAACCATTTACTTTCGAAGGCACGCGGCGGATGAAGTCTGCCAATGCCGGTATCGAAGAGTTGCAGAAGAACGTCGACACTCTGATCATTATCCCCAATCAGAACCTGTTCCTCGTCGCCAATCCTAACACGACCTTCAAAGAAGCTTTCTTGCTGGCCGACGAAGTACTGCAACAAGGCGTGCGCGGCATTACCGATTTGATGGTGATGCCCGGCCTGATCAATCTCGATTTTGCTGACGTGCGTTCCGTAATGCACGAAATGGGCAAGGCGATGATGGGTACCGGGGAAGCCGAAGGTGACGGCCGTGCTCTTGAAGCGGCTGAAAAAGCCATCGCCAATCCGCTGCTCGATGGTGTTTCGATGCAGGGCGCGAAAGGCGTAATTGTCTCTATCACTGGCGGTGAAGACATGCGCCTGATGGAAGTTGATGAAGCGGCCAACCATATTCGCGAGCTGGTCGATCCTGATGCGAATATTATCTGGGGCAGCGCGTTTAACGAGAATCTTGATGGCCGCATTCGCGTGTCCGTCGTAGCCACCGGCATTGATAGTGATGGCTCTGTGGCCGCGCCAGCGGCAAGCTCATCATTTGCAATGAGCAACCCGACACCAGCGGCACCATCTTTTGCCTCCAGCATACCGGCTGAACCGGAACCAGAAGAGCCAGCCGAAGAACCTGTTCTCGATATGGCCGAAAGCCTTGAAACATCGGAAGCGGAAATGGTTGTTGAACCAGAGCCGGAGCCAGAGCCCGCTCCGGAGCCTGAAGCCGCACCAACGCCAACGGCAACCTATTCAGATGATGATGATCTGGAAGAAGAAGTCGCCGCGGCGCCGTCTTTTGCATCGCTGACACCTGGTATGGTGACGGACGATGAGCCAGAAGAGGATGAATTGGTACTCGGCGGTGATACGATGCAGCCCGTAGCAGAAGATGCACCTGCATCTGCAGAACCTGCTCCGCGCGTTGCAAGCGGCGGGGGCACTTTGTTTGAGCGTATGTCTAACCTCACTCGCGGTGGCAACAAGGCCGATGAAGAGGGTGAAAAGGATGACGATGAATCAAGTGATCCACTCGACATTCCAAGGTTTCTGAATCGTCAAAATAACCAGTAAGGATGCGGCCATCGATCGGTTGCTAGACATAGATTTTATACGGTGTCCGGACCCTTGTCTTTCGGCAAGGGCAACTGATCTTGGAATTTTTGATAATGCTTGATTTCGGTTGTTCAGCTGCGTTTACTAACAGCGTGAAAACGATCTCAAAATATTTGCTGTTGGCGAGCTTGCCGCTGGGTCTAGGCATGTCGGCAATCCCTGTTCAGGCGCAAACCAGTGCGAAATCGGCAAACACCGGTTTGCAGGATGCACTGCGGCGTATTGCGCGTAATTCCAACGATTCTTCGGCGCTGGCTGATGCTGGCTTAGCGGCGCTTACGCTTGGCGATACGCGCGCCGCGATCGGTTTTCTAGCAAAGGCGGACGAGATTTATCCGCGCAGTGGCCGCGTGAAAGCTGGGCTGGCGCGGGCGTTGCTACTTGAGCAAAACCCCTTTGGGGCGATCCGTTATTTTGACGAAGCTATTGCCAATGGCATTTCTGCGAAGGACATAGCGATCGATCGCGGCCTCGCTTATGATCTGATCGGACGCAATGAGGACGCGCAAAAAGACTACCGGTTGGCGCTAAACCATGGCCAGAGTGATTTGCTGTTGAAACGCTATGCAATTTCGCTGGGGATTAGTGGCGATGTTGCAGGCGCGGAAACGCAATTAAATCCCCTTTTGCAAAAGAGCGATCGGGATGCGTGGCGCAACCGTGCTTTTATCTTGGCTATGAATGGTCAGGATAAAGAGGCCAATAAAATTGCGCGTCAAACCATGCGAAAACAAATGGCCAAAGCGATCAAGCCGTTTTTCGATCGTATGCCGAAGTTAACAGCAGCGCAAAAGGCCGCAGCGGTTCATTTCGGGCATTTTCCAGCCAGTGAAAATATCGGTGTTGATGTGGCGTCCGTTCGCTTTGCATCCCAAAATGCTGTGCGCGGCGGTGATGGCGCGGATGCGGGATTGATCCCGATTGGGGAACCATTGGGGCAGGATGTTGCGAAGCCAAAAGTTTTAGCAATGCCGGATACCTCTCCGCGTCGGCGACCCGGTTCCAGCACGCGGGATCAGAAAAAGAAACGAACCACAGCGCGTCCCACAAGAAACGGGAAAATGCCTTTGGCGCTCAGTTCGCTGCCGGTTCCCAAGAGCGCACGGCCGTTGGTGAAACCTTCCGTCAACCGGCCCGACGAACCTGTGACGCAAGCGGCCAAAAACCGAGATAAACCGGCTCCTACGCCGGGGTTTGAGACTGCGGTAGGCGGTGCTGACAAAAAAACCGAAAAGCAAATTGCGGCATCTTCGCCACCACTAATTTCCGAAACTGTCACCAGAAAAGTTGAAATTGGCGGCGTGAAAGCGCCAGTGAAAGCCGAGCAGAAGCCATCGAAAAAGCCGGTGCAGTTGGTGACTTTTGATCTTGCCAATGCCGGGTCATCAGGGGCGTTACCAATTGTTTCCGGTACACCGTCAGAAGCGGCTGCAAAAGCGGAGCAGCGGCGTCCGTTGTCCGCGATAATGGGTTCTATAGCAATTCCCGACGAAGAGAAAAAACTGTCAGTGGTGCCGGTAGATTTATCGGCGATTACGCCAGCAAAACCCAAGCCGGTCGTTAAAAAGCCGGTGGAGAAGAAAGAAGAAGCGAAACCCAAGCCACCGGAAAATCCCAAACGCTATTGGGTGCAGATCGCAACGGGCTCCGATCTCAAAGCGCTTAAATATGATTATCGCCGGATGTCTAAGAAAAACGCGGATTTATTTTCTGATACGAATGGCTGGACCTCGCCATGGGGTAAAACAAAACGGTTGGTGGTTGGCCCGTTTGAAGATTTCAGCGCTGCGAAGAAATTTGAGGCCGGTTTTCGTAAAGGCGGCGGTGACGGTTTTGCTTGGGTCAGTGCCAAAGGCACGGAAGTGAACAAGCTGAACTAATGAGACAAATGGCCAGCTATGCCAGCGATCCTCACGCAAGCCGAGGGCGGCTTCATGATGAGAGGCGTGCGGAAAATGGCGACAGTGTCCGGGGGCCACGCGATGATTTTCAACGGGACCGTGACCGGATTATCCATTCCATTTCTTTCCGCCGCTTGCGTCATAAAACACAGGTTTTTGTGTCACCCGATGGTGATCATTTCAGGGTTCGTCTGACCCATAGTCTGGAAGTGGCGCAAATCGGTCGCACGATTGCTCGATCACTAGGGCTCAACGAAGATCTGACCGAGGCACTTTGTCTCGCCCATGATATCGGCCATCCTCCTTTTGGGCATGCGGGTGAAGATGCGCTGGAAGAAGCGCTAGCGGATTATGGCGGTTTTGATCATAATGCCCAGACGATACGAACGCTGACCAAATTGGAACGGCCCTATCCGCGCTGGGATGGACTAAACCTGACATGGGAAATGCTGGAAGGGCTGGCCAAGCATAATGGTCCGGTATCGGAGCCGACATGGGCATTGATTGAAGCGAATGCGCCGATGGACCTTGATTTGGATAGCTGGCCGTCTCTTGAAGCCCAGATCGCGGCGGTTGCGGACGATATTGCATATGATAATCACGATATTGATGACGGGATCAGAGCTGGATTGCTGAGCGTTGATCAATTGCTGACACTGCCCTTTATCGCGGAACGCTGGGTCGATATATGCACCCGCTTTCCGGATATTGATCGAGACCGCCTGATCCCGGAATTGATCCGCGATCAAATCGGGGTGATGGTCAATAATGTTATTGAAACCACGGCAAAGCGGATCAAGGACACCGGCGTGGAAACGGCGGACGACGTGCGCGGCGCAGGCTTGATGATTGGCGGTTTTTCGGATGATATGGCGACGAAAGAACGGGCGCTTAAAAAGTTCATGTACGCCAATCTTTATAATCATCCCGAGCAAATGGAAGCGGCAGATAGGGCACGGATCGTCGTTGCTGATCTGGTCAAAACCTACCAGGAAAAACCCGAACTAATGCCCGAAAGCTGGGCGGCGACGCTGCCATCGGCAGAACCAGCCCGTATCCGGCATATTGCAGACTTTATGGCGGGCATGACAGATCGCTATGCCAGCACGCGTCATGCAGAAATTTTCGGCCGGAATGTGGGAGTGCCCAATGACTGAAGCAATATTAATAGTCGGAGCAACCGGGTTGATCGGTAATCTACTGGTTCGCAAATTGATCGCTGATGGACGGGACAAGGGTCTACATCTCTTGGTTCGCAAGCCGCTAGAGGGCGACTATGGCGCGGCAACCGTACATGCCGCGCCAACCCAGCAATGGCCTGAGGTCATCGCATCTATCAAGGCAAAGCGAGCGGTGTCTTGCCTTGGCTCGACCATGAAAAAAGCGGGATCAAAAGAGGCTTTTGCCGCGGTTGATCGCGACTTGGTCGGTTCTGTTGGCAAGGCGGCAAAGGCGGCTGGCGCGCAGCAGTTTATAACCGTCTCTTCGACCATGGCCAATGCTGAGGCGTCGGGTTTTTACCTGAAAGTCAAAGGACAAGCAGAGCAACTGTTGCGCGGAGAGAATTTCAAGCGGCTTGATATTATTCGTCCCGGCTTGCTGCGCGGGCAACGGTCAGGCGATCCGCGGCTTGGCGAGAGTCTGGCGATAATCGCCAGTCCGGTGATGGACCGGCTGCTGCACGGTTCGTTGCGGCGCTATCGTTCGATTGATGGGGGAGAAGTGGCATCGGCCATAGCGACCTTGCTTCATGAGGAACAACCAGGCGCGATTATCCATGAAAATGACGCGATATGGAATTTGGCCGGAAGTTAGGCAGTATATTTTTTACAAGCGCTTCGTCTATCGAATCATTGACTCCCACAGCACGGTCATCCACTCCTAACACTGCTTTTGATCGCCGCCTTATAGGTATGGATCACGAAGCTGTGCGGGAGAGCGTTTGCGATCCTTAAAGATTTCAAACCGCCGAAGGAGCAACCGCCCCGGAAACTCTCAGGCCGATGGACCGCATAAGCTTCACAAGCACTCTGGAAAGAGCCCCCCGTCGCTAAAGCTATGGCGGGCCACCGAAGGGGTAAATGGTTGCTAACCAGGCACCATGAAACTCTCAGGTTCCGTGACAGAGGGGGCAGTTTTACAGGCTTTTGCTGTGAGCTGTACCCTTGTGACCAATGGAATTTCTGATGAGTGATGACACAACCGAGACATTGAAGACACTGCCGCTTGATAGCTGGCACCGCAGCCTTGGCGGGCGGATGGTGCCGTTTGCCGGCTATGAAATGCCCGTGCAATATGAAGGCGTGATGGCCGAACATCTGTGGACCCGCGAAAATGCCGGGCTGTTTGATGTTAGCCATATGGGGCAGGTGCAATTGACCGGTGAGGGCGCTGCCGACGCTCTGGAAGCCATTGTTCCGGGCAATATCTCGGCTCTGGGCGTAGGCAAGATTCGCTATACACTGTTACTCGCGCAGGATGGAGGCATATTGGACGACCTGATGGTCACCAATACCGGCCGCAATCTCTATCTGGTGGTGAACGGCGCGACGAAGCATGACGATATTGCTTATTTCAAGGCGCAACTGCCATCGCATGTCACGCTCAGCCATCTGGAAGATCATGCCTTGCTGGCTTTGCAGGGACCAAAAGCTGCTGCTGCATTAGCTAAGCTGGAAATCAGCCCGATGCAGCCCGATTGGCCGGTACCAGCGGACCTTTACTTCATGGAAGCCGGGCCCTTTATGTGGGGGGACATCCCCTTGGGTATTAGTCGCTCCGGTTATACGGGTGAAGATGGTTATGAGATCAGCGTTCCGGCAGAACATGCCGAGACACTGGCGGCGGCGTTATGCGCGCTGGATGAAGTCAAGTCCATTGGCCTTGGCGCGCGCGATAGTTTGCGGCTCGAAGCCGGGCTGCCGCTTTATGGCCATGATATGGATGCGGGCGTTTTGCCGGTCGAAGCCAATTTGAATTTTGCCCTGTCCAAAGCGCGACGGGAAGAAGCCAATTTTGCGGGCGCTGATAGGGTCTTGGTGCAATATCCGAACAAAGCGGACAAGAAACGCGTCGGACTGTTCATCAACGGTCGTCAGCCCGTTCGTGAGGGGGCGAGCGTGGTCGATGCGGATGGAAAGATCATCGGCGCGGTGACCAGCGGCGGTTTTTCGCCCACATTGCAAAAGCCGATTGCCATGGCTTATGTGCCAATGGCACTCGCGGAGACCGGGACCGAAATTATTGTGGAACAACGCGGCAAACCGATTGCCTGCTCGGTCGCGGACATGCCCTTTGTGCCACATAACTATCACCGCAAACCTAAATTATAGACGTAACCGAGGGAAAAGGACGAGACTATGAGCCGATATTTTACCGATGAACATGAGTGGGTCGACGTTGAAGGCGAAACCGCCACGGTCGGCATTACCGACTATGCGCAGGAACAACTGGGCGATATCGTATTTGTGGAAACGCCAGAGGTTGGCGCTGAACTGGGGCAGGGTGATGATGCCGCTGTGGTGGAATCGGTGAAAGCCGCGTCCGATGTCTATGCTGCAGTTTCCGGAACAGTTGTTGAGGTAAACGAAGCATTGGAAGACGAACCAGCTTTGGTGAACAGTTCTGCCGAAGAAGATGGCTGGTTCTTTCGCCTGACGCTTTCCGACACTGATGAGCTGGGCGATCTAATGGATGAGAAGGCTTATAAGGCGTTTGTCGCTGACCTTTAAAACTATTCAATCGTCCCTTTCCAGGTAGGGGCGTGAAAGAAGGAATAAGAAAATGCGTTATTTACCGCTAACTCCAAATGACCGTCAGGATATGCTGGCGACCATTGGTGCAAGCAGCATTGATGAGCTATTCGTCGATGTGCCAGAGGATGCACGGCTGGATGGTCCGATCCGTGATCTGCCGATGCACGCCGGGGAAATGGCGGTTGAGGCGCATATGAAGAAGCTGGCGAAGAATAATTCGGCGGCTGGTGATATGCCATTCTTCTTGGGGGCAGGAGCCTATCGCCACCATGTGCCTGCCAGCGTCGACCATATCATCCAGCGCGGTGAGTTCCTGACCGCTTATACGCCCTATCAGCCGGAAATTGCACAGGGTACGTTGCAGACCTTGTTTGAATTCCAGACACAGGTCGCACGCCTATTCGGTGTAGATGTCGCCAATGCCTCGATGTATGATGGTTCTACCGCCTGCTGGGAAGCAATTGTCATGGCGCGGCGGATTACCAAGCGCGGCAAGGCGGTTCTCTCTTCAGGACTACATCCGCATTATGTGTCGGTAGCCAAGACGATGGCGCGCTTCACCAAAGACCAGCTAGTGAGTGAAGCCCCAACATTGGAAGCGGCAACCGATGGTGCCGATTTACTCGAACAGATTGATGACGATACCAGCTGCGTTGTGGTGCAATATCCCGATATTTTGGGACGCATTGGTGACATGTCCGCCCTGGCCGAAAAAGCGCATAGTCACAAAGCTTTACTAATCGCTGTTGTTACCGAACCTGTTGCCTTGGGCGCGATAAAATCTCCCGGTCAAATGGGCGCGGATATTGTTGTCGGCGAAGGACAGTCTCTAGGTGTTGGTCTGCAATTTGGCGGGCCTTATGTCGGTCTATTTGGTTGTAAACAGAAATATGTCCGCCAGATGCCGGGGCGGCTTTGCGGAGAGACTGTGGACTCCGAAGGCAAGCGTGGCTTTGTACTCACCCTGTCAACACGCGAACAGCATATCCGGCGGGAGAAAGCGACCTCGAACATCTGCACCAATAGCGGATTATGCGCGCTCGCCTTTACCGCCCATATGACATTGCTCGGTGAAAAGGGCTTGCGAGAGCTTGCGATGCTCAACCACAAAAAGGCGGTGGCGACCGCGGATCGATTGGCATCGATACAAGGCGTTTCTCTCTTGAATGAGAGCTTTTTCAATGAGTTCACGCTGGTACTTGATAAAGATACGCGGCCGATTGTGCGTAAGCTGGCGGACCAGAAAATCCTCGCCGGTGTGTCTCTTGGCCGACTCTATCCAGAGGAAGGCACCTTGGCTCACGGCTTAATCGTCGCGGTGACCGAGACAAGTAGCGACGAGGATGTCGAAGCTCTGGCGATCGCTCTGGAAGGAGAATTGGCATGAACATGTTAACCGAAGGCCGCCCAACCAAACAGGACGAAAATCTTGCTGTGCCCGATCAAGGTGCGCTGAAAACCCACACCGGTAATCGCGCGCTGATGGTCGATGAGCCCTTGATTTTTGAAACCGGATCACCGGATCGTAGCGGCGTGGATCTCCCCGAAGCACCATCTGTGGAGAGCCGCTTGGGTGGTCTCGATCGCGATGAACCGATCAGCATACCGGGTCTATCCGAAGCGGAAATGGTCCGCCATTACACGCGGCTTAGCCGTCAGAATTATGCCATCGATGTAGGCCTGTTTCCCTTGGGCAGCTGCACCATGAAGCATAACCCGCGGCTCAACGAGAAAATGGCGCGTCTGAAGGGCTTTTCTGACATTCACCCGCTGCAACCCGTGGACAGTGTTCAGGGCGCGCTTGGTCTTATTGATGAGCTCGCGACCTGGCTCAAAACGTTGACGGGCATGCCGGCTGTGGCGATGAGCCCGAAAGCAGGCGCGCATGGCGAGCTATGCGGTATCCTCGCGATCCGTTCCGCTCTTGAAGCGCGCGGTGATGCCCGCGAAGTCATCTTGGTGCCCGAAAGCGCTCATGGTACCAACCCTGCGACCGCGGCTTTTGCCGGCTACAAGGTTGAAGATATTCCCGCCAATACTGATGGCCGTGTCGATCTTGATGCATTGAAAGCGCGTCTCGGTCCCGATGTGGCTGGCGTGATGATCACCAACCCCAATACGTGTGGATTGTTCGAACCGGATATGAAAGCCATTTCCGATGCCGTGCATGAAGCGGGTGGCCTAGTCTATTGCGATGGCGCGAATTTCAACGCGATTGTCGGGCGGGTACGTCCCGGCGATTTGGGCATTGATGCGATGCATATCAATTTGCACAAAACATTTTCGACACCGCATGGTGGTGGCGGCCCGGGTTCCGGTCCGGTGGTTTTTTCCCAAGCGCTTGCACCTTTTGCGCCACTGCCCTTTGTGGAGAAAACCGCAGACGGCCATTTCCACCTGGTTGAAGAAGAAACTGCTGAAGACCATCATGAAAGCAGCTTTGGCCGTATGGTCGCCTTTCATGGTCAGATGGGCATGTTTACGCGGGCTTTGACTTATATGTTAAGCCACGGTGCCGACGGCTTGAAACAGGTGGCGGAGGATGCCGTCCTCAATGCCAATTATGTCTTGCGCAGCCTCGAGGATGTTCTCGAAGCACCATTCGCGAAATCGGGACCTTGCATGCATGAGGCTTTATTCTCGGACAATGGCTTTACCAATGGGCTGACGACGCTGGATCTCGCCAAGGGCCTGATTGATGAGGGCTATCACCCGATGACCATGTATTTTCCGCTGGTTGTTCATGGCGCAATGCTGGTGGAGCCGACTGAAACCGAAAGCAGGGCGGCGATTGACCAGTTTATCGGCGCGCTGCGGTCGGTGGCAGAGCGGGCCAAGGCGGGCGACGAGATGCTCAAATCAGCCCCGCATTTTGCCCCGCGCAGGCGGCTCGACGAGACGCAAGCCGCGCGCAAACCAATTTTGGTCTGGCAAGAGCCGGAGGAATATGCTGAAGCAGCTGAGTAAAAGCTGATTGAGGGGGCATAGTGATACAGCGCTTAACAAATCTGTTTGCGCTGTGGACGGTCCTCGGCACAGCTTGGGCCTGGTTTATTCCAGACCATTTTTTGTGGGTTGTCGACGGGCGGTTCCGGCCGCTTGGCCAGCCGATGATCAGCGTCATGCTGGGGCTCATCATGCTCGGCATGGGCCTCACGCTGTCCTTTGATGATTTCAAACGGATTGCTCGCCTTCCGAAATGTATCGCATCGGGCGTTATGTTGCAGTTCACCGTCATGCCGCTGGCGGGGATTGCCATCGCGATGCTGACTAATTTGGAAACCGGGCTGGCGGTCGGATTGATCCTTGTGTCCTGTTGCCCCGGTGGCACGGCGTCCAATGTGGTTGCCTATCTCGCCAATGCCAATCTCGCGCTTTCGGTGACGATGACTATGGTGTCGACGCTGGTCGCTGTTGTTGCGACACCATTGCTCACTGGCTGGCTCGCCGGAAAATATGTCGAAATTGATCAGTGGAACCTGTTTATCAATATGGTTTCGATCGTGTTGCTGCCGGTGATTGCGGGCGTGTTGCTCAATCGCTATTTTCCCAAAGCTACCGAGAAAATCGCAATTGTGTCGCCGCTTGCTTCGGTAATCGTGGTTGTCCTGATTGTAGGGGCGATCATTGCCAATTCCAAAGCGCTGATCGAGGAGCATTTTGGTATTTTAATGCTCGCCGTGCTGATGCTCCATATCTTCGGTTTCGGGCTCGGCTATTTGCTGACCAAGGCACTTGGTTTTGGCGTTGGCGAACGGCGGACCATCAGTATCGAGGTTGGTATGCAGAATAGCGGTTTGGGTTCCAGCCTTGCATCCACGCCGGCTTTCGCTGCGCAATTTGCAACGCCGATGCAGGCGGCTCTCGCGCCGGTTCCCAGTGCGATATCGGCGGTCTATCATGTGGTGATCGGCAGTTTTCTGGCTGCGATCTGGCGGCGGCAACCCATTGAGGAGAACCATGATGACGAAGGAAGGTGATTCCACCCCATGGTTCCGCGACCAAGCCGGTCCGGAAGATGAGAAACATGCCCCTGCGACCTTGCGCAACCGGGATGCCATAGTCGCGCTCTTACGGGACGTCTTACCCGATAGTGGCACAATATTGGAAATTGCCAGTGGCACTGGTGAGCACGCGGTTTATTTTGGTGAGAAATTCCCGACCCTAACATGGCAACCCAGCGATCCTGATCCGGACGGCTGTCGTTCGATCGCCGCATGGACCAAACGGGCAGGGGCCAGCAATGTCCTGCCGCCCATGCAGCTTGACGCACTGGTCCCCAGCTGGGACATCGCAAAGCCTGCTGCTATCCTGTGCATCAACATGGTTCACATCGCGCCGTGGGAAGCGTCGATTGGCCTGTTCGATAAGGCGGCTAAGCTACTGGAACCGGGCAGCTGCTTCTTTCTCTACGGCCCATATTTCCGCGGTGATGCGCTGACGGCCCAAGGCAATCTCGACTTTGATCGCAGCCTTAAGAGCCGCGACCTGCGCTGGGGCATACGCGAGGTCGATGATATGGACGCGCTGGCCGCCCAAAATGGTTTTACCCGGACTGATCTTGTTGAAATGCCAGCGAATAATCTGTCGCTGCTCTATCGCCGCGATTAAGCCAGACGCCAACGCCAATCCTCTTGCCTTGATTTAAGCGACCGCTTACCATCGCGAAAAATATAACGAGGAGTGGGCATGTCAAACGAAACGCCAGAAATTCGCCGGTGCATGGGTTCATCCATTGCCTATTGGGCAGAGCGCCTGCCAGACAATATCGCGCTTGATGATGCAGCGGGCCTTGTCACCTATGCTGAGCTTGACCGGATCGTTACCGACTATGCACGGGCCTTTACCGGCTCCGGCCTGAAAAAAGGCGACCGTATTTGCTGGCTGGGCAAAAATAGCGCGCTGTATTTCACGCTATTTGCTGCCGCGAGCCGGGCAGGCGCTGTCATCGCTCCGATCGGATGGCGTCTTGCTGCGCCGGAAGTTGCCTATGTATTGAAAGATTCGCAGGCCGCGATGGTTATTTGTGAACCGGAATTTAGCGAAACCGCGAAACAGGCTGCGGCCGAAACCGACACAGTCAAAACGATATTGGTAGCAGGCGAGGCGGGCGGCTTGCAATCGCTGGACGCGTGGATGGAAGACACTCAGCCCGGAGTCTTGCCTGCCACCGATCCGACAGAAGGCGTGTTGCAACTCTACACATCCGGTACCACCGGCAATCCCAAGGGTGTGGTTCTCACCAATGACAATCTGTTCAAAATGCGGCCGCTAGTCGAGAATAAGCCGGAACATGCGTGGATTGATATCGGCCCGGATGACAGCACGCTGGCAGTGATGCCCTGCGCGCATATTGCAGGATCCGGCATTGGCCCCATTGCCTTTTATAACGGCGCCACAATGATGGTGATCCCCGAATTTCATCCCGACAGCGTGCTGGATTGCGTAGACAAAGGGCTGAACCAGTTCTTCCTTGTGCCGACCGCGCTGCAAATGCTGGTCAACTGGCCGCGCGCCAAGGAGACGGATTTTTCGAGCATTCGCTCCGTCACCTATGGCGCTGCGCCAATCCCGCTGGAACTGCTGCGTCAATGCATCCAGACCATGCCGCAGGCATTATTCTGTCAGCAATATGGCATGACCGAAACCACTGGCACGGTCTGCATCTTGCCGCCTGAGGATCATGATCCTGCGGGTAACGAGCGGATGCGCGGTATTGGCGTGCCGCTGCCGGGCGTGGAAATCCGCATCGTGGATGAGCAACATAATGAAGTGCCGCCCAATATTATCGGAGAAATCGCCACACGATCCGGTCTTAACATGCTGCATTATTTCAATAATCCGGACAAGACGGCAGAGACTGTGGACACTGACGGCTGGCTCTATACCGGCGATGCTGCGATCATGGACGAGGACGGTTATTTTTATATCAAGGACCGGGTCAAGGACATGATCATCTCCGGCGGCGAAAATGTCTATCCGGCGGAGGTCGAAAACGCGATTTTCGGCCACCCTCAGGTCAATGAAGTCGCGGTGATCGGTATCCCCGATGAGAAATGGGGCGAAGCGGTCAAAGCGGTCGTCTCTCCCAAACCGGATGCAGGCGAGATTGACGCGGATAGCATCATTGCGTGGGCGCGTGAGCGGATTGCTGGCTTCAAGGTACCCAAATCAGTCGACGTGATCGCGGAACTGCCCCGCAATGCCAGTGGCAAAATTTTACGGCGGGAATTGCGTGATCCTTGCTGGGAAGGCAAAGAGCGCGGGGTCAACTAATAAAGCGCGGCTTTGATGTCTTAACCAGCCAACTGATTTAAAGCGAAGCTTTGTGCGGCATCCCGCACTTCTTCGGCCAATCTTGAATTGGGTAGCGACTTGGCAATAACCATACCGCCTACGCATAATGCTGCCATCGACAGCGCTTGCTGCCGTGCCTCGTGCCCTTTCTTGCCAATGCCGTTTTCAAATAATCCGACCATCGCCTGCAGCAATTCCGAATAGGATGTCTGCACCTGCGGATTGGACCGCGCTATATCGGAAGGCAGCGCGATCATCGGACATTGTCCATCGATATCGCCCAAATGGTCCGACGAGAGATATCCCAATATCATTTGGCGAACCATGTCTTCCCCGGGAACGTTAGGGTCGACGCCAGCATCTTTGCGCCACTGAGCGCCGCGGCCATGCAAAAAACTCGAAACCGCAGCATGATGGAGCTGCTCTTTCGTTTTGAAATGATTGTAAAACCCGCCGCGGGTAAGTCCCGCATTCTCCATCACCATGTCGATTGTAACGTCTTGAAAGCCGTGCCGGTTGAACAGAATTCTTGCAGATTCGACGATCTTTGCACGTGTCTGCTGCTTATGTTCGGCGCTGTAAGGCATCAGTTTTCCTCCGTTTCACGGTATCATAAAAGTTTTCTAAAAATGTTCTTTAACATATTTAGATCGTCGCAATAAGGGGGACTTCCACAACAACAAACCCCCAAAGGAGAAGAAAATGCAGAAATTTATCTTGGCTTATCATGGCGGAAAAACGTCGATGACACCCGAAGAAGGGCAACAACATATGCAAAAATGGATGGCGTGGATGGATGGTCTTGGCAACGCGGTGGTGGATCGCGGTCTTCCTGTTGGCCAATCGATAACGGTCAGTTCTGAAGGCGTGACGGAAGACGGTGGTTCTAACCCACTATCAGGAATCACCATCATTCAGGCAGACAATCAGGATGCGGCCATTGCCATGACGAAAAAATCGCCGCATCTCGACATCGGTGGCACTATCGAATTGGCCCCGGCGATGGATATGCCGATGTAAGCGGTTCGATGGCACCATCGTGAGCGTTTATCGAAAACCGGATTAGATTGTAGTCAATAGGATAGCCTATCGCGCCGGGAACCACTGACCTTCAAACACTACGCCTTGGACCTGTACGTCCTGCAATTTGGGTGCGCCACCTTCATAAGGGTCACGGTCCAACACGGTGAAATCGGCTTTTTTGCCAGTGGCAATGGAGCCGACCATCGCGTCTAGGCCGATAATCTGCGCGGCTTCTATGGTGATGGCGCGTAGGGCCTTGTCGAGCGACAGGCGTTCGGCGGGGGCTTTGGCATTACCGTCAAGTGTGATCCGGTTGCTCGCGACCCATGCGAGATAGAGCGGATTAATCGGCGCCATATTGAAGTCGCTATGCAGGCCGAGCGGCACGCCCTTACGCTCCAGCGAACCGAGCCGGCTCATCTGGGCGGCCCGGTCGGGGCCGAGACCGGTTTTGGCATAGGTGTCGCCAAGGATGCGGATGTAATTGGGCTGGGCGGAGACATAAATGCCCATCTCACCAATCCGCCGGTTCTGCGCCTCGGTCGAATAGCCGAGATGCTCCATGACGATATCCTGGCTGTTTTTGGGCGCGAGCTTCTCGGTAATGCCGAGCACGACATCCAGTCCCTTGTCGCCATTGACATGGGTGTGGAGGTTCCAGCCAGCTTCCCAGAAGCGGTTGGTCTGCTTTAGCAATTCTTCCGGTTCGGTCAGCCACTTGCCTTCATGGCCGTCCGAATATCCTGGCGGGTTCATCTGCATATATTGCGCGAAAAACGCGCCGTCGGCGAACAGTTTTACCCGGTTGGAGAAGAAGAATTTATTGCTGTCATATTTGGCTTTCATGTCTTTTAACCAGACATTCGGATCGCCGGTTACCAAAGGCGCCACCGGTATCGCGAGGATACGCGACGGCATGGTTGGTTGATCATAGAGGCTCTTGAACAGCTTGGCTTCCATCTCTGGTCCGCCAAAACCACCAAAGGCGAGATCAGCGCTGGTGGTCACGCCATTTTCCAGCATCATTTGCCGCATATCGGCAAGGCCTTGCTGCACTTTTTCAGGGGAGAAGAGATAGGGACGGAGCTTGCCAATACCGTTGAAAAGAGCGGTTTCATGAATGATCCCGCTGGCATAATCGGCATGACCGGGGGTTATGTCGGGCTTGTCAAATTGCTTTTCAAACGCCGCCTTCGTGCCGATGCCTAGCAAATCAAGGCCTTTGCTATTGACGATGATCTCATGAAAACTGCGCTGCCAGATGACCACTGGACGATCCGGTGCAATCCGGTCGAGTTCAGCGCGATCCATGTCGCCGTGAAACAGGCGGTGATGACCCCAAGTGATAAACAGCGCGTCATCGCTTTTTGCCAGTTCCTCTTTGAGTCGTTTTTCATAATCCGCTTTTCCGCGCGTCGCGGGGTAGGTTTTGCCGGGGAGTTCCCAATCTTCCGGGCTGATAAACGGGATGGGTAGCATCATGATCGTCTGCATCGGATGGACATGCGGTTCGATAAAACCGGGCATCAGGACGTTCCTGGCAAAGCGCTGGTCGATGTTGACATCGCGGCCCTGGATCCAAGCGTCCAGATCCGCAAGCGATTGCCCTAGGCCAAGGATGATTCCTTCCGATGTGGCGACAAAACGCGCCTCGGGATAGCCAGGTTCCATGGTGATGATCTTGGCGGCTTCGTAGACCGTGACTGCGGGATATGTAACGGTTTCGGTGGGTTCCGAAGCGCTAGCCGATATACTGAATCCGATAGCCGCTGCGATGGCGCTGACGCCACGAAAGAACATCTTCACTAGAACCTCCCCTTTTTTTTCAAAGACTAAGCCTGTGATGACGGGTTGGGCAAGCGCTATTTGCATGCTAGCCTAATTCGAAAGGGACTCGATTTTATGAAACATGCATTGTTAAAACTGGCTTTGAGTTCGCTCGCTATGGGGCTGCCCGCCGGCGGTCAGGCAGAGAAAATGCAATATGTGTCCGAACCCTTTGTGATGCCGCAAAGCAGGGCGCAGAGCATTGTTTCAAAAATGGGCAACATGACCTTGAAGACTGGTGATCGGCCATCGGCGGCACAATTGGCACGCGATTGCTTGAGTTCGGCATCTTTTATCATGCAAGACGGCGATGGCGCTGGTGGCGTCAATCAATTCGCCATGCCGGCTATGCGATTTTGGGGCTCGATCAACGGGGCAGTATATGTCCGCGCTGACAGAAATGGCCGAGCGATTGAATTTAGTGAGGGTGATACGGATTACCGCCGCAGATTTTTGAATGACGAAGATGATGCGGCGATGGACAAGGGACAAGTGCCTAGTTTCGTGCGCGACCATTTTGCCGAATGCGAGGATATCCGAAAGCGGTTCGGTGGTTAAGGCGTTTGAGCGGCTTCTCTGCCGGCCTTTACATGCTCTCGCCACGCAATGAAAAGACCGGATCCGATGATAATCGGTGCGCCGAGCAGGATCGACAGGCCCGGCCATTGGCTGAACACAACGATTCCGATGATGGTGGCCCAGACCAATGCGCTATAATCCATCGGCATGACGGTGGAAACAGGTGCCAGCCGCAGCGATTGCGTGATGGTCAATTGCCCAATCGCACCGAATATCCCAACGCCCAGCAGATAGCCCCAAGTCTTGGCTTCATGCCCGCCTCCATAGATATACGCGCATACCGCTAGGGCGGGTAAGGTATAGACCGAGAACCAGAAAATCGTGACGATACTGGTTTCTGTCCGCCCCAGCATGCGAATGACCAGCGTGACCGAAGCGGTTACCAAGGCGCCGATAAGCGCCACGGTTGCGCCAAAGGCCGGGATCAAACTACCACCCGGCTGGATGACAATGAGTACGCCGATAAAGCCGATGAGAATGGCCGACCAGCGCCGGATACCTACCTTTTCGCGCAAGACGATCGCGGCGAACAGCGTTGCGAAAATCGGGACAGTGAAGCTAATCGTTGTGGCATCGGCCAGCGGTAAGAGCGTCATCGCCCAAAAATTGAGGCCCATGGCGAAAATGCCCAATATTGATCGCACTATGTGCAGCACATGCTTGTTTGATTTGATGGCTGGCCATCCCGCTTCACTACGCCAGATCAGGACACATATCAGCGGCATCGCAGTCAATTGCCGGTAAAAGAGGCTTTCAGTGACATGGACGCCGTCCTGTCCCGCCAATTTCACAAAGGCGAACATGATCGCGAGCGAGAGCATCGCCGCGAGCCGTGTCAGGATACCGGCCATGGGGCGGTTTTGCCCGAGAACCGGTTGTTCCTTTGGCGTTCTATCTAAAACATCAGTTGTCATGGGACGCATTGAATGGTGGTAAACCCCTGTAATTGAGGCCGTGATAGGCGCAATGCAACGGGCAATGCAATTGCGTATTGCGGCACAACATTATTGCTTTTGTAATTTAGTTGCGCCGGTGCCGCTGGCAGCCATTGCAAGCCCATCGACGGTGAATTATATAGATTGGTAAGAAAAATGCCGGTTCAACGAGTCTTTTTACGTTGATTTTCGGCACAAAACATAATTTCAGGAGCTTTAATATGCTGGACACAACCACCAACCCACAGGATCCCATCGCGGACGAAGTTGCCGAATTGGTTGCGCGGTCGCGTGCAGCACAAGAGCAGATTGAAAATTACACGCAGGAACAAGTCGACGAGCTGATCACAGCCATGGTCTGGGCTGTAGCGAATGAGGAAACCGCCAAGAAGATCGCGCAGCATACCGTTGATGAAACACAATTGGGCAATTATGACGGCAAATATCTGAAAATTTTCCGCAAGACCCGCGCAACTTTATTCGACATTATCCATGATAAGTCGGTTGGTATTATCGAAGAAGATCACGAACGTAACATCGTCAAAATCGCTAAGCCAATGGGCGTGATCGGTGCTTTGTCGCCTTCCACAAACCCGGAAGCAACGCCGGTTATCAAAGCAATTTCCGCTGTTAAAGGGCGTAACTCGATCATCGTCGCGCCGCATCCACGGGCAAAACTGACGAACAAGATGATTTGCGATTTGATGCGTGATGCGATTGTCAAAATGGGCGCGCCTGCTGATCTGGTGCTGAGCATTGATGTGCCTTCGGTTGAAAAGACAAACGAATTGATGCGGCAATGTGACCGCGTATTGGCCACCGGTGGCGGCGCAATGGTAACGGCCGCTTATTCCAGCGGCACGCCTGCTCTGGGTGTTGGTGTTGGTAACGCCGTGATCACCGTCGACGAAACGGCAGATCTTGACGACGCCGCGGAGAAAATCCGCCTTTCTAAAACGCTCGATTTGGCTGCAAGCTGTTCGTCCGACAATAGCGTGATCCTGGTTGACGCAATTTATGACGAAATGCTCGCCAAGCTGGTTGCCAAAGGCGGCTATATCATGAGCGATGACGACAAACAGAAATTTGAAGATGTTCTGTGGATTGACGGCCATATCAACGCAAAAGTAGTTGCGCAGACTCCAGAATTTATTGCGGGCATGGCAGGCTTTGAAATTCCGGCAGACACGCAATTTTTCATCATTCCTGAAACGGGCTATGGTCCTGACCATCCGTTCTCAGGCGAAAAGATGACCGTCGCCATGGCCCTTTATCGCGCGCGAGACCTGGATCATGCGATTGAATTGACGAATAATATTCAAGCCTATCAGGGACAGGGCCATAGTTGCGGCATCTACTCCCAGTCTGACGAAAATATTATGAAACTGGCTAATATCACTCGTACCTCCCGGGTGATGGTCAACCAGCCACAATCAGCCTCAAACAGTGGCAACCTATGGAACGGTATGCGCCAGACATTCTCTCTTGGCTGTGGCAGCTGGGGCGGCAATGGCACCAATAACAACATTACGTGGCGCGACCTGATCAATGAAACCTGGGTTTCCAAACCGTTGGCTGTTTCCAAAGAGCTACCCTCAGACGAAGATCTGTTCGGCGACGTGATGCGGAAATTAGCGTAACACACGCAAGATGAAATCGCGGGCGGCGGACCATAATCCGTCGCCCTTTTTAATGGAGTCCCAATGACCGATCAATTCTCCCTGACCGAAGATCAGCTGGCCATTCAGGATATGGCCCAGAAATTTACGACTGACGCGATTACCCCCCATGCCGGTAAATGGGATGAGGAGCATATCTTCCCCCGTGACGTGATTAAACAAAGCGCAGATCTTGGTTTTGGTGGCATTTATGTATCTGAGGAATCCGGCGGGATCGGCCTTGGCCGGTTAGAAAGCGCGATCATCATGGAAGCCATGGCCTATGGCTGTCCCTCTACCTCCGCGTTTATTTCCATCCACAATATGGCGGCGTGGATGATCGATACATTCGGCGCGCAGGCGGTGAAGGATAAATATCTGCCGGATCTGATCAGCATGGACAAAATTTCCAGCTATTGCTTGACCGAACCGGGCGCGGGTTCCGATGCGGCATCGCTAAAAACCAAGGCAGTACGGGACGGCGATCATTATGTGGTCAGCGGTTCAAAAGCCTTTATTTCCGGCGGCGGCGAGAATGAACTCTATGTGACGATGACCCGAACGTCCGATGATGGTGCCAACGGCGTGACCTGCCTGGTGATCGAAAAAGATATGGAAGGCGTCAGTTTTGGTGCGAACGAGAAAAAGCTTGGCTGGCATTCGCAGCCCACAGCGCAGGTCAATTTCGATAATGTCCGGGTGCCGATTGAAAATCGCGTTGGCGGAGAAGGTGAAGGCTTTCGTATCGCTATGGCGGGACTTGATGGCGGGCGGTTGAACATTGGTGCTTGCTCACTCGGCGGGGCGCAACGCTGTCTCGATGAAGCGGTGGCCTATACCAAAGAGCGCAAGCAATTTGGCAAGAGCATCAGCGATTTCCAGAACACCCAATTCATGCTGGCTGATATGGCAACCGATCTCGAAGCCTCTCGCGCTCTTCTTTATATGGCTGCCGTTAAAGTCACTCAGGGCGCGCCAGACAAAACCAAATTCGCGGCGATGGCGAAGCGTTTGGCAACCGATAATGGCTCGAAAATCGTCAATGATGCGTTGCAGCTCTTTGGTGGCTATGGCTATTTGCAGGATTATCCTATCGAGCGCTTCTGGCGCGATCTGCGTGTTCATTCGATCCTCGAAGGCACTAACCAAGTCATGCGGATGATTGTTTCGCGTGAAATGTTACGGCAATAATCGCAGTCCAATATTGGCCAAGACTAGAAAGATAAAATGACCGAAGATCTCATCATCAAAAAAACCGGCCGTGTCGGGCATATCAGCCTGAACCGTCCGAAAGTCATTCACTCGCTGAATCTCGCGATGTGCGAAGCGATGCGCGACACCCTTATTGAATGGCGTGACGATGACAGCGTGGAAGCGGTGATTATCGACCATAGCGAGGGACGCGGTTTTTGCGCTGGCGGCGATATCGCAATGTTGCAGGCATCTGGCAAAAAGGATGGCAAAGAGGGGCGCGAATTTTTCTACAAGGAGTATCAGCTCAACCATTTGCTGTTTGAATATGCAAAGCCTGTCGTCGCGTTCATGGACGGCATTACAATGGGCGGCGGTGTTGGCATTTCCCAACCGGCCAAATATCGCGTCGCGACGGAAAATACGCGTTTTGCGATGCCGGAAACGGGCATTGGCCTATTCCCCGATGTGGGTGGTGGCTGGTTCTTGTCTCGGCTGGCAGGGCGCTTGGGGCAGTTTCTCGCGCTAACCGGCGCACGGCTAGACGGCGCGGAGTGCAAGGAAGTGGGGTTGGCGACCCATTATGTGCCATCCGAAAACCTCGAAGAAGCAAAGCAGCGGATCAGCGAAAACCCTGACCGGATTGATGGGATATTGGGACAGCTGTCCGACATTGTTCCGCCTGCGCGGATTGCTGATAATCTCGACAAGATCGACAAGTTTTTTGCCTCGGACGTCTATGAGGAAATTCTCGCGGCCCTAGACGCTGACGATAGCGATTGGGCTTTGAAAGAGCGCGGCACCTTGGGCACGAAAAGCCCGCAAACGTGCAAGGTTGCGCTCCGTCAGTTGAAAGAAGGCGCGGCAATGGAAACATTTGCCGACGAAATGCGCAATGAATATCGCATCGGCGCGCGCGTGCTCGTTCGGCATGACTTTATCGAAGGCGTACGCGCTTTGATTGTCGACAAGGATAATGATCCCAAATGGAATCCTGCGACACCGGAAGACACGAGTGATGAATTGATCGACTCCATCTTTGCGCCGCTTCCCGCGGGCGAAGAGTGGGTACCGCTGGCTTAACAAGGAAATACACATGGCAGATTATGAAACAATATTGGTTGAACAGCGTGATGCGGTTACGCTGATAACGCTCAACCGGCCAAAGGCGCTCAACGCGCTGAACAGTCAGGTACTTGCCGATTTGAAAGCGGCTTTTGCCGCTTATGATGCCGATGACAGTCAGCGTTGCGCCGTGATTACCGGATCGGAAAAAGCCTTTGCTGCCGGTGCCGATATCAAGGAAATGGCGGAGCAGAGCTTTGCCGATATGTATGGTGATAATTTCTTCGCGGGCTATGACGATGTGGTGGCGACGCGGAAACCATGGATCGCTGCGGTTGCGGGCTATGCGCTTGGCGGTGGTTGCGAACTGGCAATGATGGCGGACTTTATCATTGCTGGCGACAATGCCAATTTTGGTCAGCCGGAAATCAAGCTCGCCGTGACCCCCGGAATGGGCGGGTCGCAACGGATGACGCGGGCTGTGGGTAAAGCGAAATCCATGGAAATGTGCCTGACCGGCCGGATGATGAAGGCCGAGGAAGCAGAACGCTCCGGTCTTGTTGCCCGGGTTGTGCCGGCTGCGGACCTGATTGATGAAGCCATTAAATCAGCAACTGAAATCGCCGGCATGGCACCACTGGCGACCATTGCCACCAAAGAAATGGTCAATGCCGCCTTTGAGATGAACCTGCAGCAGGGCGTCGTCTTTGAACGCCGCTTGTTCCACGGACTTTTCGGCAGTGAAGATCAAAAAGAGGGCATGAAAGCCTTTATTGAGAAACGCCCAGGCAACTGGACGGGGAAATAATCATGAAAATCGGATTTATCGGTCTCGGCAATATGGGCGGCGGTATGGCGGCCAATCTGGCGAAAGCAGGCCATGAGGTACACGCCTTTGACTTGTCGGGTGAAGCGCTGGCGAAAGCCGGAGAGGCAGGATGCCATCCGGTCAGCGACGCGGCCGATGCGGTCCGGGGCATGGAAGCTGTCGTTACCATGCTACCGGCTGGCAAACATGTGCGGTCCGTCTATGCCAATGATGTGGTGATCAACGCTGGACCGGGAATGTTGGTTCTGGATTGTTCCACGATTGACGTTGATAGCGCGCGCGATGTGGCGGAAATGGCTAAAGCCAAGGGCATATTGCCCGTGGACGCTCCTGTTTCCGGCGGTATCGCAGCAGCCAATGGCGGCACGCTGACTTTCATGGTGGGTGGTAGTGAAGAAGCTTTCAAACGGGCTGAGCCGATCCTTTCAGACATGGGCAAAGCGGTTATCCATGCCGGTGACAATGGGGCAGGGCAGGCTGCCAAGATTTGCAATAATATGCTGCTTGGTGCCTCAATGATTGCCACTTGCGAGACGTTTAAAATGGCCGAGAAATTGGGCCTTGATCTTCAGAACTTCTACGACATTTCATCCAAGGCTTCTGGCCAAAACTGGTCGATGACTAGCTATTGCCCGGTTCCCGGTGTTGGACCGCAAAGCCCGGCAGATAATGGCTATGAAGGCGGATTTGCAGCAGCTTTGATGCTCAAGGACTTGCGTCTGGCTATGGAAGCCGCGCAAAGCGCTGGCGCTCAGGTGCCGATGGGTGAAAAGGCTGCCGCACTTTACGAGCAATATGCCGAAGGCGAAGAACAAGGCGGTATGGACTTTTCCGGCATCATCAAGATGCTCGACAAGGCCTAATCCCTTATGATTCCGCAGTGGATGGTGGTGTGCGCTGTCGCGGCGACGATCACGGTCATTTCCGAAGTCGCGAACCGGCGGCGCCTGAAACGCAAGGATATCAATAAAGTAGGGTTCATGCCGTGGCAGTTTATCTCCGCGGCATCCCTGCTGACATTTGGTATTTCGGTGGCCTTCGGATTGGGCTTTATCTCAACCGAATAGGCTGGTGCCTAGAGACATGCCTCAAGCAATGGCTGTTCAAAACCATATTGCCGCGCTTTTTCAAGCGTATAAGGACGCAGGCCGGATGACTGATATTCACCGATAATCTTACCGTCGGCATCCTCGTCCAGATATTGATATTTGAACAATTCCTGCGTCACAATCACGTCACCTTCCATCCCGATCACTTCGGTAATGTTGGTCGTACGACGCGAACCATCGCGCAGACGTTTCACCTGAACAATCAGATCAACTGATTCTGCAATCTGGCGTGAAATAGCTTCCTTTGGAATTTTGATGTCGCCCATCAAAATCATGTTTTCCATACGGCCAAGACACTCGCGCGGAGAGTTGGCGTGAAGCGTACACATGGAGCCATCGTGGCCCGTGTTCATGGCAGCGAGAAGATCAAAACATTCTGCGCCACGAATCTCACCCAGGATGATCCGGTCAGGACGCATACGCAGGGCGTTTTTCACGAGGTCACCGATGGTGATAGCACCTTCACCCTCAAGGTTAGGTGGACGGGTTTCGAGCGGCAACCAGTGGGGTTGCTGCAAGCGAAGCTCGGCCGCATCCTCGATGGTCAGCACGCGCTCACCCGGATCGATCATTTTCGACATCGCGTTGAGCATGGTCGTTTTACCAGAACCCGTACCGCCAGAGATAACCACGTTGAAGCGACAGGCGCCGGCAATTTTAAGCGCCGTACACATATCATCCGACATGGAACCAAAGCCCTTCATCATGTCGAGCGTAATCGGTTTCTCGGAGAATTTACGAATAGAAATCGCCGTGCCTTTGAGGCTCAGCGGCGGAACGATAACGTTCACACGAGAACCATCGGCAAGACGCGCATCGGCAAGCGGAGTGGTTTGGTCGACTCGGCGACCAACCTGGTTCACAATACGTTGTGCGATCTGGAAAAGATGCTCTTCGTCGCGGAATTGAATCGGCGCGATTTCAAGCTTACCCTTGATCTCAATATAAGTCTGTTCAGGGCCATTGACCATGATATCCGAAATATCAGGATTTTGGAGAAGTTCCTCCAGCGGGCCAAAGCCGAGCAGCTCGTCGACCAACACTTTTTCCAGCGCAAATTGCTCGCGACGGTTGAGTGTTAGTTTCAGTTCGGTCAACACTTCCATGATGATCGGACGGAATTCTTCGGTCAATTCTTCTTTATTAAGCGTCGCTGCGGCTTCGGGATCAACCCGTTCCAGCAAGCGTGGCAGAACCTGTTCTTTAATCTTGTGGACGGAAGCACCGAAGCCTTCGTCTTTGTTTGTGTCTTCCGGAGCGGCGTTCGAACGATCGGCAAGGCGCGACATTGCATCGCCTTCGTCCGGAGCGGCTGTAGTTTCAGCGGATTTCTGTTCGCCAGGGAGTGGAACGGCATCGATGGGCGGAAATTGTCCGCCGCCCGTTGGTTTGTCGAGATCTTCTTGATCGGCACCGGATTTCGATCCACCGCCACCAGACATCGGTTTTGCAACGCCAAATGACGGCCTGCCGCCACCCAATCCATTTTTCTTACCAAATGCGCTCATGTCTCTCCGCCGGAAATAGTTTGTTCCCCAATCGTCAAACATCTCTTTCAAGGAAAATGGTTAATGTTTGGATAATGGTAGTGGGACAGTTTTGGATTTCTAAATCTGGTTCTCGTTGAAAATGAAGGTTGTTTCTTGGGGCATAGGCTGCAATCGACGGATATAAGCAATGGCGATCGGACAGGTTTTGCAGGCAGATAAAAATATCGGAAAGACGGTGGCAGGCAGTGGTATCTTGCTGGCGCTGATTGCTTTTTCCGGTTTTCCGATTGGCGATGCTTTTATTAAATCTATGGCAGGCGACTGGCCGGCCCCTGCGGTTGCAGCCCTGCGCTTTTCGATTGGTGCCATCGCTCTGGCTGCCATTCTCTATTGGCGAGAGGGCAGAGCAGGTTTCCAGATCAGCCGTCCTTGGCTCCATGCCGCCCGCGGCCTTGCTTTGACGGTTGGGACCCTTACCTTTTTTTCGGCTATTTACATCATGCCGTTGGCCGATGCGGTCGCTATATCTTTTGTGAACCCGATCCTGACGGCGCTGTTTTCCGGGTGGTTCCTGAACGAGAAGATGCGCCCTGCGACATGGGTGGCGACCATCGTGGCTTTTGGTGGTGTGCTGATCATGCTGCGGCCCAATGTCGCGGCCTTTGGCTGGATCGCGATATTACCGTTAATCGCTGCGGTCGCGATGGCTGCGATGTTGATCCTTAACCGTATGGTATCAAGCCAACGTTCGATATTTGCAGCGCAATTTTATATCGCATTCTGGGCCGCCATATTTTTGTCGATTGTCGCTGCTATCGGGCATTTCACGTTACCGGTAATGTATATTCCGGGGGCACCGGATTGGGGTGTCATCCTGCGTTGCATGATTGTGGCTGTCACCGCGACAAGTTGCCATTTCCTGCTCTATATGGCGACTATGCGGACCACCGCAGCAGCGATTGCGCCGATTGTCTATATCCAGCTGATTATCGCTACGTTGATCAGTGTGTTTATATTCGGGGACGCAATTGATCCCCTCGCGCTGGCTGGCGGCGGTTTGATATTATTAAGTGGATTGTTCCTGTGGCGCAGTGAACGCAAAGCGACAACGGTGCTCGAAGCTTAGGAAACGGCCTCAGCCAACACGGTCAGGCCTTTTTCATTCACTTCGGCAAAGCCACCCTGAACAGTAATGATCTCGGCTTCTGCGCCTTCACTGGCGTAGATGGTCAGTTCCGCATCGCGGATGGTGGACATAAATGGCGCATGGCCTGCCAACACACCAAAGTCGCCCTCGGCGCCAGGCACTACAACCATATAAACATCATCCGACCGGACGAGTTTTTCAGGGGTTACGAGTTCGAAATGTAGATTTGCCATCTTATCTATGTCCCTATTCCCCTCCCGTGAGGGAGGGGGAATGGATTAAGCCGCTTCTGCTGCCAGTTTTTTGCCTTTTTCAAGCGCTTCTTCGATGCCGCCAACCATGTAGAAGGCATTTTCTGGAAGGTGATCATATTCACCGTCCACAACGGCTTTAAACGACTTGATCGTGTCTTCCAGATCAACAAACTTACCTTTGATACCGGTAAAGACTTCTGCAACGTGGAAAGGCTGCGACAGGAATTTTTGAATTTTCCGGGCGCGCTGAACGACCAGCTTATCTTCTTCAGACAGCTCGTCCATGCCGAGAATGGCGATAATATCTTGCAGAGACTTATATTTCTGCAGGATTTCCTGAACAGCGCGGGCCGTGTCATAATGTTCTTGACCCACAACGCGAGGTTCCAGAACACGCGATGTTGAATCGAGCGGATCAACAGCAGGGTAGATGCCCAGCTCTGAAATCGCACGGTTCAAAACGGTGGTGGCGTCCAAGTGGGCAAAGGACGTTGCCGGTGCAGGATCGGTCAAATCATCGGCAGGAACGTAAATGGCCTGAACCGATGTAATTGAACCCTTGTTGGTCGAGGTAATACGCTCTTGCAGCTGACCCATGTCGGTGGACAGGGTTGGCTGATAACCCACAGCTGACGGAATACGGCCAAGCAGTGCGGACACTTCTGAACCAGCCTGCGTGAAGCGGAAAATATTGTCGACGAAGAACAGAACGTCTTGGCCTTCCTGATCGCGGAAATATTCAGCGATGGTCAGACCGGAGAGAGCAACACGGGCACGCGCACCTGGAGGCTCGTTCATCTGACCGTAGACGAGGGCCACTTTGGAGCCTTCGGGCGTTGCTTTGCCGTCTGCGTCTTTAGCGATAACATTCGCGTCGAGAAATTCGTGATAGAGATCGTTACCTTCACGGGTCCGTTCACCAACACCGGCGAAAACGGATGTACCGCCATGGCCTTTGGCAATGTTGTTGATCAGTTCCTGAATAAGAACGGTCTTACCAACGCCGGCACCGCCGAACAGGCCAATTTTGCCGCCCTTTGCATAAGGTGCGAGCAAGTCGACAACCTTAATGCCGGTGACGAGAATTTCGCTGTCGGTAGACTGGTCCACGAACAAAGGCGCTTCTGCGTGAATAGGAGCAGCTGATTTCGCGCCAATCGGGCCAAGCTCATCAATCGGCTCACCAATTACGTTCATGATCCGGCCGAGTGTTTCCGGGCCAACGGGCATCATGATCTGCGAACCGGTGTCGGTTACTTCCTGACCACGGGTCAAACCTTCGGTCGCATCCATAGCGATGGTGCGCACGGTGTTTTCGCCGAGATGCTGAGCTACCTCTAGCACCAGACGGTTACCGTTATTGTCGGTTTCCAAAGCGGAGAGAATTGCCGGAATTTCATTGTCAAAGGTTACGTCGACGACAGCGCCGATAACCTGTGAAATGCGGCCTACATTGTTGGTTTTTGCCATTTGTCTTTCCTTGCGTACTTGCTTTAGAGCGCTTCTGCGCCAGCGATAATTTCAATCAATTCGGTGGTAATCGCGGCCTGACGGCTGCGGTTGTAGACGATGGTTAGGTCGTCGATCAGTTCGCCGGCATTGCGGGTCGCATTTTCCATGGCGGTCATCGACGCGCCCTGTTCGCCTGCATTATTTTCCAGCAAGGCTCCGAAAACCTGAGTGGTGAGGTTGCGTGGAAGCAATTCGGTGAGAATTTCTTCCTCATCCGGTTCATATTCTACAGCAGCGTCAGAACCAGCACCTTCTATCGTTTCGATAGCAACCGGAATAATTTGTTGCCGGGTTGGTTCCTGCACCAAAGCAGATTTGAACTTGGAATAGAAAAGATGCGCGACGTCAAATTTACCGTCTTCGACCATTTCGGTCAGATCAGCGGCAATCGCTTTTGCTTCTTCAAAGCCGGGTGCTTTGACGATGCTGGTATCATAATGTTTGATAATCTGGTCGGGATAAGCCCGCTTGATCACTGGGATGCCTTTGCGACCAACCATGTAGAACAACACTGTTTTGCCTTCAGTGGTCAGAGCTTCGGCCTTCACCCGCGCTGCCTTGACGATATTGGCGTTAAAGCCACCGCAAAGACCGCGATCGGATGTAGCCACAACGATCAGATGGGTTTGATCCTTGCCGGTACCGGCCAGCAGTTTGGGTGAATTTTCATCCACCGTCACTTTGCCGGCAAGACTGCTCATGACCTTTGCCATTTCATTGGCATAAGGGCGCGCGGCCTCTGCTGCCATCTGCGCACGGCGCAATTTGGCAGCAGCCACCATCTTCTTGGCCTTGGTGATCTTCTGGGTCGATTTGACCGACCCGATCCGATCCTTAAGTTCTTTCAAGGAAGCCATTAGGCGAAGCTCTTACCAAATGCGGCAAGCGCGTCTTCAAGAGCGGCCTTGGTATCATCTTTCAAGTCGCCGCTTTCACGGATCGTTTTCAAAATGTCCGCATGGTCGCTGCGCATGTGGGCCAGCATCGCTTCTTCATAGCGGTTCACATCGGTGACCGCGACAGCGTCGAGGTGGCCGTTTGTACCAGCATAGATAGAAGCAACTTGCTCTTCAAAAGCCAATGGAGAAAACTGAGCCTGTTTCAGGAGTTGCGTCAATCGCTCGCCGCGGGCCAGCAATTTCTGGGTGGAGGCATCAAGATCGGAACCGAACTGCGCAAAAGCCGCCATTTCACGATATTGCGCGAGATCGAGTTTAATCGAACCGGAAACCTTTTTCATGGCTTTCGTTTGAGCCGCGGAACCCACACGGGAAACCGACAGACCCACGTTAATCGCAGGACGGATGCCCTGGTTAAACAAGTCGGTTTCAAGGAAGATCTGACCATCGGTGATCGAAATGACGTTGGTTGGGATGTACGCCGAAACGTCACCAGCCTGTGTTTCAATGATCGGCAATGCGGTCAGCGAACCAGAACCATTATCTTCGTTCATTTTCGCGGCCCGTTCGAGCAAGCGACTATGAAGATAGAAAACGTCACCCGGATAAGCTTCACGTCCAGGAGGACGACGTAGCAACAAGGACATCTGACGATAAGCCACAGCCTGTTTGGAGAGATCGTCATATACGATACAAGCGTGCATGCCGTTATCGCGGAAATATTCGCCCATCGTCACACCGGTATAAGGCGCGAGATATTGCAGCGGTGCAGGCTCGGAAGCGGTTGCAGCAACAACAATGGAATATTCCATCGCGCCATTTTCTTCGAGCTGACGGACAATCTGCGCCACGGTGGAGCGCTTCTGGCCCACGGCAACATAGATGCAGTAAAGTTTCTTCCCTTCGTCATCACCAGCATTGACATTTTTCTGGTTGATGAAGGTATCGATCGCGACAGCGGTCTTACCGGTCTGACGGTCACCAATGATCAATTCGCGCTGACCACGGCCAACAGGAACGAGAGCATCAAGAGCTTTGAGTCCGGTTTGCACAGGTTCATGCACAGATTTACGTGGGATAATGCCCGGTGCTTTCACCTCAACGCGGCTACGCTGTGATGTTTTGATCGGGCCTTTGCCATCAATAGGATTACCAAGACCGTCGACAACGCGTCCAAGCAGTTCCTTGCCGATGGGAACGTCCACAATCGTACCGGTCCGTTTAACAACGTCGCCTTCTTTAATGTCCGCATCAGAACCGAAGATCACGACACCGACATTATCGGCTTCGAGGTTCAGCGCCATGCCCTGAATTCCGTTGGAGAATTCAACCATCTCACCAGCTTGCACCTGATCAAGGCCGTGGATACGGGCGATGCCGTCACCAACTGCCAAAACGGTTCCGACTTCGGAAACCTGGGCTTCATTGCCAAAATTGGCGATTTGGTCTTTAATGACCTTTGAAATTTCTGCTGCGCGAATATCCATTATGTCTTCCTTTAGCCCTTCATGGCCTGAGATAGCGTGTTCAAACGGGTTTTGATGGAGTTGTCGATCATTTGGCTGCCAATTTTGACAACCAAGCCGCCCAAAATGGACGGATCGACAGAGGTGGAAACCGAAACATCGCTTCCCACACGTTTCTTAAGCTGCGCCTTAAGCGCATCAATTTGTGCATCATCGAGTGGATGAGCGGACGTCACTTCGGCCGAGATCTCACCGCGATGGTTAGCAGCCAAAGAGGTAAAGGCGCGAATGACCGCCGGTATCTGATCCAAACGACGGTTGGCGGCAAGAACGCCCAATACGTTTGTGGTCAGATCATCCAGTTTCATTTTCTTCGAAATACCGGCAATTGCTTTGCCTGCATCGGCCCGAGACAAAACCGGGCTGCTGATCAGCGCCTTGAGATCGTCCGATTCGCCCATCGATTTATGGAGGGAAGCAAGGCTTGCTTCTACTTTATCGATAGCTTTATTTTCGGTGGCCAAAGCGAATAGCGCGGTGGCGTAACGCCCCGCTAAACTCGCCCTAATGCCGCTGGAATTCTCCACGCGTTCGTTACTCCGTGCCTGTATTATTGATCTGATATTCGGATCAAAAAACTGGTAAGTGATGGGTGCCCGTTGGCAGGCTAAATACACTGTATCTCGCCTTTAGTTGGGCGGCGTCTAGCAACCATTTTGCTGCGATGCAAGATGGCACTCGACCCCTTTTTGAAGAATGCCAAAAAAGGCAGATTTTCAGGCTATCTGATTATGTCTGAGGTAAGATTTTGCTTTGATCGCAAGATACGGGATGCAGCGGATCGGAAAGGCTGGCAAAAGAATGACATGAACAGCGACGAATCCTTGATTGATGACAATTTGGCGTGGCAGGCCGTGGCTGATCGTGATCGGTCGTATGACGGCAAGTTTGTAACCGGCGTGTTGACCACCGGCATTTATTGCCGCCCATCCTGCGCAGCACGACACCCGAAGCGAGAGAATGTCCGTTTTTTTGCCAAGCCGGAGCAAGCGGAGGCCGCAGGGTTGCGGGCTTGCTTGCGCTGCCTGCCAAAAAATGTCGCGCGGGATGATGCCGCGGTGAAAGCGGTTATCGACGCGATCCGAATGGCCGAGACGGCGCCGGCACTGGACGAATTGGGCGCTATGACCGGCTATTCACCGACCCATTTACAGCGTATTTTCAAGCGCGAGATGGGATTGTCGCCAGCGGTCTATGCGCGTGCGTTACGGTCTGAACGGGCCAAGGAAGCGTTGGAAAACGGCGCGTCCGTTACAGAAGCAATATATGATGCGGGCTATGGCTCTGCATCGCGATTTTATGCAGATAATGGAAAGAGGTTAGGCATGAAACCAAGTGCTTGGAAAAATGGTGGGGCCGGGGTTTCTATCCAATGGACAACTGTTGACACATCGCTGGGCACTATGATGGTGGCCGCAACGGATAAAGGTGTTTGCTGTCTCTCATTTAACGAAGGCGAAAAAGAGTTAAGGGCGCGTTTCCCGAAAGCCGATTTGCAAGTGGGCGATGATGCGTTTCAGGCTTTGGTCAGCCAAGTCACCGCTTCTGTGGAGAAACCCGGCGACTTTAGTCATATTCCGCTGGATGTTCAGGGCACGGCATTTCAGGAGGCTGTGTGGCAGGAACTTCAGAAAATCCCGCTGGGCGAGACACGCAGCTATGCTGATATAGCTATGGCGATTGGCAAACCCAAGGCGGTGCGGGCCGTAGGCAGTGCGAACGGTGCCAATAATGTTGCAGTGCTCATCCCCTGCCACCGGGTTGTGCGCAGCGATGGGACCATGGGTGGCTATGCCTATGGTCTTGAAATCAAAGAGCGTCTGCTCGAAAAGGAAAGCGCGAAATGACAGATATAATCAAGCAATTTACCGGACTCCACGAACCAGGAAAACCGCTCTTGTTATACAATATCTGGGATGCGGGGAGCGCCCAAGTGGCGGTTCGTGCGGGTGCCAAAGCCGTCGCAACCGGCAGCTTGTCCGTGGCAGGCGCGCAGGGTTTTGCGGATGGCGAGAAACTGCCGTTTGATTTCGCGCTAACCAATGCAAAGCATATTGTTGCAGTAGTGGATGTGCCGGTCACGATTGATTTGGAAACAGGCTATGGCGATGACGCTGCAGCCGTTGGTGCCAATGCGCAGCAGATGAAAGAAATCGGCGTCGCAGGCCTCAACCTGGAAGATCAGCATTTGTCAGCGGGTGGATTGCGTGATGTGTCGGAGCAGGCCGACCGCATCAAGGCGGCAGCGGAAACCGGTCTGTTCATCAATGCGCGAACGGATCTATTCATTCAGACGCCGATAGCCGATCATGACGATGCGCTGGCGCAAAAAGCGCTGGAGCGGTGTCAAGCTTATGCGGATGCAGGTGCCAGCAGCTTTTTCATCCCCTTCGCGATCGATGAAAAGTTGATCGCTGCGATTTGCGAGAAGGCCGGTTTGCCGATTAACGTCATGATGAGGCCCGATAGCCCATCACTTTCCCGATTGGCTGAACTGGGCGTTGCCCGTATCAGCTATGGTCCCGGTCCTTGGATGGCGGCTATGTCTGCCCTTGAAACGGAGGCGCGTAAAATATTTGGAAGCTAAGATCGGCCGGCTTGCTCTTTGTGGTCCGGCGATGGCTTGATGATCATCAGCAAGACGAGCGGAATTATGCCTACGATCGCGGCGACAGCAAACGGGGCCCCGACAAATCGGAAGGGTGCCGCCTCGCTGGTGAAGTAGGACAAAGAGCCATTATAGAGGAGCGGCGCGATCATCGCGGCCAGGGCTGCCATACTGCCGTTAAAACCTTGCAATTCTCCTTGCATATTACTGGGCGTTCGGCGCGACATCATCGCATTGATGCTGGGCATGACCATGCCTTGCAGACCAACGAGCAAGCACATGGACAGCGCAACCCAACCAATATCGATCAGCACGTAGACTGCGAAAATGATGATGGCGACAAATATTCCGAATATAGCCGTTTTGCGCTCGCCAATGGCGCTAACAAAACGACCGATCAGCAAGGCTTGAACCAATGCCATGGACAGGCCCACACAAGTGAGCGATAATCCCACCATCTTGCTGTCCCAGCCATATTGCGCGGGAGCGAAAAAGGCCCAGCTGGCTGGGTAGATCGAACTGCTCAGCATCCAAAGGAAATAGATTACAGCGACGCCAAGCAGATTTGGCAATTTACCAAGATTAAGCAAAGCGCCCAGCGGATTGGCGCGTTTCCATTCAAAACGCCGCTTCTCTTCTGGTGCCATGGTCTCGGGAAAAGCAAACCAGCCATAGATGAAGTTGAGAAAAGCCAATCCGCCAGCCACGAAAAACGGAATACGTGTGCCAAAATCACCTAAAAAACCGCCCAAGGCGGGACCGACGATGAATCCGATCCCAAAGGCTGCGCCGACCAAGCCAAAGCTTTTGGCCCGATCTTCGTCGCTCGACATATCTGCCATTGCAGCATTGGCGGGTCCGAATATCGCTCCGAGACCGCCTGCAATCGAACGGCCAATAAACAACCAGACAATCGACGTTGCAAAACCCATGAGCGCGAAATCAATTCCGAACGCTAACAAGGAGACCAAAAATACTGGACGGCGGCCAAATCGATCCCCCAGATTGCCGACCAGCGGTCCCATGAGAAACTGGAATAGCGCATAAGAGGCGCTGATAAGGCCGCCGAGCAACGTCGCCTCGGACAGGCTAACGCCCTCCAGTTCCTGAATAAGTTCCGGCAGGACCGGCATGATGATACCAAATCCGACAGAATAGATGAACACCGTCAGCAGAACAAAGCGCATGGCCGCTTGGCGCTGCTTGTCTGCGATCATAGGAAGCTAGCAATCATTGCGCGCTTTTCTCGCATTCATAAACCAGTCTTTCGTTCGTCTGCATCGGCAATTCAGTTCGAATGGCTTTGACCATTTCATCGATATCAGACAGCGCTTGCTCATCAGTTGTGCAAGCGCGATTGCCATATTGCTTCCGGATTTCCCGTGCCTTGGTCATAGCGCTCAATCCTAGAAGATAGCGTTCGGTCGTAAATTCTGAGCGGCTGGGGTCAAAGCTGCTGATGGTCACGGTTTGCTCTTCATTGGGGACGAAGACTCGCGACCATTTGGCCCCATCACGGCCATATTGGGTGCGACCGTTCACGCAGCCGCCTTCTGCCCAGTCAATGTCCAGAGTATCGACCTGTGATACCGTGATCCGGCTGCGTTCCGGGTTGATGCGGCATTGATATTTGCCGCTAGACGCTAGTGTCGGTGCACCATTTCCATCGTCTTTTTCAAGCCCCTGTTCCTTCAACGCTGCCGCAACACGGTCATCAATTTCCGTAAAGGCCGGTCGAGACAGAAATACCAGAATCGCACCGACCAGCAGCAGAGCCGCGCCGCCCGCCGTTCCGATAGCAGGGGTCCGTTTATTCTGGATCATCAAATAGCCTGCGCCGCCAATCGACACCAGCGATAGCACCAGCATCAATGCCGCAATTGCCATCTGGTTTTCGCGTTCGGTAACAATGTCCTGCGAGATGGTGGTGCGCAGTTTAGTTTCGGTTTTTTGTCGCTCGGCAGCTTGCGCCTTATTGGCTGCTTCTATCTTGGCGCGGGCGGCGGCCTCGCGTCGTTGCTCCTGAAGACTAATGTCGGCGGCGGAGCGGCAAGGCGTCGCCGTCAGCCCAGCTTTCACACCTGCTTTGCGCAGGAAGGACAATATTTCGCGACTGGAAACGGCAAAGCCAAATTCTGCGTCATTGCCATCGGATAGCGATCCAAAGCTATTCGCGCCCAATATCCGGCCACAATTGTCGATCAGTGGACCGCCGCTGTTGCCGCTGGCGATAGGGGCGGTGTGGAGGATTGTATCAAATTGCTTGGTGGTGCGTCCGCCCGAAACAGAGCCACGGGTTTTCACAGGTGACATTGGGTTGATCAGATCGTCAAGGTTAAGGCCCTGTGCGCGGTCGACTGAGCCCGGATAACCGATGGCTACCACATTAGCGCCGTCCCCGACCGGGCCGCTGAAAACTGTCATAGGCGGCAGGCGTCCGCCATCTTGCAATTGAATAAGCGCCAAATCATTGCCGGGTGAATAGGCGATGACCTTGCCGCCATAGCTCTTCCCGCCTTGCGATGGCACGATGCCGATAACGACTGATTTTTCCTGCCGCGCAATTTCTACAACATGGGCATTCGTAACGATTTTGTCCGGCGCCACCGCAAAGCCACTGCCATGACCAACAAAAGCAACTTTGTCGCCATCTGTAGCCGCCAGAACGACACGGACGACCGAGCGGCTGGCAGCCGCAATATCGGCGGGATCAGCATGAGCCGGGCCGGCAACCATTATGGTCAGTCCAAGAGTCAGGAAAGCAAGAAAACGGTTCATCGATGAGCCTCTAATATTATATGCTCCGCATGTCGTACGGAACCAAGATGAGATGCAGCGCTACCATCACCCTTATCTCCGCATCAAGTACGCAGCGCCTCTTAGTTGCATTTTCTGTGAATTAGACAAAGCTATAGGGGTCTACGTCGACACCCACTCGCACGGCCCTTGGCCATTCGAGTTTTTCTAGCCATTCGCGCATAATCTCCTGCAAGTCGATGGCGCGATGAGCGTGGACCAGCAAGCGGTGGCGATGGCGTCCGCGCAGCATGGCGAGTGGGGCCGGGGCCGGGCCATAGACAGCGAAGCCTTCGACCTTGGGCGCTGTCTGGCCGATCAGCCTAGCCGTCTCCATCGCTTCCTTATTGTCTTCCGATGATATGATAATTGCGGCCAGTCTCGAAAAGGGCGGCGCTGCGGCCTCGCGGCGGGATTCCGTTTCGGCAGCGTAAAAACCCTCGCGGTCGCCCTTTATCAACGCTTGTATGACGGCAGCACCCGGCATACGTGTCTGGACATAGACGTGGCCGGGCTTTTCCGCCCGCCCGGCGCGCCCAGCAACCTGAGCAATTTGTTGAAAGCTGCGTTCAGCAGCACGGAGATCGCCGCCCTCTAGACCGATGTCCGCATCCACCACTCCAACTAAAGTCAGGTTCGGGAAGTGATAGCCCTTGGTCACAAGCTGCGTGCCGACGACGATGTCAATTGCGCCCGCTTCCATCTGGGCCACAAATTCGCCAGCTTTGGCGGGAGACCAGATCGTGTCAGACGTCACGATGGCGGTTCGTGCTTGCGGGAACAGCATCTTAACTTCGTCGCAGATGCGCTCGACCCCCGGGCCGCAAGCGACCAGCGAGTCCTCGTCACCACATTCCGGGCATTTTTCCGGTTGCGGCATGACATGACCACAATGGTGGCAAGCCAACCTCTTGGTCAGCCGGTGTTCGACCATCCAGGCTGTACAATTGGGGCAGTTAATCCGGTGACCACAGGTTCGGCATAAGGTGAGTGGCGCAAAGCCGCGACGGTTGAGGAACAACAAGGACTGCTCGCCTTTGTCGAGATTTTCTTCGAGTGCGTTGATTAGGGTGGGGGCGAGCCATGAGCCGCGCGCTGGAATATTTTGCGTAAGATCGAGCGCTTCAATCTCTGGCAATGTCGCGGCGCCAAAGCGGGCAGGGAGTTCGAGCAGTTTATAATTGCCCTGTTCCACCTGATGGCGGCTTTCAATCGCCGGCGTCGCAGACGCCAGCACAACCGGAATTTTTTCATGTAATCCGCGCATCACTGCGACATCGCGGGCATGATAGCGTACGCCATCTTCCTGCTTGAAGCTCACCTCATGCGCTTCATCGACAATGATCAGGCCGAGAGCCTTGTAAGGCAGGAACAGCGCGGAGCGCGCACCAACCACCACCTTGGCATCGCCATCGGCGAGCGCGCGCCAGTTTTTCTTGCGTTCCGACTGTTTGAGGCCGCTATGCCAAGCGACAGGCTCGGTGCCGAAGCGCGCCTTGAACCGGTCTAGAAAAGGTTCTGTCAGCGCAATTTCGGGCAATAAGACCAAGGTCTGTTTGTCTTGCCGTAGCGCTTCTGCAACAGCCTCGAAATAAACTTCGGTTTTGCCGGACCCGGTTACACCGTCGAGCAAATAGGGTTGGAAGGCCGCATCCTGAACTGCACGGATAAGTATATCACTAACCTGATTTTGATCCTCGCTCAAATCGACCTTGGCAAAATCTGGATCCGGTTGCTGGATAGCGGCGAACGGCGATATTTCGCTGCGATCCAATGCGCCTGCTTTATCCAAACCGCGGATGACGGCGACGGATACATCGGCCTTGAACGCCAATTCGCTGATGGTGCCCTGCACATCGGCCAGCTTTTGGAGCGCTTGCTCGCGCTGCGGCGTCATCCGACCGGGGACATTGCCGTTTAACTGATATTCGATGATCGGGCGATTATCCGCAAAGGCTGCGCCGCTCGACAATACCATGCGCAGCACTGACGCGGGGGACGCGAAATAGTAACGCGCAGTCCATTCAATCAATCGTCGCAGCGGCGCGGATAGCGGGGGCACATCGCGTAATTCCAGCAAGGGGCGCAACTTTTTTGCGTCAATTTCGTCTACAGGAAAGCTCTCCGCTTCCCAAACCACACCTGGCACCTTGCGTGGTCCGAGCGGTGCCATCACAATAGATCCCGGTCGGGCGTCCATGCCATCAGGTACTCGATAATCGAGCGGCCCGAGAGCAGCATTGAGCAATAACACTCTTGCTCTGTCTTTGGCGCGATCTTTGGTGCGATTCATTTGCCTTCTATAAGCATGCTTTGGGATCGCGTCACCAACTGCTATGATGGTTTGCGGGGTTAGGGGAGTAATAGAAATGAAAACTGTCAATCGCAGGAATGTTCTGGCTGCAGGCGGTGCTATCGCCATGCTATCACTGCCGGGTTGCGCCAGTCTGCCATCACTGAGCCTAACCGAGGCCGTCAAACGCCTGCTTACGCTATCGTCGCAAAACGCTTTTGCCGAGCTGATGCAACCTAACGGATTTTTTGACAGCCAGGTTGCCCGGATATCCGTTCCTGACAGGTTAGGCGGCACGCGGGTGACAAATATTGCAACAGCGATGTTGCGA
Source organism: uncultured Sphingomonadaceae bacterium (assembly GCA_947496865.1). Lineage (GTDB taxonomy): Bacteria > Pseudomonadota > Alphaproteobacteria > Sphingomonadales > Sphingomonadaceae > Parasphingorhabdus. The sequence continues at coordinate 121,322 of CANMEE010000002.1, forward strand.
TCCAAACCGATCCAGAAACGGCTGCTTAAGCAGGTTAATCGTGCGGCCGAAAAAGGCGCGGAACTGGCTGCTCCGGTCATTGCCGATACCATCCGCGGGATGAGCATATCCGATGCCGCGGCGATCATCAAAGGCGGCAACCGTGCCGCGACCGACCTCTTGCAAGGTCAGCTTGGCACATCGCTGGCGACCCGGATATTGCCCGGCGTTAGTCAGGGCCTGAACCTGTTCGATAACGAGATTATCAATCTGGTATTGTCGCAAGTTAGCGACATTAATTTTGCTGATATCAGCAACGACGTTACGAACGCGGTGAGCGATGCGATTTACCGGTCAATCGGTGCGCAAGAAGCCAAGATCAGGGCCAACCCGCGGGCGACCAATGATCCATTGCTCATTGGCGTCTTCAGCCTGACTTAATCCCCGAATAGCCCCCAAGCTATCCACAGTTTTCTGCACAGTTTTTCCCGGCGCCGTGTTTCCCGTTGCCGGAAAAGACGGTAGGCCTCTTACAAGACTTAAATTAACGCACCCGCATCAGGAGCATAGACGACATGAAATTCTTTGTTGATACCGCCGATACTGCCGAGATTGCCGATTTGGCTGCTACAGGGATGGTTGATGGCGTTACCACCAACCCTTCGCTGATCAAAAAATCCGGTCGTGACATTATGGAAGTGACCAAAGAAATTTGCGGTCTGACCGATGGTCCTGTCTCTGCCGAAGTTGTCGCGCTGGACCATGAAACGATGATGAAAGAAGCCGAAGTGCTGCGCAAGATTGCGGACAATGTCTGCATCAAGGTGCCGCTTACCATCGATGGCCTGAAAACGTGCAAAGCGCTCACTAACGAAGGCACGATGGTCAATGTCACGCTTTGCTTCTCGGCCAATCAGGCACTATTGGCGGCAAAAGCCGGCGCAAGCTTCATCTCCCCCTTTGTCGGTCGTCATGACGATAATGGCTTTGACGGCATGAAGTTGATTGATGATATCCGGCTAATCTATGATAATTATGCATTTGATACCGAGATATTGGTCGCTTCTATCCGCCACCCTGTTCATGTTTTGGAATCAGCGCGCATCGGCGCCGATGTTGGCACGATGCCGCCAAACGTCATTCGCGGACTCTTCAAGCACGTCCTGACGGACAAAGGTATCGAAGGCTTCCTTAAAGATTGGGCGGATACCGGTCAGAATATCGGATAATCAAGCATATCCTGTCATTCCAGTGAAAGCTGGAATGACAGCCGACGTTAAAAGCCTTTTGGCGCCGGATCGACGACACTAAAGCTTCCGCTTTTGATCTCTTGCACTTCCAGAGCGCGTTCGGAAATGCCATTACGGCGGAAGCGGAAAACGCCGTCTAATCCAATAAACCCACCGGAATCGGTGAGTTGCTTGATCGGAAAGGGCGAGCCGACTGTCCAGTTTTGCGCGACTTTTACCGTCAGCAGAACCGAGTCATAACCCAAGCTTGAGAGTCTGAATGGCGCACGGCCATAGCGGCTACGATATTTGTCAGCATATTGCCGGTACAATCCGTCCGAAACACTGGCAAACCAAGCGCCGCGCATGGCCGGTGCGCCGGCAAGATTGCTGCTGGTATTCCACAGGTCGGTGCCAAGTATCTTGGCGCTGCTGCTCGCATTTTTCCGGATGTAGGGCGCAGCTTTGATAGCCATGGTGCCGTTGTCCGCGAGTAGCACCGCGTCAAAATCACCATTTTGCGAGAGCTTTTTGGTCGCTGCCTCGATGGATTTGGAATCGCGGTTGAAATTCTGGATCGAGATTACCGTCCCGCCAGCATCCTTTACCGAACGAAGCAGGGTAGAAGATGCCCGTTGTCCATAGACGCCATTGGGCACCAATGCGGCAAAGCGGTTCATACCCTTGGACTTGGCATAGCCAACGACGCGATTAATCGATTGCGAAGGAATATGCCCCAGCAGGAAGACGTTATTGCCCGCGACCCCGGCATCATTGGAGAAGCTGAGGATGGGCACGCCAGCGGGCCGCGCAATATTCGCGGTAGCCACCACATTGTCGCTGAGCAGGGGGCCGAGGATCAGCTTGTTGCCATCGGCAACAGCTTTACGTGCCGCAGCCGTCACGCCTTTGGCTGTATCATAGCTGGTCATGCGGATATTTTGCGCTTTGGTATCGAGCAGCGCCATTGTCGTCGCATTGGCCAATGATTGACCGACCCCGGCATTTTTACCAGACAGGGGCACCAGCAAGGCAATGCGGTGATGTTTCTGATCCGTTGGCAAGCTGCCGGTTACCGGCGGCGGTGTCGGGGTTGGCCGCGTTGGCCGTTCTCCTCCACGGGGCACCACTGATTCACAACCGGCAAGAAAAATGATTCCTGCCAGCCCTGCATATTTCAGCAAATTCCGACGTCCTGATCGCTCAGGTGCGCATGGCGTTGGGACGGATGTTTTTTCATCCTGTCCTACATGCGAATTATCTGTCATGGCGTTCATTATGTCTGCTCCCGTTGAACATGGCCTGTATATCGTCGCTACACCAATCGGCAACCTCGGAGATTTGTCGCGTCGCGCCGAAGAAATTCTGGAAATCGCTGATCTTATTTTAGTCGAAGATTCAAGAGTGACTGGCAAGCTTTTGAATCATATCGGTAAAAAAGGTAGAATGAGGGTTTATAATGACCATAAGGGCGAACAGGAACGGCAAGAAATTTTAGCGGCGATAGGATGTAAAATTGTCGCACTTGTCAGTGATGCAGGCACCCCGCTTATCTCTGACCCCGGTTACAAGCTGGTTCGCGACGCGCGAGCGCAAGGCGCCTATGTCACCACAATACCGGGGCCAAGCGCCGTGATTGCCGCACTGACGCTATCCGGATTACCTAGCGATCGATTTTTGTTCGAAGGGTTTCTGCCAAGCAAAATGAAAGCACGGGGTGAGGCGCTGGCGGAATTGAAAGCGATCAAAGCGACGTTGATTTTCTATGAAAATGGATCGCGGCTTGGCGGGATGCTGGCAGATGCGGTTGCCAATTTGGGCGATCGTCCAGCCGCCGTGATTCGTGAAATCACCAAAAAATTCGAAGAAACGGTGACCGGCAGCTTGGCCGAATTGGCAAGCCGCTATGCTGCTGAAAAGCCAAAAGGCGAGATTGCCGTTGTGATCGGACCGCCGGGCGCAGCAAAGCCTGCAAGTCGTACCGATATTGAAGATGCGCTGCGTGAAGCTTTGGAGCGGCTTCCGGCCTCCAAAGCCGCGGGCGAAGTGGCGCGCACTTATGGGACAGATCGCAAAGAATTATATGAACTGGCCAATCGCTGGAAAGCGGAAGGCCAGCAGTGAAAAGAGAGCGCGCCGAACAGCAAGGACGGCGCGCAGAGAGCATTGCTGCAGGGTGGTTGCGCCTCCATGGCTGGCGTATATTGGCCCAACGCGTCCGAACAGCGCGCGGCGAGGTGGATTTGGTTGCAAAACGGCGCAACCTCGTCGCCTTTGTTGAAGTCAAAGCCCGCACGAAGACAAAGGATCTAGAGACAGCCATTGACCTCCATCGATTGAAACGGGTCGCGGCAGCTGCTGAAATTCTCTATCCTGAATATTGCCAAAACGGCGAAGATGCACGGATTGATGTAATATTGGTTGCACCGCGCCGCTTGCCGACCCATTTAACCAATGTCTGGCATGGATTTTAATCCAGTCAATCCCAACCACGTAAGAACCAACCACGTAAGAAAGCGCTTCTATGACCCTGAAAATTGCCATGCAAATGGATCCGATGGAAACCGTAAATATTGCAGGGGACAGCAGTTTCGCGCTGATGATCGCGGCCCAGAAACGTGGGCACAAGCTCTATCATTATGATGTCAAAGACCTGACCTATCTGGCGGGCCGGCTGACCACACTGGCGCATCCAGTGCATGTGCAGCAGGTCGAAGGCGATCATTATGAATTTGGTGAACAGGTGCGACTGGACCTTGGCAGCGACATTGATGTCGTGCTGATGCGGCAGGATCCGCCCTTTGATGTCGGCTATATCACGGCGACCCATTTGCTGGAACGGATTGAGGGCGAGACGCTGGTGGTCAACAACCCGGTGTCCGTGCGCAATGCGCCAGAGAAAGTCTATGTGCTCGATTATGCGCAATATATGCCGCCGACATTGGTCAGCCGAAACATTGATGAAATTCGCGCCTTTCAGGCCGAGCATGGCGGCATTGTTGTCAAACCACTACACGGCAATGGTGGCAAAGCGATTTTCCTGGTGCCAGAAGATGGCAGCAATTTGAGTGCCTTAATAGAGGTTTTTAACCAGACTTGGCCAGAGCCCCATATGATCCAGCCCTTTCTTCCCGAGGTTCAGGACGGCGACAAACGCATCGTCTTGGTGGACGGCGAAGTGGCTGGCGCAATCAACCGCAAGCCCGGCAAAGGCGAGTTCCGCTCCAATCTGGCGCAAGGCGGCTATGCCGAAGCGGCAGGGTTGACCGACCGCGAGAAAGAGATTTGCGCGGCGATGGGGCCAGACTTAAAAAGGCTCGGGCTGCTATTTGTTGGCATTGACGTGATTGGCGGCAAATGGCTGACCGAGATTAATGTGACATCGCCGACGGGGATTGTCGCGATCGACAAGTTTAATGGTACCGATACGTCGGGGATGATCTGGGATGCGATTGAACGGCGGTTGGGGTGAATAGAGAAGGTCTGCTTCATCCCGAAAGCGGACACTAGCGGATTGACCAATAAATTAGCAATTATCCATTAGCCCGTCCAAACCACATCCGGCCCAAAAGCCCGTCTCTTTTCACGAAGTGATGATAAAGGGCTGCGCCAGCATGAAAGACAAAAAATATCAGCATTGCTCTGGCTCCAATGCCGTGCGGGAGTCTTGGTTTAAAATCCCAAAAATCAGGCAGGGACGCCGCCGATTCACCGAAGATGATGGACCCGGCGCCGGAAAGCATCATCATTCCGGTGCCGCTAGCGATCATACCAAAAATAACAATATAGAACAGAATATGCACAGCCCGTGATGCGCGATCCTGCCAAACAGGCATCGCTATAGATTCCGGCTTTTTGTCCGCGAACAACCACCAGAGGATCCTCAACACGGTAAGAACCAAAACCGTAATCCCAAGTGCTATGTGAACGCGCAAAAACTCGGCCTTTGCAACTGCGTCTTCCATGCCACCAGCGCGAAATCCTGAAACAAGCAATGCAACTATCAGCAATGCGCTTAGCCAATGGATAGTAATGGCAACAGAACCATATTGATCGTTCGAGCTTTTGGCAGGCATGATAATATCCTAACTATGCGACGCAGTGACCGGGGATCGTCATTTTTTTGAATAAATGAGGCGATACTTTTGCACTGTCTGGATATTGTCCGATGCGTTTCTGGAATTCCGGATTGGTGAAGGCATTGCGAAAGCTCTCAACAGTTTCCCAAACGGCATAGTTGATAAAAGTTGGACTGCCGCCGATGCCCTTATGCATCTGGGTGGAGATATATCCCGGTTGAGCTTTCATAAATTTTGCATCATGGGACCAAGCTTCGATCAACGCGTCTTCGTCGGCCGGATCAATGGTGAACACATTAATGAGAACAATCGAACCGTCTTCATTGGTTTGCATTTGATCCATTAGACTAACGGTATCGTTAAGCTCTTTTACATTTGGCATTTTGGAGTTTCCTTGTCCGTTTCAGTTCAGAATTTCAGATTGCTCTCGAATGGTTTGCAATGCTGTTTGGAGGTCCGTCAATTGTTTGACCGCCAAGTCGCTTGAAAGTGCATTTACCCATGAGGTTTGCGCTTCGTTGATTTTGGCAATGACCTTTTCACCTTCATCGCTCAGCGAAAAGATCGGCGCGCGTTTGTGATCTATGTTCGCTGCACTCGTGATCAAACCGAGTTCTTCAAGATCATTGATTATGCGTTGAACGCCCTGCCTAGCCAGACCCATGCGTCTCGCGATCTGCGAAACAGTCAACGGCTGTCCGTCCTCGTCTATTGCACCCATAATTTGCCATCGCGCACTGGTGAGGCCAAACGGCTTTGTAATCCGGTTGCCAGCGCTGAGCAATTCTCCATTGACCCGGAATATTTCCAAAATCAGCTCGGTGAGCGCTTGTCCCTTTGCGGTCCGTTTTTTCATATGCACTACATAACCAATATGACAATGTGTTGTCAATACTGGCTATGTAGTTCTAACTGAGTTTTATCCTACGTCCGCTTTTACGCTCATTTCGAACATGACGCGAAGAAAGGCTCATCCCGCGCGCGGATGCGCATTCTGATACACGTCGAGCAAATGCGCCGCATCGACCGCTGTATAAACTTGCGTCGAGCTTAAACTCGCATGACCCAGCAATTCTTGCAGGCTTCGCAGATCGGCGCCGCCAGCCAAGAGATGCGTCGCAAAGCTGTGGCGCAGGGCATGAGGCGTGGTTTTGTCCGATATACCAAGCTTCCCGCGGGCTTGCTGCACCACGCGTCTAATGAGGTTGGGCGAGAGCGGTCCGCCCCGTTTGCCGCGGAATATGGCTTTGTCCGGTGCCATCACATGCGGGCATAAATCGATATAATGCTCTATCGCCGCGCGCACCTGTGGGAGTAAGGGCACAATCCGCGTCTTGCCGCGTTTGCCGGTTACGCGGAGTGTTTCGGACAGCGGCAGCTCTTCGGCAGTCAGATCGAGCGCTTCGCTTATCCGCAGGCCAGAACCGTATAGCAACAGAAGAACCGCCCAATCGCGCGCGCCGACCCAATCTTCGCCGGCGCTTTCGGCAATGTCTTCCGCCATCGCCACAATATCGTCGGGCGAGGCAGGTCGGGGCACGCCGCGTGTTACTTTTGGACCTTTGATTTTTGGTATTTGTGAGTCATCGCCGCCGACAAATTTCAGGAAGGCGCGGATGGCGGATAATTCCCGGGCAGCGCTATTGTTGGATAAGTCATCGCCACGGCGAAAGGCGAGATAGGAGCGAATATCTGTTTGCTTGAGCGCTTTGATTTGGGTGGCACCTATTGCGCCGCCAAGATGGTCCGTTAGAAAGGCGCAAAAGCGCTCTGCCGTGGTGACATAGGCCCGTACCGTATGCTGCGAACGCCGTCGCCCTTCGCGCAAATGGCGGGAAAAGTCCTGGATGAGGGCGGTTGTGCTGTCCATGGGTAGAATCTAGCAGACTCAAAGTGAAAGTCCACCAAAGGGCTTGGCAGTCTACATCAACTGTGAAGGACGTCAGCAATTGCCTTTGGCAATATGGCATCGAGCAACGGCATGCCTTTTGGCTGGACCGTGATGCGGTCAGCATCCCGCTTAACAAGACCTAGATCACAGAGCTTCTGAACCTCCGTCTCATCAACCATTGCCGCTATCGTCAATCCAGTTTTCTCGGCCAAAGCTACCAAATCAATGCCTTCGCCCAGCCGCAGACCCATCATGAGGGCTTCCGCGGCCTGAACATCGGGTGACAGCATTTGCTCCACTTTCAAACCATTGCCGTTGCGTTCCACCGCAGAAAGGAAATTTTCCGGCTTCCTATGCCGCTCCGTTGCGGTGTTCAGCCGCCGTCCGTGCGCGCCGGGGCCGATGCCGACATAGTCGTCATAGCGCCAATAGGTCAGATTGTGGCGGCTCTCCTGACCGGGTCTTGCATGGTTGCTTATCTCATAAGCGGGCAGGCCGGCGGCGGCCGTTAGTTGCTGCGTCAACTCAAACATATCGGCGCAATGATCATCATCGGCAGGGACCAGAGCGCCGGTACGCACCAATGTTTCAAAGCGCGTTCCCGGCTCAATTGTGAGCTGATAGAGTGAAAGATGATCGGTGCCAAAACTCAGTGCTTTTTCCAATTCTGACTGCCAATTTTCGAGAGATTGGTTGGGCCGTGCATAAATCAGGTCAAAGCTGACGCGGGCGAAATTCTGCTGTGCGGTTTCGAGTGCGGCCAGCCCTTCTTTTACGTCATGGGCGCGGCCCAGAAATTTCAATGTTTCGTCATCAAGTGATTGTAATCCCAACGAAACCCGGTTCACTCCAGCAAGGGCAAGGTCGGCAAATCGACTGGCTTCAACCGAGGATGGATTGGCCTCCAGGGTGATCTCGCAATGGTCAGCCAAACCCCATAAAGCGCTAGCCTCTTCTATCAACATAGCGACGAGCCGAGGGTCCATCAGCGACGGAGTGCCACCGCCGAAGAAAATCGAGCTTATCTGCCTGTTCCCATTAACTTTATATTCATGCCTGAGATCAAGAAGGAGGGCTGTCTGCCATGCATCGTGGTCCACTTGATCGCGGACATGGCTGTTAAAGTCGCAATAGGGACATTTGGCGATGCAAAATGGCCAATGAATATAGAGGGCCAGTCCATTCCGGTCCTTCGGCTTTGCAGAAATAGTGGAGGATGAAGCATGAAACATCGGCGTGTTAGTAGGTATCCCAGAACAGTCGTGCAAGCTGCAATGCTGGTTTTGCTGGTTGGTTGCGGCGGCGAAAGCGGCAGCAGCAATTCGCAGGTCACGCTTCCCGGCTCTCCGAGCCCAGCGCCTAGCCCGGCTCCAACCCCAGCGCCTGCTCCGACCCCTGCGCCAACGCCCGCGCCAACGCCCGCGCCAACTCCAGCGCCGACGCCCACTCCGGCTCCGACACCCACTCCGACCCCCACACCAACGCCGACGCCCACCCCATCACCGCCGGGCAGTACGATGCTGGACGTCATGTTGGCTTCTCACAACGCCGCCCGCGCCGAAGTTGGCGTTCCTCCGGTCGAACTTGATGCTGCGCTTAACGCGGCGGCCTTGGACTATGCAGAAACATTGATCGCCAATGGCCGATTTGAACATAGCCCGGGCTCTGCGCGACCGAATCAGGGCGAAAATCTATGGGCCGGAACAGCCAGCGCCTTTACCTTTCAGGATATGGTTGACGGATGGATTGACGAAAAGCGCTTTTTCGTCGCCGGGACTTTCCCCGACGTTAGTACAACAGGCCGTTGGCAGGATGTCGGTCATTATACCCAGATCATCTGGCGAAGCACGACCAAGATAGGTTGCGGCCTTGCCAGCAACGCCCAACGCGATGTCTTGGTGTGCCGCTATAGCCCGCCGGGCAACTTTATTGGTCGAACAGTCCCCTGATAGACGGGTTTAGTCGAAACAGGCTTTGACGAGCTTGTCGAAAGCATTGGCGCGATGGCTCATGTCATGTTTCTGCTGTGGATCAAGCTCTGCAAAAGTTTGCTCAAAACCAATCGGCTGAAACACCGGGTCATAGCCAAAGCCCAATGTGCCGCGCGGCGGCCAAACCAGATTGCCTTGCACGCGGCCTTCGAAAATTTCGGAATGTCCGTCGGGCCAGGCGAGGGCGAGGGTACAGACAAAATAAGCGCTGCGGTCGGTATCCGGGCCTAATTCTGCCAGCTTTCCTTCCACCTTACCCATTGCCATATACCAATCACGACCGGGTCCACCTTCATAGGTGTCGGCTTCGGCCCAATCGGCGGTATAGACGCCCGGCGCGCCATTGAGAGCGGTAACGCAGAGCCCGCTGTCGTCGGACAGCGCAACGCAATTGGCGCCCTCCGCACTGGCGCGTGCCTTTAGTAGCGCGTTTTCTGCAAAGGTCGTTCCGGTCTCTTCCGGCTCCGGCAAGTTCAACTCTCCGGCCGACACCGGTTCGATGCCAAAAGGAGCCAGCAAGGCGCGAATTTCTCGCACCTTACCCTGATTATGGCTGGCAATGATCAGCTTGCCCGGAGAGAGTTTACGGTGCTTGGTCATCGGCGTTCTTAGGAGACCGCTTTATCCTGCGCCTCAAAAATCCGGTCGCAACCGATTTTGGCCAGCCGCATCAAGCGCATCAAACCTTCGTCATCAAAGGTCTCGCCTTCTGCCGTCGCCTGCGCTTCGGCAATATTACCATCGCCGGTCAGCACGAAATTGGCGTCAGCGCCAGCATTGCTATCCTCATCATAATCGAGGTCGAGCACCGGATTGCCGTTATAGATTCCACAGCTAATCGCAGCGATTTTCTGTTCAATCGGATCTTCGCTAATCAGTTTTTCATCGAGTAGGCCATTAACCGCAAGCCGCAAAGCAACCCATGCGCCGCTAATCGACGCAGTACGCGTACCGCCATCGGCCTGAATAACATCGCAATCGACCGTAATCTGGCGCTCGCCGAGTTTCTTCATATCCACCACGGCACGCAAAGAACGTCCGATAAGGCGTTGAATTTCCTGTGTCCGGCCAGACTGTTTGCCGCGTGCTGCTTCGCGGGAATTGCGGGTATTTGTGGCGCGGGGCAACATCGAATATTCACCCGTGACCCAGCCTTCACCCTTGCCGCGCAGCCAAGGTGGGATGCGCTCTTCGATGCTCGCGGTACAAATGACCTTGGTATCACCAAAGCTGATCAGGCAAGACCCCTCTGCATGTTTGGTAAATCCGGTTTCGATAGAAATAGAGCGCATCTCGTCGAGCGCGCGTCCTGATGGGCGCATGTGTGATTCTCCTGTGGATTGCTTGGGCAACGTCTTAGAACAGGCAGCTAATACTGCAAGGCTGGAATCAAATGAAAAATGATCCTATCTACGACTAATGAGCACCACACCCATCACCGAAATGACGACGCGTGCGCAGGATATTTTCCGCGTGGTGGTCGAGTCTTATCTCGACAATGGTGCGCCGGTGGGGTCGCGGACGATATCGAAAGCGCCCGGGCTTGAACTTTCCCCGGCCTCGATCCGCAATGTCATGCAGGATCTGGAAGAATTTGGTTTGCTAGCGGCCCCCCATACCAGCGCCGGTCGGATACCGACAGAAATGGGGCTGCGGCTGTTTGTTGACGGGATGATGCAGGCGGCGGAACCTTCCCGGCAAGAGCGTGAAGCGATTGAGTCGCAGATTAGCGATCAAGGGCCGATTGAAGAAGCACTGTCAGCGACGACGGCCATATTGTCGGGCTTGTCTGCATGTGCTGGTCTGGTCATGGTGCCAAAGCGCGAGCCGCTGCTGAAACAGTTTAGCTTTGTGAAATTGTCGGAAGGGCAGGGGCTGGCAATTCTTGTGGGTCAGGACGGGGGCGTGGAAAACCGCGTGCTTGATTTGCCCATCGGCATATCAGAATCGGCCTTGATCGAGGCGAGCAACTACCTCACCGCGCAATTTGGCGGGATGACGCTTTCCGATGCGTTGCTGCGGATAGATAAAGATATTCAAGCGGGCCGTATGGCCATCGACAAAGCTTCGGAAGACTTGGTGCAGCGCGGCTTTGTAACCTGGACGCAGGACCCTTCGAAACGGCCGGTGCTCATCGTGCGCGGACAGGCCAATTTGTTAGAAGACAGCGCGCTGGAAGATCTCGACCGGGTCCGGCTATTGCTCGATGAGTTGGAGGGCAAACAGGAAATCGCCCGCTTGCTTGATAATGCCCGCGATGCCGAGGCAGCGAAAATATTTATCGGCGCAGAGAATAAATTATTCTCGCTTTCCGGCTCATCTGTGATAGCGGCGCCCTATAAAGATGGCGACGGTCAGGTGGTCGGCGTGGTCGGGGTTATTGGCCCCACCCGCTTGAACTATGCCCGCGTCGTACCCATGGTAGACTTTACAGCACAGACCTTATCTAGATTATTGAAATGAGTGACGAAATAATGAGCGATACGAACCCGCAAGAAAATGAAGAAGCGAAACTGGACGAAGCCGCAGCAGCTGAGTTGGAGGGCGTGCCCGAGGGCCTGAAAGAAGGCGGTGACGACGCGTCTGATGAACCGTCTTTGGAAGAGCGTATCGCAGGCCTTGAAAATGAACTGACGGAAGCCAAGCAACAGGCTCTCTATGCACAGGCGGAAACCCAGAATGTTCGTCGCCGGCTCGAAAAAGACGCGCAGGATGCCAAAGCCTATGCCGCTACTGGCTTTGCTCGCGATATGCTGAGCGTATCCGACAACCTCCAGCGCGCCCTGGCAGCTATTCCCGCAGAAGTGAAAGACGAAGAAAAGTGGAAAGGCCTGATCAACGGTATCGAAGCGACGGGTCGTGAACTGGAAACCGTATTTGAGAAAAACGGTATCAAGCGGGTTGCTTCTGTGGGCTTGCCGCTCGATCCGAACCAGCATCAGGCGATGGTCGAAATTCCGACCGACGAGCATGAGCCGGGAACCGTGGTGCAAGAGATGCAGGCCGGTTATGTGATCAAGGATCGCTTGTTGCGGCCAGCCTTTGTGGGTGTGGCCAAGAAGCCGGAATAAATATCTCTCGCATTCTCTGAAAGTTCCTTTTTATCTTAACTTGTTAGCGATTTTTCGCACGGGCACCTGTTGCATATCCTTTTTAAAGATATATCTTAGACACAGCTTAGATATAAAAAGAAAGAAATTTTATGCGATATTCAAACTATAGTGATTGCGGTTCTGGTTCTCGGCGCGGTAAGCGTTGGGGTGCTATGAATGGACAGAAATTTGCTCGCGCCTTTGCCGCTGCTGCTTTTGAAGGTGCCAAAGCCAAACGCCGTGCACGGGTTTTTCGGCGGGGAGAGCTGCGGCTGGTTTTGCTTCATCTCGTTTCTCAAGAACCGCGCCATGGCTATGACCTGATTCAGCAGATCGAAGAGCTCACTGGCGGGCATTATGCGCCCAGTCCCGGTATTGTCTATCCGACGCTGACGTTGATGGCCGATATGGATCTTATCAACGAGAAGGTCGACGATAGCGGCAAGAAAATCTATTCGATTGCTGATGCTGGAACGACTTTACTGGCTGAAGAGGAAAAGCATGTTGCTGATATTCTTGCTCGGTTAGAGAGCATAGCGCAAATGGATCAAGCTGTGGACGGCGCATCCATCCGCCGCGCCGTCGGCAATCTGAAAAACGCGATCCGTATTCGGCTGGCTGATGAGGAAAAGGGGTCAGAGAAGATCCTCGATGTCGCGGCGATTATCGATGAAGCAGCCGGTAAAATCGAACGACTCAAATAGCGGTCATAGCTCCAACACCATCTGGACATTGCAGCGCGCATAAGGCGTGGGCCACAGTTCATCGCCGAATAAATGCCGAAAGCCGCACCGCTCATAAAGGCGGATGGCGGCTTTCAGGTCGTTATTGGTTTCCAGCCAAATAGCATCGGCGGCCATCGCTCGCCCTTCGACAATCAACGCTTCCAGAACGGCATGACCAATGCCTTGTCCGCGTAGATTTTTCTGAGCCGCCATTTTCACGATCTCCAGCCATTTGCGGCCATCTTGTGGGTCGTGATGGGGTGGCAAAATCGCGCCGGTGCCGACGATATCGCCGTCCAATTCAGCAACGATAATCTGCCCGCCAGTTCCAAGAATGGTTGTTTCTAGCGCCTCCAGCTGGTCGCGGTCACTGCTTTCCACCGTAAAGGATTCTTCAATCCAGTCGAGATTGAGAGCAATATAGGCCTGCTTGTCTGCGGCAGTATATGGACGAATTGTAACGGTCATCTGGTCTTTTCTATTAGAACATCGTGAACAGCACCACCGCCATAATCGTACCGATAACCGGTATGATAACGGTGAGCGCGCCGACCGCTCCATAAGCATCCTTGTGCGTTTCCCCGCAAACGGCCCGGATCGTCGTCACGACATAACCATTATGGGGCAGGCTATCGAGCGCGCCGGAAGATATGGCGACGACCCTGTGGAGCTCGTCCGGCTGCGCGCCAACATCCATGTAATGTGGTGCGATCAAGGGCAGGGCGATGGTTTGGCCACCTGATGCTGAACCGGTCAGGCCAGCAATTACGGTAACAGCAACCGCGGCGCCGATTAGCGGGCTGCCCGGGATGTTTTGCACCATGATCAAAGCTTCCTGAAACGCCGGAGAGAGCTTAGCAACTGCCCCAAAGCCGACCACAGCGCAGGTATTGGTAATAGCGACCACAGCGCTCGTTGCTCCGCGAGAAAATGCTTCTGGCATCGCCTTTAATTTTCGATAGCCCACGGCTAATGCCACGATGGCACCGGAGCCCAAGGCCGCGACCAATGCCCATTTGTCGAGCGAGTTTTGTGGCAAGATCGCGGATAATGGCCCCATGTCTTGAGGATATTGGAAGATCAGGAAAATGCCGAGCACCGCCACAAGCGGCAATAAACAAATAAGCGGCGCGGGCAGGTTGCCATAGTCCGTATTGGTGTCGTCCGTTTCTCGTCCGACAAAGGTCTCGCCATTGGCGACAGCGCGTTTGACCATCCAATTGAGCCAGAAATGACCGGAAACAGCCATGAAGATGGCGACCACAAGGCTGACTTCCCAGCCCGCATAAGCCGTAGTGCCGAGAAATTCCATCGGGATCAAATTCTGGATTTCCGGGCTTCCTGCTGTCGTCATCGTAAAAGTGACGGATCCGAAAGCGAGCGCGGCTGGGATGAAACGCCTGGGTAAATTGGCTTCACGGAACAGGTGCACCGCCAGTGAATAAACCGAGAAAGCGACGATAAAAACGCTGACCCCACCATAGGTTAAAATGGCGCAGGCCGCGACAACGGCGAGTACCGCATGTTTGATCCCGATTTTTTCGATAACCCAGTGGGCAACGCTGGCTGCAGCGCCCGAGGCGCCCATGATTTCACCAAAAATTGCACCGAGCAGGAACATGAAGAACCAGCTTTTAAAGAAGCTGACAAAGCCGTCCATATAGGCGGTTGCGAAATCCGGAGCGCCCTCGGCGGCCAAGGGCGGTAACCATGCCAGCCCGCTGGTTGCAGCAACAATCGCGGCGGCAATGGGGCCGGCAATCAATATGTTCACGCCCTTTACCGTCATATAGATAAGCAGCGCGAGCCCGCCGATTAGTCCGATTGCTGATATCATGCGCCTTGGTCCCCTATGTCCTGAGCGTCTATTGGCAGAGGAAAGGAAGCGGCGGCAAGGATCAATTTAGAGGGGGTACCGCATTTTTCTTGGATTGATGGCCCCATGGCAAGTTTCGTGTCTGGCGACGTTCGCAATATTTGTGCCGTCGGTGAGGCTTATCGATAGAACGCCATCCATTGCAAGGCGAGGAAAATTGGCGGTCACCGCAATGGCGATGCCGTTCATCTGAAAAACTGCTGCTGTTCAGGAACCAGACTGTGGTCGACCGGTTTATGAACCACTTACGGGGGCAGATAATCTCAGGAGTATATTCATGCGACTATTTGCGAAAAAACTATCCGTCCTCTCGGTCGCGACCGTGTCGTGTCTATCGCTATCGGCTTGTGCAGGAAACTATGCCGGGGAAGGTGCTGCAGCCGGCGCAGCAACTGGCGCGATTATCGGCGCTGTAACCGGTGACACAGATGATGCGCTAAAAGGTGCCGCTATTGGCGCTGCGGCCGGCGCCGCAGCGGGCTATTTCGTCGACAAGGACGATAAGTGCGACGGCTATAATGACGATGGCGCGCTAGACGATGATTGCCGCGGAGAGCCGGGTTATCCCGATTGATGGACATTAGCACGGCCATTCCAAGTCAATAAATTTGCCCTTCACCATTGAACAGAAGCTGGTATCCAGATTCATAGCTCCCTTCTCCATATGAAAAGGCCAAATTATGGATCCGCAAATTCTTGGCAAGAAATATGATAAAATCGCGCAATGGTGGAATGATCGTCATATGAATTCCAGCTATGGCGTTGAACAGTTTGAAAAGGCAGTTAGTTACGCTTCAGAGGGCGGAACAGCGCTTGATGTAGGCTGCGGTGCAGGTGGCCGGTTTGTCCGCATATTGCAGTCTAAAGGGTATAAAATTACCGGTCTGGATGTGTCTAAAGAGATGGTCCGGTTGGCTTCGCTCAATCACCCTCAAGACAATTTTATTCATCAAGACATCTGTAAGTGGGAAACGTCGGAAAAGTTCGACTTTATAGTGGCTTGGGACAGTATTTTCCATCTACCACTCGACATGCACAAGCCCGTTATCACAAAATTATGTCAGCTATTGGATGATGATGGCGTGTTCATTTATACTTTTGGTGATGGAACAGGTGGCGGGACAAGCCAATGGCGCGGCGACAGCTTTTATCACAGCACGATTGGGATAGCAGAGAATATTCAAATTCTTCTGGATAACGGACTATCGCTTATGCATTTGGAGCTTGATCAATATCCCGAAACGCACGTCTATGCCGTTGCAAAAAAAAGATGATAGTGACGTGATAGGCTAGACATGTGTCAATGAAGCACCAAAAGTCGATCTGGCTCCTTGGCACTTGTCGTCAATCGGCAATATTCCCGGATTTCAACAACCGATATTCTGACATCAAGCCTTTGAACAGACTGTAGCAACAGACTAGCAACACCAATGTAAATGGCAGGCCGCTGGCGATCGTGCCCGCTTGCATCGTGCCTAACGCAGCGGCGCCGCCTCCGACCAGTAATGCTGCTGCGACCAACCCTTGCAATACCGCCCAAAAAATACGCTGTGCCACCGGTGCGTCTGTTCTGCCGCCTGCGGTTATAGCATCGATGACGAGCGAACCGGAGTCGGATGAGGTCACAAAAAATACGATTAACAGGACGATCGCTAGCGACGAGGCGATGTAAGGGAAGGGCATATTCTCAAGCATCTGGAAAAGTACCAGAGGCGCTTCCGTGATGCCCGCTGGCAATTGGCCGATGCCGTCTTTCACTTGCTCTATTGCCGTCACACCAAATGTTGTGAACCATATGATTGCGACGATCACGGGTACGACAAGCACCACTGACAAAAATTCGCGGATGGTGCGGCCCTTGGAAATACGGGCAATGAACATACCGACAAATGGAGACCAGCTGACCCACCACGCCCAATAAAATATCGTCCAGCCGTGATACCAGGCCTTGTCTGCGCGGCCCGTCCAATCGCTCAAGGGAATGGCATATTCGGCATAGCTCGCGATGGTCGTGCCAAAGCCGGTGAATATCGCCATGGTTGGACCCGCCACAAAGACAAAGGCGAGCAGCGATGCGGCGAGAACCATATTGATATTGCTCAGCAATTTTACACCGCCATTTATGCCCCGGACAACCGACACGACAGCCAGGGCTGTAATAACGGCGATGAGCAGCAGTTTGGAAGTTAAGGTGGCTTCGACGCCAAAGAGAAAGGACAGGCCGGTAGCGGCTTGCTGTGCGCCAAGGCCAAGGGACGTTGCCAGACCAAACATGGTCGCAATGACCGCCAATATGTCGATGCAATGTCCCGGCCAGCCCCAAATGCGGTCACCCAATATGGGATAGAATGCCGAGCGAATAGTGAGCGGCAGTCCTTTGTTGAAAGCGAAAAACGCAAGCGCCAGACCAATGACGGCGTAAATTGCCCAAGGAGTCAGGCCCCAATGGAATACGGTTGCGGCGAGTGCCAGCCGCATCGCCTCTGGCGTGCGCGGTTCGACATTAAGGGGTGTGCCGCCCCAATCGGTATAATAAGCCATTGGTTCGGCCGAGCCATAGAAAACCATGCCGATACCCACGCCTGCGGAAAACAGCATGGCAATCCACGATGCAGTTCCGAACTCCGTCTTGGCTTCCGGGCCGCCTAAGCGAATTTTACCCAAGGGCGAGGCTGCAACGGAGACACAAAATAGCAGAACGATGTTGCTGGCAATAACAAAAAACCAGTCGAAATTTTCCAGAGTCCACGCCTTGCTGGATTCCAGCGCGACTTTTGCCGTCTCGGGAAACATCAGCGTTAACAAGACAAAGGTGATGATCAGAACAGCGCTGATGAAAAATACCGGATTGTGCATTTCCAGCCCGAACGGATTAACGTTATCCTGACCGGCTTCATAATCGGTTTCATAGTCCGTATCGATCACATCGGCTGCTGTCGCTGCCGCTGCTGCTGTTTTCGTTCCGCTCACTGCTGAGGCTCCAATATTTCTTGTCCCAGTGCATGTTTCAGCGGCTGCAAATATGTTTCATAATGGCGCCACAGATCGACGCTGGCTTTGGTAATGGGTTGCCGCACCTGTTCTGAACTGGCGGTGCGCACGGCGCGTTTTGTCTGATGAAAATCGATACAGGCTTGCTCAAATGGCAGGCCCAGATAATCCAGCATCCGCCGCACTTGGCCTTCCAGATCATCCAGAACGTCTTCATGTTGGACGCGCAGGACTGCTCCGGGGAGCACAGTATCCCAATGATCCATCAAGCCAACATAATCGCTGTAATAGCGGCCAATTTCGTTCAACCCGTAGGTGAATTCCTGCCCTTCGGCGAAGAGCTGTTTAAAGCCGGAGAAGCAGCAAGCCATGGGTTCACGGCGCGCATCGATAATTTTCGCATTGGGGAGAATGAGTTTAATCAAACCGATATGCCGGAAATTATTGGGCATTTTATCAATAAAATAGGGGGCGTTCTGCCGATGGATGCGGGTGCTGTCGATAAATTCCTGACCCATGGCTCGCAATTGATCGGCTTCGAGACCGTGCAGATTTTCGGGATATAAGGAATCGTTGCTCGCCTGTTTCTGTCGCCGCAACCGGTGCGCAAGCGACAAGATATTGGGCAATTCCAGGGTGCCATCCACCTGGCTATGCGATGCCAATATCTGTTCGAGCAATGTGGAACCGGCGCGCGGCAGGCCCAGAATGAAGATGGGGTCCGGGGCATCGCACCCTTTGCCAGACTGGTTTTCAAACAGGGCAGGGGTGCAGGCCGTTATCTGGTGGTCGAGCTCTGCCGTCATCTGATCGGCATCATAGCGTGACTGCACGCGTTTCAATTCATTGCCGCGCTGATAATAGCCAAAGGACGTGTCATAATCCTTGCGGTCTTCATAAGCCTTACCGAGCGCAAAACAGATGTGGATGCGGTTCTGGTAGCTCAGCCGGTTGCCCTGTTCTTGTGCTTCCATCAAGCGGAGTTCTTCGTCGCTAAACCGATAGGTTTTGAGATTGGCTAAACCATAATAAGCATCGCCATAGCCCGGGTCCGATTGAACGGCTGTTTGATAGGATGAAACAGCCTCGTCATGGCGCCCAAATGTCTTCAGGGCGTGCCCTCTCGAGGTCAAGGTAACCGGGTCATTGGGAAGCCGCTGCAAAACCTTTTCAAACAGGTCCAAGGCTTTCTCATAATCGCCGGTCTGCATGGATTCGATCGCATAGAGTGATTGGAAAACCGGGTCTGCAGTGTCACGCTGATAGAGCAGTTCGCTTTGTTTGAGCGCTTCGGAAAATTTCTGACGCTTGCGCAGGATCTGGATATAATCGATGCGCACCTGGATATTATCCGGTTCAAATTCAATCGCGCTTTCGAGCAAGAAGTCCGCGTCTTCCAATATGCCCAATCGCGCGCCAATATCGGCGAGTAATCGCATGCCTTCAACATTCTGGGGATTTTTTTGCAGGAAATGGCGACAGGCATTTTCAGCCTTGATCAGCTTGCCCTCGTGCAACAGATGCGACACGCCGACCAATGGCTTGGGCATGGCCGCTATGCGTTGCTCTTGCCCCCGCATTTCTGCTGCAGCATCGAGCTGACCTCGGCCTTCGAGTATGTCGGCTTGTGCTTTCCAGCTGGCTTGCAGCACCGGATTGCATTGGCAGGCCCGGCGATAAGCGGCGAGCGCGCTTTCGTCGTCGCCTATGACTCTGAAAATATGACCTTCTTCCTGATAGGCTCTGCCAAAATCGGGAGAAAGGGTTTTCAGTTGATTGATGCTGGCCATTGCCTTGTCATTTTGGTCGAGATAGCGCTCGCAAACCGCCTTCATGTAAAGCGCGTCAATATTCTCGGGCTCTTCCTGCAACACCGCCATTGCGGTGCTCAGCGCAGCATCGAAGCGCCCCTCATACATTTGAGTGCGCGCCTGTTTTAGCAATTCGGCTATATCGAGACCCGTTTCAGACATGTAATCGCGGCTGGCTATCCTTCAAAAAAAGGGAGCCTAACCGCTTGGCTAGCCTCCCCTTGTTGTATTTTTCCTTAATATGTGAAGGAAACCCGTGCGCCCACGGTCAGCGGGCGGTTCACTGTGATACGCGAACGATCGTAAACGAAACTGCCGCTTATCTCGGCGCGTTCGTCGGTTAGATTGTCGCCGAATATCTCGAAGGACCATTTATCATCGCTAACGCCAGCGGACAGACCAAATGTGGTCCAGCTGTCGAGCGTAATCCGGTTAATTTCGATAATGTCCGTTGCCGATGAGGCTGAATGGGTCATTTGGGGCTGAACATGGGCTGTCCAATCGCCAAAGGCATTCCATTCATAGCGAGCCCGCAAATTGCCTTGGAAACTTGGCGCATAAGCGAGGCTGCGTCCTTCAATCACATCGTTAGTTGGTGTGAGAACGTCGGTAATCTCCGTATCCAAAATGGAGAAAGCCGCGCTCACTGTCAAACCATCAATAGCATAAGGTGCGATGGTGATATCTGCCTCAAGGCCTAAGATCTCTGCATTCGCCGCATTGTCCGAGAAGAACAAGTTGGTGATACTGGTATCAAAGATCGTGGTCTGCAAATTTTTCACGTCCACAAAGAACGCATTGCCGTTAAAACGCACCTGATTGTCAAAGAGCGATGTTTTCCAACCAATTTCGTAATTGGTCACTTCATCGGTTTCGAGCGCGAATGGCACGGTAAAGCCGCCTGGACTTTGCGCGCCACCGGGACGGTTCAGCAAACCTGGACGAAAGCCTTCTGAATAGGTTGCATAGAACAACAAATCATCGGTTGGCGTCCATGTCAGATTGGCCTTGAAGATAAAGCCATCGGTCGTCGCCTTGTCCGGCGCGCTCAACGAGTTGAACACTTGCTGCGCTTGTGCCGGGCTTAGTCCAGCAGCCTCAATCTCCGCGACCGATTGGCCCAGTGTAAAGGTCTGCCGCAAGGCGTCATCACAACTGCCGATGAAGGTAAAGCTACCATCGCCATCATAAAGGTCGCTGATATTGGTGCCAAAGGCATTTTCATCAACGCCGCTCGAGTTACAGAAAGATGAATTCGCGCTCCCCTCTAGATCGACTTCGACGTCATAATAACGTGCGCCCAAGGTGATTGCGAACTGATCCGAAATGTCAAACGTCGCTTCGCCAAATATACCGAATTGCTTATCCGTACGCCGCACATCGTTGCGGAATATGGTTCCCGCTGGATACGCGCCTGTATCGGTGTTGAAAGCAGTTGGTTGCGAGAAATTGGCAGGAAAAGAGCCGCCGAATAAATCGATCGCGGTGCTACCGGGATAGATAAAATCATTGCGTTCCAGCAACTCCAGATCGCTGTAAAAACCGCCAGCCGTCAATCGCAACGGATAATCCGCCGGTGTGTTGAAACGCAGTTCATGGGTCATCACTTCGGTTTCTGTGCGCGAATTTACGAGCAGATTGGGTGCCTGACAGGTGCCTGTTGGCGCGGCGCCGGGATAAGAAACCGACCCGTCACAGATATAGTAAGGCAGATATTGGCCAACGAACAGATAGTCGGAATAATCGACCCGCTGCGTTGTGTCCCGCTTGGTATAGGCGCCTGTATAGACGAGTTCCAATGCCCCGATCCGGCCTTCTAATGTCCAGCTGGTATTGTTGAAATCATCCTTGATTTCATCCTGCTCAAAGCGTTCGATTTCCAAATCACCCAAAGTAGGATCTTCAAAGAAAACGCCATCGGAATCCAGCCCCTGACGGGCATGGGCGACGGTTAGGCTCCAGTCATTGGAAAATTCATATTTACCGCTGACCCGGAAACCCAGATATTGCGTATCGTTGAAATTCTTCTCCGCTAGCGCGCTATTGTCGGCCAAAAGGAAGTTCACAGCGCTTAAATCAGCGCCAGCCTGCAAACCGTTACGAGCGGCACTTACGGGAACGCCGTTGTCACGGATCGCTCCGGCCGCGCGGAATCGAGCGCTGTCAGCCGTGCTGCGGGTTCCGGCTACATTGTTGATATAACCGCCTTTATTGTCGTAATAACCAACGGCGCGGATCGCGAAATTATCGCTGACCGGGACATTGACCATGACTTCAATATTATTGCTTGGGTCGCCACTTTTGGTGAACGAGACGCCAGCTTTCGCTTTTACCTGAAATTGCCCGATAACCGGCTTGTTGGTAATCAAACGCACGGTACCAGCTTGCGAGCTGGCGCCGAATAATGTGCCTTGTGGCCCGGACAATACTTCCACGCGCTCCAGATCGGCTGCGTAAACGTCGAGGTTACGGCCTGGTTGTGATACCGGCTGTTCGTCGAGATAAAGCGCCACATTGGGGGCAAGGCCAGCAACGCCGGCGGTTGTTAGATTGGGCGTTGTCGAAGCCAAGCCGCGAATATAAATGGTGCTTTGACCAGGTCCGCCGCCGCCAGCGGTAACGCCGGGCAGTTGCTGTAGATAATCGTCAAAGACGGTGACGCCCAGTTGATCGAGTGTTTCTTCACCCAAAGCCTGAACGGCGACTGGAACGTCTTGCAAATCTGCGGCGCGTTTTGTCGCTGTTACGACAATTTCCTGCACGCCCCTTTGTTGTTCGTTATTTTCTGTTTCCTGAGCTTGTGCTGATGCACAGCCCATAGCTGCGATGACCGCAAGCGATGCGCCCGTTTTTAAATAAATCAAATGATTCTCTTGTGGTTATAATTAGAAGTTTGGGGAAAATACATCCGACCGGTGAAAACCTATCGAACCCATTGCAAAGCTAAAAAGGATGTCCCCCGACGAAATCAGCCTTCACATCCGAGCCTTATAGCGAAGATTTCAGTTTTGTGAACCGTAGTGTTGATTACGTGGATTATGGCACGCTTAAACTGCTGTATTTAAGGGCCTTGAGCCGTTACTTTTGCTGATTGTCGCACTTGCTAAAGGGTTCACGCTAATGTCCGCTATGGGCGCAAAAGCGGACAGAACGCCTTGCTACTCAGATAGCACCATTCGAGCGCGTTGATCCAATTCGGATTTCATCACTTTTGCATCAAGGCCTGCCCTTGCACGGAAAACAAAGCCTTGCCGCAAGTCAAACATCAGGCGGGCTCGCTCCAAGCATGGGAAGTTTGCCGGAAGCCCCCCTTTTTCTTTTTCCATTTCAAAACGCTTTGCCAGCCGCCCATCCGTTTCTTCAATAGCTTCCGCCAAAAGGCTATCAACTCCGTCCAGTTCTCCGGCGGTGGTAGCAACGCAGGAGCTTAAAAAACACCCGCGCGCTCCGCTTTCATGCTGAGTAGCATATTCAATCGCCGCATTCATAAATGCCAGAACTGCGAGGTGAATATCAGGTTCTGATTCAAACGCCACGAGCGGCGCGCAGGCATCATTATGAGAATAGCGGTCGATCGCCTGAAGGTAGAGATTATGCTTGTCACCAAAGGTTGAATAGAGGCTTGGACCATTTATGCCCATGGCTTCGGTTAGATCTTTCATGGAGGCGCCGTCATAGCCTTTTGACCAGAACACATTCACCGCAGCCATCAAGGCATCATCCTGATCAAACTTTCGGGGCCTGCCAACCTTTTTTGTATCGTTCATTATAAAATCCTTGACCGCAATAAATATCGTTTTATATCGATCATTACAAATTGCAAGGAACCAATGATGACAAACCAAAAATTACAAGCAGGATCGCCATTCCCAGAAATTATCGTACCGGGCCTTGATGGTCCGGATATTAATCTATCAAAGCCCGACGCGCCCTATGATTGGAGGCTCGTTGTTATCTATCGCGGGAAACATTGTCCGATCTGCACCCGCTATCTTTCAGAACTCAATGCTGTTCTACCCGAACTCAAAAAGCTTGGCATAGATGCCGTTGCCATTTCTGCCGACCCGAAACAAAAAACGGCTGTCCAAATAGCCGAAGTGCAACCCGATTTCCCAGTTGGGTATGACCTAACCATCGCGCAAATGGAGCAATTGAGGCTCTATATCTCCGATCCGCGTTCACCAGAAGAAACCGACCGCCCATTTGCGGAACCTGGATTGTTCGTCATCAATGATGCTGGAAAAGTTGAGGTTGTCGATATTTCGAACGCGCCTTTTGCTCGTCCGGAACTGCGCTCGATGTTGATGGGCCTAAACTTCATTCGCAATCCTGAAAATAACTATCCCATTCGCGGCACACACGCCTGACCGCCCGTCGCAATCCCATCCCAAGCAAAAGGACTTCAAGACAATGACCCGTCTAAATAAAATCGCCTATTGGGTGTCGACTGGTATCCTGCTTTTTCTGCTCACGTGGGCAGCTGGCTCCTATCATTTCATCCACGACACACAGGCCGGTTTTTTTGAAGCTTTCGGCTATCCGACCTATCTGGTTTATCCGTTGGCTTACCTGAAAATAGCAGCAATTTTGATCATCGTGAGCCATCGCTATAATGACCTGAGGGACATGGCTTATGCAGCCTATTTCCTGAACATGATTTTGGCGCTGGTTGGTCATATTATTTACGGTGACTTCTTTGGTCATGCCGTTGTCGGCCTTATCTGCCTGCCGATATCCTACTTGCTCGGCAACAAAGTGCGCGGTCGCCCCGCACGTAATTTCTTTGGTCGTTGGACAGACCCGGCTGAATAAAACGCGTACGAAATGTAATTACCTCGCCAAATCAGGCGGGCCCCTTCTCCCTTAGAAGAAACGAAAAATAATGACTCAGGAAAATGAACATATTGCGGCTGTTAAGCAGGTGATCCGTGATCTGATTGCAGCAGGCACCGGTTTTGACATTGATCAGCTCGAACGTATCTATCACGATGATCTTCAGGTTCTTATGATAGATGAAGATGGTCACGTTAATGAAGCAAATAAAGATGCATTCAAAGGCATGTTCCAGTCCAAACTTGATGCCGGTGATCCCCCGCTAAACACATGGGCTGATTTTAACCGTATCGACGCCGACGCACATATTGCACATGTGCTTGTTATGCGAAAAGTCAAATTGATGGAGGACGAGCAGAATCTAACGCTTAGTATCGACCTGGTTCATGAAGGCGGTAGGTGGCAAGTTACGCGGGAGGTTATATTTGTCCGGCCTTGCGATTAAAGCTCCCGTTCCGACGCGAGCGTCGTCTTTCGGGATATAGCTGTCTCAACGCTAGTGTCCGCTTTGGGCGCAAAAGCGGACACTAGGAACTCTTGCAGCCAAAACACCGTTTGGGAATTTTAGAATACGTCGATATGCTCAGTTGAGCATCTTTCAGATCGATGTTGGAAAGACCAAAAAGTGAGTGATCAGGTTTGAATGAATATAAAAGAGGCACAAAATGGACCCAAGCAGACTTCGGTGAACTTGGATGGAGCATGTGTCGTGTCTACAGTTTAGCCTTCCCCAACAAACATCGATCAATGAAGTTTGATATAGACTATATTTTGGAGTCCCCGTTGGCACATAGCACACAGGGATATCTTATAGCCGAAGCCGAACTGGTATTCGAAAATGTAAATGCACTCAATATCGGCATGGATTTCCAGAACTTTGGAGGCGTCGATTTGGTGAGTGTTGAGATTGAGAATGAAAGCCTTACCCCAAACAAAAAGATGAAGTTATACCACTTCAAAATTGAACTGATTGTTGGGATTATAACGTTCACCGCAACCGGGTTTTATCAACTTTTAAAATCCGATCCGATGCATTCGATCACATCGGACTTCGAACGATATTGAGAGTTTTGAAAGCCCTGTTGGTGCATGTGTCAAGAATCTAGTGTCCGCTTTCGGGATAAAGCAGTCTAAACGCTAGTGTCTGCTTAGGGCATAAGCGACTGCCAGATTGCGGATTCTTTTTTCAAAATGGAATTTCTTTTCCACATCTAGAACAGGTCACTTCTGGGCTAAAATTCCAACGCCCAATTCTTTCAAAGCCCGCGAAATTATAGTATGTACGGAACGCGGATTTTCTACAACTAAGACAATTTATTCTTCTCGAAGCCTTTATGAACCAGATGAGAGACGGAAGCACGAAAAACGTCCCTATCCACCATAAGTTCGGAAAAAAAAGAAACAGAAGCATCGATAACAAGACTGATAAGGTCAAAATCTGTGAAGGTAAGAAATCATGCTTTTTAGTGAACATTCAAAAACCACCCATATGAGTTTTTAATGTGTGCGCTTTTCTTGAAAAGCCCCAGCGTCTCCGACGTTGAAGATTCAAATAAGCCATACACAATATCATTACAAGAATGGTCTTGGTTCTTTAGCCTAGACGACTGTGAGACGAAACTGCCAACGATATTGAACGAGCTAGTGTCGGCTTTCGGGATATAGCAGTCATAACGCTAGTGTCTGCTTCGGGCGCACAAGCGGACATCCTTGATATTATTCAACAGTGACAAGTATCGGTCACTGACATATGTTTTGTGAACTTAAATGTTGGAATTGATCAAATGGCATTAAACAAACCTTCTCAATCTGCACTCATTTTTGCAGGTTTTGGAATGATTGCAGGAGCAATATTTCATGTAGTCTGTTTAATCGGCGGCCCCGAATGGGTGGCATTTGCCGGGGCTCCCGAGTGGGCGGTAGAATCCGTTCGTCAAGGAACCTGGATTGGCCCTGCCGTGACGTTGCTCATTACAGCGCTACTAATTGTTTGGGCCCTATATGCTTTCTCCGGAGCGAATAAGTTTCGAAGGCTACCATTTCTGAAATCCTTTTTGGGCGTAACAGCTTTCATATTAATCTTTCGAGGTTTGATTTTTCTGCCACGCCTTCCAAACTGGAAGTGGGATTCACCGTTGTACATCTTCCACGGATCATTGTCGTTTTTTGTATTGGCGTTGGGATTAGCCTACGCTTTTGGCTTGTATGGTCTCCTTAAAGAAAAACAGCCTGCTTAGCTATTATCCTAGTGTCCGCTTTCGGGATATTGCAGACATCGTCCCGGTTTGCAGAATTTTGGAATGTCAGATATTTTTGTTCACCTCTGTCGCGATGCGCAAAGGGTAAAAAGGACATGGGTAATAGCTTCGCCAACCCAAAGTTACGCTGCAATCAATGCCGCCAAGTCTAGATTTCCTGTCAGGATAAAACAGGTCGCTCCCCGAAAAAATAACGGGGTGGGACAAAGCCCACCCCGCGCTATTTATAGGCCCTCAACACTCTTGCTGACCATGATATTCACAGCCACACGG
Source organism: uncultured Sphingomonadaceae bacterium (assembly GCA_947496865.1). Taxonomy (GTDB): domain Bacteria; phylum Pseudomonadota; class Alphaproteobacteria; order Sphingomonadales; family Sphingomonadaceae; genus Parasphingorhabdus. The sequence continues at coordinate 148,350 of CANMEE010000002.1, forward strand.
CGGTTCTGTGCCTTGCCTTCTCGGGTGCTATTGTCGGCGAGCGGATCCGCTTCGGCCATCCCGGTAGGGGTGAGCATGCGATAAGGTTTCCAGCCGCATTCTTGTTGCATATAATTGACAACGCGACTGGCTCGTTTTTCGCTGAGCCGCTGGTTAAACTCATAGTCTCCGGTTGAATCGGTGTAACCGACAACCAGCAGCAGGGCGTTGTCCATTGCCTCGGCTTGGGCTGCTGTGTTGCAAAGCTCGGCCTTGTCCTGCGCAGAAAGCACCGCCTTGCCGGTATCGAAGTTCACATTTGTCGTGCCTTTGATATTATATTGATCAATATCTCCCACGCGGCTGCGCAGCGCATCTGTCGCGGCCGTTTGCTCAGCAAAACCCTGGGTCGTACCGGTGCGGATCATGGTCGCAGTCTTGAGGTCGTTGTTACGCAATTTGATCTTACTCGCCACGAGACCATCGCCCCATTGTACAGTTTGGACCGTAACCGGCAGACCGTTAAGCAGCGAGTCCGCTCCAAGTTTGCTGCGGCCAATGCCTAGGAAACCTTTACTGGCTTTGATTTCGGTGGCTTCCGCAACAGTGATTGCTGTGTTGGTGCCATCGGCACCTGTAACTTGCATTCTTTCGGCTTTCCGTGCGGAAATAAAGCCTTCGATTTCAGGCCCCTCTTCCAAACCGGATAGATCAGCGGGTGGTAGACCGTTGACGGTAATATCGGCATTCGCCTCTTGCATATCCTGCTGTGCAGACACGCTGGTTGGTGCCAATATTGCAAGCGTAGCAAGCATTAATGTGATTTTCGGACTTATGGAAATGTCACTCATTATAATTCTCCTTCAAACAATTACGTTTGCCCCCGCGTGATTATGGTGTTGCATTCCACCGGCCCTGTTATGGCCGATATATCTGTCAGGTTCCCTTCAACCCGCGCTACAATATGAGGCAGCACAGCCGCCGCACATAAACATACCGATCTCCTGAGTGGTCAGGCGATCCTTTCTGGTGCATGAACACAATCGCAGTTACTGCCCGTTCTACGGACAATCCGAGCAGATCGTGCGGCGAGCCGTTGTAGACTAGGTTGCGCATACACGCGATTATGGGCTGGTGAATGATCGATGATGGTAAGAGACTCGGGATATAACCAAAGACGCCTTAAACGTCTCTATCCTCGACGAAAATTGGTGGTTTTTGCGCGCCATGAATGCGGCAGATTTGCTTCTCTAAGCACGCTTTTCTGAGCTCGCAAAGCCAGTCTGCTGAATGGAACCCAACCATCCTCCCATGGCCTGCCGGGACAATGCCGATAGCAGCATCTTTAGCTGGTTTTGCAACCTTCTATAGCGCTAAGCTGCACTTACTCGCACCGGAATTGCGCTTTGCACCGCTTGCCCTGTAATCGGATCAAGCCAGTTATCATCGACAATCAAGCGATTGGTTGAACCACCTTTGGTCATCACATCATCCTTGCCAGCATCGCTATCGCCAAAGGCGTGGCTCATGGAGATGACACCGGGCCGCACTTTCTCGTCCGCTTTGGCCATGCCGAAGATCGAGGCTGTAGGTGACGTGATTTCAATGATCGCTCCGTCATCAATCCCTGCCTTTGCCATATCATCCGGGTTGATAAAGGCCGGATTGGTCGGCATTTTTTCAACCAATTTGGGGAAGGGGTGCCCGTTGCTGTTATAACGGTGCTTGGACCGGCGGGATATCAACCGGAAGTCAAAGCCGTCTTTCACGGGGTCATTAATGGCATAGTCAGTCAACTCGCTCGGCATCGCGCCGGCGTTGAGATTGAAGCGATTTTCGCTGTCCGGATCGGCCGGACCGACGACGGGGTGTAGCTCGTCATAAGTGATCGCCGCGCCCTTGCGCTCCAAGGCCAAAGCATCGGCCTTCGCTTTGCTTGGTTTGAGCAGCGAGCCTTCGGAAATCAAATCGAGCACGGTCGCCTTGTCCGGGCATTCCTCCATAGATACCGAGCCACCGGGATAGTTCATTTCAATGCCCATATGTTTGGCAAGCCACCAGAGCATTTCATATTCGTCCATCGTATCACCAGGCGGTGGGACCATGGCTTCGGTATAATGGGCGTAAGCCTCTTCGGTGAAGGCATCGGATACGTTGTTTATGTCTTCGCGTTCCAGACACATGCTGGGTGCCAGGATCATATCGGCGCGCTTGGCGCTGGCGGACATCCAGGGGTCGACCTGAATGAACAGTTCGCATTCTTCGAGCGCACGGCGGACCTTATGTTGGTCGGGGAAAGCAATTTCGGGGTTGCCGCCAATCGAGATCAGCGCTTTGATCTGGCCTTCTCCCGGGGTGAGAATTTCATCGGCCATCACGTTGCAGGGCATTTCTTTGCCCAAGTGACCCAGACCGCGGATGCGCGATTTGGGGAAGCCTTCACCGAACATTGGCACAGGCGGCGCGACTTGCGCTTTTTTCGGCGCGCCGCTGACGGGATTGAAAACCATTGGCGCGGAAACTTTTTCGCCTTCCTGATTGAAACGCGCGCATAATATGTTGAGCGATGCCACCAGATATTCGGTGAGCGTGCCATTGCCCGCCATTTCCGGCCCCGTTCCAGTAACAACGCGGCCTTTATTGGCTCCTGCGAACATGCGCGCGGCCCGGATCAGTTCGTCCTTATCCACACCGGCGCGTTTTGCGGCAACGTCAGGCGTCATGGATTTGACGGCTGCTTCCAGCTCTTCCACGCCATCAACATGCGCGGCGACGAAATTCTGGTCGAACAGTTTTTCTTCAAAAATCACATTGAGCATACCGGCGAGCAGGGCAGGGTCTTCGCCCGGTTTGACGGGCAAATGAACGTCGGCCCGTTTGGCCATGTCGCTAACGCGCGGGTCGGCAACGATGAGCTTCAGGCCGCGTTTCTGTGCGTCCTGCAGGCCGCGTGAAGGCGAGGACGTCGGCATGCCGCCGGAATAATGCGATACAATCGGGTTATTGCCAACAAACATCGCGACATCAGAATCGGTGAAGGCATTACCACCACCCATCCACATGCCATAGCGCGCGGTGGTGAAGACCTTGGCAGGCTGATCGACAGTGACGCTGGTATACCAGTTGCGCGAGCCGATGCCTTGGGCAAAGGCATAGGATGTTCCGAGCACGGCGCTGTTCTGAAATGCATTGGTACCGCAATAGACCGCAACGCTGTGGGGCCCATGTTCCTCGACCATTTTCTTCATTTGCGCGCCGGCCAGTGCTAACGCATCAGCGGTCGCAATATCCTTGAACGTGCCATCAGCTTGGCGGAGTTTGCTGGTGATCATGCGATCGGGCAGGTTGTGCATATCGGTCAGTTGGCGGCCCTTGATGCAGGTATAGCCTTTGAACAGATGATCTTCCTTGTCACCGCGCACCGCTTTGATCTTATTGTCTTCGACATCCACCAGCATCGCGCAGCTGGCATGACAGAATCGGCAAAAGCTTCGTTTGGTTTCGACAGCCACAATTTCTCTCCTAATTGCGCTGACAGTATCAGCGATAGCCGACAGTGCGACTGACAAAACTATGCAGAGCAATGATGTTTGCGCGGTATCTATTCTGTGCATTGCCATAGTCCATATCGAGAGAGCAGTAGAGCCGACAGATATAGAATCAGGAGAAGAATATGGGACGGGTTGAAGACAAAGTTATTATACTGACGGGCGGCGCAATGGGATTGGGCAAGGCTGCGGCTACCCGTTTAGCGGAAGAAGGCGCGCGCATCGTCATCACCGATCACAATGTGGCGGCGGGCGAGAAAACCGCAAAGGAGCTTGGCGACAATGTCGAATTTCTCGAACAGGACGTAACGGATCCTGATCGCTGGATCGAGGTAATCGCGCATATGGAAGCACAATATGGCCGGTTGGATGTTTTGATCAATAACGCCGCCGTTACGGTTTTCGGTTCTATCGCTGATGTCAGCTACGAAGATTTCAAGCGCTGTTACACTGTGGACGTTGATTCCATTTTCCTCGGCTGCAAATCGGCGATGGATTTAATGGGTCAGACCGGCGGTTCGATGATCAATTTTTCGTCCGCCGCCGCGATCAACGCCAGCGCCGATCTCGTTGCCTATAATTCGGCAAAGGCGGCCATTCCGATGCTGACCAAATCCATAGCGCTTTATTGTGCGAGGGAGAAAAATGGCGTGCGGGTTAATGCGGTGTTGCCCGGAACCATCATGACACCCAATGTGCAAAGCGTGATCGATGGGACTCCTGATCCGGCTGCGACCAAAGAGTCTTTTGCGCTCGCGCAGCCGGTTGGGCATATGGGCGAGCCCGACGATATTGCCCATTTGCTGGTCTATCTGGCTTCTGACGAGAGTAAGTTTGCCACCGGTGCCGCTTTCGCAGTGGATGGCGGTTTGAGTATATAGGGCAGGGAAACGCTAAAACTCGACACCCAAAGCATCGGCGATAAAACCCATGAGCGGCGCGACTTTTTCAAATTGCGCTTCTACGGCATCTTCAAATTTGGCTGATGTTGCAAGCTTCTCGTCGGCATCTTGAAAGCTGAAAAAGCTCTTGCGGCGCAGGTCATTGATGAGCGGGTGATCGGCGTCGAACCCCTTGGGCGCACGCACCAATTGATCTCCGCGTAAGTCGATGTTTTCGACAGCCTCTTCCCAGCGCGCGGACTTGTCGACAATGCGTTGACGGATATTGCGCAAGGCCTCTCCCTGCGGCCCCCAAACGCCCCCACCGAAAAAGACTTCGCCGGGGCCAAGATGGACGTAAAACCCTGGTGCATGGGCGTCCTTGCCTGCTGCGTGGCGGAACTGGCATCCGACATGGGTTTTATAGGGGCTCTTGTCTTTGGAAAAACGCGTGTCACGATAGATGCGAAAGCGGCTGCCGCCATTGGGGCGTGGATCGACGGTTATATGAGGGCTGATGGCGGCAACGCGAGGCGCCATATTGACGATAAAATCGGTAACCGGATCAACAACTTCTGCCTCATAGCGCTTTTTCTGCGCCTTGAACCACTCGCGGTCGTTATTCTGTTCCAATTCCCGCAGAAAGTCGAAAAGCTCCGGGCCAATCATCATAGTCTCCCCAATAGGATTCCAATCTGTCAGCCCGGAGCAGGGGAGTCAATTCGAGGTGCCATCCCAATTGGCAAATTGCTTGTTACCGACAAAGCCTATGGCCTGAACACCAGAGCGTTTCACGGTGGCGATGGTGTGATCGAATATCTCGTAACGGGCATTGCCATCGGTTTGCATGTGCAGTTGTGGCCGGTCAGGGTCTTTGGCCATCACAGCAAGTAGCGATTTTAGTTTTGGCTCGGCCACCGCTTCCCCGTTCCAAAGGGTTTGACCGGCATTGTTGATGCGCAACATGTTGACCTTGGGCGGTTCGCCCGATCCGGGCCCGGCGGGCGGCAGCGTGACCTCAACTTTGTGCGTTGCGATCGGGATGGAGAGCATCATCATGACCAACAAAACCAGAAGCACGTCAATGAGCGGCGTAATATTAAGCTGTGACATTGGCTGGCTATGCGACAAGCCGATACCATGTTGACGGAACATTGGCCTGAACGTTGGTCTATATGTTGGCATTTTTGTCTCCTGCTTTGTCGATATACTCCAGATAATTACGTGTAATGATATATCATTATATACAATGAGGGAAAAATTGCAAGGCGCTGGTCTTTTTGCCAGCCGTCAGCATGCGCCATCGGTGTCCCAATATCAATAACGCTGCCCGTCCGATAAGCGATATCCGACCGCACGCGGTCGGGTAATATTAAGAAGAACTGGAAAGGCGCGGCGTAGCGAATGGCCAAGCAAGATGGATTTGGTGCGTATGGGATTGCAAGGAGAGAAATTGGTGCCAGAAGAGGACTCGACTTGCTGCCTTAAGCTACTTTAATATAGTGATATTATAAAGTCAGTTCTATGAGTGGCCCCCAATATGGCCCCCAAAGAGATTTAATCAGTCAACGATAATATCAGCGATAGACTACCCAAGACAACAGAAAGCAGGCCTAACCACGCAGACATTCGGTAGCCGGGGTCTACATGCCGAAATGGTATTATTGGGTATTCCAAAATTTTAGGTGATCTAATTTTCAAGGGGATAGAATTGTAGATCTTTGCATTTCGACCCTGTAAATCAATCCATCCCGCCCAATCTAAAACAATATCGCGTTTTGGTAGATTCACTGAGTAACGGAGAATGCGAAAAATTCTGTTTTGACCGCTTTCGATAGCAACCCACTTACCGTGAGTCGCTCGTCGCTGTAGCTTTTCTGGAAGGTGATCATGACGTAAAACCGTCCAGCCAGCCGGTAGTTCAACTCTATCAGCGAATTTTGCAGGAGAGGTCCGTTTAAACGTGCCGTTTGCGATAATCACTCTGCGGCTCCATCTACTATTTTCGGAAGATCGCGGTCCATATCATCAAACAAAACAACCGCCGCTTTATAATGAATGTCTTTGCCGCCAAGGCCAAGTTCGCCAGCCTTACCAGCCGCCTTTTGGCCATAGGCATCTGTCAGCTTGTCTAGCAGCTTTCGCTTATAGGCGGTGTCCAGATTATCCAGATGATCGCCCTTGCTTTCCAGTGCCACAATCCGTTCGCCGCTATCATCGCGCAATGCCGCAAATACAAAGTCTGGATAGACATTGCCTTTCCGCCAGCCGCGCAAAGCATAACTGCCCCGTTCGGTGCCGTTGCGGTGCCACCACTTGACGACTGTCTCCGCATCCAAATAAACTGCCACTCCTGTTTCGTCTGGGTTCAATTCGCCAGCATATACCGGCAGGAACAAACTTCGCTTCAGCGCCGCGCCAGTCTTGCCAGTCATTCTAGGAGAAGTTTCCGCCGCCGTGGTCCAGATATGATCGGGCGCAATCCAGTCGCCGCCATCGCCGCGAATACGAAACTCGACCTGGCCACTATCCAGCCGTTCACCAAACAGCTTGGCCGCTTCGCTTTCGCGCCATTTGCCAAGCGCCTTTCGCAATTGGTCAATTATGAAAGCCGATAGCCGCCCAATTTTGTCGGCATCAAAGCCGCGCTCGCCCAGCCGCGCCAATGCGCGCCCAACCAATTCACGCGCAACATAGGCATTCGGGACAATATCGATCAGCATTCGCACCGCGTGGGCAGGGTCAAACTCTGCCTCTCCGCCATTGGTGTTTTGTGTATCGGTTACAAAGTCGCCATCATCACCGGATCGCACCTTAATAATCTGACTTGCCGCTGCATGAGCATTTTCTGGTAAGCTATCAGCAATGGCCTCCATATCGCAGGCTGGCCAATCAATCGCAGGGAATAGATCGCTCTCCGCGTCCAGTGGCCGCGCATCCTGCCCTGCTTCAATCCACAGCACTTGTGGCAATGCAATATCGGTTTGGCGAAACTTGTCGCGGCGCTTCACCTTGCGTTTGGTTACCAAGCCAGCCGCCGCACCTGTCACGCTAACATCCTGAATCAGATCGCCTAGGCCATCTGCCTCTAGCCCCGCCTTGATCGCTGTCACCACAGCCGCAGTCTCAGCGCGATGCGTAAAGACGTAACTTTCATCCAGATCTGCAACATCGGTTCGCAAAGCATGAGGCTGGCGCAGGATACGTCCTACAAGTTGCGTCATGGCGCTTTCATTGCCGGATGCGGCCAAGGAACATAGCACATAGGCAAACGGACAATCCCAGCCCTCTTGCAAAGCTGCTTTGGTGATAATCACGCGCACACGGCATATTGGCGAGAGTAAATCCTCATTCTCCGGCTTGTCCAGATCATTGACTTCGGACGTTTTTAGCGCAATTTCTGCTTCATCCAATCCAGCCGCTAGCAGCCACGCTTTTACATCATCGGCATGAATAAAACCGGCGTCCCTTTGCTCCGCGCCAGTGCGTTCCGCTTGCACCAATAGAATTGGACGAATGTAGCTGCCACCTTCAGCGCGATAGGTTTTAGCACTGGAATCAAGCACGTTCAGCTTGTCCAGTGAAGCGCGAAGCGTGTCCTTCCAATCCGTGCCCGTCATCGGCTGGATATTGAGTGGCATTTTAATCATGCCCTCTTGCTCCAGCTCTCTACCTTTTATTTCCACCAACACATTGGCCGTCCGTGCTGGGATCGCTTCCAGTGTTTGAGTGGCTTTTTGCGCTTTCACATCTTTGGGAGTAGCGCTTAGCTCCAGAACGAATGTTGGATTAAAGCCGTAAAGCGTCTGGAAAGCCAAATTGGACGTTGCTTTTTGCCCTTCATCCATCACCACAACTGGCTGGATAATGCGAAGAGCATTGCCGACGCTATCTTTTACCATCGGCCATTGGGGGCCACCATCGCCTAGGTCATATTGAGAGAGATTCGACACTGCCTCCAGCAAATCCTTGTGCGTCGCTTGCTCGCCTTCCGCTGGGGTGAAGCCATGCACATCGCCCCGGTCCTGAAACAGCTTCAAGCTGTCTTGGTTTTGCCGGTTAGACGATTGCAGCATAAGCACCATCACGCAAAGATTGGCGTCCACATCGGCACGGTGAAGCGGATCGCCCTTTTCCAATATCTTGACCTTGCCAGCCGCCGCCCGGTCCAGCGTCTGGCGGTAAGGATGCTGGCGGTCCCGCAAGGTTCGCACTGTCTGGCTGTAGATCGCCTCATTCGGCACAATCCACAGCACAAAACCGGTGTTCTTTTGCAAGTAACTTCCGAATATTCGCGATAGGCCAGCACAAGCCAGATAGGTCTTGCCGCCACCGGTGGGCACTTTTAGCGTGGCATTAGGCACTGGCTGGCCGTGGCCGCTTTGACGCGGGGAATATGGCACTTCAATGCGGCCGGCTGGTAGCTTACCATCGGCCTTCAAGGTTTCCCATGCTTTCGCCGGAAAATCGGGTAACTCAAGGCCCAGATCTGGATTGTCGGCAATCACAGCCGCAACCTTATCCGCCTTCACCTTTTCAGGCTCCAAAGCCCTCAAATAGGCATCCAGCGCATCTAAGGCGCGGGTTTGATAGTCTAATTCGCGAAACGCCATCTATCAGGCCGTTTCGACACGGTAGAGCGCGTAGGGAAGCGGCGCATATTCCACGGGCAGTTTTTGCCCCGCCAGTAATTCCCGTGATACAAACTTAGCCGGAGAAAACACCAGATGATCGCCCACGTCAGCCGCCGCAATTGTGCGAGCGGTAGACAAGGACAAAGCGGCGTCACCGGATTTCAGCCAATCCAGGTCGGGTTTGTAAAACAACCACAAATGCCGCCCATTTGCGCTTCCCAGCCGATGTACGCCTTCGCCAATATCGGGCGCGGCCACTAGCTGGCTCTCATCAAACGCTTGGTTAGTGGCGGTATGATAGAGCAAAGCAGCCAGTGCATTGACGGCTGGCAGATCGTCACCGGTAAGCAAGCCGTCCATGTCTATTGGATCGCCCAGTGTGCAATAGGTGAAAGTTCCACCAAACCCTTCAGTTCGCTCTTCAACATTGCGTTCGCCGGTTACGATAAAAGCGCCATCTTTCACTGTTTTGGCAATTCTGTCATATTTGGGTCCGTCCAGCGTTTCAATTTTCTGGACCTGTTCCATCAAGCTATTAGCGTTCTTCAGTTGGGTAAATGTAATGGGTTTCCGCAATAATTCATTGCGCAGCGTTCCTTTAAACGCATAGCCATTGATAACACGCCGGACACGTTCAGCTGTAAGCTCATTGGCATAATCCTCACCTTCCACCAAAATGAATTTACGGCTGCCACCGTCGCCAGCATTTGCTTTTAAAACAGCATGGGCGGTCGTTCCTGATCCTGCAAAGGAATCTAAAATTACGCCATCTTGCGGTGCACCTAATGCTATTACTCTTTCCAACAACCGGCTTGGCTTCGGCGATATGAATATATCAACATCCGGCTCAGAAAAGATTTGCAAAATTTCTCGTTTGGATTCCTGCGTGTGGCCAACGTCTGACCAGTGCCAAATTGTTTGCGGCACGCGTCCTTCACGTACCTCTGAAAGAAAAATTTTCGGCGCGGGAACGTTATTGCCATCTTCTCCCCACCATATACGATTGTCTGAATTGAGGGAGTTCAATTTTTCTTCTGATACACGCCAGAATGAGCCGGGAGGTGGCCCTTCAATAATTCGGCCACCGGGGCAAGTTATCGAATAAGTCCCTTTACTGTAATAATTTCTTGCCGCAAGATTGTTGGGTCTCCAACGCCCCCTTGGATCATTGTCGAGATTTTTGTAAACATCGTCTTGCCCTTCTGTTCGCTTGAGAAGGTTCGGCTTCCATTTCTGAATATCTTTTGCATAAACCAACAAATAGTCGTGATCAGAGGAAAAATACTGAACGGTGGCCTTGGGCGCATAATTTTTGTGCCAGATAACAGTATCAACGAAATTTCCAGCTCCAAATATTTCATCCAATATGGAACGGGCATGATGAATTTCATTTTCATCAAGTGTTATCCAGAAGCTTCCGTTTTCAGCCAGCAGATCATGCAGCAATCTTAAACGCGGCCACATCATGCTTGCCCATTTGTCATGGCGCAAACCATCTTCAAGCCCAATTGGGTTATCTTTCAGCCATTCCTTAATCATGGGAGAATTGACGTTATCGTTATACGCCCAGCCTTCATTGCCAGTGTTATAGGGCGGGTCGATAAAGATGCAGTCCACCTTGCCAGCATGTGTCGGCAACAGCGCCTTTAAGCCATGTAAATTGTCACCGTGAATTATCAGATTACCATCCAACGCGGGTTCGCCAATCCCTTTGTCTGCATGAATTTCCAGCGGACGAAAGGGCACCGTCAAATGGTGATTATAGACAAACTCTTTACCCTTGAAATTCAGTTCTGGCACGTGTGGCAACTCCCCTGTTGAACAATGCTTAGCAGGATAGCGCAAATTGCCACAAGCATTGCATTCGACTTTTAAGGCGTTCAATAAAGTAATAGAAACCGACTTGGCCGTTTAGGGGTAATTTATGACAGGTGGAATAGTCTACGTCCTTACGAATGAGGCTATGCCCGGTTATGTCAAAATTGGTCTGACGCAGCAAAATGACGTGGGCGATAGGGTTAAGCAGCTAGATAACACTTCTATTCCCGTTCCGTTTGAATGTTATTTTGCGGCACATGTAGAAGATTGCCGGAAGGTTGAACGGACCTTGCATTTTGTTTTTGGCGGAGATCGTGCCAGAAGAAATCGAGAGTTTTTCACTATCGAACCGGATTTAGCCAAGGCTATCATTGAATTGGTTGCTATCGACAAAATCGACTTAACCGATGAAGAACAGGATATTGATCCGAAAGAACGCCAAGACATTGAAGAATTGCGCTCAAGGCGCGAGATTCGGACCTTTAAAACTCTCAATGTTCCAATCGGAAGCGAGCTAACCTTTGTCAAAGATGATCAAGTTACGTGTTTAGTTTCCGGCACCCGCAAAGTCACTTTTGAAGGCAAAGAACTCAGTCCATCAGCGGCTGCCTTGGAAGTAATTCATCAGATGGGATACGAATGGACATCAGTGAACGGTATGGAATATTGGACTTATAACGGTTTGCGGCTTTGTGATATTGGTAAACCCAATGCGGATGACGATGAAGACGAGTTGGAGTAACTTTCCTCAATCCACTCGTTCTAGGACCAGTTTAGCAAGCGCTCTAATTTCTTCATTTGAAGAAACACCTGTTTTGTTTTGACCAAACCCACGGATTAACGCTGCCTGCCTATGGGGTGCCACGCTGCCATAACTTGTCAACGTTGTGAGCACCTGTTGGTGTCCGAGGTTTTGAGACCACGACTTAAACTCTTCCACCGTTGTGCAACTGCGTTCGCCAAGTTGGACCAGCGTATTGCGGAAACTATGTGGATTGAAGTATGGTAATCCAGCCGCTTCAAATGCTGATTTGAATATATCGCGGATCGGTCCAGCGCTTTTCCATCCTTCGCGAGTGAGACCCACCGGTACAAATCCGCCTTCCGGTCCCAATCCGATTTGGGTTTTCGGAAACAACGGATCATCTTCGCCCCAAAGCAAATTTGACCGCAAATGCTGGCACCAGTCAGTCACCATTTCCAAGGCCTTGCCTCCAACAGAAAAAAACCATGTTGAAAATGATTTGGAAGCCTTGGTCCTTACTTCGCGCGCATCTTGATGGACAACGCCTTCAGCCAGATCGATATGCTTCAACTTGAATGAAGCCATCGCCCCGTCGCGTGCGCCGGTCAAAATGGTAAAGGCTATCAGGGCACGGTTGCGCAGTTCGATGTCGGTTCCGGCTGGCATGGCCTCCAACACATGATGGATTTGTTCCAATGTCGGCACCGGTTTTTCGCTGCTCACCTTGGCTTTGCGGACATCCTTGTCTGACAGATTGAAGTAGTGCGCATCATCAAATGCCAACTTAGATTTGTAACCCGGCTGGCCAGCAAGCCAAATGAAAAAGGCTTTGAGTGTCGAAAGCGTGGAATGAACGGTAGCGCGGCTTAGAGGCTTTCCGGTTTGCACTGAATTTTGTGTGCCCAGTTTTCTCTTGAAGGCCATCGCCTGTTGCTTATGAAATTTGCGAAAGTCTTTGTGCCCATTCGCTTCTTCAAAGCGCGATAGCGCCTTTGCAACGGCATCGATAGAGCTTTCATCCCGACGCATCGCCTCTTTCAGATATTGAAAATATTCCCGCTTGATCCGGGTGTTTGCTGCATTGTGCTTTGCCATGGTTTATTGCTCCGTCATTTTGTCACAATTTAGGGAAGGTTCCGTCCGCTCAATTAGGCTTGCCGGTGCTTCCCTTATTTGAACCTCCAAATTTGGCATCACGGCCTCGATTGAAGCGAGCGTAGTCCGCCGGTGCATGAAGGTTTCGCAATCAGCGCACATGGCCTTCAGATTGCCGGATTTGGTATTCATCGGCACATATTCCACCATGCCTAATGCTGGAGGACGTGGTTCACGGCATTTGAAGCAATAGATTGTTCCGGGCGGGCATGGGCGCTTTGCCACCTTGCGCCTCTTTTCGAGCCAGCCGCGCAATTCAATGCCCAATATCAAAACTGGCCGCGTTCCTTCAACAGTCGGCAATCCCGCCTTGATCCAGTTCCGGACTGAACCTTTATGCACGCCAAGCGTTCGCGTCACCTCTTCAACAGAATAAGAGCGATGCAACTTGGCAAGGCGCGGATTGATCCGCTTGCGGGGCATGGGAATTACTCTTGGCTATCGATTAAGCGACGGATGGATGCAGTTTTGATCAAATGCCGCCGTCCGAATTTGACCGTTTCCAGCCGCCCTTCCTTGATAAGCACATAAATTGAAGTGCGGCCCAAACCCAATGCTTTCGCCGCGGCTGTGATCGAGATTGTAACTGGTTCCATTGTGCTACTCCGTTTATGATTCACACATGTATGTGTGTGTTCAGGAGCATTTTTAATCGCCGAAAATTAGAAATAAATCGGACACAAACCGGCACAAAGGGTCAATAACCTAGTCAGCGTCGATCATTGCTTGCCACAATGAACGCGCCTTTTTGCGGATAGTTGTTTCGCCAGCATATATTCCTTGACTGGCAAGCCATTCTAACATCGCCCTTTCAATGTCGGCCTGTGTTTTTGGGTCAAGATCACCGTTATGAAGCTTGACTGCAATCGCCGCCCACATTGTATCCCAATGTTTTGCTAATGGCTTACCGCCGCGATTTTTGACTGGTTCAGTCTGGGTCGTTTCCGTTATGGAGATTTGTGCATTGCTTAGGCGTGCGGCCAACTCGCCTTTACTGGTCTTTATAAACGTGAAGCGATGAATTTCTAGTTGCTTGAAAATTCGGGCACGCGCTTCCGCGAAAAGCTTTTCCCCGGCCGTCCGAGCACTGCGGTTGCTTTCTCCGCTCCCGGAAAAATTCACAGCTTTCTGCAAATGCGGCTCATATCCCCTGAACACTGCGGTTGCGCTGGACGAAATGAGCGCGAAAGCATCTGTATCCTGGGCCACCGCCGCCACGTCATCGATTGCCTTCTCGACGAAAGCACTCGCCTCCTCTTCAATGATTCTGACCGCATTTTTGATTGTTGCACCAGAGCGCAAAAGACCTTTGGCTGCATGGTCCGCATGCATCGACTTTTGTTTTTCTTCGGTAATGCGCAAACTCTCAGAACTCAAATGTTCGAGAATCATTCGGATTTGATTGCGTTCTAATTCGTCCACCTTGCAAGAGTTACCGAGAAATGAGAGGTTGTCTAGTTGCAGTTAAGTTTTTGAAAAAATTGCACCACTTCCCCGCCGGTGCGAAGCTGCTCCAGATGATCGCTCCACCATTGCGCCATTTGCACCCGCTCACCCCAGTGCTTTCCACGATGGTATGCGGCCCGGACAGAATTGCTGTCTTTATGCCCAAGTGCGCGCTCAATAGCATCGGCACTCCATTTCCCGCTTTCGTTAAGCAATGTGCTGGCCATTGAGCGAAAGCCATGCGCCGTCATTTCTTTGCCCGAATATCCGAGCCGCCGGAGAGAGGCATTGATTGTATTTTCAGACATCGGACGATTACCCGGATAGAGCGAGGAAAAAACATATTGCTGCCCCTCGCTTATGACTTTCGCGGATTCCAGCAATTCCAACGCCTGCAATGAAAGTGGAACAACATGCGGGTCGCGCATTTTCATTTTCTCGGCTGGTATCGTCCAGATTTCCTTTTCCAAATCAAATTCTTGCCATTCAGCACGACGCAATTCACCGGGTCGCACAAACACATGGGGGGTCAGTTTTAGGGCGATGCATGTTAGAGGCTGGCCTTGATAACCATCTATCGCACGCAACAATTCACCGACTGCCTTTGGCTCCAGTATTGCGCTGTGGTGCGTTACTTTGGGGGCCACCAATGCGCCTCTCAGCAGATTGGACGGATCGGCTGTCGCGCGTGATGTCGCCACCGCATATCGGAAAACCCTTCCAGCAAACGATCTCATACGGCGTGCTGTCTCCAAATGCCCTTTGGCTTCAATCTTTTGAAGGGATTCAAGCAAATCGGCTGGCGTGATTTCTGTTATGGCTCGATTCCCAAGATCGGGTTCAAGTAGTGACAACAGCCAGCGTGTTTTCTTGATGGTAACAGCCGCGCGGCCTTCCTTTGCCGATTTTTCAATAAATTCATCGGCAATTGCCTTGAAGGTGTTCGCTGCATTCCGTTTGGCTGATTTGGTCTGTTCTAGTTTGACGCTTGCAGGGTCCGCTCCGTTTGCCAGCAACGTCCTTGCTTCGTCGCGTCGTTTCCGGGCCTCTTTCAACGATACATCTGGATAGACGCCCAACGAAAGCTTCTTTTCCTTGCCCAATACCCGGTATTTGAGCCGCCAAAGCTTTCCGCCACTAGGCTGAAGCAACAGGAACAACCCTCTTTCATCAAAAAGCTTGATGGGTTTCGGGCCATGTTTAGCCGCTTTAATTGCTGTATCAGTCAATGCCATCTGGGGGCCACTCCTATTGGTCCATATACCAATGGCCCCCAACGTGGCCCCCAAAAGATCGTGATTGCACACGAACGCGGGCGGACGTCAACGGTCACTTAAAGAGCGTTTTTAGCAGTTTTGCTGGGGTTTCGCAAGCTTTGACGAACGCTTGCGATCATATGAATGGTGCCCAGAAGAGGACTCGAACCTCCACATCCTTGCGAATACTAGCACCTGAAGCTAGCGCGTCTACCAATTCCGCCATCTGGGCACGGGGTAGAGGCGAGCCATTAGGCTAGGGTGGTGATGATTGTCAACCAACCCCTGACATTCTTCTTTCGTCCGCCCGCCGATTGTTCGCCTTCTATGGAATGTTGATATTTCCGTGCGCGAGTTTCCATAATTTTGCTGTGCTACTTGGTCGCTTTTGTGCAACGATGGATCATGATCAAAGCGAACCTTTTCGATTCAAAATTTACATCCGCCGTTGTCGATGTAAGGCTCAACGGAATTTCCCCCTTTAATCGCTTGTCATCCGTGACTTTTAACAATGATCTTTTCATGGGGCCTTTGTCGTCGCAGGAGTATTTTTAAGATGATCGATCTCTATTTCGCACCCACGCCGAATGGTTGGAAAATCAGCGTTATGTTGGAAGAATCCGGGCTCGATTACCGAGTGAAATGGGTCAATATTGGCGCTGGTGAGCAGTTTGAGCCGGATTTTCTGGCGATTAGTCCGAACAACCGGATACCGGCAATTGTCGACCATGATCCCGTAGAAGGGGATGAGCCGATTAGCGTGTTCGAGACCGGTGCGATCCTGCTCTATCTGGCGAATAAGGCCGAGAAATTCCTGCCCGACGACCTGCACGGCCAGATTGCCGCAACCGAATGGTTGATGTGGCAAATGGGCGGGCTGGGGCCGATGATGGGGCAGCATGGACATTTTAAACTCTATGCGCCCGAACGGATTGCCTATGCCACGGAGCGCTATCGCAATGAGGTGTTGCGGTTGTTCGGGGTGATGGATCGCCGGTTGGCCGAGCATGCGCATCTTGCTGGAGCAGATTATAGCATTGCCGACATGGCCTGTTTCCCATGGGTGCAGACTTATAAGCGGCAGGAAATAGCACTTGCGGATTTTCCGCATGTACAGCGTTGGTATGAAAGTTTGAAGCAACGCGAAGGCTTGCGGCGCGGAATGGCTTTGGGGCGCGACAAGATTAATCGTAACCCACAGGATGATGCTGACGTGCGGAAAACTTTGTTCGGGATAAAGGAATAGCCATGACAACCGTTGAATTTTACTTTGATCTGTCGAGCCCGTGGACCTGTTTGGCGTTCCATAATATCCAGCCGATTATCAAAGAAAATGGCGCGGACATCATCTGGAAGCCCTTCCTGGTTGGGGGTGTGTTCAACGCCGTGAACCCAAGCGTCTATGCCGCGCGTGAAAATGCCGATAATCCCAAATTTGTGCACAGTTTTCGGGTGATGAAAGACTGGGCCGCGCTGGCCGGCGTGCCGATGAATTTTCCCAGCCCGCATCATCCGGTCAAATCTGTTCACGCCATGCGCGCCTGCTGTGCGTTGGAGGACGACCAGAGTGATCTGCACAAGTTCGCGACTGCGGCGTTTCATGCCTATTATACAGATCAGCGCAATCTTGATGATCCGGCGGTCCTGATTGCCATTGCCAATGACATTGGCATGGATGGAGAGGCGCTGGCAGCGCGCACGCAGGAACAGGCGGTCAAGGATCAGCTGCGAGCCAATACCGAAGAAGCTATTGCGCGGGGTGCTTATGGTTCCCCTAGCATCTTTGTGCCTTATCAAGACGGAGAACGGATGTATTTTGGCAATGACCAGTTGCCGTTGGTTAATCGAGCGATTAAACTGGCATCTAAATCATAAACGAATCCAGCTGCTACGGAGTCTAACCATGTCAGAACGCGTCACTATTTCGGTTGAAAATCATATTGCCGATGTTCGGTTTAACCGCCCTGACAAGATGAACGCGCTGGACCCGGAGCAGATTGACGCCATTATTGACGCGACCGACAAGCTTGCCGAGATGAAAGATGTTCGCGCGATTGTTCTCTCTGGCAATGGCAAGGGATTTTGTGCGGGTCTCGATATGTCGAGCTTTACCAGCTCGGGTACGACCAGCAGCTTGACCGATCGTAGCCACGGTAACGCGAATAAATATCAGCATGTGGTGCTGCAATGGCGACGGTTGGCGGCTCCGGTGATTGTCGCTATTCATGGTGCTTGCGTAGGCGGTGGTCTGCAATTTGCGTCCGCAGCGGATGTCCGGATTGCCACGCCGGATTCCAAATTGTCGATCATGGAAATGCGTTGGGGTCTGATCCCGGATATGGGTAGCTACACGACATGGCGCAGTTTTGTGCGTGACGATATATTGCGTGAACTGACCTATACCAACCGGATTTTTTCAGGCGAGGAAGGGAAGGAGCTGGGCTTTGTGTCTCATCTTTCCGATGATCCGCTGGCCAAGGCCATGGAACTGGCCGCAGAAATTGCGGGCAAAAACCCGGATGCGATCAAAGCTGCCAAACGGCTGATGAACAAACTGCCGGACATGAATGAAGACGAGATTTTGATGATGGAAAGCGTTGAACAGAATAATGTCAGCCGCGAACCCAATCAGAAAGAGGCGGTCATGGCCTTCATGCAGAAACGGGCTGCGAACTTTAACGACTAAACGCTAGCCGCGTTTGACCATCTGCGCTTCCAATATGGCTTGAAATTCCGCATCAATCGGTTTGGCGCCTTGCTTGTTGGTCAAGACCAAAGTTGTGGTGCAGGTCGCAACACATTGATCGTTCTGGAAGGCTGCAGACACGATATCCCATGAGGAATTGCCGATGCGGCCAATGCCGCTGCAAATTTCGGCATCATCGGGGAAATGCGCCTCGCGGAGATAATTGATCTGCACCGCTGCGATCAGCCAGCGGTCGCCATGTGCGCGATTTTCCATACCCATGGACCGGTTAAAACGGACCCGGCCATTTTCGAACAGGTCGGCCATCGCCACATTGTTGATATGGCCGAGCAGATCCATATCGCCAAAACGGGTCTGGGTGACATTGGAAAAGGGATAGCTGGCTTTTGACAGCTGCCAAGATTCAGGTTTGGACATGATATGCTCTTTGAGTTGTGGCCGAAGACTTTAGTTCATTTTGGCGACGAGGTCTTTCTGCAATGTCTTGCAGGCATAGACATACATGCCGCCGGCAACAATGAAGATGCTGACGATATAGATCATCGACCAGCGCAGCCCTTCGGCACTGGCGGTGAGGCAGGCTTGTGCCTTGTCAGCGCCCAGAGCAGCGATCAACTCATCCGGTCTGCCTTTACAGATTTGCGGCGTCAACTCGGCGGCAAATTGCGAAGCGGCGAGATCAGCAGTCATCAAAACGTCGCTCAATATACCCATGACCAGCGGCCCACAGCCATAGCCGATCAGATTTACAACAAACAAGAATAAGGCCACTGCCGTTGCCCGGGATTGCGGGCTCGCAACGCCTTGGCAAATTGTATATTGCGCGCCGAGATAGCCATAATGAAGGGTGGCTCCGACGATCAATATAACCAGGGCAAAGGGGACGCTTTCGGTGGTGAAGCCAATCCAATAGAGCGGGACACAGGCAATCAACATGATACCGGGAAGCCACGCGACGACATTAGGATAGCGGCCGCTCAGCTTCTCGGTCAGATAGCCCGTCATAAACGCGCCGAACGATGCGGCAAGGCCCAAGGGCACCGCAATTTGCAACGCAACCTCGGATATCGACATTTCATGGACCCGTTGGAAAAAGGCGACCTGAAAATTGCTAACGCCATAGCCGACAAAGGCGACCAGCGCCGCGGCGAACATATTGATCCAGAAGGTTGGCTTAGCGGACAATTCCTTGACTGTTTCACCCATACCCATTTTCTTGGGTTTGGTGGCGGTTGGCGGATCGGCGTAACCCCGCGGTGGTTCCTTCACTGTCCACAGGAAAATCAGGCCAAAGAGAACGCCAGGTATGCCGAGCGCCAGAAACGCTTCGCGCCAAGAGAACATTTCGGTAATGGGTCCGCCAAAGGCATTGGCCAGCACGCCGCCCAAGGTGATGCCCATGGTATAGATTGCAATTGCGCGGGCGCGGCTGCGCGGCGGAAAATAGTCAGAAATGATCGAGTTAGCCGCTGGTGTCAGTCCCGCTTCGCCAATACCAACGCCGACCCTAAACACCAGCAAGGCAATGAAGCTGCCAGCAATGCCGCATAGTGCGGTCATTAACGACCACATCACAACGCTCGCCGCAATGATTTTGACCCGGTTCCACTTTTCCGCGAGCCGCGCGATAGGAATTCCCATCACCGTGTACATTAGCGCAAAGCCGAAGCCAGAAAGCAGGCCGAATTGCCAATCCTGCAACTTGAATTCTTCAATAATCGGCTGTGCCACGACACCGATCAAAATTCGATCGATGAAGTTCAAAGTGTAGAGCAACATCAGGGAGATGATCACATAATTGCGATATCCACTGGAGCCAAATGCTTGTCCGGTATTTGTGGCGGGCGAGCCCTGGGCCTGGGTTGCGCTCATATCATCTCCTGGAATTATTTTGCAAGATGATGGCCGTATCTGTTCGGCAAGTCCAGCATCCATTGCGGGCTTGCCAAATAAATTATTTTTAAATACGTTACATTATGTTACAAGGCGATATATGATCGGCGAGGCTCATTTCCGCAGGGGGTGGTTGCAACCTTGTTGTTTCGAATGGTGAATTGGAAGGGTAAGTTTGCCGAAACGCGGGGGCGTAACAGTACATGGACTATTTTATTCTATCGGCCTTGGACGTGGTGCAAAAGGAATTGCTCCTTTTCGCAAGCTTGTGTTTCATCATAGGATCCATCGATGACATCATATTTGATATGATGTGGATCATACATTCCATAAAACGCAGACTGTTGATCTACACGCGGTATGATCGTGCATTTGTCGAGCAATTGCCAGTTTCGGACCGAACCCAACCCTTGGCAATATTTGTTCCCGCTTGGCACGAAGCATCGGTTATTGGTGCGATGCTGCGTCGTTGTCTGTATCAATGGGACTATGGTGATTATCGTATCTATGTGGGCTGTTATCCCAACGATAATGATACCATTGCTGCGGCCGCGAATGCCGCGAGCGGCGTTGAAAATATCCGGATCATTGTTTGTGACGATAATGGACCAACGTCCAAAGCGGATTGTCTGAACCGTCTGTGGCGCGCTTTGTGCGAAGATGAAATTCTTGAATCGATCAGTTTTAAAGCGATTATTCTGCAAGACGCGGAAGATTTGGTGCATCCCAAAGCGCTCAATCTTTTCGACTATCTTATCGACCGTGTATCACTAGTGCAGATTCCGGTAATCCCTCGTCGTGCTTCCCGGTCAATATGGGTCGCGGGGCATTATGGTGATGAGTTTGCTGAAATGCATGGCAAACAAATGGTCTTGAGGGAGGCGCTGGGTGTGTCCATTCCTTCGGCAGGTGTGGGATGCGCCTTTCGGCGCGACGCTTTGGGCAGGCTTTCTGCTCGAATGCGTGGCAAGCCATTTGACGCGACCAGCCTTACCGAGGATTATGAATTGGGGCTCAACCTGACGGAAGGGGAGGCGCGAGGGATTTTTGCGCGACTGAAAGATCAAAATGGACAATGGGTCGCGACACAGGAGTTTTTTCCTGACAATTTCGAAGATGCCATAAGGCAGAAAAGTCGCTGGATGATCGGCATAGCCTTTTCAGGATGGGACCGACTGGGCTGGAAATCCTGTTGGCGCGAAAACTGGATGCGTTTGCGTGATCGAAAAGCCAGCTTTGCCGCTCTTGTTGTAGCGCTTGCTTATGTCGCGATTTTGCTGAGCGGTTTTCTCCATATCATGGCTTTAGCCGATATCTATCAACCGCGACCAATTTCCGTCATTCTCAAAATCATGCTCGTCTGCAATGGCCTATTTTTACTGTGGCGATTGACGATCAAGGGATATTTTGTCTTTTCGCTCTATGGCTTGAAGGAAGCATTGCTATCGGTCCCGCGGACATTTGTAGCGAATATGATCAACATATTGGCGGCGAGACGAGCGATGATAGAATATCTTAAAATTCTCTCTGGCGCGCCGCTGCGATGGGAAAAGACCAGTCATTTCCATCCCGACGTGATCGACGTCAAAAGATTACGGCCTACGGACAGCGTCCGCCGGAACCTGTAACTGATATGTCGGTGAGCAAGGGTGCGCCACTCAGAGCGCTGTCAACTGTCGTTGGTTTTTGGATCTTGGGCCGGATTATCTGGGAGTTTGGTTCTCCGGCGGAAAAAATGCTGCCCGCGTCATCGATTGAAGTTGCAACGGTGCAGCCGACCAATTTGATAACGCCGCCACGCAGTTCGTCGCGCCATCAGCGCCACCATGGACTTGGAAAAAAGTCGCCCGCTCCCTCGAAATATAACTCTGTTGAAAGGACGTTTTTGGGCTTGCGGCAGACGCTTTTGCCGGCAAGCCGGTTAAGAACGCCCTTGGATCGGCCTTCCGTGGTTGGAAAATCCAATGGAAAGTCCATGACGCGCGGCCCGGCAAATAGCATTTTTCCAAGACAAGCACATGAGATTTCCGAACCGGAGCGGGAGGCTAGTTTTTCTCCATCATCAAAACCGCTTTCGGGTTACTTCTGGGTTTTTGGACGCCAAGGCCGTGGTTCGGGGCTTGGAGGCAGAGCGGCGGCGCTGCAATCCCCCGGCGGACAATATGGAGGTAGTCAAGCAGGCGCTATATTAACCTATCGATTGACGGGCGGTCCGCAGCGCAATCTATCTGCTTTTGTTCGGGCGTCCAACGCCTTGTCGGCGGCCGGAGAAGAAGAAGCGGCTATTGGTATCAAGACAAAGCCTTGGACGAACATCCCAATAGCTCTGTTCGTAGAGCAACGGGTTGGAGCCACAAAACTCAGCGATCGGGGGACAGCATTTTATGCCGCGGGAGGAACCGGACCTGACAGGCTTGTTGCCAACATTAATTTCGAAACTTATGGTCAAGCCGGATTTCTAGTGGCTGATGATAGCAGCTATTTTTTTGATGGCTCAGCAATCTTGCAACGGGAAATATGGGATGAAGGCAATTATAGGATGACGGCAGGGGCAGGGGTCTGGGCCGGCGGTCAGGAAGGGGTGAGGCGGGTAGATATCGGGCCGCGCGTTAACGCCGACATCCCAATCAGTGGATTGGATGTGCGCTTCTCGCTGGATTGGCGGCAGCGGATTGGCGGCAATGCCGTTCCAAACTCGGGTGTCGCCGTGACCGTGACGACCGGTTTTTGACCGGCTTTTAATCGCAGTTTCGGATCGGTCCTCCAAATTTCTTGGTCCCGTAGAGATCAAGTCCCTTTATCCCGTAACGAAAAGAGATTAGTCCTTGGAAATATGGATATTTACCTCCCAATAGCCAATTTGTCCGTGGATGCATTTGTCATTGTGCTGCTCGGTGGGCTGGTGGGTATCCTATCCGGTATGTTCGGTGTGGGCGGCGGGTTTTTGACGACACCGCTTTTGATCTTCTATGGCATTCCACCAACGGTAGCGGCAGCTTCTGCATCGACACAGGTAACAGGTGCTAGTATTTCCGGTGTCGCTGCCCATATGCGGCGCAAAGGCGTCGATTTCCGGATGGGAGCGGTTCTCGTCGTTGGCGGAATATTCGGCACGTTTATTGGCACGGGCCTGTTTCAGATACTGCAAAGCTGGGGTCAGATTGATACGGTCATTTCGGTGTTATATGTCCTGATGCTTGGCAGTATCGGCGGGATGATGGCCAAAGAATCCTGGGGCAGTGTAAAAGCGGTTCGGTCCGGTAAGCCATTGCCCGCCCGTAAACGGCGGCATCATCCGCTGGTTGCAAATCTACCGATGCGTTGGCGGTTTTATCGGTCGGGACTCTATATTTCTCCTATCGCTCCATTCATGCTGGGGTTGATGACCGGGATATTGACCATGCTGCTTGGGGTCGGCGGCGGGTTTATTATGGTTCCTGCGATGTTGTATCTCTTGGGCATGGGCGCGCAGGTTGTCGTTGGCACATCATTGTTCCAGATATTATTCGTGACCATTGCTTCGACTATGATGCACAGCATGACCACAAGGGCAGTCGATATTGTTCTGGCCGGGCTGCTGTTGATCGGAAGTGTTACCGGCGCGCAATTGGGTGCCAAATTTGCGCAACGGATGCGGCCGGAATATTTGCGGCTGGCGCTAGCGATCATGGTGCTGCTGGTGGCCGTGCGTATGGCGCTGGGCCTCGGTTTTCAGCCCGACGAGATTTTTACGGTACAGCCATTATGACCGGTTTGAGATCGAAATTGACCACCATATTGGGCAGCCTTGGCATCTTGTTCATGACCTTGGGCAATACGCCAGTGCTGGTGCCTGATGTCTCGCAGGACAAGATCAGCATCAAGGGCGATTTTAACGGCGCTCAGCTTTTGCTATTTGGCGCGATAACATATCCTCCCGGAACCCGTAATCGTGATCGCGCGGATATTGTGGTGGTTTTAAAAGGTCCAACAGAATCGATTGTCCTGCGAGAGAAGAAACAGGTTGCCGGTATCTGGATTAATGCGGCCAGTAGTGAGTTTCGGTCGGCTCCCGGCTATTATGCCGTCGCTTCCTCGCGACCTATTGAGGAGCTTGTCGATGACAAGACAGCGGATATTTATGAACTCGGCCTCGACCATCTGCAACTATCGCCTGCGGGCGCGATTGACAGCAAAGAACTGGATCGTTTTACCAACGGACTGGTCGATCTGAATCGCCGTGGTCGCTTGTATAAAAACTTGCCGAACACCGTCGAAATTACCGATTCCGTCCTGTATCAGGCCCGCATAAATCTGCCCGCCAGCGTACCGGTTGGCAAATATTCTGCCGAGACATTCCTCATCATCGACGGCCGAGTTGAAGCGGCAGAAATCAAGGACATCACGATTGAGAAGATCGGGTTGGGGCGGTTCATCACCAATTTGTCGCAGGAAAACGGGTTTATCTACGGTCTGTTGGCGGTTTTGATCTCTGTCCTATTCGGCTGGGCAGCGGGCTATTTTTTCCGAAAAATCTGACAAAAGCATTTGTCTGAAGCGCGCATTGCCTTTTTGAAAGGCTGGTAAATATTCCTTAACCATGAGGGGGTAATCCTGAGCGCCTATCAACAATATAGGATTGCGCCTTCATGTCAGATATGGGTTCCCATAATTTTCCAGCGGCGCAGCCGTCTTCTCCAGTTGGTGACGAGGTGGATACGCCAATAGCGTCCCACGCGCCAACACCGACACCGAAACGGACCGAAGGCCACAAAATCGGCGAAGTGATTGAGATTGCCGGATCAGGATCACGCATCGTCATGGACGCGGCGGTTCTTGCTGGTCTGACCGAACATCCTGATGCAACGGTCAAAATGGCCGGTCAGGTTGGTAGCCAAGTTAAAATCCGGGTTGGCCAGACATGGTTGCTCGCCAATATCCGCACGCAAAAACTCTATGAAGGACAGGCCGGTCTGATCATTGCCGAAATTGACTTTCTGGGCGAGGGTGATGAAGAGCGTTTGACCGGACATATCTATAATTTCCGTCGCGGTGTGACCCGCTATCCCGTTCCCGGTTCTGTTATCTATGCGGTAACAACCCCGGATCTGAAACAGGTTTACGCCTCTGATGGTCGCGCCAATGTTGAGATCGGTAAAGTCTATCCAACCGACGATATTCGCGGCGCGCTCTATGTCGATGCGATGCTGGGCAAGCATTTCGCGTTGCTGGGTTCAACCGGTACCGGTAAATCAACATCGGCTGCGCTGATCCTGCACAAAATTTGCGACATTGCGCCAGAGGGTCATATTTTGATGATCGATCCTCACGGAGAATATTCCGCCGCTTTTAAAACCAACGGGCGCCTGTTCGATGTGAACAACCTGAACTTGCCCTATTGGTTGATGAACTTTCGCGAACATTGTGAAGTATTTGTCCAGTCGACGGGCGATGCCAAACAGATGGATTGTGATATTCTTGCAAAATGTTTGCTGGCCGCCAAGGCAAAAAGCCAGGCCGCGCAGGGCGTAGCCAAGCTGACCGTGGATAGCCCGGTGCCTTATCTGTTGTCCGATTTGACGAACATCATCCAGAACGAGATGGGTAAGCTCGACAAATCCACCAACACCGCGCCGTTCATGCGGCTGAAGACCAAGATTGACGAGATCAAAGCCGATCCGCGTTATAGTTTCATGTTCTCCGGTATGTTGGTTGGCGATACGATGGCCGATTTCATCGCGAAAATTTTCCGCCTTCCCGCCGAAGGGAAGCCGATTTCGATTATTGATGTATCGGCGGTACCTTCCGAGATAACCCCAACAGTGGTCGCGGTTTTGAGCCGGTTGGTATTTGACTATTCCATCTGGGCAAAAAACGAGCCGAGCCGGCCGATCTTGCTGGTTTGTGAAGAGGCTCACCGTTATATTCCCAATGATGATATTGCCGGCGAAAGCAGTGTCCGCGATATTCTCAGCCGGATCGCCAAGGAAGGCCGGAAATACGGCGTTTCGCTAGGCCTCATCACGCAGCGACCATCGGATTTGGCCGAAGGCGTGTTATCGCAATGCGGTACCATTTTGTCGATGCGTTTGAACAATGACCGCGACCAAGCCTTTGTGAAAGCTGCGATGCCAGAGGGTGCGCGTGGCTTTCTCGATTCGATTCCTGCACTGAGAAACCGCGAGATTATTTGTTGCGGTGAGGGTGTGGCAATTCCTATCCGGGTATCTCTCGACAATCTGGCCGAAGAAAAACGTCCGGCGTCGGAAGATCCGCTCTTCTCCGAACTATGGCGCGAACAAGGTGGCGAAGAAGAGATTATCCAGCGGGTTATCAAGCGCTGGAGAAGCCAGGGACGCTAGCGCCCAACCCAAGTTTGTCTTTATTCATAGGTTGTTGGTCGAACACCAATGGCACTCCCATTTTATTCGATTACATATGTAGTCGATGGATCGAAAATCATGTCCGGTCCGTTTAAATGGAGAAGAAAAATGGCAACTGGAAAATTCGCAGGAGTAATTGCAGGACTGGCCGTCATTGCGATGACGTCAATCGCCCCTCTTGCTGCCAGCAAGGCGCATGACGGTAAGCACAAATATGATAAAAAATGGAGTAAAAACCTGGCCCAGAAGATTGAAGCCAGGGTTGCTGCCGGTATGGCAAAAGGTGCCACAGGCATGGAAAAAGGCGCGGATAAAATGCTGCGCGGTGCTGACAAGATGGAAGCTTATGCAGACCGGCTGGAAAGCGATGCTGCCTTTCGCGAGGCGGAAGCTGTCAAACAGAATAAGTGGAACGAAGGGAATATGACGGCGGATGAGCTGTTGCAGCAAGCCCCTGAGTTTCGGCGCGGTGCCGCAGAGATGCGCGAAGGTGCTGCGGAAATGCGAAGAGCAGCAGAGAAAATGCGGCGTGGGGATACGAACTAGAAGTCGTTTCTAACTGTCTTCGTTAATTGTACCCGAACTATGTTGCGGATTTGTTTTACGCAAAGGGCGCGAGGATTTTGAGGAGGTTAGCGAGGGAGATTGAGATTGCTGCCTATTGGAACAGGGGGACGGTAGTAGTTCGTTACGCGTTTAAGTCCTTGTTCCCGGCGATAGCCGTATCAATCACCCCACTGGCTCTATCCACAAGATCGACCACAAAAGCTGCCCTCTTCAAAACCTTAGCGCCCTTCGCGTGAATCAATTGCGCCAAACTCAAAGAGCCGCGCTACAGATTTGTTTTACGCAAAGTGCACGAAGGTTTTGAACAGGGCAGCGAAGACATTTGAGAATGATATCTCATGGATCAGGGCAGGCGGTAGTTATTCGCTACGCGTTTGAGTTCTTCTTTCAGGGTGATGCCGCCGAAATTGATAAGCAGACCCAGCGGCAGTTTCATGAGCCGCAAATAGGTGAGCGTCTGACGGGTGTGAATAGGGAAGAGCCGTTCCACAGCTTTGATTTCCAGCAGCAAGCCGTTCTGCACCAATATGTCTGCACGAAATGCGGCTGCAAAATCCAGACCGTCAATCCGCGTACCGACCGGCAACTGCCGGTCAACTGTCATACCTTGTTTGCGCAACCGATTAGCCAGAACCTGCTCATAAACCGATTCCAGCAAACCCGGCCCCAAATCAACATGCACACCCATAGCCGTATCAATAACCCGGCTCGCTATTCCTTCAAGATCGACCATAAACTGCCCTCTTGAGAAACTTAGCGTCCTTTGCGCAAAAACCTTACCCCAAACGTGCAAGCGCGGCTTGCAACCTTTCAGCCTCCGCGCTTTTGTCAGCCAGATCAGCGCGGGCTTTCTCAACCGCTTCCGGTTTGGCTTTCTCGACAAAATTGGCGTTACCCAGACGGCCCTCAAGAGATTTGGCTTCCTTGGATACAGCTTCCAGCGCTTTATTCAGGCGCGCTTTTTCCGCGTCAATATCAATCGCGCCAGCCAGCGGCAGCACATAGGTTGCGCCATCGATAACGATCTGAGCCGTCGCGCCTTCAGGCGCTGGATCAAAGGAGAAGTTCTCCAATCTACCAACGCGGTCGAGAGCGGATGCCTGCCGCGCAATGCGTGCCTGCAACGCGTCATCACTGTCGCGGACATGGGCAGTCATCTTCGTACCCGGCGCGATATTGAGCTCGACCTTTGCTGTGCGGGTTGCCGAGATCAAACGGATCAACCAATCGACCTCTGCCTTCGCGTCCGCATCAATTGCCGCTTTTGGCTCCGGCCATTTCGCGACGATCAGGTCATAGTTCCGACCACCGGTTTCGGAAGCCATGCTGTGCCATAATTCTTCGGTGATAAACGGCATGAACGGGTGCAGCATGACGATGATCTGGTCGAGCACCCAGCCGGCAACCCGTTTCGTCTCTTCCAGATCCGTTAGCCCTGAGCTTGTCGAAGGGCGTTCCTCGGATAGGCGTGGTTCGACAGGCTCACCACTAACGGACTTGTCTTGGTTGAGTATCGGTTTGATCAGTTCGAGATACCAGTCGCAGAACCGGTCCCATGTGAAGTGATAAATGGTGTTTGCCGCGGCATCAAAACGCAAGTCACCCAGCGCCTTGTCGAGCGTGGCCAGGGTCTCGGTCACTTCGGAAATGATCCAACGGTTGACCGGTAATTTGGCTTCTGGCGCGCGAAGCGTCTTGCTCGCCCCAATGCCGTTCACTTCACAGAAGCGCGAGGCATTCCATAGTTTGGTCGCAAAGTTGCGATAGCCTTCGACGCGCTTGTCATCCATTTTAATGTCACGGCCTTGGCTTTCCATCGCGGCCATGAAGAAGCGCAGCGCATCGGCGCCATATTGATCAATCAGGCCGAGTGGATCGACCACATTGCCCTTGGACTTGGACATTTTCGAACCATCTTCGGCGCGGACCAGCCCGTGGAGATAGAGCCGCTTCCACGGAACGTCTTTCATAAACTGGATGCCCTGCATCGCCATCCGCGCATCCCAGAAGAACAGGATGTCAAAACCGGAGATCAGCAGGTCATTGGGGTAATGGCGCTTGAGGTCTTCGGTTTGCTCCGGCCAGCCGAGGGTGCCGAAGGGCCAAAGGGCAGAGGAGAACCATGTGTCGAGAACGTCAGGGTCGCGGGTAAGCGCAACGCCTTCGCCCGCCTGTTTCTGCGCGGCGGCTTCATCTTCCGCGACATAGATTTTGCCATTGTCGTCAAACCAGGCCGGGATCCGGTGCCCCCACCACAGCTGACGGGATACACACCAAGGCTGGATATTCTCCATCCAGTTGAACCAGGTTTTCTCCCAGGTCTTGGGAACAATTTCGATACTGCCATCACGTACGGCCCTGATCGCAGGCTGCGCCAATGTCTTTGCATCAACATACCATTGGTCGGTCAGCCAAGGCTCAATCACCACGCCGCCGCGATCGCCAAAAGGTGTCGCAATCGTGCGCGGTTCGGCATCATGCTCTTGCGTCTCGCCTTCTTTGTTCTTGGTGACATGCGGGATCAGGCATCCCAGTTCTTTCATCCGCTGAACGACAAGTTCGCGCGCGCCAGCGACGCCGTCTTTCTTGAAGCGATGCAGGCCGATAAATTCTTCCGGAACCAGACCGTCCGCACTCTGGCAAACATTGGCTTCACCATCGAGCATGTTGAGCATCTCGCCCGCCGCAAAACCGGCCCGTTTCCCGACCTCGAAATCGTTGAAATCATGGCCCGGTGTAATCTTCACTGCGCCGCTGCCCAGTTCCGGATCAGCATGTTCGTCTGCCACAATCTTGAAGCGCCGTCCGGTAATCGGTTGCTCGATCTCTTTGCCGATGACGCTTTGATAGCGCTCGTCACTAGGGTGCACGGCAACCGCCATATCGGCGAGCATGGTCTCGGGCCGGGTGGTGGCAACTTCGATATAGTCCTGCCCGTTCTCGAGCGTCACGCCGTCAGCCAGCGGATATTTGAAATGCCAGAAATGGCCCTTGGTATCGGTGGTCTCGACTTCCAGATCGGAAATTGCGGTTTTCAGCGCCGGATCCCAGTTGACCAAGCGTTTGTCGCGATAGATCAGGCCATCATTATAAAGATCAACAAACACCTTGAGAACGGCTTCGTTCATGCCGTCATCCATGGTGAAGCGCTCGTTTGACCAGTCCATCGAACAGCCGAGACGGCGGAGTTGGCCGGTGATTGTGCCACCGGATTCCTCTTTCCATTCCCAGACTTTTTCGACAAATTCTTCGCGGGTAAAATCGGTGCGCTTTTGCTGGCGCTCGTTCATTTGCCGTTCGACAACCATTTGCGTCGCGATCCCGGCATGGTCCATGCCGACAACCCAAAGCGCATCTTTGCCCTTCAGCCGTTCATGGCGGATGATGATATCCTGCAACGTATTGTCGAGCGCGTGACCAATGTGCAAACTTCCGGTGACGTTTGGCGGTGGATTGACGATCGTAAACGGCTCCGCATCGCCGCGTTCAGGGCGAAACTGGCCGGATTGTTCCCAATGCGCATACCAGCGTTGTTCAATGGCCGCCGGGTCGAAATTTTTATCTAATGTCATGCGCTGCCTTTGCCAGCGCTTGCGCCGTTATTCAACCGTGCAAAATTGCATCAATTTCGGCATTGGCTTTGGCGCGCAATTGGCGTTTGCAGGCGGCGAAGGCCGGTTGGGCATTTAACTCACGCGCCTTGGCCACGGATTTCTCGATCAAATCGCCGGGCATGAGGGTTGCTTCCACCAATCCAGCGCCAATGGCTTCATTGGGTTTCAGCAACATGCTCGACAGCGCCAGTCGCCGCCGCCATGATGGTTCCAGCCAATGGTCCAATATTGCTTGCGGGACGGGTGGAAAGGGCAGGCCGGCCTTGGCCTCCGGCAATCCGATTTTATAATTGCCTGAGGCGGCATAAATCCAGTCAGCACATAACATCATGATCCCGCCAGCACCAATGGCATTGCCATTGACCGCGCAGACGAGCGCGCCGGGCAGGCGGTGGAGTGCTGCAGCATAAGCATTAATGGCCGTAATTGCGCGCTGTTGGCCAGCTTCATCCAAAGACGCGGCGATCTTGGTATCCATCCCGCAGGTGAAATGTTCGCCAGCGCCGGTCAGAACCACGCCGCCCTTGGGTTTATCCTGTGCCAGCTTTTCAAAGACGCTGATGCCTTCCTCCAGCAATTCTGAAGACAGCGTATTGCGCGGGGCGTTGGTTAGGGTGACGATCATGGTGTCGCCATCTTTTTGGGTTGGGAAAAAGCTCACTTGTCACTTTCCTTTGTCCATTTGTTCATCCAGTCAAACACGGCATTGTGCCATTGTATGCTATTTTTACCTTTCAGCACCCAGTGGTTTTCATCCGGGAAAATTAGCAATTTTGACGGAACATTATTTTCCTGAAGCGCAGTGAACGCCATCAGGCTCTGCGTGTAGGGAATGCGGAAATCCTTTTCGCCGTGAATGACGAGCGTGGGTGTCTTCCATTTGTCGATATGATTGACCGGGTTCCATTTTTCCGGGTTGGGCCGGGTTGTCCAAGGGCCGCCATGGTCCCACTGGTCGAACCATAGCTCTTCGGTGCTCAGTGCCATGGAACGCAGGTCAAAGACACCGGCATGGTTGATGATACAGTCAAACTGATCCGGCCACTGGCCCGAAATCCAGTTCATCATATAGCCGCCATAAGAGGCACCCAATGCGCAGGATCGTGTCCCATCAATCTGCTTGTCAATTTTGAGCGCTGCTGCGTAACCCAGTTTCAGGTCTTCGAGCGGTTTACCGCCCCAATCCTGATTAATGCTGTCGGTAAAGGCTTGTCCATATCCGGTAGAGCCATGAAAATCGATAGTCACAACGGCATAGCCCTGCGCCGCCATTACCTTGGGATTCCAACGGGTTGACCAGCTATCACCAAAGCTGCCCTGCGGTCCGCCATGGACCAGAAAGGCCATTGGCAGCTTGCCCTTGGCGCCTTTCGGTTTGATGATCTGACCCCAGACCTGATCGCCTCCAGCGCCCTTAAAATCAAACCGTTGCACGGAAACTTCGTCAATTTCCGCTAACGCTTTCCCATTGATATTGGTCAGCTGCGTCACGGTTCCGTCAGCCGCCCTGCGATAAATATCATCGGGTGTCTGCAGGCTTCTCTTCGTGAAAATCATTGAACCGTCTTTGAGCGGCGTAATATTTCCCACCCGGCCAGTTTTCGTCAGGCGGGTCACTTTCCCATCTGCTATATCGACATGAAACGCGGCATAATCAAGAATCTCCGCTGCCGTAACAATCAGTGCTTTGCTGTCCTTGGTCCACGCTATCGAACTCACAGAGCGATCCCAGTCACCCGTTAATTCCAGCGGTTCTTTCTCACCCTTTTTTAGCAGTTTGACGACCATATGATCGCTTTCATATCCAGGACGTTCCATTGCTGCCCACGCCAGCCATTTGTCATCGGGAGAGAAAGCTGGCAGGTTATCGGTTGCATCCCCATTTCCCGGCATTGGTTTGGGGTCTGGTCTGTCAATACCGACGCCGTAGATGTTTAAATCCGTTGACTTGGGCTCGTTGCGGTCTGCTTTGCGCAATGTGAAAGCCAAACCACTTCCGCTTGGTGACCACGAAATTTCTTCGCCGCCGCCAAATGGTTTTGATGGACTATCTCCTATTAGATCACCATCCAGCGCCTTGCCGCTGCCGTTTACTTTGCCATCCTGCAAATCAAATCCAAATATGCGGCTATAATTACCGGGGGTTTCCCAGCTCGACCAATGGCGGACGAACAATTCGTCATATTCACGGCCTGTGCCCGGACCGGGCAGGGCGTTGTTACCATCTCCGCCTTCTGTTTCACCGCAACCAAATGTTTGGCATTTTTTTGCAATATCGCCCCAGATCGCGACCTTGTCGCCTTTCGGAGACAGTTTGAAACCCGCGATATCGGTTTTGAGGTCACTGGCTTGAACCGGCTCGCCTTCCTGACCGCCTTGGTTTATCGCAATCTGCCAAAGCTGTTCGGACTTGCTAGCATCAGACAGATAGTAAAGCGTTTTACCATCGGCAGAAAAGGATGGACTATGCTCGCTCGCACCCGCTTTATCGGCGATGCGTACGGGTGCTGCGTTGGGTGTTGTTAGGTCAAGCAAGTAAAGCGCGGTTGAGCGTTCATAGCTTTCGGGATCGGTTTCGGTAACGCCAAAAGCAATCCAATTCTCGTCCTGCGATATGGTTGGCGCGCCAACGCGTTTCAGCGTCGCCAGATCCTGTGCTGTCATTGGTTTCGCGGAAGCGATTGGGTTGGAAAGTAAAGTGCCTGCCATGAGCAGGGTTATGCATGATGCTTTGGATATTGTTTTCATGATCACAGGCTTAGCACGCCTGGAAACTATGGCAATTGTGATTGTATCGGCGGCGCTACTTGTCGTTAATCCGTTGAATTTCACGGGCGACCATTTCCTCTACCAGCTTGGGTAAATTCTCATCGAGCCATTCTTTCAGCATCGGACGCATGAGGTCGCGCGTAAGGTCTTCTAGCGAAGTATTGCCGGCGGTCTTTTTCGGAGCAGGATTGTTCGTTCCCTCCATGGCCACAAGCGCAGAAAGTGATTGGCGCATCGAATCTAGCTTTTGATCATTAATTAGCCGGTCTTGCTGGCGGCGGTCGCCAAAAACACCTTGGGCGGAAGATGGTCCATTGTCCTTGACCTCATTGGTCAGTTCCAGCACCCCTTCATCGGCATCTCTGGTTTTGATAGCTGGCTTTTTCAATCTTTCTGTTTTTGCCGTGATGTCCTTCGGCAAAGGGGAAATTGGCGTTACATTGTCTGGAACAGATTTTAAATGTGGCGCTGACTCTTCTGCATGGGCAGCATCTTCATCTTTTTGAGAGGAACGATCCGTTTCGATCGCCTTATCTTCGGCGATGATGCGCTTAATGGAGGACAAAATTTCTTCCATCGACGATTCGTTATTCTGCTTCGTCATGTAAAAATCCTCAAATTCATAAAAGCAAAAGCTATCTGCTATCAACCCACCTTAACCCAATAACCACCGTATCGGCAACTACGCGTCAGTCAATTGCTATTCATTTGGTGCTTTTGATTCCGGTAGTGGTTCAATCTCTGCCGTTTGCGCCGGAGTATCTACGGTTCGGGTCGCTTGCGGTTCAGGGTTGGGATCGCTCTGAAAATCATAGAACTGGTTTTGAACCCGGTCATAATTGACTTGCGGATCATATAACGGTCCACCTTCGAGGCCAAGATCACGAGCTTCTGCCCGGCCCATGGCAGCCAATAAGGTAAAGCCGGCAACATAACTGTTTCGCCGCGCTGTGACCAATTGTACCTGCGCATTGAGCAGTTCCTGCTCGGCATTCAAAATGTCGAGAATGGTTCGATTGCCTACGCTGTTTTCTGCCCGCACGCCTTCAAGGGACAGCGCGCTAGCTGCTACCGCCCGTTCTGACGACTGAATGACACGTTCCGACGCACGCCAACTGGAATAGGCGGCGCGCGTTTGCGCGATGACGCCGCGTTCAGTTTCAATCAACCGTTCATAAGCTTGACCAGATCGCGCCTGTGCTTGCCGCACTTGCGCTGCTGGTCGGCCGCCTTGATAGATAGGAACGGTTAAGCGCACCCCGGCTTCTGCATTGGATTGTTCCTGAACAAGGTTTGTGTTGGAAATATTTCCGCCCAGAGTATCCAGAAAGTTTACATAGCTGCCTTGCGCATAAGCCTCGACTGTTGGTTTGACGGCACCGCGCGCAGCTTTAATGTCGATTTCCGCAGCGGCGCTGCGTTCTTTGGCTGCAAGCAGGTCGGGATTAAATTGTAAGGCAATTTCGGCCGCTTCATCCGGAGTCTTCGGTAGATTCGGAAGTGGTGGCGGTGATTCCAGCGCGCCGGGTACCTGTCCCACCAAAGCGATATAATTTTCCTTACTGTTAATCAGATTAGCGCGGGCCGATTCCAGTTCTCCCTTGGCAACCTCCAGTCGCGATTCGGATTGGGCAACATCGGTGCGGGTCAGATCACCAATTTCAAAACGATCACTGGTCGCTTCCAAGTTGACGGTAAGCACGCCAACATTGGCCCGGTTTAGTTTAACTACGGCTTCATCGCGCATTACATCCATATAGGCCGCGACGACGCTGCTGAATAAGCTGGCCTCGGTACCGCGCAAGCCATATTGGCCGGCCATAACTCGGGTCTTTGCCGCTCGCACGGCATTTTTTACTCTGCCGCCGGAATAGATTGGTACATTGATCTCTCCGCCTGCACTGACTTGTCGGAGGGGAGCTGTAAAGCTGTTGGAGTTGCGCAGGAAATTTTCTTGGAAGTTAAAACGTGAGCCTGAATTTGGACGGCCATCGGCTTTGGCAATTGCTACATTTTCGTCTTCTGCGCGCTGCCCAGCCTGGGCGCCAGACAATGTGGGGTTGGTTTTGTAGGCCGCAACAAATGCTTCGCGCAATGTGTCGGCATTAGCCGGGGCGGAGAGGGTCGCGATGGCGACGGCGCTAAGCAACAGATGGCGCTTACTCATTAAAAAACGTCTCCCGGTATATATTTGCAGGAATGCCCGCATATTAGAAACTGAAACTCTTGGCTTGTTCAAAGCCGGGCAGGGTGACGCCTCCGCAATCTGCGAAATATTGATAGCCAATACTACCGCCCGCTTTATGGCCGATGACAAGGCGTGCCACTCCTTTGTCCATAACCGCGCCTACCAGTCGACCATCCGCGGTTAGTTGCTCGGCTAAATTAGCCGGCATCGTCTCAACGATGCCATCAATGATGATCACGGAATAGGGTGCACCTTGTGCATATCCGTCAACATGAGCTGCTTTTTCGATCCGAACGTTATTAAGGAGAGCAAGATTTTTCTTTGCCTTGGTGACCAGTTTGCTTGACTGTTCGATGGCAATAACTGCGCCGACAAGTTGAGCAAGGACGGCCGCCGTATATCCGGTCGCAGCGCCGATGAGCAGTACCATATCGTCTTTCGTTAGCTCTGCAGTATTTAGCAAGCGGCCGGTCGCGAGTGGGGCGTTGAGCGCGCGGCCTTCACCAATATTTACGCCGCGATCAGAATATGCGACTTCGCGCGATGCGGTAGGTACAAAATCTTCACGAGCCACATGGCTCATTGCGGCAATGACACGAGGATCACTGACATCGGTTGTTCGCAATTGGCTAACCACCATCGCTTTGCGCATTTCTCTGAAATTTTCGTGACCCACTATACCACCCTTGATGTGTTTATATTCTGTCTATGCCATCTCTGTATTATTAAGGCAATACAGTACGGTTGTTTTTCATGCGCTTCTAGCCGTAGTTGCTGGCGCCGCCAAGGCGGATTTCAGCGTTTCTCGTGTAAGGGCATTTTTTTTCCGCCAACCTGAACAATGGCAATGGGCAAGTTAGGGTTGACATTGAAGGCAAATCGAAGCAATTGCGCCCCCTCTCCGGCCCGATGGCGGAGTGGTGACGCAGTGGATTGCAAATCCATGCACCCCGGTTCGATTCCGGGTCGGGCCTCCAGAGTATCAGCGTTCCTGAGTTACATGGCATCCAACAGCATCAATTGTGCCCACCGATCTCGCGCCGATTGTGAAAAATGTTGAGATAGCTGGATCCCCCGTGAGGATTCGAACCTCAATTAACGGAGTCAGAGTCCGTGGTATTACCATTATACGACAGGGGAGTGCCGGGGGCGCTGTAAGCCCAGCGGGATTGTGGGTCAAGGTTTTTCAAATGCTCAAGCGGATAGCTATGTTTGACGCTAAACTCTTGCACATTGATTGAGCCGCGGTTATCTCTGTGTACAAGTACCGGCGGTATTATCCGATCCGGAGAAATATAAGAGTAACGGTCATGGCGGATGAAGCATCCCCATCGCCGCAACGACAGAACGGCGGAAAATCGGCACGCACGGACCGCCCGAAACATGCGGCGACATATAAAAATGGGAGTCGAAATGCGTCTCCTGCTCGGCAGAATGGTGCCCGTTGGCCCAAATTGCGATCTTATGCAGCAATTGATTTGGGTACAAATAATTGCCGATTATTGGTCGCCAAACCTTCGTCAGATGGATTCATTGTCACCGACGCCTTTTCCCGCGTTGTCCGATTGGGCGAGGGACTGGTTGAAACTGGACGCATCAGCAACCGTGCGATGGACCGGGCCGTCGCGGCATTGTCCATCTGTGCCGATAAGCTAAGGCGGCGCAATGTGACTCTTGCCAGGTCCGTGGCCACAGAGGCTTGCCGCCGCGCAAGTAACGGCGAAAAATTTATTGACCGTGTGAGGCAGGAAACAGGTATCGCTCTCGATATCATCACCGCTGAAGAGGAAGCGCGGCTCGCCGTTCTGGGATGCCAGATTTTGCTGGAACCGGGCGAAGGGCCTGCCTTGATTTTCGATATTGGCGGCGGTTCGACAGAGCTCGTGCTGGTTGATACGTCAGGCGCGGCTCCCGAGATTATCGATTGGTTGAGCGCGCCATGGGGCGTTGTCTCACTCACCGAGAGCGAGAAATATGATGGCAATGACGCGTCGGCCCGCGAGCAAGCTTATGCCAATATGCGCGCCCGTGTGACACAGAGCTTTGCGGAATTTGCCAGTGGCTTGCCGCTATCCGACAACAGCGATTATCGGTTGCTCGGAACGAGTGGAACGGTAACAACGCTTGCGAGCCTGCATCTTAAACTCCCTCATTATGACCGCAAAGTCATTGACGGTTTGATTGTCCCGGCGGATTCAATGCGAGACATTAGTGCAATGCTCGCAGCATGTTCACCGGACGAGCGCGCAGCGATTCCCTGTATCGGCAAAGAGCGTGCTGACTTGGTTGTTGGCGGCTGCGCGATACTTGATTCCATTCTCGACATCTGGCCAGCCAGTCGTGTCGGTGTGGCCGATCGCGGGATCAGAGAAGGCATATTGCGGTCGCTGATGTCATCTAACGAACGAAAGCGCCGATCATGAACAGGGCAGCAATATGAGTAGAGGCAGATCAGGACAAAGAGAGCGAGTGAAGACCGCCAAAGGTCGGAAAATCGGGTCTACGCGTTGGTTGGAGCGGCAACTGAATGATCCTTATGTCAAACAGGCAAAGGCCGACGGCTATCGTTCGCGAGCGGCTTACAAGATATTGGAGCTGGACGAACGCTTTAAATTTGTTCGTAAAGCCAAAGCGGTGGTCGATTTGGGTATAGCGCCGGGCGGCTGGGCACAGGTCATCCGCAAATTTGTTCCGAAAGCAAAGATCGTTGGGATCGATATATTGCCGGTAGATGCCATTGAAGGCGTCACGATTTTTGAAATGGATTTCATGGATGACAGCGCGCCAGATAAGCTAATCGACGCGCTGGGCTGTGCCCCCGATCTCGTTTTGTCGGATATGGCGGCAAATACCGTGGGACATCAACAGACGGACCATTTGCGCACTATGGGACTGGTCGAGGCAGGGGCCTATTTTGCAGTCGAAAATTTGCAAGAAGGTGGAGCATTTGTCGCCAAGGTTCTGGCTGGTGGAACAGATAATGATCTGCTTGCCTTGCTTAAAAAGCATTTCAAAACGGTGAAACATGCGAAACCGCCTGCAAGCCGCAAAGGGTCTTCCGAATGGTATGTCGTCGCACAAGGCTTCAAAGGGCGGCCGGAAAGCGAATAAATCCCGGTTGGCGATTGCCGCCTGAGGCTAAAGTTATTTTGACCCGCGGGCCTTTGCGATCATCTGTTTCAAGCCATCATAGCCGATTGCCCCGACTTCGGTTTGGTTGCCGACCACAAAGGCCGGCGTTCCGGTGAATTGCAATTTGCGCGCTATTTCGATGTTATTTTGCAGCTCTTTTTGGGCTTCCGGCGTCGCCATAAATTTACGCGCGGCGGTCATGTCGATGCCTACCTCCTTTGCGGCATTTTCGATTGTGGAAGGGGTAGGCCGTCCGGTTGCGAACATGGTTTTATGAAAGGCAAAATACTTACCCTGCTTGGCCGCGGCCAGCGCCATCAGCGCCGCATCGTTGCTAGCTTCACTTAGGATAGGAAGCTCGCGGAACACCACTTTGATATTCTTGTCTTCTTTCAAGATTCTGCCGATATCTGCCGTGGTCTGTTTGCAATATGGGCAAGCAAAGTCTGAATATTCGACCACAATAACATCGCCATTCGGATTGCCGGCAAATGCGGCGCCAGCAAACGGTGCTTCAATGTCTTTCCGAATTTCGTTAATCGCCTGCGCCTTTTGCCGGGTTTGTAATATCTCGACGGCTTCAGGAATGATTTCGGGATTTTTGAGAATATAGTCGCGGACAATGGCTTCGATCGCTGCTTGTTCCTTGCTATCAATACCTGCTGCTAGGGCCGCTTGTGCAGCATCGTCGCTTGCCGAGATACTACCCATCTGCATGAACCAGACGGCCGCAGCCGCTGCTATGGCCAAACTGCCACCTGCCATAATCATCCACTTCCTGTTTGTATTTTCCACGTTCTTCCAATTCAAAAAACAAAGCTTCCTTGTCGGAGCTTCGTCCACTTGTCCACATTTGTTACAGATGTTGAACGAATATCGCCTGCCGGATGGTTACCGACGGCGTCGGTCTGACCGTTCAAATTCGTTCTTTGCGATTAGAGAAATATCCTGCGCACGGATCCATTCGGGTGTATTTTCCGGGATGCCTGACATGGCAATTTGCGAGCTCCGGATGGCGCTACCATAGTTGCGTTGTAAGAGCGCGCTTTCTGCCGTTGCTAATTGCGCCCGTGGAATATCACCTTGCTGGGAATAGACGACGCCCAGCTGATACCAAGCGAAAGGATTTCGGTTATCCTTGACTACAGCGGCTTTCAGCACGCGCTGCGCTTCTTCAAAATGAGTGTCATCTTCGGTTGCGATTAATGCGTGACCAAAGAGACTGGCGATAAGCGGTTGATTATTCGTCAGCCGTACGGCTTTGCGCAGAGAAGCGATTGCTTGTGCCGGTTTGCCGGACTCGAGCAATATCTGTCCGTGCAATTCCAAGAAATAAGGGTCATTTGGCGCATCCTCCAAAAGGTTGTTCACCTCCAACAAGGCGCGATCAGGATAAGCGCTTTTGTGCCAAGCATAAGCACGGGCATAGCGTGCTGGCACGCTCTGGTCGCTCTCTGGAAATTTGCGCAGCGTTACAGCCGGTTCGTTGGTAAAGCCCAGCAGTTTCGCCTTCACTCGTTGAAACCGCTCTTCAATATCGGGATTAGCTGGCGTATCCCATGCGGGATCAGCTTGATAAACATCACGGAGCAGGGACACACGTTCGCCGGACAATGGATGGGTTCGTCCATAGCTATCTTCCTGCGGAATGCCGAGACGGAATTCGTAATTTTGTAGCTTTTTGAAAAAATCAATCGAGCCTTTGCCCGTAATACCCGCGCCAGATAAATAGCGTGCACCCGCGCTATCCGCGCTGCGTTCCTGAATCCGGCTAAAAGCCAGAAATTTGCCCGTCGCGGCCTGTTGGCCCGCCGCCAATATACCGGCACCCGCATCGCCAGCACCAGCGGCAATGGCCGCGGCGCCCAATATAAGGCTGAGAATGGTAATGCCGGTTGCGGTTTTGATACCTTCGTCAAAGCGGATGATATGACCGCCAGTAATATGACCAAGCTCATGTGCCATGATGCCTTGAATTTCAACGGCGCTATCGGCAGCTTCAATGGTACCTGAATAAAAAAACATGCGCTGTCCGCCAGCCACAAAGGCATTGATCTGGCTGCTGTTGATCAAGATCACTTCGACATCTTTGGCGTCGAGTTCTGACACGGCGACTAAGGGCGCGACCATGTCGCTAAACAACGCCTCGGTTTCTGCGTCACGAAGA
This sequence comes from uncultured Sphingomonadaceae bacterium, assembly GCA_947496865.1. Classification (GTDB taxonomy): domain Bacteria; phylum Pseudomonadota; class Alphaproteobacteria; order Sphingomonadales; family Sphingomonadaceae; genus Parasphingorhabdus. The sequence goes on from CANMEE010000002.1 coordinate 189,211, forward strand.
ATAGATTGTGCCGCAACGGGTTGTACTGTCACCGCGATCATCGTTAACAAGGCGGTTATCAGCTGCCCTATGCGGGCTAAAGAGAAGCTACCCAAGGGCTTGCGAATATTATCATTCGGCGATGACATAGATTTCCTTTGGAATTTCCTCTTAATAAAATTCTTGCGAATATACCTTCCTATTGGCCAAGCTAGGCTGAACGTCCGATGAAATAGTAACCGGTTTCCGCACCGCGAGGCACGGAAACCGGAACATCTATATCAACCAAAGGTGCGTTGCCACCAGCCGCCGCGGGGTTGAGCGGTTTTCTCTGAACCGATATCTTTCGCAGTGTCTTTTGGCGTATTCTTAGCCACTTCTTCCGTCACTTTTTTAGCGGCTGGCTTTTTAGCAACTGCCTTCTTAGGAGTAGACTTAGCAGCAGATTTCGTGACCGGTTTCTCGGAAGTGTCCGTGTCAGCAGCATCGGCTTTCTTGGCTCTTGATCGCGGCGCCTTTTTGGCTGCCGGTTTTTCAGCTTTTGCTGCATCAGCGGTTTCGGTTGAACCATCCACTGTTTCAGAAGCCGCTTTCGCTTTGCGCGGAGCGCGGCGGCGTTTCGGCTTTTCTTCGGCCTGTTCTGCTGCCCCTTTGCCTGCTGCTGGCGCATCTTCAGATGCTGCAGTGGGCGGGTCGACTTTCTTGCGCGAACGACTTGCCCTTTTCGGCTTTTCTGCTGGTTCCGCAGCATCATCAGAGTTGGTTTCTACCGGTGGTGCTTCCGTGCCTTCTACAGCAGCCGCTTCATTACCAGCTGGTTTGCGGTTGCGTCCGCCACGTGAACGGCGTGGTTTTGGCTTGTCGCCATCATCATTACTGGTTTGCTCTGAGGCTTCTGTCTCGGAGACATCTCCTGACTGATGATCGCCCTCGCGACTATCGGCGTCCCGAGCTTCGTTGTTACGATCAGCACCGCGTCCACGTCGTCCGCGTCGACGGCGACGCTTGCGTGGACGCTCTTCGGTTTCTTCTTCTTCCCGTTCCGCGACATCGACAATCTCATCTTCGTCGTCTTCGTCTATAATGGGTTCGAATTTTGGAGCATTTTTGGGTGGACCGCCAGAGCCTTTGACTTCCATGCGGGCACCTTCAATTTCACCGTCCGGTGTGATTGCAATCGAAACACCATAGCGTTTTTCGATGTCATCGATTTCATGCCGTTTACTATTCAACACATAAATAGTCGCTTCCTGACTAGCGGTAAGCGTGATCTGGCTGGCTTTGCCTTTCGCAGCTTCTTCCTCAAGCAATCTTAGTGCTGAAAGCGCGGAAGACGAGGCAGTACGGACAAGTCCTGTGCCTTCGCAATGCGGACAGACTTTGGTTGATGCTTCCAAAACCCCGGTACGCAAACGTTGGCGGCTCATTTCTAGCAAGCCAAAGCTTGAGATACGGCCAACTTGGATGCGCGCGCGATCGTTTTTCAACGCATCGCGCATTGCTCGTTCGACTTTACGGATATTACCATGGCGGTCCATGTCGATGAAATCGATTACTACCAAGCCAGCCATATCGCGCAGACGCAATTGGCGAGCAATTTCTGCTGCCGCCTCAAGGTTGGTTTTTACGGCAGTGGCTTCGATGCCATGTTCCCGCGTAGACCGGCCCGAGTTAATATCGATCGACACCAATGCCTCAGTCGGATTGATTACAAGATAACCGCCCGATTTTAGCTGTACCTCAGGTTGATACATAGCCGAAAGCTGGTCTTCGACGCCATAGCGTTGAAACAGCGATACCGGGTCGGCATAGCTTTTGACCCGGCGGCTGTGGCTCGGCATCAGCAATTTCATGAAGTTCTTGGCGGCAGCATAACCATCGACGCCCTCGACCAATACTTCTTCAATCTCACGATTGTAAATATCGCGTATGGCGCGTTTGATCAGATCACTATCGCTATGGATCAATTTGGGCGCCACCGCACCTAAGGTATTTTCCCGAACTTCATCCCAGAGCCGCGCCAAATAATCAAAGTCGCGTTTAATTTCTGGTTTGGTGCGGGACAGCCCTGCGGTCCGCACGATACAGCCCATTGTGTTAGGCAGATTGAGGTCAGCTATGATGGTCTTCAACCGCTTGCGATCACCGGCATTGTTGATTTTCCGGCTGATACCGCCGCCATGGGACGTGTTCGGCATAAGCACGCAATAACGGCCAGCAAGGCTCAGATAGCTGGTGAGAGCTGCGCCCTTATTACCGCGTTCTTCCTTGACGACTTGCACCAAGACGACCTGACGACGTTGGATAACGTCTTGAATTTTGTAACGTTTGCGCAGTGCCATACGTTTCTGGCGGGCTTGGTCGCTCGCTTTGGCTACATTGCCTTTGCCGCCACGGCCACCGCGTCCACGATTACGGCCTTTGCCGCGTCCGCCGCGGCTATTCGGTTTGGCATCATCTTTTGCTGACTCTTCATCCGACGCATTATCATCATTATTGTCTTCATCGTCGTCGTCATCATCGCTGGCGTCTTCGGCGGGTACTTCACCTTCGGTGACGTCAATAGTATCAACGCTTTCGTCTTTTTCGACATCCTCTACGCCGTCATCTAGTTCTTCAGTTGCTTCAGAAGCGATAACGTCTGCCGGTCCCTCGCCATCTTCTTCTTCGCGCTCGCGTAATTGAGCTTCTTCTGCAGCATGCTCCGCCTCTTCGGCAAGCAGGCGTTCGCGATCTTCTTTTGGAATTTGATAATAGTCAGGATGGATTTCACTAAAGGCCAAAAAGCCGTGGCGATTACCGCCGTAATCCACGAATGCGGCTTGGAGCGAGGGTTCTACTCGCGTCACTTTTGCTAGATATATATTGCCTTTTAACTGTTTATGTTCCGAAGATTCGAAGTCGAATTCTTCAATTTTGTTCCCTTTTACGACTGCCACTCGGGTTTCTTCCTGGTGGCGCGCGTCGATTAACATGCGCGTTGTCATTAAATATACTCCTGGCATGATGCGGCGGGAATGCTCCCGGCGGGACCATGCAATGTAAAAGGGATGACGTCTTCTTGCGCGCTGCCGAAATAGGGGGAGCGGGCGGCGTCATCCGGTTAAGTTCAAATAGTTTTGAAAAAAATGTGTCTGCAACAAATGCATGGCCCGGGCCGTTAGCCAGGGTCTTTCCGTCCATAAAAACAATTCCCTGTGGAAGAGTTTCGGAGCCGGAGATGTCATGCCTCATGTCGCTTCAACCTGTATGAGCTGGATAGAAATCCAGCTTAGCTTGTGCCATTGCGAGAAATTCTCGAACAACACAGGTGGGGTGCTAGCACTGCAATAGCAAATCGGCAACACAAACTATCGCCGGATCGGACTACTATTTTTCTTCCGTCATCGGATCGCTGCTGGACTCGATTAGAACAGGGTAAACCGGCCGTTAACCAACTCATTTTACGCGAGATTACGATTACATCCTTAATAGAGTTTTCACCGCGATTTGCGGCGAAAAACTAGGGGTGTTGTAGCCGAGATGAATTTTAACTGGACCGAGATGGCAGGCGCATTGCATAAGACCGCTATGCCTTTCGCAGCAATATTAGCTTCTTCGCTATTGACCCTAAGCTCTGCAAATGCGGGATCTGTTAGCCGCATAGATAGCAATGATGGCCAAATCACCGTTTCTTTTGATGGGCTCGTTGAAGGCGCATCAACCTTCTCTTTGGTCGGTCCGGACCGAATTGCTGTCGATATTAAAGGTGGTAAGGCTGGCCATGGCGGCCGCGCCACCGGAATGGTCAAATCTGTTCGGCAGGGGCAATATGACCCCAATACCGCAAGGATTGTTTTTGATCTGGATCGGCCAGCGGTTATCACTGGTGGTGGTTTTTCTGCTGATGGCAAAAGCTTAAAGCTGAGCCTCCGGTCTGTTGGTGGTCATGTGGCCGGGAAAGGCCGTAAGTCTTTTTTGCCACCAACTAAGTTTCGTGCAGAACCGCCGAAAAACAGTTATAGTGTGAAAGTCCCGCTCGGGAAGCCTCAGGACAATGTGGCTTTGCCGAAAATTAGCGGCCCGAAGGACAAAAGTCGCCCTTTGGTCGTTATTGATGCCGGGCATGGCGGACATGATCCTGGCGCCATTTCGCCTCACGGTAGTCAACGCGAGAAGAATATTACGCTCGCTATCTCGCGGGCTGTTCGTGACCAGCTGGTCGCCAGCGGACGCGTGCGGGTTGCGATGACCCGCGACTCCGATAAATATCTCGTGCTTCAGGAACGCTATGGTATTGCGCGGCGGCTGGATGCTGATCTATTTATCTCCATTCATGCTGATTCTGCGGGGAACCAGTCCGCCGCGGGCGCAACCGTCTACACACTGTCTGAGGTTGCTTCTGATCGGGAAGCCGCCAAATTGGCAGCACGTGAGAATCGGGCGAACATTATCAATGGCGTCAATCTCGGCGGCGCTAATCAGGATGTATCCTCTATCTTGATCGATTTAACGCAGCGTGAGACGATGAACGTATCTGCAGATTTTGCCAAATTGCTAATCCGTGAAGGCGAGCGGATGATCAAATTTCGGACCAACCCGCATCGATTTGCATCTTTGGTTGTGCTGAAAGCGCCGGATACGCCTTCGGTTTTGTTTGAAAGCGGCTATCTGACCAACAAAGAAGATGTTGCATTGTTGAGCTCTCGTGCGGGGCAATCAAAAGTCGCGATCGGCATCGCGAATGCGATTGAAGCGCATTTCGCTCGGAAATTGGCGCAACGGTAGTTGCCCATCTGTTTTCAATCATATGTTCGGAAGGCTTTGAGCGCAGTAACTTTGCCGCCGCTCTTGTCCCATGTCGAACCAATGTAATTTTTCGTCGATATTCGCTGGAAAATGCTTCTGATAGTGCTAGATAGCGCAGCATATGGTCGACAATATACCTGATAATGATGGCGCTGGAGCACCAGAAAGTCTGGCTTACAAGCTGGAACGCAATGCTGGCGGTTTTTTTAGCCGCTTGGAAAAGCTATGGCAAAGGCGATTATTTCGCCTGTTTCTGGTGTTCATCGGGCTTTGCTTATTGGCTTGGTTGCTGATCTGGGTCATTTTCGCGCGAGACCTGCCTGACGCAAAAACTTTACAGCAATATGAACCCCCGCTGCCAACAATGGTGCGCGCTTATGATGGCGAACCGGTTCACAGCTATGCCCGGGAACGGCGTGTCCAGTTAGAATATGCGGAATATCCTGCCTTGTTGGTCCGCGCTTATCTGGCCGCAGAGGACCGGACGTTTTTTGAACATGGTGGCCTTGATTATCCCGGCATTGCAACGGCGATTGTTACCAATATTTCCAGCAGCGGCCGACCGATTGGCGCGTCGACTATAACCCAACAGGTTGCCAAAAACCTGTTGCTGACCAACGAGGTCTCTTACCGCCGGAAAGTGCGGGAGGCGCTTCTTGCTTACCGGATCGAAGAAGTGCTGACCAAGCAGGAGATTCTCGAGCTTTATCTCAATCAGATATTCCTGGGTCGAAACGCCTATGGTGTGCAGGCCGCAGCACAGGCCTATTTCGGTAAGGATGTCGATGAACTAGCACTGCATGAAATGGCCTATCTGGCGATTTTGCCGAAGGGTCCATCCAACTATCGCCCCGAAAATAACGAACAACGCGCGGTTAATCGCCGCGACTGGGCTTTAGGCCGGATGCTTGAAAATGGCTGGATCAAGAAAGAGCAGCATGACTTAGCAGTCGCGCAGCCATTGGGGGCGATCCGCTCGCGCGGCGCGCGGTTTGAGCGTGTAGGCGGATATTATATAGAAGAAGTCCGCCGCCAATTGATCGAGCAGTTCGGCGAGAATGAAGAAGCTGGTCCTTACAGTGTATATTCCGGCGGCTTATGGGTCCGCACATCGCTTAATCCTGAACTACAAGAATATACCAAGGATGCCCTGCGCACCGGTTTGCTGCGATATAGTCGCGGTAAGGGCTGGAGCGGTCCGATCAACAAAATCGAGATTGACGACAAATGGTCACAGCGGTTGGCTTCGACCTTTATCAATACGGACCATGCCGACTGGCGGATTGCTGTTGCGTTGAACCGTCAAGGCAATGGCGCTGAAATCGGTTTTACCGACGGCACAACCGGCCGTCTTGGTAGTGCGCCCAGCAAGCTTGCCGCCGGTGATATTATCGCGGTTAGCCCCGCGGGTGGCAGCAGCTACATTTTACGCAGTGTTCCCAAAGTTTCCGGCGGTATGGTCGTTCAAAATCCGCGTAACGGACGTATCTGGGCGATGCAGGGCGGTTTTGACGACCGAATGAGCTCGTTCAACCGGGCCACTCAGGCGGAACGTCAGCCCGGTTCGACGATCAAGCCGTTTGTCTATGCGACAGCTTTGGATCAGGGCATGACGCCCGCAACGATTATTGTCGATAGTCCGTTTTGCGTTTACCAGTCTGCTGCATTGGGCCGGAAATGTTTCCGAAACTTTGGCGGATCTCGTGGAGCAGGGGAACAGACTTTGCGCTGGGGCGTCGAACAATCTCGTAACTTAATGACCGTCCGTGCCGCCAATGATGCTGGCATGGATAATGTCGTCGAAACCATCAAGACCATGGGCATCGGTGACTATAAACCCTATCTCGCCTTCGCGTTGGGCGCTGGAGACACTACGGTTGCAAAGCTCACCAACGCCTATTCAATGCTTGTCAATCACGGTCGCGAGTTAAAACCCACCGTCATTGATTTTGTTCAAGACCGTAAAGGCAAAGTTATTTTCCGGGCCGACAAGCGTATTTGTGAAGATTGCAATCAGGATGATTGGAATGGCGAACCAATGCCGCGGCCCCGGCCAGCCGGCAAACAATTGATGGATCCTATGACGGCTTATCAAATGGTCAATATTCTTGAAGGGGTTATTACCCGCGGGACCGCGCAAAATTTGAAAAGCCTGAACCGTCCGCTCTTTGGTAAAACGGGAACGGCCAGCGGTCCAACCAACGTTTGGTTCGTAGGCGGATCACCAGATATGGTTGCCGGGGTCTATATGGGATTCGATCAGCCGGCCAATATGGGTGGCTATGCGCAGGGTGGTACATTGGCAGCGCCAATTTTCAAAGAATTTGCGCAGAAAGCTATGGCCGGCATGCCGAAGACGCCCTTTGTTGCGCCGCGCGGTATCCGCATGGTTCGGGTGGACCGCAAAAGCGGAAAACGTGTCTTTGGTGGCTGGCCATCGGATGATCCACGATCTGCCGTAATATGGGATGTATTCAAGCCAGAAACTGAACCACGGCGTTCTATCCGCAAGGAAGAATTACTCGCCCGCCTCGAGGCCCAAAAAGCGCAAATTAGGGCTGCAAAAATCGCGGCCCGTAATCGGGATGCAAATAACGCACGCAGCAACCGGCCAGCCCAAAATGATAATGACTTCCTTCAAGACGAAGGCGGCATTTACTAGCCGCAATAACTGCTCCTATCTACAGATGATGTGATGCAATACGGTCACTATAGAGGGCTGGCGGACGCAAAAAGCTCCAAACTCGGGCGTTTTTTGCGACAGATTGAGTTATCTTCTTATTGAAATAGTCAGGCGCATGACCATCTCGTCCGAGCGGGGCAACACCGAACAGGGGTTTGGAGTTGATTATGCGTAGTTCATTAAAACTAGTTGCAATCCTGGCGGCCGGAACGTCTCTGGCTTTTGGCGGTGCCGCTCATGCCGGAGAGCCTTATGTAGGAGCATCGGCAGGGCTTAACTTGCCGAGTAATTCTAAAAATCGCGGCGAGTTTGATACTGATGTTGCGGCGACGGCCGATTTCGACGCCATAGCATCCGGTACGGATCTCGATTGGACAACCGAGCTGAACAACGGCCTCGATCTCAATTTGCTGGCTGGTTATCGCCTCGACAACGGCTTGCGGTTCGAGCTGCAAGGCTTTTATAATAAAGCCAACGTTGATCTGCACAGGGACTTGGCGGTGGGTGGAACGGTGATTGACGCCGTTGATTCCGCTGTTTTGACACGTGGCGCAGCGGATGCAGCCAATCCAACGGTTGGAGCGGTTTTGAGCACCGATGACGGACAGATTAAAAACTATGGCCTGTTCGCCAATGCGCTCTATGATTTCAAGGTTAGCGAGACTTTGGTGCCCTATGTCGGAGCGGGTGTTGGCTTTACCCGGCAGGATGTGGAATATGCGCCCTCTGGGATTGATGTTGTCGATGATAAAAAGACGCGCTTTGCCTATCAGGCCATGGCTGGTGTGACGTATAAGCTAAGCCCGTCATTTGAGGTTTTTGGCCAATATACTTACCGGAATACAGATCGCGGGGATTATGATGTTAACCTGTTGCCTGCGACTTTGGGCGTGAACAGTGAGCAATCCCTTTTCAATGTAGGTTTTCGTATTCCGCTTGGCGGAGGGGGCTAAGTTTCCGCTGAAGGAAGCTCTTTAGACTGAACAGATGCACGCTGCTCCATATCGATAGAGGAGTAGCGTGCATTTTTGCGCGTTTCCCTGCTGACAGGGGGCATTAGCCCTGCTATCGGCGCGGACATGACTGAACGCTCCCACATTCGTAACTTCTCGATCATCGCGCATATTGATCATGGTAAATCGACGCTGGCGGACCGCTTGATCCAGTATACCGGTGGTCTGACCGCACGCGAGATGAGCGAGCAGGTGCTCGACAATATGGATATTGAGCGTGAACGCGGCATCACCATCAAGGCGCAAACGGTGCGGTTGCACTATACCGCCAAGAACGGCGAAGCTTATGAGCTCAGTCTGATGGATACGCCAGGCCATGTCGATTTCGCTTATGAAGTGTCCCGCAGTCTGGCCGCCTGCGAAGGCGCTTTGCTGGTCGTTGACGCAGCGCAGGGAGTTGAAGCGCAGACACTCGCGAACGTCTATCAGTCAATTGAGCATGATCATGAGATTATTCCGGTTCTGAACAAGGTCGATCTGCCCGCAGCCGAACCAGAACGGGTGCGCCATGAGATAGAAGAGATTATTGGTCTTGATGCTTCGGAAGCCGTGCTCGCTTCCGCCAAATCCGGTATCGGCATCGAGGATATTTTAGAGCAGATTGTTGACAAGATACCGCCTCCTGGCGGAGATCGTGATGCGCCGCTCAAAGCCATGTTGGTCGATAGCTGGTATGATCCTTATCTGGGCGTTGTCATTCTTATCCGCGTTATTGATGGCGTATTGACCAAAGGTCAGCGGATTAAGTTCATGGCACAGGGGACCGAGCATCTGGTGGACCGCGTTGGTTGCATGACACCGAAAATTGAGCAGCTGCCTGAATTGGCTGCTGGAGAAATTGGCTTTATCACCGCGCAGATCAAAGAAGTATCGCAAACCGCAGTCGGGGATACGATTACAACCGTCAAGGGTGGTGCGACAGAAGCATTGCCCGGTTTCAAAGAAGTGCAATCCGTGGTTTTCTGTGGGCTCTTCCCGGTCGATGCCGCTGATTTTGAGAAGTTACGCGAAAGTATCAGCAAGCTTCGGCTTAATGACGCCAGCTTCTCCTTCGAAATGGAAACCAGCGCAGCCTTGGGGCAGGGGTTTCGATGCGGTTTCCTAGGGCTTTTGCATCTTGAGATTATTCAGGAGCGGTTGACCCGCGAATATGATCTTGATCTGATCACCACCGCGCCATCGGTGATTTACCGAATGGTGATGAATGATGGGTCGGAGCAATTTCTGCACAATCCGGCCGATATGCCTGATGTCGTCAAAATTGCCGATATCGAGGAGCCTTGGATTGAGGCGACTATCTACTGCCCCGATGAGTATCTCGGCGGTATCCTCAAACTGTGTCAGGACCGGCGCGGGATTCAGAAAAACCTGACCTATGTCGGGGACCGTGCGCAGGTGGTTTATGAATTGCCACTCAACGAGGTTGTGTTTGATTTTTACGACCGGTTGAAAAGTATCTCGCGCGGCTATGCGAGTTTTGATTATCATCAAGTCGGTCTGCGCTCTGGTAATTTGGTCAAGATGAACATCATGGTCAACGGTGATCCGGTGGATGCGCTGAGCATGATTGTTCACCGCGATGCGGCAGAATCGCGCGGCCGGCATATGTGTGAACGTCTGAAGGACTTGATCCCGCGTCATTTGTTCAAGATTCCTGTGCAGGCAGCCATTGGCGGCAAAGTCATCGCGCGCGAGACGATCGCGGCGATGCGCAAAGATGTGACCGCCAAATGCTATGGTGGTGATATAAGCCGTAAGAAGAAACTGCTCGACAAGCAGAAAAAGGGTAAGGCCAAGATGCGCGAATATGGCAATGTTAGCATTCCGCAAGAGGCCTTTATCGCGGCGCTGAAAATGGGTGACGAAAACTAAGAGAGTTGTTGATAGGTCAATCTATTGTTTCAACTCACACGGTTTAATTTTACCCGGTAGTGGCGCTTTGCCGACGGGGCGAAAGCGTGCGAAATAGCCGCCGAGCTCCGGTCTCTCCATGTAACCGATCAACTGGTAGCCCACTGCCTCAAACTCGCAGAAAAGCTGTTTGGGTGGAATGCCATGCTGCACAAAAGGCCGGTCAACATCCACGACAATCACTTCGCCTCCATTATAGTCGCCACCGTCACGATCTGCTTTAATCGAGGGGCGCAAACGTGACAGAAAGGCATAGGGTTCTCGCACTTCATGATACATATGAACCAGAAAGATGCGGTCAAAACTATCTTCGGGCAACCGGGGGTCATCCGGTGCGCCTAGCTTGATTGAAACATTATCAAGCGCATCGCGCGCCACTCGATCGGCCAACCGCTTTATTGCGTCTTCGTCAATATCTTGCGCCAACACACGTCCGTCAGCGCCCACCTTGTCTGCTAGGCGCACGGTATAATAGCCTTCACCAGCACCAATGTCGGCAACCGTCATCCCAGGTTCGAGTCCCGCCGCCTTCATAATTTCTTCCGCCTCACCGCGCTTGTCACGTGCGGTTTCGGTAGACCATTGGTTGCCAGCCAGATCAGAAACCGGTCGCGAAGCCGGCGGATAGGCCCGGGCCGTCTCTGGTCGATTCGCATCAGCATCCGGTAACCGCTTGCACCCGGACAGCGGCGCGGTGGCGGCTAGAGTGACAAGCGCCACGATGGGCAGAGCGAAACGATGCAACTGGAACATTTTCATATCGAGATAATTAGGCTAGGCGGATGGCCGGGGCAATGGTGTTAATGCAGCGCATGTAAGTGAATGTCCACGAAGGGCCCAAAAGCCGGTAAGTGTGAATCCAATGACATAAGAAATCTAACATTGGATTCTGCGCATGGCGGTCCTTCGATATTCAGTTTGCTCTGGATCAGGCGCTCTGCCGGTTTTTCTGCCTGTGCTGATAGATGTACCAGCCGATCCACAAGGCAGCATATAGACCGAGCCCTGCAAATATTGCTGGCTTAGGATCACTTGGGCTGCTGATCGAGCCGGCATAGGCGGCGATTGCGACATAGGGTAGAGTGCCCAATGTAAAGAAGATAATATAACGCATTAACGGCATATGGGTGACCCCAGCCATACACGCGGTGACTTCCGGGGCCATCGGTATTGCGCGCGCGAGCATGATCATAGCCGGGCCGTTATGGGCAAAGCTGGCGGTCATTTCAGCGCGCTCTGTTTCATTTTTGATCAGAAGACTAATAGCCCTGTCGCCATATTTACGGCTGATTGCATATCCGGTGAGCATCGCCAATGTCAGTCCGACAAGAGCGGCCGCTGCGCCCAAAGGAAAGCCTAAGAAAAAGCCAGCGAGCAATATAGTCGCAAGGGTTGGAACAGATAGGATAATATCTAGCAAAAGGAGAATGACGACAGCTGCAAAAATATATGTTGGATCAATTCGCTGTGCCGTTTCCAATAGGATACGAACCTTGTCCACGGTCAGGAAACCGAAAACCTGGCCAAGCAGGAATATCGCGATAAATATAATGGTCAGCGCAGCCATGATTTTCAGAAGAGGTTTCATCGTTAGGCTCTGCCTACCCGCTAACTGCTATTCAAACACTATATGCTGCTGCCTTAGCTGCGCGCAGCCATGATTTGTTTATTTCGTGCCTCGACGGCCCGGAACCCTTTGAAGACACTGAGACTTGAATCGGTTTTTCCGCTTTTGCCAAGATTGTGGAGCTGTTCGTAAAACCAGTAGATTGTCGCGAAACCATCTATCGCTTTGACCATCTGGAAACGTCTCAGGAAACCCAACCACTCGGGGATAAGCTGCAACGTATTTTCGTAACGGGGCAGTTCGTTCAGTCCAGCGAGTAGTTGCTTGGGCGCATCGGTCATGACGCACATCGGACGACCCAGTCCAATCAAATCAGCGGCACCGCCGGAAAGCGCCTGTTCCATCGCCGCGCGAGTTCGAAAGCCACCGGTGACCATTAGCGGGACTTTTACCGACGCCTGCATCGCTTTGGCAAAATCTACAAAATAAGCTTCGCGCGCTTGTGTTGAGGGTGCGACATTTTGTTCCTCTTTTGCCTCAAGTCCATCGGCTCCCATCAGGGCAGGTTGTTCATAAGTGCCGCCGGATATTTCGATCAGGTCCACACTGGCGGCTTCCAGCCATTGGACGACTTGCAGACTGTCTTCGAACGCAAACCCACCTTTCTGGAAATCCGCGCTGTTGAGTTTTACTGAAATCGGGAATTCAGGACCGACTGCTGCCCGGACCTTGGCTACTGTCGATAATAGAAAACGGGCCCGATTTTCCAGACTGCCGCCATAGCTATCAGTGCGCTGGTTAGCGCGGGGGCTGAGGAAGCTACTCAGCAAATAGCCGTGAGCGCTGTGAATTTGCGCGCCGGTAAACCCAGCGTCCTGACAAGTCTTAGCCGCAAGCGCAAAACGATCAACAAGCTCTTCTATCTCTTGCACCGTGAGCGCAACCGGTTCGCCAAACTGACCGCCCGGCAAACCCAGCTTCACGGCTGAGGGCCCTTTGGGGTGCTTGTTCACGTTGCTCTGCGTTTGTCGCCCGGCATGGCTGATCTGTGCCCAGAAATGATTGCCATTGCGCTTGGCTACAGCTGTCCAGCTTTTGAGCGCAGCCATCATCGACTCATCGGCTGGTTTGTCTATCACGACATTGCCAGGACGTTCCAGATGATCTCGATCAATCTGAATATTTCCACTCAGCAGCATACCTGCTCCACCATCAGACCAAATGCCGTACAATCGTTCCAGTTCGGGTGTGGGTACACCATCGGGGGTGGCCATGCCTTCTGTCATCGCGCCTTTGCCAATGCGATTGGGCAAAACTGCGCCACAGGGCAGGGAGAGCGGGTCGGCGAGAGTGATAGTCATAAATTTGCCCCGATAATAATATTAGTAAAAGCGACGGTAATTGCATTGCGAATGAAAACTGATTCTGTCGGACGACGCAATTTATAGCAAGCCCTATGTCGTGTTAATGATATTTTAAGCCTGAAATCCGCCGATTTGGCTTTTGAGCAAAAGCGGCTATAGTAGTGACAGCGTTAGCACGAGGGGTAACAGTTCGGCAGCGCGGAGAGAGTCTGTTGAAGGGGAATAAATATGGTTGCAGCAGCATCCCGTAAATCAGTCACGAAACATCATTCCGGTGATGATATTCGGTCCACACAATCGGTCCGTTGGGACAAGAAAATGAGCAACAATTGTGCGACCGCTTTGCTGGTTTATACAATGATGCAAATCTTTTTCGTACTGAGTTTTATTGAAACCAAAGGCATGTCGATTGCACCGTATTTTGGTTTGGTTCTTCTGGTTGCGATTATCATCCCATTTTGTCGGAAATATGAGAAGCGCTGGGAAAACATGCCCTCGGTTGGCCTAAGCCAACAGAGTATGGCTGCACGGTTCCGCAAAGATCAGGTCGTTCTTTGGGCACTGGCGCTGGGATTGCCATTTGTCTTTGTCGCGTTGATCAAGGGGATTGGCGCCGTCATCTAAAATATACCTGACTGGTTTAGACCGATAGCAGCGTTGACCTAGCCTCCTGCGATACCTATGTCCTGCCCATGCTAAAGCCACAAGAAGCGCAGGACCGCGCCGACGCCCTTATCTCCCAAGCCAAAAAGGCCGGTGCCGATGCCGCAGACGCGATTTACGTCTGTGATGCTTCGACCCAGGTATCGATGCGTCTGGGCAATCTCGAAGATGTTGAGCGGTCCGAAGGCGAAGAAATCGGCCTGCGGGTCTTTACAGGTAAGCGGTCGGCAACCGTGTCCTCCTCGGACATGGATCCAGAAATTCTGTCAGCATTGGTAGGTCGGGCATTGGATATGGCGCGCGAAGCGCCAGAAGACCAATATGCGGGCTTGGCTCCTGAAGAATTGGTCATGAAATCCGCTCCCCACCCGATTGATGGCGACGATGGTGTTGATCCCGATCCATCCATACTTCGCGAGATGGCTCTAAAATCCGAAGATGCGGCGCGCGCTGTAGAGGGTGTCACGAATAGTGAAGGTGGTGGCGCTAGCGCCGGCCGTTCGATCGTTGCGTTGGCCACCAGCCATGGTTTCTCCGGCGCCTATTCCACCAGTGGCTATAGTTGTCATGCCAGCGTGATTGCCGGTGAGGGAGATGGGATGGAGCGCGACTATGCCTATGACAGTAGGCGGCATTTTGAAGATTTGGATTTGCCAGAAGCAATTGGCAAAGAGGCCGGTGAACGGGCGGTTTCCCGATTGAATCCTGTGGACTTCACATCGGGCGCTATGCCGGTTGTGTTTGATCCGCGGATCAGCAATTCGATGCTCGGTCACTTCGTCGGAGCCATTGCTGGCAGCGCGATTGCCCGGAAAACAAGTTTCTTGCTCGATGCTCTTGATACGCAGCTATTTGATAGCGCGATCAATATTATCGATTGCCCGCACCGCAAGCGCGGTTTGCGCTCCAAAGCATTTGATGGAGAGGGATTGCCCACCGCAAAGACGAAATTGATCGACAACGGTCGTTTAACCCAATGGATCATGGAAAGCGCTTCGGCTCGACAACTGGGGCTTCAACCCACCGGTCACGCGTCCCGCGGAGTGGGAGGAGCGCCGGGCGTCAGTGTGACTAATCTGCACATGAATGCAGGAACGGTCAGTAAGGCTGAGCTTATCAAAGACATTAAGCACGGAGTTTACATCACCGAGCTAATTGGCCAAGGCGTCAACCCGGTGACCGGTGACTATAGTCGTGGGGCAGGTGGTTTCCTGATCACGGATGGTGAAATTGGTCCACCGGTGTCGGAGATCACGATTGCCGGAAACCTCAAGGACATGTTTGCTAGTTTGGTCCCGGCCGATGATCTGGAATATCGCTATGCGGTCAATGCTCCAACTTTGCGCACCGATAGTATGACTGTCGCTGGTGGTTAGGGCAGTCGGACAAATCTAAATCGTTAGTGGTGCGCGCGTCAAACCGCGCCTATCAGACAGAAATACTGCCTTTCCAAACCCTTTGGAACAGGTTGGGGCAAATGGAGTTATTTAGGGTTGGTTGATTTTGATCAAGTTGTAGCGATTGCCGGAGAGGCAGGTGATCTTGCCATGCGGCAATGGCAGGCGGGTAAAAATGCGGAAAAGACTTGGGAAAAATCACCCGGGCAGATTGTTAGTGAAGCCGATATTGCGGTGGACAATTTTCTGCGCGAACGACTGGAATCACTGCTGCCAGAAGCCGGTTGGCTGTCAGAGGAAACAGCAGAAGACAAATCCTTGTCCGGCCGCGATATGGCATGGGTTGTTGATCCGATTGACGGTACTAAGGATTTTGTAAAAGGCCGGCCCGGTTGGTGCGTGTCAGTAGCGCTGGTACAAAATGGCGCGCCGATATTTGGCGTGCTCAACGCGCCGGCAATGGATGAGATGTGGACGGCCAAAGCCGGCAGCCATACAGAAGTTAATGGCAAAGCGCTTAAAGCCAGCCAACGCGTGGACTATAATGGCGCGCGATTGCCGGTGGATGAGTTGCCGGAAAGCATTGATCTTACCGCGGTATTCAAACCCAATAGCATAGCGCTACGTCTGGCAATGGTAGCCGATGATCGTGCTGATCTGGTCGTTTCAACCCGTTGGGGTAGCGAATGGGACATTGCTGCAGCCCATGTTATCGCAGAAGAGGCAGGAGCCATGGTGACTGATGCTCATGGCAAAAAACTTCGTTACAACGGCACGCATGGGCAGGCTTTTGGCGTTCTTTGCACATCGCAAGCGATGCATGACGCCGCCGTTGCGCGGGTCGCCAAATTTCTCTCGGAGAATGAAGGGCAGGGCTAGGTGAGCTTTCGTGGACGGGTCCAGAGCTGTTCGCGATCCGTCCATTTGGATTTAAACAAAGCCTGACCGAAGGCCTTTGCCACCCATGCGACCTTTGCTGCTTTGCTGGTCACAATTCGTTTGTTGAGCGCGCCGCCATCGCTCCGCTTCACTGCACGGGCGATATCGCCGTAAATTCCAGCGGCCGCTAAAACTGCCCAGCGCGACCGGAACGGCAAACGTGCTGCGCCGATCCGTGCGGATGTTTCATAGCGTTCCGACAGATCGCAAAGCCGCTCGATCAATTGTACCAACGCATCCTGCCGCGTCGGATTCATGAGGTTATCCGGATCAATTCGCATGTCGGCCAGCCAGTCCTTTGGCAGGTAACACCGCCCGGCTGCGGCATCCTCGGCAATATCGCGGGCGATGTTAGATAGCTGAAATGCCAGTCCCAAATCGCAGGCGCGATCAAGTGTTTCATTGTCGCGCGGCGAGATGCCCATGACAATCGCCATCATACAGCCGACCGCACCGGCAACATGATAGCAATATTGGTAGAGATCATCTTCACTGTGCGGTCGCCACTCTTTGGCGTCCAGCGCAAAGCCGTCAATCACGTCATTGGCTAAATCATTGGGCAGGCGACATTCTTGTGCCACAACGCCCATAGCATCAAAAGCGGGCTTGCCAGTCTGCTCACCGCCCATTGCGCGGCGGGTCAGCATCCGCATGACAGCAATGGTTTTCTCCGACGCCGGGGTAGCTGACATGCCATGACCATGATCTTGACCATCGGCAAGGTCATCGCATTCCCGGCACCAGGCATAGAGCATCCACACGCGCTCGCGGGTTTGCGTGGCGAACAGTTTGGATGCGAGCGCGAAGGATTTGGATCCGCGATCGATGCTGGCTTTGGCGTGAAGGACGAGATTGGCGCGGTTCATTATGCGTCTTGCAGGATATCCTCAAGCATCAGCTCTGCTGTTGCTTTGGCACTACCAACTACGCCAGGGATGCCCGCGCCGGGATGGGTGCCGGCGCCGACAAAATAAAGATTATCGATGACATCGTCGCGGTTATGCACTCGGAACCAGGCACTTTGCGTCAGCAGGGGTTCCAAACTGAAGGCGCTGCCGAGATGGGCGTTCAGATCGCTACCGAAATCCTGTGGTGTATAATGGAAACTGGTGACGATCCTGTCATGAATATCGGGAATGAGACGGTGGCCGATCTCATCGAGAATGCGCTTCTCATAAATCGGCCCCATTTCTTCCCAGTCAATCGGCAGCTTGCCCTGATGCGGCACCGGCGCCAAAACATAGAAAGTGCTGTGTCCTTCCGGTGCCATTTCCGGGTCCGTGACGGTCGGATGGTGGAGGTAGAGCGAGAAGTCACTGGGCAGCACGCCGTTGTCATATATGTCTTCGAGCAGCCCTTTGTAACGCGGACCAAATAAGATCATGTGATGCGGGATGCCCGGCCAAGTGCCCTTAAGCCCAAAATGGACGACAAAGAGCGACGGTGAATATTTCTTTTTGTTGAGCGATGCGGTTACCTTGTCACTGCGATGCTTGTGACCGAGCAGATCACGATAGCTGTGCATGACATCTGCGTTGGATGCGACCGCATCAAATGTCTCGCTCCAACCTGATTTGCATGTAATGCCGGAGGCACGGTCGCCTATGGTATCAATGCTCGTTACCGGGTCGGACAGGCGGATGGTACCGCCAATCCGCTCAAAATGCTTCACCATCGCGGCGACCAGCATATTAGTCCCGCCCTTGGCAAACCAGACGCCACCTAGCCTCTCTAGCTTGTGGATCAGGCCGTATATTGCGCTTGTTTTCATTGGATTGCCCCCAACCAATAGTGACTGGAATGAGAGGAACTCGCGCAATTTTTCATTTTTCACAAAGCCTGACACTTTGGCATAAACCGACCGATAGGCTTCAAATTTCATCAGCGCCGGAGCCGCTTTGATCATCGATTTGAAATCGAGAAACGCCTTGGTACCGAGCTTGACATAACCTTCTTCATAGAGCCCTCCACTATATTCGAGGAAGCGTTTATAGCCTTCGACGTCGTCCGGTTCGATCGCCGCGATGTTGGCGTAAAGCTCTTCGGGATCGTTGACATAATCAAAATTCGTCCCGTCCGGCCAGTTAAGCCGGTAAAACGGTGATACCGGCATAAGCTCGATATCTTTCGCCATATCATGACCGGTCAGGTCCCATAGCTGGCTGAGGCAATCGGGATCGGTGATCACAGTTGGTCCGCCGTCAAAGATGAAACCATCCTTGTCCCAATAATAGGCGCGCCCGCCCGGCTTGTCGCGGTTTTCAAGGATCGTGGTCTGAATGCCCGCAGATTGAAGACGAATGGCAAGTGCCAAGCCACCAAAGCCGGAGCCGATAACGGCGGCTGTCTTGAACAATTCGGGCTGACTTTTGGTTACGTCATTCATTGCAATTGGAGCTCATCTATATTTCATCATGATCGGAATGGCTTGGGTAATTGGAACAGGCGGGCGACCAGAAAGCAAGGCGGCTTTGTCCCGTCTGGTCGTCGTGCCGGCGTAAAAACGCGCAATCAATTCCTCGTCCTTGCCATAGGTATGTTCGAGTGTCCGATAGCGCTTTTCGGGCTTACCTGCCATGAACATCATTGCACATAGCATATGATAGAATTTACAATTATGCCAGTGGCTTGCGGCAAATTCGCTAAGGATTTTATCGAGATTCTCTTGGGTGATTTCTGGCATGGCCGCGATCTTCATCGCTGTTTGAACCGCTATCGGTAAAGAATAGCTGGTAACCGGATGGATCAAAGCGGCGCGCGCACCCACCCGGGCCTCGATACCGTCATGCGATGCCCAAAAGGCGTCAAAGTCGCCACCATAGAGTACCGGCAGGCATCCCGCTTCATTGCGACTGATATCAGAAATCTGCCAGCCTTGCGCCTCTGCATAGTCGGCAATCCGCCGGTGACTGGCTTGAATGTCAAGACCGCTGCCATTGGAATAATAGGTGTCTTCGACGAAAACTTCTGTTTCGCTAAAGGGCAGAGAGTAGACGAAGCGGTAGCCGTCAATCTGTTCGACCGTGGCATCCTTTATAATCGGGCGGTCCAGTCCATGAGGTTTGACAAGATGCAAAACCTGTCCGGCAAATTTCTGCCAGCCATATTCAAGCGCGGAAAAATCGCCGCCGCCCCGGGCATCTAATATTGCGCTGGCCGTCAATTTTTTGCCACCGGTCATGGTGATAGTGCTGGCGTCAATATCATCTATTTTAGAGCTGGTTATGAGGTTTTTCTTCAACAGTTTCTCGCGAACTACACGATCAAAATTCTCCGACAATATCGACCTATAGCCGGTATGGAGCGTGCGATCATATTTCGGGAAGCGCACGTCATAACTATCCCATTGATAGGATATGAGCGGCTCGACCAGCCAGCGGTGTTCCGCGGCTATATCGCTTTCAAAAAACGACCAGACATGGTTGCCGCCAAAATGGTCTTCCGCTTCCACCAGCGCGACCGACAGCTCCGGTCTTAACTTGCGCAGGCTCAGTGCGATCAGACCGCCGGCTAGTCCGCCGCCCGCTATTGCCAGATCAAAATCTTTTGCTGCTGCCATAGAATGGCCGTAGCCTATGGGGAAGGCGCAGGGAAGCCTGTCCCAAAGCATGTAAGAAAATAAAGCGCTTTACCCTTGTCGGACGTGTATTTGCGGCATAGCGTCTGGATATGGACTACTTGCCCGCGATAATTATCTCCTCTTTAGTGATGACGCTAATCGTTGGTGTGCGTTATCTGATCACCAGCGGTTTTTTTGCCTGGCTGACAGACCGCACGCGGCCTGGTCAATATGACGAGCTGAAGCCCCAGATAGTGCGCGAAATTCGCTGGTCGCTCTATTCAGCAGCGATATATGGAATTCCGGCCGGTATTGTCGCATGGGGTTGGCAAAATGCAGGCTGGACAAGAATTTACACGGATATCAACCTGCATCCACTTTGGTATCTACCGGTATCGCTATTTGTGTATCTCTTGTTGCATGACACATGGTTCTACTGGACGCACCGGCTGTTCCATCGGCGAGGTTGGTTTGAGCTGGCGCATGCGGTTCATCATGAAAGTCGTCCGCCAACTGCTTGGGCAGCAATGAGTTTTCATCCCATTGAGGCGATTAGCGGGGCGGTGGTTATTCCGCTTTTGGTCTTTGTTGTACCGATACATATCGGTTTACTGGGGCTCGTCCTGTTGGTCATGACGATTATGGGAGTGACCAATCATATGGGCTGGGAGATGTTTCCTCGCTGGTTGGTTAACGGTCCGTTAGGGAAAAGCCTGATAACCGCTACTCATCACGAAAAACATCACAGTGCATATAGGGGTAATTATGGATTATATTTTCGGTTCTGGGATAAAGTCTGTGGCACTGATCTCGGGCTTGGGTCTTTTAACGACACTGCCGATCAGCGGAGCGATCGCTAATGAGAGTTTAGTTGCGCCAGTGATGGCGGCAACGGTTGATATTTCTATTTCCAATTTGCGGTCAACAAAGGGAGATGTGCTCGTTTGCCTAAGCAAAGATCCCAATTATTTTCCCGATTGCACAAAGGATAAAGCTGCCCGTAAGATCAAGGTCGCCGCATCCAGCGCTGGAAAAATCCATATCCGAGACGTGAAGCCCGGCACCTATGCTGTAGCTTTAGTTCACGACGAAAATTCCAATGGTAAAATGGATTTGCGCCTGTTCCTTCCCCGTGAAGGTTTTGGTTTTACGCGGAATCCCAAAATCGGCATGGGGCCACCCAAATTTAAGTCAGCTCAGTTTACCGTTGGCGCTGATGATGCAAGCTATGCCGTCAAAATGAAATATATATTGTGATATAGTCGGAATTTTTCTCCAATCGATCGGACGGAAAATGTACAAATATGCTTTAGTTGTAAGCTGCTTGTTTTTTGTCACATCGCCACTGTCGGCGCAACCGCAAGGCCAACGTCCACCAGCGGGAGAAAATGTTTTTGACGGCGACTATGTTACCGTAGGCGCAGGCATAGCCGTCGGACCAAGCTATGATGGCTCAGATGATTACACCATCTCACCGCTGCCAGTTATTTTGGGCAGCTTTGCAGGAATTGATTTTGAACCGCGTGGTCCTGGCTTGGCGCTAGACGTTATCCCTGACAGGAATGGCGCTAAGACAGATTTCATATTCGGTCCGGTTGGTCGCGCTCGTTTTGATCGGAATAACTCGATCAATGATGATGTCGTGCGTAGTCTCGGTGAACTGGATGTCGCTGTGGAACTCGGTGCTGTCGCTGGGGCGAAGGTCAACAGAGTGTTCAGCTCGTTCGACTCTTTGACAGCCAAAGTCGACTTGCGTTGGGACGTTGCAGGTGCCCATAGAGGCAGAGTTATCTCGCCGAACCTCACTTATTTTAGACCCTTGAACCGCGGCACAGCGGCCAGTTTCACAATCAGTGCGGATCATGTCGATGACAACTACGCCGATTATTATTTCAGCATTTCACCTGCGGGAACAGTGGCCAGCGGGCTGCCGACTTTCAACGCAACCGGCGGTTGGAAAAATGTTGGTATCTCTCTGTTCAGCGCCGTTGATCTGGATGGCAATGCAGCCAATGGCGGATTTTCGGTGATATTAATCGGTAACTACTCGCGCTTGCTTGGGGATGCCAAACGATCGCCAGTGACCTCTATCCGCGGTGATGCAAATCAGTTTTTTGGCGTGATCGGCGTGGGCTACACTTTTTAGATTTCGGCGCGATCTTTGGATGTTGTCACTAGTACGGCGTTATACCCGGTTCGTCAGTCCACATCCTCAACATCAACTTTTTCTCCCGTCACCCGCTGCGATAGCGCGGCGGCGATAAACGGTTCGAGCGCGCCGTCCAGCACGTCAGAGGGCGCGCTGGAGGTAACGCCGGTCCGCAGATCTTTGACCATCTGATAGGGTTGCAGGACGTATGACCGGATCTGGTGACCCCAACCGATTTCTGTCTTGGCTTGATACTCGCCGCTGGCTTCGGCTTCACGGCGTTGCAGTTCGGCTTCGAATAGACGCGCTTTGAGCATACCCATTGCTGTGGCGCGGTTTTTATGTTGGCTGCGGTCATTTTGTGAGGCAACCACGATGCCGGTCGGCTGGTGGGTGATACGCACGGCGCTGTCCGTGGTGTTCACGTGCTGACCGCCTGATCCCGACGCACGATAGGTGTCAATTTTCAGATCACCTTCGTTAATCTCAATCTCAAAACTGTCGTCGATCACTGGATAGACCCAGACGCTCGAAAAGCTGGTATGGCGTTTTGCGGCGCTGTCAAAGGGCGAGATGCGGACGAGGCGGTGAACACCGCTTTCGGTCTTCGCAAAACCATAGGCGTTCTCGCCCTTGATTTCGAGCGTAGCGGATTTGATGCCTGCTTGATCGCCCGCCTGATAATCAACCATCGATACTTTATAGCCGCGCCCTTCGGCCCAGCGCTGATACATACGCAGCAACATTTCGGCCCAGTCCGAGCTTTCCGTTCCGCCAGCGCCAGCGTGAATTTCCAGATATGTGTCTAGATTGTCGGCTTCGCCAGACAGCAGTGCCTGGACCTTGTCGCGGTCCGCGCGGTCGGCAAGTTTATTGAGGGTTTCAACCCCTTCGTTCGCGAGTCCGTCATCGCCTTCTTCGTCGGCCATCTCGATAAACTCTAGCGCGTCGTTCATTTCCTGCTGAATTTCACGTGCGGCCGTAATGGATTCATCCAGTCGCCGTCGTTCGGTCATGACGGCCTGCGCTGCGCTTTGGTCGTCCCACAGGGTCGGATCTTCCACCCGCGCATTGAGTTCGTCCAATCGCCGCAAGGCCACATCCCAATTGAGCGAGGTTTTCAGCAGATCAAGCGCTGCGCTGATCCGGTCCACATGCGCTTGAGCTTCCGCACGCATTTTTAAGTCTCCAATTATCTCTTGGCATTTCGATTAGACGATATGACGGTGAAGTAAACAGGGGATGGGTTTGCACCAATGCAAATTTTAATAGCAAACTTAGATTACGATAGATAATCTCTATGGAAATTGCGGTTTGGTTTAAAATTTCTATTTTGACAAAATCGTCTATTCCAACGTAACTATATAAATTTGCAGACAAACACTGCCCAGTTCAACCGATAGGGGAAATGAAAATGAATTTACGTCAATCTTTTGCATGTGTGGCTATCGCGGCATTGATGGCCGTTCCGGCACAAGCTGCCAATGACAAAACCTATGATTATGGCGTTGAAAAAGGCGCTGAAAAATGGGGCCAGCTGCATAGCGATTTTGCCATTTGTGAAAGCGGCAACATGCAATCACCAATAGATCTGGCTGGTGCCAATGCTGTTGGTAATGTCGCTCTTGACGTCGATTATAAATCTGGACCACTGGCAGTTACCAACAAAGGGTTGACGGTACAGGCTGATTTCGCATCCGGATCCACGATGACCAGTGGGGGAGCTGCTTTTAACCTTATCCAAATCCACTTCCACACACCATCCGAGCATGCCATTTCTGGCAAGCGCTTTCCGCTGACCGGCCATTTTGTGCACGCGACAGCCGATGGTAAGCTGGGCGTGTTGGGCGTGATGTTTGAAGAAGGCGCTGCCAATTCCGAACTCGCGAAAATTCTTGCCGTTGCTCCGTCCAGCAAGTCTGACGTGAAAGCTGGCAGCGGACAGATGATTGACCCGGCTGCGATGCTGCCTGGCGATCTTGCAGTTTATCGTTACATGGGTTCGCTTACCACACCGCCATGTAGCGAAGGCGTTAACTGGCACGTGCTGCGTGACTCAGTAACGGCCAGTAAAGAACAGATAACGGCGTTCGAAAAGTTGATGGGTGACAGCGCTCGTCCGGTCCGCGCGCTCAACAACCGCCTCGTGGTTGCGCCTGAGTAAATACTTTAAGTGGCCCAATCCGCTTAAAAACCATCTTTAGAAACGAAGGGCTTGGATACTTTGTCCTGGCCCTTCGCTGCTATGGAAAGGGCCCGTTCACTGACCGGTGAAATACCGGGCCGTGGTGGCAGATTGGACGGTAGCTTGATATCCCAGGCTAGGCCCATTTTCTCCAGCAACAATATAAACTGATAGCCCAGATCAATCTGACCAGGATAGAGGCCGTGGCAAGCGGAACTCGGGAATGCGTGGTGATTGCAGTGCCAGCTTTCGCCCATGGTCGGAATGGCAAGGGCAGGGACATTGTGCGCCTGCAAGGCAGCATCATCGAGATGCCAATCCTGCGGGCCGCGACTGTGCGCGAAATAGGAAATGAACCAGTGCATGGTGGTGCAGGCCGCGACCCGTACAACGACACCCCAGATTACCCATGGCAGTCCGCCGATTGCGAAAAGAATGAGCGCAACCGGAATTTGGTGCAGCATCCAGGTGCTTTGCAGGAACCGGTAGAAGGAATCTTCTGCAATTTCCGGTCCCGGATCAAAGCCAGGTGGGTTTTTGAGCTTTAGTTTGAAATTGAGATAGTAAAATCCTTCGGTCCAAAGCGGTTTGCCATGGCGCAAGAACCAATGGCATTTTTCCTCCCGCTGGGCCCAGTCGCGGCTGTCATGCAGACCGATGGTCCAGATTGGCCCGCCCATGCCGACAAGTGTGCCGAAATATACCAATGTCCGTTCCAGCCATTTGGGGCATTCAAAGCTGCGGTGGATGAGCCGGCGGTGAAAGCCTACGGAATGGCCTGCGCATAAGGTGGCGGCCGATAACGCGAGGAAGACGGCTAGCGCACCCCAAGTAAAATAAAGCGGTCCCAAAATAATCGCGCCGAACAGAAAGCTCATATTCCAGATTGAGCGGCCGACATCCCATAAGACTTCGCCTTCATCGGGACTGGCTTGATCCAAATTGGTTAGAGAATTGACTTTAAAGGCGGCGCTACCGCTTTGTAGATCACGTCCCATCGGTCACCTCTTGGACAGGATGACGGAATATGATGTCGTGTAAGAATTGCTTGGCGCTTTGTTTCGCCGCCAGATTTTGCATTGGGCCGAAATACCAAGCGGGGTCGAGTAGACGTTCATAACGAACGGTGAGCGCAACACGGGTCCCTCCATCAGCTAGCGGCGTAAAACGCACATCGGTGCCGTCAATTTCCATATAGCTGTCGAGATAGCTGTCATTGCGGGTGATCTTGGTCTGGACATGCTCTGGTGTGACCTTTGTAATGGCCACGTCCATTTGGCCTTTGTGGGTGTTGGTCCATATCCAGCGCTTATAGGTAAAATTCATATGGTGGACGTCCCCTTCGCCGAGACTGCCAGCCCGAACACTGTCAGGCAGTGGGAACAATCGCAGGAACCAGTGGCGGTCGCTGGAGAAGGTAATCGGCGCGGCCATATTGGCTTGCAGCTTTGCAATGCTGAGGGGGCTTTCCGCCACAAAAGTCGCGGTACTGGTGCGCTCCACTGTGGTCGCGGGGATCATCCCTTCGCTCATCAGTAACAAAACTAAAACCGGAAAAGCAGAGACTTTAAAAATATTATCCAGCGAGTCATCCGATTTGTCCCGCGATAGCCAACGGAATAGAAAGGTCAGAGATGCGACGAGATAATAGATCGGCATGAACATGAGCATGCAGATAAAGCCTTCGAACAATATCACTGATGTCGCCAGAAATATGATCGTAACAAGGCGCATATGGTTGAGATATTGTTTCCAGATGGTCGTGCCTTTGCTGACTTTCGTAAAAAAAGCCAAAGCCAGAGAAATGACGAATGGAATCGCGATGTATAGCAAAGTGCCCTTGCCAAATTCACTGTCGAGCAGCGTGCGGATCGTCAGCGTTGACATGCCGATGATTAGCAGCAAATATTTCCAAGATATCCCCATCAGCAATGGTGTGCCGCACGATGATTATCATGGCAAGATAATCATCACAGTGGCGCTCATCTAACCGAAGCGTTTCTTGCCCGCCATCGCGCGGTGGGACATCGCCATTGTAGTCAACTGTGCATTGACGCGGATGCAGCTGGGCATGACGCTGGCATCGGTTACATAGACGTTGGTCGTGCCGTGTACCTTCTGATCGAGATCAACGACCCCTTTGTCGGGATCGACGTTAATCGCATTGCCGCCATGGGGGTGAGAGCTCGACAGAACGACATCATCCGGTTCGACAATCGCCTCCTCATAGAAAGCGTCGATTTCGGCATCGCTCATGCCCCTGCGCAGGGTCTGGCCTTTGAGCAGGGCAGGGTAGACCTCGATTGCTCCGTTCAGGAAATGCACTTTGGTCATTGTCGCCAGCGCCCGGCGAAGCAAGGCTAGCTCCGGTTCGCCAATTTTCAGTTTCAATTGACCATCATCCATTTTTCCGAGCCGGTCGGCAGGAAACAATACGCCAGCAGATACCAGCCGATTGAAGTTGAGCATCCGCCGGAAATGTTCGTCAAACCAGCCGGGAACCAATGTCGCCATGCTCATTGGCGGTTGAAAATGACTTTCGATCAGATAGTCACCGCGATCAACATAGGTCGACATCTGGTCCTCGTTCCAGACGTTCATCTCTTGCCCTTCTGGCATGAGCGCAACGACGGGGCAGGCGATATTGAGCGATATTTCGTTGCCAGATTTTTCGATGCCGCTGTTGATCAGCAAATTGCTGGACGCAAGCGCTCCGGCCGCGACGACCACACCTTTGCGCGCATTTATCCGGCGCTTGCGACCATCGCGTAGGGTGACTTCGACGGCCTCGGCGACGCGTGCTCCACTACTCCCATCTTGCCAGATGATTTCCGTCGCTTCTGCGCCATCCAATATCCGGGCGGGTTTAGCCCGCTCTGTGCTCGTTGCATGGGTAAGAAAACTCTCCGGCATCGCTTTTTTGCGGCCATAGGGGCAACCGGTATTGCAATAGCCGCAATAGACGCATTCGCTATCGGGTGTTTTCGGACCATAGTTTTTCTGGAACCAAGCCGTTATCGCTTGCTTGTCCATCGGGTCTGAGGATTGGGCAGCATATTTGCGCCAACCATCGACAAGATGAGGCCCATTGTTGCGACCTGATATTGCTGATATTTCGGAAACTTCCAGTGCTTTCTCAATGGCCTTATAGCTAATTGTCAATTCCGCTTCGGTAACCGGCGCGCCTAGATTAGCCCAAGTTTTATAAACATCCTCTGCCTGAGGGTGGACAAGCCCCGCATGCTT
This sequence comes from uncultured Sphingomonadaceae bacterium, assembly GCA_947496865.1. Taxonomy (GTDB): domain Bacteria; phylum Pseudomonadota; class Alphaproteobacteria; order Sphingomonadales; family Sphingomonadaceae; genus Parasphingorhabdus. Next base: position 216,654 of record CANMEE010000002.1, read on the forward strand.
CATCCGCAAGCAAATGCCGTTGTTGATGACGGTAGAACCGCCGACCACGCGGCCCTGAAAGACGATCACGTCGCGGTCTTTGGTGGATTGGAGCGCGCCGTCTTTGAACAGCCGCGCCGTCATACGTGCTTCTTCATGGGTGATGCGGGATGACGGGTAGTTGTGCCCAGCCTCGAAAATCAGCACTTCGTGATCCTCGTCTGCTACCGACGCAGCGGCTACTGCGCCGCCTGCGCCAGAGCCGATGACTATTACATCGACCTCTTCAGGGATCGCGTCATGACCAACAAAGACTTCCGCTTTCAGATCGCGTCTGGTCTCCCGCTTTACCGGCAATTCACCAGGCGCAGAACGGTCGCGTTGGCCCGGTAGCTGATATTTCAGGCGTTGATAAATTGGATTATCGAAATTGCTCTCTTCGTCACCATGTTCCCAATGCCCATAATAGCCAGCCAGTATTACACCCTTGGTTCGGGCAATATCCTGAAACAAATCCACCCGGCTGTTTTGCAGCCGGCGTCGGATCAACGACTGACGCATTTTTGGTGGGGCAAGAAAGAAAAATGGGCCGCCAAGGATGAAGAATAGGGCATAAAGCGCCAACCCGATTTCTTTGGGTTTGTCGCCGTCAATATTGGAGAAATGCTCCTGCAGGTTTTCGACAACCTGCGCGGGTGATATCGCCATTGGCGTGTCGTGAAACATGGCTTGCGTCAATGCTTTGAGCATGCGCGCTTGCAGCGGATTAAACGGTTTTTGCATATCTATCTTCCTCAGTGCGACCTCGGAAAATTATCTGCGGGCTATTACCCTTAATTGGTTTTGGCGGTTCCAACGATATCAGCGATACCTAATCCATCGCCATTGGTTCCTCCGGTCAGTCTGCCTATCAATTTGCCTTCGATCATATCAATTTCGGCTATCCGGTTTAGGCCGGTTTCGGCGGCGTAGAGTCTCGAGCCATCGGATGAAAAGAGGATGGTGACTTGCGCCGCTTCTTGGGTGCCGCTGACCGTGATCGTACCTTTTGGTTGTCGTGTTTCGACGTCAAACAATCCAAGCGCGCCATCTCCCAGATTAGACGTAACCGCAGTTTTTCCATCGGGGCTTATCGCCACGCGGATCGGGAATTTGCCGGTTTTGAGTGTGGCGACCTCGTTCAAACTGACAGCGTCAAATATCCGCAATGTGTCGCCGCGACGGTCGGCAACCCATATGGTTTTCCCATCCGGAGTAATGGCCATGCCCTCTGGTTCGGTGCCAGCGGGCAGGTCTTTGATTTTGGAACCTTTGATCAAATCAAGCACACTGACCGTACCGGATTGCATATTGCTCACAAAGGCGCGGCTTTTGTCCGGGGTGACGACCACCATGTGGCTGCCCTTTTGTCCGGTCGCAATTTGGCTAACGGAGCGAGATTGTTCTTCACCTGATGGAGGTGAAACAATCGTGATGCTATCGCTACCTTCGGTCGAAGCAACGATCCGGCCATCATCCAGCCAGACGATGCCGTGCGGGCTTTTGCCGGGCGTCAAAGCGATCGTTTCGATTTTCTCGTGCGCGGCAATGTCGAAAATATCGATATGCTCGGCGCCATAGGATACAATTGCAGCTAGCTGGCCATCCGGGGAGATTGCAACTTCATGCGGGTTTTTGCCGGTGTCGCGGCGAGCAATTTCTCGACCGGAGGCCAAGTCGATGAAGCTTAATGTGTCCTCACCCTTGTTGCCCACTAGCAAAGTGCCGGTTGGTGTTTGGTGATTAGTAGACGTGTTTTCTGCAGAGACAGAGCAGGCGGAGAACAAGGTTGCCGCTGCTAAGGCAATCGCAAATTTTTTCATCTGAAACGTCTCCAAAAAAATCCCTGGCAGAGCGCGGTGCCTTGCCAGGGATGATATATTCTAGTCGATAGCGCTTCTATTCCGCTTCTGGTGCGGCGGCGCTGGCGTCTTCAGGAAGACCACCCAACTGTGACACCATTTTTGTGTAAGCGTCGAGATAGGCTAGCGCCATGACGCGGCCAATTTGTGTGTCGGTATAACCCCCACCGGCCGCTCCAGCGAGCGCGCCGCCGAAGAAACCGCCGCCTCCACCGCCAAATTTGAGATCAGATTTGCGCGAATAGCCTTCGGTGATGCGTTCCATTTCTGTCGTGCGGACGTTGACAAGGGATAGCGTCACGTTGGCCTCTTTCTTGTTGATCTTCACGCCGCCAAATACGCCACCAAATGCACGACGTCCAAGGCCGCCCAATAAGGCGCCGCCGACACCGCCTCCGCCGGAATTGGCATTGGCCGAAATAATATCTGGCACGATGACGTAATCAGCGGCCTTCACCTGACGCTTGCCGACATTGGAACCGCGCTGCAATTCTCCGGAATCAGCGAGAGCCCGTTCGACAGCCCTGCTAGCCAATCCACGACCGCGATCGACCAGACCGAAACAGCCAGATCGCGCAACAAATGTCTTGATCAGTGCTTCTGGCGAACCAAGCTTGTAGCTTACCCACCAGCGTTGTTCTGGTTCGACAATCGCAATTGTGCCTAGTTTTTTATAACAAACAGGGATTTCAGCAACGCCGCGTTCCTGTGCTTTTTGCCCTTTGGATTTGCCGGCAGCCAGCGCTGTCCCGCCGGACAGTGCAATGGATGAAACGGCAATGGCGGTGATCATTTTTTTCAACATAAGTTTCCCTCTGGTCTAAAAATATCCTGTTAGCATAACGAACTGTATCAATTGACTTTTGTCACTTAGCAAACAAATTGTCCACGGCCCAAAATGATATTGATAGATTAAATCTAATTTCATTCATGGATCAGTTCTAACAAGCACTATGGTCCAATAAGCCCTCGTGCCTGTGATCTATAGCACGTTTTCGACATTTTAATTCCGGGCCTGTTCGTGCATCAAAACGATAGGGACGGTCCGAAGCTCTTTCCTTTTATAATTATACCGTTAGCATGCATATCACTGTAAATGACCTTGAGTCTGGGAGGAAACTGCATGCGGCATATCGCGATCATCGGGTCGGGACCGGCGGGCTATTATTCGGCTGAAGCGGCGCAGAAGAAATATGGCGATGATGTTACGATCGACATTATTGATCGGCTGCCTGTTCCCTTTGGTTTGATCCGCACTGGCGTTGCTCCCGACCATCAATCGATCAAAGCGGTATCGCGCCGTTACGAAAAAACGGCTCTGGGCGATAATGTGCATTTCGCCGGAAACGTGACTGTCGGGCAGGATGTCAGCATTGAAGAACTGCAAGGTTTTTATGATGCTGTGATATTGGCGACTGGCGCACCTAGTGACCGGCCTTTGGAAATTGAAGGTAGCGACTTACCGGGTGTGATAGGGAGCGCCGCCTTTGTCGGTTGGTATAATGGGCATCCCGATTTTCGAGAACTAGATCCACCGTTGGACGGAAAGTCCGTGGCGGTGATCGGCAACGGCAATGTGGCGCTCGATGTCGCGCGCATATTGGCCAAGACCGAAAGTGAGTTTGCTAGCAGTGATATTGTTGCCCATGCGCTTGACCAATTGAAGCAAAGTAATGTGGAAAAAATCACGCTGCTTGGCCGTCGAGGTCCGCATCAAATTGCGATGACACCAAAGGAGCTTGGCGAGCTGGGCCATCTCGACAAGGCGCGTCCCGTTATCGATTCGCTGGATTTCCCCGACGACGATGCAGATTCCCTGCTTGAACCCGGTATGCGTAAATCCGTAACTCACTTACGCAGCTTTTTGACCCGGGCGGACGAATTGCGAGAAAAGCCGGTTAAAATCGACTTTGATTTTTTCGCGATGCCGATTGCGATTGAGGGCGATGGCAAAGTGGAGAAATTGATCGTCGAGAAAACAGAACTGGATGCCGATCTGCGTTCCAAAGGCACCGGTGAGCGGTATGAGTTGGAATGCTCTATGGCAATTAGCTGTATTGGTTATCGTACGCCGCCGATAGAAGGTGTGCCATATGAGCATGGTCGTGGCCGCTTTGCCAATGTTGATGGCCGGATATTGCCGGGACTGTACTGCGTCGGTTGGGCACGGCGAGGACCGTCTGGGACCATCGGGACTAACAAGCCAGATGGCTTTGCGATTATCGAAGCGGTTGCAGAAGATATTGGCGCAGGAAATAATAAGGAGGGCCGCAAGGGGTTAGATCGCCTGTTCGAAAGCCGCAGTGTTGAGGCGGTGACATTTCGCGACTGGAAGAAGATTGAAGAAGCTGAGGTTGCCAATGCCCGCGAAGGGGCTCCGCGAGAGAAGTTTACCGATATTGCGGACATGATTGCGGCGCGGAAAAACTAAACCAGCCACTTTCGCAAAATTGCGTTGACCTTCTCTGGGGCTTCCTGCTGTACCCAATGGGAAACGCCGGGAAGGCGATGGAGTTCCAGATTGGGAACCCATTGCTCCGTGCCCTCAGTGCACTTGATATTAAGCGCGCTGTCTTCCTCACCCCAGATCATCAGTGTCGGGATGTCGAGCATTTTATCCTCAACATCAACTGTATCTCCATGCCGGAGCAAAGCGCGATAATAGTTGAGCATAGCGGTCAGCGATCCGGGGCGCATGGCGGCCTTTGCGTAAACCTCTAAAGCCTTGTCCGGGAAATTGCTTTGGTCGCACGCCATATTAGAGAAAGCCGCTTTAATTGCTTTGCCATCACCGCGCGAAATTAGAAATTCCGGTAACCATGGAATCTGGAAAAAGAAAATATACCAGCTGCGCTTAAGCTGCCTCCAATGGCGTATCTCACGCCGACCAACCATCGGGTGCGGCACGTTCATGATCACAAGACGTTTCAAGGGCCGGATTTGCTGTATTGCAAAAGCCCATGCAACAATCGCTCCCCAATCATGGGCGATCAGCGTCACCTCTTCCGCGCCGCTGGCATCGATAAGCGCAGCAACATCAGCACAGAGATGATCGAGCGCATAATCACGTACGCTAGTTGGTTTGGTTGATCCGCCATAGCCGCGCATATTGGGTGCCCAGACGCGATAGCCTTGCTCAACCAGCAATGGAATTTGAAACCGCCACGAATAGTGCAATTCTGGAAAGCCGTGGAGACATAGGGCAAGCTTATTGCCTTCACCGACCTTTGCCACTTCAAATGTCTGGCCATTGGCCTCGACCCAATTGATTGCAATGCCGCTGGCGGGATCAGGTTTCCAAGATGCTTTTCTAGTCATGTGCAAACAGATAGCAGGACGTGGCTTTAATCATCCAGTTAAATCTGTTATTCCAAGTGAAAATAATCAGGAGAGACTCGATGCATGATCTGGTAATTCGCGGCGGTACAGTAGTTGATGGGACGGGTGGCGCGCCCTTTATAGCTGATGTTGCCATTGATGGGGACCGCGTTTCGCTGGTCGGAACAGTGACCGCAAACGGCCGAGAAGAAATCGATGCAACCGGCAAAATTGTCTCTCCCGGCTTTGTGGATGTGCATACCCATTATGATGGTCAAGCGACCTGGGATGATGAAATGGCACCTTCCAGCTGGCACGGCATTACTACTGTTGTGATGGGGAATTGCGGAGTCGGTTTCGCCCCTGCCAGACCAGACCGGCATGAATGGCTGATCAATCTAATGGAGGGCGTGGAAGATATCCCCGGCACTGCGCTAGCCGAAGGCATGAGCTGGAATTGGGAAACTTTCCCCCAATATCTCGACGAGCTTGAAAAAATGCCACGTACCGTTGATGTGGCAACCCATGTGCCGCACGGAGCCGTGCGCGCCTATGTATTGGGTGACCGGGAGAAACCGGGCGCCGTACCGACCGATGATGAAGTCGAGCAAATGTCGAAAATTGTCGAAGATGGATTGAAAGCTGGCGCCCTTGGTTTTTCAACATCGCGCACTATTTTGCATAGGTCCATCGACGGCGAACTGGTTCCCGGAACCACGGCTACCAAAGAAGAGTTGATCGGTATCGGCCGTGCCATGGGCAGGGTGGGCTATGGCGTATTTGAAATGGCGTCCGACCTCAACAAGGAATGGAATGAGTTTGAATGGATGGGCGACCTCAGCCGTGAAACCGGCATGCCGGTGACCTTCGCTGCGTTACAGTCCATTGCGAAGGACCAGACACTAGATGAGCAGATCGCGAATATGCGCGCGCAAAATGACAATGGCGCGAATATCGTTGCGCAAATAGCGCTCCGAGGAAATGGTATTGTGATGGCATGGCAGGGTACGGTGCATCCGTTTGTTCGTCACCCCAGCTGGATAGCGATGGAAGAACTGAGTTGGGACCAGAAATATGCCAAGCTGAAAGACCCCGCATTCAAGGCGCAATTGCTGAGCGAAACGGGGCAACCTCCCGAAGAAGTCGATATGGTGCCCGTATTCATGGTCATCACAAATGGCTGGCCAATGCAGTTCGAAATGGATGATGATTTCGATTATGAGCCACAGGCGGATGAGAGCATCGCGACACGCGCTGCGGCAGCCGGAAAATCGGGCGCAGAATATGCCTATGACCTGATGATGTCGGATGATGGCAAAGGTTTTATCTATCTTCCGCTGCTCAACTATATGGATGGCAATCTCGATTTTCTGGAAGAGTTGCAACAGTCAGATGACACAGTGAACAGCCTGTCTGATGGCGGTGCACATTGCGGAACAATATGCGATGCGGCGTCACCAACGTTCATGTTGGAGCATTGGGTGAAAAACCGTTCGCGCGGTACATTGAAGTTGGAACATGCTATCAAACGCCAATGCCTCGATACTGCACGACTATACGGCTTGAACGATCGGGGCGTCTTAAAACCGGGTTATCTCGCAGATGTGAATGTGATCGATATGGACCGGATAAAGCTAGGCAAGCCTTGGCTGGCATTTGACCTACCAGCCGGCGGCAAGCGTTTGCTGCAAAAGGCCGATGGTTATGATTACACGATCAAGTCGGGACAGGTGACGTTCAAAGGCGGCGCTGTGACTGATAAACGCCCCGGCGGCCTGATCCGCGGACCGCAACATGTTGAGATGCTTGAAGCGGCTGAGTAATTTGTAGCGACGTGCTCTGCGCGAATGGCCGAGCACGTCGCTACTCAACCTAAAACGATTTCTGCCAACCGACGGTGAACATCCAGTCACCGGGCATCTGGGGGCCGTTTAGGTCCTGATAGACAGGTGCACCGAATTCTATACCAAGCCGGTGGCCTGCTAGCGGGCCGTGAGTTCCGACCAGATTGATACCACCGATTAGGTCCACACGCTCGCCGCCTTGAAAATCGGGATTGGCGGTTTGCACCGGCCCCATGATCATCGGATCAATGCCCTGCACCGGGCTGGTAGCGCGGCCCTTTAAACGGCCTGACAGGCTGATCCACTGGGCAGGGCGATAGCTGATCCATGTCGTCAATTCATGGACATCTCCAAAGCGATAGCCTTGATCATTGGTTCCCGTCCGGATCGTTCCGGCATATTGCGACCCCAAACCAATCGCGCCGTGCCAGCTTTTAAACGTCACAGATGGTTTGAGATCCCATGTGCCCGACCCGATTTGCATCATATATGGCACGCGAACAGTCGGCTCGCCGCCCATTGGAGTTAGTATCTTAGCCGTTTTAGTAGTGGAGCCAGTTGGTATGGAAACAGCCGCCCGGGCATTCAGCTCGCGCTGCTCATCACCTTTGCGATTTGCCACGCCTAAGATCGGGAAAATACCGCCAAGGGTGATGTAACCAAAACCTTTTGGGTTGGTCGTGAAATTGCCCCGCACATTGGTGCCTGCGCCGCCAGCAAAGGTGACATGATCCATTTCTTTTTCGACATAGCTGCCCATGGCGACTAGCGTTATCCAGTCCGTCGGCGCATACATTGCGCCCACCATCGTCATGTCGGTTCGCATGGCTGTTGGCACGATGCGTAAGGTTGGGGGTTGTCCCGGTGCGCCGAAAAAGCGGTTGGGGATGGTGGTGACAATGTCTACGGGAGAGATGCCTTCCGTCCCGATCTGATTGCCGCTCATCTCCATATGCATATGGCGGACAGAGAGCATGACTTCACCCTTTTTGTGGGCATGGTCGGCCATCACACCAATAGGGGCATGATCATCAGCCATTACGTCATGGGCGAGGGTAGGGGTAGAAAGACAGGCGGCAACAAGTGCGCCTGTACAGAGCAAGTATTTCATAGTTTTTTCCTGTAATTGTCTGACTTTTGGCCCTTGAAATGTTCCCAAAAGGCCGAGAGGCGGATGTCAGACGGTGTCAGGTGGGCCGGTCGCTGGCGGAATATTGATCCGGTTGCGCACTGCAAAATGGCGCTGTGCTTCTGGCTCATGTTGAGCGACAATGTGATCGGTGATCATAATTGTCGGTGCGGATGAGATCAGACTTGTTCCAGAGGCCGCCGCGTAGGTGCAGACAGAGCTACCAGTTTCAGAATTGGGGGTGTCCGGCTGCTCAGGCCCGCCATAAACGATTGCCAGCATCGCATAGTCAGGATGGTCCGGTGTGATGGCTAGCTTGTTTTTGGCATGACCAGAGCATAGCTCGATAGAAAAACCATTTGCGGTTTGGGTGGGCATAAATCCCTGCGGCGCAAGACCGGAAAGCAAGAGCGCCAAAACGGTCAGGGCGATGGCAATTAAATTGGCACGTAACGGTTGCCGAGAGAGATGGATCGGTTTCATGACTCGATGGCGGCAATAACGTTGCTTCCACGACTTGACCAGCATGGAATGATGATCAGGGCAAACTTATCGGGCTATTGGTCTCGATGATTTTTGCCGTTCTGTCCGCTATGATTAGAAAACCGGTTTTCGGCGTTCCAAAAGTAAAGCGGTGTCGTTTAAATTTGAAGATGGAGGCATCTGAAACAGCGATTTGACTCCAAGGAACAAAAAAAGGACGTTGGAAGGGGCCAAAGACTTTCCAAACCGATACGCGCAAACCGGTCTGGCAAATGTCGAATCGCAAGCACCCAGAGAAATTTACCTTCGCCGCCGATATTCCGCCCATTGCGCCTGTCTGCGCCCGCATGGTCACGATGGGTTCGTCCGGTCTATCCGAAAAGCGATTTTGAAGCGCTATCCATCCGGACATTCGGCCAAGCAGCGTTACAATGACTAGCCACATTCCCAAAAAAAGCACTGGGAATAGAGCTAATATAACTGTCTCGTCTATCGGGAAGCCGAAAAGAACGAATGGCTCTGCGGCGGACGCGGAAACCTGCTTACACTCGCATTGGCATTAGCACATACAGCGCCGCGCTTTTGTCATTTTCGCGGATAAGTGTCGGTGCGCTGGCATCTGCCAGATGGAGCTCAACGCTATCACCCTCAATCTCGCTCAAAATGTCGAGCAGATACCGCGAGTTAAAGCCAATTTCGAAAGTATCCTCTTTGTAGGCACCCGGTACTTCTTCCGCCGCCGTACCATTTTCAGGTGAAGTAACAGACAGGGTGATCTTATCATCGCCCAGCGCCATTTTGACCGCACGGGTTTTTTCTGTGGCGATGGTCGATACCCGGTCTACACCTTGTGCGAAACTCTTGGGGTCTATTTTCAGAATCTTGTCATTTCCGGTAGGAATAACCCGAGTATAGTCTGGGAAAGTTCCGTCGATTAGCTTGCTGGTGAGGATCGCAGTGCCAAGCGTGAAACGGATTTTGCTCGCGGAAAGGTCAATCTGAACTGATGCTTCGCTGTTCTCGTCGAGCAATTTACGCAGTTCATTAACACATTTGCGCGGAACGATAACATCCGGCATGCCTTCGGCTCCAGCAGGCCGCGGCAGTGTGACGCGGGCCAAACGGTGGCCATCGGTTGCAGCAGCTTTGAGAACCGGTGTCTCTTCATCCTGAACGTGCAAGAAAATACCGTTCAGATAATAGCGTGTTTCCTCGGTAGAGATTGCGAATTTGGTTTTATCGATAATCTGCACGAGCGATGCGGCTGGCAGTTCGAAACTTGTGGGCAGGTCGCCTTCTGCAATAATAGGAAAATCATCACGGGGCAGGGTTTGCAAATTGAACCGCGCGCGGCCTGCATTAACTTTCATCTTGCCATCGGCGGCGTCCAGCTCAACTTGAGAACCATCGGGCAATTTGCGGGCGATATCGAACAACGTATGAGCAGAAACGGTAATGGAACCAGCAGTTTCAACCTGCGCGTCGACAGTTTCTACCACTTGTAGATCAAGGTCGGTTGCCATCAATTTGATGCCGCCGCCCGAGCTGGCTTCAATCAATACGTTGGACAATATTGGAATGGTATTGCGCCGCTCAACCACTGATTGGACATGGCCCAGACTTTTTAGCAGTGCTGCGCGTTCGATTGTCGCTTTCATAAACCGTCCTTCATTTCCTGTCCCTGGGCGGTGTCTTCCGCCCTAGTGGCTGTGTCCGGACACGGCAAAAGACTCCGTCCAATTCACAGATAGTCATCGCTTCATTAACAATATCAACCGATAGGGCAAGCCCGATACATGAGAGCGTGAAATATATTGCGGTGAAAATCTGTGGAAAAAACTTGTGATCAGGCTAAACCGGCTCTCAATAACGGCGTCAGTCATCTTATAAGGACCAATTAGATCATAGATATGAACAGTTTAAGCAGGGATTTGAGCACCAAAGGCAAGCGCCTGTTCATTGCACGTCATGGGGAGACGATTTTCAATCTGGCGGGGCGGATTCAAGGGAATGACGCGCACACACCGCTGACTCAACGTGGCTTTGCGCAGGCCGAGGAAATGGGTCGGGCTTTGGCGCGTTATCTCAATGGTTCTGTTGGGTTGGAATTGACGGCCTCCGATACCGGGCGGGCGTTGCAAACCCTGTCGGTGGTCTGCGAGCATATAAAACTGGACTGGCATCAAGTCGCTGCCGATCAGCGCCTGAGAGAAATTAACATGGGTGATTGGGAAGGCCTTTATTACAATAATCTCAGTGGTCAGCTGGAAGTTGATCACGATCAAGGATTGTTCTTGACCCAGGCACCAGGCGGCGAAACCTATGGTGACATTGTTGCGAGGCTGACAAGTTGGATCGCGGACCAGCGGTTTGAACGGGATATGCTGCTGATTAGCCATGGAATGACAAGCCGAGTCTTGCGTGGTCTTTTAACCGGCCAGCGGCCGCTGGAGCTGATTGATGCGCCGATGGCTGATAGCCTGCCACAAGGATCGATGGTCCAAATCGTGGACGGTGTGGAAACGATTGTTCATCTGGGTGTGGGAGAGGGCGAAAAAGCATGAGGGCTTTGGCGGTTTTTTTGGGTTGTTGCATCGCCACAATTTCTGCCCCGATCGCGGCCAAGGATTCCTTAGGTATTTTCAACAGCTGGGGTGCCTTTCGTGATCCCAATGTTCCGCGCTGCTATGCGATCGCTGAGTCGGAAGAAATTACCGGTAAGGCCGAGCGTAAATCCTATGTATCGGTCGGATTCTGGCCTAAACGGAATATCCGCGCTCAAATTCATGTGCGGCTGAGCCGGGATCGATCCAGTAACAGCCGGGTTATGGTCAGTATAGGTGGTCGCCGATTCCAGCTTACCGCGAACCGGTCGGAAGGCTGGTCGCAAGACAAACGCATGGATTCTGCGATTATTGCGGCGCTACGTTCAGCCAATAGCATGACGATTGAGAGCACGGGGCGTGATGGGCGCCCGATCGTGGATGCCTATCCGCTGCGCGGAGCGGCAACGGCGATAGATGCAGCATCGCTGGGCTGTTCGCGGTTCAAATAACAGTCGGTCGCCAGTGCGATAAGCCGTTTTTGGCTTAAGTCGAGCGGTTGAATAATTGCGATAAATTCGGAAAAACGAAAAAAATGAGCTTATGCTCCCAGCCGAGTATCTGCACGTATCCAGTATTTGAACGGCACCGACTCTTGGGAGGGATTCATGACGAAATCTAAGATTTTATTAGGCGCAGCACTTCTATCACTAGGATTTTCACTTGGAGGCACTGCAAATATCGCTGTAGCCGAGGCGCTGGCGGTTGAGACCAACCCAGATGCCGATCTTGTGAAGCGGGCCGGCGCGCCGTTGTTTGAAGGTATGGGCGACTATAATCGTTCCATTACGACATCATCGGAAGGTGCCCAGCGCTATTTCAATCAAGGCATGGTGCTGGCCTTCGGGTTTAATCATGCCGAGAGTATTCGTTCTTTCCAGGCCGCGCAGACGCTCGATCCCGCATGCGCCATGTGCTTCTGGGGAGAGGCTTTGGCGACGGGGCCGAATATTAACGTGACGGCCAAAGGCAAGGCAGTGATGAGCGACGATGATCGTCGCGCCGCGTTCAAGGCCATCAACCGGGCTGTGGAATTGAAGGCCACCGCATCGCCATTGGAGCAAGCGCTTATCGAGGCACAGGCCAAACGGTATAATGGCGATCCCTCGACCGACCGGGAGGTGCTTGACCTCGCTTATGCCGACGCGATGGGCAAGGTGGTGCAGACTTATCCCGAGGACGACGATGCCGCGGCAATCTATTCCGAAGCGCTGATGAACACGATGCCTTGGGATTATTGGTCGGCAGATGGCAAACCAAAACCAGAAACCGAGAAGGTCATTGCTGCTCTGGAGCGGATCATAACGCGCAGCCCAAAGCATCCGCTTGCGCTGCATCTATATATTCATGCTGTTGAAGCTTCTGATGATCCGGGCAGGGCGGAGGAGGAGGCCGATGCGTTAGCAAATCTGGTACCCGGATCCGGGCATTTGGTGCATATGCCAGCGCATATATATTGGCGGGTCGGGCGTTATGATGATGCCGCGACAGCGAATGTTCGGGCGGCGGCAGTCGACGAGGAATATATCGCGGCGTGCAATGCGCAGGGTTTTTATCCCGCGCTCTATTATCCGCATAATATCCATTTTCTGTGGGCCGCAACTAGCATGGCCGGACAAAGTGAAATGGCGATCGGTTCGGCGCGTAAATTGGCTGCGAATGTTCGACTTGAACAGATTGAACAATTTCCGACAGTCGAGTTTTTCAAAACGATTCCGCTGCTGACGCTGACACAATTTGGTAAATGGGCTGAAATTATGAAGGAGCCAGGTCCGCCCAAAAATCTCGATTACTCCAACGCAATCTGGCACTATTCGCGCGGGATCGCGCTGGCCAATATGGGCGATAAAGCGGGCGCAAGTGCGGAACGGGCGAAACTGGCAGCGGTAAAGGACACTGTTCAGATACGCTTTCTTGACAATGCCGACTATCCAGCGAGCGTGCTGCTCAACATTGCGGATGATCTGTTGCAGGGTGAAATTGCGCTGAAGTTCGGTGAGCCTCTGGTTGCCGCAGAGCATTTCCAGCGTGCCGTCGATAAACAGGATGCGCTACCATATATGGAGCCGCCTTTCTGGTATTATCCCTCACGTCAATCGCTGGGGCAGGCATTGATGGAGGCCGGTCAGTTTGCAGAGGCGGAAGCGGTTTATCGCCGTGATCTCAAAGACTATCCGCGCAATGGCTGGTCAATGTCGGGGCTGGCAACTGCACTGAATAGCCAGGGTAAGAACGAGGAGGCGGCAAAGGCGCGATCGGCGTTGGAGATCATCTGGGCAAAAGCGGATGTCACGTTGAAGGGGTCTCGTCTCTGAAACGGTGATCGCTAAAGCTGGCGTTTCGATGCAAGCATCCCTATATGCGCCCTCATGCAGATTCCTGGCCATATAGATCCTGTCCCGCTTCCAGCGAAAGTCACGCCTCGTGAAGATGGGCGCGTTGACCTTATTGGTTTGAGCGTTGCTGAAATTCGGGACGTGTTGATCGAAGCCGGTCTTGAAGAGAAGCAGGGGAAGCTGCGTTCCAAGCAGCTGTTCCACTGGATGTATCATCGCGGAATTGATGATTTTGCGATCATGACTGATATGAGCAAGACCCTGCGTCCTTGGCTGGCGGAGCGGTTTGTGATTGGTCGTCCTGAAATTGTCGAGGCGCATCTGTCAGAGGATGGCACGCGCAAATGGTTGCTGCGATCCGCTGACAGCCAAGATTATGAGATGGTTTTCATACCCGATGAAGATCGCGGCACATTATGTATTTCTTCGCAAGTGGGTTGCACACTTAATTGTCGGTTCTGCCATACCGGAACGATGCGACTGGTGCGTAATCTGAGTCCCGGCGAAATCGTTGGGCAGGTCATGTTGGCGCGTGACGCTTTGGGTGAATGGCCAAAGGGCGTGATGGATTTTGCCGATGAAGAAGAGGCGGAAAACACCAAGGAATATAATCAGGCCTATAAATCTGATGGGCGCTTGCTGACGAATATTGTACTGATGGGTATGGGTGAGCCGCTTTATAATTTCGACAATGTTCGTGATGCGATGAAGGTCGTGATGGATGGCTCTGGTCTCGCGCTATCGCGTCGACGGATTACCTTGTCGACCAGTGGCGTAGTGCCGATGATCGCGCGCGCTGGTGAAGAGATAAGCGTCAATCTCGCGATTTCGCTGCACGCGGTAAACAAAGAAACGCGAGACGAGATTGTTCCGCTCAACAAAAAATATTCAATTGAAGAGTTGCTGCAAGCCTGTGCCGATTATCCCGGTTCCAGCAATTCACGGCGTATCACCTTTGAATATGTCATGCTCAAAGATAAGAATGACAGCGACGAAGATGCTCGAGAATTGGTCAATCTGCTGCGCCAATATGACTTGCCGGCCAAGGTAAACCTGATCCCGTTTAATCCATGGCCAGGCTCAGATTATGAATGTTCGACGCCTGAACGGATCAAGGCTTTTTCCAAGATTGTTTTTGATGCAGGTATCAGCGCACCTGTTCGCACACCCAGAGGCCGTGACATCATGGCCGCTTGTGGTCAGTTGAAGTCGGCCAGCGAAAAGAAAAGTCGGGCCGAGCTGGATCGATTGGCCGAAGAAAAACAGGCCGCTTTAGGCTAAATTTTAGCTCTAAACGGTTGCTATTACATCAATTTCAACCATCAATCCTGGTATTGCCAGAGCCTTGACCTCAACAATGGTATCAGCCGGATAAGGCGGTGAGAAATACTGTTTCCGCGCTTCAACTATTTGCGGGAAATAGGCCATGTCGGTCAGATAGATCGTTACTTTGACGATCTTGCTCCGGTTGCTGCCACCCGCCGCCAAAACGCGATCGATATTGACGAAAACCTGCTCGACCTGTTGATCAAAATCTTCCGCACCGATTATGTTTCCTGCTTCGTCAATGGCTGCCTGTCCTGAAAGAAATAGTAAATTACCGACCTGCCAACCAGGAGCAATAGCATATGGGGCAAGGGGGTCGGGATCTAGTTGGAGGACTTGGCGGATTTCGGTCATGGGCATCTCTATGTTAAGCATATCTGGGATGTGTCGGTACGGGTTTCTTTTTTTGCAATGTAACGTCTAACTTTCTTTTGTCGAACAACTGATTAGAATGACGTTTGAAATGACAGAAATGCCAAAAGCAAAAAACTTGCGTCACCGGCGGACCACTCGTCTCTGGCATTGGACTAATGCGTTATGTCTGCTTGTTTTAATCATGAGCGGTCTGACGATCTTCAACGCACACCCGCGCCTATATTGGGGCGAATATGGGGCTGTTGGTGATTATGCTTGGGCTGCTGTAGGGTCTTCCGAAACTCTAGGATATGTGCGTCTTGGGGAAACTAAGATTGAGACTACCGGTTTCATAGGAAATTGGCGTGATAGCGATGGGAAAATCCAGACTTGGGCGTTCCCTGGCTGGGCGACACTCCCGTCTTATTACAGTCTGGCCGAAGGTCGACGCTGGCATTTTTTCTTCGCTTGGATTTTTAGTGTAGGATTGGCGTTCTTTATGGTCCGCTCTTTCTCTAATCGTCATGTGCAGCGCGATCTCCACATCGTGCGCGCGGAATGGCGTCCGTCCCATATCTGGGAGGATGTGAACAACCACATGCGGATGCGGTTTCATGTGCCAGATGCCGTCAACATCTATAATATTCTTCAGAAACTAAGCTATGTCGGGGTGATATTCGTCTTGCTGCCATTGATGATTTTTACTGGGCTGGCCATGTCGCCGGCGATGGATGCGAACTGGCCTTTGCTGACGGACATGTTTGGCGGGCGGCAATCGGCGCGGTCGATCC
Organism: uncultured Sphingomonadaceae bacterium; assembly: GCA_947496865.1. Lineage (GTDB taxonomy): Bacteria > Pseudomonadota > Alphaproteobacteria > Sphingomonadales > Sphingomonadaceae > Parasphingorhabdus. Next base: position 232,718 of record CANMEE010000002.1, read on the forward strand.
ATTTCATTGGCATGTTTCTGCTGCTGGTGTTTTTCATTGTTCATATGGTGACCTTGCTTTTGGCAGGTCCATTCAAGCAGACTTGGGCGATGATCTCTGGCGGCAAACGAGAAGGAGCCAGTGATGCGTAGGTTGCTTACCCGACGGTCGTTGATCACCAGCGCTGCTCTGGGCGCGGGAGGACTGCTAAGCGGCTGTGATGCGCTTAGTCGCAGCCCGGGTTTTCAGGATATTCTTGCCAGTGCCGAGGACGCGAATTTCCTGGTGCAGCGGGCGCTCGGTGACCGGATGGAGTTGGCCAGCGAATATACTATTGCCGATTTGTCGCCGAAATTCCGCGCTAACGGTACACGTGATCCCGGAACGCCGGATTATACTGCGAGCGCGGCACAGGGTTTTGCTGACTGGCAATTGCGCTTAACCGGTCTGTTCACCAAGCCGCAAAACTTCTCGCTATCGGCGCTGCAATCTATGCCGCAACGCACACAAATCACCCGCCATGATTGTGTCGAGGGATGGAGCGCCATTGGTCAATGGACCGGGGTTCCGCTCAAATTTTTGCTGGATCTGGCGCAGTTGCAGGACAAAGCAAAATTTTTGGTTTTTCACTGTGCAGATCGGCTTAGCGGACGGCCTTATTATGAAAGCATTGATCTGCTGGATGCCTTTCATCCGCAGACGATTATGGCGCACCGGCTAAATGGCGAGGCTGTGCAGGTTGAAAATGGGGCGCCACTGCGCCTCAGGGTCGAGCGGCAATTGGGGTATAAACATGCCAAATATGTGACCGGGATTGAGGCCGTTGCGAGGCTCGACAATATCGGTTCAGGTAAGGGTGGATATTGGGAAGATGTCGCCGATTATGAATGGTATGCGGGAATTTAACAGGGTTTTGATGGGGGATATTATTTGCTGAGGAGTAGTGGATGTCCATATTAGGTCGTTTTTTAGGAAGCGTAGTAAAAAGAGGGTCGATTTCCGTCATACATCCTGACGGATCGACAGAAAAATTCGGGCAATCAGAGCCAGGGTTTCCCGATGTCACGGTGCGTCTTGCTGACAAGGGCGTGATGCGTCAGATATTACTCGATCCGCGCCTAGGTGCAGCGGAAACGTTCATGGACGGCCGTCTAATCGTCGAACAGGGCGATATTATGGAACTGGTTCAATTGCTGCGCGCCAACCGGCGATGGGAACGGGGCGGTCGATTAGCTGACCCGAGTGTCTTCAAGAAGATGAAAGACCTTGCAGCTGGGCGGCTTGATCGCATCAATGGACAAAGACGGTCTAAGGCCAATGTGGCCCATCATTATGACCTAAGTCGCGATCTCTATGAGCTGTTTCTTGATGAAGACATGCAATATAGCTGCGCTTATTGGACGGACCCGGCCAATACTCTGGAGCAGGCCCAATTGGACAAAAAAGCCCATATCGCGGCCAAGTTGGATTTGAAGGCGGGCCAGCGGGTGCTCGATATCGGCTGCGGTTGGGGAGGGATGGCGCTTTATCTTCATCAGAAATTCGGTGTCGAAATGCTGGGCATCACATTGAGTGAAGAGCAATTGAAAGTTGCCCAAGAACGCGCTGAGAAAGAGGGTGTGGCCGACAAAGTCAAATTTGAACTAATCGACTATCGCGACCTAGCGGAACGGGAAACCGGACAGTTTGACCGGATTGTCTCGGTTGGTATGTTTGAACATGTTGGCACACCGAATTTCAAAACCTTTTTCCGCTGTGTCGCCAACCTGATGACCGACGATGGTGTGATGCTGCTCCATACGATCGGCCGGATGGGCAAGCCAGGAACAACCGATGCCTTCACCCGCAAATATATCTTTCCCGGTGGTTATATTCCCGCGCTTAGTGAGACTGTTGAAGCGAGCGAGCATTTTCGTCTGATGGCTACGGATATTGAAACCTTACGATTGCACTATGCTCTGACGCTGCGCGAATGGTATAAACGGACGGTGGCGAACAAAGGCAAGATCGTTGCACTATATGATGAGCGCTTTTTCCGTTTGTGGACCTTTTATCTGGCAGGCGCGACCGCTGCTTTCGAGAGCGGGAGCATGTGCAATTACCAGATTCAGTTTAGCCGAAACCGGCACACGCTGCCGTTGACGCGGGATTACATCGGAGAAACTGAAAAACAGCTGCAAGGCTGATCATTCGGGATATTTATCCGCCATATATTGCAGGTCTTTGGCAATAATGTCCTCAAGCACATCTATATCAATATCGGACAGACGCTTCACATAGAGGCAGCTCTTGCCAAGACTATGTTTGCCCAGTTTTTCTAGCAGCTTTTCTTTATCCTTGAACCCGCCGATGCAATATAGCGTTAGGGCGGTTTTTCGAGCGCTGAAACCGGTGCGCATCATGTCGCCCTCGCGGCCGCTGTCGTAGACATAATGATATTGACCATAGCCGACCATGGTGGGACCCCACATTTTCGGTTTGTGACCTGATAGCCGTTCCATCATGGCGGCAACAGTCTTCGCGTCTTCTTGTTTCCATTCGGGTGTCACAGCATCAAGATAGGTTTGTACGTCTGCTTTTGTCGGCGCAGTTTTATTTTTTGCCTGTGTTTTTGCCATGCTTCTATCCTCCAATAAGCTGTATATCATATTGCGCGGGCTGTTTCAGCCTGTTAGGCGCGCCGCTATTCCTTTTTTGAAAGTATGAGCATGAGCGATTCCGTAAAACGTGTGGTTCTGGCCTTTTCCGGCGGCCTTGATACCAGTGTCATCCTGAAATGGTTGCAGCAGGAATATCAGTGTGAGGTTGTTACCTTCACTGCTGATTTGGGGCAGGGTGAAGAGCTTGGTCCTGCGCGTAAAGTTGCTGAAACGCTGGGCGTTAAGCCAGAGCATATTTTCATCGATGATCTACGCGAAGAATTTGTGCGCGATTTTGTCTTTCCGATGATGCGTGCCAATGCGCTTTATGAGGGACTGTATCTGCTGGGCACCTCCATTGCGCGCCCGCTTATTTCCAAGCGCCAGATAGAAATTGCTAAGCAAACCGGAGCGGATGCTGTGTCTCATGGTGCAACGGGCAAAGGCAATGATCAAATTCGTTTCGAACTGGGATATTATGGTCTCAACCCGGATGTGAAGGTAATCGCGCCGTGGCGTGAATGGGATTTGACGAGCCGCACGCGCTTGATTGAATTTGCTGAAAAGCATCAAATTCCGGTGCCGAAAGACAAGCGCGGGGAAGCGCCGTTTTCGACTGACGCCAATATGCTCCACACTTCGTCCGAGGGTAAAATTCTCGAAGATCCTTGGGAAGAAGTGCCGGATTATGTTTATTCGCGGACCAATAATCCTGAAGATGCGCCAGATAAGCCGGAATATATCACCATCGATTTTGAACGCGGTGATGGTGTTGCGATTAACGGCGAAGGAATGTCGCCAGCGACCCTGCTCGAAAAACTCAACGATTATGGCCGGGAGCATGGCATTGGCCGTCTTGACCTCGTCGAGAACCGCTTCGTCGGTATGAAATCTCGCGGCATGTATGAAACGCCCGGTGGGACCATCTACCACGCCGCACATCGCGGAATTGAACAGCTGACACTCGATAGTGGAGCGATGCATATGAAGGATGAACTCGCTCCGCGCTATTCGGAATTGGTCTATAACGGCTTTTGGTTCGCACCAGAGCGAGAGATGTTGCAGGCTGCGATTGATAAAAGCCAAGAGCGGGTGACCGGAACGGTGCGGCTGAAACTCTATAAGGGTTCGGTTAGCGTTGTTGGTCGCAAGGCAGATGTCAGTTTTAATCTCTACAGCGAAGACGTCGTCACCTTTGAGGATGACGCTGGCGCTTATGATCAGAAAGATGCGGAAGGCTTTATCAAGCTCAATGCTTTGCGCCTTCGGTTGCTTGGTAAGCGCGACAATTGATCTGACCTGAGATGTTGCTCGCGATTTTCACGTTGTTGGTCGGTTTCGTTGTCCTGATTGTGGGCGGTGAACTGCTGGTTCGGGGTGCCGTTCGTGTGGCCGAGCGGGCTGGTATGTCGGAATTGCTCATCGGTTTGACCATTGTGGGCTTTGGAACATCGGCGCCCGAACTTGTGGCCAGCGTCGAAGCAGCACGGGCCGGATCGCCCGGTATTGCGTGGGGCAACGTCGTCGGGTCAAACCTTGCGAACAGTCTTTTGATTTTGGGGACGGCATCTCTCATTCTGCCGATGGTTGTTCCTCGCGGACCATTGTGGCGGGATGGTGGTTTGGCGTTGGTTGCGACCATTGTTCTGTGGTTTGTTGCCAGTACCACCGGCATTTCAGTCGCCATTGGCGTCGGTTTTCTATCATTCCTCTGTGCTTATTTGGGCTACGCCTATTGGGCCGAACGCACCCAACCTGTTGGTGCAAGTGCCTTGCATGAGAAAGCAGAGTCGCTCGAGGTTACGGATACGCATCTGCATGATGAGGAGCCGCTTTGGCGGTCTATCCTTACTTTGGTCGGCGGCATTGTCTTGATCGTTGCCGGTGGACGCTGGTTGGTTGAGGGCGCTGTCGATCTCGCTAGACTGGTTGGAATGAGTGAGGCGGTGATTGGTTTAACAGTCATCGCTATCGGCACGTCGCTGCCGGAACTGGTGACTTCTGTTATCGCTGCTTATAAAGGCGCTAGCGCTGTTGCTCTTGGTAATGTGCTGGGTTCGAACATCTTCAACCTGCTGCTTATCGGCGGGGTTACGGCAGTGATTGCGCCGGGGACTATTCCGGACGAGATCGCCAATTATGGTTTGCCTTTACTGATTGCGACTTCTGTTTTGCTGATGATTTTTGCTGCTACCGGGCGGAAAATAACGCGCGTGGAGGGCGGCATCTTGCTGGTCATTTATGTCGTTCAGCTGGTCTATAATGTGGTGGCTGTCTAACCTTATCGATGGCGTTGAAGTTGGCGAAAGTTCCGCGCAGCTTGACGTTACCTTTATATTTCGATATTACTGGAAATATGGAAACGATTCGAAGTCACACAGCGGTTAACGCCCTTTCTGCGCTCGCACAGGAGCATCGCCTGGCGATATTCCGCTTGCTGGTGCAGGCCGGGCGCAGCGGGCTTCCCGCCGGTCAAATCGCAAAACAACTTGGATTGCCAGCAAGCTCGCTATCCTTTCACCTGTCGCATCTTAAAAATGGCGGTGTGGTGAGCGACGAAAGGGATGGGCGATCGATCATCTACCGCGCTGATTTTCAGGCGATGAACCGGCTGATGGCGTTTCTTTTGGAAAATTGCTGCGCGGGCGATGACTGTCTGCCCGCAGACGCGGCCGAAACATGTATGGAAGGACAAGACGCATGAAAAGATTTCACCTCAACCTGAAAGTATCGGATCTCAAAAAGTCCCACGCCTATTATGCAAAACTATTTGGCGAGCAACCTGCGGTCGTGAAACCCGATTATGTCAAATGGATGCTCGACGACCCGTATATCAATTTTTCGATTGAACCGGCCAGCGATCAGACAGGCATTGCCCATGTCGGCCTGCAGGCCGAAAGCCCAGAAGAACTGGAAGCGGCCTATCAGCGGGTGCAGGATGCTGCCGGTCCACGGTTCGAAGAAGGCGCAACGACCTGTTGTTACGCATCGTCGGAGAAAAACTGGACCAGCGACCCTGATGGTTTGATCTGGGAAGTTTTTCACACGGACGGGCAGGTGACTCACTACGGGAAGCCGCCGAATCTGAAACTGAGCGAAGCCAGCGTGAGTTGCTGCTGACGTCAGGGGACGACCAAAATGGCAGATTTTTCAAGGGCGCAAAAGCTCAGCGCCGAAGCGCTGGGTTCATTTTTCCTGTTTGTCACCGTGGTGGGCTCCGGGATCATGGCCGAAAATCTGGCGGGCGGGAACGACGCCATCGCGCTGCTCGGCAATACGCTGGCAACTGGGGCGATATTATTCGTGCTGATCGCCATATTGGCGCCGATATCCGGTGCCCATTTCAATCCGGCAGTCACCTTTGTCATGATCTTGCGCAAAGAACTGACACTGAAAATTGGCGCTTTGTTTGTCATGGCGCAGCTCATCGGCGGTCTGATCGGGATATGGGCGGCTCATGTGATGTTTGAACTGCCAGTTTTCCAGCTGAGTGAAAAAACCAGGACCGGCGGCGGCCAATGGCTTGGTGAATTGATCGCCACCTTCGGCTTGCTGTTCACGATATTGGGCACTGTCCGGTTTCGACCCGATTGGGTGGCACCAGCGGTGGGGCTTTATATATCCGCGGGATACTGGTTCACCAGCTCGACCAGCTTTGCCAATCCGGCGATTACCGTTGGCCGCGCTTTTTCCAACAGCTTTGCCGGAATCGCGCCAGTGGATGTGGCTGGATTTGTCGCCGCTCAGTTTGCCGGTGCGGCCTTGGCATGGATGGTCACGGGCTGGATGTTTACACCTTCGCCTGTCGCTCAGGGTCAGGTGCAAAATTAAGGCGTTGCAAATTTGGGAATCAGTCCTTAAATAGCAGTCATCCCAACATTGTGAGATTTTGAAGGGGCTGGCGCCACACGGGGCCGGCACGAAAGAGTTTTGCATAGTGGGGTGAGTGATTGAGCATGTCATACCCAATCCGTTAGCTCTGCGCTTGTCGAAGAGCATTTCTCGGATAGTCGTGGTTCGACAGGCTTACCACTAACGGTATTTTTAAGGACAGCTATTGACCGATATGACTGCCATTGTGAACTTGATCAGACCGGAAGCGGATGCTTTGGGTTTTGAACTGGTGCGTGTGCAGTTTGTGTCGGGCGCGGATGAACCGACCTTGCAGATCATGGCGGAGCGTCCGGAAACCGGACAGCTCGGCATTGATGATTGCGCAGCCTTGTCGCGGCGTATTTCAGCGAAATTTGATGAGCTGGAAGAAGAGGGCCGTGATCCGATTGAAAATGCTTACCGGCTCGAAGTGAGCTCGCCCGGCATTGATCGGCCGCTAACCCGTGCAAAAGATTATGCAAATTGGGCTGGCCATGAGGCGCGGATGAACCTTATTGAAGCTGTTTCGGGCAAGAAACAGTTGCGCGGCTTGATCGAAGGCATTGAAGGTGAGATAATAGCGATTGACGATCGCAAGGCGGGGCGTCAAACGACCAGCCTAGATAATGTTCACAGCGCAAAGCTGATGCTGACCGATGCTCTGATTGCTGCGACCATCCCGGTTACTGCCGATGGCGCGGACGAAATTGAAGAAGAACCTCTAAACGAAGAACAGGAAGACTAATCATGGCCAGTGCCATTTCTGCGAATAAAGCCGAACTGCTAGCAATTGCCAATGCGGTTGCATCGGAAAAGATGATCGACAAAGCCATTGTGGTTGAAGCGATGGAAGAGGCGATCCAGAAAGCGGCCCGGGCGCGCTATGGTGCTGAAAATGATATTCGCGCCAAGCTCGACCTGCAAACCGGTGACCTGCGTCTCTGGCGTGTGGTTGAGGTGGTCGAAGAAGTTGAAGATTATTTCAAGCAGGTTGACCTGAAACAGGCTGAAAAGCTCGAAAAAGGTTCAAAACTGGGCGATTTTATCGTTGATCCGCTGCCCGCTGTTGATCTCGGCCGTATTGATGCGCAGTCGGCAAAACAGGTGATCTTCCAGAAAGTCCGCGATGCAGAGCGTGAGCGGCAGTTTGAAGAATTTAAGGACCGCGCTGGCGAAATCATCACCGGTGTCGTGAAATCGGTCGAGTTCGGCCATGTTGTTGTCGATTTGGGCCGCGCTGAAGGCGTTATCCGTCGCGATCAGCAAATTCCGCGTGAAGCCGCCCGTGTTGGTGATCGCGTCCGTTCGCTGATCATGAATGTTCGCCGTGAAAACCGTGGACCACAGATATTCCTGTCGCGCGCACATCCTGATTTCATGAAACTCTTGTTCGCACAGGAAGTTCCTGAAATTTACGACGGCATTATCGAAATTAAAGCCGCCGCCCGTGATCCGGGCAGTCGCGCCAAAATCGGTGTGATCAGCCAGGACAGCTCAATCGATCCGGTTGGTGCTTGTGTGGGTATGAAGGGTAGCCGCGTTCAGGCCGTCGTGCAGGAAATGCAGGGCGAGAAAATCGACATTATTCCTTGGTCCGACGATATCGCGACCTTTGTCGTCAACGCATTGCAGCCTGCAACGGTTAGCCGCGTGCTGATCGACGAAGAAGAAGGTCGCATCGAAGTGGTTGTTCCTGATGATCAGCTCAGTCTTGCCATTGGTCGCCGCGGACAAAATGTTCGTCTGGCCTCACAGCTGACCGGTCTGGCCATCGACATCATGACCGAAGCGGACAGCAGCGAGAAACGTCAGGCCGAATTCGCTTTACGCACAGCGATGTTCCAGGAAGATCTGGACGTGGACGAGACCTTGTCGCAGTTGCTGGTTGCTGAAGGCTTCAGTGAAATGGAAGAAGTCGCTTATGTGGCTCCTGAAGAGCTTTCGAATATCGAAGGCTTTGACGATGAGCTGGCGGCCGAGTTGCAAAGCCGTGCACTGGAAGCATTGGAGCGTCGCGAAGCGGCTGCCAAGGCAGAACGTACCGAACTTGGTGTTGAAGATGCGATTGCCGAACTGCCTTACATGACCGAAGCCATGCTGGTGACCTTGGGTAAAGCGGGTCTCAAGACTCTCGACGATGTTGCTGATCTGGCGACTGACGAACTGGTCTTGAAACGCAAAGCCGAGCCGCGTCGCCGCAATGACAATCGCAAGCCTGAGCCCGATGGCGTATTGGCGACCTATGGTCTGACCGAAGAGCAGGGCAATGAGATTATCATGGCCGCTCGCGCGCACTGGTTCGAAGATGAAGACGATGCCGCAGCACCTGCTGCTGAGGCAGAAAAAGGGGAGGACGCTAATGCGGAAGCTCCCCAATGAGACGCCTTCTAAACCTTTAGATCGCGCACCACACCGTAAATGCATTTTGACTGGGGAAAGCCTTCCTCAGGAAGCATTGGTGCGTTTGGCGCTTAGCCCTGATGATGCGATCGCACCGGATGTGCGGGCCAAGGCACCTGGCCGCGGATCTTGGATCAGTGTGGATCGCACCGCGTTGGAAGAGGCGCAGGCCAAGGGCGCACTCAAAGGCGCCTTGGCGCGTGCCTTCAAGACCGGCAAGCTTGCTATTCCAGATGATCTGGCCCAGCAGGTTGAAAATGCGCTCGAACGCGCCACATTAGACAGGTTAGGGCTTGAATCGCGTGGCGGGATGCTCCTGACCGGCTCGGAAAAGATTGAAACGGCGGCACGGCAAGGCGATCTCAATATGCTTTTGCATGCCTCTGATGCTGGCCGTGACGGGTCGGCAAAACTGGATCAGGCCTGGCGGGTCGGCAGCGATCGCGAAGGTCAGGATATCCGTGGTCAGATATTGCCGGTGGACCGACAGGGCCTTTCTGTGGCATTGGGCCGTCAAAATGTCGTGCATATCGGAATAACCGACAAGCGCGCAGCGGGGCGAATATCGCACATGCTGGATAGATGGTGTCGCTTTATCGGTTATGATAAAGTCGATGGCGGCAGTGACGATGGCAGCGGGGCGGAAAAGAAGGTTGCGTGAACTGATTGTAAGTTGGTCAGTTAAGATATTGAAGTAATGAATTTTTTAAGGATTAAGTCTGTTCGATGAGTGAAGATAACAAAGATACCGCGAAGCCTGCACGCAAGCCCTTGGGACTAAAGCGTTCGGTTGAGCCTGGTGAAGTCAAACAGACGTTTAGCCACGGACGGACCAATAAGGTCGTCGTCGAGGTCAAACGCCGTAAGCTGGTGGGCAAGCCTGGTGCACAGGAAGCTGCCAAGGATATCGTGCCGGAAACCCCGGTACCAGCTCCTGCGCCTGCTCCGGTAGAAGCGAAAAAACCTGCACCAACCCCTGCGCCGGCTCCTAAGCCCAAGCAGGAAGACGTGATGACGCGTCAGGAAAAGCAGGCCCAATTGCTACGTCAGGCCGAAGAAGAGCGTCTGAACGCTATGGAAGCCGCGCGCAAACGCGATACCAAGGCCAAGAAAGATCAGACCGCCGACGACAAGAAGCGGGCTGAAGAAAAGGCCAAAGCCGAAGAAGAAGCGGCCAAAAAGGCACAAGAAGAAATCAAGGCTGCTGAAGAAGCGGCAGCGGCATCGGTTGCTGAAGCGGCTGAGGCACCGGAAGCAGACGAAGCGAAACCGGCTGCGACAACGGCCAGTCGTCCCCCAGCGCGTAAATTTACGCCCGTGGAAGCGCCGAAGCGGCCTGAACCGAAAGCCAAGCCGAAAACAGGACGCAGCGACCGTAATGATCGCCGCCAGTCTGGCAAATTGACCGTCAGCAGCGCATTACGTGGTGAAGATGGCGCAGCCCGCGCCCGCTCCCTCGCAGCGCTGAAACGTGCTCGTGAGAAAGAAAAGCGTGCGCAAATGTCCGGTCAGCCGCGTGAACCACGTGAGAAGCAGATCCGCGATGTGATTGTTCCGGAGGCGATTACCGTACAAGAGCTGTCCAAACGTATGGGCGAAAAAGGCGCTGCCTTGGTCAAGTCCCTGTTCAACATGGGCTCCATGGTTACCGTCAACCAGACGATTGATCAGGATACAGCCGAATTGCTGGTCGAGGAATTTGGCCACAATATCCAGCGTGTGTCGGAAGCTGATGTTGAGATTGATGCGGAAAAAGACGTCGATCCGATCGAAACACAAAAACCGCGTCCTCCGGTTGTGACAATCATGGGCCATGTGGATCATGGTAAAACATCTCTTCTCGATGCTCTGCGCGGGACCGATGTGGTTGCCGGTGAAGCGGGTGGTATTACCCAGCATATTGGCGCTTATCAGGTCAAAATGAAATCGGGTGACAAGGTTACGTTCCTTGATACACCGGGCCACGAAGCCTTTACCAGCATGCGTCTGCGTGGCGCCAATGCCACCGATATCGTGATTTTGGTGGTGGCTGCCGATGACGGCTTGATGCCGCAGACGATTGAAGCGATCAACCACACGAAAGCGGCCGGTGTGCCGATGATTGTGGCGATTAACAAGATCGACAAAGAAGGCGCGGATCCGACAACAGTTCGCACCCGTTTGCTCGAACATGAAGTGATCGTGGAAGCCATGTCTGGTGATGTGCAGGATGTCGAAGTCTCTGCGCTCAAAAAGACCAATTTGGATGAGCTGATCGAGAAAATCCACCTGCAGGCGGAATTGCTTGAGCTCAAAGCCCGTCCAGATCGTCAGGCGGAAGGCATTGTCATCGAAGCGAAGCTTGATAAGGGTCGCGGACCGGTTGCCACTGTATTGGTGCAACGTGGTACATTGAAACGTGGCGATATTTTTGTTGTGGGTTCGCAAACCGGTAAAGTTCGGGCAATGATCGACGACAAAGGTCAGCAAGTCAAAGAAGCTGGTCCATCAACGCCGGTCGAAGTGCTTGGTTTGTCGGGCGTACCGTCCGCGGGTGATAAGCTGACCGTGGTCGAGAATGAATCCCGGGCACGCGAAGTTGCCACTTACCGTGCCGAGCAGCAGAAACTGCAACGCACGACACAAGCACCAACCAGTCTGGAAAATATGTTCTCTGCCGCGGCCGACAGCGCAGTTGAATTCCCGCTATTGGTCAAGGCCGATGTACAGGGCAGTACCGAAGCGATTGTGCAGGCGCTGAACAAGATATCCAACGATGATATCAAGGTTCGCATCTTGCACAGCGGCGTTGGCGCGATCACCGAGTCCGATGTGACCTTGGCGAGCGCGAGCAAGGCACCGATTATCGGCTTTAACGTGCGCCCCAATGCCAAGGCCCGCGAAATTGCCAAGCGTGATGGTGTGCGGCTCAAATATTTCGACATTATCTATGATCTGACCGATGAAATCCGCGCTGAAATGGCCGGTGAACTGGGTCCAGAGAAGATCGAGAATGTCATGGGACGTGCCGAGGTCAAGGAAGTGTTCAAGTCCGGCAAGAAAGACAAAGCGGCCGGTTTGCTCGTTACCGAAGGCTCGCTCCGCAAAGGCCTGTTCGCGCGTCTCACCCGCGACGATGTCATTGTCAGCGCAACGACCATTGCGTCGCTGCGCCGGTTCAAGGACGATGTCGAGGAAGTGCGCGCCGGCATGGAATGTGGTGCGGTGCTCGAAGATACCAACGACATCAAACCGGGCGATATGCTCGAAGTCTTTGAGATTGAAGAGAAAGAACGCATTCTTTAATGGCGGATCAGTCTTTCTGGGGAACAGAATTGGTTGAGGCGCTGAAGCAAGAGGACGTGTTGGGCTTTAAACGCCCACCCTGTTCGGAATCGGTCAACGCCGTGATACTGGAGGCGGATAAGGACACCGGCGCTGTTCGGATGAGTTTCGATGCGCCGCAAGCCTTTACGAGCCCGCGCGGCACGATTCAGGGTGGCTTTGTCGCCGCGATGGTTGATGAAGTGATTGGCATTCCGGTACTAGTCAAATCAGGCGGAGAAATAGCGCCACTGACACTGGATTTGAGCGTGACCTATATCAAGCCGGTCCTACCGGGCCGGGTCTATGGGGAAGGGCAGATTGTCCGCATGGGGCGGAGCATCGCTTTTCTCGAAGCACAGCTTTATGATGAGGCTGGCGCGCTTTTGGTAAAGGCGACATCCACGGCGAAGGTTGGACCAACGGTTAAGTAATGGCGAAATATAACGACACATCTCCTGAAGGCCGCTCGGTACGCCTCTTGCGCGTGGGCGAGCAGGTCCGGCATATTTTGTCCGAGCTGCTGATGCGCGGCGAGGTGCATGATGATGTTCTCACTTCTCACTCCGTCAGTGTGACTGAAGTACGCATGTCGCCGGATTTGCGTCATGCGACGGTTTTCGTAAAACCTTTGCTCGGTGCCAATGAAGCCGATGTGCTCAAAGCGCTCAAAACCAATACCGCTTATTTCCAGAAGGAAGTCGCGAGCCGGGTGCAGATGAAATATGCAGCGAAGCTCAAATTTCTTGCGGACGAGAGCTTTGATACCGCCGAGCATATCGAGAATTTGCTGAGCAATCCCAAGGTTGCTCAGGATCTTAGCAAAGACGATTGAACCGGAAAATCGTAATTAACTGTTGATCGCCACCCTGAATGTGTTTCAGGGTCGTACAAGATGCTGAAACACGTTCAGCATGACGAAAGACTGAGGCAACCCGATGGCCAAGCTCTATTTCTACTATAGCTCGATGAACGCGGGCAAATCGACCACCCTGCTACAGGCGGATTTCAACTATCGCGAACGCGGCATGCAGACGATGCTGTGGACCGCGGCGCTCGATGATCGCAAGGAAGAGGGTTGGATTCATTCTCGTATTGGTCTCAAGAAAAAGGCACATCTGTTTGATAAATCAACAGATATGCTGGTAGAAATTAGTAGTGAACATGAATCCACCACATTGGATTGCGTGCTTATTGACGAAGCCCAATTCATGACCAAGGATCAGGTTTTCCAGGTTGCGCTGGTTGCTGATCAACTGCGCATACCGGTGCTGGCTTATGGTCTGCGCACCGATTTTCAGGCGGCCTTATTTCCCGGCAGTGCTCAATTGCTGGCGATTGCGGATGAACTGGTCGAACTCAAAGCGGTGTGCGAATGTGGCAGCAAGTCCACAATGAACATGCGCGTCGATGAAGCAGGCAATCCGGTGCTGGCCGGCCAACAGACCGCCATTGGCGGCAATGAGCTCTACGTCGCGCTATGCCGCAAACATTTCATGGAAAAACTCAATGGCTGACCTGTCGGCGGTACTGGAACAAGCCCCGGTCCGTCTTGAACCCCTGGCCGAATATCATATCGAACCGCTGCGCGCGGCCTGCGCAGAGGATCAGGAGATTTGGGATATTTATCCGGTGTCGATGCTGGATGAGCATTTCGATAAGGCGATGAAGGCCTTTCACAGCACGGATAGTTGGGTTCAGTTCGCGGTGATCCACACCGAATCCGGCAAATTGGTCGGAATGAGCAATTATATCAATCCCGACCCGGCCACCAAAGTCACCGAAATAGGCGGCACCTATATTGCGCCATCGGTGCGCGGCAGCGGCTTTAATGATGTCATGAAAAAGCTGATGATTGATCATGCCTTTGCCTGCGGCTTTACCCGCATCGAATTCCGGGTGGATACCCGCAACAAACGCTCGATGGCGGCGGTGCTGAAATTGGGTGCCAAGCATGAAGGAACCTTGCGCAAGAACCGGATCACCTGGACTGGCTTTATTCGTGACACGGCGGTGTTCGGACTGCTTCGGGATGAGTGGCGTCCGTGAAACCCCATGGCTGGATCATTCTGGATAAGCCGCTGGAACTCGGATCAACTCAGGCCGTCGGCGCGGTTAAACGCAATCTGCGTGAGGCAGGATTGCTCGGTAAGGGCAAGGACAAGACCAAGGTTGGTCATGGCGGGACGTTGGACCCGTTGGCGACCGGAGTATTGCCCATAGCAATTGGCGAGGCGACGAAGCTGTGCGGCCGGATGCTGGATGCGTCCAAAATCTATGCGTTCACTATTGCGTTTGGAAGCGAAACCGAGACGCTGGACGCAGAGGGGGATGTGTCGGAAACGTCCGACCATCTGCCGACACTGGCAGAGGTAGAGGCGATATTACCGCAATTTACCGGGCCGATCGAACAGATACCTCCAAAATATTCGGCGCTGAAAATTGATGGCAAACGGGCTTATGATCTGGCGCGGGCCGGCGTGGCGGTTGAGATGAAGATGCGCGCAGTTACTATTCATAGTCTGACCGTTAGTCCTGAGCTTGTCGAAGGGCGCCCATCGGCAGGGCGTGGTTCGACAGGCTCACCACTAACGGAATTGGTGGATGAAATCACTCTCACCGCCAACGTCTCCAAAGGCACTTACATCCGCTCTCTTGCTCGCGATATTGCACGCGCACTCGGGACGGTCGGTCATGTCACGATGCTCCGCCGCACCAAGGCCGGACCGTTCACGCTGAAACATGCGATTTCGCTGGACAAACTCAATGAAATTGGTAAGGGCGCGGACATTAAAGATTATCTCTTGCCACTTGAGGCAGGGCTGGACGACATCCCGGCTTTTGACCTCACTCCTGATCAGGCGAGACTGCTTCGGCAAGGCCAACGGCTGGACGAACAGGATTTGATTGGGAACCCCGCCATAAACGGGCTCTTTTTAGCAACCGAGGATAGCTCTCCGGTCGCGCTGGCAGAGCTGGTTGATGGGACCATCAAGGTCGTCCGCGGGTTTAATTTCTAAAGATGTTCGAAGGAAAATAAGAATATGACGATTACCGCAGAAAAAAAACAGGAACTAATTGAAAAATTCGGCCAGACAAAGGGCGATACCGGTTCTCCAGAAGTGCAGGTTGCAGTCCTCACCGAGCGCATTGTAAACCTCACCGAGCATTTTAAAGGCCATCATAAAGATAACCACTCACGTCGTGGTTTGTTGATGATGGTGAACAAGCGCCGCAGCTTGCTGGACTATCTCCGCAAGAAAGATGCAGGACGCTATTCCAAGTTGATTAAAGATCTTGGTCTCCGGAAATAAGAGTTTCGAAGACGGCCTCCCGATGGAGGCCGTTTTCTTTTGCCCGTTAGCCCTGAGCTCGTCGAAGGGTGCTGATCGACAATCGATAGGCGTGGTTCGACAAGCTCACCACTAACGGAAAAAGGCAATTTCTCACAATTCGGTGGGATTGCGCCACAAAGAATGGGGTAAAAATGACCCCGAACCGCTGTTCAGCCGGATTGCTGGACAAATGAAAGCCCCCGCACTGCATAGGGCAGGCGGGACAAAGGAAAATACGAATGTTTGATGTAAAAAAAGTTGAAATGGAATGGGGCGGACAAACCCTCACCCTCGAAACGGGCCGTATTGCTCGTCAGGCTGATGGCGCGGTACTCGCGACCCTCGGCGAAACGGTTGTACTGTGCGCAGTGACCGCCGCTAAATCGGTACGTGACGGACAGGATTTCTTCCCGCTGACCGTACACTATCAAGAAAAATTCTCAGCCGCTGGACGTATTCCAGGCGGTTTCTTTAAGCGCGAAGGCCGTGCGACGGAAAAAGAAACGCTGACATCGCGTTTGATTGACCGTCCTTGCCGTCCGCTGTTTCCAGAAGGTTTCTACAACGAAATCAACGTAATCTGTCAGGTGATGAGCTATGATGGCGTCAACGAGCCTGATATTTTGGCGATGGTGGCCGCTTCTGCTGCGCTGACCATTTCTGGCGTTCCATTCATGGGGCCCATTGGTGCGGCGCGTGTCGGTTACAAAGAAGGCGAATATCAGCTGAACCCGTCGATGGAAGAAGTCGCGACAGGCGAACTCGACCTGGTTGTAGCGGCGACACCTGGCGCAGTGATGATGGTGGAATCGGAAGCCAAAGAGCTTTCCGAAGAAGTCATGCTTGGCGCTGTCCAGTTCGCTCATGAAGCGTCCAAAGACGTTGCGAACCTGATCATCGATCTGGCGGAACAGGCTGCAAAAGAGCCTTGGCAGCTGGATGCGGGCGACGATAACAGCGGCATCAAAGAAGACCTGCGCAAGCTGGTCGGCAAAGATATTGCGGCTGCTTACAAGAAAACCGACAAATCAGAGCGTAGTGACGCGCTGAATGCGGTTCGCGACAAAGCCAAAGAGAAATATGCCGACGAAGACGGTCAAACCCAGATGACTGCCGGTAAGATGGTCAAGAAACTGGAAGCGGAAATCGTTCGTGGCGCGATCATCAAAGACGGTACCCGTATTGATGGCCGTAAGCTCGATCAGGTTCGTCCGATCGAAGCCATGGTTGGATTGTTGCCACGGACCCACGGTTCATCTTTGTTCACCCGTGGTGAAACACAGGCAATCGTGACCACCACATTGGGCACCAAAGATGCTGAGCAGATGATCGATGGTTTGGATGGCCTCAGCTATACCAACTTCATGCTGCACTATAACTTCCCGCCTTATTCGGTTGGCGAAGTGGGCCGCTTTGGTTTCACCAGCCGTCGCGAAACCGGCCATGGTAAGCTCGCTTTCCGCGCGCTGCGTCCAGTATTGCCGACAGTGGATGAATTCCCTTACACGATCCGTGTCTTGTCTGACATTACCGAGTCCAACGGTTCGTCCTCCATGGCGACTGTTTGTGGCGGTTCATTGGCGATGATGGATGCTGGTGTGCCTCTGGCGCGTCCGGTTTCCGGTATTGCGATGGGCTTGATCCTCGAAGGCGAAGAATTTGCGGTTCTTTCCGACATTCTCGGCGACGAAGATCATCTCGGCGACATGGATTTCAAGGTTGCGGGTTCCGAAAAAGGTATCACCTCCTTGCAGATGGACATCAAGGTAGCCGGCATTACGCAGGAAATCATGAAGTCTGCTCTGGAACAAGCCAGTGGTGGCCGTGCACATATCCTAGGCGAAATGTCCAAAGCGCTTAGCGGTACACGGACCGAAATGTCTGAACATGCGCCACGTATTGAAACCTTGCAGATCAACAAAGAGAAGATCCGTGAAGTTATTGGTACCGGCGGTAAAGTGATCCGCGAAATCGTTGCTGAAACTGGCGCGAAAGTGGATATTGATGACGAAGGCCTGATCAAGGTTTCTTCTTCCGACAAATCACAGATCGATGCGGCCATCGCATGGATTAAAGGTCTTGTCGAAGAAGCCGAAGTTGGCAAAGTCTATGATGGTAAGGTTGTAAACCTTGTCGACTTTGGCGCATTTGTGAACTTCATGGGCGGCAAAGACGGTCTCGTCCACGTTTCGGAAATCAAGAATGAGCGTGTCGAGAAAGTGGCTGACGAACTGTCAGAAGGTCAGGAAGTCAAGGTCAAGGTTCTCGAAATCGACCAACGCGGCAAGGTTCGCCTTTCCATGCGGGTTGTTGATCAGGAAACCGGTGAAGAGCTGGAAGACACCCGTCCTCCACGCGAAAACAAACCCCGTGGCCCGCGTCGTGATGGCGCTGGCGGCGGTGGTCGTGGTCGCGGTCGTGATGGCGGTGCCGGCGGCGGTGGACGCGGTCGTGGTCGTAACAATGACGGCGACGGTGGCAACAAAGATGGCGGCGGCGATATTCCGTTGCCAAGCTCCATCACCGAAGACTAGGTGTTTTTACCATAGATTAACAAGAGGGGCCGGAGCGATCTGGCCCCTTTTTTGTGCCCTTGTTGTTTGTCGCGCATGCGGTAAAATCCGAGGATCGAATCTGGTTTGCAGATCATGATGGGGGTAAGCTATGACGAAATATATATTATTGATAATGGCGGTTCTTGCCGCCCTGCTTATGTCCGCATCTGCCCAAGCCAGCAGCGATGGTGGCTGCTATCCGGAATGGAAACTCAACACCGACAGCGCGTGCGCCAGCACTATTGTGCTGATGCCAGGCAATGATACCCGGACGAACATGCTGCTTTTGCTCGCCGACCGCGTTTCGCCAACAGCAAATTTCGAATATCCCAAAACGATCAGTTATGAAGGGCAGGGGCGTAATTTCTTCCGCTGGAACAAATTGGAACAGGCGCTTTATCCCAAGCCGGTTGCGACACTGGACCGTTCGCGTTTTGGTGGCTCTCGCTGTCAAACCTTTCATAGTGGAACACTGCTTTTTGCCGATCAACTGCGCACCGCCAAAGTAAAGCGGAAGGAACAAGAGGCGCTAATGGCGGCTCGTTCGAGTATCTTTTCCATTTGCGCCGATCCGCAGCGTGGTGGTTATTCGCGCTATTATTTCTCTGAAGAACAAAAGGCGCTCGCAAAGCTGGAATGGAGCAATCCTTCGACACAGATCCGGTCAAGAAAGGGTCGGGCGTTTCTCCAATATTTACTGGGCGCACAGGCTTTTTATGTTGGCGACTTCAAGGTCGCGCATGACAGTTTCACCGCACTGACCAAAAGTTCCAATGACTGGCTCCAGGAAACTGCCATCTATATGATCGGCCGGACCGAGTTAAACCGCGCGCAGGCCTCGGCTTTTGGCAAATGGGGCGATTTTGAAGGCCCGGATGCGGTGAATAAAATAGCGATCACCAATGCTGAAAAGGTCTTTGCCGCCTATATTAAAAACTTTCCCAAGGGGCGATATACAGGGTCGGCACAGGGATTAATGCGTCGAGTTTTCTGGCTGGCGGGAGACACTAAGCGATTGGCCGAGGCCTATGAGCAGATGTTAGGGCGAGCAAATAGCCTCGATCCCGGGACTTTTGCCGAGGAGGCCGACACAAAATTATTCTTCAACGCCACTGTGAAAAACGATATTTCTGATCCGCTGCTGCTCACTGTCATTGCTCTGGAGCAGATGCGCAAACCCGCTTATCGGGACAAAATAATCAGCCTTGCAGAGCTGCAGCAGCTAAAAAGCGCTTTTGCGAATGATCCGGAGCTTTACGACTATCTGCTGGCCAGCCATGCGTTTCATGTGGAGGGCAATGCCCGCAAAGTCTTAGGGCTTATCCCAGATGCCGCTCGGCAGGAGAATTTCAGCTATCTACAGTTTAGCCGACAGGCCTTGCGCGGGATGGCGCTGGCACGGTTGAATGATCCGAATGAAGAAGGCTTCTGGCGGGATATGATTGCTGGTGCAAAGCGACCCTATCAACGGCCGTTCGTTGAACTCGGGCTGGCGACCAGCTTGGAATCCAAAGGTCAGGTAGACAAGGTTTTCGCTGCCGATTCCCCGGTTCAGGACCGGACCATTCGTGAGATATTGCTACAATATTCGGTGGGGCCGGAAATATTGCGTCGGACCGCAGATGACCCATCGCGTTCTGCTCATGAGCGAGAAGTGGCCCTGTTCACCTTGCTCTACAAGCAATTGGCCAGTCGGGATTTTACCGGCTTTTTGAAAGATTCACAATCGATACCTGCTGATGTCGAACGTGCAGGATATCTGACAATGCTGCATGCCGACGAAAATGTTCCGCTCGGCCTGTTTAGCAAAGGCAATATTCAGGATGATTTTCCGTGCCCAAGCTTGGTTGCGACAGTTGGATCGCTAGCGAAAAATAAGAATCAAGGCCGTCCGCGTCTGTGCCTGGGTGAATTTATCCGGCTCAACGGTTTCGACTATTTTAGCTTTGGTAATCGCTTGCCAAAAGAGGGAACATTGGGAAGCGCAGGATCAAAATTTGCCAGCGACACATTGGTTCGGCAAGATATTTACAAAGACATTATAGCTGATCCTCGCGCCAATAAAGCGGACAAGGCCTATGCGCTTTATCGTGCGGTTTATTGCTACGCCCGGACCGGCAATAACAGCTGTGGGGGCAAGGATGTCGCGCTTTCACAACGAAAAGCCTGGTTCCGGCAGCTCAAGAATAGCTATCCCAATTCGAAATGGGCCAAAGCCCTAAAATATTACTGGTAGTGGTTCGGCGCGCGAGTCTCTGGTTTGCGCTCATGCCAATATTTATGGCGCTATCGGCCTGTGAACCAACCACTGCAGATACAACGGTCAATGCCGCAGAATATGACAGTTTTTGGCTATGGGCCGGCGTCAAACCACAAGCGGTTCTGGAGCAAGCCAAAACCGTTTATATTTTGGAAGGAGAAGTGCGCGCTTCGAACGCCGCAACTTTGGTACCGCTGAGGCCCGGCACTCCCGATATCGACCACGCAGATATCTGGATGGTCATTCGGGTAGAAAATCTCGATTTACCGCCGGAAATCTATCGCCAGATTTTTGCAAAATTGGGGCAATGGTCGACGCAAGGCAATAAAGTCGTTGGTCTGCAAATTGACTTTGACGCCAATACCCGGTCGCTGGATCAATATGCCATATTTCTGCGCAAGCTGCGCCAACAGTTGCCGCGGCAATATGCCCTTGGCATTACCGGATTGCTCGATTGGAGCGCCAATGGCGATCCGTCTGCGCTGGCCTCGCTCGCGGACGTTGTCGATGAGGCCGTATTTCAAGTTTATCAGGGGCGTAACACAATCCCCGGTTACGAAAAATGGCTGAACAATATTGATGATTTACCCATGTTTTTCCGCATCGGTCTAGTGCAGGGCGGGGAATGGAAGCCGCCGGTAAGCTTGGCACGAAATCCCAATTTTCGAGGCTATGTGATTTTTTTGGTCAATGATGCTGCGAGTGAAATTCACGCAGATTAATCAGACCATTCATCGTGCAGATAACAAGAGCGCGCTATGCGATGCTTTACCGCGCAAGCCAATAACCTATTGGCCTGTTCAAGATTTGTGTTTAAGGGATTTGCCATGAACAGAAAAACCAGCCTTATTCTCGCATCGACCCTATCCCTAACAATGCTGTCTGCCTGTGCTGGACTTGGCGGTGGAGGCGGTAGTGGTGCCGATACCCGTTATGTCGCTCGCGACGTGAATACGCTGTATAACGCGGCAAAAGACCGACTGGATCGTGGCCAGTATAAACTTGCGGCCGCTTTGTTTGACGAAGTTGAACGTCAGCATCCCTATTCACCTTGGGCGCGTCGCGCGCAGCAGATGAGCGCATTTAGTTATTATGTTGCTGGCGACTATAACAAGGCGATTGAATCATCACGGCGTTTTCTGTCCATCCATCCGGGCAACAAAGACGCGCCTTACGCTTTTTACCTGATCGCGCTGAGCTATTATGAGCAGATTAGCGATGTGACCCGGGATCAAAAAATTACCGAAGCGGCATTGGCAACCTTGGGTGAGGTTGCGCGCCGCTATCCCAATACCCGCTATGCAGCCGATGCCACCTTGAAAATGGATTTGGTCAACGACCATCTCGCTGGCAAGGAAATGGAAATTGGCCGTTTTTATCAGCGCCGTGGCAAATGGTTGGCGGCAACGATCCGTTTTCGTGTCGTTATTGAAAAATATGAAACAACCACCCACTCGGCCGAAGCCTTGATGCGGTTGACGGAATCCTATCTCGCGCTGGGTATCCCGGCGGAAGCCAAGAAAACCGCTGCGGTTCTGGGTGCAAACTATCCCGGCTCGAAATGGTATGAGCGCGCGTTTGATCTGGTCAACAAACATGGGAATAAGCAGGACGCGACCTGATTTCGTGTAAATTGCCACGATCCATGTCTATGGGCGTTGCAGCTAAGATAAACGTGATTTAAGAGAGGGCTGTGCTGCAGTCCCTTTCCATTCGTGACATTGTTCTTATTGAGGCGCTCGATCTTGAATTCGGGTCTGGTCTTTCGGTGCTCACTGGCGAAACCGGGGCGGGCAAATCAATCCTGCTGGATTCTCTGGGCCTGGCGCTTGGCAATCGTGCGGATAGTGGATTGGTGCGACAAGGCACGCAAAAAGCTCAGGTAACAGCCAGCTTTGATGCGCCAACCGAAGGCAGCAAATTGGCGCTATATCTTCAAGATAATGATATTGACGTAGAGCCGGGTGACCCGCTGATCATCAAACGGTCGGTTAAGGCCGATGGCGGTAGTCGCGCGTTCGTCAATGATCAGCCCTGTTCTGCAACGTTGCTCCGCGAATTGGGCAGCAAGCTGATTGAAATTCACGGACAGCATGATGATCGCGGTCTGATTAATCCGGCAGGGCATCGAGCCTTGTTGGACATTTATGCCGGTACGGACGGCACCAAGGTCCGACATGCTTTTGAAGGCTGGCAGTCCGCAAAAGCGGCTTTGGAAACAGCCCTGAACGATCAGGAAGCAGCCGAACTGGACCGCGAATATCTTGAACATAGTGTAGCGGAACTCTCAAAATTCGCGCCGCAACCGGGCGAAGAGCAAGAGCTTGCTCTGGAACGCGCGACGATGATGAAGGGCGAGAAGCTGACCGGCGATCTGGAGGCGATCAGAGCCGCCTTTGATGGATCGAACGGCGGTCTTGCGTCTCTGCGCGCGGCGGCGCGGCGGTTGGACCGGATTGCCGAAGATCATCCTTTGCTGACAGAGGCATTGCAAGCGCTGGACCGCGCGGTGATCGAGGCGAGCGAGGCAGAAGAAAAGCTCGATGATGCCGCCCATGCGCTGACCTTTGATCCGCAGCGGCTCGATGACATGGAAACACGGCTCTTTGATTTGCGCGCTTTGGCGCGCAAACATCGGGTGGAAGGTGATGCGTTGCCGCAATTTCTGGTAGACCTGGAAACCAGGTTGGCTGCGATTAGCGACGGCGGGAAATCATTGGAGGCTTTAGAGGCGAATGTGAAAGCCGCCAAGCAAGCCTATATTGATGCTGCAGAAGCCTTGCGGATCAAGCGGACCAAGGCAGCCAAGGCGTTGGACAAAGCGGTTGCCGGGGAACTGGTGCCACTGAAACTGGATGCAGCGCGGTTTGAAACCTTGTTGGAGCCGTTGGACCAAGATCGCTGGGGTGCCAATGGGATGGACCGGATAGAATTTCTGATTTCTACCAATCCCGGTGCGCCCTTGGCTCCGCTCGGCAAAATTGCTTCGGGCGGGGAATTGTCGCGCTTCATATTGGCCCTGAAAGTCGCCTTGGCGGAAGAGGGCGGGGCGAAGACGATCATCTTCGACGAGGTTGATCGCGGTGTCGGCGGCGCGGTGGCTTCGGCCATTGGTGACCGGCTATCGCGCCTGTCAGACAGCGCACAATTGCTGGTGGTAACGCATAGCCCGCAAGTGGCATCCAAAGGCAATGCGCATATGCTGATCAACAAAAGCTCCAACGGCACTGTGTCACGGACGGATGTGAATGCGTTGGATAGTGAAGGCCGGCGTCAAGAAATTGCACGGATGTTGTCTGGCGCGGATGTGACGGATGAGGCGAGAGCACAAGCGGATCGATTGCTGGAGGGGGTTTGATGCGGTTTAGTCTCGAGCCCCTCCCTTTCAAGGGAAGGGTTGGGGTGGGATGTGGCGCAGCCATATCATTTTATGTCAAAGGGCAATACGCTACTCATGCATTCCTCCAAAGATGAAGGGTTTTTGTTTGGTTGATCGATCAATCTTATTGCAGCGAGCAAAAGAGATGCGACTCAATCCGACAGAAACGGAAAAACGATTGTGGCGGCATTTATCAGCCTCGCAATTGGGCGGATATAAATTCCGTCGGCAGGCGGTAATTGATCAATCCATAGCCGACTTCTTCTGCCCGCAAAAAGCGCTCATTGTTGAAATTGACGGAGATACTCATGATCCGGTGCAGGATACAAAGCGTGATCTTCGATTGAGCCAAAAGGGTTTTCGAACTATCCGTTTTTCTAATCAAGAAGTAATCGAAAATTTGGACGGCGTGTTGATGGCAATATTAGAAAACTTAAGTGACATGGCTGATCGATGGTCGGTGTCCTCCACCCCAAACCCCTCCTCTGAAGAGGAGGGGCTTAAGTGAAAATTTCAGAAGCCGATGCCGCCAACGAACTGATGCGCCTCGCTCGCACCATCGCTAAACATAACAAGCTCTATCACGCCGACGATATGCCGGAAATTGCCGATGCGGAATATGATGCGTTGGTGCGGCGGAATAATGAACTGGAAGAAGCTTTTCCGCATCTGGTGCGGGATGATAGCCCCAACAAGCTGGTGGGTGCCGCAGTTGCCAGCTCGCCGCTGTCGAAAGTCGCGCATGAACAGCGGATGATGAGCCTCGACAATGGCTTTTCGGATGAAGATATCGCCGAATGGCTCGCACGGGTGCGGCGGTTTTTGAATTTGCCGGAGGGCGAACCAGTGGCGGTGACGGCGGAGGATAAGATTGATGGTCTGTCCTGTTCGCTGCGTTACGAGAAAGGTGAGCTGGTGTTGGCTGCGACGCGCGGTGATGGCCAGATTGGTGAGGATGTTACCGCTAATGTACGGATGATTGCAGACATCCCGCAAGTGCTTGCTGGGGAGACTCCCGATGTCTTCGAAATTCGCGGTGAGGTCTATATGGCCAAGAGCGATTTTGATGGTCTCAACACCCGCCTGATGGACGAAGGCAAAGCCGACGCGGCTACGAAAAACGTCCCATTTGATCCAGAGAAAATCCGTCAATTTGCCAACCCGCGTAACGCGGCGGCTGGCTCCTTGAGGCAAAAGGACGCGCAGATTACCGCCAAGCGACCCCTGAAATTCTGGGCACATGGTTGGGGCGTGGCGAGCGCAGTACCCGGCGAAACGGCCTTTGACGTCATGACGGCAATCGCCTCCTGGGGCCTGCCGCTATCGCCGCTGGTCAAACGGTTTGAAACGCTGGAGCAGATGTTAGCCCATTACCGTCATATTGAAGCGGAACGCGCCGACTTGCCTTATGATATTGACGGCGTGGTCTATAAAGTTGACCGGCTTGATTGGCAGCAACGCCTTGGCTTTGTCGCCAAGGCTCCGCGCTGGGCCTTGGCGCATAAATTCCCGGCTGAACAGGCGCAGACGACGCTGGAAAGCATTGATATTCAAGTAGGACGCACTGGCAAGCTTACTCCCGTCGGACGTCTCAAGCCCGTGACGGTGGGCGGTGTGGTTGTCTCTAATGTGACGCTGCATAATCGCGATGAAATAGAGCGGCTCGGCGTGCGTCCCGGCGACCGTGTGCTGGTCCAGCGCGCCGGTGATGTCATCCCGCAGGTGGCGGAAAACCTGACCCGCGACGAAGAGCGCGAGCCTTATAACTTCCCCGACCATTGCCCAGAATGTAATAGTGAGGCCGTCGCCGAAGAGGGCGAAGTCGATGTGCGCTGTACCGGCGGTCTGATCTGTCCGGCGCAAAGATTCCAGCGTCTGGCTCATTTCGCATCGCGGGCGGCGCTGGATATTGATGGTTTGGGTGAAAAGAGCATAGCTGAATTTATCGAAGCTGGCTTTCTTGAAAGCCCGGCGGATATATTCCGGCTGCACAAGCATCATGATGCGATTTTGGCACGCGATGGCTGGCAGGAAAAGTCTGTGGATAATTTGTTGACAGCTGTGGAAAAGAAACGGTCGGCTGATGCCGCGCGTATATTATTCGGTCTGGGGATAAGACATATAGGCGCGGTTTCAGCGCGTGATTTATTGAAGAAAGTGACGCGACTGGAAGCGGTGCGCTCACTGGCGGAAGCGATTGAGGCCGAGCGTTCTGGCATCGAAAAACTACCAGACGAAGAAGATAAGAAATACCGGCAGCGCATTGATGCTGCGGTTTCGGAGGTTATTGCGCTGGATGGCGTTGGGGCTGCTGTGGGGCATTCTCTCGCGGATTTTTTTCATGAACCGCATAATCGCGAAGCGTGGGAATCCCTGCTGAGTGAAGTCACGCCACCTGATTATATCGTCGAGACGCGGGACAGCGCTGTGGCTGGCAAGACAGTTGTCTTCACCGGCAAGCTCGAAACGATGAGCCGCGATGAAGCCAAAGCGCAGGCAGAGGCTTTGGGCGCAAAGGCATCCGGTTCTGTCAGCGCCAAAACGGATTTGCTTGTTGCTGGTCCGGGCGCCGGATCAAAAATGAAAAAGGCAGCGGAGCTGGGCATTGAAGTCATCGATGAAGCGGCCTGGGCAGAGATTGTGAAAGCGGCGGGATAAGCCGAATATTGCGGGGATTATAAGTGGCCAAGAAACAGGGACTATTAAAGCAGCTCGCCAAGGATTTGGAAGCACCGCCAGAAGTGCGTCGCTTTGGCAGTGGCTGGTTGGCCGGCTTTTTCGCAGTGCTTATGGCGATTGCCGGTCTGGCTATGGTAATCGCATTGCGCTTCCCCGAATGGTTTGCGACACCGGAACTGCAAGCGGTCAAGGAATGGACCGGCTTTCGCGGGGCGGTTCATCTCCTGCTATTGGGGTCTTACGCGCTGGCGCTGCTGAGCTTACTATTACGCCCCCGCAAGGCGTTGGGTTTTGTGGCGCTGGCCATCGGTATAACCGCCGCATTTCTGGGCGGCGCCAATGTGCAGCCGGAAGATACAAAAAGCTGGGGCATATTTTTCGGTTTGGATTTCTTTGTCGTCAATCTGGTGGTCACTGGCCTGATGTTCGCGCCGCTGGAACGGATATTGCCGCACAAACGCGCCCAACGGCTCTTCCGTATCGAATGGCGAGAGGATCTGTTCTACTATCTGATCAGCTCGATGATGGTGCAGGCTTTGACTTTCCTAGCGCTGGCACCGTCAAACGTTGTGGTTGCAAATACCGGAAGCTGGGATTCGTTTCGCGCCGCTATCGCCTCGATCCCGTGGATTTTGCAATTTGTTATCGTGCTCGTGTTGACCGATCTGGTGCAATATTTCTTTCACCGGACCTTCCACCGCTTCCCGTTTCTCTGGGGCTTTCATGCGGTGCACCATTCGGCCAAGTCGATGGACTGGCTCGCTGGCGCGCGGATG
Source organism: uncultured Sphingomonadaceae bacterium (assembly GCA_947496865.1). Lineage (GTDB taxonomy): Bacteria > Pseudomonadota > Alphaproteobacteria > Sphingomonadales > Sphingomonadaceae > Parasphingorhabdus. The sequence goes on from CANMEE010000002.1 coordinate 259,896, forward strand.
CATTTTATCGAGATTATATTGCTGCGCGGGATAACGTCACTGCCAATGATGACCTTGGGTTTCAGCCCGTCTGTGCTGCAGGCCTATATCGCGTTCGTCTATATTTATTCGTCTCTGTTGCACGCGAATATCAAGGGGGATTTCAACTGGCTTGGCCATTGGATCGCAACGCCACGGTTCCACCACTGGCATCACGGGCTGGAACGGGAAGCCTTTGACGTGAATTTTGCTATCCATTTTCCATGGATCGACAAGCTGTTCGGGACTTTTTACTTCCCGCCATCCAAATGGCCAGAAGGCTATGGAATACCCGAGGATGTGCCGAAAGGTTATCTAAAGCAATTTGCCTATCCCATAACCCGTAAAAAGCCGGAATATTAAGGGCGCATCGCAGGAATGGTACCGATGAAATAATCAGGACGACCGACGGTTTTCCCCCGCACGTCGGTCGCCCTGGTCCCCACCCCAACTCGTTAACTGGTCTTCGCAGTGGCTTCTTCGGCAGCGAGTTCCTTCACGCCATAGCCGCCGGTCTTATTCTCGGGGAAGAGAGGCCAAGCAAGCTGCTGTCCCAAATTGGCAGGTGCCAGATTTTCAACGCCATAGCTGTCCGGATAGCGACGGGTGATCTTCGCCGTGCCGAACAGGACGTCCCAGAAGAACAAGAGATTGCCGTAATTGCCTTTATAATGGGTCGCGCCATCTTCCATGTGGCGTCCGTGATGGGCGTGGTGGGTCGCCGGTGTCGAGATTGTTCTCTCGACCACCCACATGACAGGCGACAGCCACTTGATTTTATACAGTGGCTCATCCCAGGCGACATCGCTGTGCGCGCTGATGATTACAGCCATTTTCACGATGATATAGCCGACATAGACCCAGCCGAGGCCCAGATAGATAAGTATGCCCGAAAACCAGATGCTCGGCATGAGCAGGTAATAAAAAACATTGTTCCGGTACACCAGCCGGATGCTCATATATTTCGCGTTGTGATGCGCCCGGTGAAGATTATAGAGAAACGGAATTTGGTGGGACAGGCGATGCAGCCAATATTGTGCCATATCGTCAAAGATTAGAAACAAACCAATGGCCGCAATCAGCGGGATACCCGCTAGCGAGCCAGCCCATTGTGGTGCAGCCGCGCCCATAAGAAACTGCGCAGACACGATGATCATCGGCTGGGTAATGACAAGCAACACGGCGGAACCGATAATTTCGACCATTGCGTCGTCGAAATTTTGCTCCGGCTTGGCAAAGAGTTTGGTACGAAAGAGCTCCAGTACGCCAAAAAAGAGGAATATCCCGACTATTGCGTATATTTCCGGTCGCATGGTCATCCTCCCTTTTTCTCTGTTTGAACTTGAAATCGCCCCGTTGATAACAGATAGTTTGTGTCTCAAATGCTAAGAGGTTTGCAATTGGCGCAATCACATGATTTTTCTCGATCCACCATGGCTGCCGCTGGATTTGTAATAGCGCTGCCTGAGGAAATCCGCCGCCAACTTCTGGATCACGGCCGTTCCCGTCATTTTGTAAAGGGAGAACTCATCCAGCAGCGCGGCGATACGGGTCGGGAATTCTGGTATATCCAAAGCGGATCGGTGCAAATTGGCCGTTACTCAGTGGACGGTAAGCTAAACATCTTTGCGGTGCTCGGTCCCGGGGAGAGCTTTGGCGAGCAAGCGTTTTTGGGCGAGTTTCCCCGGATGGTTGATGCGATTGCGGCGAGCGACACATTATTGCTCCGTATCGGAGAATCGGAATTGCAAGCGGCTATCGCGTCAGATGCTCGGGTGGCGCGGGTATTGCTAAAGGCAATGGCGCACATGGTGCAGCAAGCCTTTGATCTTGTTGAGGCTGGACGCAATTTGTCGACTGTAGAAAGGGTTGTTCAGGCGTTGCTGAGACTTTGCAATGATGACGGCGGTCATTGCACTATCGATGTGACGCAGCAGGACTTGGCTGATTTGGTTGGTGTGTCGAGGGTTTCACTGGGCAAGGCGTTAAAGACGCTCGAAGCGGAGGGGGTCGTGATATGCGGCTATGGCAATGTCGCGGTGCCTGACAGCCTTGCTTTGCAAAACAGGGTTGGAGATTGATGTTATGCGTCTGGACCGCATTTTGTCGTGTGAAAAACTTCAGTCTTCTTTGCGTACGACTGTAAGTTCCTTGTTCATTTTATGTATCATCGCCGAACTCTGCATGGATGCTGATACATCAGATGGTGAATTGTAGAGCGAACTTAGCAGAGCCAGGTCCATTTCACTGACAGATTGCGGCGCATCGTCCGGTCCATTCCCATCATTGAACAAGGACAGGATGGAATAGGACGGCGTGTCGCTATTGGTTGATTGCTCGCTATCGATCAAGGATCGCATCGCGGCAAAATCGGCAATTTGAACAGTGGTCAGACCCACCAGCGCGTCTTTCTCGATCAGCAGGAAAGAGCGCGTGATCTGTTGCTTGACCGTCTTTTTGATCCGTGATTTGACGTTGGAGTAAAGAGCCGGAACATATGTTTTATCTGGTTCGTCTGAGGGTAGCTCCGTCACATTGTCTGGGCGTTGGACAACGTTCGCTTCTGCCGAAACAGTGTCGAGTCGCTTCCAGCTATAAGCCGGTCCTCCGCTTTTAGCGATGAGGTCCCGCTTATATAAAGGAACAGAATCAAACATATCAGACCGCTTTTTCCGAATGAGTGATAATGCTTCTGCTCCATCTGCGACAATATTGACGTGGACGTTGGGCGCGCAATTTTCCCGTCCAACGGCTATGTCTGAAGCCAGGGCAACATTCCGGATGCGCTCTTCAATTTGCAGGTTATTTTGTTCCGATAGACCCCTTACCGACGGACATATCGCTCCGCTAAAGCGCGCAAACTGACCTGCGTGTTTGCCGCCCGTTGGCGTTGCCATGGCCGAGTCAATGAACCTTGCGATAATTTTTTTGACAGATTTTGGGGCAGTCACAACAATATCGCTATTATCGCCGACTTTTTCAGCACTGTTTTTTGTGGCCGTAGCTGTCGTCGACAAACTCAGCGCGATAACTGCCGAAGATATCTTAAGGCCTATGCTTGTTTTGTTTAGAACGGCCATAAAATACCCCTAGTTGTTATTTTCTGTGGGTGAAAGTCTATCATATTGGTCTTTGGTTTCAAGAAAACTCTCAAATCCGCTTTACTGTTCGGGAAACCATCGCATCACACCCCCCTGAAAGGGGGTCCAGATTCCGGTTCTGATCCCAGCCCGGCGCAGCACATCGTTCGTCCAATTATTGCATGTGTAAAATGCATTATAGTGACCGTGCGCCCGATAGAATAGATCGCCGTTCCCATAGCCGGAAGAGGGTAGGGGCTGCCTCGCTTGATCGAGGACAAACCGCTCTTCGACGGCTTTCACTATCAATCGATATTCCGCTTCGCTGACTTTGAAACTGCGGCGGTAATAGGGATAAGCCTGTGGATAGTTCAGGTGATAGATATGGAGCAATACATCATCGCTACCGAATATTGCGCTGGCGGCATCTTTGAACCGCAAATCCTGCCAATGCTCCGCGTTGCGGTAAACGCCTTCATGGCCCCAGCCGACCAATATATGGCTGCCATAGAGCGTGGGACTATCAAGATGCTCGGGACGGATAAATTCTCCCCAGTCATGCACATCACTGCGCATAGGCATAATGATTCCAGTATGTAGGCCGTTGGTTTCTATGAATAATTCAATGCCGTCATCGGGGCTTTTCCAATATGGATTGGCGGGGAAGATACTACCGAACAAAGCTGCGACGAGATAAAGTCCAATCACAGTCAACAGACTGATGGTTGCCCGTTTCAGCCATTTTGTCCAAGAAGTTGCCATTGAAACCTTTTCTGCTGTAGGATGGTGCCATGTTAACTGCCCCCGATCCAGAAACCCATGTCTATGACAAGCCGCCAGCCCACGCAAATGCGGACTGGACGATAGAGCAGAATTGGTCCGCTTATAGCGCCGAAGACCATGATACTTGGGATACGCTCTATGCGCGTCAGCGCGAGATGTTGCCCGGTCGCGCCGCGCAGGCCTTTCTGAACGGCATTGATGTGTTGCAATTGTCGAAGCCGGGTATTCCTGATTTTGAAGAACTCAATCGGATGTTGACGGACGCCACTGGATGGCAGGTCGTGGCCGTGCCGGGATTGGTACCGGACGATGTGTTTTTTGAGCATCTCGCTAATCGTCGTTTTGTTTCCGGGAATTTCATCCGGCGGCCGGACCAGCTCGATTATTTGCAGGAACCGGATATTTTCCACGATGTTTTCGGCCATGTTCCGATGCTCGCGGATCAACGCTTTGCGGATTATATGGAGGCGTACGGACGTGGCGGGCTCAGGGCCTTGAAATTCGGTACGTTGAAGCAACTTGCGCGGCTATATTGGTATACCGTGGAATTTGGCCTTATTCAGGAGCCTGAAGGCCTGCGTATCTATGGCGCGGGCATTGTGTCGAGCTTCGGTGAAAGCATGTTCGCGCTGGATGACAATAGCCCCAACCGGATAGTTTTCGATCTGGAACGGATATTGCGAACGGAATATCGGATTGACGATTTCCAGCAAAATTACTTTGTCATTCCCAGTCTGGATGAACTGCTACGGGTCACGGTAGAAACCGACTTTAAGCCCGTTTACGAGAAGATCGCCGACATGCCGGATATCGCTATTGCTGATATTGTTGATGGCGACGATGTTCTGACTCGCGGTACCCAAGATCACCCGAGCGCGCGGTCCGGCAAGGCCGTTGTGATTTGAATCTCGTCCATTCCCAATCGGAACCGGGGTTAGCACTCGCCAAAATAGTCCGATGCCAGAGGTGATCGAATAGAGCTGTGCCGCCGTGTTGGACCATAGTTCCGGGCTTTGACCAAGGTTAAACAGGGCCATTCATTTTCGACCCGGCTGTGACGAAAGCGAAACCCCTCCCGGATATATGCGTGTAACACGTCTGACCGCTGGGCTTTGAGTAATCCTGCCAAAACTAAAACAGTATTTGCCGCAGAAGCCGCGGCGATTTGGGGCGCAAGAGCGATGAGCGGTCCCGCCAATATATTTGCAATGATAAGATCATAAGGCGCGCGCTGTCCGATGGTGGGATGGTCCAGGCCATTGCTGGTTTCCAATCTTATGGCAGGGCGGAGACGGCCGGTTGCTACATTATTGATTGCGGCATTTTGCGCGCTGACTTCAACAGCAACAGGATCAATGTCACTGGCGATGATCTGGGCTGCTGGCCAAAGATGGCGCGCTGCAAAGGCCAGCAAGCCCGTACCGGTTCCCACATCAATGATATTGTGATAATTTTGGCCAAGCCGTTTCAACCGATCGAGGCTTTCCAAGCACCCCATAGTCGTCTCATGATGGCCGGTGCCAAAGGCTTGCCCGGCATTGATACAGATATTCTTGATCGCCGGATCGTCCCGTGGCGCGCTGTTTGACGTATGCACGTAAAAACGACCTGCGCGCAGCGGTTCCAAATCCCGTTGGCTGAGCGTTACCCAATCCTCATCTTCTAGTTTTTCGGTGACCGGCGCGATGTTTGATAATCTGGCGGAAGGTGAAAGATTGGCAATTTCTTTGAGCAACGCGGCATCCGGCTTGGCGTTACAGTAAACTTCGATCACCCAGTCATCGGGCGTGTCTGGGTCTGCCTCGCGTGTCACGATTGTCGGTACGCTGTCGTCCGAACCAATGAACAGATTGTCTTCTGAGAGGCTGTCTGCATCCGCGCGCGTGCAGGGCAGGGTGACTTTCCACGTATTGCTCAAGAGGCCGCAACCTGGCAGGAAATCCAACCAAATATTGGCAGATTAAGCATTGGCTGTCTCCAACGCTTCATTTGCCTCCAGCCAAGCCGCTTCGCTTTGCTCCAGCTCATCCTGAATAGAGGCGCGCAATTTCATCAACTCGGTCATGGTCAAATCAGTATAGTCTGGCTCCGCGCTGGCCGGATCGAACATCGCCCGGTCAATGGCGGACAGTTTTTTGCCAAGCGTCTCGATTTTCTTTTCAGCGGTACCCGCGGTTTTCCGCAATTCGGATTGCTGTTTCCGGCGTTCAGCGGCCAGGCGACGCTCTTCCTTGCGATTGCCGCCGCTGCCGCCACCAGCCGTCGGTTTGGCTTCCTGATTTTTGCCCAGAACGAAATCGGTATAGTCATTTAGCGATCCGGAAAACTCTGCAGCTTTACCGCTATCGACCATCACCAGACGGTCAGCGGTCAGTTCCAGCATGTGGCGATCATGGCTCACCAAAATCACGGCGCCGGTATATTCGTTCAAGGCATGAACCAGCGCTTCACGTGCGTCGACATCAAGATGGTTTGTCGGTTCATCGAGGATCAACAGATGCGGCGCATCGCGCGTGATTAAGGCGAGGGCCAGACGCGCGCGTTCACCGCCGGATAATTTGCCGACTTTCATGGTCGCTTTGTCACCGGAAAAACCGAACCGTCCCAGTTGCGCCCGCACCGCGCCGGGCTTTGCGTCCTTCATCAGCCGGGTCATATGTTCCAGCGGCGTATCCGTCGTGTCCAGTTCTTCGACTTGATATTGGGTGAAATAACCCACCGTCAACTTACCGGACTTATTCATGGCACCCGCTTTGGGTTCTAGCTGGCTCGCCAGTAAACGGGCGAGGGTGGTCTTGCCGTTGCCATTGCGGCCCAGAAGAGCGGTGCGATCATCGGGATCGAGGCGCAGGTTCAGGTCTGACAATATGATATTGTTCCCATAACCCACTGCTGCGTCATCCAGTGTGATAAGCGGCGGTTTGAGTTCGGCCGGACTGGGAAAATGAAAACTGAGCGACGGGTCTTCAACCGCTGCTGCAATGGGCTCCATGCGGGATAGGGCTTTGACCCGGCTTTGGGCCTGTTTCGCGCTATGGGCTTTGGCCCCCCAGCGATCGACAAAAGCTTGCAATTTTTCGCGCTGGGCCACTTGTTTTTCGCGAGATGCCGCCTGTTGCGCCTGACGCTCCGCGCGCTGTTTCTCAAACGCATCATATCCGCCGGGATACAGAGTCGTTTTTCCCCCTTGCAGATGGAGGATATGATCAACGACATTGTTGAGCAAGTCCCGTTCATGGCTGATCACCAATATGGTAGCCTGATAGCTGGTCAGGAAATTTTCCAGCCATAAGGTCGCTTCCAAGTCGAGGTGATTGGACGGCTCATCGAGCAATAGCAATTCGGGCTGCGAAAACAGCAGGGCGGCGAGCGCAACACGCATCCGCCAACCACCGGAAAAGCTGTCCATCGGTTGCTGTTGCGCTTGTTCATCGAAACCCAGACCGATGAGGATCTTTGCCGCACGGGCTGGCGCGCTATGGGCTTCAATCATGTTAAGGCGTTCGTGGATTTCGCCAATCCGGTTTGGTTCGTCCGCGGTCTCCGCTTCCTCCAACAGGGTAGCGCGTTCTGTGTCAGCCGCCAAAACCGTATCTAGCGGCGTTTCAGCGCCGGCGGGTGCTTCCTGCGCAATATAGCCCATGCGCGCCCCTTTGGGCATATCCACGCTGCCGTCATCCGGCTCCAACAGTCCTGCGACCACTTTCATCAAAGTGGACTTGCCAGCACCATTACGGCCGATCATTCCCACGCGCGCGCCCGGGGGCAGGGCCGCTGTGGCGCCATCGAGGATAACCGCGCCACCAAGGCGCACCGTTATGTTACTAAAATTGAGCATCGCCGCTCGTTAGCGGAGCTTTAGGGATTCGGCTAGTGAGAGTGAGTCCGTAGGACGGCATTGTCCGAAAACGGACATTCGCACGGACCATGACCGGCCGTTCAATAGAATATTACGGTTTACCGGTTTCCATCGGGTTCGTAGTGGCGGAAATGCGTATGCATGTCCCTCGACCAGGTTTGGAACTAACGTCCATATGCAGGTTATTTTGTTTCGCCAGATCTTGGCAGATTGCGAGCCCCAACCCTTCTCCTTTTGATTTATCGCTTTTTTCATATGCTGTCTGAAAATGGATAATCTCATCATCCGACATGCCTAGGCCAGTGTCGAGAACGACAATCGTGAATCCATTCGAACGACGTCGTGCACCGATCAAAATCTTCCCTTTTTCCGTATATTTGATGGCGTTGGAGGCAAGGTTGCTGAGGATTCGCATCAATACCAATGGCGGAATTGTAGATTTTACGCTGCTCTCAACAATACGAAGCTGAAGCCCTTTCGAAACTGCTTCTTCACGAAACATTTGCCCCACAGTCTCGAAAATCATCGACAGGGAATAAGGCTCATCAGCCGTCTCGGGCTCAGCGGGCGAGGGTCGGCTTTCCACCAGATAATCCCCCGAAAGTGTTTCGAGATAATCCAATGCTTCACGAATATTGGCTTTCTCACCGTCTCCCAATTTGACTGAGGCGGCGTCCAGGCTCATGCGAAGGCCACTGATTGGCTGTCTTATATCGTGAGACGCGGTTGCAAGCTGCCTTTGCCTTAACGCAGCCTGATCCCGGGCACGCGAATAATTTTTCTCAGCCTCCAGCAAGCGCTGACTTGTCTGCGCGTCCTGTTTGAGGACGCGGATTTTCTCCGCCTGAGCCCGGTCATGTTCTCTTCTTAGCGAGATGATGCCGTAAGTCAGACCCAACATGACCAGTGTCCCGATCACAATGAATGTTGTTTTAGCAAAATTGCGCAGGACGATCTGGTTTTCCAGATAACCGCTGAACATTAACGTGGCGTAGGTTACAAACGCGATGAAAATAATGATCAGGCCTGCCCACATCTCATATAGTCTACGATTGGATGATTTTTCCCACCAGTAGAGCGGCAGGAAATGCGCGACGCACATGATGCCCGTCCAGATAAGCTGGATCTTGTAACTTGTGACGCGCGGCAGGAAGGGGATCATTGCCAGAGTTACGATGGGCAGTAACGCCAGCCATCGGACATGTGTGGACCAGGGGTGGCTGCCCTTGCGGGTTACCATTGAAAACCCCGCCACGTAAAAGCCGAACATGATGCAGGCATAGCTGATCATAAAGCCGATATAGGCATTCCATTCCGGATGGTTCGGATATAAAAACCGCAAAGGAATATTGTCGTCAAAAGATAACGCGACGAGCAACAAACAGAAAAGCAAAGCATATCTGATGCCGACCGAACTTTTCAGCGAAATATTGACCCCAAGCATTACGATCAGTCCGAATATGGCGAGCGTGTAGAACGCCGAGTTGAGCGCTGCCGTGCGCAGCTCATGTTCGACAAGATCAGCTTCGTCCCTGATCGCAAGGCTGGGCGCAGCAGCCATGAGTTTGGATGTCCGCACCAACAGGATAGCCGATTCTCCAGGCCGCAATATCAGCGGTTTTGACTTGAGCTGGGTGCCGCTAAATATTGTCGGATCATAGGGTTCGGCTGAAGAGAAGGACAATAATCTGTCAACATCACCGGATTGCCGGACCAGAACAATATCGGCGTCCCGCACCGCAAAGGCATCAAAAGTCACAATCCACTGATCCGCCAGGCGTCCATCGGGTTTTGAGCCGTTCCTTAACGTGACTGCTGACCAAAGATCGGCATAGGCAATAAATTCCTCTTCCGTTGTCGATATGCGGGCTTCAAATCTGCCTGCTTCATAGTCCGAAACCATTTGCGCTGGTGTCCGATTTTCGCCCAGACCATAAGCCATTTGGCCTGCCAAACTCGCCTGATTTTCGCCGGGTGCCAATGTGACAACGGGTGCCGCCGTTGCCGGCCTCAGACTCATGCTCGCGATCATGATGAGAATGACCATGAAGACCATGAAGTGGAAAGCCGCTTGGACCGATTTCTTGCTTAAGCTAGGAAATGTCATAGGTTACAATCATTTGTGCCATGTTGTAGAACAGGAAAATACCCCAAGGCAAGCAGAGTAGAAATTTGAAATGAGCCACTTTACCGCCGTTATTGCCGACGACCATGCGATCGTCCGTTCGGGATTGAAAGCCGCTCTGGAAAATGAGACGCTTGTTGACGGACATATTATCGAGGTGGTCGCAGAAGCCGGCAATGGTTTGGATGCTATTGGCACCGTCAAACAACATAGACCTGATTTGCTTGTTCTTGATGTGTCGATGCCAATGGCAGGTGGTGTTGAAGTGCTCGTTGAAACAAGGCGCTGGGCGCCAGATACCCGGATCATCGTGTTCACGGGTATCTCTGCAATGGGAAAAGTCAGTGAGCTTGTCGAGGCCGGCGTTGATGGTCTGTTTTCCAAAGCCGAAGATAATCAGGGTCTTTACCAGCATGTCCCGATGATCCTTCAGGGCGGCCGATATATTTCGCCATTTTTCACCAGCATTTTGGACAATGCACCGCAGCGGAGCGCCCTGACCGACCGGGAACGACAAATATTGAATCTGATAGTGGCCGGGCAATCCAACAAGGAAATTTCCACTCATCTTGGTATCAGCGCCAAGACTGTGGATCGTCATCGCACCAATCTCATGCAGAAACTGGATGTCCATTCGGTCGCCCAGCTTATCGCTTATTCCTTGCGCGAAGGATTGATCGATCCCGCGGCGGAAGTCTGATCCCTTAAAAGATATAGTGTCGGAAGAAATTGTTACCATGACCGGCAAATAGCTGCGGGGGCCCCGATTTTGAAATGGGGGATTCACCTCATTCAGCATCACATCCTTCCTTGCTACTCAGGATGACAGGGAGTGGGATCATATTGGTCCCCGAAGAAAAGGAAGAGATGATGAAAAAGGGAAACAACGCCATTCGGGGTAAGAAAATCGGTTTGAAAATTTCGGCCGCCTTGCTGACGCTGGCCGCAGCCGGTGCGGTTATCGCCCCGCTGCCACATCAGACAGCGCAGGCACAGATTCCCGGGTTGCTGCCAAAGGCAGAACAGGTAGCGGTCACAGAGCCCATGGCTATTGATGGCGTCTGGCAAATTCGCGAACTGGGCAAACATATTATCGTCGAGGCCGGACGTGCTTACGCACTTGAAAGCTGGATCCACGCATTTGTCTTTGAAATTCAGCCCGAAATGGTTGTGCTGCGCAATTTCAAACAGCAAGCACCCAATGTTTATGTGGCGGACGACCTGCCCCTGATGGCGAAGGCCAATATGGTGGTTGAGGAAGACGGTTCGATCACAGCGACGGTGGCATCTCTGGTTCCGGTCACTTACCATCTTGACCCGGTCGAGCTATTCTATCCCCAGCATTTTATTGCAGCGATACAGGAAAGCCAGGTGTCCGCCCAATATAGTGGCCGTCTCGGACCGCCATCACATGCGCTGGGGCCACCACAAACCGGTGTTATCGGGCATCCCAGAATTGAAGCTCAACCGGCATTGGAGCCGGGCATCACAGAGCCTTATGTGGAGCGGTGTGGCAATTGCGGTCTTTCACCCTCGGGCGTAGCCGGGCAGGCCGAACTGGCTACCAACAGCAATGAAAGCGCCGATGAAGGCGGTCTTTCCGACGGAGCCAAGCTGGGTATTGGTACAGTCGTAGCCGGAGGTATCGCCTACAAGGCAAGCGGATCCATCGGCAAGACCGCCAAAATGGTCGGCTCGGCCGGAAGGGTTCCTCGCGGTGGTATAGCCGCAACGAAACTGACCGAAGGACGCCTTAGAGGCAATATCTTGCAAAAGGCCGGTCCCAAGGGAACTGGACGGCTTATCGGGAAAGGCACGGCCGCACAGGCAGCCCGTGGAATCGGCGGAGCCACCAACGAAGCGAAATTGATGCAGCGCATTAACAAGGCTGGTGATATTTCCAAATTGAACAAAGCCGGTCGTGCGGCGCAGGTGGCGCGCGGTGCGGGCGGAATAAAAGCCGCATCCACCGCTGCAGACGCTGCTAAGCTTGCTAAAATGACCAAAGCCGGCGCGACCGCCGGAAAACTAGGCAGGGCGGGCCGTGCAGCGGTGGCAGGCACAGGCGTAGGTGCGGTCGTAGTGGTGGCTGAAATCGCCGCGACCGAAGGCATTGAGGCCGTCACCGGAGCCGATATTCAGGATCCGGTCTCCACCACGTTCCAATATGGAGCCGCGATTTTCGACAAGGATGTAACCTTGGGTGACGTCGCAAAGGCACGAGCAGCGCATCACCGGGAGAATTTCCGCAAAATTGGTGAAACATTCACCACAAAAGGAAAGATGAAGGAGAATCTGCAAGCCTATGGTGATAAAAATCGTGCGAAAGTCGAAAATGCCACCGGCATGGACCTGCAAAGCGGCAGGGAACGGCGCGCAGCTTATGGAGCGGCCCTGACTGGTGACAAGCCTGTCGCAGCGACTGCGAAGGTCATGGGCGATCGGGCCAAACATCACCTAGAAAATACCGGCAAGGTCACGAAGAAAGTCGGTTGTGGTCTGGGCAATATTTTCCGCAAGAAGGAAAATGATAAGAAGTGCTAACCTGATCGACATTGGAAGCGACCCCCGATATCGACAGGTCAGGACAAGGAGGAGCGGCAACCGCTCCTCCTTATTCATTTGGCGCATCGCAATGGAGCATTGGAATCGTCAATAATAGATTTTCGAAGTTTGTTATTATGTCCGCTTTTGCGCCAACCAGATCATATGTTTGGCGCCTTTGCCATTGGCGCGGGCGGAGACGGTTTTTTCTTCTGTCGCAAAACCGCATTGCTGCAGGCGTCTGGTAAACACTGCGTCGCCCGCGCTGGACCAGATGGCTAATATTCCGCCTGGCCGGAGTGCGGCCTTGGCTGCCGATAGACCAGCCATGCTATATAGCCGGTCATTATCGCCCTGCGTTAAGCCATCGGGGCCATTGTCGACATCCAGCAATATCGTATCATATTGGCTGTTGGCCTCTGCGATAATTGCGCTGACATCGCCGACGATGGTTTTTACCCGCGGGTCATCGAGGCAGTGATCGGTCAGTTGCACCATCGGACCGCGCGCCCATTCCAATATGGCAGGGATGAGTTCGGCAACTTCAATTTCTGCTGTTTCGGGCAATATTGCCTGTGCCGCACGAAGGGTGAAGCCCATGCCATAACCACCGATCAGGATGCGCGGACTGGGCGTGCGTAACCGTTCGCAGCTTAGCGTCGCGAGCGCTTCTTCCGACCCGCTCAAACGGCTGTTCATTAATTCAATCCGGCCCAGCATGATCGAGAATTCGTCACCATGTTTCAGCGCACGGCGGAACAGGCGCAGTTCGCCGCCATGCTCATTGCCGCGAGGAATTTTGGCAGTCCCCAAAAGTTCCCGAGCGATCAACGCACAAAACTCGCGCCATTGGCATCCAGCACTGCCCCGGTCATCGAGGGCGGGGCGTCCAGCGCGCAATATTTGGCCATGGACGCAATTTCTTCCGGTTGGGCGACGCGGCCAAGAGGGATGTCTTTTAGCAATTTATCGCCGCCCCGACTTTCCAGATAATCCTCAGCCATGCCGGTCATCGTGAAACCGGGGCAGATGGCAAAGGCGAGGATTTCTTCGTTGGCATAGCCACGCGCTATGGTTTTGGTCATTGCAACCATTCCGCCTTTTGATGCCGCATAATGCCAATGATCCGGGCCGTCTCCGCGATAGGCCGCGCGGCTGGCAATATTGATCACCCTGCCGCCGTTTCCGCGCGTTTGAAAATGCTGGACGGCCAATCTGCAAAGCTGCGCTGACGCTGTGAGATTCACTTGCATGGTGCGGCTCCAGCTATCCAGCCAGTCAGCATCACTGCCAGCAATGGGATTGGGGTCAAAAATCCCGGCATTGTTGATCAGGATATCGATCCTGCCATCCAATCGATCCAAAGCATCATGCCACAATTGGGGCGCAGCCTCAGGGTTGGAAAAATCCGATTTTAGCAGACCTGCCTCTCCAGATGTACTCTGCCCGATGGCGTTGATCGTTTGCGGATCAAAGCTATCCAATATGGCGTTGCCAATGCCGCGACTGGCACCTGTTACCAATATATGTGTTTTTGCATTTGTCATGACCGCGACAAATAGGGCGCGGATCGTCAAAGGTCCAACAAGAGATGCCAAACCGCTGATATTTTTAATAGCGCTTCTGTGATTTAAAGGAGTGAACGGGCAATTTGCATCCAGAAATCGGACATGCAGCGCAGAAAAACCCCGCTATCCTGTTTGCATGCCGCTATGTTTTCGCTAAAGCACTGGTTCGTTTACAAAGACTCCAGCCATGTGCGGGGTCTCTGATCAGGGGACAAAAATTGGTTAAGCCAACGAACCGGCCATTATCGCCGCATTTGGGAATTTATAAATGGGGTCCGGCTATGCTGGTCTCTATTCTTCATCGCGCCACGGGTGACGCGCTCGCTCTGCTGGGCGCACCGATATTGGTTTGGTGGCTGTACAGTATCTCTGCCGGGCCAGAGTCTTACGAGTTTTTCACCGGCATCATGACCACTATTCCCGGTTTCATCGTAATGATCGGGATGACCTTTGCCCTGTTCGAACATACATATTCCGGCCTGCGCCATTTCGTGCTTGATGCCGGGGCAGGTTATGAACTCCAGACGAACAAGCTTTGGTCGGCTGCTGTGCCGGTACTGGCGCTGTTTTCAACTGCTGCGCTCTGGTTTTTCATCTCTTCAAAGTTGATTGGATAAGACGATGGGATCAGGAACAAATATCGGTAAAGTGCGCGGTCATGGCTCTGCGCAACATGGCGCCCATCACTGGATGGTTCAGCGGGTTACTGCTGTTGGCAACCTCGCACTAATCGCATGGCTGATTATCTCTTTGCTGAGACTGCCCACTTATGAACATGAACTGCTGATTGGCTGGCTGTCTTCGCCATTGGTTGCGGTTCCGATGATGTTGATGCTGGTTAGCATCTTCTGGCACTTGCGGCTGGGACTGCAGGTATTGATTGAGGACTATATTCCCGATCATGGCCTGAAATTCGGCATCATCATCTTGCTTAACTTTTTCGCCATTGGCGGTGCAGCGTTAGGAATATTCGCTGTTGCCAAGGTCGCCTTTACCGGAGTGGTCGCTTAATGACTGACACAGATTCAAAGCCCGCCTATAAGATTATTGACCATACGTTCGACACCGTCGTCGTGGGTGCCGGCGGGTCCGGTTTGCGCGCAACCATGGGTTCCGCAGAAGCCGGTTTGAAAACCGCGTGCATTACCAAAGTTTTTCCAACCCGCTCGCATACAGTGGCTGCGCAAGGCGGCATTGCGGCCTCGCTGGGTAACAATACGCCGGATCATTGGTCATGGCATATGTATGACACGGTCAAAGGTTCTGATTGGCTCGGTGACCAAGATGCGATTGAATATCTCGTCCGTGAAGCGCCTCAGGCAGTCTATGAACTCGAGCATGCTGGCGTGCCATTCTCGCGCAATGAAGATGGCACCATCTATCAACGCCCCTTTGGCGGCCATATGCAGAATATGGGCGATGGTCCTCCAGTACAGCGGACTTGTGCCGCGGCGGACCGTACCGGTCACGCCATGTTGCACGCGCTCTATCAGCAGAGCCTGAAATATGACGCGGATTTCTTCATTGAATATTTCGCGATCGACCTGATCATGGAAGACGGCGAATGTCGCGGAGTAATCGCTATTTGCTTGGAAGACGGTTCTATCCATCGCTTCCGCGCGCATGCGGTTGTGCTGGCAACCGGCGGCTCTGGCCGCTGCTATTATAGCGCAACCTCTGCGCACGCCTGTACCGGTGACGGCGGCGGCATGGCGCTGCGTGCTGGCCTGCCGTTGCAGGATATGGAATTTGTCCAGTTCCACCCCACCGGCATTTACGGCGCGGGTGTATTGATTACCGAAGGCGCACGCGGGGAAGGCGGTTATCTGACCAACTCCGAAGGCGAGCGTTTCATGGAACGCTATGCACCGAGTGCAAAAGATCTCGCGTCTCGTGACGTGGTTTCTCGCTGCATGGCAACCGAAATCCGTGAGGGTCGCGGCGTTGGGCCAGAGAAAGATCATATCTATCTCCACCTCGATCATATCGCCCCAGAAGTTCTGGCGGAACGGTTGCCCGGCATTACCGAAACGGGCAAGATTTTTGCGGGCATTGATCTGACGCGTCAGGCGCTACCGGTGGTACCAACAGTGCACTATAATATGGGCGGCATACCCTGTAACTATCATGGCGAAGTGGTGAACCCGACGAAGGATGATCCGGACGCCGTGGTGCCGGGTCTATATTCTGTGGGTGAAGCAGCCTGTGTGTCCGTTCATGGTGCCAACCGTCTAGGCTCCAACTCACTGATCGATCTCGTGGTCTTTGGCCGCGCCACTGGCCTAAGGCTAAAAGACAAGCTGAAACCCGGTACGTCGCATAAGCCGTTGCCGAAAGACTCAGCTGATCTGTCTTTGGCTCGCTTGGACCATTTCCGATATGCGAAAGGTGGCACAACGACTGCGGCATTGCGTACGGAAATGCAAAAGACGATGCAGAAAAACTGTGCCGTGTTCCGCGATGATGAGTTGCTGGCCCAAGGCGTGAAAGAGATGCGGGCGGTGAACAATAAAATGGGCGATGTCAGTGTGACTGACCGTTCGCTCATTTGGAACACCGATCTCATCGAAACGCTGGAGCTCGACAATCTGATGGCCCAAGCCGTCGTTACGATGGAGAGTGCTGCAAACCGCAAGGAAAGCCGCGGGGCCCATATGCAGGAAGATTATGAAGACCGGAATGATAAGGAATGGATGAAGCACACCGTTGCGACATTTGACGGTTGGGGCGGCCCCGACAAGGCGCGCGGTACCGGCAAGGTCGATATCAGCTATCGTCCGGTTCATGATTATACACTGACCGACGAAGCGGAATATGTGAAACCGAAGAAGCGGGTTTACTAACTTTCAGAAACTGTTCCGGATGACTGGTTGCCGCTTCTGTTCAACATAGCGAAGGTTTGTATCAATCCATGGCTAATGAAGACCAGAAAGAATATTGGAATGACAATGCTGGCCTGAAATGGGCGGAGCAACAAGATGTAATGGACGCCCTTTTGTCGCCGGTCACGTCGTTGCTGATAGATGCTGCTGCCATCGCATCTGGCGAGCGGGTTATGGATATTGGTTGCGGTACAGGCGAAACATCTCTGATTGCGGCTGACGCTGGAGCGGATGTCATTGGTGTTGATATATCCGAACCCATGCTTGATCTGGCCCGCTCACGCGCGGATGGCCGGGCCAATTTAATATTAGCCGATGCGTCCGACTATCGTGCGGATGAAGGTTTCGACCTGATCATGTCGCGTTTCGGTGTGATGTTCTTTGACGATCCGGTCACTGCGTTCACCAATATCAAGGCCAATTTGAAGCCCGGCGGCCGCATGGTTTTTGCCTGCTGGGACCACCCGAAACTGAACAAATGGGTGATGGTGCCTATGGCGGCGATTAAGCCGTTATTGCCAGAGGCACCAGAGACAGACCCGCATGCACCGGGTCCTTTTGCATTTGCAGATGCGGACAGGCTCAAAGGCATATTGACCGAGGCGGGTTTTGACGATGTGTCGATGACTGCTCACAGCGTTGATATTTGCATGTCGCAATCCGGAGGCGTTGATGGGGCTGTCTATTTTTCATCACAAATTGGCCCTGCATCGCGAGCGCTGGGAGAGGTTGATGAGGCGTTGAGGCCTCAGCTTTTGGATGCTTTGAAAGAGGCACTTGCGCCTTTTGATGATGGAGGTAGGGTCGCGTTGGCCGGCGGTATCTGGATTGTGCAAGCACGCTGAATATCGTTGCCTTTACAGCATCAATTCCCTCAAAAGCCTTTTAAATCATAGGCTAATGCGATCTTAAACGGTCGGGGTGGGGCGAGGCAACCTTTCGTCACAGCCACACCTTTCAAAAAACTCCGCCGTGCGTTGCCTGCCGCTATTGCCGTTTGGAATCGACGCTTTGCTGCATTGGATCCACTGAGCTCGCGGACAACCCCCCGAAATGGGATGAGACCACCGATCAAGGAACCGGCAACCCGGCTTATTCCCTCTTCGCGTTTTTCGGCCAGATTTTCTTCCTGCAGTTGATTGATATCGGGGCCTAGCACATAGTCTAGCTCTGCAATTTCGATGGCGAGAGCTCGGCAACCGCGCATGTTTTCCAGATCATAAGGATGGTTCTGAACAGCAATGAGCTTGGCCGGTATGGGGTCTTTCCGAAGATTGATATCTTTTGCCGGCTGCATCACCGCATTTTGCGCATGCTGTTGTATCGGAAGGTTCTTTTGCGGCATTGCGCCATGTGCGCTGGTCGCAAGACAGAGGGCGCCAGCAGTAAAAGCACTGACCGTGGCTTTGTTGGTGGACATTAGTCCTTCTCTAGCTGCCCCCTAGATTATGCCCCACAATATCTGTTTAGGGACGGGCAGGGGCTTTGCAACCTCGTTCCCGGCCAACGCCTTTCAAGAAGCCGCGTCGAACGACGCCAGCATAAACGGCCCTGTTATATTTGCGTTCGTCTCCGGCTGCACCGGATACTTCGCGCACAATGCCGCGAAAGGGTATCAAGCCACCCAGCAGTCCGCCGCCGACACGGCCCGCAGTTTCTTCCCGTTTCTCGGCTTTGGATTTATCGACTTTTTCATTTATATCGGCCGCCAGAACCGCATTCAGCTCTTTCACTTCTTTTATGATCGCAGCGCAGCGACCCAGACCCTTGAGAGAATAGGGATCATCCTGAATGGCGATCAGTTTTGCCGGGATTTTGGTTTTTTTCAGGCCAACATCTTTGACCGGGGTGGTTGCTGCATCTCTTGCATGTGTTTCCATGGACTGATCCGGATCAGCTTTTTGGGCCTGTGCCGGCGCGACCAGAAAAACTGTTGCCGCGGCTGACACCGTAGCCAATTTCATCAAGTTTCGCATCGTTTATCCCCTTTTTTTTCTTTAAGATCGATACCGCAAATTATCGCGGTTCAATTGATCAACGGATGTAACGCCCATTAGTTTCATATCCCGTTCAATTTCAGCTTGCAGCAAGGCGAGGCTGCGTTCAACCCCCGCTTGACCGGCAGCGGCGAGAGCATAGAGATAGAGCCGTCCGCCCGAACAGGCCTTGGCGCCAACGCTGAGCGCTTTGAGCACGTGGCTTCCCCGAGTAATACCGCCGTCGCAGATAACATCAATTTTGTCGCCTACGGCGTCGCAAATTTCGGCAAGTTGATCAAATGGTGCACGCGATCCGTCGAGTTGTCGCCCCCCATGGTTTGAGACCATGATCGCCGTTGCGCCGATATCAACCGCGCGTTTGGCATCCTCGACTGACATGATCCCCTTCAGGCAAAATTCGCCACCCCAATCCTTGCGGACCTCTTCGGCCATCGACCAGTCAAGCGATTGATCGAGCATGGTCGAGAAATACTCGGCCACCGACAAAGCAACATTTGTACCCTCCGCGACATGGTCCTTGAGGTTGGACAGTTCAAAATTTTCACGAAACATATAGTTGAGCGCCCAGGCGGGTTTGGTCGCATAGCTTAGGAAACTTGCCGGTGTGATTTTCGGCGGGCTGGTGAAGCCCGAGCGCAGGCAGCGTTCGCGATTACCGCCCACAATCGTATCGACGGTCAGGGTGATCGCGTCGAACTTTGCCGCCTTGCAACGTTCGACCATCGATTTGTTAAGCCCCTTGTCCTTGTGGATGTAGAGCTGGAACATTTTGGGCGTGCCGATGCTTGCGCCAATTTCTTCGATGCTGACCGTGGCCAGCGACGATATTCCGAAAAAGGTGCCGAATTTCTCGGCCGCTCGCGCGACGCCGCGTTCGCCTTGCCAGTGGAACAAGCGTTGCAGCGCGGTAGGGGATAGGAACAAAGGCATCGCTAATTTTTGGCCCATGACCGTCGTGCTCATGTCGATAGTCTCGACCCCGGCGAGGACATTGGGTATAAGATCGCACGCTTCATAGGCTTCTGTATTGCGGCGGCGCGTGACTTCGTCGTCAGCAGCGCCATCAATATAGTCGAAGATCGGAAAAGGCAGGCGTTTTTTGGCCAAGGAACGAAAGTCGTTCACATTGTGGCAATCGGTCAATGTGTTAATTCGTCGCACGTAAGCCTCGATTCGTCGCTCGGATGGAAGAGCATGAGGTTTATGATTAGAGCAATGGCTGTGGCTTGCAAGAGCGGCGGTCCAGTAAATACAGGGATTTAGAGGGAAAATTCACAATGACTGAAACTGCCGAAGACAATCAACCGCCGGAACAACCGGCAAGACCGGAACGATCACCCGGTGCCAAGTTCCTGTTGGTCCTGCTCACCGGCTTTCTGCTGGCGATCCCGCTATTTGCAAGCTGGCTGCTGATTTATGATCGTCAGACCCAGAGCGAACAGGCCGAACAGTCCATCGTTACCGGTTGGGGCGGCAAGCAGGTATTCGCTGGGCCTAAGATCGTCCTTCCTTACAAGGCCAAGGTTCAGGAATCAGTCGAACAGGACGGCAAAACCGTTACGCGCACCAATGTTGTGACGCGGGAACTTTATATTTCGCCGGAAGTCATGACTTTTAACAGTGATATCAAAACCGAAGTCAAAAGCCGCTCCATTTACGAAGTGGTGATATATAACACCAACGTGACCGGCTCTGCCTCGTTTAAATTGCCGGAGGATTTTAATCGATCCGGTATCGATCCAGCGGATATTGATTTTGCCCGTGCTGAAATTCGTTTCGGCCTTTCCGATGCACGCGGACTTTCTGCGGACAACAAGTTGACCGTTGATGGTCAGTCTCTCGTCTTGCAACCCGGTAAAGGCCTTGGTGAAACCGGCAATACCGGTTTCTTTTCATGGCTCGATGCAACCGCGCTGGCCGACGGCGAAATGGCGGTTAAATTTGACGTCAAATTCCGCGGAACCGAAAGCCTGACAATGGTGCCGGATGCCGGGCAGACCAACTGGTCCGTCACATCCAAATGGCCACACCCCAGCTTTACTGGCGGCTTCCTGCCCGACAATGAAGTGACGGAGAAAGGTTTTACCGCGAAATATGGTATCTCCAATCTGGCGCTCGGCAGCTCGTTGACGTCTACGCAGGCTGGACAGCAGGTTTATCCGCAAAATACTAACCGGTCTTTCGATTCTTATGGCGGTGGCGGCGCGGAAAATGCGTCCAGCGTGACGGTGAATTTGATCCAGCCGGTTGATCTTTATGATCAGGTAAGCCGGGCGACCAAATATGGCTTCCTGTTCATCGGATTTACCTTTGTCGCGTTTCTATTGTTCGACCTGATTGGCGGCGTGCGTATCTCGTCTGTCCAATATATATTGGTTGGCGTGGCATTGGTGCTGTTCTTCATCCTGTTACTCGCCTTTGCCGAAATTATAGGCTTTGCCTTGGCCTATATTGCGGCTTCGGTGGCGACGATCGGATTGATCACGGCCTATGCTGCATCGGTGTTGTCCAGTTGGCGACGGGCATCGATAATCGGTGGACTACTGGCTGCGCTCTATGGCGTGATCTATATCCTGCTGAGCTTGGAGGCTTATTCCCTGCTTATCGGATCGTTGCTGATCTTTGCCGCTCTGGCCGGAGTGATGTTTGTCACCCGCCGGCTCGACTGGTCGCGCAGTTTGCAGAAAACGCCTGCAACCTAAGCGAACATCCTAGCGAACCGCGCCACGTGCGAACGTATCGCACGTGGCCGGATCGCCCGTTTGCATGCCCTTTTTGAGCCACGCCATGCGCTGCTCGGAACTACCATGGGTAAACATGCTCTCCACCGGACGCTGTCCCGCCCCACGCATCAATGTATCATCGCCAATGGCGTGAGCCGCGGTCAGACCTTCCTCGACATCGCCGGGTTCCATACGATTGGCATTCTGGGCTGCCCAAACGCCAGCGTAGCAATCCGCCTGTAATTCCATGCGGACCTGAAGCGCATTGCCCTCCGCCTTGCTGGCGCGGGCTTGTTGCTGACGTACCTGACTGGAAACGCCGCTTAATGTTTGGATATGGTGGCCCACTTCATGCGCGATGACATAGGCTTTGGCGAAATCGCCCTTTGCGCCCATTTTGGTCTCCAGCTCATTGAAGAAAGACGTGTCGAGATAAATGCCCTGATCGGCAGGACAATAGAAAGGGCCAGCGGCAGAACTGGCCGAACCACAGCCATTGGAACTGACCCCGCCTTGGTAGAAGTTGATCGTTGTGGGTTGATAGCGGGATCCATTCGCCTGAAATAATTTCGACCAAGTCTGTTCGGTGGAAGCGAGCACTTGGCCGGCAAAAATTTCTTCCTGTGTGTCATAAGCAACGGCATCACCTGAGCCGCCGGCCTGGCCGCCGCCGCCCGTCAGCATGCTGGCGCCACCGCCAAAATACATGAATGCCAGCGCAGCGCCGCCGATTAGGAGAATTGTCCCGCAACCCATTTTGCGGCCCAGCAGCATCGGCAGAAAACTGAGGAGCAGTCCGAGGCCGCCGCCACCGCCGCCTCCGCCACCAAATCCACGGCGTCCGCCGCCGCTTCCGTGGTCGCGGACATTTTTGCTGGGATCCAGATCATCTAAACGCATGGGCTTCTTCTCCTGTTGGAACCCAATTTGCCTGAATCGGCCAAAAGCGCAAGCATCGAGCATTTCTTTTACAAAAAGCCGTTGCAGTCACTCACCACTGTTTTAAGGTCGCGGAAAGGAGAATATGAATGTTTCTGAAGGGCAAGACCGCATTAATTACAGGATCAACCTCTGGCATCGGGGGAGGCTATGCCAAAGCGTTAGCGGCCGAGGGCGCTGCTGTGATGATCAACGGTTTCGGCGATGACGGTGAAATTGAAAATTTGCGGCAAGAGTTGGAAAACCTGAGTGGAACCAAGGCCGCTTACAGCAAAGCCGACATGACCAAGCCCGAAGAAATCCGCCAAATGGCCGCAGACTGTGCCGAGCAGTTGGGAGAAGTCGATATTCTCGTCAATAATGCGGGCATACAACATGTCGCGCCGGTCGACGAGTTTCCCGAAGACAAATGGTATGCGATTATGGAAATCATCTGCAACAGCGCTTTCCACACAACCAAGGCGGTTCTGCCGGGCATGAAAGAGCGTGGATGGGGCAGGATTATCAATACCGGATCGATGCACAGTAAGGTCGCAAGCCCCTATAAGTCAGCCTATAATGCGGCTAAACATGCGATTGCGGGGTTCAGCAAGACGGTAGCGCTGGAAGTCGCGCAGCAGGGGATTACGGTCAACACCATCTCCCCCGGCTATGCGTGGACGCCACTGGTGGAGAACCAGATACCCGACACAATGAAGGCGCGGAACATGACGCGAGAGCAAGTCATGAATGATGTGCTGCTAGCCGGGCAACCAACTAAGAAATTTGTTCAGATTGACCAAATTGCCGCGCTGGCCGTATTTCTATGCAAGGATGAAGCGAGCGCGATGACCGGCGCGAATATTTCCATTGATGGCGGTTGGACGGCGCAGTGACGCAGAAGCGGAAAAAACCTTCTTTTACTGTGATGTTCGCTGTCGCGACTATGATCGCTGGCGCTTGTGCGATCGATGTAACGCACGCGGCCTCTTCCGATCTATCCGAGCAGGAAGCGCCAGTTGCCAAAGAGCCCAAACCGCGATTTCTCGTGCGATCAACAAAGGCCCTGTCCTTGCTGGAAACCGCCGATGAATATGAAAATAATCCATGGAAGAAAGTCGCAACCGACGACGATCAAAACCGGGTTTATAGCTGGGTCGAAGCACTTTATTCAGGCGTATCTGTAGCGGAACTGGCTGGCGAAGGGCAAAAAATCAAACAAAGGAACGGGCTGTTTGATGCGGACGGGCTAATGGATGATGGTGCGATGCCAGCGGGGCTTTACAATTGCTCCATAACGAAATTGGGCGGACCCGATGACGCAGGTTTGCCCTATATCGCCTATCCGGCTTTCCGGTGTCGCGTGACAGAAGAGAACGGGCGGTTGCATTTCACCAAACTGACAGGATCGCAGCGCACAGCAGGTTGGATTTATCGCGCCAGCGAACGCCATTCTGTCTATTTGGGAACGTCATTCTACGGCTATGAAGACAAAGCCACATCCTATGGGCAAACGAAAGAGCGTGACCAAGCGGCTGTCGTTCAGCGCATTGGCCCGCGCCGATGGCGGATGGTTTTTCCCTACCCCTATTATGAGTCTGTCGTAGATGTGATGGAGCTGACGCCGGTTTCTGAATAATTATGCCTTGCAAGCCTCGGCTTAGCGTTTAGGTTCCGGGCAATTACATAATAGCTCGGGGATAGTGATGCTTAAATTTTCTAAAGTCGCATTGGCGGCTACGGCTTCTGTTTTGTTCTGTACACCGGCGCAGGCCGATCCATTGAAGGATGCGATCCAAGCCGATCTGCCATCTTTGATGGAAATTTACCGCGACCTGCATGCTAATCCTGAACTCAGTGGTGAAGAGGTTCAAACCGCAGCTAAACTGGCTGTTGAAGCACGACGCCTTGGTTTTGATGTGACGGAAAAAGTGGGCGGTACCGGCGTGGTCGCTGTTATGAAAAATGGCGATGGTCCGACCGTAATGATCCGGGCGGATATGGACGGTCTTCCACTGGTTGAAAAAACCGGACTGTCTTTTGCTTCCAAAGTGCGGGCGAAAACCCGCCAAGGCGTCGACACTGGGGTGATGCACGCCTGTGGTCACGATACCCATATGACGGGCTGGGTCGGCACCGCGCGTCAATTGTCCGCACGCAAGAATGAATGGTCAGGGACATTGGTGATGATCCTGCAACCGGCGGAAGAAACTGGCGAAGGGGCTAAGGCGATGTTGGACGACGGGCTCTATACCCGTTTCCCGAAACCGGAATATGTTCTGGCCTTTCATGATGCGGCGGGCGCGCCTGCCGGCTTTATCGGTTATGCGCCGGGCTATGCACTGGCCAATGTCGATAGTGTCGACATTGAAGTCAAAGGCGTCGGCGGCCATGGCGCTTATCCGCACACAACCAAAGACCCTATTGTACTCGCGTCGCGGATTGTCGGCGCATTACAAACATTGGTTAGCCGCGAAATTGATCCGCAAGATCCGGCAGTGATTACGGTCGGCAGCTTTCAGGCAGGCTTCAAACATAATATCATTCCCGACAAAGCGAACTTGCTGCTCACCGTGCGCAGCTATTCCGATGAAACCCGCGCCAAGTTGCTCGACGGGATCAAGCGCATCGCGGAAGGGGAAGCGGTGACTGCCGGTATTCCAAAAGACAGAATGCCGATTGTCCGGACACGCGATGACGAGTTTACCCCGTCCACTTATAACAGTCCGGAATTTACAAGAGAGATGGCAAAGCTTTTCGAAACGCGTTTTGGCAAGGAACGGGTCGTGGAATCGAAACCGGTCATGGGTGGCGAAGACTTTAGCCGCTTTCGCCGTGCTGATGAATCCATCAACAGCATGATCTTCTGGGTCGGCGGCGTGCCGATCGATGAATATCAGGCTGCGAAGAAAGCCGGCACCAAACTGCCGTCGCTGCACAGCCCTCTATGGGCGCCGGATGCGGAAAAAGTGATCGCGACAGGCGCGGAAGCGCTGACTGCGGCAGCCCTGAATCTGATGAAAAAGGGCGGCTAAACCGGTGAAGCCGTCCAAGCTTGTCAGTACGGCCATATTTGCCGCTGTCGGGCTGATTACCAATGGCCCGGCTGCCGAAACCGACAACGCCGTTGATTCGTCCTATTTTGAAGGGCGCTGGGCCTTTGCGGAAGAAAGCTGTGATCTCCCGAGCAACTGGACAATGCTCGCGGGCGGGAATTTCATTTCCGAAGATTTGACCGGCATTTGGCAATGGAGCGAGGGTCAGTTGACGCTTAACCTGACCGATTTGGCGCTGGACGAGGAAACTGGAGAAGCAGGTGGGCGTTTCCAAATGGAGGGCCCTGTTTCGATAGCGGGAGAAGACGAATTCATCTTCACGATTGAACCAGATCGCTATGTCATGAAACGGTGCGAATAGCAGAATTGATTTTGACTATGCTAGCGATCAAAAAACGGAATTGAGAGCCTAGCCGACTTGATCCTGAGGCCGGCTTTCTTGGAGATTTACAGCTTATCTTCTGCTGACAGATGGAGACATAACTACCGGATTTTCGCGACTACCAAGTTCTCCCGGCGCGGGCGACTTTTTGAAAACAGGTGCTTTTCTGTAAGTCCGTCTACTAACCGATTGAATGGGGCGCGGCGATACCACCGGTACGGCGCCAAGTTCCTCTACCGATTCATCCTCTGCTTCCGATTCTGAATCTTCAGAATAGACAAGCGGTTCGCCGAAAACAAAGTCCTCGTCCTCTTCATCATCCCAATCATCCGCTTCTTGCGTTGGGGTTGTATTTGCCTTTTTTGTAGCTTCAGCGACAACAGGTTTTGGTTCTTCCTCGCTGGGCGAGACCAAATAGACCAAAAGTCCAGCTGATACGACGAAAAGGCCCGCTTCTTTAAGCATGAGTTGCACCAATAGTTACAGATTATTTCTCGGTTGGCATTACCGCTTTTAGGTTAAGATACCCTTACAATCTATTGGTAGACAGACATGATGAAGGCACAAAAAATCCGTCGGAGCGGCAAGGCTCCGACGGATAGCTTTTCCTCCCCAGGAAACTGTGTGTGAATCAGTAGTTTCTAAATCGATATAATGATCTGGTAGTGCATGAAGGGGATTGAAGGCTAAGAGATTTTACAAATTGTGATGTAAATATTCGGACGAGCTCAGTTTTTTGTTGTAATTGTGTAAATTATTTTACAAAAATGACTGATGGCAGATCGAAAACTTTTTGCAGGCGCAGCAATAAAGCGGCTCCGCCGTGCAGCAAATATGACTCAAGTGGCGTTGGCAGACGCGCTTGATATTTCTCCTAGCTATCTCAACCTGGTGGAACGAAACCAACGTCCGCTCAGTGCACGACTGATGTTGCTGCTGGCTGATCGGTTTGATTTTGATCCGCGGCAACTGGTGGCCGACGAACCGGGCGGCGGCGTTAGCGGCATATCCAGACGTCTCGCAGATCCGATGTTTGATGACTTGTCGATTGACCGGACGGAGCTGGAAGAATGGTTGACCGCCGCGCCCAATACGGCGGAAGCTTTCGTAAGATTATTTGATAACCGGTCAACCGGGCAACGCGATCGCGCTCCTGATATTCCCGATCCTGTTCAGTTGGTACGCAGAGAGATTGAACGTTGGCGCAACCATTTTGCAGATCTCGATATCATGGCGGAAACGCTGGCTGACGAATTGCGCTTGGGTGCGGCTGATCTTTATGGGGCGATTATTGAGAGGCTACGCGTGAAGCACCAACTGGCCATCAGAATATTGCCAGAGGCGGTTTTGCCGGGAACGCTAAGGCGACTGGACCTGCACGCGCGTCAATTGCAGCTTTCAGAAATGCTGGACCCCGCATCCCGCACTTTTCAGGCCGCCGCATTGCTTGGGGAAATTGAGGCTCAGGCAGAAATTGATAGCTTAATGTCAGGCGCAGGCTTTCAAGAAAAAGCAGCTCAGCGTCTCTTTCATCGCCATCTAACAAGCTATTTCGCCGCAGCTATGATGATGCCCTATGGCCGGTTTTTAAGAGCCTGCGAACAAACCGGATATCAAATAGACATTCTGCAAAGGCGTTTCGGCGCTAGTTTTGAGCAGGTCGCGCACCGGCTGACGACGCTGCAGCGCGTGGGTGCCCGGGGTTTGCCGTTTTTTATGATAAGAGTCGATCGATCAGGACTGGTTTCAAAACGCTTTGCCGGGGCGAGCAATGCTTCCATGGTCGAAAGCGTTCACCGTTGCCCCTTATGGGCGCTTCATCGGGTGTTTGAACGGCCCTTGGAGATACAAACACAATTGGTGGGTTTGGAAGATGGGTCGACCTGGTTTACGCTGGCCAGTGCGGTCCAAGGCATTGGTACAGGAGCGGGCGGCCATGCGCCCGAATTCGCTATTGGTTTGGGACTATCGGCCGATATGGCGAGCACCATGTACCATGCACGCGGCATGGACTTGTCCGCTGACAGTGCAGCACCGATTGGTCTTGGCTGCCCGGCCTGCACAAGGGCGCAATGTCCGCAAAGATCAGCACCTCCGAAAAACCGGATTTTGAAATTTGATGAACGCGAAACAGGTCTCACGCCCTATAATTTCGTCAGTGATTGATGATAAACTGTCGGAAAATTGTACAATTTCGATGGAATTCTAGGGCTTGTTGTAAAAAATGAGTGTAAAATTAACCGACAACTTACGAATTTTGGCTATCAGACGGGCGCCCTACTGAAAGAATGCGCGCTTAATGATCAGATTGTTCAAACATTATATCCCTTATCCCATCCTCTTTTTAGGGCTTTTGGATCTATTGCTGTTGGTCGTGGCGGCTGAGATCAGCTGGGTTTTTCGGGCTGGTCAAATTGGAATGAGCGCCGGATCCATTTATGATCGCCCTGCGCCGATCATCAGCTTTGCTGTGGCACTTGAATTTGCGCTGATCGCTGTGGGTGTTTACGGGACAGAATCGCTCCAATCGCTCAGATTTGCCGCAGCGCGCATATTAGTAGCGATTTCTCTAGGCGTTATTTTCCTGTCCATCATGGCGTTCATATTGCCAGGTATCACGCTTTGGCGGTCAAACTCCCTATATGCGATGGTTTTGTCCATCTTCTTTCTTATGGCTGCCCGGGTAATGTTGGGGACTATGCTCGACAGCAGAGTGTTCAAGCGACGGTTGTTGATACTGGGCGCCGGACCCAGAGCCAGTCGTATCGCCGAGCTTTCGAGCAAACAGGAAAGCGGTTTTATCGTTGGCGGCTATGTAAATATGAACGAAGGCCCTGCTGTTGTAAAAACAGCTATTAAGCGCTCTGACATAAATGATTTACCGCAGCATGTGATTGATTTGGGCGTTAGTGAAGTTGTTTTGGCGCTGGAAGAACGCCGAAATTCATTGCCTGTTGCTGATTTGCTGACAATCAAAACAACCGGCGTGCACGTCAATGATATGTCTAGTTTTTTGGAGAGAGAAACGGGGCGTGTGGATCTAGATAGCGTCAATCCAAGCTGGTTTATTTTCTCTGATGGTTTTTCTTCCGGCCGCCGGATATCTACCGCATTTAAGCGCAGTTTTGATATTGTTCTAAGCTTGCTTTTGCTGCTCTTTACCGGCCCGATAATTCTGATTTTTGCGGCATTGGTGAAGCTCGAAAGCCGTGGCGGTGCGTTTTTTAAACAAGAGCGGGTCGGCCTTTACGGCCAAAAATTCTATATTCTCAAGCTGCGTTCGATGCGTGCCGATGCAGAGGTGGGTGGCAAAGCCGTATGGGCCAGTGAAAATGATCCGCGGATCACCAGAGTCGGGAATTTCATTCGGAAGGTTCGTATTGACGAACTTCCGCAGGCCTGGAGCGTTCTGAAAGGGGAGATGAGCTTTGTTGGCCCTCGTCCCGAACGGCCGCAATTTGTTGATGATCTTCAAACCAAAATGCCATTTTATGCTGAACGGCATATGGTCAAACCCGGCATTACCGGCTGGGCACAAATTAATTACCCCTATGGTGCGTCGATTGAAGATAGCCGGCACAAGCTGGAATATGATTTATATTACGCCAAAAATTATACACCATTTTTAGACATCCTCATATTGCTGCAAACCATTCGTGTAGTGCTTTGGCCGGAAGGGGTCCGCTGACATGATTGGCGTTTTGGCTCAAATCAGCATATTCGGTCATGGTCTGGCGGCCGCGTTTTTTGCCGCGTTGACGATCTGGCAGTTCCAGCGGAAAACCGAGCGCAACAAAGCACAGATATCGCTTGTCGTGGCTCTGGCCATAACCAGTTTCTGGGCTTTGAGCATCGCCGTTGAAGGTGCCTTTTCGCCGATCTCCAATTTTGCAGAATCATTGCGGAACCTGGGATGGTTGATTTTCATGTTCGTCCTGCTGCGGGTGGGCGAAGGGCGCGATGAACCGACTGCGGTCAACATCATATATTTTGCATTGGTGTTGGTGTTGATCGGTCAGATTATCGTGGATTCCCTTATCCCCATCTTTGCCGGAAGTCCGCGCTTGGGGGGTATGGCAGCCTATACATCCTTGGTTTTGCGCATGCTGTTCTCAATCGGCGGGTTAGTGCTGGTGCATAATCTCTACTCGATCTCGGCGCACGAAACCCGGTGGGGGATTAGGTTGCCAATGGCTTCACTGGCCGCGATATGGACCTACGACCTAAATCTGTTCACGATCACATATCTGACGCAGCAACTTTCGGTTGAACTCGTCGCAATGCGCGGACCGGCAATGGCTTGTCTCGCGCCTATTCTTGCCTTGGCGTCGATCCGTAATACCGAATGGCAGTTGAAGCTTTCGCGTAGCGTTGCATTTCGGTCTTTGTCGCTCGTTGCCATTGGCGGCTATTTGCTGATGATGATTGTGATAGCGACAGCGCTGCAGATTATTGGCGGCGACTATGCCCGGTTGGCCCAGATTAGCTTCCTTTTCGGTACTTCGGTTGCTGCTTTGGTGCTTCTGCCGTCTGGAAAATTCCGGGCTTGGTTCAAAGTGAAGCTGGCGAAAAACTTCTTCCAGCATCGTTATGACTATCGCGCGGAATGGATTAGGTTTACCGATACAATCGGACGGCCTGGTAGTGACAGCGCGCCATTTCATGAACGTGTTGTCAAAGCGATTGCAGATATTACGGACTCTCCTGCAGGCATATTGTTGATGCCTGATGATGCGGGCCGCTTGGCATTACAATCCCGTTGGAACTGGCCAACCATTCAGGTGCCCGCGCGCGCGTGTACCTCGCGTACCGTGTCATTTTTCGAAGAGACTGGGCATATCGTTGAATTTGATGCTCTGCGGGCCGACAAGGCAGATCAAAAAATAGATGCCGGTGCTATTCCAGAATGGATGACCAACGATCCACAGACCTGGGCTGCGGTGCCGCTGGTGCATTTTGACCGGCTTGCTGGTATCATTTTATTGGCACGGCCGCGGGTCAATCGCACATTGGACTGGGAAGATCTCGATATGCTCCGTGTCGTGGGTCGCCAGGTCGCCAGTTATTTGGCTGAAGCGCGCAGTCAAGAATCTCTGTCAGAATCGCAGCGTTTCGATGAATTTAATCGCCGTATGGCGTTCATCATGCATGATATCAAAAATCTGGTCAGTCAGCTCAGCTTGCTTGCCCGTAACGCAAAAAAACATGCCGATAACCCTGAATTTCAGAGTGATATGATATCAACTTTGCAGGATTCCGCGGACAAGATGAATGGTCTGCTGGAGCGCCTGTCCCAGCATAACAAAGCCAAGCCTGAGGAGCCGAAACCGGTCAAGGTCGCCGCTTTGTTGCAATCTATCATTGAGAAAAAACGCCTGTTGCATGCCATTGAAAGCACACAAATAGACGAACTTACAGCATTGGCTGATCCCGCTCGGGTCGATCAGATATTAGGGCATCTGATCCAAAATGCGATTGATGCCAGCCCCGAGGGGCAGCCGATTTTGCTCAATGCGCGTCGCCGGGATTTGAGCGTCGCCATTGAAGTTTTGGATCGCGGGGAGGGGATGTCGAGTGAGTTTATCCGTAGCCAGCTATTCAAACCTTTCGCTTCGAGCAAAGACGGCGGGTTCGGCATTGGTGCGTTTGAAGCACGGTCCTTGGCTGTTGCCATGAACGGGAGACTGGAAGTTGAGAGTAAGGAAGGTGCGGGAAGTCG
Source organism: uncultured Sphingomonadaceae bacterium (assembly GCA_947496865.1). Lineage (GTDB taxonomy): Bacteria > Pseudomonadota > Alphaproteobacteria > Sphingomonadales > Sphingomonadaceae > Parasphingorhabdus. Next base: position 291,553 of record CANMEE010000002.1, read on the forward strand.
CTTCACCTTGATATTGCCGCTGGCCAGCCAGCTGACGGATGACGAAATAGTAGATGAAAGGGTCGCTTAACATGTCTGAAAAAGACAAAAAATCGCTGGAGAAGTTACTGATTGTGGAAGACGATCCAGGGCTTCAGAAACAGCTGAAATGGGCCTATGAGGATTTCGAGGTTATCGTTGCAGGTGATCGTGAGACAGCGATTAATATGCTCCGCGCAGAAGAACCGGATGTTGTCACTTTGGATCTCGGCTTGCCGCCAGACCCGGATGGTACGACCGAAGGATTCGCGACAATGGATGCCATTCTCAGCCTGAAGCCCGACACTAAAGTCATTGTTGCGTCTGGTCATGGTGAAAAGGAAAGCGCTCTGCGCGCGATTGCCGCTGGCGCTTGGGATTTTTATCAAAAACCGGTGGACATTGACGAGCTTGGCCTGATTGTAAGGCGTGCTTTTCATGTGCGTAAGCTGGAGTTAGAAAATTCTAACCTGGCAGCAAAACATGACGGCAGTCATCAGGTTCTGGGTCGGATAATTACCGGCGCGCCTGAAATGCTGAAAGTTGCCCAAATGATCGAGCGCGTTGCCAACACCAATGCTTCGGTCATGCTCTTGGGTGCTAGTGGCACGGGCAAAGAGTTGCTTGCCCGTGGTCTGCATGATGCCAGCGATCGACGGGATCGCGCTTTTGTCGCCATAAACTGCGCCGCAATCCCTGAAAATCTACTCGAATCTGAATTATTCGGTCACGAGAAAGGGGCGTTTACGGGCGCCGTTAAAATGACGGAAGGCAAGATTGAGCAAGCCAATGGCGGCACATTATTTTTGGACGAGGTCGGCGATATTCCCCTGCCATTGCAGGTCAAGCTGCTCCGCTTCATTCAAGAACGGATGATTGAACGGATTGGTGGTCGCAAAGCGATTGCCGTAGACACTAGAATTGTCTGCGCCACTCATCAAAATCTTGAGGAAATGATTGCTGACAACAGTTTTCGGGAAGACTTATATTATCGCCTTGCCGAGATAGTGATCAAAATTCCGGCGCTATCGGAGCGATCGGGCGATGCGAGTCTGTTGGCGCGGCATTTCCAGAAGAAATTTGCCGAAGAGATTAATCCGGCGGTCAAGGGTATCGCCCCCGATGCGCTTGCTGCCTTGGAAGCATGGCAATGGCCGGGTAATGTTCGCGAGTTGGAAAACCGCATCAAGCGCGCTGTGATCATGGCGGACGGGAAGATGATTGTCGCGAAGGATCTAGATCTCGAGGCCAATGAAGATGAGCCGGTTGATCTATTAAACCTAAAAGCAGCGAGGGAGGCCGCAGATCGTGCGGCCATCATCCGAGCGATTTCGCAAACAGATGGTAATATCTCCAACGCAGCCAAATTGTTGGGGATTAGCAGACCAACATTATATGACCTGTTGAAGCAATATCAGTTACAACAGGCGAGCTAAGACTGTGCAGTTTTCCTTTCAAGATTTCTCCACCCGTCGTGCTAGACCTTGGGTCCTGGCGGCGCTGATGGCGTTGTCTTTGGCCGGGTTTGCGTCAACAATTCTGGCCGCCAGCGAAGGCAATGCAGATGCCAGAGAGGCTTTTGCCAGGGCACAAGAACATCGCTCCCGCGGCGACGTTCGGTCTGCGCGGATTGAGTTGATGAATGCGATTAAGGCCGACCCGCAGTGGATTGATGCGCGGATATTACAGGCCGAAATGCTGTTGAAACTATTTGACGGAATTGGTGCGGAAGCTGAATTGGAGCGCGCCTTTTCATTAGGGCTTGATCCGTCCGAGGTTCGTCATCTCTATGGCCATGCATTGCAACTGCAGGGTAAGTGGGACAAAGCCAAGGAGCAGCTTTTCGCTGACGATATTCCAGAAGAAAATCAGGCCTATACTGCGCGGATTGTGGGTCGGTTGGCGGTGCAAACTGGTGACGATGCTTTGGCGACAAGAGCCTTTGACCGATCTATTCAACTGGATGCGGCCAACCCCGATCTCTGGGTCGACATAGCGCGTTTCCGTGCGGGGTCGGGTGATCAGGCCGGGGCAATCGCTGCCGTTGATGAAGCCGTAAAATTGGAACCCAATAATGTGCGCGCGTTGCAATATCGCGGAGAGCTATTGCGTTTTCAATTTGGTCTCGGGGCCGCCTTGCCATGGTTCGAACGGGCTTTGCAAATCGACCCCAATGATGTCGCGTTGTTGACCGAATATGCCGCAACTCTTGGCGATATGGGCCGGATGACAGATATGCTGACGGTCGCCCGGAAAATTATTTCACTCGATGGACGCAATCCCAGAGCCTTTTTCATGCAGGCCGTATTGGCAGCGCGCGCTGGCAAATATCCCCTTGCGCGAACGCTTATGCAAAAGACACAGGGGCGCTTGGATGACGTGCCGGCGGTTCTATTGGTGCAGGGTATCATCGAACATGGTGAAACAAATTATAACGCCGCAATCGACAAGTTCAGGCGACTGGTTTCTCTCCAACCCCGTAACCGGCAAGCGCAAAATCTTTTGGCGAGATCACTCTATCTGGCTGGTGATGCCAGCGATGCGGTTGAAGTTCTGAAGGCTCAAGTGAACAATAGCGGCGCTGACCCTTATGCGCTTTGGCTCGCTGGACAGGGGCTTGAGGCCATCGATGAACGGCAACAAGCTGTTGGTGTACTGAACCGCGCCGCCCGTCATGATGTCGGCAAGAAAACGGCCTTTACGCCAGCCGCTCCATTGGGGGTTCTACAAGCGGAAGCCAATCGATCTCCTAATGATGCGGGGACGGTCATACCCTATATTCGCGCATTATATGATCGCGGTGACTTTGCGAGGGCTTTTGCCGAAGCCAAACGATTGCAACGGGGCAATCCCGGCGCCAGCGACGCACATATTCTGGTAGCAGATACGGCAATGGCCCGCGGCGACTATGACGAGGCGCTAAGAGCACTTGAAAATGCTCGGAAGATTCGCTTCTCCGAATCGGTCATGCTGCGCATAGTCGAAGCATTGCGGGCCAAAGGAGCAATGCAGCGTTCCGGCGAAGTGCTGGCGGAATATCTAAATTATAACCCGAGCAATATCGCTGGCCTGCGTTGGCTGGCCTATGCGCATCTTGAGACGGAGAACTGGGATATTGCGCGACGGATATTGGAGAATTTGCGCAAACGCATCGGGGATAATGATGCTTTGATTATGGTTGGCCTGTCTCAAGCTTATACCGGATTGGGACAAACAGAAAAAGCGATCAGAGCAGGGCGTATCGCCTATGCTGTGCAACCATCAAGCCCGGTTGTGTCTCATCTATATGGATTGGCGCTTCTCGAAGACAGTACGCGCACGAAAGATGCGCATGATCTGATCAAAAAAGCCGTGGCGATTAGACCGCAAAATGCCCTTTATCGAGCCAGCCTGGCAAGAGCGTCTGCGGCCCTTCGGTAACAAACAAAGGCGGTCAGCAGCTAGTTTGAAATCAGGCTTCGTTTTCGAGCAATTCATCTAATTCAATGTTGAGTCGCTTCATTTGCCGTTCTACCGGTGGCCATATATTCTTGATGAAATCCGCACGCTGCGCATCGCGCAACTTGATCTTGGCTCCACTTGCTACGAACATTCCGACGCCGCGCTTTACTGTCACTAGGCCATCTTCCTGAAACCCTTGATAGGCCTTTGCCACTGTCAGCGGATTTGCACCTTGCTCGATTGCAAAGGCCCGGACAGAAGGCAACATATCGCCTTCGGAATATTCGCCATCAAGAATCGATTCGGAGATGATATCCCGCAATTTCAAATAGACAGGTTTGCTTGTATTGTTCATACTGCTTCACTGCCATAATACAGCGATGCAGGCAAGGGTTAAGTGTTGTTTTTCTGCTATTTAGTATATGTTGAAACCAGTTAACCTTGGTCTGCACCGTCCCACCGCGAAAAGATGTCGGTAAGGTCAGGCCGCGGTCGTTCGGCAAGTTCGCAATCCGACGTGCCTGCGAAAATGAATCCGGCTATGCGCTGGGGCGATGTTCCGAACAGGTCACGCACATCGTCGTTATATGTCGGCCAACCGGTAATCCAGCCACCGACAAAACCTTGTGCATGAATGGCATGGATGATGTTCATGCAAAAGGCACCGCAACTAAGCTCTTGTTCCCACAGCGGTATCTTGCTGGATGTGACAGGTGACGACAAGATGACCAAGAGGGTGGGGGCCTGATGCGCCATGGTTGTCAGGGCTTCCAATTCCAGCCGCCCGGCGTCCGGTTTTTCGGTTTGATAGGCCTTGCTAAGTCCAGCCGCCAAAAGGGCGCGCTGATCGCTATCCACCTGAACAACGCGCCAGGGAGCCAGTTTGCCATGATCGGGCGTGCGGAGCGCCGTCGCCACAATATCCTTAATCTGTCCGTCGCTTGGCCCGGGAGCAATCATGTTACGCGGGCGCCCGGAACGGCGGGAAGAGAGATAGCCATCTAGGCTTGCAAGCTTATTGAACATGATTCTCATTTCGTATCAGTTGCGGACGATTGCAACCTGCTTTTGTTCACAAACTGGTCACAAGCGCAACAATATGCTTCACACGCGACATTTTTTGATTAGGGTGCCGATTAACTGAGCTGCAATAGACAGCTCGCATAACAACTAGGGAGGCCAAGTAATGGCTAGTGGCTATCAAGAATCTGGAGATGCAAGAGGAACATTCCTCGGCCATCCCAAAGGTCTGTTTGTTCTGTTTTTTGCCGAGATGTGGGAGCGTTTTTCCTATTATGGAATGCGGGCTTTGCTCATTTTTTACCTCGTCCAGCACTGGATGTTCTCTGACAGTGAAGCATCGGTAATCTACGGCGCTTATACGGCGCTTGTCTATATTACCCCTGTTGTTGGTGGCTATCTTGCCGATCGATATTTGGGGCAACGTAAGGCCGTCGCCTTTGGCGCCTTGCTGCTGACTTTTGGCCATTTTTTGATGGCTTTCGAAGGGAGTGGCGGACAAGACGACGCGGCTCTTAACATTTTCTGGCTAGCGTTGGCGTTTATCATCGTGGGCTCGGGTTTCCTGAAAGCCAATATTTCCGTCATTGTCGGCCAACTATACTCACGGACCGATATTCGCCGGGACCCTGCTTATACAATTTTTTATATGGGCATTAACCTCGGTGCTGCTCTGGGTGCGATTATCGCCGGTTGGCTTGGTCAAACCTATGGCTGGTCTTATGGTTTTGGTGCAGCAGGCATCGGCATGTTGCTCGGACTGGTTGTGTTTGTTTGGGGCAAACCATTGCTGGTTGGTCGCGGTGAAGCGTCCGATCCGGCCCGTCTAGAACGAAAAGTTGGCGGCATTAAATTTGAATGGGTGCTATATATATTGAGCTTCGCGACTGTTGGTTTGGTCTGGGTTTTGATCCAATATCAGGCTTTGGTTGGTTCCTTGCTGGGAATCGCAGGCGCGATATTGGTCCTATATGTCCTCTATACGGCGGTAGCAAAACTGGCGCCGGAAGACCGTGATCGCATTTTTGCAGCTATGTTCCTGATCTTTGGTTCGATACTTTTCTGGGCCTTGTTCGAACAAGCCGGGTCTTCGTTGAACCTATTTACTGATCGCAGTGTTGACCGGAATCTCTTCGGCATTGATGTTCCGGCATCCGTGTTTCAGTCGATTAACGCGATTTACATTGTGTTGCTGGCCCCACTATTTGCCATTCTTTGGACTACCTTGGGGCGGCGCGGTCTAGAACCTTCGGCGCCAGCTAAATTTGGCTTGGGCTTGATCCAGCTGGGTGCTGGCTTCCTAGTTTTGGTCGCTGGTGCGTTGGCTGCCGGTTCCGGTAATCTGACACCGGTTATTTTCATTTTCCTTATTTACCTGCTGCATACAACCGGTGAGCTATGCTTGTCGCCAGTGGGCCTGAGTGCCATGAATCGCTTGGCACCATCGCATATGGCGAGCCTGATTATGGGCACGTGGTTCTTTGCTTCGGCTACCGGTAACTTTGCGGCTGGCCTTATTGCTTCTGCCGTTGGCGCAGAAGGCGCTGGACCGGACCGGGTTCTCGAAGTCTATTCATCGGTAGGTTGGCTGGCCGTCGGTGTCGGTGTGGGCGTGATCGTGATTTCGCCGCTCATCAAGAAGCTCATGCATCTTGACACGCTGGCGGACGAGAATGTCGGCGATGATCTGGAAGGCCAACGTGAAATTGGCGAACCTGGCGCTGCTGGTATTCACCCAACAACGAAATCTTGAATGGATCAAACATAGCTTAGAGGTTGATTATGGATTTGAAGAATTTGCTGGCAGTGGTTGCTGCCGGGGCGCTTGCTACGGGTTGTGCAGCTACGGCTGCTGAAACGGAAACAGCCAGCGCATCGGCCAGCAGCGCGAGCAAAAGTTCGGCAAAGGCCGCATTTCCTTCAACCTATAAGTCCTATTCCTATGATAATACGGTCATTACGGGCGTCACCATATTTGATGGCGAGGGACAGCGGTTCGACAATGGCGTACTCTTTATGTCGGCTGGCAAGATCGTATCAGTTGGCGGGCCGGAAACCGTCGTTCCGACCGATAGCACGATCATCGACGGGACCGGCAAATATGTGACGCCGGGTATCATCGATGTACACAGTCATTTGGGCGACTATCCCACGCCCAGTGTGGCGGCCCATAGTGACGGCAATGAAGCGACTTCTCCGGTCACTCCTGAAGTCTGGGCAGAGCATAGCGTCTGGCCACAGGATCCCGGCTTTTCGCGGGCATTGACCAATGGCGGGATTACGTCACTTCAAATTCTCCCCGGCTCAGCCAATCTATTTGGCGGCCGGGCGGTCACCCTTAAAAATGTGCCAGCGCGGACCGTGCAAGCGATGAAATTTCCCGGCGCGCCCTATGGCATGAAAATGGCCTGTGGCGAGAATCCAAAGCGGGTTTATGGCAACCGCAACCGCAAGCCTGCAACCCGGATGGGCAGTATTTCCCTGACTCGCCAAACATGGATTAATGCGCAGGAATATAAGAAAAAACGCAAAGGCGCAAAGCCACCGAAACGGGATATCGGGATGGAAACGCTGGTCGGCGTTCTGGACGGCGATATTCTCGTTCACAACCATTGCTATCGCGCGGACGAGCTTAACCAGATTATCGATATGTCCAAGGAATTTGGTTATAAAGTGACCGCTTTCCATCATGCTGTCGAAAGCTATAAAATTGCCGACATATTGGCCAAGGAAGAGATCTGTTCGGCTATCTGGGCGGATTGGTGGGGCTTTAAGATGGAAGCCTATGACGCGATCCCCGAAAATGCGGCATTGCTGCAACAAGCCGGTGCCTGCGTGATCATCCATTCTGATGACGAGAACCAGATTCAGCGGCTCAATCAAGAGGCTTCCAAGGCGCTGGCTGACGGGCGCGCCATGGGCATCGAGATTACCGACGCGCAAGCGATCCAGTGGATTACCTATAATCCTGCAAAAGCGATGGGCATATCTGACCAAACCGGTAGTTTGAAGCCCGGCAAGATGGCCGATGTCGTGCTGTGGAACGATAACCCATTGAGCGTTTATGCCCGACCAGAGAAAGTCTGGATTGACGGCGCTTTGTTATACGATGCGAACGATCCAAGCCGCCGGCCGGTGAGCGACTTTGAGCTGGGCCAGCCCGGTGAAGGAGATGTGAAATGAAGCATTTTGCAACAATTCTCGTGTCGTCCCTCGCTCTTATGGCCGCGCCAGCCGCTGCTGAAACCATCGCCATTACTGGCGGCAAAGTTGTGGTCGGAGACGGCAGCGCGCCTATGGACGGCGCGACCGTCGTCCTCCGTGATAACCGTGTGGTTGCCGTTGGAACCAATGTCACAGTGCCGGCCAACGCCCGCCGTATCGATGCATCGGGCAAATGGGTAACGCCGGGCGTATTCGCAGGCTTTAGCCGGGTTGGTTTGGTCGAAGTCGGGGCGGTGCGCGCAACCAACGATGCCAATGCCTCTGACTCGGTTTTTTCTGCCGCTCTTGATGTTCAATATGCCGTTAATCCCTTCGCTGCAGCTGTTGCGGTAAACCGGGCTGCCGGTGTCACCCGCGCGGTTGTCTCGCCAAGCACCGGCAAATCGATTTTTGGCGGCTATGGCGCGATTGTCGATCTGGGCGCGGATAACAATCCGATTACCAAAGCGCGCGCTTTCCAATTTGTCGAATTGGGCGAAACCGGTCACCGTCGCGCAGGGGGCAGCCGGACGGCGGCCCATATCCTGTTCCGGGCGCTGCTGGAAGAAGCGCGGACCTATTCGCGCAATCCAGCTCTGCTCGATAGCGATATGCTAAAAACTTCTGACGCCAAGGCACTGCTGCCGGTCATCAGCGGGAAAACAAGGCTATTGGTCCATGCCAACAGCGCCAATGATATTTTGAAAGTGCTCGGCCTGCGCAAGGATTTTCCGTCTTTGAAATTGGTGCTGGTCGGCGCCAATGAAGGATGGCGTGTCGCTAGTGATATCGCTGCGGCAAAAGTGCCCGTGCTGGCATCAGCGCTGAGTGATTTGCCCTATAGTTTTGAAGACCTGTCCGCGACCCAGTCCAATATTGGCCGGATGAAGCAGGCCGGCGTGCAGGTCGCCATTGGCATGATAAATGATCGGGATGCGCATCAGTTACGCTATTCTATGCAATATGCCGGCAATCTGGTGGCGTTGAATAAAGTGCCGCGCGCAACCGGGCTTAGCTGGGACGAAGCTTTCGCCGCGATTAGCTCTGGGCCTGCCGAGATTATGGGCATGGGCGGGCAGCTTGGATCGTTAAAGGCAGGACGTCAGGGAGATGTGGTCATCTGGACCGGTGATCCGCTGGAACTTTCCACACAGGTGGAAACGGTGTTTATCGATGGCGTTGAGCAGTCGCTTTCCAACCGGCAGGAACGGTTGCGCGAACGCTATCGCAATCCGGCGCCGGGCGCATTGCCAAAGGCTTATGATCGATAGCATCGGGCTGATTTAGAGCCCGATTTCTGCGTCGCTGGTCATGCCATGAGGTTAGACCTTTAGGAAAGCGTCTGTCCTATTCCATCAAAGGCGAACCATGGACATCATCGCTTCGCCATAGCGCGGGCCGGATGTGCCGCCCACTGGCGCTGCTTTTTCGAGTTCATCCAAATCCGCATCCGTCAAACTAACGTCCACTGCCGCCATACTGTCTTCCAGCGTCGCGCGGCGTTTGGAACCGGGTATCGGAACAATGAAGTCCCCTTGGGCTAACAGCCACGCCAGCGCAATTTGGGCAGGCGAACAATCGTGACGGCTTGCGACTTGCTTGACCACGTCCACCATTTTCAGGTTCTGGTCGAAATTTTCTTTGGAATAGCGAGGATCCTTTAACCGATAGTCGTCTGCATCCAGATCATCGCGGCTCGTAATCTGTCCGGTTAGGAAGCCGCGACCCAAGGGGCTATAAGGCACAAAGCCGATATTCAAATCTTGGCAGAGCGGCAGGATTTCCTCTTCAATGCTGCGTTCCCACAGCGAATATTCTGATTGCAGCGCGGCAATCGGGTGGACCTTGTGCGCGCGTCTTATTGTGTCGGCTCCGGCTTCAGACAAGCCCAGATAACGAACCTTGCCCGCTTGAACGAGTTCTGCCATCGCGCCGACCGTATCCTCAATCGGTACATCGGGGTCGACGCGGTGCTGATAGAATAGATCAATAACATCAACGCCCAATCGTTGCAGTGAAGCGTCACAAGCGCGGTGGACATTTTCAGGCGATGAATCGGTGCCGATTTTCGCTGGATTTGTAAGGTCAAAGCCAAATTTGGTCGCGATGATCAGCCGATCGCGCCGCCCTCTAATCGCCTGACCGAGCAATTCTTCATTCTTGTAGGGGCCATAAACTTCTGCAGTGTCAAAAAAGGTCACGCCCAGTTCCATCGCGCGATCGAGCGTCGCGAGACTCTCGGTCATGTTTGCTTTGCCATACATACCGCTGCCAATGCCGAACATCGGCATGCAGCCAAGGCCGAGCGCTGATACTTCGAGCTCTTTACCGAGTTTGCGATATTTCATTATTTGGCTCCTTTGATGGCAGCTTCTGTCTATCCAGATAACCGAAAATCTCTCGTTTAATCTCCGGTGCGAAAATATAGAGCGCGATAATATTGGGAATGGCCATCAGGAAAAAGGCGCTATCGACTAGCTTTATGACCTGTCCCAGCTCAAGCATCGCACCGATGGGCAGACATATAACATAGACGAACTTGTAAGACCAAATCGCTGTCTTGCTATGCCCGAACAAATAGCACCAGGCTTGCTGGCCGTAGAAGCCCCAGGCGCAAAGGGTGGAAAAGCCGAACAGGAAGACCGCAACCGCGAGCAGGTAGGGGAACCAGTCGGCCACTGTTGCAAATGCGGCAGACGTGATCTCAATGCCTTCGACATCGCCGACATAGGTGCCCGCAACAACCATCGCGATGGCGCCCAAGGAACAGATGACGACCGTATCGATAAAAGGTTCGAGCAACGCGACCAGACCTTCGGAGGCCGGTTCATTGGTCCGTGCCTGAGTGTGGGCGATAACCGCCGAGCCAATGCCGGCCTCGGAAGAGTATACCGCGCGGCGCATGCCGACAACAAAGGCACCAATAGCGCCGCCAGCTGCCGCTTCGCCGGTAAAGGCGTCGGACACGATCAGGGCGATGGCCGCAGGAATTTGTTCGAAATTCATCGCCAATATGGCAAATACGCCACCAAGATAGACGAGGCCCATGGCCGGTACGACAGCGGCTGTGACACGCGCCAGCCAGCCAACACCATTAATCACCACCAATCCCACAAGTGCGGCCATGATAATCCCGTAGGCAAGTGGGTAAGTGAACCCGGTGACATCGGCGACCTGCGCATAGCTTTGGTTTACTTGAATCAAGGGGATGGCGCCGAACAGCGCCAGAAAGGCATAAATGCCGCCGATCACCAAGCCGACCTTGGCAAAGCCCTTAGACGCTAGCCCATTTTTCAGCGTGTACATCGGTCCACCGCGCACATCACCATTGGGCTGGATTTCGCGATATTTGAGGCCCAGTGTGACTTCTGCACATTTCACCGTCATCGCGACCCAGCCGATAATAAACATCCAAAAGGCAGCACCGGGTCCGCCAGTAGACAGCGCAATCGCAACGCCTGCGATATTACCGAGACCTACCGTGCCCGAGAGAGCCGTGGTCAGGGCGGCAAAGGGCGACATGTTGCCGGGCTGGTCCGGACTGGAAAACTTCCCTCGTAATGCCCGGAACCCGGCGCCCATGCCGCGAAAATTGATGAAGCCAAGATAGACGGTAAAAAACATCATCGGCAAAGCAAGCCAGAGCACGACCAGCTCGATATCAATGCCAAAAAGATTTGTTTTATAGAAAACCAGATCGGACAAGCGATCGATAAGGCCATTGAGAATTTCGATCATTTTACGTGTGTGCCCCTGTTTCGGCTTTATCCTATTGGGGCCAGACGCTAAGGCTTAAGGGAACGCAATGCCAATGCTAATTTGGCCCGAATCCGGAATGCGCACCAATTGGAGAATGCGGCCTGTTATGACGAAGAAATTTTTTGGAACGGACGGCATCCGCGGGCTGACTAATCAAAGCCCGATGACGGCCGAAATTGCGATGAAAGTCGGGCAAGCTGCGGGCCGCCACTTTCTGCGCGGTGACCATCGTCACCGGGTTGTGATTGGCAAGGATACGCGGCTTTCCGGCTATATGATGGAAAATGCGCTGGTCGCCGGTTTTACCAGCGTGGGGATGGATGTGGTGCAGGTTGGCCCCATGCCAACGCCAGGCGTCGCGCTGTTAACGCGGTCAATGCGCGCGGATTTGGGCGTAATGATTTCAGCGAGCCACAATCCCTATTATGATAATGGCATAAAATTATTTGGTCCCGATGGTTTCAAGCTGTCGGACGAAGATGAGCTAAAGATTGAAGGCTATCTTTCCGAAGATGCAAAATTGGCTCCGGCGGACGATATTGGTCGGGCCAAGCGCTTTGAAGATGCCCGTGGGCGCTACATCCATGCGATCAAAATGTCGCTGCCGGATCATATACGGCTCGACGGTTTGAAAATGGTGGTCGATTGCGCCAATGGCGCGGCCTATCAGGTTGCACCATCTGCCTTCTGGGAATTGGGCGCAGAAGTTATCACCATTGGTGTCAATCCGGACGGAAAGAATATCAATCATAAATGCGGATCCACCGATGTCGCCGCCTTGCAAGAAAGCGTGGTCGCGAGCGGCGCGCATATCGGGATAGCGCTGGACGGTGATGCGGATCGCCTGATCGTGGTTGATGAGAAAGGCAAGATTGTCGACGGGGACCAGCTCATGGCGCTAATCGGGTCCAGTTGGAGCCGCAACGGCTTGCTGCGTGGCGATGGTATTGTTGCGACGGTGATGTCCAATCTCGGGTTGGAACGCTTTTTGGCGTCACAAAAACTTGATCTGGTCCGCTCCAAAGTCGGTGATCGCTATGTGCTGGAAGAGATGAAAAAAGGCGGCTTCAATGTCGGTGGCGAACAATCGGGCCATATGATCCTGCTCGATCATGGCACAACCGGCGATGGGACGATCGCAGCCTTGCAGGTTTTGCGCGAATTGGTCGACAACGGAAAACCAGCCAGCGAGTTGCTCCATCTGTTTGATCCTGTGCCACAATTGCTGAAAAACGTGCGTTACTCCGGCGGTGCGCCATTGGATGACGACAGCGTGAAAGCGGTTATTGCCGAGGCGGAGAAAGAGCTTAACGGCACGGGACGGCTTGTCATTCGGGCATCAGGGACAGAACCGCTGATCCGGGTGATGGCAGAGGGTGATAATAGCGATCAAGTCAACCAAGTGGTCGACCGGATCTGCAATGTCGTCGAGGAAGTCGCCGCCTGATGCTTGATATGCGCCCCGATTGCGAAAGCTGTGGCAAGGATTTGCCAGCGGAACAGAGCGGCGCGTATATCTGTTCCTTTGAATGCACATTTTGCGATGATTGCAACGCGACGGACCACAAGGGCACTTGCCCGAACTGCGGTGGTATTTTGCTGCCGCGGCCGACACGGTCCGCTAAACTGTTGGAGAAATTCCCTGCTTCCATCGAACGCAAGTATAAAGGATAGGCTGTGGTTAGCGTGATATTCTTGGCTATCATCATCATGGTTCTGTTCATCCCGATTGCCGTCGGGCTGGCATTGTTCATCATCGTCCCGGACTGGTTTCGGGCTAACCGCAATGCTGTGATTATTGGTATCGGAATTGCCGATTTTCTGTTGTTCGCGGCGATGGTATTGCTGTTGTTCGGGATATGACGGCGGATTGTCCGCGGATACTTTCCATCGCTGGTTCTGACAGCGGCGGCGGGGCGGGCATACAGGCCGATATCCGAACGATTACAAATCTCGGCGGCCATGCCATGACCGCTGTTACGGCGGTTACCGCGCAAAATAGCGCAGGCGTTACGGCTGTAGAGCTCATGACGCCAGACATGGTTCTTGCGCAAATCTGGGCCGTCATGGATGATTTTGATGCCGATGCGATTAAGATCGGCATGCTGGGCTCACCGGAAATCGCTTTTGCAGTCGCCGGATTCTTAAAATCCGTGCGCAATAAGCCGGTTATCTTTGACCCCGTCATGGTGGCAACCAGCGGCGCAACCCTGGCCGATGAACGGACGATCGGTGCATTTCAGAAAATTATTCCGCTCAGCAGTTTGGTGACACCGAATCTTGATGAGATGGAGCGTTTGGGCGGAGAGGCGGTCATTGCCGATTTTTCAGTCCCGTTTCTGGTCAAGGGTGGGCATGGTGCCGAGGACATTCTAATCGACAGACTCATAGGCCCGGACGGCGAACTAGAACGCTGGGAAGGTAGCCGAATAGAGACACGGCATAGTCACGGAACGGGCTGCACCTTGTCAGCAGCAATAGCGACCTATCTGGCCGGCGGAGACAGTTTGAGCGCGGCGATCGGCAAAGCGCGGAACTATGTCAGGGCCAGTCTTGAAGCCGCGCCGGGCTTTGGTGGGGGGCATGGCCCGATGGGCGTGCCCAAGTTATGACAGTCAAAGCCCTAGCCGGAATTGACGAGGCGGGCAGGGGCCCGCTCGCTGGGCCAGTGGTCGCAGCAGCGGTGATATTGCCGGATGAACATGGCATTATAGGCTTGGATGACAGTAAGAAATTGACCGCTAAAAAGCGCGCAAACTTTGAAGCCGATATATTAGAAAAAACTATATATTATATTGCATTATGCGATGAATCTGAGATTGATTCTATCAATATATTACAAGCCACCATGTTGGCGATGACACGCGCGGCTGAAGGGTTATCGCAGAGACCAGATCATATCTTGGTCGATGGCAATCGTTTGCCCAAATGGGACTTTCAGGCCGAGGCGGTGATCGGCGGGGATGCGATCCATCCGTGTATTTCAGCAGCATCCATCTTGGCCAAGGAATATCGCGACCGGATGATGATCGCCGCGGCTGAGAAATATCCGGAATATGGTTGGGATCGAAATAAGGGCTATGGCACGGCCGAACATATGGCAGCGCTGAAGAAATATGGACCGACACCGCTGCATCGCAAAAGCTTTGCGCCAGTGGCCCAGCTTGAACTGCTTTAGGGGATTTGGATCAGGCGGCTTGTTTGGCAGCAGCCTTTGATTTGTCCTGCACCCATTCGCCCTTGTCATCTTTGATATAGCGCGGCGCCCATTTGACGTTCCAGACCAGCCCCATTTTTTCCCACAGACGGATGATGTTGGCGCAGGGATCAAATTCCCACCACACCACGCCAGAGGTGGCTGAACGCGGGTGCTGATGGTGATTATTGTGCCAACCGTCGCCCATGGTCAGGATATTGATCAGGATATTATTTTTGGCAGTATCATGCCCTTTAAACCGTTGTGATCCAAAGAGATGGCAGATGCTGTTCACGCTTTGCAATACGGTTAGCACTGCGAAAATCCGCAACAATCCAGCGATTAATATTGTTCCGATAATCGCTTCGGGACCGGCAAAGGCCAAGGCCCATAGGGTTGGAAAGACAACCGCCGAAACAAAATACCAGAACCAGCGTGTGCGATGCGCGTACATGACGATTTCGTCATCAACCAGGCCCTTACCGTAGATTTCAAGGTCTGTGGTGGTCCGGTCAAACAACCAGCCCACATGGCTGTGGTGAAATTTTGCAAAACCTTTGAGCGGTTTGCCATAGCCGTCAAAATGGGGGCTGTGGGCGTCGCCGACTTTATCGGTCATCGCATGGTGACGGCGGTGATTGGCGGCCCAGTGCAGGGCAGAACCTTGCGCCGCCGATTGCGTTAATATCGCAATGAAGATGCCCATCGGTTTCGACGTTTCAAAAGCGCGGTGCGAGAAATAGCGGTGATAGCCCACGATACAGCCAACCATGGAAATGAAATAGCCGACGAGAAAGGCGGACCATTCGACCCAACCGGAGCCATAAGCAAACATCCAATAGACCGCTGCGATAGAGCCGCCGATCTTGGTTGTGGAGAGAATGGCATGTTCGCGCAATTTGGCACGCGCTGCTCTGCCACCATATTTTGCACCAAAAGGTACGGTTTTTGTGGTTTTCTCGGCCTGCAGCAAAGCTTGTTCTGTGTCGCTGGTCTTTGCTTTGAAAAGGTCGCTTTCAGATGCTGTTTTCACAGTATCGCCCGTGTTTTTTACATTCGTTTCGACTGTCATTACGCGCCCCGTATGATCACATGCCAGCTTTCGCTGAAATACCGGGAAGACATAACCATATTTCGGGAAGTCCGGCAAATATGTTAACCAATGGATAACCACAATTTGCGGTTAGTCGTTGTGAAATACGATAATTTTATTTTTTCCGATTTGGATCCGTTAGCGAGTCCTTTGGGACACACCACTAGGGATTGAGTCCGATTGGCGGTGCAAGACTCCATATCTGGTGGGGGACTCGTTTCGTTCTCCTTTTCAATCTCTCGTTAACCATAAAGATACGGCTTTAACCTAAGTTAACGGCCTTGACCGATGGCCGCTGAGGACTCACCCTGAGGGCCACTTCAGTCAAAAAAGGCGAAAAATTCATGGGTATCATTGAGCGTATCGACACGCCTAAAACAAAGGCGAAGGCAAAAGCCAAGGGCGCGAAAAAGCCTGTGGTTGAGTTGCCACTCAATCAGATTTTGAAGATGGATTGTGTCGAAGCGATGAAATCCTTGCCTGATGAATCTGTCGATATGGTGTTCGCTGATCCGCCCTATAACTTGCAGCTGGGTGGTGATTTATACCGCCCGGAAGGCGGGCAGGTGGATGCCGTGGATGATGCGTGGGACCAGTTTGACAGCTTTGCCATCTATGACGCTTTTACCAAGGCGTGGCTCAAGGAAGCGCGGCGGATTTTGAAACCCAATGGGTCTTTATGGGTCATTGGCAGCTATCATAATATTTTCCGGGTCGGCGCATCCTTGCAGGATCTGGGCTATTGGATCCTCAACGATATTATCTGGCGCAAAGCCAACCCGATGCCCAATTTCAAGGGCACCCGCTTTACCAATGCTCATGAAACGCTCATCTGGGCGTCGAAAAGCGAGAAGGCGAAATATACGTTCAATTATCGCGCGATGAAAAACCTTAATGACGAGCTGCAAATGCGCAGCGACTGGGTCATGCCGATTTGCGGCGGTCAAGAACGGCTGAAACGCAACGGCGTCAAGGCGCATCCAACCCAGAAGCCAGAGGCGTTGCTCTATCGGGTGATGCTGGCGACTACGAATAAGGGCGATGTTGTGCTCGATCCGTTCTTCGGGACCGGCACAACCGGCGCCGTGGCAAAACGTCTGGGGCGCAACTGGATTGGTTGTGAGAAAGAAGATAATTACTGCGAAGTGGCCGAAGAGCGCATCGAAGCAGCGCTGCCATTGGATGAAAGCGATCTCAAAACCATGCAGTCGCCCAAATCCAAGCCTCGGGTGGCATTCGGAACATTGGTTGAAACCGGTTATCTGAAGCCCGGCACGGAATTGTGCAGCAAGAACCGCAAATTCAAAGCGAAAGTGAGGGCGGACGGCTCGTTGCTTTGGAATGGTCAGGAAGGCTCGATCCACAAAATCGGCGCGACGGTGCAGGACGCACCAAGCTGTAACGGTTGGACCTATTGGTATTATGATGATGGCGAGCGATTGAAACCGGTGGATGATCTGCGTCAGACCTATTTGCTGGCCACAGAGCCTTAGGACAAATTTATGGTGGATGTTGGACCGGATGCAAAGCTTTATCTGAAGCCCGTTGGGTTTCTTGACAGCCCGCAATATTTTGATGAACAAAATACACGGTTAAACAACAGTTTATTATGGTTCTCTCAAATTGAATATTCGATATTTGAAGAGGGCAAACCCGCGATTAGAAGTCTGGTTCCGGTGGAGCTATGGGACAAGATCGCTTCACGATTACCAGAACCATTGCAAGAGCGCGCCGCCGCGTTATTTGCGAACCTGACCAAGACCCACGCGCCGCTGCAATGTGGTGAGCGGGTGCTGCGTTTTGACCAACCCCATGTCATGGGCATCCTCAACATGACGCCGGATAGTTTTTCCGATGGCGGTAAACATGACGGCGATCCACAAATTGCGGCCGATGCCGGTTTTGACATGGCGACCGCAGGGGCATCGATCCTCGACATAGGCGGAGAATCCACGCGCCCCGGGGCGGAAACCGTCTGGGAGGGCGACGAGATTAAACGCGTCGTGCCGGTGATCGAAAGACTTACCCAATGCGGCGCTGCTCTGTCGATCGACACACGCAAGGCCGCGGTGATGGAAGCCGCGATTGTCGCGGGCGCGCATATCATCAACGATGTGTCGGCTTTGCTGCATGACAAAAGATCGCTGGAAGTAGCCGGTGTTTCTGGCAGACCAGTAGTCCTGATGCACGCCCCATCAAGCGGCAAAGACCCGCACAAGGGAGCTGGTTATGGCAATGTTGTAACCGATACTTTCAATTGGCTGGAGCAGCGCATCGCGGATGTGGTTGACGCCGGTTTTGAACGGGAAAAAATCATCGTCGATCCCGGTCTGGGATTCGGTAAATCGCTGTCCGACAACCTCGCCCTGATGAATAATATCGCGGCTTTTCATGCTCTGGGTCAACCACTGCTGATCGGTGCGAGCCGTAAACGCATGATCGGTGCCCTGTCCAAGGAAGTACCGGTCGATCAGCGCTTAGGCGGTTCAATAGCCTTTGCCCATCACGCCATCCAACAAGGCGGGCAAATTGTTAGGGTGCATGATGTGCCCGAAACCGTGCAAGCAGCCCAAATATGGCGCGGAATGCGCGATGCGGGGGTTACCGCCCGGGTTTAGCGGTTAGAGTCTGTTGGATATTGAAGGCGCATATAAGCTTTGACGAGGTTTCTGAACTGAAAACTATGAAACAGAGGCTTTTGCGGACATAATCAGTGACACAAGTGCGCTGGTAATTAAGGCGATGATGGCACCGGTGATTGCTGTCAAACCGGTATCGGCAAGGTTCAAAATACCAAAAGACACAGCGACTGCAGTCACCAACCCGATGGAATATCTTGATATTGCTGAGAACGCATAAGGTGCCGCTCCATCAACATCTTTTGCCCGTGCCATGTATCGGCCGAGATTCAACCTTATTGCCGACGCGATAGGCAATGCCAAAAAACACAAATTGTTCCGCCTAAAACGGGATGAAGAACAGTACCGCTCAAAACAGCCCCGATGGCAGCTCCAACTAAAAGAGAGGAAACCAAAATGGCGAACATTATGATCGAGAAACTGAACGGTGCGCTTTTCATTTTGCTGCTAAACCTCGGATGTAAATTTTTGTTGAGAGAAGTTCGAATTTAAGGTCAATTGCCCCCAGCCCCATATTGTTTGACTTCATCATAAAGGCCCGCAACGCGTTCCACTCCCAGGTCGGTTAAAACCTGTGACAGTTTTTGAAATTCAGTTTTTTTTACACAAGCCATAAAAGACTCTTCTGTTTCGTAGAGGCCTTTGTTGATGAGGGTTCGCTGGGCCGTGCGGTTGCGATAAAGTGTTGAACCAATGAACCCGGGCTGTTTTTCCATAAACTCACCGACCGCTGCCCATGCTTTAAGCGCGTCGGTATCGTCTCCTTCTGGAAGAGTGATGATGTTGTAGAATGTATGAGTCATAGCTTTGATCCTTCATGCGGTGGGCGGGATTGAATGTTCGTGCTGACAATGCGTGCGGTCACCAACCAGGCAACGGGAAGGCCCAAAACGAAACCTGTTCCGATACAGCTTGCCAATATCGCAATGTGGACGCGCTCATAGAAGCTGGGCTGGCCAAGGGAGAGCCTGATCCCACGAGCAGGCGCTCGGTGCTAATTTACCTTACGCCGAACGGTAAGAAAAAGGCGTCGGAGCTCCCGAAAATAATCGGGGCAGTAAACACCAGATTCTTATCTCCTCTGTCGGCTGAAGAGAAGAAAGATGTCATCGCACTCTTGCACAAAGTCGCGGACATTCCAGAAGGCGGAGATCCCAATCTTTGATATCCGCTTTTGCGCCCAAAGCAGACCCTAGCGTTGTGGCGGCTGTATCCCGAAAGCTGACATGAGAATATCATAATTTTTCTATTGAATGATGTGCTTTACAATGGAACCTAATGGCCTGTTGGTCTGATCAATGCTGGTCCGGCAATCCGGGTAAAGCATGTTCCGCAGTTTCTGCGCATTTTCTGAATGCCTTCGGTATCATTTAGTGCCATAGCCTGAGCACTGCTCATCTAAGATGATGCGCTTTTTGTTTTCGGGAGAAAAGATGCCCAAATTCATGACTCATTTTGCAATTGCCAAAACAGACCAGTCGGATGGCACATTGGTTGAGAATATGCGATGAGTTTGAAGCTTGAAGGCGTTTCCAAAATATCCGGTAGCAAGACGCATATTTATCCCACTGATATGGAATTGCAGAAAGGAACAATGAACGTCCTTCTGGGACCGACATCGGCCGGGAAGACTTCGCTGATGCGGCTCATGGCGGGCTTGGATAAACCTGATCATGGCAAAATCTATTGGAAAGGCGAAGACGTTACCAAAAAGCGGGTGCAGGACCGCGACATTGCGATGGTGTATCAGCAGTTCATCAACTATCCTGCGATGACGGTTTATGACAATATTGCTTCCCCGCTAAAGCTGCAGAAAAAATCTGCTGCGGAAATTGATGCAAAAGTACGGGAAATGGCCGAGTTACTGCAGTTGGCATCTATCTTGGATCGCAAGCCGAGTGAGATATCGGGGGGGCAGCAGCAAAGGTGCGCAATGGCGCGGGCATTGGCGAAAGACGTGGGCCTGGTTTTGATGGACGAACCTTTAGCCAATCTGGACTATAAATTGCGTGAGGAGCTGCGCGTAGAAATCCCACGACTGTTTGAGGCATCCGGCAGTATTTTCGTCTATGCTACAACAGAGCCCGAAGAGGCGTTGTTACTGGGCGGGAATACCGCGACGTTGTGGGAAGGCGGGGTCACGCAATTTGCCCCCGCGATGGACGTCTATCGCAATCCGGTGGATGAGGCGACCGCGCGGGTTTATTCCGATCCGCCTATGAATTTTGTATCCATTCAAAAAAAAGGTACGGTTGTTCGCTTCCCGAACGAACAATCGGCAAAGATGCATGATGGCTTGGCGAACTTGCCCGATGGTGAATATCGGGCTGGGTTTCGGGCGCATCATCTTGCCGTCGGCGAAAGCCTGTCCGGTGCTATCGAGTTTGATGCAAAGCTGATTGTCACGGAACTGACCGGATCGGATACTTTTGTTCACCTCGACACAATGGATGAGAGATGGATTGGTTTGGTTTCAGGGCTTCAGGTATTTGAGGTGGGGCAAATACTCAAAGTCTATCTTAGCCCTGAAAATATCTTCTATTTTGACAATGAAGGAAAACTCGTCGCTTCGCCCCATTCAGGGCCTGAAAAATTGGGGGTTTAGACTTGGCATCAATAACGCTCGAAAATCTAGCGCATAGCTATCACCCCAATCCGGGCGGCGACGATGACTTCGCACTCAAGGCCGTTAATCACACGTGGGAAGACGGGCGCGCTTATGCGCTTCTTGGCCCCAGCGGATGCGGCAAAACGACGTTGCTCAACATAATCTCTGGCCTGCTCACGCCAACGCGTGGGCGGGTTTTGTTCGCCGATGAGGACGTGACCGCATCATCGACTGTTGCGCGCAACATTGCGCAGGTTTTCCAGTTTCCGGTTGTCTATGACACTATGACAGTCGAGCAAAACCTGGCTTTCCCGCTGCGCAATCGCGGGATGGAAGCCAGCTATGTTGCCGAGCGTGTCGGGCGCATAGCCGATATGATCGGACTGCAAGCTGATCTTAAGAAAAAAGCGCGCGGGCTTACATCGGACTTGAAGCAAAAAATTTCCCTGGGACGTGGGATGGTTCGCGATGATGTCAATGCGATCTTGTTTGACGAGCCATTGACGGTGATCGACCCGCATATGAAATGGGAATTGCGAACGCAGCTAAAGTCCTTACACCGCGAGTTTAATCATACGATGATCTATGTGACCCATGATCAAACCGAAGCACTCACCTTTGCGGAAAAAGTTGTGGTGATGCACGAAGGGCGGGTGGTGCAAATCGGGACCCCGAAAGAGCTGTTTGAAACGCCAGCACACAGCTTTGTCGGCTATTTCATTGGTTCTCCCGGGATGAATTTTGTTCCAGTTTCAGTTGCAGGCAACAATGCCCGATTGGGCGACGAGACAATGAAATTGACTCACGACTACGGCCATCCGAACGGAGACCTGAAATTGGGAATCCGGCCTGAGTTCATAAGTCTAACCAAGGGCGTTGGACTGCCGGTACGCATCAACCGTATTCAGGATGCAGGTAGGCATAAATTCATCAATGCCGTGTTGTTCGATACCGAAATCAACATCGCCGTCGACGCCAGTTTTCAAATTGAAACGGATATGACAAATGTCATCCTTGACCCTGATAAAGTGAGCATATTCTGTGACGATTGGCGGATCGATGCCCAATCTGCGGGCAAGAAGGATGGAGGCGTTACCTAATGGAGAAAACCGTCAACCAACGCGCCTGGTTTCTTGTAATTCCGGTTTTAATCCTAGTCGCATTTTCATCGATCATTCCAATGATGACGGTGGTCAATTATTCGTTTCAGGATACTTTTGGCGGGAATGATTTTTTCTGGGTTGGTCTGGAATGGTACCGGGAGCTGCTTCATTCCGAAAGACTGTGGGATGCGTTTGGTCGGCAGCTTCTCTTCTCTTCCATCATTTTGTCGATTGAAGTCCCGCTGGGTATATTAGTGGCGCTGAGCATGCCGAAAAAGGGAATATCAGCCTCAATCTGTCTGGTGCTTATGTCACTGCCACTGCTCATTCCCTACAATGTTGTTGGCACGATCTGGCAAGTATTCGGGCGCGCAGACATCGGATTGCTGGGCCGCACTCTGTCCGATCTGGGCATTTCCTACAATTATTCGCAAAACGCATTTGATGCCTGGGCCACAGTGATAGCTATGGACGTCTGGCACTGGACATCGCTGGTTGCGCTGCTCTGTTATGCCGGGCTACGCTCGATCCCGAACGCTTATTATCAGGCCGCGATGATCGATCAGGCAAGCCGGTGGAGCGTCTTTCGGTTTATCGAATTGCCCAAAATGAGGGGTGTGTTGATGATTGCCATCTTGCTACGCTTCATGGACAGTTTTATGATTTATACCGAGCCGTTTGTACTCACTGGCGGCGGTCCGGGAAACACTACTACATTCTTATCCATAGACTTGGTCAAAATGGCATTGGGGCAATTTGACTTGGGACCAGCAGCTGCGTTTTCGCTGATGTATTTTCTTGTGATTTTGCTCATTTCTTATGTGTTTTATACCGTCATGATAACCGCCGAAAAAGACGAGGTGCAGTCATGAGCGCGGCCAAGAAAAATGCTTCTGCAAACAAACCAAAAGTACGGTTGTCCATCGTGGTGATGACAATCTATTTGTTGTTCTTGCTGGTACCAATATACTGGTTGGTCATTATGAGTTTCAAATCAAACTCTGAAATATTGGGGATGTTCACGCTCTTTCCTACCGACTTTACGCTGAAAAATTACCAGACAATTCTATCCGACCCGTCATGGTATATGGGTTATGTAAACAGCTTCATTTACGTGTCGCTAAATACGGTGATTTCACTGTCCGTCGCATTGCCAGCGGCTTACGCTTTCAGTCGCTATCGGTTCTTTGGCGACAATCATCTGTTCTTCTGGTTGCTGACCAACCGTATGGCGCCGCCCGCAGTGTTCGCCCTCCCATTTTTTCAGCTTTATTCCAGCGTGTCGCTTTTCGATACGCATATCGCTGTGGCTTTGGCCCATTGTCTGTTCAATGTTCCGCTGGCTGTTTGGATATTGGAAGGCTTCATGCGCGGTGTTCCGCGAGAGATTGACGAGACGGCTTTCATAGATGGTTATGGATTTACACGCTTCTTCACGAGAATATTTGTCCCGATGATCGCGCCTGGCATAGGTGTGACAGCGTTTTTCTGCTTCATGTTTAGCTGGGTGGAATTATTATTGAGCCGCACGCTCACCAGTGTCGAAGCGAAACCCATCACGGCGATCATGACCCGTACCGTTTCTGCATCCGGTCTGGATTGGGGTGTTCTCGCCGCGGCTGGCGTCCTGACCATAATCCCGGGCGCAATCGTTATTTATTTCGTCCGCAATCACATCGCCAAGGGTTTCGCCCTTGGGCGGGTTTAGATAGGGGCGAGATAGCAATGGAATGGATGGCCTGGACTTTGCCGACTGCACTATTTTTCTTGGCCATCGCCGGGACTCTGGTCGGCATGGGACTGCTGCATAGAAAATATCCAAGCACTCCGCGAATAGGTATATTGGGTATTGAAACGATGCGCGGCGATCGCCTGTTCATATCGCTGCTCGGTTCGGCTTTCATCAACCTCGCATGGATTGGCTTGCTGGACGCAACGCAATATGGGGCGTTAATCATTTGCGGACTATTTGCATTTTGTGTGTTTCGCTGGGTATAGATTTGGAAAAGATCGGATCAAAATAATGAAAACTATTCGAACAGCTGTTATCCTTGGCTTGAGCCTAGTGGCAGTGTCCTGCTCTGGCACTACGGAAACTGAGAATGAGTCACAAAATCAAATAGACATGTCCGATCCACAGGGCACGGCGACCAATTTTCTTGATGGAGAAATTGGTGAACTTTCCAGCCTCAGCCGCGAAGAGCAGGAAGCTGAACTGGCCTGGTTCATGGAAGCAGCGAAACCATTTCAGGGAATGGAAATATCCGTTGTGTCGGAAACCATCGCCACCCATGAATATGAATCGAAGGTTCTCGCTCCGGTCTTTTCAGCCATCACCGGAATCAAGGTCACCCATGACCTTATCGGTGAAGGCGATGTGGTTGAAAAGCTGCAAACCCAAATGCAGTCGAATGAGAATATCTATGATGCCTATGTCAATGACTCCGATTTGATCGGAACGCATTGGCGCTATCAACAAGTACGCAATCTTACCGACTGGATGGCTGGTGAAGGCAAGGATGTGACCAATCCCAATCTTGACCTCCCGGATTTCATCGGAACCGACTTCACGACAGGTCCAGACAAGAAATTATACCAACTCCCCGATCAGCAATTCGCCAACCTTTACTGGTTCCGGTATGACTGGTTCACGGACCCTAAGATCAAAGCCGATTTCAAAGCACAATATGGATATGATCTTGGCGTCCCCGTCAATTGGTCGGCCTATGAAGATATTGCGGAGTTTTTCACCGGCAGGGAAATTGACGGCAAGAAAGTCTTTGGCAACATGGACTATGGCAAAAAGGACCCCTCGCTCGGATGGCGGTTTACCGATGCATGGATGTCGATGGCCGGGATGGGATCGGTTGGCGAGCCCAATGGACTGCCGGTTGATGAATGGGGTATCAGAGTAAACGAAAAGTCACAGCCCGTCGGTTCCTGCATGGCGCGGGGCGGAGCCACCAATTCACCAGCAGCGGTCTATGCCTTGGCAAAATACTCCAAATGGCTTGCTGACTTCTCTCCGCCATCGGCTGCTGGAATGACTTTTTCAGAAGCGGGCCCTGTTCCGGCGCAAGGCAATATTGCCCAGCAAATGTTCTGGTACACGACGTTCACGGCCAATATGGTCGGTGAAGAAGCGTCCGCAGTTCTCAATGAAGACGGAACGCCAAAATGGCGGATGGCACCCAGCCCACATGGCGCCTATTGGGAAGAAGGCATGAAAGTGGGATATCAGGATGCAGGCTCATGGACATTGATGAAGTCAACGCCCGCCAACCGCGCAAAAGCTGCTTGGCTCTATGCACAATTTGTGACCTCAAAAACCGTGGATGTGAAAAAAGCCCATGTTGGACTGACCTTTATTCGGGAATCGACCATTCAGCATGACTCCTTCAGCGAGCGCGCACCTAAACTGGGCGGACTGGTTGAGTTTTATCGCTCTCCGGCACGCACTCAATGGTCTCCAACCGGAACCAATGTCCCCGACTATCCACGCCTGGCACAGCTTTGGTGGCAGAATATTGGAGATGCTTCGTCCGGCACAAAATCACCGCAGGAAGCGCTAAATGCTCTATGTCAGCAACAGGAACGCGTGCTCAGTCGGCTGGAGCGATCAGGATTACAAGGCGATCTGGGCCCGAAACTCAATGCAGAGCGAGATGATGCTTATTGGCTCAACCAATCCGGTTCACCCAAAGCCAAAATTGCCAACGAAAAGCCTAAACCGGTTACCATCGAATATGATAAATTGATCGCGACATGGAAGTAGTGAAATTTGCACGATGATGGATCACGGTCGATACTGTCAGAGTATGTTACGCCCAATCCAATGGTGAAGAACAATTTTCGAAGTGCCATTCGTTAAGTGGTCGTTCGCACGGACAACCGAATCTAATTTTGGTTCATTCTCAAATGGCGACCTTATCTCGAAGGCAGACATCAGAAATTGTTGCGGTCTTCCTGTTCGAAGCTTTGCCGTTTTAGGGGCGTAGTAGAAGGCAGTCTCATTTGAGATATTGGCGATTTACAGCTCTGTGCTTAATTCGGTGTTTCAGTCTTGCCGACCAGCTTCAGATATTTTGCATGCGCTGCAACCTTGTGCCATGTGTCGAGTGAGGGAGATAAAACGTGGCATCATCATTAACAATAGTATTCGGACGGGTCCTGCTAGGGCTCTATTTTTTGATACCGGGGTTGATGAAGGTCGCCGGGTCGGCCGGAACGATTGCGTATATGCAAGGACATGGCATTCCATTTGCGCAGCCACTGATGTGGTTCGCGGCCGCCGTGAATATCATCGGTGGTCTGTTTCTGATCTCTGGGCGGCATATCAAGTTCGTGGCTTATGGTTTCGTCGTCTACATTCTGATGGTGAATTTTATGCTGCATGACTTTTGGACTATGGAGGGTGATGGCGTCGCTCATGAAACCCAGAATTTTATTAAAAACCTTGCCATCCTTGCTGGACTTCTGGTGCTTGCCGGAAGCGCTTCCACTCGCAATCTGTCTCTGACCGGCTGGTGGCGAAGCGACAGCGCCGTTCTAAGGCAGCGCGGTTCGATATAAGCGGACACCAACCTCGAGCAATATTGTTATCCGAGAGAGAGGCGGCGAAGCACAATCCGGCTTGTTCGAAAACCTAGTTTCTGATCTATGCTCTGCTGATGAATAATACGGATCATCATTCGCTCTGGGAAGAATATTGTGCCGACAAGGGCATGAGCGCCCCTTGTCCGCCCTCAGACCAATTTGGCGACACGCCAGAATTGGCGGATGAATTGGTTGCGTTGGTGCTCAGAGAGCAAAAGCAAGCAACTTGTGAGTTGAAAACATGGTTCGATAGTCGTGGGCTCCCATTGCCAGCGATTGGCGATCAGTGGATAATTATGGATGGCTCAGGCACGGAGCGATGCATAATTGAGACCATACAAGTGGACCTGTGCCCTGTGCGACAGGTCGATGCAGCCTTTGCCTGGGATGAGGGAGAAGGAGACCGATCACTTGCTTTCTGGAAAGACGCACACGACGCATACTACAAGCGTCAGGCGAAGCGGGATGGCTTTATATATTCCGATGATATGATTTGTGTGTGCGAGCGGTTCAAGCTGATCTGGCCGACCAAAATATCAAAGTGAAATATGACAATCACCTGACGTCGGCTATATCCCGAAAGCGGACATTAGGATCATTCGCTAAGGTTTAGTTTGCGATGGTTTTCGCGAGAGCACTACTTCGTTTGCAGTACCGGAATTGGCAAATACGATATCCGGTAAGCCGTCTCCATTCATATCACCAAGCGCAACACCGTATGTATCTGCTTCGCTGCGTATGATTTGCCGCACGAATTGCCCCTTACCATCATTAACATATAGAATATTTGGACCATCTGCGCCCGCCACCAAATCATTGTCGCCATCTTGATCGATGTCACCTGCAACAAGGGCCTGAATAGCCTCACCCTCTTTCCCGAACGAGAGTGGTTTCTGAAATTTGTTATTGCCATCTTGCTGATATAGTAGGTGCAGCCCGTCGGTTGAGACCAGAACAATCTCGGGCTCGCCATCGCCATTCAGATCGGACAGCGCCGCTTTACGATGATCGCCTTCGCTGCCGGTTAGAGAGATTGAACGAAAAGTGCCTTTGCCGTCATTCAACATCATCACGCTCGCAGCACCATCTCGCCGAGCAATGACCAAATCAACGTCTCCATCAGAGTCCAGGTCTCCACCAACCACACCTGTCGATCCATAACCCTTGTCGGGCAGCGCAAGGCCTTCATAAAAACCGCCTTGCCCATCACCCTTATAGAGCCGGTCGGGCGATCGGCGCGTTACCACCACCAAATCCAACGCATTATCCCCATCCGCATCGATAAGGACTGCAGATCGGGCAGGCCCAGCACTTTGCGGCACTTCGCCTACCAAGCGAAAGCGACCATATCCATCATTGGCGAACGATAGCGCCGGCAGCATGTCTCTTATGACAACAGCATCCAGATCGCCGTCACCGTCCAAATCTCCTGTCTGTACAGTGTAGCTGGCCGATTTTTGACGTCCTAAGGGCAAAGCTTCAAGCAGTTTGCCATTTCCAATATTGAGATAAACAAAATCTTGCTGGGCCCAATGACGTCCATTCGCAACAATCGCATCCAGATCGCCGTCGTTATCGACATCGGCTAACGAAACATCCGCTGTCCGATTCTCTTCGATGTCAAATTCAAGGAAGGGGTGTTGACGAAATTGGGGAACGATTTCTTGCGCGACAAGCGACGCTGTTCCGACGAAAGTGGTCGTGGCAGCACCTATCAGTAGGAACTTGAAATAGGATATCGTGATTCTCCTCTGGCGGAGGTGTATCGCTACCATAGTACAGTGTCAATCGGCATGAGATTTTATGGGGTTGAGCCTGTACTGTTTAGTGTCCGCTTTCGCGCCTATAGCGGACACTAGAAATCGCATTAATCGTTTTTTGAAATCGACGGACGACTCATCCATTCGTCCATACCGATCTCATATTACGATGGTCGGGCTTGCCATCTCTATTTCAGGTTTATCTCGTGATGCTGTAGCGTTCGTTCAGATAGTAGAGCACGGCGTTACGATGAATGTTCTTAATCTCAATGCGACCCGCGCGTACGGCCTGAGCAACTTCAGGTGCTGTTTCGCGATTGAGATTGTTATGATATTCACAGCTTTCGCAGGTGATGTGCCGGCGCACCTGCACGCGGCCGCGGCTGAGCAGACGATCCTTATTTGAGATGCGGCTGTTGGTGCCTCGCAGGACTTTCGTGCCCCAATCGTCTCCACCGCCACCGCGGGGACTGGTACCCGAAGCAAAAACAGCCGTAGAACTGGCAACCAACGCTAGCAATGTAGCAGTAATCAATGTTCTCTTCATCGACCTCTATCCTTTCAAACGAACAAAACTTCGTTTTCTCGCGCTCGCGACTTTTGCAGACAAGCAAGTTAGTATCGGAAATTTTGCATAGATGGAAGAATGATCTGTCCGATCGCTACTTTCGCGCGTGAACGATCGTCCGCCATGGTGGTTTGTTGCACTGGGCGGCTGCGAACATCAATATTGAGTGTATTTTCGGTTTTCGATCATACGGCCCCAAATTGGATTATAGGGATGCACATATCGGGTGGGTTCTGCACTATTATTGACCAGTAGCCGGTTTTCATTGTGCCATTGGAAAATACCGCCCTCAAGATTATAGGCCGCTCTTGCGCCTGAAGACATCAATAGGTCCTGCACCCGGTTTGCAAAACTGGAAGACCGCTGCCCAACCGAGCAATAGAATATAACGGTCTTTCCAGCGGTAACATTTGAAAAATTCTCAATGAAATCGTCGGCTGTCATATCGGGATCGACACGAACCGCACCTTTCAAGTGGCTAACATTATATTCTGACGGCTCTCGCACATCGAGCAGGATGATGTCTTGCTCCGCTAGGGTGGATAAGTCGTCGCCATCAATATGGCTTACTTCGGCAAACTCACGCTCAATAGCTTGATGGGTCACGATAAGGTCGGCGGTATCGCTTTTACCCAGCGTATAGCCGGCCGCTATGATCGCACCGCAAATCCCCAATCCGATCGTAATTTTCACGTTCCGCTTCACTGGGCGTTCCTAAGCTTTGGGACCAAAAGGGCGTAACATATATTCGCGCAACGACGTAACCGGCGGATAACCCTCTATTCCGGTTTTGGGAAACTCTCCGTTTTCCGGCATATATTGTGTACCGAATATGCGATCGAAAAAGGAAAAAAACGACGCAAAATTCTTGCCAATATGACGCGCCTCTATCGTGTGATGTTGATGATGATAGACATTGTCCGCAACGATGTGACGAAAGGGGAGGGGAAATGAAAGTGCTGGCGCATCGGAATGCATGTAATAGTTAGAAATGATATAAAAGGTCGTCACGAGCATGACATGCTGCTGCGGTGCATCTACTAACAGAACCAGTGGCATGGTGATCAGCAATATATAGATAATATCTTGCCCGAAATGCGAATAGCTGCGCGCCGCATTCAGTTCTTCTATTTGATGATGAATGGCATGAAAGCGCCATAGAAAATCGTAATAATGCAGCGCCCGATGCAACCAATATTCCATTAGACCTAGGATTAGGAGGTACAGAACCGGAAATATCACAAGTACAGGGGCTAGATCATCCGCTGCAAATAACGGTTGCACTTCCGATAATCGCAGTAAGTTAAACGCTGCTGCTTGGACCAAAATCGAAATGCAAAGCGCGGTCAAACTGTAAACCAAACCATCACGATATCTTGCGCGAAAGTTGGAAAAACGGAGTTGCCGCCATTCGATGAATATAAACAGGCCGGCTACCGCCAAGAAGGTAAAAACGCCATTCGTCAATGCCGCGAACAAGTTTGCGGCTACCAGAGATGTTTCGGTGCTTTGCAGAAAAACCCACAGTCGATGGTGCATCCATTCAGCTAGGTGGAGAAGCAGTTCCGCAGCAACTAGCAGGACCGCAAAGGTCACCAAAAAGCGCCAATAGCTGTGTCTCTTTAACGGCTTGCTAGCAACATTGGGGCTGTCTATTTCCATTCCGCCTTCACTCTGCGCCACAATTGAGACTGTACTATATGTCATTCGGCTATAAGCTCAAGCAAGTTACAAGTATCACAGCTTTTACGAGCTGGTCTAACATAGACCGTTGCGCCCAAAGCTGACACTAGCGCCGCAACGGTCTTTGACTTTGCTGTGTTGTAACGGTTTTGATGGGGCTCGGGAGAGGCCGAGGCGTCCTGTTGTTCGAGTTGTCAAATTCAGGGAATCTTTCATGCATGTCGTCGAGAAAAACTTACCTTATAACCTTCGCTCCAACACCATAGATTATTCAGCGGTTCCCACATTGCACTATTTGGGAAATTACGTCCGCAAACTTCCGGTTAATATGGCACGGATGATGGAAAATGCTTATGACTGGGAACATCTTCCCTTTGTCCATCAATCGTCCTTTTCCAGTATCGAATTGATCGAATCCGGGACATGGGGTTGGCGGGCAAAAGCAAGTCTGCCTCCTGTGGGCAGTGATAATTTCCAGATTATTGAGCTGTTGGTGGACAGGCGCAAGAATTATTGGGCTACCACTGTGCTCGCTGGTCAGGGCGAAGGTATTCAAATTCATACGCAGGCGAAAGAGCTTTCCGGGGACAATATTGAAGTCGACATACGGTTCTACTTACCACAAGCTCCTGCCGAGCCATCTCAGTCAGATTTGATACTCAACTATCTGCAAGCCCAATATGGTCAACTATATGACGAGGATTTGGGTTTGATGGAGGGGCGCCAAAACGCGCTGAATCAAAAACAGAAGCCGATCCAGGCCGAAGCCTCTTGGGCGGAAGTGCTGATCGGACGAGTGATCGATATGGACCCGGCTCAATCCTATACGATTGAAATGGGAAGCGATGTGTTCGCCGTAAGACATTGGCAAGAACGATGGGTCGTTCATAGTGCAATCTGCCCCCACCGGCTTGGTCCTCTAGATAACGCAAAGATTGATTCCGATGGCGCCATAGCCTGTCCTTGGCATGGCTATCGGTTCGATATTGAAAGCGGTAAGAATGACAGTGGAAAATGCGCTTCTCTGAAAGTAGCGCCGAAAATCGTGGAACGAGACGGTAATATTTATCTCGAGCCAATAACTAGCTGAATGCCAGAAACTAGAGCTTTTACAAGCCAAATACTAAAAGCCATTATTTGTTTTTTCTGACGCCCGCTTTTGCGCCCTTAGCGGACATTATGCGTTGTGACGTTGTGTCATCCTGATCACGCACAGGGAAGGGAAATATCTCGCGGTAAGCGATGTGCCTCCACAACCCATTTTTCAATTTATGTAAATTCCCGCTGGCAAAGATCGCATGACGCCCATAGGTTCTGCCCGAACCAAGGGGATTATGATGAAAACACGCCATTTGCTTGCTGCTTGCTCGTTTCTTTCGATTGCCGGCACAGGGTTAGCGGAAACGCCGGATGATACCGGCAAATTCACATCGGATCGTGTTTTCGATCTGGAATATGCCGATGATCCCCAGATTTCGCCTGATGGCGCGACGATTGTTTATGCGCGTAAGTCGATGGATAAAGCGAGTGACCGGGTGGTTGGCGACCTGTGGACGATTAACACGCGCAATGGCAATCACAGGCCGTTGGTTTCGGGCAAGGGTTCTAGCTCGTCGGTACGCTGGTCGCCCAATGGGGACCGGCTGGTGTATCTGACCACCACAGATGGCAAGCCGGATTTGCGGGTGCGTTATATGGATAGCGGCGAAAGCTTTTCCCTCGCGCAATTGAGCGCCAATCCGAGCGCGCCGACATGGTCTCCCGATGGCAAATCGATCGCCTTTTCCATGTTTATCCCCGATGAGCCTGCGACTTTTGCCAAACCACCGAAAAGCCCGAAAGGGGCCGAGTGGGCAAAACCGGTGCGGGTTTTTGATGATCTGGTCTTTCGTTTTGATGGGGCCGGCTATCTTCCCAAAGGGAAGAGCCATGTCTTTGTTCTAAACGCAGAAGGCGGAACACCGCGCCAGGTCACCAAAGGCAAAAATGGATTTAGCTCTCCGGAATGGCTGGGCAATGGTTCGCTGTTGGTTACCGGCAATGATGTGGCGAACGCCGATCTCGATCCGATTGAAAGCGAAATTTACCGGGTGAACCTGTCCGATCTGTCGATGACCGCTTTGACCCAGCGCGATGGCCCTGATTTTGCGCCCCGCGTTTCTCCCAAGGGCTCGCAAATTGCCTATCTGGGTTATGATGATAAGCTAAAATCCTATCAGCATACTGAACTTTATGTGATGGGTGCTAATGGCGCCAATTCGCGCAATCTGACGGCCAATTTTGATCGGTCTATTGATGCGGCCCATTGGCGCGCCGATGGCAAGGCATTGATCGCGCAGACAGAGGTCGATGGTTTGCTTACGCTTGTGTCGATTGATCTGTCGGGCAATGTCAAAACATTGGTGCGGGATATTGGCGGGACTGCCATCGGTCGTCCCTATGCGTCGGGCAGTTTCTCGGTGGCCAAGAGAGCAGGGGGAAGCGCACCGATCATCGCTTACACCAAAACCAGCACCGACCGTCCTGCCGAAGTTGCGCTGTCTCGTGGGGGGAAGGCGGGGCGTGTTCTGACCAATCTCAACGATGATGCCTTGGGCCATTTACAACTGGCCAAGGTAGAAGAAATCGTCACCAAATCCACTCATGATGGTCGTGACATTCAAGCTTGGGTCGCGCTGCCTCCCGGTTTCAAGGCGGACGGTTCCTATCCGATGATTCTGGAAATTCACGGCGGACCCTATGCGATGTATGGTCCGTTTTTCGCTGCAGAAATTCAGCGCTTTGCAGCAGAGGGCTACGTCACCGTCTATGTGAACCCGCGGGGATCTACGGGCTATGGGGAAGAGTTCGCGCAGCTTATTGATCTCGACTATCCCGGGAAAGACCATGATGATCTGATGTCGGTTGTCGATGCCTTGGTGGCCAAAAATTATGTCAGCAAGGATCGGTTATTCATTACCGGCGGCTCTGGCGGCGGCATATTGACCGCATGGGCGGTTGGTAAGACGGACCGGTTCGCGGCTGCAGCCTCGATCAAACCCGTGATCAACTGGACGACCATGGCGCTCGCGGCGGATATTTCGCGATTTGTAAGCAGGCATTGGTTCCGCGCCCAGCCTTGGGAGCAGCCTGAGGAATATTGGCGGCGGTCTCCCTTGTCTATTGTCAGCAACGCAAAGACGCCGACAATGCTAATGGTCGGAGAAGCGGACTGGCGCACGCCGGCTTGGGAAGCCGAGCAATTTTATACAGCCCTGAAAGTGCAGAATGTCGATACCGTGCTGGTCAAAGTGCCTGGCGCGCCGCATCTGATTGCGGGCAGACCGAGCAACTTGATTGCCAAGGTCGACAATATCATGGGCTGGTTTGGGAAATATGATCCGGAAAAGGCGGAGAAATAGGCTTAATCCGCCAATTCCACCTGCCGCACGTCATAACCAACCTTGTTCAGATCAGCGATCAACCCATCCAGCTGCTCTTTATCCTTTGCCTCGCACTCGATATCGGTGATGAGACCCTTGGCGGGCAGGTTGGTAAAGACGCGCTGGTGATAGACTTCGATGATATTGACTTCATGATCGGCAAATTGTTTCACAACATTATAGAGCGCGCCGGGCTGGTCGCGCAGATGCAGGCGCAGGCGAGCGAGGCGGCCGGAGCGCGCCAAATCGCGCAGCAATACATTGGCCAATAGCCGCGTATCGATATTACCACCGCACAGAACCAGACCGATTTTTTCACCGGCAAATTTTTCCTTGTTTCCCAGCAGGGCAGCGAGACCAGCGGCACCGGCCCCTTCGACAACGGTTTTTTCTATCTGGAGTAACAGGCTAACCGCGCCTTCCAGTTGGGCTTCGCCGACCAGTAATATCTCATCGACATATTTCTGGATGATCGCAGCGGTAAATTCTGAGGGATTGCGAACGGCAATGCCTTCGGCCAGTGTGTCGCCGCCGGCGGTCACTTCTTTGCCGTTGAGCTTGCCGTACATGCTGGGATAGAGCGCGGCTTGTACGCCGGTCATCTTGATATCGGGCTTCATCGCGTGCGCTGCTGTTGCCATGCCGGAGAAAAGCCCGCCGCCGCCAATGGGAATGATCAGACGATCCAGATCGGGAATGGCTTCAAGCATCTCTATCGCTACCGTGCCCTGGCCAGCGGCTACATGCGGATCATCAAAGGCGTGAATATAGGTGAGGCCGCGCTCTTTGGCGAGTTCCAGGGCGTGTGAATAGGCTTCGTCATAATTGCCGCCTTTCATCACGATTTCTGCGCCATGGCCGCGTGTTTGTTCTACTTTTACCATTGGAGTGGTGGTTGGCATAACGATGGTGGCAGGAATGTTGAGGTTCTTGGCATTATAGGCAAGGCCCTGAGCATGATTGCCCGCTGAAGCTGCAATGACGCCAGCCGAGCGCTTGTCTTCATCCATCAACAGCAGGGCGTTCAAAGCGCCGCGTTCCTTATAGGCCGCGGTAAATTGAAGGTTCTCGAATTTCAAAAAGACTTCCGCGCCCGCCATTTCCGACAGGGTAATGCTTTTTAGAGTCGGCGTTTGCACGACCCGGTCGCGAATACGGGCATGGGCCGCCCGGACATCGGCATAGGTGAAGGAGGGAAGCGAGCTGGTATCTTGATCGGTCATAATGCCACAGGCCCTAACCTATCTGGTCTTTCAGGGAAACAATGATTATGCGTGTGCGCTATGGCAAAAATAGCATTTATCGGAATTGGCGTGATGGGTGGTCCTATCGCAGCGCATTTGGCCCGTGCGGGGCATGACGTAACGGTCTATAATCGCACCAAATCAAAAGCGGAAAAATGGGTGACAGAATATGGCGGCGCCTTTGCTGCCAGCCCAGCTGATGCCGCTAAAGACGCGCAAATTGTTATCAGCTGCGTTGGTAATGATGATGATTTAAGCGCGGTTACAATGGGACGTGACGGCGCTTTTGGCGCGATGCAGAGCGGCAGCCTGTTCATCGATCACACCACCGTGTCGGCGCAAATCGCGCGGCAATTGTCGGTCGAGGCGCAAGGACGGGGTATCCATGTGGTCGATGCGCCCGTATCTGGCGGACAGGCCGGTGCTGAAAATGGCAAATTGTCAATCATGTGTGGCGGTAGCAAAGAGGCTTTTGCTGCTGCCGAGATCATAATGACGGTTTATGCAGCCCGTATCGTTCATGTGGGCGGTCCCGGGGCCGGGCAAACGACAAAAATGTGCAATCAGGTTGCGATTGCCGGAGTTTTGGAAGGGCTGTCAGAGGCTTTGCGTTTCGCTCAGGCCAGCAAGCTTGACCTCGACAAAGTTTATGAAGCCATTTCAGGCGGCGCGGCACAAAGCTGGCAAATGGACAATCGCTGGAGCACCATGGCCAAGGATGAGTTTGACTTTGGTTTTGCGGTGGATTGGATGCGCAAGGATCTTGGGTTGGCACTTGCAGAAGCACGAACCAATGGATCAACATTGCCGGTTGCCGCACTGGTCGATCAATTTTATGCCGAAGTGCAAGCCGCTGGCGGCGGCCGGAATGACACGAGTTCGCTGGTGTCTAGAATAGCGAAAAGCAGAGCGTAGTTTATAGGGGGCGTTTTCGGGCGACCAGTTTCAGGGGATAGTGATGCGTAATTTTTCGATATTGAAGGCGAGTACAATTTTATGCGCGACGGCCATGCTCGCAGCAGCGCCCGCACAGGCCGATAGCCTGATTGACAACGTTAATGGCATGACGCTCGATGACAATGGCAAAGTTCTGCGCTTTGCGGCCATGGTGATTGATGATGATGGTCGCGTGAAAGAGCTATTGGATCGGAAAGACAAGCGGCCGAAGGAAGTCGACTTCCGATTTGATGGCAAAGGGAGAACGCTGATCCCGGGTTTTGTCGATGCACATGGTCATGTGATGGGATTGGGCTTTGCCGCGCTAACCTTGGACTTGTCTGCCACAAAATCGCTGGCTGAAGCACAAGCGGCGCTGCGCGAATATGCAGCAAAAAACCCAAATCGCCAGTGGATTATCGGCGGTGGCTGGAATCAGGAAACATGGGGGTTAGGGCGCTTCCCTACCGCGGCTGAATTGGACGCGATAATTCCCGACCGGCCGGTCTATCTGGAGCGTGTGGACGGCCACGCGGCTTGGGTGAATAGCGCTGGTATGAAAGCGGCGGGCGTGACCAGCTCTACCAAAGCGCCGTTGGGTGGCTCCATCGAAAAGGCGGGCGGGAGGCCAAGTGGTATCTTTGTCGATAAAGCGCAGAATCTTTTTGCAAAAGCCATTCCCAAGCCGCGTCCGGTGGAGAATGACCTTGCCCTGATGAAGGCGCAGGAAATATTGTTGTCCCTAGGGGTAACCACCATTGCTGATATGGGAACGACCATGGGGCATTGGCAGACCTTTCGACGGGCAGGAGACAAGGGCCAATTGAAAGTCCGGATTATTTCCTACGCCGGTGAAATTGACAATATGATCGCTATTGGTGGCCCGGGACCTTCTCCCTGGCTCTATGAAGACCGCCTCAAACTGGCAGGGGTAAAGCTTTACATTGACGGCGCATTGGGTTCGCGAGGGGCTTTGTTAAAGCAGCCTTATGCAGACAAGCCAGGCGAGTCAGGTTTGGCATTGCTGACGTCGGCGCAGCTCAAGAACAAGATGAGCCGCGCATCGATGGATGGTTTCCAAACCGCTGTGCATGCGATTGGCGACAAAGCCAATGACGAGATTCTGACGGCGATTGAGGAGCTTCAATATACGTTCAAGGGTGATCGGCGTTGGCGGATTGAACATACGCAAATTGTTGATCCTGTCGACTTACCAAGAATAGCGCAAACCGGAGCTATCGCATCGATGCAGCCGGTCCATCAGACGTCTGATCGGCTTATGGCCGAAGCGCGTTTGGGGCCGGATCGTTTAGCCGGGGCTTATGCTTGGAATTCGATTCTCGAATCGGGCGCGAAATTGGCCTTTGGCACTGATGTTCCAGTCGAATCCGCAAACCCATTCCCCGGACTGGCCGCGGCAGTGACGCGTGAGGATGCCAATGGGCAACCTTTCGGCGGATGGCTCCCGCGAGAGAAGGTGATGCGCGAGCAGGCTTGGCAAGCCTATACGATTGGCGCGGCCTATGCTTCGTTTGCAGAGGATAGAATTGGAAGCTTAACCAAGGGGAAACGCGCTGATTTCCTTATCATTGAGCAAGATATTATGCTGGCAGCACCGCAAGTTATCCGGAATATCAAAGTGGAACAGACATGGGTCGGAGGACGCCCCGTTTATGTGCAGAAAAAGCAATAATACTCAGAATATCGCATTATTCAATTTGCTGATCTATTTTTTCGGTTTAGACCTTGCGTTGATGGCGCTCTCTCAGTAATAAAGCGGTTAATAGCGGACGCAACCAACAAAGAGTCGCGCGGCGTTATTGTAATACTGGGGGAACGAGGAGTCGACATTCGGCTTTTTCCTTTGGTAAATTAAAATATTCTGATTGGAGTATATAATGAAGTTTAATAAATTGGCCGCTTCCGTAGCTGCCCTATCCCTTGTGACTGCACCTGCAATGGCACAGTCTGTTCAGAGCACAGCTCCAGTTGCAGAACGCATTGGCGCGACCTCTGAAGCTCAAGCTGAGAAGCTTGAAGGCAATACTGGCATTCTTATCGGTGTTTTGGCTGCTGCTGCGGTTATCGCTGGTATCGTAATCATCTCTAATGATGACGATGATGACGCGCCAACAAGCCCTTGAGGCCTGACTACATATTCAAATAAAAGCGGGGCGTTTATCGTCCCGTTTTTTTTGTCCTGATTTTACCCGGCTTGCCGTTATTGAACCTCTAGTTGTCCATCATGGTAAATTGCCTTTTCATAAGTGCCGGTACAAGGCATATTGATGATATTGATTCTTAAATTCGCAAAATAAGGCCCTCATCTGTGACTGCTCCCGTTCGCTTTCCGCGATTCTTTGTTACAAACCCCAGCCCGTGCCCTTATTTACCGGGTAAGAGCGAGCGGAAAGTTTTTACTGAGCTTAGCGGTCCGCATA
Source organism: uncultured Sphingomonadaceae bacterium (assembly GCA_947496865.1). Classification (GTDB taxonomy): domain Bacteria; phylum Pseudomonadota; class Alphaproteobacteria; order Sphingomonadales; family Sphingomonadaceae; genus Parasphingorhabdus. Next base: position 330,284 of record CANMEE010000002.1, read on the forward strand.
CCGATGAGTTAAATGATGCACTTGGCCGTATTGGGTTCCGTCGCAGTCAAAATGTCGCTTATCGGCCGAGCTGCCTTGATTGTAAGGCCTGCGTGTCGGTTCGCGTTTTGGTTGACGAATTTCGACCTAATGCCACCCAGCGGAAATTGTTAAGACGTAATCAGGATCTGGTTGTCGAAGCCTGTGAGCCCTGGGCGACAGAAGAGCAGTTTTCTTTGCTACAAAAATATCTCTCCAAACGGCATCCTGGCGGCGGCATGACGGAAATGGACGAGATGGACTATTCTGACATGATCGAGCAATCGCCGGTCAAAAGCTACGTAATTGAATATCGAGAACCATCTGTGGATGGTATCAAAGGTCGATTGGTTGGCGCTTGCTTGACGGATCAACAAGGCGATGGCCTATCGATGATCTACAGTTTTTTTGATGCAGATCACCCCAGCCGCGCTGGCCTTGGGAATTTCATCATCATGGACCATATTTTACGCGCGCGTAAAGCAGGGCTGCCTTATGTGTATCTTGGTTATTGGGTCAACGGATCAAGCCGGATGGAGTATAAGGTTCGCTTTCAACCACTAGAACAACTTGGCCCTGACGGATGGCAGCGATTTGACCGAAACCAGATTGCAAGTAAGGTTTCTTGATTTTGCCAATCCGCTTTGAATTGTCTTAACGCACTCCATACTAAAGTTTCACAATATATCGGATGTAAAAAACCCGCCGACTTTTATGGTCAGCGGGCTTTTCATGGACTTGAATGTACTTAGTCGCAGTAGAGGCAGCATTCCTGCTGGCAGCCCTTAACCGGTGCTGGTGCATGCTGTTTTGGCTTGGGTTTCCAGACTCTTTTAGGAGCAGGTTTCCAACGTTTCTTGGCAGCCTTCGCTTTGGTATAGATGACTTCCTCTTCGATATAAGTCGTTGTGGTTGTCGTTGTTACCGGAGCCGATTGGATCACCACCGTTGTAACAGCCGGCTGTGCCTGCGGGTAATAATATGCGGGATAATAATATCCGCCCTGCCAACCGCTGGGATAGGCCTGTTGTGAACGATATTGTGGTTGCTGAACCGGTGCGCGATATTGGGGAGTCCGATAGTCCGTTCCCGGCGCGCGCGAATATTGCGGCCGCGCTTGGTTTTCTTGGCCGTATTTCTTCAGCAACTTGCGGCACCGATCAGTACCCTGATCAATAGCTGCCCCTGCCAAAGCGCCAACGCCGCCGCCAATTAGAGAGCCGCCAAGGCGGTTGCCCCGTCCAGCGATCCTGTTGCCGGCCAAAGCGCCGATTGCGCCGCCGACCACTGCTCCGCCAATACCGCTGCTTTTCTTGCAGCGTTCGAGATAGGCAAGTTCGTCATCACGACCGCTAACCCGCTGTTCTTCATAGCGAGGCGCTTCGCGGACGGAGCCTTCGTTGCTCCAGTGAGGACCGTCTGCATAGCTGGCACCAACCTGAGACGCATCGCCGTCTCCGATAAAGGTGCCGGAATACTGACCTTCATAGACCTTACCCTCGGCATCACGATAAGTGCCCTGCCAATCGCCTTGATAGCTGCCGTCTTCGCGATAGGCACCGTTCCAGTCGCCTTGATAGGTTGTGGATCCGCCATGCGCGCCTGATGGCGTGGCGATCACCTGATCATCATTCATGAACACGCTGGTGTCATAAGTGGCCTGACCAGCACGATAGCCGTCGTTATAGCCTTGATTATAGCGATCCCAGTCGAGATTGTTGACGCTTTGCTGAACCACACCGCGCCGATCGGTAAGTACGGCATCATCATAATAGCGCGACCAACCATAGCCCGCGGTAGGCCGGCTCAGTCCATAATTACCATAGTTGGCAATGAAAAAGCTGGGTTGAATGAAAGTTCTTGGGAGGCGGAAACCCCGGTGCGGACGTTTATAGCCGCGCCGGTGACCTATACGACCCGCGCGCACTCGTGACCCATCGCGGAATTTACGTCCGCTGTGGAAGCCCTGGCGCATGTGCTTGCCGCCCATTCTGGCCATTTTTCCGCCCATATTATGTCCGCCCATGCGGTTCATCATCTTTTTCGCGCCCTGCGCACCAGAGGCAAGCGCCGTGGCAGAGGCGAAAGACATATTCACTGGTGTCTGGGCTGCGGTGCTACCTGGCACCGAGTCGATGGCGGCCGATGCAGCTGCCGGCATCATCGCCATAGCGCCAGCTAGGCCAGCAAATAAAAGGGTCTTCATGGTTAAACTCCCTGTTCGGGAACATGCGACGAGCACGCTCCACCTCATAATGATTAACGAATAGTTAACATTTTCAGGGGTGTTTGGCCATTAGCAGCTTGTAAAATAGGGTAGATTTTGAAGACTGTCTCGAATTGGGGCAATATGGTTACGAGGCCCTTAACCAAGCTTGTTAGTGATGGCCCCGATCAACGCCGTCATGCCGTTTTGATCTGCCAATGAAAATCTGTTGGGCAGGGGGCTATCCAGATCGAGCACCGCGATCACCTTGCCATCCTTAGAAACCGGAACAACCAGTTCACTGCGGCTATCTGCATCACAGGCAATATGACCAGGAAAGGCGTGAACATCGGCCACGCGTTGAACGGAATTTGTTTCAGCCGCGGTACCGCAAACGCCTTTACCTATGGCGATCCGAATACAAGCGCTTTTTCCCTGAAACGGGCCGAGCACTAACTCATCATCCAGCACACGGTAGAAGCCGGCCCAATTGAGGTCTGGGATATATTGCCAAATAAGCGCGGCGACATTTGCCATATTGGCTATAGCATCGGGCTCTCCATCCGTCACAGCGCGCGCAGCGGACATCAGGTCGTCATATAACTGATCTTGGGAAATCGTGAAATCGTGCATGACAAGGTCGCTATCAGTTAATGGGGTCGGCGTTCAAGTCGATATATTCTGACAGACGGGTTATTCCCCATGTTCCGTTACTAATATATAGTGACAAAGGCGGTATTTGCTTCGGTCAATCCAAAGACGGCTTGCCGCGCATTTTTTTGACGCCCGCTTTTTTCTTCTTGGAATCTACCCGTCTGGCTTTAGCGGCCCGGCTTGGACGGGTCTTTATCCGCCTCGCATCGCGTTGATGGGCCTGGGCGATCATATCTTCGACCCGTTTGCGCGCCTCTGCACGATTGGCCTCTCGTGTGCGATGTTCGCGGACCGTGATGATGAGTTCGCCGCCGCTGGTCATTTTGCGGCCAGCCAGTTCCCGGAGCTTCCGAAAGGCAAAAGGGGGCAGACGAAGCGCGTAAACATTAACGCGCATCTGCACGGCGGTCTCGACCTTGTTAACATTTTGCCCGCCCGGGCCAGATGCTGCAAGGAATGTCTCGCTAATCGCGCTTTCGGAAATGGTGAACGTCATTAAGCGGCTTTAGTCGATTAGACATGGGTGGCATAGAGGTTGATATCAGTCAGGGATGCCCAAGCAATTATCCATGAAAACAGATAAATACGGACCAAATTCAATCAAAACCGCACCTATTTTTGGTTTTTGAGGGCTTTCACAGAGAAAAAGTTAATTTTTTTTCGAGTGCATCGCGGAGTCCTGAAACGACTCATTTCTGCGGCTTACAGAGTCATTCGGTTGCCTGCGACTCGTGCTTAATCCTACATTAATCTAAAATTAACCTTTTACGTTCATCTGTCTTATGGTTAATAAATGATCCAGGGGCTTCGGGAATGTACCTGTTGCCGGTGCGTAAATTAAGAAAAGGGGCTGCCCAATGCGTGTGCTGCTGATTGAAGATGAGCCAACGACCGCAAAAGCAATTGAGCTGATGCTGACGACTGAAGGCTTTAATGTATACACAACGGATCTGGGCGAGGAAGGCCTCGATCTGGGGAAGCTCTATGATTACGATATCATATGCCTCGACCTCAATCTGCCAGACATGCATGGATATGATGTTCTGAAAAAATTGCGTGTCGCCAAGGTGCAGACACCTGTTCTCATTCTTTCCGGTATCAGCGAAATGGACAGCAAAGTGCGGTCCTTTGGCTTTGGTGCCGATGATTATGTGACCAAGCCTTTCCATCGGGAAGAGCTGGTTGCTCGTATTCACGCTGTTGTACGCCGTTCTAAAGGCCACTCACAATCGGTTATCCGCACGGGCAAGCTTGCTGTGAACCTGGACGCGAAAACGGTCGAAGTTGATGGTAACCGTGTTCATTTGACCGGCAAAGAATATGCGATGCTTGAGCTGCTCTCCCTGCGCAAGGGCACGACGCTCACCAAGGAAATGTTCCTCAACCACCTCTATGGCGGCATGGATGAACCGGAACTCAAAATTATTGACGTGTTTATTTGTAAGTTGCGTAAAAAGCTGGCTCTGGCCTGCGGCGGCGAAAATTACATCGAAACCGTATGGGGCCGCGGCTATGTTCTTCGTGATATGGAAGAAGAAGTCGGACCCGAGGTACAAGTCGCTTAAGGCTTTGGCCGCTTAAGACTTTTAACTCACTACCCTAAAACCTACGGCGGGATCTGAAAAGGTTCCGCCGTTTTTATTCTCGGACGGATGTGTCGAGATACCAGCGTTGATCACCTTCCAATGCGAGCGCCGTTAGCTTGTTGGTATAATAAGCACCGGTATCAATGCCGATCCGGTTGCCATTTTCGACAACATCTTCATTGATCGTGTGACCGTAGACAATTACTTTTTCATGTGGTTCTTTTACGGACAGGAATTCTTCTCTGATCCAGCGCAAATCCTTTGGTTTTTGTTCGTCCAGTGCCACGCCAGGGCGAATGCCAGCATGAACAAAAGCATAGTCACCGACGACAATCTGATCCTCAAAAGCTTTGACAAAATTGATATGGTCCGCCGGAATCAGGCTGGGTAGGCGTTCTGCCAGTGCGGCATTGTCGAGGTCCATATAGTCCCGCACGCTGATCTCATAGCTCAGAATAGTTTCCTTGCCGCCGATCCGGTTGAAGAAGCGGGTTGCTTTTTCGTCTCCGGTCGCGGCTTTCAGATAAACCTCTTCGTGGTTGCCCATCAGGAAGCGAACGTCGCCCAATTCCCGCTTGAGCTGCATTGCGGTGTCAATGACGCCGGCGCTGTCTGGCCCCCGGTCCACTAAGTCGCCAAGAAAGATGATCTCGCTTTGTACATCGCCGCGTTTGGCGTCATCATCGATAATTGTCTCGATCAGTTGCTGCAGCAAATCGTTGCGGCCATGAATATCGCCAATGGCATAGACGCGCCGGCCCTCGGGGATAACAGCTGTATCCATGGGGTTTTTCGGTGTCTTTTTGCGAAATAAGCGCTTTAACATAGTGGCGATGAATTTCGTTTCATTTGCTCAAAAATTCAAGAGGCAGGCGCCAAATTTTGCGCCCGCCTCTTTTGCTATATAGTCTTTTTACATGAACGGGTAATTTAGAAAATTAGCTTTCTACGGTGAAGCTTAGGCCCGCGCTGGCTTCGAGCCGTTTGGTCAGTTTTTTGCCCATCAATGCGCCGGGTGTCCAAATGCCACCGCCATGTTTGTTGCCATCTTGAGCGATACATAGAGCTGCTTCGCCAATCATCTTGGATGTGGAACCATAGCCTGGGTCCTTGTCACCTTTAACGCAAAGGCTCGCGGTTTCGCCATCAGCTGTTTCACCGAGGAACAAGAGATCATAATAGCCGTTTTCACGCTCTTCGGGCGTAGGGCCTTCGCCTGGCTTGGGTGCATCATCACCGCCGAGTGGATTGGCTTTGGCGATCATTTCTGCCGCCTGTTTGCCCATTTCGCCGGGGCTGGTTACAACCATCTCATCATATTTGAAATCTTCCCCATATGGAAATTCGAGCAGAAAGTTGGTGCGATGCACATTCTTGGTGTTGATTGCGGCCATGATGAAGGGCGCGACCCAACTGTCCAGTGTCTTGTCCTTTTTCGGGATCATCATATTGGGCTGGTCCGGTCCTTCGAAACCGGGGGTCAGGCCAAAGCTGCTAGCCAGAATCTTGACCAGACCGGGGTTTTTGGCAATTGCCTTCATCGTTTCTTTCAGGCTGGCCGCTGTTCCGCCTGAAAATGTGCCTTCCATAGCACGAACCCGTCCTTTGACGCGCGTGGCTGGTTTGCCAAAGCGTTTCTGCATGTCTTTCTGCAGCGCCAACACGCCCAGATCGAATGGAATGGAGTCAAAACCACAGGAAAAGCAAATCTGTGCGCCGGACTTTTCAGCCGCTTCCTGATGCTCGTCAATTTTCTCACGCATCCAGCCTGGCTCTCCGCAAAGATCGACATAGTGGGTGCCATGTTTGACACAGGCGCTAACCAATTCATTGCCATAGAGCTGATAGGGGCCGACGGTTGTCAGGATAACGGTCGCGCGGCTCGCCATCATATCAATGGAAGCGGCATCGTCGGAATCGGCAACGACTAGCGGCGTATCCTTTGGAGCACCAATGAGGTCGCGGACTTCTTCAAGCTTGTCCATCGAACGGCCTGCCATGGCCCATTTCGGAGCGTCGCCGCCGATACCATATTGCTGCGCCATATATTCGGCGACCAGACGACCGGTATAGCCGGTTGATCCATAAATAATGACATCAAATTCGCGTGCGTCGGACATAAAGCCCCTCCTGATTATCGGTTGTGTTTCGAAACGTGCTTATGACTTAGAGCTTTGGCAGAGTCACGCCTCTTTGCCCCATATATTTGCCCGAGCGCTCAGCATAGCTGGTCTCGCACGGTTCATTGCCTTTCAGGAACAGAAACTGGCAAGCGCCTTCATTGGCATAGATTTTTGCAGGCAGGGGCGTGGTATTGGAAAATTCCAGCGTCACATGACCTTCCCAACCCGGCTCCAGCGGCGTTACGTTCACGATAATCCCGCAACGCGCATAGGTCGATTTGCCGAGACATATGACCAGAACGTCGCGAGGGATGCGAAAATATTCGACTGTGCGGGCAAGGGCGAAGCTGTTGGGCGGAATGATGCAACAATCGGTCTTGCGGTCGACGAGACTGCCGGCATCGAAATTCTTGGGATCAACGACGGCGCTGTTCACATTGGTGAAAATCTTAAATTCGTCAGCGACACGCGCATCGTAGCCATAAGAGGACAAACCATAGCTGATACAGCCATCGCGTTTCTGTCCTTCCACAAAGGGTTCGATCATATTGCTATGTTTCGCCTCTTGGCGGATCCATCTGTCGGAAAGTATGCTCATGTCTCTCTTTACTCCGGAGGTTTGGCTTTGGACCTTTTGCGCTTCATGCCAGCAAGCTCATGGTCGCACAACATTCCAGTTTACTGGGCCGTCAATACCGCTCACGCGCCGCATGTCCGATGCGCGCCACATTACCCAAGGCTTGGTGGCATAATCGGGCGGGAAAAAATTACCCTCCAGCCAAAAGGTGCGGTTAATTCCGCTGCTGATAGCATATTCTTCTTCAAACTCTTTTGAGACAATGATGATGGCCGGTTTACCGCTATGCCCTTCAATCTGGTTGAGGAATGTGTTGAGCTCGCTCAACACCAAGGCGCGTCCCGGTCGATCCTTGCAACCATTGTCATATGCCAGTCGCACCGCCGGCGGTAGGATATTTTCTTCCCGGGGCACAGTGGTCACAAAGATAGTGGCCTGATCACTGGCCAAACGGCACAAGCTATATTGATGGGATGCGCCATAACGGATGCCGGCATCGCGGGCGCCTTTTATATTAGCTGCAAAAGCCGGATCGCGCTCTTCGGCGCCATTTGTTGCGCGAACATATGCAAAATCTACACCCGTGGCCCCGGCGACGTGCCAAATTATTTTACCATGGCTTGCATCCACCGAAATGCCCTGAACCGGGTATTGATCGCGCGGCGGGGCCCATCCCACCGCCAGATTGCGCAATATAAACGCGATGATGATCAACGCGAAGATAATCAGGCCGACACGCAGCACCGTGTTTTTTTTGCTTGGGTTGGACACTCTATTTCCCTGACGCACTAATCTACTGGACGATTGGTTAACTGCACCAACGAGCAGAGAATCGCTTAATTCTTGATATGCAATACACAGATCAAAGTGAAGAGGCGACGCGCGGTTTTGAAATCGACTTCGATTTTTCCTTCCAGTCGTTCGGTCAGCAATTCCGCGCCATGGTCATGAACCCCGCGCCTTGCCATATCGATGGTCTCAATTTCTTGTGCGGTCGCTTTGCGAATGGCCTGGTAATAGCTATCACAAATAGCGAAATAGTCTCGGATCGGACGCCGAAAACGCCCGAGTGCCAGAATCAAAGTTTCTAGAGGTTCGCTATTTTCACGCGAAATGGAAATCACCAATCGGCCTTCTTGCACGCTAAGGTGCAGGTTATAAGGACCAGCATAGCCATCTTCATGCTCTCGCAATGGCTTAAAATGATTTTCTTCGATCAGGTCGAATATGGCGATACGCCGTTCCTGTTCGATATCGGCATTGCGCCACAAGATGGTCGCTTCGTCGAGTTCAACATTTATGATGCGTGGATCGGACATTCAGGCTCTGTTGCCGCAGCGCCGAGGCTAGGACAAGTTTTTTTGCAATGCAGCACAAAAACAAAAGCATTTATCCACAAGACTGTCCCCACCTGATTTGGATATTTGCCGGAACATACTTGCTCTGAATCGCCTGAGCGTCAATGATAAGGGCATGGCCGAATTAGTTCGTTTTGATGCAGTAGAAGAAGAAACCCAACGCCTGCCGCGCAATGTCGAGGCAGAGGCGACGTTTCTCGGCGCCTTGTTGATTGACAACCGCGTGGCCGAAGATGTGCAGATCAAGCTGCGCCCTGAACATTTTTACGAACCGCTCCATGGCCGTATTTATGAGCAAGCCTTGAAACTGCTTGATCGGAATATGGTCGTGACACCGGTTACGTTGAAACCCTATTTTGAAGCCGATGAAGCCATGAAAGTGCTCGGCGGGCCCTCTTATCTGGCGAAACTGACTGGTGACGGTGCCGGGCTGATTGGTGCCCGTGATTTTGCCGACCAGATTTACGATCTGGCGCTGCTGCGCGAACTGGTCAGCGTTGGCCGAACATTGGTTGATAGCGCGCTCGATACCAGCGAAACGGTTGATCCCAAAACACAGATTGAGGACGCGGAATCGGCGCTCTACCGGGTTTCAGAGGGCGAAGCGCAGGAGGGTGGCGTTAAATCCTTCCTCGCAGCCTCTACTGAAGCCCTGACCAATGTCGAGCGCGCGTTCAACAGCGGTGGCAAGGTGTCCGGTATCACGACCGGTCTGACTGACCTCAATGCAAAAATGGGTGGCTTGCACAAAAGCGATCTGCTGATCTTGGCGGGACGTCCGGGTATGGGTAAAACCTCGCTTGCAACCAATATCGCATTCAACGCAGCCAACCGGTACCGCCGCGACATGCAGGACGGGATTGAGTCGATTGATTCACTCGGCGCCAAGACCGTGTTTTTCAGTCTCGAGATGTCCGCGGATCAGCTGGCCACGAGAATTTTGTCCGAGCAGGCAGAGATTAGTTCAGAGAAACTGCGCATGGGCGCGATTAGCAGGGATGAGATGCACCGGCTGGCCTTGGCGTCGCGAGAGCTCCAGGACTTGCCGCTTTTCATTGACGATACGCCAGCACTGACTATTGCGGCGCTGCGGACACGCGCCCGGCGGTTGCAGCGGCGCAGCGGCATCAACCTGATCGTCGTTGATTATCTTCAGCTCTTGCAAGGGTCTGGACGTGCCAATGACAACCGCGTCAACGAAATTTCAGAGATTAGCCGAGGTTTGAAAACGCTTGCGAAGGAGCTGAATTGCCCGGTGATCGCGCTATCGCAGCTGAGCCGGCAAGTCGAAAGCCGAGAGGATAAACGCCCGCAACTATCGGATTTGCGTGAGTCCGGTTCGATCGAGCAGGACGCCGATATCGTCATGTTCATTTTTCGCGACGAATATTACCATCTGGCCGTAAAGCCCGATGATCCGGACGCAAATTCTACCGAAGAGCAAAAGGCCAAATATGCGGCATGGGAAACCGACCATCAAAGCAAAGTTGGAAAAGCGACCGTTATTGTCGCGAAAAACCGTCAGGGTTCTACCGGTAATATCCAGCTGAGTTTCTTGAGCGAGTTTACCAAATTTGGTGATTTGGCCTATGGCGACGGACCAGAGGAATATTGATCGCAATTCACGCTGAGGGTGCAAAAGCAGATATTGTATGATCCAGGGCCACAAGGCCTATTGATTGATGACGCGATTGAGGGATTCGATCTGTTTCGGTACGAAAATAACGGACTGGTTTCGTCCTTGTCGTTTTGCTTGCAACAGGGCCATATCTGCATTGCGTAATAATCCCTGCACATTCATTCTCGTACCGTTGTTGCAGATGCCGATGCTGATGGAAAGCGGGTGGAAAGAGCCAAAATCCGCTTTAAACTGCAGCTGCTCTATATCCTTTCTGATCCGTTCAGCGATTTGATACGCTAATTCGGGCCCGATATTATTCAAGAATACCGCGAACTCTTCGCCCCCGATGCGGGCGGCCAAATGGGTTGGACCTACAATATCTGCTATGGTTTTTGCGATCAGGCTGAGCGCGCGGTCTCCGGTTTCATGGCCATAGGTGTCATTGACTATTTTAAAATAATCTACATCGAGAGCCAAGACTGTCTTTGGGCCTGAAACGGCGATCATTTCTTGGGCCGCTTGAAAGAAAAACCGCCGGTTCTTGAGTCCTGTCAGCATATCGGTCTCCGCCTGCCTGCGCAGTCTGTTATTGGAGAATTCGAGATCGGATTGCATCCCTTCCATCTGATTGTTGAGCTTCACCAGAAGCTGGTTCTGGAAGGAGCTGTGAACCGCCAGATGCGTTGACAATCCCATCGGAAGAAGGGCCGAGAAAGCATATGCCAAGGCAAAGCCGCGATCCGCTTCACATAGAGATTGATAGAGCAGGGCCATCGCGGTGAACGCACCCAGAGTAAGCACTAACAACATGCGCGCCGTAAAACTGCGCGCAAAGGATCGGATCGAAAATTGCTTGGTCATGCTTCTGTTTAACGGCAACGGTCGCATTCTATTAAGGCAATGACCGTTGCCCGTTTTGGGCGCAGAAGCGTTTGTTGGATACATACAACAGCTACATTCACGCAGCTTAACTGTCTAAGCCAAATTATGTGCCTAGATGCTCGCCATCCGCGCACCGGCCAACAAAAGAGCACCGCCAGCGATGCGATTGACCAGACGGACAATCCATTTTTTGACGTTGCCGCTCGTCAACCGATGACCGGCATAGGCATATAGGCTGTATGAGACCAGATCGAGCAGAATTGTCGTTCCGCCCATGATGAAAATCTGGGGCATGATGGGTTTTGAGACATCCAGAAACTGAGGAAGAATTGCCGCAAAATAAAGTAACGCCTTTGGGTTCGCAAATTCTACAACAAAGCCTTTGCCAAATAGCGACAAAGCGGATTGTAGCTTGCCTGTTGCAAACTGAATGCCGCCGGTTTTGCTAAAAATCGCCGATAGTCCGAGATAGGCCAGATAAGCGACGCCAACCCATTTTATCACACCAAAGACAAATGACGATGCGATCAACAGCGACGCAATACCGGTGGCTGATAATATAAAATAGACTGCATTGGCCGCTGCCACGCCAAAGACTCCAAAAGTGGCGCGCCTATGGCCGTTGCCCGCTCCCTGGGCTGCTATAGCAATGGCCGCGGGGCCTGGAGCCAAGATCACGACCGCGGTGGTAAACATAAAAACCAGATATATTTCCAGTTCCATAGAAAACTCCTATTGCCGAACAGTGTTTGTTGTAATATTGATTATGCCTAACATAATTCAGCATCAAGGATATTTTGACTTATGGATAAAGATACGAATGGCATTCAGAAAAAACGGTCATCGGAGTTGGTTATCGACGACACGGACCGAAAATTGTTAACCGCGCTTACCGACGATTCATCCCAATCCTATTCCGAACTTGGCGCAAAAGTGCATCTATCGGCGCCAGCGGTTCATGAACGGGTTAAGAAGATGAAGGCCGCAGGTGTAATTACAAAAAATACAATCGGTTTGGACGGCACAAAAATAGGACGCCCGTTTCTCGCTTTCATTCATGTCAACTATACCGGCGCCAGAGCCAGAGAAAATTTTGCCGGACTACATGAGGACGCCGATGTCGAAGAAGTCCATAGCGTGGCCGGAGACTCCTGCCTTCTGGTAAAAGCGCGGTGCAAAGATGCCAATGGTCTCGACGAACTTTTGGTCCGGATGCGGGGATTTGGCGATGTCACCAATACGCGAAGCCATGTTGTTTTGACGACCTTGTTCGAACGTGGACCGCAGGCTGGGTTGGATTAGGGCAGGGTAGAAGAAGTGAATTTTCGGCATGCATCTAACAATGTAAAACTCCGAGCTGGTTGAATTGCAACTACACTAGTGTCCGCTATGGGCGCAAAAGCGGACATTAGAGATTACTAAATATTTCTGCAGTATTCTGGCTGTCAATAGTCCTAGGAAATGCACAGTGAACGACATTAAGAAACTAACAGCTATCTCTATGGTGATAGTATTAGCGCTATCCAGTTGCGATAAAAATCAGGACGCGTTTGAGTTTGCAAAGTCTCATGTCTGGGGAGATAAGATCAATGGGTGCGGCTATCGATCTATAAAGTTTTTTGATCAATTTATCGATTATGAAAATTCTCCGGAAATGGTCGAAAAAGTGATCGCTATCGATCCGGAAGCAGAGGTAGTTTCAAAAGAAAGAACTAGGATATCGTTGGTTGATCTTGGAGCGGATAACTTCACTGTCGAAGAGAATGAAACCAAAGATAAAATGAAGATATATCGAAACGGCGATAGCTTGTACCTATACGGGATATATTCCAATGGAAGCTGGAAATACCCTGAACGAGATAATTCCGTATACCCTACAGATTATATAATCTGCGAAACTTGAAAATGCTAAATTTGATCGGCTCAACAATTCAATTAGCTTAAACTCTAATGTCCGCTTTCGGGATGTTACGGACATCAGTTGCGGTTGCAATGATATGCATTCACGGTACGCAGATTCAGGAACAATCAATGATGTGAGAATTTTTATGGATCTCGAAGAGAGTTTTTCGGTAATATTCGCAACCGCACCCGATGAGGAAAATTTGATTGCAGAGCTATATGCCCAAGATCAATGTGTGACCGAAATTCGTGCTGATGATCTCAACGATTTTGACGTTAGGTTTGTTGATCACAAAGGAAAGAGTTTGGGTGAGTTAAAGCTCTCTCGATTAGAGAGTATGATTGAAAGAGCAAAAGAAGGCCTGCGCTAGCGTCCGCTTTCGGGATATGCAGACATCGCGCTAGTGTCCGCTATGGGCGCAAAAGCGGGCACTCTTCCAGTAACTATGAAATGGGCTCAACATCATTGACGGTTTTTGCATTTTCCCAATCATCTTTTGTACCTAAACCGCAAGCATCTGGCCTGTTACAATCAACTGCTTTATTGACCATTTCCATGTGCTCTATCAATTTATCACAGCTCGGCGCATCTGTGGGATCAAGCACGGTAAGCGTCATTGGCAAACCGTCTTTTGTATCTGTCAAATGGTCTAGCAATATGACTTTATCAGCTTTCTTACCATTCAACGTGATGCCAGATTTGGTAAAAGCAATTATATTCATTGGTGTAAACGGAAGGCGACCATCCTTCGGTTCGCTCCACCCCTTTAAGGTTGTGAAGCATCCTTGTCCATTTATCTCGCTGCTAGTGCAGGTAGTAAAATTGAACAATACCAAGGCCAATAACAGATTTCGAAACATGACTTTCACATTCCCAAAATGCAGTTAGTTCGACAAGTGATTTAATGTCCGCTTTCGGGATATAGCGGACATTGACATAAATGTGTTGCTCACACACTCACCTTTCTTTGAAACTTTGGGAAGGTTTGTGCGATGAGTATCAAAGGTTATGAAACGAAATGCCATTGCGGCACTGTAAAAGTAGCTATCTTTAACCAACCAGAATTCATGCAAGATTGTAACTGTGGCCTGTGCAGCAAGAGTGGCGGTGTCTGGGGCTATTTTAAACCGTCAGAGGTTGAAATTGAAGGCGATACTGGAAGTTACACGCGCAGCGACTATCCGCAGCCAGCGGTTGAAATACACTTTTGCAAAAATTGTGGCTCAACAACCCACTGGATACTGACCAAAGAACATGTAGCGAGCGTTGGAAGCAATGATCAGATGGGCGTTAACATGAAATTGTTCGATAGCGACGATTTGACGGGCATTGAGTTGAGGTTTCCAGACGGTAAGAACTGGACTGGTGAAGCTGAATTTGGATTCAGACGCCAAGCAGTGATCTTGGGAGAAGACTTTACTCTCTAATGTCCGCTTTCGGGATATTGCGGACATTGCCCCTTTGCACTAAATCAGAGCAATGAGTGATCACGGCAACGGAGATAGTTTAGTGTCTGTAATGAAATGGGGTTGCCTAGCGTCTGCCTTGGTGGGTGTTCCACTTTTTTGTTTTCTGTTGTTGAGAGATGCTTTGGGTGATTGTGCCCCCGATGCTATATGCGAAAAAGGTTTTATTACCCAAGTTTTCGTGCCTTCTGCATTGAGTGCCGTTGTTTCAGGCATGTTGGTTTATGGGGTGGTAGAGCTAATCCGCAAAATGCGGAGCTAGTGTCCGCTTTCGGGATAGAGCCCTCGCGGAGATGTTCGATATGAAAAAGATGCTGTTCGGGTTAACCGGGTTTTCGATTGTTTCCTGTCTCTTGCCAGCTATATCTGGGCATTGGCTTTGGACAGGGCAGATGAGCTTCACAAGGAACGTAGCCCCTTCTCCATTCGATATGACGCTAGAGAAGAAATGTGTTTATTTTACCGGCTTTAGCTTTCAGTCTATTGAATCTGAGATTGAAATAGAGTCCAGTGATAGGGTGAACGATCATCTTGGTTGTGCGTTTTTCGTCAAAGCCTGAAAAATCAAATCAAAATGGGGGCATTCACATTTTAATGTCCGCTTTCGGGATATTGCGGACATTCCCGTGAGGTTGCCAACCGTTACGAAAGCCGCCAATATGTTGCAATGCGAGTTCAGAAGCTAATTAGTGATCTCAAATTTGAATTAAACGCAGCTCTTTCGCGGTATCATAGCAGTCGCGGACGGTTCGCAAAGGCAAGAGCGTGTTTGGATATAGCGTTCTCTTATCGTGACGATCCGCCTCACTATCTCTTGGCCCATGATGCGAACTTGATGGTTCAGGAAAACCGTCATGAAGAAGCGCGGGAACGTTATAGAATGTGCTTGGCTAAGTTACCTGAAATATTAAGTTCGGAAGAAGGCTATGTTTCGCTATATTGCAAGCTGAAGCTGGGGTTCTACGACAAAAACTGCGGTTACGAGGAACTTGAAACACTGTGGGAGAATGCCGCCAATCTTGGTGTTCGTGGGTCGCCTAAACATTACCTACCAATTGGATCGAAATCATTGCTCCTCGAACATTATGGTAACCGGTAGTCTTTGAACAAGGCTTTCATTTGCAGGGGCGATTCAACCATGCTTTCCGAAGCCCGATACAGTCCATCCGTTAACCGCCCAATTGTTGCCGCAAAAGCGACCAAAGCTAATGTCCGCTTTCGGGATAAAGCCGACATCAGCTTAGCATGTGCTAAGCAACCAAAAGCGAAAATTTGTTGGAAAAGATGACTTGCAGCCTTCGACCGGCGACAGCTTCACATTGCATACATATTTGAAGGTTAATCCATAGGATGGGAATACGTTCCCTGCTCGCGGAAAGGATCCAGCCGTTGGAAATGTCCAGTTTGTCTACCCCGTTAAGGTTTGCGCTCGTGGTGGCGGGGGTGTTTCTGACTTTGTCGCCTGTACATGCCAAAGATTCAAATGCCACAACGGATGATCCCGAGCGATGGTCTATCTTGGTCACTTTTGGTGACGATATTTGCCCTGATTCAACCGATAGTGAAATTGTCGTTTGCGCGCGTCAACCTGAAGAAGAACGGTACCGGATTCCAAAGGACATTCGTGAAAAAGAGAAGGAAGAAGAAGCGCAATATGCGATGTCGTGGACGGCCCAATTCCAAAACCATGAGGATGAAGCGCGTCTAGGGCGGCCCAATAGCTGTTCAGTTTCCGGAACCAATGGTTTCACCGGTTGTCAGGCCGCGGCCTTGAGGCAATGGTTTGCCGAACGCAATTTGGACAGTTCCGAATAGTGAATTTTACAAATATTCGATCATCGAAAACCCATTAACCCCCGTCAAAAACCGTTCTGATGCCGGTCTTCGGGATATTGCAGTCGGGTCGGTTGGCGCTATAGCGGTGCCATGAAAGCTTTGCTCACAGCCATGGTGTCATTTCTAGCGATTGCTGGAGGGGCCGGGACGGCAAATGCTCGTCCGATTGTGATTTTCGATGAACCGATCCCGATAAAGGTACCTGATGGCTATGTTGATGCTAGCGTTGAGAGAAACCTGCCTCCCGAAAATGCGCTGTTTTTGACCGAAACCGTCGAGCCTTGGGAAGAGGCGGGTGAAGTGAATGAAGGGATACTCTTCTACGGCCTAGGTCTGAAGCCCTCGACCGAGGCGGTTAAACAGCAAAAATTCGACGAAATTTTTGATTTTGTCCGTCAGCGGATGGTAGCGCAGGTCGAAACCAAACCGTTTGCAATGCCCGAAGCGTTGATCGATGCAGATTTGATCGATTCCATTTTCGACCTCTCTCGGGGCCGCAATGCGCGTGCTGTGGAAGTCACCGATGATCGGGCGGATCGCAAGGCCCTGTTGGTTGATACGGGATTGGTGATGCCTGGCGTTGTGACTTATCCGATTATCGAAGAAATCTCGTTCGTCCGGGTGAAAGACCGGATTATCATCTTTCATGCAACGCGCGTCGATACCGCTCAATTGGACGAAGGCCCTTGGGTCGACAAGGATGTCCGCAAGCGGTTGAAGGGGACCGGCGTCGAGGTTCGCGACGGGTTGATCGACGGCGAATAGGCGACGGTTAATCCGCGGGGCGCGCTATTCTCTTGCCTTTGGTTCGGCTCGTTAAATGGAATTTTTGACAGCGATCACAGCGATAGGGCCTGAGCGGAAAATCTGCGCGTTGTGCAGCAGCAAGCGCGTCCTCTTGAGACGAGTAGCGCTTTTTCTTGGCACATATGCTTAACCGTGTGCGCACCTATCGTTCTCCGATAGCTGAACAATGAACCAGTCTAGAAAATCGGATCGTTTGCACCATCGGTGCCGCTATCAGCAACCGGTAGCGGGGTCACATCCTCATGGATGCCACATTCGGTTTTATCCCAACCGCGCCAGCGGCCAGCGCGTGGATCTTCGCCGGGCTTCACCTTAGATGTGCAGGGCGCGCATCCGACCGAGAGATAGCCTTGCTCTTCGAGTGGATGACGGGGCAGGTCATGTTCTGCAAAATAGGCTTCGAGATCATCCTTGACCCAATCGCCCAGCGGGTTGATTTTCAACCGGCCGTCTTCAACTTCAAAGCGCGGCAAGTTCTGGCGGGTTACGGACTGAAAGGCTTTGCGGCCCGAAATCCAGCTGTTCAAGCTGGATTTGGCGCGAGCCAATGGTTCGACTTTGCGGATGTCGCAGCAGCCATCAGGGTCAAAAGACCAGCGCAGTCCATTTTCGTCTTTTGCGGCGAGGACAGTTGGATCTGGTTGGACAATATTGGCGTTTTTGATGCCGAGCATGCGGACCAAAGTGTCGCGATATTCCAGTGTTTCGGGAAACATTTTCAGGGTATCGACAAATGTTACCGGAATAGTGGCGTCGGCTTCAGCCACCAGATGCAACAGCACCGCGCTTTCGGTACCGAAAGACGACACAACGGCGATTTCACCAAGATTGCCTTCTTCAAAAAGAGCCTTGAGCATTGCCGACGCATGAACACCTTCAAAGCGTGCATTCAGCGCATCGGCATCCGCCTGCGTGAAATCAGGCCGGGCATCGATGATATCGATTTTGCGCGCTGGTTCACCCATGACGCAACTTCCATATCGGTGCGCGATTATCGGTCGTGCCCTGATAGACTTCGTCATAGCGCCCGAGGGCTTCTTCCATCACCTTCGTATCGATGGCAGCATCAGGCGCAAACGCATCAAAACCGCAACGGCGCATATAGGCGACTTGATCAACGAGCACGTCGCCGCTGGCGCGCAATTCGCCTTTATAACCTGCTTCGCGCAATATCTGTGCGGACGAGTAACCACGCCCATCGCCAAAGGCAGGGAAGCTGACGTCTATTAAAGCCAAGCGATCTAGGAGCGGAATGAGCAGCCGCGCATCTTCCCCCGGTTCGATCCGTACCGCAGTGGCGTTGGATTGATCGAGAAATGCTTCCAGCGACACCGCTGGTTCCTCATGCGTGTCATCATCGCGAAAACGGATTGCCTCAACCATAAATAGCCTCCTTGAACGCTGCCATGCCGACACGGCGATAGGTGTCGATAAACCGCTCATCCTCTTGCCGTTCTTTGAGATACAGGTCGGTTACTGTTTCAATCGCGTCAATCACGCCATCTTCATCAAAGCCGGGGCCGGTGATTTTCGCGAGGCTCGTATCTTCAGCAGCAGAACCACCGAGCAGCAATTGATAATTTTCGGTGCCTTTACGGTCGACGCCTAAAATGCCGATATGCCCGGCATGATGGTGTCCACAAGCATTGATGCAGCCGGAGATTTTGAGTTTCAACTCACCCAATTCGCGCTGACGACCGAGATCAGCAAACCGTTCACTAATCTTCTGTGCCAGCGGGATAGAACGCGCATTGGCGAGGCTGCAATAATCCAGACCCGGGCAAGCGATACTGTCCGTGATCAGATCAAGATTGGCTGGCGCGAGACCGGCCTCATCCAGTTTCTGCCACAGCGTGTAGAGATCACTCTTTTTAACATGGGGCAGGACAATATTTTGACTATGCGTGACACGCAATTCGTCAAAGCTGTATTGCTCTGCGAGATCCGCCATTAGATCAATTTGCGCCGATGATGCGTCACCCGGAATACCGCTTGTCGGCTTCAAGCTGATAACAGCAATCGCATAGCCGGCTTGTTTATGTTTTTCGGTATTCTGATCGACCCACAGATTGAAATCCGGATCAGATAAATCAAGATCATCGCTGGCATTGGTGTCGAAAGCGGGATCAGCAAAATATTCCGAAATCCGCGCCAGTTCTTCCACCGGCGGATTAAGGCCCAGCGTTTTCATATGAGCGAATTCTTCTTCGACCTGACGGGTATATTCTTCCTTGCCCAGTTCATGGACGAGGATCTTGATCCGCGCTTTATATTTGTTATCGCGCCGCCCGTAACGGTTGTACACGCGCAGACAAGCCTCGGCATAGCTGATCAGTTCGTCGGCCGGCACAAAGTCGCGGATTTCCGGTGCAATCATCGGCGTCCGTCCCATGCCGCCGCCAACGAAGAATTTTGCGCCCAATTCGCCGTCTTTGTGGACGAGTTGGATACCAATATCATGCAAACGCATAGCCGCGCGATCTTCGTCGCTGGCAATCACCGCAATTTTGAACTTGCGCGGCAGGTAAGAGAATTCCGGATGGAAGCTCGACCATTGGCGCAGGATTTCTGCCCAGGGGCGCGGATCGGCGATTTCGTCAGCTGCCGCGCCTGCATATTGGTCAGAGGAGATGTTGCGGATACAATTGCCGCTGGTCTGGATCGCGTGCATCTCAACCGAAGCAAGATCAGCGAGGATATCTGGTGCATCTTCAAGCTTGATCCAGTTATACTGGATATTCTGGCGCGTCGTAAAATGCCCATAATCGCGGTCATATTTACGTGCGATATGGCCCAGCATGCGCATTTGCTTGCCGTTCAACGTGCCATAGGGAATGGCAACGCGCAGCATATAGGCGTGCAGTTGAAGATACAGCCCATTCATCAAGCGCAGCGGCTTAAATTGGTCTTCGGTCAGTTCACCGGCAAGCCGGCGCTCTACTTGATCGCGAAATTCTGCGACCCGTGTGTCGACCATTTGCTGGTCATATTTGTCATATTGATACATGTTTATACCACCCGGTTTCCAGCCTCAGGGTCGGCTGGTTTTAATGTTAAATCTAATCTGACTGTTGGCCCCAACGCCCGAACGCGGTCTTTAATATGGGCAGGGCGAGGACCTTCTTCTGTCATCTCGGCTTCAATCACATAAGGAACGTTGACCCGGCGCGCGGCTTCTTCTTCTTGCATGATTGCTTCGAAATTTTCGCCGACATCCACCGCGTCTTCGACATGGCGAGACCAGTCGCTGCCGGTCCACCACGTCACATCGCCTGTTTTCAGGTCATTTCCCGTTATTATCTTCAAAGTTCAACTCCTGCCATTTGGGCATATTCCAGAAATTTATTTTCAGCATCGCCATAGCGTGCGACTTCGCCGACGACCAAAAGCGCTGGGCTTTTGACATTTTCACGCCGCACGAGATCACCCAGATCGGTCAATAATGTTTGGAGGGCACGGAAATTATCGCGCGTCCCATTTTCCAAAACCGCCACCGGGATATCGGGTGATGCGCCATCTGCGATGAGTTTTTCGACAATCGCTTCGGCATTGGCGACGCCCATGTAGATAACCAATGTCCGCCCTTTGCCCGCCAATCCCGACCAATTCTGGTCGGATAGGCCCTTGCATTGTCCTGCGACAAAAGAAACCGCGCTGGAGGCATCACGGTGAGTCAGCGGCATTTTTGCTTGGGCCGCACAGCCAAGGGCTGCGCTAATGCCGGGGACGACTTCTACTTGAACATCAGCTTTCATGCAGTCACCGGCTTCTTCGCCGCCACGCCCGAAGATAAACGGATCACCGCCTTTTAGCCGGACCACTTTATGGCCTTTTTGCGCTTCAGCAATCAGTAAGGCATTTATAGCCTCTTGCGCCATGCTATGGCGTGAGCGTTGCTTTGCGACAGATATCCGTTTGGTTGTTTCCGGTGCCATTGCCAAAATATCTGCGCTCACCAATCCGTCATGCACGATGATATCGGCTTCCGACAAAAGGCGAGCAGCGCGCAATGTCAGCAGCTCTGGATCACCGGGCCCGGCGCCTACAAGATAGACTATGCCGTGGCTGGGCGAAGAAGGTGTTGATGATGGCTCATTTTTTTCCATGAGATGGATATGGGCCGGGAAACCGGGATTATCAAAGCAGAAGTTTTTTTAGCGGCCTAAGTTATACTATTGACTGGATAAAGAGCTCGCCGCTTAGTTTTCGGCCTTATCTTCATCTTTCAGGCCGATACCAATGGACGCACGCGTTTGTTCTGCTTCCATAGAGACAACCGGATACGCACAATAATCAGCCGCATAATAGGCGCTGGCGCGATGATTGCCTGATAGGCCAATGCCGCCAAAGGGTGCCTCGGAGGAGGCTCCAACCGTCATCTTGTTCCAGTTTACGATTCCAGCTCGGCTGTTGGACCAAAATTGATCATATTGGGTTGCGCTTCCGCCAATGAGCGCGGCAGACAAGCCGTAGCGGGTATTATTGGCTTCCGCGATGGCCTGTTCGAAATCCGCGACGCGGATAACCTGTAATATGGGGCCAAATAGCTCGATGTCCAATCGCTCTTCCATAGCCGTAACATCGATAATTCCCGGGGTCAGGAATGGGCGATCATCGACCGGTCGCGCCATATGTTTAATTGGGCGGCCGCCATGGCTCATCAACGTCAAGAAGCTCTCTGTCAGGCCATCGGCCACATCATTGTCGATCACCGGGCCCATAAAAGGGGCAGGCTTGCTGAAGGGTTCATCGATGATCAGGCGATCTGCAATTCGCTTCACTTCTTTGACCACGCGATCATAGAGTTCGTCTTTGACGATCATGCGGCTTGCCGCCGAGCAGCGTTGCCCCGCGGACAGGAAAGCGGATTGCACAACCAATACCGCGGCGCTGTGAATATCGTCCGTGTCCCAAACGATGATCGGATTATTCCCGCCCATTTCCAGCGCGAGAATTTTATTTGGTCGATTGGCAAATTGTCGGTTCAATGCAACACCGGTTTGTGCCGAACCTGTGAACAAAAGGCCGTCAATATCGTCATTGGCGGTCAATTTTTTCCCGACATCAGGCCCACCTTGTACGATGTTGACGACACCACTTGGCAGGCCAGCTTTTTGGAAAGCATCGAACAAATATTGTCCGACGGCAGGCGTTTTCTCCGATGGTTTGAAGACGACCGTATTGCCTGCGATCAAGGCTGGAATAATATGGCCATTGGGCAGATGTGCGGGGAAATTATAGGGGCCTAGCACCGCCAAAACGCCATGCGGCTTGTGCCTGAGAGCTGCGCGCATGTTCGCCGGGCTGGATAGCTGACGCTGCGGCGTGCGATCGGCATAGGCAGTAACGGAGATATCGATCTTTTTAATGACCGACTCTACTTCGGTTCTGGATTCCCAGATGGGTTTTCCGGTCTCGCGGGAGATAAGTTCCGCGAGTTCTTCCGATTGTCCGCGAATACGGTTTGCATAACGGCGCACCGCTTCAATCCGTTTTGTAACTGGCAGCGCCGCCCAGGTTGGCCAAGCCGTCCGGGCTTTGGCAACTGCAGCATCGGGGTCGCCGCTCTGACCTTTCCACAAAATTGCGCCTGTGGCTGGTTCTATTGATGTAAGTTCAGTCACAATTGTTCCGATACTATATTCAAACAAACAAGCGGTGTGTCGCTTTCTCGATGTAATATTCAACTAGCTGATTCAGTTTAAAAATCTAGTAACTATTCCGTTTTGCACGCTACCGTCGTCCCAAAAACATCGCGCTTCATCATAGGGACCTTAGTGCCTGACCCATATTCCTAATTGCTTCAACTTTACTGGTTAACGGTTGCCAATCATCATTCTTATCAATCGCGTCCCAAATCGCCTCAACTTCTTCAATATGCATGGAACAAGGTGTATCCGAGTGCCAATATTCGTGATTTGATGATCGCGTGCGTTTGCGTTTCGTCATCTCCTTTTGAAAAAGAGTAAATTTTTCTGATTCATAACCTTTGCTTGAGGGCGTGGAATCCTGACCCCAATCAAAGAAAAACTGGTCAATTGTGACTGTTTTTTCAGCTAGCGCCTGCTCCGCGGCGACAACGAGCGGTTTGTCTTTGTCAAAGCCTTCGCTTTCGACGCCCAGACGCCAGCAGAAATGTTGCGTGAACGCTTCTCCATAGGATTTTGGAAAGCCTTCCAATATCGCAACCAACGGATCGCTGTCACAGATCAGACGCAGCGCGCTGGCCAATTGTGCGAGATTCCAGTGCAAGGCCTCTGGTTGCCGAGCAAAGCAATAGAGTCCCTCTTGATCAAAATAGGCGGCGGTGAAGCCTGGCTCCCAATAAGGCGTGAAGCGCCATGGACCGTAGTCGAAGCTTTCCCCGGTAATATTGATATTGTCTGTGTTGAGAACGCCATGGACAAAACCAGCGGTCATGTAGCTCGCCGCCAATTGCGCAGCGTTAGCAGCAACATGTTGGAATAGCTCTACCGCTGGGTTGTCCGTTTTTGCGCCGTCATAAAAATGGGCGAGGCAATAATCGACTAGCGCGTGCATTAGGCCTTCATTTTGCTCAACAGCGATCCTTTGAAATGTACCGAAACGAATATGACTATGACTAAGCCGCGTCATGACGGCCGATCGCGTGGGGGAGGGCTCATCACCCCGATGAAGGTCCTCTCCGGTTTCTACCAATGAAAATGTTTTGGATGTTTCGACGCCCAACGCTTCTAGCATTTCAGTCGCCAATATTTCACGGACGCCGCCCTTCAACGTCAACTTACCATCGCCAGATCGGCTCCACGGTGTTGTACCAGACCCTTTGGTTGCCAGGTCCATCAACCGGTCTTTATGGTCGCGCATTTGTGCAAATAGAAACCCGCGACCATCCCCAATATCAGGATTATAGTTGCGGAATTGATGGCCGTGGTACCGTAAGGCCAGGGGAGGGTTCAGATTGTCGGCCAGCGGATGAAAACGTCCAAAGTGATTGATCCATTCCTCTTCATTGACGTCTGAAAGACCAATAGTTTGATCCCAACGATCATTGCGGAACCGCAATATATGACTTGGAAACTTAGCGGCTTGCACCGGGTCGCCGATTTTTTCACCCAATTGAGTTATCCTGACATCAGGGCGATAGGGCGCTTTCGCGGGTTCAGCTTGCGGTTTATAAGGCATTGCTCAATAGTGGGGACTAATCAGGGGCGCGGCAAGAGACAACCGCGGGGGAACGCACAATTATATGACTGACCAGAAAAGTTACGAGGATCGTTATTGGGAATCCGATGACGGACTGAGATTGCATTATCGGGACTATCCGGGCGATGCCGCCAGGACACCGATCATTTGTGTACCCGGATTAACGCGAAATGTTCGGGACTTTGCACATCTTGGCCCTTGGATAGACGGAAAGCGCCGCATTGTGATGGTCAACCTGCGTGGTCGCGGTGACAGCGAATATGCAAAGGATAGTGCCAGCTATAATCCGAAGACCTATATTGCCGATATCATCAAACTCATGGATGAAATCGAATTGTCCAAAGCCGTTTTTTTAGGCACTTCGCTCGGGGGTATCGTCACCATGATTATGGCGAGTCAGCACCCCGGGCGGGTGGCCGGTGCTTTGCTGAACGATATCGGTCCTGAAATTGATCAAACGGGCTTGAACCGGATTGCTGAATATGTGGGGCAGGGCCGTAGCTTTGATACTTGGGCCCATACGGCGCGCGACATTGCCGAAGAAAGTACTGATATTTTTCCAGATTATAGTCTGAAAGATTGGATAGCCTTTGCCAAGAAGCTCTATCGGATGAACAGCTCGGGTCGTATCAAACTGGACTATGATATGAAGATATCGGAGCCTTTTGAAAGCAAGGGTGGCGGCGAGGAAGCATTGTGGCGAGCTCTAGAATCCTTGCAAAATGTACCGACACTGATCTTGCGTGGCGCATTATCCGACTTGTTTAGCGCGGCGACTGCCCGGAAGATGGTGAGCAAATTGAAAGATGCGGAATTGGTCACGATCCCGCGCGTCGGCCATGCTCCTACTTTGGAGGAACCCGCTTCGCTTGACGCCATTGCTGCATTGCTTCAACGGATCGATTGATTTTTTTCTACATTAGCGATAGCCGACATAGCCGATGAAAACTTCCCGAATTTTGCATTTGCACAGCACGTTCAATCTTGGCGGCAAGGAAGCGCGCGCGGTCCGATTGATGAACCATTTCGGCGCGCAGGCCGAACACACGATTTTGTCCGCAGAGCCCGACAGCCTGTCGGCGCGTGAGGCAATTGATAGCAAAATCACTGTCAAATTTCCCAAAGGTGCGCCGTCTCTGGCTGGTAAACCGGCGTTGAAACGCTATCGGGAATTGGTCGATTATTATCGAAACTTTGATTTGATCTTATCCTATAATTGGGGATCAATGGATGGCGTCATGGCCCGCACTTTATTTGCTCGTGTTGAGGGATTGCCGCCGTTGATCCACCATGAAGATGGTTTTAATGAAGACGAGCGCAAGAAGCTGAATTGGAAGCGTAATTTCTTTCGCAAATTCGCGCTGGGCGGCAGCCAGGCTCTTGTGGTTCCGTCCGACCGTTTACAGAGCATCGCGCAGTCCGTGTGGAAACAGCCGGAAGAAAAAGTGCATCGTATTCCCAACGGCATTGACGTGAGGCGATTCGAAAAAAAGCCACAACGCGGCGCGCTGCCGGGCTTTAAAAAGGGAAAAGGCGAAGTCGTTGTTGGAACGCTGGCGGGGCTGCGCGCTATTAAAAATTTACCGAAATTGGTGCGCGCCTGTGCCGCAGCTGGAGATAATATCCGGTTGGTTATCGTCGGTGAAGGACCTGAAAAAGAGGCAATCCTCGCTGAGGCAGAGCGCTGCGGCATGGCGGATCGTCTTTTGTTGCCCGGCTTTCTGGCCGATCCGGCGCGTTATGTGGGATTATTCGATATTTTTGCATTGTCGTCGGATAGTGAACAATTTCCGATATCTCTTATCGAAGCTATGGCGGCAGGTCTGCCGGTGGCAGCAACCGATGTTGGCGATGTCAGATCCATGGTATGTCAGGCCAATCAGGGCTTTATTAAGCCAGTAGATGACGAGGCCCAGTTTGCTGGAGCGCTGACGACGCTGGTCCAGCATGAGCAGTTGCGACAGGACATTGGCGCCCAAAACCGCATGAAGGCCCAAGCAGAATATAATGAAAGCAAGATGTTGGCGCGTTACGCGCTACTCTATGGCCACGCGCTTGGGCGGCCGGGTTTTGCTTAGGACTAGATAATTGAAATTAGTTTGAGAATTTGGTTGTTTTTTTCGCACATTTTGGGGTGCGGTGTCTATAAGGTGGGCACGGGGTAAATAGGAGAGTATATTGTTTAAAGGGGTCAAGCCTATCCAGTATAATGGCCGTGAAGTATGGCCGTTGATTGAGGGTGGCAAAGGGGTTGCTGCAACCAATCATGCCAGTTCTGGTGCCTGGGCTGCCGCTGGCGGTATCGGGACTGTTTCTGCTGTTAACGCAGACAGCTATGATGCTGATGGTAATGTGGTCCCGCAAATCTACCACGGCAAGACCCGTGGTGCCCGGCATGAAGAACTTGTCAAATATGCGATCGACGGTGCTGTTGCGCAAGTGACAAAGGCTTTTGAGATGTCCAATGGCAAGGGCGCGGTCAATATTAACGTATTGTGGGAAATGGGCGGCGCTCAGCAAGTGCTCCACGGCGTACTGGAACAGACCAAAGGCATGGTGGCCGGCGTCACATGCGGTGCTGGCATGCCGTATAAACTGTCTGAGATTGCCCAGCAATATAACGTCAACTATTTGCCAATTATCAGCTCCGCCCGGGCGTTTCGCGCCTTGTGGAAGCGTGCATATCACAAGGTTTCCGATCTGATGGGTGCGGTTGTCTATGAAGACCCATGGCTCGCAGGTGGACATAACGGGCTGAGCAATGCGGAAGACCCTCGGAAACCGGAAGACCCTTATCCACGCGTCAAGGCGCTGCGTGATGTCATGCGTGGCGAAGGCATAGCCGACAATGTGCCGATCATCATGGCTGGCGGTGTATGGGCGCTTAAAGATTGGAACAACTGGATCGATAATGATGAATTGGGGCAGATAGCCTTTCAATTCGGTACGCGACCACTTTTGACCCAAGAGAGCCCGATCCCGGATAGTTGGAAGAACGAGCTTATTAAGATCAAGGAAGGCGACGTGTTGCTGCACAAATTCTCGCCGACAGGATTTTACTCGTCGGCAGTCCGCAATGAATTCCTGCGCAGTCTGGAAGCGCGTTCAGAACGCCAAATTCCTTATTCGACTGAAAAAGCGGGAGAGCATACGCATCAACTGGATGTCGGTGTGAAAGGGAAAAATTTCTGGGTCACGCGCAACGATTTACTCCGCGCTCGCGAATGGGACGGCCTTGGTTTTACAATGGCGCTCAAGACGCCGGACAACACCATCGTATTCACAACGCCCGATGAAGCCAAGATGATCCGCAAAGATCAGGCGGATTGCATGGGATGTCTGTCGCATTGTGGTTTCTCGGCTTGGAAAGATCATGATAATTTCAGCACTGGTAGGCTGGCAGACCCCCGCAGCTTTTGCATTCAAAAATCTCTGCAGGAAATTGTTCACGGATCACCGATCGAAGAGCATTTAATGTTTGCCGGACATGGTGCCTATAATTTCGGTAAAGACCCGTTTTATTCCAATGGTTTCGTGCCAACAGTCAAGCAATTGGTCGATCGTATCCTGACCGGGGAATAGACATGCTTTAGCGCCGTTAACCTTTTGATACCTTTTTCCGTTTACGTGTCGATACAGGTGGGTGGATAAAGCAGGAGGGTAGACGTGGCGTTAAAGTCGACAAGATACCGTAAAGTGGAGCCAGCAGCTTTGAATCGGCGTTCTGTACCGCGCCATGAAGTGACAGTTTCCAGCGCGTCTCTGAAACGCAAAGGTAACATGTCCATCGCTGCAACCTTGCTGGATATTTCGATTTACGGATGCCGTTTTGAGGCGGACGCTGTGTTCAAAGAGGGCGAGAAGGTAACCGTCACTGTGAACACGCACGCACCAATGAAAGCGACCCTGGTATGGCAAAAGACAAAGCAGGCAGGCTGCCGTTTTGCAGATGCGTTGGATACAGAAATTCTGCGGACGCTGACGTTGGCATCTTGATCCCGGCGGTCGTTAATTGCTTTCCAAACCACTAGGATGTGGCTGATCGTTCGCGAATGACGCCGTAATATTCCCTGCAAGATTTACAGGAAAACAATCCGAAAAAGCTTGTTTAATCTGCCAAAGATCCTGGCTAATATATCGTTTTTCAGCATTGCAGGAAAGCACGAGATTGATCGAAATTCGGCCGGATAACTTGACGGGGCAGGCGGTGCAGGATCTGCTTGCTGTTCATCTTTCAGGCATGAAAGACAACTCTCCGCCCGGTAGCGTCTATGCCCTTGATCTATCTGGTCTTCGGACACCTGACGTCTCTGTTTGGACGGCTTGGGATGGCGAGACACTATTGGGCATTGGCGCGCTGAAAGAGCTCTCCGGTAGGGTTGGGGAAATCAAATCAATGCGCACCGACTCCAAGTACGTGAGAAAAGGTGTTGGATTGTCAATTCTCAACCACATAATTGATGAAGCACGGAGCCGACGATATGAACGCTTGTGTCTGGAAACGGGATCAGGAGACGAATTTGAACCTGCTCTGCATCTCTATCGTAAGCGCGGTTTTCAAAATGGGCCCGCTTTCGGTGGATATGAAGCCAGCGCGTTTAATCAGTTTTTGCATCTGCAATTATAGCAAACAGGAGTGGTAAAATGGTGGAACGGGGCTCTTGGTTTATTCTGGGCCTAATCCACCTGTCACCTTTCGTCGCATTTTTTATACCATCGCTCATTACGCGTCTATATGACGTCGCGGGCGATGATGCGAACTTTGCTCTGTTGCAGCATCGCGCTGCCTTGTTCGGACTGGTGGTAATCGCATGCGCGTGGGCCGCTGTGGATGCGGGATCTCGTAAGCTGGCCTTTGTCCTGACAGCAGTGTCGATGGTTAGTTTTTTGGCGATTTACGCCATTCATGGCCAGCCGATCTCTCTACGAGCCATTGCTATCGCCGACCTAGTAGGTCTTCCGTTTCTGGCTTATGTCGGCTGGAAGGCATTTCTACCTAACTAGCACAGGTTTTTAGTCCAGATCCCACGCGCGCTCGCCATGGCTGGCAATATCCAGGCCATCGCGCTCATCATCTTCATTGACCCGCATGGGCAGAATGAAGCTGATCCCATAGCCGAGGATCGCCGTGGCAACAGCGGACCATATTGCGACAACGCCAACGCCGATCAGCTGTGCGACAAACTGGCTACCAAAAGCCATGTCATCGGCATAACCGACGCCGCCCAGGCCTTCGCTAATGAACAGCGCCAGCAGAAGCGAACCCAATATACCGCCGACACCGTGAACCGCGAAAACATCGAGGCTGTCGTCAATCTTGAAGCCATTTTTGACCAGTCCGACGGCAAAGAAACATACAAAGCCCGCTGCCGCGCCGATAACGATGGATGCACCAGGACCGACAAAACCAGCCGCTGGTGTAATGGTGGCAAGGCCGGCAATGGCCCCGGTTGCGACGCCGACGGCAGTCGATTTGCCAACCTTAATCCGTTCGATCAATATCCAGACGAGCGCTGCCGTGGATGCTGCAACATGGGTGTTGATGATCGCCGATGAAGCGTCGTCAGTCGCCGTCAAAGCGGAACCGCCGTTAAAACCGAACCAGCCAACCCAGAGCAGTCCGGCACCAGCGACCGTCAAAGCGGGGCTATGCGGCAACATCAAAGTTTTGGGCCAACCAATACGTTTGCCCATCATGATGGCGACAACCAGCGCAGATACGCCTGCGGTCGTATGCACGACAATGCCGCCAGCAAAGTCAAGAACACCTAGCCCCGAAAGCCAGCCACCGCCCCAAACCCAATGGGTTACCGGCGCATATACAACGAGCAGCCAGAGGGAACAGAAAGCCACGACCCAGCCAAAGCGGGCCCTGTCGACCCAAGCGCCAACCATCAGCGCTGGGGTGATAACGGCAAAAGTCATTTGGAACATGGCAAAAGCGGATTCAGGAACTGTGGTTCCTTCACGTACATTGCCAAGATTACCGAACATCCAGTTGATACCGTTGCCTAAAATACCGTTGGTAACTTGTCCGAAAGCCAAAGTATAACCAACCACGACCCACAAAACCGATGCAATACCGGCAATAGCCATGCACTGCACGAGCACAGAGAGGAAGTTTTTCGACCGCACCAAGCCGCCATAAAATAGCGCCAGGCCAGGCAAGGTCATCAGCAGTACCAGCGCGGTTGAGGTCAAGACCCAAGCGGTGTCCCCACTATTGGCAACATCCGCAGCAGGATCTACAATTTCCTGCGCCGCTGCCGGAACAGTTGCCAAGATGGCTGCCAAGCTGCCGACAACAAGCTTACTCAGATGTTTCATGAAGTCCCCTGAAAACAATATTTTGTTACGCAAACTCGCTGATGCGAATCATAATCAGCCGGTTGTCTAGTCCAGAGCGGGGAGGGACTCAACTGCGAACTATCGTTAACCGGCGCGTATAGAAGTTCAGGCCCAGCCTTCTAACACTTGGTCCGGTGGGCGGTGACCGTCGGCCCAAACGCGGATATTGGCAATGACGCGTTCGCCGGAAGCCTCGCGCCCTTCAAAAGTGGCGCTGCCCATATGCGGTAACAAAACGACATTTTTGAGTGATAATAAGCGTTCGTCAACGGCGGGCTCTCGCGTGTAGACATCAAGGCCGGCACCGCTGATCTTCTCTTGCTGAAGCGCTTCTATAAGGGCATTTTCATCAATCAGGTCACCGCGTGCGGTGTTTATCAAATAGGTGGAGGGCTTCATCATCGCGATCCGATCCGCGTTGATAAGCTCATGTGTCTCAGGCGTGCTGGGACAATGGATGGTGATTATGTCGCAAGTGCGGATCAGTTCATCCAGATCGTCGATATAGCTGGCGTTCAAAGACTCTTCGACGGCGGGGGGTAGCTGGCGTCGGTTGTGATAAACAATCGACATTCCAAAACCGGAGGCGCGCCGGGCAACAGCCTGACCAATCCGGCCCATGCCAATAATCCCAAGTTTCTTGCCGCCGATACAATGACCAAGCATGCCGGATGGCTTCCATCCTTCCCATTCACCGGATCGCATCAGTTTTTCGCCTTCTGCCAGACGGCGTGGAACGGAGAGTATGAGGGCCATGGTCATGTCCGCGGTATCTTCGGTGAAGACGCCCGGCGTGTTGGTAACCAATATTTTGCGCGCGCGCGCAGCTGCCAGGTCAATATGGTCCACACCGGCACCAAAACTGGCGATCATCTTCAAACGCTCTGGCGCGCCTGCGATCATTTCTGCGTCGATTTGATCGGTAACTGTGGGAACCAGAACATCGCAGTCCCCCATGGCGGCGATCAAGTCATCGCGGGTAAAGGCACGATCCTCTAAATTGGGAACGACATCGAATAGTTCGCCCATTCTGTCGTGGATCGCATCGGCCAGCTCGCGGGTAACAATGACGCGCGGTTTGGCAGGTCGGTTTTGCTCGGGTTGTGATGATTCAGCCATAGGGCGATTGCTATGCCTGAATTTTACATCAGGTCAAGCAAGTGGCGCTTGATGCGCGCTTGGCTTTCAGTTTATGGCCGTTGCTATC
Organism: uncultured Sphingomonadaceae bacterium; assembly: GCA_947496865.1. Lineage (GTDB taxonomy): Bacteria > Pseudomonadota > Alphaproteobacteria > Sphingomonadales > Sphingomonadaceae > Parasphingorhabdus. The sequence continues at coordinate 362,061 of CANMEE010000002.1, forward strand.
GGGGGAATAAATAAGTTTGAAATATGCGTAATAGTGGTTTGAGAATATTATCTGTTTTTGGGGTGGTGGGTTTGACGTTGGCGGTAGCGTCGCCGGCCAAGGCGCAGCAGGAGCCGCCTTATTGGGCATCGATTGATGAACCAGAGGCGCGCATGCGTACCGGCCCCAGCACTGAATATCCGACTATGTGGATATATAAGCGAGAACGCCTGCCGATAAAAATTCTGGCACGTTATAAGGCATGGCGGAAGGTAGAAGATCCGGACGGCGCACAAGGCTGGATGCATGCACGGCTTTTGAGCGCCGCCAGAACGGCCGTGGTGCTTGGCGAAAAAGGGCAGGTGCAACCATTGCGCGCTAACCCGCAGGCAGATGCTAAAACTATCTGGCGGGTTGAGCCAGGTGTGGTGGGGAAGATCACCCAATGCGAAAATGGATGGTGTTTGTTCGATGTAACCGGTCGGCGCGGTTATATTAGTCAGGAACTGATCTGGGGTGATGAGCCCTTGAAATAGCATTTGTCGCATACAGCAGATATAAAAAGGGCGGGACAGCAATGCTTCCCGCCCTTTTTGCCGGTTTGGATTCGGATCAGTCGGCCAGCTCGATGGCAACTGCAGTCGCTTCACCGCCGCCAATACATAAAGCAGCCACACCCTTTTTCAGGCCATGCTTTTTCATTGCTGCAATCAACGTGACCATGATCCGTGCGCCGCTGGCACCAATGGGATGGCCAAGCGCTGTCGCGCCGCCATTAACATTCAGCTTGTCGCGCGAGATACCGATATCCTGCATCGCGAACATCGCGACACAGGCAAAGGCTTCGTTCACTTCCCACAAATCAACATCACCCACTTCCCAGCCGGCCTTTTCCAAGACTTTTTGGATGGCTGCAACGGGCGCGGTGGTGAATTTGGCCGGCGCGTGCGCATGGGCGGCATGGGCCACTATACGGGCTTCCGGTTTCAGGCCCTTGGTTGCCGCAACGCTCGCGCGGGATAGCACCATGGCTGCGGCGCCGTCGGAGATGGACGACGCATTGGCGGCTGTGATCGTGCCATCCTTTGCAAATGCAGGACGCAGCGCGGGGATTTTATCCGGGTTGCCTTTTAGGGGTTGTTCGTCCTTATCAACCGTGACGCTTCCTTTGCGGGTTTTAACCTCAACGGCCACGACTTCATCATCAAAGGCATCGCCCTCAACTGCAGCCTTGGCACGGGCAAGGGATTCAATCGCATATTCATCCTGCGCTTCGCGGGTCAGTTGATATTCGCCAGCGGTTTCTTCGGCAAAGCTGCCCATTGCCCGGCCTTTGTCATAGGCATCTTCGAGTCCATCGAGGAACATATGGTCCATTGCCTGCGCATGGCCCAATCTTGCGCCACCCCGCATTTTGGGAAGCAGATAGGGCGCGTTGGTCATGCTTTCCATTCCGCCAGTGACGATAATGTCAACCGAACCGGCTGCCAGCGCTTCGGCACCCATAATGGCGGTCTGCATGCCGGACCCACACATTTTGTTTACGGTAGTGGCTTCGACTGATTCCGGTAGACCGCCCAAAATTGCTGCCTGGCGGGCAGGGGCTTGGCCTTGGCCAGCGGATAAAACATTGCCCATATAAATGCGTTCGACATCTGCGCCATCAATGCCAGCGCGCTCAACAGCCGCGCGAACGGCTACAGCCCCCAGGTCTGGAGCGCTGACATCGCCCAGTGCGCCCTGCATGCCGCCCATAGGTGTGCGGGCATAGGACAGAATAACGACGGGATCAGATTGAGACATATGGCTTACCTTTCAAAGGATATAGGGGCCACAAGGCCACTGTTGTTCATCGGCTTTCCACATAGGCGGAGCATTTGGGTTTTTCAATCGCAGCATTGAACATCTATCCATGCCATGCCAATCGGCAGTGTCGCAATTTTCCGGAGCTTGTGTTGCCAGACTTTGTCTATCCTATCGCCGGAACGATCATCGGCCTCATAATCGGAAGTTTCTTGGCAACGATCGTCATTCGCTGGCCACAGGTGCAATCCGTCATTTCGGGGCGTTCACGTTGTGACAGTTGTCAGGAGCCGTTGCGCGCCATCGATCTGATTCCGGTAATCAGCTATGTGTTGCGATCAGGGAAATGTGCCAATTGCGGCGCTGTGATAAACTCCGATCATCTCGCGATTGAGCTCGGCGCAGGCCTGATTGGCGGTGTGGCTTTGTTTGCAGCGCCGGGAGTTGAGGGCCTACTTGGCGCAATATTTGGCTGGCTCTTGATCACATTGGCGGCGTTGGATGCGCAGCACCACTGGTTGCCGGACAAGCTGACCTTGCCATTAGCCGTTTGTGGCTTGGCTGCATCCTTGTGGGTGGATGACCCTGGTCTGGTGAATCGCACTATTGGCGGTATTGCCGGTTTTTCAGCTTTGTTTCTTATTGGCTGGTCCTACCGCTTGTTGCGTGGTCGAGAGGGTTTGGGCGGCGGTGATCCTAAGCTCCTCGGCGCTGTTGGATGCTGGCTGGGGTGGTCGGCATTGCCTTTTGTTATCTTGGGAGCGGCGCTTGTCGGGTTGATTGCTGTGGCAATGATGCATATTCGAGGGCGAGCGGTGAATAGAGACAGTGCTTTGCCGCTTGGCACATTCATAGCAATCACCGCCTTTCCACTATGGATTGTGCAGACGATGACAGGTGGCAATCTGCTTTAAGACGAAAGGCGCACGCAGAGGGTTGCCAGCAAAAATATACTCCGCTAACAGGGCGTCGATTTTGCAAATGCCAGTCTGCGGCAATGCAAATTAGCCCCTGTGGTGGAATTGGTAGACGCGCTGCACTCAAAATGCAGTTCCGCAAGGAGTGCCCGTTCGAGTCGGGCCAGGGGCACCATTACAGACATTTTCGACACATCTGTTGCTTTACAGCAACGGTTTAGGCGTGTCCGCTATAATAATCATACTTACGGTGCTGAGAAGCTATGGAAATGGTGGACTGAGAGGTCTCTTTCGATCAATAAGACGGACAGTTGGAGGACAACTTTTGTTTTACAGAGCCCGATAAAAATGGGCCTCAGGAGTATATCATGAAAATAACCAAATTTTTGACTGCTACCGCTATCGGTGGCTTGATTTCTGCCGTTCCCGCTTATGCACAGGAAGCGCAGGATGAAGAAACTATTGATGATAATGTGATCATCGTCACGGCAACGAAGCGCGAGCAGACGTTGCAAGAAATTCCAGTGGCTGTTTCCGTAACCAGTGCGGCCGATATCGCAAAAGCCCAGATTCGCGATTTGAACGACCTTCAAACTCTTGCGCCGACACTTCGTGTTAATCAGCTGCAAAGTTCTGCTAATACTAATTTCATTATTCGCGGTTTTGGTAACGGTGCCAATAACGCCGGTATCGAACCATCCGTTGGTGTGTTTATTGACGGTGTATATCGCTCACGGTCAGCCGCCGCCATTGGTGATCTTCCCAATTTGCAGCGTGTTGAAGTTCTACGCGGACCGCAGTCTACTTTGTTTGGTAAAAACGCATCTGCGGGTGTCATCAGCATCGTAACGCAAAAGCCGCAATTTGATTTCGGTGGTTCCGCTGAACTGAGTTACGGCAACTTTAACGCCATTATCGCAAAAGCCGATATTACCGGTCCTATAAGCGACAGCATCGCATTTAGCCTCGCAGCTAATCTTAACAAACGTGATGGTTATGCCGATGATCTCAATCTGGGTACGGACGTCAACGAACGGAACCGTTACGGTTTTCGTGGCCAGCTGCTGATCGAACCTTCTGATGATCTGTCCGTTCGGGTCATCGCTGACTATGATAAAATTGATGAAGATTGCTGCGTTGCCGGTAATATTGTCAATGGACCAACCGGAGCGATTGTAAACGCATTGGCCGGCGGCATTGGTATTGATGCGGAAAATCCTTTTTCCTACGACGTTTATACCAACCTTCCATCTGAAAACCTGATTGAAAACTACGGCATCTCGGCCCAGATTGATTATGATCTTGGTGCGCTGAGCCTGACATCAATCACCGCTTATCGGGGTGTCGATAGCTTTAGCAATCAGGATTCTGATTTTACAGCGGCCGATTTGCTTAGTCAGAATATCAACGATACGGAAATTCGTACCTTCACACAAGAATTGCGGGTTGCATCTGATTTTGACGGCCCGTTCAACTTCCTGTTGGGTGGTTATTATTTCAATGAAGATATCGATATTGCCAATGACATTGAGTTTGGCGATGATTTCCGTGCTTATGGCGATGCACTTATTGGTGCGGCTACGGGCGGCGCATTGAGCTTCGCCGCATTGGAAGGCGCCTTTGGCGCTGCCGATGGCGTGAGCTACGCAAATCAGTTCTTCGCAAGCGGAACCGGTTATGATGAGGTCTATACGTTCTCAAATGAAGCTTTCTCGGTTTTCGGTACGGTCGATTTTGAAATCATCGATGGCATGGTTTTAACCGGTGGTTTGAACTACACTAACGATCGCAAGAATTTCACGAACAATGTTATTGCGACCGAAACATACGCTTCAATCGATTTTGATGCGGCACAATATACACCATTCCGCCAAGCTCTTTTGCAGGGTGCCGGTGTCGATGCGGCGACGGCGGCATTTTTGGCTGCCAACCCAACCATACCAGGTGCAAACCCGCTCGATGGTTTGCGGGCGTTCCAGTTCCAGCCGCCTTTGGTCAATTTGCCAAACTCGGTTGAAAGCAATCGCACAAAGGACGACAAGTTAACTTACACAGCGCGTTTGGCTTATGAAGTATCTCCAAGCCTGAATGTCTATGCAAGCTATGCAACTGGCTTTAAAGCAAGCTCGATCAACCTGTCCCGCGATAGCCGTCCATTCGCAGCGGATGCCGCGGCACTGGGCGCTGCTGGACTGCTACAACCAAATCAGGCATTTGGTACGCGTTTCGCTTCTCCTGAAAATGCCACGGTTTATGAAGTTGGTATTAAAGGGAAATGGGATCAAGTTGCATTTAACCTGACATTCTTTCGTCAATCGATCGAAGGATTTCAATCCAACACCTTCAATGGTACTGGTTTCGAACTCGACAATGCGGGTAAACAAACGACCGATGGTATCGAATTTGACGGTTCAGTATCGCCAATCGATGGCCTGAAATTCAGCGTCGCCATGGTGTATTTGGATCCAGTATATGACGACTTCATCACGGCCGCTGGGCTTGACTTGTCGGGAACAACGCCATCGACAATTCCAGCACTGTCGACAACGATCGGTGTCGATTATGATATCGAACTTAGCGATGTTTTGGGCCTGAACCTTCGAGCTGATTATCACTATGAATCTCAGGTCAATTTGTTCGACGATAATCCAAACGATCCAGCAGCTATTAACTTCACGCGCGAAGTTAACGCGTTGAACGCTTCTGCTACGTTGACATACAATGAAGATATGAGCTTCACGATCTGGGGACGAAACCTTACCGGTGCGGAATATTTGACGACCGCATTCCCGTCAGTTGGTCAGGGAGGAAGCTTTTCCGGTTATCCTAACCAGCCGCGGACCTATGGCGTGTCGGCCCGCTATAAATTCTAAGCGAAGCTTAATTCGTTTAAATATGGGCCCCGCCGGGAAACTGGCGGGGCTTTTTTTGTTCTTAATTTCCGCTGATTCCAGCAACAAAGGTGCAAAAATGTAATGTGCTGGTGCATTTTTATCATTTCCGTCTGGACTTAATCGATTGATTAGTTGAAGATTAGGCCATCTGGGGGGATGAGCAAAAGCTACACTCTCCAGAAAAATGGTATGGGATTGGGAGAGAATGATGCGTAAATCGTTACTATTAGCAGCTACCGCTATAACTGCAGCGGCTTCACCAGCATGGGCGCAAGCCGACAATGAACTTGATGACAATGTGATCATCGTGACCGCACAACGTCAAGCACAAAGCCTTCAGGAAGTGCCGATTGCTGTTTCCGCTTTTGATTCAAAAGCACTGGAAGCACAGCAAATTGAGAACGCCTCCGATTTGCAGCTCACCCTTCCAAATGTGTCGTTTACGAAAAGTAACTTTACAGCATCGAGCTTCACCATCCGCGGTATCGGCGATCTTTGCGTTGGTGTGTCATGCGACTCCGCAACCGCAATTCATTTGAACGATTCACCTCTTTTCAACACACGCTTGTTCGAAACGGAATATTTCGATCTGGAACGCGTTGAAGTTCTGCGCGGTCCGCAAGGAACGCTTTTCGGCCGAAATGCAACGTCTGGCGTGGTCAATGTTGTGACCGCCAAGCCCGACCTTAGCGGCTTTGGTGCATCGGTCGATGGTGAATATGGCAATTTCAACTCGGTCAAGGTCAAGGGCATGATCAACGTGCCGCTAGGGGAAACACTGGGCGTTCGGGTTGCAGGTTTCTATCTCAACCGCGATGGCTATACCGAGAATTTGTTCGACAATAGCCGGATCGATGGTCGCGACATGTTTGCGGTACGTGGGTCGATTAAGTGGGAGCCAACGCCCGATACGACGATTGATCTGATGGCCTATTATTTCCGCGAGGATGATGATCGTGCCCGTATCCAGAAGCAGCTCTGTCAACGTGATCCTACCGGTGTGCTGGGTTGTCTCAACTCGCGCCGGGACTTTGGCAAGGTCAATACCAATGCAACCTTCACCGGGACGCTCGGTTCGGCCGAGTTTTTCGCTATTAACGGCTTACCTGCTGCATTGGGGCTGAACAGCCTTTATGGTCCCGATGGGCATGCGGGCTTCGTTGAACCCAATGACGTTCGCCAAGTACGGACGGATTTCACGCCGGAATATTTCACCGATGAGTTGCAGTTGCAGGCGCATATCGAGCATAATTTTGGCCCGATTAGTGTGGCTGTCACCGGCACCTATCAGGAAACGGAAGTCGACTCTAGGCAGGACTACAATACCTCGGTCCTAACGCGGACAGATATTAATTCCGCTCTGGCGACATTCAACGCACTGTCTGCCGGTGGCGCTGGACCATTGGGTGCATTTCAGCCGGTTCTTGATGCGGTGACCTCGGGTACTCAGCTATGTACTTCGGATACCGATCCAACCGGTCTGGGCAGTTTCGGCGGCAACCGTATCTGTGCAGATACGCCGATCTCACTCGACCGATCCGATCAGGACAATACGTCATGGTCTATTGAGGGTGTTATCAGTTCCGACTTAGACGGTCCGTTTAATTTCCTTCTTGGTGGTATCTATGCTGAGAATGATCTTGGGCAAAATAGCTATTATGTGAACACCTTTGCGATTGACTACATCTCTGGTGTGCTCGGGGGCGGTGCCGGTTATCTCGGTACCCCGTTCTTTCGGAATAATACTCAGGACTTCAGGTTGAAATCCTACGGTATTTTTGGCGAGGCCTATTTTGATCTCACCGACACGCTCAAGATAACCGGCGGTTTGCGCTACAATAACGACAAGAAGTCGATCACGGCGCGCTCAACACTCGCCAGTTTCCTGGTGCCATTTGGCCAGACAGGGAATGCCTTTGATTCTCCATTCGTCGGGGCATTTGATGCGGATCCAGGAACAGCAGGTAATCAGTTGGTCCAGTCAAGGAGCGTCGCATTTGACGAGATTACAGGTAGGGCCGTTATAGACTGGCAGGTCTCACCGGATAACCTGGTCTACGCTTCCTATTCTCGAGGCTATAAGTCCGGGGGTATCAATCCGCCGTTGCAGCCGATTTTCGCGGTACCAGAGTCTTTTGGGCCTGAGCAGATCGATGCATTTGAAATCGGTTCGAAAAATACTATCGGCGGCGGTGTATTGCAGCTCAATGCCACCGCTTTTTATTACAAGTATAAAGGCCTGCAGCTGAGCCGGATTATCGCTCGTACATCGGTCAATGACACGATTGATGCTGACATTTACGGCGTTGAGATTGAAGCCGTCGTGCGGCCCGATCCAGACTGGCTGATCAACATGGGCTTCAGTTATCTAAACACCAAAGTGAAGGGCGATCAGTTCTTCTCCAACCCGCGTGACCCAGGTGGCGGCCGCGCCGACGCCGTGATCATCAAGGATATAACCAACGGTGCAAACTGTGCCGTGGTGCCCGGTACAGCTGGTAATGCTGCTGGGACAAACGCTTTTGTCAATGCGATTAACGGCGGTCTTGGTCTCCAGCCAACAACGGCCTTCCCGGCAGATGGCGGAATCGCCTCAACCGGAGCGTTCGGCATATGTGGTGTTCTGGAAGCGCAGGCTGCAGCGATTGGCGCTGGTTTTGATGCTGCCGGTATTCAGGTTCTGAGCCCCGGCGTTCAGGTTAACCTGCGCGGCAATGATCTACCCCAGGCTCCGAATGTGAAAGTCTCGGCGGGCGTTCAATATACGCATAACTTTGACAGTGGCTGGAACCTCGTTCCGCGCCTTGATATTGCTTATACCGGCGATCAGACAGGCAGTGTCTTCAACGGTAATGTCAACAAGATTGAAGGCTTCACACAGGCCAACGCATCACTCCAATTAAACGGTGATGATGACAAATGGTATGTGCGTGCTTTCATTCAGAACATCTTCGACAGCAACTCGACAACCGGCCTGTATCTGACTGATGCGTCTTCGGGTCTGTTCACGAATATCTTTACGCTGGATCCACGCCGCTATGGCATTGGAGCTGGCATTAAGTTCTAAAGAGATCGTCACGTGAGGAATGAGCCCTGCCAGGAAACTGGCGGGGCTTTTTTTGTTGGGTTGCGACATAAGGGGGGGGCTTCACCCTGAGCTTGTCGAAGGATTTGGTTCGCGCGGCTCACGGAACAATTGGCGGCCGTTGCGGTTGCTTGCAGTCACCCTCCGTTGCAGTCGGGATTTTTTCGGGCAATCATCCTCAGGATGATTGCCCGAAAAAATGGTGCCGAATATCCGACTCGAACGGATGACCTACCGCTTACAAGGCGGTTGCTCTACCAGCTGAGCTAATTCGGCGCTGGTTTAGTGGCTATTGCCAATAACGAGCGCTCTTTGCTTCAAAAAACACCAAAGGTCCAGCCCTCTTTTTGTGCAATTTCATCGGTCAGCATCGGAGGATGCCATAGGTGCCTGTCTGTGCTTGCATTCCTCATCCATGCTGCGGTGATCAGCGCGTCCGTGCTGTGGTCGTCATAATGTCGCAATTTTGTCGGCAGGGCTGTGTCCAAGGCTTGCAATGCCGTTTCCAGTCCGCCGCGATCCCTTATCTTGCTTTTGCCTTTGGGCAGACCGGCGGCAAGGGCGGCAATGGTCGTGTATATCTCAACGATCATCGGTCCACTGTTCGGAATGGGATCAAAGGGCCAGATGGGAATTGCGCCGTTTAACTGATGCAACATCCGCATTCCCGTAAGGCTGGATTTGCCGACCTGAGCGGCACCGACGAGATTGAAGCAGCTGGCGCTATTCGCCTGGCCGGTTTCACGTTGATATTGTTCGACGACCCGCAACCGTCCCGTACCGCCGGTAAACAAGTCGCCGACATGATCTCGGCTGTGGCGGAAATGGCGTGCGGCCTGCGGGTGATCGAGAAAGGACAGGATGTTTAAATAGGGATCGGTGGCAGATAGACGCTCGACCAATTGCCATAAATCGGTCGCACATGACGGGCTGTCATCCCATTCCGGAAAATAGCATCCTGTATCGTGGAAGGGCAGGGCCATGGATAAATCGAAGCCGATCAGCATATCCTGCTTTGCGGCGGTCATTTGCAGCAACCAGTCGCGTACATCTTTCCGGGACCATCTGGGATCAGGAGAGAGCAGGGCAGGTGGGCCGTCCGGCCCTATCGTCGCTACCGCAATCCCATTGGGGCGTTCGGTCCTTGCGCCAGACCAGTCAACGCAGGTGAAATGAGTGAAGCGGCGCATGAGCCGTCCCTATCCTATTCTGCGCCCAAAAGAAAAGGGCAGGCCCAACGGACCCGCCCTCAATCTTTCAACTGCTTGCCAGCTTATTTTTTGGCAGCTGGTTTGCGTGGTGCAGGCTTGCGAGCTGCGGGCGCTTTAGGCTTGCTCATCCGCAAGTCCTCCAACGTCTTTGCTGCAGCATCGCGGCCACCCAGGCCAAAGGCCAGAGCTGCTGCAATTCCACCACCAATTACCAGGGCACCGAAGGCCATGTTGATGATCGAATCTGCCAGACCCATATATTTCAAGCCCATTGCAACGAAGAGGACGATGGTCGCATATTTGACAATCTGACCGCCCATACCGCCTTCTGATGCACCGCTGACAATTTTCGACAGGATACTGGCAATCATGAAGCCAAGGCCAATGATCACACCACCAAAGATAACCTTGCCACCTAGTCCCAATACTTCATTCAAAATATTGGTAAGTTCTGGGAATTGCAGCATACGCGTCGCTGCGATCGCAGCAAACAGCATGATTGCAATGATCACTACCTTGGAAACAACCGAAGAAATCGTCGTTTTTTCAGGCAGAATACCCAGAGCATCAACCGACCGGTCAACGCCTAGACCCGGCAAGACTTCTTCAATCAGTCCGCCAACCCAGCGTGCAATCATATAGGCTATGCCCAGTAAGATGGCGGCGCCAATTACCAGAGGGATTGAAGTAAAGATTGTGTCGAGCAACGCGGTTGCCGGACTGGTGATCGCCGACATGTTCAGCGCATCAAGAGCCAATATTGCGATTGGAATGATAATCAGAACATAGACGATTGTACCGATTGTCTTGCTGATCGTGCTGTTACCGGTAACCTGCTCGGCTCCAGCTTTGTTGGCCCATTTGTCCAAATTCACGGTCATCATCGTAGTTTCGACGATCTGCTTCACAATGTTCGCGACAATCGAACCAACGAAGAAAATGATTCCAGCGCCGATAATATTCGGGATGAAGCCCATCACGTCATCTAGCAATGTTTGAAGTGGTTCGATGACACTGTTCAATCCGAATGTGGAAAGCACGGCGATTAAACCAAATAACCAAATCAACAGCGACACGATTTTACCCAGCGACATGCCGATAGATTCACCGGAACCGGTGTCCCGCTGGAGCAGGCTGATATTGTCCACAAGCTTTGCAAAGGCCCACTTAGAAGCTTTTGCGACCACCCAAGTGAGAAAGAGAATAATCAGTGCGATACCGATCTTTTCACCCCATTCCATCATAAGCTCTGTATCGAGCGCATAGTTTCCTATTCGTAGTCCATCCATTTATTTTCCCCTGATTGTGACCGCTGATAATTCTTGCAGAGGTTAACACGTTCCCTAGATGAGATACAGTGCGGAGTAGTCCTTAAAGGGCGTCGGGATGTAATCATATGTAACAGCGAATTTAGTTCGCGACATTAATGACCGCGCGTCCGATGACGGCGCGCTGTTCCAGCATCCTTAGGGCATCTCCAGCATCGTCTAATGCAAAGCTGTTGGAGATATGGGGGCGCATAATGCCTTGTTCAGCAAGCTTGCGGAGGGCCTGCTCACTGCGTTTCGCCAACTTCAGATCCCGCCGCGCGCTTTCTCCGGCCCGCAGGCCGATTAGACTATAGCCCTTTATCAACGCATGATTGGCGGGGAAGGACGGGATATCGCCACTGGCGAAACCCACGATCAGATAGCGGCCGCCCCAGCTGATAGCGCGCGTACCGGTAATGGCCAGATCACCGCCAACAGGATCAAATACGACGTCGACACCTTTGCCTCCGGTCAAATCTTTGACTTTTGCAGCAAGGTCAGGATCAGCAGGATCAAGGCTATGGTCCGCGCCCGCTTGTGCAAGCGCCTGACGTTTTGCATCGCTGGATCCGGTGGCGATCACGATTGCACCTTTATGTTTGGCGAGTTTTACAGCTGCCATTCCGACGCCACCGCTGGCCCCAAGAATGAGAATGCTCTCGCCTTCCTGCAATATAGCTTTGTCGTGAAGGGCATGCCAAGCGGTGATCGCCGCGCCATGCCAACAAGCCCCTTCGGCAAAGGATAGTGCCTCAGGCAATGGTCGGGCTGCTTTTGCCGGCAGGACGATTTGTTGCGCAAGGCCATTTCCTTTGCTGCCGCCCATGACTCGATCTCCGGCCAAGAAACTTGTTACGTCCGGTGCAAGCTCGGTTATCTCTCCCGCTACTTCTAGTCCCGGAATGAAAGGCGGGTCCGGGCGGAACTGATATTTCCCATATGTCATCAGCAAATCAGGGAAATTGAGTCCTGCCGCTTTTACCGCGATCCGGATTTCTCCGGCTTTCAAGGGTTTTGTTTCCAACTCTTCGATGCGAATGGAGCTCGGCCCAGTCAATGCAGTGCAGACAGCCGCGCGGTAAGTTTCGCTCATGAGCCCATGGCTCTCAAAACATCCCGCGTAAGGGCAGCAATATCAAAACGGTTGCCCCGCTTATCATAGCCGCGCCTTACGATGACGAGATCGCGGGAAGGGACAATGACCAGATATTGTCCGCGGTTGCCAAAGGCCGCAAATGTGTCCTTTGGAACTCCGTCTGTGTTGTTCATCAGCCAGAAGGTTGCGCCATAGCCAAATTCGCGGTCGGGTTGTGGCCCCGATGGCGTGCTGACATATTTGCGCCAATTCTCGGGAAGCAAGCGCTCTCCATCCCACATGCCGTTGTTCAGATAAAGCATACCCAAGCGACCAAGGTCCCGTGCTGTCGTCCAAACCTGGCTGGAAAGAACATAGTTTTCTTGCCAATCGACTTCCGCATAAGTGCGTGTCATGCCGACTTTCTGGAAAAATTCATAAGGTTCAAATGGCTCCGAGCGCGCCGCATGGACAGCGAGCAAAGTGTCATTATTGGCATATCGAAATCGACTACCCGGCGGATGGAGCAGCGGCCAATTCACCGCTCTTTGTGTGACCGTGGCACCGCCCATATAGATCGGATCGGTCCGGTTGCCCGCAGTGTCACTAGTCAGGCCACTGGACATTCGCATCAACTGATCAAGAGTGATTTTCTGACGTGGATCAACAGCGCTCATCCATTCGATGATCTTTGCCGGTGCATTGACGTTTGAAAAACCTTGATGAACGCTATGTCCGATCAGGGTCCCGGCAATGGACTTGGCAACCGACCATGTACGCTGCGCGGTATGCAGATCGTGCCCGTCTTTATAGCCTTCTGTCAAAATCTGACCGTCTTTGATGATCAGGAAGGCACTGGTTTTTCCGCCATATATGCTGTTGTCGAGAGCCGCTGCTGTAATTTTTTGCAGATCCTTGGATTTTTCAGCCCGTTTGCTGGTAGCGCCGCGGTCGCCCATTGGCCAAGCGCGCTCGTCGCTAAACTCCCGCAATTTTGGCGGCTCGGCAAAGTTCATACCCTTGGAACCAATCGGCCACCCTGTGCAGCCCGTGCGTAGATTCCAGAAGGCAATGCGCGGTGGCATGGTGTCACTATAGGTCACCCGGACTTGTCGCGTTTTTTCGTCAATATCGGCTTTCAACGTTGGAACGATTTCGGCGATATGGTCATAAATTCCTGTCAGCTCATCCGCCTCAATATCCTTCAGCGTCTTGCCGCCGTTCCACAGTCCAGAACAAATAAACTGCGCCTTATATCCGGCAGCCAGGGCTTTGTTATATTCACTCGGTTCTTTTGGGCTTTGCGCAAAGCCGATGGACGACGCTGCCACTGTGGACAAGAAAAACCCTGTGAGAAAACTAAGGCGGATATGTGTCATTTAATTTCTCCAATCGGCTTTCAAATAAGCCATGATCGATGCCAGAGGCTGTATATCAGCGGGAAATTTCTGGGATCCAAATTCAATATCCGGTTCGCAGGCAAAACGGAAAACGCTAACATAGCCCGAATTGGCAAAGGGTAGATTCCACTCAACCGTTTCCAGAGGCATTATTTTAGAAGAGATCAGTTTGTTATCTTGATCAAATTCAGAAACTTCCGTGGCCGCGTACATATGTTCGTTGCAGTCGATAATGATACGCGAACGCAAATCCCTGATTATACTGTGGGACGGTTCACCCCCTTGGGACATGATGATCTGTGAAATGGAGATGGATGTATATCCTTTTTCCCGCTCGATGCTGGCCTTGTCGGCGAAGAAGATATCGCTGCGGTAATCCGGTGCCTTATCTTCGATAATCTCATCAACAAGATACCAGTTGGGCGTTACTGCCTTTTCCTCCGCATGTGATGGTTCGGTGACGAGCAAGGTTGCGCACAGCACCAGTGCAGAAAAATAGAATTTAGGCACCATTATCACCGCGTAACTTCTCCCAATATTCCAGCCGTTCCCGGATCTTATGTTCAAATCCGCGATCAACCGGCTGATAAAACTGTTCGGGCTCCATGTCTTCCGGCCAATAATTATCACCGGAAAAACCCCCTTCGCTCTCATGGTCATAGCTATAGCCTTTACCATAACCGATTTCTTTCATCAGTTTGGTGGGGGCGTTGAGAATATTTTGGGGTGGCATGAGGGACCCGGTCTGTTTTGCTGATTTCCATGAGGCTTTTTGCGCTTTGTAAGTTGCATTGGATTTGGGCGCGGTGGCGCAATAGAGACAGGCTTGGGCTATGGCGACCTCACCCTCCGGGCTACCCAGAAAATCATAGGCATCTTTTGCCGCCAGAGCCTGAACCAGTGCATTCGGATCCGCCAATCCGATATCTTCGCTGGCAAAGCGGACAAGGCGCCTCAAAACATATAAAGGTTCCTCGCCTGCGACGAGCATGCGCGCCAGATAATAGAGGGCTGCTTGTGGATCGGAACCGCGCAGGGACTTATGCAGGGCGGAGATTAGATTATAGTGACCCTCGCGGTCCTTGTCATAGACGGCCATCCGGCGGTGGAGCAGTTTTGCCAACGCAGCGGAATCAAGTGGTTTCGCGATATCGAGCGAAAATAGCGTTTCGGCCTGATTGAGCAGGAAGCGTCCGTCTCCATCAGCGCTGGCGATCAAGGCGTCCCGCGCGCTGGCCTTTAACGGCAGCGCGCTGCCAGTCAACGCCTCGGATTTGATCAATAGCTCTGCCAATGCAGTGCTATCTAGCCGATTGAGGATTAACACTTGGGTCCGACTGAGCAGGGCGGCGTTGAGTTCAAACGAGGGATTTTCAGTGGTCGCACCGACCAGTATCACGGTGCCTTTCTCAACATAGGGCAGAAAACTATCCTGTTGAGACCGGTTGAAGCGATGGATTTCATCTACAAACAACAAGGTTTGCTTGCCAATGCGTTGCCGTTGTTCGGCCTCTGCGAAAACCTTTTTTAGGTCCGCGACGCCCGAAAAAACAGCTGATATGGCATGAAAATGCAGGTCGGTTTCATTGGCTAGCAAACGTGCGAGGCTGGTCTTGCCAGTACCCGGCGGTCCCCAGAATATGATGGAAGATAATTTACCTGCCACGATCATGCGTTTGAGAGCGCCGTCATCACCGACCAGATGGTCCTGACCGACGACGTCGCTGAGATTTCTAGGCCGGAGTTTTTCGGCAAGCGGAGCATTGGCAGGAATCTCTTCCTGTCCTTTCGGCTTGTCATCAGTGGCGAAGAAATCATCCATGAGCGTTTGTTATGGCATTTTTTGGGCTGAAAACCAGCATGTTCCTGCGCTCGCGCTTAAATTTTGTCGCCGGCATGGCTTGTGATAAGATGGTGATGGATAATAGGGAGGAAAATATGTCAGATACAGTCGAAACTGCAGCGGAAACGCGCGGCCAGTCAAAGACGCCTTGGCACCTTTGGGTTGTTGGCATAATCGCGACAGTCTGGAATTCAGGGGGCGCGCTGGATTACACAATGACGCAAACGCGCAATGAAAGCTACATGAGTGGCTTCACCCAAGAGCAGTTGGATTATTTTTACGCATTTCCAGCTTGGGCCGATGCAGCATGGGCGCTCGGCGTTTGGGGCGCCTTTGTTGGTTCATTGCTGCTGCTATTGCGTATCCGTCACGCGGTTATCGCATTTGGGATATCCTTGCTCGGTTTATTGGGTTCGTCCATCTACCAGATGACAAATGATGTACCAGATAGCCTCAACACAACCGGCATCTGGATTTTTACGGCTGCTATCTGGTTATCTGTCATTTTCCTGATATTTTATGCCCGGAAGATGAAAGCTGCGAGTGTTTTACGTTAAACGTCGACGCTATCGAATAGCGGCTTGCTTGATTGGGCTCTGGCCCGATTGCCGTTGCCGGATCAGCCGGATATAAGTTTGGGCGACCGCGTTGTTAATCTGGTCCCAGCTGAACTCGTCGGCGCGTGCTTCTCCCGCTGCGCCATGTGTCTTGCGAACAGTCTCATCCTGAGAATAAAGCTGCAGAACGTCGGCAAAATCGCGAATAGCTCCCGGTGTCACCAGGCGTCCAGACTCTTTATCTCTGACCAGACTCTGGCTGCCCGTCGCTTTGGCCGCGACAACGGGTAGGCCGCAAGCCATGGCTTCAAGGGTCACATTGCCAAATGTCTCGGTGACGGATGGATTGAACAGCATATCCATGCTGGCCACCGCACGTCCAAGATCGTTCCCTTGCTGGAATCCAGCAAAAATGGCATCATCGACTCGCTCTTTGAACCATTGCTCGGCAGGGCCTTCGCCAATAATAAGAACCCGATGCTTAATGCGTCGCCGTTTCAATTCGTCAATCGTATCGGCAAACACGTCCAGTCCTTTTTCCATGACAAGCCTGCCGAGAAAACCGATAACCGGCTCATCATCGGCAATGCCAAAGGATTGTCGCCATGCCAGATCGCGTCTGGATCGATTAAACATGTCTTTGTCGACACCGCGAGACCATATGCCGACATCATAGTTCATTCTTTGTTGCCGCAGCACTTGTGCCATCGATTCGGATGGGGCCACCAGAGCGTCACAGCGTCTATAAAGGCGTCGCAACAGGGCTTCGATAATCGGTTCTAAAAAGGCTAAATTATAATAGCGCGGGTAGGTTTCGAAACGTGTGTGTACGGATGCCAGTACCGGAATATCATTTTTTCGGGCCCAACTGACCATTCGGTGGCCCACGCGGTCGGGACTGGATATCTGCATGATATTGGGATTAAATGCCGCAAGATCCCGTTTCGCGCTGCTCGAAATATGGGTCGGAAAACGATATTCGCCGCGCCCGGGAAAAGCAAAAGACGGTACGCTGATCAAATCACCAGTCGGATCGAAAGCCGGTGTATCGGTAGTGGGTGAATAGACCCGAACCGCTGCACCTTTGCGCAGAAGATATTCTGCTAGCCGGTTTAACGCTTGATTGGCGCCGTCGCGTACGAAATTATAATTGCCGCTATACAGGGCAATGCGAAGGTCACTGATTTCCATTTTTGCCTTGAAGCATAATAAATGGTAAATTGCCAATATGAACTTGGATCGATACATCATTCCAAATGATTGAAACGACACTTGATAAACTTCTGATTGGCACACCAAAACCTTTTCGCGGCGATGGCGAGATGAGCGCTATCGTGAAACAGCCGATGTCCGGAGCAATAAAACTTGGACTATTGGGGCTATCCGGAAACCAAGTGGCTGATCCGCTGCATCACGGGGGACGAGACAAAGCCATACATGTTTATCCGATCGAGCATTATGCATTCTGGCAAGAAAAATACGCCGGACTGGATATCCTGAATCACCCAGGCGCTTTTGGAGAGAATTTTAGTTGCGGCGGGCTGACCGAAGATAAGTTGCATCTTGGCGACATATTCCGCGTGGGAGGGGCTTTGATCGAATGCAGTCATGCCCGTCAACCTTGCTGGAAACTCAATCACCATTTTGGATATCCAGATGTTTTGAAAACGGTGGTGAAAACTTCAAAATCGGGCAGTTATTTTAGAGTTTTAGAGCCAGGCAGAGTGCAGGCGGGTGATGTGATTGTTCAGCAAGAACGGACCCAAGCTGATTGGCCGTTAGAACGGCTTTTCGGGATGATAATTGCGGGCAGGCATAACGGACATCAGGCTGAGTTGAGATACTTGGCCAATTTGCCCATATTAGCTGAAACTTGGCGCAAACGGGCAGCGCAGCTGGCGGACGCTTAACGTACTTTAGTTGCTGCTGTTACATCGAGGTTGGGCGGTGATAGACGCAGCCTCGTGACACGGCGGTCATCGGCCTCTAAGATTTTGAGTTGCCAGCCGCTAGGATGCTCGAGTATTTCTCCCTTTTTCGGGATATGGCCAGCCAGGACAAAAGACAGGCCGCCAATCGTATCGACATCTTCGTCGATCTCCGCGAGCGCGGGATCAATTTCTTCCCCGACATCTTCCAATTCAGCCCGAGCGTCCGCTTCCCATATCCCGCCGTCTAGCGGCTTTAGCATCTGAACCGGTTCATCATCATGCTCATCTTCGATATCGCCGACAATTTCTTCGACAATATCTTCAATCGTAACGAGACCTTCGGTGCCGTTATATTCGTCAAATATAATGGCTAAGTGAGTTCTTGTTGCCCGCATCTCAGCCAACAAGTCCAATACGCCCATCGATTCAGGGACAAATCGCGGTTGGCGAAGATAGGGCGCAATGTCGGTCGGTAGTTCTCCCCCTTTGGCAACAAGCGCAAAAATATCTTTGATGTGGATCATACCAATGATCGTATCGAGATTATCGCGATAAACCGGAATACGACTATGTCCATGTTCGGAGAATATTTCGACATATGCGTGAAAAGGGGCGCTTTCCTCTATTGCAATAATATCGGCGCGCGGGACCGCTATGTCGTCTACGCGATGGTCGCTAAAATGCAGGAGATTGCGAAGCATTTCCAGCTCAACTGGGGAAATATCGGGATCACCTTTTTTGTCGGTGTCGCCTTCATTTTCATGCTCATCAATGACTTCTTCGAGTTGCGCGCGTAGTGAATTATCTTCCGTTTCACCAAAAACCATAGCTTTCAGGCTGCGCCATATTCGCCCTGGTTCATCATCCTCACTACGAGAGGTAGACGCAGATCGACTGCCGCTCCCGTTGGACTTACTTGCTGTATCGTCTTGCATGTTATTGTTTTTGGTCACTCACTATATATGTTGATCGGCATAGGGATTGGCAATGCCCAATTTTTGTAGCGCTTTGACTTCTAAGGCCTCCATAATCAAGGCCTCAGCTTCCGTTTCATGATCATAGCCTAATAGATGTAAAACACCATGAACCAGTAAGTGCGATGCATGATCGGCCATTGGTATAGATTTCTCCTTCGCTTCATCTGCACAAACACCGTGCGCCATGATGACATCGCCGAGTAATATTTCGCCATCATCGCTGTTGGATAAGGATTCAAGCAAATCAGGCAGCACCAAAGGAAAAGAAAGCACGTTGGTCGGCTTGTCTTTGTCGCGATAGGCCGCGTTTAGTGTCCGTACGTCATCATTGTCGGAGAATTTTACGCTAATCTCTAGTCCGAAATTCCGTTCTACCAAGTCTCCATATGAGGATACCGAAAGCGCTGCGCTTGCCGCTTGCTCGGTCCTTTTTTGCCAGTCATTACCATCTTGCCAATCCGGACCTGTATTGATCTCAATCTGCAGCATCTTTGCCTTCATAGGCTTCGACGATTTTACCGACTAATGGATGGCGAACGACGTCAGCGGCACCGAATTTTACGGTACTTACACTATCCACACCGTCCAGTTTTTGCACGGCATCGGCAAGGCCAGAGCTTGCTCCGCTCGGTAAGTCGACTTGTTTTGGATCACCGCAAATCACCATCCGGCTGTTCATACCGAACCGGGTCAGAAACATCTTCATTTGTGCTGTTGTTGTGTTCTGCGCTTCGTCCAATATGACGAAAGCGTCGGCCAATGTCCGGCCACGCATGAAGGCGATAGGTGCAATTTCAATCTCGCCGCTTTCAATCCGCCGCTCAACCTGTTCGGCCGGTAAAGTATCATAGAGCGCATCATAGAGTGGGCGTAGGAACGGGTCGACTTTTTCCTTCATATCCCCCGGCAAAAAGCCTATTTTTTCACCTGCTTCGACTGCTGGTCGCGACAAGATAAGGCGATCAACCGATCCAGTTATAAGCTGCGACACGGCTTGCGCGACCGCGAGATAGGTCTTGCCGGTACCTGCCGGACCGAGCGCAAATATCATGTCGTCCCGGGCGAGCTTTTCCATATAATCAGCTTGACGAACAGAGCGCGGAAAAATCGTTTTCTTGCGCGTCTTGATCATGACTTTGGGCGGCGCTGAGACATCCGCCTTGGGGTGCTTTACAGCGCTACCGGATTTGGCGGTTTTCGATACACGGGGGTCTGCCACCATCCCGATAATGGCTTCAACAACCGCTCCGTCAATTTCCTGACCTTCTTCCAATCGACTGTAGATACCGGTGAGGACGTCTCGGGCTTGGGTTGCCGCTTCTTCTTCGCCTTCAATCTTCAATTTTGTGCCGCGCGCAGCAATATAGACGCCAAGCCGGTTTTCAATCGCCACGATATTACGGTCATACTCGCCGAACAACTCGCCCAATATCTGCGGGTCATCAAATTCAACATCTAATGTAACCAGTTTGATCTTGTCCTCGGCAACGCTTTTTTTGACCATTAAGCAGCTTCTCTCTGTGTCATTTTTCCTTGCAAGCTGTTGGGACCTGCATTTTCTATCGTCACATCGACCATATCGCCAATGGTCAGTTCGGGTGCGATGATATGAACGGATTGTAGCCAAGGCGTTTTGCCAACAAGTTGTCCATCCAGCTTACCTTTGCGTTCTAGCAAAATGTCGGTGCGACGGCCGAGCGCCTGTTTATTGAATTCATATTGCTGTTCGTTTAACAACGCTTGCAGGCGCTGCAGTCGTTCATTCATGATTTCTGGCGCTATTTGATCGTCCATCTCGGCTGCTGGAGTGCCGGGTCGGGGCGAATATTTAAATGAATAAGCCTGCGCATAGTTGGCTTCGCGTACGACCGCCAAAGTCGCTTCGAAATCCGCATCAGTTTCTCCGGGGAAACCGACGATGAAGTCGCCTGAAATGGCGATGTCCGGTCTGACTTTTCTCATCCGCGCGAGGATATTGAGATAACTTTCGGTCGTGTGTGAGCGGTTCATCGCTTTTAGGATGCGATCACTGCCTGATTGGACCGGAAGGTGCAGGTAAGGCATGAGCGCGGGTATCTCGCCATGCGCTGCAATCAACGCCTCGGTCATGTCATTGGGATGGCTCGTCGTATATCGGATACGTTCCAGGCCGCTAATACCGTCCAGGGCGCGTATCAGGCCGTCGAGACCTTGCATTTTACCCTTGTCGTCTTTGCTAGTCCAGGCGTTTACGTTCTGACCCAACAGCGTGATTTCCTTAGCGCCGCCATCGACCAGTGCTTGCGCTTCGCTCACCAGATCCGACCAAGGACGAGAGATTTCTGCGCCGCGGGTGTAGGGCACTACACAATAGGTGCAAAATTTGTCGCAACCTTCTTGCACCGTCAAAAAAGCGGTGGGCCGAGCCTGTTTTTTGCGCGTCGGTAGGGCATCGAATTTTGAATCCACCGGCATATCGGTGTCGAGGGCCTTTTTACCGGTTTTGGCGCGTTCAATCAGCTCCGGTAACCGGTGATAAGCTTGCGGACCGACCACAATATCAACGCTCGGCGCCCGCCGTGAAATTTCTTTGCCTTCCGCTTGTGCTACGCAGCCGGCGACCGCAATCATCGGGCTGTCGCCATCTTTGCCGCGTAAACGGCCAATGTCAGAATAGACTTTTTCCGCGGCTTTTTCGCGAATGTGACAGGTGTTCAAGACAACTAGGTCAGCATCTTCGCCTTCAGCAGCGCTGGACATGCCTTGATCGACAAGCATTTCGGACATACGCTCGCCATCATAGACGTTCATTTGGCAGCCAAATGATTTGACGCGGAATTTCTTAGGATTGGTTCGATTCATAGCCGTTGCCTATACTACGGGCTCTCCGGACAGGGAAGCGGAAAGCGCTTTGGCAATCCGTCGCTCTGCCTCTGCACAAATCGTCTTGCGGTCACCAAAATCAGCTGGATCAAAAGGTTCTAGAAAATGCAGAGTTGCAGGTATTGTGCCCAAGCGCGCAAATAGCCGTTTGGCATTATCTACTGCGGATTCTTCACCAACCCAGGCAACGTCCTTGCTGACGTTGCCATAATCCAACAACATCGGCTGTACCATGGTCGGTTTTGGCGGTGGCGCCATGGCTTGGAAAAGCGACGGTTTGAAAGGCAGCAGACTATGCCCGTCGGTTGTCGTCCCTTCTGGAAACACGGTAATCGGGTATTTCTCTTCAATGGCTTCGCGAATTATATCAATCTGATTACCAACCTGCATGCGGTCCGTCCGCGAGACAAAAATTGTTTTATTGATGCGGCATAGCCATCCGATGATCGGCCAGCTTGCGATGCCATCTTGCGCCACAAATGTGCAGCCGGTTACACCGGAAATAACCGGAATATCGAACCAGCTGATATGGTTGGCGACGTAGAAAACATCCTGTTTAAGACGATGGCCTCTGGTTTTGACAACCGCACCGCAATTGGCTGTAACAAGCCAAAGGAAAAAGCGAGGCCAAGGGGAAGGGAGCCGGAAAAGCCTCCATAAATAGTGGATTGGCAGGCAAATTATCAAACTCAACAGGATGCATATAGCCCTTAACCCTATGAGTAATGTCCCGACCACTGAAATCGAAAGCTGATCGCCGTCAGGTTTTTCGGTCAGAGGATACGCCATAAAGCTCCATGCGATGGTCGACCAGCCGATAGCCGAGCTTCTCGGCAATCTGTTTTTGCAGAGCTTCCAGTTCGGGATCGACAAATTCAATCACCTTGCCAGTTTCGACATCAATCAGATGATCGTGATGCGCCTCAGGAACTGCCTCATAACGTGCGCGTCCATCACCAAAATCGTGGCGATCAAGAATGCCCGCTTCTTCAAACAGGCGAACGGTCCGATAGACTGTGGCTATAGAAATGCGGGAATCAACGGCTGACGACCGTTCATGCAAGGTTTCCACGTCGGGATGATCGTCTGCGTCGGATATGACACGTGCAATCACCCGGCGCTGGTCGGTTATCCGCAGGCCTTTTTCCGCACATAGCTTTTCAAGATCAATTTTGTCCGGCATTTGCTCCATCCCGATAGTTGCATATTACCCTATTCTCGGTGAACAATAAAGCAAAGGGAAAATTGCGGAAACTGTCCGCAATTTTTCCATAGATCATATCGATTGAAAAGCGGTTGTTAGCCCTTTTTCTTCTTTTTCCCCAAGCCAATGGCTTTTGCCAGTTGGCGCCGCTGTTCGGCATAGTTGGGAGCAACCATCGGATAGCTGTTCGGCAGCCCCCATTTTGTCCGATATTCATCCGGTGTCATGCCATAATGAGTCATTAAATGGCGTTTCAGCATTTTCAATTTCTTGCCGTCTTCCAAGCATACAACATAATCTGGCTTTATTGACGACTTAATTGGTACTGCTGGGTCCGGGCGGGCCTGCTCGGCTGCTTTCCCGGACAGTCCGGACAACGCCCCATGAACATTGTTAATAATCAACGGTAAGTCTGAAACAGCCACGCTATTATTGCTAACATGCGCGGCAACTATATCTGAAGTAAGCGCTATCAGCGTCTCCTTCAGAGCATTATCTTCCTCTATCATATATTCCCTATCGTGCGACCATTTTATGGTTTTGAGCAATTTTTTGCTACACGATTAGTTGCATGGACAAATTGCCTTATCAACGATCAACCTGTGTACTGTGTTGATTTTGCGTTGCTTTCCCGATCACAGAGACTTTTTGTAGGTAATTGCATCAAACTTCTCTTTATCGGCGCCGGTATAATATCCCCGTCGCAATCCAATCTTTTGGAACCCAAGTTTCTGATATAATTTTTGGGCGGGATTATTGGATCGCACTTCCAAAAAGACCGCAGCCACTTTATTTTCTATTGCGTCTGCAACAAGCCGTTCGAGAAGAGCGATACCAATACCCTTATTCTGATATTGCGGATCGACCGCGATCATTAGCAATTCTTCCTCGCCGGCCACATTTCTGCTGATAGCAAAACCGCAAGATTCCATATTATGATTGGCGATCATCAATTGCGTCCCTGGCAAAGATAGCATGGAGCGACATTGGTGCTCGTTCCATGATTCTCCATATACGTCGGAAAAGGCTGAATGCATGATCCGCATCACCGTTTTAATCTTTTCAAAACTGCCATGTTCAAGTTCAATGGAGGTGTTCAAATCAACCGAATTTCCATCCTCTTGGGGAAAAGATGCCGCGTCGGACATCGGTTATGCCTGACGAGCCGGTTGTGCATCAGGCGCGCGTCCATAGATGGGGGTCACATCCAAATATTCATAAGGCTTGGATAGTAAAACGGATTGAGCCGCATCGGGCAAGATGGTTGAATATTCTGCATCACCTGCAAGACTGGCTAGAGGTTCTGCAGCCGAACCAGCAAAATAATCTGCCTTTCTTTCAAGCAAGGCAGATTCAGGTGATAGCGAGACAAGCCCGTCCATAGCGCTGCCGTCTGCGGCAAAATTTTGAACGAAATATTCACCATGTCCGCCAATCATAGCAACAAAAACGGGAGCGGGATGTTTCATTTCAGCGAGCGCCTGTGCAGCAACAAGATGCAGGCATTGATATCCGGAAATTTCGGCATGCCAAGCCATCGCCAAAGCCTTTGCGGCAGACAGGCCGATACGTACGCCGGTAAAGCTTCCCGGTCCGCAATTCACCAAAATATGATCTGCGCGCCCTTTATCGGGTAGTTGCGCTATCAAGGGGACCAGTTTCTCGGCATGGCCGCGCCCGATTTCTTCAAAGCTATTTGCTATGAGACGCTCGTCTTCAAATAAAGCAACCGAGCAAGCCGTTGTTGCAGTGTCTATCGTAAGAACACGATTGCCCATTTGTCTCGCGCAGACCGTCAAATAATCGCGTTGAATTTGTCAAAGCCGGGGCGCGGGCTGCGGTCAAAAATCGTTGCGGGATCACCATAGCCAAGGGTCGAAATAAAGTTTGATTTAACGCTAGGCTGATCGCCAAAAAAAGCTTTGTCCACGGCAGTATTGTCAAAGCCTGACATGGGGCCGGTATCTAGGCCCAATGCTCGTGCCGCTAGGATAAGGTAGGCGCCTTGCAGAGAGCTATTGCGCATAGCGCCCACAGCGCGCCCTTCCGGATCGTCTGCGAACCAGCTTTTGGCATCCGCATGAGGAAAAAGCTCCGGCAGATATTCATGGAAATCTTGATCCATGCCGATGATGACCGCAGCCGGAGCCTTTGTTATTTTGTCTTTATTTCCTTCGCCAGCGCAATCGGCGAGGCGTTGTTTTGCATCTTGGCTGTGGCACCAGACCATTCGTGCCGGTAGCATATTGGCACTGGTGGGTCCCATTTTCATAAGATCCCAGATTGCGTGAAGCTGTTCAGTGGTAACAGGTTTGTCATGGTAACCGTTATATGTGCGGGCTTCACGAAAAAGCTGATTCAGTGCCGCATCACTAAGTGGTTGAGTCATATTTTCCGTGGTCCTTTGTCGTTTGATAGATGGATTAGGCCGCTCTGACTTCTACGACTTCCGGCACATAATGTTTGAGCAAAGATTCGATGCCATGCTTTAAGGTCGCCGTCGATGATGGGCATCCTGCGCAGGCGCCTTGCATTTTCAGGAATACAATGCCCTTGTTAAATCCGCGATAAACAATATCTCCACCGTCATTGGCAACAGCCGGGCGCACGCGTGTTTCTATCAATTCCTTTATTTGCGCGACGATATCCGCATCTTCCGGATCATCATGTACTTCTTCTTCTGCCGGAATATGGATTTCGCCAGCGGATCCGGGTTTAAATAGAGGCAGTCCTGCGGAAAAATGATCGAGCAAAATGCTCAACACTTGTGGCTTAACATCGGTCCATTCCGATCCAGGACCGGCGGTGACAGAAACAAAATCGGAACCGAAAAAGACGCCGGTTACATCACCCAGAGTGAACAAGGCCTCAGCCAGCGGTGAAATATCGGCATCCTCCGGAGATGCAAAATCCCTCGTTCCATCTGTCATGACCGTTTGGCCCATCAGGAATTTGAGTGTGGATGGATTGGGTGTTTTTTCGGTTTCTATCAACATGTTCGATATGTGGGAGCTTTTGACCGGGCTATCAAGGTCAAATCGCTATCATGGTGTCAAAAGATTCAATGCCGTTCATCTATATTTTGCATCATCATCAGGACTTTTATTCACTGGCCAGTAAGATAGCTCCTGCTTATAATCGCGCCATGTATAAAAATTTCAACGCCACGGATCGCGTTATTAAATCATTCGTTTTTTTCGCAGGGCTCATTTTGTCTGTTTTGGCAGCGCCAGTTCAGGCTCAGAGCGCCGAATCTGAAACCAGCGCAGAACAACCTTGGCTATATCAGGGCAGTGATGTCCCGATCGATAAAAGCTGGACCTTTGGCACGTTGGATAATGGTCTGCGCTATGCGGTCAAAAATAACGGTGTCCCGCCGGGCCAAGTCTCCATTCGGGTGCGTGTCGATGTTGGTTCGTTGATGGAAAGAGAAAATGAACAAGGCTTTGCCCATTTCATGGAACATCTATCTTTCCGAGGTTCCGAGTATGTTCCGGACGGTGAAGCGAAACGCGTGTGGCAGCGCCTAGGCGCGACTTTTGGTAGCGATAGCAACGCGGAAACAACACCTACTCAAACGGTTTACAAGCTAGATCTTCCCAACGCCAATCCGACAAGTCTGGATGAGAGCATCAAAATTATTTCCGGGATGATTAGCGCGCCTGGTCTGAACGCAACAGCGGTCTCCGCCGAGCGTCCTGTGGTCATGGCCGAACTACGGGAGCGTCAAGGACCGCAGACAATAGTGCAGGATGCAACGCGCGAGCTATTCTTCGCAAATCAGCGACTGGCCAGCCGGGCTCCAATAGGTAAGGCCGAGACGCTAAGTGCGGCAACGCCCCAGATGCTGCAACTTTTTCATCAACGTTGGTATCGCCCAGAGAATACAGTGATCGTGGTTGCCGGAGATGGAGATCCGGCTGAATTCGAGGCTCTTTTGAAGAAGCATTTCTCTGATTGGAAAGGCAAAGGCGAGGCGGGCATCGCCCCAGAATTTGGTGATCCCGATGCCGATGCGGACAAGAGCCGGGTTCTGATCCAGCCTAGTTTGCCGCGTTTTATATCCTTGGCGACCCTCCGGCCATGGCGGCAAGTTGATGATACGATCGCCTATAATCAACAATTGCTGATTGACTTGCTGGCGCTGCAAATGATCAATCGCCGGCTAGAGGCGCGGGCCAGAGCAGGGGGAAGCTATCTGCAGGCAAATGTAAACCAGGAAGATATTAGTCGGTCCACCGACGGGACATTTGTCAATATCGTCCCGCTCAGCGACGATTGGGCCGCGGCATTGAGAGACGTTCGGGGAGTGATTGCAGACGCGACAACACAGGCACCATCGGAAGAGGATATCGCGCGGGAAATAGCCGAGTTTGATGCGGCTCTGGCCATTGGTGCGGAAGGTTACCCGACAGAGGCTGCGCGCAAACAAGCCGACGATATTGTCAACGCAGTCGATATCAGGGAAACCGTTGCAACACCGCAAACGGCATTAGATGTATTTCGCGATATGCGGGACCTTTATACGCCGCAACGGTTGCTTGAATCGACGCAAAAATTGTTTGACGGCGTGGCAACAAGAGCGTTGCTAACCTCTCCCACAATAGTGGCTGACGGCAATAGTAAACTGGCCGCGGTTCTTACGGAAAAGGTAAAGGCTGCGACAAATGCACGGGTAGAGCAAGCCAAGCTCGGTTTTGACGCGTTGCCGCGCATTGGACGAAAGGGCAAAATCGCTTCAACAGAGCAGGTTTCTCGGTTTGAAATTGAAAAACTGGTCTTGTCCAATGGTGTCCGAGTGCTGCTGTTCCCCAATACAGCAGAACGCAACAAAATCATGGTCAATGCGCGCTTTGGCAAGGGGTATAGCGGGCTGAACCCAGATGAAGACGGACTTGCATGGACCGGCGCGATGGCCTTGATGGCCAGCGGCATCGGAGACCTTGGTCAGGAAGAATTGGATAAAATAACAACCGGCAGAAGGATCGGATTGGGTTTTGAAATTGATAATGATGCTTTTGAAATCAAAGCCGATACAAGGGCTGCGGATCTGGAAGACCAACTGCATCTCATCGCTGCTAAGCTACAATATCCACGTTGGGACGATGCACCGGTTATTCGCGGTCGGGCAGCTTCGCTGATCGGGTATGATAGTTTTGCCGCTTCCCCCCAAGCTGTGCTTCAGCGAGATTTGGAATGGTTGGTGCGCGGCAAGGATCCTCGCTGGAAGACTCCAGATAAAGAGGATTTTGACGCTCTGACGCCAAAGGATTTTAAAAATTTCTGGAAGCCGATCTTGACCAGCGGTCCGATTGAATTGATGCTGTTTGGTGATTTTGATCGGGATGAAGCGGTTCAGGCGGTTTTGAAAACATTTGGTGCGCTGCGCAGGCGTAAGGTGGAGAATATTCCCAACGGCGGAACATCGCCCATGTTTCCAATCCCCAAAGCGGGCCCTGAAATTCTTGTTCACAAAGGTGATGCCCAGCGAGCGGCGGCGTTGGTCGCGTGGCCAACGGGCGGCGGAATCGAAGATATCAAAGAAAGCCGCCAGTTGGAAGTATTGGTATCGATTTTCAATGACCGTATGTTTGAAATTCTGCGTTCCAAGGAAGGCGCAAGCTATAGTCCGCAGGTCGTTAACAGCTGGCCGGTCGCATTCCAAACCGGTGGCTACATCAGCGCATCAAGTCAATTGACGCCAGAAAATGTCGATCGTTTCTACGGTGTCGCAGAATTAATCGCCAAAGACCTGCGCGAAAAGCCGGTTAGTCCTGATGAATTGAAACGGGTTGTTGAACCACTCCGTCAACTGATTTCGCGGGCAAGTAGCGGTAACAGTTTCTGGATGAGTCAGCTGGAAGGGGCGAGTTATAATCCCAAAAAATTCTCAGTTCTTGGCACATTGCTAAGTGACTATACGGTAATTACGCCGGAAGAAGTGCAGCAGCTTGCGCAAAAATATCTAAAGGACTCAACCAAATGGAAACTGGTGGTCTTGCCAGAAGGAAACAAAAAAGCGGCTGCCATGCGAGATTCCGCTTCTTCTTCAGTTTCTAGATAGGCCTCGTAGGCACCGACGTTAAATCGCGTCTACTATTGCCAATACCTGCTCGTTAGTGGGGCGTTTTTTAAAGTCCCCCGATACCGATTTGGCGGTGATTTTGCCGTCTTTGTCGATGACCACGACGGAAGCATAAGGGACACCTACAGCTTTCCCTTCGGTATATTGCGGGTCACGCAGGCCAAAGGCATCGATTGCTGCTGAGCGCTCGTCTGACAGCATCGCATAGTCCAGCATCTGATTTTTTGAGAAGCGATCCTGACTTTCAACCGCGTCATAGCTCACACCATATAATTTATACCCGCGTTCCGCGAGATCGCCGACGATGGCGTTAATGCCCTTTAACTGCGTTTGGCAAAAGGGGCACCATTCTACCGATCGGGTGAAGACCAGAATCGCCGGGCCATTTTCTAAAATGGTGGCAAGGGTCTGATCACCATCTCCGGTAGCAAATTTTGCCTGTAAAGGAGCCGCTTCGCCAACTGCAAGGCCAGCATCTATGGTTTCAATCTCTGTTACGTCCTCGCTCGCGATCGGGCTCTGGACTTCACTAGCGTCAGTTCCTTGATTGGCTGGGCTTTCGGATTCTGAACAGGATGCAATGGCCAATGCAGGGGCGAGTGCGCAAAGAGAGATGATGCGTTTCAAAGTAAGGCTCCTAAAGTTTGTCAGAGATAATTCGTCCCAAAATAGGCTTTGGTTACAAGCGAACACCTGTTTTTGTGACGAGGGCACCTCCGTCTGATAGAAATTATTGGGCGCTATAACACATATTTGGACAAGTCCGTATCTTTGGCAACATCGGACAATTGACCGTCAACATAGGCGGCATCAACCACAATGGTCTCGCCCTTGCGGTCCTCAGCGTCGAAGCTGATTTCCTCGAGCAGCTTTTCCATCACGGTCTGTAGCCTGCGAGCGCCGATATTCTCGACTGTTTCGTTTACATTGGCCGCTATCTCCGCCAGCTTTTTAATCGCATCGGCTGTAATGTCGATCGTAACTTCTTCTGTGCCCAACAAAGCAATATATTGTCGTGGAAGATTGGCTTTTGTTTCGGTTAGAATTCGAACAAAATCCTCTTCTGTTAGCGCGCGCAATTCGACCCGTATAGGCAGCCGCCCTTGCAGTTCTGGCAGCATGTCACTGGGCTTGGAAATCGAAAAAGCACCAGACGCAATGAAGAGAATATGGTCGGTTTTCATTGGGCCATATTTGGTTGCGACAGTGGTACCCTCGATCAGCGGCAAAAGATCGCGTTGCACCCCTTCTCGGCTAACCGAACCACCACGAACGTCGCTGACTGCGATCTTGTCAATTTCGTCGAGGAAGACGATCCCGTTCGACTCTGCATCTGTAATGGCCGAACGCGCGATGTCGTCATCATCAAGGCGTTTGTCGGATTCCTCTTCGATCAATTTGTCCCAAGCATCCGCAACGCGCATCTTGCGGCGTTTTTTGGGATTCTGACCAAGGGCCTTGCCCATCATGTCAGACAGGTTAATCATACCAACCTGACCCGACATTCCCGGGATGTCCATAGATGCTGCGGGTGCATCCTCCACTTCGATCTCGATTTCGGTGTCATTCATATGATTATCGACGACTCGCTGGCGAAAGCTTTCTCGCGTAGCTTCACTGGCATTTTCGCCGCAAAGGACGTCTAGCAGTCGCTTCATTGCCGCGTCAGTCGCTGCTTCACGAACGGCTAACCGGCGACGTTCCCGCTCGAGGCGCACGGCTTCTTCCGCAAGATCGCGCGCAATCTGTTCCACGTCCCGACCAACATAGCCAACTTCGGTAAACTTGGTCGCTTCAATCTTGATGAATGGTGCATCAGCCAGTTTTGCAAGGCGCCTGGAAATCTCGGTTTTACCGCAACCGGTGGGCCCGATCATAAGGATGTTTTTTGGTGTGACTTCGTCTCGCAATTCCGCGGGCAGTTTTTGACGCCGCCAGCGGTTACGCATAGCGACGGCGACGGCGCGTTTTGCGTCCTGCTGGCCGACAATATGTTCGTCCAGCGCCTTTACAATGGCCTTGGGGGTAAGATTATCTAGCATATTAAACCTTTGATGGAATCAAATGGGAAAATTGTCGGTCGAACGAGTGAATCTAGCAACTTAGGTGTTGCTATCCAGTGTTTCGACGGTGACCTGATCATTGGTGTACACGCACACTTCTCCGGCGATAGTCATGGCCTTGCGCGCAAGTTTTTCAGCGTCTTTTTCATAGTCGATCAGCGCTCTAGCGGCGGCGAGGGCGAAGTTGCCGCCTGATCCAATGGCCGCAATGCCCTTGGTTGGCTCCAGCACATCACCATTGCCGGTGAGGATCAATGTCACGTCTTTATCGGCGACGATCATCATGGCTTCGAGATTGCGTAAATATTTATCCGTGCGCCAGTCTTTGGCTAGCTCCACCGCGGCCCGCATCAACTGGCCATTATGGCGTTCCAGCTTTGCTTCGAGGCGTTCGAACAATGTAAAGGCGTCTGCTGTAGCGCCTGCGAAACCGCCGATAACGGAACCGTCATGGAGTTGGCGGACTTTGCGGGCATTGGGTTTCATTACGGTTTGACCCATAGAAACCTGACCATCGCCGGCGACGATCACTTTGCCATTTTTGCGGACGGAGAGGATGGTGGTGCCATGCCATTGTTGCATGCCATGCTGCTGATTTTCTGTCATAAAACCGATATGGGAAATCTGAAGGTCAAGTGCAACCGCTGGAATGTCACTCGGCACTATTTTGGTATTTTCGGGTGGGTGGATGCCGCAAAAAAAAATGGCGACCAAAAGGCCGCCATCTTAAATTCGTTTAGCGCCTGAATTCAGGGGCTTGTTGGATCGTCGTCGCTTCCGTCAGCAGCGATAATGATACCACCGATAACTGCAGCAGCGGCGAGAACAGCAATGATGATGCCCGATCCGCCAGCAAGCTTTTCTTCTTCGGCTGCAGATGCGTCAGCACGAACAGCTTGAGAAACTTTGGATACTGGCTGAGCTGCCTGTGCGAACACAGGTGTAGCAACCAGAGATGCAGCTGCGATTGCAGCCATACTAATTTTACCGAAACGCATAATTTGCTCCTTCAGGGTTTCGCATTTCACTCAATACGAAACACCACGTGCCATAGCAATTGTTTGAAATCAACCACATTCACCGTTTCACTGCTAAATATCGAGCAATGTTGCAAAGATCACACAATCGTTAGTTTGCGTCCATTTGTGGTTGATAAGGTTATTCCACGCTGCCGAAAGAAGTGTGTCATCTTAATACACGCTATCCGACCGGTAATTATCTCATAGATTCCATAGCTAATAATTTGTTAACCAATGGCTATGAAACACAACCTGAGTCGCCCGCTAGTCTTACGTAATGAAGGCGCGAAGCATCCTTTTCGTCTGAGCTTGTCATTGGACGCACTGGCGCTGACCGAGCCAAAAGTTGTGGCAGAGGAAATTGAAGCGCCGCCAAAAAAGTGGTTTAACGAGGACGCTAGTCTCTTTGTGCTCAGCTTTTCAGCATTTTTCACGGCATTTTATTTGTTTATTGTTTGAACCGGTTGATTTGACCATTTCAACTGTAAAATCCGTCTAGTCGCAAGCCAGATGTAGTTGCTGGCCTAACCAAGCAGCGACAACGCACATCGCAGCCACCAACAACAGCTGCTCTGTCGTTGAGACACCCATGATACTCAACCCCAGAGCAGCCAGTGCGCCCAGCACCATGCATCCCGAGTTGACGACATTGTTGGCCGCAATGGTTCTGGCAGTTTCGCTGATATCAACGGTTGTAGTGAGAAATGCGTAGAGCGGAACAACGAACATGCCGCCAAAGACAGAGACGCCAACCAATGTTCCGAGCAGGGCCCATGCACCATCGTGCATCATGAATGTGCTGAATGTGTAAAGCTCACCGTTGGGGAGGCCTTCCCAGCCGCGTGCGATAAAGAAAAGTATCATCACGAAAACCCCCATGCCAATGACGCTAATGGGCGCATAGCGTGCCGAGACTTCGCTTTTCAGCAGGCGGTTGATTAGGATCGATCCAATAGCGATGCCAATGGAGAAGACCCCCAGAAACAGGCTTGCCACCGCAGGCGTCGCGGTAAGGACATTCTCGACCAAAGGGGGAAACTGGATGATCAGAACGGATCCAATCGTCCAGAAAAAGCTAATCGCAACGATCGCAAGATATAGTCGACGAATATGCAATGTCGCAGAAATCAATTTGATGGATGACCGAATGAAATTGAAATCAATTTTCTCGACTTCTTTTTGTGGTGGCGCGCTGGGCATAAACTGCGCCCCGATACGGCCGATGATAGCTACAAAAAATACGGAGATTACCGCCAGTTCAACGCCATTGCCGTTTCGATCAATAATGATTCCACCCAATATCGTACCGGCCAATATTGCGATGTAAGTGCCAGCCTCTACCAATCCTGTGCCAGCTAAAACTTCGTCTTTTTCCAGATGCTGCGGCAAAATTGCGTATTTGATCGGGCCAAAAAAGGTAGATTGTAGGCCAAGCAGAAACAATGCGGTTAACATGATCGGAATTGATTGAATCCACAGGCCGACCCCTCCGATAATGGCAATGGCTATTTCCAGTGTTTTGACGAGCCGCGTTATGCGCGCCTTGTCATAATTATCCGCCAGTTGTCCGGCGAGTGAAGAAAATAGGAAGAAGGGTAAAATGAAAATCCCGGAAGCCAAGGCGTTAAACTGGAAATCCTGCGCGGGGTCTTTGTAAATTCCATAGGTCACCAATATGACCATAGAAAATTTGAATAAATTGTCGTTAAAAGCGCCGAGCATCTGTGTGATAAAAAGCGGCCAAAAACGCCGTTTGGCCAATAATCTGAGGGCTGATGACATTTTTTTGGAAAATTCCTGTTGTTGAACATTGTCAGACAGGGGGACTGGATTGACCATCACCCTAGCGATGTTGCGTGATAGCGCAAGGCGTTGGGTGCTCGAAAATTTATGCACTAATGTTAGGATCGTCAGGATAAGATTTAACTTTACGCAAAACCTCGTTATGGCAGCGATCAATATGTTGAATTTGCCAAATATCTTGACGCTTTCCCGTATATTCACGGTACCCTTTCTGGTCGGTTTACTGTGGTGGCCGGACTGGAAGTTGGGTTATCTGCTGGCAACTGTGCTTTATGCACTGATGGCCATTACAGATTATTTTGACGGTTATCTCGCGCGGTCTCAGGGCACAGTGTCCAAGCTAGGCATTTTTCTTGATCCGATTGCTGACAAAATCATGGTCGCATCGGTCATACTTATCCTCTGTGCGACAGGCGATATTGAGGGTTATAACGTCATAGCTGCTTTGATTATTTTACTTCGCGAGATCGCAGTGTCGGGATTGCGAGAGTTTCTAGCTGGGCTTCAGGTCAGTGTTCCGGTGTCGCAGCTGGCAAAGTGGAAAACGACCTTCCAGTTGGTCTCTCTTGGCGCGCTGATATTGGCCGGCGGTTTGCCACAATTTGAGTTTATCCAAATACTTGGTATTTGGACGCTTTGGGCTGCGGCCATATTGACGCTGATCACTGGCTGGGACTATCTTCGGGTCGGCCTGAAGCATATGGATTAACGGCCCCCACCATGACATGTCAGATCAACATCGTATATTTTTCATGGGTGAAGGAACGGCTTGGCCGCGACCAAGAGTTGATTGTTTATCCGGCAGGTGTCGAGACAATTGACGATCTTGTGGGTCATCTTAAGGGTACTGATTCGATCTATCAGCACGTCTTTTCCGACCTGAAAAAACTCCGCTTTGCATTGGATCAGGATTTTGTGGGGCTAGAAGCGCCGCTAGGCAATTCGGAGGAACTGGCAATATTCCCGCCGGTAACAGGCGGATGATCAAGATATTAGTCCGGGGCGATGATTTTGATGCTGGCGCCGAGATTACCAATCTTTCGGCGCTCGGCGGTGGGGCCGTGGCCAGTTTTATAGGGCAGGTGAGGGGCGATGGTGAACTTGAGGCCCTAGAGCTGGAACATTATCCAGCGATGACCGAAAAAGCCTTGCGAAAAATTGCCGAGAAAGCTGACGAACAATGGGCTTTGCACGGGGTCACCATCATTCATCGCATCGGGCGGTTGAAAGTTGGAGAACAGATTGTTCTCGCCTGCACCTGTTCGGATCATCGGCAGGCGGCGATTGAATCCTGCTCCTTCATTATGGATCAACTTAAAACAGTCGCGCCATTTTGGAAAAAAGAGATAAAGAAAGACGGCAGCGAGAGCTGGGTAGAGGAACGTCAATCGGATATTGATGCTGCCAAAAGTTGGAACGACTAAGCCGGTTTTTCTGAAACCCAGCTTTGGCTTTGCCGCATAATTTCCGCGAGAAGCTTAAACTCATCTTTGCGCGGGCTATTTTTGCGCCAGACGAGCGTGATGTCGCGAAAGGCGCGGTCGGATTTAATCGGGCGCGCGAGTATATCGGTATGCATCAAGATGCCGCTATCAATCGCCATTTTGGGAAGCAATGTGAGGCCCAATCCATTGTCGACCATCTGTACCAATGTGTGCAGGGATGTACCCATCATTCGCGCTGATGCCCTCAACTCTGGCCGATTGCAGGCGGCAAGGGCATGATCCTTTAAACAATGCCCATCTTCCAGCAACAGCAAGCGGTTTTCGTCAATAAGAGCGGGATCAACAACCTTGGGTGGATCGCGTGGGTCGTCTTTTGGAAAGGCGATGAAAATTTCATCATCAAATAATATTTCCGACTCCACGTCTCCGCAGGAGAAGGGTTGTGCAAGCAAAACGCAATCGACATGGCCGTGGCTGAGAGAATCGCAAGCGGCCTGACTGGTTTCTTCTTTCAGATAGAGTTTGAGTTCCGGCCGTTCTTTTCGCAAGCGTGGGAGTAGTTTGGGCAATAAAAATGGCGCAATCGTTGGTATCACGCTCATACGAACATCTCCGACCAATGGCTGCCCGGCGGAGCGCGCCATATCAGAAAGCTCCTCTGCCTCACGCAAAATGCGGTGAGATTTTTCGACCATCTGTTTGCCAAGTTCCGTAAAGCGGACAACGCGGCGAGTGCGTTCCACCAACATCACATCGAGAAGAGTCTCTAGTTCTTTGATACCGGCGGATAATGTTGACTGCGTGACATAGCAGGCTTCTGCCGCTCTCCCAAAATGGCCATGTTCCTCTAACGCAACGAGATATTGCAGCTGTTTGAGCGTAGGCAGATAGCTAGACATCATTCAGTCCTTCGATTAAATTTGACTTAATAATTCAATATACGAATGAACGCCAGTGCAAAAACGGCCTGTTTTAAGTGAGTTGCAAGAAAGGACTGGAATTATCGCAGCCGGGACCTTAGCTTATGACTTGTAAATTCGCCGGAGAAAAACATGTTTCGGGACCTAGGTGCATATTTGGATTCCATAAAGGCGCGTGACCCCGCACCTCGTTCGCGTTGGGAAGTGCTGCTCTATCCGGGTGTACTGGCCGTGGGCCTGCATCGGATATCTCACTGGTTGTTCAAGGGTGAGCTTTATTTTTTTGCACGCTTTGTGAATCATTTTTCCCGATTGTTCACCGCTATTGATATCCACCCCGGTGCTAAAATCGGCCGCCATCTTTTCATCGATCACGGATTTTCGGTAATTGGCGAGACGGCAGAAATTGGTGACAATGTTACTATTTATCAATGCGTGACATTGGGTGGAACCAATCCGGCCAATGGCGTTGGTGGCAAGAGGCATCCGACGATAGAAGATGATGCTATTCTGGGGTCCGGTGCCCAGATATTGGGACCGATCACGGTGGGGAAAAGATCACGGATCGGCGCCAATGCAGTGGTCACGCAAGATGTTCCTGAAGGTGCGACCATGGTAGGTGTTCGCGCTCGTCCGACACTTGTCAAAGTGGAGCAATATCAGGAAGACTTCACCCCATATGGAACGCCATGCAGCGAGGTTTTCGATCCAGCGACACAGAAGCTGGAAATCTTGCAATGTGAAATGGAACAATTGCAAAAGCGTATTGCCGCTTATGCGGAAGGCCGTGACAAGGCAGATGATGAATCGGAAAGCAAGCGAGATAGCGCCTGATGCGGCCCGAAAATTCCAACGTTTCGAATTTTCCCAAAAAACAGCCATTTCCCGTTCAAGTTGGTTTTGACCGGAAAGAGATGGAGCGCATTTTCAACCTTTATGGACGGATGGTCGCGGCAGGCCATTGGCGTGACTATGCTATGGATATGGGTAAAGACGCGGCGATTTTTGCAGCCTTTCGTCGGACGTCTGAAAGACCGCAAATGCGGATCGAAAAACGTCCCGCCGATCGGAACAAGCAAGGTATGTGGTCATTGCATGGCGAGCACGGACAAATATTGAAGCGCGGCCATGATCTGGCTGTTGTACTGGCTCCTATGGAACGCCGGTTGATGAAGCTGGTCTCAGAATAAGGCGGATTCACCCGATATTACTGGAGACCGTTGCACCGTAAAAAAACTGCAACAAAAAAGACGTTTTTTCGAAACCTAAAAATCATAGAGCCGTCATCAATCATTCAAGATATTGGTTGGGGACTCGATAAACATGACATTGAAATCTACTCTTGTAACTGGCGCGGCCATTTTGGCATTTTTGCCTAGTCAGGCCCTTGCAGCCCAAATTTCTGACGAACAAGCCGCAGCTCTGTTGGAACGCCTTAATCAGCTTGAACAGGAAGTTGTGAGCCTGCGCGCGCAGCTTGGTAATGTGGAAACGGTACAGCAGCAAAGCGAGCAGGTCGCTGCTGTAGAAAAAACAGCCCAGAAAAAAGAGAAAACCAGCATCAAGTTTAAAGGAGCTCCGGAAATCACAACCGATGATGGTTGGAGCTTCAAGCCGCGTGGTCGTATTCTCTATGATTTCAACAATCTTTCATCCGTGCCGTCGACAATCAATGTTCCCGGAGAAGGTTTTTCCAATGAAGCGCGCCGTGTCAGATTGGGCGTACAGGGCAAAATCCCTGGCGGTTTCGGATATAAGCTGGAGGCAGACCTATTGGACGGCGTTGAATTGACCGACGCTTATCTTGATTATAAAAATGGCGGTCTAACGGTCACCGTCGGACAGCATAATAATTTTCAATCGCTAGAAGAAATATCGAGCAGCAACGATACCAGCTTTATTGAACGATCCGCTTTTACAGATGCCTTTGGTTTCCAGCGTAAAGTTGGTGTTTCAGCGGCCTATAAAACAGGTGATGTGCTGCTACAGGGCGGTGTGTTCACCGACAATATCGACGATTTGAGCGATGGTAATGACAGCATCAGTCTTGATGGACGGGTGGTTTTCGCGCCGAAACTTGGTGATGCCCAGCTTCATCTTGGTGGGTCTGTGCACTGGACTGATCTAGGCGATACGATTGACTCAGTACGTTATCGGCAGCGGCCTCTGATCCACAGCGTCGGGACGCGATTTATCAATACCGGCAATATCTCCGCCGAAGAGCAACTCACCTATGGCCTTGAAGCAGCAGTGATTTCCGGAAGGTTCCATGCTGCTGGAGAAACCCATTGGGCTAAGGTTAGTCGGCCCGGTCTGGCTAATCCCACCTTCTTTGGCGGCTCGATTGAAGCAGGCCTGTTCCTGACGGACGACAAGCGCGAATATAAGGGGGGCGTGTTCAAAGGCGTGAAGGTCAAAAATCCAATAGGTTCCGGTGGTTCGGGCGCATGGCAAGTCAATGTCCGTTATGATCGGCTTGATCTGACCGATGCTGGCATTAT
This sequence comes from uncultured Sphingomonadaceae bacterium, assembly GCA_947496865.1. GTDB lineage: Bacteria > Pseudomonadota > Alphaproteobacteria > Sphingomonadales > Sphingomonadaceae > Parasphingorhabdus. The sequence goes on from CANMEE010000002.1 coordinate 400,945, forward strand.
TGGCGGTACCCAAGATGGCTATATGGCATCATTGATTTGGACGCCGGTTAATTATGTGCGCTTTTTGGTGAACTATGGCCGTCTATCTTACGGAGATGCGCTCGGTATCGTGGACGGAGCACCAAACGATTATTCGGTAGATGTTATCGGCGCGCGGGCGCAGGTTTCTTTCTAGAAGGTCCGGGTGAAACATGCATAGAAAAGGCCGGTTTTGCCGGCCTTTTTTGTGTGGAAATTCTAGAGAAAGAGTAAGTTAAGCGGCCTCGGTGTCCAAAGCATAGCCAGCCGAACGGACCGTCCGGATAATGTCTGGGCGCTCGTTTGCGTTTAGCGCTTTACGCAGACGCCGAATATGCACGTCGACCGTGCGCAACTCTATATCACTATCTTGTCCCCAAACGCTGTCGAGCAAGCGTTCCCGGGAAAAAACCCAGTTAGGATGTTCCAGAAAATGGCGCAATAGCCGGAATTCGGTTGGGCCTAGTGGTATCGTATCGCCATCGCGTTTCACTTTATGGCCAACCGTGTCCATTTCCACGTCACCAAAGGACAGTTTTTCACCAGCCAGGGCAGGGCGCACGCGCCGCAGCACAGCTTTAACACGAGCGATCAATTCGCGCGGGCTGAATGGCTTGGTAATATAGTCATCAGCACCGGTTTCAAGACCGCGAATTTTATCTTCTTCCTCTCCGCGTGCCGTCAGCATGATGATCGGGATATTGGCTGTTTCCGGCGACCGCCGTAAGCGGCGGCAGACTTCGATACCGGACAGGTTTTCGATCATCCAATCGAGCAAAATTACATCCGGGCGGTTTTCTTTGACCAACAGCAAAGCTTCTTCGCCATCAGCCGTATGGATGACATCATATTCTTCTTTTTTGAAATTCCATGACAACAGCTCTGCTAGCGCGGCATCATCTTCTACCAACAGCAATTTTGCGTTGGACATATTTCTATCTCCCGGTCGTCGGTTCTTCCAACAGATCTGTGGGGTTCTCTCCACGGTCGCGCTCTGGCATCGGTTCGCCCTTAGCGGCAAAATAGACCATTTCTGCAACATTGGTCGCGTGATCACCAATCCGTTCAAGATTTTTGGCAATGAAAAGCAGATGGGCTGCTTCGCCAATATCCTTTGGATTTTCGATCATGTAAGTGATCACAGACCGAAAAATGCTGGTGTAGAAATCATCAACAATCTGATCCCGTTCGCTAACTTCCAACGCCAGATCAGCATCACGCCGTGCAAAAGCTTCCAGAGCATCGCGCACTAACTGTGAGGCAATATTGGACATGGAGGGTAACAGCGAGGCTGGGCCCAGTTTATGGGTGCTTGCGATAACCGGAACGCGTTTCGCAATATTTTTTGCATAATCGCCAATGCGTTCCACCACACCTGAGATTTTGAATGTAGCAATTAGCTCGCGCAAATCGTCAGCCATTGGCGCGCGCAAGGCGATTGTCTGAAAGGTCAGCTCATCGATGCGTTTTTCAAGTTCGTCGATCAATTTGTCTTCAGCAACCACTTCTGCAGCGAGTTTTAGATCATGCTTTTCTAGAGCACGCATTGCTTTGGCTATCGCCTGTTCGCTACGCCCACCAATTTCTGCGACCATGCCGCGAAGTTCATTAATATCCGTATCAAAGGCTTTAACGGTATGTTCTGTGCCGGTATTTGCCATCTTTAGGGTTCCTTCCCTCTGTGGGTCCGCTTAACCGTAGCGTCCGGTAATATAATCTCTCGTTTTTTCCTCGGTAGGATTGGTGAATATATCCGAGGTTACGCCATATTCGACCAATGTTCCCAAATGGAAAAAGGCGGTGCGTTGCGACACACGGGCCGCCTGTTGCATATTATGCGTTACGATAACGATAGCATATTTTCCGCGCAGCTCATGGATCAGCTCTTCAATTTTTGCCGTCGCGATGGGGTCAAGCGCTGAACAGGGCTCGTCCATCAATATCACTTCGGGATCAACGGCAATCGCCCGGGCGATGCATAATCGCTGCTGCTGCCCACCCGACAAAGCGGTTCCGCTGTCCTGCAACCGGTCTTGCACTTCACCCCATAAACCCGCCCGCTGAAGCGATGTTTCGACAATATTGTCCAAATCCTCTTTGGTGCTGGCCAGTCCGTGAATGCGCGGACCATAAGCAATATTATCATAAATTGACTTGGGAAACGGATTGGGTTTTTGAAAGACCATACCGACCCGGGCACGCAGCTGCACCACGTCCATTTTCGGGGCGTAAATATCTTCGCCTTCCAACGTGATATCGCCGGTCACCTTAGCAATCGGGATAGTGTCATTCATCCGGTTTAAACAGCGTAAAAACGTCGATTTTCCGCAACCAGAAGGACCGATAAAAGCGGTCACATTATCCATTGTCACATCAATGGAAACATCATTGATAGCCTGTTTGTCGCCATAGAAAACATCCACATTGCGGGTCGTCATTTTCAAGGGGCCATCACCAGCAGAAATGGCAGGGGCTGAGGATTCTGTCATAGTTGAACTTTCACTGGAACTGGTGCTGTCTAGTAATTCCGTCATATCATGATCTACCAGCGGGTTTCAAAACGATTACGTAAATATATCGCAAGAGCGTTCATTGTCAGAAGGAACAGCAGCAATACGATAATGGCGGCGGAGGTTTTCTCTACAAAGCCACGATTAACTTCATCGGACCAGAGGAAAATCTGGACCGGAAGAACCGTAGCCGGTTCAACAATGCCACTGGGCGGCGTCGCGATAAAAGCGCGCATACCGATCATCAACAGCGGAGCCGTTTCGCCCAAAGCCCGTGCCATACCGATAATGGTTCCTGTGAGAATACCGGGCAGGGCGAGCGGTAAGACATGATGGAATACCACCTGCATCTGGCTGGCACCAATACCGAGTGCCGCTTCACGAATGGACGGAGGAACGGCTTTCACAGCGTTACGGCCTGATATGACAATCACTGGCATGGTCATCAGAGCCAGCGTTAGGCCACCTACCAATGCAGCCGATCGGGGTAAGCCGAAGAGGTTTAGGAATACTGCCAAGCCAAGCAGGCCGAAGATGATTGAGGGCACTGCTGCAAGGTTGTTGATGGAAACCTCGATCAGGTCGGTGAAGCGGTTTTTGGGTGCATATTCTTCAAGATAGAGCGCCGAGAGAACCCCGATGGGAAAGGCGATGATCAATGTGATGAACATAGTGATCAGAGAGCCTTTGAGCGCGCCCCATATGCCGACCTGCATCGGATCAGTCGCATCCGAGTTGAATAGGAAGTTCTTGTTGAAACCGGTGCTCAGTTTGTCATCCAGCTCTGTAACTTTCTGTTCCGCAGAAGCGCTGCCGTCGCTTTTATACGCCACATCAATTTCTGCTTCGACCGGCAAATAGAGCGTCGTTTTCGTTTCCACGATTTTTGGATCGGTCAATATTGCGGCGCTGACAGCTTGCCATCCGCCGGCTGAGAAAAGCTCGGTGCCTTTTTCCCCATATTGAATTTGCACGCTGGCGTTAACAATATCCTGAACGCCCAATGTCCGAAGATTTGCCTGACCATTGGCGCCCTCAAATTGGCTCGCCGCCGCGCCGCCTGTCATCGCCGGAAAGTCAATTTCAACAGGAAGTTCGGTCTGGGTAAAGCCGCGCAAGCCATTTCCGACCATCACGATGAGCAAAAAAGCCAGAAAACCGGCGGATAATATAATTGCGCCGAGCCCCAATGCCTTGAACCGGCGTTCGGCCGCATAGCGTTTGCGGATGCGTTTCTGCATCACATCACCTTGCCAATCGGTGGGATTGCGCTCTTCGGCAAATGTTGCGGTGCTATTCATAAGCTTCCCGATATTTTTTGACGACCCTGAGCGCAATAAGATTGAGCAACAGGGTGACTATGAACAACACCAGTCCAAGAGCAAAGGCCGCCAGAGTTTTGGGACTGTCAAATTCTTGGTCGCCGGTGAGCAGCTGAACGATTTGAGTGGTTACAGTGGTGACGCTGGAAAACGGATTGGCGGTCATATTAGCCGCCAGACCAGCGGCCATAACAACAATCATCGTTTCACCGATGGCGCGGCTGACCGCTAGCAAGACGCCGCCGACAACGCCGGGTAGAGCAGCCGGTATCAGGACCTTTTTAATCGTTTCGCTCTTGGTAGCGCCCATCGCGAGCGAACCATCGCGCATTGCGCTTGGAACAGCAGCAATACTGTCATCGGCCATGGATGATACAAACGGGATGATCATAATGCCCATGACGACACCAGCCGCCAAAGCTGATTCAGAAGAGGCTCCTGAAATCCCGATCGATACCGCGAAATCCCGCAGGGCAGGCGCAACTGTCAGTGCGGCAAAATAACCGTAAACTACTGTCGGAACACCCGCGAGAACTTCTAATATTGGTTTCATCCAGGCGCGGAACCGGGGGGCTGCATATTGGGTCAGATAAATGGCGCTCATCAAACCTAGCGGGATAGCCACAATCATCGCAATGATAGCGCCGATAAATACTGTGCCCCAAAATAGCGGAATGGCACCAAATCCTGTTTCGCCGCGCGGTCCTGCGACTGCTTTCGGGTTCCATTCGGTTCCGAATAAAAAGTCGATCGGTGATACCATCGAAAAGAATCGGGCGGATTCGAAAATTAGTGACGCAAATATACCGACGGTTGTAATTGTTGCTATCAGTGATGCCAGAAGCAGCGCCATCATCGTGATCCGCTCAATCTTCGTTCGGGCTCGCAACTCTGGTTTCAATCTCAACCAGGAATAGACGCCGCCCGCAAATGCCAGCAGAATGGCCGCGATCGCGCCTAATGTTTGGTAATAGGATATCGCCGTTTTATAAGGTTCAACCATAGATTGTGAGAGCGGATTAAATGCCCTGACCTGTTGGCCTGAGGCAATCGAACGCGCCTCTGCCAATATCGACCCCTTTGCAAAGGCGTCCTGTGGCAATTGTTCAGCAGCTGGGCTCGCAAGCGCCGCATCAGTGATAAGCGCCGGGCTAGCGAAGTTCCAGACCACCAGAAACAACAGGGCAGGACCAACGGCCCAAAGCGCAACATACCAGCCATGATAATTGGGAAGCGAATGCACAGCGCCGCGTTTCGTATGCGTTATCGAAAAGCGACTCGCTTTAACGCGGCCAAAAAACCACGATATGCCTCCGAGAACGATGATCAGCAGGAAGAGAATAGAGCCTGTCACGGTGTAATAACTGATCCTCGATTAGGAATAGGTATATTAGAATGGGGGCTACATAGAATAGCAGCCCCCAATCCCATAGATATTTATTTCAGTTCAGTACCAGCTAAAAGCGTGAGGTTTTTTGCAGTCTCTGCCATTTGCGTACGAACATCATCTGGCGATGCAATCAGGCCAGCTTTGATGAGGTATCCATCTTTTCCGCCCGCGCTCACGAACTCTGTGAGATATTCTTGAAGACCGGGGATGACGCCAACATGCTGCTTTTTGGCGTAAATATAAAGCGGGCGTGCACCGGGATATTCACCTGATGCGATCGCGTCATAAGTCGGTTGAATGTCGGAAACGGCGACGCCGCGGACGGAGTCGGTATTTTCTTCCAAGAAACTATAGCCGAAAATTCCGAGACTGTTTGGATTGGCCTTTAGCTTCTGAACGATCAGATTATCGTTCTCACCGGCGTCGATATAGGCGCCATCTGCGCGGACATCATGACAGATGGCGTCATATTCATCTTCATTAGTGTCTTTGAGAGCCTTGGTCGCTGCATCGGTCTTACAACCAACTTCCATGATCAATTCGGTCAAGGCGTCGCGGGTACCCGATGTTGAGGGCGGGCCGTAAACACTAATGGCGATATTGGGGAGCGAAGGGTCAATGTCAGACCAGTTTTTCGTTTCATTTTTTTTGCCAAATGGCCGCTCGGCAATGGCTTCGTAGACCTGTGTCGGTGTCAATTTGATTGCTGGACCTTCATTGGCTTGTGCAATCGCAATGCCGTCAATGCCGATCTGCACTTCGACAACGTCAGTGACGCCGTTTTCCTTGCACATCTCAAATTCAGTTGCTTTCATCCGCCGTGACGCGTTCACGATATCTGGAGTATTTGCGCCAACACCTGCACAAAATAACTTCATTCCGCCACCTGTGCCGGTGGATTCCAAGATGGGTGAAGTATTTCCACCGCTTGAACTAAATTGCTCGGCCACGGCCTTGGCAAAAGGGAAAACAGTCGATGAGCCGACGATCCGAACTTCGCCGCGTGTTCCGCCTTGTCCGCCAGATGCCTGATCTTGGCAAGCCGCCAAAGCGAGTGTGGATACCGCCAAAAGCGCAATTTCCTTAAACATTATGTTATCCCCGTTTTCTGTGGAGTGTTGAAATTTTGATCAAGAATCGGCTGTGATTTTCGACCGGTTGAGCGCGGTTTAAAAGTCAGCGGTGTCCTATTGGTTACATATTTATTACAGTTATATTACAGTCAGAGCCCGATGGTCGTGGCGCTACGATTTGGTCACCGGCAGGAATATGGTGACGGTCGTGCCTACGCCTTGCTCACTAGTCACTTCGAGCCTGCCTCCGTGGCGTTCGGTAATATGTTTTACGATAGCGAGCCCCAATCCGGTCCCGCCAATGGATTTGCTCCGCCCCTTATCAACGCGGTAGAATCTCTCTGTCAGTCGAGGAATATGCTCTGGAGCGATGCCATCGCCCTGATCGATAACCGATAGACGCAGCATCGATTCGTTCCGATTGGGTTCGACCGTGACGGAGATGGGGCTACCCCGCCGCCCATATTTATAGGCATTGCTTACCAAATTGTGGAGCAATTGGGACAGTTGAGCGTAGTCGCCCTGAATCATCGGTAAATTGTCCGGTAGCGAAACGACAAAATGATCATCTTTTTTGTTGCGGCCATTTAGGAAGACCGCCTTCACTTCTGCTATCAATTCAGCGAGATTTATCGGTTCTGATGGTAGCTGATATTTTTCCGCTTCAATGCGAGATAAAGACATCAGGTCCTCAACCAAGCGCTGCATGCGGTCGGCTTCTTGATACATGATTTTCAAAAATCGGGCACGTGTCTCTTCATCTTTGCCGGCTTCGGGGTTTTCCAACGTCTCGATGAAGCCTTTTATGGCCGCGAGCGGGGTTCTTAACTCGTGACTGGCATTGGCGACGAAATCGGTGCGCATCCGTTCCGCAGCATAGCGGCTGCTTTGATCCGACAATTGTACCAGCTTCAATCCATCGTTTAGCGCATGAATACGCAATTCCCATCTTTGGCCGGCGCTGCCGACACCCACCAATAATATCGGTTCTCCGCTGTGCTCAGCATTGGGGTTAGCAAGTCGATCAGCGGCGGCGGGGTGACGAATGGCGACGCGCACGTCCTCGCCAATAATATGATTGCCAAGAAAATTCTTAGCCGCGGGGTTCGCGACCGCTACTTTCGCGTTGCGGATGAGCAGAATGGGATCGGTAATCGGGTCGATTACATCCTGATAAGCTTCTGCTCTACCTTGATATAATAAACGTTTCTTTTGCCTTTCAAGACCGCTGAGGTCAGGCTGCGGCGGCGCGCGATCTTCCAATGCAATGATGGCGAGCGCAACAACGCCAAAGGCTGACATAATGATGATTTTCATCAAGGCTGCGGAGGTTTGAGAGGCCAGAGCCGATCCTCCGACTATGAGAAGGATTGCAAAAATCAGCCGGAAAGGGGAAATTATATTCATATTTGCCGATGCAGTGAAAAAGCGAGCGTTATGTTTAGGCGGATTTTGGTTTAAACAACAATGGCTATATCATGTGACGGATCAGCGACATTGAACAATATATGTTTCGAACAATCGACTTTGTTAAGCATTTCAGCCAATTCGTCCCGTTTATGGACGCTCATTTTGCGGTGCCAGTGTTTACTCGCATTTAATCGTTTTTCCTTTTAAGGGCGATATTCAGAGGAATTTTAGAAGCATGACGGATAAGCAAAACCAAGGTCGCCAGTCTTTAGGATCAGCTAATGATTCCGAGAATGCATCTATTGTAACCCGGCGCCGCGCATTGATGATGGGTGCTGTGACAGCTTCGGCTATTGTCAGTATCAAACCTGCTTTGGCGCAGACAGCAGGTTCCGTGCTTAATTGCGAAATTCCAGTCCCCGGCAATCATGCCGCTGGCGGTTATATTGGGCCTGATGGAAAAATTGTCTCACCCGATACACCCGGAGCATTTCCACCAGCAGGTCGCAATTTTACTGGTGAAGAAGTGAAACGCGCGATGAATGGCCGGTCTCTTCCAGGTACGTCCTATGACCAGTCAAAAGCCTATGTGAATTACATTCGCAGGCTGCAATCGGGACAAAGCGGTTTCACCTGTTACGCATCTCTGCAAATGCCGCGATAGCGGGCGCACCGATTTTCGGCTTCAAACCCAACGGTTATTAACATATTCATGCTAGTGGATTGTCTTAAATGACATGCCTTGATCAGGAATAGTGTAATCGCCAATGAGCCAGCTTTACCGCACGACAGCCCCGGAAGGGATAATTCAGCGTCCACTGGATAGCATGACCCTGATTTTCCAGAAATCATCGGGTATCACGCACATGATCGCAGATCCTGTGCCGGCGATATTAGAAGTTATGGCTGAAGATTCTTTAACTGCCCGTGATGTCGCGCAACGGCTCGCGGTTAGCTATGATCTTGAAGATAGCGAGAATGCCGCTGACGTTGTTTTGGCAAGATTGGCTGAGCTGTGCACGCTTGGCCTTGTGGAACAAGTCTAGATTTCAGATGGCGGGGCTTCATCATCTTTATCTGACCGTAGGACCTGCCCGTTTCCGGGTTGCCTCAACTTGGCGGCAGCCTCTGGATCAACTGGCCGCGCTTTATAAAGACTATCCAGCATCGCAAGGCGGTTACGCAGACTTTACCGTCCGGTTGGAACCCGAAAAGCCATGGCGACGTTACATCCGGCCATCGGTCCACATCTCCGGTGATTTTTGGTTGCCCGACGCAGCTCCGTTACCATTGAGCCAATGCTTGTTAGCGGCTGAAATGGGCATGAACTTGCAAATGGCGCTGGGATGGCGGCGGCATCTGTTATTGCATGCCAGCAGCGTGGAAAAGGATGGTAAGGCACTGTTGATGACCGGCTTGTCCGGTTCAGGCAAATCAACGCTGTCCGCGATGTTGGCTGAAAAAGGTTGGCGGTTCATGGGCGATGAATTTGCCTTACTGAATCCGGACACGGGTATGGTTCACAGTTTTCCGCGCCTCATCAGTCTGAAGAATGAAGCGATTGCGGCCATGCAGGCGATTTTGCCTGACAGTCGCTTTGGCCCCTTGCTGACTGGGACGCCCAAAGGCGATATTCGGCATATTATCCCACCGCTGGATGCTGTGAAGCGGATGGCCGATACCGCCAAACCGGCGCTGCTTCTGTTTCCCCGCTTTGGCTACGACCCGGTTCTTCGCGACATGGGGAAGAGCGAGATTTTTGTGCGACTGACCCAGGCGTCGACCAACTATGTTGCGCTGGGCGAGACAGGTTTTCAGGCATTGACCAAATTTGTCGATAGGGTTCCGACCAAAGCAATGGACTATCAGTCGGGAGAGCAAGCGGAAGAGTTGATAGATAGTCTTTGGAGCCAGTTGTGATGATGGGTGATGCTCGACCTCTGATTGATGCGTTGCGCGCGCCTGAAACGGTTCTTTCTCTTGATGGGACTGGCTGGACAGACTTGATCAGTATCGCCCGAGCAGAGTCCTTAATCGGTAGCTTGGCACATCGTTTGGCGGATGTTGCAGTGCCTGAACAGATTCAACCTGTTCTGAAGGATGCGATTCAAGCCGCTGATCTTGCTCGCAGACAGGCGCTTTGGGAAGCAGATTGCGCGGGCCGTGCTCTTGCGCCGCTAAACTGTAACACAGTGTTGATGAAGGGCACTGCCTATGTTGCGGCGGATCTTGACGCGGGCGTTGGCCGGAGCATCGGAGATCTCGATATCATGGTCGCGCGCGATCAGCTGACCGCTGTTGAAGAGCTGCTATTGGACGCTGGTTGGGAATGGGTGAAGCCCGATCCTTATGACGACCAATATTATCGTGATCATATGCACGAGCTGCCCCCACTGATTCACCGGGAACGAGACCGGATGATTGATGTGCATCACACCATTTTGCCGCTGACCGCCGGCCCGACACCCAATGCCGGTGCGATGCTCGATTATGCTGTTCGGCTGGATTCGGGTCTCTATGTTATGGCACCGGCGGATATGTTGCTCCATTCGATCGCGCATCTTTTTGCCGATGGTGATTTAGCGGGAGGATTGCGTAACTTGTGGGACATCGACCGGCTCGTTCGTCAGTTCGCAGGGGCGGATGAGCTTTTCTGGATGGAACTAGGCGTACGCGCAAAACTCCATCAACTGGAACCGCATCTCGCCCGGGCGCTCAGACTGACCGCGCGACTATATGCCACGCCTGTCTCTGAGAACCTCTCTGGTTCGACCAACATGACCGACCATTTCTATATTCGTCGCCTGTTGGCGCGTGACGGCTGGGGCCGAGAAAATCGAAAGTTCACGCGCCAAGCCTTCTATATCCGTTCTCATTGGCTCCGAATGCCGCCGCTGATGCTCACCCGCCATTTATGGACAAAGTGGCGTAAAGCTTGAAGCTTAGGGCCTAAGCTTGGCCAAAGCGGGGATAAGCTCGTCATAATGATCGATAACGGCGTCCGCGCCTAATTCTTCCACCGGCTGATGCAAAAAGCCGAAGCTTACGGCGATATTTGCGATGCCGGCATTTTGCGCCGCTTTAATGTCAAAGATGCTGTCGCCGATAAAGGCGGCAGGCGTTTGGTCCACCACGCCATCACAGCGCCGGATCATCTCGTCAATCGGATCTCGTTTGGGCTTGCTGCGCCCTTTGCCCATAGTATCGCCGCCGATGACGGTGACGAAGCGATCGACCATGCCAACATTAGTAAGAAGCTTGATCGCAAGGCTTTCAAACTTGTTGGTGACCACCGCGAGTTTCAGACCCTGATCCTGGAGCGCGTCCATCGCACTGATCAGGCCGGGAAAAGCAGGCGCATTACGCCCTAGATTGGCCTCATAATGGTCGATCAACACCGGCATCAAGCCTTTGACCATCTCTTTGTCACTGCCGCCAGATTGTTCCAGCGCCATCTCCAGCATATGGCGCGCGCCCATGCCGACCAATGAACGTACCGATCTTGCATCGACCTGTGGGCGGTCGGCGCTGTCCAGCGCGTGATTAAGGGATGCGGCCAACTCCATGCTGGTATCCAGCAAGGTGCCATCCAGATCAAAGCCGATGATTTTGAAAGATATTTCTGTCATAAACATGCATAGAACCGATCTGGCTGGCATAAGCAACCGCATCATGGCATGGGGCGCAAATTCAGCGTAGTGATTATATATTCGGAGTTTTTTGGCATGAGTGATCGTCCTTTAGCAGCCATTATATTAGCCGCCGGACAAGGCACACGGATGAAGTCGGAAACGCACAAGGTGCTGCACCCGATTGCTGGAAAGCCAATGCTTCATCATTTACTAGATACCGTCGATTCCATAGGCGTAGAACGCACAGTCGTGGTCGTTGGTGCGCGCCGAGAGCAGATTGAAGCGAGTGTCGAAGGCCGCAATATTGCGGTTGCTGTGCAGGAAGACCAGCTGGGAACTGGCCATGCCGTTGCGCAAGCTCACGATGCGCTCAAAGGCTTCGCGGGCGATGTGCTGATCCTTTATGGTGATGTCCCGATGGTTAGCGCTCAAACGATGCAAGATATGATCTTCCGCCTGAACAACGGCACCGATCCACGAGCAGTTGTGCTGGGCTTCCGCCCCGATGATGCCGGTGCTTATGGCCGGATTATCGCCGATGATCAGGGCGAGATCGAGAAAATGGTCGAGTTTAAGGACGCCAATGATCAGGAGCGCGGCGTAAACCTGTGTAATAGCGGCCTAATGGCGGCACGCTCGACTGACTTGTTCATTTTGCTCGACCAGATCAGCAATGACAACGCGGCGGGGGAATATTATCTGCCCGATATCGTGATGTTGCCGGGCCAGAAAAGCGCGGTGATCGAAGTGGATGATCCCGCCGAAGTTGCCGGGGTGAATAGCCGGGCCGAACTGGCCGCTGTTGAAGGCGAGTGGCAAGACCGTCGCCGCGCAAAAGCCATGGCAGATGGCGTTAGCTTGATTGCTCCGGAAACTGTTTGGTTTTCATATGATACGGATATCTCTTCAGATGTAGTCATAGAACCCAATGTGATTTTTGGCCCCAATGTATCAGTGGCATCTGGCGCCACGATCTATGGCCACAGCCATATCGAAGGCGCACAAATTGGAGCCAATGCCAAAGTCGGCCCCTTCGCGCGCCTGCGTCCCGGCGCGGTGATGGAAGAAGGTTCCAAGGTCGGCAATTTTGTCGAGATGAAGAAAACCACGCTGGGCAAGGGCGCGAAGGCCAATCACCTGACCTATCTCGGCGACGCTGAAGTGGGTGAGGGCGCCAATATCGGTGCGGGCACGATAACCTGCAATTATGATGGGTTCTTCAAATATAAGACGATGATCGGGAAAGGCGCATTTATCGGCAGTAACAGCGCGTTGGTCGCACCCGTGACGATTGGAGAGGGCGCGATTGTTGGAGCAGGGGCAACGTTGACCAAGGATGTCGCGGCTGATGATTTGGCGTTGGTGCGAGCTGAACAAACTGGGAAAGCCGGCTGGGCGAGGAAATTTCGGGACGTAATGACCAAGAAGAAGGCAGGGAAGTAATTTGAGAAAAGAAGCTGTTGAAATTTACTCAGACACCACAAATGCTGCGATATTGCGCCACCCTGAGCGCCGATTTCCAGGGGTTCTGATTCAGGGTGATACGCTTTATTCGTTTTATGTCTCAGCTAAAGAATCGCTTAAGAATTTCGACAAAGAATCGGATGCATATTATGATCAGCTTGAAATATGCGAACGACTTGAGGGGCTCGTTGAGCATTATAAAGAAGTTCTGAAAGATCATAGGATCGAGCTACCGTTTTAAGAAGTTGATTGACATGATATCATGATATGATATCAATATATCATGACTCGCATCCTCGCTGATCTCCCTGAACAAGATGTTGAATGGCTCGACGCGCTTGCGGCGGAGCAAGGGAAGTCCCGTGCGGCTTTGTTGCGCGAAGCCGTGGAGACTTATCGGGCGCGGGAAAGCCAAGACGGGATCGCTAAATATTTCGGTCTTTGGGCGCGCCATGACTCGCAAGGTGATGACCGGAGCTATGAACGTAAAGTCGGCAGCGACTGGGATGGCGGGCCGCAATGATCGAAGCCTTTTTTGATACCGGCATCGTGGTGGATGCGCTGCAAAACGAACCGCGTGCGGGTGTAGAGTTACAACGGACCAGTCGTCCTTGGATTAGTCGGATAAGCTGGATCGAAATCATGGCTAGCGCGCCTGAATCGGCGCTGACGGATACCGAGGCTTTTCTGCGGCTGTTTGCCATAAGCGAGCTGGACGAAGAAATATCTCGCCGTGCTGCTTTGATGCGCCAACAGCGCCCGTCGCTTAGCTCCCCCCATGCGATTATCTGGGCTTCGGCTCAAGTATCTGGTCGCATTCTCGTCACGCGCAATATAAAGGATTTCCCGTCAGAGATGCCGGGTATTCGAATTCCCTATACCCTCTAGTAGAAAGCCCGAAACACGATGTGCGGAATTATTGGAATTGTTGGCAAAGGACATGTCTCGGATCGTCTCGTAGATGGTCTGAAACGCATGGAATATCGCGGTTATGACAGCGCGGGAATATGTACGATTGACGGTGGTCAACTGATCCGCCGCCGCGCTGAGGGAAAACTCGCTAATCTGGTAACGGTGCTGAAGACTGACGATGCCGCTGGCAATATCGGCATAGCGCATACCCGCTGGGCGACACACGGTGCGCCGACAACGAGCAATGCCCACCCGCACGCGACCGGCGAAGTGGCGCTAGTGCACAATGGCATTATCGAGAATTTCAAAACGTTGCGCGAAGAATTGAGCGTGCGCGGACGTTCATTCGAGAGCGAGACCGATACCGAAGTCGTCGCGCATTTGGTGAGCGAGCAGATTGAAGATGGGAAATCTCCGGAAGAGGCCGTCAAGGCTGTGTTGCCAACATTGCGCGGTGCTTTTGCTCTGGCGATTGCCTTCCGCTCCCAGCCTGATCTGTTAATCGGTGCGCGGCTTGGGTCGCCGTTGGTGGTTGGCTATGGTGATGGCGAAACTTATCTGGGTTCCGATGCGCTTGCCCTTGCGCCTTTGACCCAGAAAATCGCTTATCTCGAAGAAGGGGACTGGGTTGTCGTTACTCGGGACGGCGCGGCGATTTATGATAAAGATAACAAAGCTGTAGAGCGCGAAATCACGACATCGGGTGTATCGGCTGCGGCGATTGAAAAGGGAAATTATCGCCATTTCATGCAGAAGGAAATTTTTGAACAGCCGACCGTGGTTGCCCAAACTTTGCAAAGCTATATCCGCCCGCTGGAACAACAAGTTGCACTGCCGCAAATGGATTTTGATCTAAAGGACATCAAGCGGATTACCATCGTAGCCTGTGGTACGAGCTATTATGCTGGGATGGTGGCGAAATATTGGTTCGAAACCTTCGCTCGTGTGCCCGTTGATCTCGATGTTGCATCGGAATTTCGCTATCGTGATCCTGTGCTGGAACCGGGCGGTCTGGCGTTGTTTATCTCTCAATCCGGCGAGACTGCCGATACATTGGCCGCGCTGCGCCACTCCAAGGAAAATGGACAGAAAATCGCCGTGGTGGTCAATGTGCCAACCAGCAGCATGGCGCGCGAAGCCGATCTATTGCTGCCGACCCATGCCGGGCCGGAAATTGGGGTCGCATCCACCAAGGCCTTTTCCTGCCAGCTAGCCGTGTTGGCGGCGCTGGCCGCGCATTTGGCGGTTGTTAAAGGAAAATTGACTCGCGACGAAGAGCGGGACGTCGTGGAGCATTTGACTGAGGCACCTGCCGCCCTGAACGCGGCGCTAGCCCATGACGAGGACATATCCGACATGGCGCATCTCATCGCTCCGGCGCGTGATGTGCTCTATCTGGGCCGTGGCCCAGATTATCCGTTGGCACTGGAAGGGGCATTAAAGCTCAAAGAAATCAGTTATATTCACGCAGAGGGCTATGCTTCGGGCGAGATGAAACATGGTCCTATCGCGCTGATTGATGAAGCCGTACCGGTTATCGTGCTGGCGCCAAGCGGCCCGCTATTTGAGAAAACGGTAAGCAACATGCAAGAAGTGATGGCGCGCGGCGGCAAAGTCGTACTGATTTCCGATGCTGCCGGATTGGCCGAAGCAGGCGATGGTTGCATGGCGACCATAGAAATGCCGAAAGTCCATCCCCTTATTGCACCGCTTGTATATGCCGTGCCCGTCCAGTTGCTCGCTTATCATGTAGCTGTCGCAAAGGGCACAGATGTTGATCAACCGCGCAACCTCGCCAAATCGGTAACAGTGGAGTAGAATATGGCCGCCAATCCTTCGATCGTCACGGTAGAGACCGCGAGCGGAAAGTTCCAACAGACGGTGAGGGTGGGGAAACATGTTTTTCACGCCGATGAACCGGAATCCTTTGGCGGTGAAGACAGCGGCCCGTCGCCTTATGATCTGTTGCTGGCCGCTTTAGGCACGTGCACGTCCATGACGATAAAGATGTACGCTGACCGCAAGGCTATTCCGCTAGAGGGCGTACATATCGAACTCGAACATAGCCGCGAACATGTCGAAGATTGCAGCACTTGCAACAATGACGATAACCGGATCGACGTTATTGACCGCTCGATTAGTTTGCACGGCGACTTATCGGACGAACAGCGTCAGAAGCTTCTAGAAATTGCTGAAAAATGCCCAGTGCACCGGACGTTGGAAAATCGCATTGATATTCACACGACGCAAGTCCAGCCATGATCGAAGTGACCGGGGGCTGTCATTGCGGAGCCGTTCGTTTCAACGCCAAGGCCGACGAACGTCCGGAGATGCTGGATTGTAATTGCTCCATCTGCGCGCGCACTGGCTTTTTGCATCTGTTCATACCGCATGATCGGTTTGAATTGCTCCAAGGCACAGATGATCTCACCAGTTATAAATTTGGCAGCAAGCAAGCGGATCATCTTTTCTGCAAGCATTGCGGGGTGAAAAGCTTCTGCCAGCCGCGGTCCCATCCTGAGAGCTGGAGCGTCAACTATAACTGTTTGGACGCAGGGCATGATTTACAGCCGAACATTACGAAATTTGACGGACAGAATTGGGAAAAATCAAAAGCAAAGCTATGAATCCAAAATGGCTCGCCAGTTTCCCGGCGAGCCATTCTTAGGTTTGCGACCCGTTCGCTAAATTACGCGAGGTCAAAACGATCCGCGTTCATAACCTTGGTCCATGCTGCGACAAAGTCTTTGACGAACTTCTCTTCATGTCCGCTTTCCGCATAAACTTCGGCAACTGCGCGCAATTGAGAGTTTGAACCGAAGACCAGGTCAGCCCGCGTGCCAGTCCAGCGCTGTGCGCCGCTGTTGCGATCTTTGCCGACAAATTCTTCTTCATCGCTGCCAGCGACGGCTTCCCAAACGGTGCTCATGTCCAGCATGTTGACGAAAAAGTCGTTGGTCAATTGACCTGGACGATCCGTCAAAACACCGTGCGTGCTGTTGCCACTATTGGCACCCAGTGCCCGCAAGCCGCCGACAAGCACCGTCATTTCTGGAACGCTCAGTTTCAGTAATGAAGCGCGATCCAGCATGAGTTCTTCGGTTGGAACGCTATGTTTGGCCGAGAGATAGTTGCGGAAACCATCGGCTTTTGGCTCTAGTGGCTCAAAGCTTTCGGCGTCCGTCATCTCGTCGGTTGCATCACCGCGTCCGCTTGTAAACGGCACTGTAATGTCAAAACCGGCATCTTTCGCTGATTTTTCTACAGCAGCGGTTCCGCCCAGAACGATCAAATCGGCGATACTGACATTATGATCACCTTTAATTTCTTCCAGCTTGGCAATGACTTTGCTGAGTTCAGCAGGATCGTTAGCTGCCCAATCTTTCTGTGGAGCAAGGCGGACACGTGCGCCATTGGCACCGCCGCGATGGTCGGACGAACGATAGGTAGACGCCGAAGCCCATGCTGCCTTGACCAATTCACTTACCGTCAACCCGCTATCCAAAATAGCCTGTTTCAACGCAGCGACATCGCCAGCTCCAATGGTGCTGCCAGAAGGAACGGGATCTTGCCAGATCAAGTCTTCTGCAGGGACTTCTGGGCCTTGATAACGGATCTTCGGCCCCATATCGCGGTGACATAGTTTGAACCATGCGCGCGCGAATGCATCATCTAGCGCTGCTTGGTCATTGCGGAAACGCTCTGAAACCTTGCGATATTCCGGATCGACCTTCAGCGCCATATCGGCGGTGGTCATCATTGTTGGTACCTTCTTGGAAGGGTCAGCGGCATGCGGGGCCATGTCTTCTTCCTTCTGGTCAATCGGCTGCCATTGCTGGGCACCAGCGGGGCTCTTTACCAATTCATAGTCATAGTCGAGCAGGAGGCGGAAATAATTGCCGTTCCATTGCGTCGGGGTGGAAGACCATGAGCCTTCGAGTCCGGACGTGATGGCATCGCCGCCCACTCCGGAACCATGCGTGCTCAACCAGCCCAAGCCTTGATCGGTGATATCGCCATTTTCTGGGGCGACGCCAACGAGGTTTGCATCACCAGCACCATGGGCTTTACCAAAGGCGTGACCGCCAGCGGTTAGCGCTACTGTTTCCTCGTCATTCATCGCCATGCGGGCAAAGGTTTCGCGCATATCACGAGCCGAAAGGGCTGGGTCGGGGTTTCCGCCGGGGCCCTCTGGATTGACGTAAATAAGTCCCATCTGAATGGCTGCAAGTGGATTTTCGAGCGTCAGGTCCTTATCCGGGTCGATACGGGTCTGAACACCTTCGTCGACCATCTGATCTTCGTTGCCCCAATAGATGTCTCGCTGAGGTTCAAACGTATCAGCACGACCGCCGCCGAAACCGAATACAGGTCCGCCCATAGATTCAATGGCGACATTACCGGCCAAGATGAACAAGTCTGCCCAGCTTATTTTTTCACCATATTTTTGTTTGATCGGCCAAAGCAGACGGCGCGCTTTATCAAGGTTGCCGTTGTCAGGCCATGAGTTAAGAGGCGCAAAGCGTTGCTGCCCTTCGCCAGCGCCGCCACGGCCATCTGCGGTCCGATAAGTACCAGCAGCATGCCATGCCATTCGAATGAAAAATGGTCCATAATGACCATAGTCTGCAGGCCACCAAGACTGGCTATCGGTCATTAAAGCCGTCAGATCATCTTTGAGACCTTGATAGTCGATAGACTTGAAAGCTTCGGCATAGTTGAAGTCGTCGCCCATTGGGTCAGGGGAGGTTCCGCCTTGGCTAAGAATATTAAGCTGTAACTGATTTGGCCACCAATCTTGGTTCTGGCGTCCCAGAAGGGAACGAACACCGCCGTCAAAGCCCATTGGGCAACCTTCTATTTTGGCTCCGGGTGTCTTCATATCCATGCGAATCTCTCCTTGTTATATTGGGGTATATGGGCTGAAATTATCACTTTCATAATACAAAATCACCCTGTCGCTAAATCAATTAAAACATTCTGTTTGATTGACTCAATCGATCAAGCGGTATTGCAATGGATGATCACAGACTGTGCGCTGCAAAGATTGACCCTCTTCTTTTTCAGTCATATAAGGCTAGAGCTTGAAAGAGGCGGCCAATCGGGTCGCCTTTTCTGTTTTGTTGCGACCATTTTTTGGAAGGAAAGTAAGATGACGATTACCCCGCTCATGCCCGTATATCCTCGGTGTGGTTTTCGTCCGGTACGAGGCGAGGGCGCCTGGTTGATTTCCGAAGATGGCAGCCGCGCACTCGATTTTGCCACTGGCATTGCGGTGAACCTTTTGGGCCACGGCCACCCGCATTTAACCAAGGCGATACGAGAGCAGGCAGCGACGCTGATGCATGTGTCTAATCTTTATGGCAGTCCACAAGGCGAAAAACTGGCCCAACGGATGGTCGATACGACATTTGCTGACACGGTATTTTTTACCAATAGCGGCGCTGAAGCGGTCGAATGTGCGATCAAAGCGGCGCGGGTCTATCATCAGTCGCAAGGCAGCGACCGGTTCGAAATTATCACTTTTAAGAATGCCTTTCATGGACGGACGATGGCGACCATCTCTGCTTCCAACCAAGAAAAAATGCATCACGGTTTTTCTCCGCTGCTCAATGGATTTAAATATGTCGATTTTGACGACCTGGAAGGCGCAGAAGCTGCGATAGGCCCAAAAACGGCTGCGTTTCTCGTTGAGCCTGTGCAAGGTGAGGGCGGTGTCCGTCCGGCATCCGAAGCCTTTATGAAAGGGCTTCGTGCCTTAGCCGACAAACATGGCATATTGCTGGTTCTCGACGAAGTGCAATGCGGTGTTGCGCGGACCGGCGCCCTTTATGCGCATGAGCTTTACGGAATAACTCCCGACATCATGGCGAGTGCAAAGGGCATTGGCGGCGGTTTTCCATTTGGCGCCTGTTTGGCGACCGAAGAAGCAGCGCGCGGCATGGTGCCTGGAACCCACGGATCAACTTATGGTGGTAACCCAATGGCTATGGCTGCAGGTAATGCGGTTTGGGATGTTGTCGCGAATGATGAGTTTCTCGAACATGTTCGGGACATCGGCGGAAAACTGCGTTCAGCGATTGAGCAATTTATCGGTAATTATCCAGCCTTGTTTACCGGCGTTCGTGGTCATGGCCTGATGCTGGGCATCACCATGACTCAGGAAACGCGCTCTTTTGTGGCACATCTGCGCGATCATCACGGGCTGCTGACAGTGGCAGCAGGTGATAACACATTGCGGATATTGCCGCCGCTCAACATCGATGAAAGCCATATTGCGACCTTTATCGAAAAACTATCAGCCGGGGCCGCCGACTATAAGGCACCTGAATCATGACCCGGCATTTCCTGAACCTCGGTGATGCAGGTGGTAATGCACTTGCCGCAATGCTGGGTGATGCCATTGACCGGAAAGAAGCGCGCAAAACTTGGCCCAAGGGTAAGGCGGATGCAGATGCTCCACTTGCGGACCATGTGTTGGCGATGATCTTTGAAAAGAGCAGCACGAGAACGCGCGTATCTTTCGATATTGCGATCCGCCAATTAGGCGGGACGAGTATCGTTATGGATAGCGGCTCTATGCAGCTTGGCCGAGGCGAGACTGTTGCGGACACTGCCAAAGTCCTGTCGCGCATGTGCGACGCGATCATGATCCGGACCGATGATCATGCGAAAATCGAAGAACTGGCGGCCAATGCCAGTGTGCCGGTGATAAACGGTCTGACTGACCTGTCGCACCCATGTCAGATCGTCGCAGACCTGCTCACTCTCGTCGAGCACGGTAAAGCGCTGCCCGGACTGGAAGTGGCATGGCTAGGTGACAGTAACAATGTTCTGAACAGCATTGTCGAGGCTTCAGGCTTGATGAAGTTCAACGTCCGTATCGGCTGCCCGGAAGGCTATGATCCGGACGAGAGTTTCATCACGGCAGCGCAGGCAGCCGGAGCCAACATCACAGTGTTCCGTGATGCTATGGAAGCCGCAGCCGGTACTGATGTGGTTGTCGCCGATACGTGGGTATCGATGGGGCAGGCGCATGCTGATGAGAAAATGGAAGCTATGATGTCATATCAAGTCAACGACGTGATTATGGAAAAAGCCAAAGCTGATGCAGTATTTTTACACTGCCTTCCCGCCCATCGCGGCGAAGAGGTTATGCCGTCAGTCATTGACGGGCCGCAGTCGCTGGTTTGGGACGAAGCGGAAAATCGCATTCACGCCCAGAAATCTGTTCTCCGCTGGGCTTTCGGGCAAATCTGATGGTTGAGAATTCAGATAGTCCGACGTTGATCGATAAAAATCTGTCTTTCTCCATCCCCGCCAAACATTGCCGGGGGCGAGCGGTGCGTTTGGGGCCGGTGCTTGACGATATATTATCCGCGCATAACTACCCACTGCAGATCAAATCTTTACTGGCTGAAGCTGTGTGTCTGACGTCTCTACTCGGCGCTCTTCTCAAAGAAGAAGAGGCACAGCTAACTTTGCAGGCGCAGACCGAAAGCGGTGTGATCAGTTTGCTAGCTTGCGATTATAAAGATGGCGATGTGCGCGGTTATGTCCAGTTTGATGCCGAACGGCTTGCCAGTCAGCCGCAGGAGCCTAGCTTGATGGCTTTATTCGGCAAGGGGTATTTGGCGATTACCTTCGATCATCCCAAACCGCGCGGACGTTCACAAGGCATTGTCCCATTGGAGGGCGCAAATCTGGCAGAGGCTGTACAGAATTATTTTATGCAATCGGAGCAAATACCGACGGTCATCCGCGTAGCGCTATCGGTGGATGGCGATCAAACGGTCGCTGGGGGCTTGCTGGTCCAACATCTTCCTGATGGTGAGGAAGGCAAGGAGCGGTTGCACGTTCGGATGAATCATCCGGAATGGGAGCATGTCGCGATTATGGGCAGCAGCGTTCAAGAGAAAGAGCTGGTTGATAGCGGACTGCCTATGGAAGATTTGCTCTGGCGCCTGTTTAGCGAGAGCGACGAAGTGAGGGTTTTGAGCGGTAAACCGCTCGTTAAGGGTTGCCGCTGTAATGAAGATCATATCAGGGACGTGATCGCACGATTCCCGAAAGAAGATAAGGAGGATATGGTGGGAGAAGACGGCGCAATCTCGATTGATTGTGCATTTTGTAGTAAGAAGTTTAGCATTTCGAGTGCCAGTCTAAATAACTGATACTGTTAGATAATAGACTGATTATTCAACAAATTTGTCTGAAACATCCTATAAATCGCCGTATTTGGGCGCATATTGGCCATATTCCATCGCCAGTAAATCACAGTGCGGTTTTTCCGTTTTATCATCAGCAATAACGAAGGAAGCAGGGCATGAAGGGTATTACACTGATAAAGGTGATCAGCGCGTCAACAGCCGCCCTTTTCGCTTTTTCTGTTTCGGCACCAGCACAAGCTCCGGATTTAGCATTGCTGAACGGGCTGCAAAAGGGTGAATGGACGCTGAAATCGCGTGGTTCCAGCGATGGGGGTCAGAAAGTCT
The DNA here is from genome assembly GCA_947496865.1 of uncultured Sphingomonadaceae bacterium. GTDB lineage: Bacteria > Pseudomonadota > Alphaproteobacteria > Sphingomonadales > Sphingomonadaceae > Parasphingorhabdus. The sequence continues at coordinate 423,171 of CANMEE010000002.1, forward strand.
GCCTAGGCGACCCGGCAATATTGCTACAAATTCAGCATAGCGGAACGTCCTGTTCGCGCTATGTCATCCAGGATACGCCTAACAGCGTTCGGGTGAGCTACAAGTGCGGTAGTTCCGATCATGGAGTGACCACAATTAAACGCGAATCCAGCGGTCTAGTTCAAATTCAGTCGCAGGGTATCGAAGGCAACGCGCCATTTTCTTTTAATGTAGAGGGCCGCCGGACGGGCGCTTGTTAAGTTCGGGTCTGAAGATCCGGCTGTTAACTAAATATTTACCATGTCGGGTTTAAAGAGAGATCATCATGTTTCGGCATGACTTTCTCCCTTCCGGTTTCGACTAGAAACCCAACTAGGCCGCATTCCAATGGAAAAGCGGCCTATTTTTTTGACATCTTCTCGCCAATGCATCCCAAAAGGCCTGTCTAGCACTTGATTGTCACCGCGAAGGGGATTAGCGGGGCGGGCATGTCTCATAATCATAAAAAGGCTATTGTCCTGCTGTCTGGCGGACTCGACTCCATGGTATCTGCCGCGATGGCGCGGGAGGAGGGCTATGATATTGTCGCGCTGACGATTGACTATAATCAGCGGCATAAAATTGAACTGCAGTCCGCTGTTCAAATCGCTGCGAAGCTGGACGTTAGTGAGCATATCATCCTGCCACTGGACCTCAGCCGTTTTGGTGGATCCGCTTTGACGGATGATATTGATGTACCCAAATCCGGCGTTACCAATGATATTCCAGTAACCTATGTGCCGGCGCGTAACTTGATTTTCTTGTCGTTAACCCTTGGTTTGGCCGAAGCGCGCGATGCTCGGGACATTTTTATCGGGGTCAATGCATTGGACTATTCCGGTTATCCTGATTGCCGTCCCGAATTTATTCAAGGGTTTGAAAGATTGGCTGACCTTGCGACCAAAGCAGGGGATGAAGGTAGCGGTTTTACGATACAGACGCCGCTGCAATATATGACCAAAGCAGATATCGCCAAGGAAGCGAGACGGCTTGACATTGATCCGGCGTTGAGCTGGTCCTGCTATGATCCGGCGGAAGGAAATCTGCATTGCGGCTATTGTGATAGCTGTCGGCTCCGTCAAAAAGGTTTTGAAGAAGCAGGTATCGCGGATCCTACCCGCTATGCGCTTTCGCCATGAGCTACGCCGTCAAAGAAATGTTTCTGACCTTACAAGGCGAGGGTGTACAGGCCGGACGACGGGCAGTGTTCGCTCGTTTTTCCGGTTGCAATCTTTGGTCAGGGCTTGAAAAAGACCGCGCGACCGCTGTCTGTCAGTTTTGTGATACTGACTTTGTCGGAATGGACGGCGAAGGCGGTGGGCGCTTTCAGACGGCTGCGGCTTTTGCAGCAGCTGTTACTGCCCAATGGGGTGAGGGCGATGCCGCTCGTTTCGTTGTGCTCACTGGCGGCGAGCCTATGTTGCAAGTGGACGATGCACTTATCGACGCACTCCACGAGGCCGGGTTTGAAATTGCGATTGAATCCAACGGTACGCTGACCGTACCGCGCTCCATTGACTGGATTTGCATCAGTCCCAAGGCTGGCAGTGAAACTGTGCAGCGCTCTGGCGATGAGCTGAAGCTCGTCTGGCCGCAATCAGGCAGTGACTGGGAAGCTATGCAGGATTGGGATTTTTCCAATCATTTGCTGCAGCCAATGGATGCGCGTCTGGATCAGGCCGCCAATGATGAAAATCTGGCACAAGCAATCACCTTTGTGCAGACCCATCCCAAATGGCGTCTATCGTTACAGACCCACAAGATTTTAGGGTTGGCCTAAACTTTATTCTTCGGCTTCGGATGTTTCTTCGCTGATTTCTTCGTCGCTATCTTCGCCATCGGCTAATTCTTCACCAGTATTCTGCGTATCGACGTCGACCATGTCGTCGCTGATTGTACCATCGATAACATCAACCTCGTCCATGCGAGTTTCGGTAATTGTATCGGCTTCCGGTGCTTCAGGATCGCCAGAACAAGCCACAACAGAAAGTGCAAAAATGGCTGTCGTGGTAGCTTTGATCAATTTCATCATTATTTTTCCTATTCGATTGTGGACGGAAGCATATCCTGTCAGTTTTTTTTATCAATTGCCGCGAGAAAATCGGGAGCGGTTTTTTTCAAGGCTGCATCGAAGTCGTGCAATGACGCTTGGATTCCCAATTGTTTTAGGCTGGTGACGGGATATTCACTGATCCCACAGGGAATGATTCCGCCAAAATGGCTCAGGTCAGGATCAATGTTCACCGCAAAACCATGCATGGTTACCCATTTGCGTATCCGGATTCCGATGGCACCGATTTTCGCTTCTTCCCCCCGGGGCGTATTGCACCAGATACCAACCCTGCCTTCTACGGCTCGCGCTTCCACATCGAATTCGTGCAAAGCTCTGATGACCCAGTCTTCCAGCGCGTGCACAAAATTGCGGACATCCGCCTGGCGTTTTTTAAGGTCAAGCATCACATAGCCAACCCGTTGACCCGGTCCATGATAGGTATGGCGGCCACCGCGACCGGTTTCAAAGACCGGAAATTCCTGACTGAGCAACTCGGAAGGATCTGCACTTGTGCCGGCGGTGTAAAGCGGAGGGTGTTCCAGTAGCCAGATGAGTTCGGACTGAGCGTCATTATATATGGCAGCATTGCGCTGCTCCATTTCTGCCAAAGCATCGGGATAGGCAATTGGGGCATCGCTGATGCGCCATTCAATGTTCAACAAACGGGTCATAAAATTTCCGTGCACAATTGGCGCGCCGGTGGCAAGAGTGCGATCAATGAAATATAAACCCAAGGGTTAAGCCAATGAAGCTCAATTATATGCAATGCTGGAACGGCGCGATGACAATTTTGCGGGATCATAAGGAGGCGATTCTAGCGATAGCAGGTGTTTTCGTGTTCCTGCCAACCTTGCTGATGGCCCAGTTCGTTGGTCAACCCGCTTTGACCGGAACAGAGGATCTAAATGCGATTACGGAAGCCTATTCGGCTTTTTTCAAAGAAAATGCTACGGCAGTTATAGTGTCGAATCTGTTGCTTAGCTTTGGTGGATTCGTGATCTTTTTTACGATTGCTCCTTCGCATAGCGGCACAGTGGCGGACGATTTGAGTAAAGCGTTACGGCTATTTCTAATCTTTCTGCTCGCGAATATTTTAACTGGAGTTGCAACATTTGCGGGTTTCATGCTGCTTATCATTCCGGGACTGTATGTCGCATGTCGCCTCATCCTGGTGCCGATGATCATTGCTGATCAGGGTGAGAGAAACCCTATCGAAGTTCTAAAGAAAAGCTGGCAGAGCACCAAGGACAACGGATTTTCTATATTGTTACTTATCCTGATGATCGCGATTATCGCCGCGATAACGGTTGGCGTCATTCAGATGATCGTTGGGGTCATTACCGGCCTAGCCACGAGTGGCGCAGGTTGGCCGTTCATTGAAAATCTGGTGGCTGCTATTGGCGGCGCTGCGACGCAAATTTTGTTCACGGTCATAATCGCATCGATTTACCATCAACTTACCGGACAAAGCTCCAAAGTCGGAGAAGTGTTCGACTGATCTTACGAGTTGTTCAGCGGAATGATCGGAATATGTGACCCGGCGTCCATCGGTAGCTGTCCAGTCAAACGGGGATCGGGGTTAATCTCGATTTCGCGTTTATAGGGGGTGAAACCGGAGCTCATGTAAAATGGAATAGCCCGTGGAGAGTCCTCGGTACAGGTGTGAAGCCAGACTCTGGAAATCTCGGGACGCCAAGCGCGATTGAGTGCTTCGGCCATCAGCCACCGGCCATATCCTTGACCGTTCATATCGGGGATTATTCCAAAAAAACCGATTTCACATTGTTTCGGTTCCCGAAAATCGAGTTCGAGCAGGCCGATTTGTCTATCATCTTTTTCAATCAGATAAACCTCAACGGCGTCATGATGGAGAATGTTACGCAGTGCATCTTCATCCATCAACAGCCGCGAAGTCCACATCCATCGGTTCCCTACGGCCCGAAAGAGTGACAAATATTCAGCTGGTTCAGGCGCGTTCCACTTGGCCAGTTTGAGAGGTCCATCTTGCCGTTTTACCACGGGACGGTCAGTCATCTCAAAATAGGTGGTGATCGTGGGGATATGGCCTTCCGGCACGTCTATGGTCAATATCGTTCCTCTCGTCAGGTCCACTTCGCCTCGGGTGGCAGACTCATTAATATAGCGTCAACATTACCGCCGGTTTTCAATCCAAAGGTCGTGCCGCGATCATAGACTAGGTTAAACTCAGCATAGCGCCCCCGCCATATAAGTTGTTGCTCTTTTTCTTCCTCCGTCCAAGGCAATCCCATGCGCCTTCGCACCAGTTTTGGGAAAATATCCAGAAAAGCACGGCCCACATCCTGCGTGAAAGCAAAATGCTTGCCGAAATCGTCGTCTGCCTCGAGCTCTAGATGATCATAAAATATCCCGCCGACCCCGCGATGAACTTGCCGGTGCGGGATATAGAAATAGTCGTCCGCCCATTTCTTATATTTGGCATGATAGTTCGGATCATGGGCATCACAAGCTTGTTTCAGGCGGGCATGAAAGTCGGACGTATCCTCTTCATAGGGAATGGGCGGGTTGAGATCGGCCCCGCCGCCAAACCATCTTTTTGTGGTGCATAAGAAACGGGTGTTCATATGTACTGCCGGAACGTGGGGGTTTGCCATATGGGCGACCAAACTTATGCCCGTCGCAAAGAAATGAGGATTTTCCGCAGCGCCATGGATCGACTTGGCAAATTCCTCGCTGAACGTTCCATCGACGGTAGAAATGTTGACGCCCGCTTTTTCAAATATCTTGCCGTTGATGACTCCGCGGACGCCGCCGCCGCCGGGACTACCATCTGGATTCTCGCGATCCCAAGACAGATAATCAAACTTTGCATCACTGCCCGCTTCGGCTTCGATGGCCTCAAATTCGGCGCAAATATCATCGCGCAATGTGGCAAACCATGACTGGGCCCGAGATTGTTGATCATCGAGTGGCTTGTCATTTTGTCGAATTGGCCGTTTTATCGTCATTTGGAAAATTGTCCCGTTTGTTTGAGCGCTTCGCCGAGCGCCATGCCCGCAGAGACGGCAAGGTTCAATGAACGCATACCGTTTTTCATCTTTATGGTGATTCGTTCGTCTGCGCGTTGATTAACATCAATGGGTACGCCCGAACTCTCCGAACCAAACAGCAATATATCATCTGGTCGAAACGGGAATTCATGATAAGCGGCCTGTGCCTTGCTTGTCAGCAGGACGAGCCGGGCTGATAGTGAATCGACAGTGGCCAGAAATGCGTTCCAATCTGCATGCCGTGTGAAATCGACATGATCAAAATAGTCCATACCTGCGCGTTTTAAGCTGCGATCACTAAAAGGAAAACCACAGGGTTCGATGATATCGACAGCGACATCAAAACATGCGCATGTCCTTAAAATCGTTCCTAAATTTCCGGCAATATCGGGTTGGTAAAGGGCTACTCTCATGACATGTCCTGCATGGGGTTATTTATAATGTTCGGTCAATCAAAAATTGACTGTTGGCAAACCATAGTCTTCGCGGCTATCAGGCGCGCAAATACCTGCCGATTATCGTATTGAGGCTTTTGCTTCGATCTGGCAGATAGGGGTACTAACAAACGTAAGGGCATGTTTGCATGGCTAGTATTGATACCGCGGTTGAATCTGGTGACCCGGCTGTTTCGGAACCAGAAATTGGCGGCGTTCGTCGCCGGGATTTCATCAATATTGCGGCAGTGAGTTTCGCTGGCGTGGGCGTGGTCGCCACAGTGTTTCCGCTGGTGAATCAGATGAACCCAAGCGCTGACGTTCTGGCGCTGTCATCGATCGAGGTCGATATTTCGGGTATCGAATCAGGCCAAGCGATCAAAACCAGCTGGCGCAAACAGCCAATTTTCATTCGCAATTTGACAGCCCCCGAGATTGAGGCTGCTAACAAAGTCGACATATCAGGTCTTCGTGATCCGGAAACACTCGCGGATCGGACACAGCCAGGCAAAGAAAATTGGCTCATTACGTTGGGCGTTTGTACGCACCTTGGTTGTGTACCGCTTGGTGCTGCACAAGGTGAAGTCAAAGGCGAATATGACGGCTATTTCTGCCCATGTCATGGTTCGCACTATGATACGGCAGGCCGGACCCGCAAAGGGCCCGCGCCGACCAATTTGGAAGTACCGGAATATAGTTTCCTATCAGATACCGTCGTGAAAATCGGCTAGGGGCAAGAAAAAATGAGTTTTCCATGGGCACAGCAATATAAACCAACCACTGAATTTGGTCAGTGGATGGACGACAGACTTCCAGTCGGTCGGTTGATTTATAATAGTCTTGGTGCTGGTTATCCAACGCCGCGTAATTTGAATTACATGTGGAACTTCGGCTCACTTGCCGGACTTTTCCTGGTCATTCAGATTGTGACAGGCATCATTTTGGCGATGCACTATGCCGCCAATGCGAATATTGCATTCGATTCCGTTGAGCATATCATGCGTGACGTCAACAGCGGTTGGATGATCCGCTATGCTCACGCCAACGGCGCTAGCTTCTTCTTCATCGCTATTTATCTGCATATTGGTCGTGGTCTCTATTATGGCTCTTACAAGGCGCCACGGGAGATGATCTGGCTGCTGGGTGTGGTGATTTACCTGCTCGCTATGGCAACGGCTTTCATGGGCTATGTGCTTCCTTGGGGTCAAATGAGCTTCTGGGGCGCGAAAGTTATTACCGGCCTGTTTGAAGCTATACCGCTGGTCGGCAAACCGATCCAAGAGCTGTTGTTGGGCGGCTTTGCGCCAGATAATGCTGCGCTGAACCGGTTCTTCTCGCTGCACTATCTATTGCCATTCGTTATCGCCGGCGTGATTATCATGCACATTTGGGCATTGCATATTCCCGGTTCGAACAACCCGACAGGCGTAAGCGTAAAGGGCAAGCAGGACACTGTTCCTTTCCATCCATTCTATACGGCGAAAGATGGCTGGTTCGTGGGCCTCGCGCTGATTTTCTTTACAGCCATGTTGTTTTTCATGCCAAATGCCTTGGGCCACGCGGATAATTATATTCCGGCCAACCCACTGTCGACGCCGGCCCATATCGTTCCCGAATGGTATTTCTGGCCTTGGTACGCCATTTTGCGGGCTTTCACTTTTGACTTCTTCTTTGTTCCAGCAAAGCTACTGGGTGTGCTGGCCATGTTCTCGGCCATATTGGTCTGGTTCTTCCTGCCTTGGTTGGACCGTTCACCAGTACGTTCTGGCGACTATCGTCCGCGGTTCAAAAAGTTCTTTTGGTTCGGTCTGGTCCCATGCATTGTCATACTCGGCATTTGCGGCGGAGCGCCGGCTGAAGAGCCATATGTGATGCTGAGCCAGCTCGCGAGTGCCTATTATTTCGCGCACTTCCTGATCGTATTGCCGCTGCTTTCTCGGATCGAGAAACCGGCACCGTTGCCAAATTCGATAACCGAAGCGGTGATCGGCAAACCACTACAACAAGCCAGCTAAGAAACAGGGATCTGAGTAATGGTAAGATTTTTCGGAATATTGATCGGTTTGTTCTTTGCTGGAATGATGGTCTATTCGTTCGGGCGCGGCGCGGTCGAATATGTCAGCAATCCACCGGTGAAAGCTGTCGAATATCAATTTCATGAGAAGCCCAAAGAGGTTTCTTTCGCGAGCGATGGTCCTTTCGGAAAGTTTGACAATCAACAGTTGCAACGCGGGTTTCAGGTTTACAAAGAAGTTTGCGCGGCGTGCCATGGCCTCCGTTTGGTTGCTTTCCGCAACCTCTCTGACCTTGGTTATAGTGAAGATGAAGTGAAGGCGATTGCGGCAAATTGGCCGATCGAAACGCCTGATATTGATCCAAACACTGGTGAAGCATCAACCCGTCCATCGATTCCAGCTGATAAGTTTCCCAAACCTTTCGCCAACAATGTTGCGGCGGCTGCGGCTAACAACAACGCAATTCCGCCAGACCTTTCGCTTATCACCAAAGCGCGTGGAGGCGGAGCGCCTTATATTTATTCGCTGCTGACTGGCTATGCTGAGGTGCCAGCGAAACTTCCGGAAGCTAACCGTCCTGGTTCAGGTTTGCACTACAATCCATATTTTGCGAACCTCAACATCGCAATGGCACCGCCTATTACTGCAGACGGTCAGGTTACATATTCGGATGAGACAGAAGCGACACTGTCTCAGATGGCTGAAGATGTTTCGGCTTTTCTGATTTGGACAGCAGAACCATCGCTGATTAAGCAGAAGCAAACTGGTTGGGCCGTTTTAGCGTTCTTGCTGATTGCGACGATTCTTGCCTTCTTGTCCTACAAGTCCATTTGGGCCGACGTGAAATCAGAGAAGAAGAAAAAAGACGCATAAGCGTTTCTTAAAATAGATAAAAAGGCCCGCCAATTGGTGGGCTTTTTTTTGACCGTTTGTGATCGGCCGACGCGTCACGGAAATGAGGCGCATCGCCATGGAATGGAGTGATTGATTCATATATTTTCGCATCACTGACAGACTATCGAGTCGCTGTATCACAGCGTCAACGATCATCTTCATGGTTAAGATCTGACTATTTTTTTGCTGGGAAGCCTTAATATTCAAAGAAATTGCCGTTCTTATCAATGAACCCATAATATTGGATCGTAAGGATGGTTAAGGCATTCGAAAATGAGGATAGCAGCACTAAGCAGGCAGATTTACGCGAGCCGAGGATTCGAAAACTCGTAAAAATCGAACTGTTCGCTGATGGTTCAGGACCGCATGCATCCTTTGTTCGCAACCTTTCGACATTTGGTATTCGCGCGACCTCGCCCATAAAATTACACCCTGGACAATCCATCATGATTAAAAAGTCAGGCTATGGAAAAGTCTCAGGCACTGTGCGCTGGGTAGAAGGGCGAGAATTCGGTATGCAATTTGATCAAGCTATCGATATTGATCTTTTCAATTTTAAATCTGACAACGACCAAGGGCATTTTGTGAAGAAAATCGACAATGGCCATGTTTGGAACGGCTTTCAGACAACTACGTCAAATAGACGACCCGGTTTCAGTACAAAATAGATATAGTCGGCCTAGTCACGCAAAACGCCTTCTGTTGCTTTCTTCCATCCGGCTATCCGCATCTGACGCTGCGGTTCTTCTATGGACGATTGATATGTTTCTAAACCTGTTATCATTATAGAAGCATCCTGCAACGATGCGTAAATTCCGGCGCCAACTGCAGCAAGCATCGCGGCGCCAAGTGCTGTCGTCTCAAAAAACTCAGGTCGCTCGACTGGAATATTCAACATATTGGCAAGATCCTGAACCATCCAGTCATTGGCCACCATACCGCCATCAATGCGCAGGCTTTGCCAGTCGGTTCCGTCGGCGGAAAACGCAGTCTTCAAGTCGTGACATTGATAGGCCATCGCCTCGAGTGCGGCTCGCACGATATGGGCTTTTGTGGACGAAAAACTGAGGCCAGAAATGGTTGCTGTGGCGTCCGCTTTCCAATGGGGCGCTCCCAGTCCAGATAGGGCGGGGACGAGATACACGCCGCCATTATCGTCGACGGACCGCGCCAGTTCTTCGCTTTCACCGGCATAGGTGATCAAACCGACCTCGTCGCGGAGCCATTGCATTAAGCTGCCAGCTACAAACACGGATCCCTCCAAGGCATATGTTCGCTTACCGTTTAGCTGATATAGCACGGTGGACAGCAACCGGTTCTTTGATTGTGGTGGCTTTTCACCGTTATTCGTCAGCACGAACGCGCCCGTTCCAAAAGTCGCTTTGGTTTGACCGACGCTAAGGCACGCTTGCCCGATGGTGGCCGCCTGTTGGTCCCCAGCAGAACCACATATTGCGATGGGCGCGCCGAACAGTTGCATCGATGTCTGCCCTAAATCTCCAGCGCAATCGACAATGGCTGGCAATGCTTTGCGCGGAATCGCGAATAGTTCCAGCAATTCATCATCCCAATCTGTATCATCCAAAGCCATCAACATGGTGCGACTGGCATTGCTGGCATCGGTGATATGAAGACCACCGGTGAGGCGAAATATGAGATAGGATTCTATGGTTCCGAACGCCAAATTGTCACCAGCTGACAGCAGCTCTGGATGATTTTGTAACATCCAGCCAATTTTGCTGCCGGAAAAATAGGGATCAAGTAGTAGTCCGGTTTTGGCCTGCACCATAGGTTCCATCCCTTTGGCTTTTAGCGCGTTGCAGATATCTGCGGTGCGACGGTCTTGCCAAACAATTGCCTTGCACAAGGGTTCACCAGTGCGCTTGTCCCAAGCCACAATGGTTTCCCGCTGATTTGTGATGCCAATAGCGGCAATTTTTTCTGCGCCACCGGCCTGGTCAATCATCTTTTGGCAGCACCGCAGTGTCTTGTCCCATATCTCGGCGGCATCATGTTCTACCAAACCGGTAACTGGATAATATTGCTGCAGTTCTTCTTGTTGTGATCCGTGGAGCTTTCCGTCGATACCGAAAAGCATGGCACGGGTAGACGTCGTGCCTTCGTCAATCACCAAAATATCTTGCGCTGCCATATCGTTCCGCTCCTATATAGCGGGTCACGCTAATTTATCGCTTTCAAAAGGCAAGCAAAAGCAGGCACATGTTCCCCTGATTAACATAGAAAACCCCCGGCGCCGGTTGTGGGAACTGACAAGCACCGGGGGTCGTATAACCCATTAAGCAGGACCAGATGCTTAACGGATCAAACTGAGAACGCCTTGTTGCGACTGATTGGCCTGAGCAAGCATCGCGGTCGATGCCTGACTCAATATCTGCGCGTTAGCCAGAGCGGTGGTCTCCCCGGAAAAGTCGACATCTTCAATGCGAGAGCGTGATTCCGTGATATTCGCCACGCGACTGGTCAGGTTGGAAACGGTCGCGAGCAACCGATTTTGCGATGCACCAAGAGAAGCTTGTGCGGTCGTTACGGTATCCATGGCGGTATCGAGAGCTGCCAAAGCGGCGTTTGCTCCTGCTTCAGTACTGATATCAAGCGCATCAACGCCCAGAGTTACTGCCGTGACATCGGCCAGGGTAACGACGACGGTTTCGTTTGCTGCGGAGCCGGTTTGGATATTGATGGTTGGAGAACTACCATCCAACAACGCAACATTGTTGAACTCGGTCCGGGTAGCAACATCACCAATTTGTAATATCAGGGCGGCAACCTCTGTTTGCAGGTTGGTACGGTCACCAGCAGATAGAGTGCCGTTGGCAGATTGAACGGAAAGTTCACGCATACGCTGCAGCATGTTGTTGATCCCTTGGTGGTAGATGACAATAATCCAGGCATCGCAGGCATTTTGCAGGCAATCAGAGACAATTTACAAAGAGAGAATGGTGCGCTTGAAAGTTCGCAGAAGCGTTTGGATCAGATCCGGGAAAACTTGATTCAGGACCGTGAAAAATTGGATCAGGATAGCGACCGATATGCCGCGCAATTGCAGCAAAGCTTTGCAAATATGGATCGTCAGTTGTCAGTCCTCCGCGCGACGCAAACTTATCTGACGCAGCAAATCGCAATCTGGAATGGCGATAATGATTAAGCCTCCGACAAGGGAGAGAGAATGTGCCGAATTTGAATGCAGCGCAATCCAGCTATTCAGTTGCAGGGAAAGAAGCGCGGGTTTTGAACGCCAATGCCCATGAACTGGTCAGCATATTGTTTGAAGAATTGCTCAATCTATTGGATGAAATTTACATCATTCATAAACGAGGTCAGCGTCGAGAAATCACCGATCAGCAGGTCATGCTGTTGACTATATTGGACTCGCTTATGGTCAGTTTGGATATGGAGAAGGGCGGTGATCTTGCCAAGAATCTGCATCAGCTATACGGTCAAGTTCGTGAGCTTATCGCTGTAAGAGACCGGAAAAATGATCTTAAAAACAACCGGGCTGCCCATCGGATTGTTTCGGAAATTTATTCGGCTTGGTGTGAGATAGGGTAACGGTTAACTCCCACTCGACACTATTTTGCGCCACAATCGATAACCCTTATAGACGAGGAACAGGCACAGGATTAGTAGCACGGATGCGACGATTAATGCTGCCACCGGATTGGCAAATGCAAGGATCAACAAACCGCCTGTTGCAACATCTTCACCTGTGGACACGACTGCGTTGCTAACCGGTTCCGGGCTGGTGTTTACGATTGCGCGCGCGCCGGCTTTCGCGCCGTGACTCATCAGTGCGGCACCACCACCCAGTAGGAAAGTGACGACTTGCCAAGCTGGATCGCCCGAATCGACGACCGCAAGGGCAAGCAGCGCGCCGCCTAGGGGGCGGATCAGGGTATGGATCGTATCCCAAATACTATCGAGCCATAATATCTTATCGGCAAAAAATTCGGCCAAGGCGCCAACCGCGCTGATCCCCAATACCCAAGGGTTGGCAAGCGCATCGAGCATTTGCAAATTTTCAGGCAAGCTGATCCATTGCAACCGCATGGCCAGCCCCGTCACAAATACAGTAAGATATAGACGCCAGCCCGATAAAAGGCTGACGCTGCCGGCCAATCCCAAGATTTCGATAATGCCCATATGGTGATGATTGCCACGAACTGCCGCCATTGGCAAATCGCGGCATTTACCGCCCACGGCGCTCTATAGCTTTACATTGCGCGGCCATGCTGTTCATATGAAGGAATGACAGATAATAATAAGCCGAACGGCATCGACGCGCTGACCGGAAAACCGATGCCAAAGCCAATCCCTGCATCCACATTGGTAATTTTTCGTGATCAGCCGGGCCGCAATGCGCCAGACCTTTTGATGGTTGAACGGTCGTCGAAAATGGCTTTTGCCGCCGGCGCTGCGGTTTTTCCAGGGGGCCGGGTGGATGAAGCCGACTATGATTTCGCCAAGGCGCTTGGTCATGGTGATGTTGAGGAATATGGCGCGCGTATCGCGGCTATTCGTGAGTCTGTCGAGGAAACCGGTATCGCCGTGGGCGTGGAGGGTGATCTTGGCGCGCGCCGCGTGATAGAGGCGCGTGCGGCCTTGAATGAAGGCACAATATTGTCAGAGATATGCAGCCAGTTTGATTGGCAATTGAGTCTGGAAAAGCTGATTCCCTTTACCCGCTGGTGTCCGCCGTTTGCTGAGAAGCGTGTTTTCGATACCCGCTTCTATATGATTGCACATGATGATCATGAGGCAGAAGCTACTGTTGATGAAACGGAAAATTACAATTTGTTTTGGAGCAGTGCGCAAGGGGTTTTGGAGAAAGCGGATGCCGGGGAAGTTAAAATCATTTTTCCCACCAAGCGCAATCTGGAGCGACTGGCGCAATTTGATTCCTTTGCGGAAGCGGCTGAGCATAGCAGCCGTCATCCCGTGACGATGGTCTCGCCGACGATCGAGAAGCGCGAGGATGGTGTTCACCTGTGCATACCGGAAGGCATTGGCTATCCGGTCACGTCCGAACCGATGGACGCGGTCCAACGCGGTTTCAACAAATAGCGTTTCAGCACATAGGAAAAATTGGCGCGCCCGACAGGAGTCGAACCTGTGGCCTCAAGATTAGAAGTCTCGCGCTCTATCCAGCTGAGCTACGGGCGCGCGCCTTGCAGAGCCCTGCTTAGTCCCAGAATTCTGCGGCTTAGCGGCTAGACAGGATCGTGCAGAATGTCAACCATGAGATACGTGTGCAATGCGTCCCGCGGTTGGGCAAGTAGCTGTTCGGCTATTCAATTCGGTTTGCGGACGCTAAACGTACCGCCCATCAGCGCGCAAAGCTTGCCATCAGCATAGACCTGACCTTGGGCCATATCGATGGAATTTCCAGATTTGATCGCGCTTGTGATAAATTCAAGCCATTCGCCCTTTCGTGCGGCTAGCGCAAAATCCAAATGCAGACTGATGGTAACCAGGCCGGAGACATTTTCGTGTCTCAATGCGCAGGATAAGCCCATGGCATTGTCCGCAATTGCAGAAATCAAACCTCCGTGAACAAAACCGCGGCTGTTGCAATGCTGGGTATCAGCCACCAATCCGATAATTGCCGCATCTTTAGTCACCCGTGAATAAAGCGGTTCCCAGGGTTCGGTAAGTGGGCTTTTGCGAAAATGCGGTTTGAAGCCATCTTTGATCATTTTTCGTCCCGCACAAAGACTATCTTGCTATCTGGATCAGCAATCACCTCTGTTGCCATTGAAAACGGAACATTCGTAGTGATCACATCTTGATGAGAAATCTGTCCGCAGCTGGCGCAGTCGAGCACCGCTTCAATCTCCGTTCTCGCGTGAACGCGACTGATATTGTAGGTTATCCCCTTCATATACAATTCAAACAGAGGTAGTCCGTTCATCATTTGCACGCCTGCCGACACTCCTGTGCAAGTGCCGCAAGGCGCTGTGGACTTGAGTGCATGAATAAGCCCATCGGGTATATTGGACGCGTCGACGGTGATAGGGAACTGTTCAGTGATCGGCATATTGGCTTCATAGCGCGTCATCACTGCCTCCGCACCAACCGCACGGGCCTGTGATAGACGGTCGACATCAAAATCCAGATAAACCACACGTCCAGCGCCGAGGGCTCTTGCTGCCTGCACAGCGAACAGGCCAACGCTTTGGGCAAGGCCACCAACGACCAGAACGTCCGCGCCCGGCCGGTCTTTAAGTGGTGAAGCGACGGTGCGATAACCGTCGCTAGCATTGTCAGAGATCGCCGCTGCCACTGGCAGGGAAACATTGTCCGGAATTTTGACCAACATGGCATCGGCAAAGGGAACCAATATATAGTCGCTCAATCCGCCACCCCATTCCCGTCCACTGGATTGGGCTAACCCATAAGCGGAATAGGCTGGGACGCTGGAGCAAGCATTGGTTAAACCTCGCCTACAATTTTCACAGGATCCACAACTGATCTGGAAGGGGACAATAACCCGGTCCCCTGGGCGTGCCCCCTTAACGTTATCGCCCACGTCGACGACTTCCCCGGCAATTTCATGTCCGAAAGCAAAGGGTTTGTTCTTTAATTTTATCACGCCATTGGCGATGTAAAGATCAAGATCGCACCGCGTGACCGCAAGGGGACGAACGATCGCCTGCCTATCATTTTCTATTTGCGGCGCGGGAACCTCCCGCCATTCAAAATTATGCGGACCCAGAAATGTGAACTGCTGCATCGTCGTAGTGCCAATCGGCATATCGCAAAGCCTCCAATATACTTTATTAGTAAAGCATATTGGACAAGACATTATTTTGCAACCCGGTTACTAAACCCCATGTCAGCATCGAAACTCAGGCTCTATTGGCGATTACAACTTGCCGCCCATTATTTAAAAAAGCGGGCTGATAATGAACTGCTTGCCGAAGCCAAGATTACGACAGCTCAGATTGGCGTTTTGACTGTCATCGCCAATGGCTCCGATGTGACTCAAAAAAATGTTGCTGTCGCGCTAGGGCTAAATGAGTCGGCAGTGACGGCAATGATCAAGCGGCTGACCGGCATGAGTCTAGTGGTGCGCCGCCAAAGTGAGAGAGATGCACGCGCCAAGATATTGCAGCTGACCGACGCCGGACGACATGTGATGCAAACCATTCGTCCCCCATTTGCCGAGATTAACGAGCGAATAGAGACCGTTTTAACCGATCAAGAAATTGACAGTCTTGCAGATTATCTGACGAAGTTAACGGACGCATTTAAGTAGCAAAACATAGCGTTCGCATTCAGAATAATCTCTGTTGCTATCAGTTAAATGATTGAAAACTGAGAGCGATTGACTAATCATCGACAGATGAGCATCGACCCCATTAAACGCAGCAGCGCCGCCAGTCAGGCTGGCCATAATTTCCGTTATTTTGATTTCGTGATGGCGGCATTTGTGGCGGTTTTGCTGCTTTCCAACATCATTGGAGCGGCTAAGCTCACCTTTATTGATGTACCATGGTGGCCGGATGGCTGGTGGCCGGCACCCGACGGCCTGTTCATTTATGGTGCTGGAATTCTTTTCTTTCCGCTCGGCTATGTCATCGGAGATGTACTGACAGAGGTTTATGGCTATGCGCGCGCCCGGCGTGTTATCTGGGCGGGTTTTGGCGCTATGCTATTCATGGCCTTTATGAGTTGGGTTGTTGTTTCCCTTCCGCCGGCAGAGGGTTGGGAAGGGCAGACCGCTTACGAAAGCGTCTTTGGTCAGGTGCCGCGTATCGTGGCGGCCTCGATTATTGCTTTTTGGGCCGGGGAATTTGTAAACAGCTACGTGATGGCGCGGATGAAGGTCTGGACACAGGGTAAGGCGCTGTGGTCTCGGACCATCGGGTCCACAGTTGTAGGGCAGGGGGTTGATAGCCTGATCTTCTATCCACTAGCCTTCTGGGGCGTGTGGGAGACATCGGCAGTCTTGACGGTCATGATCACCAACTGGTTGCTCAAAGTCTTATGGGAGGCGGTGTTAACGCCGGTTACCTACGCGATCGTCGGATGGCTGAAGCGGCGCGAGGGCGTTGATATTTATGATGAAAAAACGAACTTTACACCGTTTAGCACGTCGACCTGATTATTTGAGGATATGGTTATTCTCTGCCCAGCGGGCGAAGAGGAAAAAGCCGGCGGCGAGCACTGGAATGGATATGGGCATGAACCAACCGGTTTGCCTGATATAATCGACATAGCCATCGAGAATGAAAAAGCTGCTGAACTGGATCAGTACCGCGATAAGCGACAACAGAAACAGACGCACAGCAATGGGGCGGCGTAACAACAACATCACAGACCCCAGAAATCCCGAAATGACGGCCACAGCAAAGGCAGCGCTCGCCCAATAGGGCCTGCTTGCATATAGATTCTGCTCCATTTCGGTGAGCAGTGCAAAATCTGATGCGGTCATCATAGCCTCACCAGCATATTTACCGACCCCCAAGCCGTTCCACAGCAATGCAAATATCGCGGCCATCCAGAACCAGACCGGTGGTTTCCTCGCCTTTATCATATTCTCTCCCTCTCGTTATTATGACCTATGATATCATAAATCATACTCTTGATTAGCCGACATGATCGCGGCTTGTGGCGTTATCGAATAGACTCAGGCTCACGTTAAAAGTGAAGGCGTCCTTGTTGCAATAAATACAAGTGGGGATGCCCTCTTTGCATCCCGCTAAAATGCGCCTCAGTTACGAAACGATTGGCTTATAAAAAAGTCTAAAAATACAATATAAACAATAGCTTATATTCTATATATGAGAATATCGATCTCGTCATATATCCGCTTTTTTGTCTGATTGAAAAACCAGATATCACATATCAAGTTTATCGGCTTTCATAATCGAAAATCGCTCCTATATGACCGTTTTCAACCTGATGGAGAAAATAATGATTGGTAGAAATATCCCGGAAGTAACCTTGCATACGCGCGTCCGTGACGAAAGCGCTGAAGGCCCTAATCCTTTTCGCTGGCAAGACGTGGACACAAAG
Organism: uncultured Sphingomonadaceae bacterium; assembly: GCA_947496865.1. Classification (GTDB taxonomy): domain Bacteria; phylum Pseudomonadota; class Alphaproteobacteria; order Sphingomonadales; family Sphingomonadaceae; genus Parasphingorhabdus. Next base: position 440,653 of record CANMEE010000002.1, read on the forward strand.
GATTTGTTTAGCGGCAAACGTATCGCTGTCTTCTCTTTGCCTGGCGCTTTTACGCCAACTTGCTCGAACGAGCAATGCCCTGCTTTTGAGCGGCTATATGACGAGTTTAAAGCCAAGGGTGTCGATGAGGTCTATTGTATCTCCGTCAATGATGCGTTTGTCATGTATCAATGGGGCCAGTCGCTGGGTCTCAAAAATGTCAAATTGCTGCCAGATGGCTCCGGTGATTTTACCCGGCGCATGGGAATGCTGATCAAGAAAAACCATCTCGGCTTTGGCGATCGCAGCTGGCGTTACGCAATGATCGTTGATGATGGCGTCGTGACCGGTTGGTTTGAAGAGCCCGGCATTAATGATGACGGCGTTGACAGCGATCCTTATGGCGAAACATCGCCTGAAAATATCCTGTCATGGCTGAACGAAGAAGGTGCTGCAAAGAAAGCGGCTTAAACACCGACGTTCGAGCATTGGAAAAGACCGCGTGCGATTATTCGTTCGCGGTCTTTTTCTTTTGGCGATAGTCTACGCCGATGACCGTCCGCACCAAACCGATCATCGTGACCGCCATAATGGGCAGGCAAGACCTGGCCTGGGCCGATGCTTTGCGACGGGAATATTATCCGCCGGAACGCAATGTCCTGCCAGCGCATATCACGCTATTTCATCATCTGCCGCCGCAAGCACTGAGTGAAATCAAACAAGCGGTGAAAGACATCACCCAATATAGCGCGCCGCCGGTGACGATTTTACAACGTCTGATCCATCTGGGCAGCGGAGTGGCCTATCAACTCCATTCGCCTGATCTGCTGGCAATGCGGATGGAGTTGGCGGACCGCTTTCATGGTCTGTTGGTCGCGCAGGACCAACAGACGCCGCGGCTGCATATCACGGTGCAGAATAAGGTATCGGCAAAAGAGGCGAAACAGCTGCTGGATCTATTGTCGCTAGATTTCGAACCAAGATCGTTTCAGATCAAAGGACTGGCGCTGCATTATTACATGGACGGCCCTTGGCAAAATATCGGGGAGTGGCCGTTTCGCGGCTAAAGGCGCTCGACTTCCTTAATTGGTATCCCAGTATCGGCCAATTGTGCTTTGTCCAGCGAGAGGCCCGCCTCGACAACTTTGCGGCCTTGCACATAATCTTTCGTGGAGTTGACGCAATCGAGCGCGATGACTTTGCCGTCTTTCAAATAGACGGTCGAGAATGACCGGCTCGCCGGATCACCGCGCACGATATATTCGTCATGGCCGGAAGACAGTCCAACGGTCTGCAATTTTAGATCATATTGGTTCGACCAGAACCACGGTACAGCGTCATATTCACAATCTTCGCCCATGATATCAAGCGCCGCCACCTTCGCTTGATCATTGGCGTTTTGGACCGACTCGAGCCGGATATGTGCGCCATCTGCAAAGCGATTGCTATGCGCTGCACAATCTCCAATGGCGTAGATATCTTCAAGACTGGTCCGACAATGCTGATCTACGTCAACACCATTGCCGGCAGCGGCACCGGCAGCTACTAGCGGGCCGGTTTCGGGGATGATCCCAATGCCAACAATGATCATATCAGCATCCAAAACCTGACCGTCAGACAGCTTCGCACCCGTTGCCATACCGTTATCATCGGTCACAAAGGATTCGACCATTGCTTCAAGCTCCACCGTCACGCCATGTTGACGGTGTTCCTCTTCATAAAAGCGGGATAAAGTCTCGCCGGCGACCCGTGACAACACGCGATCGAGCGATTCTAATATCGTTACTTTTTTGCCAAGCTTTGTGAGTACAGCTGCGGCCTCCAGTCCAATATAGCCGCCCCCGACAACGACAACATTTTTGGTCGTGGGCAGGGCAGCCATCATTTTATCGACATCGGCACGCGATCGTACACCATGAATATTGCGCGCCTGACTGCCGGGACAGTCTAGCATCCGCGGAGATCCACCCGTTGCCCAGATTAATTTGCCAAAACCGACTTCATCGTCGGTGCTCAGCGTAACGGTTTTTGCCACCGGATCGACTTTCGAAACGCGGCATCCAGTCAGCAAATCAATGTTGCGTTCACCCCAAAAACTCTCCGGGCGCAGCATGATGCGTTCAAATGGCTTGTCCCCAGCCAGATATTCTTTGGACAACGGCGGACGTTCATAAGGTGGATATTTCTCATTTCCCATCAGGCCGATCGTGCCTTCAAATTTCTGCTGACGCAGGGCAATGGCGGCTTGCGCGCCGGCATGGCCCGCGCCGACGATCAATATATCATAGGATTTGTTCATATTCCGCCCCGTTGCGCCGCCCAGCGGCAAGGGCATGACTGTTAGCGCGGATAGCAGGGGGCTTGCAAGCATTAGCAGAAAATGGGTCGCAACTTGTTGACCGATAAGAATGCTATGACTATAGCGCCGCGATCCAAGGATTTTCGGACGGGCCTCAGGTCGCTATGAAAAACCCTATGGCGGAGTAGCTCAGGTGGTTAGAGCAGTGGAATCATAATCCATGTGTCGGGGGTTCGAGTCCCTCCTCCGCTACCAAGGAAAAATCTTGGAAAGCAGCGGAAACTCGTATCATTTACAGGGTATCTAGCGATGGTTTCGCGTCAAGCTAGCCTTCGAAACCGACAAATATAGCGGCCTCGTCGACCGATTTCCGTGTGGAAATCACTTCGTTGGCGGGAAAGCTCTCGTCAGGCCAGCCGAGCGCGATGCTTTTCATTATCACTTGGTCATCGGCGATTCCGGCATGCTCACGCACGACCGGTGATTGCATGATGCCTTGGCTGTTAATCACAGTACCGAGCCCGCGCGACCAGGCCGCGTTCACAAGCGCAGTCGCCACCGCACCGCAATCGAAGGGCGTGTCGTCACTGCCGTCAAGAACGCGATCATAGGTGATTATGACGCAAACCGGCGCGTCAAATTGTCGGAACCCGCGCATGACCCAGTCCTGCCGTGCATCCTTGTCATCACGCTCGATTTTCATCGCGGAGAACAGCTGTTTAGCGACGCCGATTTGCCTGTCGCGATGATGGCCTGCAAAGGCCTCACCCGTCCTGAATTCGCGAGATTGCGGCACACCGGCCAACATTCGTTCGGTATTGCCGCTTCGAATCTTTTCCAACGGTTCGCCGGTAATGACGTAGAAATTCCACGGTTGCGTGTTCATTGACGAAGGCGCGCGCATTGCCAATCCGATAACTTCTTCGATCAATTTCCGCGCAACCGGATCAGGTTTATATCCGCGTATGCTGCGGCGGCCGAGGACGACTTCATCAAATTGCATTCATAGCTCCATGAAAATTACCGTCGTCGGCTAGCCTATAAACAAGGATATGAAAAGCCCGGTGCCAATGGGCGACCAAGACTAGGGCTATACTCACATCAGATGAAACGGGTGAAACTGCTCTGTGATCGCGTTTACAGGAGTGTTTCTTAGTGTTCGCGTTCGTCCGACCGGTCAGATGGTGTGCGGACGCCAGCATCATAATTGCTAGGATAAAGGCGGTAGTTCCTTTGTCCGAAAATCGTCAGTGGCTCATATTTCCACCTGAACGCCCTTCGTTCAAAAGCGATTCAGCGAGGAAGATCAGATACTCGGTATCAAACGGTTTTTTAACGTAAGCATCAGCGCCAGCATAGGCCGCTAAGTCGACGTCTCTTTGGCTATTGCGCGCGGTGAGCATCAATACGGGCGTATCGTAAAAGTCACGATTGAGGCGAATGGACCGCAAGACTTCAATCCCAGATAACTCTGGGATTGAGCAATCCAGAATCACAAGTTCCGGCAGTTTTATGCTGATAGCCTGCAAGGCGGACTTGCCATCTTCGACCACCCCCACAACATGCCCGGCGCTCGCCAAAGCATCACGTACAACTTCGCCCATAATGTCATCATCTTCTGCGTAGATTATTCGGGCCATTTTTAGATAGATCCTTCTTCATGCCACGCAAATTGGGCGGTTAACATATCGGAACACTCACCAGTTTTGACGGTTTTGTGTGCACGCGTCGGTCGTCCTCATGTTTGAAATATTCTCTTAGGTTAACGACCGTTGGCCGATATTGTTAAGCGCCGCATTTTCAACAACTTTAAGTTTAGCGGCAAGTGACCGTATCAAATTAAACCCGCTTCTATTGCTTGACCGGAAAAGGAAACGCTCGATGGCTCAAATATTAATCGCCGATGACGATGCTCTTATCGGAGAAGTGGTATCCCACAGATTGCAAGAAAACGGTCACATTGTTGCTGTTGTCGACAATGGGGCGAAGGTTTTGGAGATGGTCCAACGTGAACGACCGGATATCGTAATTCTCGACATTCTGATGCCAGGGCTCAGGGGAATAGAAGTATTGATCCAACTTCAGAAAGAGGCAAATACCGCATCTATCCCTGTGTTGATGCTGACCGGTCAAACCGGTCGAAATCATATGGTGGAGGCTTATGATGCTGGCGCAACTGATTTCATGACCAAACCATTTAAGCCAGAATCTCTCGTCGAGCGCATAGACAGCATCATCAGCAGCGCGGTTGATCGACCCATGCAAGTCGGACAGTATTTATAATCCCCTCCAATCTTCAAACGATGATGATGTGGAGTTAGGCAAAAGAAAATCCTACAGTGATAGTTCTGCAATTGTTTTGGCGATTTACGGCCGCTCGGGATACGATTGTGGATGCGGAACCTCACTACGACCATGGACTATAGGGGTAATCTGGCGTGCAGTGAAACAGGCAGACTTCTAGGTTCAGCGCCCGAGACAAATAAAAGCACCATAGCGCGATTATCAGCGCCAACAGCGATTCTTCTCCCGTGGCCCCTTGCCGAGTGCCACCCCGCATCCTTATGTGGGGTTAGCAAACGAATCTGGCGAATCTAGGATAGAAATATGACCGAAACACATCGTACGAAAATGTTGATCTTGGGCTCGGGTCCCGCGGGCCTTAGCGCAGCCATTTATGGTGCACGCGCTGGATTGGAACCGATTGTAGTCCAAGGTCTGCAACCAGGTGGTCAGTTGACTATCACCACGGACGTGGAAAACTATCCGGGTTACCGCGATGTGGTTCAAGGCCCATGGCTCATGGAAGAAATGCAAGCGCAGGCCGATAAGGTTGGTACGCGGACTATGTTTGACACAATTGTCGATGTTGATGTCTCACAGCGGCCTTTCCGGATGACCGGTGATGGCGGGACGATTTATGAAGGCGATACTCTGGTGATTGCCACGGGTGCGCAGGCCAAATGGCTGGGTGTAGAAGGTGAAGAAGCGCTGGGCGGCAAGGGTGTTTCGGCCTGTGCAACTTGCGATGGCTTTTTCTATCGCGGCAAAAAAGTTGTCGTTATCGGTGGCGGTAATACGGCGGTAGAAGAAGCGCTGTACATGACCAATCACAGCGATGATGTGACTTTGATCCATCGCCGTGACAGTTTGCGTTCCGAAAAAATCTTGCAGGACCGCCTGTTTGCCAACCCGAAGATCACTGTGTTGTGGAATAAGACGGTCGAAAAGTTCGTCGGTGGCGGCGATCCCATGGGTTTGGTGGGTGTAGATCTGGTCGATACGCAGACTGGTGAGAAGAGTCATATGGAGACGGACGGCGCGTTTGTGGCTATCGGTCACGCGCCAGCGACCGAGATTTTCAAAGACCATCTCGATCTCATCGACGGTGGGTATATTGAAGTCGAGCCAGGTACTCCGAAAACAAAAATTCCCGGCCTGTTTGCATGCGGCGATGTGATGGACCATGTTTATCGGCAGGCCGTGACAGCGGCGGGGACCGGTTGTATGGCAGCTTTGGATGCTGAGCGTTTCTTGGCTGAAGAAGAGTTTGAGCTTTTGGCTGCCGAATAGGCTCGCCCGATAATCTAAGCGTTGTCGAGCACATTCAGCAGCTGGTTTTCCAACCATTTTTTGGAATGTTCATCGGCAAAGCTGTGGGACGCGCTGTCTAAAGTTTCGGCTGTTATGTTTGGCAAGGCTTTTACATCGGCAAAGTCTTTGCTGTTCCATGCCGCCAGAAAAGCGCGAGCCGTGGTATCACCATTTGCGAGTAATATTTTGCAGGGTCCATTCCACCGCTGCAAACTGTCTCTGATTCGGATCGACAGGTCAGTATTTAATTGTTTTTGAGTCGCTTGCTTCAACCCATTGGCAAGTTTTCTTAAGTCAATTTTGCCGGTGAACAGGTCGATAACTGATTGCGGATTTTTCAACCGCTCCCAATAACGAGATCGGATTGCAGAGGGCGGCGGAGCTGTGGGGGTATCTGAAGAAACCTCCGTGTCTTCGATCACCCAAGGGTTAGCGAGAACCAAGCCATCGAGGGCTTTTGCATCGCCAAAAAGGGTTAAAGCGGAAGCCGCGTCGCAATTGCCAAAGGCTACTATTTTTGCGATTTTTGGGTCTGTTTGACGGAAATAGTCGATTGCTGTGTTGATATCCACTCCGGATTCCAGAAAGCCTCCGTTTGTGCCGCTGCTCTCACCAATTCCACGACGGTCATAGCGAAAAACCGGAAAACCCTGTGCCGCCAATTTCCGGGCGATTCTGGACATGCCAGCATGCGCGCCAGATCTAATCTCGTTGCCGCCGCTTACGATTAAAAGGCCAACTGGTTTTGGTCCCGCATCCAGCGTTCCAGCGAGCATTGAATCCTCGCAGGGAAATTGATGAAACGACCGCGTCATGACGATATCCACGAAACGAGATTCGTCGCTATCGCACCTGACAGTAGCAGGTCTTCATCTGGCTCTGCGCGAAGCCACAAAGCCGAGCCGGGCAGTTTTATATCTCCCGTGTGCGCGCTCGTTTCCAATTGTGCGGTTCGCACATCATCCGATAGACTAGGCACCGCTTCCTGAAGCTCAGAAAACATAGATGCCGAGATGCTGTTGCCAGCCAGATTGACGGCCCCTTGCTGCGCCTCTTCGGTCAGTTGCACCATATTTGTCGACAACCCAGCCTCTTTGTCTGACGCCATGCGCGTGCGCATCATTGTTCGGAGCAAAGCGTTGCCTTTGGCGGGAGATAGTCGCCATTTCGGCATGTCTTTCGCAAAATCATCGATCAGACAACCGCCGCGAAATGAAGCGATGTGCTGGCATTTGGGCAATATGTTGGAGCAATCACGAAGGGCCTGTCGCCAGACGGCCAAACTGGCTTGCTGTTGTGGGAAGAGGCTTTCGTTGGTGCCTGGAAGGTCCGGTAAGACGCTGCCAATCCCATTGGCGTCCAGTAGTCGCATTACATCAAGTAACATCCGCCGCATGCGGTTCATTTCGTCAAATAGGGGAGGGATGAGAAGGATAGATTGGGCGTGATGACCGCCAACCTTCAGGCAAAGCTCATCATTTCCTTGAAATTCGTAACGCGAATATTCAAGCGTTGCCGTCACTCAGCTGCTTTCATTTCAGTAAAGGCGACCAGATTGCCGAATGTTTCGAATAGCTCTCCGTCAACCTCATCGTCCTCAATCATGATGTCGAGGCGATCTTCCAATTCGGTCAGGAGTCCGGCTACTGCCATGCTGTCTAATTCAGGCAAAGCGCCAAAAAGTTCGGTATCCGGTGTAAACGCGGCGACTTGCTCGGCGTCCAGCCCCAATATGTCCTGCATAACGGCACGGACCGCCGCCTCTGGCGTCAAATCAAGATTTTCCGACATCAATAAACCCCCGATTCCCGGACAACGGCGCTTCCCTAAAGCGATCAACGCTTTCCTACAAGGGCTGAGATTGTGTACCGCAGTATAGATAGCCAAGAAAGGGGGTTGTTCGGCCAATACATGTCTAGACGATATCTTGTGCGCACGTCTTCCATCCATTCCCGTTTATAGGGATCGTTGCCGGTGCCAAAATCAATCAGATTAACGCGATCCACGTCAATGGCGTGCTGAAACATCGCAACCGACAACAATGTACCGGGGGACGATTTAGTAGCATCTTCAACATGAGCCAATTTGTGAATGAGCGCTTCGCCATTTTCAACGGTCCAGAACTGTGCCGCCACCGGAACGCCATCAATATAGGCTAATCCGAGCCTCAAACACCCTGCTGCAGCCTCCTGTTGCGCCAGGCTCTTCAAAAAGTCGGGATTACCTTCCTCAGGCTTCCAACTCTTATCGTAAACATCGAGATAGTCATTCCAATGCTCGGCGGAAAATTCCGTCTCAACGCGGATGGACACAACATTTTTTTTCGCTTTCCGGCGGACGGTATTTTTCAGTCGCCCGGGGCGTTCTGCCCAATATTGATCAAAAGTACGGCCATTGACGGAGAGAATATGATTGTCATCGGCTTTGGACTTAAAAACGACCCATCCGGCTTGTTCAAAGGCTCGCTGTGTCAAGCTGGCCGCGTTATCTTCTTCCGGAACGGGTGATATTTCAATATGATGTGAATGAGATTTGATGTTCTTTGCGACGCTAGCCAGGAGCGCCAATTTAGTAACTTCATCAAAATCGCCGGTAAAAATCGGTCGGTAGGTAAAATTATACCAATTGGCCAAGGCCGCATAGCTACCTAGGCCCTTTTTCATCAGGAACATCCACGCCTGTGCTTCATTTTCGGCACTGCGAACAATGAGCGGCCGATTGCCAGGCAGACAAAGTGCATGCAACTGACTCAGCCAGTCCAAGCGATCAAAAAGCGACTTTTGACCAGCCCTATCGAGTTTTTCACCAGCTGATGCTTGCGCCGACTGGAAATTATCGTGATATTCACTGTTCATGGTTACCGTCATGTTTGTCACAATTTTCTACTTTTTCCCATAGGCTCAAGCATTTGAACATTCTATCTACAAAAGCTGCGTTCCCATTGGATCACCTTGCCGTCGGGAAAAACCCTATGGCTCTGGCATTGGTTACGCGTTCTGGGTCTCTTACCTATAAGATGTTAAATCATCGTGTTGGCATGCTGGCGCGTTGGTTGCTGGATCAAGATTTCGACCAAGGTGACCGAATAGCGACATGGCTGCCAAAGACTGAACTGGCCTGTATCATGCCCCTAGCCGCGGTCAGGGCTGGGCTTGTTCATGTGCCCATCAATCCGGTTTTAAAACCTGCGCAAGTTAGTCATATTATCGCAGATAGCGGCACCAAACTGCTGATCACCAATGCTGGACGGATTAAGTCACTGGAAGATAATCCTCTAGAGGCAGGCTGTGAGGTTTGGAATGATGGCATCGTATCGACTGACTTGGATCATATTGCCGATCCTTTGGACCCTAGCGACGTTGCCACAGATAACGAAACTCTGGCCGCAATCCTTTACACTAGCGGTTCAACTGGACGGCCCAAAGGGGTTATGCTCAGCAACGCCAATCTTAGCCTTGGCGCAATTAGTGTCGCGCAATATTTGAATCTGGCACAGGATGACCGCACTTTATGTGTGCTGCCTTTAAGTTTTGACTATGGTCAGAACCAATTATTGTCGACCTGGTATGCTGGCGGCTGCGCTCATCCACTGGATTATCTGACGCCGCGCGATGTTATCAAGGCCTGTGCTCGCGACGAGATCACGACTTTCGCAGCTGTGCCACCACTTTGGGTACAGTTGGTTGATCAGGATTGGTCAGATGACGCCATCGGTTCCATGCGGCGATTAACTAATAGCGGTGGCGCATTGACGCCATCGTTGGTGAAACAGCTGCGTGCTATTTTTGATCGGAAGACCGATATTTATGCGATGTACGGGCTAACCGAGGCATTCAGGTCTACCTATCTCGATCCGTCATTGATTGATGATAATCCTACAAGCATGGGAACAGCGATCCCGTTTGCCGAGATAATGGTTGTGACAACCGGCGGCGAAATTGCTGTGGCCGGTGAAGAAGGGGAGTTGGTCCATGCCGGTCCACTCGTGGCTAAAGGATATTGGCAAGACCCGAAAAGGACCGCGGAACGTTTTAAGCCAGCGCCAGCGGCGTCTGAATATGGCGGATTAGCGGTTTGGTCGGGTGATACCGTGCGTCGCGACGATGACGGTCTGCTCTATTTTGTGGGCCGGACCGATAACATGATAAAAAGCTCAGGCAATCGGATCAGCCCTACGGAAATTGAAGAAGTGGCTATAGAATCCCGCTTGGCTGCGGAGGCCGTCGCCGTTGGTGTGACTGATGAGCGATTAGGGCACGCGATTTGTCTATATGTTCGACCCACGGATATGTCAGATGCGCAGGGCATCGAAAAGGAGTTGCGGAAATATCTGAAACGCAATTTACCGAATTTTATGTACCCTCGGGATATTATATTGCTGCATGAATTCCCGAAAAACCCCAATGGCAAACTGGATCGTAATGCTTTGACAAAGAATGAAATATCATGAGCAAAGTCAAACCTATAGGGCCCATACCAGCCGGCTATGTCGGTCGGGATGGAGAGCTAGCGGTTAGCGGTGTAAAAGCACGTGCATTGGTCGCAGATCATGGTTCGCCGCTTTTTGTGTATTCCCAAAAGCATCTTAGCTCGCGGATCAAGACTTTGCGGGATGCGATGCCGGCGCAATTGCATATTCACTTCGCCATGAAAGCGAATCCCTATGCACCAGTGTTGTCGCATATGGTTGGGCTTGTCGATGGGATTGATATTGCATCTGGTGGTGAATTGACGATGGCCATAAAGGCTGGTGCAGCAGCAAAGAAGATCAGCTTTGCCGGGCCGGGTAAGCGTGATGATGAGTTGCTGGCCGCTATTCAAGCCGGCGTCACGATAAATATCGAATCGCCCACAGAGTGCGACCGCGCTTTGGCGATTGGCGCAAAAGAAGGCCTGCAGCCGCGGCTTGCGGTTCGCGTCAATCCTGACTTTGATCTCAAAGGATCGGGTATGAAAATGGGCGGCGGGGCCAAGCAATTTGGTATGGATGTCGAGCTAGTGGCTGAGAATGTCCACAAGATTGTGGCAGCCGGAGCCCATTGGCGGGGCTTTCATATATTCGCTGGTTCCCAGGCGTTGAAGGCCGATGCTATTATTGAAACGCAGGCGCAGACGATCGCACTTGCTGCACGCTTGGCAGAAGAAATCGGTGCTAGTCCGGAACATGTCAATTTGGGTGGGGGCTTTGGCATCCCATATTTCCCCGGTGACACGTCCGTTGATGTCGCGGAAATCGGAGAGGCTTTGAAGAGCCAGTTATCCGTATTGCCGGAAATACTAGAAAATACCCAGTTCGCTTTGGAACTGGGTCGATATCTGGTTGGCGAAGCTGGGGTGTACTTGACGACGATCATTGATCGAAAAGAGAGTCAGGGCGAAACATTTCTTGTGGTGGACGGTGGCTTGCATCATCAACTTGCGGCCAGTGGAAATTTCGGAACGGTAATCCGTCGCAACTACCCTGCGGCAATTGCCACGCAATATGATAAACGTGCTGACGAAGTTGTATCGATAGTAGGATGTCTCTGCACACCGCTCGATCTATTAAGCGACAGAGCAGAAATGCCGACAGCGCAGGTTGGCGATATTGTCGTGATATTCTGTGCTGGTGCGTATGGTGCCAGCGCAAGCCCCGCAAACTTCCTAGGGCAGGGACCGGCGAAAGAAATACTGCTCAGTTGATACGGTTAGAGATGGCAATCCCATGAAAACCGCCAAATATTAACATTAATTTCAGTCAATCCTAACGCTATCTTCACTATTTTCTCGCATAGCTTTCGTATGACTATGTGCGACCGGCCCATTTCCTTGCGGAATCGGTTGGTTGCCAACGGCTGTTTGCGAGGAAAAGAAAATGACTGCTGCGTTCAAAAAGAAGAGCTTACCGAAATATATGCTGGGTGCTGGTTTGGCGTCTCTGGCGGTCGCGGGATGTTCAGGCGTTTCTTCGGGACCGCAATTGCCACCGGCATCATTTGTCTCGATGCAGGAAGGCCCCGGTGAAGAATATGTTATCGGTCCGCTCGACGAACTGACGATCTTTGTTTGGCGGAACCCAGAACTGGGTGCCAAGGTTCAGGTTCGGCCCGATGGTCGGATCACCACACCGCTGATTACTGATATGCCTGCGGTGGGCAAAACGCCTGCGATGCTTGCCCAGGATCTCAAGCTGCAATTATCGCAATATATCAACGAGCCGCTGGTGTCGGTCATCGTCAACAATTTCTCTGGTACGTTTTCACAACAGATACGGGTTGTAGGTGCGACCGAGAAACCGGCTTCGATTCCCTATCGCGCCAATATGACTTTGCTTGATGCGATGATCGCAGTTGGTGGCCTTTCTGAATTTGCCTCAGGCAATAAAGCTCGACTGGTCCGCTACAACCGCGGGACCGGCAAGCAGCAGGAATATGCCCTGCGCATCGGTGATCTGCTTGATCGCGGTCAGACCAAAGCCAATGTGATGCTGCGTCCCGGTGATGTGATCATCATTCCAAAGAGCATGTTTTAATCTGCCTTTGCGCAGAATTTACAGGGATCGAAAAGACCAATGAACGGCCTTTATGATGAATTTAGAGTAGCATTGCATAGCGTCTGGAACAGGCGTTGGCTTGCATTGGCAGTCGCATGGGGCTTTTGCCTTTTGGGCTGGTTGGTGGTCGCGTTGATCCCGAATAGTTACGAATCCAAGGCGCGCGTCTTTGTAGAGATGCAGTCTATCTTGTCGGATAAAGTTGGCATTGAATCCCGGGACCGCAAAAAGAATATGGACCGGGTTCAGGAAACACTGGCATCGACTATTAACCTCGAGAAAGTTGTTCGCGGGACGGATTTGAATTTGTCCGTATCCAGTGACCGTGAGCTCGCCGGTAAAGTTGAGATGTTGCGGAAAAACATCGAGGTTAAGTCGGAAAAAGACAATCTGTTCGAAATTACAGCAAAGGCGTCTGCAAGCAATTTGTCGGATGCAGAAAACGCTATTTTATCCCGAGAAATTGTTCAGAAGATGATCGATATCTTCGTCGAAGAGAATCTTTCCGGCGATCGTGACGAGACAACCCAAACATTGAAATTTCTAGATGCCCAACTCGCCACGCGGGAAAAAGCTTTGCAAGAAGCGGAGCAAAAACGCGTCCAGTTTGAGACTGAAAACCTCGGCCTTTTGCCAGGCGTTGGTTCGATCAGCCAGCGGATCGAGGCTTCTCGTGCGGAACTCAGTCAGATTGAATCGCAATTGGGCTCGGCTTCGAGCTCGCTAGCGGCTTTAAACGGCCAGTTATCGGGCACACCGGCGACAATCGCGACGCCTGGGTTTTCCGCTGGTAACTCAGGTGGCGCGCGCGGTCAGCTAGCACAGGCGCAGGGCCGGCTGGCTTCGGCTCGCGCTCGTGGATGGACGGACAGTCATCCTGATATCATTGCTATGAAGAGCGAAATTACGGCGCTACGGGCTCAGGTTGCAGCGCAGCCAAAAGGATCTGGCTCGTCGGGATTTAGAACGCCCAATCCGGCCTATAGTTCGCTGCAGAGCATGCGCGCTGAGCGTCAAGCTTCTGTTGCCGCGCTTCAGGCGCGGAAAAATGCCATTCAAGCAGATATGGCGCAGCTGGCGTCCAAACAGTCACTGGAGCCCGGTGTCGCTGCTGAAATGGCGCGGATCAATCGCGACTATGATGTGCTGAAAACCCAATATGACAAGATGCTGCAGGACCGCGAGCAGATCAAACTGCGTGGACAGGTTGAGTCCGAAACCGATTCGATAAAATTCAAGGTCATCGATCCGCCGTCTAGTCCGCGTTCCCCGGCAGCTCCGAACCGGCCCCTATTGCTTGCGATGGTGTTATTTGTCGGCCTTGGCAGCGGTGTCGGTGCGGCCTTTGCTATGGGGCAGTTGCAAACCAGTTATCCGACATCTGCGAAACTCGAAAAGGCTAGCGGATTGCCTGTTATCGGGTCTGTATCGCAAATATTGACGAGTGGCGAACGTGTCATACGGCAAAAGAAAATGCGCCTGTTTTACAGCGCTGGCGGAGCCCTTGTCGGGGTGTTCGCATTGCTGATGGTCGTTGAATTTATCCAACGCGGCATGGTGGCTTGAGGAAAGAACATGAACAAATATAATCCTCTTAAAAAATCCAGCTCGCTGCTTGAACGTGCGGGACAAGTTTATGACTATGTCCCGTCAAATACTGGCAGCCCGTCTCAGAACTATGGCCCAGAAATATTGCCGCCCGAAGGCAAGGGGCAGCAAATCGTGCCCACCGCGCCGAGACAGGCTGCTGCCTATAATGGTCCCCGCGTTATCGTTGACAGGGACAAGCTTAGAGAATCTGGTTTTGTAGTCCCTGATGGCCCGGTCACCGGCATTTCAGAAGAATTCCGCATCATCAAGCGCCAGTTGTTGCTCGGAGCCAAAGGCAATAGCAAACAAGCGCGTGTTGCTCATGGCGAACGGATATTGATCTGTTCTGCACATCCGAATGAAGGCAAGACATTTTGTGCTTTGAATCTGGCTCTGTCTATTGCCGCCGAGAAAGACAATGAAGTGCTGTTGGTAGATGCTGATTTTGCAAAACCAAGCATTTTGTCGAACCTTGGTTTGGAGGGCAGCAAAGGGCTGATGGATGCGCTTGCTGATCCTAGCTTACTGGTCGAGGATTGCATCATCCATACAGATATTGCCGGACTAGCGATCTTGCCTGCAGGTGATCAGACCAACGCCGATACCGAATATCTTGCTTCATCGCGAACCGAAGAAGTGCTCAATCGGCTGACCCAACACAATCCCAATCGGATAGTTATTTTTGACTCGCCACCGGCTTTGTCGGCGTCACCGGCCTCGGTGCTTGCGACCCATGTCGGACAAGTGGTGATGATCGTCAAAGCTGACGAAACCACTGAAACAGCATTAAAAGACGCACTGAGCCTGATGGCCGGCTGCGACAATATCCAATTACTCCTCAACGGCACAAAATTTTCGCCAACCGGACGGAGCTTTGGTTCTTATTATGGATATGGAGAGTAACCGTGACCAGCCGTAAAATCATGCGTATCTTGAAAATTGGAGCGGTCATGTCGCCGTTGATGATGGTTGCCGTGCAGCCAGCGCAGGCCCGTGACCGTAACGTTGAAGTAACGCCCTATCTGGAAGTACAGCAAGTGTTGGTGGCTGATCTGAAAGACGGTTCGGACGTACTAACCTATACGACTGTTGCTGCTGGCATTGAAACTTCAATCCAGACACGGCAAGCAGAAGCGCAAGTGAATCTGCGCTATGAACGCCGTTTCTTCTATCAAGATGATATTGGCGACGATGATATTCTTAGTGGATTGGCGCGCGCGAGTGTTCAGGTTGTGCCCAATACTCTCGCGATTGAAGCGGGCGGTATTGCAACGCGCAGCCGGGTCGACCTTCGCGGGGAGGCGCCAACCAATACCGTTGGCAATATCGACAATGTTACGCAGGTATATTCTATTTATGCGGGGCCGTCTTTGTCCACAAATATCGGCGCACTTGATGTAAACGCCAATTATCGCGTCGGATATACAAAGGTGGAAAGCGAAGATACCGGGATATTGCCGCCAGGCCAGTTACCAATTGATATTTTTGACGACAGCGTCAGCCACTCGGCAAGTGCCAGTATTGGAATGCAACCGGGTGAACTACCTTTCGGTTGGTCTGTTGGTGGAGGCTATGAGCGGGAAGATTCCGGTCAGCTCGATCAACGGTTCGAAGGTAAATATGTCCGCGCAGACGTAACGGTTCCGGTTACACCAACCGTCGCTCTTGTTGGCGGTGTTGGATATGAAGACATAGAAATATCGGAGCGTGATGCTTTGCGAGATATCAACGGCGATCCTGTCATTGATGATGATGGCCGTTTGGTCACTGATGACGCATCGCCCCGCCTGCTATCTTATGATCAGGACGGTTTGATTTGGGATGCTGGCGTATTGTGGCGACCGAGCCGCCGTACATCTCTGGAAGCGCGCATCGGCCGTCGGTACGGTAGCACCACTTATGCCGGGAGTCTTGGCTATCAACCCAATGAGAACACGTCGCTCAATGTGTCAGTCTATGACACAGTATCGGGCTTCGGCAATTTGTTGAATGACAATCTCGACTCTCTGGGGACCAGCTTCACAAGCAACCGTAATCCTTTGAGCGGTGAGCTTAACGGCTGCGCCTTTGGACAGTCGAGCAGTCTTTGCCTCAACGACGCCTTGCAATCCGCTGCGTCATCGTCTTTCCGGGCGCGCGGGGTCAATGCTCAGCTGGCTTACGGCTATAACGGTTGGAATGCATCAGTCGCAGCCGGCTATTCGCGCCGCCGTTTCATTGCATCGCAATTGGGTGGTTTGGCTGGTGTCGATGGTCTGGTTGATCAGAACTATTACGCCAACCTTTCAATCGGTCGTCAGCTTGATGCGCGATCTAGTTTTGACACCAATGTCTATGCCAATCTGCTGGACAGTGGTTTTGCAGGGGCGCCTAAAGTGCTCGCTGTGGGTGCCAATGCTGCTTACTACCGACAAATTATCCCAGGGCTTAGCGGTACTGCTGCAGTCGGCCTAGATAGTTTCCGGCAAGATGGTTTTGATAGCGAACTTACCGCGTCGGCATTGCTCGGCTTGCAATATGAATTTTAGTAATATCACCAAATGTGTGGGTGGGAGATACCAGTATGTATGAAGCATTTTATGGACTAAAAAGTCGGCCGTTCCAGTTGACGCCGGATCCGCACTATTATTTTGAGAGTCTTACCCATCGTAAGGCACTGTCCTATCTCGGCTATGGATTAGCGCAGGGTGAAGGTTTCATCGTCATCACTGGCGATGTGGGTGCTGGCAAAACAACGCTCGTCAGTCACTTGATGGCAACCATCGATCGGGAACGGTTGACGGCCGCTAACGTCGTTACGACCGCGCTCGATAGTAAAGATATCGTTCGTATCGTTTCGGAAAATTTTGATATAGATACAGATGGTATGGATAAGGCGCAGCTATTGAGCGCTTTTGAAGAATTTTTACATAGCGAAGCCCGAGCCGGCCGGCGATGCTTGTTGATTGTTGATGAGTCGCAGAACCTGCCTACCGGTGCTTTGGAAGAGCTACGGATGCTCTCTAACTTTCAACTTGGCGGTCAGGCTTTGTTGCAGATATTCCTTCTCGGTCAGCCGGAATTTCGCGACACATTGCAACAGTCCGATCGGTTGGAGCAATTGCGTCAGCGGGTGATTGCTAATCACCATCTCGAGCCAATGGAACCTCATGAAATTGAGCCTTACATTACTCATCGACTGTCCAAAGCCGGTTGGTCGGGACGTCCGAAGATCACATCTGACGTATTTTCCCTGCTATACAGTGAAACGGGCGGTGTCCCGCGCAAGATCAACACGTTGATGAGTCGCGTGATGCTGATGGGAGCCGTCGAGCATGCGGAGTTAATTGATCAACCGTTGATCGGCCGAGTCTTGGCTGATTTAAACGGTGAGGAAATCGATATCGCCGATCCAGAAATCGCAGTTGATCCAATCACAGCGAAAAGCCCTTTGTGGGAGAAACCTGCGCGTGCGGCGCAAGAGCAGATGGAAGCCGATCCGGTCATCCCTTCTGTTGCTGCCGTAGTTCCAGAGAACTCTGTCGAGGCAGTTTTGCCCGAACATGAAGTAGTTTCTCTAAGAAGCGTGGAAACAGCAACTGAATCAGCGCCTGTCGAACCGTCATCAATGGACCGGGCTCCAATTGTAGAGCCAGCCTCTAGCGACATCGTTGCAGCCCAAGTGGATATGATTTCCAAACAGCTTGCCGCAATGGAATCCCGCATGGATGGTCAGGAAGAAAATCTGCACCGTATCTTGACGATGCTCGTAGATTGGGTCGAAAGCGATATCCGGAGCAAAGAAAGCTATGTCAATGCAGGACGCGCGGCCTGAACCTATAGAGAAGGCGAGAAAAGCAAATGCTTTGCTCAATGCCATGTCGGTGGATATCGAGGACTGGTTTCAGGTTGGCGCCTTTGAAACGGTAATTGACCGTGCTGACTGGGATGGCCTGGAGCATCGTGTCGAACGCAATAGCAATGACGTTCTGGACCTTTTCGATGAAGTGGGAATCAAAGCCACTTTTTTCACGCTAGGTTGGGTGGCAGAGCGCTATCCGCAACTCATGCAGCGCATTGTGGCGGCAGGCCATGAGGTCGCCAGCCATGGCTATGATCACGCCCGCGTTTTCACAATGAGCGCGCAGCAGTTTCGAGATGACCTGGAACATAGCCGTAAAATTCTGGAAGATAGCACAGGGCAGGCCGTTACCGGCTATCGTGCTCCCAGTTTCTCTATTGATCAACGTACACCATGGGCCCATGAAATATTGGCGGAGCAGGGCTATCGCTATTCCTCCAGCGTCGCACCGATAAAGCATGACCATTATGGCTGGGCTGGATCGCCGCGTTTTGCGTGGAAGCCGGTGGCTGGCTCTGATTTCATTGAACTGCCAGTGACAACGGTAAAAGTCGGGAACCGGGTACTGGCGGCCGGTGGCGGTGGTTTCTTTCGTTTGCTTCCTTACATCCTTTATGATCGGGCGATCCATAAGATGCAGAAAGACGATGGCCGCGGTGCGATATTCTATTTTCACCCTTGGGAAATCGATCCAACGCAACCACGGGTTGATAATGCTCCGTTAAAATCCAAACTGCGCCATTATACGAACCTCAATGCAATGCGTTCCAAGCTGGTTCGTGTCGGTAATGACTATGTTTGGGGCAGGGTGGATGAACTGGCTGCATTGGAAGGGGAGCTGGCGCAATGAATATGCCCTTCTCTCCACAGGCGATCACCGTTTGCACGCTGACTGAAGATGATCAGAATGAGTTCAAGCGGATAGATAAATTTGTTTGCGATCATGCAGAAGGTACCGCCTTTCACCGACCTGCTTGGACCTTGGCTGTGTCGAAAGCTTGTGGCCATGAATGGCGCTACATGCTTGCGGAAGATGAAAGTGGAGAGCTGCAAGCGGTCTTGCCGCTGACCCTGATTCATTCTGCTCTGTTCGGCCGTGCACTGGTTTCATCGGGTTTTGCCGTTGGTGGCGGTATATTGAGTGTGAGCGATCATGCCACCCAATTGCTGGCGGATATGCTATGGAAATTTGCGGAGGTACATAGCTTTCCAACGGTTGAGTTGAGAGGCGGGCCGACACCGTGCGACAAATGGCAAAATAAAGATGGCGTCTATGTCGGCTTTGTAACGGACTTAGCAGATAGCGATGAAAATCAACTACTGGCCATCCCGCGGAAACAAAGAGCCGAAGTCCGTAAGGGACTAAAAAATGAAATGCTTGTCCGGATCGGGTCGGGCGAAGCGGACCGGGCAGATCACTATCATGTTTACGCGGAAAGTGTTCGCAACCTAGGTACGCCGGTATTCCCAAGGGCATTATTTGACGCGGTTATGGACGCGTTCGGAGCCGATGCTGATATACTGACGGTCTTAAACGAGGGTGAGCCAGTGGCCAGCGTATTGAGCCTTTATCATGACGGGGTCGTGTTGCCTTATTGGGGCGGCGGAACCTATGATGCCCGGAGACTGCGAGCCAATGATGTCATGTATTATGCGCTGATGAAACATGCGCGTGAACGGGGTTGCCAGCGGTTTGACTTTGGGCGTTCCAAAGTCGGTACAGGCGCATATTCGTTCAAGAAAAATTGGGGCTTCGAACCGGAATCACTATCTTATGCCATTCGCACCGTCGATGGTGAAAAAGCGCGTGATGTTAATCCAATGAGCCCTAAATACCGGTTACAAGTTGCCTTGTGGCAGAAACTGCCGCTGTCGATAGCCAATCGTTTGGGGCCGATCATCGCCAAAGGCCTGGGTTGATGAGTGAGATATTGTTCCTGACCCACCGGGTGCCTTGGCCGCCTAATCGAGGGGACAAAATCCGGTCGCATCATATCTTGCGCAAGTTGATGGAATATCGGTCCGTGCATCTGGCTTGCTTTGCTGAAGATGACGCGGAAGCGAATGAAGCTAGTGGTATTAAGTCGTCACTGGCCTCTGCCCAGATTACCCGGCGTAACAAAGCCAACTGGCAAGCAGGGATAGAAGCACTTGCTTCCGGAAAGCCCGTATCGCTCACGTCTTTTGAGAGCGCCGACATTCGGGATTATGTGCGTACCATATTGAAGACGCGGCCGATTGATTGCATTTTTGTATTTTCCGGTCAGATGGCGCAATTTGTTCCAGCGGATTTCTCTGGTCGGTTGATTATGGATTTTGCCGATGTCGATAGCGCCAAGTTTGAAAGCTATGCAGACGAAGGGTCAGGGCCAATGGCTTGGATCAACCGGCGCGAAGGCAAGTTGCTACGGGCCTTTGAAAAGCAAGTAGGCCTAGTCGCGGACCATTCGCTTTTTGTCAGTGAAGCCGAAGCGCAGCTGTTCCGGCAACGGTCTGGCTTAGGCACTGAAAAGGTAAAAGCGGTCGGCAACGGGATTGATCTTTGTTTTTATGACCCAAGCAAAGCGACTGCGATAGAATGCTCCGATAAAAGGTCGTTGATAATCTTTACCGGGCAGATGGACTATCGTCCAAATGTGGAAGCCGTTGTCAGCTTTGCGACAGAAGTGATGCCGATAATATTGCGGCAGCATCCTGATGCACAATTCGCTATTGTAGGGCGCGCACCGTCCGCCGAAGTTCTTCGGCTTGAAGGGGTGCATGGCACCACCGTCACGGGCAGCGTTGACGATATTCGCTCTTGGTTGAAAGCCGCCGACATTGTGGTCGCTCCTCTGCGGATTGCGCGCGGGATCCAGAACAAGGTTCTCGAAGCCATGGCTATGGGTAAACCCGTCGTCGCTTCGGCGCCCGCAGCGCAGGGTATCGAGGCGGAAAATGACAAGCATTTTTGTGTCGCCGATGATGCGCAACATGAGGCACAATTGGTCTGCGACCTGTTGTCAGATTCTACCAAGGCTAAGGCATTGGGAGATAGAGCTAGCGCCTTAATCCGCTCTACCTACAGTTGGGAAACCCAATTGAAGGATATCGCTGGGTTATGTGGCATCGATGAACCGGAGTTGGTCGAGGCGGCGGAATGAGCAGCGCGGCAATCGAACAATCCCTGAAGGTCGAACAGAGCAAACCGGCTAAGACTTTATGGACTAAGCACTTGCGTCTGCTGGGCTTGACGGTTGTGGCTATCGTCATCCTGTTTTGGCGTGATGGCCTAGCGATGCTCGACGCGTGGTGGAATGTTTCAACCTACAACCACTGTCTGCTGATCGCCCCGATCATTATCTGGCTGGTGCAGCAGCGGCGCGATGAGTTGGTAAAAATCACGCCGACAATATGGGCTCCGGGATTGTTATGGGTTGGCATAGCTGCTGGCGGCTGGTTGCTAGGTGAAGCGGCTGGCGTTTCGTTTGCTCGCCAGCTTGGGCTTGTCATGATGTTGCAAGGCGCGGTGATCACCCTTCTTGGCCCTAAGGTTGCGCGCGGATTAATCTTCCCGCTTTTCTACAGCTTTTTCCTTGTGCCCTTCGGTGAGGAATTTGTTCCGTTCCTGCAAACGGTCACGGCAAAAATGTCTATGATTTTTTTGGGTTGGGCTAATATTCCAGCCTTTATCGATGGGGTTTTTATCTCGACGCCCACCGGCTATTTCGAAGTGGCCGAAGCCTGCTCCGGGGTAAAATTTCTGATTGCGATGGTTGCCTATGGGGCGTTGGTAAGCAACCTCTGCTTTCAAAGCTGGCAGCGGCGAACTGCGTTTATGATCGCTGCTATAGCTGTTCCGATCCTTGCTAATGGCATTCGTGCCTTTGGTACAATTTACATAGCCCATCACACGACAACGGATTTTGCGACGGGCTTTGATCATATCTTTTACGGCTGGTTCTTCTTTGCCTTCGTACTGGCACTGGTTATGGCCATTGGCTGGCCGTTTTTTGATCGGAAGATTGAAGAGCCGATGATTGATGGCGAGGCGATTGAGCAACGCACATCAGTTCCATCGAAATTGACACCCAAGGTAGCGATGATTTTGATAGCCGGCATCATAGCTGCACCGGTGCTCTGGACCTCTGCGCTTGCTGCACAAAGCTCGCCGGTGCCGGATAAGATCGTCTTGCCGACTATCGCTGGGTGGGAACGGATCGACTATCAGCCGCGATTTGACTGGAAGCCCCGTTTTGATGGCGCCAATCATCAATTGCTCGGTCGCTATCGTAATGCGCCCAGTGGCGCTGAGGTTGACCTCGCCATCGCCGTCTATGACCGTCAGGAAGATGGCCGTGAGATTGTCGGATATGGGCAGGGCGCTTTTGATCCGGGAAGCGAATGGTCTTGGAGCCGCAATCTGCCAGCGCCCGCCTCTGGAAAGGCCATTCAGATAACCGCGCCGGGTCCTGTGGTTCGGGATGTACAAACCTTCTATCGCGTCGGTGACAAACTGACCGGCAGCGGATCGACGGTGAAGATCGAAACGCTGAAATCCAAGTTGCTGGGCGGTAACCAGCAGGCGGTTGCTATCCTGATATCGGCCGAGAAGGTCGATGAAGCTGGCCCAACGGCAAACATGGCGGCCTTCCGCGAGGCGCTAGGGCCGATCGATAAATTGGCTGACGAAATGGCAGGGCTGCGCTAGGGCGCACATCATGTGCGGCATTGCAGGAATATTTCATCTGGAGACGGCCAAGCCGGTTGATCCTGCGCGCCTGCGTAAAATGACCGACAGCCTCGCGCATCGCGGGCCTGATGGCTCGGGTATCTGGACCGCACCGGGTGTAGGTCTCGGTCATCGCCGCCTGTCGATCATTGATTTGGAAGGCGGCGCGCAACCGATGCTGACGGCGGACGAGGCGCAGGTGATCAGCTATAATGGTGAGATTTATAACTTTCAGGACGTCCGGGTGGAGCTTGAATCGCTGGGTCATAAATTCGCCACCAGCGGCGATACAGAAGTTATTCTCTATGCATGGCGGCAATGGGGTGTCGATTGCCTGAAACGGCTCAACGGCATGTTCGCCTTTGCAATTTTTGACCAGCGTACCAAGCAGCTTTTTCTGGCGCGCGATAGATTGGGTGTGAAGCCGATTTTCTATGCGCGGGTATCGGATGGGAGCATATTGTTCGGGTCCGAATTGAAGGCGTTGCTCGCTAATCCCTTACTTCGCCGGGAACCGGAAATTCGGGCCGTAGATGACTATCTTGCCTTTGGCTATGTGCCGGACCAAACTTCGCTGTTGAAAGGTGTCAAAAAGCTGGCGGCTGGGCATTATTTGCTGCTGGAACAGGGGAAACCCGAACCTGCCCCCATTCAATATTGGGATATGGATTTTAGCCAGCGGAGCAAAGCATCGGCCGCCACCCTTGAGGAAGAGTTGGTAGCTCTGATGAAGGATGCTGTTGGCTCTCGCATGATTGCCGACGTGCCGCTCGGCGCCTTTCTGTCGGGTGGTGTGGATAGCAGTGCTGTCGTCGCCCTTATGTCCGAAAAAAGCCGTCAACCGGTCAAAACTTGTTCGATTGGTTTTGATCAAGCGTCGCTTGATGAGACGGGCTATGCCCAGCGCGTGGCAGAGCGTTTCAAAACGGATCATCGCTCGCGCACCGTCGCTGCGGATGATTTTGACTTGATTGACACGCTGGCCGACCATTTTGATGAACCCTTTGCTGATGGATCGGCACTGCCGACATATCGCGTGGCAGAACTGGCTCGCGAAAATGTCACTGTGGCGCTGTCTGGCGATGGCGCGGACGAAGCGCTGGCGGGCTACCGCCGTCATGTGTTTCACAATGCTGAGGAACGGGTGAGGGGGTTTTTACCACAATCTATCAGGGGCCCCGCTTTGGGTTGGCTCGGCCGGATGTACCCCAAGGCGGATTGGGCACCGCGACCTTTGCGGGCCAAATCGACATTGCTGTCGCTCGCCCGCACCGGACCGGAAGGCTATGCCGAGGCTGTCGGTGTGACCACGCCAGCAGGTCGTCATGCCATCTATTCGGATGCGATGGCTAAACAATTGGATGGCTATCATGGTGAATCGCAGATGATCGATCTGATGGAACGTGCGCCGGCCCGCAATGGGCTCGATCAGGCGCAATATGCCGATATGAAAATGTGGCTGCCGGGGGATATCCTGACCAAGGTCGACCGGACCAGTATGGCGGTCAGCTTGGAAGCGCGGGAGCCATTGCTCGATTATAAGTTGATGGAATTTGCCGCGCAGCTTCCGACCAACCTGCGGGTGCGCGGTGGAACCGGCAAATATCTGTTGAAAAAATCCATGGAACGCTATTTGCCGCAGGATATTCTTTATCGCCCAAAAATGGGCTTTGTGACGCCGATTGCGCAATGGTTTCGCGGACCGCTGGCCGAGGAAGCGCGGAACATATCCGGTTCTGGCGCGCTCGCCCGCATGGGCTGGTTTGACAAGCAGGCGCTGCGTAACATCGCTGATGATCATATTGCGGGTAAATCCGACAACAGCCGCTTGCTCTGGCAATTGCTGATGCTCGACAAGTCCCTACAGCGTCTATTCGGTCTCTGATTTCTCGCCCGATTTCGGATAAATCGCGTCGACAAAATAGAGACCATCCGGCGGCGCGTTAAATCCTAGTGCATCACGGTCTTTAGCCTCCAGCGCTTTGCGCAAATCATCCCGCGTCCATTTGCCATCGCCGACCAGTTTTAAGCAGCCAACCATCGAACGCACTTGATGATGGAGGAAAGATCGTGCGGCCACCTCCACCTCAATCTCTTCGCCAAAGCGGGTGACTGCGACGCTATCCAAAGTCTTTACCGGACTTTGCGCCTGACAATGGGCGGAGCGAAAGGTCGTGAAATCATGCTCTCCGACCAACTCTTGCGCCGCGGCATGCATGACGCCGGCATCGAGCGGTCGGGCTACCTGCCAGCTTTGCCCCTTGTCCAAAGTCAACGGCGCACGCCGGTTGGTAATCTTGTAGACATAGCGCCTACCGATGCAGTTAAAGCGCGCATGCCATTCGTCATCGACAATATCGATGGCCAGTACCGCGACCGGATGGGGCCTTAGCCCGGCATTAAGCCCCTCCATCAACCGAAAAGGGGTGAGTTTTGTCTCCAGATCAAAATGCGCCCGCATGCCGAGTGCGTGTACACCGGCATCGGTTCGACCTGCGGCAAAAACGCGAATATCTTGCTGGGTGATCTTTTTGATGGCTTCTTCAACGGCCTGCTGAACACTGGGGCCATGATCTTGATGCTGCCAGCCCATGAACGGACGGCCATCATATTCAAGAGTAAGCGCGAAACGGGTCACGAGCTTATATCCGTTGGCCCTAAGCCTGTCGAAAGGTGTCTTGGGGCCGATAGACGTAGTTCGACAAGCGCGCCACTGACGGAGAGTGAAACATTATCCAATGTCTGTGCCTTTTAGAATTTTGGTGCCGTTCAGAAACTCTGAAAGGGCCAGTTTAGGACGTCCCGCCTTTTGGATAAGGTTGGGCTTAATCGCGCGATCGCCGCAGGCAATTGTCATTTGATCATCGATTAGCGTTCCAGCGTCACCGAAAGCGTTGATGATTTGGGCAGAGTGGATGCGATATCGGTGTCCATCATATTCAAAAAAAGCCCCAGGAACCGGGTTGAACGCGCGAATTTGGCGAAGCACATTTGCTGCGGACTGACTGAAATCCAAGCGCGACTCTTCCTTGGTGATTTTTTTGGCATAGGTTGCCAATGCATCGTCCTGCACTTCAGGAGGAAAGTCTTCCACTAAGGCCAGATATTGGACCATCAACTCCGCTCCAGTTTGGGCCAACTCATTCGTCAGTTCACCAGCGGTTTTCTCTCCCACAGGCGTTTTTGATTTCAGCAGCATTGGTCCGGTGTCCAGTCCCGTTTCCATCTGCATGATAGTGATCCCGGTTTCTTCATCGCCTGCCAGTATCGCGCGCTGAACCGGAGCCGCACCGCGCCAGCGCGGGAGAAGTGAGCCATGGATGTTCAGACAACCCATTTTGGGTGCGTCCAATATCGCTTGCGGCAGAATCAGGCCATAGGCCGCCACAACGGCTGCATCGAGATCGAGTGCAGCGAATTCGGCTTGCGCTTCTCCCGTCCTTAAAGAAACAGGAATGCGAACCTCTATTCCCAATTCCTCCGCAACCTGTTGGACAGGCGAGGGGGTGAATTTTTTTCCACGACCCGCCCGCCTTGGTGGTTGCGAATAGACAGCAGCAACGTGATGTCCCGCGGTATGCAGCGCGCGCAGGGCCGGAACCGCAAATTCCGGTGTGCCCATGAAGGCAAGGCGCATTTTTTTGGAGTTTTCAGAAGTCATCAGCCCGCCTGTTGTAACATATCGGTAGTTTCAAAGTTCAAACAAATCACAGGTCCTAAAGCCGAAACTTTGCGCGCGCGATTATGCATCGGTAACACTTTGAATGTTTTAAATTTTGCAGCGGATGGGATCATGCCCTCGTCTTACCGAAACTCATCCTCGTAGGACAGCATGATTTTGCCTTGATAGCCGCTATCGGCATTTTCTGTTGTCAGCGCGCGCGCCATGGCCCTAAAGGTCCCATTATGGCATCGCAAGAGATCGAAAACCTGGTTCAGGCCCTATCCAAGCTTCCAGGCCTCGGCCCGCGTTCGGCACGCCGTGCGGTGCTGCATCTGCTCAAACGGCCTGAAACCGCCATGAAGCCAATATTGGCAGCGATGGAGCGGGTCGAAGCCAATCTTGTGACCTGTGGAATATGCGGTAATGTTGATACTCAGGACCCTTGCCAGATCTGCAATGATCCACGACGGGACGAGAAATCGTTGTGCGTCGTAGAGGAAGTATCAGACCTGTGGGCACTTGATAAATCGCGATTATTTCCCGGAAAATTTCATGTTCTCGGCGGGCGATTATCTGCTCTGGATGGAGTTAGGCCCGAAGATATTGCAATCGACAAACTCATAAAGCGGGTGGAGCAGGGCGGTATTGACGAGGTCGTATTGGCAATGAACGCCACTCTAGAGGGACAGACGACAGCCCATTATATTGCCGAACGGCTTGAAAATTATCCGTTACGACTCAGTCAGCTTTCGCACGGCATTCCGGTGGGCGGTGAACTGGATTATCTCGACGAAGGTACATTGGCGCAAGCGCTGCGCTCACGAAGACCTATTAATAAGGATTGATCTCGCTTTAAATCCGAGTCCCGTGAACATCATTTGAGCAGAATTTCGTAATTATTTTGTGGCTTGCTGGCAACAATTAGACGCTTCAATGATGATTTGTTTTGATTAATCATGTTGAAAAGCAAGCATTCACGGCGATTATTGCATAATAATTAAACGGCTAATTAAACGCCCTTGACGTAGCGACAGTCTTAGGAGCACATTGCACAACATAATAATAATAAGTCGGTCCTCCCCATAATATAAAAAGAGACTGACAACCAGGAGAGAGCATGATGAGGAAATCGATTTTACGCAATAAATGCGCCCTAGGCGCCCTGACACTAGCAATGACTATGACCCCCGGTCTGGTTCATGCGCAGGAAGTGCAAGAAGAAACAGACGCTGAAAATATCATCGTTGTGACCGGTTCTTATATTCGCGGTACGCCCGAAGATGCAGCGGTTCCTGTGGATGTCTATACAAGCGCAGATCTCGCACAAAATGGTGTTTCTTCACCGCTTGAGTTTATTAAGGATCTTCCTGAGGTTGGCAGCGTTCTTGGTGATTCCAACCAGTTTTCGACCGCCGCACAGGCCAATCAGGGCTTCGGTTCCATCAATTTACGTAATTTGGGACCGACCCGTACATTGGTCCTGTTCAACGGCCGCAGGACACTCACTGCACCGGGCGCCGTTGGTGGTGGTTTTGGTGACACCAACTCTATTCCCCTTTTTGCCCTCGACCGTGTCGAAATTCTGAAGGATGGTGCCGCAGCAACTTATGGCTCTGACGCTATTGCCGGTGTGGCAAACTTTGTCACGAAAACCGGTTTTGAAGGCGTAGAGTTGCAAGGTGATTATGACTTTATCAAAGGTTCGGATGGAAACTATACAGCCTCTATATTGGTTGGTCAGAATTTCGGTGATATGAATATCATGGCCGGCTTTGGCTGGCAGCACCGCTCGGAACTGGAATCGACGGATCGTTCCTATGGTTTCCAACCTTATGATGTTAATCCATCTGCTTGGTCGGCGTTGGCAACACCGGGCTTCTTCATCGTTCCTGGTGTGGGCGCGCGACCAGATGTCGGTTGTGCGGAAACCGGCGGTACGCCAGACGGGATATGCCGTTTCAGCTTTATACCATTTGATAATCTGATCGAAGAAGAAGATCGATACCAGGGCTATATTCAAGCTGACATTGATTTGTCCGATACGTTTCGGTTTCATGGTGAGTTTACCTATTCCCAGACCGACCTAGACGGCATTGGAACATCACCAGGCTATCCTCCGCTTCAAGGGCCAGGTGGTGCTCAGTTGGGCGGTGGCTTTACGGTTGATCCGGCCAATCCTGGAGCGCAGGTTTTTGCCGATCAAATCGGGCTTACCGCTCCGATTGCTGGCCCCATTGGCGTATTTCTATGGCGGCCATTTGGTAATCTTGGCAACCCTACTGATCCAGGTAGAGGCTCTGGACGCCAAACCGCAAATAACAAAGCCTTCCGCTTGTCTGGTACCCTTGAAAAAGATTTTTCCGATACGCTTCGTGGCCAACTATCTATGACTTGGGCTAATTATGAGCGTCGTCGCAGTTCGCCGGGCTTTGTTGGTTCACGTTTGCAAGATGCACTGAACGGTTTGGGTGGCGCAAACTGTGATCCTGCAACGGGCACGCCAGGTGTGGGGGGATGCGAATGGTTCAATCCATTTATCAATGCTGGACCAGGTCATCCTTCTCTCGACTTGACCAATCCCTTCTATGTTCCAGGTAACGAAAACTCCATCGAACTGATTGAGTTTCTGCAGGTCACCAATGGCGTTGAAGAAACCGAAGACACATTTGTCGTAGATTTGATTTTCTCCGGTGAACTGGGTCTGGATCTGGGTGGCGGAAACATTGGTTGGGCCGCTGGCGCGCAATATCGGAGACTTGATTTTCTGTCACGTCCCTTACGGCCAGAGTCCAATCTCGATCTCAATCCATGTGTGATACTGGGTGATCAGAGCTGTATTGGTGGAGGTCTAGATGGCGCTGGTTCTTTCATCTTCCTTGGCGGTTCGCGACCAGCTTCGTTAGATCAGGACGTGAAAGCTATTTTTGCCGAGGTTGCCGTTCCAATCACAGATACTTTGGAAATCACAGCGGCGGCTCGATTTGAGGATTATGGCGGATCCATTGGATCTACCTTCAATCCGAAAGGCGCGGTTCGTTGGGAGCCAACTGATTGGTTGGTATTGCGCGGATCGGTCGGAACGACTTTCCGTGGACCATTGGCTGCGCAAGTATCGACCAATGCGGTAACTTCGCTTGCGGCGATCAGTGCCGCAAATGGCAACTTTAAGGCCGTAGATATTGCCGGAAATCCAAACGATCTCGGACCCGAGAAAGCATTCAGCTATAATGTTGGTGCAGTTGTTGATTTCAACGGCTTTACCTTCTCAGTGGATTATTGGAGTTTCGATTTCGACGACGAAATCACCACGACCGATGCGCAGGCTATAGCAAATAGTGTGGTCACGGACGCTAACGGTGACGTAGTCGCGGGAGGAGCGGTCAATTGCGCCGATCCGTTTGCGTCTCTCATCACCTTTGATGGTGGAACCTGTGTGCAAGGCACCACAAACGGAACCAATATCTCGCGTATTTTGACACAGTGGGTCAACGGTCCGAAAACCAAAACCTCCGGTTTGGACTTTGCAGCCAGTTACACCACCGATATCGGGCCGGGTGTCTATTCGATAGGGGTTAACGCAAGCCATATCCTTAAATACAATATTGGAGACTTTAACTTGGATGGGAACCTGTTGCGGGAAGGTTTCGGCGCCGTAGGATTAGCCAATCTTGATCGTAATCCGGGCACTATCTCACCATGGCGGGCTAATGCTTTTATCAACTATAATGTTGCCGGCTTGAACCTCCGCTATGGCGCGACCTATATTGCAGGTGTTCGGGATGAAAGATGCGACGATCTAGAATTTTGTGCCACCACCAATTTCGGAGGCACCAATTTCGGTCGGAATATCTCGAACTACACGCAGCATGATTTCCATGCCGCTTACGAGCTACCGATCAGTGCCTTTGACGCGCAGTTGCAATTCTCGATCGAGAATTTCACGAATGAAGAAGCTTCCGCAGCACGTTTGCCACTGGGTTATAACCCCTTCATCGGTAATACTCTGGGACGCGTTTTCCGTCTCGGTGCCAAAGTCGGCTTCTAAGTCCGGAGTATATTAAAGTTTAAAGGGCTCGCCATTGTCTTGGCGGGCCCTTTTTCTTTATACGCGCCGCAGCGCGGTCACTGGTTGACGAATCTTGGTATAATCCCTAAATTTGCGTCATGGCCATTTTACCGATCCTTGAAGTTCCCGACCCGCGTCTGAAAACTGTTTCAGAGCCGGTGACCGTGTTTGATGATGATCTGAAGACGCTTATCGCAGACATGTTCGAAACCATGTATGATGCCCCAGGCATCGGCCTTGCCGCTATTCAGGTGGGTGTTCCAGAACGAATTTTGGTGATCGACCTTCAGGAACCGGTGGAGCATGATCACGAACATGGTGAGCATTGCGATCACGAGCATGACGTCGTCCGCGATCCCAAAGTGTTCATTAATCCCGAAATTCTTGATCCTTCCGAAGATTTGAATGTCTACAGCGAGGGTTGCCTCTCCGTGCCAGAACAATATGCGGATGTAGAGCGTCCCGCGACGATTACCGCACGCTGGCAGGATGAAACCGGCAAGAAATATGAAGAACAGGTGGACGGCTTGCTGGCAACCTGTTTGCAGCATGAGATGGACCACCTTGAAGGCATATTGTTTATCGACCATCTTTCCCGCCTGAAACGGCAGATGGTGCTGAAGAAACTGGCGAAGCAGCGCAAAGAAGCTGCTTAAACCTGTTTGACAGGCTTGCTTATAATAGCTGACCGGCCTAAGTTCTTGTTTCGTTCCAACTGAAAGGGCTTGTTTTGGACGCTATTGCTGCTCTCCTCATTTCTATTGCTATGCTGGTCATTGGTCTCGGCGCCGGTTGGTTTGTCGGCGGCCGCGCGGCATCCGCCGCAACGAAGGCAGCTGAAGAAACCACGGCGTCTTTGCGCGCCATGCTTGACGGTGTGCAGGAAGAACGGGATTCTGCACGCTCAGATCGCGATGCAATCCGGGAAGACCGTGATGCAGCGCGACAGAACTTGGCATCGCTGGAAGCCGATGCGCGCAATCACGAAAAACAGTTGCAGCAATTGGTAGAAGCAAAGGAATCGCTCTCGGCACAATTTTCCGAGGTGGGGGCCAAAATGCTGGAGACAGCGCAGCGCCAGTTTCTGGAACGCGCTGATCAGCGTTTTGACCAAGCCAATGAAAAAGGCGGCGAAAAAATTGCTAAGTTGCTCCAGCCGGTGCACCAGCGGCTCGCAACCTATGAAGAGTCGATCAAGAAAATCGAAAAAGAGCGTACGGAATCTTATGCCGGCATAACCGCGACGATTGAGCAAGTGCGTCAGGGGCAGGACAGGGTGCAGCAAGAAGCGGCGCGTTTGGTCAATAGTCTTCGCAATGCACCGAAAAGCCGAGGACGTTGGGGCGAGCAACAGCTTAAAAATGTTCTCGAAACCTGCGGCCTTTCTGAGCATACGGATTTCGTAACAGAGCAAAGCATCGATACCGATGAAGGTCGTTTGCGCCCTGATGCTGTCATCAGCGTACCAGGTGGGCGCAAGTTGGTGATTGATGCCAAAGTCTCGCTTAATGACTATCAGGACGCCTTTGAAGCAGAGGACGAGGATGCGCGAAGCTTTGCAATGGCGCGCCATTGCAACTCGATGAAAGCGCATATCGATGGCTTGTCGAAAAAGGCGTATTGGGATCAATTTGAAGATGCACCCGACTATGTGATTATGTTTGTGCCAGGGGAGCATTTTCTCTCCGCAGCACTGGAGCATGAACCCACGCTTTGGGATCATGCCTTTGAGAAAAAGGTGTTGCTTGCAACGCCAACCAATCTGGTCGCGATAGCGCGCACGGTGGCCGGTGTCTGGCGGCAAGAGAAAATGGCAGCCGAAGCAAAACAAATTGGGCAACTGGGCAAGG
Source organism: uncultured Sphingomonadaceae bacterium (assembly GCA_947496865.1). Taxonomy (GTDB): domain Bacteria; phylum Pseudomonadota; class Alphaproteobacteria; order Sphingomonadales; family Sphingomonadaceae; genus Parasphingorhabdus. Next base: position 472,779 of record CANMEE010000002.1, read on the forward strand.
AAATGTATGACCGTCTGGCGGTAGCCGGAGAGCATCTCAAGCGCATGGGGTCAGGACTCGGCAGTGCGGTTGGCAATTACAATAAATTTGTCGGCAGTTTCGAACGCAATGTTATGGCGACAGGGCGCAAATTTGCCGAACTGAACATCGAGACCGGCAAGAAAGAGCTAGAGCCCGTTGCAGAGGTCGAGGCATTGCCCCGTTATTCCAATGACGTTGAAGCCGCGCTGATCGAAGATGATCGGCACGTCAAAAATGAGGCCGCCGAATAGCTACCTCTATCTAGGCAGCTTCCGGATCAGACAATATGGCGCCGCCGCAACCATTTCGATGACCGGCCCCGCTAACTGAAATTTTAACCGTGTCGGCATATTCACGATCGCTCATGCCATCATCGCATTTCTTGCCAGATGTGATGGTGACAGTAATATTGTGCTGATCGCTAAAGCCTTTGATCTCCCAGCCCGTTGCTGTCTTTTTTGCGCGCTGCACCGGAAGGTTGAAATCATTAGTGGCTTCCATCGAACTATAGGCGATGTTGTCGTCTTTAATCTCTACGGACCAACCTGGTTCTGTGCCATATGCCTTATATTCCGTGAGTTTTTCTTCCGCCGGCGCAGCTTGTTCAGCCGCGTCGCCACAAGCGATCAATAACAGCGGTAATATTGGTAAAATAAATATTGCTTTTTTCATGCTTCTCTCTCCCCGCATCAGGATAGCATATTAGCCAATATTATCTAACATTAGTTATTTGCGGCGTTGATTCAGAACTTCATATCCCATTACAGCCGTGGCAACGGCTGCGTTCAGGCTGTCTGCTTTACCCATCATCGGCATTTTTACCAATATATCGCAGGCGCCTTCATAATCTTCTGGTAGACCCTGTGCTTCGTTCCCGACCAACAGAAAGGTCGGGGATGCATATTGGATAGATTGATAATCCTTATCGGTGTTCAGGCTGGTTCCTACCAATTGGCCGCCGCCTTGGCGCAACCATCCGAGAAAATCATCCCAGGGTGCTTGCGTTATTTTTTGCGTGAATATCGCACCCATGCTGGCGCGTACAGCTTCGACCGAAAAAGGATCAACACAGTCGTCGATCAAGATTAATCCGCCAGCGCCAATTGCATCGCCCGTACGCAATATTGTACCCAGGTTTCCGGGATCGCGCAGGGCTTGAGCCACCAACCAGATACCTGCCTTGCCACGATCAAGCTGAGCCAGCGGGGTAGGGTGGTCCTCATAAATGCCGACAATCGATTGCGGATTAGATTTTCCCGATAGCTTGGCAATGATCGCCTCGCTTGTTTCAATCACTTCACCGCCAGCATCAAATGTCGCTTGTTCGATCTTTTGGGCCAGCGGATGAAGTTCGGTGTCCTCGACCACGATTAGCAGTTTTGGTGCTTTTCCAGCATCCAATGCCTCGGCAAGGATACGCAAGCCTTCAGCGAGAAAATGTCCTTCACGCTTGCGATGTTTTTTTTCACGCAGGCTTTTTAGCCGTTTGATCGTCGGATTGGAAAATCCGGTAATTTGTCGCCGTTCAAAGGAAGACACAGATGTTAATCCTCGCCAAAGCCGTCGACGACCAGTCCGGCGAGCTTTTTCAGCGCGCTTTCGGCTTGATCGCCTACGACGATAATCTCAATATTGTCGCCTTTGGCCGCCCCAAGCATCATCAGACCCATGATGGATGTTCCGGTTACTTCGATACCATCCTTGCCCACTTTGACAGACAAGCTTTCCGGTAATTTGCTGACATAGGTGACAAATTTTGCACTGGCCCTGGCGTGGAGCCCTCGATTATTTGTGATGGCGACAGTTTTGCGAAATTCGCTCACGCATCGCTTCCCAATATTTCAGAGGCAACGCTAATATATTTTTGGCCAGCCTCTTTGGCTGCCGCAACAGCATCGGTCACGTTCATACATTTACGCGCGCCGTCGAGGCGGATAAGCATGGGCAAGTTAACCCCAGCAATAACCTCGATATTGCCTTTATCCATCAAGGAAATTGCCAGATTGGAAGGCGTTCCGCCGAAGAGATCAGTCAACACGATAACGCCTTTTCCGGCTTGCACTTTTTCAATAGAATCAGCGATTTCCTGACGCCGCTGTTCCATGTCATCATGCGGGCCTATGCAAACTGACAGGATTGCCTTTTGCGGGCCAACAACGTGCTCCATGGCGGTGACAAATTCGACAGCCAAACGGCCGTGGGTAACAAGAACCAAACCGATCATTGCGACTAATTACCCTTATTCTTGTTCAGATCTTGCATGGCTTCCAACGCGTCCATTGGCCTTGATGCCAAATTGCGATGCAGGACATTGGGCGAAAAGCCAGCGGCATGCAAGTTTTTGCTCAGCATCTCTGCAACATGTACCGATCTGTGACGACCTCCGGTGCAACCTATCCCGATATTGACATAAGCTTTGCCCGCTTTGACATATTTTGGAAGCAGAAATTCGAGCATTTCTGAGAATTTTTCTAGTGCTTCGGCATATGCTGGGTCTCTTGAAATATATTGGGCTACCGGCTCATCTAGTCCCGTCATTAGCTTTAAATCCGGGTCCCAAAAAGGATTGGATAGAAAACGTACATCGAAAAGCAGGTCAATATTATTGGGCAAACCGCGCGAAAAACCAAAACTAGTAATGGTCACGGTGGTGATATCCGTATCCTTGAGACTGAATTCATCGCGAATCCGTCCTTGCAGATCGTTGGCGGAAAGATCGCTGGTATCGATGACATGGTCTGCCCAGCGACGGATCGATTCAAATTGATTGCGTTCTAGAGCAATGCCTTCTTTTGCCGGGCGGTCTAGCGCCAACGGATGCCGTCGCCGCGTCTCTCCATAGCGCCGTTCAAGTTCACCACCGGCACAATCAAGGTAGAGCGTGGAAATATGATAGTTTTCATTCTCTTGGAGTTTTTTGATGCTCTTTATCAGGCTTTCCGGGTCAAAACCGCGCGTTCGGCTATCAAATCCAAGGGCCAGCGGGGGGTCAGCATCCCCGCGGGAGCTTGATGGCGGGGTCTTAAGTAAGCCTTCAACAAGCCGGATGGGGAAATTATCAACCGTTTCCCAACCAATATCTTCCAGTGTTTTTAGCGCGGTAGTTTTTCCTGCACCTGAAAGACCCGTGATTAGCAAGACATGTTTGATATTGGCGTCAGTCATATCTGTTCCGATTGTTGCAACAGTCTGTTGAGCGCCATCTCGACCTTGATGGGGGCGCTGGCTTCCGCTGGGTTCAAGGTGATGGTCGCAATGGGCACGCTCATAATTGTCTCTGTTTGACTGTCTAGCGGAAAACGTTCGGGATTTGGTGTTAACGCTACTTGTAGCTGTAGCGGAATATTCGAAACATGGTCACAGTCAAAAATACCCAGTGATCTAATTTCGATCTTTCCCGATATTTTCTCAGGCGCTGTCAATAATATCTCATTGTCAGAGAGCGAAAGGTCAACATAATCATCGCTGATCAACTTCGCACCGCGATCGATAAGCCGCAAAGCAAGGTCAGATTTTCCCGACCCGGAAGGTCCGGCGATCATAACGCCAATGCCATTTATGGCAACACTGCTGGCATGCCGGGTTTCTGTGTTCATATCGACGCCTTGGGCAACCGAATTTCAAAGCAAGCGCCTTGCTCGTGATCCGGTCTATCAATCGCTTCTATAGTGCCTTCATGGCCTTCGATTATTGTTTTTGCGATGGCAAGACCGAGCCCGCTGTGCCTGCCGAAAGCTTCCCCTTCAGGGCGATCGGAATGGAACCGATTAAATATATTTTTCCGCTGTTCCTCGGCAACGCCTGGTCCCTGATCAGAAATTTGAATGACAACTTTGTCGGCATCGGGAGTGGCGAGAATTTCGATCAGTCCGCCAGTTGGAGAAAAGGACACAGCGTTGTCTAAGATATTGCTGAAAACGCGTTCGAGGCGATCGTCATCGCCCATCACGGTTGCGACGTCGCGCCCAGGACGGGCAAAGGCGATTTTTACGCTTTCATTGGTATCGCGTTGTTCGCGAGCTGAGAGTAGCTGGTCCAGCATCTTACCGATATCAACTTTTTCGAATTTTGTCCTTGCGAGTTCTGCATCGACACGAGAGGCTTCTGAAATATCGTTGATCAATCGGTCGATCCGGCGGACGTCATCGTTGGCAACGTCCAGCAGCTGTCTCCGAAGGTCCTGATCATCGACGCGGTCCAAGCTTTCCAATGCAGAGCGCAGCGACGCCAGCGGGTTTTTAATTTCATGACTGACGTCCGCGGCAAAAGCCTCGGTTGCGTCTATCCGGTAGCGTAACGCCCCGCTCATATCGGCCAGCGCACGGGCGAGTTGACCTATTTCATCACGCCGACCCGGCATCCGAGGAATCGTGATTTCTGGTGCCCGTCCAAGACGGACCCGAATGGCGGCGCGGGCAAGCTTTCTAATCGGCCGCACAATGGTGCGTGCCAAAAACAGCGATAATAGAACCGAAACAATCGCGGTGAGAAAGATCACCAGGACAACATTGGATCGTTCTGCGCGCACGATCCTGGTAATGTCGCGGGCATTGCTGGTCAGCAGCAAGACGTGATTGCTGCTAGGCACATGAGAGGCCGCAATGATTACCGGTGTGCGGTCGGGCGCATAGCGCACGGCGCCATTAGGTGCTTGATCGGTTGATAATAATCTAACTTCGGGCCACGAAGAAGCGACATCATTGTTCGGTTCCGTGAAGGCCGTGATAGGTTTGCTGAGAACAATAAACTCAATCGATTGATCCAATTTTCGGGCAACACCTTTTTGCCAGGTTTGCGTATTTGGATCCCTGAACCGATAGGTGGGTTCAGCCAGTTCAAAACTGTCGACTATTTTTGCACCACTTTTATCATAGAGTCGCAACCGGCTCTCGAGATGCTGTGCGAAGTCGACGATTAAATCTTTTCGGTTTTCGGGCGTTTGTAGATCTAGAGCGGTGCTAATGATCTGGGTTTGTAGTTGGGCTTGGTTAAGCCGCTCGTCGGTTAGCTCATCTCTATAGTTATCGAGATAGAATAGGCTTCCAGCCAGCAGTGCAATTGCCAGAATATTGACAGCCAATATGCGGGTAGTAAGCGACAGTCGTGCAGACCAGCGCAACGAAAGCTCGGGATCGTCGATACCGGCTACTGCTTTATTCGTTGTAGCGATAACCGGCTCCATAGAGCGTATCGATGGCGTCAAATTCAGGGTCAACTTCACGGAATTTTCGGCGGAGGCGCTTTATGTGGCTGTCGATTGTTCGATCATCGACATAAACATCATCCTGATAAGCTGCATCCATTAACTGATTGCGGCTTTTTACCACGCCTGGACGGTTGGCAAGCGTTTCCAATATCATGAATTCTGTGACGGTGAGTGTAACATTATCACTGTTCCATTTCACTAGATGTCGTGCCGGATCCATTTCAAGGGCGCCACGCACCAGTGGCTCCAAACCTTCGGTATCAACGTCTTCATCCGTCAACTTAACCAGCTCAGCACGCCGCAAAATCGATTTGACTCTGGCAATTAACAAACGCTGTGAGAACGGTTTTTTGATATAGTCATCCGCGCCCATCGCAAGTCCAAGCGCTTCGTCGAGTTCTTCGTCCTTCGACGTCAGGAATATGACCGGCAGATTGCTTTTCTCTCTGACCCGTCGAAGCAGCTCAAGGCCGTCCATTTTCGGCATCTTGATATCAAAAATACCAAGATCAGGGGGGTGATCAATAATCGCTTGTAGCGCAGCTTCGCTATCTGAATAGACGCGTGTGACGAAGCCTTCGGCCTGCATCGCAATGGATACAGAGGTTAATATGTTCCGATCATCATCTACTAAAGCAATATTTGCGGTCATTAATGCGCCTATCCTGTCTTCACGGCCAAAGCTCAACTTAAATATGACCTAATTGAAGCGCTGCGCTGGCACAAGGACGCATGTATTGCCCGAGCAATCCGTAACGACAACGGCTGCTCCTGTTAATCGTGATATCCAATCACAATGCCGGGTTAGTCAATCTGCTAATTTGACCGACTCGTGATGGTAAGATAAGCGCCTCTTCAAAGATGCCGAATCCGGCAATCGTCCATTCCTAATTCAAGCCTTAGGGGAATAATCGTGCCAAAAGTTTCGTCTGTAACGTTAAATGATCAGGGCTTTGCCACCAATGCAAAGCAGCATTGGAATCTCGGCGCGCCCGCTTTGGTTGAAGCAGCAGTATCTCGCGGCGAAGGACATTTGGCAAAAGACGGGCCGTTGGTCGTTGAAACCGGAAAACATACCGGTCGATCTGCGAACGATAAATTCATTGTCCGTGATGGTGAGACCGAAGACAGCGTTTGGTGGGGCAAGACCAACGTGTCGATGAAACCAGATCATTTTGCGGCTCTGAAAGAAGATTTCCTTAAAGCCGTCGCCGACAAAGAAACACTCTTTGTTCAGGACTTATTTGGCGGTTCACAGCCAGAACATCGGGTGAATGTCCGTGTCATCAACGAACTGGCATGGCATAATTTGTTTATCCGCACGATGCTGGTTCGTCCGACTGCTGACGAACTACCCGGATTTGAACCAGAATATACGATCATCGATTTGCCAAGCTTTAAGGCGGACCCAGAACGCCATGGGACGCGCAGCGAAACGGTTATCGCCGTGAACCTGACTGAGAAACTAATCCTTATTGGCGGTACCGCTTATGCTGGCGAAATGAAAAAATCTGTCTTCGGCTTGCTTAACTACCTGCTGCCACTCGACTCGGTCATGCCGATGCACTGTTCTTCGAACATGGGACCGGAAGGCGATACGGCAATTTTCTTTGGTCTTTCGGGTACCGGCAAGACGACCTTGTCCGCTGATGCCAGCCGGACATTGATCGGAGATGATGAGCATGGTTGGTCTGACACGGCCGTGTTTAACTTTGAGGGTGGCTGTTACGCAAAAATGATCCGTCTGTCAGAAGAGGCAGAGCCCGAAATTTACGCGACCACGCGCCGTTTTGGTACGGTTTTAGAAAATGTCGTGATGGATCCGGAAACCCGGGAACTTGATCTCGACGACAATAGCAAAGCGGAAAATACTCGCGGGGCTTATCCGATCGATTATATTCCCAATACTTCTGAAAAGAATATGGGGCCGGTTCCGAAAAACATCATCATGTTAACGGCCGATGCTTTTGGCGTGTTGCCTCCAATATCTCGACTGACACCAGAACAGGCCATGTATCACTTCCTTTCGGGTTATACGGCGAAAGTGGCGGGTACGGAGATTGGTGTGACAGAACCAGAAGCGACCTTCTCTACCTGTTTTGGCGCGCCTTTCATGCCACGGCACCCTTCTGTTTACGGTAACCTTTTAAAAGAGCGTATTGCCAAAGGCGGCGTGCGATGCTGGTTGGTCAATACCGGTTGGACCGGCGGCAAATATGGCGAAGGCAACCGGATGCCGATTAAGGCAACGCGGGCCTTGTTGAATGCGGCGCTGGACGGCAGCTTGAATGACGGTGAATTCCGTCTGGACGATAATTTCGGCTTTGAAGTGCCAGTATCGGTACCGGGTGTGGATAGCGGTATTCTTGACCCGCGCTCTACTTGGTCAGATGCGGTGGCTTATGATGAAACAGCCCAGAAGTTGGTTAAATTATTCATCGACAACTTTGAGCAATTTGCAGAACATGTTGACCAGAATGTTCGAGAAGCAGCACCAACGGCAGCCTAGGTAGCGCAATCGACCTAATGTAATTGTCGCGGTTCCTTCGGGACAATTGTAATTTCCACAACCTGACCGTCTTCACGGGGGACGAGGGATAGAATCTCGCCGGAAACAAAGCCCTCTGTTTCGATGGATTTATCAACTTTTCCGTTTGTGGCTATGTCATGAGCGATGCGTACCAACCGTTTGACGACCTCATTAGGCGCATAGCCGGCGGGCGTATTTATCGTGACTTCCTGTCCAGAGAAGTAGGATAGACCTGATGTGAGGAAACTCCCATCGGCAGCTTTAGATATAGCGATTTGCGCTAACACTGGAAACGGACCGCCTTCGATATAATGGTCGGTAGCGCCAATAAAGTAAGCAAATCCGATCTGCAGCTGTGCTGGCCGCCAAATGACAGCGGTGGCTTTGATCGATTGTCCGACATAGCGACCCAATTGCAAAAGAGCCCGGTTCACTGTCTCGCTATGTTTTGCCGATTTTATATGTTCGCCAAGTGCGATACCAATGCCGGATAGTTTCTGTTCGGTCGGATCGCAAAAAATATGATCGAAATCCGCCGTCGCCAAACTCTGGTCTATGTCCTCAGGGCTATAGTGGATCAAGGCGAAGGTCATGCCGCCGATCATGACATCCAACTGATTTTCATATTGCGACGGCCTGAGGTCGATCGTCTCCATTGCCTGATCCAACAAAATTAGGTCGGTCAGGCAGAATGACTGCGGTATATCCGCCATGATCAATAATGGTAGATCAGTCTGCACTCTGGATCCTTATCTCTTTCGTTAGAGTCCATGTTCTTTCTATGTTCTGCTTCGGCATTGTCCATAGCATAATCAAGCCATGATCGATATTCTACCATGGCAGATGAATATCGATCATGGCTTGATATCGCACCATTATGGATGCACTGTTTCTTAGAAGGAGCAGGCTGTTGGCTGATTGGATTTTATCGGTTTTGATGCTGGCGGGCGCAGGATTGCTCGCCGGTGGTGTTTATTTAATTCGTACAGGCCGAAACAAGAAACAAGGCGGGCTGATGCTGGTCGCCTCTGCGGTCATGTTTGCCAATGTCGCCATTTGGACTGTGCCGACGTCCGGTTCTGCCCCGCAAGCGGGCAGCAAAATTCCGGATCAACCGAATTAAGAGCCTATTTGATTGGCGAATCCGGCGCGAGACGCATATCGAGATAATTATCAACCGAGCCCATCAGCAATTCCATCTCATTTTCATAGAAATGGTTAGCGCGGGGAATTTCGTCATGATGGATGGTGATATGTTTCTGTGTGCGCAGCTTGTCGACTAGTTTCTGGACGGCGCTTGGCGTCACGACTTCGTCATTTACACCCTGAATGATAATTCCAGAGGATGGGCAGGGCGCGAGGAAGTTAAAATCGTACATGTTTGCTGGCGGCGATACCGAGATAAACCCTCTCACTTCCGGTCGGCGCATCAGCAACTGCATACCGATCCAAGCGCCAAAGCTATAGCCGGCAATCCATGTGGTCTGTGCTTCGGGATGAATACTCTGTACCCAATCCAGCGCAGAAGCAGCATCGGAAAGCTCACCGATGCCATTGTCAAAAACACCTTGAGATCGACCAACACCGCGAAAATTAAACCGCAGTGTTGCAAATCCGCGTTTCACAAAAGTTTTATACATGGCCTGTGTAATGCGATCATTCATCGTACCGCCCGCTTGCGGGTGGGGGTGAAGAATCATCGCAACCGGAGCACGGTCGCGTGGCCCTGGGCTAAAGCGGCCTTCGAGGCGCCCTTCGGGTCCGGTAAAAATTACGTCAGGCATGGCTTTTTCGATTCTATGATCAAGATTACGATTTCTATGGCGGCAAAAAACAGATTAGCTTTTGCGCTAAATGAAGCGTCTATATAGAGAGAGTCTAATAATCCGCAACTCTATCCCGCAACTGTTAAATGGTCTTGTCCATATTATGTCTGAACAGAAACGCATCTATCTCGACTATGCGGCGACCACCCCGATGCTCGACGTCGCCCGACAGGCCTGTTTGGAAGGGTTTGCGCATTGGGCAAACCCGTCTTCACCTCATGCAGATGGGCGAGCCGCTGGTTCTATGCTGGAAAATGCACGGAGGCGATTGAAAGCCGCTCTGGATTGGGATGGCGAAGTAATTTTTACGAGCGGCGCCAGCGAGGCCATTGCGATGGCGCTCAAGCAAACCAAACCGACACGCCAGCTGGTTTCTCCGATTGAGCATGATGTTGTCCTCCGATTTTCAGAAGGTGCGACCGCTCTTCCGATTGATCTAAACGGTCTGGTTGTACCGATGCGCCTTAATCATATGCTGAAAGGCGAAAAAGAGCAGGCCTTAGTCGCCGTGCAGTCAGTCAATAACGAAACCGGCGTTATGCAGGATATGGATGCGCTATCCAAGGTAACCTGTGATCGAGGCGCGGTGTTGCTGGCGGATTGTTCGCAGTCTGCCGGAAAAATGCCGCTCCCTGATGCGGACATGATTATAATTGCCGGGCATAAATTCGGCGGTCCCCCGGGCGTCGGAGCGCTGTTGATAAAGGATTTGAACCTGCTCCACGCTCATGGCGGACAAGAACAAGGTTATCGCTCTGGTACGCAGAACCTGCCCTACATCATGGCGATGGTGGCAGCGCTTGAGGCACCGGCCAACTGGGCAGGGCGCGCTACTGAGTTACGCGCGCATCTCGATAATGCGATCAAGACGGAAGGTGGTGCGATTATTGCCGAAAATGCGTCACGTATTGCGACAATTGGAAGCTATCATATGCCGGGTGTCGCGGCGAACACGCAGCTAATTAAATTTGATATGGCGGGCTTTTCGGTTTCGGCAGGTAGTGCGTGCTCCTCCGGTACTTTGAAACCGAGCCACGTCCTGGACGCCATGGGCCTTGATGAGGTGTACGCGCGTGAGGTGATTCGCGTAAGCATCGGTCGCGACACCACGCGCGCGCATATTTACGACTTTATCGAGCAGTGGAAATCTATTTTCAGCGCAGCACATAAAGCTTGAAATGATGTCCAAAAACCCGATTTATCTCGATAATCAAGCGACGACACCGCTAGCTCCAGAAGTGTTTGACGTCATGATCCCCTGGCTACGTGATAGTTTTGGCAATCCGCATAGCGCCCATCTGTTAGGACGCAAAGCCAGTGCAGCCGTCGAAGTCGCGAGAGATCAGATGTCCGGCTTGCTGCCGGAAAGCGGCAATATTCTGTTCACTGGCAGCGCGACTGAAGCCGTTAACATGGGCTTTGGCGTGGTACATGCGCTGCGGACTGACGGACGGAACAAGATTATCGTTCTAGATAGCGAACATGCCGCCGTTCGCGATACGGCTATCTCCTATGAAAAACAGGGTTTCATTGTTGAAAGGCATCCAATCGGATCTGATGGGATCGCATCATTGGCGCAACTGGGTGATGCGATTGATGGAAAGACTGCATTGGTGGCCGCGATGTTGGTAAATAATGAAATTGGCGTTATTCAACCGGTTGAAGCAATTGCAGAGCTAGCCCATGCGAAGGGCGCGCTGATGCTATGTGATGTCGTCCAAGGCTATGGTCGCGTCGATATTGCAGATAATATCGATATGGCCGCGATATCAGCCCATAAAATATATGGACCCAAGGGCATCGGCGCATTGTGGGTACGCAATGGCATCGACTTACCGCCGTTGATCCATGGCGGCGGACAAGAGCGGGGCATAAGATCAGGTACTTTGTCGCCAGCCTTATGCGCAGGATTTGGGCAAGCCGCCGCGCTGTGTATGGAGCGCCGCGAAAGTGATGCAGCCCATATTCAGGCCTTGTCTGACAAAGCGCGTTACTATTTTGCGGACTGGACGATCAATGGCTCTTGCAATCAGCGCTATTCAGGCAATCTCAACATACGCCGCCAAGGTGTCGATGTTGGGCGTTTAATGTCTGATGTCCGCGGCGTCGCTTTCTCTGCTGGATCGGCCTGTGCCAGCGGCTCGGGACGTCCGAGCCATGTACTGGCGGCGCTGGGATTGGATTCAACGCAGATTAAATCATCCATCCGCTTGGGAATTGGTCGCTATAATAGCATAAAAGATATTGAAATAGCATCGAAATTAATAAACGAAGCGGTCGAGGTACAGCTTGCATGAGTGACATTAGCGTGAATTTTATCAGTGCCGATGGTGAACAGAAAATAGCGGCAAAAGCGGTCGATGGAGATGATCTTCTGACCATCGCGCAGGTTAACGATCAACCGCTGGAGGGCACATGCGAAGGGCAGATGGCCTGTTCGACCTGCCACGTCATCGTTGCCGCCGAAGATTTCGACAGATTACCCGAAGCTACAGAGATGGAAGAGGATATGCTTGATCTTGCCGCTGGCGCGCGGCGGACAAGTCGCTTGGCCTGTCAGATTACGCTGACGCCGGAACTGGATGGCTTGACCGTCCACATCCCCTCTGAAAGTCGCAATATGCAGGGTGTTTAAGGATGCTTGATCGCAGAACGTTGATGCTCTCATCCGGTTTGCTTTTGGTTGGTGGTTGCGTGGGGCGATCTAGTGCGAGCGATGACAGGTCTTCAATACCAGCGATTTCGAATGTCGCAGCATTTGCAGAAATAGAAGAACGGATCGGTGGGCGTTTGGGTGTCGGTTTGGTTTCTCCTGATGGCGAATTGATTTTGTCGCACCGTGGCAGCGAGCGCTTCGCCATGTGCTCCACTTTCAAAGCGCCTTTGGCGGCGGTGCTATTTGCTGCCCATCGGGCCGGCAAGGTCGATATGTTTGAGACATTTGCGCTTAAAGAGGCTGATCGGGTTCCTTACATGCCGTTTGTTGAAAAGAAGCTTACTGAGAAAGTGCCTGTTTCCTTGCATGAACTGGCCGGTGCGGCGGTTATGACCAGCGACAATGCTGCTGCAAATCTCATTCTTGATGCTACCGGCGGGCCTGAAGCATTCACGAAATTTGTACGGGCAAACGGTGATAGCGTGACGCGTCTGGATCGGATGGAGCCGGAACTGAACGAAAATGCGCCTGGCGACCCGCGTGATACAACCACTCCTGAGGCTATGGCCAAGTTAATGCATAAGCTGGCGGTAGACGGAGCGCCGTTGGATATCGACAAGCTGACTCTCCGAAAATGGATGGAAGACAGCAAAACGGGCGCAACCCGGATTCGTGCAGGCTTGCCGAAGGGTTGGTCGGTCGGGAATAAAACCGGGACAGCATCAGGCGGAATAGCGCGGAATGATATTGCGATCTTTAATCCACCAACTGCCGAATATCCATTAGATCCGCTGACGCTGACCATCTATGTGGATCGCCCGACAGCGCCACCCAAGCAAGTTGATACCGCTATGGCCGAAGTTGCTCGGGTAGTTGTCCGTCTGATCTTTGGTATAGATTAAGTCCCGCTCAAAAGCCCACTTGAATTATGCGCGACTCCCCGCCATATGCGCAGCGGGAGTCGGGTGGACGTAGTGTTCGCCAACCCGGTCAGATCCGGAAGGAAGCAGCCGTAACGATTTTTCTACGGGTCGCCCGGCTCCTACTCATAAAATTTACACAATCTTTTGTACTCGATCATGGTTTAGGCTTCGACAAGCTGGCGGTGAGCGCCTAAACTCTGCCCATGTCCGATTCACCCGACATATTTGCCGCTGGCGGCGTTGATGCACCCATTGATCCGGTGCCTGTTGTCGCGCAACCATATCGCGTGCTTGCGCGCAAGTATAGGCCGTCCAGCTTTGCTGAACTAATCGGTCAAGATGCGATGGTTCAGACGTTGGGCAATGCGATTAAACGCGATCGCCTGGCCCATGCCTTCCTGATGACCGGGGTACGCGGAGTCGGCAAAACATCGACCGCGCGTTTGATTGCCAAAGCGCTCAATTGCATTGGTGAAGACGGGCAGGGCGGTCCCACCATTGATCCGTGCGGAAAATGCGAACCATGCCGATCTATTGCTGAGGGCAGTTTCATCGACGTTATCGAAATGGATGCCGCGAGCCATACCGGTGTTGATGATGTTCGTGAGATTATAGAGGCTGTGCGCTATTCCTCTGTTTCGGCACGTTACAAAATTTATATTATCGATGAAGTCCATATGTTGTCGAAAAACGCCTTTAATGCGCTATTGAAGACGTTGGAAGAGCCACCGGCTCATGTGAAATTCATCTTCGCGACAACTGAAGTGAATAAGGTGCCAATTACGGTACTATCCCGTTGTCAGCGTTTTGATCTGAAACGGATCAAAGCCGAGCAATTGTCCACGCATTTTGCGAATATCGTTGAAAAAGAAGGCGTTCAGGCGGAGCAAGAAGCGCTTGATCTAATTGCACAAGCGGCTGAAGGGTCGGTTCGCGATGGCCTGTCGATTCTCGATCAGGCGATAGCGCATGCGGATATGGAAGGTGGCGGTGACGTCAAAGCGTCACAGATACGCGAAATGCTGGGATTGTCGGATCGGAGCGCGGTTCGGCGGTTGTTTGGATTGTTGTTGGAGGCAAATTCTCAGGCTCTGCTTGACGCGATTGACGAGCAATATCGCGTCGGTGTCGAGCCTTTGTCGCTGATGAACGGTCTGTTGTCTCTGTCCCATCAGGTGACTTTGTACAAAGTGGGCCGGGCCAATGATCCAACCCTCTCGGATCAAGCAAAGGCTCAACTAGGAGCATGGTCTGATCAATTATCTTACCCTGTTCTTCATCGGTTATGGCAACTTCTTCTCAAAGGTTATGAAGAAGTACAGCAAGCACATATGCCACGAGAAGCCTGTGATATGGCGCTTTTGCGGGTGCTGTGTGCCGCCGATATGCCGGACCCGGGTGAGCTAGCAAAAATGTTGCTGCAAGGTGCAAGCCCTGCTGTGTCCACTCCGAATGAAACGAAATCAGCGGCTTTATCTGCGCCAGTTCACCAACCGCAACCCGCGCCAGTGGCTCACGCTCCTACTCAAACCGCGCAACCGGAACAAATTACACCCGAGAAGCCTGAGCAGGAGACATTGACGAACAGCCTCCCGCAGAATTTTCAAGATGTGATCGATATCATCGGCAATGTTTCGCCGATATTGGAAAGCATATTAATTGCCGACATGCGTATCGTCAGTTTTTCTGCGCCGGTTATTGAATATCAATCGGCGCGCCAAATTGCCGCGTCAGACCTCAAAAAAATCGCCGATGCCCTGAAAGAGGCAACCGGGGCGATTTGGACCTTACAGGAGGGGCAGGGCGAGGCTAAGCCGAGTATATCAGAGCAAGCACAGCTAGATCAGGACGCTGCGACGCAAGCGATATTAGACACGCCATTGGTAAAAGCGGCTTTTGAGGCTTTCCCCGATGCGGAATTACTGGAAAATGACACAGTGCAGGGTCAATCGGAATCCCTGTCTGAATCAAGGAGCTCACAAGCATGAAATCTATGGAAGAGATGATCCAAGCGGCTCAGGAAGCAGCCCAAACGGTGCAAACCCAGATGGAAGAAGCCCAAGCCAAGTTGGATACGATTGAGGTAGAAGGCAAATCGGGTGGTGGATTGGTGTCAGTCAAAGCCACCGCAAAGGGCCGTATCTTGGGCGTCAGTATAGATGACAGTCTTATGAAAACCGAAGAAAAAGGCATTTTGGAAGACTTGGTCGCAGCTGCCTTTAACGATGCTCGCGACAAGGCCGATGCCGTAAGTAACGAAGAAATGGGCAAGATGACCGGCGGCATGGGTTTGCCTGCGGGCTTTAAGCTGCCCTTTTAGCAGTATTGTTCATTTTAGTGGGCTCCGGCTTATAGTGGTTGAAGTCATCCTAGAGCGCCCCATATAAGCTAATAGGCGCTGAATTTGGCGCAATAGTTTGGAGTATTAATGTCCCAGTCCGAGTCCGCACCTTCTGCTAATCCCGAAGCGAAGGCACTGCCTTTATTGCCGCTACGCGATATTGTGGTGTTCCCGAATATGATCGTTCCGCTCTTTGTGGGGCGCGATAAGTCGGTTGTGGCTTTGGAAAAAGCAATGGACAGCGACAAGGAAATTTTTCTGGTGGCGCAATTGGATCCGGCCGAAGATGATCCAGGACAAGATCAGCTTTATGATCTGGGTGTCGTTGCTACAGTGTTGCAGCTCTTGAAATTGCCCGATGGAACTGTCCGGGTTCTGGTGGAAGGAAAACAACGCGCCAAGCATACGTCCTTAGCGGAGCAAGCTGAGGGCTTTGTGTTGGCCAATGTTGATCTCATCGCGGAAGAAGCTGTGGATGGACCAGAAGCAACCGCATTGATGCGCTCTGTGGTTGAGCAATTTGAAAATTACTCCAAGCTCAACAAGAAAATGCCGGCAGAAACTGTCGTGCAATTGGGTGAGATTGAAGAAGCATCACGCTTGGCTGATGCGGTAGCAGCCAATATCAATGTCAAAGTGGCCGACAAACAAAGCCTGTTAATTGAGAGTGACCCTGTTAAGCGCCTTGAAATGGCCTTTGCCTTCATGGAAGGCGAGCTCGGCGTTCTTCAGGTTGAAAAGAAAATTCGCGGGCGCGTGAAGCGTCAGATGGAGAAAACCCAGCGCGAATATTATCTTAATGAGCAGATGAAAGCGATCCAACGCGAGTTGGGTGACGGCGAAGACGGCGAAGGCGACGAAATGTCGGCGCTAGGCAAGAAAATTGAAGAGATAAAACTCTCAAAAGAGGCGAAAGCCAAGGCCACCGCAGAATATAAAAAGCTGAAAGGCATGCAGCCAATGTCTGCAGAGGCCACGGTTGTACGCAACTATCTGGACGTGTTGTTGGGATTACCATGGGGCAAGAAGTCCCGGCTAAAGAAAGATATCAAACAAGCGGAGAAAATTCTCGATGACGATCATTTCGCTCTGGAGAAAGTGAAAGAGCGGATCATTGAATATCTTGCTGTGCAGGCGCGTACCAATAAACTCAAAGGTCCTATCTTGTGTCTGGTTGGCCCTCCAGGCGTTGGCAAGACCTCATTAGGCCGCTCCATCGCACGCGCTACAGGTCGCGAATTTGTCCGACAGTCTCTGGGCGGCGTAAGGGACGAGGCCGAAATCCGCGGTCATCGCCGGACCTATATCGGATCATTGCCAGGCAAGATCGTATCAAACTTGAAAAAGGCCGGTACATCCAATCCGCTGTTTCTGCTCGACGAAATTGATAAACTTGGTCAGGATTTTCGCGGCGATCCCGCTTCTGCGCTGCTCGAAGTGCTTGATCCAGAACAGAATGACAAGTTCCAGGACCATTATCTGGAAATTGATATCGATCTTTCGGACATCATGTTTGTTACGACGGCCAATTCGCTGAATTTGCCGCAGCCTCTACTCGATCGGATGGAGATCATCCGTCTTGAAGGTTACACCGAAGACGAAAAAGTCGAGATTGCAAAACGCCATTTGATCGAGAAACAGATTGACGCGCATGGACTGAAAAAGGGTGAATTTGCGCTGCATGATGATGCTTTGCGCGATCTGATCCGCTACTATACTCGCGAAGCCGGTGTGCGGACCTTGGAGCGCGAAATCGCCAAGTTGGCTCGTAAAGCGCTACGCCGTATATTGGAAGGTGAGTATAAAAGCGTCGAAATTACACCTGATACGCTTGCGGACTATGCCGGCGTTCGTAAATACCGGCACGGTGTCGGTGAAGAAGAAAACCAGGTGGGTGCCGTAACGGGGCTTGCTTGGACAGAAGTAGGTGGCGAATTGCTGACCATAGAATCTGTTACAGTTTCGGGCAAAGGCCAGATCAAGACGACAGGTAAATTGGGCGAAGTGATGACGGAATCGGTGCAAGCCGCGCTCTCTTTCGTAAAGGCGCGCGCGCCAACTTATGGCATTAAACCGAGTGTTTTTGGCCGAAAAGACATTCATATTCACTTGCCGGAAGGAGCTGTACCCAAAGACGGTCCATCCGCTGGTGTAGGGATAGTGACCGCTATCGTGTCCACATTGACCGGCATAGCCGTGCGCCGCGATGTCGCAATGACCGGCGAAGTGACGCTGCGTGGCCGGGTTTTGCCGATCGGCGGATTGAAAGAGAAATTACTCGCGGCTTTGCGTGGGGGCATCACAACGGTATTGATCCCGGCAGAGAATGAAAAAGACTTGGTCGAGATTCCCGACAATATCACTTCCGCGCTAAAGATTGTTCCGGTCAAGCATGCAGATGAAGTTCTTGCTCTGGCACTGGCGGAAAAAGTTGAACCGATTGAGTGGAGTGACGCGGATGAATTGGCCAGCCATGCAACGGCGCCTATTCCCGACGATGCAGGGACCGCATCGCGGCATTAACCGCCGATCACCGCGAGTCGCCTAGGCTAAGATAAATGATGGTTTGAAGGTAAAATGGGCCAAAAATGTCCAAAATGGTTCATTTTTAAACGATTTGACATAAATATTACAACTTTGACCCAAAAATCGGCGGTTTTCCTTTGACTCAAGGGGTCTTCTTGTAGTTACTGACGCCAGACAAAGTTGCGATTCAATCAAGAATTGCTTTTAGAGAAGGGGGGATACCCATTATGAATAAACAGGATCTTATCAGTAGCGTAGCAGATCACAGTGGTCTCAGCAAAAGCGATGCCGGCAAAGCCGTTGACGCAGTTTTCGATTCAATCACAGGTTCACTGAAGAGCGGCAATGAAGTCCGTCTCGTCGGTTTTGGTACATTTTCTACATCAAAGCGTAAAGCTTCTACAGGCCGTAACCCACGCACGGGTGAGCCAATGCAGATTCCTGCATCTACACAAGCGAAATTCAAAGCCGGCAAGGGCTTGAAAGACGCCGTTAACAAATAAGTAAATTGGGAGAGTGCCTGGGCACTCTCCCTTTTTTTTCGCACTTTGTTCTAAAAATTCAGGCGGGTTCCTTTGGGACCCGCCTTTTTTTTGTGGGATTGCTTCAAATTCGCGAAAGGACAAAATGTAAATTGACGGTCTGGTCATGAAGACCTCGACTTTTCCAAAACCCCAGACTGACCGTGCATCTCAGGCCCGTGTTTCGGCAGACCTTGTTTGACGTTGGTCGAAACCAGCTGGTGACATATTATCAATCTGATAAATTGGCGATCATGGTTGATCGACAATTTGCCTATGAGTTTAATGATCCGGCCCATCGCTTAGGGCAGTATCGGGCATGGGATATTCCGGGATCTGAAGCTCTACCACTCGACCTCATCTGGATAAGCATAGCCGATAGCCGATCACCGGCTTCGCATCGTGTTCTCCCCCATGGTGAACCGAGTATCGGAATCCTCCGTCGCCGCGACAGGGATGGGGGCATTTCAAATATTCGATTGGTGCTGTGCGGTCCTTCTCGACAATCCATATGGTATCGGCCAAATCCCCGTGAAGAGTTGATTGCGGTGCGCCTGAAGCCGGAATGGTCGGCGGACATATTTGATATATCTCCTGTGGATACGCGTTGCCTTGGAAGCAACATGCTGGACGCACCACGCGGGATTGTTGATCGGTGTAGCGACACCCTTAAAGCAGCAGAATCGGCGGCAGCACATGATGTCGCGCGAATTCTGTTATTTGATCTGCTTTCTCAGGCAAATAAAACCCCTACGATGCACGCGCCAGAACGGGATGCGATGGCTCTCATTCGGCAAATGAGCGGTCAGGTCAAGGCGCGTGAACTGGCGCAGATGCTCGATATTAGCGAACGGCATTTGCGGCGACGCTTTAGGAGTCTCGCTGGCTGTTCGCCCAAATTTTACGCACGCCAATTACGACTGTCATCGGCTGTCATTGCCGCCGAGAACAGCGATCACCCACATTGGGCACAGCTGGCCTATGCCTCGGGTTTTCATGATCAAGCCCATATGATCAATGAATTTAAGGCGATGCTCGGCCTGACCCCGTCCGAAGTACAAAAAGAAAGGCGGGCTTTGGCCGCTTTTTGCAATATCTGAAAAATTTCACCGCATAGACTTTTCCTCATTGACGGGATTTCCCGAGATGAAAGACAGGAGAATATTCGGTGTTTTACAAACTATGGGGTTTAATACTTCTTCTGGCTACCGTGACATTGCTACCAATTCATGCAGCAAAAGCGCAGAATCAGGAACGGACGGAAGCCATTAGCCTTAGCGGACAATCGTGGCGAATTGCTACCCGCAAAGCTGAAATTACCGAATATCTTGGACGTAGAGTACTTGCGCTGCAAGGAGGCAGAGTGTGGGCGGATGATGTTGATTTTAGCGACGGGGTCATCAGTTTTGACGTTGCATATAAGGAACAGACTATTTTTGTCGGCGCGGGATGGCGTGCGCAGGATGATGAGCATTTCGAGGAAGTATATTTCCGCGGGCATCTAAATGAAAAACCAGATGCGTCGCAATATACGCCGGTCGAAAACGGTAATAGCGCCTGGCAGATATTCTCGGATGGGAATGCCACAGCTTCCATATCTCAGAATTTTACAGGCTGGAACAAAGTGAAGATCGTAGTCCAAGGCGACAAGGCCGACATATATTTCAACAGCGTCGCACCCATTCTTCACATTCCAAACCTGAAAACGAAACTGAACCGCGGGGCGATATCACTTCGTAGCAGTGGTCGCGGCGCCGACGCGGCCTATTTTTCGAACATCGTCATACGCCCCTTAACCGCGGGAGAAGGGGTTATAGGGGCGGCGAAACCCGCGCCGCGTTTGCCTGATGGGACGATCGGTCAATGGGACATATCATCGCCATTTGATGAGTCGCAAGTCAAGGATGTACTACAACTGGATGGTTCGATCAAAGACGGGCTGAAATGGCAAAGCCTGAATGTTGAAACCAATGGAATTGCCAATTTGGCCAAGCTATCTAATCCGCGGAAAGAAGGGAACACGGTTTTTGTTAGACTTGTCGTCCGCTCCAACAAACGCCAGATGAGAAAACTACAATTCGGCTATTCGGATCGGGTGCGCGTCTATCTTAATCGCAAGCAAGTATACGGCGGCGATGCTGGTTGGAAAGTAAGAGATTATCGTTTTCTCGGTACGGTCGGGTTTTTCGATACCGTTGGTCTTGATTTGAAGGCTGGTCACAATGAACTACTGGTTGCTGTTTCAGAGACTTTTGGTGGTTGGGCCTGGGCCGGCGCGTTCGAAGATCGGAGGGGCTTGGTATTGCAATGACTTGTTCCCGCTCCGTCAACTATCGTTGATAATCTCAAACTGAGTTCCGGGGGCAGTTAGAAGAGTAAAGAGTTTATCCGAGTCATAATTGTGGTGCCACGAGGGGTAAACTATCGACTATGGATTTCCAAAATAAGGGAACTTCAGGTTCGCTTTCAGGATAAAGCAGTCACACTCTGCAGTGCGCCAAGGCGACTAACCGTGCTAGCATAATTTAAGCTGTACCGGTAACGAGCGTCGTTTGCGGTTTGGGGTCTATTGCCGCTGCATCAAGCCACTCGGGCTTCCGCGAAAATGGTAGACGCTACAGGGTTCGAACCTGTGACCCGCTGATTAAGAGTCAGCTGCTCTACCAACTGAGCTAAGCGTCCCTATTTTCGATATATTGTCCATATAGGTCGGGTCTTGCGCAGAACAACCGTCTGATGAGCTATCTTGACTTTAGCCGAAAGTTCCCGAGCGGCGGCCTGGGTGTCGGTCTATAGCCATTAAAATCCCTATGCAGATCATGATGGTCATCATGGATGATCCACCGTGGCTCAAAAAGGGAAGCGGAATGCCTACCACTGGGGCTAGACCCATCACCATCATTAGGTTGATCGCGACATAGAAGAATATCGTCGTGGACAGGCCAGCGGCTGCGAGTTGTGAAAAGCGAGTCTTAGCTCTCATCGAGACACTAAGGCCCCAACGGAACAGCAGAAAAAAACCGGCCAAAACCGCAACGCCGCCCATCAGGCCCCATTCCTCGGCCATGGTGGCGAACACAAAGTCGGTATGGCCTTCGGGTAGATAGTCGAGATGGCTCTGCGTCCCGTTGAGGAAGCCTTTGCCAAATATTCCGCCAGAGCCAATGGCGATTTTGGATTGGCTGATATGATAGCCTGCGCCAAGTGGATCATTTTCCGGATTGAGGAAAGTGGTGACGCGGCGTTGCTGATATTCTTCGAGTCCGAAGAAAAAGGCGATAGGTGCGATCACCGCCACGGCTGCCGCTCCCCCAATAAATAGGCGCATGGGAAGGCCGGCTAGAAATGCTACGGTCATCGCGCCAGCGACCACTGTGATAGTTGTACCGAGATCGGGTTGCAGCAAAATGAGTGCACAGGGAAATGCGATCAGCACCAACAACGGCCAAATCGCGCCCCATGTTCTGATCTGGCCTGCGGGCAAAAGGTCATAGAAACGCGCCACAGCAAGAATGATGGCCGGTTTCATCAGTTCCGATGGCTGAATGCGGATGAAACCGAGATTAAGCCATCGCTGACTGCCACCGCCCACTGCACCGATAAGCTCAACGCCGAGCAACATGATGACCACGACGATGTAGACAGGAAAGGCAATCGCCTTCCAGAAATTTTCTTTCAGCCGGGAAAAGACGATGGCCATACTGAGAAAGACCATAAACCGGATCATGTGCAGGCCTGCCCAAGGGGTCAGGCTCCCGCCCGCAGCGGAATAGAGGACGACAAATCCAAAACTCGCCATGACGAGCAGCAGCAGGATCGTCTTCCACGGCAGCTGCGCAATGGGTGCGGGAATGAAATCGTTCAACGCTTAATGTCCCATTTTCCTATTGGCCCATTTCAGCGTTCGGTGTCTCACCTGTAGCGACTGTTCCTTCTGGCGTAATGCGTCCTTCGGCAATGGCTTTCTCAATGGCGACCTTGGCGCGATAGGCGGTCATCTGTTTGTCCATCCGTTCGGCAATGGTACCGCCCCAGCTTTTTTCGAGATCGCTCAGGATGTTCATTGCTTTTTCTTTGTCATAAAGAAAAGTCATAACATCTCGAGCCACCGGATAAGCGGCGCCTGATCCGCCGCCATGTTCAATCACCACGGCCGCAGCATAGCGCGGATTGTCCACTGGCGCGAAGCTAACAAACAAACCATGGTCCCGAAATTTCCACGCAACGTCCTTGCCGCCGCGACCAAAGTCGAGATTGACGACTTGCGCGGTGCCGGTTTTACCAGCCAGTTTAACGTCATCTAGTGGCAGTCGCGCTCGTCTGGCGGTTCCTGCGCCATTGACGACCTGACTCATGGCCTCATGAATGTAGGCCATATGTTCCGGGTCGATGTTAAGCGTCTCTGCTGCCTTGCGCTTTTCGTTTAGCAACAGATTTGGCATCAGTTTTTTGCCCGTCGCAATGCGTGCCGACATCACCGCCAATTGTAGGGGGTTGGTAAGCATATATCCTTGGCCGATGGTGGCGTTGACCGTATCAAAAGCCTGCCACGCGCGGTCGAATTTCTTCATTTTCCATTGCGGATCAGGAACCGTACCATAAAATTGATTGGTGACCGGTAGCGGGAATTCCTGCCCCAAACCCAATCGATTGGCCATGAGAGCGATAGGGTTCATCCCGATTTTCTGCGCGAAATGATAAAAATAGACATCGCAGCTTTGGTAGATGCCTTTAGCCATATCTACACGACCATGACCACGCCGATTCCAACAACGGAAGCGGCGGTTACCGACGCGCAGACCGCCGTTGCAATTGACGGAGTCGTCAGGGCTGAGGCCCGCCTCCAGAAAAGCGAGCCCTACCATGGGCTTGATAGTCGAGCCGGGCGGGAACAGGCCTTTTAGCGATTTGTCGCGCAAGGGCACATGATCATCGTCCCGCAACATGCCATATTCGGTCTGCCCGATACCGTCCGAAAAGCTGTTCGGATCAAAAGATGGCATGGAGGTCATCGCCAAAATATCACCAGTTTTACAGTCCATCACTACGACGGAACCTGATTCAGGGCCGAGGCGGCGAGCGGCATATTCCTGTAAGTCGATATCGAGCGTCAATTGTAGCGCTTTGCCGGGAATGTCTGGCCGACTATCAAGCTCTCGCACAATTTTTCCGCGTGCGGTTACCTCTACACGCTTGGCCCCGGGTTTCCCTTGCAGGCGGTCCTCAAACGTTTTCTCAAGGCCATCTTTACCGATTTTATATCCCGGTGTGACCAATATAGGGTCTGGGTTTGCCTTAAAATCCTCGGCAGAGGCGATGCCGACATAGCCCACCAGATGGCCAACCGCTGCTCCGGTGGGATAGAAGCGGGAAAAGCCTTGTCGTGGCGATACGCCAGGCAAATCGGGCAAACGCACGCTAACCGAGGCAAAACTCTCCCAATCGAGCCCGGTGGCGACTTGCACGGGTTGAAAGCTGCTCGCTTGTTCCAGTTCTTTGTTTATCCGCTCAATTTCTTCAGGCTCCAGCGATAATAGCTCAGCCAGCGTTGCAACGGTTTTTTCCTTGTCGCGCATCCGGTCGGGTATCAAATCGACCCGGAAATCGGTCTTGTTGTTGGCAATTGGCTTGCCATTGCGGTCAATGAGCCACCCGCGTCTTGGGGGGACGAGCGTTAAGTTGACGCGGTTGCTTTCGGACAACAGTTGATAGCGTTCATTTTCGGCCACAGAAATATAAGCCATGCGTCCGGCCAGCAATATACCTATGCTGGCCTGCAGGCCGCCAATGATTGTTGCGCGCCGCGAAAAGGTTAGGGCCTGAACAGCGCCACTGATTGTTTTACCGCCAGCGATGCTCATGCCGCGACCCGCCAGTTATCAATCGCGCCGACAAACCGCGTGACGAAGGGATATAACAAGATCGAGAGCAAGATTTGCGGCACCAATATTTCGAGCCGGAGCAAATTGCTTTGAAAGTCGATGATCAGCATACCGCATATTAGCACAAAAATGATGGAAAGGGAGGCTATAAGCCAGTCCTGCCAATAATCCCGACCGACGCCTCGGCGATCAAGCGTTTCCAGTGCAATAAATACAAGCGACCATAAAAATGCAGCACTACCAAAAGGTTGGCCGCTGAACATGTCATCGACCATGCCCAAAGGAAATCCAGCCCACACAGGCCAGTAGCCCGGACGGATGAGCCGCCAAGATAACAATACCAAAAGGCCCATTGGCGGCAGTATGGGATAATCAGTAATTAATGGCAATGCCGTGATCATGGAGGCTAAGATGACGGTTATGGAGGGGATAAACTTGATACGAAATTGGGAAGGTTGCCGATTGATGCGGGAACGATAGGGTTTCGCCATTATTCGCCGCCTTGCGTTTCGGTTTCCGCTTCATCAATTTTTTCTTGTTTGATAGCGGCGACGGTCTCTGCCTGAAACATCGGTTGCACGATGACATGGCTGACTCTTGCCGAATTGGCCAATATCCGAGCGATTGCTCCGGTCTCGGTCTTACGGATGACAACCGCAACCGGAATACCCGGGCCATAAAGTCCGCCGCTGCCGGATGTGATCATTAAATCACCACCCTTAAAGGGGTTCGTACCCAGATTGATGGGGCGTATATCCACAGTGCCATCCCCGCGCCCTGTCGCAAATGCGGGAAGTTCATCACTGGCGCGCTTGACGGGCGTCACGTTCTGACCATCGGACACGAGCAAAATTCGAGCAGTCGTAGGACCGGCTTCCAAAACGCGCCCGACCAGACCTTCTGGGGCCCGAACCGGTTGACCGATCAAGATTCCGTCGGTCGTTCCTAATCCCAAGGTTGCCATGCGCCGGGAGCTAGAGGATGTGGAACTTATCAAGCGGGCCATACCAATGGCTTCGGGTATTTCTTTATCGAGGTCGAGAAGCCGTTTCAGCCGTTCATTTTCTTGTTTAAGCGCGCGTGCTTCCAATATCTCAATGCGACTCTTTTTCAGTTCGCGTTTCATCTCTGCATTTTTTGAGGCGGCGTTAAAATAGGCAGAGATGTTTTCTCCGGCATTGCCGGTTGCGCCGCCAACCTCGGAAAGCGTTTTGCTGACTGGTGCTGTTGCTTCTGCGCCGATAGTGCGCAGAACGGAAAATCCATGGGGATCGAAAATCGAGATAAGCAGCAGGAGGAGCCCGACAACTGCTCCTAATATGCCCAGTAAATAGCTGGCGAATATGCTATATTGCGCCCGCTTGGAAAATCCTGGGCGCCGGTTTTTTGGCGGCGCCATTCCTGCTTATCCTTCCGTCTTTATCATTCCGGACTTATGTTCCATCAAGCTGTGGTCAGCACGCCGCGGAACATCTCATCTTCCATCGCGCGGCCCGTTCCGATTGCGACACAGGCCAATGGATCTTCAGCGACTGTTACCGGCAGTCCGGTTTCATCGCTTAACGCCTCATCAAGACCAGAGATTAGAGCACCCCCGCCAGTCAGTACAATGCCCTGATCAACAATATCAGCAGCCAGTTCTGGTGCAGTGTTTTCAAGCGCAATCCTCACGCCTTCGATAATCGTCCCGATCGGCTCGCTCAACGCTTCTGCGATTTGACCCTGGTTTATCGAAATTTCTTTCGGGACACCGTTGACCAAGTCACGACCTTTGATGTGGATCGTGTGACCAACGCCATCAGCAGGCGCTTGTGCGACGCCGAAATCCTTCTTGATACGCTCGGCCGTCGTTTCGCCGATTAGCAAGTTGTGGTGACGCCGGACGTAAGAAACAATTGCCTCATCCATCTTGTCGCCGCCAGTCCGCACGGACGTAGTGTAAGCCAAGCCGCGCAGAGACAGGACGGCAACTTCAGTGGTTCCGCCGCCAACATCGACGACCATCGAACCAATCGGCTCGGTAACTGGCATATCAGCGCCAATAGCCGCTGCCATTGGTTCTTCGATCAGGAACACCTGACTGGCACCAGCGTTGGAAGCGGCGTCACGAATAGCGCGTCGTTCGACCGATGTGGAGCCACTAGGCACACAGATCACAATTTCAGGATAGCTGAACAGCTTGCTCTTGCCATTCACTTTCTGGATGAAATGTTTGATCATTTGTTCAGCAACATCGATGTCGGCAATCACACCATCGCGCAGCGGCCGAATCGCTTCGATGCTGTCGGGCGTTTTACCCATCATCATCTTGGCGTCGTTACCGACGGCTTTGACTTTCTTTATGCCATTGATGGTTTCGATCGCGACAACCGAAGGTTCGTTGAGAACGATTCCCTGACCGCGTACATAGACAACCGTGTTGGCTGTCCCCAGATCGATTGCCATGTCCTGAGACCTGAACTTGAACAGATTTCCAAATACCATGTTTTTACCCGTGTTTTCTTATATTTACGGCGCAAGCCGATCCCTAAAGCTATAGCGACAATTTGGCTGAACGGGGGATGAAGTTAACCATTTCTATCGTCCAGCAAAACACCCCGAAAAACTAAGTCGCAATCAAGGGTCGCTTGGCATGATCGCTTGGGCTAGGAATGCTGATATGTCAATAAGAAGACTCCCAAATAGCCTTATCAATCGGATCGCAGCCGGTGAAGTGGTCGAGCGTCCGGCCAGCGCGCTAAAAGAGCTGGTCGAAAATGCGATTGATGCTGGATCGAGCCAGATTAATATCCGCTTGGAACAAGGTGGCCTAGATCTGATTGAAGTGGCCGATAACGGTTGCGGCATGACCCGCGATGACATTGCTTTGGCACTGGAGCGGCATGCGACCTCCAAGCTCCCGGATGAAGCCATTGAGATGGTCGCAACCTTGGGTTTTCGCGGGGAAGCGCTGCCATCCATTGCAAGCGTCGCTCGTCTTACCATTGAAAGCCGTGTCGCGGGCGAAGATGGCTGGACGCGAATCGTGAATCACGGCGACGTGGAAAATGATGGGCCGGCCGCCATTCCGCCCGGTACTAAGGTTCGGGTTGAGCAACTATTTGCCAAAGTCCCGGCCAGGCGCAAATTCTTACGCACGCCGCGCAGCGAATATTCTGCCTGTGTCGATGTTGTTCGACGGCTTGCTATGGCGCGGCCCGATATTGGGTTCACGCTCACCCATGAAAACCGCAAGGCGATTGCGGTGCAGGGCGGGGAAAGCGGTCCAGATCGCGTGGCGGCGCTGACCAACAAGGAATTGCGCGCCAATAGCGTCGCTGTCGATCTGGTGCGCGAAGAGGTTCGCTTGTCCGGTGTCGCAGGCCTACCAACCTATAATCGCGGTGTTGCGGATCATCAATTTCTGTTCGTGAACGGACGGCCTGTCAAAGACCGCCTTTTGGTTGGCGCGGTGCGCGGAGCCTATGCAGAAATGCTGGCCCGTGATCGTCACCCTATTGTGGCTTTATTTATCGACATGCCGCCGGAGCTTGTGGACGTGAACGTGCATCCGGCGAAAACCGAAGTGCGCTTCCGCGAACCGGCGATGATCCGCGGGATGATTGTCAGCGGTTTGCGGCGGGCACTGGATGAAGGCGGCTTTCGCGCGGTGCAACGCCCCGCTGAGTCTGCGCTGGCGAATTGGCAAACGGAACCACAGGCACCTGATCCGCAAGCGAATATTTTTACTGCGCAGGGACCAATGGTAGGCAGGGCAACGTTTCAATCCCAACCTTATCCGTCTGCCGTGCAAGATAGTGCCAGCACTTTTAGTGCCTTGAATCCCGATGAGCTGGCGCCACTCATGGGCCGCGCTGAAGAGGCTGCGCAACCGGTTCCTGAAGCCGTGAGCCATCCACTGGGCGTTGCGCGCGGGCAAGTATCAAAAACCTATATCGTCGCCGAAGCAGAAGACGGACTGGTCATCGTGGATCAACATGCCGCTCATGAAAGATTGGTGCTCGAACGGATGCGCAAGGCCGTTGAGGGTGGCACGGTCGCTTCGCAAGCCTTGCTTATGGCTGAAGTCGTAGAACTGGATGAAAATGCCTGTGATCGACTAGAGGCGCGGATTGCCGAACTGTCCGAATTTGGTTTGGAGCTGGAACGTTTTGGTCCCTCCGCAATGCTGGTGAGGGCCACCCCGGCGATGCTTGGATCCGGTGACGTCAAAGGGCTGATAACCGATCTGGCCGATGAATTGGGCGCTTATGACGAGGCCTTGTCCTTGAAAGAGCGCATTGACCACGTCGCCTCGACCATGGCTTGTCACGGATCGGTCAGGGCAGGGCGCGTGTTGAACGTCGCTGAAATGAATGCTCTGCTTCGCGAGATGGAAGTGACCCCGCATTCAGGTCAGTGCAACCATGGCCGGCCTACCTGGGTGAAATTAGCGCATGGCGATATTGAAAAACTCTTTGGGAGAAAATGATGCGATTTCTTGCTTTGACGATAGCGGCAGCAATGGCCGTCGGCTGCTCTCCGGTCGAAAGTAATGATCCTGTTGTTCCCAAAGACGTTCAAGCCATGCCCGTCGAACCTGATGGCAGTATCGGCGATGGCGTTAGCCGCCCGATGTTGAGTTCCATGACTTACGACGAGTTTAGCAGAGTCATAGATTCAGGCGCGGG
The DNA here is from genome assembly GCA_947496865.1 of uncultured Sphingomonadaceae bacterium. Classification (GTDB taxonomy): domain Bacteria; phylum Pseudomonadota; class Alphaproteobacteria; order Sphingomonadales; family Sphingomonadaceae; genus Parasphingorhabdus. The sequence continues at coordinate 501,881 of CANMEE010000002.1, forward strand.
CTGCGCTTTTATGGCGCAGGGGAATGATGCTCCTCTATTTGTCGCCGTTGCGCCGAATAGCGAAAAAATGACCGGCAAAGGCGCGATCAAGATCAACGATAGGATTACTGTGCTCACTCATAATGGCGATGGTTTGGCGCAATTAGAGGCGGGCGGTGTGTTTTCTAGCGAAGCCATATCGGTAACCATCGAGCATCCCGGCGGCGAACCGAGCAATGAAAAGGAAGGAGTTTTTTTCTGGCCTGCGGTTCTCAAAATTGGGCAAGATGAAGTTGGTTCCAACATGTATGAAGGCATCTATGAATGCGGTGCATAGCCTTTTGGCTTAGTCCCCGCGAACTTCTATCAAACCGGTGCTTTCCATGGTCATGACTTTCTCATCATGCTGATTGAACACGGTAATCAGGCCTTTCATAATGCCCATTTCCGGACGGCTTTCTGAGCGGCGCTTTTCAACCGTAACATGCTCGCAGCGGATAGTGTCGCCGGGATAGACCGGTTTAATCCAGCGCAGATTCTCGACACCGGGTGAACCAAGGCCTGCCTGTTTGTTGGCGTTCATATGATCCACCATCATCCGCATCATCATGGCGGCACTGTGCCAGCCGCTGGCAGACAAGCGCCCGAAATGGGTTTTGGCGGCTGCTTCTTCGTCCAAATGAAACGCTTGCGGATCATATTTGGACGCGAATTCGATCACCTCTTCACGGGTTACTTCATAGGACCCGTATTTCTGGACGACATTGATTTGAATATCTTCATAATAGAGCATGGATGATCTTTCACATGGAACCATAATTTTATGGCAAGTTTTTAAGGTCTCAACACCTGTTCAAATGGTGAAAGATTACCATCGCTGGCATTGGGTTTGACGTCGGTCAAATGTGCAACCAGCGAATAGATATCGACATTATCGAACGTTTCGATTTTTCCGCGACCGACAATATCTGGTCCGCTTGCCAGAAAAAAGGCGATCATGTCGGGATGGAGATGATCATAACCATGGCCACCGCCAATCCCGGTCATCCATTCGGGTTTGTCCTGATAGACCACCCAACCGGTTGTCGGTAGACAGATGATGGACGGAACGCGTGAGTTTTTGCCGTATTTTAGGCGGGCGGGAATATCTTCCCGTGCCCAACATTCCATATTGTCATGCGGTTTGAGGAAGGCCGCGTTGATGGTCGCCATATCATCGGCAAGCGGTTCGATACCGGCATAATTGCCATCTACCACCAGGCGATATTGATCGCGCGGCAGGGTTTTATCGAGATAGATAACCCGCTCCGGCGAAGTTTCTGCCATTCCATGATCGGAGGTGATGACCAAATTTGCCGGTTGTCCAAGGGCGTCGAGTTGGCGCGTTAAGCTGCCGATATTCTGATCGATCGCACGGATCGCTGCGTGCAGTTTTTCACTCGGTGCCGGTCCGTAAAAATGACCAGCGGTATCCACCGTGTCAAAATAGAGGGTAACCAGCTTGGGTCGCGTCGCCGCAGGCCGCCGCATCCAGTCGATGACGGCAATAACGCGGCGATCATTGGATAGCTCCTGCGAAAACGGCCACCAGTCACTGGGTCGTGTACCATCGAGCTCGACTTCCGATCCCGGCCAGAACATGGTTGCGGTACGTACGCCTTGCTTCTCCGCTGTTGTCCAAATTGGTTCAGCTATGTCCCACCAGAACGGGTCTTTGTTCGACATGGTAAATCTCTCGCCAGGTCGGGCGATATCTTCCATGCTATTGCCTACGATTCCATGGTTATCGGGCGTTTTTCCGGTGACCAATGTCCAATGATTGGGGAAGGTTTTGGTCGGAAAACTCGGCCGCATATCGGCATATACGCCGGATGCTGCCAGCGCGCTTAAATTCGGTGTAATCCCGCGCTCCAGATAGTCCGGGCGAAATCCATCGATCGATATTAGTATCGTCACAGGTTCACGGGTTTCGCGCGCCGTTTCAGCCGTAGCGGGTGTTAGTGTCGCCTGCGAAGCTGCGCATCCCGCGAGCAAGGCACAGGCAACAACAGCTTGTAATATATTCCGAATCATCACTTTCCCCTAAGACTGACTGCAGTCTAACGGGCTTTTATGACAAGTCAGACATTGAATTTGAAATTCATGATATCGCCATCCTGCGCGACATAATCCTTACCTTCCTGGCGGAGTTTGCCAGCATCGCGCGCCGCAGATTCACCCCCAAGCGAGACATAATCGTCAAAGGCGATGGTTTCTGCGCGAATGAAGCCGCGTTCAAAGTCGGTGTGGATTTCGCCAGCTGCTTGCGGTGCTTTGGCTCCTTTATGCACGGTCCATGCGCGGGACTCTTTAGGGCCAGCGGTAAAAAAGGTCTGCAGGTCGAGCAGTTGATAACCAGCGCGGATAACGCGGGCGAGTCCGGATTCTTCCAGACCCAGTTCGGCCAGATATTCGGCGCGCTCGTCTGCTTCCATGCCCACCAGTTCGGATTCGATGGCAGCAGAAACAATCACGGCCTCGGCGCCTTCGGCCTTTGCTTTTTCAAAAACAGTGGCGCTCATCGCATTGCCAGCGGCAGCATCACCTTCGTCGACATTGCAGACATATAGGACAGGTTTTGCGGTAATCAGCTGTGATTGATCAAAAATCCGTTGTTCTTCATCATCTTTGGGTTCGGTCAACCGTGCCGGCTTGCCTTCGCGAAGCAGCTCCAACGTCTGGCCCAGCACGCTAGCGGCGATCTTGGCCTCCTTGTCGCCGCTGGTGGCTTTTTTCTCAAAAGCAGGGACGCGTTTTTCCAGGCTTTCCAAATCGGAGAGCAGCAATTCGGTTTCAACTACCTCGGCATCAGAAAGCGGATCGATTTTGTTTGAGACATGCTGGATGTCATCATCTTCAAAACAGCGCAGAACATGCACAATCGCGTCGACTTCACGGATATTGCCGAGAAATTGATTGCCCAAGCCTTCGCCTTGCGATGCGCCTTTGACAAGCCCCGCAATGTCTACAAAGGCAAGCTGGGTTTCAATGATCTTAGCGCTACCGGCAATTTTGGCAATTTGCTGTAATCGGGGATCGGGCACAGCAACCTGACCGACATTGGGTTCAATCGTGCAAAACGGATAATTGGCCGCCTGAGCTGCCTGCGTCTCAGTAAGCGCGTTAAACAGCGTTGATTTTCCGACGTTGGGAAGGCCAACGATACCGCATTTAAAACCCATTATTCAGTCCTTTTGCATCCTAAGAGCCAATTCGCTCATAAATCTTGGATTGTCGCCTTTGGCCAACCAATCTGCTTCTGCTGCAATACCGCCCAGCATCTCTGCCAGATCGTCAATTTCTGCTTTGGCATAATTGCCTAGCACATGTCCGTGGACGCGTGACTTGTGACCGGGATGGCCAATGCCGATACGTACCCGGCGAAAATCGGGGCCGATATCGGCGTCTATGGACCGCAAACCATTATGACCTGCATGCCCACCGCCTACTTTCACTTTCACCTTAAAGGGTTCCAGATCCAGTTCATCATGAAAGGCGGTTACGTCCGATGGTTCCAATTTATAAAAATCCATCGCAGCTCGCACGGCACGTCCGCTCTCATTCATGAAGGTAGCAGGTTTGAGCAATAGCAACTTCTCAGAACCCAATCGCCCTTCAGTGGCCCAGCCTTGAAACTTCTTTTTGGGTTCAGGAAAACCATGCACTTCTTCCAGCGCATCCAGCACCATGAATCCGACATTATGGCGGTGGAGCGCATATTGCGCGCCCGGATTGCCAAGGCCGACCCATAGTTGCATTTTTCATTTTCCTCAAAGTCCAGATACAAAAAACCGCTCATACATCGACAAGCGCAGTATGAACGGTTTTTCGTTACATCTTTTTATGCGGTAAGGTCTAGTCGTCTGACTTGCCACCTTCAGCGTCGCCGCCTTCGCCTTCAGCCGCTTCGCCTTCTGCGCCTTCTTCACCCTCTTCGCCTTCAGCATCTTCTGCTTCATCGTCGGAAGATTTGAGTGCGGATGGTGCGGTCACACCAGCAATGGTAAAGTCACGATCAGTGATCGAGCTTTCAGAGCCATCAGGAAGCGTAATGTCGGAAATATGAACCGAGTCGCCAATTTCCAGCCCCGTCACATCGACTTCGATTTGATCAGGAATTTTGTCGGCGTCACACATAAGGTCCAGTTCAAAGCGAACAACGTTCAAGACGCCGCCACGTTTCAGACCAGGTGATCCTTCTTCGTTCACGAATACAACAGGAATGTTGACCTGTACCTTCGCGCCTTTTGCAAGGCGGAAAAAGTCGACATGCAGAGGGCGGTCAGAAACCGGGTCAAAAGCAACATCTTTTGGCAGGGTACGGGTTACTTCACCGTTCACATCTACCATCACCAGTGAGTTCATGAATACACCGGTCCCGAGCAGCTTGTTCAGCGCGCGTTCTTCCAGGTGGATCGTCACAGGTTCTTTTTTATCGCCATAAATAACGGCGGGGATGCGGCCTTCGCTACGCAGTGCACGGGAGGCTCCCTTGCCAGCCCGTTCGCGAGGCTCGGCTGATAGTGTCAGCTGATCACTCATAATGTTGCTCCAAAAATATAGTTTTTACGATATTCCCGCCACGCCTCCAGGGTGCTCATGGTCGGAAAGAGGGCGCTATAAGCAGGCAAAGGCGGAAAAGCAAGGCAAATTGAAACGGTTTGCTGTTACCGGAAAAAACCGATCTGATTGCTTGTCGCAAGCAAGGTTCCATTGCCCGACCAAAGTTCCACGCGGGAATCACTTTTGCTATTTCTGACGACGGCACCTGTAACACGCATGATCATATAGTCGGATCCCGCCGACGCAATGTCTTCTTCGCTAGCATATATATAGGTAGACATGGCTACGGTTGATCCCGGATGAAATTCGTCACTCAGAAAAAATGTCCGCGGCATGGGCACATCACAAATGGAGATTATGCTGATCCGGTCAAGCGGCCTGCCATCTTCTTCCTTAATCCAGACGATTGTTTCCGGTGTGTCGTTGACCTGAAAGGGCACGCCTTTCGCGATGTGTTGGTCGTAGGTTCTGATCCATTCCGGCGCCTGACCTGGCACCGGTTCCAGCCTTGGGTTGTCCGCAGGCGGAGAGATTTCAGGCATTGCGATCTGATAGTTTAGTTCAACAGGCCGTCTGTTGCTGGTGACAATATCCCCAACTATGGCGAGATTTCCGGCTTGGGAGAGCTCGACTCTCCAAAATTGCGTAGAAGCGCCCGATTTGAGCAGCTTTGATGTGACGCTAACCTCACCCGGCCCGACGCCTGCGATATAGGTGGCTTGCAGGGAAACGATGGGGCTCGTGCGATCGGGATGGTTTTCGACTGATCTTGCCATGATTGCTGCGACCCAGCCGCCAAAGGCCGCACCGGTCGGATTGCGATAAACGTCACTGGCTTCGATAGTATATTGCCCGTCGCCGCACGGGACGAGTGCGGTTTCCCGGTCAAACAAATATGTCATGAAATTACCCCGAAACTAAGCTTATTGAATTTTCTGAATTTTATATCCGCGCTTCTCTAGCATTGCCTGAACAGCATCCGAACCTACCAAATGTGCGGCGCCCACAGCGACGAAAGACGTACCGGGACTTTGCAGCTTTTTATCCAATTGCTCCGTCCAATCTTGATTGCGAGCAACGAGGAGTTTTTCACGCGTTTTTGGATCTTCCAATATCCCGCCGGTCGAGAGCTCCGCAATTATCTCCGTATCTCCTGAAATCCAAGCGTTAAAAAGCTTTTCGAAAGAGCTTTTAGTATCGCCAGCGTCCTCAACGACACTGACTAACATGTCGCGTTGCTGCGTCTCTGGCAACGTGTCGAAATAACCCAATTGCTGTTCGATGGTTTCGAGGCCTTCGACGGGTTTTTTAAACTCGGCAAATTGCGCGACGAGCTTTTTCTCAACGCCTTCACTTGAATCCAGGCCCAAATTGTTGGTTTGCGCGGAGGCCAAGGATAAGGCCGCCGCCCAGCTTTCCATGCGATTCAAAGCAAATTCGGGTATATTGCTTTTGTCGATAACTGCATCAAGATCATCGCGTAGGGATGGCTTTACGCGCGTTTCAATCTTTGGTTGATTGGGAGAGATGGCCAGTTTGCTAAAGATTCTCGCGGCATTTTGCGTGTCTTCAAGCCCGAGCACTTCTATTATGAGTCGATCGGACTCTTTTAACGCCGTTTCCAAAAGAGGCGTTCGCCAATTCACGTCTTTTGGTAATATATGTATGGTCCCAAATAAATAAGCTGTGCCTTGCTGTTCTGGTTTGGTACCGGTCAATTTCCATAGGGCGGGTTGACCTTCTTTCACGGTTTCCAGTTGCACCGGTTCTGGTGTGTTAGAACAGGCCGCAAGACAGGCGGTGGCGATAAGGGCCAGCAAGGCTCGGATATACGTCATAAATGTTATTTGGGCATGGGCATGTCGAAAAGAAAGGTGGAACGGCCCAAAAGTTTAATATTTCACACGTTTAACTTTGAAGCCACGTTTTGCGAGCTGGGCTTGTAAGCTAGCATCACCTGCCAAGTGGCCCGCGCCCACAGCCATGAAAACGGTACCGGGTTGATCCATTCGCTTATCGACCCACTCCGCCCATTTGGCGTTACGGTTGGAGAGTAAAGTGTCGTACAAAATCTTTTCTTCCAAACCGGCGTTCATTAATTCTGCCAGCGCGCTGATATTCGCATTAGCCCAATGCGCGACCATATTTTCCATTCCATCTGCCATGTCGTCGATAGAAGCGACATTGAAATTCAGAAAACGGATTTGGACGTCCTCGGGAAGCTTGTCGAAAAAGCCCAATTGTTGCTCTGCCGTTTCTAGGCCGACAATCTTCATATTCTTGGCTTTGGCATAGGAAGTTAGTGAATCCTCGACACCACTATTTGTGTCATAACCGCCCTTCATCAAAGGTACGAGTGACATGCTGACACTGGCAAACCATGGCTCAAGAGGGTCAAAAGCGTCTAAAGGCAGCTCCAGTGATGTCATCGCTGCTTCATATTTGGTTCGGTCTTCCGCGTTCAATTTGTCGCGCAAAGAAACGCCGGTTTTATCTATGGCCAGATCGCTGACAATTTTCATCATCGCAGCTGCGTCCGGTTCGATCATTTCAATGACAAGTTCTTCGGAATCGTCAAAAGCATCTTTGACCGCCTCGTCAAACCAGCTCAATCCGGGTTTCAATATATGGACGGTGCCAAACAGATATATATTGGTATCGTCATCCTTTAGTAGCCAGAGCGCCGGATCGGGATCATCGGGTATTACCGCAATTTCAACTTCCGCAGGCGCTGTTTCTCCGGCCGACTGTGGGGGCTCTGCCTGACAAGCGGCCAATCCGAGGAGGAGTGGCGCAGAAAATAGCGGGGAAAACCAGCGACGCATCATGGGCAATTGTTCCAATTTCATTAGACTGAGCAGGATTTGATATTGAATTTCAGTCAATCGGACATTTATCCGCTAAATCCTAGTATTTTTTCCGCATGGAAACAAAAATAGATTGCTTGCGGTGGCAAGTCCGTTCTTGTTCTGCTAATCGCGTGGTTAAATTAGGAGATATTTGATGAGCCAAGTTCACGCCCGCACCTGTCATATTTGCGAAGCCAATTGCGGCGTTTTGGTAGAGGTCGAAGGCCGTGAAATTCTCTCGATCAAAGGTAATCCTGATCATGTGCTCAGCCGCGGACATATATGTCCAAAGGCCACGGCGATTGCGGATTTGCAGGATGATCCCGATCGGCTGCACAAGCCGCTCAAAAAAATAAACGGCGAGTGGAAGGAAATCGGTTGGGAAACCGCATTTCAGGAAATAGCGGTTAAGCTGAAAGACTTGAAACAAGCCGCGGCAAAGCCGGCCATGTACATGGGTAATCCCAGTGCGCATGATTATGGTATTTCGACTCAAGTCAGCACGCTGCGCCGCGCCATGGGGCTTAAAAATATCTATTCCGCCTCAACGCTGGATCAGATCCCGCATCATGTTGTGCAATATCATATGTATGGGCATGTCAGCCTGGCTGCTGTGCCGGATATTGATCGCTGCCAATATTTGGTGATTGTCGGGGGTAATCCTGCGGCTTCCAATGGCAGTATTTGGACCGTGCCTGATTTCAAGAAGCGCGTGAAAGAAATGCAGGCGCGGGATGGTAAGCTGGTGGTGATTGATCCGCGCCGGACTGAAACCGCGAAATTGGCTGACGCCCATCATTTCGTAAAACCGGGAACCGACACCGCTTTATTCATAGGCATATTGAAAGCGGTCTTCGACGGCGGCCATGCTGATATATCACGCCTTGAGAATATCATGGATGATAGCTGGAATAATATCGAACCAGCGGTCGCCGGCTTTGATATGGCCGAACTATCCGCCCATTGCGGAATATCGGTCGATGATATGCGCGAGATGGCGGCGCAATTGGGTGCCGATCAACCGGCAGCAATTTATGGCCGAATGGGTGTTTCTGTTTGTGAATTTGGCACGCTGAACCAATGGCTCATCCAGGTCATAAATATTGCCACTGGTAATCTCGACCGTGAAGGGGGTACGATGGTGCCGGAACCTGCGCTGGATACGATTAATCTGGTGGGCAGGGGCTCTGTCCGCAAAATTGATACCGCTCGTGGTGAAATGCCAGTGGTCATGGGTGAATTGCCCACGATTACGTTAGCCGATGAACTGCTTCGCGAGGATGAAGAGCGGATCAGGTCCTTATTTGTCATCACCGGCAATCCCGTTCTTTCTTCGCCGGACGGAGCCAAGCTGGATCGGGCGCTTGAAAAGCTTGATCTCATGGTGTCGTTTGACATGTATGTCACCGAAACCAGCCGCCATGCGGACTATATTCTCCCGCCTTGCGGCCCGCTGGAAAAAGACCATTATCCCTTCTTTTTCGGGCCTTTGGCGATCCGTAACTATGCGAGTTATTCCCCTGCAATTTTCGAGATTCAGGATGGTGAAAAAGCCGATTGGGAAATTATCGCTGAACTGGCGCGGGAGATATTGGCGACTGACGGGCAGGACGTGCCCAACACCCGTGAACCACGAGACGTGCTCGACAATATGCTGCAAAGCTCGCCCGCTGGCCTGACTTTGGCTGAGGTCGAAGCCGCGCCGAATGGCATTGATCTGGGGCCGTTGCGTCCCTGTATGGCGGATCGTTTAATGACCGAAGACAAGGTGATCCAATGTGCGCATCCTGATTTTCTGACTGAGTTGGCGCGTTTCGGTGGTTCGCTCGGCGATATCCGTTCGGATATGTTACGGCTGATTGGCCGCCGCCATGTGCGGAGTAATAATAGCTGGCTTCACAATAGCAAACGGCTGCTCAAAGGCCCGGATCGTTGCACATTGATGATCCATCCCGATGACGCTGCAGGGCGCGGTCTGTCTGATGGCGATATGGCGTCAGTCGAAAGCCGCGTGAACACCGTCGAGATAGTCGTTGAAGTCACAGACGACGTCATGCCCGGTGTGGTGTCGATCCCGCATGGCTTCGGTCATGGCCGTGAAGGGGTGGGGTTGTCTGTCGCCGCTTCAAAACCGGGCGTATCGCTCAATGATTTGACCGATCCGACCAGTTTTGATCCCTTGTCCGGCAATGCTGTCTTGAACGCGACGCCGGTCACCGTGGAACGCGCGGTTGAGATGGTAGCGGCTGAGTGACCGATTTTTAAGTCAGCGCTATATGGTCCAAGGTACATGCTGTCATAGGCAGGACCCTATTTCACCCGTTTGAGCTTATGTCCCTTGGCCCGAAGCGCGTCTCGCAGGTTGTTTTCGCCGTATAAATACTTCTGACTGACTATCACAAGACTGGTCCCCGGCTCGTCGAGCATGCCGGCGATTTTAACGGGCCAGTTCTCCATGCGATTCGCACGGATATGGTCGTATAGATTGTTGAGACCTACAGGCTTGAACGGCTGCGCTTCCGGTGGCTCGCCTTTCGCCCAGATTATTCCTTGATGCTCTTGCGCTGTTAAAGGTCCGATCCTACCAAAAGGTCCACGTTTCCGGTCCTTATATTTTTTAGGTTTATCGACCGCTATTTCGGCTCTTGTAAAGGCGTTAAGCCATTCTCTTTGTTTCTCTTCATCGACAGCGTTCAATATATCGATCAGGTGGGAAGGCCCTTCCAGGCCATCGATGACCAAATCGCGATCGGTAACCGATTTTATAATCCTATAGTCGAGAGAACGATTGCTGCGCCCTGGCTGAAACATCCGATCGGTGTCGGCAATAAGGGTAATGAGCAGCCAAGTGGGCATGAAGTCTCCGATGGCCATAAAGTCGTTCTTCAAATCCCCTTTTATCTGATCAAACAGACCGGGGTCGAAGCGCTCTTCTACCAGATCGCGGTCATGGCGAATGAGTTTGCGAAAAGCTTCACGTTCATTCCGCCTTCGGGTCTCCCGGTCTCCCCTGTCATAATGGGCGGTCTCGAAGTAAACCGTATCCGCGCTTTGCAACGCACTTGTATATGCTTCACTCTCCCACTTGATTTGATGCGAAAGCCCTCTGTTGCCAGCAAATATATAAACGATAGAATCCGCATCGCTGATTTTCCAAAGCGCAGGGCTGGGCGTAAATTCAAAAGCTGCTTTATAGGCAGATTCACGCTCCTTACGCGCTTTTTCAGTTTGTTTGATTAGCTCGGAATTGTTGCGAGACAGTTGTTCTTTGGCATCTCCATCGACGACCGCTTCGACAGCTGCCTCCGCAGCATCTGTGGCTGCCTCTATAGCTTCTTCAACCGCGGACTTTTGCGCTGAAACCGGGCCGGCAATTAACGTAAAGGCACTTACAGCAATAAGGGCAACCGGTCGGGTCGATGGTAAAATCGGTTTAATCATCTGGAATCGTTGATATATATTGGCTGAATATAAGATTAACGCGGCTGTTGTGGAAGGCGCATAATATCTGCCCAGATGGATATGGGTTCTTGACCCGTGCAGCCCCATAAGCCAAAGCGTTGCCGGACGCGTTGCACACCCAATTTATCGGCGAAGAAAGCTATTACATTGACCGACCAGAAGCCGCTCAGCTTCCAGCAGATCATACTGAAACTCCACGATTATTGGAGTGATCAGGGCTGCGCAATTTTACAGCCTTACGATATGGAAATGGGCGCAGGAACGTTTCACACCGCGACTACCTTGCGCGCGCTTGGTCCCGATCCGTGGAATGCCGCTTTTGTGCAACCTTGCCGCCGGCCCACAGATGGCCGCTATGGCGAAAATCCCAACCGGTTGCAGCATTATTACCAATATCAGGTGATCCTGAAGCCTTCGCCGCCGAATATCCAGCAGCTTTATCTCGACAGCCTGACCGCAATCGGCATTGATCCGATGCTCCACGACATTCGCTTTGTCGAGGATGACTGGGAAAGCCCGACATTAGGTGCCTGGGGACTAGGTTGGGAAGTTTGGTGCGACGGCATGGAGGTGACGCAATTCACTTACTTCCAGCAAATGGGAGGTTTTGACTGCAAACCGGTTGCTGGCGAATTGACTTACGGGCTCGAACGGCTCGCCATGTATATTCAGGGCGTTGATAGCATCTATGATCTGGATTATAACGGCAATGGAGTCAGTTACGGCGATATCTTCTTAGACAATGAGAAGCAGATGTCGGAATGGAATTTTGAGATCGCCAATACCGAAACGCTGTTTGATCTGTTCAATAAGGCCGTTGGTGAATGTGAGAATTGTCTCGAGGCCAAGCTGCCCATTCCGGCCTATGAACAAGCGATCAAGGCCAGTCATGTTTTCAACCTGTTGCAGGCACGCGGCGTGATTTCTGTGCAGGAACGCGCCAGCTATATGGGCCGGGTCCGCGATCTCGCCAAAGGCAGTTGTGAGGCTTATATGGTCAAAAACGGGTGGGCGGCATGACGGTTCCTTCCAACACCGTTAGTGGTGAGCTTGTCGAACCACGTCCATCGATTGCTCAGAAACGCTCTTCGACAGGCTCAGGGCTAACGGTTTTTAAGTTCGGAGGAGTGGCATAATGGCTGATTTCCTGCTCGAACTGCTCTCTGAAGAAATTCCAGCCCGCATGCAGGCGAAGGCTCGCGTTGATCTAGAGCGGCTGTTCGTCGCGCAACTAAGCGATGCTGGCCTGAAAGCCGACGCCGTTACCGTTTACTCGACGCCAAGGCGGCTTGCGCTGATCGCAAAGGACCTGCCAGCGCAGACCGAAGCCGTGAGCGAAGAAGCCAAGGGGCCACCGGAAGGCGCCCCGGATCAAGCCGTTGACGGCTTCTGCCGCAAAAACGGTGTAAACCGCGATCAACTGGAAGTCCGTGACGTAAAGGGCCGTCCAACCCTGTTCGCCGTGATCAATAAGCCGGGCCGCGACACCAAAGACGTCCTTTCCGAAGCGATTCCCGCGATCATCAAAGCCTTCCCATGGCCCAAGTCCATGCGCTGGGGCGATGCAAGCGTTTCTACTGAGAGCCTGCGCTGGGTGCGGCCTTTATCCGGCATTGTCGCGATATTGGGCGATGATCTGGTGGAATGCGAAATTGACGGCGTGACGTCAGGCTATGAAACCGTCGGTCACCGCTTTCATCATGAGGGTATGATAACCATCGGCAATGCCGGTGATTATGCCGAAAAACTGCGGGCTTGCCATGTATTGCTAGATCAGGCCGAACGCGAAGCGATTGTGCGCGAAGGCGCAGCCAAGGCGGCATCTGATGGCGATCTCGAACTGGTTGCCGACGAAGGTCTGGTGATTGAAAATGCAGGCCTGACCGAATGGCCTGTACCGTTGCTCGGTGGCTTTGATTCGGCGTTTCTCGATGTGCCAGAGGAAGTCATTCAGCTCACCGCCCGAGTGAACCAAAAATACTTCATTTGCCGCGACAAATCGGGTAAACTGGCCCCGAATTTTGTTTGCACCGCCAATATTGACGCCAGCGATGGCGGCAAGGCGATTGTTGCGGGCAATGAAAAAGTGCTGGCGGCAAGGCTGTCCGACGCCAAATTCTTCTGGGAGCTTGATCAGAAGACGGCGCTGGAAGATCATGCCAAGAAATTGAGCAACATTGTGTTCCATGAAAAACTGGGAACGGTTGCCGACAAGGTAGAGCGTGTAGTCAAGTTGGCTGAGTGGTTGGCGTCTTTAGAAGGGACTGGGTTACACCGTGCCAACCCAGAACAGACTCAACTGGCTGCACGTCTCTGCAAAGCTGATCTCGTCACCGAAATGGTCGGCGAATTCCCGGAGCTGCAAGGCTTGATGGGCGGCTATTATGCAGAGAAAGAGGGCTTGCCCGAAGCGGTAAGCAATGCGATCCGCGATCATTACAAGCCGGTTGGGCAGGGTGATGATGTTCCGACTGATCCGGTGACGGTGGCCGTGAGTTTGGCGGATAAGCTGGATACTTTGCTTTGTTTTTTCGTTATTAATGAGAAGCCGACGGGTTCAAAAGATCCTTTCGCCTTGCGAAGGGCAGCACTTGGTATCGCTACGACAGTGATTTCAAACACTTTGAGGCTGCCGATATGCAAAATTCTGGAGCACCACTATGATTTGGTATTTAACGACGTAAAAGCTGCAGACCTTGCAGCAAAGAAGGCCGCAAACCCGGGCGAGGACTCCATGCAAGCATTTGGCCATGTGGGTGAAAAACCTGCGACTAAGTTACCAAAAGAAATTTTGGGATTCTTCGCCGATCGCCTCAAAGTCCAACAACGCGAAGCAGGTGTTCGTCACGATTTGATCGACGCAGTCTTCGCTCTAGGTGGAGAGGATGATCTGGTCCGCCTGCTGGCCCGCGTGAAAGCCCTGCAAGCTTTTGTTGAGACGCTGGACGGCGAAAACCTCCTCGCCGGCTACAAGCGCGCTTCGAACATCTTGAAGAAGGAAAATGCGGAGCAAAGCGACGCAAAACCGTTTTCCTACACGCCCGAAAAAGCCGAAAAAGCACTGATCGACGCACTGGATGCAGCGCAATCGAATGTGACCGCTGCCATCGAAGCGGAAGAGTTTGAAAAAGCGATGACCGCGCTAGCCGACCTGCGGGCGCCAATTGACCAGTTTTTCGAGGATGTGACGGTGAACGATAGCGACGAAGACAAACGGACTGCGCGGCTTGGGCTGCTCGCCCGCTTCCGCTCGGCTGTTCATCAAGTGGCTGATTTTTCAAAAATTGAGGGATGATGCAATTTGCAATCTATATCCTGTGAATTGTGTGAACTTTGGGCCGATAAATTTCGAGGACAGAACATAATATGACCCAATATGTATATCGTTTCGGTGGTGGTATGGACGCAGATGGCGCACCAACGGACAGCACCGAAGCGCGCAACCTTCTCGGCGGCAAGGGCGCTAATCTTGCGGAAATGGCTAATATTGGCCTGCCGGTTCCTCCCGGTTTCACCATCTCGACCGAAACGTGCACCCGCTTCATGCAGGACGACGGCGCGTATCCCGACAGTCTGAGTGCTGAAGTTATCCAAGGGGTGACACACATCGAAGCGGTAACCGGCAAGAAATTCGGCGATGCCGCCGATCCGCTGCTGGTATCCGTCCGCTCCGGCGCGCGTGCGTCGATGCCGGGGATGATGGACACGGTTCTTAACCTCGGCCTGAACGACCAAACGGTTGAAGGTCTGGCAAAAACCTCAGGTGACGAACGTTTCGCCTGGGACAGTTATCGCCGGTTCATTCAGATGTATTCCGATGTGGTACTGGAACTGGATCATGATGCTTTTGAGGAAGCGTTAGAAATTATCAAAGAAGATAATGGCTTCTTCACGGATACTGAGATGCAATCTAAGCATTGGAAGGCTTTGGTTTCCGAATATAAGGGCCTTGTCGAAGAACAATGGGGCAAGCCTTTTCCGCAAGATGTAAATGACCAGCTCTGGGGCGCGATCAGCGCTGTTTTTGGCAGCTGGCAGGCCGAGCGCGCCAAGGTTTACCGGCGGCTCAACGATATTCCCGCCGAATGGGGCACCGCCGTCAACGTGCAAGCGATGGTCTTTGGCAATATGGGCGAAACATCTGCAACCGGTGTGGCCTTTACCCGTAACCCGTCTACGGGCGACAGCGCTTATTATGGCGAATGGCTGATCAACGCGCAGGGCGAAGATGTCGTTGCCGGTATCCGCACCCCACAATATCTCTCCAAAGCCGCACGCGAGCAAGCCAATGCCAAGCCTTTATCGATGGAAGAGGCAATGGCGGAGACTTATGGCGAGCTGACCGATGTTTTTGACCTGCTTGAGCGCCATTATCGCGACATGCAGGATATTGAATTTACCGTTGAACGCGGCAAATTGTGGATGTTGCAAACCCGCTCGGGTAAACGCACGGCCAAAGCGGCGCTGAAAATTGCCGTGGATATGGCCAATGATGGGCTGATTACTGAGGAAGAGGCGGTTGCGCGGGTTGATCCCATGGCGCTCGACCAGCTGCTCCATCCAACGCTCGATCCCGACGCCAAGCGCGATGTGCTGACAACGGGCTTGCCGGCCTCTCCTGGCGCCGCCTGTGGGGTTATCGTATTTGACTCTGATACCGCTGAACGCCGCACAGAAATGGGCGAGGACGTGATTTTGGTGCGGGTAGAGACCTCGCCGGAAGATATTCACGGCATGCATGCCGCAAAAGGCATTTTGACGGCCCGTGGTGGCATGACGTCACACGCTGCTGTGGTCGCACGCGGTATGGGCCGTCCGTGTGTTTCCGGCGCGGGTAGCCTGAGCATTAACAATGAGACAAAACTGCTGAAAATCGGGGATCGTGAGCTAAAAGAAGGCGATATCTTGACCATCGATGGCAGCAATGGCCAAGTGATGGCGGGACGCGTGAAGACGATCCAGCCGGAACTGGTCGGTGATTTTGGTGTTCTGATGGTATGGGCCGACAAAGTCCGCCGTCTGGGTGTCCGTACCAATGCTGAAACGCCCCAGGATTGCCGTGTTGCGCGCGACTTTGGCGCCGAGGGCATTGGTTTGTGCCGGACCGAGCATATGTTCTTTGAAACATCCCGGATTACTGCGGTTCGCCAGATGATATTGGCCGCCAATGAAGCGGGTAGGCGGGAAGCGCTGTCCAAGCTATTGCCGGAACAACGCGAGGATTTTCGCCAGATATTCGAAGTCATGGTCGGCCTGCCCGTAACCATCCGGCTGCTCGATCCGCCATTGCATGAATTTTTACCGCATCATCAGGCAGAGTTTGAAGAAGTGGCTGCTGCTGCGGATGTTGGCGTAGAAACGCTGAAACAGCGCGCCAATGAGCTGCATGAATTTAATCCGATGCTGGGCCATCGCGGCTGCCGTCTTGGCGTTACTTATCCGGAAATCTACGAGATGCAGGCGCGGGCGATATTTGAAGCCGCCTGTGAAATAGCCGAAGCCAGTGGCGAAGCGCCGATTCCAGAGGTTATGATCCCGTTGGTGGCTACCGCTCGCGAACTGGAATTGATGAAAGATGCCGTTGATCGCATGGCCGAAGAAGTCTTCACCGAAAAAGGCCGCCGGATCGAGTATCTGGTGGGTACGATGATCGAACTGCCTCGCGCTGCCTTGATGGCCGGAAAAATAGCCGAACATGGCGAATTTTTCAGCTTTGGTACCAATGACTTAACCCAGACCACTCTCGGTGTATCTCGTGATGATGCGGGCCGTTTCCTGACCCAATATGTCGACAAAGGCATTTTTCCACGCGATCCATTTGTCAGTCTCGACATTGAAGGTGTTGGGCAGTTAATCGAACTGGCAGCAGAAAGGGGTAGGGCAACGCGGCCTGATATTAAGCTCGGTATTTGCGGAGAGCATGGCGGTGACCCGGCCTCAATCGCTTTTTGTGAAAAAACCGGTCTGGATTATGTCAGTGCGTCACCTTATCGTGTTCCAATCGCCCGACTGGCAGCAGCACAGGCGGCTTTGGCGAAAAGAGGGAACTAGTCGATATCGCCGTTTATAATACGGTCGACTTCGGCATCATCAACATTGAATTTCCAATTTTGGATCAAATGCTTGGGGTGAATTTTGCCGTTTAAACAAGACAGATGGCAATAAAGGCCTCGTGACATGAATAGGGCATTTTTGCTGGATAAGTCCTGAAAAGTGATGCTGGACAGTTCGTGCTGCGGGATGCCTTTGCCACAGAAGACGCACGGTGTCAGCTCACCGGCTATCTCTTCCACATCCGCTTTGCTCGGCCGATCATATGGGACATCGGCGTTCAGTCGATCGATCAGACCGGTTATCGCAATATTCCACTCATTGGGATCATCTTCATTTTCCGACCATAGCTCGAGCAGTTCGGAATCCGTCAATATCCGCGAAACCGCTATTTTGGCTTTGTCGATTAAGCTGGGTTCAGCTTTGCCCAATTTTTGAAGGCTGGCTTGCAATTCTTCTGGAACATTTAGAGCAATGCGATCCATCAACGCAGCGACACTCTCGGCTGCAGCAACCACCTCTGATGCCAGATCCGCATCAATAAATGGGGAGCCATCTGATGTTTCATCATCGTCAAGGATATAAAGCTCGTCAAACTTCGCTTCGATATCCTGCAGCGTTGAAATGTCAGCGATCCAGTCCATTGCAGCGTCGTTTTCGAAGCTGCCTGCGCCCCAGGCACCCATTTTTGCTCTCCTAAACACTCATATGCACATGCTAGGAAGGAATCTTAAAAAAGCGATTAAAATGGGTTGCCAGAGAGCGCAACTGCCCCTATCTGACAGCCTTCAATGCGCGCCCATAGCTCAGCTGGATAGAGTACTTGACTACGAATCAAGGGGTCGGGAGTTCGAATCTTCCTGGGCGCGCCACTTTCCCCATATTATTGATGATACGGTCTTAGGTGCACTTGCGCTGCGGGACAGCGGAGCGTAACTTATCTGCATTATGTATTTATTCCACGCGTAAAGGATTGCTTTTTGGCCGATTATACCGACAGTTTTGAAGATGCTCTTGCTGCGCGTGAAGCAGCAAAATTGCCTGTGCCGGACGACGTGCAAGAGGCAGTAAAGACATTGCTGCGCTGGTCCGGTGAAGATCCGGATCGCGAAGGCTTGCTCGATACACCCAAGAGGGTCGCGCGAGCGTGGAAAGAATATTGTGAAGGATATCAGGAAAACCCTGCAATCCATCTAGCACGGACGTTTGAAGAGGTCGGTGGCTATGACGAATTGGTATTGCTCAAAGACATCCCATTCCATTCGCATTGTGAGCACCATATGGCACCTATCATCGGTAAGGCGAGTATCGCTTATATGCCTACCGATCGGGTGGTTGGTATTTCCAAGCTTGCGCGGGTACTTCATGGCTTTGCGCGACGATTGCAAGTCCAAGAGCGTTTGACCGCCGAGGTGGCTGAGTGCATCTGGGACAATCTAAAGCCCCACGGCGTTGCGGTTGTAATCGAGGCTAGTCACAGCTGCATGACTGCTCGTGGCGTACGCACACCGGGCGTTGGCATGACGACCAGCAGATTGTTGGGTTGTTTTTTGGATGATGCGCGTAGCCGCAAAGAAGTTATGAGCCTGATGGGTTACTGATCGGCTTATTCCATCCACATACGCATGAGATTATATTGCAGTGCTTGCATACGCGTGTAATTTTCATGCTTCATATTCAGCCCCTCAAGAGCCGCAACTTCATTGAGTTCATAGAGTAAGTTGCGTTTCATAACATCGCGCACCTTGCTTTGAATGAACGTGATGGCAACCATACGCTCGCCTTCAGAAATCGCTTCGACTTCATGAAGTGTATGCGAAGGATAGGCTATTGCCGTGCCAGGCAATCCCTTGAAGCGCATTCCGGCTTCGCCGTGGGTCACGCGCAACGCGCCACCCTTATAGTCATCAGGACCATTTAAAAAAATCGTACAGCTGATATCTGATCGAATCGGCCCATCGGGCAACGGAATGATGGCACTGTCCGCGTGCAGGCCATAATGCATGCCGGGTTGATAGCGGGTAATCAGCGGCGGTGCGACTTTCTCTGGAAAAGCAAAGTCGGTAAATTCAGGGTTAGACATCAGCGCGTCATGAAGAATCTTGGATGTCTTATTATAGGCATCGAGATCATGCAGCTGAAGATTATTCTTCACTTTGGAATGCGGGTTACTGATTTTTCCGTCAACAAATTGGCCGGTATGAGCGATTTTCTTGATCTCATTGACTTGACTTTGATCTAGTAATTTTAGTTGCTTGAACATTATTTTTCCGTTTCAATCCATTGCATTGCTTCGGCTACCAGAGGAAATTCTGCGGCTATTTTATCGACCCATATTATTGCCGCGCGAATATCGTCGGCGTGGTTTTGGTTCGCTTCTGCCAGCAATTCCTGTCGCAAGTCTGGACTATAGTCATGCTCTGGCGCTTTGGAATAAGAAGACATGATCGGGCCGGTGACAAGCTCATTTGCCTTTTCAGTGGACAGGTCATGGCCGAAATGCGTTGCAACTGCTGTTAATCGTTCTTCAGGATTGCGGAGAAATGACTCAAAATCCATCCATAATAGGTTGGCAGAGTTGTTTGTTTTTTTGGCGATGAAAAGAGAAACAAGCTCGCACATCCAACTCATCGCAACGCGTTGGGCCAATGACAATTCCCATAGCTGGGCAGGGGCCTTGTCCAAATGACGGGCCAGTCGTTTCAACCTTGCGCCAGCCATCATGTGGGTTTCTTGGACCGAAGCCTCTCCCGCCAAGATAGTAGGAATGTAGCGGTCGAGCGGGGCATATAGGATGAGTGCATCAGTTGATTCTGCCAGCAGTTGCGGTGCTATCTCGCTGACGAAGCTGCTGGCTTTGATCATCACCCGCTGATTGTCATCGAATGACCGTGATAACCAGCGGATTGCTTCAGAAAAGCGTTGTTTATAGAGATCAGGCGACCATGGGCTCTCGGGTTCGTCGCGGATCTGCGATATCTCGCACAAGTTTCTGAGTAATTGCGGTTCGCGCAGCGCTAGTACGGTGTCGATCTCGCCGAGGAGACGGGACACTAACGTCGATCCGACATGACCGATGTGGAATATATATTGTGGAGTTGCCGTCGCTGGCAATGTAATGCGGGATAATTCTGACCAGGGGACAAGCTGTCGCCTAAGTTGCGGGGTTATGATCCGTTGATCGAGAAAACTAGCTTTACGATAATCTTCTTGGGTTAACTGCGACAACAGTACTTGGTCTTTCGGCAAATCGACCAGATGGGGCAAGAGCCCTGCACCCTGAGTAAATTGGTTTTGCCAGCTATTGGTCAATATATCCTCTTATCCAAGAAAAAGCCCGAAGGCGGATTGTTACTATGTAACGCACCAGCTTCGGGCTTTTCAATCACTTGCTGACAAAAACTACTCTTTGTCTTCGGCGCTTTCTGTTGTTTCTTCAGCAACTTCCTCGGAAGCGGCTTCATCAGAAGCTTCTTCGGTGTCAGCGGTTTCGCCTTCACCGTCATCTTCGCTTTCAGGTGCTAAAGCCGCTGCGGCCAGTTCAGCCTGCTCGTCTTCAAACATCTGTGCGATGACGTCGATCCCGTCTTTCTGCAGTTCCGCCTCGTCATCGGAACGAGCCACATTGACCTGTACGTTGACTGAAACTTCAGGGTGCAAACGAACGCGAACATCGAAAACACCAAGCGTTTTGATTGGTTTCTCGAGGATCACCATGCTTTTCTCAACAGTGGCACCATCGGCAGCTAAAGCTTCGACAATATCGCGAACAGAAACTGAACCATAAAGCTGGCCGCTGGCAGAAGACGCACGGATCAAAATAATCTGTTTGCCATCAATACCGCCAGATGCTTTTTCAGCTTCTGCGCGTTTCGCTTCATTTTCTGATTCAATCTGCGCGCGATTGGCTTCGAAAACCTTTTTATTGGCTGCGTTAGCGCGCAAAGCTTTTTTGTTAGGCAACAGGAAGTTACGAGCATAGCCGTTCTTCACAGTAACAACATCACCGATGCCGCCTAGTTTCTCAACTCGTTCGAGCAAAATAATATCCATGTCTCTTGCTCCTACTTGACGAGATAAGGCAGCAGGCCGAGATGGCGAGCGCGTTTAATTGCTTTGGACAATTCGCGCTGCTTCTTGGCGGAAACTGCGGTGATACGACTAGGTACGATTTTGCCACGCTCGGAAATATATCCTTGCAGCATCTTCACATCTTTATAGTCGATTGGTTGTGCGTTCTTACCGGAAAAGGGGCAGCTTTTGCGGCGACGGAAAAATGGACGTCCCATGATTATTACTCCTTCTCTAGTTTAACTATCGCGACGCGGGCGATCACCGCCACTGCGGCGTGTGTCACGTTCCGGCTTACGCATCATGACTGATGGGCCTTCTTCATGTTCGTCTACGCGGATGGTGAGAAAACGAATAACGTCTTCGTTGATACGGGTCTGACGCTCTAGTTCAGCAATCACATTCGTCGGTGCATCGAGACGCAGCATGACATAATGCGCTTTGCGGTTTTTCTGAACCTTGTAAGCCAGCGTACGCAGGCCCCAAGTTTCGGTCAAAACGACTTTGCCTTCATTGGCTTCAACAATTTTTGTAGCTTCCTGAGCGAGACTGTCGACTTGAGACTGGCTCAAATCCTGACGCGCGAGGAAGACATGCTCATACATTGGCATGCAGTATTTCCTTCATATTACCGATCGCTGACGCCGCACCATGCAGACACGCCCCTCCGGCCTTCTTTATTTTCCGTGTCTTGGGCAGGATATGAATCATACCCTATGACGCGGAAGCGGGCGCTATGGCGGATTATTCAGGTGAATGCAAGTGTTGTGGGTTGGTGGCTTTTTTATTGGACTGCAAGCGCCGGAATTTTGAGGCCAATAAAGGCTGCGGCTTACAAAATGCCTCCAAAGTTCACACACGTTACGCGCAGGACGGGTGGTTTCGGTCGGTCGTCTGGATAGGTTGACAAAAGGGCTCCGTCTAAATATGTCACCATATAGTGACATATCAATATATTCATGAAGACCTGATCTGGAAGGCGCTCAGCGACGGGCGGCGGCGTTTGATTGTTGAATCTTTGGCCACTGGCCCCAAGCAAACGAGCGAGTTGGTGGCGCTGTTTCCTGATATCGGTCGCACGGGCGTTCTCAAACATATTGATATCCTGACCGAGGGAGAAATTATCCATGTGCGGCGGGAAGGCCGGGTGCGCTGGAACCATCTTAATCCGGAGCCCATCAAGCAAACATGCAATAGCTGGGTCACCAAACATGTTAACGGCATCCAGTCATCCGCTGCCAAATTAAAACAAATCGCAGAGCAGGAGAGCGAAACATGAGCGACCTTACCGACGCAAAGATCATCAAATATCAATTTGAACTGCCCATCAAGCGGAGCGCCGCGGATATCTGGGCTTTGATGGTGGATGAAATTGATCGGTGGTGGATGGATGATTTTCGTGCGCTGGGCGAAGGTTCAAAAGTGACCTTGAGCGCAGAAACCGGCGGTCAGTTGATCGAACGCGCGGCGGATGGCAGCATTCTGGAATGGTACCGGGTGCAAATGGTATCGCCGGGTAAATCGCTTTATCTGGTGGGATATATGGCGCCCGACTGGGGCGGTCCAACGACCTCCATGTTAAAACTGGCGGTGGAAGATCGCGATGATGGCGGCGCACTGATTGTTTCGGATGCCTTATTGGGCAATGTAACGGAGGCGTCAGCGAGCAGCGCGGAAGGTGGTTGGAAAATGTTGTTCGGGGATGGTTTCAAGACCTTCGCGGAAAAATAGTGTAAATCGGTTTACCGTCGAGTGAACGAACGGGCCCCTGTTTTGAGCGCATTAATGTCTGCAAGATCAGGAACGCGGCGCTCCGTTTGGATGATTTTCCATACCACATTTCCATATTGTCATTTCTATGGACGCGCGAGAATCGAGAATAGTTGCTGGTATTAATGTCAGTATTTTGAACTGAGCAGCTCGCTAGTTTCTCGCTAGATCAAATTGTGGAAAGCAAGAGCATGTCGGCAAAAACCTTTGACTATATCATCGTGGGGGCAGGTTCCGCAGGATGCGTTCTTGCCAATCGGCTCTCCAAAGATCCAGAGAATCAGGTGCTGCTGCTGGAAGCGGGCAGTGATGACAGTTATTGGTCCATTGGCATACCGGGTGCCTATGCCTTTTCGTTAGAGAATAGCAATTTGCTCTGGCCCTATCAGACCACAAAAATCGAGAATAGCGGGGGACGTAGTTTCTCCTACCCGCGTGGAAAAGTCATTGGTGGCAGCGGAGCGCTTAATGGGATGCTTTATGTCCGAGGTCAGGCGCGGGATTATGATGATTGGGCGGAGGCAGGCAATAAAGGCTGGAGCTGGTCAGAGGTGCTGCCTTATTTCATGCGGTCGGAAAACAACGCGCGTGGCCCTGATCAATGGCATGGCACAACGGGCCCGCTACGTGTCGAGCATCTCGCCGACATGGATGATAAAAACCTGCTCAGTGAAGCTTTCCTAGAGGCTGGACAGCAGGCGGGCATGCCATTGGCCGAAGACGTCAATTGTGGGACCCAAGACGGCATTTCCTATTTTCAGATCAACACCGAAAACGGCAAGCGAAGCAACACGGCACGCAGTTTCTTGAGGGCGGCAAGGGGGCGATCCAATCTGACCGTTGTGACGGACGCATCGGTTACAAAGGTCATTTTGGATAACAAGCGAGCTACCGGGGTAAAATATGTGCAGCATGGCATGCAAATAGAAGCGCACTCCCGCAATGCAGTGATTTTGTCTGCCGGCGCAATTGCCAGCCCGCAATTGCTTGAACATTCGGGCATTGGAAATCCGGAAATTTTGAAAGCAAATGGGGTCGAACCTGTCCATGATCTGCCCGGTGTCGGAGAAAATTTGCAGGAACATTATATGGTCCCATTCCTATTCCGGGCCAGCCAGCCCGTGTCGATGAATGAGCAAGGTCGGGGCTTTCCGTTGATCAAGCAACTCGCCAATTATGCCCTCCGTCGTAAAGGCATGTTGTCCAACAGCGGTTTCCATATTCAGGGCTATTTCAAATCCCGTGCAGAACTCGATCGCTGCGATATCCAGATCCACTTCTTCCCGTTCTCAGCTGAGACCGACCCGGAAAAAGCCAAGAAAAACAAGATGGAGGACCAACCGGGCTTTACCTTCATCGTCACTCAGATGCGACCCGAAAGCCGCGGGCGCACTCATATTCAAAGCAATGATAGCGATGTGGCACCGGCTATTGATCCCGCCTTTTTGAGCGAAGAGGAAGACCGGAGGGTCTATGTCGATGCCGTAAAATTTGGACGTGAAATCATGTCTCAACCGGCCATCGCTCCATATGTTGAAGCGGAACTGGCACCAGGCCCGGACGTGAATAGCGACGAAGAAATATCCCAATTCGTAAAATTCGCTGGAAATTCGATGTACCATGGGTGCGGTACCTGCAAAATGGGGTCGGATGAATTGGCCGTAGTGGATAACCAACTGCGCGTGCATGGACTAGCAGGACTATATGTCGCGGACGCATCGATCATGCCGCGAATTTCTTCCGGGAACACCAACGCGCCGACAATCATGATTGCAGAAAAAGCAGCGGAAATGGTCTTGGGGCATTATTCTCACTAAATCCCAGGTTAGTCTGATTGTGTAAAGCGCAAAGCGGCACGCACTGCGCAAGCCATGCGGTATTTTCCCTAAGCCCGGCTTTGCGGCCACAAGAAATTCGATCGCGAAGTTATGGCCGTGATAACCGGAGCTATCGAACTGCACCAAAACATGATAGCGGTTGAACCGGGTCGCCAATGAGGAGCTGGCGAAATGACGGAACACGTGAACGAAGCCAAATTAGAAGCATTAGCCGGTAAAGTAATCGGCGATATAGCTGGAGCGATGAGCCTTTTCATGTCCTATATCGGCGATCAAGCCGGAGTATATGACGCAATGGACGGCGCGGGCGCACAGACCGTAGATGAACTAGCCGCGAAAACGGGCCTCAACCCAAAATATCTATTACAATGGCTGGGCTCAAATGCCGCCGCTGGCTATGTCACCTATCATGCTGATGAAGAGCGGTTTTCTTTGTCGGAGGAACAGGCACTTATTTTTGCAAGAGAAGGTCAGCCTGCTTGTATGCAGGGATTTTTTCAATCCGTTGTATCGCAATATGAAACACAAACCAAAGCCGTCGAAACTTTCAAGTCTGGCAGAGGACGGCCTTGGGGCGATCATAGTGATTGTTGCTTCTGTGGGACAGATCGTTTCTTCCGCCCCGGTTACGCCGCAAACTTGATTGACAATTGGATACCATCGCTCAGTGGGGTCGAAGAAAAACTCAAAGTTGGGGCAAAAGTCGCGGACATTGCCTGCGGGCATGGATCATCCACAATTTTGATGGCCGAAGCCTATCCCAATTCGACCATTATTGGGATTGATTTCCACGCACCGTCGATTGAGGAAGCCAAAGAGAAAGCCAAAAAAGCAGGGGTTACTAACGTAGAATTTCAGGTTGCACGAGCCCAAGACTTTGAAGGGGAAGATTTTGATTTTGCGTGCATATTTGACGCACTGCATGACATGGGAGATCCGGTTGGGGCCGCGTCTCACATCAAGAAAGCGCTTCGCCCGGATGGGACTTTCATGCTCGTCGAACCGCTTGCAGGAGACAATATGAGTGAAAATCTGCATCCGCTAGGTCAGATTTTTTATGCTTTCTCAACCACGATCTGTACGCCAACATCGGTGGCGCAGGAGGTTGGCTTAGGCTTGGGAGCACAAGCAGGCCAAAAACGGTTGACCGCAGTACTCCATCAAGCAGGTTTTTCGAATGTCAGCCGTGCAACCGAAACACCGACCAATATGGTGCTTGAGGTAACTGGTTAGCAGTCCTGAACAATATTCGGTTTTCGCGTGT
Source organism: uncultured Sphingomonadaceae bacterium (assembly GCA_947496865.1). Taxonomy (GTDB): domain Bacteria; phylum Pseudomonadota; class Alphaproteobacteria; order Sphingomonadales; family Sphingomonadaceae; genus Parasphingorhabdus. The sequence continues at coordinate 527,767 of CANMEE010000002.1, forward strand.
GAGAAGGGCAGGCCGTCTTCACCTGCCAAATTGAAACATATGCCGCTATTTTTTTCGCAGCATGGGATAGCTGGTGGGTGAGCTGCCGTGCTGAATTTCACCCATTACCTGAAATCCGTGGCGTTCATAGAACGCAATATTGCGCGGGTTGGAGGAATCAAGATAGGCGGGTAATCCGGCTGCGTCACAGTGTTCCAGCGCCTTCTTCATAAGTGCGGAACCCAAGCCTTTCCCCGCCACAGCAGGATCAACGCCGATTAATGGCAAATACCAACAGGGTTCGTCATGAGGATGATATTGCCCCATTTCTCCGAATATGGCGGCGACATCTTCATAAAGTTCGGGCGCCACAACTTTGCGCAATGCGGCCGTCATCCTGTCGCTATCGGATTTAATGTCTGGAGGTAACCAAAGCGCCACCGCTTTTGCGTCATCAGCAATATAAGCGGTGTTGTTTTCGAACGAACCGCTTGCAAAAGCGCCAAAAATTTCGGGCATTGTCGCTAGATAATCAGCATCATCAGGAACCATCCAACGCATCATTGGGTCAGCGGCGAAACTAAGCACAACCGCGTGCATCGCCCGATCACGATCGTTCTTGGTTGCAGAAACGACCTCAAAGCTGGTCATAATGGCTTACCTCGCTGGCCAACAGTGCAATGATCAGTAAAGTAGCTTGCTGGCTGAATGTAAATCCCAATGCTCAATTTTGAGCCCATAAAGGACATTAGAGAATACCGTTTTCCAGTTCGTCCAAATAGATAAACTCTGGGGCCTTTACGCCAAGTTCTGTTCGGATGTTTTTGACCCTATCGGACTCAAAAAAGCTCTGGCTTGGTCAAGTGATTGCCACTTTGAAAAATGCACAATCTTGTTTGGATCATTTTCATATTTGAGAGTCTGAAAGTCGATTTCGCCAGCAGATTTACGCAAATCACTGGCTTGATCAAATCCCTTTTTCCAAACCGCGTAGTCACCCACTTCGTGTATGATCAAAACATATTTCATTCCGTATGATGCCCTTGATGCTGATTTGGTGAAGATATCATCGAGTATGAGCCGACTATATCATATGCCGAGCGCGCGCGACGGCTACATCCCGAAAGCGGACATCAGCTCCTCACTTAATAAACTTAAACATATGCCCGCCGATTTTGCGCATTTGGATTTCTTCCGATCCCTCGGTAATCCGATAGCGGCGGTGATGGCGGTAGATATGTTCAAACGGCTTGTGGCGGGAATAGCCCATACCACCGTGGACTTGCATCGCGCGGTCAGCCGCGTCGCAGCATAGGCGGTTGGCGCGATAGTTACACATGGACACCTGGGCTGAGAGATATTTGGCCACATCGACTTTCGGCATCCCGTCCATTTGCGATGCGGTTTTGTAGATCAGCTGGCGCAGCATGGCGGCTTCTGTGTGGAGTTCAACCAGCGGGAATTGTATGGCTTGATTGACGGCCAGCGGCTTACCAAAGGGTTTGCGCTCCCCGGCATATTTTACCGATTCATCAATGCAATATTGCGCAGCGCCCAAGGAGGATGCCGCTTGGCGGATGCGGTTTTCATGCACGAAATGCTGGGCCGCGGTGAGCCCCATGTCGAGATCCCCCAAAATTGAGTCGGCGGGAATCCAGACATTGGTAAAACTGCATTTCGGGTGGTCGGTGGGCATGTTGAACGTCCACATATATTCACCAATTTCAAAACCCTCTGCATCCACCGGGACAATGAAACAGCCAATGCCTTGCGCGTCGCCATCCTTGCCGCGATGGCGGGCAAAGGTCATCACATGGCTCGCGACATGCAGGCCGGTCGTCCACATTTTGTTGCCGTTGATGAGCCAGCCATCGACGCCGTCACGCTGTTCGGCGACAGCGGTGGTGTCCATCCAAGTCGCATCAGAGCCATGATCTTCTTCGGTCAGGCCAAAGCACCATTTCATCTCGCCGGCGAGCATGGCGGGAATGCATTCCCTTTTTTGCTTATCCGTTCCGAAATCGCGGACCATCAAAGGCTGGACCAGATTGCCGACGATCGAATTTTCATTCTGCAAGTCATTGTGAAGACCAAGGCCCTTATGCGCGAGATGCTCCCTTATGCGCGCCATGCCGAGATTGGAGCCATCCTGTCCGCCAAATTCCTCGGGCAGGGCATAGCGAAAATGGCCCGCAGCATCGGCCGTGCGGCGCATCTCGTCGAGCAGGTCTTCCCACTCTTTTGTCGGCAGACCTTGATTGTCCCAATCCGTCCGGCTGTCTTCGCGGCGATGGTCAAAAAAGCGGATATTGTCATCGCGCCGCTCAATCGGTTTGATTTCCGCTTCGATAAAATCATCGAGTACGGTCAGATAATCTTCAATTTTCTGCGGAATATCAAAACTCATATCACGGGCTCCATTTATTGAGGGCGACCGTCAGGCCGGCATATTTGGGTTGGTCGATAGACAGACGTTCCAACGCGGAGAGGCGCAGATGATCCCAAAGACCGGGATGCTCCGCGTTTACCCGACCTTCTGAAAGGGCAGCGCAAAGCTGTCCATGGTCAAATCCAATAGCTTTGAGGCGTGCGTTCGAAGCGGCTTGAAATTCCGGACCATGACGCGCCTGCCGCTGGGCTATGCCAAGCGCGTTGCCGGCTACGCGGGACTGAAACCGATCATGACCTTTGAGGTCCGGTTGCACCGTTTCGCTGTTCCATTCGGAAAGGGCGGTTAACATCTCGTCATAGCTGGTTTCGCCTTTGACCTCTTGCGTGTCAGGCATTTTCCAATTGAGCCGGGTGCAGATGTTTTCTGGCAGAATATCTTCGAACAAGAGAGCCAGATCAACTTCGACTTCGGATACCCGTCGACCGATAACGGTGCGTTCCAGTGATCGGTCTCCACCCGTGCGCCAGATTTCGCCCATCACCATGCAGGCAACGCCCCACCATAAGGTCGAGTAGATCAGCCAGAAGCGGAAGCGGTCAGGATCAACAATTTCACCGCTATGTTTTGCGTAAGCGGTCAGAAAAGCCTCTGCCGTGTCAAAGCCGCCGGCCACTTTTTCATAATGACCAAAGCGCCAACTGGGCGTGCAGAGATAGGCGAGATCCTGCACTGGATCGCCCAATCGCACCAATTCCCAGTCCAAGACTGCTGACAAACCAGAGGGTTTGATCATCAAATTGCCCATGCGAAAGTCGCCGTGAACCAGTTTTTTGACGCCGCCACTCGGGGCATTTTCTGTCAGCCAGTGAAACGCATATTCATAAATGGGAATAGCGCTGCCAATCTCGTCATATTTTTCCTTTTGCAGACGAATAAGGTCCAGTGGTGAAAAATATTCCAGCTTGTTCCGCACGCCTTGAGGATCGATATTGTGGATATTCCATAATTCGGTCGCGCATTGATCGGTCAGCTTGCTTTGGGCCTCGGCAAAGTCGGGGTTGCCAAGAATTTTATGGGGTAGCGTTTCCCCCTCCGCCTTGTCCATGATGAAGCCCTCGCCAAGACCATCTTCAGGCCTTAGGCGCGCGCGGACGATCGGTGCGGTCACGCCGGAATGCACCGCCAAATCAATAACGTCCGCTTGGGTTGCCAGCGGCACTCCGCGTAATCCTTCGTCATCGGGAGATATGCCAACGGGCAAACGGCGCAGAACAAATTCTTCATCAGCATAGGTAAAAGACCAACTTTCCATGCTGGCGCCGCCAGAAAGCCGCCATATGCTGGAAAGCTCTCCGCCGACACCCAAGGCTTTGCCGCAAAAAACGGCCAATTTATCTTCCGGAAGCAGGTTGTCCATATTGAAAGCTTAATTGGTCAATTAAAACTTGGCAATCGTAATAGTGCTAGTGATTTGCGCCGTGAACCTTGCATGGCAGGCCATTCCCTCTTACCTGCGGCTAAAGCAAATTCGAAAAATCTATAAGGGGTAAGCATGAGGGCATTTATTTTTCCGGGACAGGGCAGCCAGGCTGTCGGCATGGGCAAGGCTCTTGCCGAATCCAGTAACACCGCCCGTGAAGTCTTTCAGGAAGTGGACCATGCACTAGAGCAGAACCTGTTCAAGCTAATGTGCGAGGGGCCGGAAGATGAGCTCACCCTGACCGAAAATGCGCAACCCGCGATTATGGCCAATGCGATCGCAACCTTGCGAGTGATGGAGAAAGAGGGCGGGAAGTCGCTTGCTAATCTATGCTCTTATGTCGCGGGCCATAGTTTGGGCGAATATACAGCGCTTTGTGCGGCGGGCGCCTTGAACCTGACAACAACAGCAGAGCTGCTGAAACTGCGTGGTCAATCGATGCAGAAAGCTGTTCCAGTGGGTGAGGGCGGCATGGCCGCTTTGCTCGGCGCAGATATCAAGAAGGCCGCCGGTTTGGCAAAAGCTGCGGCGCAGGGTGATGTTTGTACGGTCGCCAATGATAATGATCCGACACAGGTCGTGATTTCTGGCCATATGGCTGCGATCGAGCGGGCTATCGGGCTGGTTAAGGAGCATGAAATTAAACGCGGCGTTTTGCTGCCAGTATCCGCGCCTTTCCACTGCTCATTGATGCAACCGGCTGCAGAAGCCATGGAAGAGGCACTCGCTGAAGCCAGTATTTTGCCGCCTGCTGTGCCGGTTTTTGCTAATGTTACGGCCAATATCGTGACCGACACCGATGAAATTCGCCAGCTACTGGTCGAGCAGGTGACAGGAACCGTGCGTTGGCGCGAATCCGTTCTCAATCTCTCTGATGCGGGGGTCGAGCAATTTGTCGAATTTGGTGGCAAGGTGCTTGGCGGTATGGTGAAGCGGATCAATAAGGAAGTCGAAACGACCAGCCTGATCTCAATGGATGATATAGAAGCCTTTCTGGCTTCGGTTTGAACTTTATTCCGGAAAAATAGATAGGAACGAACATGTTTGATCTCACAGGAATGACCGCGCTGGTAACCGGCGCTTCGGGCGGTATTGGTTCCGCTATCGCTAAATCACTGGCCGAGCGTGGCGCGACCATCGCATTGTCAGGTACCCGGAAACTGACATTGATGGATTTGATCCCGGAATTGGATGGCGAAGGACATATCGTCGTCCCGTGTAATCTTTCCGATGCCGAGGAAGTGAACCAGCTGGTTCCCACGGTGATCGAAAAGCTCGGCAAGATTGATATTTTGGTCAACAACGCTGGCATTACCCGTGACGGTCTGGTGATGCGCATGTCGGACGAAGATTGGTCCGATGTTTTAAACGTCAATTTGGAATCCGCTTTCCGTCTGGCACGCGCTGCCGCGCGGCCGATGATGAAGGCGCGCCATGGCCGAATTATTTCGATCACTTCGGTTGTTGGCGCGACGGGGAATCCGGGACAGGTCAACTATGTCGCTTCCAAGGCCGGCCTGGTTGGTATGTCTAAAGCGCTGGCGCAGGAACTGGCGTCACGCGGGATTACGGTAAATTGTGTATCCCCCGGGTTTATCGCGTCTCCGATGACCGATGCCCTGACCGAGGCGCAGAAAGACGACATAAATCGGAAAATTCCCGCCGGTAAAATGGGCGCGGGAGAAGATATTGGCGCAGCCGTAGCGTATCTTGCCAGTAACGAAGCCTCTTACGTCACGGGCCAAACGCTGCACGTCAATGGCGGCATGGCGATGATTAGCTAAAGGACCCTGAAATGCTTTCGACTTTGGTCTTTCTAGCGATGGCTGCAAATCCGCAGCCGGTGATGCCCACGGACGGACTGCTGACCATCGAAAACTTGGATTGTGTCAGCGCGAAAGTCTCCGCAGATCAGGCGTTGGCTTATTTCGCCATGGCCGGGAAAGGTAAAGAAGTTGATGCCTTTCAATCAGCAAACGCTCTGAACACAGCTTGCCAGAAGCAACATGGCTGGTCCGATATTCAGACGCGCAGTGCTTTTCGGATATCTTTGATGGACGGTTGGTTGCTGAAAGAAGGGTTGCTGGAAAAAATCGAAGATTTGGGAGACTTCAAGCCATTTCTCGACAAATTTTATACGGATAATGTGAAGCCTAGCGGCCGCCATATATTGAAAGACGCTTTCCTGTCCGGAAAAATGGACAAGGCGCTGACGGCGGCGGGCTATCCGGAAGATAAGGAATTGCGTGAGTTGGCGTATAATTACTGGGAGTGGCGCGGGGCGCTTTATAGTATCGAAGACGATTTTCGAAATGGCGAATTACGGCGATAATAGCTCTGGTGTCACAAAGCTGCGCTTGCCCTCTTGCAAGCGGCGCGGCATGCCACTAGGACAAAAGAGAAATTAATAAAACGAAGAAGGAACTCTCATGAGTGAGACTGCAGACCGCGTAAAAAAGATTGTTGTTGAGCATCTTGGTGTTGAAGCCGACAAAGTGACCGAAGAAGCGGCATTCATCGATGATCTGGGCGCTGACAGCCTCGACATTGTTGAGCTTGTGATGGCTTTTGAAGAAGAATTCAGTGTTGAGATTCCTGATGATGCGGCTGAAAAAATCGCAACCGTCAAAGACGCGATTGACTTCATCGACAAAAACAAGGGCTAATTGATTTTGGGATGCAGGCCTTTTTGTGGGCTGACATTCTGGGGCCAATGATCGCTAAATAGTACCAAAGCGGCTCACCGGCCTGGGAAGCATTTCCTAAACCGGTGGCCGCTTTTGAATTGGGGCTTAGGCAAGCCTGAAATAAGGAGCATAGCATGCGTCGTGTTGTAGTGACCGGACTAGGTTTGGTAACGCCTCTTGGTGGAGATGTGGAAACTAGCTGGAGCAATATTCTGGCTTCGAAATCCGGTGCCGGAAAAATCACACGCTTTGATGCTTCGGACCAAAAATGCCATATCGCCTGTGAAGTCAAACCGGCTGACCATGAATATGGTTTTGATCCCAACAAGCGCGTCGATCACAAGGTTCAGCGTCAGGTTGATCCGTTCATTGTCTATGGCATTGATGCCGCGGGGCAGGCACTGGAAGATGCCGGTCTCACCGAGATGAGTGACGAAGATAAGCTGCGCACAGGTTGTTCTATTGGTTCTGGTATTGGCGGATTACCGGGCATTGAAAAAGAATCACTGGTTCTTCACGAACGTGGTCCGGGACGGGTCAGCCCGCATTTTGTCCATGGCCGGTTGATCAATCTGATTTCCGGTCAGGTTTCAATTAAATATGGCCTAATGGGTCCTAATCACGCAGTTGTGACGGCCTGTTCTACGGGCGCGCACAGCATTGGGGACGCAGCGCGGATGATCGCTTTGGATGATGCCGACGTGATGTTGGCTGGTGGCGCAGAAGCAACAATTTGTCCGATTGGTATTGCCGGTTTCGCGCAGGCGAAAGCGCTTTCCACGAATAATGACAATCCGGAAGGGGCGTCGCGGCCTTATGACAAAAACCGCGATGGTTTTGTTATGGGTGAGGGTGCTGGCGTTGTCGTTTTGGAAGAATATGAGCACGCCAAGGCGCGCGGCGCGAATATCTACGCAGAAGTCGTTGGCTATGGCCTTTCGGGAGACGCGCATCATGTAACCGCGCCCCATCCAGATGGTGTGGGTGCTTATCGCTCGATGGAAATGGCGCTGAAACGCTCTGGCCTCACCACGGCGGACATTGACTACGTCAACGCCCATGGGACGTCTACTATGGCGGATGTTCTCGAATTGGCGGCCGTACGCCGTCTGTTTGGCGATGATATCAAGAGCATGTCGATGAGCTCGACCAAGTCTGCAATCGGTCATTTGTTGGGCGGAGCAGGGGCTGTCGAAGCGATTTTCTGTATATTGGCGCTGCGCGATCAGATTGTTCCACCGACACTGAATCTCGATGATCCCGAAGAAAGCTGCGCTGACGTTGATCTGGTGCCGCATGTCGCCAAAAAGCGCGAAGTGAAAGCGGTGTTGAGCAACAGCTTTGGCTTTGGCGGAACCAATGCCAGCATCATCATGAAGGCGGTATAGCAATATCATGCGGCACTTCGGTTGCCTGATCCTTGTTATCGCGGCGATCATTATTGGTCTGGTAGCAGGCAATTTCATCTATGGATGGAATGCCAGCGGGCCGTCGGAAAATGAACGGCAGATTGTCATCAAATCAGGGTCAAGCCTTGGCATGGCGGCCAATGCTCTTGAAGATGCGGGGGTTATTAAATCCGCCGATGCGTTTCTCAACCGCGCCAAGATTTTTGGCGGATCGGAACCGATTAAGGCCGGAGAATTTGTCATTCCTGCCGGTGCAAGCAATGCAACGATCCTGAACATCCTGCAGGGCGGAAAGACGCTTCTTCGCCTGATAACAATACCCGAAGGCACGCCATCGATCATCGTTCACGAAAAACTGATGGCCGAAAAATTGCTGACCGGCGACGTTCCGGTTCCAGCAGAAGGTTCGATACTGCCGGATAGCTACAGTTTCGAGCGGGGAGAAGACCGGGCTGCGGTGGTTGCGCGGATGCAAAAAGCGATGAAAGATACGATCGCGGAGCTATGGCCGAAAAAGACCTCTGCCAGCGTCGTAAAAACGCCCGAAGAAGCGATTATATTGGCCGCGATTGTCGAGAAAGAAACAGCATTGGCCAGCGAACGCCGCACGGTTGCCGCTGTTTATAGCAACCGGGTCACGCGTAATATGATGCTGCAAGCGGATCCGACGATCATTTATCCGATCACCAAAGGCAAGCCATTGGGCCGCCGCATAAGACAATCCGAAATTGCTGCGGTGAACGATTATAATACCTATTCCATGGTGGGTTTGCCCAAGGGGCCGATTGCTAATCCGGGTCGCGCTTCAATTGAAGCGGTGCTCAATCCGGCCAAGAGCGACTATTTGTTCTTTGTCGCGGACGGCAAGGGCGGGCATGTGTTTGCAAAGACGCTGGCCGAGCATAATGCCAATGTCGAAAAATGGTTCGCGATCCGCCGCGAAAGGGGCGAGATGTAGGAAGCAATATGACGGGTCTTTTGGTCAACAATATGATGGTGTCGATGCTTGCTCTTGCGGGTCCACAGCCGGCAGAAGTTGCTGGAAACGCAGGGGAAGAGACGCAAATCACCCCGGCGGAACAGGCTGCCGCAACCCGGGAAAAGCTTCTCGGTCGGTATAATTTACGCGGTGTGATGGAAACCGCGTCCGGCCTTGAACTGCTCGAAGACGGCAGTTTTCGATGGTTTTTGATGGTCGGCGGGCTTGACGCTTTTTCCGCAGGGCGTTGGAGCCTTGAGGATGGTCAGGTCGTGATGGTCTATGATCCGCCAAAGGAAGGCGCGGGTTATGACGCCCTCGGCACGGTTGTCATGCAAATCGATGGCGACAATCTCTTGCCACCGCAAAATTTTGGTCGCGGTACCTATGTTAAACTGAAACCCAGAGCGGACAGTGAGTGAACCGGCTCAACCTTCCGGACTATAAACATCGGCGGCGACCATGATCAGGCCCGCATCAACCATTTCCTGACCATCTTGCCCGCCTGCCGGCATCACAACCATTCTTAGTTCTGACATCCCGTCATCATAAGGTTCACGCCATCCGGTTGTGTGAAGGGGTGAAAACTCGGCAGGTAGGTCGTTTTCGGTCATGCCAACGGCATCCGCTCTTTTGGTCAACCGTTCCAGAAAGCCTTCACGTTTGACGCCCAGCATCATAGGTTTGTCCGAAGGCAGCGATGTCAGCACCATACAATAGCGAGACTCATTGTCTTCCCCCCAAGTGACAACGTAGCGATCTGAGAAGAGATGCCGGATTTCACCATTGGTGCGCCGCCGCACCGGCAGCGTATCTCGTCCTTGAGCCGTTATCGGTGATAGCGATAAACCTTCAAATGGCATGATATCCTTTTGAATGAAACCAAGGCAATCGTCAAAAATGATCCGCATCACCAGCGTTTCATTGTCTTCGATCGATGGCGGCTCTGAGGCCGAGGCCAGAGGACTGGAGACAAGCGACAGAAATGTAGTGAGGCCTAACCATATTGCTTTGTGCATATCGATTACTCCATGCTCAACTCAGCTCGGGGCCGAGCATATCATAGCGCTGATCAGTAGTTAAACCGCGTCGCCAAGCTATCCCGCGCTTCCTGATATTCAGAAATCAGGATATCGACCATTTCTTGAACCGAACGAACTTCGTCAATCGCGCCAATGCCTTGGCCGCTGCCCCAGATATCTTTCCATGCTTTTTTGTCGGTATTTCCGCCAGAACCAAAGTTCATCGTCTTATAATCGCCCTGTGGCAGATCATCAGGGTCAAGACCGGCACTTTCAATGGAACCGCGCAGATAGTTGCCGCTCACGCCCGTAAACAGGTCAGAATAGACAATATCCTTGGCCCGGCCTTCGACGATACCGTCTTTATAGCCTTGGTCAGCGTTCGCTTCTTTCGTGGCGATAAAGGCGGAACCCATATAGCCGAAATCAGCGCCCATGGCCTGTGCGCCCAAGATCGAGGCGCCACAGCCGATGGAACCGGACAGGGCAACTGGGCCATCAAACCATTGGCGAATTTCCTGCATCAGCGCGAAGGGAGAGATAACACCCGCATGGCCGCCAGCGCCAGCAGCCACGGGAATGAGGCCATCTGCGCCTTTCTCAATGGCTTTATGGGCGAAACGATCATTGATAATATCATGCATCGTGATCCCGCCCCAGCTGTGAACAGCGGTATTGAGATCTTCGATCGCGCCCAGAGACGTAATGATCAGCGGCACTTTCCATTTTTCACAGGTTGCCATATCCTGATCGAGGCGATCATTGGACTTGTGGACAATCTGGTTCACAGCAAACGGCGCAGCAGGCTTATCGGGATTATCCCGGTTCCAAGCGGCCAGTTCTTCGGTAATCTGGTGCATCCACTCATCAAGCAGGGTCTGTGGCCGAGCATTCAGGGCAGGGAAGGAACCGACGATACCGGCCTTACATTGCGCAATGACTAATTCAGGGCCTGATACAATGAAAAGCGGCGAACCGATGAGCGGCAGGCGAAGATTGTCGAACAATGCAGGTAAAGTCATAAATTCCCCATTTGAAAACTGTGTTAACCCGCCATAGCCTAAGCACAGGCGGATTCCACTGTTATTTTAATCGATTGCTTAATATCGTCGCTAGAAACGATTTACCGCGCTGAGCAGGGCCTCAACAGAGGCTCTCGCGACATCGCTGTTAATGCCGACGCCGAAAAACTCCTGACCTTCCCCAGATTTGCATTCGATATAGGCGGCTGCTTGCGCGTCCTTGCCAGAACCCAGTGCATGTTCTGAATAATCGATAATTTCCAGTTCCACGCCCAAAGCGGAGGATACAGCGTCGACAACACTCGAAATCAAGCCATTGCCGCGCCCGCTCACTGATATTTCGCCATCCGGGCCTTTCACCTTGCCGACGAAAATGCGTTCACCGCCGGTTTGCCGTTCTTCGTAGCTAATCAGGCTATATTGGCCACCGCCACTAAGATGGTAACGATTTTGGAAAGCGCCCCAAATATCTTCGGAAGAAAGCTCACGACTTGTCTCGTCCGCCAGTTCCTGAACGGTACGGCTGAAATTGGCTTGCAGGCGCTTAGGCAGCTTTAGCCCCTGATCCTGCTCCAATATCCAAGCAATACCGCCCTTGCCGGATTGGCTATTGACGCGAATGACGGCTTCATAGTCGCGGCCAATATCGCGTGGATCAATGGGTAGATAAGGTACGTTCCAATATTCGTCATTGCGCTGTTCTTGGGCGGTGAAGCCTTTTTTGATCGCGTCTTGATGGGAGCCTGAAAAAGCAGTGAAGACCAGCTCGCCGGCATAAGGATGACGCGCCGGTACGGGCAATTGATTGCAATATTCCACCGTTTTGACAATTTCATCCATGTTGGAGAAATCAATCTCGGGATCAACGCCCTGCGTGTACATGTTGAGGCCCAGCGTTACCAAGTCGACGTTACCCGTGCGCTCACCATTGCCAAACAGACAGCCTTCGACCCTATCCGCACCGGCCATCAAACCGAGTTCCGATGCGGCGATGCCCGAGCCGCGATCATTATGTGTGTGCAAGCTGATCACGACATGCTCCCGCTTGCTGATATGCTTGCAGATCCATTCGACTTGATCGGCATAGATATTCGGTGTCGATGCTTCGACCGTGGCGGGCAGGTTGAGGATTAAAGGCTTTTCCGCAGTCGGTTCGATAATGTCCATGACAGCTTCACAGACTTCAAGGCTGAATTCTATCTCAGCAGTGGAAAAGGTTTCCGGCGAATATTCAAAATGCCAGTCGGTATCGGGATATTTTTCCGCCTGTTCGCGCAAGATTGTTGCGCCTTCTTTGGCAATATCTTTCACGCCTTCCTTGCCCAGTTTAAAGACGACATCGCGCCAGGCCGGGGAAACTGCGTTATAGAGATGGACGATGGCCTGCTTGGCGCCTTCAAGGCTTGCAAAGCTGGTTTCGATCAAATCACGGCGAGACTGGGTCAGTACTTGCACCATAACGTCATCCGGAATGCTGCCTGATTTGACCAGACCGCTAATGAAATCAAAGTCGGTGGCACCGGCAGACGGGAAACCGACTTCTATTTCCTTGATTCCGATTTTGATGAGTAGATCAAAAAAACGCTGTTTCTTTTGCGCATCCATCGGATCAATGAGCGCCTGATTGCCATCACGCAGGTCAGTAGAAAGCCAACGGGGCGCCTTTTCGATAATGCGGGAGGGCCATCGGCGGTCGGGTAAATCGATCTGGCCAAAGGGGCGATATTTTTGAGATGGATTAGGATGCATGGGTGATACTCTTATGCTGCAAGCCGTTTCGCGCAAGGCGGAAATTGCTAGTTAATTTCAATTTTTGGAAAAAACATCCCTTAGGCGGGTGCGGCCGCTTCGCGCAGCAGCATCGGTGCGCCTAAGGGCGCATAAGTCGTAGTAGCTCTAGGTTTGAGACACTGTGCATGGACACGGTAATATCTATCGCGGTGCAAAAATCAACCATGCCGGTGAATTTATTTTGCATCGAGTGAAACCTTTTCGCCAGACCTCGCGAAACCATCAACGAACACAATGTCTCGAACAAGTGTCTCAGACAGATTTTAAGTCTCCCTCAAACACAGCCAATTTAGAATGAATCAAGGAACAGAAAATGAAAAAATTTATCATGCCATTGGCCCTCGCATTGGCCGCAAGCTCAGCAAGTTTTATCTTGCCGATTGACGCTGCAATTGCTGGACCCACCTTCACTGGTGTCGAAGGCGGCAACATCGCAGTTGGCGGATATGACGTCACCTCATATTTCGCTGGCAACGGCACACCGGTGAAAGGCAGCAACGCACACCGGATTAAATATAAGGGCGTCGATTATCATTTCAGCACGGCCGCAAATGCCGCGAAGTTTAAGAAAAATCCTGCCAGTTTTGCCCCCCAATATGGCGGTCACTGCGCATGGGCTTTGTCTCGCGGTTCTCTCGCTCCTGGCGATCCAACCCTCTACAAAGTGGTCGATGGCAAACTCTATCTGAACTTCAACAAAAATGTTCAGAAAACCTGGTTGGGTGACGTTGCCGGCTTCATTAGCAAAGCGGACATCAAATGGCCTTCATTCCCCGATGACGCCAAGTTTGGCAGTTAATTTGATCCGCCATTCGTCACGTGCTTCTTGAACTTAAATATTGAAACCAAAGGAAAATATCATGAATAACCAACGCAAACTCTCCGCAATGCTTGCTGTCATGGGCGGCCTGTCTCTTGCAACTCCATCCGCTGCATTGGCTACATGTACTGCTGCTGCTCCAACAGCACAGGCTGCCTGTGGCGCCTGCGCCGCCTCCGCTTGTGCCGCGGCTTGTGGCGCCTGCGCTGCCGCTTGTGGTGCTTGTGCCGCAGCCTGTGGTGCTTGTGCCGCTGATGCCGGAGCTTGCGCTGCTCAACCCGCCGCTTGCGGAGCTTGCGCTGCGGCTTGCGCTCCTCAATAATAAATTCATAGTTTGAGGGAGTTAGGTTATGCTATCGCATGACTCTCCCTCAAACAAAATTGCATAAAGGACTAACTCATGAACAAGAGATTTTTCGCAGCGATCATGATGGCAACCTTGCCAATCGCGTGCTCAGCGCCCTCTTCTGAAACAACAGAAGCAACCGAAACAATCGAAACTGCGATTGCCGAAGTTTCTGATGACATGAAACTTCCCGTTTTCACCGGTCCGTCAGGATCAGAAAATGTCGCGGTAAGCGGCTACGACACGGTCAGCTATTTTGAAGGCGACGGAACGCCAGTGGAAGGCAGCAAAGACCATCGTGTTAAGTATAATGGCGTCGAGTATCATTTTGCTTCTGCAGAAAATGCAGAAAAATTCCAAGCCGAACCGGCCAAGTTTGCCCCCCAATATGGCGGTCACTGTGCATGGGCGGCGTCTCGCGGCAAGCTCGCTTCCGGTGATCCCACACTGTACAAGATTGTTGATGGCAAATTATATTTGAATTTCAACCAGAAGGTTCAGGATACCTGGAATGAAGACATTCCTGGCTTTATCGAAAAAGCCGATGAGGCATTTCCAGAAATCCCAGCGGATGCCCGTTACGACGACGCATAAACACTAAAGCAGCAATAGAAAAGGCGGCGGGACTGGGTTCTGCCGCCTTTTTTGCGAGCATAGCTGAAAATTAACGGATATGAGTTATCGCCATGGCAGTTGAGTTGTTGTGGGGTAAATTGTGTACAGGCTTGTCTATATCAGCACACCGAAGCCGGATATTGCCCGAGCCGAATTAGCCAGCATTTTGCGGGCAGGCCGCAAGAATAATATCAAAAATGGAATAACTGGCTTGCTGATCCAAGACCGGCGACGCTTTCTTCAATATCTTGAGGGGGAAGTCAGCCAAGTTGAGGAAACATTTGCGCGAATATCAAACGACAGACGCCATTCCGCCATCATCCTGTTAAAGACCGGCTATATAGGTCGCCGACAATTTCCGAAATGGGAAATGGCTTCTAAATATGTCGATGCTGATGCGAGCCTGTTGTCAGCCGTCAAAGATTTGGTGACAAATTGCGACCGAGATGTAGCGAGCGAATTAATGAGTTTCGCCGAAGCACGAGACCGCGCTGCGTAGCTTTTGACAAGCTATTACAGACGCGGTCCCGAATGACTCACTTAGTTTTTCGCTTTATCAACCAATTGATTGGCGCCAATCCATGGCATCATCGCGCGAAGCTCAGCACCTGTTTTTTCAATAGGATGCGCTTCGGCCTGCTTTCTAGCGGCTTTGAGTTCCGGCTGACCAGCACGGTTGTCGAGGACGAAATCTTTGACGAAACGACCAGACTGAATATCGGCTAAAACCCGTTTCATTTCTGCCTTGGTCTCATCGGTGATGATCCGCGGACCGGTTGTAATATCGCCATATTCTGCCGTGTTGGAGATGGAATAGCGCATATTCGCAATGCCGCCTTCATAGAGCAGATCAACAATCAGCTTGGTTTCATGCAAGCACTCAAAATAAGCCATTTCAGGTGCATAACCAGCTTCGGTCAGCGTTTCAAAACCCGCTTGGATCAAATGGGTAATCCCGCCGCAAAGCACGGCCTGTTCGCCAAAGAGATCGGTTTCACATTCTTCGCGGAAATTGGTTTCGATAATACCGGAACGACCGCCACCGACGCCAGAAGCATAGGCAAGGGCAACATCATGGGCGTTCCCGCTTTTATCTGCGTGTATCGCTACAAGGCAAGGGACACCGCCGCCGCGCTGATATTCGCTGCGTACCGTGTGGCCAGGGCCTTTGGGCGCGATCATGATGACGTCAAGATCTTCGCGGGGTTCGATCAAGCCAAAGTGAACATTGAGACCGTGCGCGAAGGCGAGGGCAGCGCCCGGTTTCATATTCTCATGATAATCTGCGGCATAGATGGCGGCTTGATGCTCATCGGGTGCAAGGACCATGACAATATCGGCCCAAGCAGCCGCTTCGGCATTGCTAAGCACTTTGAAATCCGCGCCTTCCGCCTTTTTGGCGGTCGCAGAACCGGCTCGCAGCGCGATGGCTACATCTTTAACGCCGCTATCGCGCAGGTTTTGAGCATGAGCATGGCCTTGGCTGCCATAGCCAACGATTGCGATCTTCTTGTCTTTGATGAGGCCGAGATCGGCGTCCGCGTCATAATAGACTTTCATTATTCTTCCTTATATTCAGATGATTAGAGCTATTAGTATGGTGTTTTTGATGTTGGCTAACATGATCCCGTTGGAATGAAGGGCAGCGCAGCGTTCACGCCGAATCTGGCCCGCGGCCAATAGCGACAACACCAGTCCGGCCCACTTCAACCAAACCGACTTCGCGCATCAGGCCGACAAATGTCTGAATCTTGTCCGGTGCTCCGGTAATCTCAAACACGAAACTTTCGGTGGTCGCGTCGACAACCCGCGCGCGATAAACATCAGCAAGGCGCATGGCTTCAATACGGTTCTCGCCCTTGCCGGCAACTTTGACCAAGGCCAGTTCGCGCTGCACATGCGGTCCGGCCTCGGTTAGATCGCGCACGCTGTGAACCGGGACCAGCCGATCAAGCTGGGCAATAATCTGTTCGATGACATGGGGTGGGCCGTTGGTGGCAATGGTGATCCGGCTAATCGCATGATCGGCGCTGATATCTGCCACAGTCAGACTCTCGATATTATAGCCGCGCGCCGTGAACATACCCGCTATGCGCGCCAATATACCGGCTTCATTGTCGACCAACACCGCGAGAACGTGGCGCTCGACTTGCTCTTCTTTGATATGCATTACACAAGCGCCTTTGCGTTATCGTCCATCGTACCTTTTACGTCTTCTGGGGTTAGCAGCATTTCGGTATGGGCTGCACCAGACGGGATCATCGGGAAGCAATTGGCCAATTTAGCCACGCGGCAATCGACCAATACCGGACCTTCAGTTTCAAGCATTTTTTGAATACCAGCTTCTAAATCAGCCGGTTCTTCAATCAATATTCCGGTCCAGCCATAGCTTTCGGCCAGCTTGATAAAGTCTGGCAAACTATCACTATAACTATTTGAATAACGGCTTTCATAGGTCAATTCCTGCCATTGCCGGACCATGCCCATATATTCATTATTGACGATGAAAATCTTGACGGGCAGGCGATATTGGCTGGCGGTGGCCAGTTCCTGAATATTCATCTGGATAGAGGCTTCGCCCGCAATATCGATGACCAGCGCATCGGGGTCGCCGAGTTGCGCACCGATGGCGGCAGGAAGGCCATATCCCATGGTGCCAAGGCCGCCGCTAGTCAGCCATTTATTCGGTTTTTCAAAATCAAAATGTTGCGCTGCCCACATTTGATGTTGGCCGACTTCGGTGGTGATAATCGGATGACGTTCATGGGTCGCCTCCCAGAGCTTGCGTATGGCCAATTGCGGCATGATCTCGGTCTTATTTTCTGGGAAAGCAAGACAATCGGTCGCACGCCAACCTTTGATCCGTGACCACCATTCTTCATAATCCGGGGCATTGAACTTGCGGCCTTTTAATACAGCAAGCAATTGCTCCATCACCCGGCCCACATCCCCGATAACAGGTAAATCGACGCGGACAGTTTTATTGACCGACGATCGATCAATATCGACATGAATTTTCTTGCTGTTGGGCGAAAAAGCGTCCAGCCGGCCCGTGATGCGGTCATCAAAGCGGGCGCCAAGGCAAATAACAAGATCTGCCCGGTTCATTGCCATATTGGCTTCATAAGTGCCGTGCATACCCAACATGCCGAGCCATTGGTCTGAAGATGCGGGAAAAGCACCTAAGCCCATAAGCGTCGATGTAACCGGTGCGCCCATTAATTCTGCCAGTTGGCCTAAGGTTTCACTGGCCTTCGGGCCGCTATTGATAATGCCGCCGCCTGTGTAAAGGATCGGCGCTTTCGCGCTCATGATCATTTCGGCAGCTTCGTTTATCGCTTTGAAATCACCATCGACCTGTGGTTGATAACGGGAGTTTATCTTCCCGTTATGGGAGTTGAATTCAGCCTCCGCGACCTGAACATTTTTGGGAATATCAACCACAACCGGACCGGGCCGACCTTGGGTTGCGATATGAAAGGCTTCATTCAACACGCCAGCCAATTCTGACGGTTTTTTGACCAAATAATTATGCTTTGTACAATGGCGAGTAATGCCAACCGTATCGGCTTCCTGAAAAGCGTCGGATCCGATCAAATTTGTCGCAACCTGTCCGGTGATAACAACCATCGGGATGGAATCCATCAACGCATCCGTAATGCCGGTCACCGCATTGGTCGCTCCGGGGCCAGAAGTCACCAGAACAACACCCGGCTTGCCAGTAGCGCGCGCATAGCCCTCAGCCGCATGAGTGGCTGCCTGTTCATGCCGGACCAAAATATGTTTGATCTTCGGATGGTTATAAAGGGCATCATAAATCGGCAGTACTGCGCCGCCTGGATAACCGAATACGGTATCAACACCCAGATCAAGCAGGGTTTGAACCAATATTTCTGCACCGCTTTTTTCGGCCACTTTAAGCTCCATTACCATAGTTAAACCCGCAAAGGGCGGGCGTTTGATAGGCGATGCTGCACTGCAAGGCAATGCGTAAGACCGGCCTGAACTGGGCGGCGCTACATATTTTAATATATTGTGTCAAGCACTTTTATTGTAATAATCTAACAATATAATCGGCATTATCGTTATTTATAATCTCTTCAGAACGTGGCCAGGCATCGGGACATTGATTGCGGAACCAGGTATATTGGCGTTTGGCATATTGGCGGGTAGCCGCCGATGCTAGCGCCTGCGCTTCATCCTGAGAGCTGCGCCCGGCTATCCAGTCGCTGATTTCAGAAACGCCGATGGCCCGCATAACCGGGCAATCTGCCGGTAGCTCTCTCTCTAGCAGCTGAGCGACCTCTTCTTTTGCTCCTCTGTCCAGCATGATCTGGAATCGGCGATCACAGCGCTCGTAAAGCCAATCGCGGGGTGGCAACAAGACGAGCGGATGCAGGTTTATCTTGTCGGCAATGCCGCCTGCCATATGCGCATGCCAGTGGTTTAATGGTCTCCCGGACGATCGCACGACTTCGAGCGCGCGTTTGATACGGCTCGAATCTCTTGCATGGAGTCGTTGTGCGGATACCGGATCTTCCTTTAGCAAAGCCTCATAAGCATCACCTACATCCATATCGCGAGTATCGGCGCGAATAGTCGCATCCACCTCTGGTATAGGTGCAATACCGTCGAGCAGCGTGCGGACATAAAGACCGGTACCACCCACTAATATGGGCAAGATATTATTCTCATGGGCGGCGCTGATCTCTGTTTTGGCATCGCTTGCCCAGCGCGCGGCAGAGCAAGGCTCTGCGCCGTCGATATAACCATAAAGGCGATGACTCATCCCCTCCATTTCCTCTTCGCTCGGCCGTGCGCTGAGGATTTGGAGATCCGCATAAACCTGCGCGCTATCTGCATTGATAATCACAGAGGGTTGCTTTTTGGCAAGCTCCAGTGCCAATGCGGATTTGCCGCTGGCCGTCGGACCGACGATCAAGGCTACATCTTTACTGTCTCTCGGAGAATATATGCTCATCGCCACGCTAATAGCAGCAGATCAGTTGGAAAAGGGAGAGCTAAGTTCGGCTGCCGATCGATTGACCGATGCCGGCGGGAAGATTGATCGCTGTGATGAGATTGTCGACGGTAGAGCTGCGGATATTTTCTTTGATGGGGATTTAACAGCAGCGCGCGCGGCTTTGTCCATAAGTGATGCAGCGGTTGATTTTGTCGTGCAGCCGGCTGAAAATCGGAAAAAAAAACTCCTGATATCCGACATGGATAGTACCATGATCACGGTAGAATGTATTGATGAACTGGCCGGATATGCAGGCATCAAAGACCAGATCGCCGAGATTACCGAACGGGCGATGCTAGGCGAACTGGATTTTGAAGAAGCGCTGCGGGGCAGGGTGGCATTGCTTGCGGGACTTGAACTGTCGGCGATTAATCGCTGTCTGGATGAAAAAGTTGAAATCATGCCCGGTGCCAAAACATTGGTGCGGACTATGGCGGTGCGCGGAGCGAAAACCATATTGGTATCTGGCGGCTTTACCCGATTTGCTGATCCCGTGGCCCGTGATATTGGATTTGCCAGCGCTGAGGCAAATATCTTGGCGGAAGCGGACGGGCATCTAACTGGAAAATTAGCCGGAGCAATTGTCGACGCACAGCGAAAAGCAGAATTGCTGAAGCAAAGCGCGCAATCATTCGGGCTTTCCTTGGATATGTGCATGGCTGTGGGCGATGGCGCCAATGATATCCCGATGATAGCGCTCGCAGGAATGGGTGTCGCTTATCACGCCAAACCAAAAGCGGCGGCGGCGGCTGATGCTGCTATCAAGCATAGTGACTTGAGTGCCTTGTTATACATACAAGGCATCAGATCAGCTGATTGGATTGCAGGTTAAGATACTCAAATATAATAGTTTATCTGGATTTCACAATACAGTCATTGCCGGACGCTTTGACGGTGTTGCACATCTTGCTGGCCTGCGCTTTGGTGGCAAAAGGTCCCGCTTGTAGCCGGGTAATCGAGCCGGCATCGACAAGATAAGGCTGCAGCCCGTTAAGCGCAGACACCCGTTTTTCGAGATTATTCCAAAGGGCTTTGGCTTTGTTCTGGTTTCCAAAAGCGCCCAGTTGTACGCGCCATTTTCCATTTGCGGCCGTTTGAACGGGTGCCGGTGCTGGTTTTGCGACCGGTGGCGCTGCCACGGGTGCCGGTGCTGGTTTTACCGCCGCTGGCGTTATCGGTTTTGGCGTTGGGGCGGGTCGGACAGCTTGAGATGCAGGCAATTGGGCAGTCTGTATAGCTCCGCTGGACGGTGCGGCCCGCAAACCGCCAACTTGTGCGGTACGAACGCGTTTTTCATTTTCTTCCATCTGACCAGCTAGCTCAATGGCGCGGCGGCGTTGATCAAGCGGAATATATTTGTCCATCTGCGCCATATTGGATGTTGCTTGCGGTAAGCCAGCGGCTGCAGCGCGTGTGACGAGGGCATAAGCTTTGATCCAGTCTTTTTCGACAAAATCCCCGTTAAAGTGGCCTGTGCCCAGCACATATTGTGCGCGTGGTTCACCGCGATTGGCAGAAGCTTGCAGATAGGGCACGGCTTCTTTGCGGCGCTGGTTCTGGAAAAGAATCAAACCATAATTGTCATTCGCCTGCAAATGACCTTGATCCGCAGCCCGTTTGTAAAATTGCTCCGCCTTCATCATGTCCATCGGCACGCCACGACCCAGTTTATAGGCCTGACCCATATTAAATTGTGCGTCAGCATCACCGGCATTAGCAGGTCCGCGCCATTCGGAAATCGCCGTCTTATAGTCGCCACGTCCCCATGCATCGACGCCATCTTTAACGTCTGCCAGAGCTGTCGCGGAAAAACCAAAAACGGCGGAAGCCATTAATATGTGCCGAGCAAACTTGGTATTTTTCATATGATTAGGCCCTTGGTCTACGAATTTCTGATGATCATCTTATGCGTAATTTACTCTTAACGCCAATTTGCAAATTTTTCGTAACCCTAATCAAAAAATATGAGCCGCTACTGAATTGAAATCTAACGCCGTGTAAAATATTTTTGGCCGTCTGAAAAACATCACGATCTTGTTAACTCTATTTTAGCCCTGTTCTGTCAGAGATGTCGCTGAGTGTAATTCAGACGTCCTGATCAACCCGTGAAGAGACTAAGGGGAATAGAGTGCGAGTTCTAGCAATGGCATCCCAAAAAGGTGGCTCCGGCAAAACAACTTTGTCGGGTCATTTGGCCGTACAGGCGCAACTGGCCGGAGCCGGTCCGGTTGTCCTTATCGATATTGATCCGCAGGGCTCTTTGGCCGATTGGTGGAATGAACGAGAAGCGGAATTGCCCGCCTTCGCGCAAACCACTGTATCTCGCCTCGCCGCCGATCTCGCGATTTTGCGGCAACAAGGTTTTAAATTGGCCGTCATTGATACGCCACCAGCCATTACGATGGCGATTCAGTCCGTCATCTCGGTGGCTGAACTCATTGTCATTCCAACACGCCCCAGCCCGCATGATCTGCGTGCCGTTGGCGCGACTGTTGATCTGTGTGAACGCGCAGGTAAGCCGCTGTTGTTTGTTGTCAATGGCGCGACACCGAAAGCCAAAATTACTTCCGAAGCTGCCGTTGCCTTGTCGCAGCACGGCACGGTTGCTCCGATCACGGTCCATCATCGTACAGACTTTGCGGGATCCATGATTGATGGACGGACTGTTATGGAAGTGGACCCACAGGGCCGTTCCTCTCAGGAAATTCAGCAACTATGGGGCTATATTTCCGACCGATTGGAGAAAAACTTCCGTCGTACCGTATTTTCATCACCTGCCATGGCACCAGTTACGAATGCTGGCGTTCAGCGTCCCGGAGGCAATTTTGGCCGCCGGGTCATCGGGTCCTAATGGGAGGAGCAGAGAATATGAGCGAACCTAAACCATTAGCATCTCTGTCATCGTCCTTATTGGCGCGCAAGGGCGGAGCAAAGCCTGCCATGCGGCGTCAAGGAATGGCGTTTCCAAGCGAATCCGATCATGAAACAGAAGATCTGGGTTGGAATGACATGGGATATGACACAAATCCTGACCATGCAGCCGCGCAAGCGGAAGAAGACAATGCAGGCGAGGCCGATCAATATCATTATAATCCATTGGCCGGCGCTATTCCTGAAGTCGTTCCTGCGGTTCGCAAACAGCAGGAAGAAATTGCTGAGAAGTTGAGCCAGCATCCGGTGCGTCAAGAAGAAGTCGCGCCTGCACCTGAACCAAAGCCTGTGCAAAAAGAGCCAGTCGTTCCGGTTCCGCTTTCCATTTCTCGTGAAGTGGCCCCTGTTGCAGAAAATTCCAGCATCGGCGTGGCACCGCCGCGGCGCACAAGAGCGGCTGCAGAAAAACAACCCGCTAAGGTCCGCCGTCCGGCAATTAAGTCGCGGACACGGAAAGCCAAGGCTGCGTTTACCTTACGTTTGGACGCTGACAGGCACTTGAAACTGCGGTTGGCGACGGCTGTGAAGAATGTTTCAGCACAGCAGTTGGTAACCAAAGCTGTGGATGAATATTTGAGGTCTATCCCCGAACTTGAAGACCTAGCAGAGCGCATTCCGTCACGCGGCGCTGCTTAACCTGACGATATTGAATTTAATTGCGAGGGCATTGATATGAAACGCGATACGATACTGAAACTGGCCGCTTCGACCATGGTTATTACCACAACCCTTACCGGCTGTGGTCCTTTTGGAGGCGGCTCAGTCGCTTCCTCATCGAGCAAACCAGCCACGGTTAAAGACGGTGCAAAATTTGCGAAAAAGGCAGAAAAAGCATTGGCCAAAGGTCAAGTCGAGAAGGCGATTGTCTATGCTGAGCGTTCCGTTGCGGGCGTTGGTAGCGATCCTGATACGCGCGCGCTTCTCGGACAATCTTATATGGCCGCGGGCCGCTTTCATTCCGCCGAACGCAGTTTCTTGGACGCCATGGAATTGGGCAAGAATGATGCGCGCACGATCCTAAGCCTCAGCCTGTCGCAATTGGCCCAAGGTAAAGCGAACAAAGCGAAGCAGCTAATTGAGAATAACCGTCAGTTTATCCCGACCGCGGATTATGGTCTGGCATTGGCTTTGGCGGGTGACCCAAAAACCGCTATTGCTGACCTAGAGCAAGCGATCCGGAGCTCCAATGTAACCGGCCGTACCCGCCAAAATTTGGGCCTAGCCTATGCGATGGACGGACGTTGGAAAGAAGCCAAATTGATGGCGATGCAAGATATGACACCGGCAACGGTTGATTCGCGCATCATGCAGTGGGCACAAATGGCCCGTCCAGGTGCTTATGAGGTGCGCGTTGCTTCGTTGTTGAATGTTGAACCCGTCGCTAACGATCCAGGTCAGCCTGTGCGTCTGGCACTGAACGCTGCGCCAGCCATGCCTGCTGTTGCTGCAAGTCCTGCAGAAGATTACAGCCGTGAAGTCGCCAGCTTTGATCGGGACACACCGCTACCAGCGGTTGGCCCTGCACCTGTCGCTGAATCCGAAGTCGATTTCATGGCCAAGGAAAATAACGTCAAAGTGACCAAGGTTGCGGTTCCGGCCAGCCAGCCTGCTGCGAAAAAACCAGTTGTAAAGCCAGCGCCCGCAGCGCCGGAAAAAACGTTCATCGTAAAAAGTCCGGCCGCGCCGACACCGGCTGCGCAGCCAGCGCCAGTTACAGCGGCAGCGACACAAGTCATTGCTGCAGTGAAACCAATTATGCAGAAAGTAGCGTTCACGCCTCGTGCTCGGTCTATTTCAAATGGTAAGCATCTTGTTCAACTGGGCGTCTTCTCTTCACCTGAAAATGTGAAGCGCGCTTGGGGCATATTGTCATCGCAAAATAAAGATCTGGCGTCGTTCCAATATGCAAGTTCCACGATACAGCGGAACGGAAAGACTCTCTATCGCTTGGCTGCAATGGGCTTTGGTAACGAGCAATCTGCTAAAGATATGTGTACCGGTATCAAGTCCAAAGGCGGTGCTTGCATCGTACGTAACGTTGAGAAAATTCGTCCAACGCAGATGGCTGCTCGCTAAGGCGACGGAGCACAAAAAGACAATTAGGGGCGGGAAAGCTAAAGGGCTTTTCCGCCTTTATATATGGCGCGAACGCGGCCTTGCGCTGGCAATTTGTCAAAGGGTGTATTGCCCGCCGATGCCGCCATCTTGCGGGTATCCACCTGCCAAGGTGCGTCTTGATCGATAACAATCAAGTCGGCCTCATTGCCTTCTGCAATTTGCCCGGCATCCACGCCCAGAATTTTGGCTGGTGTAGCCGAGAGCAGCTCAAACAAGCGGCTGAGACTGATGAGACCGTCGCGCACGAGATTGAGAGATAGCGCCAATAAGGTTTCCGCGCCGGCCATACCCGACTCGGCCTCTGCAAAGGGCAGGCGCTTGTCTTCCGGTCCGCGCGGGTCGTGGCCAGAGGAAATTACATCGATGGTTCCGTCTTTAATGGCCGCCAAACAAGCTTGTCGGTCCTCCTCACTCCGAAGCGGCGGTGACATTTTGGCAAAGGTCCTAAAATCACTAATGGCTATATCAGACAAAAACAGATGGGCAGGGGTGATTCCGCAGGTGATGGTCAAACCTTCTGCTTTGGCGGCGCGAACCAAGTCCAGACCCTTAGCAGTGGTAACCTGCCGGAAATGAACATGCGCGCCGCTTTCCCGCACAAGAGCTATATCGCGGGCGATAGAGAGCGCTTCGGCACTTGCCGGTGCGCTTGACAGCCCGAGCCGTGTGGCGGTTTCACCGGCCGTCGCGACCGCTCCAGCAGTTAGACCGCTATCTTCGCTATGCACAATCACTGGCATATCCAGCGACCGGCAATAATGGAGGAGCTTTAGCATGATGCCGCTATTGGCGATCCAATTTCTGCCAGTTGCCACAGCACGGGCGCCGGCTTGTTTCATCAAGCCGATTTCAGCCAACTCCGAACCATTCAGCCCTTTTGTCGCCGCTGCGAGGGGGTGGGACCAAAGGTCTGGTTTGCCCTCAGAGGCATTATGTTTGATCATCGCTGGCAGGTCGAGAACCGGCGACTGATCGGGCATCAGCGCAGCCCGTGTGATGCCGCCGTAGTGGAAGGCGGGCTTGTCTATCGCAAAGACACCAAGATCGATGATGCCGGGAGCCAATAGGGCGCCGTTGCAATCAATCGTCTGCTGATCCCGTAATGCCGGGGCTTCGTCGACATGGGCGATGCGATCCCCATCCGTAGCAACATTGACCGATTGTGGCGCCTGCGCTCCGGGAAGCAAAACCTGCGCGTTGATGAACAGCTGTTTCATGACCAACCCTCCACTGCACGGGATCGGCGGGTAAGCACATCCAGACAAGCCATTCGAACCGCAACGCCCATTTCAACCTGTTCGGTTATCGCCGAGCGTTCGAGATCATCGGCGACGTCACTGCTAATCTCTACACCCCTATTCATCGGGCCGGGATGCATGATCAGGGCATCGGGTTTTGCCAGTGTGAGCCGTTCTCTGGTCAAGCCATAAAGATGATGAAATTCTCGTGGACTGGGAATAAAATCACCGTTCATGCGTTCATTCTGTAGCCGAAGCATCATCACAACGTCTGCGCCATCCAGCGCTTTATCGAAATCGGAAAAAGCCTCAACATTCATGCGGTCAAGAGCTGCAGGCAATAGGGAAGTCGGCGCGCAAACCCTCACTTTTGCACCCAATGTTGTCAGGCAATAAATGTTGGACCGGGCAACCCGACTGTGCATCACATCGCCGCAAATCGTTACGGTCAACCCGCTTATGTCACCTTTGCGGCGCTGGATTGTCAACGCGTCGAGCAAGGCTTGTGTGGGATGTTCATGACTGCCGTCGCCAGCGTTCAGAACGGGGCAATCGACTTTGTCGGCAATTAACTGCACCGCGCCGGAGCTGGCATGCCGAATGACAATAGCATCGGCGCGCATGGCATTGAGCGTGACCGCCGTATCGATAAGGGTTTCACCTTTTTTTACGCTGGACTGCGCGGCATGCATATTGACGACATCGGCCCCCATGCGTTTGCCCGCAATCTCAAAAGACAGCAGCGTGCGGGTGCTATTTTCAAAAAAGGCATTGATGACCGTCAAGCCATCCAAACGGTTGGTATGTTTGCTTGACTGGCGGTTCAGATCGACCCATTGTTCGGCCTCTTTGAGGAGAAATAATATCTCCCAGGGCTGCAATCCTGCGATACCCAATAGATGGCGGTGTGGAAAAGCGTCCGACCCTGCTGGAAACTGATGTCCGGCGGTCTGCCCTGTGGCGGGTGGTGAACCTGTTTGCTGCGATGTCATTAAAGCCAGCCCTATAGAGCTATCATTCTGTGGCGGCAAGCCCGTCAATCGCTCCTTGCAAAATATAGGCTGCGGCCATCTGGTCGACAACTTGGCTGCGGCGTTTGCGGCTGACATCTGCGGCGATCAAATCGCGCGTGACCGCCTGCGTGCTCCAGCGTTCGTCCCAAAGGAGAATGGGCAGTCCCACGGGGCGCAAATTCTGGGCAAAGGATTTCGCCGCCTGTGTCTGCTTGCTTTGACTACCGTCCAGATTGAGAGGCAGGCCGACAACAAAACCGGATATAAATTGATCGGCAATCACGGTCTTGATTCGTTCCAAGTCCTTGGAAAACTTGCGTCTTTCTATCGTCTCGGCGGCCGTCGCGATCATCCACTGTGCATCACAGAGCGCCATACCCACTGTTTTGGTGCCGACATCCAGGCCAAGCAGGCGCCCGCCGTCTGGCAAGGCCGCACGAAAAGCCGTCCGGTCATCTGTCATTAGCGCGAGAGAAATGCAGTCATCCTTTTCATCACATCGGCGCGAACATTACGCCAGAACAGGCTGTAATCATAGACGTGATAATTATTACCGGGCAAGGTGTAGGGGCCCAAATCTGGCGGATCGCCAATGAGTAGAAACCCGCGATCATCACAGCGTGCGGGTACCGCACCAGCGACCAGCGTCGCGTCGCTCAATTCATCATTGGGCACCAATGTTCCCAGATTAAGTTCCGCCGCTGATTCGCTATTGATGTCACCGTTAATCGGGTTGGTGCATAGCAAATTGGTGCCCTTGCGCGGCTCGCCGTTAAATCCGATCGTGGTGTCGTAAACCTCAATAATGCGCCCGTAGTCAGCGGGTTCGGCAAAACTCTCCCAACTGAGCAGGCAATTGGTTTGTTCGGCTGCTTCACAAACATCAAGACCCAGAGCAGGGACGTCGGCTTCGATTGAGACGGGCCAACCGACCACATAGGCGGCCACAATCCGGTTAGCCAACGGCGTCCCGGCAACCCGGTCTTTCAGCAAATTAGTGAGATGCAAGCTGCCTTGGCTATGGCCCGCTAAGATCAGTGGTCGATCGTCCGGAACTTCGCTGACGAAATAGTCGAAGGCGATCAGGACATCCTGATAAGCGGCATCCAAAGCCTGCTGACCTTCTTTTTTCTCGGTCAGAAAAGCACCGAGAGTGGCCTGCCGATAGCGCGGCGCCCATACATCACCGGCCTGGTTAAAGGCACTGGCCTGTCCACGCAGGAAGATTTTTGTCCGATCCTCTGTTTCTTTGTCGCCCAGAGGCGCATTCCACTTGTCTTTATTTATAAAGGAGGTGGGGTGAATAAAGAATATCGCCGCCCGCTCGTCATCCTTGGGTCCGGCTCCATTGGATTCATAGCCCTGCGGCAACCACAAGGCCGGATTACCTTTTTTGATTTCGGGCCGCGCGTACCACATGGAAACATCGGCATAAATGCTGTCTTCCAGCACTTCCTGCGCTTGAAATTCAGCACTTGGGACAAACACGACTTCGGCCAAATCTTCGCCGTAGATTCGGAGTACGAAGGCACCGGCAATGAACAATACGATCATGGTTGCAACGAAATAGAGAAACTTACGCGCCAATTATTTTGCTCCAATTTGGGTTATTGCCGCTCATTCAACTTGAAGCGGCCTCGCGCCAATGCTAGCGGCGCGGAGTACACAATATCATGCGCTATTACCCGAAAAAAGATGAACCGATAAAGAATGAAACATGTCAGTCGATAAAGAAACCGTCAAAAAGATCGCAAACCTGTCTCGGATCGCCGTAACTGAGGCAGAAGCCGACGCATTGGTGCCAGAGCTCAACAACATCCTGGGATGGGTGGAACAATTGAGCGAAGTGGACTGTTCCAAGGTTGAGCCAATGACCGCTGTTATCCCGAACAAACTGCGTTTGCGTGATGATGTGGTGACCGATGGCAATATCCGCGACAAGGTGATTGCAAATGCTCCAGCGGCCGAACACGGCTTCTTTGGCGTGCCGAAGGTGATTGAATAATGGCTGAGATTTTTGAACTGGGCATCGCGGATATTCGCAGTGGCGTGGCTTCCGGCGATTTTACCGCCAAGGAGGTGGCCGAGACATTCATCGGACGGGTCAGCGCCGCGAAGGCATTGAACGCGGTTCTGGTGGAAACGCCGGATCATGCGCTGGCGGCAGCCGAAGCGACTGACAAAGCGAAAGCGGCAGGTGAGACGCTCGGCAAAATGGCGGGCGTACCAATAGGCATGAAAGACCTGTTCTGCACCGAAGGTGTGGCGACCACGGCAGGCAGCCTGATTCTCGAAGGCTTCACCCCGCAGTATGAATCCACTGTATCATCCAACCTGTTCAAGGCAGGGGCAGGCATGCTCGGCAAACTGAATATGGACCAATTTGCTATGGGGTCGTCGAACGAAACCAGCGCTTTTGGCAATGTGATTTCACCGTGGCGGCGCAATGATGGCGGCAATACCGATATGGCACCCGGCGGCTCTTCCGGTGGCAGTGCAGCGGTAGTTTCTGGCCGTATTTGTCCCGCAGCAACAGGGACAGATACCGGTGGTTCGATCCGTCAGCCAGCGGCCTTTGTCGGCATTACCGGGTTCAAGCCAACCTACGGTCGTTGTTCGCGTTGGGGGACGATTGCCTTTGCCAGTTCACTCGATCAGGCAGGCCCGATGGCCCATGATGTGCGCGATTGCGCGATCATGCTGGAAGCCATGGCGGGTTTCGATCCCAAAGATTCAACATCGCTTGAACTGCCGGTTCCGGAATGGGAAGCAGGCCTGAAAAGCGACCTTGCTGGCAAACGCATTGGTATTCCTAAAGAATATCGTGTCGACAACATGCCACCAGAAATCGACGCTTTGTGGCAACAGGGCATAGAATGGCTCAAAGATGCCGGCGCCAAAATCGTCGAAGTGTCATTGCCGCATACCAAATATGCGTTGCCCGCTTATTATATCATCGCGCCAGCAGAGGCGTCCTCCAATCTCGCGCGCTATGATGGTGTGCGTTACGGAATGCGCGATCTGCCGGATGGGGCGGGGCTGCAGGATATGTATGCCGCAACCCGTGAAGCCGGCTTTGGACCAGAGGTGAAGCGCCGCATCATGATCGGCACTTATGTGCTGTCAGCTGGCTATTACGACGCTTATTACACGCAGGCGCAGAAAGTCCGGACGCTGATCTCGCAGGATTTCGATAAGGCTTGGGAAAGCTGTGACTTGCTGTTGACGCCCACGGCACCCAGTGCAGCCTTTGGACTAGGCGAGAAAAGCGATGATCCGCTGGCCATGTATTTGAACGATGTGTTTACCGTGCCGAGCAGCTTGGCAGGATTGCCAGCCATATCCGTACCAGCAGGACTGGACGGACAGGGGCTTCCCTTGGGATTGCAGATCATTGGTAAGGCGCTGGACGAGCAGAGCGTGTTTAACGCCGGTCTGGCTTTGGAAGAACGGGCCGGATTTGTCGCGAAACCGGAGCAGTGGTGGTGAGTATGACAGAATCAACATATCGTATCCAGGGCGGAACTGGCGAATGGGAGGTCGTAATCGGCCTTGAAGTCCATGCGCAGATAACCACCAACGCAAAGCTCTTTTCCGGAGCCTCTACAGAATTTGGTGCAGAACCAAATACACAGGTCAGCCTTGTCGACGCGGCCATGCCTGGAATGTTGCCGGTGTTGAACAAGGAATGCGTGCGCCAAGCCGTGCGGACGGGTCTTGCTATAGATGCGCAGATCAACAAATATTCGCGTTTCGACCGTAAAAATTATTTCTATGCCGATTTGCCGCAGGGCTATCAGATATCCCAGCTTTATCATCCGATTGTGGGTGAAGGAAAAATCGAAATCTCGCTCGATGAGAAAGATCCCGACGCGCACGGCAAGACCATTGGCGTTGAACGTATCCATATCGAGCAGGATGCGGGCAAGCTGATGCATGATCAGCATCCGACGATGAGCTATGTTGATCTCAATCGCTGCGGTGTGGCCTTGATGGAAATTGTGTCCATGCCGGACATGACATCGCCCAAGGAAGCAGCGGCTTATGTCCGTAAGCTAAGATCTATTCTTCGCTATGTAGGAAGCTGTGATGGCAATATGGAACAGGGTTCCATGCGCGCCGACGTGAATGTTTCGGTTCGGAAGCCGGGCGATGAATTGGGCACGCGGACAGAAACCAAAAACGTCAATAGCTTGCGCTATATTCAGCAAGTCATTGAATATGAAGCCCAGCGTCAGGTTGATGTGATCGAAAGCGGTGGCGATATTGTTCAGGAAACCCGGCTTTTTGATCCGGACAAGAACGAAACCCGGTCGATGCGCTCCAAGGAAGACGCGCATGATTACCGCTATTTCCCCGATCCGGATCTGTTGCCGTTGGAACTGGAAGATGATTTCATCTTTGATTGCAAAGCCAGTCTGCCGGAACTTCCCGATGAAAAACGGGCGCGGTATAAGAATGTTCTCGGGCTCAGCGCCTATAATGCCGCCGTTCTCACGGCAGAGCATGAGACCGCTATATGGTTCGAAGAATTACTCGAGACCACCGATGAACCGGAGAAAATCGCTAGCTCTGCGGCCAACTGGCTAACTTCTGAGCTATTTGGCGCACTGAATAAAATGGGATTGTCCATCGAAAAAAGTCCGGTTTCTCCACAGCAGGCGGCTGAGCTTCTAGGCCTTGTCGCAGATGGCACGATTTCGGGCAAAATCGCCAAACAAGTATTTGAGATCATGCTCGAAACCGGCGATGGCGCAGCTAAAATCGTCGAAGAAAAGGGATTGAAGCAGGAATCTGATACCGGCGCGATCGAGAAAGTGATCGCTGACGTCATGGCGGCAAATGAAGATAAGGTTGCGCAATATCGTGGCGGCAAGGACAAATTATTCGGTTTCTTCGTCGGGCAGACGATGAAAGCAATGCAAGGCAAAGCCAATCCACAAGTTGTCAATGAACTGCTCAAAAAGACGCTCGGTCCTGCTGGGTAATTGAACGAGGTAAATTTGCGGCGTGAACGCGCAAAGCGGGCTTGCCCTTTGGGCATTGATCCGCTAGGCGCACGCGTCAATCAAAATTCGATAGGGTTTGACGGTGGAACTCGTGCGGGCGTGGCGGAATTGGTAGACGCGCCAGATTTAGGTTCTGGTATCTTAGGGTGTGGGGGTTCGAGTCCCTTCGCCCGCACCAAATTCACCGAAAACAGGTCGAAACAGAAATTATGAAGGCATTAAAGGATAATCATGCAGATTGTTGAAACGCTGAACGAAGGTCTCAAACGGGCCTATGACATCAAAATCTCCGCGAAGGACATTGAAACCCGCGTGGATAATGAGGTCAAGAAAATGGCCCCGCAAGTCAACATGCCCGGTTTCCGCAAAGGCAAAGTGCCGGCGAATCTGGTTCGCAAGATGCACAATGATGCTCTTTTGCAGGACGCCTTGAGCAGCACGGTTCAGGAAAGCGTTGAAAAAACCATCACTGACAACAAACTGCGTCCAGCGATGCAGCCTAGTGTGACGCTAGCTGACGGTTATGAAGCTGGTAAAGATGCCGAAGTTAAGGTTGAGCTTGAAATTCTTCCCGACGTTCCGACGCCGTCAGTGGATGGTATCAAATTGGAGCGTCTTCAGGTTGAAGCAGACGAAAAGACAGTTCAGGAGTCACTCGACAAATTTGCCGAGAGCCAGAAACAGTTTGAAACTGCTGCAAAAAGCCACAAAGCGAAGATTGGTGACCAGTGTCTGATCGACTTTGAAGGCAAAGTGGACGGCGTGCCATTTGACGGCGGCAAAGGCGAAGGCATGGCGATTGAGCTGGGCTCTGGCCGCTTGATCCCGGGCTTTGAAGACCAACTCGTTGGCAAGAAAGCCAATGACGAAGTTCTCGTGAAAGTTACTTTCCCTGAAGATTACAACGTCGAAACCCTCAAGGGTAAAGATGCGACCTTTGATGTTGTCATCGGTGAAGTGCAGACAGCCAAGGCGTCCAAGGCCGACGATGAAATGGCGAAAGCCATGGGCCTTGAAGGTCTCGAACAGCTTACCGAATTGTTGAAAGGCCAGATTGAGCAAGAGCTTAATGGTCTGACCCGCACACATATGAAGCGCAAATTGCTCGACCAATTGGCGGCCTCGCATGATTTTGACGTGCCGCCAACTATGGTGGAAGCGGAATTTAACCAGATCTGGCAACAGCTGGAGCAGGAAGCGGCTCAGGAAGAAGATCCGGAGAAGGCCAAGAAGGAAATGGAAGACGAAAAAGACGAGTATCGCGACATCGCTGTTCGTCGCGTTCGTCTTGGATTGCTTCTCTCTGAAATTGGCCAGGCCAATGGTGTGGAAGTCAGTCAGCAGGAAATGTCCATGCTGATCCAGCAGGCAGCCCAACAATATCGCGAAGAAGATCGTCAGCGGTTCGTTGAATATATTCAACAGGACGCCATGGCAGCAGCCCAGCTTCGTGCGCCTATGTATGAAGACAAGGTTGTCGACTTCCTGTTCGACAAAGCAGAGATTACCGACAAAAAGGTAACCCGCGAGCAGCTCGAAGCTGCGATTGAGGAAGAAGACGAAGCTGAATCTAAGCCTGCCAAGAAAAAGGCATCGGCAAAGAAAGCGGCTGCGAAAAAACCTGCGGCCAAGAAGCCAGCTGAGAAAAAACCTGCCGCGAAAGCCGCACCAGCGAAAAAAGCAGCTGCTAAAGCGCCTGCGAAAAAGGCACCGGCTAAAAAGCCAGCAGCCAAAAAACCCGCTGCTAAAAAGCCTGCCGCAAAAAAATAACCTTCAACCTATAAAACTAGCCGGGACATGCGTGACATGTTCCGGCTAGTGACATTTTTCATCAACGTTAAACGCTGACTTCGCTCGCTTTGTTGATGACGGTCCCGAGAATGCCATATTCCTTGGCTTCATCGGTAGACATCCAGTAATCGCGATCAATATCTGTGAGTACGCGATCGAGTTTTTGACCGGTCGCCTCGGCTATTTTCTGAGCGATTCGCTCCCGCATTTTGACGATTTCCTCGGCCTGAATGGCGATATCAGAGGCTTTACCACCTGCTCCGCCAGAAGGTTGATGGATAAGAAAGCGTGTATTGGGTAGACAAAACCGCTGTTTTGCCGGGACGCCGAGGAAAATATGAGTTGCTATACTAGCCACCCAACCTGTTCCGATCACCGCCACTGGCGCACTGATATAATCAATAAGGTCGTGGATGGTATCGCCCGATTCCACATGTCCACCCGGAGAGTTAATGAGCAACCGGATGGGCTCGTCGCTGATATGATCAAGATATAGCATTTGCGCAGAGACTCGCTCCGCCAGTTTTTGATCAACACCGCCAAATAGCATAACCGTGCGGGTTTCCAGCAACCGTTTCATCATAAAGGCCATCGGATCCGCCGTGCCATTGTCCTCTTCTGCAACAAATGTCGGGATGGACGGTGAATATGAGCTCATGAATATCTCCTAAAATGCTTGATTTGTTTCTCTTCCCTTATGCTCATAGCGGGGGGTTATTTGATGCGCAACGGCACCAAATTCCCAATATGGTCTGGAAAAAATCCTTAACCGACTTGAACATTGCAGAAGATACACCGATGTAGGGCTCAACGGATAGGGACTCCGTTTGGTGGCGTCCCTATCATCCTATATTGATTTTTCACAGAAGGCGCTAAATTACCATGCATGATCCGATCGTCGACGCTCTTGTTCCCGTCGTTATTGAGCAATCCAACCGCGGAGAGCGCAGCTTTGACATTTTCTCACGGTTGCTGCGTGAACGCATTGTCTTCGTAACCGGACAGGTAGAGGACGGCATGGCCTCTATCATCACCGCCCAGCTCTTGTTTCTGGAGTCGGAAAATCCGAAAAAAGATATTTACCTGTACATTAACTCCCCTGGTGGCGTTGTTACTGCTGGCATGGCTATTCATGACACGATGCAATATATCCGTCCTCGCGTCGGTACGGTCTGTGTTGGCCAAGCCGCTTCCATGGGCAGCTTTCTGCTGGCTTCGGGTGAGCCGGGCATGCGGATGGCGACAACCAATGCGCGTATCATGGTGCATCAACCTTCTGGCGGCGCACAGGGCATGGCTTCTGATATTGAAATCCAAGCCAAGGAAATCTTGCGGATTCGCAGCCGGATGAACGAGCTTTATGCCAAATATACCGGCAAGCCGATCAAAGAGATCGAAAAAGCCATGGACCGCGATACGTTCCTTGAGGCTGACGAAGCCAAAGCGTTCGGTCTTGTCGACGAAGTCTATGACAAACGGCCAAAGCCTGCGGAAGATGATAAATAAGGGGTTATCACGACCCTAAATGAAAATTAAGCCGCTTTTGATAGACTTATGTCTCGGTACCGATGACGCAAAAAAAAGCGGTAGCATTTTGTATTTTGACGGTTAGATTAGATTTTCTAGCCTGTTGTTAAGGACTTTTTATGACGAAATTGACGGGATCTGATTCGAAGAGCACCCTCTACTGCTCTTTCTGCGGAAAATCCCAGCATGAAGTCCGCAAGCTTATTGCCGGACCAACTGTGTTTATTTGCGACGAATGTGTCGAACTGTGTAACGATATAATCCGCGAAGAAACCAAGGGCGCAATCACTGGCAAAAAAGATGGTGAAGTACCCACGCCACAGGAAATTTGCGACGTTCTCAACGATTATGTGATCGGACAGGACCGGGCGAAGCGGGTTTTGTCCGTTGCGGTTCACAATCACTATAAGCGTCTCAACCATGCCGCAAAATCCGGTGACATAGAACTTGCCAAGTCGAATATCCTGCTCGTTGGACCAACCGGCTGCGGTAAGACGTTGTTGGCGCAAACTTTGGCAAAAACCTTTGACGTACCCTTTACTATGGCTGACGCCACGACATTGACCGAAGCCGGCTATGTTGGCGAAGATGTCGAAAATATCATTCTGAAATTGCTGCAATCTTCAGACTATAATGTTGAGAAGGCGCAACGGGGCATTGTCTATATCGATGAAATCGATAAAATCAGCCGTAAGGCAGAAAACCCATCAATCACTCGCGATGTATCGGGTGAGGGCGTTCAGCAGGCCTTGCTGAAGCTTATGGAGGGCACAACGGCCAGCGTTCCACCACAGGGCGGCCGTAAGCATCCACAGCAGGAATTTCTGCAAGTCGATACCACCAATATCCTATTCATCTGTGGCGGCGCATTTGCTGGCCTTGAAAAGATTATTGGCGACCGTCTCGAGGCGAAATCCATTGGTTTTGGTGCCCATGTATCCGCGCCGGAAGAACGCAGAATTGGTAAAACGCTTCAACAGGGCGAACCGGAAGATTTGCTGAAATTCGGTCTTATCCCTGAATTTGTTGGTCGTTTACCGGTTATAGCGACGCTCGAAGATCTTGATATTGACGCGTTGGTTACGATTTTGCAGGAACCGAAAAATGCGTTGGTCAAACAATATGCAAAATTGTTCGAACTGGAGGATGTCGCTCTGACATTCACAGAGGACGCTTTGATTGCAATCGGTAAGAAAGCGATCGAACGAAAAACCGGCGCCCGTGGCCTGCGGTCTATCGTTGAGAATATCTTGCTCGACACCATGTTCGATCTTCCCGATCTGGAAGGCGTTGACGAGATTGTCATCGATAAGGATGTCGTCGCCGGAACAAAAGACCCGATCAAGGTTATTGCGAAGAATAGCAAAGCCAAGAAAGAAGACGCGGCTTAAGCTGTTTCAATGCATTGCGGTTTAAAGACCAGGCCTTGTCTGGCGCTGTTCGCTCGTCCGCAATAAACCGAAAATGGATATTGTCAGGCGATCAAAAAGAAGGCATTTTTTCGAAGTTGAAAAGCTTGTCGTCGGGAGCAATCCAATTTGCTGTTTCTGACAAATAAACGTTGGATACAGGTTCGTAGCCTGACGTGTCATCGAGTGTTGGAGCAAATATATTCACCAGTGATGGATTGCCATCGCTTTGAGCATACAATCTGGTGCCGCATTCAGAGCAGTGAAACGTCGAGACCATGTGGCCGCTCTCCGCTTGTCTTGAAAAACTGATAGTGTCCCCTGTAACAATTGCAAAGGTTTCTGCCGGAACAGAAAAGGCGGAAACAAACGGTGCTCCGCTTAACTTTTGACATGACCTACAATGGCAATTCACCGACCACACTGGCGATTGGGAACATTGATAAACGACCTTCCCACACAAGCAACGTCCATGGATCGGCAGTTTCATATTTTTCAATTGTTCCATTGCTGGTCTCCTTTGAAGCTAGCAATAACAAATGCTCATCGCAGAGTCCGATTTATCCCGAAAGCGGACGTTAGAAACCTTGTCATGCACCGCGAACTGAAGCGCGAAGTTCTTCTGGCTGTATCGGGATATTGGCCAATCGACTCCGGCCGAGCAACTCGGGCAAAAGTCTGGTATATTTTTGTTCACCGAAAACTTCCAGGTCCCCGTTCGCCATCGCTTCATCAAGGTCGGACCGTCCCAAATATATTCTGGCAAGAGTTTTGGCTGCCACGGTGATTTGCATATCGACTTCAAAATCACGATCTATGATGCATAGATCAACCTGATCCCCTTCGAATATCAACCAGCTATTCTGGCGCTTGCTTGTTTGATCATGCAGGAAAA
Organism: uncultured Sphingomonadaceae bacterium; assembly: GCA_947496865.1. Lineage (GTDB taxonomy): Bacteria > Pseudomonadota > Alphaproteobacteria > Sphingomonadales > Sphingomonadaceae > Parasphingorhabdus. The sequence goes on from CANMEE010000002.1 coordinate 565,263, forward strand.
AGTGAATAATGAACGGGTTGGGAAGCGCGGGATGTGGGTTGGCCTTGTGGCGGATGTTCCACATTAAATGATCGCTGTCGAAATCTTCCAGCGCGGGCTCTATCCGGAGCCATTCCTGCGCCCAATCAGCCATGCTGAAAACAACCTTGCTGAGCGCTTTGCCAGCCTGCGTCAGCGTGTATCTGGTTTGATTATGGCTCGCCGATTCCGTCTTTTTGACAATGCCTGCATTCGTCAGCTCTTTCAGCCGATTGGATAGGAGGGAGCGTGACATACGTGGCACTCCTCTGCTGATATCATTGAAGGACGTATAACCGAAAACGAGTTCTCTCATCACCAGCATCGTCCAGCGCGTGCATAATATTTCCGCTGCCATTGAGAGGGGGCAATATTGACCATAGCTAGGCGCTTTACTCATGTCTGCTGTCCTTCGGTTTATAGGGCGATATCGCTGTCTGTTTGCGACAATTGGACCAGACTCGGAATATTGCCAGTACAGTAACTGTACCATGTAGTTCTACTGCAGGACTATAGCGCATCATAAAATCGGTATAGCAACGAAACAGAGCTTAATCCTGCCACGCTTGGAAGGGTTAAAAGCCACATAGGAGTGATCATGGGCAATTTGCAGAAATATAAAATTCTTTTGGTGTCGGGCGCTTTGTTTGCCCTCGGCGTGAGCGTTGAAGCCCAGGCCGACAGTGTGACGGATTGGAATATAAAGGCGCGCGATATAGTTGTTGATGCAAAATTTCCGACACCACATTCAAACCGGGCTTTGGCCATCGTGCACACGTCAATTTATGAAACCGTAAATGCCATTACAAAAAAATATCCTGCTTCGCTTGATCTAAAAGCGCCGGATGACTCATCAATAGACGCCGCTATCGCGTCAGCCGTTCGGGTTTCGTTATTCAATCTCATGCCCGACAGAGAACGCGAGATTGAGGATGTATATGCAGAGGCTTTGGCAAAGATCGCAGATAGTGATCAAAAAACCCAAGGCGTTGCAATCGGTCGACAAGCGGCAAGCGCCGTCTGGGCCGCGCGTAAAAATGACGGCAGCCAGTCCCAGGAAACTTACAGGCCCTACACAACGGCTGGCAAATATGTTCCAACAACCATACCGGCTGTGCCGAATTGGGCAAACCGCAAGCCCTGGATGTTTTCTGACCCGACCAAATTCCGTCCGGGACCTCCGCCAAAATTAACAAGTGATGCCTGGACGCGCGACTTTATCGAAGTCAAGAAAATGGGCAGCAAGAACAGCGAGCATCGTTCCGAAGAACAGACGAGAATGGCGAAGTTCTGGGAAGCAACTTTACCACCAATCTATCATGGTGTTGTGCATTCTGTCGCCAATATGCCAGGACGCAACGTCACCCAAAATGCGCGCCTGTTTGCGGCCGTGACGAGGGCAACGGATGATGCCATGATCGCTGTGTTTGAGGCAAAATATCACTACGGGTTTTGGCGGCCCATAACCGCCATTCGCAACGCTGATATCGATGGCAATGAAAACACCCTGAAGGATTCAGCATGGGTTCCTTTCATTCCCACTCCGATGCATCCTGAATATCCATGCGCCCATTGCGTCGTAGCAGGAACTGTAGGCGCTATTTTAAAAGCCGAAATCGGGGAGAATGCAACGCCGGAATTGTGGACTGTCAGCTACACGGACGGCGGGGCCAGAAGGAACTGGAAGAGTGTTGACGACTTCATACAGGAAGTTTCCGATGCGCGTATCTATGATGGCGTTCATTACCGAAGCTCTACGGATGTCGGCTCTGAGATTGGTTTGCAAATCGGAGCGCTGGCTGTCGAAACCTATTTGTCACCGTTGAAATCATCGAACGTGACGCCAGATAAATAACGACTGTCGCCATAATTCAGATGATAAAACGGAAATAGTATCACTCAGGCAATTAGCTACTTAATTTAATGTACCTATATGCAAACTTTTAGTGTCCGCTTTTGCGCCCATAGCGGACACTAATTCAGATCAAATAACCTACTTATATACGCAACTATCCAAGTTTTCACGCTTCACCACGTTGATCCGTGCGGCAATCGTATTGCCATAGCGGCGGGTAAAGCCGCCGGCACCGATTACGGCGCGTTTCTTGGGTAAGGGCAGGGCAGCAGCAATACGGGCGGCCTCGATCTTTGTAAGGTCTGAAGCGTCCTTTTTAAAATAACGCCGAGCGCCGGCTTGTGCGCCATAGGTTCCAATCCCGGTTTCAGCGACATTGAGATAGACTTCCATGATGCGCTTCTTGCCCCAGATTTTCTCGATCAGGAAGGTGAAATAGGCTTCCAGCCCTTTGCGAAAATAGCCGCCGCCTTGCCATAGAAATACGTTTTTCGCGGTTTGCTGGGAAATGGTAGAGCCGCCGCGGATACGGCCGCCTTGGGCGTTGCGTTTCATTGCGGATTTAATCGCCTCCCGGTCAAAGCCGTCATGGCTGCAAAATTTGCTGTCTTCGGCAGCGATTACCGCGCGTGCGAGGTTAGGGGAAATCGATCCCAGCGGTTCCCAGTCTTTGGTGATGCTGTTTTCGTCCATGATCATGGTGGCCGTGATCGGTGGCGGCAGGAATGCTAGCAGGCCCACCCAAGCAATCGTAATCAACAGGAAATAGATTATCAGCCTGAAAACAAGCTTGATAAGGCGCGCGGGCAGGGATTTTGTTTTCCGGCGAGATTTTGTTGCCATGGTCACCAGATAATGAAAAAGCGCCCCAAAAACAAATGAAGTTTCGGAGCGCTATAATCTTTAGATATTTTGAGAGGCTAGAGAATCAACCCGCTGTAAGCAGCTGTTTTTCTCCCGCAATACGCAGCATCGCCTTTTGCAACTTCTCAAAGGCACGGACTTCAATCTGACGAATCCGTTCACGGCTGACTTCATAGACCTTACTTAGGTCTTCCAGCGTCTTGGGGTCTTCTGACAAACGCCGTTCAGCAAGAATATGCTGTTCGCGTTCGTTGAGCGATCCCATTGCTTCGGTCAGCATATCGTGACGGAAATCGGCTTCCTGTGCATCAGCAATTTGCTGGTCATGCAGCGGGCCGTCATCTTCCAACGTGTCCTGCCATTGGCCGCCATCGCCGTCTTCCGAAAGTGGCACGTTCAAGGAGGCATCGCCACCCATCGACATGCGGCGGTTCATGTTGACCACTTCATGCTCGGCCACACCAAGGTCGGTTGAAATCTTGTTCACGTCTTCGGGTGACAAATCGCCATCTTCAAACGCTTCGAGGTTGTTTTTCATCCGGCGCAGATTGAAGAACAGCTTCTTCTGCGCGGCGGTTGTGCCCATTTTGACGAGGCTCCAGCTGCGCAACACATATTCCTGTATCGACGCGCGGATCCACCACATGGCATAAGTCGCCAGGCGGAAACCTCTATCGGGCTCAAATTTCTTCACGCCCTGCATCAGGCCGACATTGCCTTCGGAGATCAGATCCGAGACAGGCAGGCCATAGCCGCGAAAACCCATGGCGATTTTAGCCACGAGACGCAGGTGGGACGTTACTAACTGGGCCGCTGCTTCCTGATCTTTATGTTCAGAATAGCGTTTCGCCAGCATATATTCTTGTTCGGGTTTCAATAACGGAAATTTACGGACTTCCGATAGATATCGGTTCAGGCTCGCATCCCCCCCTAAAGCAGGGATTTTTGCCGGAACATTGCTTCCATTAGCCATTTTAGTTCCTTCTCTGGTTTGCCGCCGGGCCTCATCAAGCACCCGTTGGTCTATTTCCATATAGTGTCTATATTCTATACACGCAACTTACTGAATAGTTCCTGCATATCGGGTGGAAAGTTACAGTTAAATAACAATTTTTCTCCCGTTATGGGGTGAACAAATCCAAGACTAGCAGCATGCAAGGCCTGCCGGCAAAATCGAATATCTTTTCTGCCGGAAAGCAATGATTTTCTGCGAACACCATAAAGCGGGTCTCCGATAAGACTATACCCGATATGGGACATATGGACCCGCACCTGATGGGTGCGTCCTGTTTCCAGCGTGCATTCAACCAAAGTGGCGCCATTGAGCGCTTCTTTGGTTGTATAATGGGTCATTGCGGGCTTGCCCTTGTCGTCACCGACCACCGCCATTTTTTTACGATCTGTGTTGCTGCGCCCGATATTGCCTTCAATGGTGGCAGAATGCGGATTCGGGCGGCCATTGCAAATCGCGAGATAGCGTCTGTCAATGTCATGAGCGGCAAATAGCGCGCTTAAACCCTGATGCGCTTCATCTGTTTTGGCAGCGACCATCAATCCGGAAGTATCTTTGTCGATTCGGTGAACAATGCCCGGGCGTGTTACGCCGCCAATGCCGGATAACTCGCCTTTGCAATGATGCAGCAGAGCGTTGACCAAAGTGCCATCCGGATGGCCAGCGGCGGGATGCACGACCAATCCTGCCGGTTTATTAACGACGATCAGGTGATGATCCTCATAAACGACATCCAGCGGGATATCTTGTGCCTGTGCAGGTCCTTCAATCGGCGCGGGTACCGTTAGGGCAAATGTTTTTCCTGCGCATTTTTTCGATGCAGGGTCGGTGCAGATGACGCCTTCGATCAGTAGATTGCCGCTCGCGATCAGGTTCTTAATCCGCTCGCGAGACAAGTCCTCGAGAAAACCAGATAAAGCGGCATCAAGCCGCTGTTTTTTGTCGGTTTCGGGCACAATGCCGGATTTTATGGATTGCCCTGCTGTCATGGCGTAGATGTGGGCCATGACACTGGTCTTATCAAGCGCGATATTGGATGATTTGCAACAACTGGCCCGTCAATCGGATCCGGAGGAAGCTTGTGGACTGCTATTTGGCGAAAATGGGACAGTTTCCGGATTTTTGGCGACTAGGAATATTGCCGAACAACCATTGTGCCACTTTGAAATTGATCCGGTGGACCTGATAGCGGCCGAACGGTCGATGCGGGACGGTGGACCCAATATTCTAGGCTATTATCATTCCCATCCTTCCGGCAGCGTATCGCCATCACAAACCGATGCCGAAATGGCTGCGGCTGATAGCCGGATATGGCTAATCATTAACGGTCAGGATGCAGCGGCGTGGCGCGCGGTGCCAAATGGTGAAATATATGAACGGTTTGATTCAATCACCCTTGATTGCCAAAGCACAAAGGGCCAAACAGCGGACAATTGATTTTTCACAAGTTAAGGGCCCATTTCCATGTCTCAATCCGGTGTCGATCTTGCTGCCTTGCTGTGTTCCAAATTATGCCATGACCTGCTCAGTCCCGTTGGTGCGATAAACAATGGGCTTGAGCTGCTTGAAGATGAAACTGATCCGGAAATGCGGGATCGCTGCATGGACTTATTAGCCGACAGCGCCAGAGCATCCGCTGACAAGCTGAAATATTTCCGCTTGGCCTTCGGCGCTGCAGGCGGATTTGGTGATGAAGTTGATCCTGCAGAAGCCAAGCAGCTGGTGGAAAGCCTCGTCGGGGATCAAGGGAAAATTACCTTGGGTTGGGCCGTGCAAACCGGAGCAGTACCCAAAAAAGCCATTAAAATATTGCTCAACCTCGCGTTGATTGCCCGAGAAGCTCTGGTGCGGGGCGGAAAACTAGACGTGGGCGCAGAGCAGGGTGATAATGGAGTGGAAGTGGTTATCCGCGCCGAAGGACCTAAAATCGCTTTGGATGACGGCATTCGCGCAGCACTTGAGGGGACATTGCCGCAATCCGAACTTACCGCTCGTACCGCTGCTGCATGGATGTCGCGTGAGTTATCTTGCGCAGAGGGCGGTGATTTAAGGGTTTCCCCCTCGTCCGGTACAGAGCTTTTGCTCGGCGCCATTGTTACCTGAGGCGAGATAGTCAAGGAGGGTATTGACTATGGATATGATCTGGACGCCTTCTCCGAATTTTGACGAGCGCAAGCTGCCGGTCAGTATATTGGTCATGCATTATACCGGCATGAAAGATGCCGCATCGGCGATTAACTGGCTTGCCAACCCGGACGCCAAGGTTTCCGCCCATTATGTTGTGACCGAAGATGGCCAAATTATCAGCATGGTCAAAGAAGAAGATCGTGCGTGGCACGCGGGACGCGGCTATTGGCGCGGCATTGACGATGTGAATAGCGCCAGTATCGGCATTGAGATTGTCAATCCGGGGCATGAATGGGGCTATGTCCCATTTCCCGAAGAGCAGATGGATGCGGTCACGCGGCTTGCCCATGATATTGTTAAACGCCATAATATTGTTCCCTCCAATGTCATCGGGCACAGTGATCTTGCCCCAGCGCGAAAGCAGGATCCGGGTGAATTATTTGATTGGGACAGACTGGCCAAGCTTGGCATCGCGCTCAAGAAACCACCGCTGAATCTCGGTGATCCGCCTTGGACAGATGGTGGCTTCATGCTGGCGCTAGAGCGCTTTGGCTATGATATCACCGCAGAGAAAGACGCTGTGGTTTCCTTTCAGCGGCGGTTTCGTCCGGATAACATTGACGGAGTCATAGATGGCGAATGCCGCGCAATTTTATTGTCGTTAATGCTCGACAGAGAGCGGGGAATCTCTAAATAGAGCGAACCAGAGGGTCGGCCAGTCGCCTGCCTTCGCTAAAGCTATGGCAGGCAGGCTCCGCAAATATTTGCATAAAGGGCCTGCCCACCGAAGTCTTGGCGAAGGTGGGAGGAAAGTCCGGGCTCCACGATTTAACGGTGCCGGATAACGTCCGGCGGGCAGGGGAGCGATCTCCTGTTCAGGGACAGTGCAACAGAAAGCAGGTCGCGACGCCTTCGGGCACGTGATAATGAAAGGGTGCGGTAAGAGCGCACCGCGGATCTGGTAACAGATTTGGCACGGTAAACCCCACCTGGAGCAAAACCAAATAGGGGCGGCATATGGCTATTTCGGCCTGCAGCCCGGGTTGGTTGCTAGAGCGGCGCAGCAATGCATCGCCAAGATGAATGACTGGCTATTTCTCGCAAGAGGATGGACAGAACCCGGCTTATAGGCCCTCTGGTATTTAAATTTGGCTGGAACTCCCGCAGTCCCTTTGTTAGAGAGCGATATGCCAAAAGCAAAACGATCCGACAATTGGGGCTTTCCCCGCTGGGGTAGCTATGAAAGCTCGCGTGAAACGCAGCAGTTAAAGCTGTGTGACCGACATGGTTGTGATGAAGCCGGCATTTGCCCGGCGCCCAAATCCCCCAATAGTCCGGAAAAATGGTTTTTCTGCCAAACCCATGCGGCTGAATATAACCGGGGCTGGGACTATTTCGAAGGCTTGGACAAAGAAGAACGCAAAAAACGCGAAGCCGATGAGCAGCGCGATGCCAATGCCTATCAGGAATCCGCCCATTATAGCTGGATGGGTAGTGGCGACGGTAGCCGGTCACGCGACGAGATGACCGCGCTGGAAATTTTTGACCTTCCGCCCGATGTGGATTTCGAGGCTGTAAAGAAAGCCTGGCGCGCAATGGCCAAAGAATATCATCCCGATGTCAATCCTGGTGACAAAGAAGCGGCTAAGAAGTTTCAGGCGGCTCAAGCGGCTTTTGATGTCTTGAAAGTGGCCGAAGAGCGGCGGGTCTGGAAACCGGTTTAGCGGCTTTTGCGAGCTGCTCTACGGCTCAATTATATCCGTCGTTAATTCTGATTGAAGCGCCTTTGCCTCTTCAAGGGTAAAGCCGCCGCTAATTTGCACCTGGCCATCAAAAATATATTCGTTGAGAATGGGCTCGGTTATCAGGCGATCACCAATATATAGCGCGATGGTCTTTCCAAGCCGTCCTTTTTGCAAAACCATAAATCGGCGGTTTCCAATCGGGGAAAACATAATATTGATGACCGGTTGATTGGTATATTGATCAAAATCGACCCGTGCTGTCTCGATATCACCCGGTGTTAGACGGAGCTCGGGACGTTTCCTTGATTCTATAAGTTGTTCCTGAGCCGTCAGCGGTGGTGTGGGACCAGGCGCTGTTGCTAATAACAGAATCGCGCTAATCATCCTTGATATCTCTCCGCAGTTTCGTTGATCAAGGCGATCATATTGGGAATGCCCTGGGTACGATTGGAGCTGAGTTGGTTCTTGAGATCAAACGGGGCAAGTTTTTCAGCGATATCCGTTTTCAGCACCGCATCAATCGGCTTATCTTGGACAGTTTCCAAAACCAATGCGATGATACCCTTGGTTATTGCTGCGTTACTATCCGCGAGGAAATGCAAGCGGCCATCATCTTGTTTTGTAGGATAAACCCAAACGGATGCCGAGCAGCCGCGTACTAAAGTCGCGTCTGTTTTGAGCGCATCTGGCATCTCTTCCAGCTCTTTGCCCAAGTCAATCAGAAGCCGGTATCGGTCATCAGCCTCCAAAAATTCATATTCTTCTATTAGATCGTCAATTTTGCTCATCTCCGCCCGCTAGCAGGGCAAGAGATTCGCGTCATCCTTTTTTGAATTGATGCTTGCAGGGGTGTTAAAGCTCCACGCCCGCAGCGATGGCCTCCAACTTGCGGATCCGTTCCTTTAAATCAGCAACCTCTATTCTAGATGACGCTGTTGGTGGATGTTCTTCGCGATGCTGTTCCAATTCTCTGGTCTTCAACGCAATCCAGTCGCGCCAACCGCGCAGGGCGATCAACGATACGGCGGTCAAACCAATCAAGGTAAAGGCCGCAGTCATCAGGTAAAAACTAGGGTCTGGCATGATGCTATCCTTCTTCTCTTCCTGCTTTTGAGGAACCGCTCTAACGGTCCCGCAATTTTTCAATTTCATTGCCGAGTTCGCGGGCGCCGCGATCATCGGTGGCGATTTTTTCCAGAACGGCGACGCGTTCTTTCAGATATTTGACTTCTTCGCGGAGTTGATTGGCATCGGGGTCGACTAAAGTTACCGGATTGCCATCTTCGTCCGACGCAATGCCATGTTTGGCTTGCACGCGGGTGTTGACCACCTTCCCAATAGTGACGACAATAATGATGGCTACAACCATTTCAAACGGGTTCATCTATTCTATTCCCTCCAACAACTTCCTGTTTAGCTGTCTCTCAGCTTTGCGATTTCACTATCAAGCTCCCGTGCGCCGCGTTCATCGGTTACTATTTTCTCCAATGTCGCCACGCGCTCTTTCAGATATTTCATATCTTCGTTCATCCGTCGGCCGTCTTCACTTTCCGGTGCATTTTTGCCGAGCAACATGAGTTCTTTTTGTTTATCCAGCATCTTGCTTTGATGGCGGGTCCAAATCCAGAGGCCACCGAGGCCAAAGGGAGCTAGCGGAATGAGTAAAGCTAACCAGTCCATCAATTTAGCTCCTTCATTTCAGGTGGATCGCGAAGATCTTCAATCTGACTGGCCAGATCAAAACCTTTGTCGGTGACAATTCGCTCGAGAACGCGCACGCGCTGTTCCAACTGTTCATTGTTAACGGCATATTGCGCGGCTTTCTCCGCCGAGATTGCAGACTGCATCTTCATTATCTTTTGTTGATGACTGGTCCAGATTGCAAAAACACCTACGCCAATACCGGCAAAAGGGATCAACAGGGCGAGATATTCTATCATATTGATTTCCTTAATTCTTAGGACTGCGCAACGCTTCGATTTCATTGGTCAGCCGGTGGCTATCATCGGTGACAATGCGTTCGACATTTGCGAGCCGGTCTTTCATCGCACCCACTTCGGCACGAAGTTCGGCATTTTCGTTGGTGAGCAATTTAACGCGCTCTACCGCTTCCCGATCGGTATTGGGATGGAGCGCATTGCCCCAACTGCCTTCCAGCGGATATCCGTTTTTGATCCGCATCCAGGTTGTAATCACCCAGCCCCCCACTCCGACCGCGGCGATTAGCGCTGCATAGGGCAGAATTTCCAGTATAAAGGCTGCTTTATCCGGTTCCATCAACCTTTCTCCCGAAGGGCTTCGATTTCGTCGGCCGTACGTTTCGCGGGGTCGGTGGCAATCCGCTCAAGCACTGCAAGTCTCTCTTGCAGGCGATCAATCTTGCCCACCAATTCTTCATTTTCGCTGGAAAGCAGCTCGATCTTGCGTTCGGCTTTGGGATCGCCTCGATCGGTTGTTCCACCCCATTCGTTTTCAAGGGGATAGCCATGTTTGGCTCTGATCCAATTGTTGATTATGTAACCAGCATAGCAAACTGCGATGATAGCGATAACAAATCCCGGTCCACCCCAATTCATAATTTTTCTCCCTTAATCTCTAATATTTCTTAGCGCAGTTTCTCAATCTCATTGGAGAGCGCGCTGTTGTTACTGGTGTAATATAGTTCCATGTCAGCAAGGCGGCGGTCTATCTCGCGGAAGCGGGATTTAACATCGCGTGCCGTGCGGCGGGGGGATTGGCGGACACCCTGCCAAAATTCCAAATCTTTCTTGTCGCCGTATAGTTCAATTGGTTTTGGATCAGCAGATTTTGCTGCAATCCAGTATGCGACCAGTGTCCACGGAAAGGCGAAGGTCACGGTTGCAACGATTGCGGCAATTCTGATCCACATGACATTGATGCCAGTATAATCTGCTATCCCGGCGCATACGCCGCTCCATTTAGCGCGCTGTTTATCCAGATAAAATTTGGTGCGTGTGGAAGACATGATTAGCGCCTTTCTTTCAGAAGATTATCAAAATTTTCGAGCGTTGGTTTTGGGTCGCTGGTTGCATCAGTCAAAGTCGATTGCCGCCAGTTTGGATTGTCTGCTGCCATGATCCGCTCGATGGTTTCCATCCGATCATCCAATTTTCTTGCCATCCGGTGCAATTCATCGAGCAGCTGCTCATCTTCATTGGTGATGGTGGCAGATGTTTTCCATTTGGTGACATAGTGGAAGATTATCCACGGCAGGCCGATAAACAGCATGCCAACGACAAAGATAGGTACGAGTACATTTTCCATTATTTGTCACCTTTCTTCATGGCCGCCTTCATGGCTTCCAATTCATCATCAACCTTGTCGTTGCTTTCCAGAGCAGCAATCTGGTTTTCCAGTGTTTCTGGCTCACCACCCATAGTCAGTGCATCGGCGCGGCCTTCTGCATGGTCAACCTGACGTTCGAGATATTCAAATTTCGAAAAGGCATCATGGACTTTATCGCCATTATACATTTCGCGAATTTTATAGCGGTTCTCGGCACTTTCTAGGCGGTTGATCAAACCGCTTTGGCGGGATCGCGCTTCCTGCAATTTCTTTTGCAGTTTCGCAATGTCACCTTCTGAAGCGCGGAGCGCGTCATCGAGTACCTGAATTTCAACGGTCAGCTGTTCGGCCATATCAGATGCTTTGCGTTTTTCGATCAAAGCGGCCTTTGCCAGATCTTCGCGATCTTTGGACAGCGCCAGTTGGGCTTTTTCGTTCCAATCTTCCGTCAACTGTTCCAGCTTGTCTATATGCCGGCGCATTTCCTTTTGGTCGGCAATGGTGCGAGCGGCAGAAGCGCGAACTTCGACAAGGGTCTCTTCCATTTCCAGAATGATCATCCGGATCAACTTGGAAGGATCCTCCGCCTTATCCAACATGTCTGTGACATTGGCGGCGATGATATCGCGCGTTCTTGAAAAAATACCCATGGTTAAACTCCGGTAGTTGCTAGCGTTGCGCCTGGAATGGTTCGAACGTTCAGGCTGGTCTTCGTAAAATTGTGCGTCTTCGATAAATTCAATGTCTTCAATCTCGAAAGGTGGCCGGGACCGAACTTCGGCAAGGGGGAATGAAGGGGTCCCGGCCATTTCGCCTGTCACGCTTTATAGCTGACAGATGGGGAAATTACACCATCTTCGGAGATGGTAGGGCCCTGCGCTTCTGCAGGGCCAACAGCGCTGATCAAAATCGTCAGGCTGAACAGCAGGACGGAAATGACGGCAGAAACATCGGTTCTGCTCAAATTCGCGAGTTTGCCTGTTTTCGTGGTTGCTGACATTTTATCCTCCGTTTGGTCGTTTTCTGGTCCCTTGCGGGTTCGAAACTAACATTGCAGGAGGCGTGCCAGTTTTATAAATATCTAATAAATAAGGATAATATAAAAATCTGACAAAATGCATATGGTATTAATTGCTATTTAATAGGAAATGGCACTATATATTGGGCATGGAGCGCGAAAATCAGTTCATCGGGGAGTCTGGGGCCTTTCTGGATGCCGTCGAAAAGGCCAGCCGAGCCGCGGGATTAAACCGTCCCGTCCTTGTTATAGGCGAGCGTGGCACAGGTAAAGAGTTGATCGCGGAACGGCTGCACCGCCTCAGTACGCGGTGGGATGGACCTTTAGTGACGCTCAACTGTGCGGCCATGCCGGAGACATTGATCGAGGCAGAGCTATTCGGCCATGAGGCAGGTGCTTTTACTGGGGCTACGAAAAGCCGGGTAGGTCGCTTTGAAGAAGCGGACGGAGGAACATTATTCCTCGACGAGCTTGGAACTTTGTCATCGGCGGCTCAGGAAAGGCTGCTTCGTGCAGTAGAATATGGCGAAATTACCCGTATCGGTTCCTCGCGGCCGCAGCGTGTGGACGTACGGATCGTTGCCGCAACCAATGCCGATCTCCCCAAAATGGCTGATGAAGGCACATTCCGGGCGGATCTACTCGACCGTTTGTCCTTTGAAGTCGTGACCTTGCCGCCACTGCGTTATCGCGAGGGTGATGTACCGGTACTGGCCGAATATTTCGGACGACGCATGGCTGCGGAATTGGAATGGGAACAATGGCCTGGTTTTGGCCATTTGGCTTCTGAAGCGCTTGCCCGCCATCAATGGCCGGGCAATGTCCGCGAATTGCGTAACGTCATTGAGCGGGCTGTCTATCAATGGAGTGACTATTCGCGACCGGTGGATCATATCGTCTTTGATCCATTTGAATCACCGTGGAAGCCACAAACAACTGCGTCGCAGGATTCGGAACCTGTTAAGTCAAGTCAAGCGCCTGAACAAGCAGATGCCGCACCGCCAACCGCTGCGGTAGAACCGGCTTATTCGGCGGTCGATGACATGAAAGAAGCTGTCGAAGCGTTCGAGAAACGCATCTTGGAAGCGGCTCTTGCCAAATCACGCTATAATCAGCGACAAACAGCAAAGGCGCTCAATCTGACCTACGATCAGTTGCGCCATTCGCTGAAACGCCACGACCTTCTGGGATAGCTTTCACTAGCATTATTACCTTGTTATCAACCGGCCACTTGCCTTGAATGGGCCAGCTCTTTGATTATCTAAATATATGAAGCAATCGGGACGTGAGGGGAACATATGAGTGAGCGCGGTGAGATGACAACGAAGCGAACTTTATGGTCTCGCGCCGAAGAAATGGCGCTCAAAGCTCCACCAGAACGCAATCGCTATGTCGATTTCCTCCGGGCCTTTTCTATTCTTGCCGTCGTTATAGGCCACTGGCTGGTTGCTGCACCTTACATAGACAATGGCGCTGTGCAGGGCGGGCATCTACTGGGCATTCTGCCATGGACGCAATGGCTGACCTGGGGTTTTCAGGTTATGCCAATTTTCTTCCTCGTTGGAGGGTTTTCTCACGCGCTATCATGGTCGGCAAACCGCAGAAACAAAGGCAGTTATGCAGGTTGGTTTACTGGCCGCCTGCGCCGTCTGATCAATCCGGTTTTGCCGCTTTTCCTGATCTGGACGCTCTTTGCTTTGTTTGGCACAGCCATGGGCGTAGATCGAAAAATTGTTGAATTGGCCACACAATTGGCTTTAATCCCGGTTTGGTTTCTGGCGGTCTATCTTATGGTCGGCGCCGTGGTGCCGTTTACCCATGCGGCATGGAAACGCTTTGGAATGGCATCTTTTTGGGGACTCGTCGCCGGTGCAATTGCTTTAGATGCAGTGACCTTTGCATTGCATGTGCCTTATGTGAATTTTGTGAACTTTGCGTTCATCTGGTTGGCAGTACACCAACTCGGTTATGCGTGGAGCGAGGGCTATTTCTCTAACCCTAACCGAGCTTTCTTATGGGGCATAGGCGGATTGACGGCTTTAGGGCTTTTAGTCGGCTTTGGTCCTTACCCGGTCGCGATGATCGGTGTTCCCGGCGAAGCGGTGAGCAACAGTATGCCGCCGACCATAGCCTTGCTTGCATTGGGGATCGCACAAACCGGATTTGCTTTGGCGCTTGAACCAAAGGCACGCCGCATGCTCGACAACATCCGGATATGGACAGGCGTGGTGCTGATGAACGGGATGATCATGACCACCTATCTCTGGCATCTGACCGCGTTTGTGCTTGTAATGGTGGGCGCTTGGTTGCTTGGCGGCATCGGCCTTGAAGTCGCTCCAGGAAGTGCAAGCTGGTGGCTTTCCCGGCCAATCTGGTTCATTCTCTACATCGTAGCCTTGCTTCCGCTTATCATGATTTTCGCGAAATATGAGCAAGCGGGAGCTGGCGGCGGCCAGACAGACAAAGCGGACCTTCCGCATTGGCGGTTGATTGTCGGGTTGCTGTTCGTTTGCGCCGGCTTGGCCGCCACGGCGGCGATCAGCATTGCCAGTCCACTGGGCATCACTGGTGTCCGCCTGTGGGTGGTTGCGATGCCGTTTATAGGGGCGGCCTTTATCGGATTTGGCCCTGCCCATAAGCTCGCAAGACGCCTTCGCTAACTTCTTGTGCAGGCAAAAAAAGAGGGCCCTGAAGCCCTCTTTCCGTTTACTTTGTAAGCAGATCTAGCCGCCCAAATTAGAATTCACCATGCAATAGAGCATCGGCAGCGACAACAAGGTGTTGGTCCGCGATGCCATGAGGGCGATTTTACCGGCAGAGGCCTTCGCATCGGCATCTGCCTCGACAATACCCAGTACTTTTTTCTGATTGGGCCAGATCAGGAACCATACGTTAAAGGCCATGATCAGTGCCATCCACATGCCGACACCGATTAGCAAATAGCCTTCTTGCAATAGCAAAGCCTGCTGCAGATAGCCGGTCAAATGCGCGACAATCAGACCAGTAATCACTGTGAACAAGGCGGACCAGCGAAAATAGTATAAAGCGCTAGGGGCGATGTGTTTGGACACAGCCGGTTTGGCTTCGTCAGGAATATTCGGCATTTGCGGGACTTGCACAAAATTGAAATAATAGAGCAGACCGATCCACAGGACGCCGAAAAATGTGTGAAGCCAGCGGAATATCCCATTAATGGGATCACCGAGCGGCCCGATGCCAACAATCACCAATATGGCAAGTAACAAGCCTACCAACATGACCAAATTCAAATTACCAAAAAGCTTCGCCATTTTTATCTCCCCCAAAACAATGTGTAACGTGCCGTAATATTATGTCGTTAAGCCATTTTTGTCACGGAAAAACGCCGTTAGCTGCACATATGCTCTAAAGGGCAGTTGCTGATGGAACCTTTTGTCACCATATGCGCTATTTGAAAGTCATTCTAACTATGGAGAAAATTCTCGATGTCCTTTGAACTTCCCGCACTGCCTTATAGCAAAACCGCTTTCGGTGAATTAATCTCTGAAGCGACGTTTAATTTCCATCACGGAAAGCACCATAACGCCTATGTGACCAAAACCAACGACGCGATTGCGGGCACAGATCACGCGGGCAAGAAATTGTCCGACATCATTAAGGCATCAGACGGCGGGTTGTTTAACAACGCGGCACAGGTATGGAACCACAGCTTTTACTGGTTGTGCTTAAGCCCTGAAAAGAAAGAAATGCCCGCCGAATTGAAGAGCCGTATCGAAGCGGACTTTGGCTCGGTCGAAGATTTCAAAGAAAAATTCAAAGCCGAAGCCGTTGGCCACTTTGCCAGCGGTTGGGCCTGGTTGGTGCTAAACGGTGATAAGCTGGAAATCACGTCCTTGCATGATGCAGATAGTCCCGTCGCGCATGGCATGAAGCCATTGTTGACGATCGACGTTTGGGAGCATGCATATTATCTGGATTACCAGAATGCCCGCCCAGATTATGTATCTGCATTACTCGACAGCGCAATTGACTGGGACTTTGTCGCGCAAAACCTTGATGGGGAAGGCGTGAGCCGCGCAGATCAAGGCTAATCCATCTTATCACAAGAATTTAAGAACCGCGCTCCGATAAACTGGGGCGCGGTTTTTATTTGGATCCGGCTTCTTCAGCCTCTTCCTCTTGTCCAAGGTCAAGACCGTGGCGCATCAACATCGGGACATTGGCAATCGCAAAGATAAACGACAATATCGTGATGCCCCATACTTTGAGCGTTAACCAGAGATCGAAGGTCAGGGTAAGTCGCATGGCCTCGTTGAGCACCGCCATAGCGACGAAAAATATCGCCCAATTACGGGACAGTTTCAGCCAACCTTCGTCGGACAGCCCTTCATAGGCCGCTTGCAGTAGATATTTCAGCATGGCCTTGCCCCTGAGCAATCCGACACCCAATATGATGGCGAAACCAAGATATATGATTGTCGGCTTGATCTGAATGAAGCGTGGGTCGTTGAAATAGATGGTCAGCGCGCCAAAGCCGATAACGAGCACGGCGGATAGCCATAGCATCGGAGATATCTTACCCATTTTCCATTTGGATATAATCACGGCAACAAGGATAGCGGCCATAAAAGCAGCGGTTCCCGCGATGATACCGACAAACTTATAGGCCAGGAAAAATACCAACAGTGGCCCGAAATCGAGCGCAAAGCCTAGACCCTTATTTTCTTTCTTCGGCTCTACATTGATGACGTCATCACTCATTCTTCAATTCCTGCTATGGCTCCGGCGAGATCATTGGCGTCAAAGGGCCTCAGATCTTCCATTGTCTCTCCGACACCAATCGCGTGGATTGGCATTTTAAATTGCTTCGCTGCGGCGACGAGTACGCCACCGCGCGCTGTGCCATCCAACTTCGTCATGATTAGGCCGGTAACCTTTGCCACTTCCTTAAACACTTCAATTTGCGACAGAGCGTTTTGTCCCGTTGTTGCGTCCAGGACCAATACTACATCATGAGGGGCTTCGGGATTGAGCCGACCGAGCACGCGCCGAATCTTGTCGAGCTCATCCATAAGTTCCGTGCGGTTTTGCAGCCGCCCGGCTGTATCGACGATTAACACATCAATTCCGGTGGCAGTGGCCTGTTTAACACCTTCATAGACGATACTGGCACTGTCGCCGCCTTCTTTGCCGCTGATGATCGGAACACCAAGCCGTTCGGCCCAGACTTTGAGCTGTCCAATCGCCGCGGCCCGGAACGTATCGCCGGCAGCCAACATCACGCCATAATCCTGCTCAAGGAACAGATGGGCCAATTTTGCAATGGTTGTGGTTTTTCCCGAACCATTGACGCCAATGACCAAAATCACCTGCGGCCGAGGAAAGGCGTCAATTTCCAGCGGTATTGCTACGGGTTCCAATATACCCGCGATTTCCGACTGGATAATTTCGCGAACCGCGTGCTCGCTAAGGCCTTTTTCAAACCGTTCGTTTGACAGTTTTTCGCGGATAGAAGCCGCTGTGGCGGGCCCAAGGTCCGAAATGATCAGTGCATCTTCGATTTCGTCGAGAGTCGCGTCGTCGAGCTTGGCCTTGGTCACAAGTCCTGTCAGGTTTTCGGTCAGTTTCCCCGACGTCTTGCTGAAGCCGCCGAACAGGCGGTCCCTCCACCCCGGTTTTTCACTCATACTCTTTTTCTTCCGATCAGGTTTCGGCCATCGGATGCAATGACGTCTACAGGGATGATCTGGCCTTCTGGCATGGTTTCTTCAAAACTAATATGGGCAAAATTTTCCGCATATCCAGCTTTACCGTTTAACTCACACAGTACATTTTGCTCTGTGCCGACGAGATTGTCGCGCCATGCTTGTGCCTTTGCAGCAATTTTCTGACGCAAAATCTTGGCACGTTCCTTGATAACAGCGCCATTAACTTGCGGCATGTTGGCTGCAGGCGTGCCTTGGCGCGGGGAGTAAGGGAATATGTGACCGTGAATGATATCGCATTGATCTATAATATTCAGGCTGCCCGAAAACATCGCATCTGTTTCCGTTGGGAAACCTGCGATAATATCTGCACCAATGGCTATGTCCGGACGTATTTCTTTCAACCGTGCGACCAATTCTATGGCCTGTTCACGGCTATGACGACGCTTCATCCGCTTGAGGATCATATTGTCACCCGATTGCAGAGACAAATGCACATGCGGCATCATGCGGCTTTCGCCGGTTAGAATGTCAAACAGGCGTTCATCAATTTCCACGCCATCCACGGAAGACAATCGCAATCGCTTCAAGTCAGGAACATGCTTTAAAACCCGTTCGACGAGCAGTCCGAGACTGGGATTTCCCGGTAGATCAGGACCATAGCTGGTGACATCCACACCGGTCAGGACAACCTCGTTAAAGCCTTTGTCGACCAAGGCCTTTACTTGATCGACCACTTGTCCTGCTGGCACCGACCGGCTGTTGCCGCGACCATAAGGGATGATGCAAAAAGTACAGCGATGGTCGCAACCATTTTGGACCTCCACAAAGGCGCGCGATCGCTCGGCAAAAGCGCTGACCATATGGGGCGCGGTTTCTTTGACCTGCATGATATCCGAAACGCGGACATCCGGCTTGTTGGTCTCCATGCCAAATTTGAAATTGTCGGCATCATATTTGTCGAAATTGCCAACCACACCGGAAATTTCAGGCATAGCATCAAACATCGCTGGATCGACTTGTGCAGCGCAACCCGTCACGACCACGGCCTTCTCAGGATTGTCGCGCTTGGCGCGCCTGATGGCTTGACGGGTTTGTCGCACGGCTTCGTTGGTCACAGCGCAGCTGTTGACTATGACGAGATTGTCAGCGTTCACGTGTGAGGCGCTAATGCTCTGCTTGATCGCTTCGCTTTCCGCGATATTCAAACGACAGCCCATGCTGATGATATCAGGACCGCTCATTCAAAGTCGCTCCAGTCCGTCTCACCAGCGAAAACATAGGTGGTTGGGCCTTGCATCATAATGACGCCGCCTTGCTGCCATGATAGAGTCAGCGTGCCACCGGGCAGGTGCACTTTTACCGGGCTGTTCACCAACCCACGTTTGATCGCGGCAACCGCCGTCGCGCAGGCTCCGGTTCCACAAGCGCGGGTTAAACCGACGCCGCGTTCCCAGACGCGCAAATATATGTCATCATCTTTAATATGGGCGACATTGACGTTGACCCGTTCGGGAAATAACGGGTCAACTTCGATCATCGGCCCTAATCGATCGAGCTCGATAGTGTCACAATCTTCTACGAAAAAAATGGCATGTGGGTTGCCAACATTGACCGCCGCGGGATCCTGCAAATCTTCCCATCCCACCGGCATGTGCAGTGTATCCATGGCATAGGCGAGGGGGATCACATCCCACTCAAAGCGGGGTTGACCCATATCGACGATCGCGCCGTCATCGGTCACTTGACCAGAAAGCATGCCGCCTTCGGTTTCGATAGACGTACCATCGCCGAGCAATTTCACCACGCACCGGGTCGCATTACCGCAAGCTTCGACTTCGCCGCCATCAGCATTGTAGATTTGCATCCGGACATCGGCTTTGTCTGACGGCCTGAGAATGATCAGCTGGTCGCAACCAATGCCGCTATGGCGATTGGCAATGGCGGACGCCTTGGCCGTGGTCATGATGAAGTTTGCGGATAGTGTGGGCGCACGCGCATCGATAATGACAAAGTCATTACCCAATCCATGCATCTTGTGAAATTGCCCGTGTGTCATGAAGGGCGATTTAGGGGTGCGCGCTTTGCAAGTCCAGTATTTCAAGCGGCGATGGTTCAGTACCACCGCCTGATCCCTCCATTTGGGGCAGTTTAACTTGCTTTTCGCTCTGCTTCGGCGAGGGGGGCCATCTCTTCCTCGACCGTTTCATCAGCTATAGCTTTTCCGGTTTCAAGCCCGACTTCTGGCTTTGGCGGCAGCAAATTGCGTTCGGCCAGCACTTTTCCGATTTGTTCTATCGATAGCGGCCGACCATAGTGCCAACCTTGGCCTTTGGCACAACCGATATTGCGCAACTCATCTTCAATGGCTTTGTCTTCAATGCCCTCGGCGGTGATAGGCATTCCCAAGCTCTCGCCGAGGCCCGTTATAGCTTTTACAATCGCAGCACTTTCGGAATTTTCAAGAATAGATGTCACGAAACTCCGGTCAATTTTAATCAGGTCAAAGGGTAGGGCGCGCAAGTGAGCGAGCGAGCTATAGCCTGTGCCGAAATCATCGAGAGCAATTTTGATATTCTGATTCTTAAGGCTTCCGACAATCGATTGCGCAAGGCTGAGATTTTCGAACAAAGAGCTCTCGGTAATTTCAATTTCCAACCGGTTCGGCGGAAAGCCGGTTTCCACCAGCAGTTTAACAATCTTCTGAGCCAGCCAGGGGTCGAGCAATTGTACCGGTGAAATATTCACCGACACGCTCAAGCTTGGATCCCAGTGTTTCGCATGCTCGAATGTCTTGCGCATGATGTTTAACGATAGATCACCGATCATTCCGGTTTCTTCTGCGATCGGGATAAATACTTCGGGTGAAACCAATCCCTGTGTTGGAGATTCCCAACGGGCCAGCATTTCAAAGCCGGTCAGTTTTCCTGTCGCAAGATCGATTTGTTTCTCAAAATAAGGAACAAATTCGCCTGCTGGAATGCCGCTCCGCATGCCTGATTCAAGCGTGTTTCGGGTTTGCAACTCTTGCTCCATAGACACATCAAACCAGCAGAAACGGTTTCTGCCCTGTTTTTTGGCGCAATACATTGCGATATCGGCGCGGCGCATGAGAACTTCCACGCCTTCCGATTCAAAATCAAAACGCGACAGACCAATTGAGGTCGTAACGATCAAGTGGTTACCATTTTCAACAATTGGCATTGAGATGCTGTCAATCAAATCGTCAGCAATCCGGTCGACCATTTCTGGCTGATCGGGATCAAAAATAAAGGCGCAGGCAAATTCGTCTCCGCCGAGGCGTGCCAACAGATTGTTAGGCGGAATGACTTTGGCAATCCGTGCAGCCACTTCTTTGAGCACAATGTCCCCTGCGCCATGCCCGTGGACATCATTGACCGTTTTGAAATTGTCTAAGTCAAGCATCAGAAACGCCGTGCTTTTATTCTTCCGTTCGGCAGTGGCGATCATTTCTGCTGTTTCTTCGGCCAACGTCCGCCGGTTGAGGAAACCGGTTAGTGGATCAGTGACGGCTAGGGAATGAGCGAGCTCTTCTGCCGCTGCGCGCTCGGTTACTTCCGCCGCCAGATCACGGTAGCGCCGCCAACCAAATAATATGAGGGCAATGTTTAGTAGAAATGCTGATACAAGCATTTTGTCCGAACCGCCGCCATAGCCAGACAGCGCAGATATAGCCTCGCTTAAAACCGTGCCTCCGGTCCCGACAAACATGAGGATGGCGAAGATAACAATCAGGCTGGTCACCACATCCCGGCGCGCGGAAATTGCGTATTTGTTGTTCTTCTTCGCGGTATTTGACTCGGTCAATTTTTGCCCCATGACATTTGCCCCACTTTTTTGCAGCCTGCCTAATGCCTTAATAAACCTCAATTTCTGGTTAACTTTGCCTAAATTTAGGGATTTCGGGGGTTGCGGCTGTCGCGCACATCGCCTAGAGAACCTCTCATATCGCGGCTTATATTGGGTTGCGGTTTCAGTTTCGAGTTAAAAAACTCACACGTCGGTTAGCGAGGTTTCGCCCACCGGCGTTTTTTGCGTTGCCCGGTTTTTGGGTCTATTTATGGCTGATTTCAGCCAGTTTGTTAGAAAGGAAGACGCCATGTTTGATAAGTTAAGCGATCGGCTCGGCGGCGTCTTTGACAAACTGCGTGGTCGCGGCGCGCTGAAAGAAGAAGATGTGCGCGCAGCAATGCGTGAAGTGCGTATTGCGTTGCTGGAAGCGGATGTTGCGCTTCCGGTTGTACGTGATTTTGTCGAAAAAGTAACGGAACAGGCCGTTGGCCAATCGGTTCTCAAATCGATTACACCGGGCCAACAGGTCGTAAAGATAGTCAATGATGGTCTGGCAGATATGCTGGGATCAGAAGTCAGTGGACTTGATCTGGCCGCAGCACCGCCAGCCATTATCATGATGGTCGGTCTGCAAGGTTCCGGTAAAACGACTACTACTGCGAAAATTGCTAAGCGACTGAAGGATAAAGAGAATAAGAAGGTCATGATGGCCTCGCTCGATGTCAATCGGCCTGCAGCGCAAGAACAGCTTGCGGTGCTCGGCGAACAGATTAGCGCTGCGACACTGCCGATTGTTGAAGGCCAGCAACCAGTCGAAATCGCCAAACGCGCTTTACAGGCCGCGAAATTACAGGGTTTTGACGTTTTGATGCTCGATACGGCAGGCCGTCTGCATGTCGATCAACAGTTGATGGACGAGATGAAGGCCGTTGCCGATGTCTCTAAGCCTCAGGAAACATTGCTCGTTGTAGATGCGTTGACCGGTCAGGATGCCGTCAATGTTGCGTCCAATTTCTCGGATCAAGTCGACCTTAGCGGTGTGATCCTGACCCGGATGGATGGCGATGCGCGCGGCGGTGCGGCCCTTTCCATGCGGGCAGTCACTGGTAAGCCGATTAAATTTGTCGGCGTTGGCGAGAAAATTGACGCGCTGGAAGAATTTCACCCCGAACGCGTTGCCGGTCGCATTCTTGGCATGGGCGATGTGGTCAGCCTGGTCGAAAAAGCGGCTCAGGTTGTGGACAAAGAAGAGTCTGAAGCGCTCGCCGAGAAAATGGCCAAGGGGCAATTTGATCTGAACGATTTGCGATCCCAACTGCGCCAAATGACCAAAATGGGTGGTCTGGGCGCGCTTGCTGCCATGATGCCCGGTATGAAAAAAGCGAAAGCAGCCATGGCTGGCGGCGCGATGGACGACAAAGTCCTGTTGCGGATGGATGCGATTATCGGTTCGATGACCAAGCAAGAACGGGTTCGCCCCGGCTTGCTCAATGCCAAACGCAAGGTGCGGGTCGCCAAAGGGTCCGGCACCACGGTGCAGGACGTTAACAAGCTGCTGAAAATGCACCAGGAAATGTCCAAGGCGATGAAGAAGATCAAGAAGATGGGCGGTCTGAAAGGACTGGCTTCCATGTTTGGCGGAGGTGGCGGTGCTGCTGGCGCGGGCATGGGCGGTCAAGATGGCGGAATGGACGGGATGCCGGGGTTGCCGGATATGTCCCCGGGCGGATTGCCACCGGATTTGGCTAATTTATTGAATAAGAAGAAATAGTTTTAAAAATTACGTTTATTATATTGTTTAGAAAGGTTTATTTATGTCAGTAGCAATGAGAATGGCCCGTGGTGGCTCGAAGAAACGTCCTTATTATAAAATCGTGATCGCGGATATCCGCGCCCCACGGGACGGCAAATTTATTGAACGTATCGGCAGCTACAACCCGCTGCTCGCGAAAGATGATGAAAAGCGTGTTATCCTGGATATTGACCGCGCAAAACATTGGTTGAGCGTTGGTGCACAACCTTCTGACCGTGTTGCTCGTTTTCTGGATGCAGCCGGCGTGTTGAAGCGCGAAGCGCGTAACAACCCGAACAAAGCCAAGCCAGGCGAAAAAGCCACCGAGCGTTTGGAAGAAAAAGCTGAAAAAGCTGCTGCGGCAGAAGAAGCTGCTAAAGAAGCTGCTGCCGCTCCTGCGGAAGAAGCTGTTGCAGAAACGCCAGCTGAAGAAACACCGGCCGCTGAAGAAGCTGCTCCTGAAGCGCCAGCTGAAGAAGTTAAAGCCGAAGAAGCACCTGCCGAAGAAGCGAAAGCTGAAGAAGCTCCTGCTGAAGAAAAGGCTGCCGAAGAAAAGTCCGAGGGTTAATCCTTGGCTGAGGTTGAACCGGACACGTCTGTCCCTCTTGCCGTCATTATTGGCGCGCACGGGGTGACCGGCGAGGTCCGGCTCAAGCTATTCTGCGAGACTCTCGATAGTCTCAAGCAGCACAAGAATTTCAACGACGGAAATCTGACGCTGAAATCCGTTAAGCCCCATAAAATGGGAGCAATCGCGCGTATTGCCGAAATTACGGACCGCAACGGCGCAGAAGCCGCTCGCGGCACCGAACTGACCGTCCCGCGCTCCGCCTTGCCACCGCTGGACGAGGATGAATTTTACCACATTGATATTGTCGGCCTGCGCTGTGTCTCTGACAATGGCGAAGAACTGGGTAAAATATTCGCGATCTACGAATTTGGTGCCGGCGATGTGATTGAGATTGAACGCGTCAGCGGCAAGAAATTCATGGTGCCCGTTGGCGCGATTGATATGCGCAATGATCCGGCCATTGTTTTGGCGGACTTTGTCGAACCGTGACGGGGCCGATCTTCTTTATCGCAATAATCGTGATAGTAGCGGTTTTACCAGCCATTATCGGTTGGAAACTGAGCCAAAAACGCGATCAAATTGTTCGCATGGCTAGTACGATATTGGCAGGACAGTTTATTCTGACGCCTGCTATGGCCTTGATCGCCCTTTCCGAAAACCGGGTTGGTGATGAAAATCCGGTACAGACCATAGTGATATATGCCGTGATGGCGCTAACGATCTCGATCATGACTTTTGTTATCCTCGAGATTCGAAAGACGCGGCACGACAAATGACCCGCAATGGCCAATTTTTTGCGTTCGAAATATCCCGCACTTGGGCGGCGGTTAAGGAACTGGAGGCCCGCAAATGGAATTGATCATTGCCTTCGCGCTTCTTTTCATATTGTCGATTTTCACAGCGTCGTTAGTTCAACGCCTCTTCCCCACTAAATCCGGTCGAAGCCAGTGGCTCATATCAGGCGGTTTGAGTATGGCCATGATAGTAACAGTGGTTACCGCTATTATCGCTTTCCGAGGAACCGGTTTTCATGCTGGTATGGAAAATGGTTTGCTAATTGGCTTCGGTCTTGTTTTTGCCCCTGTCGGTTTTGTACTCGGAGCATTCATATCCAAGATAAAACAGAAACGCGGAAAGTGATGACCTTCATCGCCCAAATCCTGACCCTATATCCCGACATGTTTCCGGGGCCGCTGGGTGCATCGCTGGCAGGCCGGGCGATGGAAGAGGGCAAATGGTCCTGCAACCCCATCCAGATGCGCGACTTTGCTACTGACAAACATAAGTCCGTAGATGATACACCTGCAGGCGGCGGCGCAGGTATGGTGTTACGGGCTGACGTCATGGCGTCAGCCGTGGATCATGCGCTGGAACAACAACCGCACGCGCCCATCGTTGCGATGACACCGCGCGGAAAACCGCTGACGCAGGCGCGTGTGCGGGATATTTCAGCGGGTCCGGGCGTCACCATACTCTGCGGCCGTTTCGAGGGATTTGACGAGCGGATTTTTGATGCACGGCCAATTGAACAAGTCTCAATTGGCGATTATATACTCTCTGGCGGAGAAATGGGTGCTTTGGTGCTTTTAGACGCTTGCATTCGCCTGCTTCCCGGGGTAATGGGCGCGTCTTCTAGCGGAGATGACGAGAGTTTCGAAACCGGACTTTTGGAATATCCGCAGTTTACCCGACCTCAGAAATGGGAAGGGCGTGTTATCCCTGAAGTCTTGCGATCGGGGGATCATGCGAAAATAGCTGCCTGGCGGAAACAAAGGGCAGAGGAAGATACACGGCTAAGGCGGCCCGATTTATGGGAGCATCACAGGGATGCTCCGGATCAGTCGCCCTCTGGTGCGCGAGGACAGAAAAAGGAAGATCGGTCATGAACCTGATCCAGACACTTGAGAAAGAAGCTGTAGAAGCATTTGCAGCCTCTAAAGAAATACCGGAATTTCGCGCAGGCGATACTCTGAAAATTGGTGTACGCGTCGTCGAAGGCGAGCGTGTTCGTACCCAGAATTTTGAAGGTGTGTGCATTGCACGGACCAATCGCGGCATGGGCTCCAACTTTACCGTACGGAAAATTTCCTTCGGCGAAGGCGTTGAGCGTGTATTTCCGCTTTACTCACCGAATATTGAATCGATTACAGTGGTCCGCCGCGGTGTCGTTCGTCGCGCGAAACTCTACTATCTGCGCGGCCGTACAGGTAAACGGGCTCGTATTGCGGAACGCCGCATGAACCAGCCTAAAGATGCTGTAGCGACAACCAAACCGGCAGAAAAACCAGCTGCAAAGGAAGCAGAAGCGAAATAAGATACGCTTCATAACAAATTCAGGCAGCCGGTTCTCCCTACAAGGATAACCGGCTGTTTTCATATTCAGCACAGGAAAAGTTTCATGGGTTACAAAGTTGCAGTTGTTGGCGCGACCGGAAATGTCGGGCGCGAAATGCTGACCATCCTTGCCGAGCGCGAATTCCCTATTGATGAGATTGCCGCAGTGGCCTCGTCGCGGTCTCATGGCACCGAAGTGGAACTGGGCGATACGGGCAAGATGCTCAAGGTCCAGAATATCGAACATTTCGACTTTGCAGGCTGGGACATGGCCTTATTTGCTGCTGGCTCCGGTCCTACCAAGGAATATGCACCTAAAGCTGCTGCTGCGGGTTGTGTGGTGATTGACAACAGCTCACTCTATCGGATGGATCCCGATGTACCTTTGATCGTGCCTGAGGTGAACCCGGATGCGATTGCTGGCTATAAAGCGCGCAACATCATCGCCAATCCCAATTGTTCGACCGCACAGATGGTGGTGGCGCTAAAGCCACTGCATGACGCAGCCACGATCAAGCGCGTTGTCGTATCGACTTATCAGTCCGTATCTGGTGCCGGCAAAAGCGGTATGGACGAACTGTTTGAACAATCACGCGCGATTTTCGTTGGCGATCCAAAGGAAAACCAAGTTTTTACCAAGCAGATTGCCTTTAACGTAATCCCGCATATCGATGTATTCCTCGACGATGGTTCGACCAAAGAAGAATGGAAAATGGTCGTCGAAACCAAGAAAATTCTCGACCCCAAAATCAAGCTCACTGCCACCTGCGTGCGGGTGCCGGTTTTCGTCGGCCATAGTGAAGCCATTCACATTGAGTTCGAGAACGAAATTTCCGCGAAGAAAGCACAGGAAATCCTTCGCGAAGCACCGGGTATCATGCTGGTCGATAAGCGCGAAGATGGCGGTTACACGACCCCTGTTGAAAGCGCTGGCGATAGCGCCACTTATGTCAGCCGCGTGCGAGAAGATCCGACTGTGGACAACGGCCTGATCATCTGGTGCGTGTCCGATAATTTGCGCAAAGGCGCGGCTCTTAATGCTGTGCAGATCGCGGAGCTGTTGGGACGTAAGCATTTACAAAAGGGCTAGTCGGATTACTAAGCGGCCTCATTTATGTGTCCGCCCAATCCCGAAAACAAATGCGTTATTAGGATGAATATATCCGAACCCTTTGCCATCGTCCGGTGAATGGTGGTATAAAGCGAGAATCCAAACGAAAGAATAAGTCATGAGAACCTCCACAAAATTATTTCTCGCTACCGCCGCGCTGGCAACAATCACGGCCTGCTCCTCTGAAATGAGTGAGGACGAACAAGCGATATATGATGCGCGCCAGGCAGAAGAAGATAAAAAGCCAACAAATCTTACCGCGGTTGTTCAAGGTAACCCGGATCTGTCCACAGCCAGCACCATGGTTGCCATATCGGGCATAGCCGTTGATCTGAAAGATGATGGTCCGTTCACGGTGTTTATCGCAACCAACGCCGCGTTTGACAAAATGGGACCGGATGAAGTCAGCAAGCTGATGACAGCTGAAGACAAGACCGAGCTTGCCAGCATGGCCAGATATGGTTTGGTAGAAGGTGACATGAAGTCCGCCGACATCGCAAAGGCAATCGCCGATGGTGGTGGTACGGCGAGCCTGACCACGTTGGAAGGCGGAGTCCTTAAAGTGATGATGGATGGTGACAAAATTGTGCTTGAGGATGGTGCCGGCAATAAGATCAACGTGATCGAAGCGGATATTGATTCAAGCAACGGAACCGTCCACATTATCGATACGGTATTGATGCCGAAATAAACGCTGCCGTTTTAGCGCAAAATTGGACGCTAGTGAAAATCAGGAGGGTATGATTGTCGCAGTCATACCCTTTTTTGCTTCCTTAGCGGTCATTGGAACTTGCCTTCGCTATTAAAAACGGTGCAGTGTTGCGACATGACATTACAAGCAGACGTTTATTGGTCTTTCCGCTCTCCCTATAGTTATCTTGCAACGCGTCGCTATGTCGCGCTCTGTCAAGAATATGATCTCAGGATCAACCAACGCTTTGTCTATCCGCTAGCGATCCGCGAGCCTGATTTTTTTGAGAAAAATCACCCCAATTGGCTCGGCTATGTGTTCAAGGATATTTTTCGGGTCGCGCAGTTTATGGACATACCGATGGCTCCGCCCAATCCCGATCCAATTGTTCAGGATATAGCGACCCGCAAGATTTCCGATGATCAACCCCATATTTTCTTGCTAACTCGTATGGGGCAGGCGGCATCCCGGCGTGGAAAGGGATTGGAATTTGCCGATGAAGTCTCTCGCTTGATCTGGGGCGGCGTTCAGGGATGGAATGAAGGTGATCATCTCGAACAGGCGGCTGCGCGTGCTGGACTTGATCTATCGGAGATTAGAGCAGAGGCGCAAGCCAAGTCCGAAGAGTTAGACGATGAAATAGCCGGCAATCAGAAAGCTTTGGAAGCGGCTGGCCATTGGGGCGTGCCAACATTAGTATTTGATGGTGAACCTTTTTTTGGTCAGGATCGGATCGATCTGGCGGTGTGGCGTATGGAACAAAAAGGCCTGACAAAACGCTAAGATATTGGACTCTCTTGTGTGAAGTTAGTGAAGTTAGGCTTTTGTTGGATCACCAATGGAGGAGGGCTGCATGAGTGAAACTTTAACCGGCAGCTGCCAATGTGGCGCGGTGCGTTATGAGTTTAGCGTTCCTATTCCTGCGGCTTATGCTTGCCATTGCGGTGAGTGCAAGAAACAGAGCGCTAGCGCGTTTTCCATGTCGATACCCTTTACTTTCGCTGATTTAACGGTGACCGGCACGCCATCTATCTTCGAAACATTGGCCCATAGTGGAAAGCGGAAATATAATTATTTCTGTGCTGGTTGCGGCACTCGGCTTTGGCATAGCAACAGCAACCCGCCTGATGCCATCACGCTGAAAGTGGGAACATTGGATCATGCCTCTAATATTGCGCCGATAGGACATTTGTGGGTATCGAAAAAACAAGCCGGTATCACCCTTGACCCGGCGAGCGATCAACATCAGACACAACCAGAAGACGTCGCCGCTTGGCGCGACAATTTAGGGCAGTGACAATGGAAGTAACGTCTTGGGATTTTGCATCATTTGATGGCGTGAAGCTGAAAATTCACGAAATGGGTGAAGCTCGCGATAACAAGCGCGCTATAATCTTGTTGCACGGGTTGTTTTCTAATGCTGAAACCAATTGGATAAAATTTGGTCACGCAGCGCTACTGACTGAAGCGGGCCATCGCGTAATCATGCCAGACTTGCGCGCCCATGGACAGAGCGAGGCGCCGCATGATGTAGATGCTTATCCGCGCGATGTATTAATCAAGGACGCCTTGGCTTTGATCGAGCATCTGGAGTTACCAGCCTATGATCTTGGTGGTTTCTCGTTGGGCGCGCGAACAACTGCTAAATTGCTCACCACCGATATCAGCCCAGAAAAGGCAATTCTGGCAGGTATGGGACTGGAGGGCCTTGCCGGTTGGGATCGACGTCAGGGCTTCTTTTTAGAGGCGATAGCGCTGCGCGACACAGCCAAGCGTGGAGATCCGCATTGGATGGCCATTCAGTTCATGAAAAGCCAGAAAGTCGACACCGTCGCGGCGAGTCATTTGCTCAAGACATTTTCGGATATGGAACCAGATAATATCCAAACGATCATAACGCCAACATTGGTGCTGTGTGGATCGGAAGATCGCGACAATGGTGATCCTGAAACACTGGCACAGCTGTTGCCCGAGGGGACCCATATAGCGGTGCCGGGCACGCATATGAGCAGCGTGACCAAGCCGGAAATGGGGCATGAGATGGTTCGATTTCTAGATGTATAAATACGAGGAGAGGGACAGCTGATGCCGAAATATATGAATTGGCGTAATTTCTGGATATTCTGGCTTTGCGGCCTTGCTCTCTTCCTGTTCAACGTTGCAACCAGTGGCCCGTTGATGACCGAGGTCGCCCCAACCGGCATATTGGATCACCAAAGCGCTGGAACCGCTGCGCGAGTTGATGCCATTCAGCAAAGCTGGGCAGCGGCAGGACAGATGAACTATGCCAAATGGTCGATGATCACGGACCTCGTCTTTATCGGCCTTTACACGATCGGCGGTATATTGGGCGGACGGCTGATTTGGCAGGAAGCACAGTCTCCATCGCTGAAGAAACTCGGCCTGTTCATGGTCCTGATATATTTTCTGTTTGGCCTTTTCGATTATATTGAAACGATCAGCCAGATCACGCAGGTGTTGCAGAACAAGGGCAGTGATATGCTGGCTGGCATAGCCGCTTTTGCAAGGCCGCCTAAAATAGCGACCTGGATTATTGGAACGTTCGGGATAATCATCGCGCTGATTTGGCGAAGCCGTGAAAGACGCGCTTGACGGTCCCGCGATAAAGTTTCAATCCATACTAAAATAAACACAACAGAGGACCGCCCCATGAAAACAGCCACTTCGATTGTCGCGCTAGCTGCAATAGCACTGAGCGCCCCCGTTCACGCTAAGCATCACGCAGAAAGTGAGATGGCGGAAAAGGCCAACCCCACAGCCGAAGATGCCAAGACATTTATCGATAAAACCGAAAAAGAAATGTTTGATTTCTCGGTTGATGCGGGTCGGATTTATTGGATCAACGCAACATATATCACCGATGATACCGACGCTCTAGCGGCCAAAGTTGGCGCTGAAGGCACGACCATGTCTGTTCAGGCGGCAATTGATGCCGCAAAATATAAGGACGTTCAGGGTTTGGATGCCGTGACTACGCGCAAGCTGGATAAGCTACGTGGTGGCATTGTTCTTCCTGCGCCGACAACGGAAGGCGCCTCGACGGAATTGAACACCATCGCGACGAAGCTCAACTCGGCCTATGGTAAAGGCAAAGGGGTGCTCAACGGTAAAGAGATTAACGGATCCGATATCGAAGCAGCCATGGGCACAAACCGCAACCCGGATGAACTTTCCGAAATGTGGGCAAGCTGGCACAGCAATGTTGGCGCGCCAATGAAAGATGATTATGCGCGCATGGTCGAGATAGCCAATGAAGGCGCGAAAGAATTGGGTTTTGCCGATGTTGGGGCGATGTGGCGCTCCGGCTATGATATGCCGGCCGATGATTTTGCCAAGCTGACCGACAAGCTCTGGGGACAAGTAAAGCCACTCTATGACGAACTGCATTGCTATACGCGGGACAAGCTGAACGAAAAATATGGGGATGAGGTACAGGCGAAAACCGGACCGATCCGCGCTGATCTGCTCGGCAATATGTGGGCACAGGAATGGGGCAATATCTATGATGTCGTTGCACCTGAAGGCGCCGGCGATATTGGATTCGATACGACTGAATTGCTGACGTCCAAAGGCTATGATGCCATGAAAATGGTAAAAGCGGGCGAGGGGTTCTTCTCATCTCTCGGCTTCGATACACTGCCGGACACATTCTACGCCAGGTCGCAATTTACGAAGCCCGCAGACCGCGAAGTCGTTTGCCATGCCAGCGCTTGGGATATTGATAATGTGGACGATATCCGCATCAAAATGTGCATCAAGGTCAATGGTGATGATTTTGTAACGATCCATCACGAACTTGGTCATAACTATTATCAACGCGCCTATAATAAGCAGAGCTATTTGCATCTCGACGGCGCCAATGACGGTTTCCATGAAGCCATTGGTGATATGATTGCCTTATCAATCACGCCGGAATATCTGGTGCAGGTTGGATTGCTGGATGCTGACAAAGTACCCAGTGAAGATAAGGATGTCGGCCTACTCTTGCGTCAGGCCATGGACAAAGTGGCGTTCCTGCCGTTTGGCCTTTTGGTCGACAAATGGCGGTGGCAGGTGTTTTCAGGGGATATAACTCCAGATCAATATACGCCTGCTTGGCACAATCTAAAATTGCAATATCAAGGGATAACGCCGCCGGTCGAACGGCCTGCTGATGCTTTTGATCCGGGCGCGAAATATCACATTCCCGGCAACACGCCTTACTCGCGCTATTTCCTTGCGCGAATTTTGCAGTTTCAATTCTATAAAGCGGCCTGCGATGCAGCGGGATGGAAAGGGCCGCTTCACCGCTGTTCTTTCTATGGCAATAAAGACGTGGGCACTAAGTTGAACGCGATGCTGGAGCTTGGCGCGTCAAAACCTTGGCCGGATGCACTGGAAGCTTTTACCGGCACGCGTGAAATGGACGGATCAGCGATGATCAGCTATTTTGAACCACTGATGGATTGGCTGAAAGAAGAGAATAAAGGCAAATCCTGCGGTTGGTAGACACAAAAAAGCCGGCGGATAATTGCTCTTCCGCCGGCTTTTATAAATTTCTGCTGAAAGTTTAAAGCTGGTCGAGCATGTAGTCAGCGGCACTGACTTTGAAGTCGCCGGGCGCTTCGACATTCAGCTCTTCCACGACGCCATCATTGATGATCATGGAAAAACGCTGACCACGGGTGCCCAGGCCAAAACCGGATCCGTCCATTTCCAGTCCGACTGCTTTGGCAAAATCGCCATTGC
This sequence comes from uncultured Sphingomonadaceae bacterium, assembly GCA_947496865.1. Classification (GTDB taxonomy): domain Bacteria; phylum Pseudomonadota; class Alphaproteobacteria; order Sphingomonadales; family Sphingomonadaceae; genus Parasphingorhabdus. Next base: position 597,953 of record CANMEE010000002.1, read on the forward strand.
CGTCAGCCAACATAGTGACATCTTCGGAACCGGCATCTTTGTTCCAAGCGCCCAAAACGAAGGCGTCATTAACAGCGGTGCAGGCGATTTCATCCACGCCTTTGGCCTTCAAATCGGCGGCTTTTTCAACATAGCCGGGCAGATGCTTGGCGGAACAGGTAGGGGTATAAGCGCCGGGAACGGAAAATAGCGCGACTTTCTTGCCGGCAAAATATTCTGAAGAACTGACTTGCTCGGGTCCGTTTTCTGTTGCTTTTACGAGGTTTACCTCGGGTATTTTATCGCCTTTGTTGATCATGTTGTCGCTCCTTTTAGGGTTTTTGAAATATCATTTTGTCTTATTCTATTTGTGGTGACCGCATCATGAAATTGCAAGCAATGTAATGATAATGCTCGTTTTATCGAATTTACGATGTGCAGCCGAGCATAAGATGCCTATGCTAATATGATGGATGATCCTTGCTATTTCTCTGGCCAATTCCTGCTTGCTACACCGGGAATGGCTGACCCGCGCTTTGCGCGTTCGATCATCGCCATTTGTTCGCATGATGAGCATGGCGCATTGGGAATTAATATTGGCGAGACATCGGCAGATATAAGTTTTCACGGAATTTTGGAGCAATTTGATATTGCGCCAGAAGAATTGAAGGATCGCAATGTGTTTATCGGCGGTCCGGTGGAAATCCATCGCGGCTTCATTCTCCATAGCCTTGATTTCAATCTGTCTGATACGTTGCAAGTCGGAGATCGGTGGGGATTGAGCAGTTCTCTTGATATCTTAGGTGCCATTGCCAAAGATCGCGGGCCCAAAAAATGGATCGCTGCCCTGGGCTATTCGGGTTGGGGAGCAGGGCAGCTGGAACAAGAACTGACCCAGAACGGATGGTCCGTTGCGGCCGGAGAGCCCGAATGGCTCTACGAAACCAAAGCAAAAGACAAATGGGAAATGGCTTGGCAAGCACAGGGGATCGACCCGAATAGGTTATCCGGTCAGTTTGGCAGCGCATAAAAAACGAGATGCTTTGAGATTATTCCAATTTAAAGCCAAATTTCAAAATTAAATTACAAATATAAAGACATCTTTATATTTGCTTCTGGAGACAGAAAACGTTAGAGAATGCGCAATTGCCGCACCGGTTTTCCAGTGCGGCACTTCGTCTTTCAAGGAGAATGAATGTGGCTACCGCAGCAGATATAAAGACTCAAGATTATGTGATCAAAGATATTTCCCTCGCCGATTTCGGTCGTAAGGAAATTGAGATTGCTGAAACAGAAATGCCCGGCCTGATGGCTTTGCGCGAAGAATTTGGTGCGGAGCAACCCTTGAAGGGTGCGCGGATTACCGGTTCATTGCACATGACCATTCAAACGGCGGTTTTGATTGAAACGCTGTTGGCGCTCGGAGCAACTGTTCGCTGGGCTTCTTGTAACATTTATTCGACTCAAGACCATGCCGCCGCCGCGATCGCTGCTGGTGGAACGCCCGTTTTTGCCATTAAGGGCGAAACGTTGGAAGAATATTGGGCCTATGTTGAGCGTATTTTTGACTGGGGTCAGGACGAAACCTGTAACCTCATCCTTGATGATGGTGGTGATGCGACAATGTTCGCACTTTGGGGCGCGCGGGTTGAAGCTGGCGAAGAACTATTCACTCCTGACAATGAAGAAGAAGAAGTGTTTGTCGCAACCCTGAAACGCTTTCTGGCCGAACGCCCTGGTTATCTGACAAAGACGGTTGCAAACATTAAGGGTGTGTCAGAAGAAACCACCACCGGCGTTCACCGTCTTTATGAATTAGCAAAACAGGGCAAACTTCCTTTTCCTGCCATCAACGTAAATGACAGTGTGACCAAGTCTAAATTTGACAATCTCTATGGTTGCAAAGAATCATTGGTTGATGCGATCCGCCGTGCCACCGACGTTATGTTGGCTGGTAAAGTCGCCTGTGTCGCCGGTTTTGGTGATGTGGGTAAAGGTTCTGCACAATCGCTTCGCAACGGCGGTGCTCGGGTTTTGGTAACCGAAATTGATCCAATTTGTGCTTTGCAGGCATCAATGGAGGGCTTCGAAGTTGTCACTATGGAAGAGGCGACAAAACGCGCTGATATTTTTGTGACAACAACGGGCAACAAAGACGTTATCACTGTCGATCACATGCGGGACATGAAAGACCGGGCAATTGTTTGCAACATTGGCCACTTTGATAGCGAAATCCAAATTGCTGGATTGCAGAACATGAAATGGACCGAAATCAAACCACAGGTTGATGAAGTTGAATTCGCAGATGGCAAAAAGTTGATTGTTCTGGCGCAAGGCCGTTTGGTCAATTTGGGCTGTGCTACGGGTCACCCAAGCTTTGTGATGTCAGCGAGTTTCACCAATCAGGTGATGGCGCAAATCGAACTCTGGTTGCGGCCTGAACAATATAAGAACGATGTTTACGTGCTGCCAAAACATCTCGACGAGAAAGTAGCCGAGCTGCATCTCGCGAAACTGGGCGTTAAATTGACCAAGTTGACGACCGAGCAGGCTGACTACATCGGCGTGACCACAGAAGGGCCATTCAAGCCTGATCACTATCGCTATTGATAACAGCAAATATTAGAAAAAAACCGGATGGGCCACATGGCTCATCCGGTTTTTTATGTCCTAGCGGGCGGTAAAGCGCGTTTTGCTTTTGCTCGGCTTCTTTGGGAAGACGGGCCATTTATTTTGCGACAATGTGCTTAGGCTGGCAGATTGAATTCCGGCCTGCTTTTCATACATCCAGTAATTGCGCATAATGATCGAAACATATCCACGGGTCTCGACAAACGGAATGCTCTCCATAAACAACAGTGGGTCATCATTATCTTGGATTTCGGTGTTCCAGCGCTGAACGGAACCTGGACCGGCATTATAAGCGGCAGCGACCTTTGGTAGTTTTCCGTCGGTAATCGATGAACCACTTAGATATTCGAGATATGACTGGCCATATTCTAGGTTCGTCGAGGGCTTAAACAACTGCGCCTTCTCAAATTTCCGTCCGTTCGCGCGTGCAATATCGCCTGCTGTTCCGGGACGAACCTGCATTAAACCAATAGCATTGGCTGGGCTTACAGCTTTGCTGCGGAAAGCAGATTCCTGCAGCGTATGGGCATAGACCAAAGCGGGATCGACGCGCCAACCACCGTCTGGCTGCCATTTCGGGGCCGGAAAACGCGCTTGTGCATCCGGCTTAAATCCCCGCGGTGCATGATGGGCTAACCATAATTGCGTACGCGGCAAGTTAAGTTCGCGTGCCAACTTCAATAGTACGGCATGGTCCGTAGAAGCGCCGATTGTAGCTTGGTGCCGTAAAACTTCGTCTGCCAGACCTTCTTCACCGATTTCAACCAAAGCAATGGCCGCTTTGACATTATCATGCTGCTTCAACGCCTTCCAGTCACGCTTAGCGAATTCGGCACTGGCTTTGCTTTTGACAATGTCCATGCCTAAAGTTTGAGCCGAAAGCAGTCCGTAAAAACTATCTCCGCGTTTGGCAGCAGTTTGCAATTTCCCCTGCGCTTTTTGCGGTTGACCGCAAACAATGTCAGATCGTGCGCCCCAATAAAGGCCAGCGGCCTGCAAATCGCCATTGGATGCACGCCGGCCAACATTTTCAAAAGCTGTGCTGGCGGTTTGGCAGTCATTCAACCGCCAAGAAGAAAGCCCCACGACCCAATCTGCGTGCACAACCCAAGCGCCGCTCCCTTTTTGGGCTTTTTGCCCCATGCGTTGTGCCGATTTGTTGTCATTTTCGATGTAGTAAGACCAAGCAATGCGTTGCTCGAGTTCTGTCCGAGCCTCTGAAGAGAGGACATTCTCGGTTTCAAAGAGCAGTGCTTCGGCTGATTGCGGACTGTCATTTTTAATGAAACTCAATATGCGGCCACGAATAGCGTTGGCAGCATTATCTGATTTAATCGAATTCGGCTTTTTCCGGATCGACAGGCCGGGAACATAGGAAAGATTGCGTCTTTGCGGAAGATTAGGGAGAAGCTGTGCACCACGCTTTTTCGCCAAACGGCCCAATTGGGCCGCTTGCGGAATATGCGGCGCTTCGTTGACGAGGGTCAGAAGCTGTCCCAATTCTGCGCGAGGAGAATTGGCTGCCAGTAAATATTCGGCTTGGGCAATAGATTTCAATGGTCCTTTCGGAGCATCCGCGATCAAATTTTTTGCTGTGTCCCATTGATTACCACCCATAGCCTTGAAAATGGCGCGATAGTGTTCCGATTGACTGCGCTTTAGCTGAGATGGAATATCCTTGGCTACAGACGAGCTTTTGAACAGCACCGCTCCCCGCTCCTGTGCGAATGTCGGGGACAGGGGCAGGGTAATCATGGCGGCGGTCAGCGCCAATTTGAACTTTAAGGAATATTGGTTTTTCATATATTCGGGATCCTCGTCAGCAACTGCAAATCTTTCCATGCTTCCGCTTTGAACTCTGGTCTTTCGTTCAAGATACGCGGATGGAAAGTCGCGATTGCCTCCGTCTTGGATGAAACATGGTTAACAAATTGCAAATTTTTGCGTGCTGTGAGCAGGTTCTCATCAAAAAACAAGTGTGACGCGGTGTCTCCGAAGATGATTATTCGTTTCGGCCGCACCAAGCTAATGAGATGAAGCGCTCTTTTTTTCAGCGCGGAGCCATATTGGGTGCCTATTCGACCATCAAAGGATCGGGCGACGGCAATAGGCGCGACATAGATTTTCTCCGAATCACAACCAACAGCCTTCATCATATTGGCCAGCAAAGCATTGCTTTTCGGGGAAAAGACGGAGTTTTGCGACAAGTCGGCTTGTTCCGGCATGCCTGTAATAATCATAATTTCCGGATCAATCGCACCTGCAGGAAGAACATGATTTCGCGACCATTGTGCTTCGATCAAGTTCTCTGGAATGGACATCCATGCTAGAAATTCGTCATATTGCGTTGGATAATTGTCACTGAACTTCTTCAGCGAGGGCACCTGATGTGGGGGCGAAGGCTTGCTTTCCGTAAGGACAATTGGCTCTTCAGGAACACGTTCGGCAGGCGCGATTATAGGAGCGTTCTCCGCCAACAACGATGCAGGTTCATCGCTATAATGCAAATCCACACCGGCCAGCTTCCACCAGTCACGCAAGCTATTTATCTGTTCAACGTTAGAGATTTCAGGGTTTCCAAGCGTAGAAAAATTCATCTATGTATAGAGTCATGAGTTGACGAATTGGTCAATTGGTGGCCAAGCATGTTTATGTCCAGAGGGTTGTCGTTTGCGGCAGAACGAATTTAAGTTTTTATTATACAGACGAATACGGGAATTTTGCAATGAGTGAACGAGAATCTATGCCTTATGACGTGGTCATTGTTGGCGGCGGCCCAGCAGGACTAAGTGCGGCTATCCGGTTCAAGCAAATGGCTGATGAAGCGGACAAGGATCTCTCTGTCTGTATTTTGGAAAAAGGGTCGGAAATTGGCGCCCATATCCTGTCTGGCGCGGTTATTGATCCCAAAGCCCTTGATGAATTGCTACCCAATTGGCGCGAAGAAGACTGTCCAATGGCTGCGGTACCGGTAACGGATAACCAACATTGGGTGCTGACCAAGAATAAAAAATTCTCCATTCCGCATATATTCACGCCGCCGTTCATGCATAATAAGGGAACCTATACCGGCTCCTTGGGAAATTTATGCCGATGGCTGGGTGAGCGCGCTGAGAATATGGGTGTTGAAATCTTCCCGGGTTTTGCAGCGGCTGAAATTCTCTATAATGATGATGGTTCCGTCAAAGGTGTCGCGACTGGCGACATGGGCGTAGCTCGCGATGGCAGCCACAAGCCTGACTATGAACCGGGCCTGGAACTTCACGCAAAATATACTTTCTTTGCAGAGGGTGTCAGAGGGCATCTTACAAAAATTCTAAAAGAAAAATACGCACTGACCGTTGACAGCGAACCGCAAATTTATGGCCTCGGTATCAAAGAACTCTGGGACATTGACCCAGACAAGCATGTTCCTGGACGAGTTATTCACAGCCAAGGCTGGCCTCTGGGTGAGGGCGCCAATGGCGGCGGTTTTCTCTATCATCAAGCCGACAACCAAGTCGCTTTGGGCTTTGTTACATGGCTCAACTATGAAAACCCGTATCTCTCGCCATTTGAAGAGATGCAGCGTTGGAAACAGCATCCGGAAATTCGCAAGATACTGGAAGGTGGCAAGCGTATTTCCTATGGCGCCCGCGCGATTAACGACGGCGGGTTTCAATCCGTACCAAAATTGTTTTTCCCCGGCGGGGCATTGATCGGCTGTTCTGCTGGTTTTGTGAATGTGCCAAGGATCAAGGGCACCCATACGGCGATGAAAACCGGTATGATGGCCGCAGAGGCCGCTTTTGAGGCGATTATAGCAGATCGTCAAAGCGATGAACTGGCTGCTTATGGTACTGCCTATGAAAATAGTTGGGTTCGCGAAGAGTTGCGTGTTGTTCGGAACGTACTGCCAGCTGCTGAAAAATATGGTGATTTTCTGGGTTCGATTATTGCCGGTATCAATATGTGGGCAGAAAATTTCAAAATCAAAATGCCGTTCACGATGAAACATCATCCCGACCACACCCGCTTGAAGCGGGCGGAACATTGTAATCCGATTGAATATCCAAAACCGGATGGCGTGATCAGCTTTGACCGGCTGTCGTCGGTTTTCTTGTCCAATACCAATCATGAAGAAGATCAACCGGTTCACCTCCAATTGAAAGATGCGTCCATTCCCGTGGACGTCAATCTGCCCACATTTGCAGGACCGTCACAGCGCTACTGCCCAGCGGGAGTTTATGAGTTTGTCGAGGATGATGCGGGCAATCCCAAATTCCAAATCAATGCGCAAAATTGTGTTCACTGCAAAACATGCGATATCAAAGACCCAAACCAGAATATCAATTGGGTCGTACCAGAAGGCGGCGGAGGTCCCAATTACCCCAATATGTAAGATAGGTTTAGGCGGCACACTTATTGCCGCACTGCTTGTGAGCCCAGCTTTTGCGAAGCGCAGCGACGGTGCTGGTTCGCTGAATAAATATGTTGAAGCGAGGCTGGCAGAATCGTCCGAGCGACCCTCCGTTGCTGCGGCAATTTATGCAGAAACGCTCAAGGAACAACCGGATAATCTTTTGCTGGCCAGCAAAGCTTATGTAAAAGCTATTGAGGCCGGCGATTTTGATTTAGCAGCCAAGGCGGTCCGGACGTTGGACTTGCGGGGCGCTATCGATCCAGAGATGCCCTTACTGCTATTCGCTGACGCATTTGTGCAGAGAGATTATAAAGCTGCACAGCTGGCATCGATTCAATTGGAAGCGCTGAATAACTTCGCTTTTTTGTCTCCTTTATTAGAAGCTTGGTTAGCCACAGCCGATGGTAAAAGTCCGTTGACGGATCTCGCGGTCGCGAAAAAGGATAAAACCGGGGCCTATTATCATCAGGAACAATTGATATTGCATGCCTTGGCACGTGGTTATGAAACCGATGTCATGCAATTGATCAATGCTATTGTTGATCGGAATGAAGCGCGCATGGCGCCCGTCCGGATCATTATCGCGCGCCACTTCCTTTCCAAGGGAGACGAAGAGCAGGCGCTGCAAATATTAAACAAAAAACGCACCGGTCCAGAAACGAAAATGGTTAGAGATATCCAGCTCGGGCTTGGTAAAAACCTGGCGCAAAGGGTGGATGAACAGATCGGTACGGGCTTTCTTTTACAAAGACTGGCATCGGATTTAGGCTCCCAGCGCGCTCATTTTGTCGGTCTCGTCAGTGCCCAAGCGGCGGCCAGAGTTTTTCCGGAAAGTGACTATGGCCAACTGATTTTGGGCGAAGCCTATGGTAATGCAGAAAATAATGCTGCGGCCCGGGCGGTACTGGAAAAAATTCCAACCGACAGCGCCTATGCGATGTTGGCTATTAGCATGGAAGTAGCGCGCTACGTTGATGTCGAAGATTATACCAGTGCGAAGGAACGCCTCCGCAAAGTGATAGATCAATCCCCCGATGCGCCAGAGTTGAGAGCTTTGTCTGGTCAACTGTTACAACTTAGCGGGGATCATGAAGCGGCGGCCCAAGCGTTTAAACAAGCGATCAGTTTGGCGGAAAAACGAAACCTTCCTGGTTCGCGACTGGCCTCATATTGGCTGTCTTTGGGAAGCGCACAAGAACAGGCCGGTCTTTGGCCGGCAGGTCTGGAATCGCTGAAAAAGGCAGATATGTTGCAACCCAATTCAGCCAGCATATTAAACTATCTCGGTTACGCGCAGTTGGAACGTCGGGAAAACACGGCTTCTGCTATGGCTGCTATTCGTCAAGCGCACGAAATGCGGTCTTCCTCTGCAGCCATTACCGACTCTTTGGGATGGGCTTATTTTATCATCGGCGAGCATGAAAAAGCGGTGAATTATCTTGAACGCGCCCTTGCCGGAGAGCCGCAGGACCCGACGATTAACGAGCATCTCGGGGATGCATATTGGACCGTAGGTCGCAGATATGAAGCACGCTACGCTTGGAAATCGGCGAAACTATTTGCCGATGCGGAAGATATGCAGCGCCTGGCGGATAAAATCGATATGGGTCTTCGTGCTGATCTTGTTTCTCCGTAATGCTAAAGAACCAAGCGGATGATGTTGATAGCGAGATTGCATGCGCGAAGATTAATCTTGCGCTGCATGTTCGGCGGCGACTCCCCGACGGTTATCATGATATTGAGACAATCTTCGCTTTTCTAGGCAGCGGTGACATCGTTTCGGTCAGAGCGGGAGAGGGGATCAGCCTTGCGATCTCTGGACCATTTGGTGAGGGATTGAGCACCGCCGACAATTTAATATTGGATGCAGCGCGCCTATTGGCTTTGGAAGCCAACATACGGCCTGACGCTTATGTTAGTCTAGACAAGCGTTTACCTATTGCTTCTGGCATTGGTGGCGGTTCTGCGGATGCCGCCGCGGCGTTACGCCTGCTTAATCGGTTTTGGCGCATCGGATTGACTGTCGAAAAACTCGCGGAGCTTTCGGCACCGCTCGGTGCGGACGTACCAGCATGCGTACTCAGTCAAACATGCCGAGGAGGAGGGATCGGGCAGGATTTGATTGTTTTGGACAACGGCGAACTGTGTGGCTATTTTGTGCTTTTGGTGAACCCGTTAGTCCCGGTATCCACGGCGACCATTTTTCAGGATTGGGACGGTGTTGATCGCGGCTCCTTGCCAGAAGGCGGCCTGATAGACGTTGCCCTAAACGGCCGAAATGATTTGCAGGTACCGGCAGAACGCCTAGCGCCTGCGATCAGTAATATTTTAACAAAATTAGCTGAAACTCTGCCAGTTATGGCGAGAATGTCAGGATCTGGTGCGACCTGTTTCGCGTTATATAAAACAAAAGATGAAGCGCAGGCTGCGAGAGTGAAAATCACCGCTGCAATGGCAAATGCCTCACCAAATATATGGACAATGATTGGAGGATTAAAATGATCGAACCATTCGAAATTTTGGGTGTGCCGCAACAACGCGGCATATTGATCGTTGTTGATCATGCATCCAATCACGTTCCGGCGGACATTGACCTTGGTATCGACCCTCAATTCTTAGAGGATCATATTGCCTATGATATCGGTGTCGCGAATATTGCGCGCTATATGACAGAAAAACCTGGCCATATGGCTATTTTGGCAACCGTTTCCCGGCTTGTGGTGGACCTTAATCGTTTCCCTGACGAAGCGGATGTCATCCCACCGCGCAGCGATGGCGTTGAAATAACGGGGAATGCAGTCGATGATAAGGAACGAGCCGCTCGCCTCGATCAATTTTTCCATCCCTATCATGACCGTCTAGCCCGGCTAATCCAAGATCTCGACCCGGTGCTAACACTGTTTCTGCATAGTTTCACACCAAAGCTGCGGTCGGGTAAGATGGAAATGCGGCCTTGGGAAATTGGTGTCCTTTACAATGAGCAAGAAACAGCCTCTCGCCTTGCCATCCAGTTTCTCGAGCAAGAGGAATTGGTGGTTGGCGATCAGTTGCCTTATTCCGGAAAGGACCTGCATGCGACGATGAAACGGCAAGCTGAAGATATCGGAAAGGCCTATACTGAAATCGAGATTCGACAGGATTTAATTGCACATGAAACCGGTCAGCGCCGTTTTGCAGATATATTGCTGCGAATCTGCGATAAAATACGAACAGGGCTTGCGTGAGAGGTCCAGTTTTGGAAGGAGGATTGGCAAATATAACTCCCTCTTTTGCAGGACAAGAAAATGACCCGGACGTTCGATAAATCCAAACTACCTAGCCGCCATGTCAGTGTCGGCCCAGAACGGGCGCCTCAGCGTAGCTATTATTACGCTATGGGTATGACCGAAGAGGATATCGCAAAGCCGTTTGTTGGTATCGCCTCTGCGGGCAATGACAGCGCGCCTTGCAACACATTGCTGGATTCCCAGGCTGATATGGCGCGACAAGGCGTCATCGAAGGAGGCGGTACTCCGCGCCGGTTCAATACCATTACCGTGACTGACGGCATCGCGATGGGGCATCAGGGGATGAAATCTTCGTTGGTTTCCCGCGAAGTGATTGCGGACTCGGTCGAGGTCAGTGTCCGCGGCCATTGCTATGATGCCGTTGTCGCTTACGCTGGTTGCGACAAAAGCCTGCCCGGTATGATGATGGCCATGTTGCGGCTCAATGTTCCGTCGATTTTTGTCTATGGTGGTTCGATATTGCCGGGACGTTTCCACGATGAAGATGTTACGGTTGTGGATGTTTTCGAAGCGGTCGGCCAGCATAGCGCCGGCAATTGTCCGCTGCAGGAATTGATAGAATTGGAAAAAGTCGCATGCCCCGGACATGGTGCATGCGGCGGCCAATTTACGGCCAATACCATGGCTTGTGTCGCAGAAGCGATCGGATTGTCGCTGCCCAACAGCAACATGGCACCGGCACCATATGAAACCCGCGATGCCATGGCAGTTGCGGCAGGACGGCAGGTTATGAATCTGATCGAACTTAACCTGCGCCCACGCGACATTTGTACCAGAGAAGCCTTTGTGAACGCAGCCCGGATCGTGGCCGCGACAGGCGGTTCAACCAATGCTGCGCTCCATCTGCCTGCTATGGCTAGCGAAGCGGGCATCGATTTTGATCTGTTTGATGTAGCAGAAGCCTTTAAATCAACCCCTTATCTGGCGGACCTGAAGCCCGGCGGAAAATATGTTGCAAGAGATATGCACGATGCAGGTGGTGTGTACATGCTGATGAAAACCATGATGGAAAATGATTTGCTAAATGTTGATTGTATCACGGTAACCGGTAAAACACTGGGTGAAAATATCGACGAAATTACATGGAATAGTGACCAGAAAGTCATTTATGATGTGAAGAATGCTATTACCGAAACTGGTGGCGTAGTCGGACTGAGAGGTTCGCTGGCTCCAGAAGGTGCAATTGTAAAAGTCGCTGGTATGGCACGCCTACAGTTTCGCGGACCTGCGCAGATATTTGAATGTGAAGAAGATGCTTTTGCAGCAGTAGAGCGGCGTCAAATTAAAGAAGGATCAGTTGTCGTCATTCGCAATGAAGGACCAAAAGGTGGTCCGGGCATGCGAGAAATGCTGGCAACAACAGCAGCCCTTTACGGTCAGGGCATGGGAGAGAAAGTCGCTCTTATCACCGATGGTCGTTTCTCCGGCGCTACGCGCGGTTTCTGTATTGGTCATGTGGGACCTGAAGCGGCCGATGGTGGCCCCATTGGTTTGGTGGAAGAAGGCGATATTATCAATATCGATGCCGAATCCGGTGTGATTGATCTGGAAGTTGATGAAGAAACTCTGGAAGAACGGCGTTCACGTTTCACACCCCATGTGAATGATTATGGGTCAGGTGCATTATGGCGCTATGCTCAGAATGTCGGTCCGGCCTATAAAGGAGCAGTGACCCATCCTGGCGCAAAAGCGGAAAAGCATGTCTATGCGGATATTTAGTACCTGTGTTGCGATACTTCTGGTTACCGGGTGCGGTATGCCGGACAACGGCGTCCTAGCTGAGGCTGAAGAAGAAGCGGCCGCACAAGCCGCCGATGACGGCAGAATAGAATGTGCAATTAACGGCGACACTGATTTTACCAGCGGTTGCCAAACCGAAAGACTATCTGGTGAAAATGGTGTGACCATGGTCGTGCGGCATCCGGACGGTGGTTTTCGTCGGTTCAATATCCTCACGGACGGCCGGGGTCTGGAAGCGGCTGATGGGTCTGAGAAAGCCAAGATAGAAATTGTCGAAGGCGATAAAATATTGGTCAGCGTTGGAGCAGACAAATATATTCTGCCAGCGCGGATGAAAACGGCGGAAGTCGCCGACGCAGCTGAAGAGCCGACGCCACAAGCCGGGAACTAGAGGTTGCGATGCTCAACAATGGGCATGTCCTCTCTGTGGCGAGCATGCGATCCGCCGAGCAATGTTTAATAGACAGCGGAATTTCGGTAATCGAGTTGATGCATCGCGCCGGAACCGGGGCCGCAGACTTTATCTGGCGGTCAGCGCCCCACGCGCCGACGCTTGTGCTCTGCGGACCGGGCAATAATGGCGGCGATGGTTATGTCATAGCTCAAGCACTTTTGGAAAAAGGCGCGGTCGTCAAAATTGCAGCGAATGCAGAGCCAGCGACGGATGCCGCGAAAAATGCGAAATCCCTTTGGCATGGCGAGACACTCGAATTAACCGACGCTTGCCCAGAAATGCAGTTTATCGATTGTCTGTTTGGGACAGGTTTGACGAGGCCCATCACTGGTGATTTAGCCGCCCAATACCGACGGTTGTTCGATGGAGCGGCAAGACGGGTCGCTGTTGATCTGCCCAGTGGCATAGAAACCGATAGCGGCGCGATGCTCAACGTCGTTTCAGGATATGATCTAACCGTTGCTCTTGGGGCTTTTAAACCTGCACATTATTTGGCACCTGCCTCCGCCCTAATGGGCGATTTGGTTGGGGTGGATATTGGCGTTAAGGCCAGTTCAGAAACCCGATTGCTTGAAAAACCTGTCATAGTTTCTCCCGGACGTGCAGATTATAAATATAGTCGAGGATTGGTCGCCGTCGTCGCCGGTCAAATGCCTGGCGCGGCCCACTTGGCAGCGTTGGCAGCGCAGGGATCAGGTGCGGGTTATGTGAAAATATTTTCCAAACCGGGCTTTCCACCACCTAATCATAGCATAGTCGTCGAGTCTCATAAGGATTGGGGTCAGTTGCGTGCGCAATTGTCCGATGAACGAATTGGGGTGATTGTTATCGGACCGGGACTAGGACGCGACGCCAATGCCCAAAAGTTGGTAGATTTGGTTTTGGACAGTGATAAGCCAGTTTTACTTGATGCCGACGCTTTGGTGATATTGGGTAAGACGGCGGCCAGTCGCCTGAGAGATCGCTTCGCGCCCGTAATTTTAACGCCCCACGCAGGAGAATTTAACGCCATATCCGAGCAAATTGAAGGATCAAAAATCGATTTAACTAAAAAATTGGCTGCAGATAGCGGGACGGTTGTTGTTTACAAAGGCAGTGACAGCGTGATCGCCAGCCCTTCAGGACGCCAGGCGCTGGCACCAGCTGCATCCAGCTGGCTTTCGACAGCGGGGACGGGAGACGTTCTTGCGGGCATGATCGCGGCGCGTTTTGCGAATGAAAAAGATCCTTTTCTGGCTGCCAAACAAGGACAATGGTTGCATGGTCGAGCCGCCAAACTTGCCGGACCTGCCTTTTCTCCAGAGATACTGATTGATCATATCCCTAAAGCACTACAAGAGTGCCTATGACCACTGAAATCGATACTAATATTATATTGCGCGTGGCCGCAAAGGGCGACGGCGTTACCGCTGATGGGCGCCATGTGGCTTTTTCCGCACCGCTTGATCGGTTGAGCGAAGATGGCGGACTGGTTAAAGGTCCGCATCACGTTGAACCGCCTTGCCAACATTTTAAAGAATGTGGTGGTTGTAGTCTTCAGCAGCTGGATGATGACAGTTATGCGCAATTCGTAACTGATCGCGTGGCTTATGCGCTGGAGGGGCAAGGTTTAAGTGCCGGAACATTGCACCCGCCACAAATTTCGAAACCGAAAAGCCGTATTCGCGCAAGCCTGCGCGCTGCTATGATGGGTAAGTCGTTCAAACTGGGGTTTAGTGGCGCCGGTAGCCATCGAATAATCGATTTGAAACAATGCGAAATCATGCGGCCAGAGCTTTTTGATGTGATCGCCCCGCTGCGCAACTTTCTGAAGTCCGTAGCGCGGCGCAAACATGACATGAATGTTGAGATGAGTTTGGCGGACCAAGGCGTCGACCTTTGTATCAAAAATTACGAACCGGAAACCTTGGAACAACGAGAGAATTTGGCCGATTTTGCTGAGGTTAATAAACTTGCGCGCCTGTCTGTCGACAATGGCTATGGTCCGGAAACCCAATGGGAGCCAGAACCGGTTACCGTTACCTTTGATGGAACGGTCGTTGCATTGCCGCATAACAGTTTTTTGCAGCCAACAAGTGATGGAAAGGCTGCTCTGGTGTCTGCAATGCTCGACACTATTGGTGATACGAAATTAGTGGCCGATTTGTTCGCCGGCCTTGGCACCTTCACCTTTGCGCTTGGCAAGAATCGAAAGGTCTATGCTGCCGAAGGTTCCCGCGATGCCATCAGCGCTTTGAAAATGGCGGCTAACCTGTCCAAACGTCAAATATTTACCGAGCATCGCGATTTGTTCCGGCGACCTCTTAGTCCAGAGGAATTAAACCGTTTTGGCGCTGTGATACTGGATCCACCTCGTGCTGGTGCTCGAGACCAGGTTGCCCAAATTGCACAATCTGACGTACCGAAGCTTTGCTATATCAGCTGCAATCCAGCAAGTTTTGCGCGGGATGCAAAGCAGTTATGTGACGCTGGCTATAGACTTGATACGCTGTGGCCTGTGGGTCAGTTTCTATGGTCCACCCATGTCGAACTGGTGTCGAGCTTTTCCAAGAAATAGCATGTAGATTTTATTGTTCGGACCAGTTTACTCCTGCCTTTGAACGGGTATCCACGGTTAGATCGAACACATCTGCCCTCGAATAATGGCCGTCAACATCGAGAGCGGCTTTTGCCTCTTTACCGGCATCCAGGTCGATTTCAGCCGTCAGGATCATGGCCTTATCACCAGCCTCAGCGAGAACCGATGCATCGGGACCAACAATGATGCTCTGACCAAATTGAAGTTGCGTATCTGGAATTTCCTTGAATAGTGCGAGAGCCTCGGCATCGCCACCGACTAGCTTAAGACCTTCGAGTAAATCGTCGCGGTGCAGCAGGGTCCCGGCGGCCAGCACATGACATCCGCCTTCAAAAGCATAATGCCGAGAGGCAATCTGATAGGTTTCTCGAACCGTAGGCCAGGCCGCGACGTGCACATCTTCTCTCAAATTATGCATCGCTGCACGTGCAAGCGGCATCCAATGTTCCCAGCAAATGAGGTTGCCTGCACGACCCCAATCAGCTTGATGCACCCCGACGGTCGACCCATCGCCTCGATTCCAGATTAGTCGCTCGCCATGGGTGGGAACCAGCTTGCGATGGTTCAAAACCGGCATGTTCGGGCGAAATAGCATTTGGTTGTTGTACAGGCTCGAACGCAAACGTTCATGGACGCCGACCGAGATGCACGCATTGCTGGCATCAGCTAGTTCTTGCAGCGGTGCAAGTCGCTGGTCATTTTCGATTATCGCTTGGTCCATCAACATTCGATGCAGAGCCTTGCTACCGGGATGATCCCACAGTGCAGCACCAGGTGCCTCATCGAGCCAGATGGGATAGCCGCCCAGAAATGTCTCTCCAAAGCCAATCAACTTCGCCCCTTGATCTATAGCATCGCGGGTCAAAGCGACGGTCTGATCAATGCCCCTGTCAATACACAGGGGAACAGGTGCCGCTTGGACGATTGCGACATTCAATAGATTGGACATGGGGAGGGCCGTTTCTAGTTAGTGGAACACCGCAATCGCAGCGTGAATTGCCAAGGCAATAATACACAGGCTCGACGTTGCAAATACCAAAAAGCGGACCATGATCTTATTCACCGTCGCTTGGACAAGACTATGCACCACACGTAAGCCAACATAAGCCCAAGCAATGATCAGGTTGAGACCATCACCCTGTCCAACCAGCGCTAGCACAATGCATATCGCATAGAACAACGTTGGCTCAGTCAGCAGATGATTATAGTTATGCGCCTTCCATTGCACTTCCGGCGGAAGCACGGCGTCTAGGCCGCCAGCAGTAGATTCACGGCTGAGCTTGTCAGGATCGACCTGCGCTTTGTTCATCGCTGGTATGCGCGTCACATACATCCACAACCACATCACCATTGTCCATAAGACAAGCACCACAACAGGCTGTAAGATTAAGTTATTTTCCATTATTATTCCCCCAAAAAAATCAAACAAAAGTCGTGAAAAATGCATTCATTGCCATGATCAGCAAACAGATTGTCGATGCTACAAACAGCAAAAAGCGCACATTGACCAGATTGATTGTTGCTTGCCAGATGCTATGCGCGATCCTCAACCCGACATAGGCCCAAGCCAGCCAAAGATTGATCCCTGTTCCCGCCTCCGCGAGGGCTAGAATAATGACCGTCGCGTAAAATAATGTCGGTTGTTCCATCAGATGGGTATAATTGTGCGATTTCCAGGCGACCTTGTCCGGCATGTTGGGATCAATATCGGGCCCGCGTCCACCAGGCTTCGCCGTGATGTCTATGCCCATTTTCTTAGCCGCAGGCAGCCGCGTCCCGGCCATCCAGAAAAGCATGAAGATTGACCAGATGATCAATAGGGCTGCTGGCGCCAAAATTGCTGTGCTCATAATATCCTCCCAAATATCGGGCGGAACCTGCGTCACATATTGTAAATTGTCAAATGCAACTTAATCGGACGCTATGCGCCGGGGAAAGACACCACATTTTCGCGGTCTGTACGATCCAGATTGTCACCGACATAGAGGCTGGCCATCGGCTCGTCCGCCACATCATGGTCATCAATAGATCCATAGCCGTTAAACTTGGTCCGCATCGCTGATCCATAAGCGCCGAGCATGCCAATCTCAATATAGTCGCCAGCTTTCACATCAGCGGGCAAGACAAAGGGGCCTGCCATATGATCCATGTCGTCACAGGTGGGGCCATAGAAACTATATTCGGTTGATGCCGCTTCGCCTGATCGTTCACCCAGCAATTGTACCGGAAAGCGCCATCCAATATGGGCAGCATCAAACAAGGTGCCATAAGCACCGTCATTGATATAGAGCTCATTTCCGCGGCGCTGTTCCACCTTAACGATCAGCGAATTATATTCCGCGGATAATGCACGGCCCGGCTCACACCATAGTTCTGCCGAATAGCTGATTGGCAAATCTTCAAATGTTCGATCAATCGCGCTAAAATAATGGTTTAGCGATGGCGGCGCCATATCCGGATAGATAGACGGAAAACCACCACCGACATTAACGATATCCACGGTGATGGACGCCTCGACAATCGCTGTCCGTACGCGTTCCAAAGCATGGACATAGGCAAGCGGCGTCATCGCTTGACTGCCGACATGGAAACAAATCCCCAGCGCATCGGCGGCCTGACGCGCCCGCTGCAGGAGGGCGGTGGATTCATCCACATCAACGCCAAATTTCGATGCCAGGCTGATCTGGGCAAATTCCGATGCAACCTTGATCCGTACACACAGCGTCAGATCTTCCGCATGACCGGTGGCGCGTTCAATCTTTTCCAGCTCATCCATGCTGTCGAGCGAGAACACGCGCACGCCGTGGTCATGATAGGCTTCGCGGATTACCGCTTCCGATTTGATCGGGTGCATGAAGCACAATATGGCATCGGGCAGCGTGTTGTGGACCAGACGCACTTCATCAATCGACGCAACATCATAATGGGTCACGCCTTCGCTGAACAACAGCTTCAACAGCGCGGGCGATGGATTCGCCTTTACCGCATAAAGCGACTTGCCGGGAAATTGCTCGACAAAATAGCGCGCCGCGCGCCGCGCAGCGTGCGGGCGGTTCAGTAGGACTGGAATATCGGGGCAAAGAGCCTTCGTCAGCTCCTGCGCATCATGGAAATTGTGCAACTCAAGGGACCCCCTAGATTTTAAGATCGATTGAGCTGCCTTGCGGAATCACAAGTGGCCATGGGGCAGCGAGGGCGGCTATATGGCCGCTTTGGCAATCTGTAAAGTCTCTATGGCGGATAATTATGGCACAATTGCGGAATAATATTCCGATGCAGCAATTTATCCAGAATTTTAACTGAGCCGGTCGCGAAATTCCGTCCAATCAAACTGCTTCATGCAGCGTAGTTTATCAGTGTCGCTGTTCCACAACCAGATCGAGGGCAGCGGGACGCCGTTAAATGTATTGGTTTTGACCATCGAATAATGAGCCTGATCGAGAAAGGCGATCCGCTGGCCAATATGTGCCGGTTCCGGCAGCCGGTAATCGCCGATAATATCACCTGCCAGACAGCTCGGTCCGCCAAGTCTGATAGCGTCCCCGTACCTGGCTTCTTTCAACATCGCGGGGCGATAAGGTGCTTCGATTACATCGGGCATATGGCAGGTGGCCGAAATGTCGGTGATACCAATCGGCATGCTATTCTCGAAAATATCCAGTATCTCGCCTACCAATATCCCGGCATCAAGCGCAACCGCTTCGCCGGGTTCGAGATAAATCTCGCAACCGGACTTGGCCTTCAGATTGGTTAGAAACTCAACCAGCGCTTCGCGATCATAATCATCACGGGTGATATGATGACCGCCGCCCAGATTGATCCATTTGAGCGCATCATAATAGGGCGCGACAAGCGGTTCGATTTTCGCCCATGTCTGTTCCAGTGCATCAAAATTCTGTTCACACAGATTGTGGAAATGGATACCAGAAATATCATCAAAGTGATCGGCCTGCAGTTGCGACACCGGAAAACCCAAACGGCTGTGCTGCTGACTGGGATCATATTTTGGTGTTTCACCCAGTGCAATTTCGGGGTTCAGTCGAAGGCCAATATCGCAATCATCCAGACCGGCTATGGACCGGTTTTTCCAATGGCCAATTTGTGCAGGATTGTTGAAAGTGACATGATGGGAAAGGGCCGCAATCTCGAAAAGGTCATCAGCCTTGTAGGCAGGGGAATAGCTACTGATAGGACCGTTGAAATGCTTGTTGGCTAGCTTTGCTTCCCAAAGTCCTGACGCACAAAAGCCGTCCAGATATTGATCGATGAGCGGTGCCAAGGACCACATTGAAAAAGCTTTGAGCGCGAGCAGCACTTTTGCGCCGGACCGCGCTTTCACATCCGCCAATATTTCCAGATTTTTGAGAACAGCGGCTTCGTCCACAACAAAAGCAGGCGAGGGGACCCGCGCCAGATCAAAATGCGCAAACGCGCCGGGATCACCTGCCTTGGTTTCCATCTAAAAGCCTAGTGGCCCATCCAGCTCTTCCAGTGTCCACGGCAACCCATGTTCATTGAGCATATTCATAAACGGATCGGGATCAAATTCTTCCATATTGAAGACGCCTTTGCCGGCCCATTGCCCGGACAGCATCAAGGCTGATCCGATCATCGCCGGCACGCCGGTGGTATAGCTGACACCCTGATTGCCGGTTTCCTCAAACGCCGCCTCGTGGCTGCAGATATTTTTGACGTACAGCGTTTTCTGGACGCCATCTTTTTCACCGGTCGCTATAACACCGATATTGGTGTTGCCCTTGGTTGTTTCGCCGAGGCTCGCCGGTTCGGGCAATACCGCTTTCAGGAACTGCAGAGGTATAATTTCGCGTCCTTCATAGATGACTGGATCAATCCGTGTCATGCCGACATTTTGCAATACTTCGAGATGAGTCAGATAGGCATCGCCAAAGGTCATCCAGAACCGGATCCGCTTGATTTCCGGAATATGGGTTTTGAGTGATTCAATTTCCTCATGATACATGAGATACATGTTTTTCGGACCCACGGCCTCGAAATCAAATTCCTGTTTATGGGACAGGGCAGGGGTCTCGACCCATTCACCATTTTCCCAATGGCGCGCCGGGGCCGTCACTTCGCGGATGTTTATTTCCGGATTGAAATTGGTCGCGAAGTGCTGGCCATGGTCACCACCATTGCAATCCAGAATGTCGACCGTGTCGATCCGGTCAAAATGATGTTTCTTCAGCCATGACGTAAAAATGGAAGTCACCCCGGGATCAAAGCCGGAACCGAGCAGCGCCATGATACCGGCATCCTTGAAGCGGTCCTGATAATCCCATTGCCACTTATATTCGAACTTGGCTTCGTCGCGCGGTTCGTAATTGGCTGTGTCGATATAATCAGTCTTGGTCGCCAGGCAGGCATCCATGATTGGCAAGTCCTGATAAGGCAGGGCCAGATTGACGACTAGAGCAGGGCTCACCTGTTCGATAAGTGCGGTCATGGCAGGCACGTCATCTGCGTCAATCTGCGCAGTTTCGATTGCCACGCCGGTGCGGGTCTTAACGGACTCGGCAATGGCTTCACATTTAGAAACCGTACGACTGGCCAACATGATCTTAGAAAACGGACCTGTTCCTGCCGCTATCAGCTGTGCCATCTTGTGCACGGCGACCGAACTGACACCGCCTGCACCAATCACCAGAAGCTTGCTCATAATGTGCACTCATTTTGCTAGAGGAATCATCTAACCGCATATAGAAGGACGCCATGACAGAGCAATTACTTTTGAACCCGAACCGGAAACCAAGTGCAGCGGGGGTTGAGAGAGCCGCGGGCAAGGTGGCGGATATTCTACCCAAAACGCCGTTGCTGCCATTGACCATCGATGGAAAAACAATCTGGTGCAAAGCAGAATGTCTGCAGCCAATCGGAGCCTTTAAAATACGTGGCGGATGGCACCGTCTTACCGATCTCGACGAAGAGCAACGCAAGAGCGGCGTGGTGGCCTTTTCCAGCGGTAATCATGCACAGGGTGTTGCCTGGGCGGCGCAGCGCCTTGGCGTGAATGCTATTATCATCATGCCAGCTGATGCACCGCTGGCGAAACTGGAGAATACGAAGAAGTTGGGCGCAGAAGTTATTACCTATGATCGCTTGGCGGATTCGCGGGAAGATTTAGCGGCAGAAATTGCCGGCAAAAGCGGCGCGGTCGTGGTGCCCAGTTTTGACGATCCCTGGATTATCGAGGGGCAGGGCAGCACCGGTGTAGAGATTCGAGAACAGATGATCGCCCAAGCAGGTGGCGCGCCCGATCATCTGGTTGCTTGTTGCGGCGGCGGCGGATTGGCAACAGGGATGTCGCTGGTCAATCCTGAGGCCGACATAACGATTGTCGAACCGGAAGGCTGGGACGATATGAAACGATCGCTGGAAGGTGGCAGCATCGTTCCGGTAGAGGATAATCCACCGCCGACTGAATGTGATGCCTTGCAGACCTTGCTGGTTTCACCACTGACTTTTGACGTGTTGAGAGAACGCAATGCGACGGGTGTGGCCGTCACCAAGGCGGAAGTACATCATGCGATGCGGGTGGCGTTTGAAAAGCTGCGTCTGGTAGTTGAGCCGGGTGGCGCGGTGGCCTTAGCTGCGATATTGTCCGGTAAAGCCCCCGTGACCGACAGAACAGTCATTACAATCTCCGGCGGCAATGTGGACCGTGACCGGTTCGCTGCCATTATAGGTACTTGAAACTTTGGTGAACTATCATAGTTTCTGCGAAGGAGAATATGTCCCAAACCAATGAAACAGATCGCGCTCGCGCGCAGCTCTCAGCCCTGATCTGGAAAGTCGCTGATGGTGACCGTCAGTCTTTTCAGGAGATGTATAATCTGACCTCGGCGAAACTTTTTGGGGTTTGCCTCCGTATCTTAAATGATCGCCAAGCATCGGAAGATGCACTGCAGGATGCCTATGTCAAGATTTGGCGCAATGCGCGGCGGTTTGATGCGAAGCGTGCCAGCCCGATAACATGGCTGGCGACTATCGCCCGCAACACCGCCATTGATCGCAAGCGTTCAGGCGGTAATCGGATGATGGTTTCGGATGAGACCATCAAGGAAATGGCTTCCGCTGAGCGCAGCGTGCTGGAAAATCTGGAAACACAGGAAGGTGCACATATTTTGAACAAATGCCTCGATAGTCTGGAAGCACGGCAACGGAACGTCATCCGCACCGCTTTTTTTGAAGGGCACAGCTATAACGAGCTGGCGCAAAAACTGGATACGCCTCTGGGAACCGTAAAAAGCTGGGTTCGCCGGGGATTGAAACGGTTGAAGGATTGCATGAACGATGGTTGAAGAGACAACACTGCTGAAAGACGACGAAGCACTGGCTGCTGAGCTGGTGCTCGGGTTGCTGGATGGCGATGAGAAGGCTATTGCGCTTCGCAAACAGCTATCAGACCCCCAGTTTGCGCAGGCAGTCGATGAATGGAACCAGCGGATTGATCCACTTTTTCAAGAATTTCAGGAATCCGAGCCAGCGGCTTCTGTTTGGGCTAGCATAGAGAAGCGTCTGGATAACGGCTCATCTAATGGTGTGATCGCCCAGATGAAACGCTGGCGAACGGGGGCAATTATTTCCGGCGCACTAGCCGCCTGCCTCGCGCTCGTAATTATCGTCGGTCCAGCACCGATTAGGTCAACCTCCGACACCCAATCTGTAGCGGTTGCGCAACTGACTGGAGACATTGAAGGTTTGGTTCTCGCCGTGTCCTACAATCCTGAAACCGCCAAAATGCGAGTCGATATAAACGGCATGCCAGAAACCGACACCGCCCCGGAACTATGGATCGTTGGCAGCGACGGCATACCTCGTTCTTTGGGACAAATTGGCCGTGACGGCATCAGCACCATGACAGTTCCCAGCGACCATCGTCAATTAATCAACGCGGCAGCAATATTGCAACTTTCCATGGAACCTCCCTCCGACATACCGCATGCCAAACCCACGGGTGAACCAGTGGCTATCGGGAAAATAACAATTATTTGAACAATTTTGCATCCGTTGGAAAAGTCGCCTCGTAACTCCTCACATATCCATCTTCGGATATAAATTTTTAGGAGTTACCCCATGAAGAATATTCGTTTTTCCAAAGTTGCAATAGCATTGGCTGGTTCGCTGGCACTGGTAAGTGGCAGCAGCGCTTTTGGCATGAAACATCACGCGGAAATGTCGTCACAGAATATCGTCGAAAAAGCAGCCAGTACCGATGATTTTTCAACGTTGGTAGCGGCAGTAACCGCTGCTGATCTTGCCGCTACATTGTCGAGCGATGGCCCGTTCACGGTTTTTGCGCCGCTAAATTCCGCGTTCGCAAAACTTCCGGCAGGAACAGTGGAAACATTGGTAAAGCCAGAGAATAAAGAGACCTTAACCTCAATTCTAACCTATCACGTTGTTGCAGGTCGTTTCAAAGCGAAAGACGTCATGGGTTTGATCAAGAACGCACCTGATGGAATTGCCTCTATTCCAACCGTACAGGGCGGCGCTCTAAAAGCGTCCATGGGTAATGACGGTTCGCTCATGCTCACCGATGCGAACGGTGGCACATCTAAAGTTGTGATGGCGGACGTTAATCAATCTAACGGCGTAATCCACGCCATTGACACAGTTGTCATGCCATAATTGCCTGGCACTCCAATCCCCTAGGCCTGCAGTGCTTCGGCTCTGCAGGCCTCTTTTTAGGTGACCATGTTCGCAAGTGTTTGAACACGGTCTGCTTCAGCGGCTGGCTTGTCCAATCTTATGCGAGATATTCTTGGAAAACGCATAGCCAAGCCCGATTTGTGCCGTTTGCTCTGATGAATAGAGTCAAACGCAACCTCTAAAACCATCGTTTTTTCGACTTCGCGAACAGGGCCAAAACGGTTTAAGGTATTTTGCCGCACGAACCGATCAAGCATCTTCAGTTCTTCGTCCGTAAAGCCGGAATAAGCCTTTCCAACGGGGTATAATTCTCCATCTTCTGTCCAGCATCCGAACGTATAATCAGAATAAAAAGAGGATCTTTTTCCCGACCCGCGCTGGGCGTACATCATCACGCAATCTGCTACTAAAGGGTCGCGTTTCCATTTGTACCACAGACCCGTTTTCCGACCTGATATATAGGAACTGTCTCTGCGTTTTAGCATGACACCCTCAATCGCGGCGTCTCTGGCTCCATCTCTAATTTCGCTTAAATGATCAAAGTCGCGGGCCTTCAAAACCGTCGAGATGTCGAATCGTTCGGTATCCAATTGAGGTGCGAATTTTTCCAATTTTTGACGGCGATTAGTCCAACTCTGTTCTCGCAAATCTGTTTGGCCATCAAATAAAATATCATATAGACGAACGAATGCAGGATATTCCGCCTGCATTTTTGCCGACACTTTTTTGCGACCTAGTCTTTGCTGCAACGCGTTGAAACTTGCTGCCTCACCGCCTTGAAATTCTCCCCGAACCAACAATTCGCCATCTAGCACAGCGTCATGGTCGAAAGCCTTTGCTACATCTGGAAAGGCCTGTGTAATGTCATCTCCGCCGCGACTGAACAGTTTCGTGTCCTCTCCGGTTCCGACAATCTGGACGCGTATGCCATCCCATTTCCACTCTGCGGCATAGTCTGTCATACTAACTGCTTTGTCTTCCAACGGATGTGCAAGCATGAATGGCCGGAAAAAAGCTACGCCAGTTAAATTGGGGCGGTCACCTCTGCCTTCTCCCCACGCAAATAGTTCGGAATAGGGCGGTGCCAAAGCATGCCAAACCTCTTCAATTTCCTCCACCGCAATCTCGAACGCCTGAGCAAAGGCGGCTTTCGCCAATCTTGCAGAAACGCCAACACGCATCCCTCCTGTTGCCAGTTTGAGCAGCGCGTAGCGCTCGTTTGCCCCCATAAGGTCCATAAAATTTGTGAGCAATTTAGGGGCATCAGAACGGCTGATCGCTGTTAGTTCATCGACCACCTGACCAACAGAAGGTATTTCTGAGAGCGAGGTCTTGCTGTGCTCAGGCCAGATTAGTGCGACGGTCTCTGCTGTATCCCCGACAAAATCACGACTTAATCGAAACAATGTTTCATCGACCCGTTCCATCGCCATATTCCGCACAGCAGAAGCTTTAACATTTGGAAAATCGAGTTCACCGGTCAGCGCCGCCAATATCCATCCGCGATCCGGGTCGGGTGTGCTTTTAAGAAAATCACTAATCAGGCCAAGTTTGGCATTGCGCGACCGGGTGTAGATAAGGCGGTCAAGAAGGTCCGAAAATGCCTGCATGATTTAATCATCTTCCTCTTCGCGACCAACTAGCTCCAACGCTCTCGCCTTCATTTGATTGAGAGAACACCAACGAACCAACGCTTCTTCTCGTCCATGAGTGACCCATGTTTCAGAAGGGGAAACGTCCTTGATAGTCTGCGTCAGTTCACTCCAATCGGCATGGTCCGAGATGATAAGAGGCAGCTCAACATTACGTTGACGCGCCCTTTGCCGGACACTCATCCAACCCGATGCCATAGCCGTCACAGGATTTGGCAGCCGACGACTCCAGCGATCATTAAGAGCAGACGGCGGGGCCAATATAATTTGACCGCGCATGGCCTCCTTCTCACTGCCCATAACCGATCGAATATCACCGAGATCAATGCCTAATTCCTGGTACAAGCGGCACATTTTTTCCAAAGCGCCATGCAAATAGATGGGATCATGATAGCCAGCTATTCTCAATTCACCAATGAGGCGCTGAGCCTTGCCCAAAGCATAAGCGCCTACCAAAATGGAACGATCCGGGTTGGCTTTTTGGCATAAGAGCAATTTACGGATTTCAATAGCGGTATCAGGATGTTTAAATACCGGTAACCCGAACGTAGCTTCGGTTATAAAAATATCACAAGATATGACTTCAAAGGATTTGCAAGTCGGATCGGTCCGCCTCTTATAGTCGCCCGTAGCGACAACCCGCTCGCCCTGATACTCCATCAATATCTGCGCCGAACCCAAAACATGACCCGCAGAATGATAACTGATTTTTACACCGCCAAGTTCGAAACCGTCGCCATAGCGCACCGCTTGCCCAGAATGAGTGCCGTATCGCAATCCCATGATTGCCAGGGTTTCAGGGGTCGCCCAAACTTTGTCATGGCCGCCTCTTGCGTGGTCGGCGTGTCCATGCGTGACCAATGCTCTTGAGACCGGCCTAGAAGGATCTATCCAGGCGTCGGCAGGCTTAATATATATTCCGTGAGGATGGGGTTCTATCCAATGGGCGTCTTTAGTCATGCCCATCTATAGCTATCAAATTCCAAAAAACTCCAGAGAAACGCTCTCAAGCCGCGAGTTGCAATTCCATCCGGCTCCAGATTTCGACTAAGGCCTTGGTGAGATCAATCATCATTTGTTCGGTATGAACAGGGCCGGGCGTAAAGCGCAGTCGCTCCAAACCGCGCGGTACGGTCGGGTAGTTGATCGGTTGCACATAAACGCCATATTCTGCCAAAAGGATATCGCTGATTTTTTTGGCTTTTACGGGATCACCTACCAACAATGGGACGATGTGAGTGGTAGAGTCCATCACAGGCAGGCCAGCATCAGAGAACATATCTTTTAAAGATTGAGCAGCCGCTTGCTGACCATCACGTTCACTGTTTGACTTTTTCAGATGCCTGACGCTTGCCAGAGCTCCGGCAACAAGGACTGGAGAAAGGCTGGTGGTGAAAATAAAGCCCGGGGCATAAGATCTTATAACATCGATAATTTTTTGATCAGCCGTAATATAACCGCCCATGACGCCAACCGCTTTAGCCAAGGTGCCTTCGATGATCGTGATACGGTCGGCCGCTTTGTCCCGTTCCGAAATACCACCACCATGCTCCCCATACATGCCAACGGCATGCAC
Organism: uncultured Sphingomonadaceae bacterium; assembly: GCA_947496865.1. Lineage (GTDB taxonomy): Bacteria > Pseudomonadota > Alphaproteobacteria > Sphingomonadales > Sphingomonadaceae > Parasphingorhabdus. The sequence continues at coordinate 624,922 of CANMEE010000002.1, forward strand.
TTCATCGCAATAAGTAAGCGCATTATATTTGTCAGCTAGATCGCAAATAGCGTGCAGTGGAGCAACATCACCATCCATCGAATAGATGCTTTCGAAAGCGATCAACTTTGGCGCATCAGAATCTTCTGCGGCCAATAATTCTTCAAGATGTTCCAAGTCGTTGTGACGGAAAACGCGTTTCTCACAACCGCTATTCTTAATCCCTGCGATCATTGAAGCGTGGTTCAACTCATCGGAGAAAATGACGCAACCCGGTAATATTTTAGTCAGTGTTGAGAGCGTCGCTTCGTTCGAAACATAGCCAGAAGTGAACAACAAAGCCCCGGTCTTACCATGCAAATCTGCCAATTCGCTTTCTAACTGCACATGGTAATGTGTATTGCCGCCAATATTGCGGGTACCGCCCGAGCCAGCTCCTACATCGTGTAAGGCTTCTTCCATTGCCGCAATCACATCAGGATGCTGACCCATTGCAAGATAATCATTGGAACACCAAACGGTTACCGGCTTGGGTCCGTTATGGTGCGCAAAGCAGCGTGCGTTGGGGAAAGTTCCCTTGTTCCGCAATATGTCGATAAAAACCCTATAACGGCCCTCACTGTGAAGACGGTCAATCGCCTGAGAAAAAACTTTATCGTAGTCCACTTTACACCATTCCCTGTGTCATTCTCTTAACAAGCGATCCCTTGAAAAGGCCACTAACGCCCTTTTTGAGGAATTTCCAGCGCGAACCATTCGCAATAAGCTAATAGGCTAAAGCGCTTCCAATCTGGTCAATCCAAATTGCTCAAGTGTTTTCTGATACAGTTCCAATTGGATAAGGTCACCAGTCGTAACAAAAACCCCGCTTTTGGGGACTTCTGGCCATATGACTTCACGGGTTAGATAGGCAATTCGCCGCGCAATACCCTGGGAACCATCGATAAACTGAATAGCTCTCACAAAAGATTTTTGTAACTCGTCTTGCACTAAAGGAAAGTGCGTGCATGCTAATATTATCGTATCAATCTCATCGCCGCGCTGTTGGCTAAGCAAACCGGCCACTGCTGCATCAATAAGTTCGGGATCCGGCAATTCTCCTCGGAGTTTGGCTTCCGCGGCATTGACCAAATCCGGGGCACCGAAGCGTAAGATTGTTTTATCAGCGGCAAATTCGGCCGCCAAACGGTCCACATAGGGTTGCCGTATTGTCGCTTGTGTTCCGAGCAAACCTATAACACCGGTTTTAGACATTTGGCTGGCGGGTTTGATCGCTGGCACTGTTCCTACGACAGGTATGTCTAAGACGGACCGGACCACATCGAGCGCTATCGTGGACGCCGTATTACATGCTATCGTAACCAACTGCGGTTTATAGCGCTCCACAAGCCGACCTAAGAGCAAGGGAATGCGCGTGGAAAGTTCCTCCTCCGATTTCGTTCCGTAAGGCATGCCGGCATAATCAGCAGCGTAAACTATCGGGGCGTTGGGCAATAATTTCTGCGCTTCGCGCAAAACGGAAAGCCCTCCTACACCAGTGTCGAAGAATAAAATTGGGCTAGAGGCTTCTACTGGTTTGCTTATCATTGCTGCACCTTTAACGCCGGTGGGCGGGTTCATCAACCGCTTCAACTAACCCCACAACCAGTTGATCTTACCTGTTTTTACAACGCAAAACCCTTGCCGAAACGCGCTGATGCAGATAGCTCCCCGAAATTGGAAGGGATTTGGTATTATGCAATCCATGTGGATTGAACCAATATTGGCGGTTTTCTTCGGCTATTTGCTGGGGTCAATACCCTTTGGGCTGCTGTTAACGCGGTTAACCGGAGGCGGTGATCTTCGAGACGTCGGTTCAGGTAATATTGGCGCAACTAATGTTTTGCGAACCGGCAATAAGGCGATCGCAGCGCTGACGCTTTTGCTGGATGTTGGAAAAGGTGCTGTAGCAGTTCTTATTGCTGCGCATTTTGAGCATGGGTTTGGCGTACTGGCTGGACTCGGGGCTTTTTTAGGACATCTTTATCCGATTTGGTTGAAATTCAAGGGTGGTAAAGGCGTTGCAACTTTGCTCGGTATTGTTGTCGCATTGGACCCTATATTGGGCATAGTATTCGCAATTACGTGGCTTTGCGGGTTACTGATATTGCGTTATTCTTCCGTTAGCGGGATGTTGGCTTCTGTTTCTGTACCCATAACGGCGGTAATATTAGGTCATTATTCGTGGATACCGATGTTCATCGGCTTTGCGTTGCTTGTTTTTTGGAAGCATCGCGCTAATGTTGAACGACTTATGGCAGGCGAAGAACCAAAGGTCGGAGCCTCCTGATCCCTATCGGTAACACGGTACGCAGCATGAGAGACAATTTTGATCGGCTGAGGCTGATTCGATCCGCCAATATTGGCCCGGTAAGCTACGTTCAGCTCATCAGACGCTATGGTTCTGCCGCTAAAGCATTAGACATTCTTCCGGAACTTGCCGCCAGAGGCGGGGGCAAAGCACCGCGCCTTGCGGACCAAGATGCCGTTATGCGAGAAATCGACTATGTCCAAAAGCTAGGAGCGCGCTATCTGTTTCTCGGGGATTCAGATTACCCCGCGCTGCTTGCAGAACTCAGCAACGCGCCGCCCGCTATTATCTATCGTGGTAAACTGTCTCTGCTTGGCCGACCTGCAGTTGCGATAGTCGGCGCCCGCAACGCTTCGGCCGCAGCATGCCGCTTCGCCAGAGACCTAGCCAATAGCCTGACGACAGAAGGCATATCGATTGTGTCTGGTCTGGCACGCGGCATTGATACTGCTGCTCATCAGGGATCGATCAACAATTCCGCTATTGCTGTTATTGCTGGCGGAATAGACATTAGCTACCCGCCGGAGAATGAAGGCTTGCAGGAGCAAATCGCCCGTGATGGGCTGCTATTGGCAGAACAGCCGCCAGGCACGGAGCCAAAGGCACGTCACTTTCCCTATCGCAACCGTATCATCGCTGGCCTTGCTCGCGGTACGGTGGTTGTAGAAGCCGCCCCAAAATCAGGCTCGCTGATTACCGCCAGACTGGCAGCAGAGGCCGGGCGCGATGTGATGGCGGTGCCCGGTTCGCCGCTAGATCCGCGCTCCAGAGGCTGCAACGGATTGATTCGGGAAGGCGCAACCCTGATCCAGTCCTCCGATGATGTTCTGGAACTCATCCGTCATTTTGATGATCGGGCTGAACGGGCGATTACACCCTATGATCTGTTTGATGCACAAGGTGACCCATCAAAACTAAGAGAAATATCGGTTGAAGACATCAAGGCAGCTGACCGCCAGTCACTAACCGACTTGCTCAGCATGACGCCTGTCTCCATCGATGAACTCATCCGGCAATCCCAAATGTCCGCGGCATTGGTGCAAATGATTCTCCTGGAACTAGAATTGGCAGGGCGACTGACACGCCACGCGGGAGCCCGCGTAAGTTTGCCCAGTTGAAATCCTACAAAATTAAGCTAAACGGCAATTTCGTCTATCAAGTGCTTGACGAACGTCCAATCTGTGTTCCAGCCTCGCGTGTGTACGTGAGACAAATGAAAATCGGAAATTATGCAATTAGTAATCGTTGAGTCACCCGCCAAAGCGAAAACAATCGAAAATTATCTGGGATCGGATTTCAAGGTGCTGGCCTCTTACGGTCATATCCGCGATCTTCCGCCCAAAGATGGCTCAGTTGATCCGGATGATGGCTTTGCCATGCTATGGCAGCCTTATGCGGACAAGACTAAGCAGCTCAAGGCGATTACCGATCTGTCCAAAAAAGCCACGCGCCTTATTCTCGCAACTGACCCTGACCGGGAAGGCGAAGCGATTAGTTGGCACGTGCAGGAAGTCTTGCGGAAAAAGAAAGCGCTCCCAGAAAAGGTCGATCGAGTCACCTTTAACGCGATAACCAAGGCCGCTGTGACTGAAGCGATGGCGAATCCGCGGGCGCTGGATGATGATTTGATCGATGCCTATCGTGCGCGCCGTGCGCTTGATTATCTGGTGGGCTTCACGCTTTCTCCGGTATTGTGGCGCAAACTGCCCGGTGCAAAATCCGCTGGCCGTGTCCAATCTGTATCTTTGCGCCTAATCGTCGAGCGTGAGCGTGAAATTGAAGCGTTCAATCCGCAGGAATATTGGTCCGTCACATCACAGATGGAGCAGGGTGGTCAGGTTTTCGAAGCCCGGCTCACCATCCATCAAGGCAAAAAGCTCGGCAAGATGGACCTGTCCAACGAAGCCGAAGCCACAGCCGCCAAAACAGCGGTTGAAAATGGCCTGTTCACGATTGAAACAGTCGAAACCAAACCACTGACCCGCAACCCGCCACCGCCATTTACCACCTCGACCTTGCAACAAGAGGCTGCCCGGAAACTCGGCTATTCGGCGAGCCACACGATGCGTATCGCGCAGCAACTTTATGAAGATGGCGGTATTACCTATATGCGTACCGACGGCGTACAAATGGACGGCAGCGCCATTTCCGCCGCGCGCAAGGCGATATCCGATCGCTATGACGCCAGCTATGTGCCCGACAGTCCTCGCATCTATAAGTCCAAAGCCAAAAACGCGCAGGAGGCTCATGAAGCGATCCGGCCCACCAGCTTTACCCGCGACACAATGGGCAGCGGCGACCATGCTAAGCTTTACAGCCTGATACTGAAACGCGCTATGGCCAGCCAAATGGCAGCGGCGCGTCTCGAACGTACGACCGTCGAAATGCTCGATGGCACGGGTCAAACCGGTCTGCGCGCTACCGGTCAGGTGGTTAAATTTCCTGGTTTTATGGCACTTTACGAAGAAGGCCGTGACGACAGTAAAGACGAAAATGGCGGCTTGCTGCCGGCGATGTCCAAAGGTGACAGCCCGGCTAAGAAGTCCGTCGAAGCCAACCAGCATTTCACCCAGCCTCCACCACGTTACAGCGAAGCGAGCCTGGTCAAGAAGATGGAAGAACTCGGCATTGGCCGACCGTCTACCTATGCCTCGATTATCAAGACGCTGAAAGATCGCGCCTATGTTCGAACCGAAGGAAATCGTTTCTTTGCAGAGGAAAGTGGGCGTCTCTTAACAGGCTTTCTTGAAAGATTTTTTGAACGCTACGTTGCTTATGAATATACAGCAGGGCTTGAAGAAGAGTTGGATGACGTCAGCGGCGGACGCGCTGAATGGCAAAAAATTCTCGAAGCTTTTTGGCATGATTTTAAGCCAAAGACGGCTGAAGTTATGGAAAAACTGCCGTCAGAAGTAACGGCAGAATTGGACAAGTTCCTTGAGCCTTATCTGTTCCCGGAAAAAGAAGACGGGACCGATCCGCGTCTCTGCCCGCGGTGTAACGAAGGCAAATTGGCCCTTCGTGGCGGCCGTTTTGGTGCCTTTGTCGCCTGTTCCAACTATCCCGAATGTAAATTTACCCGGCGCTTTGCTCAGGGTGGCGGCGCCAATGCCGATGCCGACGAAGGTCCAGAAGATTTGGGTGTTGATCCGGATACGGATGAGAAAGTGACCAAGATGGTTGGCCGCTTTGGTCCCTATGTGCAGCGTGGCGAAGGAAAGGAAGCCAAACGATCGTCTATTCCTAAAGATGTCCCGGCAGAAGATTTTGGTCTCGAGTGGGCGCTAAAACTGCTCTCGTTGCCACGCGAAGTTGGCAAGCATCCAGAATCGGGCAAGGAAGTTAACGCGTTAATCGGCCGTTATGGGCCCTATTTGAGCCATGACGGCAAATCTGCGCGCTTGGAAAACACGGCGGAAGTGTTTGAAATCGGTATGAACGCCGCTGTAGCCAAGCTGGCCGATGCGGCGAAAAATGGCAAAGGTGGCCGGAGAGGCGCTGAACCGCTAAAGATCATGGGCAAACACCCGCGGACCGAGGAAGAAATCAAGCTGATGGATGGCCGTTATGGTCCTTATGTCACTGATGGTACGACCAATGCGTCTTTGCCAAAGACGGTAGACAAGGATCAGCTGACACTGGAAGAAGCGGCGCAATTGATCGATGACCGCGCAGCCAAAGGTCCGGCTAGGAAGCGCAAGAAAAAGGCTGCTCCTAAGAAAAAGGCTGCGGCGAAGAAAAAGCCAGCGGCCAAGAAGAAACCTGCTGCCAAAAAGAAGCCTGCGAAGGCTAAAGCCGAATAGGATTGTAACGCGGCAAGCTTTTCGTGCGAACACCATGATATACGGGCTCAATTTTGTTCGATGTTCGGGAGCCGTCAGAATTTGCCGTGAGTCATCTAAAAGGCGTCACCCGCATCAACCCAGAAATTTCGGCACAAGATTTTGTCGAAAAATTTGCCGATATCACCACCGGAAAAGCAGTAATATTCTATTGCTCGGTTGGCCAGCGCTCTTCCGTTCTTGCCGATCGGGTGCAGGGCGCTTTGGTATCTTCGGGCACTAAGACGGTCTATAATCTGGAGGGTGGCATTTTTAAATGGCACAATGAACGTCGCCTTCTTTATGCCAACGGTGTGACACCAACAGAATATGTGCATCCCTACAATCCGATTTGGGGCGGCTTCGTCAAAAATCAGAAATATACTCGATATTAGTGTAAGGAAACACCATGGAAAAAATCGGATTTGGCGGTGGATGCCACTGGTGTACCGAAGCTGTATTTCAGTCTCTACGCGGTGTCGAAAAGGTAGAGCAAGGATTTGTCAAAGCCGATCCGCCACACGATAGTTTTTCCGAAGCGGTGTTGATCGAATTTGATGTTGCAGCCATTCCGCTTGAGACACTGATTGAAGTACACCTTAGGACACATGCCAGCACATCCCATCACAAGATGAGAGGAAAATATCGAAGTGCAGTATATGTTTTTGATTCCCGGCAAGCATCCGAAAGTCAGCGCGCGCTAAAGATACTGGAACAGGGTTTTGACCAACCACTGGTTACTCAGATATTGGAACATAAAGAATTCAAATTGTCAGATCAGCGTTTTCAAAACTATTATGTCAGCAATCCAGATCGCCCTTTCTGCAAAAGTTATATCGATCCAAAACTTAAATTATTGACCGCGCGTTTTTCCTCAAATTTCAAAATTATTTAATGTCCATTTACGGCAATTGCGGTAACGCGCACCCAAAACTAGACTTTGGTCGAGGGACAGGCCATATTGCCTCTTAATCGATGGCGGACGACCGGAAAAAGAAGGAAATTGTGACATGGCTTCTCAAGCAACCTTTACCAAAATGCAGGATGGTACACTCGAAGAGTGGAAGATTATCGGCGCCGCGCATAAAGAAGAATTTAAAAATACTGCTGACCGTTTCATCGGCATGTTAAAGTCCTTAGAGCAGCATACTCTCGGTTTTGCCTGCGATCAGCTGCAACATTCCTTGATGGCAGGGACGCTTGCGCGCAGAGATGGTGCCAGTGATGAGGAAATTGTTGTGGCGCTTTGTCATGACATAGGAAAAGCCATTAATGTTCCCAATCACGGACCGATTGCCGCAGAAATGATGCGACCCTATATCAGCAGTGACAGCTATCATGTATTGTACAATCATCAGGCTTTTCAGGGTGAGCATTATTATCACTATATGGGCGCCCCAACGGACTTGCGAAAGCAATGGGTGAATGAGTCTTGGTATGATCTTGCCGTTAAAGTCGTGGATGTATGGGATGCGCCAGCATTTGATCCTGATTTCGAAGTCGACTCCCTAGAGAGCTTCGAACCACTTATGCGGAAAATATTTCACGATAATCCTGTCGCTGTTGGATAGTGTATCCTCTGACTTCATCAGCTTGAGATCAGAGCATCGTGGTTTTTCGCTATGCCTCGGGCTGACTGACAGAGCGGCGATATAAATGCCATGTGGCGTGTCCGAGCACCGGAAGCACGACAAGCAGTCCTAAAAAAAGTGGGAGCATCGCAACAAACAGGGTGATTGCAATCACGACTGCCCAAGCGAGTAGGACAAATTTGTTTGATCGCACTGTTGCCAAGCTGACGATAATGGCCGTGATAAAGTCAACTTCGCGGTCAACCAGCATGGGGAGGCTTACGACTGTTATGGCATAAAAGGCCAACGCCATTAGCCCGCCTACGAAACCACCTACCAGCAACATCATGATACCAGCGCCTGTCTGAAATAGCGCAAGTGATTCTGAACCAATGCCGGACTCAGCGAGAAAAATGGCGAAAATACCATGGGCAACCATCAACCAAAATGCGAAAGCAACAAACAGGATGACGCCCATACTTAATATTTGTTCATCGCCGCGCCCACGCAATGCCCCGAGCACCGCTCGCCAACTCATCGGCATGCCGGCTTCGCGGCGGCGACTGACTTCATAAAGTCCTACAGCAACAAACGGGGCAAGCAGCGGAAATCCCGCTGCGGCTGGAATCAACCAGGCAATTTCTCCACGGATAAACAGGGCAAAGTAGAGAAACATCCCCGCCCCCACATAAATTGCTCCAAAAAACAGCCCGAATATTGGATGGGCTCTAAAATCTCTCCAACCGGCAGCTAATGCTGCGCGCAGGTCGTTGAACGTAAGATCACTGGCGACTGTTGCCGACGCGATGGGCGCGTGTTGGGCGATAGCCATGACATTCCCTCCTATGGAAACATCTGCACATATTGCAACAAATCGGTCGTTACATCAAGATGACCCAGACCATGACCGGTATGGGCGCACTGAGAGCTCTACTTTACCCAATCCAATCCCATGTCCTGATACAGGCTTTTATCTTCATCCCAATTGGCGCTGACTTTGACATGGAGATAGAGATGGACGGTCTTGCCCAATATCTCGGATAGTTCTGCGCGTGCCTTGGCGCCAATATCTTTGATCTGATGTCCACCTTTACCAAGAATGATCGCCCGCTGAGTGGGCTTTTCGACCAATATCTGTTGGTGGATTTCTAGTGATCCGTCTTCCCGTTCCTTATATTGCTCCATTGCAATGGCGGTCGCATAGGGCAGTTCGGCATGGAGTTGGCGGAAGACCTGTTCTCGTGTGATTTCTGCGGCCAATATCCGTTCACTGGCATCGGACACCTGATCTTCGGGAAAATGCCACGGGCCTTCGGGCATGGCAGCGACCAGATAGGCTTTGAGTTCTTCCAGTCCGTCGCCTGTTTTCGCGCTTACGAAAAAAGTTTCATCAAAGACGGAAAGATCGTTCAGCTTTGACGCGTGATTGAGCAGTTTATCCTTGGCCGCTATATCAACCTTGTTGAGGACAAGAATTATTTTCTCTTTCCGGTGCTTGATCCGTTCGACAATCGAGGTGACCTTGGGGCCAAGGCCTGCACGCGAGTCCACCAGAAAGACGATAATATCCGCGTCTTCTGCGCCATCCCAAGCGGCCGAAACCATCGCCCGATCCAATCGGCGATGCGGTTCAAAAATACCGGGTGTGTCGACCAGTAATAGCTGCGTATTTTCTTCCATCGCAATGCCCAGCAGACGCGTCCGCGTGGTTTGCGGTTTAGAGCTGGTAATCGCGACCTTCTGGCCAACCAGCGCATTGATCAAGGTCGATTTGCCCGCATTGGGTGCGCCGATAAGCGCCACTACTCCACATTTTGGCGGCGCGGATATTTCGGTCATGTATATTTTTCCAGAAAGAGTTTTGCGGCCGTTGTCTCGGCGGTTTGGATAGACGATGCGGTGGCTTCCACTTCGCCCACCTTGCTAATAACGGCTTTGACGGTGAACCGCAGGTCATGATGCGGACCGACTTTTTCCACCAGCTCGTATACCGGCATTTTACGATTATGCGCCGCCGCCCATTCCTGCAGCGCAGATTTGGGATGTCGGATGTCTTTTGCCATTCCCGAAATGCGCGTTCCCCAATATTTGAGGATAAATTTTCTTGCGACGTCCAAACCATGATCAAGATAAATAGCGCCAATCAATGACTCCATAACATCGCCCAAGACCTTGGCGCTCTGTCGCGCGCCGTCATCGCGTGCTTGTTTACCGAGCAGGAGATGATCGGATATGCTCAGATCCCGCGCTATCTCACCGCAGATTTTGCCCGATACCAGGCCATTGAGCCGCTGGGACAATTGCCCTTCCGGTTCGCCAGGAAATTGCTCATAAAGCCGCGCGGCAATCGTCAGACCCAACACCCTATCGCCCAGAAATTCAAGCCTTTGATAGTCATCATCGCCAAAGCTACCATGGGTAAAGGCACGGATGTACAATGTCTCGTCACCGGGCTTTTGGCCGGTTAACCGGCCAATCCAGTCAAGAAACTCTGCTTTATTCAAAACTCTCTCCAATACGCTCCCATCGTGCCGCGCTAAACCAAGTCCAAGGTTTGATCCACTCCGCCGAACCATCGGTGGAGAAGACCGACACCAGCGCGCGTCCTACCAGATTTTCCTGCGGAACCATACCAATGGCTTGCCCTTCTATGGCTGGAAAGCGGCTGTCCGCGCTACGGTCACGATTGTCGCCCATCAGGAACATATGCCCATCCGGTACGATAAAACTATCGGTATTGTCGCCTTCAGACGCTTCGTTGACGTCTAATATCTTGTAGCTTCGACCATTAGGCAGCGTTTCTTGAAACTGCGGATATCGGCAAATCCGCTCACCATCTGCATTGGTTGTTTCGAAATAGGCTGCGTAACAGAGGCTGTTAGGAGACACTAGATGAACATAGTCATCGATTTTCTTGCGCTCGACCGGCTTGCCGTTGATCGAGACGATACCATTTGTGACCTGGATAATGTCACCGGACAGGCCAATGACTCGCTTGATATAATCATCTGTGCCACTGGGTGGGGCTTTGAACACAACCACATCACCGGGTTCAGGTTTGTTAGCCAATATTCGTCCCGGAATAACGGGTGCGCTGAACGGCATGCTATATTTTGAATACCCATAGGGCCATTTCGCGACCAGCAGATAGTCCCCCACCATCAGGCGTGGCTGCATGGATTCCGAGGGAATATTGAAAGGCGAGACTATGAAACTGCGCAAAATTATGACGAATAACGCCAGTTTTACAAGGAAGATCATGAAATCAGCGGTTTCAGAGCGTGGAACGGATTTATCTTTCATCGCGCTCCTTTGCTGATAATGGCGCGTGCGGTCAAGAGACAGTATTTAACGACGATGGCAAGAGATTTGGCCTTGTTCATCAAAGGGTCGCAGGATAGAACTAAGATTGAGAACGCGAGACCAATAGGTCATTGTAATTAACAAGAAAGAATATGTTTTGGATCATTGGAACGCGATTGAAAAGCGGCCTTCATCAACCTTGAAAGCGTTGTTCGAAACCGACCCGAAGCGGGTGGATAAATTGAGCTTTGAAAAATCCGGTATCTATTTCGATTTTTCCAAAACGCACATGGACAGTGGCTTACTTGAGGACTTTCAAAAGCTTGCACATGACAAAGGTCTGTCGGATCAGATCAAAGCACTCACTACCGGCGCCATAATCAATATCAGCGAAGATCGCCCGGCAGAGCATATGGCCGAGCGTGGCATTGGCGCCCCAACCAGCGTTGAAAATGCAAATTTGCTAAAAAACCGGATGCAGGGACTCGTTCAGGCCATTGATGCGGGCGCACTTGGCGATATCGAATATATTATTCACCTAGGTATTGGCGGCTCTGCATTAGGACCGGAACTGCTGTTGCAGGCCTTGAAACTCGGCGATGAGAAATATGAAACGGCCGTCATCTCTAATATCGATGGCTGCGCGTTAGAGCCGGTGATGGAACGGTTTGACGCCCACAAAACAATGATCGTGATCGCGTCCAAAAGCTTCACGACGGCAGAAACATTCCTCAACGCGCGATCGGTTATCGATTGGATGAAAGAGCAGGGGGTAGCCGACCCTTTCGGAAAAATTGTTGCATTGACGGCCATGCCCGAAGCGGCGGTTGAATGGGGCATTGATGAAAGCAGAATTCTGCCGTTTTCCCCCGCGGTTGGGGGGCGTTATTCGCTTTGGTCCTCGATTGGGTTTAGCGTTGCTCTGACTCTCGGCATAGAGGTTTTTGAAGACCTATTGGCGGGAGCTGCCGCGATGGATCAACATTTCAAAGATGCTCCGTTCGATCAAAATATTCCGGTCATTGCAGCTTTTTGTGACCAATATTATAACCAGATCCGTGACTGCGAAACGCGCGCCATGTTCACTTATGATGAGCGATTGCGTTTGTTGCCCGACTATCTGCAACAACTGGAAATGGAGAGTAACGGAAAGTCGGTCATGGCTGATGGGAAGCCGCTCGATCGCCACAGCAGCCCGATTGTTTGGGGGGGCGTCGGGACCGATGCGCAGCATGCGGTATTCCAATTGCTTCACCAAGGCACGCATATAGTGCCGGTTGAGTTTCTAGCGGTAATAGAACCCGGACACTCTCTGGCTGCCGAACATCATCAGGGCCTGCTACTCAATTGCTTTGGTCAAGCAGCGGCTTTGATGGCCGGAAACATTTCTGATGATAACAACCGAAATTATCCAGGCGACCGACCATCCGTCACTTTACTATTAGACGACCTCGATGGACGGACATTGGGCGCGCTTCTTGCTTTTTACGAACATCGTACTTTCGCTAACGCCGCTCTGTTGGGCATTAATCCTTTTGACCAATTTGGCGTCGAACTGGGCAAAGAAATGGCCAATGCGCTTTTGTCGGGGGACAGTAACCAAATGGACCCTTCGACCGAAACACTCAAAAACCGGGCATTCCCTGCCTGAGCTATCAAGGAAAATAAAATGTCAGAATATGATTATGACCTGTTTGTCATTGGCGGTGGTTCGGGTGGTGTTCGTGCCGCACGCATCTCTGCATCCCATGGCGCCAAGGTAGCAATTGCCGAGGAATACCGCATGGGCGGTACGTGCGTCATCCGAGGCTGTGTTCCCAAAAAGATGCTCGTCTATGGTGCGCATTTTGCCGAAGATTTGCATGAAGCGTCGCGCTTTGGCTGGGATATTGAAAAAGCAACATTTGATTGGCCGCGTCTGCGTGATATTATTCAGGAGGACGTGAACCGGCTTGAGGGCCTATATGGTGGAACTCTCGGCAACGCTGGCGTCGAAACCTATAAGGAGCGCGCCGAACTAACCGGGCCCAATGCAATCAAGCTTGCCAGCGGCAAGACAATCACCGCCAAATATATTTTGGTGGCGACTGGTGGCTGGCCGGCTCAGGCAGGATGTGAAGGCGAAGAACATGCGTTGACCTCAAATGAGATATTTCACCTCGAGGAAAAACCCAAAAGCATCATCATCGTCGGTGGTGGCTATATTGCCAATGAATTTGCCGGTATCTTCCATGCCTTTGGCAGCGACGTGACCGTCGCAAACCGCTCTGAAAAAATTCTCCGACCTTATGATCAAGAAATTGTTGGCAAGTTGAAGGAAATGGGTGAGACAAAAGGTATTAAATTTCGCCTGAGTGCGCCGCTGCAGAAAATAGTGAAAAATACTGATGGCACCGTGACGGTGCATTTCAATGATGGCGGCGAACCGCAAACGGCCGACGTGGTGATGGTCGCAACGGGCCGTGTACCCAAGAGCAATGATATGGGATTGGAAGAAGCGGGCGTAGCGCTAGATAAATCAGGTGCAATCATCGTGGGCGATGACAATAAATCAAATGTCGACAGCATTTATGCGGTTGGGGACGTCACCAATCGCGTGCAGCTCACGCCCGTTGCCATCCGAGAAGGGCATGCTTTTGCAGATAGTGTCTTTGGCGGTAATCCGCGCACAATATCATATGCGAACATCCCGTCCGCTGTATTCTCAAGCCCTCCGATCGCATCTGTCGGTATGACAGAAGAGGAAGCGCGCGCGCAATTTGGCGATGATATCAATGTCTATAAGAGCGACTTTCGTCCAATGAAAAACGTGCTTTCAGGCCGACAGGAACGCGGGCTATATAAGATGATCACCCAGGGTAGCGATGAAATCGTAGTTGGTTTGCATTTAATTGGTCCTGAATCATCCGAAATCCTCCAAGGCGCCGCAATAGCTATTGTTGGAAAAATGCCGAAAAGCGTTTTCGATGACGTCGTTGCTATCCATCCGAGCATGGCTGAAGAAATCGTATTGTTCAAATAGACTGCCGTTACGGAACAGGTGGTTTCAATTGAAATTTAATCGATCAATTAATTTCACATTGACGATTGCCTAACCGGCTGTGCATTGACTAGGGCATATCGCACCTAGTGATTCAAAGTCGGGGGATGAATGTCAGACATTATCGCACAATTGGAAGCCAAACGCGCAGAAGCGATGCTTGGCGGCGGACAGAAACGGATTGATAGTCAGCATGCTAAAGGTAAGTTGACCGCGCGCGAGCGGATTGAGATACTTCTCGACGAAGGATCTTTTGAAGAAATCGACATGTATGTCGAACATAATTGCGTAGATTTCGGCATGGAAGAAACCAAGATTGCTGGGGACGGCGTTGTAACCGGCTCTGGCACCATCAATGGCCGTTTGATATTTGTCTTCTCTCAGGATTTTACGGTTTTCGGTGGCTCGCTCAGTGAACGCCATGCGGAGAAAATCTGCAAAGTCCTCGACAACGCGATGAAAGTCGGCGCACCCGTAATTGGAATAAATGACAGCGGCGGCGCGCGTATTCAGGAAGGTGTCGCATCGCTTGGTGGTTATGCTGATGTGTTCCAAAAAAATGTGTTGGCCAGCGGCGTGATTCCACAACTTAGCTTGATCATGGGACCTTGTGCAGGCGGCGCGGTCTATTCTCCGGCGATGACGGATTTCATCTTCATGGTGAAAGACAGCAGCTATATGTTTGTAACGGGGCCTGATGTTGTAAAAACGGTGACCAACGAGATTGTGACGCAGGAAGAATTAGGTGGCGCCGTAACCCACACGACCAAAACTAGCGTTGCCGACGTTGCTTACGAAAATGACATTGAGGCGTTGCTCGCGGCCCGTGATTTCATTGATTACATGCCATTGAGTAATCGCGAAGAAGTGCCGGAACGACCAACTGCGGATCCATGGGATCGGTTGGAAGATAGCCTTGATACGCTGATCCCGGCTAATGCGAACCAGCCTTATGATATGCATGAGGTTATTCGTAAAATGGTTGATGAAGGCGAGTTTTTTGAAATTCAACCGGCCCATGCCTCCAATATCATCTGCGGCTTTGGCCGGATGGAAGGGCAAACAGTCGGCGTGGTTGCGAACCAGCCCATGGTGCTGGCGGGTTGCCTCGATATCAACGCATCCAAAAAGGCGGCGCGCTTTGTCCGCTATTGCGATGCGTTTAACATTCCGATTGTGACGTTGGTGGACGTTCCCGGCTTTCTGCCCGGCACGTCTCAAGAGCATAATGGCATTATCAAACATGGTGCAAAACTGCTCTTCGCTTATGCCGAGGCGACAGTCCCGAAGATTACTATCATTACGCGCAAAGCCTATGGTGGTGCTTATGACGTCATGGCGTCGAAACATTTGCGCGGTGATCTCAACTATGCCTGGCCAACGGCTGAAATCGCGGTGATGGGCGCAAAAGGCGCGGTTGAGATTATCTTCCGTGGCAAGACCGAAGAGGAAATTGCTGAGAAGACCCAGGAATATGAAGACCGCTTCGCCAACCCGTTTATCGCGGCTCAAAAAGGCTTTGTGGATGAGGTGATCATGCCGCATTCGACACGCAGACGTGTGGCGTTGGGCTTGCGGAAGTTGCGGAACAAGCAGCTCGAAAATCCGTGGAAGAAGCATGACAATATTCCGTTGTAGGGCATAGGAAATGCCAACCGGATTAGTAGCCCTTCTCGACGACGTTGCAGCCATTGCAAAGGTCGCTGCAGCATCAATTGATGATATTGGTGCCGCCGCCGCGCGTGCGGGAACCAAATCTGCCGGTGTAGTCATCGATGATGCCGCAGTTACGCCGCAATATGTGACCGGGTTCAGCCCAGCGCGTGAATTACCGATGATATGGAAAATCGCCAAAGGATCTATTAAAAACAAGCTTATATTTCTGCTGCCCGCAGCCGTCGTGCTCGGGCAATTCGCACCGTTTTTGATCCCGATTATATTGATCCTTGGCGGTCTGTTTCTATGTTATGAAGCGGCTGAAAAGGTACTTGAATGGCTTCATGTTGATCAAACAACCAAGCATGACAAACCCGCCATTATCGAAGGCCCGGGTCGCGAAGATGAGATGGTATCGGGCGCAATCCGCACCGATTTTATCCTGTCTGCCGAGATAATGGCCATCGCCTTGTCCGAAGTTACCGATGAAGTCTGGTGGCAACAGGGGATCATCCTCGCGCTAATCGGTATCGTGATAACAGTGGGCGTCTATGGTGTTGTCGCTTTGATCGTCAAGATGGATGATGTCGGGTTACATCTTGCAACGGAAAATGAAGGATTTGTCGCATCTTTTGGACGTGGCTTGGTAGCGTTCATGCCCAAATTGCTGACCACCATCTCAATCATTGGCACTCTTGCCATGGCATGGGTTGGTGGGGGCTTGCTGGTGCATAATGTGGCGGCCGTAGGTTGGCATGGCCCCGAGCATCTTATCGATATAATTTCTCATCCGTTGGTTGGGTTATTTCCTGAAACGGCCCAGCTATTTGCCAGCGGGATCAGTTTTGCGATATTGTCCGGCCTGCTTGGTGTCGCAATCGGAGCGGTAATCGCGCCATTGGTCCACAAAATCATTCCGCACGGAGAAGCACATTGAAACTAGGCCGCTTAAACCATATCGGCGTTGTTACCCCATCCATCCCCGATAGCATCACCCATTGGCGTGATGTTATGGGTGCAACAAAAATCCACGATCCTTTCGATCTGCCCGCGCAGGGTGTGAAGGTCTGTTTCGTCGATACACCAGCAGATGGCCCTACCAGTGGAACACAGATCGAATTGATCGAGCCGCTCGGTGCGGACAGTCCTATCCATGGATTTCTCTCCAAGAACCCGCTTGGCGGACAACATCATATCTGTTTCGAAGTGCCGGATATCCATGTTGCCGAGGCCGAGTTTGAAGCCATGAACAAGCGCGTCCTGGGCGAGCCGCGCATCGGCGCACATGGTACTCTTATCTTTTTTGTGCATCCCAAGGATATGGGCGGGATGCTAACCGAGATTATGGAAACGCCAAAGGATCATTGATCCGCTCTAAAAAACAAAAAATAAAGTTGCTCCGGAACCAATCGGACCAATGCCACTCAAAGGGACAAAATATGAAATTCGAGAATATCAAACTGGACATAGCCGATCAGGTAGCCACGATCACGCTGAACCAGCCTACACGCCTGAATGCTTGCTCCTTGGACATGGCGGATGAGATTAACCTGGCACTGGACAAACTGGACGATGCGCGCGCCGTTATCATCACCGGCGAAGGTCGTGCCTTTTGTGCCGGGGCCGATCTGCAAGCCAAGGGCGGCGACAGCGCCTTGTCCGGCGGGCAAGGTTCTTACGCTGCACTGAACCAGCACTATAACCCGTTGATGCTGAAGCTTGCCAAGCTTGATATTCCAACTGTAACGGCCGTTAATGGCCCAGCGGCTGGTGTCGGCTGTTCCATTGCATTGGCGAGTGATTTTGCCATTGCCGGAAAATCCGCCTATTTCTTGCAGGCATTCGTCAATATCGGCCTAGTCCCTGATGGCGGTGCCAGCTGGATGCTAACACGTTTGGTTGGCAAGGCACGAGCCACCGAAATGATGATGCTCGGCGAAAAAATCTCCGGCGAAAAAGCCGCTGATTGGGGATTAGTATATAAGTGTGTCGACGATGCAGCGTTGATGGACGAAGCCAATGCGTTAGCCAAACGCCTGGCGAACGGCCCAACCGTCGCTTTGGGCGTCATGCGTCAAAATCTGGCGACAGCGCTGGAAAGCGACTATGCTTCGGCTCTGGTGAAAGAAGCGGAGGGCCAGAGACGGGCCGGTGACAGCAAAGATGCGCGCGAGGGTGCCATATCCTTCCTGCAAAAACGGAAAGCCGAATTTAAGGGCGAATAATGACCGATAAACCGACGATAGAAGACTGGAACGCGCTCGCTGACAAAGAAGTCAAAGGGCGTGATCTGACTTGGGAAACGCCGGAAGGCATAGCCGTTAAACCGCTATATACGGCGGAAGATGCCAGTGAAAAAGGGATTGACCCCGGACTTCCCGGTTTTGGTCCGTTCACGCGCGGTGTGAAAGCCAGCATGTATGCGGGGCGTCCCTGGACGATCCGTCAATATGCGGGCTTCTCAACAGCTGAAGAATCCAACGCCTTCTACCGTCGCAATTTGGCGGCGGGTCAGAAAGGTCTGTCGGTGGCTTTCGATCTTGCGACCCATCGCGGCTATGATAGCGATCATCCGCGGGTAGTCGGCGATGTCGGTAAGGCAGGCGTTGCGATTGACAGCATCGAGGACATGAAAATTCTGTTTGACGGTATTCCGCTCGACACCATGTCGGTTTCCATGACGATGAATGGCGCGGTCATTCCGTGCCTGGCCTTTTACATAGTGGCGGCAGAAGAGCAGGGGGTCTCACAAGATCAACTCGCTGGCACGATCCAGAACGACATTTTAAAAGAGTTCATGGTGCGTAACACCTATATCTATCCGCCAGCGCCATCCATGCGGATCATTTCAGACATTATCGGTTACACGTCCGAACATATGCCAAAGTTCAACAGCATTTCGATCAGTGGCTATCATATGCACGAAGCCGGTGCGACAGCCGTGCAGGAACTCGCGTTCACCATCGCTGATGGCCGGGAATATGCGAAGCAAGCCATGGCTACAGGCTTGGATATCGACGCTTTTGCGGGCCGCCTGAGTTTTTTCTTCGGCATAGGCATGAACTTCTTCATGGAAGTTGCCAAATTGCGGGCTGCGCGGACCTTGTGGCATCGCGTGATGACTGGCCTTGGGGCGCAATCGGAACGATCGAAGATGCTGCGCACGCATTGCCAGACATCCGGCGTGTCGTTGACCGAGCAGGATCCCTATAACAACGTTATCCGTACAACCATCGAAGCGATGGCGGCGACTTTGGGCGGCACCCAATCGCTACACACTAATGCGCTGGATGAAGCCATTGCTTTACCGACTGATTTTTCTGCCCGCATTGCCCGCAACACGCAGATTGTTTTGCAAGAAGAAGCCGGTATCACCAAAGTCGTCGATCCACTCGGTGGCAGCTATTATGTCGAAGCGCTGACGGATGAGTTGGTTGAAAAAGCGTGGGAGATTATCGAACGGGTTGACGCCGAAGGCGGTATGGCGAAAGCCGTTGCCGACGGTTGGCCCAAAGGTATGATCGAAGAAGCCGCTGCCGGACGCCAAGCTCGGGTTGACAAAGGTGACGATGTCATTGTTGGCGTCAACAAATATACGCTTGAAGATGAAGACCAGCTCGAAACACTCGATATTGACAATGACAAAGTGCGTCATGGTCAGATTGCTCGTCTCGACAAGATGCGGAAAGAGCGTGACGAAGACGCCTGTCAGGCTGCGTTGAAAGCACTGACCGCGGGTGCCAAAGGCGACGGCAATATGCTCGCTCTTGCCGTTGATGCAGCGCGTAAACGCGCTTCCTTGGGTGAAATATCGGATGCAATGGAAGCCGCCTTCGGTCGCTATGCAACCAAGCCAACGCCGGTAAAAGGAATTTACGGGGCCGCTTATGTGGGCGACCCGCAATATGCGCTCGTCGTCGACGGAGTGGATGCTGTTTCGCAACGTCTGGGCCGCAAACCCAAAATACTTGTCGCCAAAATGGGGCAGGATGGGCATGATCGCGGTGCGAATGTCGTTTCCAGCGCTTTCACCGATATGGGCTTCGACGTAATTTCCGGACCCTTATTCCAGACACCGGGCGAGACCCGCGATCTGGCTTTGTCGGAAAATGTAGACGCTGTCGGTGCTTCCAGTCTCGCTGCTGGGCATAAGACGCTGATTCCCGAACTGGTGCAAATGCTCCGCGATTCGGGACGCAGTGATATCAAGGTTTTTGCAGGCGGCGTTATCCCGCCACAAGACTATGAATATCTCCGTAAATCGGGTGTTGTCGGAATCTATGGACCGGGGAGCAATATTGTGGAATGTGCCGCAGATATATTACGCCTGCTGGGCCACAACATGCCACCCGAGACTGAGGAAGCTGCCGAATGAACGAAGCCGAGACGACATCCCCGGAAAACGAGAATATTGTAAGACAAGACTGGTCGCGTGAAGAAATTACGGACCTGTTCAACCTGTCCTTTGACGAACTGGTTTTCCAGGCCGCCACTGTCCACCGAAAGCATCACACTCCCGGACAGGTTCAACTGTCCACATTGCTGTCGATCAAAACCGGCGGCTGCCCAGAAGATTGCGGCTATTGTAACCAGTCCGCGCTAGCTGAAAGCGGATTGAAGGCGGAAAAGCTTCTCGACGTGCGTTCCGTTCTGCAAACAGCGGCACAGGCCAAAGATCGCGGCTCATCCCGCTTTTGCATGGGTGCTGCTTGGCGTAATCCCAAAGACCGTGACATGCCGGCAATCATCGAAATGGTCAAAGGCGTCCGCCAGATGGGCATGGAAACCTGCATGACACTGGGCATGCTGACCAAGAAGCAATCCGAGATGCTATCGGAAGCCGGTTTGGATTATTATAATCATAACATCGATACATCGCCTGAATATTATGAAAAGGTTATTACCACGCGCGTCTTTGGTGATCGTCTGGAAACATTAGAAAATGTGCGTGAGAGCGGCATCAATGTCTGCTCTGGCGGCATTGTCGGAATGGGCGAGACCCGCGAAGATCGCGTTGGCTTCATTCACGCACTGGCGACATTGCCCAAGCATCCGGAAAGTGTGCCCGTAAATGCGCTCGTTCCTGTGAAGGGAACGGTGCTCGGTGATATGCTTGCCGACACGCCTTTGGCGAAAATCGACGATATCGAGTTTGTCCGCACGATCGCGGTGGCGCGGATTACAATGCCTGCCTCGATGGTACGCTTGTCCGCTGGTCGAGAATCCATGTCTGAAAGCACGCAAGCGCTTTGCTTTATGGCAGGAGCGAACAGCATCTTTACCGGGGACAAATTGCTGACGACGGGCAATGCTGGTGATGATGCGGATGAAGCGATGTTTGAGAAATTGGGACTGGTCCCGATGGAAGCGGAACCGAGAGACATTCAGATGGAAGCCGCCGAATAGTTATGAATTTTAAACATCATTGTCATGCTGAACTTGTTTCAGCATCTATTTCTAAACATGCACCATTCTTGCAATTTGCACGATGGACCCTGAACCAAAAGTCACCGCAAGGTAAACAAGTTCAGGGCGACGACCTTCTGGAGCCATAATGTTCAAAAAAATCCTGATCGCAAACCGCGGTGAAATTGCTTGCCGGGTCATCCGGACTGCTCAAAAAATGGGTATCAAGACGGTGGCGGTCTATTCCGATGCCGATGCCCGCGCGCCGCATGTGCGGATGGCTGACGAAGCTGTGCATATCGGTCCGTCACCCGCGGCCGA
Organism: uncultured Sphingomonadaceae bacterium; assembly: GCA_947496865.1. GTDB lineage: Bacteria > Pseudomonadota > Alphaproteobacteria > Sphingomonadales > Sphingomonadaceae > Parasphingorhabdus. The sequence goes on from CANMEE010000002.1 coordinate 646,369, forward strand.
ATCCTATCTGATCGCGGACAAAATTATCGCAGCTTGTAAGGAAACCGGCGCAGAAGCGGTGCATCCGGGCTATGGTTTCCTGTCCGAACGCACCAGTTTTCCTGAACAACTCGCAGAGCATGGCATCGCCTTTATCGGCCCGCCACCCAATGCCATTGCGGCAATGGGGGACAAGATTGAATCCAAGAAGCTGGCGGAGAAGGCTGGCGTCAGCGTTGTTCCGGGTCATATTGGCGAAATCGACGACACCGATCATGCGGTGAAAATTTCCGGCGAGATCGGCTATCCCGTGATGATGAAAGCCAGTGCCGGCGGTGGCGGCAAAGGCATGCGTCTCGCCTGGAACGAGAAAGACGTCCGTGAAGGCTTTGAAGCGACCAAGCGCGAAGGTCTTGCCAGCTTTGGCGATGATCGCGTGTTTATCGAGAAATTTATCGAACAGCCGCGGCATATCGAAATACAGGTGCTCGGCGACAAACATGGCAATGTCATTTATCTGGGTGAGCGGGAATGCTCGATCCAGCGGCGGCATCAGAAGGTTGTCGAAGAAGCGCCGTCGCCTTTTGTTGATCCCGAAATGCGCAAGAAAATGGGCGAGCAAGCCGTCGCTCTGTCGCAGGCTGTGGATTATCACAGCGCCGGTACGGTTGAGCTTATCGTTGGGGCTGACAAGAGCTTCTACTTCCTCGAAATGAATACCCGGCTTCAGGTGGAGCATCCCGTGACTGAATATATCACGGGCCTTGATCTGGTAGAACAGATGATCCGTGTCGCTTATGGTGAGAAATTACCACTGACACAGGAGGAAGTGACGTTAACCGGCTGGGCGGTTGAAAACCGAGTCTATGCCGAAGATCCGTATCGCGGCTTCCTCCCGTCGACGGGCCGTCTGGTAAAATATAATCCGCCGGAAGCTGAAGAGGGCATCCGGGTGGACGATGGTGTTGCTGAGGGCGGTGAAGTGTCGATCTTCTACGATCCGATGATTGCCAAGCTGATCACCTATGGCGAAACCCGTATCGAGGCGATTGATCGCCAAATTGATGCCTTGAATCGGTTCGAAATTGAAGGCCCCGGACATAATATCGATTTTCTATCCGCGCTTATGCAGCATGAACGTTTCCGCGGCGGTAATATCACCACCAATTTCATTGCCGAAGAATATCCTGACGGTTTCCAAGGGGCTCCGGCTTCGCAAGAGTTGCTCTGCAACCTGGCCGCGATTGCCGCTTTTGCAGCAACAGCTCACGCTGATCGCGCGCGCCGGATCGACAATCAACTGGGTCGGCGTTTAGAGGCTCCCGCCGATTGGGAAGTTCAAATTGCTGATAGCATACAACAGGTTTTCGTATCCGAAGACGGTATCTTGGTGGGTGACAAACAGGTCGACCTGTCGGTCGCTTATACCCCGGGTGATAGCTTGATATTGGCTACCATTGGAGAGGAACCATTTTCTGTCAAAATCGCAAGAACCGCCAATGGTTTCGCACTGAACACGCACGGAGCAACCCATAAGGTTCAGGTCTTGCCTAATCATATTGCGAAACATGCTGTGCATATGATCGAGAAAATTCCACCGGACCTTTCCAAATATCTGCTCTGCCCAATGCCAGGCTTGCTTGTGGCGCTGCACGTGAAAGAAGGGGACAAGGTCGAAGAAGGCCAGCCTCTGGCCGTTGTTGAAGCCATGAAAATGGAAAATATCCTGCGCGCGCAAAAAAATGCCGTCGTTAAATCTGTTGAGGCGCAACAAGGGGATAGCCTTGCCGTCGATGCAGTGATACTCGAACTGGAATAATCAAAACGCCTTGGGGAGGGCACACATGGCCAGTGAGGCAGGGGCTGCAATGCAGCGCGAACCAACCGACAAGGAAATCAGGCTCGTCATCGGCGCGTCATCGGCAGGGACCATCTTCGAATGGTATGATTTCTTTATCTACGGAACCTTGTTCTACATAATCGGTCCGACATTTTTTCCGAGCGGCAATGAAACACTGGAAATCCTGTTGGTTTGGGCAACCTTTGCCATAGGCTTTGGTTTCCGTCCCGTAGGTGCCGTATTATTCGGGTTTTTGGGCGATCGATTGGGGCGCAAATATACGTTTCTGGTTACCGTCACCTTGATGGGCATAGCAACTGCCGGTGTCGGCTTGATCCCTAGCGCGGAAACCATAGGACTAGCAGCCCCGGCCATCGTTATCTTCCTGCGCGTGTTGCAAGGACTTGCTCTGGGTGGAGAATATGGCGGTGCGGCCATCTATGTCGCCGAACATGCTCCAACGGAGAAGCGCGGCTATTATACAAGCTATATTCAGGCCAGCGTCGCTGGCGGCTTTGTGTTGTCCATTGGAGTGGTACTGGCTTGCCGTTTCCTGATTCCAACGGAAGAATTTAATGATTGGGGTTGGCGGATACCGTTTTTGCTCTCGATTATATTGCTCGGCATTTCACTCTGGATGCGGCTGAAGTTGAATGAGAGTCCGGTTTTTCAAGCGATGAAGGCCGAAGGAAAGACCTCCAAAAACCCGTTCACCGAAAGCTTTTCCTATCCGGGCAACAAGAAGCGAATATTTGTAGCATTGTTTGGAATAACCGGAATATTGACCACAATCTGGTACACCGCTTTCTTCTCCGGCATGTCCTTTTTGCGTGGACCAATGAATGTCGACAATCTCACGGTGGATTTAATCCTGTTTTTTGCCGGCCTGATTGCCATGTCATTCTATCTGATGGTCGGGAAATGGTCGGATAAAGTAGGGCGTAAAAAACCGATTATCGTCGGAGCAATCCTATCCTTGCTATTACTTTTTCCGTCCTTTTGGGGCTTGGGGCAGCTCGCCAATCCTGGGCTATCGGCGGCATCTGAGGCTAGTCCGGTCCGTGTAGAAGGCAGGGCCTGCAGCACCGATCCATTTGCTGAACTGTTCAACCGGGAGCAAAGCGACTGCGGTAAGATATTGGAGACTCTCACAGCCTCCGGGGTCGCTTATTCGGTTACAGATGCATCAGAGTTGAAACTCTTCGCGGGCAACGAGGAAATAGCAGTCGACGCCGCTTGGTTCAGTGACGGGACGGCACGCCGCGATGGAATTCACGGCGCACTCAGTAAATCAGGTTTTGATTTTGAGGAGCAACAGCTTGGGGCTATGCGTATATTGGGCATTGTGGCCATATTACTCGTTCTGGGCGGTCTTAGCGCGCTGACATATGGGTCTGTCGCCGCACTATTGTCAGAAATGTTCCCGCCAAAAATTCGCTATAGCTCTATGTCGATACCTTATCATATCGGAGCAGGCTATCTTGGTGGCTTCCTGCCTCTGATCGCGGGTTATATTGTTGCGCGATCAGGTGATGTCTATTCCGGCCTCTGGTACACTTGGGTCGTGGTTGCCTTTGGCGTTATCGTGGCATGGTGGGGCATTCCTAATGATCCGGAAGCAGCACTCGACGAAGCGGATTAAACTGACTATCGCCGCATGATGAGCGATGAGATGATCGAAATTCCTTCAACGGTCAAACTGCGTCTTGACGGAGATGCGTTGATATCCAACTGGCAGACCCTCGATAGGATGAGCGGCTCGGCCAGCGCGGGGGCTGCGATTAAGGCCAACGCCTATGGTCTGGGATCGGTGGAAGTAGTGCAGCGCCTGCAAGCGGCAGGCTGTCGGGATTTTTATGTAGCGAACTGGCAGGAAGCCAGAGAGATAGAAAGTCACTTGGAAGGTGGTAGCTGTATCTCTGTTCTCAACGGTGTTCGTGCCGAAGATATGCCATTTGCGATGATCTCAGCTGCCAAACCGGTATTGAACAATATGGAGCAAGTATATCGGTGGCAGGAAACCGGTCGTTCATGTGATGTGATGATCAATAGCGGCATGAACAGGCTCGGAATCAATCCGATGGACATCGCGCGATATGATTGGTCTGACCTCGATATCGACATTGTAATGAGCCATTTGGCGTCAGCGGATGAAGACGTCCCGCAAAATGAACAACAGTTGGAACAATTTATCGATGCGCTGGATCATGTCCGTGGCAAGCGCCGGAGTCTGAGTAACAGCGCCGGAATAGCTTTGGGCAAGGCGTATCACTTTGACTGTACGCGGCCCGGTTTATCCCTGTACGGCGGCAAACAGCATGCCGCATATGAGAAAACAATTCAGCAAGTCGCTTTTCCTGAGACGCAGATTTTGCAGGTGCGTGACTTAAAAATCGGCGACAAGGTGGGGTATAACGCAAAATATACCGCGGAACGAGAGCATCCGATTGCGATTCTGGCCATGGGTTATGCCGATGGTTATCTGCGCGGCTTTTCTAATGAAGGCGTGTTTTTGAGCGACAAAACGATGCTCCCGGTTCTTGGCCGGGTTTCAATGGATTTAATCGCGGTCGATATTTCCAAGGCTCCTGATCTTGGTGAATCTGACTGGGTGACCGCAGAATATGACCTTACCATCGCATCGCGTCAGTCTGGTCTATCTCAATATGAATTGATAACAGGTCTCGGCAATCGCTTTACCCGCTACTGGGCATAATTTGTGCAACTGCCATATCGCAGACGCACATTACTTAAACCCCTGAATTCCGCGCCAGTTGCAATATATTAAACTCACTGAACAGCTTTAGTTGCGGCGATGCACAATTTTGTCTAATGCGGATAGAATAGTAAATAGTTTTGAAGGCATATCGCTGTAAAAACAAAAAATATAACGCGATATGGTTCACAGGAGATAATATGGCGAAGACGAAAAAGGGTGATCCGGACGGTCCAATCACGATCAAGAAATATGCCAATCGGCGGCTCTACAACACGCAGACATCAAATTATATTACGCTCGATTTTCTAGCTGAAATGACCCGCAATGATATAGATTTTGTTGTGGTTGACGCCAAAACCGGCGATGACATAACCCACAATGTTTTGACCCAGATTATTGTTGATGAGGAAAGCAGCGGGCAGAATATGCTCCCGGTAAACTTTCTGCGTCAGCTTATCTCCATGTATGGCAACAGTATGCAATCACTGATGCCATCCTATCTTGAAGCTTCGATGGATAATTTCCGCAAAAACCAGAAACAGTTTCAAGAAGCTGTTGAAGGTGCCTTGAACAAAAATCCACTCGGGCAAATGGCGGTTAAAAATCAAAAACAATTTCAGGAAGCCGTCGAAAACGCTTTGAAATCAAGCCCATTGGCCGGCGTGGTAGAAAAAGCGCTGAGTCCTCTGGGTTTAGGGGATAAAATCGCCTCTAACGACGAAGCGGAAGAAGAAGAAATGTCCGCAAAAGATATTGAGATCATGGAACTCAAACAACAGCTTGCCGACATTCAATCGAAGATCGATACACTCGACGATTAATTTATCGTTTGGCGATGTGCCGTGTGGCACCATAATTTTTGAATTTTTCCGACAGGAACCCAATACGTGAAGAAAAACGCTTTATCCGTAACCCGCGAAGCGGACTTTGCCGCTTGGTACCAGCAATTAATTTCGGAAGCTGATCTGGCCGAAGAGTCAGGTGTGCGCGGATGTATGGTTATGCGTCCTTGGGGCTATGGCATCTGGGAACGGGTGCAGTTTCTGATGGACCAACGGATAAAGGCGACCGGGCATGAAAATTGCTATTTCCCGTTGTTTATTCCGCTGAGTTATTTTGCGAAAGAAGCCGAACATGTCGATGGTTTTGCAAAGGAAATGGCGGTCGTAACCCATCATCGACTGATGAAGGACGACAAGGATGGTCTTGTCGTCGATCCCGAAGCGAAACTCGAAGAGCCTTTGGTCGTTCGACCCACGTCTGAAACTGTAATCGGCACATCTTTCTCCAAGTGGGTGCAAAGTTGGCGCGATTTACCGGTAATGATCAACCAATGGGCCAATGTTGTACGCTGGGAAATGCGCACACGGATGTTCCTGCGCACCAGCGAGTTTCTTTGGCAAGAAGGCCATACCGCCCATGCTTCCCGTGATGAAGCCATGGAAGAAACGCTCGACATATTGGAAATGTATCGCGGTTTCTCCGAAGAAGTTCTGGCAATGCCTGTAGTAGCTGGCGAAAAACCAGAGAATGAACGTTTCCCAGGTGCTGATGCGACCTATTCCATCGAAGCGATGATGCAAGATGGCAAAGCCTTGCAAGCGGGTACGTCCCATTTTCTAGGCCAGACCTTTTCCAAGGCGCAGAATATTCGTTATCAGGATAAAGAAGGGCAATTTCAATTCGCCTATACCACGAGTTGGGGCACATCCACGCGGCTGATCGGCGGCGTGATCATGACCCATGGTGATGATGATGGATTGCGCGTACCGCCGCTCATTGCCCCTTATCAAGTCGTGATTATTCCGATGCTGCGCGACAAACCGGAAGATGAAGAGGTTTTGGATTTCTGCGCCGCGCTCACGAAACAACTCTCCGGCCTGCGCGCATTTGATGAAAATGTGCGGGTAAAGCTGGACAAAGGCGGCGCTAAGGCTTCCAACAAGCGCTGGGCCTGGGTCAAAAAAGGCGCGCCGCTCATTCTTGAAATCGGGTCACGAGATGTTGCGGAAGGCAATGTTTCTGCGCTTCGTCGCGATGCGCTTTACAAGGATAATGGCAAGCTCGATTCCCAAATTCTTGCGAAAGATGCATTTGCAGAGCAGGTTCCCGCCTTGCTGCAGGAAATCCAAGCCAAATTGCACGGTGAAGCCAAGCAGCGATTGGACTCCAATATTACGCGCGGACTGACAGATTTTGCTGACGTTCTAAAATTCTACAAAGAGAATAAGAAATATCCCGGTTGGCTCGAAGTTCAGTGGTGCAGAGCCACGGGCGAGGAACTGGACCAGATTGAAGAGCGTCTGAAAAAACTGAAACTGACGTTCCGCAATGTCCCGCAAGAGGCCGCTGCAGTTGATGGCAGTTGTATTTTTACCGGGAAGCCTGCGGTCGAACGGATTCTCATCGGCAAAGCCTATTAATGGCCAAACCGTATAAAGCTCACAAACCGAAACAAGTTCCTTCGCGCGCGAAGATATTGGAATTTATTGAAAAATCAGAGCAACCCGCTGGCAAACGGGAGATCGCGAAGGCCTTTCAGTTGCGCGGGTCGGATAAAATTGCGCTTAAAGCTTTGCTGAAAGACATGGCCGATGAGGGCCTGATCGATAGCACACCGGGTCGCGCCTTTCATAAAATGGGCGGTGTTCCCAAGGTTACTGTACTAAAAATCGTTGAAATAGATGGCAATGAAGCGATCGGAATGCCCGAGCGTTGGGAGGCCGATGCTCCGGCGCCACGCCTTCGTATCAAGGAACGGGGCCGCCGCGCAGCTTTGGCTGTTGGGGATCGGATATTAGCCCGAACAGAAGAGCGTGGGCAGGGGCATATCGCCTACATGATGAAAAAAATCGCCCAGAGCAGTGAAATGTTGCTGGGTGTGGTCGAGAAAGGTGAGCGGGATCGGTTCTGGCTCAAACCCGTCGATCGGAAGATTAGACGCAATACGGCCATTTCAGATCTTGGTGAGGCCGAGGTTGGCAATTTGGTGCTCGCAGAACCGGTTGGTCGGGGCACGCAGATTAAAGCGCAGGTAAAAGAGGTTCTCGGCGATCCTTTTGCACCAAAATCTTTCAGCCTTATTGCCATTCATAAATTTGAAATTCCGCTAGAATTTCCATCTGATGTTGTATCGGAAGCAGAGCAGGCGACGACATTAAAACTCAGCACGCAGGATCGCGAAGATCTTACCGATTTACCGATTGTCGCAATCGATCCCGCCGATGCCCGCGATCATGATGATGCCATTTGGGCCGCTGCGGATGATGACGCGGATAATGTTGGCGGTTTCAAAGCCATAATCGCAATTGCCGATGTGTCATTCTATGTGCGCAGCGGCAGCAAACTGGACCGTGAAGCTTATAAGCGCGGCAATAGCGTCTATTTCCCGGATCGGGTGGTGCCTATGCTACCCGAGGCGCTATCCACTGATGTGTGTTCACTCAAACAGGATGTCGACCGTGCCGCGCTGGCTTGTCATCTGAAAATCGACGCCAAGGGCAACGTTGTGTCCTCGCGCTTCACCCGCGCTATCGTTCGGCTTGCCGGCAATATCGCTTATGAAGATGCGCAGGCCGCGATAGATGGAAACCTCGAGCACCCGATGAAGGTGACCGCTCTGGAACCGCTTTGGGCTTGCTGGAAACTGCTAGCAAAGGCCCGCGATGGCAGGGAGCCGCTCAGTCTGGATTTACCTGAAAAGCGGGTTGTTTTGGATGATCAAGGGCGGATTGCCGAAATCGCGATACGCGAACGGCTTGATGCGCACAGACTAGTCGAAGACTATATGATCGCGGCCAATGTTGCAGCGGCAAAGATGCTGGAGTCGAAAAAATCTCCGCTAATTTACCGCGTCCATGAAACACCTTCTCGCGAAAAGCTGATTGCGTTGAAAGACTATCTGAAGAGCTTTGACGTTAGCTTTGCGATGGGGCAGGTGATCAAGCCTTCGGTATTCAACCGTCTTATCGAACAAGTTGGTGAAGCAGAAATTTTGCCGCTGGTCATGGAACAGATTTTACGCAGCCAGACACAGGCCTATTATGGCGCCACCAATATGGGTCACTTTGGTCTGTCGCTTGCCAGCTATGCTCATTTTACTAGCCCTATCCGACGTTATGCCGATCTTATCGTCCATCGCGCTCTGGTTAGTGGCTGCAAGCTCGAGCAGCCTGAGCCAGAAAATGACAATATTCCTCCGCTAAGCGGGTTGAGCAAGGATATGGCCGACAGGCTCGACATGATTTCCGAGAAAATCAGTCAACTGGAACGCCGCGCCATGAAGGCCGAGTGGGAAACAGTCGATCGCTACATCTCCGCCCATTTGTCCGATCAAGTTGGTCAGGTGCTAAAATGCCGGATCACGGGTGTTCAGAATTTCGGGTTTTTTGCAACCGTCGAAGAATTGGGTGGCGACGGCCTTGTTCCGGTGCGCACTTTGGGTGCCGAACGGTTTGACTATGACGAGCAGAAACAACAGCTCGAAGGTATGGATAGCGGTATCGTCTATAATATCGGTCAGAAGCTGGATCTGCGATTAGTCGAAGCGAATGCAGCAACCGGCAGTCTGGTCTTTGAATTGGCCGAGGGCGCTAACCATATGAAGGGCAGTTTTGAACCGAGGCGCGGCAGGAGCGGTGCCAAGGGTAAACCGCATCGCAAAGGAAAACGCGGCCGGCCAGGGAATATCAAACACCGCGGCCGATAATGTAACCGGATTGGCGCGAGGCGCGAATAAGGCCGGTATACACAAAAAAGGATATTCTTATGCCCACTATGATCCCAACGAAAGCGGTTGCTGATTTCACTGTTCCGATGACCGATGGCGGTCAGTTCCAACTGAGCCAACGGGCCGGTGACAACTTCACATTGCTGCTTTTTTATCGCGGTCTGCATTGCCCGATCTGCAAAGGGCAGTTACGCGACCTCCAGCAAAAATTGGGCGATTTTGCAGAACGCGGTGTAACCGCTGTGGCGATCAGCATGGATGATGAGGAGCGTGCCCAAAAATCGGCTAAAGATTGGGGTATAGATGAACTCATGCTCGGTTACGGCCTAAGCGAAGAAATGGCACGGCAACTGGGGCTCTATCTCTCTGCCGGACGTCCCGATAGCCCGGAACCTGCGATATTCTCTGAGCCAGCCTTGTTTCTGGTTCGCCCTGATCAGACACTCTATTTCGCCAGCGTGCAAAGCATGCCGTTTACACGGCCGCCTTTGGATCAACTTATGATGGGTATCGACTACGCCCTTGCAAACGACTATCCTGCGCGCGGAGAGCTGGGCTAGGTTCCTAGCTTAATCGATCAATCTCTTCCTTGCTCAGTGATCCGGGTACAACCATCACTGGGCAGGGAAGACTACCGACTTCTGTAGCTGCAAAATGGGTCACCAGCGGTCCAGGAGCGCCATTTCCGGCGGCTCCCAGAACAAGGGCAGCAAGACCGTCTATTTCATCCATCAATCGACGGACATCTTTAGCGCCTTTGCCTTCTTTGACGGTGATCGACGGGCGAATACCTGTTTCCTCGAACAAGGTGCCAGCGGCGCTGGACACTAATGCTTCCGCGCGGTTTTTCGCTTCTTCCTCAAGCGTGGCCTGAACACCGCCCCAAGCAACAAACCCTTCGCTCGCCACCAATGCTAAAATATGCAGGGCACCATTGGTCTTCATGGCGCGGCGCGAAGCAAAACGCAGCGCGATACTCGCTTCTTCGGTTTCATCAATAACCACCAGGTAAGTACGCATGAAAAATCCCCAACTGCCTTGCGTATTTCTACTATTAAAACCAAGCTTGCGACAAAAGCCTATGATATGCAAGATTTACACAGCTTGCGCTTTCCTGTCATTTGCGCATAAACGCTTCAACGCTGATATAGAATAAGGGTTTTCTCTCCATGCCGATCAACCTTCAAATGCCCGCCTTGTCCCCGACAATGGAAGAGGGGACGCTAGCCAAGTGGCTCGTAAAAGAAGGGGATGAGGTCGTCTCAGGCGATTTACTGGCGGAGATTGAGACCGACAAGGCAACGATGGAATTTGAAGCCGTTGACGAAGGCACGATTGCGAAAATCGTCGTTGCCGAGGGGACTGATAATGTCAAAGTCGGAGACTTGATCGCGATTATTGCTGAAGAGGGTGAGGATGTTTCCGCCGCTTCAAAAGGTGGCGAAAGTTCCGCAGGTAAGCCTAAAGCGGAACCGGTGACTGAGAAAGCCGCCGAAAAAGCCGCACCTGCGCCGAAAAAGGCTGCGGAACCGGCTCCAAAGGTTACGCCGTCCCCATCTAATGATGGCCGAATTAAAGTCAGCCCGCTGGCGCGCCGTTTGGCCGAACAGAAAGGCGTTGATCTCGGCGCCCTAAGCGGCTCTGGCCCCGGTGGACGGATTATCAAAGCCGACATTGATGCGGCCGAAGGTGGCACCGCGCCGGTTAAAAGCGAAGCCGCAGCTCCTGCGCCAACGCCTGCCACTGCTCCGGCACCACAGCCTGCCGCCAACGATTTCGATATTCCGCATACAACCCAAAAATTGTCCGGCATGCGCAAGACCATTGCCCGCCGCCTGACCGAAGCGAAACAGACCATTCCGCATATCTATCTCACCGTGGATATCCAGCTCGACAAGCTGCTCAAGCTGCGCAGCGAGCTTAACGCAACGCTGGAGACGCGCGGCGTCAAGCTGTCGGTCAATGATCTGCTGATCAAGGCGCTGGCCGTCTCGTTGATGCAGGTGCCCAAATGCAATGTCTCAATCGACGGCGATCAGCTCAAAACCTTTGAACGTGCCGATATCTCGGTCGCGGTCAGCATCCCGGGCGGTCTGATCACCCCGATCATCACCAGCGCCGACACCAAGTCGCTCAGCGCCATTTCCACCGAGATGAAAGATCTGGCGGGGCGCGCCAAGGATGGCAAGCTCAAGATGCATGAGTATCAAGGCGGCACCGCCAGCATTTCCAATATGGGCATGTTCGGCATCAAGAATTTCGATGCGGTCATCAACCCGCCGCAAGCGATGATCATGGCCATCGGGGCAGGGCAGAAGCGCCCGCATGTCATTGACGACAGCCTGCAAATCGCAACGATCATGAGCGCCACTGGCAGCTTTGATCACCGTGCGATTGATGGCGCAGACGGTGCGCAATTGATGCAGGTGTTTAAAGAGCTGGTGGAGAACCCACTGGGGATGTTGGCTTAGTAATGATCAGACTGTTAATAATTGCTGTTCTGCTAATTTTTGTCGCGGTCACCGTGCTAGTGTACTTTGTAGGTGACGATAAGTTTCTCCAAGATCATTGGAAACGAATATTTTATTCGGTCGGCGCCTATGTGTTGATGCAAATTTTTTCAATGCTTCAAGCACAATTTACCGGAACCGGTGGTGCACCGGGAACACCTCTATACATGCATGCAGTTGGATGGCTGTTTATTCTGGTATTGACACTTTTGCCTGTGGGAATTTTCGAGCGAATGTCTAAAGTTTTCGATGCGTCACATGTTTTAAATTGGCTGGTGATAGCTATTGTTTTCTGGGTGACCTGGTCGATTTTTATTGATGTTCTTACAAGCTTGGCGGCTCAAAGATCGCTATGGTCATTTAACGTAAAAATTGTGACATTTGATATCGCACTTCCAGCCTGTGTGGCGGCTTTTGTCTGGTGGAAACACCTGCCAGCTTCTCGAATTTCGGATTTGGGACGTGTATTTTAAAGGAATGATATGACTAACAGTTCGTACGACCTCGTCATCCTCGGTTCCGGCCCCGGCGGCTATGTAGCTGCGATCCGGGCTTCCCAACTCGGGCTGAAAACCGCCATCGTCGAGCGCGAAAATCTTGGCGGTATCTGTCTCAACTGGGGTTGCATACCGACCAAGGCGCTGCTGCGCTCGGCCGAAGTGTTTCACAATATGAAACGGGCGGCAGACTATGGTCTGACGGCAGAGAATATCAGCGCCGACATCGATGCAGTGGTAAAACGCTCCCGCGGCGTGGCTAGCCAGCTTAACAAAGGCGTCACCGGCCTGATGAAGAAGAATAAGATCGACGTCATCATGGGCGACGGCAAGATTGTGGAAAAGGGCAAGGTCTTGGTTAAGACTGAAAAGAGCGAGGAAGAGCTCACCGCCAAGAATATCATTATTGCGACCGGCGCGCGGGCCCGTGATCTGCCCTTTGCCAAGGCCGATGGCAAGCGCATCTGGACCTATCGCCACGCCATGACGCCGCCGGAAATGCCCAAGAAACTGCTGGTTATCGGCTCCGGCGCGATCGGGATCGAGTTTGCCAGCTTCTATAACGACATGGGCGCGGACGTGACCGTGGTCGAGATGATGGATCGCGTCGTTCCGGTTGAAGATGAGGAAATCTCGAAATTCCTCGAAAAGTCACTGAAAAAACAGGGCATGACCATCATGACCGGCGCTGGCGTCAAAAGCATCGAGACATCGGCCAAGGGCGTCAAGGCGGAGATTGAGGACAGCAAGGGCAAGAAAGCCAGCCATGACTTCAGTCACGTCATTGTTGCGGTCGGCATCCAGCCCAATGTCGAAACGGTTGGTCTGGACGAGCTTGGTATCGAACCGGACGAACGCTTTCATATCAAGACCGACGCTATGTGCCGGACCAATGTTGAAGGCATTTATGCCATTGGTGACGTCACCGGCGGACCGTGGCTGGCGCACAAGGCCAGTCATGAAGGCGTCATCGCGGTGGAAGCGATAGCAGGCGGCCACCCGCATGCCATGGATGTAAACAATATCCCCGGCTGTACCTATTGCCATCCCCAGATTGCCAGCGTCGGCCTGACCGAGGCCAAGGCCAAAGAAGCGGGTCATGACGTCAAAGTCGGTAATTTCCCGTTTATCGGCAATGGTAAGGCGATTGCTCTGGGCGAGACCGAAGGTTTTGTGAAAACCGTATTTGACGCGAAAACTGGAGAATTACTGGGCGCGCATATGATCGGGGCTGAAGTTACCGAGCTGATCCAAGGCTATACCGTCGGCAAGACACTGGAAACGACCGAAGCGGAACTGATGAACACGGTCTTCCCACATCCGACGCTCAGCGAAATGATGCACGAAAGCGTGCTCGACGCCTATGAGCGCGTCTTGCATATGTGATCAGACGTTACCCCTCACCAACGTCGCCTAACCGTCTTCGGCGCTAAGGTTTTGGTTTCCTCTCCCTCAAGGGGAGAGGAGAAGAGAAAAGAGAGCATAAATTTTACTTCTCTCCCCTTGAGGGAGAGAAAAGACTTGGCTTGGCAATTTATTGCCTTAGCAAGTCTTAGTGAGGGGTGGGCGACAAACACCAGCTTTGCGTTTGGACGCTGCCCCCTCACAGACTGCGACTAAGCACCTACGGCGCTAAGTCTTCGTTGTCCTCTCCCTCAAAGGGGAGAGGAATGAAAGAGGGGAACTATCGATGAATTCGATCAAAGGCTTACTGGCGCTATCTCTCACTATTTCGACAGCCGCCAATGCGGAAACCATTGTCTACACGGCCGACCGGATGCTCGATGTCGACAGTGGCCGGATGATCGAGAACCCCGCGATTATCGTTACAGACGGCAAGATTGCCAGGGTCACTGATCAGAATGACCCGGTCGAGCCAGCAGATGCCAAAACGGTTGCATTGGGTGATGTCACAATCCTGCCTGGCCTGATCGACATGCACGTCCATCTTGATACCAACCCGCTATATGGTGGCTACAGCAGCCTGCAATTTACCGACCAGTTTTTCACCGTTCAGGGCGTTGCCAATGCCAGCGCCATGCTGGAGGCCGGATTTACCAGCGTCCGCAATGTCGGTTCCGACAATTACTCCGACATTGCCTATAAGCAGGCTATTGATGAGGGTTTGATCCCGGGTCCGCGCATCACCCCGGCAGGCTTTGCCCTCGGTGCTACAGGCGGTCATTGTGACCAGACCTTCCTGCCGCCCTCGTTTAAGGCCAAATCACCTGCGGTCGGCGACGGTCCCACCGAACTCCGCAAAAAGGTGCGGGAACAGCGCAAATATGGCGCGGAGGTTATCAAGGTTTGTGCCACGGGCGGTGTATTCTCGCGCAATACGGAGCCGGGACAGCAGCAATTGTCGCTGGAGGAGCTCAGCGCTATTGTTGATGAAGCAAAGCTTTGGGGTGTTAAGACCGCGGCCCATGCCCATGGCGCTGCCGGGATCAAGACGGCAATCCGCGCCGGTTTTACCACGATCGAGCATGCCAGTCTGGTCGACAAGGAAGGCATTGATCTAGCGAAAAAGAACGGCACCTATTTCGGAATGGATATTTTCAACACCGAATATACCCAGTCAGAAGGCAAGAAAAACGGCGTGTTGGAAGAAAACCTTCTCAAAGATCGGCAGATTGCCCAATTGCAGCGCGACAATTTTCGGGCCGCGCATCAGGCCGGTGTCAAAATGGTGTTCAGTTCTGACGCCGGCGTCATGCCGCATGGCATTGCGGGCGGGCAGTTTAAGATCATGGTCGACTACGGCATGACGCCGCTACAAGCCATAAGGGCCGCGACAATCAATGCCGCCGATGCGCTTGGCAAAGCCGATCAGGTCGGGCGGATAAAGGCGGGATATTATGCGGATTTTATCGCCGTTGATGGTGATCCACTGGCCGATATACGTGAATTGGAAGATGTCGATATCGTCGTCAAAGGCGGAACAGTTATAAAAGGACAATAAGATGGCAAAAGGCACCCATGATTATGTTGAGGACCCTCGTAACGAGACCATCCTGATCAACGTCAACGGCACGATAACGCCGCGGGCCGAGGCCATGGTGTCGGTATTTGACAGCGGCTTCATGCTGGGCGACGGGGTTTGGGAAGGCTTGCGCGTACATGAGGGGCAGATCGCCTTTCTCGACGCGCATATGGACCGCCTGTTCGAGGGCGCAAAAGCCATAGCGATGGATATCGGGATTAGCCGAGAGGATCTAATTGCACGCCTTTACGAAACGATTGAAGCCAATAGCATGACTGGCTGCCATATCCGCCTGATGGTGACGCGAGGCATTCGTTCCACGCCTTATCAGGACCCCCGGGTGATTATTTCGCCGGCAACCATTGTGATTATTCCGGAATATAAAGAGGCGCTGCCCAGCACGGTAGAAAATGGCATCCGTCTGTTTACGGTGCATGTCCGGCGCGGCGATCCGGCGGTACAGGATCCTAAATTGAACTCGCACAGCAAGTTGAACTGCATAACCGCTTGTATTCAGGCGACACAGGCGGGGGCGGATGAAGCGCTGATGCTTGATCCGCAGGGCTTTGTTGCGACCTGTAACAGCACGCATTTCTTCATAGTCCGCAAAGGCGAAGTGTGGACCAGTAGCGGCGATTATTGCCTCGGCGGGATTACGCGGAGCAATGTCATCAAGCTATGCCAGGAGAATGATATACCTGTGTTTGAGAAAAATTTCTCTCTGACCGACGTTTATGGCGCGGATGAAGCCTTTGTAACGGGAACTTTCGCCGGCGTGGTGCCTGCGACTGAAGTCGATGGACGCATATTGAGCAAGGGCAGGGGACCGATGGTCGCGCGCTTGCAAACGCTTTATAAAGATCTGATCGAAAGCGACACGGCGGCATGACGTCAGAGCCTATTCGTATCGCCATGTGGTCGGGGCCGCGCAACATCTCGACCGCGATGATGCGCAGCTTTGGCAGCCGGAGTGATTGCGCGGTGACGGATGAGCCTTTTTACGGGGCTTTCCTGAAAACGACCGGCATGCGCCAACCGATGGCTGATGAGATAATCGCCTCGATGGATATAAACTGGTCCTCTGTGGCAAAGGCGATGAATGGATCGGTTCCCGAAGGGAAGACGCTCTGGTATCAAAAACATATGCCGCACCATATGGTCGACAAAATTTCTATCGCGGATTTCCCGGATCATCGTCACGCCTTCCTGATCCGCGATCCTGGCCATGTTGTTGCCAGCTATGCCGCCAAACGGGTAGAAGTGACGCCCGATGACCTCGGCTATGAGCGGCAATTACAATATCTGGAACAGGCCGCGCAAATGACCGGGGCGCTCCCTATCGTTCTGGATAGCGCCGACATATTGCAAAATCCGGAAGGCTATTTGAAAGCATCATGCGAAGCGCTTGGCATTGCTTGGGATGCCGCAATGTTAAGTTGGAAGCCGGGCATGCGGGATACGGATGGTATATGGGCATCCCATTGGTACAACCGGGTGGTGGACACGACGACATTTGCCCCGCCCAAAGAAACCACGCCAGCGCTGTCCGATGCACAACAGCGAGTCGCGGATGATTGCCGAAAATTTTACAACCGGTTATCAGCCTATCGGCTCAAGATTCTCTAATATTTGGATAAAAATGGCGATTTTCTGTGAATTGTCAGCGGGCATTTTCAATCGCTATCCGCTGCAGTTTTCATAGCGCCCAACCAGCAGGATATGGTATATTGCAGTATTAACTTTAGGAGGATTTTATGTTTATATTATCAACTGTCGCCCTCTTAACTACTGCCACCGCCGGTATGGCCGATGCAGAAACAAGCCGGGTTAACTACTCCAATTGCGTTACTGATTTTACGATTGCCCATTTGGACAAGAAGACTGCACGTGGCGCTTTTAAAAAAGCGGTTGTCGATGCTTGCCCGGATGAACGCAGCGCTATGATCGCCGCGATGAAAAAAGATGAGATGGAATTTGGCAGCACCGAACAAGAGGCCATCGCCTATGCGACAGAAGAAGCGGACGGGGTCTTGACTGCTTTTACCGAGGGTTATTCCGGATATCTGAGTTCCAGCACGAGGCCGGTTAGAGAAGAATAGCGTAATTCTGGGTTTTTTCGTTATTATTTGAGCGATTGCAAGATTGTTACAAGTCTCAGCTATTGCTCATAACAGCGCATAATATTCGCGCGACTCCTTGGCTATTGTAGTTGTGGCATTCCTTAAAGCAGGCGGGACCGGCAAGAAGGAATCCATCATGAACAAACTAGCCCTGTCAGGCGCCGCACTTTTGCTGCTGAGCGCCTGTGTATCAGCCGATGACGATGTCGAGTCATCATCCGACGAATTTATTCCCGAAGGATATGATCCGGACGCAGGTCCGATCGAGCCAAGCGAGCCCGAGGACGATCCCTATGTCCCGGAAAGAAGTGAGGAAGGGCCGGAACCGGGCGCCATCAGCAGCTGAGAAGCGATCAAATTTTGGCGATATTGCTGGCCGAAAGGATAGTGGAGGTGCGGGAGGGATTCGAACCCTCGGGACCATTGCTGGCCCGCCAGTTTTCAAGACTGGAGCAATCGACCACTCTGCCACCGCACCTCACTGGGCGCCGCATTACATAGCGAACCGCGACAACGCAAGCCCTGTAATTCAGTCTGTGAGCCGCTCACAGCGATCTTGAATCATGTAACCCGTAATTTGAAGGAAGCTTTGGGGGAAAAGCCTGTTATACATGCGCTTATCCGGCAAGCTGTTGTTCATCTGCGATATTTAGGGATTCCCCTCAGAGTCAGATTGTGCGACAACATATTGAAGAAGGGAAGTTTTTCATGCGTTTTACCATCGCGATTGCCTGTAGCGCTCTTGCATTTTTTAGCCTGCCATCCGCCCATAGTGACAATGCTGCGGTTGCGCAGTCGACCAGCGGCTTTAACAGCTATCTACAAGAGGTTCGCCAAAAGGCCCTGCAGCAAGGCGTCAGCCAACGCACATTGGACAGAGTGCTTCCCGGTTTAACGTACAATCCCCGCGTCATCCAGCTGGACCAGTCACAGCCCGGTGGCAGACCAAATAGCGCAATACCTCCATTCGCACCCTATAAGCGCCGCCATGTCGACGCTGCGCGGATTAATGGTGGGAAAGCGAAATATCGCCAGCTCATTTCTACCCTGGCCGACGTAGAGCGGCAAACAGGCGTGCCGGGCCCGATGATCATGGCCATCTATGGTCACGAAACCAATTACGGCCGGATCACTGGTAATTTCGATATTCCCAGAGCCTTAGCCACGCTGGCCTACGAAGGCCGGCGGCGATCGCTGTTTGAAGCAGAGTTTCTCGCGGTGCTGAAAATGATCGACAATGGTGTCCCGCAATCCGCGATGAAGGGCAGTTGGGCAGGGGCGATGGGCAAGCCGCAATTTCTGCCCTCTGTCTATCTCCGTCTGGCTAAAGATGGCAGCGGTGACGGCTATGCCGATATCTGGAATAGTGAAGCTGATGCGGTAGCCTCGATCGCCAACTATTTCGTCAATGCCGGTTGGCGACGTGGCGTCCCATGGGGTATCGCCGTCCGCGTGCCCGCCTCTCTCAATCGTGACAGCATCAAGAATAAAACCAAGGCGGTGCGCTGCCCCCGGGTTCACGAACGCCATAGTCAATGGAAAAACATGGCCGAATGGCGCGCGCTGGGCGTTGCGCCAGTGACCGGTCGTCGTCTGAAGGACGACGTGTTGGCAACCTTGCTAGAGCCCGATGGTCCCGGCAAAACAGCCTATCTACTCACCGGCAATTACCGCGTGATATTGGATTATAATTGTTCAAATTTTTACGGATTATCAGTGGGGTTATTGGCAGATGAAATTCGCAGTTAAACTATTAAGCGTCAGCGCGTTTTCCGCTCTGCTTGCCGGTTGCGGTACCATTGATGGGGTCAATGACAATGCCGGCGTCGGCGCACCCCCCGCAGCATCCGGCTCCGCTTATGGCGCGGTATCCGACTATCCGGTAAAAATCGGCGAACCATATAAGGTTCGCGGCAAAACCTATACGCCAGAAGATGTCGCGAGCTATGATGATGTCGGCTATGCAAGCTGGTATGGTCAGGAGCTTGCCGGCAATCCAACGGCCAATGGGGAACGGTTTAATCCGGAAGGCATTAGCGCTGCCCATAAAACGCTGCCGCTACCCAGCTATGTAGAAGTTACGGCGCTGGACACCGGGCGAACAATTTTGGTTCGGATCAATGATCGAGGCCCCTTCGCCCACGACCGTCTGATTGATCTGTCCCATGGGGCGGCCAAACAATTGGGTATTGATCAACAAGGCGTTGCTGGCGTGCGGGTGCGCAAAGTCAATCCCAACGAACAGGAACGCGTCGTATTGCGCAATGGCGGCGTCGCGACAGAGCGGATAGGAACGCCGGATTCTCTGCTGTCCATCCTTCGCAAAAACCTTGCAAAACTTCCGACGCCAAAAGCGCCGGTTCAACAAGCCGCTGCGCCAGCAGGAGCGACGCCCGTCAACAAGAGCGGGGTCGGCGCATCCTATGTGCCCTCTACCGGCCCAGCGCCGCGTCAGGCCGGGTCAACAGACGGCAAATTCATCATTGAAGGGCCGGGCCGCGCAAGCAACCCGCCGAAACGTATCGTACAAAAAAAGGCGGCTACAGCATCGGGCAATTATGTGGTTCAAGTTGCCGCCTTTGGTGACAAAAATCGAGCAAACACGATGGCACGGAAAATTGGCGCAAAGGTAATGTCCGATGGCAGCGGCCGGATTTGGCGGGTCCGCTACGGTCCTTATGCCAGTGAAAATGATGCCAAAGCCGGACTCGCACAAGCGCAAAAGCGCGGCTATAACAATGCCAGAATCCTGCGCGCCGGAAAGTAACTCCGCGCAAAAGGGCCTCATGCTAACATCTGATCTGAAACCGGGAAATTAATGAACAAGATTTTTTTGGCTTCGCTGCCACTTATTGCCATTTCTTCTGCTGTTATGGCGGCACCAAAATTTGAGACGGACGCCCCTATCGCCTATATGACGGACCTGTCATCTGGCGCGATATTGTTCGAAAAAAACGCGGACAAACAGATTCCACCAGCCTCCATGGCAAAAATGATGACCGTCTATGTCGCTTTTGACCAGATTGAAAAAGGCAAACTGACCCTCGATCAAAAAGTCAAAATTCAAAGAGCAACATGGCAAAAATGGACCGGGCAGGGCTCAACCATGTTTCTCGGCGTCAATGATGAGCCAACGGTTAAAGATTTACTGCACGGCGTCATTACGCTGTCGGGCAATGACGCAAGCGTGGTTTTGGCCGAAGCCATTGGCGGTACCGAAGAAAATTTCGCAGAGTTAATGACCAAAACAGCCAAGCGCATTGGCATGAAGAACAGCCGCTTTGGCAATAGCACCGGCTGGCCTGACGAAGGGAAGACGATGGTCACCGCGCGCGATCTTGGTCTCTTGGGCGCCAGACTTTCAGATGATTTTCCTAAACTTTACAAGGATTTCTTTGGATTAACTGAGTTTACGTGGGGAAAAACCAACAGCGGCCAACCCATCACACAGCCCAATCGCAATCCCTTATTGGGCAAGATTGACGGGGCCGATGGCCTGAAAACCGGACATACAGAAGAGGCCGGATTTGGCTTTACCGGTTCAGCGGAACAAAAAGGCCGCCGCATTGTCTCCGTGCTGGCCGGGTTGAATAGCTATGGCGGCCGCAGCAGCGAGTCCGTCAAGTTTATGAATTGGGGTTTTAATGCTTGGGAGCCCAAGTCCTTGTTTAAAAAGGGTGCCAAAGTTCAAACCGCCGAGGTCCAATTGGGCGATAGCTCTTCTGTGGATCTTGTTGCCCCAAAAGATATGTTTGCAACGCTTCCAAAGGGTTCCGACGACAAGCTTTCCATGTCTGTTCGCTATAACGGCCCGATCAAGGCCCCGATTGCTGCGGGCCAACCTATCGCAACACTCGTCGTGTCTACTGGTGACGGCGGAACGCAAACCATGCCGCTGGTGGCTGCCGAAGCCGTTGGAGAAGCCGGTTTCTTTGACCGGGTCTGGGCAGGCCTAAAATCACTGCTTGGTATGGCGTGACCGGGCGCTTTATCAGCCTGGAAGGTGGTGAGGGCACTGGCAAATCGACACAGGCCAAGGCTGTGGCCGCTGCTCTGGAAGCCAAAGGGCATAAGGTTCATCTCACACGCGAACCCGGGGGCACGCCGGGCGCAGAGGTTATTCGCGAATTGCTGTTAAGTGGGCACGATGAAAAATGGAATATGCGCACGGAGGCCTTGTTGTTCGCCGCCGCGCGATCTGAACATTGTCAGTCGCTTATTCAACCGGCGCTCGACCGCGGTGAATGGATTATCAGTGACCGGTTTATCGACAGCAGCCGCGCTTACCAAAGCGTTAGCGGCCTATTGAGCGATGAGAATATCATGGCACTGCATCATGTGGGCAGTCAGGGCCTGATGCCGCACCGCACGTTTATCCTCGATTTACCCGAAGAGCTGGCGGCACGCCGTGCTGAGGCACGGGATCGCGGCGACAGCGACAGAATCGGTGGACGTGATAGTGACTATCACCGTGCAGTAATGGCTAAATTCCGGCAATATGCCGATGAAGAACCGGATCGCGTGCGACTCATCGACGCTGCACAATCACCCGAAGATGTGACCGCAAATCTGATGCATAATCTGAGCGATCTGATAGGTTGACGGCATGACGTCATATTTGGGCCATGGAAAAGCGCAGCATATATTCCGGCAGTCTTTTGATAAAGGCACCTTGCATCACGCGTGGATATTGGCCGGCCCAAAAGGCATAGGAAAAGCTGGCTTTGCCAAACAAGCGGCGCAGTTCTTGCTGGACTCGGGCGAGGAGAGATACCTCGCCGATACAGGTTTTAACCTGAATGAACACAGCCAGGGTGCCAAGCTATTGGCCGCCCGTTCCCATCCCGACTTCCGGCTTGTTCAACGCGGCGGCAAAACCGACAAAGAAGAAAAAAAGGCACGGGAAGAGGGCGTCGACACGCTGGAAGAGCATGAATTAAAGCGGAATATTTCAATCGCGCAAATCCGCAGTTTGCAATCCCTATTTGCGACCCAATCATCTATCTCAAACTACCGTGTCGTCGTCATCGATGCGATTGACGATTTGGAGCGCGGCGGTGCCAACGCATTGCTTAAAAATCTTGAAGAGCCGCCAAAAGATACGGTTTTCCTGTTGGTCAGCCATGCTCCCGAGCGGTTGTTGCCGACAATTCGCTCCCGCTGCCAAATCCTACGCTTTGATCCGCTAAACGATGACCAGATGCGTCAGGCCCTTGCCGGCGCCGCACCGAAATTGGACGAAGCAGAGCTTATGGCGTTGGTTGCGGCGGGTGAGGGCTCACCCGGGCGATCGTTGCAATATGTGGACGCGGGATTGGCCGAGCTTGAGGGCCTGGCCCACGACATCATGCGGACCGGCGATACAAACAATCAGATTAAGAGCGATCTTGCGCGCAAATTATCGTTAAAAGCCGCAACACCGCGATATCAGGCCTTTTTGTCGAGAGCGCCGAGCTTGATGGCACAGCATATAAAATCGTCTGATAGCAACAATAGCGGCAAAGCGATTGAGCTCTGGCGCGAAGCCTCTGATCTTGCCTCTATGGCCTCTCCAAAGGCGCTTGATAACCAAGCGGTGATTTTTCGACTGGGCAGCTTAATGGGATCGCTTGCTCAACGGGATGAGCGCGCATAAAGAGAAGCGGCAAAGGGCGGATCTTGATGGGATTCGAACCGACTTTTAGGCCAAGATTCGAGAAAGCAATTCATGTCCAAGCCTTTTTATATCACGACGGCGATCAGCTATCCCAACGGACCGCCTCATATCGGCCATGCCTATGAAGCTATTGCGACTGATGCCATTGCGCGGTTTCAGCGACTATCTGGCCGTGATGTCCGTTTCCAGACCGGTACCGACGAACATGGTTTGAAAATGGCGCAGGCCGCCTTGGCAAAAGGCATCACGCCGCAAGAGCTGGCCGACGAAATGGCGAGTCAATTCATAGTGATGTGCGATAGACTTAATGTTTCTTATGATCGCTTCATTCGCACCACCGAGGCGGATCACTACAAAGCCAGTCAGGCCATTTGGCAGGCTATGGAAGCAAAAGGCGATCTCTATCTCGACAAATATGAAGGCTGGTACTCGGTTCGCGATGAAGCCTATTATGATGAAAGCGAGCTGATTGAGGCTGAAGGCGAGGGTGGTGCAAAGGAAAAACTGTCTCCGCAAGGCACGCCCGTAGAATGGACGGTTGAAGAAAGCTGGTTTTTCCGGCTGTCCAAATATCAAGAGCCGTTGCTCAAACTCTTCAAGGATAATCCTGAATTTCTAAAGCCCGACAGCCGCCGCAACGAGATGGTCAAATTTATCGAAGGTGGCCTCAATGATCTTTCGATATCGCGGACAAGCTTCGACTGGGGCGTAAAGGTCCCGGGCAGCGAAAATCATGTGATGTATGTCTGGGTCGATGCCTTGACCAACTATCTCACCGGACTGGGCTACCCGCAAGAAACTGACCTTTACCCCAAATATTGGAGCGAAGGCGGCGACATTGCGCATATCATTGGCAAAGATATTGTGCGCTTCCACAGCATCTATTGGCCCGCCTTTCTGATGAGCGCGGACTTGCCTCTCCCCAAACAGGTATTCGGTCACGGTTTCCTGCTCAATCGCGGTGAGAAAATGTCAAAATCTGTGGGCAATGTCGTGGATCCTATCGCATTGGCGGATGCGTTTGGCGTGGATCAACTGCGCTATTTTCTGCTGTCCGAAGTAATTTTTGGCAAGGATGGCAGCTATTCAACGGAGATGATCGTCACCAAGACAAATGCCGACCTGGCCAATAATTTTGGCAACCTGGCACAGCGCAGCCTGTCGATGATTGCGAAAAATTGTGAAGGTAAAATTCCCGCTACCGGACCGAAGACCCAAGCAGAAGAACAACTTTTCAATGATTTGGAAGCCTGTTTTAAGAATATAACTACATTGCTCGAAAATGGTGAATTTCCGATACATGCAGCCATAGATCTGCTGCGCGAGCGGCTCAGCGCGACCAACCAATATTTTGCCGATCAGGCGCCTTGGGCTTTGCGCAAAACAGACCCTGCGCGGGCCGATACGGTGCTATATTATACCGCAGAATCCATTCGCCAGCTGGCGATCATGCTGCGCTGGGTCATTCCCGAAAGCTGTGACAAAATGCTCGATTTGCTGGCGCAAGATGCAAATAGCCGGGATTTTGGCTATTTGACCCAAGCCATTGAACCAGGCCTGACATTACCAGCACCAACCGGGATATTCCCGCGCCTGGAAATGTCCGCAGCCGAAGGGGAGGGCTAGCTCCATGCTTGTCGATAGCCACTGCCATCTCAATTATAAGGGCTTGATCGAAGACCAGAGCGCTGTTTTGGATCGCGCGCGCGAAAGCGGTGTCACGGCGATGCTCAACATCTCAACCCGCGAGAGTGAGTGGCGCGATATTGTGGCTACCGCAGAACGTGAAAGTGATGTTTGGTCGAGCATTGGGATACATCCCCATGAAGCCGACGCACATCCGGACATTGATCTTGCGAAACTGGTCGACGAAGCTCGGCATGAGCGGGTTGTCGCCATCGGCGAAACGGGTCTCGATTATTATTATGACCACAGCGATCGCGATCGCCAAAGGCAAAGCTTTCGCACCCATATCCACGCCGCCCAGGAAACCGGTTTGCCGATCATTGTCCATACCCGTGATGCGGAAGATGATACCGCCGCTATCATGGCCGAAGAAATGGAGCAGGGCGCCTATACGGGCGTAATCCATTGTTTCACTGCGAGCGAAGAATTTGCACATAAAGCATTGGATTTAGGGCTTTATATATCGATTTCGGGCATTGTGACCTTTAAAAATGCCAAGGATTTGCAGGAAACGGCCGCGAAACTCCCTATAGATCGTTTGCTGGTCGAAACCGATGCCCCTTTCCTCGCTCCGGTACCGCATCGCGGCAAGACCGGCGAGCCGGCTTTCGTCGCCGATACGGCCAAGTTTCTCGCTGAACTGCGCGGTGAGGACTATGCAGCGCTTTGTGAAGCGACAGCCGAAAATTTCTATCGGCTGTTTAACAAAGCGCGTCCTTAACCTTGACTATGAAGCTCACCATATTGGGCTGTGGGACATCTTCTGGCGTGCCGCGGATCGGCAATGACTGGGGTGATTGCGATCCGGAAGAACCGAAAAACCGGCGAAGCAGGGTGTCGATCATTGTTGAAAGCCCGACAACCAGCATATTGGTAGATACATCACCGGATTTACGTGCGCAATTTCTAGCTTGTGATATCGACGCTGTTGATAATGTGATATGGACGCATGATCATGCCGATCATTGCCATGGTATCGATGACTTACGGCAGGTTTTTTATAAAAAGCGCGAACCGATCCCATCTTATGCGCGGCCATTTGCGTTGGAAAGTCTGCAACAGCGATTTTCCTATGCTTTTGACGGACATAAATATTATCCGTCCATCTGCGACGGCCGCGCACTCGAAAGTGAAATGGAAATTGGCGATATAGTTGTAAAAACTGTTGATCAGCCGCATGGCGGGATAACCTCTGCCGGACTGCGGTTTGAACATGACGGCAAGTCGATATGCTATGCAACAGACTTTGGTGACGTGACCGAAGACATGCTGATAAACTACAAGGATAGCGAGATATTCGTGGTTGATGCCTTGCGGGAAAAACCGCACCCGACCCACGCGCATCTGGATATGACCTTGGATTTGATAAAGGCTGTAAACCCACGATTAAGCCTACTTACGCATATGGACAAGTCGATGGATTATAAGCGGCTATGTTCCACGTTACCAAAAGATATCCAGCCCGCTTTTGATGGATTTGTGATAGAGATTTAGCCGTGACCGAAGATCAGAATATCAACCTCGTTTTTGCAATTGGCGCTTTAGTACTGGTTGCGAGTGCATTATTCTCCAGGCGCATCGGTTTTGGAGAAATCGTCCGCTCGGTGCTTGGCTGGGCTGCCATTTTTGCGGTGTTTATCGTTATTTTCTCTTATCAACACGAGCTTACGGGCGTGTGGAACCGGGTAACGGGAGAGCTAACCGGCGCGAATGAACAGCAAGTCGTTGGTAGTACATTGAAAATACGTCAGTCTGCGGACGGCCACTATTGGGCTGATGCCGAAGTAAATGGCATGGCGGTTCGATTCTTGATCGATAGCGGCGCCACGACAACGGCAATGACATTAAAAACAGCACAAGCGGCCAATGTCGATATTAATGAAGGTGGATTTCCCACATATCTCAGCACCGCTAACGGGACAGTAGAAGCGCAACGCGGTACGATAGAAAGATTGAAAGTCGGACCAATGACCGCTGTTGATCTGCCGGTTGTTGTTGCCGAAGCCTTTGGCGATTCCAATGTGTTAGGCATGAACTTTCTGTCGCAAATGAAAAGCTGGCGGGTCGAGGGGCGAGAGATGATCTTAGAACCTCAGGGTTCTAATCCATAATTATTTAACATAATATATATTATCAACCTATTTGATATAAGGATAGCCTATCAATGATTGAGCCCCTTCTTGATGTCATGCGACGGTTACGCGATCCAGAGACCGGCTGTGAATGGGACACAGTGCAAACTTTTGAAACCATCGCGCCTTATACGATCGAGGAAGCTTATGAAGTGGCAGATGCGATTGAGCGCAAGGATATGGACAGCCTGAAAGATGAATTGGGCGATCTGTTGCTCCAAGTCGTGTTTCACAGCCAGATTGCGACTGATGAAGGCCATTTCTCATTTAATGATGTCGTCGATACGATATGCAAAAAGATGATAAGGCGTCATCCGCATATTTTTGGCGAAGCCAAAGATACGCCTGGTTGGGAGCAAATTAAGGCCGAAGAACGGGCTGAGACCGGAAAATCTAGTGCCTTGGACGGTGTTGCGATGGCCCTGCCCGCATTGTTACGCGCCCAAAAAATTCAGAAACGCGCGTCTCGCGTGGGTTTCGATTGGCCTGATAAATCACCTGTAAAGGCGAAGTTGCTCGAAGAGTTAGAAGAAGTTGAGCAAGCGGAAAACGAAGAGCATATCCATGAAGAAATGGGGGATCTGCTTTTTTCAGCGGTGAATCTATCGCGCCATTATGGCGTCGATGCCGAACAAGCACTGGCCGATGCTACGCGGAAATTCTCCAAACGGTTCAATAAGGTAGAAGATACTGTTGCGCGTGACATGAAAGAGATGTCAATCGAAGAACTGGAAGAGGAATGGCAAAAGGCTAAACGCACTCCCTAGAGTGCGTGAAAACGCCCCCAGTTCCGATTAGACATTTGTACTGCCAGTATAAGGTCGTTATTTTCCTGATCCGATTCCAGAACGCGGCCATTTTCATGCAGCCAAGCCAACCGCTTTCCGTCCGATACCGGCAACGTTACCGTTTCAATATTGTGATGCCGTGATAGATTTTCCGTGACCATCTCAACGAGCGCATCGACGCCCTCGCCAGTTACAGCCGATATCGGGCAAACATTTTCAGGCATGTTTTGCGGTAATTTTACACCATCTGGATCATCGGGGTTGATCAAGTCGATTTTGTTCCACGCTTCAATTACCGGAACCCCCTCCCTATCGTCCAATTCCATACCCAATTCCCGCAATATTTGTTCGACATCATGGGCCTGCCCGTCGCTGGAGGCATGGGAAATATCTCTGACATGGATAACGACATCTGCGGCGGTAACCTCTTCAAGCGTTGCGCGAAATGCAGCAACCAGCTGGGTTGGCAGATCGGACACGAAACCCACCGTGTCGGAGATAATGGCTTTGTCATATCCCGGAAGTGGAAACTGCCGCATAGTCGGATCAAGCGTGGCGAATAGCAAGTCTTCGGCAAA
This sequence comes from uncultured Sphingomonadaceae bacterium, assembly GCA_947496865.1. Classification (GTDB taxonomy): domain Bacteria; phylum Pseudomonadota; class Alphaproteobacteria; order Sphingomonadales; family Sphingomonadaceae; genus Parasphingorhabdus. Next base: position 674,586 of record CANMEE010000002.1, read on the forward strand.
TACTTCCGCGCCCGTTAAACGATTGAAAAGCGTAGATTTACCAGCGTTTGTATAACCGACTAGGGCTATAACGGGCCACGGGGCTTTCTGACGCCGGGATCGGTGAAGGGTTCTGGTCTTGCGCAGATGCGACAAATCTTTACGCAACTTTGCCATCCGGTCACGGATCATCCGACGATCCGATTCAATCTGAGTCTCACCTGGACCGCCCAGAAAGCCAAAGCCACCACGCTGCCGTTCCAAGTGGGTCCAGCTGCGCACCAGGCGGCCCGCTTGATAATCAAGATGGGCCAATTCCACTTGAAGCCGCCCTTCCGCGGTTGCCGCTCGGGCACCAAAAATCTCAAGGATCAGGCCGGTTCGGTCAATAACTTTGACCTTTAACTCTTCTTCCAAATTACGCTGCTGAATGGCACTTAACGTGCCATCAACAATCAAGATACTCGCATCATCCTGCGCCAATATCGTTTTAATTTGTCCCACTTGACCGGACCCAAATAGCGTGCCGGGTTTGGGCGCGCGAACGGTAAAATATTGTGCAGATGTGGTTTCCAAACCGATCGCCAAGGCGAGGCCCACGGCCTCTTCAAGCCGATATTCCAGTGCGTTCTGGCTTAATAATCCCAGGTCAGGGTGAACAATGACGGCTTTATCTTTTGATCCGTCTAGCTCATTTTTCTCAAATGGAATCAATGGGAGTTTTCATCTGTGTTGTTATAATCGGCCAGGTTAATAGCACCGGTCGGTTGAATCGTCGAAATAGCATGTTTGTAAACCAGCTGTGCGAGACCTTCGCGTTCGAGCAATATACAGAACAGATCATAGGCTGATACTTCGCCCTGCAACATCACACCGTTGACCAAAAACATAGTGACCGGATCATTGCTGTCCCGGACTGCGGTCAGGAAAATCTCCTGCAACACACCATTTTTGGCTTTAGCGCGTTCCATTAAATCGGTGAAAGCCTGCATATCCAAGCTTTTCGACGGCATGATTGTAGAAATCGCATGTTTGTAAACCAGTTGCGACTGGCCATCACGTCGCAACAATATCGAAAAATTATCGAACCAAGTGACGATTCCCTGCAACTTGACGCCTTTTACCAGAAACATCGTTACCGGCATCTTGGATTTGCGCAGAGAGTTTAAGAAGAGATCTTGTAAGTTATTTGATTTATCGGTCATTTTTGACATCCGGTTTTTGGCGGCACTCAAGCCGCATATGGGGGTTAAGTTGTGGCCAGTGATATTGGGGGGACCACGTTTTCGATATATATGGACTTGATCCAGAAGCTACAACCGCAATCGGAACAAGCGTTATTCTGCGTTCTGTTTCTTTTTCGCTGCAAGTCCCAAAATTTTGAGCTTTCTGTGCAAAGCGGAGCGTTCCATCCCTATAAAATTGGCCGTTTTTGATATATTTCCGGAAAACCGGCGAATTTGGACTTTAAGATATTCCCGTTCAAAACTTTCACGCGCCTCACGCAGCGGCGATCCCATTAAGGAAGCAACACCCTGATCCAGATCGTCGTCATTGCCCAATATTTCCGGTGGCAACATTTCTATCTCGATTTTTGCGAAATTGTCTTTTGGTGCCAATATAATCGTCCGTTCGATGACATTACGCAATTGGCGGACATTGCCCGGCCAGTCGCATGCCTGCAGCGCCGCCATGGCTTCCGCAGAAATTTCCGGGGGATTCAGCCGCTGGTCAGCGGCGAAACGGGCCGAATAATGCTCGACAAGTGTCGGTATATCTTCGCGACGCTGGTTTAGCGGCGGCAATTCTACAGGCACAACATTGAGCCGATAGAACAGGTCTTCGCGAAAACGCTTTTCCTGAATTTCCTCATCAAGATTGCGGGATGTAGCCGAGACCACCCGAACATCGACCTTAACGCGTTGGGTTCCGCCCAATCTGGTAAAGCTTTGCTCGGTCAAGACACGTAATATTTTGCCTTGGGTGTCCAGCGGCATATCCGCCACTTCGTCGATGAACAAAGTCCCGCTATGCGCCTCTTCCATCAAGCCGATTTTCTCGACAGTACCGTTTCTCTCCGTTCCAAAAAGCTCTTCTTCCACGCTTTCGGGCGACAAACGCGCAGCACTTATTGTCACAAATGGCGCATTGGCCCTTGTACTCCAATTATGCATCAAACGCGCCGCGACTTCTTTGCCGACGCCAGCAGGGCCGGAAATAAGCAAGCGGCTGCCAGTGCCAGCCACGCGCTTTAACGTCGCGCGCACTGCATTTACCGCGGCGCTATTGCCGGTAAGCTCATCGGCAAAACCAACCCGGGCCTTCAGGTCCTCATTTTCCCGACGGAGACTTTCTGTTTCCGTCGCCCGCGCGACGAGATGCATTAAATGTTCCGCCTCAAACGGTTTCTCGATGAAATCGACCGCGCCTTGAGAGATTGCCGCGACAGCGGTGTCGATATTGCCATGACCTGAAATTACAATGACCGGCAATTTGGGGTCGATATTCTTGATCTCGGTCAGCAATTCCAGACCGTCCAAGCGCGACCCCCTCAACCATACATCGAGCAAGACCAAAGACGGTTTGCGTTCCTTGACGGCCGCCAGGGCTGAATCGCTGTCCGCAGCGACTCTGGTGTCATAACCATCATCTTCTAACACGCCGGAAATCAATTCCCGGATATCTGGTTCATCGTCAACAATCAGGATGTCTAATGCCATTTTCTTGACCTCTAGCTTGGGGGTAATTTATCTGGTTTTTGGATAGGTTTGAAGTCCGCTTTGCCGACTTCCTTATCTGCAATATCGCTCGTCTCGGTCGCTGTATTTCGAGCCGTGAAATTGTCACCCAGGCGGGCAAGTTTTGTGGGGTTCAGGCTGATGGTCACGCGCGTACCTCCGCCCTGCTCTGCCGTGCATGAATCAGTGAAGGCAATGTTACCAAAATGCTCTTCAATAATTTTCTTAACAATCGCGAGGCCCAGTCCCGTGCCTTTTTCGCGAGTGGTCATATAGGGTTCGACAATCCGCTCCCGCTCCGCCGGCAGGCCAATACCATTGTCATCCAGCTGTATCTCGACTTCGTCGTCATCATGATGAACGCGCATGGAAATTTGTCCGTCTTCGAGGGAGAACGCCCCATCGGCTTCCGCTTTTTGTTCAATCGCCTCCACCGCGTTTTTGACGATATTGGTGAGCGCTTGGCCCAATTGCCGACGGTCGCACACCAAGGATAGCTGCGGGTCATTTGTTTCAAACCGGAATGTTATTTTGGGGTGTGCCACTTCTTGCAGGAAAACTGCCTGTTTCACGAGGTCGGTCAGATTTTCGTCACGGAATACCGGCTTTGGCATGCGGGCAAAGGAGGAAAACTCGTCAACAATATTTCTGAGATCCCCGACCTGCCGGACAATTGTTCCTGTCAACTGCGAGAATATCGCCGCGCCCTCATCGATATTTTTACCAAAGCGCCGCTGCAGCCGTTCTGCCGCCAATTGAATGGGCGTCAGTGGGTTTTTTATCTCGTGTGCGATCCTGCGCGCGACATCTGACCACGCGGCGCGGCGTTGATCCAGCAACCGCTGGGTAATATCTTCAAAGGTAATGACATGGCCGGATGGCCCGCTCACAATTTTCACCTCCAGCGTGCGAATTTCATTGCCGGATGAGAATTGAATAATCGTATTCTCTATGCTCTCACCGATGAGTTCAGCAAATTCCGGGGCGACATCCTTTATCTGTTTGTCGAGCAGATATTCGCTTTCCTTCGCAAGCAGCGCCTGCGCGCGGGAGTTGGCCAATCGCACTTGCCCCGCCTCATCCAGGCTGATGATACCCGCCGTGACCGATTCCAACACGGTTTCGATAAAAACACGCCGCGTACCCAGTTGCTCGTTGGCAGTTAACAATGCTGTCGTTTGGGTTTCCAAGCGCTCGGTCATGCGGTTAAACGCCCTACCCAACGTACCGATTTCGTCTTTCGCTATGGGCGCTGGCACCCGGGTCGCCAAGTCCCCTTCCGTAATCCGTTTGGCAGCATCCACCAATTCACCCACCGGTCGGACCATCCTGTCCGCGACGATGAGCGCCACCCAAAGCGCCAGCCCGACGATGAACAGCGACACAACAAACAGGGCAATGTTAAATTGCAGTTGGAGGCTGCGGGATCGGGTGAACAAATTGTCATAATCCGCCAGAACCGATTGCGCCCTCTCCCATTGACTAAGCGCCAACATGTCGGAATCCCGGCCTGCATAGAGGAAAACCTGTGACTCCAGATCAAGCGCCGTGACAGCTTCAATCTTATTGGCTTTTGCAGTGACCACATAATTTTGCCCGGCCATCAGCTGATTGATAATTTCGCTGGTAATTTTTGCGTCTTGCTCACTGTTATCGGGGTTCACAGCCGCCGCCGTGCGTACGACACCGTCTTCGCCATATTGAATAATGGCTGATTCATTTAGCTTTCGTGTCAGCACCTGGAACGAGTAATTTTCAGCAAATTCGGGGTGATCAATTCCCTTTTCGTTGAGAAAACTTCTTAAATCACTGGCCATGGTGATGGTTTCTTCGCCAACATCCCGGCGATTTTGATCATAATATCCGCGTGCCAGACTATTTGCATTTTCCAGCATCCCGCGCGCGCGATCAGAAAACCAGAATTCGACGCCATATTGAAAAAGCAGCGAGGCAAAAATCACCACCAATAGCATCGGGACACTGGCAACAAGCGAGAATAGCGCCACAAGCCGAACGTGCAGGCGACCACTGCTACCCACAGCAGATTTAGCTGCCCTGCCCTTGGCGATCCGACGCCCCATCAGCACCAGTAGAATAATAGCGGGAATAAGGTTCGCGACCAGCAAGGCTGCCGTCAGCGGCGGCGATATGAAGTCCGTCCGACCGGATTGAGAGCTCAGTAGAAAATAACTCCCGCCTGCCGTCGCCAAAAGCAGTAAAATGACGATCCATTCCACCCGCTTCATCGCGACATCATTCTCGGCGACCAGCGATAAGCGGCGCAACCACTTTGGAGTCCGTTTTTCGAAAGGGGGTTGCTGGGCTCTCATTGTGCTCTTGATACAACAGTTTCGTTGTAAAAAAAGCACTAATGACACAAATATGTCACGATTTGGCGCACCGAACGATCAGTTTATCGTGATTGCGTCGGATCAATCTCATATTCGGTTAATTTTTTACGCAGCGTGTTGCGGTTAATCCCCAGCATATTGGCGGCCTTTATCTGATTGCCATTGGCCTTGCGCAATATTTCTTCCAACATCGGGCGTTCGAATTTCTCCAATGCGCGATTATACAGCGAGCTCCCAATGTCCTCATCCAGCAGCAGGTCTCCGACGATGGACTTTACCCGGTCTGAAAAAAGAGATTCCGCGGCCTGCCCCTGCTCGTCACTTTGTTGAGACTGCAAAATCTGGCGTATCGCCGTTTCGGATAGCTCCTCTTCCCGAGCCGTCACAACCAATCGATAAATCAGATTTTTAAGTTCCCTAACATTGCCGCGCCAACCATGACGAGACAGCAACTCCATCCCATCTTTCGTCAGAATTTTTTGTGGCAGCCCTTCAGAAACCGCTAGGTTGAGAAAATGATTGGCCAAGGCCGGGACGTCACTGGCACGGTCCCGCAATGGCGGTAACTCTATCGGAACGACATTGATGCGATAATAGAGGTCTTCGCGAAACTTGCCTTCTTCGATCAAATTCACAAAGTCCTGATTGGTGGCCGCGACGATGCGCACATCCAGTTTGATCAGCCCCTTGCCACCCACACGATTAATCTCACCCGATTGCAAAGCGCGCAGTAGACGGGTTTGTGCGTGCATTGGCATATCGCCGATTTCGTCGAGAAACAGCGTTCCGCCTTGCGCCTGCTCAAACTTACCAGCAGCACTATTCACAGCTCCCGTAAAGGCGCCCTTTTCGTGCCCGAATAACTCTGCTTCAATCAGATCAGTAGGGATCGCCGCCATGTTGACCGCGATAAAAGGCCCCGATTTACGATGACCCAAATTGTGAATGGCTTCTGCCACCAACTCTTTACCGGTCCCGGATTCGCCCAAAATTAGTACGGAGAGATCATTGCGCAAAAGCCGCGCTATCATCCGATAGACTTCCTGCATTGCAGGGCTGCGACCGACTAACGGAAGGTTGTCATCATCCATATCTTCGGTCGAAAAGCCCTCGCTACGCGGCTTCATCGCTTGCTGAACGACTTCGACAAGCTCATCGAGATCAAATGGTTTGGGAAAATATTCAAACGCGCCGGTTTCCGATGCGCGCACAGCCGTATTCAAAGTATTTTGCGCAGAGATAACGATGATGGGAAGATCGGCATCGCGGGCTTTGACCGCATCCAATGTCGCGATCCCATCCTCTTCACCCAAGCCGACATCGGTGATCAAAAGGTCATATTTACCACTAGCGAGGAGCGCATCACGATCGGATACCGTCTTGCAGCTATCTACCGCCATGCCTTCTGCTTTGAGAGCAGTCGATATGATATGGCTAACGGAAGGATCGTCCTCGACCAGTAATATAGTTTGTTTAGCCATGACTATCCTTTGGTCGCTATCGGTAAAAACAGAACGAATTGGGTATGCTGCGCGGTGGCAGAACGTTCATATCTCACGCGGCCATTCATATCGTTGATCAATTTGCGCACCAGAGCCAAGCCAAGCCCCTGCCCCTCCCTTTTTGTCGATACAAATGGCGAAAATATATCCCGCTCGAGTTCCGGAGGAACGCCGGGGCCATTATCTCTAACAATGATTTCAACCGGCAACCGCACCATCTGGTCGGAACCGTGGATCGATAGAGATGCACCAAAGCTATAGCGTGTAATCACCTGAATATCAGGCTGCTGAATATTTTTGGTAGCATCCACGGCATTGGACAACAGGTTGGTCAATACCTGCATCAATGCATCGGGATCGACCAAAACATCCGGCAATGATGGATCAAATTGATCCCCGATTTTAAGGTCACCATTTTGGGCCGTCTCAATGGATTGGCGCGCACGATCAATGAGCGAATGGACATTTACCGCTTCCACATTGGCGGGCTGGTTGGTCGACAGGCTTTGCATCCGGTCCAACAACTTGGCGATCCGTTCGACCTCCCCCTTTATCATATGGGTCAACGCCCGTTGATCGTCGTCAATAGAACGATCAAGCAGCTGCGCCGCGCCTTTTATCGCCGCCAGCGGGTTCTTGATTTCATGGCCCAATATGTCGGGTGCCCGCACTGAAAACTGGTCTTGCTCACCTTGTTGCCGTTCGACCACCGGACCATCAGCGGGAAGCGGGGCGATGGATACGATCCGCCAGCGCTGATCTGCGGGTATGGTGTGGATGTCAAAATTCACCAATCCCGCCTCGCGCCCTTTCAAGGAAACAGCCACCCGGCGCGCCGCGACATTAGCATCCTTATCCGTCAGCGCGTTGACCAGACGGTCGTCGTCAAACTGCAGTTGATTGGAAATATGGTCGCCGATGAGATGCTTTGCGCTTTGCCCAAAGAAATTCTCGGCTACCGGATTGACCTTTGCGATCTGGTGCGTTTCGTCAATGATCAACAAAGCGTCCGGCAGGCCAGCGAAAATCTGTTCTGCCGACGGCAAGTCAGCCATCAGGCGGCCGCTTTATCGAGCCAAGGCGCATAAAAATTTTGCAACATGGACAGAACTTTTGACGCATCAATTTCTTTATTGGCTTGATTACGAAAGTCCGCAGATCCTGGCAGGCCTTTGGTATACCATCCAATATGCTTGCGCGCGACTTTGACGCCAATATCTTCACCATAAAGATCCAGCATTGCGCGATAATGTTCTTCCAAAACAGCATATTGTGCCTGCAAGTCAGGGTCGGCCAGCGTGGTTCCATGTTCAAACCAGTGCATCACTTGCCCCAGCAGCCATGGCTTTCCATAGGCACCACGCCCGATCATCAGGCCGTCAGCACCGCTTTCCGTTAAGGCCCGCTCGCAATCATCAATCGTGCAGATATCACCGTTTACGATTACGGGCACTGAAACCGCATCCTTGACCTGCTTCACAAAAGTCCAATCGGCGCTGCCTTTGTACATTTGACAGCGGGTCCGGCCATGCACAGTGATCATCTTTGCGCCCAGATCTTCTGCAATATGGGCAAGTTCCGGCGCATTTAAACTATTATGATCCCAGCCCATCCGCATTTTGACGGTCACGGGTACGTTGACGGCTTTGACCGTGGCTTTGATAAGCGCGGCGGCCAATGGCAAGTCCCGCATCAGTGCAGACCCAGCATCGCCGTTCACGACTTTTTTGACCGGGCATCCCATATTGATATCGATAATATCTGCGCCACGATCCTCATTGAGTTTTGCGGCTTCCGCCATGGCGTCCGGCGAACAGCCAGCCAATTGCATCGATACTGGCTCTTCGGTCGGGTCCCAGGCGCATTTTTGCAAAGACTGACGCGTTTCCCGGATCATCGCTTGGCTAGCAATCATTTCGGTTACATTTAAGCCGGAACCAAAGCGCCGAACCAATTTGCGAAACGGCAGGTCGGTGACGCCCGTCATGGGCGCCAGCAACACGGGACTGTTGATCGTGATTTTATCGATCGAGATGGGGTTAAGTTTCATATCATATGCCTAAAATTTAAGCAGCCTTTATCGTCAAAGCGACTGGCAGGCAAGAAGGGACTGGGCTAGATCACCCATAATGAATGATTCTGCTGCTCTTATTCAAGAAAATCACGCCCTTATTGTCGCTGCTGGACAAGGACAACGGTCGGGGCTTGAGCTTCCTAAACAATATGCCACGGTTAAGGGCCAAGCGATGGTGTACCACAGTACAGCCCGCTTGCTCCATCATCCGAAAATCGCAAAGCTATGGATTGTAATCGGGGCTGGGCAAGAGCAACAATTGGATCAAGCGCTAGCCGCGCTAACCGGTTATGAAGTGGTTATCGGCGGCGCAACGCGACAAGAAAGTGTCCGCAACGGTCTATCCGCCATTGCCGCCGCTGGCGGCGCAAAAAATATTCTCATTCACGATGCCGCCCGGCCTTTTCTCTCTTCGAAAATGATCAGCAGCCTGGTTTCAGCGCTTGGTGCAGAATCCGCGGCTATACCTGTATTGCCGGCAATCGATACCATGATTAACGCCAGCGATGGACGGGCAGGCGATACGGTCGATAGAAACATGCTTTGGCGTGTACAGACGCCGCAAGCCTTTGATTTTGAAAAACTAGTCCAAGCCCACAGCCAATGGATCGGGAGCAATGATGCGACTGATGACGCGCAAATATTCAGGGCTGCCGGACATGAAGTCGTAATAGTCGATGGCGATGAAGCGTTGAACAAATACACCACAGCATCGGACTTTGCTGAACAATCGGAAGAAAATATGACGCAGATCCGCACTGGGATGGGTTTTGATGTTCACCAACTGGCCGCCGGCGAAGAGCTTTGGTTAGGCGGATTGAAGATTGATCATGACAAGGGGCTAGCCGGACATAGTGATGCCGACGTTTTGCTGCATGCGCTGACCGACGCTTTATTGGGGGCGGTCGGTGCGGGAGATATTGGCGATCATTTCCCACCTTCTGATCCCAAGTGGCGCGGGGCATCTTCGGACAAATTTGTCGAATTTGCAGCCTCGGTCATCAGAGATAAAGGTGGCTGCATCAATAATGTGGACATGACGGTGATTTGCGAAGCCCCGAAAATCAAACCGCATCGTGAAGCGATGCGACAGAATGTCGCGAAGATGCTGAATATTTCCTTGGATCGGGTAAGCGTTAAAGCCACGACGACAGAGCGGCTTGGTTTTACCGGTCGGGGCGAAGGCATTGCAGCACAAGCCGTTGCCACAATATCGATGGAGTCCGTATAATGTTGAGTAAAATATCGGCCGCTTCGGCCATAATCGCCCTGATAGGAGCAACGTCTGCGCAAGCGGCTGAGCCCAAGCAATGTATTCCAGCGGAAGCGGCGGAATCACTGATTACCTATGTTTTACCGAGCGCCCTCGGCGCAGTGAGAACAAAATGCTCGGGTAGTCTGCCCGCCTCGGCTGCGTTGCTCCAGGTCGATTCCGAACGGATGCAGCGATATGAAGCCGATTCTCAACAAGCTTGGCCCGAGGCAAGCACGGCTATCGAATTAATGGTTGGGCAGGATTTACCGGAAAATTTGGGCATCGACGCGATGCGCCCGTTTGTGGACGCAATGATCCCGAATATGTTGGCACAGGAAATTAAGGCCAAAGACTGCCCGACAATCGACAAAGTCTATAGCTTGCTAGAACCGATGCCGACGGCGAACCTTGCCAGTTTAACTGTAATGCTGGCACAACTGGGCAGCAACGGAGACGAAGAAGAAGGCAAAAAAGACCCTTTCAACATTTGCAAAGCACCAGCGGAATAGGCTAGCGGGGCTCCATGCAGAACCTATTGCCAGAAGAGCTCGTCAATTTGGCGCAACAAGTCGTTGATGCCAATCGCGAAGCGGGTCGTCATGTTGCCGTTGCGGAGAGTTGCACCGGCGGTCTTGTCGCCGCAGCATTGACGGAAATCGCAGGAAGCAGCGACGTTTTCGAATGCGGATTCAACACCTATTCCAACGCTGCGAAACAGAATATGCTCGATGTCAGCGATGACATGTTGGAAACATTCGGCGCGGTATCCATCGCGGTTGCATGGGGTATGGCGCAAGGGGCTTTGGAAAAGTCAGGTTGCGACGTTGCTGTTGCCATTACCGGCGTAGCGGGCCCCGGCGGCGGGACCGAGAAAAAACCTGTCGGAACGGTTGTTTTTGCGAAGGCTGAAAAAGGCAAAAGCATTGATGACGTGGTTGCCGATCGCCATAATTTCGGCGCTGACAAAAGCCGCGCGGATATCAGGCTTCAAGCTGCGCTGGTTGCGCTTGAATTGTTGTTGCCCGATAGTTCTGAATAATTATTGCCGTAAATGTCGCCAGCGCGATCCACAAAGGCGCTGGTCATTTTATGCAAAGCCTTGGAAAACATCTGACCGGCGAGTTTTTCGAACACCCGGTTTTTAAAGGTAAATTCTACGTAGAAATCGACGTAGCTGCCGCCGCCCTCGCGCTCGCGAAACACCCATTCATTGTGAAGCTGTTTGAGCGGGCCATCGAGATAATCTACCTCAATCGTCCGGTTTGCGGCATTTTTGACAACACGAGAGGTAAATTGCTCTCTTAGCCCTTTGAAGCCAACGATAACGTCAGCTACCATTTCGGTATCGCTATTCGACCGGACCCGCGTTCCGACTACCCAAGGCAGAAACTCTTCATAGCGTCCGACATCCGCGACCAGAGCATACATCTGTTCGGCACTGTGCGGCAGTTCACGCGTTTCTCTATGCGCCGGCACGAGCCAGTTTTTCCTCTCTCGCCTGACGCATTTTCGCAAAATCATCACCAGCATGGTAGCTGGAACGGGTCAGTGGGCTCGATGCGACGAGCAAAAAGCCTTTGGCACGGGCAATAGATGCATAAGCATCAAAAGCCTGCGGCTTGATAAATTCATCCACTTTCACATGTTTGGGCGTAGGCTGCAGATATTGCCCCATCGTCAAGAAATCGATGTCGGCCGACCGCATATCGTCCATCACCTGATGCACCTCAAGCCGCTGTTCGCTTAGTCCTAACATAATGCCTGATTTGGTGAAAATCGATGGATCGAGCCGTTTCACTTGTTCCAACAGACGTAAGGAGGCGTAATAGCGCGCACCGGGTCGAATATTTGGATAAAGCCGGGGCACGGTCTCCAGATTATGATTATACACATCGGGACGTGCTTCCACGATGGCCTCGACCGCCGCATCCGCTTTATTGCGAAAATCAGGTGTCAGAATTTCAATCGTAGTATTCGGCGTCGTCCGGCGCAGCGCCTCTATGACTTTGACAAATTGGCTAGCACCACCATCGGGCAGATCATCACGATCCACTGATGTTATAACAATATGCTCTAAACCCAGCTTTGCCGCGGCATCAGCGGTATGCTGCGGCTCCAATGCATCCACTGGCATCGGCATGCCGGTTTTGACATTGCAAAAAGCACAGGCCCTTGTGCAGACATCGCCCAGAATCATGACCGTCGCGTGTTTCTTGGTCCAGCATTCTCCGATATTCGGACAAGCGGCCTCTTCACAAACCGTATTCAGCTTATGTTCGCGCATCAACTTGCGCGTTTCTTCAAAGCCTTTGCCCATCGGCGCTTTCACCCGAATCCAGTCCGGCTTGCGCTGACGTACGGGTTTTCCAGAAGGCGCAGGGATTTTTGTGATTTCGTTCATTTCTATTAGATAGCGATCACAAGCTCGCTTGCCAACAGCGATGAGGCTGCTAATTCATTGGCACTTCAATTTGATAGTGAGCCGCTATGATCCTCGACACACTAACCTCCCCTGTCATTCTTTTCTTCATCTTGGGCTTTATTGCAGCGGTTATCCGATCGGATCTCGCGATCCCGGAAGCATTTGCCAAAGCGATGTCGATTTATTTAATGGCAGCCATTGGTTTGAAAGGCGGCGTCGAAGTAGCTTCGACAGGCTTTTCCGTAGACCTTGCCGCAGCCGCCGTTTCCGGCGTCCTACTTGGATTCACACTGCCCATTCTCGCGTTCATATTATTGCGGTCTTTTGCAAAGCTGAGCGCGATTGATGCCGGCGCAGTGTCGGCTCACTATGGTTCTGTCAGTGTGGTAACCTTCGTAACCGCTATCGAACTCCTCACAGCAACCGGTTTACGGCCGGATGGGTTCATGGTCGGGGTGATGGCACTGATGGAGATACCCGCGATTATCACCGGCTTATTGTTGGCCCGCGCTTATTCCAAAAGATTGAAAGAGAGCGAAGAACTAGAAGATGATGGCGGCTCCAACCTGATGCATGAGGTTTTGACCAACGGCTCCGTTATATTGTTGCTTGGCGCGTTTATGATCGGCTTCATTGCTGGAGCCGAGGGTTTTGCCCCGATCGAACCGCTTTTCGCTGTCGGTTTTAAAGGAGTCCTCTGCCTCTTCCTACTCGATATGGGGCTGATCGCTGCTCGTCGGTTGCTGGAAACGCGCAAGATTACAATACCCTTGGCAACACTTGCCGTCATGTTACCGATCATCAACGGCACTATCGGCACTGTCGTCGGCACATTGGTCGGTCTCGATCCCGGATCGGCAGCAATATTGGGCGTATTGTGCGCCAGTGCGTCTTACATCGCAGTCCCGGCAGCTATGCGGCTTGCTTTGCCTCAAGCTGATCCCGGCATTTATTTGGCGATGTCGTTAGGCATCACCTTTCCATTCAACATCTTGTTCGGTATTTCTCTATTTGCCGCAATCGCAAAATTTCTGGGGTAAGCTATGGTCGCTACAGTTAAACGCAAACGGATCGAGATATTGGTCGACAATCCATTGGTCCCGAAAATTGTCAACTATGTGAAAAAAGTTGATATTTCCGGATGGAGCGTGATTAAGATTGCCTCTGGTGGTGGGCGTGATGGTCGCTGGCAACAGGATGAGGTTAGCGGCGCGGCTGCAAAATCAATCATATTGCTCATCGCAAATGAAGAAAAGGCTAACCAGTTGACGGATGCATTGGCACCATTACTGGATAGTTATAGTTTGTTATTGACCGTCGCAAATGTGGAGGTGGTCAGAGGGGATCGCTTTTAATGCCAGAATTTCATGCACTGCTAGATGGGTATAAGCGCTTTCGAGAAGAGGCCTATCCCAAACAACGGGCGCGCTATGATGCCTTATCCAAAGAGGGTCAAGCGCCGCCAATAATGGTTATCTCATGTTGTGACAGCCGGGTTGACCCGGCAACCATCTTTGACACCGGTCCCGGCCAGATGTTCGCGCTTCGCAATGTTGCCAATCTTGTTCCGCCCTATGATTCCAGTGGCGGGATGCACGGCGCATCTGCCGCCATTGAATTTGGTGTAACCGGCCTTAACGTAAAACATATCGTGGTGCTTGGTCACGGCCAATGCGGTGGTATCAGCGCGGCCTTGGAAGGTGGAGAACTGGGACAACCCGGTCACAGTTTCATCGATGAGTGGATGACAATTATCACCGATGCGCGAGATAATGTGGTTCGCACCGCACCGCCCGATCCTCAAAGGGAATTGGAACTCGAAGCGATTAAAATCAGTTTGAAAAATTTGCGAAGCTTTCCATTTATCGCAGAACGCGAAGCGCGGAGGGAAATTAAACTCCATGGCGCCTGGTATGCCATTGGTGAGGCCACATTATTCACTCTTGATGAAGCCAGCGGCGAATTTGCGGCGGTCGAATGAGCGGTGCATCTGAGGCCCCTTTTTTCAACGATATTGGGGCCTCGTTAGTAGAGGCATGGCGGTTGCTCCTGGAGGGAGCAAGTGACCGCAAGTCACCACTGCATACACCTACTGTTGCTACCGTTCGGTCTGATGGCGCGCCAAGCCAACGGGTCATGGTGTTGCGCGAAGCCATTCAAGAAACACGGACCGTCCGCTTTCATACCGACTATCGCGCGTCAAAAGTTGCGGACATTAAGCAGAACCTACCTACATCCATTCTCTGCTATCATCGAGACGCCAAAATACAGCTGCGCTTGTCAGGCATTGGACGGGTTGAGCATGACAGCACCGCTTGCGATGCGGCATGGAATGAGGCGACTCTCTACGGAAAACGCTGCTATTTGGCTGATCCTGCGCCCGGCACCATAGTTGAAACCCCTATATCGGGTCTCGACCCGTCTATGGAGGGGCGCAAGCCAGAAGCTTTTGAGGTTGTCCCTGCCCGCGATAATTTCGCGATCATTTTAATCGAAATTCGCCAAATCGAATGGCTATATCTTGCGCATACCGGTCATCGACGTGCTGTGTTTGCGTGGAATGAAGAAAGCGATCAATGGGATGGACAATGGCTCATTCCCTGAATTTTTGAAGTCCGGACTTTCGGCTTGATGCCTTGCCTTTTAAGGTTCATCCTCTTGCTCATGAGCAAAATGCAAAATGATAATATCGCCCTGTTGATCGATGCCGACAATATCGGGGCATCAGGACTTGATCCGGTTCTAACAGCGCTGGCGGAACTGGGAACAGTCAACATCCGGCGTGCTTATGGCAATTGGACCAAATCCGCTCTCAAGGGCTGGTCTGGGATATTGCATAAATATGGTATCGAACCACAACAGCAATTCGATATTACCAAGGGCAAAAATGCGACCGATATGAAAATGACTATCGACGCAATGGATTTGCTGTTCCGAGGCAATGTCAGCGGCTTTGGAATTATGAGCAGCGACAGCGACTTCATGCCGCTAGCGATGAGAATTCGTCAGGAAGGCATTCCGGTCTATGGTTTTGGCAGCGCCAAAACACCAGAGGGATTTAGGCAGGCATGCAGCCGTTTTATCGACGTCGATGCTTTAATGAAAGCCGAATCCAACGATGACAGCGGCAAGGTCGACGAAGACCTGCAAAAGCTTTTGGTAGACGCGTATAAGGCGAGCAGTCGCGACGAAAAAGGATTCGCAAGCCTCAGTGAAGTTGGCAAATTGGCCGGAAATCGGTCAAGTTTCGATGTCCGAAATTATGGCTTCACCAAATTGGTAGATATGTTTGATGCCGTACCTAGTTTTGACGTTCAACGCCGCGACGGAGGCAGCGTTTGGGTGAGGCGATTACGCTAAAAAACCACTTTCTTCAAAATAGCAATCCGTAAGGCCTGTCTACTTCCACTTCACCAGTTTCAGACCTGTCAGCATCGTATTTGCCTCTCGCGCATCCCGGATTTCGGTAAAGTCCGGCTTACCTTGTAGCGCGCCCATGTTGATTTTCATGTCAAGAAGCGCAATTTCCCCTTCTGCCAAACTTAGTTCATGTGAGACCGCGGCTGATTTGGAACCGCTCGACATTTGTGCGGTAACTTCATGTGCGCCCGGCTCGACCTCGGCCATCAGGAAATATTTGCTCCGGATCTGGCTGTTAAGCGTGCTGCCAATGGTGATGTTCATGCCTTGTTGCCCGGCCACGAAACCTTTCCGCATGACGTAAATGCGCGCTTTACCAGTCGCAGGAATCATTTTCATCGCATCAGCAGTTTCAGTTGCATCCGCTTTTTCACCAGACTTATTGCGCATGAGGATGACGGCCACAAAAATCGCTAGTGGAATCAGTAACCAAGCGAAACCGGAAAACTGCAAACCCAAGAACAAGCCAATGATAATGGCTCCAGCGAAAATTCCGATATTTAGTGGCGTCATTTTCATGGTCTAAGCTCCTTAGCTGGGGCAATAGTTGGGTATTTTAACGCGTCAGTTTTTTATAAGCGACACGCGTTGGTCGATCGGCAGCATCGCCCAGACGCCGACGCTTATCTTCTTCATAGCTTTCGAAATTGCCTTCAAACCATTCAACATGGCTATCGCCTTCAAAGGCAAGAATATGAGTGGCAAGGCGATCGAGGAAGAAGCGGTCATGCGAAATAACCACGGCACAACCGGCGAAGGTTTCCAGGGCATCTTCAAGCGCACGCAAGGTTTCCACATCAAGATCATTGGTCGGTTCATCGAGCAGCAGCACGTTGCCGCCTTCTTTCAGCATTTTGGCAAGATGAACGCGATTCCGTTCACCACCTGATAGCTGACCAACTTTCTTCTGTTGGTCCGTACCTTTAAAGTTAAACGCGCCGACATAGGCCCGAGTCTGAACTTCGTTTTTGCCGAATGTGAAAAAGTCATGGCCGCCGGAAATTTCTTCCCAGATATTTTTCGTGGGATCGAGCGTATCACGGCTTTGGTCGACATATCCCAGCTTCACCGTATCGCCCAGTTCGAGAGACCCGCTATCGGGTGTTTCCTGCCCGGTAATGATCCGGAAAAGCGTTGTTTTACCGGCACCGTTGGCGCCGATAATACCGACAATTCCACCCGGCGGAAGCGAGAATTCAAGATTCTCAAATAGCAGTTTGTCCCCATAAGCCTTGGTTAGCCCTTTGGCTTCAATCACTTTGCTCCCAAGACGTTCTGGAGTCTGGATAAGGATTTGTGCCTTGCCCATTTGGCGCGTTTCCTGCGCTGCGACCAGATCATCAAAGGATTTGATACGCGCTTTGGACTTGGTTTGCCGCGCTTTGGGTGATTGCCGCATCCATTGCAATTCGCTTTCAATGGCTTTCTGGCGGCTTTTATCTTCCCGCTCTTCCTGCTCCATCCGTTTCGCTTTCGCGTCGAGCCAGTTGGAATAATTACCTTCAAACGGGATGCCCCGACCGCGATCAATTTCAAGGACCCAGTTCACGACATTGTCCAAGAAATAGCGGTCATGGGTTACGAGAATGACATTGCCAGCATAATCGATCAAATGCTTCTCCAGCCACGCAACGCTTTCTGCATCAAGGTGGTTGGTAGGCTCATCGAGCATTAGAATTTCCGGCTTGTCGAGTAGCAAACGGCAAAGCGCAACGCGGCGTTTCTCACCACCCGACAGGTCAGTCACCGGACTATCACCAGGAGGACAGCGGAGCGCCTCCATCGCGATCTCCAGCTGATTGTCTAATGTCCAGCCATCTACCGCATCGATTTTCTCTTGCAGCGTGCCCATCTCTTCCATCAATGCATCGAAGTCCGCATCTTCTGGCGGATCACCCATGATGGTAGAAATCTCGTTGAACCGCTCAACCAGATCGGCCACCGGACGGACGCCGTCCATGACATTTTCTTTGACGGTCTTGGTTTCGTCCAGCTCAGGTTCTTGGGCAAGATAGCCAACGCGAATATTCTCGCCTGCCCATGCCTCGCCCTGAAATTCATCATCCTGTCCGGCCATGATTTTCATCAAGGTCGATTTACCTGCGCCATTTTTACCGATGATGGCGATTTTCGTACCGGGTAAAAATTGCAGGTGAATATTGTCGAGCACTGGCTTTGGTGCACCGGGGAAGGTCTTGGTCAGGCCCTTCATGACATAGCTATATTGGACGGCCATCTGGCGGTATCCTTTGATTTCAATGAGATTAGATTTGCGCATCGCCTAGCGAAATGAACGCCGACTCGCAAGAGAGCATTGGCAAACGACAAAAGGGAAGTTAGGCAGTGGCCTATGATAAAAAACCAAAACCTGCTCGCCCCTCTTGGAACCGTCGCAACGGCGCTTCTCTTCTCTACAGCTGCCCTTGCGGATTCGCATGATCCCGCGGCGATCCAAGCCAAGGCGCTTGATGATAAGCTGGCCTATGAGATCACCGAAGGATTAACGACAGAGGTCGGACCACGTCAGGCGGGAACCGAGGCCGAAGCCCGCGCGCGGGACTGGTCGGTTAAAAAACTCAGAGCGCTGGGTTTTCAGAATGTTCGCAATGAACCGTTTATGATGCCAACCTGGGTCCGCGGAGAAGAAACCGCAGAAGTGACGGCGCCCTACCCTCAGAAATTTCATGTAACGGCGCTGGGTAACAGTGCAAGCACGGGTGAAGCGGGAATTGAGGCTGAAGTGGCTTATTTTGGTTCCCTTGCGGCAATGCAGGCCGCCCCAGATGGCAGTCTCGCGGGTAAGATCGCGTTTGTAACGCATGATATGCATCGGACACAGGACGGCTCGAGCTATGGTGCCTATGGCCCAGTGCGTTGGATAGGGCCTAGTGTCGCCTCCAAAAAAGGTGCCTTGGCTTATGTTATCAAATCCATTGGTACCGATCATCACCGCAATCCACACACCGGAAACATGAATTTTGCCGAAGGGGTGAAGCCGATACCGGCGGGCGCACTCTCGTTGCCGGACGCCGACAATTTGGAACGGATGATCAAGCTGGGCAAACCGGTGACCATGAAGCTGAAGATGACACCACGGAATATCGGTCAGCAAGAATCCGGTAATGTCATTGCAGAAGTAACCGGTAGTGACCCATCCAAGGGCATGATCCTCATTGCCTGCCATCTGGATAGTTGGGACCTTGCAACAGGCGCTTTTGATGATGCAGCTGGTTGCGGCATTATAACAGCCGCGGCCAAACAAATCATGGACCATGGCAAGCCGCTGCGCACGATCCGCATCTTATGGGCCGGTGCAGAGGAAGTCGGCCTTTGGGGCGGGAAAGCCTATGCCAAGGCGCATACCGGAAGCAAACATGCTATTGCGATGGAATCCGATTTTGGTGCGGATAATATTTGGCGTGTCGAGTTTAACCTGCCCGAAGCCTCTGAAGACTTGCAAAAACAGATTGCTCAAGCGTTGTTACCGCTTGGCGTTTCTGCAACCGGCCCCACGGCGACCGGCGGAGCAGACATACGTGATATTATCGCTAGTAATAATCTCGCGATTATTGATCTTCAACAGGATGGCACGCGCTATTTCGATTTGCACCACACACCAGACGACACTCTGGACAAAATCGATCCCAAACAAATGCGTCAGAATGTTGCGGCCTGGAGCACGGTGCTTTCGATCATTGCGAACAGCGATGCCAATTTCACCATGCCCCCTAAAAAATAGCGATGCATAAGCTTTTACTTCTCGTCGGCCTGTCTGGTCTCGCGGCTTGTTCCGAAACCCCTCTTGAGGATGGGAGTGAAGAAGCCGTCACTGCAATTGAAAAACAGATTGAGGGTGATGCCAAATCATTGGAAGAAGCAGCCGACGAGGCGGTCAAAGTTCTGGAAACCGAAATTGACGAAGAATTAAATGCCGACGGCTTCTCCCGTCCGGCTGCAACGGCACTTCGGCCCGCGGAAAATCAGCCATAGCGAGACCGGGAAAGATGCGTTTCGGTAAAAATTTTACAGTTAAAATTCCGTAGACTTTATTAACTTTATTCCGACAGTTGGCTTTAGGCTGCATCGATTATCTCTTAAACATCGGTCACCGCGCCGGTGCCAATTGCAAGCCCTATGGCGCTTGCGACGATCGGAGAACGAAAATGATTTACGGCGATTCATTGCATATTGATGCGCAGGTCAAGCAGAGCAATTCAGGGAATTTTCCCTGCGTCGTAAAAACGATATCGGACACGATCATCAAGATCGAATGCACGGCCCAACTCAATCCGGAAATCGGCCTGACTCTTAAGATACCGAGCATGAATATCTTGTCGGCCAATCTTCTGTGGAAGAAAAATGACGAATATGGTTGCCAGATCGACTATACTTTCCATCCAGCGGTTATAAAAAGCATGATGGAACGCCTTGACCGCAAACGGGCAAAAGCCTTCGTTTGAGCGACCACCTGAGGCCACGCACAGTACTGCCTGAGCTGACGGATTGAACATCCATAAATGTCTCGGATCATGGTCCGGGAGCTATAACTGTTTTGAACGGCCGTTACTGTGGCGTCAGGTCGCCCTTCGCTTGTACTCGGGATTTTTTCGGTCGCCAATCCCCCGGATCGACTTTGATCCAAAAAAATGGTCGGGGAGACAGGATTCGAACCTGCGACCCCCTGGTCCCAAACCAGGTGCGCTACCAGCCTGCGCCACTCCCCGACGCGCGCTTCCCCTAGCTGTCATTTAGGGAAAAGCAAAGAGTTTTTACGTCAATTTTCTACCTATCGCAAAAAGAACGACGTGTCGCCTCGTTTCACGAGAGGTTGGTGGGCCCGGAGGGATTCGAACCCCCGACCTAGCCGTTATGAGCGGCCAGCTCTAACCAACTGAGCTACAGGCCCCAGAACAACCGAATTTCGATGAAATACGGCTCCTCAAGGTTCGCTCCGATAGCGGATGCGCAGTTGATTTGGCAAGCAGCTAAACGAAATAATTATTTGTGCTCCAATCCCAACGGAAACAGCGAAGAATTATTTGCCGTTCAACCCCGCCGCCGCGATCAATTCGTCAACGTTGATTGGTGATGCGCCACGCTCCAGCAAATGATCAATAACCTCTCGCCACCAATCATAAAATTGATCCAGGTCCGCGCTGGATTGCACATAAGGTGTATGTCCCACGGAAAGAGAGGGCGAGTGAAAGGAAAATATCAGTAATTTCAACTGATCATCAAAAGCAATATCAATCGCTTCTTTGGCCTCCCGCGCAGAGACACCCTCTGGTGTGAGCGGGATGCGCTCTAACATTCCCGACTTTGACAAAAGGCCGCTCGCAGCTTTTGATCGATTGAACAAAGGCGATATCAGATCGGCCTGTTTTCGAAAAAGTCCTGAAAAAACAGTCGTCAGCGGCAATTCCATAAGCCCTCGCGACCGATCAAGCCAAAAAGGTTGCGGACCAATATGGGCAAAATTTGGGCCTGATTGATCACTATAGTCAAAGCGAGAGCGCACGCTGCTATCTATCATAAAACCATGCTTCTTGAGAATGTCGATGCTATTGGGCCCTACGCCATAGCGCCCTGCCCGATAGATGATCGGCCGCATTGCCAACTTGGCTTCTATCGCTTCGATTAGCGTGACAATCTTTGCCTCCTCCAGTCCTTTGGGGAGGTTACCGGCATAGCTGTTATAAGGATTAATCTCTTCTTCAAAAGGCGGGTTAATCCATGGATGCAAGTGGACACCAACCGATGCCGTATCTTGGGAAACTACCGATTTGAGAAAGGTAGCGGCCTCATCGTCTTCTATAATCGAATAATCGATAAAATATGTCGGTTTGACAGCATATTTTTCGACAAAATCTTGAAAGCGTTGGAGTTTTCCAACAGAAACATTGGTGTGACCCGATCGCTTGAAAGGTCCATCCCAATCAAATTCTTCTTCCGTGTCGATGCTAATAAGAAAACGACGACCAAAATCACCAGGCAGCTGAACATGGCTGTCTTTGTCAAAACTGTCAGAGGCTTGTTTCACCTTTGAAAACATAGCGGGCCCTTTTACTAGATCGCACCAGCTTCGTTCAACTATTCGAATTCTGTTTCTCTAATACCAATTTCGCTAGTCGCCGCTGCTGGCAGGGTCAAGCCAATCCTGTCGTCCGAGATGGTGAGTGTTCCATTAGCTGATTTTGCCAAATTCCGGACCAATCGGAGGGAAAATCCAAGCCCTAACAAAGGCGCATCACTGGCGTCCCCGTCAATCCCATGGGAAGGATCGAGCAGCTGCTCTTCCGAAATACCCTGAATACGCGACGGTCTGGACAGGCTAAAATAATTGACCGGTTGCGATCCGATCCGCGTGCGCAAATCCGCTTTTAGTTTTTCGCCATTTTCACAGGCAATTATCGCTGCCGACAATAGCCGGGCAAAAATACGTTCGACCGATTCGCTATCGAGGGCAAAAGGCCGGACCGGTTCCGCCTTGGTCATGTGCAGATCAACCGACTTGCTCTCGGTCAAACTCTGCAACCGCTCCGCAAGCCGTTCCATCAACCAATCGGGTTCCGTCAATCCGGATTGGCTTTCCATCTGGCCAGCGTCAATTTTCGCTGCAATATCCAAATCTTCAAACCCCGTCAGCAATCGCTGCGCTTCATCCATTATGTTCCGGGACAGGTTCCGATATTCGAATGATGCAGGTCCAAAAAGCTGCTGTTCGATAATTTCGCTAAACCCTATAATGGCATTGAGCGGCGTCCGTAATTCATGGATAAGCTGCTGCAGCTGTTCCCTGCGTTCCACATCAAGACTGCTATGCCCCGCGTCTTCGGCTGCGTTGGGACGTCTCATGACGCCGCGATAGCCTTTGAAACGGCCCGTTTCGTCGCCAAAATAAGGGATAGCAGACATCCGCCAATCCCCCGCCACAATTGGTGCCCCACAAAGGCGCATTCGCGCGTTTTCAAGAGGCATTCTCTGGCGAAAGGCTGCGGCGCCATAGGCATCGGGCCCGGGCCCGTCATCGAACGTTGGTTCGGCTATGGTTACGCCAACAATCGCCCCTTTCGGGGGGCCTTCTGCCCAAATAATTGTACCGCTATCATCCGTTTCGAAATTGATCGCATCAATCGTTTCGACAAAGTAACTCCGGTGTTCCAGATCGCTCATCGACGACTGGTCTATTTTCGCCTCGCGATTGCGTTGATAATCCGCGATCTTGGCAACTAAGGTACTGATTTGCGAACTATCATTCGTTTCCGGTTCAGGTACATCAACTTCCGCTGCATCATCGGCAGTTTCTGGTGGATCTTCTGCACTATCATCATTGGCTGAAATCATGGGTTTGGGAAGGTCTGTGCCGCCCCACATCGCCTGATTTAAATGCTCTCTGGTCAGCGGCCCCAAATCCGAACGATCTCGTAAACTGTTGCAGCCCCGCTGCGATAATTGCGGGATGACATCAACCCACTCTTCATCTGGCAAATCTGCCGCGAGAATGGCGGCATCACAAACCCGATCATTATCGGCGCAAAGGTAAACAAGTAGCGGTGCAGACCTAAGGCGCCCATGCAGCGCCTGTACCGCTGTAATTCGATCCACTTGCTCGACATGGTCATGCAAATCACGCAATCGCGTAAGCCCGGATTGCACATCGTCATTCACCAGACGTCCAGGCTTTTGCGCCAGAAGATCAGTAACCTGCCGCCATTGCAATGCAGCAGCATTGCCCTCTGGAAAGGGGCCTTTAAGCACTGTTTTCAGACGATCATCGTAGCGCAAGATTGTTCCGGTAAGAAGAGTTTCGATATGTTTGTTAATAAGTTGATAACCCCAATGCACAGAGATCGTAAGCCCTGAATAAATCTCGTCACAATGTGGGACAAGTGAGCAGCTGTTGCTTGGTACGCTAATTATATTATAAGAAGATATTGATTCGCGAACGGAAATTGCAAAGCCATGCCCGATATAAATTTGGATGAAATTGACCTACAAATTCTGGAGCGACTCCAGAATGAGGGGCGCGTGACCAATGTCGAGTTGGCAAACAGTGTCGGACTGACCGCCCCGCCCTGTTTACGGCGGATGCGGGCGCTCGAAGACAGTGGAATAATAACAGCATATCATGCTGCAATAGACCCTGCAAAAATGGGTTTCACGATCACCGTGTTCGCAATGGTCAGTCTGAAAAGCCAGGCAGAATCGGACCTGAAAGCCTTTGAGGAGCATGTCGAGCAGCTGCCCGAGGTACGGGAATGTTACATGCTGAACGGCGAAATTGATTTTATGCTGAAAGTCGTCGCGAAAGATCTTCAGGAATTCCAGAGCTTCTTGACCAGTAAGTTAACGGCTGCTCCCAACGTGGCCAGCGTCAAGACATCTCTGACGATCAGATCCGCCAAAAATCTTCCGGGCGTCCCGATCGAAAAATAATCTTACCGCCGCGGCATAAAAAAGGGCGCCAAAAGCGCCCTTTTTCTTCATCTGAAAACCAAGTTTAGCTAGCCGTTGGAGCGGGAGCGGGTACTTCCGCAGCCGTTCCTGCCGCTTGCTGATCAATCCACAATGACCAGAAATTGGCAATAGTCTTACGGGTACCTGTAACGCTGGAAAACGCTTGTTTTGCGCCACTCCAATTGCTTTGACCGACATTGGCAATACCAAGGCCAATTTGCGCGCGCGCCACGTCAACATTACCTTTGGTGATTGCAGCCTGATAAAGCGATGCAGCTTTGCCATAATCTGCATAGCCCAACAGCGCGTCCGCCGTGGCTAGGGCAATTTTGCCGTTGGCAGAGCGATTGGCGTCCCGTTCAGAAGCAGCCAAGCTGGCTTTATCGGCGGCAACAGAGCTTCGCGCAGCAGCCAATGTTTCTTTAACATAAGAGCTTGAAGACGGGACATCGCCCTTTGCAAGACCTTCTTCCAGCAAAGACACAACCTCACCCGGCAATCGGCGTGGGTCGGCAGCATCAGCATATTCAAAATAATCCCGTTCGCTTTCCATCGCGTCGGCTTTCCGCATCAAACGCATCAGTTCAAGATTTTCCTGATTGGAGAGCTTTGGTGTAGCTGAGTCGCGATAAACGGACAGTGCAGCGCGCCAATTTTCGCCAGTAGGATAAGCTTCCACCAATTTATAGGTCCACGTTCCAGCAGCGCCATTTGTATTGTTTTGCATCGCAATACCTGCGCCGCGGCGATACCAATCCTCAGGCGCTTTACCAGCTGTGGATTTTTCCACCGCAATCGCGCGTTCCAGAGCCGTCAAGCCTTCAGCGAATTTATTCTGCTTGAAATTGGCTTCAGCAATCAAAGCACCCACATTGTTTTGCGTGTAGCCCGCGTCCAGCGCCTGCTGCAATTTTTGTACAGCTTCGGGATAGCGCCCCGCACCGTAAGCAAAATTGCCCGAGAAGAACAAAAATGATGGCTGTTGTTCTGCGGAAGTTTTGCCGCTGGCCAGAGAAGCGTTAATGCCTTTTTCCTGAAGGCCGGTGTCTTTCAAGGTTGAACCAAGTTGGATCGCCAATTGTCCGGCGATAAATTGATCGTCTCCCGTCAACGGTTCCGCCAATAGCGACTCAACAAGCGGCTTTGCTGTCGCAGGAGTCTCACTCGCCATCGCTGTTTGAATAGCAGCTACTTTGGGTTTGATCTCGTCACTCATTTTAATTTTGGCAGCTTTATCTTTTTTCTTTTTCTGCGCTTGCGCTTCCTGCGGTACGGCTGAAACAGCTAATGTCCCAGCGGCCGCTAGAGCAACAGCCATAGAAAAATGAGATAGAAAACGCATAAAATTCCTCCGAATAAAAACTTTGTGGTTACCCGACCATGATAGATGGCCCGAATATGGTTGCACCATAAACTGTCTTGGCATTATTACCAAGTTTCACATGCTTTTTATATAGTGAATCCGCTGAATAGTGGTTGAACAGAGATGTCTGAAACCGCCGTACAGCGTCATAAACTTGTATAAGGGTGTAAATTCCTGAAGCCATGAGGTCAGTTTAACGTGATTGCTATTATTTCTCCCGCCAAGTCGCTTGATTTTGACAGCCCCCTTCCTGACCATAAACTAACCGAAAGCCGTTTTCAGGATGAAACCTCGCGTTTAGCCGGGGCCATTTCCAATTTATCGAAAAAAAAGCTGCAATCGATCATGCCGGTGTCAGACAATTTGATCGACCTCAACCGAGGGCGCTACAGCCAGTTTTTTGATCAACCCGAACGCGCGGCCATCTTTGCCTATAGCGGTGATGTATATACCGGTTTTGAAGCCAAGAGCCTTAGCAAAGAAGGATTGGACTTCGCACGAAGCCATTTGCGGATATTATCAGGTCTCTATGGCTTGCTCCGTCCTTTCGATCCCATTCGTCCTCACCGCCTTGAAATGGGCACCAGATGGGCGCCGCGATACAAGAAACTGACGGATTTCTGGAAAGATAAGATAGCAAATGAACTGGCCAAAGATCTGAAAGAAACGAAGGAACAGGTCATCGTCAATCTGGCCAGCAACGAATATTGGGCCGCAGTCAAACCTCATGCCGAAAAGCTAAATGCCCGGATTATGGAAGTCGATTTCCGTAAAGATGGCCCGGACGGCCCGAAATTTATCAGCTTTGAAGCCAAGCGCGCACGCGGCATGATGGCCCGCTATATTTGCGAAAATCATCTGCAAGATGCCGAGGCGTTGAAAGGCTTCGACAGCGACGGCTATAAATTTGATGCTGAGAACAGCACTGAGGATAGCCTGCGCTTCACCCGTTCATGAGCAACAAAACTGCGGTTATCATGGGCGCATCGGGCGGCATAGGCAGCGCGATGGCGGATGCACTGGAACAAGAAGACCAATATAGCTGTGTCGTCAGACTGTCCCGAGGGCCCAAAAGCCCGGTTAAACTGGATCTATCGTCAGAAGAATCCATCGCCTTGGCGGTTGATTGGCTGAAAGAACAGAACATCCAGCCTAATCTTGTCTTTATTGCCACCGGAATACTCCACAACGGGCGACAGGGGCCCGAAAAGAGCATGAGGGAGCTCAATACAGACTGGATGCAGGAAAATTACCAGGTCAACGCCATTGGCCCTGCCCTGATCGCCAAGCATTTCCTGCCGTTAATGCCGAAAGACGAGATCACTATATTTGCCGCCATGTCGGCCCGTGTCGGCAGTATATCGGATAACCGACTTGGCGGATGGTATGGCTATCGCGCGGCCAAAGCGGCCCTCAACATGATAATTCGCAACCTTTCCATTGAATGGACCCGCAAGAATAAGCGCAGTATCATTGTCGCGCTGCATCCCGGCACAGTAGACACCGGGCTCAGCAAGCCATTTCAAAGCAATGTTCCGCCCGGAAAACTATTTAATTCCGAACGCGCTGCGCTGCAATTACTCGACGTTCTGGACGGCCTGAAGCCCGCAGATACCGGCAAGATTTTTGCTTGGGATGGTGAAGAAATCAAACCCTGAAATCTAGGTCGGATTTTTAATGTAAATTGAGCCTGAAAAGCTGGCTTTTGCTTGCCACCTGCCCTAGAAGAACGGCAATCAAAAAACCTATGAAAAAGGCCCGTTTGTGAACGAACAAACCACAGCACCAGAACCATCTGATATTGAACCGATTGATATCGTCGATGAAATGAAATCGAGCTACATGGATTATGCCATGTCGGTCATTGTCAGCCGCGCATTGCCGGATGTTCGCGACGGTTTGAAACCCGTCCACCGCCGGATTTTATTCTCTTCCCAAGAAGGCGGCTTTGTCGCCGGACGCCCTTACCGCAAATGCGCAAAGATTGTCGGCGATGTGATGGGCAATTATCACCCCCATGGCGACAGCGCGATCTACATGGCTTTGGCCCGGATGACGCAAGACTGGTCCATGCGGGTTCCGTTAATTGATGGTCAGGGCAATTTCGGATCAATGGACCCGGATATGCCGGCCTCTATGCGTTATACAGAGGCCCGGCTGAACAAGGTAGCCAACAGCCTCCTGAACGATCTCGACAAGGATACAGTCGATTTTGTCGACAATTATGATGGCAGCCGCCGGGAGCCTTCGGTTTTACCTGCGCGTTTCCCCAATCTGCTGGTCAACGGCGCTGGCGGCATCGCGGTTGGCATGGCGACCAATATCCCGCCTCATAATCTTGGCGAAGTGATCACGGCCTGCCTTGCCTATATGGATAATTCGGCGATCACCGTTGATGAGTTGATCGAGATTGTTCCCGGCCCTGATTTTCCAACAGCACCTCTGATATTGGGGCAATCTGGCGCCAAATCGGCTTATAAAGAGGGGCGCGGTTCCATCATGATGCGTGCGCGCCATGAGATTGAAGAGGGACGCGGCGACAAACGCTCAATTGTTCTGACCTCCATTCCGTTCCAGGTCGGCAAGTCCGGTCTGGTCGAAAAGATAGCAGAAGCGGCCAAAGACAAAAGGATTGAAGGGGTTTCGGACATTCGTGACGAATCCAGTCGTGCCGGTGTCAGGGTCGTTATCGAGCTTAAACGCGATGCTACAGCAGATGTCGTGCTGAACCAGCTCTGGCGATTCACCCCTGCCCAATCCAGTTTCCCGGCCAATATGCTGGCGATTATGGGCGGGCGGCCGGAAGTTCTCAATTTGCGCGATATTATCGAAGCGTTTGTTAAGTTTCGTGAAGAAGTCATTACACGTCGGACCAAATTTGAATTGAATAAGGCTCGCGAACGCGCGCACATATTGCTCGGGCTAGTCGTGGCAGTGACCAATATGGACGAAGTGGTACGGATCATTCGCGGATCATCGACACCCGCAGAAGCGCGCGAATCTCTGCTTGCTCGCGAATGGCCAATTGCCGAGATTGCTGGTTATATCAAACTGGTAGAAGCGATTGAGACGGACATTGAAGGCGATGTTTACAAGCTTTCTGCCATCCAAGTGAAAGCCATATTGGATCTGCGGCTGCAGAAACTAACCGCTCTTGGTCGGGAAGAAATTGGCGATGAATTAAAAGAACTTGCAGTTGCTATTGAAGAGTATCTCTCAATATTGGCTGATCGCGTCAAACTTTATGCTGTGATGCGCGAAGAGCTGGAAACCGTGCGTGATGAATTTGCGACGCCGCGTGTCAGCGAAATTACTGCGGCATGGGACGGCTTGGAAGACGAAGACCTGATGGAACGGTCTGAAATGGTCGTGACGGTCACCCATGGCGGCTATATCAAGCGCACCCCGCTCGATACATTCCGCGCACAACGTCGCGGTGGTAAAGGCCGCGCCGGTATGGCGACCAAAGACGAGGATGCGATCACTGAATTGTTCGTGACCTCCACGCATACTCCAGTGCTCTTCTTCTCCACGCACGGTAAGGTTTACCGTCTGAAAGTCTGGAAATTGCCGGAAGGCGGGCCGCAGACCAAGGGTCGGCCGATGGTCAATCTGTTGCCATTGGCAGAGGGCGAAGCGATTTCGACAGTCCTACCGCTGCCGGAAGATGAAGCGGAATGGGGCAATCTCCACGTAATGTTTGCCACCGCCAAGGGCGGCGTGCGGCGGAACAGCATGGATAGCTTCACCAATGTGCCGTCCAACGGCAAATTTGCGATGAAATTTGATGAAGACAGTGACGATCGCCTGATCGGTGTAGAATTGCTGACGGACAATGATGACGTGTTGCTCGCCACTAAAAACGGTAAAGCCATCCGCTTTGCCGGCGATGCCGTGCGCTCGTTCCAAAGTCGCACATCCACCGGTGTGCGGGGCATTGCGTTAAAAGGCGATGATGAGGTTATCTCCCTGTCCGTTCTGCGCGGTTTTGAAGCATCGACCGAGGAGCGTGATCAATATCTGAAGGCCGCGCCTTGGAAAGAAAATGAAAATACCTCCGAACTGTCCGCGGAACGACTAGCCGAATTTGCTGAAACTGAGGATTTCATCCTTACCGTTTGCGCCAATGGCTATGGCAAGCGGTCTAGCGCTTACGAATATCGCCAATCCGGTCGCGGTGGTCAGGGCATTCTCAATATCGACAATATTGAGCGCAACGGAACAGTTGTCGGCAGCTTTGAGGCCAAAAATGAAGA
Source organism: uncultured Sphingomonadaceae bacterium (assembly GCA_947496865.1). Classification (GTDB taxonomy): domain Bacteria; phylum Pseudomonadota; class Alphaproteobacteria; order Sphingomonadales; family Sphingomonadaceae; genus Parasphingorhabdus. The sequence continues at coordinate 704,403 of CANMEE010000002.1, forward strand.
GCAGATCATGCTCGTCACCGATCAAGCCAAGCTGATCCGTATGAAAGTCGCCGATATGCGGGTGATTGGGCGTAACAGCTCGGGCGTGAAGCTATTTGACGTATCACCCGGTGAAACGGTGGTTGGCGCAGCGAAGATTGATGAAGAAGACGAGCCGGAAAATGAAGCGGAAGAGCTGGTTGCTGAAGAATTGAGTGCAGATGCCCCCGCAGAAAATTCCGCTGCGCCAGAAACCGATGGGGCACAAACCGGGGATGATCCTGAAACATGACCGTCAGCGCGCCAGTCTTTTTGGTTAAAGACGGCGCGTTGAGCTGGCCTGAAATAGCGCCGATGCGGGAAAAAATTTACCCGCCTGAAAAGCTGATAAATACGCCGATGCACGGGATAGAATGGGCGCATGCCGAGCGCCGTGTGTTACTCTATGTTGATAATGCGATCCGTGCGGTCGCCGGAATCTATGAGCGTCAGATACTGCGTGACGGCCAACCCATCCATGTCGCTGGCATTGGTGGCGTAATGACCGAACCCGAATTTCAGGGAAAAGGCTATGGCAAACAGGTCATGCTCTATCTTATGGAGCTTTTGCGGGCTGAAAACCGGTGCGCATTCGGACTGTTATTTTGTGAAGATCATAATGTGGCATTCTACAGCAAACTCGGATGGACAATGTTTGAAGGCGAAATGCTGGTAGAACAACACGGCAAAACGGGCCCCTTTGCGTTCCGCAACGTAATGCTATTGCCGTTAATCGAACCGACCACTTCAGACGGAAAACTGGACTTATGCGGCTTACCGTGGTGAAAAACATTCACATATCTAAGATTTAGAGGATTAGCTTCATGTCGATTATCGTTACCCCGTCAGGACAAGCTTGTGGAGCCACAGTAACCGGCATCGATTTATCGCACCCCTTAAACGGAGAACAGGTTGCCGAAATTAGGGCAGCTTGGCTGGATCACCATGTCCTTGCCTTTCCGGGACAGGGTATTTCGGACGATGATCTGGAGCGCTTCACACTATCCTTTGGCGGTTTTGGCCATGACCCGTTTTTCGATCCGATCGAGGGCCGCAAGCATATCGCGGCAATCCGCCGCGATGCAGACGAGACATCCCCGCTATTCGCCGAAAATTGGCACAGTGACTGGAGCTTTCAGGAACATCCCCCTGCCGGCACCTGTTTGCGGGGGATCACCATACCTCCCATGGGCGGTGACACTCTGTTTTCTAACCAACATGCGGCGCTTGACGTCATGCCGTCAGACATGCGTGAAAAGTTGGAAGGCAAGGTCGCTATTCATAGCGCTCAGATGGCTTATGCACCCGATGGTGCCTATGGTGAAAAGGATGAAGGGCGCAGCATGGCAATCCGGCCCGATGAATCAGCGCGAGAAACCCAGTTACACCCTCTTATCCGTGCCCACGCAGAAACCGGCAGACTCGGTCTGTTCAGCTGCATGGGTTATATTATTGGGTTTGAAGGAATGTCCCAGCTTGAGGCCCTGCCCCTGCTGCAAGAATTATATGCTTGGCAAAGCCGCGAAGAATTTATCTATCGTCACAAATGGGAAGCCGACATGTTGGTCATGTGGGACAACCGTTCCGTGTTGCACTGCGCCACCGGCGGCTATGAAGGCCATGACCGATTGCTGCACCGGACCACGATTGCGGCTAGCGGTTGATATTCGGCGCTTGATATTCACGGATTTGGTATGGCCATTTCTTTCCGCAATGTCCGCACCACGCCGGTGACAATCAGAAATTGTCCAACATAGTAAAGTGGCCAAATCGTCCAGTCGGGAATGATTGAGTTTTGCAGAAAACCCATTTGCGCAAATATGAACAGATCAGAGGCAACAAACAGGAGCGCGCCGACACCGACACGATAGCGCGGAAAGCTGCTGGTCCAGGCCATTGCCGCCATGACCGCTAGAAACAGGCTATAGACTGCAAGACCCAGCGCTTCCGACCGGTCAAATGGCAGCGACCAAGCAATGAACATCGTGATCGGGACCAATATGATGGCGAATGTCTTTTGACTAAAGGAGGTTGCAGGGCGTCTATGGCGCCAATAGAGGGCAATTGCGATGCAATGGCCGACGACAAACGCCCCTGCTCCCGCCATGAGGTCAAATTCGATTAACATATCGCCCAAAGCGCCAAATGCCATAACGGCAGCGATCAGCTTGCCCTCAAAATTATGCGCGCGCCGCGTGGCGTAAACGGCCAGAAAACCAACGCCTGCGCCTTTCCAGAACATCAGGTACATGCCTGGTATGTTGCTGTCCTTTACAAAGAAATAGCTGATCCCGAACAGCAAGCTGAGCAGTAAATAGGGTCGAGACTCGATAATCGCGCGTTTCATTCCATCGGCCTATCATGCTCTCTCCTTCTCTGCCAGATTGACTTTTGTTCCATCCGGCAACACAGAGACGCCATGACACAGGTACATATTATTGGCGGCGGACTCGCCGGATCAGAAGCAGCATGGCAATTGGCCGAGGCGGGTGTAAAAGTGCGCCTGTCCGAAATGCGTGGCAGCGGTGAAATGACGCCGGCCCACCAGACCGACGGGTTGGCGGAACTGGTTTGTTCCAACAGTTTCCGATCCGATGATGCGGAGAAAAACGCCGTTGGTTTGCTCCACGCCGAAATGCGCGATCTGGGCTCGATTATCATGAGCGAAGGTGACAAACACCGCTTGCCTGCGGGTTCTGCACTGGCGGTCGATCGCGATCATTTCTCTAACGGCGTTACCAAAGCCCTCAGCGAACACCCGAATATCGAACTGGTTCGTGAAAGAATTGATCAACTACCCGATAACGGCCTGACAATTGTTGCGACAGGGCCCCTGACCGCCATGACGCTGGCCGAAAGCATTGGCGCAGCGACCGGAGAAGACTCCCTCGCCTTTTTCGACGCGATTGCACCGATTGTTTATAAAGACAGCGTCAATATGGATATCGCTTGGATGCAGTCACGCTGGGACAAAGTCGGCCCGGAAGGCGATGGCAAAGACTATATCAACTGCCCGATGAATCGCGAGCAATATGAAGCCTTTATTCAGGGACTGCTTGACGGCGAAAAGACAGATTTCAAGGAGTGGGAGAAAAATACACCCTATTTTGAAGGCTGTATGCCCATTGAAGTCATGGCGTCACGTGGTCCAGAGACACTGCGTTTTGGCCCGATGAAACCAGTAGGCTTGACCAACGCGCATACCGGCGAAAGCGCCTATGCTGTGGTCCAACTGCGTCAAGACAATGCGCTGGGTACATTGTGGAATATGGTCGGCTTTCAGACAAAATTGAAATATGGCGCGCAAGCAGACTTGCTGCGCTCCATACCGGGTCTGGAGGATGCTGAATTTGCACGCATGGGCGGATTGCATCGCAACACATTTATCAATGCTCCCAAGCTACTCGACCAAGAAATGCGTCTTAAAAAAGCACCGCATATTCGCTTTGCCGGTCAGATTACTGGCTGTGAAGGCTATGTCGAAAGCGCAGCGGTCGGCCTTATGGTTGGCCGCATGGTAGCAGCGGAACTAAAAGGCGAGACATTTGTCTATCCCCCGCAAACCACTGCATTTGGCGCATTATTGTCGCATATTACTGGCGGTGCTGACGCACGGGATTATCAGCCCATGAACGTTAATTTTGGTTTGTTTCCGCCGTTTGAACAGCGGATTAAAAAGAAAGAACGGAAAGAAGCTTACACCGTTCGGGCACGCAAGGATTTCGCCGATTGGCAACAATCTTCAATAGGTGAACCGCAGGCCGCATAATGGCTTGCTCAACATTTGCACCGCGATGCCTTGCGTTTTGGACGGGTTGTTCGAAATTCGACCCGGGTTAACTTGCCGTCAAGATCGGCATCTGCGCTTACAAAACGATCACTGGTCGCAACGGCCCATTCTTCAAAGGTCAGCAGATTATTGCCGTCCTTATCAAGCGCCTTAAACGCTTTCGTGCGGCTGCTCATGAGTTCGAGCCGTGTAATCGCCTCATCGCGATTGCGATCGTAGCGATTAAACCGCCTTTCCTCACGGGACGCTTTATAAGCTTTAGGCGGGGTTGGCGGAGGCACACCCAAAACTGGGACTGTCTCGTCCGCTTTAGGGAGTTCTTCTGTTTCCAACAATATCGGCGGCGGCGGCGCATCTGGAATGGCCACCTCTTGTCCATTGGCACCGATCCAGAAGAACAAGCCCGCCACCATTAACAAGAACATACTTCCAGCACCGGCAACATATCTTTTCATATGCCACTCCTTCCAGATGTCGGAATCTTGGTGTTAACAGCCGGTTATGCCGTGCCAAACAATCTTACACGCGACTCCTGGACGATATAAGTCGACTGTTAACGACCCTCGTTTTACATCCCTTTGCATCAATTTACAGAAAATTGAGAGTGGCCGTCCGCTTCTGTCAAAAGCCACTGACTTTGTGGCGTTCATCAGATTACTGCACTTATGAAATGCCTTTTTGCGGATATTTTCATCCGAACAATGGCGTGCGAAATCCCAGAGCGCCCAGGCCTGCGCACCTGTTTTTTGATCCTCGGTCAGCACTCCGTCTCCCCCAAGGGCAAAGGAGAAAAGACCCTCTCCTCGTTTCACGGCATATTGATCAAACTGCCGATCATCCCAAGGAAAATCATCGAGCAAAAATTCCCAACCTTCCAAAAGGTTCAATAGCGACGCAAGATCACTGCCCTGTTGTTCCGCTTCATTGATCAAAGCTATTAGCGGTTCACCAGTCGGTCGGGCATCCAAGGACTTGGTTAAATTATCCCGCCACCATGTTAACCGCATTTGTCCAATCAATGTTTCCGACGTGGAGCGGATAACTCCAGCAAATCTCGAATCTAGAGCAAAAGCAAGCGCATAGCGCGCACGATTTGTCCGTTTCGCATAGGCCAATATCAGTCGCTGTAAGGGATCAAGTTGTAAAAACGGGTCACTCATGATGATGCCGTCCACAGTTTTCTGCCAGAAATCAAGGTAAAGATCGCTTTAACCAAAGCCTTTGGTCAGCCGCTAACCCTTTTCTCTCTATCAGACAGCCTGAATTGAAATCCACCTGCGTGAAATTCATGCGCATAGATTAGAGGCCAGGGGCATGGTTGACAAAAACGAGACAAATCCGCCGAAGTCATTTTTGCAAAAATTGCGCGCGGACACCACTGGTAATACCTTGGCTATGGCTGCCGCTGCTATTTTCCCGATCATCGGTGTTATTGGCGGCGGAGTAGATATAGGCCGAGGCTATATGGCCAAAGCCCGATTGCAGCAGGCATGTGATGCTGGTGCATTGGCAGCGCGCCGCTCTATGACAGCAGACACAATTTCCCCAACTGACCAAGCTATTGGACGACAGTTTTTTGATTTCAACTTTCCAGAAGGCACGTTCGGAACCGATCCTTTTGTCCAAGTAAATGGCGAAGACAATCCGCGTTTTGTAAACGGCACCGAAGCCCGGACCGTTAGTGGATATGCAGAAACCACCATTCCGACCGCATTGATGCGGGTGTTCGGAAATGACACCATGGAAATAAAAGTATCGTGCACCACCCGTTTGGACGTCGGCAATGTCGATGTGATGATGGTGCTCGATTTGTCCGGTTCAATGGACTGGAAGGCCGATGGATCAACGACGACCGTAGAATCGGAGAAACGTATCTTCGGTCTACGCAATGCCGTGAAAGACTTTTACGGCACGCTTGGAACAGGTGGCGGCGGCGGAGCCGTTAACAATCAGATCCGCTATGGCTTTGCTAATTATAACTCACAAGTCAACGTCGGTAAGTTGTTGTACGATGCTGACCCGACCTGGTTGGTCGGCGGCACCGCCGATGAACGTTGGACCTATCAGACGCGACGGGCAACATGGGAAATCACCGATCCGGATTTCGGGCCACCCAAAAGCTCTGACACGGTTGAAAGCTTTGAATCATATACCTTCTTGGACGGACCAGAGTGCGTCAACGGCTACGGTAACAATGAAGGCGTTCCCGGTTGGTTTACGCCCGCAAACACGGATAACCCGATTGTTTCATCAACTGATAACGGCACCGAAACGACCGTTACAACCGTTGAATATGATTATGAAAGTTGGAATGGTGACACGGCTCCTCCTCCTCCAGGTGCCGTCGGTCAGCCTTTTTGGGAAGACTGTGTTCGCAAAGTGACCACGACAACTGAGGTCTTCGACAATCCTGTGCCGGAAACTGTTGATGTCTGGGAACCAGGCGCGACCAACTTCTCAGGTTGGGAATATGGACAATTTTCACATGATGTATCCGGATATGTTGCTTCGATCGATCCGAACAATGATCCCGTCCAACGGCCGACAGAAAATGGTTTAGAACTTGATCGTTGGGACGGCTGTATCGAAGAGCGGGATACGGACGCAACGATAACCAAAGATTCAACATCTATCACAGCTGCGGCACTCGATCTTGATATTGATCTGTTGCCTACGGATACAGCATCGCGCTGGCGTCCATTATGGCGTCAAATCATATACAGACGAAATGGTACCACTGTGGGTAGCTCGAGTTGTACGTCACCATCAAGACGGTTAGCTCAATATGCTTCAGTAACTTCTCCTGGACTGGACAGCGTCGGTAATGAAGTGGGTGGAAACTTCACTACGTATGTCGATGGCCTAACGGCTACGGGCGCAACCAACCATACAATTGGATTAATATGGGGTGCCAGAATGCTTTCTGAAAACGGCCTGTTTGCAACCGAGAACCAATATACCGGAAACGGCTTTCCGATTGGTCGGCATTTGGTGTTCATGACCGACGGTGTGATGAACTTTAACGGTACGAGCTATAACCCTTACGGCTATAATGAGCTCGATGGCAGAATCGCACCTACGGGAACAAGTAACGGTAATCTCGATCAGATTCAGTCCAACCGCTTTCAATTAATGTGCCAGACTATTCGCAATCAAGGTATCACGATTTGGGTGGTCCAATTTGGAGTGAATAACGTCACGGCAAATATGGAAAGTTGCGCATCCAGTGCTGACCACGCAGCGCCGGCTACGGACAACGATCAGCTACAGGCTGCATTTAGCAACATCGCCAAAACCATCGGCGGACTGAGGGTGTCACAATGATTAATTGCAGAAATATCAAAAACCTTCTCCGGAAGGATGAAGAAGGCGCGACCTTGATGGAATTTGGTTTAGTCGTCGGACCACTGATGATGATCATGCTCGGTGTTACGGACTTGGGCTACCAAGGGTATCTGGATACACTTGCCAAATCCAAACTGCACGAAATAGCGCGTCAAGCCTCAACCGGCTCGATGACTGTGCAGGATATTGAAGACAAGGTGGAAGAGGAACTGAAACCACTGCTGCTAAAGGGCGTTGAGCCGAAAGTTTTCGTCAAAAGCTATTTTGATTTCACCAGCATCGGAAAGCCTGAAAAACTGACGACCGACACCAATGGTGATGGCAATCTCGACTCCGGTGATTGTTACCTGGATGGAAACCGCAACGATACCTTTGATGTGAACTTCGGTAATACTGGTACTGGTGGTCCGGACGATATTGTGAATTATACAATTGAAATTGAGTCACCTCGCCTATTTCCATTGGCCAAAATGTTTGGCTGGAGCGAGAAGATGAAAAGCACCAATAGCACCGCTGTTCGCAACCAGCCCTATGGTGATCAAACTGAAATTCCCGAAATATGTGAGCCATAAGATGACCGATAAACGCAATCTGAAAACCATAAAAACACTCAAACATAAATTTGAGAATCTGTCGCTGGTCAAAGACACGAGCGGGCTTGCGCTTGTCGAGTTTGCGTTCGCTGCGCCTTTGCTGCTGACGCTTGGAATGTCTGGTCTGGAAACCGCAAATTTAGCGATTGCTCACCTGCAAGTTAGTCAGGTTGCGATGTTGGCTGCCGATAATGCCTCCCGGGTTCGCTCATCAATTGATGAAGCCGACATTCGTGAAATTTTCACGGGTGTTCATCTCACAGGAAATAGCATCGATTTTTCGCCTAATGCGAGAGTGATATTGTCCAATCTCGAACATAACGGAAAACTAGGATCCGATGAAGGACAGTGGATCCGTTGGCAGAGATGTTATGGCAGCAACACCACCTATAGTTCCTCTTTTGGGGCGGAAGGCGATGGAGAAAATGATGCTTCGCTGGCCGACGGCATCGGTCCTGTAGGCAAGAAGATCCAAGCGACAAGCGCATCAGCCGTTAATTTCGTCGAAGTTATATATGACTATAAGCCACTTATAACCGACAAGATTTTCGGCAATGTAGTCATCCGGTACCAAAGCGCTTTTGTCGCTCGTGAACGCACTGATCACGCGCTAAAAAACGCCAGTAGTATCCCCAATTCCGATCTTTGGAAGTGTGATCGCTACGCTACCATCGCCTAACGATAACAAACCTTTTTCGCCGCCGCGATAATCCGGTCGCTATCTATTAGGGCGGCTTTTTCAAGGTTTGCGGCATAGGGTAACGGCACATCTTCGTTGGTTACCCGAACAACAGGTGCGTCCAGATCATCAAAGCCTTTTTCCATACACACAGCGATAATTTCGCTGGCTATAGAGCAAGTCGGCCAGCCTTCTTCGGCGACCACAAGACGGTTGGTTTTCGCTAGGCTCTGCAGGACGGTTTCCGTATCTAACGGGCGCAGCGTCCGTAGATCGATGACCTCTGCATCAATGCCCTCACCTGCCAACGTATCGGCCGCCTCCAACGCCAAACCAACGCCAATCGAATAGCTCACAATCGTGACATCGGCGCCTTCGCGCATGATCCGCGCTTTACCAATTGGCAGCACATAATCATCTATGTCCGGAATCTCAAAAGAACGCCCGTAAATCAATTCGTTTTCGAGAAATACAACAGGATCAGGACAACGGATCGCTGCCTTTAACAGACCCTTGGCGTCAGCCGCATCATAAGGCGCAATCACAATCAAACCGGGGACGCTGGCATACCAAGGTCCGTAATTTTGGCTGTGCTGGGCACCCACGCGCGAAGCCGCGCCGTTGGGACCACGAAAAACGATCGGACAGCGCATCTGGCCGCCGGACATGTAATTGGTCTTGGCGGCGGAATTGATGATGTGATCAATCGCTTGCATCGCGAAATTGAAAGTCATGAACTCCACAACGGGCTTTAGTCCACCCATCGCTGCACCAGCACCGATACCGGCAAAGCCATGTTCGGTAATCGGTGTGTCGATAACCCGCTTGCCGCCAAATTCATCGAGCAGCCCTTGTGTAACCTTGTAAGCGCCCTGATATTCAGCGACTTCTTCGCCCATCACGAAGACATTTTCATCTTTGCGCATTTCTTCGGCCATGGCATCGCGAAGGGCTTCGCGAACCGTGATCGTAATCATGGCTGTACCTTCAGGAACAGCTGGATCTTCAGCGCGTGATACGGGAGCCGCCGGAGCGGGTTCAGCTATTTCAGGAGATGGTTCCGGCGCAGGTTCAGTTGCCGCTTTAGGAGCGGGCGCGGGTGCAGGCGATACGCCTTCCTCTTCATCTTCGCCCGTCATTTCTGCAATCACAGCACCGACGGCAACATTATCTGTACCTTCAGCAATGATAATCTTCGATATCACGCCTTCATCCACCGCTTCAAACTCCATGGTGGCCTTGTCGGTTTCGATCTCTGCAAGAATATCGCCAGAGCTGACCTCGTCACCTTCCTTTACCAGCCATTTGGCCAATGTGCCTTCTTCCATCGTCGGCGAAAGCGCGGGCATTTTCAGTTCTATTGCCATCAATATTGCTCCACCAGCACATCGGTGTAAAGCTCGGACAGTTCCGGCTCTGGGGACTCTTCAGCAAAGTCAGCTGATTCCATAACCGTTTTGCGAACTTTTTTATCCAATGCTTTTAAATCTTCTTCTTTCACACCCTGTTTCATCAACATGGTTTTCAACCGTTCAATCGGATCCGACTTTTCACGCACATCTTGCACTTCATCACGGCTGCGATATTTGGCCGGATCAGACATGGAGTGACCGCGATAGCGATAGGTTTTAAGTTCCATCAACACCGGTCCTTTTCCAGCACGCACATATTTCAAAGCCTCCTCAACCGCGCCACGCACCGCAAGAACATCCATTCCATCGACCTGCACGCCCGGAATACGGAAACTTTCGCCGCGCCGGTAAAGTTGATCTTCGGATGACGAACGGTTGACGCTGGTACCCATCGCATATTGGTTATTCTCAATCACGAAGATCACTGGCAGCTTCCAAAGCTCGGCCATATTGAAGCTTTCGTAAACCTGTCCTTGATTTGATGCACCATCACCAAAATAAGCAAGGCACACGCCGCCATCTTCCTTATATTTATGTCCAAATGCGAGGCCCGTACCAAGAGATACCTGCGCGCCGACAATACCGTGTCCGCCATAAAAACCATGCTCGACCGAGAACATGTGCATCGAGCCGCCCTTGCCTCTGGAAATTCCCGAAGCCCGGCCCGTCAGCTCCGCCATCACGATATTGGGATCAATACCACAGGCGAGCATGTGACCATGATCGCGGTAACCGGTGATCACGCTATCTTTACCTGGCTCAATCGCCGACTGCAAACCGGTGACAACAGCTTCTTGACCGATATATAAATGGCAAAAACCACCAATGAGACCAAGACCATAAAGCTGTCCGGCCTTTTCCTCAAAACGACGGATGAGCAGCATCTGCTCATAAAATTCCATGAGCTCAGCTTTACTGGCTTTGTAGATAGGTGTTTTCAAAGCCGGTAAACGGCTAGCCGCCCGCGCTGGCGCTGATGCTTTTTTCGGAGCCGCTTTTGAGACCCGTTTGGTTGGGGTTTTTGCTTTTGGTGAGGCTTTCTGGGGAGACTTTGCCACGCTTGCATCTTCCTGTGTTTTTTGGTTCTGCGATACCATAAACAGATACGATCAAATTCCAATGCCTTATCCGTCGGAAAAACCTAGAATAAAGTCAGAAGATGTCGGGCAGGCTATTTAAGCGGGACGATAATCTCGTCCGGGTGCACAAAATTACCTTCCTTACGAAGCAATTCGCCCACCAAGTCCGGATCCGCACCATCAGGATCGAGGAGATTGACCCGGTTTTTCAATGCGTCGCGCTCTGTCTCGAGAGCAGCAAGCTGGGTTCCGCGCTCGTCCAATGCCGCACGATATTCACCCCACGCCAAAACGCCAGTAGGGCCAAGCACAGCGTAACCTGCAATGGCGAGAAGAGTCAGCAGCGCAAAGCCGGGGCCAAGTGCCGCTTTGATCAAACCACCAATTTTCTTTTTGTGAGCCATAACCCTCTTGAATCAGAATATTGAATCGCTGGCAAGCGCATTAACACTTTTATTGCAAATAGCCGGTTTCAAACGGCCAAACTGCCTCTTATTCACGCCGGAACTAAGAGAAAATGGAACGCCCTGCATAGTGAGCCACGCTATCCAGTTCTTCTTCGATCCGGATCAGCTGGTTATATTTTGCGAGCCGGTCCGAACGGGCAAGGCTGCCGGTCTTGATCTGACCGCAATTCGTCGCCACAGCCAGGTCGGCAATGGTTGCATCCTCTGTCTCACCAGACCTGTGCGACATCACGGCCGTGTATGACGCATTGTGCGCCATGCGTACCGCTTCCAGCGTTTCCGATAAGGTGCCTATTTGGTTGACCTTCACCAGCAAGCTGTTGGCAAGACCGTCTTTAATGCCCTGTGACAAACGCGCCGGGTTGGTCACGAACAAATCATCTCCAACCAATTGAACCGTATCACCCACGGCATCGGTCAGCAGCTTCCAACCTTCAAAATCATCTTCGGCCATGCCGTCTTCTACTGACTTGATAGGATAGTCTTTGCAAAGTTCCGCCAGATAGGTCGACATTTCGGCAGGCGACAAGATCTTGTCCTCACCCGAAATATGATATTGACCGTCTTTGAAAAACTCTGTTGCCGCACAATCGAGCGCCAGAACAACTTCATCGCCAGCCTTGAAACCGGCTTTCTCAATCGACGCCATAACAAAATCAAGCGCATCGCGCGTCGATCCCAAATTGGGTGCAAAACCGCCTTCGTCACCGACCGCTGTCGCAAGACCTTTTTCCGACAGGCCTGCTTTTAGCGTATGGAAGATTTCAGAGCCCCAACGCACCGCTTCTGCAATGCTGCCAGCGCCTACCGGCATCACCATGAATTCCTGAAAATCGATCGGGTTGTCGGCATGTTCGCCGCCATTGATGATATTCATCATCGGCACCGGCAAAACCCGGGCTGAAACACCACCTACATATCGGTAGAGTGGCAAGCCACGGGCATCGGCTGCGGCTTTGGCCGCTGCCAAACTGACACCGAGCAGGGCATTGGCCCCCAAACGGCTTTTGTTTTCGGTACCATCTCGCGCGATCATGATTGCATCAAGCTCTTCCTGATCTTCCGCATCAATGCCGAGCAACGCTTCGGTCAGCTCGCCGTTGACGGCCTCAATGGCCTTGAGCACGCCCTTGCCGAGATATTTGCTTTTGTCTCCATCCCGCAATTCCACTGCTTCATACGCGCCGGTGGATGCACCGGACGGAACCGCTGCACGCCCGAAACTGCCATCTTCCAAAAGAATATCGACCTCTACAGTCGGATTGCCCCTGCTGTCCAAAATCTGGCGGGCATGAAGATCAATAATAGCGGTCATTTTTGAAAAGACTCCTGCGGAAGTTTGCGTATCGCAAAGCCCTTATCGATATGATAGGCTTGTGGCAATCATCAGCTGTATCATTGATGCTGGTAATTTGGTAATTTCCCCTTGAATCGTAGGGATTAGGCACCATCTGTCTAAAGGGAAAGACCGATTGGCATGCTTGCCAGTCAATTAGCTTGGCAAGGGTTTTGAGGAAGGAATTTTATACATGGCCGTCGATCAGGAAAAGAAACCAACCGCTCGCAAAGCACCAGCGAAAAAAGCCGCCGCAAAAAAACCTGCGGCCCGTAAGCCAGCAGCGAAGAAAACCACGGCGAAAAAAGCATCTAACGCTAAACCGTCTGCCCCGCTAAAAGCCGGAGCGACACGTGCGGCCGCGTCAAAATCAACCACTGGCGCAGATATCAAAGATCGGGCAATCAACAAGGCCCGATCCACCGCAAATGATGGAAAAGCCAAAGCCGGCGAAGCGATCGGCACTTTAAGCGAAATGATTGAAAATAGCGCGAAAACGATCGACGAGAATGTCGGTGAGAAATATGGTGACTATGCCCGTTCTGCTGCAGATGCTGTGTCATCCTTTGCAGAAAAGGTGAACGCCAAGGATGTTGACACCATGGTCGAAGACGCAAGGGAATTTGTGCGCAAGAAGCCAGCAGTGGCAATCGGCGCAGCAGCGGTCGTTGGCTTGCTTATCTCTCGCTTGATAAAGTCCGGTACGGACGATCGCAGCTAGAGCGTTTACCGCCAATTCGGGTTGATCAAGATGGGTTATGGATTTTGGACAATAAGACTGTGGTCATAGAAGATCAGTCATCATCAGGTGACAGTGAGACCGTGCAGACCGAATTGCCCGTTTCCGAAGATGAAACAATAGCGTCTCAGGTCAGCAATCTGATCGATGATGTTCGCAGTCTAGCGCAGGCAGAAATCGAGTATTATCGAGTGAAATTGTCCGTCAATATGGCGGCGACCAAAACCGTATTGCTTCTATTCAGCGTGGCGATCATAGTCGGCGTTACAGGCGCCGTTGCCCTGATATTAGGCATGTTGTTGATATTGTCTCACTATTGGGGCCCGGTGGCGGCAACGGGACTGTTGACCGGAAGCGCATTGCTTGTGACAACAGTCCTACTGAACATGGCAATAAAACGGGCGCGCAAACTACCTTTGGATGAAAATGACCAATGACGCAGAAAAATGACGATATATTCAAGCTACGCAATCTTGCGATTGAAAAAACCGAAGCGCGAGAAAGTCTGAAGGAAGATATTTCTCAGACGAAAGAGCGTTTACGGCCTGCCAATCTTGTTCAAGAAGCGAAAGACAAAGCGCTGAATCGGGTCCAGAAAACCAGTGAAAGTGCGTTACAAGGTGTTAAAGATAATCCCGGAAAAGTGGCATCGGTTGCCGCAGTTGCGGCTTTAATCGCATTGCGCAAACCACTGACCAACTATTTTGCCAATCGCGGAGCCGGCTACGACGGCTCCAAAAAGAACGATGCTGAGGAGTGAGCCATGAGTAAATTATCAGACAATATCGAAAAGGCCCGTGCAGCCTCCCGGGAACGACTTGAAATCGCGAAAGAAAAAGCCGGCGAAGGGACTGGCATTGCGCTGGAGAAAATGTCCGAAAGCAAAGAACGGGCAGCCGCGCTGCTGGGCGACGGCAAAGCAAAGGCGGCCGAAGGCGTGGCTGCAACCAAAAAAATGGCAAAAACCGCTGCAGATAAATCGGAAGAAACCATCACCAAAAGCCCATTGGCGGTTGTCGCTGGAGGTCTCGCCCTAGGCGCGTTGGTCGGAGCCTTGCTTCCCAAAAGCAAAGCGGAAACCAAATATGTTGGCGGAGCAGGCAAAAAAATCAACGAAACGGCCAAGAAAGCTTATGGTGCGGCAAAAGAAGCCGGCCAAGAACAGATTGAAAATCTCGGACTGAGCAAGGACAGCGTTCAGGACCAGATTAAAGATCTGCTTGGCAAAGCCGCCGAAGCTGCTAAGAGCGCCGCCGAAGCCGCTGGTGATGCGGTGAAATCGGATAAATCTGGCAAATAGTCTAAAGAACGGGACATCTATGAGCGAGCGTAACAAAATGCATCTGGTAATGGGCGGACGGGTCAAAGATCCGCGCGGACTAGATTATGAAAATTTGAGCCAGATTGATCTTGTTGGCGTTTATCCCAGTTACGAAGAAGCGGAAGATGTCTGGCGTTCCAACGCCCAACGTACGGTTGATGATGCCGAGATGAAATATGTCATCGTGCACATGCACAAGATACTCGAACCCGAACTGCCGGAAGAAGATTGAGTTGCGCCCCTAAGCGTTTTTAAAACGCCATTGCAGTAACGGCCGCGTCAGCACTAATCCGGCGACAAATCCGCCAATATGGGCAAATATCGCGATCCCGTTCAGACTACCGCGCGTTGCTATCCCGATCATCAGCTGGATACCAATCCAAGCAAGCGTTAGCCACGCAATCCGCACAACGTAACCTGGAAATGGGCCAACCGGCTTCACATCATTGCGCGCGAATAACAGTGCGTAAGCGCCCAATATTGCCGAGATTGCGCCACTTGCTCCGACAACCGGGATTACGGATTGGCTGTTAAACGCGAATTCCGCCAGCGACGCGGCATAAGCGCCAACCACGTAGAGAACAGCCATAAGCTGCGCGCCCAAAGCCTGCTCCACAAAACGACCACAGAAGATCAGCATCAGCATATTAAAACCGATATGCATCAACCCCCCATGCAGAAAAGCCGAAGTCATCGGTGTCAGCCATGCTGGCACCATCCCACTGATAGTCTCGAACTCGGGAATCCCTTCTCCCAATCGGATCGGAAAAAAGCCGCCGCGCAGAATGGCGTCCTGCTCCAGTCCGGAAATCCAGAGAATCAGAAAAATCACAGCATTGGCGATGACCAGCCCGTTGGTTAGTTTTCCATCCGGCAGGTTCATATCAAATCAGATAAACTCGATTTTTTCGAGGAGATAAAATTTGTCGCCCGATGGCACAGTGACTTCAATCTCTTCACCCACGCTACGGCCGATAAACGCGCGACCAATGGGGCTATTATAGCTTATCTTGCCAACCTTTGCATCGGCTTCTGCTTGACCAACCAGCTGATATTTAATTGGCTTGTCATCCTCGTCGAGCAAGGTCAACGTCGCGCCGAATACAGCTTTATCGCCCGACAAGGTTTTCGGATCAATAACCTGCGCGCGGCTCAGCTTGTCTTCGATATCAGCAAGCGTTGCTTCAACCTGGCCCTGACGCTCTTTCGCGGCGTGATATTCGGCATTTTCCGACAGATCACCATGCGCGCGTGCTTCTTCAATCGCATCGACAATAAGCGGCCGCTCTTCTTTAAGCGCCTTTAATTCGGCTTCCAACATGGCATGGCCTTCGGCCAGCATCGGTACTTTTTCTACAGCCATTTTTGGCCTTTCTTCTTCGCATTCGCAGTGGTTTTCGTAGGCCGCTGCGTCAAAAATAGGTTCCCGGCGCCCCTCCTGATGAAGGCTCGCCCGCAGTGTGACAAATTGTCGGGGTTAAGTCTGCGAACCCTTATAATAAGACTGAAGCGCGCGAACTTCAAGAGTCTCGTCGCGCATGGCCGCAATTGCCTCCATCGCTGCAACACTAGCGGTCGCAGTTGTGTAGGAAGGTATCTTGCCGTTCAGCGCCCCCGCCCGGATTGATTTGGAGTCTTTAAGCGACTGCCAACCCTCGGTCGTGTTGAAAATCAGATCAACATCGCCGTCGATAATCCGGTCGACAATATGCGGCCGTCCCTCAGCCACTTTGTTGACCTTGGTTACAGTTATGCCCTTGTCGGTCAGATAATCGGCTGTCCCGCTGGTGGCGATAATCTTAAAGCCCAATTTCTCGGCTAAGCGCGCCGCAGGCTCGATCACCTTCTTGTCCGTCTCCTTCACAGAAACAAACAGCGTCCCGCCATCGGGCAGGATATTATTTGCGCCCAATTGCGCCTTGCCAAAGGCTATCGCAAAGCTCTTGTCGATACCCATAACTTCGCCGGTAGACTTCATTTCCGGTGACAAAACCGGATCAATGCCGGGGAATCGGTTAAACGGGAAGACCGCTTCTTTCACAGCGATATAATCGATATGCCTATTGATTGGTGGTAAGTCTTTCAGCTTCTCGCCTGCCATCACACGTGAGGCGATCTTGGCAATCGGCACGCCAATGGCCTTAGCGACAAACGGCACGGTACGACTGGCCCGCGGATTTACTTCAATGAGGTAGACTTCGCCGTCTTTCACCGCGAATTGGATGTTCATCAAGCCGCGCACTTTCAGACCGAAAGCCAAGGCCTCTGCTTGCCGCTCCATCTCGGCAATAATCTCATCGCTAAGATTATAAGGCGGGATCGTACAAGCACTGTCGCCACTATGAACGCCGGCTTCTTCAATATGCTGCAGCACGCCACAAACAACGACTTCATCACCATCGCAAATGGCATCGACGTCAACTTCGACAGCATCGCGCAAATATTGGTCGACCAGAACGGGTTGATCACCGGACACCTGCACTGCCGTCTTGATGTAATTTTCCAGCTGGGCAGGACCATCGACAATTTCCATCGCGCGGCCGCCGAGAACAAAACTTGGTCGGATTAGCACTGGATACCCAATGCGTTCAGCGATTTTCACCGCTTCCTCTTCGGTCCGTGCCATGCCGTTTTCTGGCTGCTTCAATTTCAGGTCATTGACCAGTTTCGCAAAACGTTCGCGGTCTTCGGCCAGATCAATCGCATCCGGTGTGGTGCCAAGGATCGGTATCCCGGCTTCTTCCAGCGCGGAGGCCAGTTTCAGCGGTGTCTGCCCACCAAATTGGACAATCACGCCAACCAGCTCGCCCTTGCTTTGCTCGACATGCAGGATTTCCAGCACATCTTCCGCGGTCAACGGCTCAAAATAGAGCCGATCCGAGGTATCATAATCAGTCGATACGGTTTCGGGATTGCAATTGACCATGATCGTTTCGTAACCGGCGTCCGCCAGCGCGAAACAAGCGTGACAGCAGCAATAGTCAAACTCAATCCCCTGCCCGATACGGTTCGGTCCACCGCCCAAAATCACGATTTTCCGGCGATCAGAAGGCATGGCCTCATTTTCCGGCTCCCCGAAAATCGGTGCTTCATAGGTGGAGTACATATAGGGCGTCTTGGCTTCAAATTCGGCCGCACAGGTATCAATCCGCTTGAACACGGGCCGCACACCCAGTTTATGCCGCAAAGCGCGCACTTCGGCTTCGGTCGTCGCGCCAGCCATGGCTGCAATAGCATCATGCACCAGTCCATGTCCGCCAGCGACAGCGCGCCCTGCCCCGCCAGCAACATGCACGGCGTCGACCGCCAGATTGGCCAGACGCTGATCCGAAAAGCCCATGGACTTTAGTTTGCGCAGCGCCTCTGGGCCATTGGGCAAGCCATTGTCCAATATCTCCTGCTCGGCGTCAATAATTTCGCGAATACGTGCCAGAAACCAAGGGTCAAACCGGGCGATGTCAAAAATTTCCGCATCGCTAAAACCTTCGCGCATCGCTTGGGCTGCCACCAGCAACCGATCCGGTGTGGCGCGCGCCAGTTCCGCCGCAATCTCGTCGCGCGACGCCCCAATCAACTCCTGCACCCGGTTAAAGCCATCCAATCCGGTTTCGAGCCCGCGCAAAGCCTTTTGCAGCGATTCGTGAATATTGCGGCCTATCGCCATGACTTCACCGACAGATTTCATCGCCGTGGAAAGCAAGGGTTCTGCGCCCTTGAATTTTTCGAACGCAAAGCGCGGAATTTTGGTGACGACATAATCAATCGTCGGTTCAAATGACGCCGGTGTTGCGCCCGTAATGTCGTTATCAATCTCGTCGAGCGTATAACCAACGGCGAGTTTGGCCGCGACCTTGGCAATCGGGAAGCCGGTTGCCTTGGATGCCAGCGCAGAACTGCGTGAAACCCGCGGGTTCATTTCGATCACAACGAGCCGCCCGTCCTTCGGATTAACTGCGAACTGTACGTTGGAACCGCCTGTTTCGACTCCGATTTCCCGCAAGACCGCCAAAGAGGCGTTGCGCATGATCTGATATTCTTTGTCGGTCAGTGTCAGCGCCGGCGCGACCGTGATCGAGTCGCCCGTATGCACACCCATGGGATCGACATTTTCGATGGAACAGATGATGATGCAATTATCCGCACGATCGCGGACAACTTCCATCTCATATTCTTTCCAGCCTATCAGGGATTCGTCGATCAGCACTTCATTGGTGGGCGAAGCTTCCAGCGATGTCCGGATAAAGTGGATAAATTCTTCGCGGTTATACGCCACGCCGCCGCCGGTGCCGCCCATGGTAAAGCTGGGCCGCATGATCGCGGGTAATCCGATATCTTCGAGAATTTCCAGCGCTTGCTCTTCGCTATGCGCAACCGCAGAGCGCGGGCTTTCCAACCCAATCTTGTCCATCGCGGCTTTAAATTTCTCGCGATCTTCGGCCTTGTCGATGGCTTCGGCGTCCGCGCCAATCATCTGGACATTATATTTGTCGAGCACGCCCATTTTATTGAGCGTCAGCGCGGTATTCAGCGCCGTCTGTCCGCCCATGGTCGGCAGCACCGCGTCCGGGCGCTCTTTGGCGATGATTTTCTCGACAATTTCCGGCGTAATCGGCTCGACATAGGTCGCGTCCGCCATCTCCGGATCGGTCATGATCGTCGCCGGATTGGAGTTCACCAGGATGATCCGGTACCCCTCCTCTTTCAGCGCCTTGCAAGCCTGCGTCCCCGAATAATCAAATTCGCAGGCCTGTCCGATAACAATCGGGCCAGCGCCAATGATCAGGATGGATTTTATGTCAGTTCTTTTGGGCATTATGCGGGATTCTCATCAGAAATTGGACCATTCTCGTTGCAGGCAAAGCAGCCCCAACCATCGTGGTCGATGTCATATTCTGTCTCAATTTCAAGGCTTTTGCGGGTCAGTTCGTGGATCGTCTCCCGCTTTGTGTCCAAATCGATTTGCAGTTCGATTTCCCACTCACCCTCGTCTTTGGCGACGACCGCGGAATGAAAACCCCATTTCGCGGCGTCATTTTTCAGCTTGTTGAGATCAGCTACGGCTCCGACAAATTGCACGTTAATCTCGCGCACCACATGGTCCAGATCGCCGCCTGCTGCCATGTTTTTCAGGATTTCATCATCCGTCGCCCATTCTTCGGCCAGATGGGCCGGATCAATCGCACTCATTACGCCAATCCCCCCACAAATTTCTCGAACAGGTAGAAACTATCCTGCGGCCCCGGACTGGCTTCCGGGTGGTATTGGACGCCAAAAGCGCGTTTTCCAGTGATGCTGATGCCGCAATTGCTACCATCGAACAGGCTTTTGTGGGTTTCGACGATGGTGTCGGGCAATGTATCGCCGTCCACCGCGAAGCCGTGGTTCATGCTGGTGATTTCAACCAATCCCTCACTGCTGTCCCAATCCCCGCCAACGCGCTGCACCGGGTGATTGGCGCCGCGATGGCCTTGATGCATTTTGACGGTTTTTGCGCCGGCGGCCAGCGCCAGCATCTGATGGCCCAGGCAAATACCGAAAATCGGCACATCCTTGTCCAGCAGCTCTTTGATCACCGGAACCGCATATTCGCCTGTTGCCGCCGGATCGCCGGGACCATTGGACAAAAACACGCCGGCAGGCTCTAACGCCATGATGTGATCAAGCGAGGTTTGCGCTGGAACAACAGTGACTTTTGCGCCAGCATTTACAAGGTTTCTAAAGATATTGCGCTTGGCGCCAAAGTCGATGGCGACAACATGCGGTCGTGCCTCCATGTTATCCAATGGCGTGTAGCCATGGCCCAGTCGCCAAATCCCGCTATCCCAGACCTTGGTCTGATGCCCGGTCACTTCGACCGCCAGATCCATGCCTTCAAGACCCGCCCAATCGCGCGCCTTGGCGAGCAAGTCATCAATATCAAACTGACCATCGGGATCGTGCGCAATCACTGCATTGGGCGCGCCCGCCTCCCTGATCCGCCGCGTCAACGCCCGCGTATCAACACCGGAAAGGCCAATGCGACCCTGATCCACCATCCACTGGTCAAATGGCTTATTGTTCCGAAAACTGCTGGGTTCCGTGACATCTTCGCGCACGATACAGCCCAATGCATGGGGCGCATCCGCCTCGACATCCTCGTCATTGGTACCGACATTGCCGATATGCGGGAATGTGAACGTGACGATCTGTCCGGCATAGCTGGGGTCGGTCATCACCTCTTGATAACCGGTCATCGCTGTATTGAAGCAAACTTCGCCAACTGCAGCACCGGTGGCACCAAAGCCCCTGCCCCAAACGATGGTCCCATCGGCCAAAACCAATATCCCTGTGGCACCCTTTGGAGCGGCGGGAATGTTGGTATCAGCCATGGGCATTGTCCTTATATATGGCGGGAGTCTTGTGCTCCTGCGCTTCAAGCAAATTTCGCCGTGCCTAGGGGACGAAAAATACCGCTTCAATCTATGAAAATAAATAAGTTGCGGCTATGTTGGTAGCTTATTCCAAAAATATGGGGAACGCTATGATTCGCGATGACGTGAAAGCGGCACAAATTGCGGCAATGAAGGCTGGCGACAAAGATCGCACAGCCGCTACGCGTGCCATATTGGCCAAAATCAAGGACAAGGATATCGAGCTTCGCACGAAAGACAGCAAGCTTGATGACGATGTCATGGTCACCGATGTTTTACAAAAAATGGCGAAACAACGCCGCGAATCGATTGAGATGTTCGAATCTGGCGGCCGAGACGAATTGGCCAAGGGTGAGGAGATGGAACTTGTCGTCATCGAAGAATTCCTGCCTGCCCAATTGAGCGAGGCCGATACGGCTGCGTTGATCGATGGCATTAAAACGGAACTCGGCGCAGAATCGATGAAAGACATGGGCCGCGTGATGGCGGAACTCAAATCACGGCACGGCACCGAGATTGATATGAGCAAAGCCAGTGGCCTGGTAAAGGCAACGCTGTCTTAAAGCTCCCCTCCCGCCTACGGGAGGGGTCGGGGGTGGGAATGGTCCAATTCAAACCGAGAAACACCGACCGAGCGCGAAAGCTGCGCAATCAAGCATCCCCAGCTGAGCGAATATTGTGGAAACATCTAAGCAAACGTCAGATTCACGGATATAAATTCAGTCGGCAATTACCAATCGACCCCTATTTCTGTGACTTTCTATGCCGCGAGAAAAAGTTAGTTGTCGAAATTGATGGCGAGTCGCATAATCAATCTCAAGAATATGACGCAGAACGCACAGCGCTTTTGAGAGACGAAGGGTACCACGTGATCCGCTTCACAAATTCAGATGTTTTGGATAGCGTTGAAGGCGTAGGCTTTCGTATTGTTGAAACCATTCGGAACATGCCCACCCCTATCCCCTCCCGCTCGCTGGAGGGAGATATATGACCCTTTCCCCGCAATGGCTTGATGAACTGCGCAGCCGGACCACCTTGTCCACGCTGATCGGCCGAACGGTGAAGGTACAAAAGGCGGGGCGCGAGTTTAAGGCCTGCTGCCCTTTTCATAACGAGAAGACACCCAGCTTCACGATTAACGACGAAAAAGGCTTCTACCATTGCTTTGGTTGTGGGGCCCATGGAGACGCCATTCGCTGGATGACGGATCAGCGCGGATTGGGTTTCATGGATGCTGTCAAAGACCTGGCTGCTGAAGCGCAAATGGAAGTCCCTGCCCCCGATCCGCGCGCTGCACAGCGACAAGAAGCCCGTGCAACCTTACATGACGTCATGGCGGCAGCGCAGGATTGGTTTGTTACACAGTTCAACGGAATAGAAGGCACTGCCGCCAGAGATTACCTCAAAAACCGCGGGATTTCGGACAAGACAATCAAAGAATTTGGCTTTGGCTTTGCGCCAGATTCACGAGGGCGACTCAAAGAAGCGCTATCAATCCATGGTGTGGATCAACTCGTTGAGGCTGGACTGCTGATCAAGGTTGAAGATCGCGACCCGTATGACCGTTTTCGCGGCCGATTGATGATACCGATCCGCGACCCGCGCGGGCGAGTGATCGCTTTTGGCGGCCGAATATTGGGGGATGGTGAACCGAAATATCTCAATTCTCCCGATACGCCTTTGTTTGACAAGGGACGGACACTCTACAATCTCGACAAGGCCTCCCCCGCCTCTCGCCAGACCGGGCGTATATTGGTCGTGGAAGGCTATATGGACGCCATTGCGTTGGCACAGGCGGGCTTTGAAGATGTTGTCGCACCATTGGGTACGGCGCTGACGGAAAACCAGATCGAACGAATCTGGAAAATGGTCGAAGCGCCCATCCTTTGCTTTGACGGCGACAATGCTGGACAAAAAGCGGCTATGCGCGCGGCTCTGCGGGCCTTACCGATTTTACGCCCTTCCCACAGTCTGAATTTCATCTCGCTGCCAGCAGGACAAGACCCGGATGACCTTATCCGTTCCGATGGCCCGCAGGCATTTGCCGAACTGATTGCCGCCCCGCAAATGCTGGGTGAGAAAATCTGGCAGGTGGAGTTTGAAGCAGAACCGCTCAATACCCCGGAATCTAAGGCTGGTCTGAAAAAACGCCTGTCGGACCATGCACGCGATATTGCGGACCATGATATTGCCCAACATTACCGACAAGACTTTCAAGAACGATATGAAAGTGCTTTTTTTGCAAAGCGCGACAGTCATAACAGACAAGGCCAGTTTCAACGGTCAAAAAACGGATTCAAATCCCAATATGTCTCCTTCAAGCCAATGGACGACACAAAATCGGTTTTGATCGACGGGCATGACCTGCGTATTGCCAAAGCAATATTGGGCGGGTTGATCCGCCATCCTTCCCAGATTTCCAGGCATTTTGAAGAATTAACAATAATGCGACTGGCCGATTCGCAGATGCAGGCTTTGCTATCAGAGCTAATTCGTGCCGCAATGCGCAAAGAAATGCTTGATATGCAGGGCCTTCTTACCATATTGGAACAGACAGATTGTTATAATGTCGCAAAAGGGCTGTTACGGGCCGATGCGCTGAATTTCATTTTCAACCGCAAGCTGCCAGAGACTGCCCCGTCGGAGTTAATCGAACGGGCGCAGAGTGATTTGGCGGAAGCGATTAAAGTGATAACGGCGCGACCGGGACTGGAAGCGGCTTTGGCGGAGGCAACACGGCGGGTACAAGATAATCTTGATGAAGAAAGCTATGCCGAGCAGCAACGTTTGCGGCAGGCGAAGCAGGAATTTCACGAAAGATTGGTTGAGCTCACACAAATTGACGATGTTGTTTGATTATGTGGTTTAGTTTTTAAAGTAAGGGCCCTGAGACTTGGCAAGCAAAGCAAAAAAACCTGCGGTGACCGAAGATGCACCGCTTATTGATATGAACGAATCGGCCGTTAAAAAGCTGCTCGCAAAGGCTAAAAAGCGCGGCTACCTTACATATGATGAACTAAATGAAGCCATGCCTCAGGACCAAATGTCGACCGACCAAATTGAAGACGTGATGTCATCGATTTCTGACATGGGCGTCAAGATTGTCGAAAATGACGATGAAGCTGCCGAAGAAATGGGGGGCGATGAAGTCGAGTCCATTGACGGCTCCGAGAAAGACAAAAAACCTGCTGCAGCCGCAGCGCCGAAAAAAGCGGCCGGAGATCGTACGGATGACCCTGTACGCATGTACTTGCGTGAAATGGGCGCTGTCGAGTTGCTCAGCCGCGAAGGTGAAATAGCGATTGCCAAGCGTATTGAAGCTGGCCGCGATACAATGATCTGGGGCCTGTGTGAGAGCCCGACAACTTTTAATGCGATCATCGAATGGTCGACGGCGCTAAATGATGGCGAGATGCAACTGCGCGAGATACTTGATCTTGACGCTATGCTGTCGAAAGATCCCGTGCCGGAAAATCTTGAAGACGAAGATGACGACGATGGTGAGATCAGCGAAAAAACCGCAGGACCATCGTTTAAAGATGACGATGAAGTTGAAGATGAGCCGGAAAAGGCCGAGGGCGAAGGCGACGATGAAGACGAGCTGACGGAACGCCGGACCAAACGCGTCGTTGAAGAAGAGGAAGAAGATAACACGCTTTCTCTCGCACAGATGGAAGAGGCCCTGAAACCGGAAGCCTTGGAAAAATTTGCAACAATCACCTCGGTATTTAAGAAATTCTCGAAATTGCAAAATACCAGAATGGAAGCTTTTTCCGTTGGTGACGATTTCCCTGCCGCGTCTGAGAAAAAATATCACAACCTTCGCGAAGAACTAACCGCGTTGGTTGAAAGCGTGCAATTTCACGCCAATAAGATCGAATTTTTGGTTGATCAGCTTTATTCATTTAATCGCCGTCTCACGGCTTTGGGTGGACAAATGCTACGTTTGGCGGAACGTCACAAAGTCCCGCGCCGCTCCTTTTTGGAAGGTTATGTCGGCCATGAATTGGACGATGGTTGGCTGGCAAGCATGGCCAAGACGGATAAAAAATGGGCCGCTTTTGCCGAAAAAGAAGCCTCATCGGTTGAACGGATTCGCGCTGAAATCTCTGATATTTCCGCCGCTACCGGGACGTCGCTCGACGAATTCCGTCGGATCGTCAACATGGTTCAAAAAGGCGAACGCGAAGCCCGTATCGCTAAAAAGGAAATGGTCGAAGCGAATTTGCGCCTCGTTATTTCCATCGCCAAAAAATATACTAACCGCGGCCTGCAATTCCTGGATTTGATTCAGGAAGGCAATATTGGCCTGATGAAAGCGGTTGATAAGTTTGAATATCGTCGCGGTTACAAATTCTCCACTTATGCAACCTGGTGGATTCGGCAGGCCATTACACGGTCTATCGCCGATCAGGCGCGAACCATTCGTATTCCTGTCCACATGATCGAGACGATCAATAAACTTGTCCGCACATCGCGCCAGTTCTTGCATGAGCAGGGTCGTGAACCGACACCGGAAGAAATGGCTGAACGCCTTTCCATGCCACTGGAAAAAGTGCGCAAGGTTATGAAAATCGCCAAAGAACCGATTAGTCTGGAAACTCCGATTGGTGACGAGGAAGATTCACATCTCGGTGATTTTATCGAAGATAAAAATGCAATCATCCCCGTTGATGCCGCGATTCAGGCGAATCTCAAAGAGACCGTAACCCGTGTCCTAGCAAGCCTAACGCCTCGGGAAGAGCGCGTATTGCGTATGCGGTTCGGTATAGGCATGAACACCGATCACACGCTGGAGGAAGTAGGCCAGCAATTTAGCGTGACCCGGGAGCGTATCCGCCAAATTGAAGCGAAAGCGCTTCGGAAACTGAAACATCCTAGCCGCAGCCGCAAAATGCGCAGTTTTCTGGATCAGTAAAGCCCGGTTTTTTTCGGATTCTAACGACTATGGTTTGTACTTAACTAACGCGGTGTAAACCCGGTCTTTAGGTTTGTGCTCTAACAACAGGTTTCAACGAGATTTACCGGGCTTTGGAACATCCGGCAGATCACGAGAAACTCTAATGTGATGTGAGCGGAATGCCAGAAACCAGTTTAATCCCATCAGCACGCCCATCTTTGGTGGATCATGTAATCGAGCATGGAACCCAATCGGCTAGCTATGTGCAGGCAATCAACGATGATTTTGGTGTGCTGAGCGGCGCTGACGTTGCTGATATTGCCCATTTTCTGTGCATTTTACATGGACGTCATCCCGGCGTGGTTGATCATGCGGCCACCAAAACTGCTGATATAGTGGCCCGCGAATGGCTGGTAGAAGCTATGGATGGTTTTTCCGCCGAGCGTGCGTTTCTGACTACATTAACCGTCGCAGCCGGTCCCATTACTGGAATCCGGTCGGAAGATCAGAGCAATGCGACAGTCCTGGCGCAGCGCAAAGCACTCGAGATGCTATCCCAGTCCGACCGCAGCGGCTGCGCGCTTGGCGCTTCATTTGCGCTGGTGCTAGATTGGCAGGCCATCCGCCCTTTGCTTGAAAAAATTGCCGTAAAACTAGGTATTGAACCACGAACCGACATTTTACCATCAGCAGAATCCACGCATCTCCTGAATGTCGAATTGGCGAAAGTCAGCGCTGTCGAACGCGCCATCAATTTTGGTGTTGATCAGATATTGACCCAGCATCGCGGTCTTTGGCAACTGTTAGAAGCCCGGCGAAATGCGCGTAATGCGAATTGACTTCCGATAACGCCAAGCCCTCAATTAACTAAATGATTAACTTGCCAGCATCGGCAGTATTCCTTATCGCACGTCTATTGACGTTTACGGTAAGGGAATATGAAATATGCGTTTTGAGGGTACCAAAGACTATGTAGCAACTGATGATTTGAAGGTTGCCGTCAACGCTGCCGCCACTTTGCGGCGCCCTCTCCTCGTCAAAGGCGAACCCGGAACCGGTAAAACCGTATTGGCTTATGAAATCGCCAAAGCGATGGACATGCCGATGATCGAATGGAATGTGAAATCGACAACCAAAGCGCATCAGGGTCTCTATGAATATGACGCCGTGGCGCGTCTTCGCGATGGTCAGCTCGGTGACGAGCGGGTCCATGATATCAGCAATTATATCCGTAAAGGCAAGCTCTGGGAGGCTTTCACCTCCCCTGACCTGCCTGTCCTTTTAATCGATGAAATCGATAAAGCGGATATCGAATTTCCAAACGATCTATTGCAAGAACTGGATCGCATGGAGTTTCATGTTTATGAAACAAAAGAGACGATCAAGGCGGCAGAACGCCCCATTGTCATCATCACATCCAACAATGAAAAAGAACTGCCCGACGCCTTCCTACGCCGGTGTTTCTTCCACTATATCAAATTCCCGGATCGCGAGACGATGCAGGAAATTATCAATGTCCATTTCCCTGACATTCAAGGAATATTGGTCAAGAAGGCGATGGATATATTTTATGACGTCCGCGATGTTCCCGGCCTGAAAAAGAAGCCTAGCACGTCTGAGCTGCTTGATTGGCTGAAACTATTGCTGTCGGAAGATATGCCACTGGATGTGCTGCAGTCTGGGGATCCCAGCAAAGCTATCCCGCCTTTGCATGGTGCACTGCTGAAAAATGAGCAGGATGTAATGTTGTTTGAACGCCTCGCATTCATGGCGAAACGCGAAGCCCGCTAAACGGAGCGACACCAATGTTCTTCAACTTCATGGACGAACTTAGGGCAGCGGGAATAACCGCATCGCTTAAAGAACATCTGGTGCTTTTGGAAGCGCTGGACAAAGACGTTATCCAGCGCAGCCCCGAAGAATTTTATTTTCTGTCACGGGCGACTTTTGTTAAAGATGAAGGGCTTTTGGATCGTTTTGATCAAGTATTCTCAAAAGTTTTTAAAGGCATCGAAACCAGCTACGGAATGCAGGAAGAAGAGATTCCGCTCGACTGGTTGAAAGCGGTTGCCGAGAAATATCTCTCTGAAGAAGAAATGGCAGAGATTAAAAAGCTTGGCAGCTGGGATGAAATTATGGAGACGTTGAAAGAGCGTCTCGCCGAACAGGAAAAGCGCCATGAAGGTGGCAGCAAGTGGATTGGAACGGGCGGCACGTCGCCTTATGGCAATAGCGGCTACAATCCCGAAGGCGTTCGCATCGGCGGTGAAGGCGGACAGAAAAAAGCCGTTAAAGTCTGGGACAAGCGCGAATTCCAGAATCTCGACCACACCAAGCAATTGGGCACGCGGAATATCAAGGTCGCGCTACGACGTTTACGCAGGTTTGCCCGCGAAGGATCTGCCGATGAGCTTGATATCGATCGGACAATCAATGGAACAGCGAAGCAAGGCTGGCTCGATATCCATATGCGTCCGGAACGGCATAATGCCGTAAAATTGCTTCTTTTTCTGGATGTCGGCGGATCCATGGATCCCTTCGTCAAGATATGCGAAGAGTTATTCAGTGCCGCAAATAGTGAGTTCAAAAATCTAGAGTTTTTCTATTTCCATAACTGCGTTTATGAAGGCGTTTGGAAAGATAATAGCCGGCGTTTTTCAGAACGAACAAATACATGGGATATTCTCCACAAATATGGCCATGACTATAAGCTAATTTTTGTCGGTGACGCGTCGATGAGTCCTTATGAAATTACCCATCCCGGTGGTTCTGTAGAGCATTTTAATGAAGAAGCTGGCGTCACCTGGCTCCATCGCATGACCAACACCTATCCGGCCACCGCTTGGCTTAATCCCGTGCCTGAAAAGCAATGGGGTTATTCGCAGAGCGTTAAAATCGTCAAGGAATTGATGAATGACCGGATGTATCCACTAACCTTGGAAGGCTTAAGCGATGCGATGAAGGAACTGACGCGCAAGCACGGGTGACAGAGGCCTAGGCCTCAATAACCATCAGCGTCGTGTCTTCATATTTCTCAGCATGCGCATCGAAAAGGTCGGAAGGCTCAAACTGCCGATCCTCAACACTGACATCCTTCAGGCCGGATAGCTTGAAAGTCCCCAGTTTCAGTTCGCGCGGCGGTTGCCCTTCCCGTTCAAGGGTCACAGCATCGACATGCATTTCATCATGCCGCGTATAGAGAATATGCGGAGCAAGCAGGATTTTTGACTTGTTATAGGTCGCTGTCACGCATTTTTTCAGCGCGACGCCTTCGAAAAATTCTTTATTGGGTAACATGCCGCCAGAATATCAAAAATATAACTCGACGCAACAACTATGTTGCATCGCAGCATTGGCGTGATCATTCGCTGCTAACGGCCTCCTCACTTATGGACAGTCTCTAAATATGCTATCATCTTAGGCAGGAGGTCGCCGATGCATAAGATATTTTTGCCCATAGCACTCAGCTTGCTGCTCTCAGCAAATCCGGGAAATGCCGTGCCCAATCCTTCCAAATGCTTGAACCATATCGAAAATGCGCACGTCGATAAAAAGAGCAAACCTAAAATGCGTACACTCGACCAGGAGGCGCCAGCCGCAATAATTGCTGCAGTCGACCGGCGAGTCGACAATTGCCCGGTGCTGGTTGTATTAAATGATCAACTGGCTGGTGAACCGCGTTGGACCGCGCCAAAAACTCCGCCGATCGCCAAAAGACACCCAATCTCTGGACGTTAATATCAATAGATCAAGTGATCCTTTAGCATTTGCGCCCACATGCGTTCGCCTGGAGCTGTTATCGCTTCCAGATCATTGGCAATGGTTGATGGGCTCTCGATCCACTCACGTAACCCGGGCCCGCCGTTGATCACGTCAAAGGCAAGCTTGCCTTCCTCATATTCATAGGGAAAATCGCGCCATAGTTCATAACCGAAATAAAGCTTGTTAATGGCTTTCAGCGCCAGTGCCTGCAGCCGCCAGGGTCGAAAGGCCGCATGATCGTAGGCTGGGCCTTCTGCGTGAATATGAACGCCGTTACACAACATGCCCACATGTTTATGAAAAGTCGGTTCAAACCAGCAATCTCTTAACATGCAGCCATTCAACCATTGTGGGGCCTTGCGCTCCATTTCTGCAATAACCGCCTTAGCGTCGATATCGGGTGCGCCAAACAATTCTAACGGCCGTGTGGTTCCGCGTCCTTCGGACAAGGTCGTACCTTCCAGCATGACCGTACCGGCATAGGCGCGCGCCATCGAAAGATTGGGCGCATTGGGACTGGGGTTGATCCAGATGCGATCGGTTGGCCAGCCAAAGCCGGGCCCTTCAGGTTGCCATCCCTGCATCTCAATAACGCGATAATCGACATCAAGATTGAAATAGCTAACAAACCAACGACCCATTTCCCCCAATGTAAGGCCATGTCGCATTGGCATGGGGGCCGCGCCCACAAAACTTTCCCATCCCTCTTCCAGCATCATACCTTCTATGGGCCGACCTGCAGGATTCGGGCGATCAAGCACCCAAACAATTTTGTCATGCTCAGCCGCGGCTTCCAATATGTAGCGCAGGGTGGTGATGAAGGTATAAATCCGACACCCTAGATCCTGAAGATCAATCAATATGACATCAAAACTGTCCATCATCTTTTGGGTTGGTCGCCGCACTTCGCCATAGAGGCTAAACACCGGGATGCCGAGGACCGGGTCATCATAGTCCGCCGTTTCAATCATATTGTCCTGTTTGTCGCCTCGCAAACCATGTTGCGGACCGAAAGCAGCACTTAGGTTGATATCATCACATTGCGCCAATGCGTCCAGCGAATGTGTCAGATTTTCTGTTACGGAGGCCGGGTGCGCCAATAAAGCGATCCTTTGACCCGCAAGCGGTGCTCGCAATTCCGGTTCGGCGAGAAGTCTATCAATTCCAAATTTCATAAATTACCTGCTGCCTTCAGTTGATGGGTAAAGCAATCCCCGTGATGAAAATCCGGCTTCCCCGGCGGATGTGAAAGAGCCCAATAGGATTTAACCCCATTTTTCTCTGCAATGACGGCCGAGAAAGAGGCTTTTAGAGAAGGTGAACCCAATATGTCAGGCAAAGCGAGCGTTACCTCTATTGCGGCATGAGAGTCACTGAAATCGAGATGAATCTCTGGAGCTTTTGGTAATTGGAGGTTTTTCATACCATTTCGATAATCCGAAAACTGATAGGCCGCCCAAAGACTCGACGGTGAGAAGTTAAACTCACAATATCTGTTGGCCGACGATTCCTGCAGAAATAGTTCAAAACAAGTCGTTTTCCACAATCCGTCGGTACGCTTCGCTGCGGCACCGCCGGGTAAGTCGAGGTCGTGCAGCAGCCCTTCGGCATGATATCTAAGGCATAGCGTGCCGTGCGACTTCCATTCGTACGTTAACGAAATCTCGTCCACGACAGAAGCCGGCGTCAAAGGATGGCATTGCAGGCTCAAACGCATATTGCGAGTTTCCTCTGCTGCATGTAACGAACCACTCCATGACCAATTATCAATCTGATCTCCTCCGCTTACTGAATGATCGCGGCTATATCCACCAATTAACGGACGCGGACGGGCTGGATAAGCTGGCCGGTGAGGCGATTGTGCCTGGCTATATCGGTTTCGACGCAACAGCGCCGTCTCTTCATGTCGGTAGCCTTGTGCAAATCATGATGCTTCGCCGAATGCAACAGGCCGGTCACAAGCCCATTGTTGTCATGGGCGGCGGCACGACCAAAGTCGGCGATCCTTCGGGCAAGGATGAAAGCCGAAAAATGCTCAGCACGGACGATATTAATGGGAATATCGCCAGCATTAGACGGATTTTCGACAATTTTCTGACATTTGGCGATGGCCCCACAGATGCGGTGATGATCAACAATGCGGATTGGCTTGATGCCTTGCAATATGTTGATTTCCTGCGCGATATCGGGCCACATTTCACCATCAACCGGATGCTGACATTCGATTCGGTGAAACTTCGTCTGGAGCGGGAACAGCCCCTCACCTTCCTCGAATTCAACTATATGATACTCCAAGCCTATGACTTTCTGGAACTATCCCGGCGCAATGATTGCCGACTTCAGCTTGGCGGGTCCGATCAATGGGGCAATATTGTCAACGGTATTGAACTCACGCGGCGGATCGACAGTAAGCAGCTATTTGGCCTGACCACACCTTTGATCACCACCGCAGATGGCGGAAAAATGGGCAAAACGGCGAGTGGAGCCGTGTGGCTAAACGGTGACCAGCTTGCTCCTTACGATTACTGGCAATTTTGGCGGAACACGCAAGATGCCGATGTCGGACGGTTTTTGAAACTTTTTACTGATATCGATATCGACGAAATCAAGCAGCTGGAAAACCTGCAAGGTTCAGAGATAAACGAAGCCAAAAAAATTCTGGCTGATGCGGCAACAGCAATGGCCCATGGCGAAGACGCAGCGCGAGATGCTGCCAACACGGCTCTGCAAACATTCGAACAAGGTCACGCTGGCGGCGACCTTCCTGTTTTTGAGGTCGCCGAAGATGAAATCTCCATTCTCAACGCATTGGTGAATATCGGCTTTTGTGCATCAAAGGGGGAAGCGAAACGGATGGTTTCCGGTGGCGGAGCGCGCATTAATGACGAGCCCGTTAAAGACGCTGGTGCAGTTATCGCTATAGCTGGCGACGACATCAAAATCTCTGCCGGCAAAAAGAAGCACGGACTTTTACGACGCGCAATATAGAAATACGGCATTTTGTGACACCGATTTACCTTTTGTTCGGAAAACTAAGTTAATGAAGGGTTTCATCAATCGACGGAGCGTCCTTAATGCCAAGCGTATCGAATAAAGAAATGCCCGAATTACGCCGCGCAACGCGTTTCCCCGTCGATTTCGAGACGATTTGCGAAACACGTAAAGACGGTGAATTTACCGTTAAACTCAGCAATGTTTCCGCTCATGGTTGCCAATTTATCCACGAGGTCGAACTGAACAAAGGCGATCGTGTAGTGGTTCGCCTCCCGGTTGCAGGCCGTATCGAAGCATTTTTGGTTTGGTCCCATAGCGGTCGTTCCGGCTTTGAGTTTGAACGGGTCATAAGGGAACCGGATTTTGTCGCTATGCTCGATAAAATCGGACATAGCGAACAAGGCTAGTCTTAACCGCTGCGGATCAGGCTCACGCCCCAATCCCGCTCGAACAAATATAGCGCGATGCGAGCCGCCTGGCCACGCGCGCTGCTCAATCCGCCATCACGGTCCAATAGCAACCGTGCATCATCGGTGGCCGCTGCAATTAGTTGTGAAATTTGGTCCGGTGAGGCGATCCGAAAGCCAGCATCTCCAGATTGTCGTGTGCCAAGCAACTCGCCAGCGCCGCGCAACCTCAGGTCTTCTTCGGCGATTTTGAAGCCATCGTTGGTTTCTCGCAGCAATGACAATCTTGCTCGGGCCGTTTCGCTTAGCGTATCTCCGCGTAATAGAAGGCAGTTGGATTTAACGTCCCCTCTGCCGACGCGGCCACGCAATTGGTGGAGTTGAGCCAGACCGAAACGGTCCGCTGCTTCGATAATCATCAGGCTGGCATTGGGGACATCAACGCCAACTTCAATCACTGTGGTCGCTACCAACAAACGAGTCTGGCCGCTTTGGAATTTTTCCATCTCGGCGTCTTTCTCTGGTCCTTTCATCCGCCCATGGACAAGGCCGACCTGATCACCGAATCGCAGTTTCAGGGCGGCGGCCCGTTCTTCCGCCGCTGCAAGGTCGCTTTTTTCGCTTTCCTCTACCAACGGGCAAACCCAATAGGCCTGACCACCACTGGCCATGTGGCGGCCAAGGCCGTCGACGACTTCGGGCAAGCGACCATCGGAAATCACCCGTGTTTCAATCGCCTGACGCCCCGGCGGCAGCTCATCAATCCGTGAGACATCCATCTCACCATATTGGCTGAGCGTCAGTGTTCGTGGGATCGGTGTGGCGGTCATGGCCAATAAATGTGGCGCTTTCTCAGCCTTTTGAGTCAGCATCAAGCGTTGTGACACACCGAACTTATGCTGCTCGTCGATAATCGCCACAGCCAGTTTTTTATATTGCACTTTTTCCTGAAAAATCGCGTGGGTACCAACCAATATGTCAATCGAACCGTCCGCAAGCCCCATCAGCGTCGACTCGCGAATCTTGCCCTTATCACGACCGGTCAGGATCGCCAGATTGACCGGCAGCCCGATCAGCAGTTTTTGCAGCCCCTCAAAATGCTGGCGCGCCAATATCTCGGTCGGGGCCAGAAACGCGCCTTGATATCCCGCCTCGACAGCGCTGAGCAACGCCATCAACGCCACCAATGTTTTCCCAGATCCCACGTCGCCTTGCAATAGTCGAAGCATCGGCGAAGACTGCGCCAAATCGCCTTCAATCTCCGATATACTGCGCTTCTGCGCCCCGGTCAGCTCGAAGGGTAACTGGAGCTGATCGCGCAAATGACCATCGCCTTGGATCGACACTCCTTTTTTCGCACGATTGCTAGCGCGGACCAGCATGAAGGCTAATTGATTGGCAAAAATCTCGTCATAAGCAAGCCGGTCAGACTGCTCCGCATCCTCCTGACTATGCAGCGAAACGATATTTTCATGCCAGTTTTGCCATTTTTTGGATTCGAGAAAGCTCGGTTCAATCCACTCCGGCAGTTCCGGTGCCAGATCGACCGCCTGCTTAACGAGCTGCCCCATCCGTTTATTGCCCAAGCCATCAGACAGCGGATAAATCGGCTCCACGAGCGCAATGTCCTTCTCTTCAGCCAGCTCAAGAACGTCCGGATGCAGCATCTGCAGCTCATCCCCATAGCGTTCCAGCTTGCCGGTGATGATCTTACCTTCGCCCAAGGGCAGCAATTTCTTCGGCCAACCGGTGTTTCTACCGAAAAATGTCAAGCTGATAATATTGCCCTGCTGATCAGCCGCCTGTACGCGGAACGGGCTTCGCGGACCGCCGCTGCGGTAATCTGTCGGTGTCACTTCAGCGATAATCGTCAAGCCAACATCCGCCTCATCCAGCTCTTGTACCCGCTTGCGCCGCATCCAATAGCTGGGTCTGTGATAAAGCAGATCCTTGACCCGCGTCAGGCGCAGTTTCTCAAGCGGCTTGGCGAGCGCCTTGCCGATGCCTTTTAGCGACTGTGTTTCGCCAAATAATGGATTGAGTATCTCGGGCCGCATGTCTATCCGCCTTATACGCAAGCGGGATCAATATACCAGACACAGTCCCTGTGGATATATGCAACCTCAAGACAAAGACTCAGGAGCAAATATGGAACGCGACGTCAGGCTTAAACGGCTCCATTTTCGCAGCTGGCACCGGGGTACTCGGGAAGCGGACAATATGATTGGCGGCTTTTTCGATAAATGGGGTCAAACTTGGTCGGACACGCAAATCGACTGGTTTGAAAAATTGCTAGAGGAAGAGGATGTCGACATCATGGCTTGGGCGATAGGAAAGCAAACTCCGCCAGCAGAATTTCAAAATGATCAAATGACAGCGATGCAACAGCTCGACTATTTTGATTTCACCAAGTGAAAACCTTCAAGTTGAAAATGATATAGATTCCATAAGTGTCTTATTTAGATAAATTATTATCCGCAGAAAGCGGCATGACACTTGCCGGTGTAACGGCAGGCTATCGTCCCTATTGTCTGGCGGATATCGCCGTTCAATCCGGCAAACGCACCGTATTCATTGCCACTGACGATGCCGCATTGAGCGCGGTGGCAGAAGCCGCGCGCTATTTTCAACCCGCGTTGGAGATCATCGAATTTCCAGCATGGGATTGCTTGCCCTATGACCGGGCGTCACCGGCTCTCCATACAACGTCAGAACGCTTGGCCGCTCTTTCACGGCTTGCAGTCTCTGCCTCCGGTCCGCAACTCGTGGTTACCACTGTAAATGCAGTCACACAGCGGGTGCTGACTCCTGATCGGGTCAAAGAGCTGGTCACGCGGCTAGCTCCTGGAACTGTGATCGAACAGGAAAAGCTGGTATCTTTTCTCTACGCCAATGGCTTTGTGCGGGTCGATACCGTGGCCGATAGCGGAGAGTTTGCTGCGCGTGGTGGGCTGATTGATCTTTTCCCGCCCGGCGTTGCCATGCCCCTGCGAATCGATCTCTTTGGTGATGAAATAGAAACGCTGCGGCAATTCGACCCTGCCGATCAGCGCACGGTAGGCAATATTGACGGATTTGATCTGTTGCCGGTGTCAGAGGTTTTGCTCGATGAAGACAGCATCACCCGCTTTCGCACCCGTTATCGGGAGCTATTCGGCGCAGTGGCCACCAGTGATCCGCTTTATCAATCGCTTTCGGAAGGGCGCCGCCTCTCGGGAATGGAGCATTGGCTGCCGCTTATCGAAGAAAAGCTGGCCAGCTTTTTCGACTATCTGACAGATGATGCGCTTATTTTTCGCGACGCGGCGGTCACAGCTTCAGCGGAAGGCCAATTTTCATCCATTCAGGATTATTATAAAAACCGCCAAGAGGCCGACAAAGCCAATTTGTCGAGCTATCGCCCGCTAAAGCCGCAAATGCTCTATCTGCAGCCGGCGGAATGGCATATACAGCAAGCTGAAGCGCCGATTCACATCATCAGTGAATTTGATGAACCAGAGTCTGGTAGCGTGTTATCGCTCTCCGTATCATCTCCTCGCGATTTCTCTCCCGAACGCGCGCGAAACGAGAATATTTACAAGGCTCTGGCCGCCCACCTGAATATACTTACAAAATCCGGCACGACTGCGGTTGTTGCTAGCTATAGCAAAGGCTCTCGCGCCCGGCTTTTTGACTTGTTGAAAGACCATGACGTCAAGACGGCGATGCTCTGCGACGACTGGGAATCCTGCAGTGCAGCTGACGCTTCCGTCGCGCTCACCATCTTGCCGTTGGCTGCTGGTTTCCGAGCCGATAATATTGCCCTGCTTACCGAACAGGATATTTTCGGCGACCGATTGGTCCGCAAGTCAAAGCGCCGCAAAAGCAATGATGCCTTCCTCGCGGAATTATCCGCCCTCAGTCAAGGCGACCTTGTTGTCCATCTGGAGCATGGCATCGGCCTATATGAGGGGATTGTCTCCATCCCTGTCGGTGAAAGCCCGCATGACTGCGTGTCCTTAAAATATGCCGGCGGCGACAAACTGTTTGTGCCGGTGGAAAATATTGATGTTCTGAGCCGCTATGGCGAAGGCGGCGATACCGCAGTGCTCGATCGCTTGGGCGGCGAAGGCTGGCAGCGGCGCAAATCAAAGCTCAAAGAACGCATCCGGGCTATTGCTCACGAGCTCCTGAAAACCGCCGCAGCACGGGTGCTTCAGCCAGCAACGCCAGCGCGTATTGAAGCCAGCGATATGGCCGGATTTGTCGATCGTTTTCCTTATCATGAAACTGATGATCAACAGCAAGCCATCGAAGAAGTCCTCGAAGATATGGGCTCTGGCAAAGCGATGGACCGGCTGGTTTGCGGAGATGTTGGTTTTGGTAAGACTGAAGTCGCCATGCGCGCGGCTTTCGTAGCCGCAATGGCGGGTATGCAGGTGGCCATCATTGCCCCGACCACTTTGCTCGCGCGTCAGCATTTCACCAATTTCGAAGAACGCTTTCGCCCCTTCCCACTCAATATCGGCCGGTTATCGCGACTTGTTCCTGCTGCGGAGGCCAAGAAAACCCGCGAAGGGCTAACTGACGGTAACATCGACATCGTCATTGGCACCCATGCGTTGTTATCAAAATCAATTGATTTTCAAAGACTTGGATTGATCATCGTCGATGAAGAGCAAAGATTTGGGGTCACGCATAAAGAGCGTTTGAAGGCAATGAAGTCGGACGTTCATGTGCTCACCCTTACCGCAACCCCAATTCCGCGAACCCTGCAAATGGCGATGACGGGACTACGAGAATTATCGGTGATCCAAACCCCGCCCGTGGATCGGCTGGCGGTGCGCACATATGTCATGCCTTGGGATCCGGTGCCGTTGCGCGAAGCGCTGATGCGCGAACATTATCGTGGTGGGCAAAGCTTCATCGTCGTTCCGCGTATCGCGGACCTATCAGAAATACAGGAGTTTCTGAAAGAATATGCGCCAGAGATCACCTATGTCGTGGCTCATGGTCAAATGCCGCCGGCTCAGGTCGAAGAGCGGATGTCCGCCTTCTATGATAAAAAATATGACGTCCTATTGGCAACGACGATTGTCGAAAGTGGGCTCGACATTCCAAGCGCCAACACGCTGATCATCCATCGGGCTGATCGCTTTGGGCTGGCCCAACTTTACCAACTCCGCGGTCGGGTCGGGAGATCCAAAACACGCGCCTATGCCTATATGGTCACACCAAAAGACAGGATCATCACCGAAAAAGCTGAAAAACGGCTCAAAATCCTCGGTGACCTCGACAGTCTTGGCGCTGGATTTGAATTGGCCAGCCATGACCTCGACATTCGCGGCGCTGGCAATTTGCTGGGTGACGAACAATCCGGTCAAATCCGCGAGGTGGGCTTTGAACTTTATCAGTCGATGTTAGAAGATGCGATTCTGGAAGCCAAGGCAAAGGGCGCCGGGCTGGAAGCAGAGACCGAGAGTTTCTCGCCACAAATTACGGTGGATGCACCGATTCTTATTCCAGAAAATTACGTGCCTGACCTTTCCCTTCGTATGGGCCTCTACCGCCGTATGAACGGGCTCGGCAGCCATCAGGAAATCCAAGCTTTTGCAGCAGAGATGATTGACCGGTTCGGAGAATTGCCCGTGGAAACGGACAATTTGCTCAAGCTGATGGAAATCAAGTTAAACTGCGTCAAAGCCCATATCGCCAAGATTGAAATGGGTCCACGCGGCGCGTTGGTCAGTTTTCACAAGGACAAATTCCCTAATGTTCCCGGATTGCTCGCCTATGCCGAGCGACTGAAAGGAACCGCGCGGATTAGGCCCGATAACAAGCTGTTCATCGAACGACGGTGGCGTGATCCGCGTTCGCGGCTTCATGGCCTTACGCAGCTCAGCGGCGGACTATCGAAACTGGCGCAGCAAAAAACCAGCTAGTTGCTTCTGAGAGCAAATATCTCAAATTCTTCTGGTGATATCGGCCCAGATCTCAAGAATCCTTGGAAATATTCGCAACCTTGCTCCGCGAGCGTTTCCAGCTGCGCTTCGGTTTCCACCCCTTCGGCAATGACAGCCAGATCAAGGCTGCGCGCCATATCGATAATTGATTTGACCACGACCTGATCTTTCACAGAACCGCTAATATCGCCCGTCAGTCCGCTGTCTATTTTCAAATAGTCCAATGGCAGGTTTTTGAGATAGGCTAGACTACTATATCCCGTTCCAAAATCATCTATCGCGATGCGCAAACCTTCCTCTCTCAACTCTGCAAGGCGTGTTGAGGCGCTGGCAAAATTCCCAATCAACTCAGATTCGGTAATCTCCAACGTGGTTCGATCCGCGGAAAAGCCGGTCTCTGTTATATTTTGAATCATATTCTGTACGAAATCACCATTGGCCAAATCACCCGCAGTGACATTGACGGAAAGCCGTAAAAACGAGAGGCTATCGGGCCATTTTGCGGCCGTTGCAAAAGCCTGCTTGTGGATATGCAATGATAGAAGCTCCATCAAACCCGCCCGTTCCGCCACCGAAAATAGAGTGGCGGCACCCAGAAACCCAAGCGTTGGATGGTTCCAACGCGCCAAAGCTTCAGCGCCAATCAATTGTCCGCCATCCACCTTTATCTGCGGCTGCAGGGCAATGGTAATTTCGTCGCGCTCCAACGCATGGGCAAGATCGCTTTCCAACTGCTGCTCCAGCAATATGTCTTTTTCGGACGAACCGCTGATTTGGACGGGCAGCGCGTCGGACGTCATGGCCTCAGCAAGTGCCAGTGTAGCGCGCCTAATCAATAGCGTTTCGTCCGCAGATTCCCGCACCGTTGCAACACCCGCACGCGCGACCAAGCCGATGTTTCGGCCATCCACAGACACGCG
Organism: uncultured Sphingomonadaceae bacterium; assembly: GCA_947496865.1. Classification (GTDB taxonomy): domain Bacteria; phylum Pseudomonadota; class Alphaproteobacteria; order Sphingomonadales; family Sphingomonadaceae; genus Parasphingorhabdus. Next base: position 744,517 of record CANMEE010000002.1, read on the forward strand.
TTCAAAATTTCGACTGAGCAGCTGTTCGGCATATTCTGCAAATTTTTTAGCTATATTGGCGGATCGGTCATCCAATATCATCGTTACCACGAAATTCTGACCGTCCATTCTCGCGACGATATGTTCATCCGACGAATGATCTGCGGTTTCGACCATCAGACGTTGACCAATACGGCGCATAATTTCGTCGCCCACTGCCCGGCCATAGGCAGCGTTGATCGTGCCAAAATTCTTCAGGCCAAATATAATGATACCCAGCCCATGCCCCTGTTCCAGACGCGAGCGCATCCAGCCTCTTGCCGCCGAACCATTGCGCAGACCCGATAAGAGATCATAGCCAGCCCATCCGTGACCGCCACCGTCTGGGTTCACCCGTTCCAGACGACCATATATCCGCTCGCCGGAAACGTGCAGATGATGGATGACTTTGTCGCCATTTAACAAATGCACTACTGCCGCCTGAGCGGCCCCCGTGCGCAGCCGGCCCATCGCCCCGCGAACTCGGGATCGCTCTTCTCTGGATAATATTCGAAAAATGCCCGTGACGGGATAGCGACTAAAATCCACGTCTCCGAGATTTTCTTTCAGCTTGTCGCTTACCCAGCTTTGGCTGGCATCACTTTTTGAAAATGACCATCGTTCGTCAGCTTGCGATAGCAAGTGGTTGAAATTCTGAGCTGCTTCGGTCCCGCCCCGGATATTCTCCACATAACGATAGGCAAAATTTATCGCTTGCTGCAGATCGGCCTGGCTATTGGCAATGTCCAGGAAATGAGTGGCTCCTGCGTCATAGCATTTGCCTGCTATATTCTCCTCTGCGGTTTGATCGGCTAGCGCAAGGATCGCAATGCCACTCCCTTCGACCAGCGCGGCAATATCGACCATCGCTTCGAGCCCGTCTGCAACCGCTTCACGTATATCTACCACAGCAATTAATGCATTGGATGATAGCAAGCGTGCCTGCAAACCAGCACGCCGGCGCGCAGAGCTGACACTCCATCCGGTGGCAGATATTTTGGCTGCCAGCGGGTCGCGGTCATGAAAGGACAGCAGAAAGAGATGCTTTATACCCTTGTGACCCGATTCAGATGATGATGACTGCGTGACTGAAAATGCCCCTATTTGCCGATTCTTGGTTCACGACGCTACGAGACCAATATCCTATTCTTTTCCATAGCGGCTAAATCTTTATAGGCCGTTGCTTGCCCCCAAACAAAACGCTAGCATTTCGGCCAACTATTGAACGGAAATATATAATGCTCGACGGATTTGGCCGGAAAATCGATTATTTGCGCATCTCGGTTACTGACCGATGCAATTTCCGTTGCCAATATTGCATGTCCGAAAATATGACATTCATGCCTAAGAGCGAGCTGCTGACACTGGAGGAAATCACCCTGATTGCCGAACGGTTTATCGGTCATGGTGTCAAGAAAATCCGCCTGACGGGCGGCGAACCGCTTGTAAGACGGGATATGAGCGATGTGATTCAACGGCTTGGACGTAAAGTTAAATCTGGTGACTTGGAAGAGTTAACGCTCACCACCAATGGTTCGCTACTGAGCGAATATGCCGACCATCTGGCCGCCAACCATGTGCGGCGTATCAATGTCAGCATGGACACGCTGGATCCCGCAAAATTTGCGGAGATAACCCGTGGCGCCAAGGTGGAACAGGTCTTGGAAGGCATTTCAGCGGCCCGCCAAGCCGGCATCAGGGTGAAAATTAACATGGTAGCAGTGCGAGACTTTAATCAGGATGCGCTGCTTCCAATGGCTGAATATTGCGCAAAATATGGCCATGATCTTACCGTCATCGAAACGATGCCGCTCGGCGACGTTGGTGCAGATCGAAAATTGGAACATATTCCGGCTGAAGAATTTATAGCTCCATTGGCGGACCAATATTCTCTAAACCCCATCGCGCACAAGAGCGCTGGCCCGGCTCGCTATGTGTCTGTGGAACCGCTTGGATTACGATTGGGACTTATCACACCGCTTAGCAATAATTTTTGTGACAATTGCAATCGCCTGCGTCTGACCACGGACGGTAAAATATTTATGTGCCTCGGCCACAACGCACATGTTGATTTACGAGCCGCAGTGCGCAATGAGGGGATTGAGGCTGTTGACCGGTTACTTCAAAAAGCTTTGAAGCTCAAACCGTTACGACACGATTTTAATGCGCAGTTGGATGGGTCCGCAAATATATTGGAGCGTCACATGAACGTTACGGGCGGATGAGTGATATAAAATGGGCATTAGTCGTGTCCCCTACCCCGCAAGCCCAGGAAGCGGGAGAAAAACTAAAGCCATTAATGGACTGGGTACCGATTGAAGAAGCCAATCAAGCCGTTGTTTTGGGTGGTGACGGTTTCATGCTGCAAACCCTGCATCAGATGCTTAACCGGCGAAAGATTATGCCCGTCTATGGCATGAATCTGGGTACCGTCGGATTCCTGATGAACAACTGGCATCAAGACGATCTGATCAGCCGTATCGAAGGCGCTCGGCCGTTCAAAGTACGTCCTCTAAAAATGGAAGTTGAAACCATTTCCGGCGCGACCTTTGTCATGCCGGCCATTAATGAGGTCTCTCTTTTGAGAGAAACCCGGCAGACGGCCAAGCTGGAAATCGAGGTCAATAACCGAATCATGCTCGAAGAACTTGTATGTGATGGCGTTTTGATCGCTACGCCAGCGGGTTCAACAGCCTATAATCTATCCGCCAATGGCCCAATATTGCCGTTGGGATCGAATTTATTGGCACTAACCCCAATTAGTCCGTTCCGCCCGCGTCGTTGGAAGGGTGCTATTCTACCGGACAAAATGCCAATCAGTATAAAGGTGCTAAATGCCGAAAAACGGCCAGTCAGCGCGGTTGGAGACCAGCAGGAAGTGCGCGATGTGTCAAAGGTGACCGTCTCGATCGACCGCAATCAGACGCTGACGATGTTGTTTGATCCAGAGCATGCGCTTGATGACCGGATTGCCATGGAACAATTTGTTGTTTGATGGCTTGCGGCGAGCAAATGACATTGTTATAGGCGCGCTTCACAAAGAAAGTCTCGGTTAACAATCGAGCCTGTTCCCCGATAGCTCAGCGGTAGAGCGTTCGACTGTTAATCGAAATGTCGTAGGTTCGAATCCTACTCGGGGAGCCATTTTTTCCTTTTGATCTGAATAAGATAACTTCAAACGCAAATGCCGCATGCGTTAAACGAAGCCAGTCTATCTAGTTGAACTGCTGCCACAGGATGCGCATAGCGACATAAAGGACTAACAGGGCCGTCAGTCGCTCTATCCATTTTTCAGGCAACGCTTTGCTGGCCAAAAAGCTGCCTATTTGTCCGCCAATAAGTACTGCTATGAAAAGCGGCCAATAGGGTAAGATCGCAGCGCCGCCTTCCGACCATTGCGATTTCATAAGTTGTCCCATCAGCCCGCTGACCGAATTCACGAGGATGAATACGCTTGCCGTCGCGGCTATTCTGCGGCCGTCTGCCCAATTAATCAGAAACAAAAGTGGTGCCAGAAATATGCCACCACCTATTCCGACCATTCCGGAAAGAAATCCAATTACGCCCCCCGCCGTCGGAGCGAACCATATCGCCCGTGGTGGCGGGGATTGAGATCCGACATGACGCTTACGGAAAAACGGCTCTGCCAAGAGTAGAACGCCAGCCACGGTCAATGAAAGGCCCAACAAAATCAAAAAACTATCGCGATCAATCGCTAGGCGCCCCCCTGCCCAAGCAGCGGGTACTGACAGCAATAGGATCGGCCAGATCCTTTTCCAATCGATCAACCCACGCGTCTGAAATCGCAGGGTACCGCCGAGTACCACAATAATATTGCACAGCAGAGCAATGACAGGCAGCGTTCGGTAATCCACATCGGCAAGCGCTAGCAGCGCGATATAGGTAGAACCGCCGCCAAAACCGACAGACGCATAAAGCGTCGCCGTCAGCAGGAAGAGCAGCGCGAGACCAGCAATGCCAAAAGCCATGTCAGGTCTCGCCCAGCGCGCGGGTCACAGGATCAATATTTACCGTGACAATGCTTATATTTACGGCCCGAACCACATGGGCAAGGGGCGTTACGACTGACACCATCAAAATTAACATCATCGGAAACCGCGCTGCCGGATTGACGTGGCGGCAAAGCGGTAGAAACTGTACCCAATGTGCCACCATCGATATCATCGCTATTATCTTCGCCGGTAAGCGGATCAATATGCGTGGTCAGGAAGTCTGGAAGTTCCGGCAATTCCGGCACTTCAATTTCCTCTTGGCGATGGAACTGACTGACCGCGATGGTCTTCGTTACACTCTCTCGAATAACTTCCAGCATACGTTCAAAAAGACCAAAGGCTTCTTTCTTATACTCATCAAGCGGCTTTTTCTGCGCATAGGCCCGCAAGAATACCACCTGACGCAGCGCATCCAACGTCGCGAGATGCTCTTTCCAATGATGATCGAGCGATTCCAGCAATATTGACTTTTCGATCTGCACCCAGATTTCCGGATCAATCTGGTCTACCTTCGAATTGAAATCGGCATCGGCCAGTTCTGCTATACGCGTTTCGATAATTTCGGGTTCAACGGCGTCTTCTTGTAACCACGCGTCAATATCAGGGGTCAGTCCAAAAACCTCTTCGACCCGTGTCTTGAGAGTCTCTATCTCCCATTGCTCGGGATAGCTTCCCGGTGGGCAGCTGTCAGCAACCATCGCGTTGACAGTCTCAAGCCGCATATCTTCAACAACGTCACCAACGGTCTCAGCATCCATAATTTCAGCGCGCTGCTCGTAAATCACTTTGCGCTGATCATTCATCACATCATCATATTCAACGACCTGTTTCCGCGCTTCATAATTACGGGCTTCGACTTTTTTCTGTGCTGTTTCAATGGCTTTAGAGAGCCACTTTCCGCCAATTGCCTCACCGTCTTCGAGATTTTTGTTCATCATTTTGGCGAACATGGTCTCTGTCCCGAAGATGCGCAAAAGATCATCTTCCAGACAGAGGTAGAAACGGCTCAGACCAGGATCACCCTGACGGCCCGAACGGCCGCGAAGCTGGTTATCGATCCGGCGGCTTTCATGCCGTTCTGTACCCAATACGAATAAACCGCCCGCCGCGCGTACTTCTGCGCGCAGGGCCCGGACTTCTTCCTCGATTTTGGCAATGGCTTTGTCCCGTTCAGGGCCTTCTTCCATGTCTGCCAGTTCGTGCTCGATACGGAAATCAATATTACCGCCAAGCTGGATATCGGTCCCACGACCGGCCATATTTGTTGCAATCGTCACGGCCCCGGGACTACCGGCCTGCGCAACAATTTGCGCTTCTTGCTCATGAAAGCGGGCATTGAGGACGTTATGGGTCACATCTTCTTTTTTCAGAAAATCTGACAGAAGTTCGGATTTTTCAATCGATACCGTTCCTACCAGAACAGGTTGCCCTTTGTCGCTATGCTCTTTGATTTTCTTGGCAATGGCGGCGAATTTGTCGAGCGTATTCTTATAAAACTCGTCATTTTCATCCATCCGGAGAATGGGTTTATTTGTCGGGATCGTCACGACATTCATTTTGTAAATTTCAAAAAATTCTGCCGCTTCGGTCGCTGCCGTTCCGGTCATGCCCGACAATTTGGGATACATGCGGAAATAATTCTGGAACGTGATTGAGGCCATCGTCTGGTTTTCTGGCTCAATCTGGACGCCTTCTTTGGCTTCCACAGCCTGATGCAGACCGTTGGACCAGCGCCGTCCGTCCATCATGCGGCCAGTAAACTCATCAATGATGACAATCTTGCCGTCATTCACAATATAGTCGGTATCCCGCTTACGCATGACATTGGCCATCAGGGCCTGATTAAGGTGATGCACAACCTGTGTATTTTCAAAATCATAGAGGTTGTTGCCTTCTAGCAATCCAGCCTCTTCGAGCAGCCGTTCGGCCTTCTCTGTCCCCTCTTCGGTCAGGGAAATATTTCGGCTTTTCTCGTCCTTCTCGTAATCTTCTTCTGTAATGCTCTGAACAACCTCGTTCACCGACACATACAGCTCTGACTTATCATCCGTGGGGCCAGAAATGATCAATGGCGTCCGCGCTTCGTCAATTAAAATTGAATCGACTTCATCAACAATCGCGAAGTTAAATGGCCGTTGCACCATCTGGTCACGGTCATGTTTCATATTGTCGCGCAGATAATCAAAACCAAATTCGTTATTGGTGCCGTAGGTAATGTCCGCGGCATAGGCCTCGCGCCGTTGTTCTTCGCTAATGTTTGGAATGATAGTGCCAAGAGTCATGCCCAGGAAGTTATAGACCTGACTCATCCACTCGCCATCACGGCGGGCCAGATAGTCGTTTACCGTCACAACATGGACGCCTTTGCCTTCGATCGCATTGAGATAACAGGCCAATGTCGCGACAAGCGTTTTACCTTCACCCGTGCGCATTTCGGAGATTTCGCCGCGATGCAAAACAATACCGCCAACCATCTGCACATCATAATGACGCTGGCCCAAAGTCCGCTTCGCTGCTTCACGGACAACCGCAAATGCCTCTGGTAAAATATCATCCAGTGTTTCACCATTTGCCACCCGTTCTCGAAAATAGGGCGTTTTCGCCGCCAGATCTTCATCGCTAAGTGGCTCTATTTCTGGTTCAAAAGCGTTAATCTTATCAACCACTTTCATAATGGTTTTTACGTAACGGTCGTTGGATGACCCGAAGAAGGATTTGGCAAAGCCGCCGATCATGATGATTTCCGATATTTTAAGAGATATTGGGCCTATCAAAAGCCCAGTTTTGTCTGAATTTAGAGATGATTAGGGACAAATCAACATAGTGACTGTCCAGAAAGCAGCTAGGGCGCGCCTTCTTCATGCTCCAATTTATCACCGATCGTCCAACCTATTGATGATACAGACCAGATCGGTTTACTATCGTTTTCGTCGCTGGCCATCGCGGTAAAGGGTTTTTCGCTTTGTATAAATGCCCTGGCTGCGTCGTCCCAATCGGGAGATGTAGATAGCTCAACCGCAGAAGCCGCTTCATTGCCGGCTGTTTCCGTCGCCATAGCAGTCGCCGGCGTATTGACGCCCACTGCATTGAACAGCAGCAACATAAAACTTGCAATATAGACGTTCATCAATAAGCCCTGTGAAGAGTTAATCGCTTTAGCAAACCAATAGATAAAGGCAAGTTAAGTGTCAGAACCTATATCGCCTCTTGCCCCCACCCGGATCGCTGAACTACCGGAAATTGCTGGTGTCACGCGCCGAATTGCACGCGCACAATATAAGCAATGGGATCGCTGTGATCTCACATATATAGAATTGACCGAAGGAACATCGGTCGCAGGCGTCCTAACCCAAAGCAAATGCCCCTCCACCGAGGTTGAATGGTGTCGCAAGGCTCTGCCGGGCGGCAAAGCCCGGGCGCTAGTGGTCAATGCCGGCAATGCCAATGCTTTCACCGGCGCGCGCGGCATGGAGGCAGTGCAACGGATATTGGCGCTCACGAGCGATTATTTGGACTGCGGTGAAGAAGAGATATTTGTTTCCTCCACCGGTGTGATTGGCGAACCCTTGCCCAAAGACAGGGCTGAGGCTGGTCTGGTCGCGGCGTTCAAGGCCGAAGCCTGTAGCTGGCAACAAGCTGCCGCAACGATCATGACAACAGACACTTTTCCCAAAATGGCGACGGCGAGCGCCGTTATCGGCGGAAAAATTGTCCATCTGAACGGCATCATCAAAGGGTCAGGTATGATCGCGCCGGATATGGCGACTATGCTTGGTTATGTATTTACCGATGCGACGGTCGATGCTGGCCTGCTACAAGACATGCTCAGCGCAGCGACGGCCAAAAGCTTCAACTGCATAACGGTCGATAGTGACACATCAACCAGCGACACCGTCCTCGCCTTTGCCACGGGACAAAATGATGCCCCTTCGCTTCAGTCGTTTGACGATCCCGGCGCTGACGCATTTCAAGCGGCCCTGAGTGATTTATGCATGCAGCTGGCTCATCTCGTTGTCCGTGACGGCGAAGGCGCCAGTAAGTTTATCGAAATAGCTGTGACCGGAGCTCAAAGTGATGAAAGCGCAAAACGCATAGCGCTGTCGGTCGCCAATTCTCCACTCGTGAAAACCGCTATTGCTGGAGAAGACGCTAATTGGGGCCGCGTCGTCATGGCCGTTGGCAAAGCCGGCGAACCTGCAGATCGTGACAAGCTATCCATTGGGTTTGGCGGCGTTACCGTGGCTCGCGATGGATTGGTTGTTCCAGATTATGACGAAGCGCCGGTCGCAGAGCACCTGAGAGGCGAGGAAATTGATATCAGCGTCGATATTGGCATAGGAGGCGGCAAGGCCACCGTCTGGACCTGCGACCTGACCCACGGATATATTTCGATAAACGCCGATTACAGGAGCTGAAATGACCGAAGTCATATTGCATCACTACGAAAACTCTCCCTTTGGACAAGCCATGCGGCTCGCGCTCGGCCTGAAGGGCATTGACTGGAAGTCTGTCCAGCAGCCTGACATTGTGCCGAAACCGGAACTCAGCGCTCTAACAGGCGGATATGAACGCATTCCGGTATTGCAAATTGGCGCCGATATCTATTGTGATACAGCCGTGATTGTTGACGCGCTCGAGGCACTTAAGCCCGAACCGAGCCTTTATCCAAAGCCTCTTGGGTTTGCCGGTCGGATGATTGCCACATGGTCAGGCGGCCTGTGGTTTATGCCAGCGGTCGGTGTCGCATTGGGCACCAATCCCGCCATTGTCAGCGAAGAATTCTGGGAAGACCGGGCCAAGCGTTTTGGCATGGACCGCCGGAAATTCTTGCCCATGGTACCGCATCTAACCGGACAATTTGAAGCCGGAGCAGCGTTGGTCGCTGAAGCCTTGGCAGATGGGCGAGACTATATCAGCGGCGACGCCGCAGGACATGCGGACTTAATGCTCTACATGAATATTCGCTTTGCTGGTTTTGCTGGTCGCAAGCCGTCGGACTTTGGTTCTGCTGTCGCAGCTTGGTATGATCGCATTGATGATATTGGCTATGGAAATTTCGAGGAATGGACCGGCCAACAGGCAATAGCCTATGCCAATGCTTCGCAACCCGTCGACAGCGGCTCAGTCGATCAAAATTCCGGCTTTTCCCAAGGTGACAGAGTTTCAGTCAAAACCGAGACGCCAGATCCCGCCGCGGTCAACGGAATGTTGATTGGTCTCAATGACCGCGAAATTATTATCCAGCGCAAAGACGAACAAGCCGGAACGCTGCATATCCACTTCCCGCGTCTCGGTCAGATCTTGTCACCCGCATGAGCATGTCCGTCCTTGATCATTCCGTGCAGAACATCCTGCGGCAGGTGGCCAAAGAAGTGGTGCTGCCATATTATCAAAACCTTCAGGCGTCAGACATTCAGGAAAAATCCCCTGGCGATCTTGTCACTATAGCCGACAAGCTTAGTGAAGAAATGCTCGGCGAAAAGCTTGGAGCATTGATCCCTGAAGCCGCCATTGTCGGCGAAGAAGCCTGCGCTGCTGATCCAGCTGTCATGGATCACTTGGCTGACGACCAAGCATGGATTATCGATCCGATTGACGGGACGGGAAATTTTGCAGCTGGAAAATCACCCTTCGGAATGATTGTAGCTTTGTCCCAAGCCAACGAAACTGTTGCAGGCTGGCTCTACGATCCTTTGGCAGACCGCATGTGCTATGCCGCCAAAGGTAAAGGTGCCTTTCTCAACGGGGAAAAACTCTCAGTTTCTAATGCTCCAAAAGGAAAGCCGATCGCGGCGATGGCCACTGGTTTCATGACGTCACAGCAGCGCGACAAGCTTTTGGCCGCAGCTGATGGACATTATCAAATGGTCGATATTCCGCGCTGTGCCGCCGAACAATATCCGCGCTTGGCGCTCGGGAGCAACCATATTTCCACGTTCGAACGCAGTCTGCCATGGGATCATGCCGCTGGCATATTATTTCTCAATGAAGCTGGCGGGAAAGTGGCGCGCTGGAATGGCGATCGATATCGGCCTGCAGACCGCAAAACCGGATTGCTCGGGGCCTCATCGCCTAAATTGTGGAATGAGGCCGCCGAGCTTCTGGGGGACGTCTTTAAGGCTTAAGCTGGCAGACTTTCTTCAAGCCATGATTTCAGCTGACTCTTCGGAGCGGCACCGACTTTTGTTTCCACTGGCGCGCCGTTGTGGAATAGGATCATAGTCGGAATACCGCGTACGCCATATTTGCCGGGCGCATCCGGACTGTCATCGATGTTGAGCTTGGCGATGGTCACCTGCTCGCCCAATTCGTCACTGATTTCTTCCAGCGCAGGGCCAATCATCTTACAAGGGCCGCACCATTCGGCCCAAAAATCGACAAGCACAGGGCCGTCGGCTTTCAGGACATCTTGTTCAAAACTCTCGTCGGTAATTGCTTTGGTAGCCATAGGGAATCTCCTTTGCTTGTTTAAATACTATTTAGGCGTGCATGCATCATTGCTCAAGCATTTGCCCGAAAAGGATTTTCATGGGCGCTCCAAGTCTGGCTTGTTAGGAGGAGCGGTTTGGGGTTTGTGCTTCTCAATTAGATCGCCGGAAAGCTCCAGCAACACCGGAGCATGCGTGTAAAGCAAAGCTGCTTTTATAGATCGCCCGGGGAAAATTTTCTCTAAAGCGGTCACATAAGCGGCCATTTGGCGCAAATAAGATAATGGCGCCCTACCCGCATCTTTCGGTACAGAACGTCCTGTTTTGAAATCGACGACAGTTATCAAATCATCCGTGATCAGCAATCGGTCCACAGTCCCCGAAATAACATGCTGATCAACAACGGCCGCGATAGGCGCTTCGGCGAAGCTATCCGGTGAGAATAGCGCCGACCATGTCGGGTTGGTCAATACTGATTGCACCGTCGCGATCAGTGCCTGACGGTCCTCTGTATCTGTAACTTGTTTCTGCTTGGCCAGCCAACGATCCGCAACATTCCCGCGCTTTTCGGGCGCGATATCCGGCAGTCTTTCGAACAGACTGTGCAATAGTTTCCCTCGTTCAGCAGCATCGCGCATCGCCTGGGCGGGCGGCGGATTGGCGGCATCATCCGGTCCCAGATCAGATGGTGTCAACGGACGCGGCGGTCGCGCTTCTTTCGGGGCCGGTGCAAACAACCATTCGGGTAGTGCTATCGGATCTTCAATTTCTGGATTTAGGACATCTGTGCTTTTATTATCCGGCTTGGCCGCTCCATCCGGACCAGCATAAGCCCGCTCGGCAATCCAACGCACCGAGTCTTCTGCTTCCGTCCCAAGGATCTCAAGACCCTGCTCGACCGCGTGATACCAGCTTCCTTCCGGTACAACACCCTTAGCCTTTGGCCCCAATGTTCCGGTGACGACGAGATGCTCCTCAGCACGGGTCATGGCTACGTAAAGCAACCGCCAATGCTCTTCTATTTGCACCTTGTCCGCTTCTTCGGCGTGGTCCGCCAACACACCAATTCGTTCGGATTTTCGCGTTGGAACAACTGGATATTCCAGTTCCAAACCTACACTTTCACCTATCTTTATATCAAAACCGCCGCTTTTCTTGTTAGCAGGATCAAATGTCGCATTGGCGAGGATCACCAGCGGCGCTTGCAGCCCCTTGGCCCCGTGCACGGTCATCAGGCGCACTTCATTGCCGCCCTCAAGCTGATCACGCTTAATCTCGACATCACCGCGATCAAACCAGTCGAGAAAGCCCTGTAATGTCGGGATATGATCCTGTTCAAAGGCCAGAGCCGTGTTAAGCAACTCTTCCATTGGATCAAGCGCGGCATGGCTAAGCCGCGCGGTCAGTTTCTTGCGCCCCTGAATCGGACCGGATACAATGGTTTCCAGAAATTGATAAGGCGTGTTGAAGTCCGCCATATTCAACATCGTCCGTAGTGACTCGATATGCTGCTTGAGCCTGTCTTGGGTCCGCAAAAACTCCCACAGGCTTTTATCCTTATACGCGTCGCCACGATAGCCACGCGCGAGCAAATCGTCCTGCGTCCAACCCAAAAGCGGTGACACCAAAAGAGAGGCCAGATTCAGGTCATCATTGGGTTGCAGAACAAAGCGGATCGCCGCGAGTAAATCCTGTACCACCAACGGTTGATTCAGCCGGATGCGATCAATTCCAGCGACAGGCACATTTTCCGCAAACAACCGTGCCACAATCAGCGCACTGAGGTCATCGCGTTTACTGACCAGGATCATCACATCCTTGGGCTCAAGCCGCCGGTTTTCATGGTGCAGCCAAAGCGGTGTCTCTGGTGAGAGCCATTCTTTGATCTGAATCGCAAGTCTTTGTGCAAAAACCCGTTTTTCATCACTAAGCCAGTTTTCTTCGTCATCAGCATTGCTGACCGCGCCATGGGCAACTGGTCGCCACAGAGTTACGCTTCCGGGCTCTCCGGTAAAGTGGCTTTGATGTGGGGGGATGGCTTTATCTAACCCCAGTTCCTTTTCGCCGACATGCTCCAGAACCTTGTCGACGACTTCCAGAACGGGCGGTGTGGATCGAAAACTACGATCCAAAGGCAGGTCTTTGAAAGGGCGTTCTGAAGCCGCCGCGCGCGCAAAAAAATCATCCCGCGCCTGCACGTAATTGTGCGGGCTGGTTCCCTGAAAACCAAAAATCGCCTGTTTGAAGTCCCCGACCGTGAACAATGTCCGGATTTTATCGGTACTGGCCCCTAATCCTGCGAAAAATTCACCAGTCAACGCCCGAACAATATCCCATTGCGCCAAATTGGTGTCCTGTGCTTCATCGACAAGGATATGATCCGTACGCTGATCAAGCTTATAGCGGATCCATTCCGCCATATTCCCTTGATTGAGCAGTTTGGCGGTCATCCGGATCATATCATCAAAATCAATCACGCCATTGAGCTTCTTGGCTTGCGCGTAGCGATGATAAAAGGCCCGCCCGGCGTTGAGAGCCCCTCCAAACAGGTCTGCATAATCAAATAACGCCTTGGTTTCGATCATTTGACGACAATGATCGTACATTGCGACGCTCAGTTCATGATATTGTGGGGCAACCTTCTCCAGTCCCTTGGGCACGGAGCGCCATTCGCCATCTGCCTTCGCCCATATCTTGTGAAGATCGGTCAATATCTCGGCTCTTTGAACCGGGTCAGCAGCGATCCAAGTCTTAATATGATCTATGTATCCGGTCGCTGTCTTGGTGCCCCATCCGGCCAGCGCTTCAGCCATCTCTTCCAGTGATGCGACATCAAATTCGTTGTCGCTGCATCGCTGCTCCAGCCAGCTTTGCGCATCACCATCAATCGGTAAGTTCAGCAATCCGCGAACAAAAGGTAGCACACCGCTCGGAAGACTTTCCATCGCATCCGCTTTGGACGCGCATGTCATCAGATATCTTTCCGCTTCCTCTTCACCCATCCGTATGCTGAGCGCCTGAATTGCCTGAATTATCGCGGTATTTCCCGCCGCTTCTTCGTCCAGCAACAGGTCACTCAAAGCCTGACGTGCCAATATCTTCCGGTCACGCTCTTCAATCGGTTTGAACAGCGCGGGTATCTCGGCTTCTTCTGGAAAGCTTGCCAGCAATGTCTGGCAAAAACTATGAATCGTCATGATCCGCAAGCCACCGCCTCGCGCATCCAGTACCCGCGCGAATAATGTCCGCGCATATTCCCGTGTCGCCGGATCAACCGGCGCGCCAATGGCGGACAGATCAGCCCCTAGCTTCGCATCATCAGCCCGCACCCAACTGGCCAGTTGCCGGTGAATACGGTCTGCCATTTCGGCAGCGCCGGCCTTGGTGAAAGTCAGACATAATATATGCTCGGGCTTCACATGTTCGCGCAGCAACAAGCGGAAAACCCTTGCGGTAAGGACCTGTGTCTTGCCTGTACCCGCAGAAGCGCTCAACCAGATATTATCATCCGGCTGCACCGCATCGCTTTGTTTGTCAGCAAGCGCATGAAGGGTCGGTGTCTCACTCATGATCGCCCTCCCCGCTTGTTACTGCCGCGCGGCCATACCATTCCTCGAGCCGCATTAACTGGTCATAATCCGCATAAGGCGCATATTCCGGATGGAGTTTCGCTGTCATCGGTTCGTAGCCGAGAATATAGCTGGTTACAGCCTTGGTAAATTCGGCAACGGCATGATCGACCATTTGCTCCGCCTCCACCTTATCGGGGCTGCGGGGATTAGTCGGCGTGGAAATATAGCCAAAACTATCTTTGGCTCCTTGCTTGGCCAGCGACCAATATTCAAAGCCGCTCGCCGGACCGGATAATCCGCCAAAATCGCCTCTCTCGGCGATCGCTCCCAGCAGACCGAGTTGTAGCGCGAAACCTTCTTTTACCGCCTTATTAGACGGCGGGCCGCCAGTTTTATAGTCAACAATGCCAAGGCTACCATCAGCCATGCGGTCGATCCGGTCCGCTATGCCGAACAGATCAACACCAGCTATGTTCGCGCTTCCTTTCTGCTCGGACTTCACCGGCGTTCTTCCATCCGCGCGCTGCTGCGCCACAGTGTCAGCTATCCACAATATTCCCTCCATCAAACGCGGAGCCCATAAGGTGCGCATCAACGGATGGGCCGAACGCTCGTTCAAAAAGGCCAGCGCCCGGCGCTTCAGGGCATCGGGGTCATAGCCATCTTCTTTTGCCCATTTATCCAAAATATCGTGAATGATCGAACCACGCCATGCCGGACTTGGCTCTGCATCGATCATATCGAGCGATCCGAGCCCCATGATCTTAGCGGCATAAAAAGCAAAGGGATCGGTGATCAAACGGTCGACATTCGTCACCGATAACTTGACCCGACGCTGCTCTGCACTCGGTTCCGGTGCGGGTTGTTCGATCCTGATCGGCTCTTCTGGCTTATCAATGCGCCGAGCCCAGTCCTGAGCGATCGGATGTTCCTTGAGATTATCGCCGCACATCGCTTTGAGACGCAGCAGAAACCGTGATGCGATGGCCGGTCCGGATCCATCACGCCCAGCGCGCGTCAGCAGAACATTTTGCGCGCCCATTGCCCCGACAAGATCATGGGCGGACAGACCGATTTGACGTTCTTGCGCTGGCAAGCCCAAGGATTTGCGTACCATCGGAGCCAACCATGGGTCCGGCGTAATCGCTTGTGGCCAACTGCCTTCATTCAGACCGCAACAGATCACAAGTTCCGCTTGTTGGAGCCGCGCCTCCAGCAAACCATAAACTGCTATGCGCGGGTGTCCGCCGTAAGGAGGTCGGACCGGTATATCGGCTAAAAATGTCTCGAAATAGCTGGCAATTTCCGGCGACTGAATTTTCATCGGCCCCAGGGCCGCGCGCTCCTCTATATCGGACAGAAAATCCGCCAATTGGCGCCCCGCTGGGCCTGCCCAAATCTGACCGTTGGTCAGCATGTCAGCGAGCTTTCGGATTTCGGCCAGCATAGTGGCCCAGTCGACAGCACCGCTCAGCGCCGTTGCCGCTGGTTCAAAAATTGCTCTGACGCCCTGCCACCATGGCAGAAGGTCATCCCGCAAGCCCTTGCTTCTGCGATCTTCGCTCTGAAACAAACTATCTATGCCCGCCAATCCCGGCGCAGGTCGCGGACCGCGCATTAACAGGTCGAGTTTGCGGACTTGGTTCAACCATTCCAGTCGTTCGTTACCCGCCCGGACCAGTGGATGTTTCAGCAACGCCAGAAACTCGGCTGGCGGAAACCCGTCCGTTGCAGCGGACAGCAAAGCCAGAAAGAATATCCCTTCCGGTTTTTTCGACAAAGGCTGCCCCGCCGTATCATCAGCAACAATATTCCAGCGCTCCAGATGCGCTGATATCCGTCCTGCCAAGGCCCGATCAGGCGTGATGATCGCAACCCGGCGTTCAGGTGTCTCCAGCGCTTCACGTGCTAATAACGCAACGATTTGCGCCTCTTCAGCGCTGTTGCGTGCTTCGACCGTTTGCACGCCAGCCAGACTACGCTCATTTGCGTCCAGCGATTGCCAGCGCGACGTCAACTTGGGTATCGCAAACGCATTGCTAAGTGCCCTGCTCCGCTTGGCCGCCGCGCCGCTGGTACCTGTCCTCGGCCAACGCATGATCTCGCCGCGCGCGATCGACATGCGCTCGAGCAGCAACTTCATATGATATTGAGGATGGGTTTCCTGTGCCCGACCGGTTTTGCCGGTCTCTGCATCAGGTTCAAATGGGCCGAGCATGTCCCATTCCTCGTCCTCCATCACCATATCAAGGTCTGGCAACACCACCATGCCATCGGGCAGAAACGTAATCGCTCGCAAGAAACCTGCAATCGCAGGGGCAGAGGTTGTAATACCAGCAGCGACGACAAAATGCCTGGGCGGGTTTGTCTTCCAAGCCTTCACGCTTTCGTCAAATAGGGCGTTGCGCCGCGCCGCCTCATCGACGGATCCCATATCTTTGAGCTTCGCCTGCCATTTTTCGGCAATGATTCGAAAAAATGCTAAAGAATCCTGCCAATGCCCGGATAGTTCCGGTTCAACATCTATATCAAAAAGGTCTTTAAGCGCTATTTCTTCAACGGTCAGCTGATCGAGCGTGCGGGCAAACTCGCGTGCCAGCCGCAAAGCCTCTTTGGACAATAACACGGTGCCTTTTGCCGCACTTTCCATCTCTATCAGCCGCGCCAACATCAGCAGTCGGTCCAATGAATCCACCGATGGGGGAATATCCAGGGCCAGTTCACCGCTATCCAGCGCAACGCCGATAGACTCGTCCAGTTCCAGATCCCCGATCACCGCCATTTGCGGCAACAGCAATCCTTCTTCACTGAGCCTCACAAAAGCATCATGGACCGCGCGGCGAGCCCGATTATTGGGTAATATGACGAGGCCGCGCGCGAGGCCTAAAGGGTCTTTAGCAAAGCGATCAATCAGTCCCTGTGCCAACGCATCGGCAAAGCCGCCATGCGCGGCGATATTGTATATGGCGGGCTGAAGCCGCTTACTCATTCGGGACTATGCACGGCGCATGGCCTTTTCTGTCGGAGCGATGGCGTCTGGTGACCCCACCTCAAACCAATCGCCTTCATGAACTAGACCAAATAAACGCCCTTCTTCAATGGCGCGGGTCCACAGAATAGTAGTCGAAAACGGCCCTTCCGGCGCATCGCGCAACAGGCGTTTGGAAAGCAATTGAATGCCAGTATAGATGAAGGGTGCTTGGCGATCCGGCAAACGCCACGATATACGCCCATGATCATCCAATTTAAAATCCCCCGCCCCTTTGTAATTATGAGCGGATGTTTGCGGCACCAGCAGTAACAGTGCGTCCATCTTATCGTCATCCCAACGTTCTTCGAGCCGCTGCAGACTGTTGGTTGGACCATCGGTCCAAAGATTGTCGCTATTGATTGAGAAAAACAGGTCTTCATCAATCAAGGGTTCGGCCTGTACCATGCCCCCACCAGTTTCCATTAATTGCGCGCGTTCGTCTGAAATACGGATATCAAAAGGATAGTTCACCGATTTCAGATGCGCCTCCAACGCGTCGGGCAGATAATGCGCGTTTACGACGACCTTCATCACACCCGCTTCCCACAATTTATCGAGACAATGATCAATCATCGCCTTGCCTGCGACTTTGACCAGTGGCTTGGGCCGTGTCGCGGTTAGCGGGCGCATCCTTTTACCAAGGCCAGCCGCCATGACCATCGCGGTTTCGACCTTGCTCATGCTTTCGGTGCCACAATCGGTTTGCTTCGGACATTCGCGGGAATGTTGTGGTCGAACCAAGCGGCAACGGGCGCGAGGTCTGGGTGAACCAAGTCTTTTTCCAGCAATCGCCACATACGCGACAGATAGTCGAGATAACGCGCCTTGCCATCACGGACGCAAAGCCGCGTAAATATGCCGATAATCTTGGTGTTCCGTTGCGCCCCCAAAATCGCATAATGACTCCGAAATTGCGCCGCCTCATCTGCTGATCTACCGTCCAGATAATAAGCCAGCATGGCTTCTTCCAAATCGTCAGAAACATCGCGACGTGCATCCTGCAACATCGACACAAGATCATAGGCCGCATGACCCGCGAGCGCATCTTGAAAATCGAGCAGTCCCAAGCGCTCATCCTCGAGCAACATAATGTTTTCGGCGTGATAATCACGAAGTACCGTGACCGGTGTTTTTTGCGCGGCAATTACTGGCTGCAAAACCGTCTGCCAAGCATCCACAAAACCGGCCTCATCCACATCCAGCGACTGCGCCGGGCAATACCATTCCGGCAACAGGTTGACCTCACGCAGATATTGCTCCCAATCATATGCGGCAATATCAGCCGCCGGCTTCTGGTGCAGTGCCTTGATCAGATCAATTGTTTGCCGATAAATCGTTTCTTCATCTTCGGGATGATCATCGAGATGTTCCCGCATCCGATGGTCGCCAAAATCCTCCAATAAGACCAAGCCATGATCGAGGTCTTCACCAAAAATTTCCGGCGCAGCAAAATCCTGCGCTTTGAGGTGACGTGCAATATGGATGAACGGGCGTGGGTCTTCATGTGGCGGCGGCGCATCCATTAATATTGCCTTGCGTTCCCCCGATGTAACACGAAAATATCGGCGAAACGAGGCATCACCAGCAACCGGCAAAATCTCTGCCCCGCTCCAGCCATGATTATTCAGAAAGTCCTGCGCAGCAGCAGGTGGTGTCATATTATGGGCCATCTATCTTTCCAAGCGGGGCCGGCCGTCCAAGTCAACCGGCGAGTATCATCATTTTCGATTTCAAGGGTGATTTGCAGCGCATCGGCCCAAAAGGAAACCGGCAACCGGTCTGGCCATTCCGCAATCATTGCGCCATCCATCAAGATATCATCGAGACCCAATTCCTGAATCTCTTCCGGTTCCTCGATGCGATAGAAATCCACATGCGCGACAGAAAGTCGGACTTCGGGCGGTTCATATTGCTGGACAATCGCAAAGGTCGGACTGGGCACATCAGCGGCAAAACCCAGTCCGCGCAACAGGCCGCGTGCCAATGTGGTTTTCCCTGCCCCCAATGTACCGGTAAGGGCAATCTTGTCACCCGGCCGCAAAACGCCTGCCAGCTGTTTTCCCAAGGCCATTGTTGCCGCTTCATCATCTAATATTATAGGCAAAGTCACGTAATCCTCTGCCTATTGCCGTGGAAGATGGATAGTGACCAATGTGCCCTGACCCGGCTCAGATGTCAGAGTCAGTTCGCCGCCATGTGCTAACAATAACTGCCGAGCGAGCGGCAGGCCGAGCCCGCCGACATTCTCACCGGTTTTCTTGCGGGACCGCGCAAAACTGTCAAATGCCTTGGACTGCTGCCCTGCACTCATGCCAGGGCCGTCATCAGATATATGGATCACTGCCTGTTTCACGTTGCCGCTACCATTGATCAACAACCGCCCGCCTTCACCGGTATAGCGAATACTATTATCGATAACTTGCGCGATGGCCTGTGACAGGCGCTTCTTGTCCGCTAAAGCTGAACCAAGCGTATCATCCAGCTGCAATTCCATCTCGATAGTTCGAGCCATTGCCTCATCGGCAAATTGACCCGCGACATCCTCGACCAGCTTGTTCAGGTTCACTTTTTCCTTTGCAATTGGCAAGGCCCCTGCCTCACTCTGACTAAGGTCGAGAACATTGTCGATCTGCATCCCAAGCCGTTTTACCGATTGTAGAATAGCCCGGGCATATTCATGGCCCTGCTCCGTCAACGGTCCGGCGACTTCATTATCCAGCAACTCGGCAAAACCACCAATTGATGTCAACGGCGTTCGGAATTCGTAACTCATATTCGAAAGGAACGACGCTTTAATCGAATCCGCTTCCACCAACGCTTCATTACGCTCGCGCAGGGCAAGTTCGATCCGGCGGCTGTCCGATATGTCGAGCATGGTGAAAAGCGCATTGCCATCTGGCAGCGGGATGGCTGCAAACTCAAACCGCCGCCCATCGACAAACGAGATTTGCCCACTTTGCTGAACCCTATCCGATGTTGCAGTGCGCACCATGGCGCGCACTTCTGATATACGAGCAGGCTGTTTCAGCTGCATCGCCATTTTCTGCATTAATGAATCCACCCGAGGATGTTTGCCCAAATCCTCTTCCGCCAGATCCCAATTATTGGCAAATTGATGGTTCCAGATGTTGAGCTTTCCATCAGCCGAGAATACCGCGACGGATTCAAACAAATTATCAAATGTTGCCGTACGAACGCGCAGCAAAGTATCGCGCGCGCTTGCTAGCTGAACCTGTTCGGTACGATCTTCGATGATCACCAATAAACCGCCATCGGGCGTAGGATTAGCGATTACCCTTAAATGGGTACCATCAGCGAGCAGCCAGTTTTCTTCAATCGATCCAGTGGATTGGAACCATTGTGTCCGTTCTTCCCGCCATTCGGGGAAGTCGCGCACTTCCGGGATCCGGTTCATCTCACGCATACGGTCCAGCACTCTGGGGAATTCGGGACGCTCGGCAATCCATTGTTGCCGCATGGAAAATATCCGCTGGAACGGCAGGTTGCAAAATTGCAAAGATTTGTCGGCATCAAACTGCACGACGGCAGCCGAAATCTTGTCCAACATATCGCGTTGAGATTCGTTGAACCGCCGCTGTTCTTTGCGGGAATCGATCAATTCCTGAATATCAATCGCATATCCCGCAATACCCGACTTGCCGAGCGGCACATCGACAACTTGGGTCGTCCGCCGTTGTCCGCCAATGGTTGTCGCTACCACGCGCTCAAACGGTGCCCCATTTTCTTTCGCTTGCGCAGCGGCGTCTTTGGGGCTGACCCCATTGATGGTCTCAATCAGTTCAATGCCGTCATCGACCACCTGTGCACCATCACTGGCATCCACTGCCTTTACATAGGCGCTATTCACCAATGTCAGGTCAAGGTCGGGCGATCGATGCCACATTGGCATAGGTGCGGCCTCAATCAGCGCAGAGAGCGCATCAAAAGCGGCTCGTGCTTCTTCATTTTCGGCACGCAACCTGTTAATTTGCCCCTGGCTTTCAGTGGCATCAAATATCCATAACAGCGCACTGCCATTGGGCGCAATCTGTTGATCAGCCAACCCCCCGCGAATGAACAAGGCTTTGTCCGATCCTGCGACTTTAACTGCGCGGGTAAAACCACTACCCGATTTCTGGGCCAGATTGACGTCTTGTGTGAGGCCTTCCAGATCTTCCCTACTCATCCCCGCATGATGACCGTGCAATTCGGAAATATGAGCAGGCAAATAATCAAAGCCGAGCCAGTGCATCAATCGCTGCGATGCTTCCAACTTCCCGTCAGAACGCACCAGCAGCGGCAGCGCAGGCGAAGTTTCCAACAAGCGACCCAACCGGCCCGATTGCCGCAGCGTCGCATCCGCCCGTTTCTTCATCGCCAGACCGGTCCACACGGCCCATGCAGACACAGCCAGCCATGCGGCGAGAATCAGGCCCAATATGACAGCGGTTAAATCCGGGACGTTCGACATTATTACAAGCGATTAGACGGTTACGACAGCCGCGAAAAGCCCCTATTCTTTATGGCTTATAAAAGTCGGATAATATGGGTTATAAAGCCGCTGAAAAATTATCGGAGTCTTTCCATGCCTATTGACGAAAGCCGGACCTTCAAACCCATTAACATCGCCCTGTTGACGGTGTCGGACACCCGTTCTTTAAAAGAGGACACATCCGGTGATATTCTTGCTGAACGCATTGCCGCTAAAGGCCATATGCTCATCTACCGCAATTTGATCCGCGATGAAAAATCGAAAATTATCGCGCAATTGCATCAATGGATTGATGAAGAGGCGGTTGATGCGATCATTACCACCGGT
This sequence comes from uncultured Sphingomonadaceae bacterium, assembly GCA_947496865.1. Classification (GTDB taxonomy): domain Bacteria; phylum Pseudomonadota; class Alphaproteobacteria; order Sphingomonadales; family Sphingomonadaceae; genus Parasphingorhabdus. The sequence continues at coordinate 766,398 of CANMEE010000002.1, forward strand.
GGCACAGGACTGACCGGTCGTGACATCACCCCGGAAGCCCTGGATGCGGTAAAGGACAAAGACATCCCAGGATTTGGCGAATTGTTCCGCTGGTTAAGCTATGACAAAATTGGCACCTCTACGGTCCAATCACGGGCCTGCGCTGTCGTATCAAGAGGCACTTATATTTTTGCTTTGCCCGGTTCCAACGGGGCCGTCAAAGATGGCTGGGACGGTATATTGGATACACAACTCGATAGCCGTCATCGTCCCTGTAACTTCGTAGAATTGATGCCGAGGCTACTCGAAAAATAGAAGTTTGTTCTATATTTGTTCTCGTGCTATAAGAAGCCTATGGAACAAGATAAAAGGCCGTCTTTGCCAGCTCGAAAAGGGCGCGGCGCAGTTGCCAACACGGAAAGCCATCGTTTCAATTTACCAAGCCGGGAAGCAGATGGCGATTGGCTGGATGATCGCGAGGCGCTTGGAGATGCTCCCGCAAAGCTGCGGACGCAGGTTACAACCGAAGCGGCTAAATCAATATTGAGCTTCAATAAGTCACCGGATATTCCCTTTGACCGTTCTATAAATGCCTATCGTGGTTGCGAACATGGGTGCGTTTATTGCTATGCTCGCCCGACCCATGCTTATCATGATTTGTCGCCCGGCCTTGATTTTGAGACAAAGCTGTTTGCCAAGCCAAATGCGGCGCAATTGCTGCGGGAAACTCTGGCCAAGCCGACATATCGCCCTGCTCCAATTGCCATCGGAACAAATACCGATCCCTACCAGCCGATTGAAAAAACATATCAAATTACGCGCCAGATATTAGAAATCATGCTGGAAACCCGGCACCCGGTTGGCATCACGACCAAATCCAATCGCGTTTTAGAGGACCGGCAAATTCTGTCTCAACTGGCAGCTCTTAATCTCACCGCCGTTGCGATATCTGTAACGACCCTCGACGGAAACATTGCTCGGATTTTGGAACCACGAGCCCCCTCGCCGACAAAAAGATTGCAGGCTGTGAGCCAATTGCGGGCCCTGGGCATTCCCGTCCATGTTAATATCGCACCTGTCATTCCCGCGATTACCGATCATGAAATAGAAGCAATAGTGGCCGCCGCTGCTGTACAGGGAGCGCAAAGCGTTTCGGTCATTCCGGTGCGTCTCCCCCATGAAGTCGCGCCCTTGTTTGAACAATGGCTGGACGCGCATTTCCCAGATCGCAAACAGAAAGTCATGAGTATCATAGCCTCTCTGCGCGATGGTAAGAAAAATGATCCTAATTTTCACAGCCGGATGAAAGGCCAAGGCCCTTGGGCAGAGCTGCTTCACCATCGCGTCGCCATAGCAGCACGCAAGAGCAACCTAAGAAAAGCGAAATTTTCCCTGAGAACAGATTTATTCCAACGACCAATTGTAAAAGGGAGCCAGATGGAGCTGTTTTAAACCACTAAGGGCCTTCCGATTTCAAATACTTTGCGAACCACCGATCCATTTCCTGGCGTACTCTGAACTGGTGTTCGATCAGGCTATGGGATCCGCCATTGATCAGCAACAACTCATAGGGGCGATCAAGCGCGTCAAGTTTACGGGCCATCGCGATGGAATTCCAAGCTTCCACTCGCTGATCGGCTGTGCCATGCAACAAAAAGATAGGCGTTTTGACGGATAGTTTTTCTGGCCAATATAATGGTGACAAGGCATTTAACGCGGTCTCCTTGTCTGCCGCGTAGGATTCAACCACATCTGGATAGACAAATTTATCAAACTCTGCGCGGCGCTTGGAGTTTAGATGGTCGGCGCGCGCACCGATAAAAAATGCTGCGTCTATCGCATCAGTAACAGCCAGCACCCGATAACCAAGGCCACCGCCGCGGGAGAAACCCCATAGTCCAATCTTCTCCGCGTCGGCTTCCGGTAACCCCCGTGCCATCTTCATCAGATTCAACAGGTCCGCTTGATCGCCGACGCCCAAATTGGGCTTTCCTTCACTTCCCCCTTCCCCGCGAAATGTCGATGCAACAACAATATATCCCTGCTCCGCCAAACGATGAAATTCAAGAATATCAAAAAATGTGATCTTGCCCCATTGCGCAACACCTCCATGAGCGAACAAAATAACAGGAAGAGGCTTCGTGACCTTTGTTGGGCGAACCAAAATCGATTTTATCCGCAAACCATCACTTAAATATTCGATCCGTTTCGCCTGAATGCTCTGGCCATTGGCATATCGATCGTAGGTTTGGCGCGGAACAAGGCGTTTCATTTGAGCTGCACGCCACGCAGGATCAGGTGCCCCATCCGAAAAAGCGAGCCATTCACCATAGGTGGCAAACGGAAAATCATAGGCTTTGCGAGATACGATAGCGCCATCTTCTGCAGATGCAGACTGCACACCAGATATCGTTAACACGAAAGTGACGGCAATCATCACCACTATCCGCGGTAAGCAAGATGACATATTTCAAAAATCCTCATAATTGTTATGATATATCATATATTATTACGTTCTTGTCAGCTAATCAAGTTGTACAAGCGTCAGGCCATTCCAAAAAACAGACCGGAACATGTCAATGCAGGAAACTTGCCTTTCATTCGGTCCAAGTCAGGGTTACATTTCGCCATGACCAAAAAACAGAATGTCACCTACGCCAGCTATCTTGCTCTCGACACCTTGTTGTCTGCCCAGCATCCCAAGTCTGATCTTGATGACGAGATGCTGTTCATCATCATCCATCAAACCAAAGAATTGTGGCTAAAACAGATCATAAGAGAAATGCATTTTGCGGTGCAGCAAATCGCCGATGATGCGCTGGTGCCAGCCTATAAAGCCTTGGCCCGGGTTAGCCGAATACAGGCGGTTATGACGCTAAGTTGGGATGTACTCTCCACCATGACGCCGAGTGACTATAGTCGGTTTCGCTATGTGCTCGGCGCGAGTTCCGGCTTTCAATCCGATCAATTTCGAACAGTCGAATATTTGCTGGGACTTAAAGACAAAGCTTTTCTGAGATATCAGGATGACAGACCCGATGCGCAAGCAGCGATGCGGGCGGCTTTGGACGCGCCTAGCTTGTGGGATCACGCCATTGCGGCTCTGGCCCGCGCCGGTTTTGATATCGGATCCGATCTATTAGAGCGCGACTTCAGCCAGACCCACGTCCCATCATCCCAAATCGAGGCAGCATTCCTCTGCGTCTATCGCGACCCGGAACGATATTGGGAATTATATCAGCTGGCGGAAAAACTGGTCGATCTCGACGACGCGATGGCAACTTGGCGGCACAAGCATGTCCTTACCGTAGAACGGATTATTGGTGGCAAAATGGGCACTGGCGGAACCGCCGGTGTTTCCTACCTGCAAGCAACACTTCCAAAGCGGGCCTTTCCCGAGCTTTGGTCGTTGCGCACTTCATTATAAGCTAACAACCAACTTGTTCCAAAGTTTTTACCGCTGCGAATTCAGGATTCGGCGAGGCTTTTCAGTTTATAGTCCTTATATTCGTCGCGCAGTGCCCGTTTCAGGATTTTCCCGGTCGCTGTATGCGGCAATTCGTCGATGAACTTCACCTCGTCCGGTAGCCACCATTTGGCGACCTTATCACCCAGGTAAGCGATTATTTCCTCGCCGGTCACCTCTGCATCCGGTTTCTTGACGACCAATAATAATGGCCGTTCATCCCATTTCGGGTGATAGACGCCAACGGCAGCGGCTTCCGCTACCCCGGGGCAACCTACCGCTGCATTTTCCAGCTCGATAGAGCTAATCCACTCGCCGCCGGATTTGATCACATCTTTCGCACGATCAGTGATTTGCATGGTGCCATCAGGATGCAACACCGCGACGTCGCCGGTATCGAACCATAAATCCTCTTCGACCGCCTCTTCATCAGCACGGTAATAGCGCTGTATGATCCACGGCCCCCGTATTTCAAGCGTGCCACTGGACTCTCCATCGCGTGGCAACACATTGCCCTCGTCATCGACGACCCGCAGTTCCACGCCAAAGGGCGGACGACCTTGCTTGCAAATAACATCGACCTGTTCATCAAAGCCCAGATCATCCCAATTGGCAGGCAGCGATCCAGCTGTGCCAATCGGCGAAGTCTCTGTCATGCCCCAGGCATGGGCCACGCGCATGCCGTTTTTCATCAGACGCTCAATCATTGACCGCGGACAGGCAGAGCCGCCAATGGTGATCACCTGCAACTTGCCATAATCGCCTCCATTGGCGTCCATGTCAGCAAACATTGAAAGCCAAACTGTAGGGACGCCCGCGCTATGGGTCACACCCTCTTCACGGATCAGTTTCCACAAAACGGGTGCTTCGTTACTGGCTGAAAACACCATTTTTGCACCGACGGCAGCGCAGGCAAAGGGAAGACCCCAAGCATTGGCATGGAACATGGGAACAACCGGCAGCATCACCGAACGGGTCGCCAAGTCCATAATGTCCGGCTGCACTTCGGTCAGGGCGTGCAATACATTGGAGCGATGCTCATAAAGGACGCCCTTGGGATTTCCGGTGGTGCCACTGGTGTAACACAGGCCACAAGGATCATTCTCGTCGACATCAACCCAGTCAAAATTTCCGTCTTCGGCATCAACAAGCTCGCGGAAAGTCGGATAATCACCTTTCTCTCCGTCAAACTGAATATAATGTTCGACAGTCTTCAACTGCGGTTTCAGCATTTCGATAATTGGCGTGAACATCTTATCGAACAACAATACCCGGTCTTCGGCATGATTGAGGATGTACACCAACTGCTCTTCAAACAAGCGCGGATTAACGGTGTGAAGAATACCGCCAATCCCTGCGGAACCGTACCAACTGATCAGGTGGTGGGCGTGGTTCATTGCGATAGTTGCAATCCGGTCGCCCTTTTTCATGCCCAATCTTTGCAGAGCCTGTGAGCATTTGCGTGCGTCTCGGCCAATTTCACCCCAGTTACTGCGCGTTAGCGACCCATCTGCCCAATAGCTGACAATCTCCCGCATGGTATGTTCCCGTGCGGCGTGATCTATCAAATTGGTGATTTTGAGCGCACTGCCCTGCATAGCTCCGGCCATTAATCTCTCCGTTTATCATTTTGCTGTTTTTTGACTGAAATAGCTCAGCTTACAAGTCTTAAATTCGGTCTTAAGCTGGAGTTACGATGCCGAACAGGCCGCGAGCCCGTTGCTGGTCCCAAGCGGATGTTCGCCAGTCCGGCCACATGGCTCAATGTTTCGGCAACTTGCGCATCCAGTTGAAAAGACCGTCCAAGGCAGACATGCGCGACCTCTCCATCAAAACTGGGAACAGTAGCAATGAGTTCGCTCTTGCCTCCAGCCAAAGGGGCCAAGAAATTTTTCAGCTCCTGCAGTCCATCCAGATCGAGCACGTCCAGTTCCAACCGGGTCCGTGTCGTTTTCTCCAGACCTCCCATCGATTGTGCCCGGCGAATAGCAACACGCGGACTTTCATCGTCAGAGCGCTGGTCAAGTTCAACATTCAACAAGGCGCAGCTGCCATCCTTGGCCATCTCGGCCAACAGCTCGCACTGCTCTTCTTCAAAGCAACTGCCCGAAAACTGTCCGCTGCTGTCCGACAAATCCGCCAGCACAAACCGGTTCCCGCGCTTACTCTCTCGCCAGCGTACGCCTTCGACCAACGCAGCCATAACGGCCGGTTTGCGTTGCCCTTCGGCAATTGGGCCCTCTTCGCACAAGGCGGCATAGGTCATCGCGCCATGAGAGGATGTGACCGCTTGAAATTGGGTCACCGGATGGGAGGCGAAATAAAAACCATAAGCATCACGCTCACGCACCATGATTTCACTCAGATTCCAATTGCTGTTCGCGGGCAAGCGAATAGCCTGCATGTCGCCGGCTCCGCCTTCACCAAATAGACCGCCCTGCCCGCTGATCCGGGCCTCTGCTGCGCTGTTTGCCACGGAGAGCAACATATCCGCCCCTTCATATACGGCGGCGCGATTGGGTTCCATTTCATCAAAAGCGCCCGCAGCAGCAAGGCTTTCCATCTGTCTTTTGTTCATACCCGACGGATCCACACGGTTGGTAAAATCATCCATCGACTGAAATGGCCCGCTCTCTGCGCGCTCCGCCACCAGCGACTGCATGGCCTTTTCACCCACGTTCTTTAGTCCTGCCAATGCATAGCGCACTGCCAATAGCGCGCCCTCTTGCTCTTCGACAGCAAAAGATGGCCGGCTTTTGTTTATTGATGGCGGCAATATCGTCACACCAAGCCGCTTCATATCATCAACGAAAATGCTGAGCTTATCGCTCTGATGCATATCAAAGCACATCGAAGCGGCATAAAATTCATGTGGGTAATGTGCTTTGAGCCAAGCGGTCTGATAGGCCAGCAAGGCATAGGCGGCCGCATGGCTTTTATTGAAGCCATAGCCGGCAAATTTATCGATTAAATCGAATAGTTCGTTAGCCTGTGGCGCTTCAACGCCATTTTTGGCCGCGCCTTCAACAAAGATGCTCCGCTGCGTATCCATTTCCGATTGAATTTTTTTACCCATGGCGCGCCGCAACATATCGGCTTCGCCGAGAGAATAGCCGGCGATAATCTGTGCCGCCTGCATTACCTGTTCCTGATAGACTATGATGCCATATGTTTCTTTCAGAATATCTTCGAGCAGTGGATGGGGATAGGCGAGTTCCGCCCGTCCGTTCTTTCGGTCGCCAAATAGCGGGATATTGTCCATCGGGCCTGGTCGGTAGAGCGATACCAGCGCAATGATGTCACCAAAATTCGTCGGTTTCACGGCCGCTAGCGTCCGACGCATTCCCTCAGACTCGAGCTGGAACACGCCCACAGTGTCGCCGCGTTGTAGCAGTTCAAACACTTTCGGATCATCCCAAGCCAGCGCGTCCAAATCCACTTCGATGTTACGCTCGGCCAGCAACTCAACCGCTTTTTTCAAAACGGAGAGTGTCTTCAAACCCAAAAAGTCAAATTTCACCAAACCGGCTTGTTCGACAAATTTCATATCGAACTGGGTGACGGGCAAATCTGATCGCGGATCGCGATAAAGTGGCACCAATTGATCCAGCGGCCTGTCACCAATAACAACACCAGCAGCGTGGGTTGAACTATGACGCGGCAAACCTTCCAATTTCATCGCGAGATCAAACAGGCGCTTTACATCAGCCTGCTTATAATCTTGCGCTAGTTCGGAAATACCGTTGAGTGCGCGCTTCAAATCCCAAGGATCCGTGGGATGATTGGGAACCAATTTGGTCAATCGATCAACCTGCCCATAGGGCATTTGCAAGACGCGACCGACGTCTCGCAGAACAGCACGCGCTTTTAGCTTACCGAATGTGATGATCTGAGCGACCTGCCCCGTGCCATATTTTTCCTGCACATAGCGAATAACTTCGCCGCGACGGGTTTCGCAGAAATCGATGTCGAAATCTGGCATGGACACACGCTCAGGGTTAAGGAAGCGCTCAAACAGCAAACCCAGTTTAATCGGGTCGAGATCGGTGATGGTTAGCGCCCAGGCAACAACAGAGCCTGCGCCAGAACCACGGCCCGGTCCGACCGGTATATCTTGCTCTTTCGCCCACTTGATAAAGTCAGCGACGATCAGAAAATAACCGGGAAAACCCATGTTAACGATCACGTTAATTTCGAATTCAAGCCGGTCGAAATATTCTTTGCGTTCAGCTCCTTCAATACCGCCGACATGAGCAAGGCGATCTTCCAGACCAGCTGTCGCATCACGACGTAACTGCTCGACTTCACCCGCCAGATCGCCTGCCAAACTCGGCAAAATAGGCGCGCGGCGCGGCGGTGAATAGGCGCAGCGTTGTGCAATAACCAGCGTATTTTCAAGCGCTTCGGGCAGGTCGGAGAATAAATCCTCCATAACCATATCGCTCTTTATCCATAGATGCGGCGATGGCTTGTCACGGTCATCATTTTCAACATAAGCGGACTGTGCAATACATTTCATTGCATCATGAGCTTCATGAAAATCCGGTTCGGCAAAACAGCTCGGATTAGTCGCTACCAAAGGAATGCTTCGGTCCATCGCCAAGGATATCAGGCCAGATTCTGCTGCCATTTCAATCGGATCATCGCGGCGCGAAAGCTCGATATACAGTCGATCCGGAAAATATTGTTGTAGCAGTGACAAATAAGATTCCGCCTCCGATTGCTGCTCTTCGGCCAGCAAACGGGTCACCGCGCCCTCGCCGCCTCCAGTAGAGGCCAGAAGGCCAGCGCCATGCTGCTCGAGCATCTCGATCGGAATATGGGCCTCTTGATCGGCCGGACGGTCAAGATGCGAGGCCGAGACCAAGCGGCAAAGATTTTGATATCCCTGCTCGTTCTGAGCAAACAGCGCTATCCAGTCTAAAGTCGGCTTATCACTCCCGCCACTTCCGGGCCGCGCCACCCTCAAAAAACAGCCTGTTATCGGTTGCACACCATTGGCACGGCAGCCGTCATCAAACGCCATAGAAGCGAAGAGACCGATCCGGTCGGTCAAAGCGACTGCAGGAAAACTACGCTCTTTCGCGACAGCTCCGATGGCCTTTGGCTCCATCGCACCGTCCAAAATTGTATAGGCAGAAAAAGCGCGCAAATGGACAAACGGAATCTGTGACATGATCAGACCCTAGCGCGCGCTAAAAATTTTAGCCACGATCAGATTAGGTCAACGCAAGCTATCGACCAGTTTTCCACAACTAGTTGATGATTTTGCTAAAGCAGCGTTTCAATCTCGCTCTTTAGCTGCTCGGGCTTTACCGCCGGCCCATGTCGCGCGACCACATTGCCATCCCGATCAACAATGAATTTGGTAAAATTCCACTTGATTCGCGATCCCAGTAAACCGGATTTTTCAGACTTGAGGTATTTCCATAAGGGATCTGCATCATTGCCGTTCACGTCGACTTTGGCCATCAACGGAAAGCTCACCTCATAGTTAAGCGTGCAGAAATTCTTGATTTCCTCAGCATCACCAGGCTCTTGGTTACCAAATTGATTGCATGGAAAGGCTAATATTTCCAGGCCCTTATCCGCATATTCTTGATGCAGTTTCTCCAGCCCCTCATATTGCGGCGTGAAACCACATTTTGATGCCGTGTTTACAATAAGGAGCACTTTGCCCTTATATTTGGATAGGTCCGACATCGAACCATCTGCTTGTTTAATTTCAAATTCAGTCATTTGCATCGATGCACCCCATTCTTTGCAATTTTATTCCCCCGTGATGTATATCAAATTGATATTCACCTACGAAATGTCAAAGCCTATCTTGCTTCGTTTTGAAAACGCTAGCTTAATAATCCATCATGAAGGCGGACAACGCGGTCCATTTTTGCAGCCAAACGCTCATTATGCGTGGCAATGAGCGCAGCGCTGCCTTCTTCGCGGACCAGAGACATAAGCTCAGCGAGCACAATATCCGCCGTTGTTTCATCGAGATTACCGGTTGGTTCATCTGCCAAAACCAATTTCGGCGCATTTGCCAGCGCTCTGGCGACAGCCACACGTTGCTGCTCTCCGCCCGACAATTTGCTAGGCTTGTGATCTAATCGCTCACCAAGTCCCAAGCTGCGGAGCAGAGATTCTGCCCGTTCCTCTGCATCTCTTTGCGATGTTCCAGCGATGAGCTGCGGCATCACAACATTTTCTGCAGCCGAAAAATCCGGTAGCAAGTGATGGAATTGATAGACGAATCCCAACAGATCCCGACGGATACGAGTGTGGCCGCTGGCCGACATTTGCGCTGTTTCTTCGCCGTTGAGTTTGATGGACCCTTCAAACCCACCTTCAAGCAAACCGACAGCTTGCAGCAAGGTTGATTTACCCGAACCGGAAGGACCAAGCAGCGCAACGATCTCGTTCGTCTTTATGTCTAGGTCAACGCCTTTCAAAACGTCAATCTGTACATCACCTTGCTTAAAGCTCCGCTTTACAGCGCGAAGTTCGACAACCTTATTTCCGATATCATTCATAGCGCAACACCTGCACTGGATCAGTGCTTGCCGCCTTGTAGGCAGGATAGAGTGTCGCCAGGAAGCTAAATAAGAGCGCAAGCATTGCTATACCGAACACCTCCATCGGATCGGTTCTCGCAGGCAGTTCCGTCAAGAACCGAATGGATGGATCCCAGAGGTTTTGCCCCGTAATCGTCTGCACAAAGTTGATCACATTCTGCCTGAAATAAATCGCGATTAATCCCAACATTATGCCGGCTGCTATCCCTAGGGCTCCGATAGACGTGCCCACGGTGACAAATATTCGCGTCAACGAGGCCCGCGAGGCGCCCATGGTTCTCAATATCGCAATATCCCTTGTTTTGGCGCGAACCAACATGATCAGCGATGACAGGATATTAAAAACCGCGACCAATATTATGATCGAGAGGATCACAAACATCACCACGCGTTCCACCTGCAGCGTTTCAAACAAGGAAGCGTTCATGGACTTCCAATCAACCATCTGGGCACGACCATCTATTTTCGGATAGAGCGGTGCTATAATTTCAGCGACATTATCAGCATCATTTGTCTTGATTTCGATCATTCCAATTTGGTCACCCAATAACATTAGCGTTTGGGCATCCTCCATAGGCATGATCACAAAGGCTTTGTCATAATCATACACGCCGACTTCGAATATCGCGGCAACCTCATAGGATATCTCACGGGGCACGGTACCAAAGGGCGTAGATCTACCCTGAGGATTAATCACTGTGATACGACTTCCTACCTGAGCTCCCAATGTTACCGCTAATCGACTGCCGATGCCCACACGCCCCGCTCCGGGTTCTAAACGCCCGAGGTCGCCAGCAACGGTTTTCCCCTCCAATGTATCATTTACGAGAATGTCTGGAACCAGCATTCCCCGCACCAATATTGCCTCAACACGTCCGTTAAACGTTGTGAGAAGCGGTTGCTCAATCAACGGAGAAGCCGACACAACGCCTTCGGTTTTTCGTGTATCCTCCAGCAATTCACGCCAATCTGGCAGCCGACCGCCATAGCCTTGGATTACTGCATGGCCGTTTAAACCTACAATCTTGTCAAATAGGTCCGCACGAAAACCATTCATTACGCTCATCACAACAATCAGCGCGGCAACGCCGAGCATCACCGCGACCAGACTGATGCTGGCGACCAAAAAAATAAAGCCTTCCCCTTTTCCGGGTAGAAGATAGCGCTTGGCAATGACCCATTCATAACGGGATAGAAGCATAGGGGTTTGATCTTCCTGAAAAAACTATTGTGGCTTTACGGTTGCGAGGCGGCACAGGCAAGAGTGATACTCGCTAAAATGCTGTGGCCATTATGACACAAGCCTGAACCAATATTGCATATTTGTGAAAATTTGCATGACAATAGCGGCCATGGCGATCAGAGATAGTGACAGAATCAATTACCGCTTAATGGTCATGGTTCAGGGATCCTTTCTGGTTCCGCCGGATGTTGGGGGACAAACGGCGTTGAATAAGACAGGAAAACAGGGGGACGATATTATCGTCACCATTTTCGCCCGGGGTCAGAAATGGCTCCGGGCGTTTTTGTTTTCAACCAATTCCGCCACATAAAAAGCCTCTTGAATTCAAGAAACGAGTTAATATCTTGGGTAAGCGAGATGCCGTTTTGGATCTCGCACCACAGAACCGGACGCCATTTTGGGTCCACAATTTTAATTGCTCACATGAGGATAAAGATATGAACCGTTTTGATTTTACCCCCTATCGCCGTTCTACCGTTGGTTTTGATCGGCTTTTTGATTTGCTCGAGAATAATGCGCGAGCCCAACAATCTGAAAATTATCCCCCCTTCAACATCGAACGCAGCGGTGAAGATCATTATCGGATCACGCTGGCCGTTGCCGGTTTCAAAGATGACGAAGTTGAAATTACCGCGCAGCAGAATTTACTGCTAGTCGCAGGCAATAAGGGCAGTGACGAAAATGACGGCAAGCAATTCCTGCATATGGGCATTGCCAACCGCAATTTTGAGCGCCGTTTTGAACTCGCCGATTTTGTTCGTGTCGACAACGCGGTGCTGAGCGATGGTTTGCTAGTGATTGATTTGGTACGCGAAATTCCAGATGCTATGAAACCCCAGAAAATCGCGATTAACGCTGGTGATAATGTCACCAAAATTGCACATAAACCCAAAAAATCAAACGATAAGGCTGCTTAAACCCTAGTCGACAAAACTTTAGAAGGCAGCCAGATAGTTTTGGCTGCCTTTTTTGACTCTCCGTCTAAAACGAGCAAAAAATGGGGCAGCCAGATGAGGATCCGACTGCCCCTGACACCCGCGTGGTGTCACTCTTGACGAAATTAGCCCGGGTCGCAAATGGCCAACTTCGCTCAAGAATCCGCATTGGCAATATTGGAAAGAGTTGCGTGATTCAATATCCGCACCTTCCCACTTTCAACCGAAACAATGTCATCTTCTGACCAGGTTGAAAGTTGCCTATTAATATGTTCTCGCGACATGCCGGCAAAATTGCCGAGTTCGCTTTGACTCAAATCCAGTTTTAAACGCCCTTCTTCTGCGCCGACGACTGATAATCTTAAAAGGTAACGCGCTAGACGCGGCCCGGATGTATAAGCTCTGTCACCCTCTATCATAGTATTGGCGGTCCTAATGCGGTTTGCCATGACTTTGAGAAGACGTAATGCCATATTTTTATGGTTTTTCAAAATATCTTCAAAAGCTGTCCGCGTGATGGTCAATGCCGTCGTAGGTTCAATAGCGGTCACGCTTGCCGTTCTTTCACCACCATCAAGCAAAGCAATTTCGCCCAAAACCTGACCTGGCTCAGCATAGTCCAATATAATCTCATGACCATTGCTGGCGATCATACTGGTTCGCGCATTGCCTGATAATAATATCAGTAATGAGTTTCCAGGATCACCCTGCATGATCAATTCATCCCCTTTTTGATATTGTACGAAATGCCCGCGCAATATCAAATCTGCTAGTTCGGCCTCATCACAATCAGCAAATAAACTATGCTCTGCCAGTATGTTCGCGAGTTCTTCGGCTTTCACTAACGCTGTCCCATTCCAAATCGCTTACATTGGTTAACTGGTTGATAACCAATTCCCAATGCTTGAATGTGACAATAGTCACTTTGTGTAAAAAGGATTGGATAAATTAGACAAGTCGACTTTGTTTTACCGCTGCTGCGATAAAAGAGGCAAAGAGCGGATGCGGATCAAACGGCTTGCTCTTGAGTTCGGGATGATATTGTACCCCGACAAACCAGCTATGGTCTGGCCGCTCAACAATCTCGGGAAGCTCGCCATCAGGGGACATTCCCGAGAATATTAAGCCGGTCTGCTCCAGTCTTTCGACATAGCCTTTATTCACTTCATAACGATGGCGATGGCGCTCGCTGATAACTTCAGAACCGTAAATTTCTGCGACTTTCGAGCCCTGCTGCAATCGTGCTTCATAAGCACCAAGCCGCATGGTTCCGCCCAGATCGCCGCCCGATTCTCGCTTTTGCAGTCCTTCTTCCGTCATCCATTCGGTAATCAAACCAACAATAGGCTCTGCGGTTTCACCGAATTCGGTTGTCGAAGCGGCATCAATGCCTGCCTGATTGCGCGCCGCTTCCACACAGGCCATTTGCATGCCCAGACAAATACCAAAAAACGGTACATCATGCTCGCGAGCGAATCGAACGGAGCCCAGCTTACCTTCACTGCCACGCTCTCCAAAGCCGCCCGGCACCAGAATTGCGTGCAATGGTTCCAGATTGGCCGCCAGATCGCTTTCATCTTCAAACAATTCCGCGTCAAGCCAGCGCACCTGCACTTTGACCCGATTCGCTAAGCCGCCGTGAAACAACGCTTCTTGCAGAGACTTATAGGCATCTTGCAGCCCGACATATTTTCCAACGACGCCAACAATGACTTCGCCTTCCGGATTTTCAATCCGTTCCATCACGTCGTTCCAACGTGTCAGGTCGGGTTCCGGTGCGTTAATAATCCCAAACGCGTTCAAAACTTCGCGGTCCAAGCCTTCTTCATGATATTGTAGAGGCACATTATAGATGCTGCTCGCGTCTAACGCGGGGATAACCGCTTCTTTACGGACGTTGCAGAATTGAGCGATTTTTGCACGATCGCTATCTGGTAGCTCATGCTCGCAACGACAAAGCAAAATATCCGGCTGTATCCCCAGAGAAGTCAGTTCTCGCACGCTATGTTGTGTGGGCTTGGTCTTCAACTCTCCGGCTGCGGCAATATAGGGAACCAGCGTGACGTGCACCGAAATAGCATTGGCACGACCCACCTTGTTGCGTAGCTGCCGAATCGCTTCGATAAACGGAAGGCTCTCAATATCGCCAACTGTGCCGCCAATTTCACAGAGTACGAAATCGATGCCGTCGAGCTTGTCCTGGGCAAATTCCTGAATCGCATCGGTCACGTGCGGGATAACCTGTACAGTGGCGCCGAGATAGTCGCCGCGTCGCTCTTTGGTAATTATCGACTGATAGATTCGCCCTGACGTTACGTTGTCGGACTGCAACGAGGGCACGCCGGTAAAGCGTTCATAATGCCCCAGATCGAGATCGGTTTCAGCGCCATCATCAGTGACATAGACTTCGCCATGCTGATAAGGCGACATCGTTCCCGGATCGACGTTCAGATAGGGATCCAACTTGCGAATTCGCACCGAATATCCACGTGCTTGAAGAAGCGCGCCGAGGCTCGCTGCCATGAGACCTTTGCCAAGTGAGGAGACCACACCGCCGGTAATAAAAATGTATCGCGCCATGGGAGGAAAGGCTTAAGGCGTGTCCGACCGAAATGGCAAGCGTGCGAATCCGAAAAAGCGAAATTTATTTTCAAACGGAACTAAATTTTACGTCGAAACACATGATGCGACAAATTTTCAGCTATTGACTGATCAGCTTACTGATCAAGCGGAACCGTGCCCTCTGCAGGGGCTTCTTCGGCTGCCTGTGTCGCCGCCGCAGCTAGCGGGTCATCACCAACCAACGGAACCGCATCTGTCGGTGCAGCAGGAGCCACGGGGATGCTGGTGTCGCGTTCCAGAGTTTGATCGATTGTGGATGGCTGCCCTTCAGATGCTGCCAAAAAGGCTAACGAAATGGACAAAACAACGAACAGAACCGCTAGGACAGTGGTTGTCCGGGTCAATAAATCTGCCGCGCCGCGTGCAGACATCATTCCGGAAGGACTGCCGCCGACACCCAGACCGCCGCCTTCCGACCGCTGCATCAAAATAACGCCAACTAGGGCTGCTGCGACAATCGCCTGAACAACGGTGAGAAATAGAAACATATGTGGATCCGAACGTAATGGTTTATCTTTGTGCAGCGCACATAGCGATTGGACGGTGTGAGTTCAAGCGGTGAAACACCTGCGATCGGCGGTTGCCGCGAAGACAAATTAACAAGCTAAACAGTCAACCCTGAGTATCGGTTCACATTATTGTCGCTATGCTGCCCTTGTGACACCAAAAATCGGGGGCTAAATTATCATCAAACAAACGAGTTATGAAAGCCTCAAAAGCGCATGATGCGAGATTGGCTTTAGCGGTTTCATCTATTGAAATTGTCTATTTGTAAACAGCGCGCCTATCGCCAAAGTCTCGCACCCGTTTGCGCCAGGTGCGATAGCTGCCAGCTTTCAAATTGCTGCGCATGATCACTTTGACCTGATCTGGAGTAACACCGTGCAATTTGCGGATCGTATCAAAAGGCACATGATCGCTCAGCGCCATTTCTATAATTTCACTCAATACACCTTCCGACAAATCTGGAGATTTTGCCATCAAGCTGCGGCAGCCGCTTCGATTATCGGTCCGAACTTTGCTGCTGTGAGACTGGCACCGCCGACAAGTCCGCCATCCACATTGGGCACCGCCAAAAGTTCTGCAGCATTTCCGCCATTCATTGATCCGCCGTAAAGGATACGCACCGCATCTGCGCCGTCGCCCATTAACCGGCCCAGCGCGCTCCGAATAGCCGCGTGCATTTCTTCAACATCGGATGCTTCGGGCACCCGGCCTGTGCCGATAGCCCAAACGGGTTCATAAGCAATCGTTAGCCAGTTGGCATCCGCACCCGCGGGAAATGACCCTTCCAGTTGACCACAGACCACATCGACGGCTTTACCGGCATCGCGCTCTTCTTCGGTTTCTCCAACACAGATGATTGCGCCTAATCCGGCAGCATGTACAGCCTCTGCCTTAGTTTTGACCTCAGCGTCGGTTTCATGCTGGTCCGCACGACGTTCGCTATGCCCTAAAATAGAAAGACTGGCCCCTGCCTCTTTGATCATCGCGGCGGAAACACAACCGGTATGCGCGCCTTTTTCATTATAGTGACAATCCTGTGCGCCGACGGCAAAAGCTGGATTTTGTGAGGATGCAGAGGCGATTAACGTCAGCGGGGGACAGATCGCTGCATCCACAGACGGATTGGCCGCCGCAATTGCAGCTATGCCCGAAATATCCGACAATTCAGATTGCAGGCCGTTCATTTTCCAATTGCCGACGATATATTTCCGATTTGGCATATTCTCTCCATCCCCAATTTAATATTGCTTCCGCGCTAACAAATATCTGACTGTCTGCCAAACAGGTTTACGCCAAACATATTTGGCACGAAAGCTTTCGTGCCAGTCCGTTCCCTTTTGCTTGAACGAAAAACACAAGCCGCCTAAAGCATCAGGAAATCCATTTGCCCTAACAGAATTGCAGCATTTTCATGATCACATTTTTCCGCAATATCTTCTCGTCAAAAATTGGCCTTTTCCTGACCATGTGCTTTGTCGCGCTGATCGCTGTGGCCTTTGCATCTGCCGATGTTACCGGTTCCGGTGCTTTCGGTGGTGTCACAGGATCTGGCACAGCAGCGAAAATCGGCGATTCTAAACTGACGACATCGGAACTCAGCCAGTCGATTAACAATGCTTTTCGCGCAGAACAGCGTGAAAATACCGGACTTGATCTAAAAACCTATGTCGAGGGTGGCGGGTTTGATGGGATATTGGATCGTCTGGTCAATAGCTTTTCCATTGCTGCTTTCGGTAATAAATATGGCATGACCGCTGGCAAACGGCTGGTGGACGGCGAGATTGCGGCAATCTCTTCTTTTCAGGGCGCCGATGGCCAATTTAGCGAAGAAAACTTCCGCCGCGCGTTGCAGCAACAAGGTATCAACGAGCAGCAGCTTCGCGATGATTTTACCCGCAATCTGCTGGCCGATCAGCTGCTCCCTGTCGCGGGCTTTGGCGCGTCTGTCCCAAAAACACTGGTTACCCCTTATGCGGCTTTGCTGTTGGAAGCCCGTCAAGGGCAGATTGCTATCGTGCCTTCTGCGGCATTTGTTCAAAATATAAAACCGGCCGATGCCGCCATCGCCGCTTTTTATAGCAAGAACGGGTCGCGTTATACCATTCCGGAACGCCGGTCGATCAGCTATGCCTTATTTTCAAAAGAGCGGTTTAACGAGACAATCAAGCCGACTGAGAAAGAAATTGAGGGACAGTATAAGCTGGATCAAGCAAAATATGCGGCGAGTGAAACCCGGAATATTGATCAGGTTATCCTGCCAACTGAGGCCGCGGCAAAGGCGCTTTCCGACAACATCAGCGGCGGCGCTTCCATCGCGGCAGCGGCTGATTCCGTAGGTCTTTCCGTTGCCGAGGTCGGTTCGGTCAGTAAAACAGCGTTGGCCGGAACAGCATCACAAGCGGTCGCTAATGCCATTTTCAGCGCGCCAGCAGGCGGCATATCTACGCCAGCGCAAAGCGCTCTAGGGTGGCATATTGCCCAAATCAAAGACGTTCGCAAAGTTCCCGCGCAAAGCCTAGAGCAAGTTCGCGCACAAATTATCGCCGAACTAAGTCGCGACAAAATCGATGAAGCATTGGCTGA
Source organism: uncultured Sphingomonadaceae bacterium (assembly GCA_947496865.1). Classification (GTDB taxonomy): domain Bacteria; phylum Pseudomonadota; class Alphaproteobacteria; order Sphingomonadales; family Sphingomonadaceae; genus Parasphingorhabdus. The sequence goes on from CANMEE010000002.1 coordinate 784,305, forward strand.
ATTGACCGTTAAAATGGAAGATGAGTTTGCGGCCGGTTCTTCCTTGGTAGACGTCGCTGAATCAGAAGAGCTAAAGATTGAATCGACACCGATGCTTCTTGCCAATGGGCAGAACCCAGAAGATCCCAGCTATCGTCCTATCCCAGAAATGCAGCGGATATTACCGGTCGCTTTCTCTTTAGAAGAGGATTCCGATCCGCAGGTTATCGAGATAATTCCTGGTCAGCAATATGCGATTATGGGCGTAAGAGAGATTGCCGATGCTGCGCCACCACCGCTAAAATCCATCCAGCAAATCGTCGCTCGCGATTATATTTTGGATGAGGGCTCCAAAAAGGCCAAAGTCATCGCCGATCAAATTGCTAGCCAAGTGAGTTCTGGCACTGCCCTGTCCAAAGCCGTTGCCGATGCCGACGTAAAATTGCCGCCCATCGAGACCGTTAAGAGCACCCGCGCCGAACTCGCCAGACAGAGCCAGCAGGGTCAAGTCCCGCCACCGCTCACATTGATGTTCAGCATGGCCGAGGGCACTGCTAAAACCTTAAAAGCACCGCAAAACCAGGGTTGGTTTGTTGTCAATCTCGACAATATCGATCGCGGCGATGCGTCCGAGCGCACCGACCTACTCAATGCAACAAGCGCTCAGTTTAAACAGGTGTTTGGAAATGAGTATACCGAACAGTTTATCAACGCGATGAAAGCCGATGTCGGTGTCGAGCGGAATGAAGATGCGTTGACTGCGGTGAGAAACCAACTGCTTGGCCGTAACTAAATGATCCGTTACCAGCCTGTTCAGGACTGATTGTGCGTAGCTTCAATATGACAGCTGCCCGCAAGGCACTGGATGCGGGGCAGCCAGCTCTCATATGGCGCAAGCAGGTCGCGGATACGGAAACGCCAGTTTCAGCCGCACTGAAGTTGATGGAATCCGATCGCGGGGATTTCCTCCTCGAATCTGTCGAAGGTGGAGAGACACGCGGGCGGCACAGCCTTATCGGCCTTGCGCCCGACCTGGTATTTCGCGCCGATGGCGAACAAGCATCGATCAATCCGAACTGGTTGACCGACCGTGACGATTTTGAACCAGAAAAAGAAGACAGTCTCGACGCCTTGCGCACATTGGTCAAACGTTGCCAGATGGATGTGCCAGAGGGTCTGCCACGTGCACTTGCCTGTCTTGTCGGCTATTTTGGCTATGAAACTATCGGTTTGGTAGAAAAACTGCCCAGAGCACCGCAGTCCGAGTTAAATCTGCCCGATATGCTATTTGTCCGGCCCACCGTGATTGTTATCTTTGACCGACTGGCAGACGAGATGTTTCTTGTCGCACCGGTCTGGCCCGAAACAAGCGGTGATGCTGATAGCAAACTCGCGGACGCCGAGGAACGGCTGGATGAAGTCGAGCGGCAAATGGCGGCACCCGTTCCAGCAATGGCCTCCCCGCGCCAAGATCTTGATCCGGACGATCTGGACTTTGAGGCAAAGTTAAAGCCGGAAGAATATAAGAATATGGTGCTGAGCGCCAAAGATTATATTGAGGCCGGTGACATTTTCCAGGTGGTATTGGCGCAACGATTCACCGCCCCCTTCGCACTACCACCAGTGGAACTTTATCGGGCATTACGCCGGATAAACCCCTCACCTTTTCTATTTTTCCTCGACCTGCCGGGATTTTCTCTTATCGGATCAAGTCCCGAAATTCTGGTGCGTGCGCGCGATGGTGAAGTCACGATCCGTCCGATAGCCGGAACCCGACCCCGCGGCGCCAATGCCGCAGAAGACAAATCAAACCGGAATAGCCTCCTTGCTGATCCCAAAGAGCGCGCTGAACATTTGATGCTACTCGACCTTGGCCGCAATGATGTTGGTCGGGTCAGCACAGCCAATAGCGTCGAAGTCACCGACAGCTACACCGTCGAGTTTTACAGCCATGTCATGCATATTGTGTCGAATGTTGTTGGCGAACTGGCACCGGACAAGGACGCGCTTGATGCGCTGTTTGCCGGTTTTCCTGCTGGCACGGTAAGCGGGGCGCCGAAAGTCCGGGCCTGTCAGATTATCGCTGAATTAGAACCAGAAACCCGCGGCGCTTACGCTGGTGGCGTCGGATATTTCTCGCCAGATGGCAGTATGGATAGCTGCATCGTTCTGCGGACAGGCATTGTCAAAGATGGGATGCTACATGTTCAGGCGGGCGCTGGTATAGTCGCCGATAGCGACCCCGCCTATGAGCTGCGCGAATGTGAAGCAAAATCGGGAGCCTTACTGGCAGCGGCGAAAGAAGCGGTTCGGCGCGCACAGGATATCGGATTTGGGCAATAGGGTATATTGCCTGTTGCTTGAACGCTAGCCGGCTTTCCATGAATCTGTGGTATAAAAAGCCGGTAAGGCGCCGTTTATTTGAGGCGCAACCTCTTTAGGATAGAAGTTCGCCGGCACATTTGGAATGTTCATTCCTGCTGCAGCGATAAGATAAGGCGACACTCGGTTTCTGGTGCAAAGCCCGCCATTGCCATCATCCACCAGCTGCTGGTCAAACTCGATGCCCTGTTGTTGTTCCATTGACCGTCTCACCGTGGAAAGAGCGATTTGACCGTCACCAAAATCGACAACAAATCGCGTTCCGACCGGCACATCGACAATTCCTTCAATCAGCGCCCCGGTTTTCGAAAGATTGCGGACCATGGTCTTGTAGGTGCTATTGTCATGGATAATCCCTACCTTACGAAACATCGAAAATCTCTCGCTGCGCTGTTTCGAAGGGCCTTCTGGCATGATGACCCAGTCACCGCTCTCAAATTTTTCGCACAGCTGTTCATTTTTCACCGGCATAGAATAAACATAACCCTGAACATGACTGACCTGCAAATCGCGAATCCAATCCAACTCATCCAGAGCTTCAATGCCTTCAGCTGTGGTCTCCATATCCAGTGCTTCGGCAAGCGCCACAATAGCAGCGATAATGGCGCCGTTGCGAGACCCTGGTTCATTGGCCCCGCGCACAAAGCTTTGGTCTATCTTAATTTTGTCAAATGGTGCGGTTTGCAAATAGCTAAGCGATGAATAGCCGGTACCAAAATCATCGAGCGCTAGGCGAACGCCGATTTCTTTCAAGGCAGTAAACATTTCTTCCGTTTCGGCCGACTCGCCCAAGAACACACTTTCCGTAATTTCTAACTCAAGGCGTGCAGGCGGCAAGCCCGATGTTTTCAAAGCCTGCTTCACCAAATGAGGGAGCTGATCGTCTGCAAATTGAATCGGCGACACATTGACCGCAACACGAATATTTCCCGGCCATTTTGCCGCATCTTTACAAGCCTTTTGAAGAGCCCACTCTCCCATTGGCCCGATGAGATTCGTATCTTCCGCAATCGGAATGAACAAAGCTGGAGAAATGGGGCCCCGTTCCGGATGGTTCCAACGCATCAACGCCTCAAATCCAGTAACGGTATTGTTTTTAACGTTCACGATAGGCTGATACGATAATGTTAGCTCGTCTTTGGATAGAGCATCACGAAGATCTTCCTCAAGAATTCGGCGATCCTCCGCTGCTTGTTGAAGATCACGGGCGAAAAACTGGAACCGGCCACGACCCGCGCCTTTTGCCGCGTAGAGCGCGAGATCTGCGCTTCGCACCAAATCTTCCGACGTCAGACCATCAAACGGGCTGATGGCAATACCGACCGATGCACCAATAATGCATCGGCTGCCTTCAATGCTATAGGGCTGTGAAAGAACGGAAATAATGGTATTGGCAAGTTCTCCCAAATCACCCCGATCTTCCCAATCTTGCAACAATATCTGAAATTCATCACCACCAAGACGGCTTACTTCACCGGCATCTCCCACTGCTCGGATCAAACGCTTTGCCACTTGTTTCAGCAGCTTGTCACCGGCGGGATGGCCCAGCGTATCGTTCACGATCTTAAATCGGTCCAAGTCCAGCAACATGATAGAACATGTTCGCTTCTGCTGTTGAAATGCAGCAAGTGTCGTGTCGAGTTTTTTCGACATGGACGCTCTGTTGGCAAGGCCGGTTAAGGAGTCAAACATTGCCATGCGCGCTGTGTCTTCAACAGACCGGCGCTGAGCCGTCACATTGGTGCCACTGCCGCGAAAGCCGGTAAAATTTCTAGCTTTGTCAAACTGAGGACTACCAGAAACGGCCCACCAGCATATGTCCTCATCTGTCGTGGCCGCTTGCAATTGCAGCTCCATAAATTTCGTCTGCTTGGTGAGCAGAAATGGTAAGGTTCGCTGATTATCGCGTGCCTGTTCGTCACCAACAAAAAGCTGAGTAAACGGCGTACCGACAAGATCGTTGGCCGTTTTACCAACAGTTTGAGCGGCGGCCTCTGTCAAATAGGTTAGGTTTCCGTCTTTATCGGTAGACCAGAACCAACCCTGACGGGTCTCTTCGTAATTCTGTAGGAGAAGCAGGGCTTCTTTTGTTTTGATATTAGGTGGAGGCGGGCTCGACGTTGCAGCAGCCGTTTGCCCCGAGATTCGCGCCGTCATCCGTTCAAAAAAATGTACTGGCTTTGAAACGGGAGGTGCCATTTCGCCATTATTATCAAATTGAGATTGATCTAACTTCATTTAAACTTCTTGCTCACCTGTTGAAGTAACCTGCTATCAACAAGAAGTAAGAAAATGATGAAGGCCCTGCATATTTTGCAAGCTTATCAAGAATGTGGGTTTAAGGCTGAATCCTATTCCAACATTTTTGGCGCTTCCTTTTGGAGCTTTTCCTTTATCTTGTTAGCGAACATGGCGAGCAGGGGCGGCAAATCAAATATGGCGTAGACTTCATCTTCGCGAACCTGCATTTCGCCGCCAATTTGCTGACCCATTGCCTCTAGGGTACAATGCATCGTATCGCCTTCCCAATGGTGATCCGTGATCGTGGCTCCTGGTACCGATTCACTTAACGTATGGACGCCATTGCCAATCCGGCTGCGCGCCTCTGTCAGTCCCAATTTATGCGGAATGTTAACGGTTACCGGTTGGCCCATATTCTGATCTCCCCTCCCCTTCAATATCATCCCGATTGTTTCCGTCAAACGATCTGCTTGATAAGTGGCAGAAAAACTTGGCCTGCCGCACTTTTACCATTAGGCAGCATTTCATGATTTTGGTTATCGACAATTATGACAGTTTTACCTTCAATCTGGTTCATTACCTGATGGAACTGGGCGCAGATGTGCGGGTAGAACGCAATGATGCGATCAGCGCCGGGCAAGCCTTGGCAACTGGCGCGGATGCGTTTTTGATTTCGCCCGGCCCTTGCACACCCAATGAAGCAGGCATCTCGCTTGATCTGGTTGCGGCCTGTGCAGATGCCGAAAAACCATTATTGGGCGTTTGTCTTGGGCATCAAAGCATCGGCCAATATTTTGGCGGTACCGTAGTCCGCGGCGGATTGATGCACGGCAAAACATCGCCAGTAACGCATGACAATAGCGGCGTCTTTGCCGATATTCCCTCGCCCTATACCGCTACCCGCTATCATTCGCTGATCGTCGAGGATATTCCTGACAGCCTACAAATCAACGCTACGGCTAAAGACGGTTCTGTCATGGGTTTCCGTCATGAAAGCCTACCCATTCACGGCGTTCAGTTTCACCCCGAAAGCATCGCCACCGAATATGGTCATGAGTTGCTGGCCAATTTCATGGCACTCGCTGGGCTGAAACCCAAGCAAATCGCATGACCGAGAAATTAGTCTTTACACCCAATGAGGAGGACCTGCGCGCCGCCTATAATCTTCATATGAAGCAAATTACGGTAAAGCGATTTGGCTATTTTCTTCTGTTTGGAGCATTGGTTGGCCTTATAATTTCTGCACTGGATGGCTTTGATAATTTGAACATGGCAATCGGACTTATAGCTGGAATGACCTTGTGGGCCGGCATCGTGGCAGGCCTATTTACGGTTCTTCTGCCGGTATGGTGGGTGCCTCGCCTCTCCAAGAAAATCTACAAGCAGCAGAAAGACTTGCGCCTCGAAACAACCAGCTGGTGGGATGATGAAAAACTATATTCCAGCAATGCGCAGGGCCATGCCAATTTGACATTTTCGGACATGGTCAAATGGCGCGCAGACGAAAATGTCATTCTGCTCTATCGCTCTGACCATATGTTTAATTTCCTTCCATCACGGATATTTAGCGATGAAGCCCATCGCGGTGGACTGATAAGGCGGCTGCAGAATGCTGGCGTACCGGGAGAGGAAAGAACATAATGACCTTGCCCGATCCATCAGTTCGGTTGTCAGAGACCGAAGCCAGCCAGGCCTTTGCATCCATATTAGATGGAAACGCCGATAGTGCCGAAATATCCAGCTTTTTAGTTGGTTTAGCCGATCGTGGTGAAACGGCGACCGAAATAGCGGCTGCTGCCCAAGCAATGCGGGCGCGGATGATTACCGTCGACGCGCCAGATGGTGCCATTGATGTATGCGGAACCGGCGGCGATGGCAGTCACAGCCTGAATATTTCTACAGCGACAGCTCTGGTTGTTGCAGCTTGCGACGTGCCAATGGCCAAACATGGCAACCGCGCCGCATCAAGCAAGTCGGGAGCGGCAGACACGCTGGAAGCTCTTGGCCTTGATCTAGGAAAAGCGGCCACCGGCGGTGAGCAATCCTTGCGTGAAATGGGGATCGCCTTTTTCTTTGCGCCCAATCATCATCCCGCGCTGGGTCCGCTCGCGCCCATTCGAAAAGCTCTTGGTCGGCGCACTATTTTCAACCTGCTAGGCCCGTTATGCAACCCTGCCAGGGTCAAGCGACAACTCATTGGTGTCGCGTCTCCCGATCTGGTTGATACTTATGCAGAGGCGGCGGCACAGCTTGGCTATGACAAGATCATGATTGTGTCCGGGGAAGAAGGTCTGGATGAGCTAAGCATTTCCGGTCCCTCCAAGCTCGCGATTGTCGAAGGTCAGTCCATTACGCACAGCCGGATTACGCCCGAGGATCTGGGCCTGACACGTCATACCGCGGATGCCATAAAAGGCGGTGATGCTGACTATAACGCCGCGGCCCTTCGGGCTTTACTGCAGGGAGAGCCATCCGCCTATCGCGATGCCGTGTTACTCAACAGCGCCGCTGCGCTGATGGTTGCGGGCGAGGCCGATAGCTGGGAAGCAGGCGTCGAAGAAGCCGCCGAAGCACTCGATAAAGGGCTAGCCAACGCCCTGCTCAATTGTTGGGTCGCCAACCAATGAGGCGCGGACAATGAACAAGCTTACCGAAATTTGTGCTGCCAAACGCGAACATGTGAGCCAGCGCAAATCCGATATCACAACTTCTGCGATGCACGATCAGGTTAGGCATCAGGCAGCACCACGAGGCTTTATTCGTGCGATTGAAGAAAAATCAGCCGCTGGCTTCGCGCTCATTGCTGAAATTAAAAAAGCGAGCCCGTCCAAGGGATTGATCCGAGAGGATTTCGACCCTCCCGCCCATGCCCGCGCTTATGAAGCGGGAGGAGCTGCCTGCCTGTCCGTCCTTACCGATATCCCCTATTTTCAGGGAGCAGACGAATATCTGGTCGCGGCCCAAGCCGCTTGCGATCTGCCCTGTTTACGGAAAGATTTCATGGTTGATCCTTGGCAAGTGCAGGAATCACGGGCGCTGGGCGCAGATGCGATTCTGATCATCATGGCTGCGTTGGACGATGGCCTTGCGCACGAGATTGAAGCGGCATCGTTGGAATTGGGGATGGATGCTCTCATCGAAGTGCACGACGAAATAGAATTGGAACGTGCTCTCCAATTAAAATCGCGGCTATTGGGCATAAACAACCGCAATCTCAAAACATTCGAAACCGGCCTTGAACAAACCGAAAGGCTGTCAAAACTGGTACCTGACGACCGGATCATGGTATCGGAAAGCGGCATTTTCACGCATGAAGATTGCCAGCGATTGTCACAATCCGGCGCACGATCCTTTCTGGTGGGAGAATCCTTGATGCGGCAAGATGACGTTGAAGTGGCAACCCGCCAACTTCTAACCGGAGGCTAGGAACTGCTATGAGCAAACTCACCCATATTGATGGCGATGGCACGGCGCACATGGTAGATATTTCGGCCAAAAATGAAACAATACGAGAGGCACATGCGGAAGGCTTTATCAGCATGAATGCAGATGTTCTGGAAGCCATTAAAGCCAATGCAATGAAAAAGGGTGACGTGCTGGCCACGGCCCGAATTGCCGGGATCATGGCGGCGAAAAAAACCAGTGATCTTATTCCGCTCTGCCATCCTTTGGCGCTTAGCAAGGTGGCCGTGGATTTTGAATTTTCCGATAGCGGGATCAAAGTTCATACTATGGCGCGACTTACCGGCAAAACTGGGGTTGAAATGGAGGCTTTAACAGCAGCTTCTACCGCACTTTTGACAGTATATGACATGTCCAAAGCGATGCAGAAAGATATGGTGATTAGCGATATCCGCCTGTTGTCCAAATCGGGTGGAAAGTCAGGAGACTGGACCGCCGAATGAAGCCATTATTGCCCTTGGAAGAAGCGCAACAGCGGCTCATTGCCATGGCCCAGCCATTGCCATCGGAAACGGTTCCTGTCGAAGAAGCGCTGGGCCGCTATATTGCCGAAGACCTGATCGCCAAGCGCAACCAACCGGCGGCCGACATGTCTGCCATGGATGGTTACGCCATCCGTTTCGAAGATAGGAAGGGTCCGTGGCAATTGGTTGGCGAATGCAAGGCCGGAAGCCCACCCTGCCCGCCGCTACAACCGGGACAAGCAGCCCGCATATTTACGGGCGCCTTGCTGCCGGATGGCACCGATACCGTCGTCATGCAGGAAAATGTTCAACCAAATGGTGACAAGATTGTGCTGACCAGTGATCCGTCCCCCGCCAAAGGGCGACATGTCCGCTATCAAGGCGGCGATTTCCAAGCCGGCGACGTAGCGCTAAAGGCCGGAACACAGCTGAACGCAGCAGCTTTAGGACATGCGGTAATTGCAGGACTGGGCAGCGTCTCTGTGGGCCGATGCCCCAAAATAGCGGTGCTTTCCACCGGTGACGAACTGGTTGCTCCCGGAAGTAAAACGGAAGCTCATCAGATACCGGCCAGTAATGACGTCATGATTGCAGCGATGCTGGCTCCCTTGCCTGTTCAGTACCGCTCAATCAGTCGGATCAAAGATGATATGGCAAGCCTCTGCGCCGCTCTGGAAAGCGCCAAAGACTGTGATGTCATCGTGACAATCGGTGGGGCGTCAGTTGGCGATCACGATCTGGTGGCGCCTGCATTTAAAAAACTTGGCGGCGAAACCGATTTTTGGAAAATTGCGATGAAGCCCGGCAAGCCACTTATGGCCGGAAAACTAGGCAATAGCCTCGTTGTAGCTCTACCCGGTAACCCGGGCTCGGCCTTTGTTACCGCGACGTTATTCCTGCTGCCGCTCATCCGCTATCTGGCGGGTGCGTTAAGCCCTATGCCTGTTATACAAATGGCGAACAGCAAGACCGCATTGCCAGCAACCACGCAGCGGGCCGAATTTTTGAGAGCGCGGGTCGATGGCACGGGTATTTCAACCCTTGAAAGCCAGGACAGCGCCAAACTTTCGATGTTGGCAGCGGCCAATGCGCTGCTCTTTCGTCCAGCGCATAACCCCGAACAGCCCATAGGTGCCGCGGTTTCATATATTGCCATCTAAAATGCTTGACTTGGCACCGTTTGTTTCATAATTGTTCTTTATTCGTTCCCGATAAGGACATGAAATATGCTCACACCAAAACAACATGAACTGCTGTGTTTCATCAATAACAGCTTGGAAGAATCAGGCGTATCTCCCTCTTTCGAAGAGATGAAGGATGCGTTGGGCCTAAAGTCCAAATCTGGTGTTCATCGGTTGATCAGTGCTTTGGAAGAACGTGGTTTTTTACGGCGACTTCCCAATCGCGCGCGCGCTTTGGAAGTAACCAAAATGCCTGAAGGCGGTAATTTGAAACCAGCGGCGCCGAACGTGGTCAATATCGGCGCTGATACAACCCCATCCGCGCCAATGAGAGAAATTCCCGTGGCAGCCAATGATGTTATCGAAATTCCACTGCACGGCAAAATTGCAGCCGGTGTTCCTATCGAGGCACTCGAAGGCCAAACGGCGCTCAGCGTTCCGGCAGCCTTGCTCGGCGCAGGTGAGCATTATGCCTTAGAAGTTTCCGGTGATTCTATGATCGACGCCGGCATTCTTGATGGGGATTATGCGCTCATTCAGCGCACCGAAACCGCCCGCAATGGTGAAATTGTCGTTGCGCTGGTGCATGATGAGGAAGCGACGCTCAAATATCTGTTTAAAGATAATGGTCAGGTTCGTCTTGATCCGGCAAACCCCTCCTACGAGCCACAAATATTTGGTGCTGGCGAAGTGCGTATTCAGGGCAAAATGGCAGGATTATTGCGGCGGTATAACTGATCGTAGCTTTAGTCCTGACCGCTTTTTAGTCCGTCGGATGGCTTGCGGATTATGTCCTTGCGTCTCTGGCTCTTGGGCTCTGTAAAACGCATCCACTCATGGCTCCCGGAGCGTTCCAGAACCGTCACGACCTGCTGGTTTTGTAAGTCTATCGTCATTCCACCCACCTGACTTAGAAATGTGCGATCCGCTTTTATCCAGCGCGGCTGACAGCTATCTGGAAGACGGCGCTCGCTGATGACAATATCGGCGCGGCGGCACGCCGCCGATAGTGCCATGGCCGGAATATAATGGGCACTGCGCGTAGCAACAATCACCCAGTTTCTATCTGCAGCTTTCATGATGATTGTGCAGCTATCAGAGTTGCACGCGGCATTGGGCCAATCCTCCAAAGCCATTGCATCCCCGTCAATGCCGGCATTTTCCAATATAATGTCACGAATAAAGTCACCGCTTCCCGCGCGCAGCATTGCCAGATTACCTGCTTCGTTACGGATACCAACATGTCGCCCGTCTCCCGTAATATACAGATCAGGTGCCCGGGTCATGACTATCAGCAGCATCCCAAGAAACAGTGGTGCAAATCCCCATATCCGCCAGCGCGCGCTCCACAAAGACAGCCACAGTCCACCGGCGATGATCAGCCCAAAAGCGGCTAGCGGCATAGTCGGCAACATTGTAACCGATCCCGGACGACTGGACACATAATGCGCCAGCGCCAAAAGGCCACTGAGCGCTTTTTCACATATCCACCAAATCGGCGCGCCGAGGTCCGCCGTATCCAACAAAAGTGCCAAGGCTTCCAGGGGCATAATCACAAAGGTCGTCAACGGGATTGCAATAATATTGGCTAGCGCACCATAGATGCCAGCCTTGTGAAAATGAAATAGAGCAATGGGCATGAGTGCCAGTTCGACGACTAGTCCGGTCAAGAAAAGCGCTAAGATGATTCGGCCCGTGCGCTTCAAAAAACGCTCCTCCCGCCGTGCAAATAATGCCTGTATTCTGGGATGTTCATGCATCGCGATAATTGCGGTAACCGCTGCAAAACTAAGTTGAAAGCTCGGGCCGACCAGAGATTCCGGCCATATGATAAGCACGAATAAGGCGCCCGCAGCCACCATCCGTAGGGTGATGGCGCTTCGTCCTAGGATCAATGCGGTTAACACCAGCAACGCGGCAACGCAGGCTCGGATAGTGGGCACTTGCGCACCCGTCATCAGCGTATAGGCCAGCGCCGCAACTGCCGCGCAGCCAGCAGCAATAAGCGGCAATCGAAAACGCAGAGCCAAAGGCGGGAACAATGCGAATATGCGCAACACCAACAGATAGACCGCACCGACAACCGCTGTCACATGCAATCCACTAATCGATAACAGATGCGCCAAACCGCTGCGGCGCATCGCTTCTGCATCGTCGTCACTAATAGCCCCGCGATCGCCGGTGGCGAGGGTCGCCCCAATCGCCCCTGCCCCACCTTCCATACGCGATTGGACATGAGCCGATAGCGCTTGCCGATATTCCGGCATGGGCGAAAACGGTCCCCATGACGGTTCTGCAGGGTGAATGATCTGAATATCTCCGAGCAATTGGCCTGTAGCGCCCAATCCCATAAACCATGCGCGGCGGGAAAAGTCATAAGCACCAGGTAAGCTCGACATGGCTGGCGGCATTAGTCGCGCGCGCAGTTGAATGACCGCGCCAGCCCGCAAATCTATCGTAGCTTTTTCCATTGGTACGTTGACCCGAACCCTTGGCGGCAAATCCTGTTTTTCATGCGTCGCCAGCGTCAATCGGACAATATCACGTGCGGTAACGTTCTCCTTCTTTTCAACTTCGGCGTAAAAAGACATGACTATCGGTCGCTCCAAGACTGGCGCTGCAACCGTCCAAGATCGAAGCCACATAACCGCGCAGCCGACCGCCATGAAGATCAGCAGCCAAAACAGGGCATCGCTGATGCGCGCACCTCGATCTGCCGCCTTGACACTTAAGGCCAAACCTAAAGAGAGAGCGATAAATGCAATCCAAAGAGCCAAACTTGCCAAAAGAAACCAGACAGCGATTCCCAAGCCAATACCAACAGGGACCCACAACGCCAATCGGTCACGCTCTTTTTCCAATTGGGATTCTAGCCAATAGAAAATCTGCCAATTTCTAATATATTCAGGCAATTGTCGCGCACGATGCTGCATGCTAAGGGCCTTGCCATCCGAACAAGAAATGGTGGCCGCGCCGACGTTATCGGTCGTAACATCAGGGCTGTTTGGATCAAAGCCACTCTGCATCTTATTTGCTTAACACGAGGAAAAACAAAGCGTGACTCTTAATGAAACCGATCAAGTCGTCACGCGTTTTGCGCCCTCGCCCACCGGCTTTTTGCATATTGGCGGCGCCCGTACAGCCATGTTCAACTGGCTATTCGCTCGGCACCATGGCGGCAAGGCCTTGTTGCGTATTGAAGATACCGACAAGGCGCGTTCCACACAGGAGGCCATTGATGCGATTTCGGAAGGCCTGGATTGGCTCGGCCTAGATTGGGACGACCAAACGGTGTTCCAATCAGAACGGGCCGCCCGTCATGCAGAGGTCGCACACGAGCTACTCGCCGCTGGCAATGCCTATAAATGTTTTGCGACGCCCGAAGAACTGACCGCAATGCGCGAGCAGCAAAAGGCGGAAAAGAAACCCATGCGCTATGATGGCCGCTGGCGGGACCGTGATCCGTCCGAAGCCTCCGAAGGCGCGCCTTATGTCATCCGGCTCAAAACCGAAACCGTCGGCAAAATGACGGTCGCGGACGCTGTGCAAGGCGAGGTTTCTGTCCAAAATAGCGAGATTGATGATTTCATCCTGCTGCGCTCTGACGGCACACCGACTTACATGCTCGCAGTTGTTGTGGATGATCATGATATGGGCGTGACTCATTTGATCCGCGGCGATGATCATCTTAACAATGCCTTCCGCCAATTGGCGATGATCCGCGCGATGGGCTGGAAAGAGCCAATTTACGCGCATATCCCGTTAATCCACGGCAATGATGGCGCGAAACTCTCCAAACGCCATGGCGCATTGGGTGTTGAGGCCTATCGAGACATGGGCATATTACCCGATGCGATGTTCAACTATTTGCTCCGCCTGGGTTGGGGGCATGGCGATGACGAGATCATCTCACGCGCGCAGGCGATCGAGTGGTTTGGATTATCCGGGGTAGGAAAATCGCCCTCACGCTTTGATGCCAAAAAACTCCAAAATCTCAACGGCCAATATATTCGCGAAGCTGATGACAGCGCGCTGGTTGCCTTGACGACACCTTGGATTGAAGAAGAACTGGGTATAAAATTATCACCTGCCGATAGCGATTTATTGGCCCAAGCCATGCCCGTTTTGAAAAGCCGAGCCAAAAACTTGATCGAATTGGCCAGTAATAGCCTTTTTCTCTATAAAAAACGACCACTTGACCTCGACGAGAAGGCACAATCTCTGCTAGATGATTCCGCGCGGCAACTGCTGGAATCGATTCATTCTACATTGGCTGACCTTGACAATTGGACGCTGGAAGCGACCGAGGACAAAGTGAAGGCCATAGCAGAAGCCGCCGAATTGGGGTTAGGAAAGCTTGCACAACCTATGCGAGCCGCCTTAACCGGAAGCACCAGTTCACCCGGAATTTTTGACGTGCTGATACTCTTGGGCAAGGAAGAGTCGTTAGGACGTCTTACAGATCAAATAAAATAACCTGAATTTTCAGGAGCAGAAAGGACAATATTGTGGGCAACAATAGCGCATCATTCGGCCTCGGCGGCGAAAATTACGAATTTCCCGTCATGCAGGGCACCGAAGGACCGGATGTCGTAGATATTCGGAAACTTTACGGTCAGACGGGCGCCTTCACCTATGATCCTGGCTTCAAATCAACGGCCAGCTGCGAATCTGAACTGACTTTCATCGATGGTGGCGAAGGCATATTACTGCATCGCGGTTATCCGATCGGTCAATTGGCTGAAAAAAGCACGTTCATGGAAGTGTCCCATCTGCTGCTTCGCGGCGAACTGCCGACAGCCGACGAATATGCGGATTTCACCAATACGATTACGCGCCACACCATGTTGCACGACCAGTTTTCAACTTTTTATAACGGTTTTCGCCGTGATGCCCACCCGATGGCTATCATGTGTGGTGTCGTCGGTGCTCTTTCTGCCTTTTATCACGACAGCACGGATATTAGCGATCCCGAACAACGGATGATCGCAAGTCACCGTTTAATCGCAAAAATGCCGACCATTGCGGCCATGGCTTATAAATATGCGGTGGGCCAACCGTTCATGCATCCCGACAACAGTCTATCTTATACCGGTAATTTCCTGCGGATGACCTTTGGTGTTCCAGCAGAACCCTATGAAGTGAACCCGGTTATCGAAAAGGCAATGGATCGAATTTTCATCCTCCATGCCGATCATGAGCAAAATGCTTCGACATCTACCGTACGGCTTGCTGGTTCTTCGGGAGCCAATCCCTTTGCCTGCATCGCTGCCGGCATTGCCTGTCTCTGGGGCCCTGCTCATGGCGGCGCCAACGAAGCGGCTTTGAATATGTTGCATGAAATCGGTCATCCCGACCGGATTCCTGAATATATTGCCCGCGCAAAGGACAAGAATGATCCATTCCGCCTCATGGGCTTTGGCCATCGTGTATATAAAAATCACGATCCCCGTGCGACGGTCATGCAGAAAACCGTTCGCGAAGTATTTGATGCGCTGAAAGTCACGGATCCGGTCTTCGAGGTTGCATTGCAACTGGAAGAAATGGCACTCAACGATCCATATTTCATCGAGAAAAAACTCTTCCCGAATGTTGATTTCTATTCCGGTATCATTCTTTCGGCCATTGGCTTCCCGACCTCCATGTTCACCGCGCTCTTCGCGCTGGCGCGGACAGTGGGCTGGGTCGCTCAGTGGAATGAAATGATTTCCGATCCCGGCCAGGTTATCGGTCGGCCACGCCAACTTTATACCGGCCCTTCACAGCGCGACTATGTGGAAATTGGCGATCGGTAATTCGAAAATTCACGATATAGAAAAGGGAGCTTCATCGCTCCCTTTTTTGTGCCTAAACCGTGCGTGAGGGAAGGCTGAGCTTGAATGCAGAGCCCTTACCAACAGCGCTCTCTACAGTCAGGCTACCGTCCATCGCATTGGCTAAGCGACGTGAGATGAAAAGTCCCAGCCCGCTACCGCCATCGCCAGAGCGTCCCAATCTTTCAAATTTTTCAAATATGCGTTGTTGGTCATCTTCGGCAATTCCGTCGCCTTGATCACGGACAATAAGCTGTGAAAACTCGTCCTCTTGCATGACCTGTAACTTGATCACAGAACCGTCGGGCGAATAGCGGATCGCGTTGCCAATCAAGTTCACCAATATCTGCAAAACTCTACGGAATTCGCCCTTTACAGGCATTTCCTTATCTTTGTCCGGCAGATCAATTCGTATCTGATGATCAGCCGCCTTAACCGCAAGCAAGCCAGCGGCCCGATGTGCCAGATCGACGAGGTCGATATCATCAGCAGCAACCGAAAAGCTGGTCCGTTGTATCGCTTCCAAGTCAGATAAGTCGTTGACCAAATCCATTAAATGGCGGCCCGCCGACGCAATATCTTTGGCATAGTCGGAATAATCGCCGCGCAATGGACCTTCCAATCGGCTGCCAATTGTTTCGGCATTGGCAATAATCTTGCCCAAAGGCTGACGCAATGCAGGGCCCAATTGGGACCCGAACAGAGAATCGCTAATCAAGCCGCCCTTGCCTGTGCCCAATCCGGTGGCATCCTCGCTCGCTTGTGCGTCCCGCTCTTCATCCAACTCCAGTGAAAAGCGATAGCCTGAAAATAGCCCGTCATTGTCAATCAATGGTTGCCCTGACAGATCATAATAGGATTTTTTCCCATGTTTCTGGCGAACATGTTGGCCACGCACCGGCTGCCGTTCCGAAATCGATTCTATCAACACCGTTTGTTTAGACGGTGCTACAAAATCAATGACATCGAGCAGCGACTGTCCGACATATTTTTCCACCGCGTCCAGATCACCTGGCAAAGATAAAGCCATGATCCGCAATGAAGCATCGGTGCGAATGGATCCTCGTCCATTCAATCGATCAAAATCGCGTTGCCGTCCCAAAGTTTCGCTTTGTGTCGATGGCGCTGACGTTTCTTTCCAGTCAATAATGCTGATTGCGATATTACCATCTTGACCACCTGATTGCAGACGGATTTCGACCCACATATTGATCAGATTATCGTCATCGGCAGCCTGCACGGGCCGAGACAAGTTCATGTCCAGCTGGCGGCTCAATCGGCAAAGGTTTGACAATTGCGGAACTGCTAACGGACCGCCTTCATAGCCACCGCTATGCAAGTGGAGACGCAGCAACGGCGGATCAGCAGAAACCAGACGGCCATCACCGTCGAGCTGCCCGCGAACCGGTTCCGCCAGATTGCCGGTAACCGGCATTAGTCAGAAAAACCTGGAAGATTAATGTTCAACTGACGTTGTGCATCTTGGTAAAGCATATTGCTTGACCATTTGCTGACCAGCTCTGCCGCCTTGTCACCGTCAATTTCGTTGTAGGAGGCTGGTGTCAGCAACTGACCGCTGCCCTCCAAAACACCGAATATTGACAAAGCAATGTCGGTTGGCAGATCGACCGCGCGCATGGTTAGAACAAACCGCATCATATTGGGCTCTGCAGTAAACAAAATCAGTTGATCGACTGACAATCCTGACCGTTTTGCTAACCGCGCCAGAAACAAGTCGAGACCATCATGCAACGGGTGAAGCGGATGTTCCGCGCTATCCATATGATCAACAAGCTGCGCCAAACGTTGGGCACGGCTTTGCGTCGCGGCACCTTCATCATGTCGTCCGAGCAGTTTTTCCGTGGCCTTGTGTAGATTGGGGCCATCATAGCCAGACAGTTTTTGAACAGCGGCAGCAATCGGCCATGCGAGTGCAAATAATATTTCCGCAGAAAGATTGCCAATATGAGCATGGACCGATCCAGGCCCGGCATTGTCTCGACTCTGCGCAACTAATAATGCCATGGCGGCGTCAGCAATTGCGCCTTCTTCATTGTCGAGATGACGGGTCAAAACGGATTCCAGATCAGCTTGCGAAATTTTCTGCAAAAGCCGAGACCCTAGCTCCGCGCGCTGTACGCTGGTAAAAATATGTTCCAAAAGCGCCTTTGTTTCGAGCAAACCAGCATTTTGGAGAAGCGGAAAGCTATGGCCTCTGTCGCTATTACCAATCTCGATAATCATATCATGCGTGACGCCTAAATCTTCAACGGCGATCATACAAATTTCTGTTTCAATTTCTTGAACGATAGCTTGCAGATATTGTCGGCCGTTAGACAACATTCGGTCCGACAGCATGATATCAGATTTCGGAAATAAGGCCGCCGCAAGATCATCGGAAATATAGGCGCTCGAAGCACTTATCGCAGCAGCTTGCTGGACAAGACCTATGCCCGGATTCTGATCCATTAAAAAATCTCGCTTCACCATGGAGTTAGCCGTAAGCCAATGTGGTTAATATCTGGCTAAGTGCAATATCTTCTATTTATGGAGATCCGGTGGCGATTCTGGCATAAAACGGGCGCTCGACGCGGCTATCAGATATATCATGCAAAATAAGGCTGCGCCCGCCAGGCCAATTGATAAGAACCCGAGAGCAGCAGCCAGTGATAAAAGTAATAGAATCAGTGGCATATCCGGCCTGATACCATTTAAATGGATGTTATCCGATCCTACTCGGACAAGCCATAAATTACCCATCAACAACAGCAATAGAGCCAGCTCAACAATCATCGTCAAAGCTTGCGCGTTCTTCACCACGGTAACCGTCAAAGCCGTCATTGCCAAGAAATGGAAAGATGGTCGCACCCAATCGGACGAGCCTTTGTCCACCGACAAAATGGAAATTCGATCGTGCAGTGTCAGCGCCAATGCCCCGATAAATAAGAAACCCAGCGAAACAGCCGGCCAAAGGATAAAGCCAAGGCCGATGGCCACAACCCCGCACGCGATGCTGGCCATGCCGATATATTTTTTGGCGTTCGGAGCCTGCCAGAGCACAGGTATAAGTTTCCGCATCAACGGCCAGAGGGCATATCTGTCCAGAAAATTCTGTTTGGGAATCCGCATCTCGCCAAGCTGTCTGGCGGCAAATGCTGCGCTTGCATCACGATTGAGCAATTGCAACACTGCATCGGCTTGCATATCTTCGTCTGAAATCAGTTCCCGGTGACATTCCGATTGCACTGCAGTGCGAAGCAAGGCTGATCCAGTATCCCAATCTTCCGGAATCTGGGATATTTCTTCAAGACGCGCTGCTTTCAACAGCCCAATACCCAACCATCGATGATTTAGGTCAATGCGTTCAAAATCGGCATATATATCCGCATTGGCGACAACATATATCTGTTCATCCGATTGCGTCGAAAGGCTATTTTCGAAGGCCTCGCCGAGAAAAACGCCGTCATCAAGGAAAATCAAATCATCCGCTGGCGCGGCATATTGACTAAGATCGCTGGCGCTGCGGACAATTTCAGCGTCTATATCCCGACGCTTCAGGTCGTCGACATATTGCAACAATCCGCCATGCATAGTTGGGCTGAGCAATATGATCTTATCTGCGCCCATATTCTGCGCGGATCGAACTTGCTTCTCAACAATATTACCATCGAACAAAGGCAACATGCCAACAGGCCCATGTCCCACGTCATGCTCAGTCGATACGGAAATAAGTGCCAGTCTCAAAATATACCCCAAATAGCCAGTCGAAGCCTTTGGTATCTTATAGGAATGACCGGGTTGGCATCAAAGCGATATCTTTACGCAATCGCACCAACAATCGTCACCATTAATCGCGATGTTTTTCAATCGCAATGATGGCCCGTTCAAGTTTTTTTAACACAGTCGGTTCGCCGGGCGCAGAAGTTGCCGCCTCTTGTGCTAAATCTAAAACATGGGTCGCACCAAAGCTTGCCGCCAATCCCTTCAAACGCAAAGCGGCATATTCCCAATTGGCATCACAGCGGGCCCGATGGAGCAAATCCACCTGCCTTTTTGCACTGTCCAAAAAGGCTGCACGCAGTTCCGCGATGAGTGACTGATCGTCACCAACTGCAGCTGTTAAGGCTGCGTCGAGCGCTCCATAATCAAATGACATGTGGCTCTTCTAAGACGCCATGGTTAACTTATAGTTTCTCTCAGCGATTTTTATGGTAAATACGACTCATGAAAAGCGGATCAAAAATTATCGGGATCAGACGTGACCGGGGTACAGAACCTCATATAGAGCATGTCGAGTTTGACGAAACTGATGGCGAGGAGGCCCTCGACCAGGCTACCGACGATGACAGTGTCATAGCGGAAAGCGAAGCGGATCAAGCGGTTGGTGAAACCAGCGGCGATGACGAGTGGAGTCATTATACCGATGACGAGGTCATTCCTTCTTCGAGATCCCAATATATTGCGCCTGTGCTCCTCGGACTTTCCATAGCAGTTTGGACCGGCTTTTTTGGCTGGGCCAATCGCGACATTTTTACAACAATTCCTACCATGAAGGGCGGAATTGAATTGCTTTCGCAATATTGCTTACCCGTTGCGACCTTCGCTATTCTCTATCTGCTTTATATGCGTAACAGCAGCCGGGAAGCGAAACGATTTACGGACGTCGGCTCCTCATTGCGGATCGAATCAGAGCAATTGGAATTTCGGTTAAAAACCGTAAATAACGAATTAGCGATGGCGCGTGAATTTCTGGCCGGAGAGACCAGAGAACTTGAAACGCTGGGCGCGCAATCTTCGAAAAATCTCAACGAAGCTGCCAGCAATATCAAAACGGCCTTGAGCGACGGACTGTCCAAAATGAAAAAATTGGATGATGTTGGCGGAACCGCTTATAATAATCTCGAACAATTGCGAGAGCATCTGCCGTTCATCATCAGCACAGCGAAAGACGTAACCAACCAGATTGGTAATTCTGGCCGTGCGGCACAAACAGAAATGGCCGCTATGGTCAATACGCTGAGACGCGTCGGAGAAGTTGGTGCGGCAGCCAAAACAAGCATTGATGCTCTGACCGAGCGATCAGAAGATTCGCTGTCCAACCTTGAAGCGACTGCTCAAGAGATAAAAGAGAAGTTCACCAAGCAACTTACTGAGGCAGAGACCGGATCAACCCGCATCGCCGGTGTTTTGAAAAATGCCTCGGCAGAAGTTATTGATGCTCTCCACAAGACACGATCCGAACTGGCTGCGGAAACATCGGAAAGCGCGCAGGCAATCAAGGCTGATTTGGTGGGATTAGAAGAAACTTTAGCACTGGTCGGTAAAACTGCGGATGACGAAGAAGTGCGGTTGAAAGCGCTAGTCGCCGAGCTGCATCAGAACGTGGCGGAAATCTCAACCCAAGTCGAAACACTCGACAATGAAAGCGGCGAAAAAACCGCCAAACTGGCCTTTGCGATGACAGCGCTGGAACAGAATAGCGATGCGCTTAAGAAATCGATCGAGGAAGGTCACGGCACGGCAGATCAAATGATCGAACGGATGGAAACACTGCTTGTTGCGCTTGATAGCGGAGCACGTGAACTTGACGAGACGCTGCCGGCAGCTTTTGACAGGATGAACGAAAAGTCCGAAGCCAGCTCGGCTCTGTTCAGCCAGATGGCCGACGAAGCAGGAAACGTTGGAACCGTGACCGATCAAGTCATCGCAAAAATCGAGAAATCTGACGAAGCCATTGACGAACAGCGCGCGAAGCTCGCAAAACTAAGCGATGATGGCGATATAGCCACAGAAAATGTCCTCGGCAAAATCGAAGGACTCGCCAAAGAATTGCAAGACGTCCGCGAACAAAATGAGGCGTTGGCCGAGAGCGCTGGCGAAAAGCTTATCAGTGCCCTGCTGCGCGTCAAAGAAACCGCGCGGCAAGCTTCTGAACATTCTCGTGAGGCGCTGGAAAAATCAATTTCCAGTTCTGCTGAATCTTTTGAGAAAGTGAGCGAAGCAGCACTTAACAAAATTATTGAAGAGAAAATTTCTTCAATCGCGCCCAAACTGGAAACAGCCGTTTCCAAAGCGGTTGCAACGACCGAGTCAACAGCCGGCCATCTCACCGATCAACTCACGGCGATTGAGGACATGACCAGCAAGTTAGAGCAACGTATTTTGTTCGCCAAAGAAAAAGCTGAACAGAGTAGCGATGAAAATTTCACGCGGCGGGTGGCATTGCTGACCGAGTCTCTCAACTCTACGGCCATCGATGTAACCAAATTGCTGTCAAACGAAGTAACGGATACCGAATGGGCCGCTTATCTGAAGGGAGATCGCGGAATCTTTACGCGGCGCGCGGTGCGATTGCTTGATGCCGGAGAAGTCCGCGAGATCTTGACCGAATATGATAACAACTCGGAATTTCGCGAACATGTGAACCGTTATATTCATGATTTCGAGACGATGTTGCGTGGCGTGTTGGCAACCCGTGACGGCAGTGCAATTAGCGTGACGTTGCTGTCATCTGATATCGGCAAACTCTATGTTGCTTTAGCCCAAGCTATCGAACGCCTTCGTAACTAAATAATTTTCGGTACCGATATTATCGCTGATCTAACCGTTCGCGACTGCCAAAAAAGTCGATATCATCGACGGTAATCCATTCATTGGTATAATTGAAATAGAATAGAATAAAGGCAGCCGTCGCCAGCAATGTGGTGTTCCGCAGCACCCGGCCAGGTCGAAAGCTCACCGGGGCACCATCAGCCTGTCCTTTGACCATTTTTGTCCCCGTTTCGGCATGGCTGCGAATGCCAAAGGGTAATATAACAAACGCCGACAACACCCAAAATAGCACGTAAATCGCGATGATTGACGTCCAATCCATTATGTTTACGCCTCCACCACCAGAACAGAAACGACAGGCTTCTTGCCGGTCCATTCAGTCGCGCTGCGCCTGACCATCAAGCGCAATTCTTCAGAAAACCTGTTCAAGTCACCGACCGGTTTTTTATGTTTCTTCAATATCGATTCACACATTTCGTCGAGAAAATCTTCCTCATCTTCTTCGAGCGGCACGCCCAATAATCGCAACATGGGTTGGCCGGAAATTTTTCCCCGACCGTCAAGCGCAACTGCAACAGAAATACTGCCATTATAGGCGACTTTCCGGCGTTCGTTCAACGTTTTGCCATCCGCTGGGATAATCACATCACCATCGACAACCAGGCGCCCTGTCTTCTCTTGACCCACAGTTTTCGGGCCATTGGGTGCCAAGCGAACGACGTCCCCATTTTGCTGAAAAACATTTTTGGAAATCCCTTGCTCCGCTCCAAAGCGCGCCTGCTCTTTCATATGACGGATTTCGCCATGGACCGGGACCAAAATCTCTGGCCGTATCCACTCGTACATTTTAGCCAGTTCGGGACGACCGGGATGACCCGACACATGAATATGCTCTTGTCGGTCGGTGATCATCACCACGCCCTTGGCCGCAAGCTGGTTCTGGATGCGGCCAATGGCAATCTCGTTACCGGGAATCTGTTTGGACGAGAACAGCACATTGTCGCCTTCAGTCAGCTTTATCTTGTGGCTTTCGCCGGCAATTCGTCCCAGAGCGGCCCGCGCCTCGCCCTGACCACCAGTGGCGATAATCATGATTTCATCGCGAGGAATATTCATCGCCTCATCAAAATCCACAGTTGGTGGAAAGTCTTTCAGATAGCCGTTCTCACGGGAATTTTCGATCATCCGGTCGAGCGACCGTCCTGCAACGCACAATTGGCGTCCACTATGTTTCGCAACTTCACCCAGCGTCTGAAGCCGCGCCGCATTAGACGCAAATGTCGTTACCAAAACCCGGTTCTTCAGATTGTCGACCACCCGTATCAAATTGCGATAAACATCGCCTTCTGAACCGGATGCATCATTGTTAAACACATTGGTAGAATCACAGACCATCGCCAAAATGCCTTCATCACCCACAGCTTTCAGCTGCTCAGGTGTTGATGGAACGCCCAGCATTGGTTCGTCATCCAGCTTCCAGTCGCCGGTGTGGAAAATCTTGCCATACGGCGTATCGATCAACAGCGCATTACCCTCGGCAATGCTATGGGCAATCGGCAGATAACGGAAACCAAAAGGTCCCAGATCAAAGCTGCCTTCATTGGGAATGATGTTAAGCTCTACATCATGCTCAAGACCGGCCTCAGCCAGTTTTCGGCGGATCAGGCCTGCTGTAAACGGCGTCGCATAGAGCGGAACATCGAGCTCTGCTGCAAAATAGGGGATCGCCCCGATATGATCTTCATGCCCGTGGGTCAGAACTATACCGAGCAGATTTTTGGACTGCTTTTCGATAAACTCAAGATCGGGTAAAATCAGGTCGATGCCCGGATAGCCGGGATCCGCGAAAGTCATCCCCAGATCGACCATCACCCATTTGCCGTCACAGCCATATAGGTTGACGTTCATGCCAATCTCCGCTGACCCGCCAAGGGCCAGGAAGAGAAGTTCATTTTTTGGTTTTATCATTAGGTGTTGGTTGCTCTCTGATAGAGGATGAACAGTCCGCGCAACGTAAGGTCGGACTCAAGATGATCAAATACGTCTGTATGTTCATCGAACAATACCGACAATCCGCCGGTTGCGATAACGGTGGTGGGGCGACCGATCTGTGCTTTGGTCCGTTTGACCAACCCTTCGATCATGCCGATATAGCCCCAGAAAATACCAATCAGCATCTGGCTTTCGGTCGTCCGCCCAATGACATTATCATCTTCAGGCGCTTCGAGTGCAATGCGTGGAAGCTGAGCGGTTTTGCCAACCAGTGCGTCGAGCGACAGGTTAATCCCCGGCGCGATGACGCCGCCTTTATAGGCCCCGTCATAATCCGCAACATCGAAAGTCGTCGCGGTGCCAAAATCAATGATGACGACATCATGCTTATATTTATCATGGGCGGCAATGATGTTCAAAACCCGGTCTGCGCCAACCGTATCGGGTTGCGCGACATCCAGTGCCACGCCCCATTGCGCGTCCCCGCGACCAGCGACCAATGGTGTTACGCCGAAATATTTTTCCGACAAGACCGTCAGGTTATGGAGCGCGCGCGGCACAACCGTGCCGATGATAACCGCATCAATCGCATCCACGCCCAGTCCATTGAGATCGAGCAATTGCCGCAGCCAGACAACATATTCGTCCGCCGTCCGCCGCGCGTCCGTCGCAATACGCCAGCGCGCCTTGACTTCATCCCCGTCAAAAAGAGCGAACACGACATTTGTATTACCGGCATCTATCGCGAGCAGCATGGTGAATCCTTCCTTCTAGCCGACATGAACATCGCCAGCATGTATCTCGATAAGCGCTCCGTCAGCCTTTCTCAAGCGCAGTGCGCCATCATCAGACAAGCCGGCATATTCGCCTTCCAAACGCGCGCCCGTATCATCACTGGTCGACAAGCGGGTGCCCAGAGGATGGGCCCGCTGTTGCCATGCTGTCAAAGTCGCCGACAATCCCAGTTGTCGCCAGTCATGCACGGCATCGGAAAAAAATTGCGCAAGGCTGTCCAAAAAGCTTGCCGGGGTGACATCTACCGCCGCGCCTTCTTTATGCAGAGACGTAACGGTTCGCCCCTCTACCTCAGGAGCGATGGCAATATTGATACCAATCCCAACGACGATCATATCGCCTGCACGCTCCAGCAAGATGCCACAAATTTTGTGGCTCGATACCAAGATATCATTCGGCCATTTGAGCCGTACATCCTCATGCGGCAGATGCGCGCTAATCGCTTTATGAACCGCCAGCGCGGCTACAAAAGACAAAGTCGATGGCGATGGGTCGTCACGCCGACAAGCCACCAAAGTGCTGCAATAGAGATTGCCTTGCGGGCTTTCCCATTTACGCCCCAAGCGCCCGACACCGCCCCGTTGCCTCTCTGCGCGGAGCCATAGCCCCTCCTCTGCGCCCTTTAAGGCACGGGCTTTCATATCCGCATTGGTCGATGCGGTCTCGGCTACCGTTTCTATATGAAAGGTCAGAATAAAGCCTGGGCCGCCGTCGCTGTTACCGGAGCCAAGAGTGGAATGGTTAGATAGCCAAGTGGCGACACGGCCAAGGCCATCAGCGCGATCAGGCCATTTTCCGTCTTGTGACCGGTTTTGACGATCTGATCCGCTGGATCATCGAAATAGATGATCTTGACCACTTTAATGTAATAGAAGGCGCCGATCACTGATGCTGCGATACCAATGACTGCCAGCGGTAACATGCCTGCAGCTACGGCGGCATCGAATACAAGGAACTTGCCCCAGAAGCCGAAGAGCGGCGGGATACCGGCCAGCGAGAACATGAACACCGCAAATGCCGCAGCCAGACCCGGACGCGTCTGAGACAGGCCAGCAAGGCTGGAAAGGGACTCCAGTGGCTTGCCCTCCGCATCGCGCATTTCCATGACGCAGATAAAACTGCCCAATGTCATTGCCAGATATATGACAAGATAGAACAACATCGCGGAAATACCCTCCGGCGTGCCCGCGGCCAAACCAATGAGCAGAAAACCGACATTGTTGATCGAACTATAGGCAAGCAGCCGTTTGATATTCTGCTGGCCAATGGCCGCAACAGCGCCAAGGACAATGGAGGCCAGTGCGACAAAAACGATAATCTGCTGCCATGTCGATGTCTGACCACCAAAGGCATCAATGATAACCCGAACGGTCAACGCGATGGCGGCTACTTTGGGCGCGCTTGCGAAAAAGGCAGTTACAGGCGTTGGAGCGCCTTCATAAACATCTGGCGTCCACATATGGAACGGCACGGCGCTAATCTTAAACGCGAGACCAGCAAGCACCAGGACGACACCGATAAGCGGTCCGGTCGAAAGCTGACCCCTCAGCGTATCTGCGATGACCGAGAAATTTGTCGATCCGGCAAAACCATAAACCAATGAAATACCGAACAAGAGCATGCCGCTCGCCAAGGAACCCAGTACGAAATATTTCAAACCGGCTTCGGAAGAAC
Organism: uncultured Sphingomonadaceae bacterium; assembly: GCA_947496865.1. GTDB lineage: Bacteria > Pseudomonadota > Alphaproteobacteria > Sphingomonadales > Sphingomonadaceae > Parasphingorhabdus. The sequence goes on from CANMEE010000002.1 coordinate 810,840, forward strand.
GGACGTCATTGCGAATGATACTCGCCAAAACGTAAGCGGACAGACTGTTAAGTTCCAGTCCGATATAGAGCGTCATCATATCGACAGCCGATACCATCATGCCCATGCCTACGGTCGCGAACAAGATTAGCACCGGATATTCCGGGCGATAGGAACCGCTATCTTTAAAGAAGCGTGGCGCAATCATCAGCGAAACAATCGCGGCCAAATAGATCAGGAGTTTCGCGAAACTGCCGAAAGCATCCATACGGTAAAGCCCGTAAAAGGCATCTCCGCCAAATTCAAAGGATGGATTGGTCAGAAATTCCAGCGCATAAGCCGATGAACCAAACAGCGCGACAACCGCCAATATGCTGATCAATCGTGCGGATTTGAGCCCGCCCCATGCCGCAATCAGCAGCAATATCATACCGCTCACCGAAAGAATGATCTCCGGCAGCGTGAAAATCAGTGAAAGTCTATAGTCCATCAGTGCGACTCCCCGTGACCGGCTTCTGTTTCATGGGTAGCCGGTGCGGCTTTCGCTTGCCCCATTTTCAAATGTGCGTCCCCCTCGGGCGCAGCGCGATCAATCCGCGCAACCAGCGTTCCGACATCATCACGAATAGGGGCCATGAAACTTTCCGGATAAACACCCATCCACATGACTGCTGCGGCGATAGGCGCAAGCAACGCCATCTCACGCGCGGACAGATCGGGCATCGCCTTGACGTCTTCATGAACCAGCTCGCCAAAAGCGACCCGGCGATAGAGATATAACATATAGCCTGCGCCCAATATGATACCGACAGTACAGACAAGCGTGACCCAGCTATTCACTTTATAAAGACCGATCAGCGACAGAAATTCGCCGACGAAACCGCTGGTACCCGGCAGTCCGATGGACGCCATCGTAAAGAGCAGAAAGAGAACGGCATATTTCGGCATATTGATCGAAAGCCCGCCATAACGGTCAATTTCCCGGGTATGCAGTCGGTCGTAAATCACGCCCACGCATAGGAATAACGCGCCGGATACGAGCCCGTGGCTCAACATCACGATGATCGCGCCCTCAATACCCTGACGGTTAAACGCAAACAATCCGACGGTCACAATCGCCATATGGGCAACGGAGGAATAAGCGATGAGCTTTTTCATGTCCTGCTGCACCAAGGCGACAAGTGACGTGTAGATCACGGCGACCATCGACAATCCGAAAATCAACCAGATAAATTGCTCTGACGCTTCCGGAAACATCGGGATGGAGAAACGCAAGAAGCCATAGCCGCCCATTTTCAACAACACGCCAGCCAGTATGACAGAACCGGCGGTCGGTGCTTGAACGTGTGCGTCGGGTAGCCACGTATGGACGGGCCACATCGGCATTTTGACCGCAAAGCTAGCGAAAAACGCTAACCAGAGCCAAGTCTGTGCCTCGGGCGCAAAATCATAGTTGAGCAAGGTAGGGATATCGCTGGTGCCCGCATCCTGCACCATCCACAACATGGCGATCAACATCACAACAGAGCCAAGCAACGTGTAGAGGAAGAATTTGTAACTCGCGTAAATCCGGTTCGCGCCACCCCAGATACCGATGATCAGATACATCGGGATCAAGCCAGCTTCGAACAATATGTAGAACAGGAAAATATCCTGCGCTGCAAACACGCCGATCATCAGCACTTCCATGAACAGGAAGGCCGCCATATATTCGCCAACGCGCTTTTGGATGCTTTCCCAGCTTGCGCCGATACAGATTGGCATCAAGAAAACCGTCAGCATGATCAACATCATCGATATGCCATCTATGCCCAGTGCCCAGGCGAAGTTACCAAATAGTTCGACCCGTTCGACATATTGCCATTGCGGTCCGCCAATCTCGTAATTTGCCCACAGGACGATACCGAGCGCAAAAAGCACCAGCGTTGTACCCAGCGCCAGCAATCGAGCGGCATGGGCGCCAACAAAAAGACAGATGATTGCGGCCAGCATCGGCAGCCCCATCATCAATGACAGGATTGGGAAATCAAGCTGGTTCATCAGTTCGCTCCCCGCACAATAAGCCACGTTACCGCTGCCGCCAATCCGAGCAGCATGACTAGCGCATAGCTATAAAGATATCCGCTCTGGAACCGTTTCGCGACCCCTGCGCCGCTGGCAACAACCGCCGCGACACCATTGGGACCAAAGCGATCAATCGTGCCCTCATCACCGGCTTTCCAGAACAACCGTCCGAACCAGAAGGCCGGGCGTACGAAAATCAGATTATACAGTTCGTCAAAATACCACTTGTTGAAGAAGAATGTATAGAGCGGGTGGAATGTCTTCGCCAAACGCGCAGGACGATCTTTCCCCCGGAAATACATCAGATAAGCGATCGTCAAACCGGTCAGCATAGCCACTGTCGAAGCCAATTTAACCCAGAGTGGCACTTCATGAATTTCGTGCATCAAGTGGCGATCAAACGCCAGACTGCCGTCCCAGAACCGGAAACCTTCGGTCGCGTCGATAAATTGATTGTGGAACAGATAGCCGGCAGCAATCGCGCCGAAGCCTAAAACGCCCAGCGGTATCAACATAGAAAACGGGCTTTCATGGGGATGGTAACCGCCCGTTGAGTCTTCAGCTGTTTCCGGTGTTTTATGCACGCTGTGCTGAATATGTTCGGATTGAATCCAGCGCGGCGTGCCCCAGAAGGTCAAGAACATCAGGCGCCAGCTGTAGAAACTCGTCAGCAACGCCGCCAGTACACCAATGGCAAAAGCAAATTGCCCCGTGCTGGTGCCGCTAGCAAAGGCAGCTTCGATAATCGCATCTTTTGAATAAAAGCCCGCAAAACCACCAAGCCCGACAATACCAACACCGGTAATAGCCAGCGTACCTGCCATCATGGCCCAGAATGTGAACGGAATTTCTTTTCGAAGTCCGCCATAATAGCGCATGTCCTGTTCATGATGCATCGCATGGATCACAGAACCTGCGCCAAGGAACAAAAGCGCCTTGAAGAACGCATGGGTAAACAGATGGAACATCGCCGCGCTATAAGCGCCAACGCCCGCGGCAAAGAACATATAGCCGAGCTGTGAACAGGTCGAGTAAGCGATCACCCGTTTGATATCGGTCTGCACCAAACCAACGGTCGCTGCAAAAATTGCTGTACACGCGCCGACCACGGTAACGACCGCCAAAGCCACTTCACTGGTTTCAAACATTGGTGACAAACGGCAAACCATGAAGACACCGGCAGTAACCATCGTTGCAGCGTGGATGAGCGCGGATACAGGCGTTGGTCCTTCCATCGCGTCCGGCAACCAGGTGTGCAGGCCCAATTGTGCCGATTTGCCCATAGCGCCAATAAATAAAAGCAGGCAAAGGATCGTCATCGTATCCAGACGCATGCCGGCAAAAGTGATCGTTGATCCCGCCATTGCCGGAGCAGCTTCCAAAATCTCGGGGATAGAGACTGTACCAAAGACAAGATAAGTACCAAAAATACCCAGCATGAAGCCAAGATCGCCAACCCGGTTGACGACAAAAGCTTTGATGGCTGCTGCGCTTGCACTTGGTTTTTTGAACCAGAAACCGATGAGGAGATAGGAAGCCAGTCCGACCCCTTCCCAACCAAAGAACATTTGAACCAGATTATTGGCCGTCACCAGCATCAACATCGCAAAGGTAAACAGCGACAAATAGGCAAAAAACCGCGGCTGATCGGGGTCTTCGTCCATATAGCCCCAGCTATACAGGTGAACCAGAGCGGACACAGTGGTCACGACAACCAGCATCACAGCGGTCAGCGCATCGACGCGCAACGCCCATGCAAAATTGAGATTACCCGATTGGACCCATGTCAGTACCGGCACCACTTCTGCAGCGCGGGACAGCAAGATATAATCGATAAAGACCGGCCAACTGAGCGCGCATGATGCGAACAAAGCTGCGGTCGTTATAAATTTTGCCGGAACATTGCCAATCATACGATTGCCAAAGCCTGCGACTATTGCTGCCAACAAGGGCAGGAAAACGATAAGCTGAATCGTCAAGTCCTTAACCCTTCATCCGGTTGACATCATCAACGGCAATCGTGCCGCGTTGACGGAAGTAAATAACCAATATGGCAAGCCCGATCGCCGCTTCACCAGCAGCCACCGTCAATACGAACATGGCGAAAATCTGCCCCGTCATATCGCCGAGAAACGCGCTAAACGCGACCAGATTCAGATTGACTGAGAGCAAGATCAACTCAATCGCCATCAAAATGATGATGATGTTTTTGCGATTCAGAAAAATGCCAAGCATACCCATCACAAACAGGATGGAGCTGACCACCAGATAATGTTCAATACCGATCATAGCTCGACCCCCTTGCCGACTTCGGGCTGTTCATTGCGCGTCGCATCTTCCGGCTGCCTTCTGACTTGGCTCTGAATATTCTGGACCCGGACACCACCGCGTTTGCGGTTCGTCAGGACGATTGCGCCAACCATAGCAACCAGCAAGACAAGGCCAGCGGCCTCGAATAAAAATACATATTTGGTGTAGAGTAAGGTGCCAAGAGCTTCGATATTGGAAGGCCCACCTGCTTGTGGTCCGACGACGGCAGTTGCCTCACCCATGCCGCCGGCGCTCCATGCGCCGATGCCAAAGATGATTTCCGCCATCAAAACTAGTGCCAGCAAAAGCCCCAGAGGCAGGTTTTTCATGAAACCGGCGCGCAATTCGGCAAAATCAATATCCAGCATCATCACGACGAACAGGAACAATACGGCGACTGCGCCAACATAGACGATGACCAACAGAGCCGCGATAAACTCCGCGCCCACCAAAAGCATCAAGCCAGCAGCGTTGAAAAACGCCAAAATCAGCCACAAAACACTGTGAACCGGGTTACGCGCAAAGATACAAAAAGCCGCGCTGGCAATGACAATCGATGCGAACAGATAGAAAGCAAATATTTGCATTATAACGGTTTCCGTAACCCCCTTAGAATCCTGTCAGCGCCTTAACGGTAGGGCGCGTCGGCGGCAAGGTTGGATGCGATGGCTCGCTCCCATTTGTCACCATTTTCAAGCAGTTTTGCTTTGTCGTAAATTAACTCTTCACGTGTTTCCGTCGAATATTCAAAATTCGGCCCTTCAACGACCGCATCCACGGGACAGGCTTCCTGACAGAAACCGCAGTAAATGCATTTGGTCATATCAATGTCATAGCGCGTCGTGCGGCGGCTGCCATCTTCGCGAGGCTCCGCCTCAATCGTAATCGCTTGCGCTGGGCAAACCGCTTCACAAAGCTTGCAGGCAATGCAGCGTTCCTCACCATTGGGATAGCGGCGCAATACATGCTCCCCCCGGAACCGAGGAGAAATCGGGTTTTTCTCATAGGGATAGTTGATTGTTTTCTTCTTCTTGAAGAAATATTTCAACGTCAACGCGTGGGCGCCGATAAATTCGTAAAGCGTGAAGGCTTTGATGGTTTGTGCGATGCTCATTTGGCGAACTCTCTGAATAATCTAAATGCTTTCTCATCGTCGAAGATATCACATTTCACATGGTAAACACGTTCCAACATAATCTTCGAACGATCATCTCGCTCTTCTTGGACGACTGACATCAATGCCAAGGGTTGATCGGTCACTTTATGATAGAAATTAATCCTATCCCAATGCGTATGACCGGCGATATGCCCATCAGACAATGCCACGATTTCCCACTTACCGTTAGACTCGCCATCGAAATAAGAATTTTCGTCGACATCGTTAAAAAGATTTGCGGGACCGCTCGTCAGATGTTTCCATTGAATATTCCGATAGCTTGGTTTTTCAGCGTTTTTGTCAAACTCGAACCAAACTAAAATACCAATTTTTTGCCCTTTGGATTCATCCGGGTTTTTGGCGTTGTTAACCTCACCAAAATACTCGGTGCCATAGCTGGCGCAATCATAAAAAGTCGCATCAAGGTGTTTTTGGGGATCATAGCCCGCAAGCGGAGCAACCGCCATGCCTGCCATAGCGGCCGTGGCAAAAGCGCTAAAAATCATCACCCGTACCTCGTCAGCATAAGATAGCCGCTTACAAGGACCACCCAGAAAATTGAAACCGGCAGGAAGATTTTCCAGCCCAGACGCATCAACTGATCATAGCGGTAGCGCGGTACGGTCGCCATGACCCAGCTGAAGATGAAGAAGATCAGGAACATCTTGCCGAACAGCCAGAATATACCCGGAATATCGAACCATGGGATCCAATCCACATTCATCGGCGGCAACCAGCCTCCCCAGAACAGGATCACATTGAGCGCGCACATCAACAGGATATTGGCATATTCACCGAGCCAGAACAGCGCGAAGGCCATGGAAGAATATTCCGTCTGATAGCCAGCAACGAGTTCGGATTCCGCCTCAGTCAGATCAAAGGGATGGCGCGCGGTTTCCGCCATTGAAGCGATAAGAAACATCACTGCCATAGGAAATAGCAGCGGGTTCAGGCCATAAGCATTGACCATGCCGAAGATATGCCCGTCTTGCGACTTGATGATATCGACCAGATTAAAGGTTCCGGCGAACAGCACCACGGAAATCAGAATGAAGCCGATGGAGACTTCATAGCTGATCATCTGAGCTGCAGCGCGCATCGCGGAGAAAAAAGGATATTTGGAGTTACTGGCCCAGCCCGCAATCACGACGCCATAAACACCAAGCGAGCTGATCGCGAGTATGTATAGAAGCCCGATATTGATATTCGCTAGCACCATGTCTTCGCTGAACGGGATCACCGCCCAAGCCAGCAAAGCAACCGTGAAGGTCAGGATCGGTGCGAGCAGGAACAAGCCTTTATTCGCACTGGACGGAATGATCGTTTCCTGAAGGAAAACCTTGAGGCCATCGGCAAAGGATTGCAGCAATCCAAAAGGCCCGACCACATTGGGCCCTTTGCGCAACGCCATCGCCGCCCAAATCTTACGATCGGTATAGATGATCATCGCAACCGCCAGCATAAGCGGCAGAGCGATCAACAGGATCAACGCGAGCGTGCCGACGAACCAGCCTGCTTCATAACCGAGGATAGATTGCAAATAGGCGGTCATTCTGCGGCCTCCAGCATATCGTCCCCGTGCAGCAATTCAGCCGAACAGCGCTGCATCGTCGCACTGGCGCGGGTGATGCTATTGGTCAGGTAGAAATCCTTAATCGGATGAACACCCTGCCCTTTTGGCTTATCCGGCAATCCAGATGGCGGCGCCCAATCAAGGGAAAGCAGGCCTTCCTCAGCCATTTCCGAGTGATCTTTATACATTTTCACTCGTAACTCTTCAAAACTGTCAAACGGTAGCGTTTTGCCCATCACCTCAGACAGAGCCCGCAAGATGCTCCAGTCTTCGCGGGCATCACCTGGGGCGAAAATCGCTTTGCTGGACCGCTGCACGCGGCCTTCCAGACTGACATAAGTCCCGTTTTTCTCGGTATAGGCGGCAGCTGGCAGGATGACATCGGCGGCATGGGCGCCGGCATCACCATGATGGCCGATATAAACCTTAAAGCTTTTTTCGAACGCGTCGTAATTCATTTCATCCGCGCCGAGCGAGAAGAGCAGTTTCGGCTTTTTCGCGGCTATCGCCTTTATTCCACCATCATAAGCATAGCCGAGCATCAATCCACCCGTACGGGAAGCACAGATGTGAAGCACGTTAAAGCCATTCCAGTCGTCCCGAACCAGTTTATATTTTGCTGCCAGTTTCAGAGCCGCGCCATGCGCGCCTTCCACACTTAACGCGCCACCACCAAGGATCAATGCCGGTTTTTCAGCATTTTTCAGTGCGTCTGCAGCGGCTTTTGGAAGCTTGGCCAGCAAGCCCATATCATCACCCAACCATTCAACCGGATAGGTTTGATCTGCCTCTGGTCCGATACCAAAGACTTTGGCGCCGCCTTTGCGAACCGCCTTACGAATACGGGTATTGACCAAAGACGCTTCCCAGCGCGGATTGGTGGAGACCAGCACGATCACATCAGCTTCTTCGATACCCGCGATGGTCGTGTTGAAATTGACGGCCGCGAGATTGGACACATCATAAGACAGCCCCGTTTGGCGTCCTTCGAGCATGTCCGATTTCATGGATTTCAGCAGCTTTTTAGTCGCGTACATGGTTTCGCAATCAACCAGGTCGCCCGCAATGGCTGCTACCGAACTGCCTGCTTTGACTGCGGCAATGGCTTCAAAAGCGTCGTTCCAGCTAGCTGGCACCAATGTGCCATTCTGCCGGATATAAGGCTTGTCGAGGCGGCGCTTCATCAAGCCGTCAATGGCATGACGCGTTTTGTCGGTCGCCCATTCCTCATTCACATCATCATTGACGCGTGGCAAGGAGCGCAGCACTTCGCGGCCGCGACTGTCGATACGGATATTGGTTCCGACACCGTCCATGACATCAATGCCCATGGTCTTGGTCAGCTCCCAAGGCCGCGCTTCAAAAGCATATGGTTTGCTGGTCAGCGCGCCCACGGGGCACAGATCAACAACATTACCTGAAAGCTCGCTATGCACAGCGCCTTCGAGATAAGAAGTAATCTCCATCCCCTCGCCGCGACCAATAGCACCAATTTCTTCTACGCCAGCGACTTCTTCGGCAAAGCGCACACAGCGGGTGCAATGGATACAGCGGGTCATGATCGTCTTGACCACCGGTCCCATATATTTTTCGGTTACAGCACGCTTATTCTCTTCATAGCGCGATCCCCCCTTGCCATAGGCCATCGCCTGATCCTGCAAGTCGCACTCGCCGCCCTGATCGCAAATCGGGCAATCAAGCGGGTGGTTGATGAGGAGAAATTCCATCACCCCTTCGCGGGCCTTTTTGACCATTGCGCTATCGGTCCGAATTTCCTGTCCCTCGGCAGCGGGCAGTGCGCAGCTCGCCTGCGGCTTGGGCGGTCCGGGCTTCACTTCGACCAGACACATGCGGCAATTGCCAGCAATGCTCAGGCGCTCATGATAACAGAAACGCGGAATTTCCTTACCGGCAAGCTCCGCAGCCTGCAGCACGGTCGCTCCCTGCGGAACTTCCAGTTCGATGCCATCTACGGTCACTTTAGGCATCAACGCTCTCCATACTGCCGTTCATTTGCAATAACCACTTTATGTCAAACAGATATTGTAAGAGCGCCCCCAGTCCACCAAGCACCAATGCAATGCCGTTCTCAATGAGCAAACTTTGGAGATAATAATCAAAAAAATTTGTCCATTTGAAAGATCCGATTTCATCTGAATATTCGAACAAATCTACCAATGTACTTGATAGACTCGCAATAACTAAAAATGCGGCAAAAACCCATAGCGCGACCGCCCATTTAGATCGTGGGATAGATCGCTTCACTCCGCCGCCTCCAGCACTTCTGTGCCCTTATTTTCGTTAATCCGCCGCTCCATCTCCGGACGGAAATGGCGGATCAGCCCCTGAATCGGCCACGCCGCTGCATCGCCAAGCGCGCAGATGGTGTGACCTTCGACCTGTTTGGTCACTTCATAAAGCGTATCAATGTCGCCAATTTCCGCATCGCCATCACGCATTTTTTCCATCACGCGCCACATCCAGCCTGTCCCTTCGCGGCATGGCGTGCATTGGCCGCAGCTTTCGTGTTTGTAGAAATAGCTCAGCCGTGAAATCGCGCGGACAATGTCGGTGGACTTGTCCATCACGATAACCGCTGCCGTGCCAAGACCGGAGCCCAAATCCTTGAGCCCGTCAAAATCCATCGGTGCGTCCATGATTTGTTCGGCTGGTACCAGAGGCACAGACGAACCACCGGGAATAACCGCAAGCAAATTGTCCCAACCGCCGGTTATACCCCCGCAATGCTTTTCGATCATGTCTTTGAACGGGATAGACATTGCTTCTTCAAAAACCGCTGGCTTGTCGACATGGCCGGAAACCTGAAACAATTTCGTGCCATGGTTATTCTCGCGCCCAAAGCCAGCAAACCAGCTGGCGCCGCGGCGCAAGATTGTCGGCACCACCGCAATGGATTCAACATTGTTAACCGTGGTCGGGCAACCATAAAGGCCTGCACCGGCAGGAAATGGCGGTTTCAGGCGCGGTTGACCTTTTTTGCCTTCCAAGCTTTCGATCATCGCGGTTTCTTCACCGCAAATATAGGCGCCCGCGCCGCGATGGACGAAGACGTCAAAATCATAGCCGGATTTGGCCGCATTCTTGCCGATCAGCCCAGCATCATAGGCTTCCTTGACGGCCGCCTCCATGACCTTGGCTTCCATAATATATTCGCCGCGAATGTAGATATAGGCGGCGCGGGCGCGCATGGCGAAGCCAGCAATTAACGCGCCTTCAATCAGCTTGTGCGGATCATTGCGCAGGATTTCGCGGTCCTTGCAGCTACCGGGCTCAGATTCATCGGCGTTGATAACCAGAAAACTCGGACGTCCATCCGGCGACTCTTTTGGCATGAAGGACCATTTCAGACCGGTCGGAAAACCCGCACCGCCGCGACCGCGCAGGCCGCTTTCCTTCATTTCTTCGATAATCTTGTCATTACCGCGCTTGATAATATCAGCGGTTTTGTCCCAATCACCGCGTTTTTGCGACGCCTTCAAGTCCCATGACTGAAAGCCATAGACATTGGTAAAGATACGATCTTTGTCCTGCAGGAAATCAAAACCCATTATTTCTTACTCCTGCGGCCCCAAAGGCCACCCGCTACGGCAATGGCAACAACCGCCAGCGCAACCCATCCTGCATATCCATCGAGCAGCATCTTACCACTCCTTCCGATAGTCGTGATTGGCCTTGACCATATCTTTCAAAATCACCGGACCGCCTTGGGGTTCGCTAGTCTTGCGACCAATTTGCGACCCGACCGGAATCTCTTTGCCTTCGGCCAAATCTTCCAAAATGCGGGTCATGATATCGTAATCAAGATCTTCGTAATTATCGTCGTTAATCTGGACCATCGGCGCGTTGGAACAATTGCCCATGCATTCGACTTCGGTCAGCGTGAACAGGCCGTCTGGTGTTGTCTTACCCTTGGCCATGCCCTTGTTCTTGCAAGCGGCCATCACGTCGTCGCTGCCGCGCAACATGCAGGGCGTGGTTCCGCAAACCTGCACATGGAAACGGCCAACCGGCGCGAGATTATACATGGTGTAGAAGGTAGCGACTTCATAGGCGCGCATATAAGGCATATCCAGATAGGCCGCGACATATTCAATCACCGGAACCGGCAACCAGCCTTGGGTTTTGGTATCTGCACCAACCTGACGTTGCGCCAAATCGAGCAATGCCATAACTGCCGATTTCTGGCGTCCTTCGGGATATTTCGCGACCTGCCATTTGGCGAGCTTGTCATTTGCCGGCGTGAATTTAAAATCACCCCATTTGGCGCGCACTTCGATTTCATCTGGTATATTTGGAGCTTCAGCCATCACAATCACTTTTGTTTCGCGTATCAAAACGCGCTTCCCCAATTTGATCCCAGTTTTTTGAAAAATATATATTCAACCAGAACCCTGCGACGATCAATCCGACTGTCAAAGTCAATAATATGATATTCCAAAGCATATTCGCAGGCTGCCACAATTCCCAAAGCAGCATGATCGCCACGACCACAAACACGGTCGCACCAGCACCGAGCGTCCAGCGCTTGGAAGTTTTTGGAGCATCAGCCATGGCTCAATTTCCGTTCAAGATAACGTCCAGCATAGAGCCCTATTACAGCTGCAAAGGCATTGGACAGCACTTCTTTCAGACTGACCTCACCATGGAATGCGGCCATGTAACCGGCCACGGCTGAAGCGAACACAGCAAATGCGGCGATAAAAATGAGTAGCTCGCGACCTATCACCGGTCACACTCCCCGAACACGATATCCATCGCGCCCAAGATCGCCGTGGCATCGGCCAGCATATGGCCCTTGGACATGAAATCCATGGCTTGCAAGTGCGAGAAAGCGGTCGGACGTATCTTGCAGCGATAGGGCTTGTTGCTGCCATCGCTGACCAGATAAACACCGAACTCGCCTTTCGGGCTCTCGGTCGCGACATAGACTTCGCCGGCGGGAACGTGAAAGCCTTCGGTATAGAGCTTGAAGTGATGGATCAGCGCTTCCATCGATTGTTTCATCTCGGCGCGCTTTGGCGGCACGACTTTGCGGTCAGTGCTGGCGACGGGACCGTCGGGCATTTCATTCAGGCATTGCCGCATGATCCGTGCGGATTGGCGCACTTCCTCGACCCGCACCATGAACCGGTCATAGCAATCACCACGCGTGCCAACCGGCACGTCAAATTCCATACGGTCGTACACATCATAAGGCTGCGACTTGCGCAAATCCCATGCAATGCCGCTGCCACGGATCATCGGGCCGGAAAAGCCCCAGCGTACCGCATCTTCTTTCGACACGATCGCAATATCGACATTGCGTTGTTTGAATATGCGGTTGCCGGTGACGAGGCTCATCGCATCTTCAAACAAGGTCGGAAACTCGTCGAGCCAATCCGCCATATCGGTGAGCAATTTTAATGGCACGTCCTGATGCACGCCGCCGGGGCGGAACCAGGCGCTGTGCATACGGGCGCCACTGGCCCGCTCAAAAAACTCCAGGCATTGCTCGCGAATTTCAAACACCCAGATATTGGGCGTCATCGCGCCAACATCCATCACATGTGCGCCGATGTTCAGCATATGATTGCAGATACGGGTCAGCTCAGCGAATAACACCCGCAGATATTGACCGCGCAAAGGCACTTCGAGATCGAGCAATTTCTCAATCGCGAGCACATAGCTATGCTCCATCGCGAGCGGCGAACAATAATCCAGCCGGTCAAAATAGGGCAATGCCTGCAAATATGTCTTATGCTCAATCAGCTTTTCAGTGCCGCGGTGCAGCAGGCCAACATGCGGATCAAGACGCTCTACAATTTCGCCGTCAAGCTCCATCACCAAACGCAAAACACCGTGCGCGGCAGGATGCTGGGGACCAAAGTTGATGGTGTAATTCTGGATTTCCAGATCGCCAACGGTGGGATCAGTTTCGTCAGCCAGACCGTCCATTTCGTCGAGATAATCAGCCATTATTTTTTGGCTCCCTTATCGTCACCATCGCCCGATTTCTCGTCACCGGGCAGGATGTAATCCGCGCCTTCCCAAGGTGACATAAAGTCAAAGCTGCGGAAATCCTGCGCCAGTTTGACCGGTTCGTACACCACGCGCTTGGCTTCCTCGGAATAACGCATTTCGACATAGCCGGTGAGCGGGAAATCCTTGCGGAAAGGATGGCCCTGAAATCCATAATCGGTAAGAATGCGTCGCAAGTCGGCATTGCCATCAAATAGCACGCCGTAAAGATCGAATACTTCGCGCTCCAGCCAGCCGGCAACTTCCCAAATATGAGTCACGGTTGGAACCGGCGTGTCTTCGTCGGTCGTCACCTTTACGCGGATGCGGTGATTTTTGGTCAGGCTCAGCAGATGATAGCAAATCTCAAACCGCTCAGGCCGTTCGGGATAATCGACACCGGCAATCTCGACGAGCTGCTGATATTCATGCTTGTCGCGTAACCTGTCCATCACAGCGGGCAGTTTCTTGCGATCCACGGTAAAGCTGATCTCGTCATAAGCTTCAACCGTATCAAGCACAGCCGCGCCCAAGGATTTGGCTAGCGCCGCAGCAACGCCTTCGTTGCTGGAGATGATGGGAGCCCCGTTTGCCATATCAGCGCTCTAACGTCCCGATGCGGCGGATTTTCCGCTGCAACTGCATCACGCCATAAAGCAAGGCTTCTGCCGTGGGCGGGCAACCGGGCACGTAAATATCAACCGGTACGATCCGGTCACAACCACGCACCACCGAATAGCTATAGTGATAATATCCACCGCCATTGGCGCAGCTGCCCATCGAAATCACATATTTCGGTTCTGACATCTGGTCATAAACCTTGCGCAGTGCTGGCGCCATTTTGTTGCACAACGTACCGGCCACGATCATCACATCGGATTGACGCGGGCTAGCGCGCGGCGCAACGCCAAAGCGCTCCATATCATAACGCGGCATATTGACGTGGATCATCTCGACCGCACAGCAAGCCAGGCCGAAAGTCATCCACCAAAGCGAACCGGTGCGCGCCCATTGAAAAAGATCTTCGGTCGATGTGACGAGGAAACCCTTGTCATTCACCTCCGAATTCAGGTCTTTGAAAAACGCCTCGTCTGGCTGCGTGTTGGGCGCCATAGGCGTTCCATCAGCATTCAAGATAACGTTGCTGGTAGATTCTACTCCCAATCGAGCGCTCCCATTTTCCATTCGTAAATAAATCCAACCGTCAGGATTACCAAGAAGATCATCATTGATGACCAACCAATCCAACCGATTTGCCCAAGCGAAACCGCCCAAGGAAACAGAAACGCGGCTTCCAAGTCAAAAATGATGAACAGGATAGCGACAAGATAGAAACGCACATCAAATTGACTGCGTGAATCTTCAAAAGCGGGAAAGCCACATTCATATTCGGACAGTTTTTCGGCGTCTGGACTATGGGTTCCGGTCAATCGTGACACACCCATGGGCAGGAAAACAAAAAGCGCTGACAGGCCAAGGGCCACTGCCAGAAAAAGCAGTATCGGCGCATATTCGGAAAGATCGACCACAAAAGACTCGTTTCTCTATAATTCAGGGCCGCTTTTAGGGATAGGCTCACCATGCTGCAAGGGCCAAATGGCTCAAATTGGCGGCATATATACCGTTTCCGCGGTTATAGCAGCGACCGGGCCAGAATTTTGTGCAATTTGCTGTGTAGCGCTTCGTTCGCCGCCAGCAGTTCACGCTGTCCAATTGGCTGATCCCCGCCGGTATAATCGCTCACAAAACCGCCCGCCTCCCGGACCATCAATATGCCTGCGGCGACATCCCAAACTTGCAAATCCGCTTCCCAGAAACCGTCATAACGGCCAGCTGCCAACCATGCCAGGTCAAGCGAAGCTGCACCATTGCGACGGATACCAGCCACTTGTGGAGCAATCGAACCGAAGATTCGGGACCATTCGCTCAAATCGCCATGGCCTTTAAACGGGATGCCGGTGGCGATAACAGCCTCAGACAAATCGCGCCGCGCAGAAACCCGCAAGCGTTTTTCGCCCAAATAGGCCCCCTTGTCCATTTCCGCCCACCAAGTCTGGTCAGACACGGGTTCGTAAATCAAGCCACTGGTAATCTTGCCCCAGCCCTGCCCATCGTAGGAACGTTCCTGCACAGCGATGGAAATGGCGAAATGTGGAATGCCGTGAAGAAAATTGGTGGTGCCATCGAGCGGATCGACAATCCAGCGCGGCTTGCCTTCTTCGCCCTCGATCATGCCGCCCTCTTCAAGCACAAAACCCCAACCCGGGCGCACCTTCATCAATTCATCATACAGAATCCGTTCAGAACGCATGTCCGCTTTGGACACGAAATCGGCCGGACCTTTTTTTGACACCTGAAGATGTTCGACTTCACCAAAGTCGCGGCGCAGGCGTGATCCCGCCTTGCGTGCGGCGCGCTCCATAACGGTGATAAGGGCGGAATGTGCTGGCATGACTAAAGCTTTCAGTATCGAGGGACAAATGCTTACCCGTTAGTGGGGCGCCTGTCGAACCACGTTTATCGACGAGTAAAGGATGCCCTTAGTCAAGGCCAAGGGCTAACGGTCTTCTTTTTGCCTTAAGAGACTTTACCGACATATTCACGCGCATACACGTCAACAATGATCCGCGTGCCAGCCGAGATAAATGGCGGCACCATGACGCGAACACCATTATCGAGAACCGCAGGCTTATAACTGGAAGATGCGGTCTGACCTTTAACAACCGCGTCAGCTTCCACAATTTCCGCTTCAATCTGGTCCGGCAATTGTACAGAAATTGGCTTTTCTTCGTAAAGCTCAAGCTGGACATCCATCCCGTCTTGCAAAAATTCAACCGCATCGCCCAACAAGTCTGCGGGCAATGTGATCTGCTCGTAATTTTCCTTGTCCATGAAGGTCAACATATCATCGTCGGCAAAAAGATACTGAAATGTCTTGGTATCCAGACGCACCTTTTCCACCGTATCGGCGCTGCGAAAGCGAACGTTGGTTTTACGACCATCAACCAGGTTCTTCATTTCAACCTGCATATAAGCGCCGCCCTTGCCGGGCTGCGTGTGCTGAATCTTGGCGACCTTCCAGAGGCCCTTTTCATAATCCAATATGTTGCCGGGACGGATATCTACGCCGCTGATTTTCATGGAACATCTCGCTTTCGGAAATCTTGTGTTGCGGCCCTCTATAACGACCGAGGACGATAGGCAAGCGCAGCGAAGACTGGATATGGCGATTTCATACAATACATTGCCCTAAGCAGTATTTACGCGGAAGGTAATGGAAAATATTCCCGATCCGGTGTCGCCCGACAAAACCATTGCCCCTGCTGCTGGTCTATTCAGCGGGGTAATCTCGCACGCCCCCGCCCCGACACCGACAGCTCATATCGGGTTTCTCAGCGAAATAGAGACGATGCCGCATTTCGGCATCCCCTCTGAAGAAAGCTTCGTCAGAAATTTTCTGAAAGGGCGCAAAGGACTTTTTGTCATTGAGCCATAGTCGTTTAACACCTGAATGTCCGCGGATTGTCTTTTTCATACAATACGCCAAACTTACATCAGTGTAACTAAGCGTCATGGCACAAGCAAATTTTCCAAAAACCACCAAAAGCCGGTTTCTATCCGAACCAGAGTCTTGCACAGCCGCTGCAGCGGGCTTGTTTGGCTATTCCATTAGTGGCGGTAGGATAAGGTCATACCTTCCGATGCCCGGCTATGTCAGGGAATTGGAACAATTGCCCAATTTCTCGACGCCTTCGGCCGATCGGTTTATTGCGCAATATGTGCGATCCAATATAGGCGTTACGAAAAGCTCTTCCTGAAGAGCGTCAATTCACCGACAATATGTCCGCAAAACGCTTTACCGCATGGGCAGGCCCCTTGGGGTCTTTCCAAACCGATCCACTAACCGCAAGGAAATCAGCACCAGCGTCAATCAGCGGCTGGCAGTTTTCCGGCGTAATGCCCCCAATGGCGACACATGGGATTTCCATGATATTTGACCACCATTGCAGCACATCAACTTCAGGCTGGTGATGGGTTTCTTTGGTCTGGGTCGCGAAAAAAGCACCAAAGGCCACATAGTTTGCACCGCCCTCCCCCGCTTCCATCGCCAGATGTCGGCTGTCATGGCAGGTAATGCCAATCTGGATCTGATCTCCCAATTCCGCCCGGGCGTCTTTCAGGCTGCCGTCGCCTTGCCCCAAATGAACGCCATCGGCCCCCAAGCATTTTGCCAACGCGACGTCATCATTCACAATGAAAGCAACATCATGCGCGTCGCATATGGCTTTGAGTGGCTCGGCCAAAAGTGCCGCCTCATCAGGAGCCACATCTTTTACGCGAAACTGAAAGGCTGCCACCGCACCGGCTTCCAAGGCAGATTTTAACTGTTCAGGAAAGTCACCACCGACGTCGAGCGGAGAGATCAGATAGAGTTGGCAAGATGGTATCTTCATAATCGCTATCCCTTAGTCGTCCCTTACAATCCCAAGCAAGAACCCATCCCATTTTTTCGAACCAACGGTTTGTATAGCCGTTGCATCAACACGCGGATGATTATGCAATGCGCTGTAAAGTTCGCGTGTCCCCGGAACCTTAGGGTCTGAACTGGCAGGGTCAATCACCCCGCCCTCGCGAACCACATTGTCAAAAACCAGCATCGCGCCCGGTCGTGACAGTCGTATCGCGTGATCCAGATAAGTCGCATAATTTTCTTTGTCCGCATCTACAAAAACAAAATCGAACCGGGCTATTTTATTTGCTTCCAGCGCAGCCAGCGAACCTGTTGCTTCACCGACTATTATGTCGACCTTATCCGCCAATCCTGCGCTGTCGATATTGGAGCGCGCCACTGCCGCATATTGAGGTTCCAGTTCCAGCGAAACGAGACGACCATCATCAGGCAGTGCCCGTGCCAACCAAATCGCCGAATAGCCGCCCAAAGTGCCGATTTCCAAAATATGGTTCGCGCCAACGCCCCGCGCAAGCAATTCCAGCATCCGGCCCTGTGTTGGCGAAACATCGATCTCCGGAAGACCTGCGCGCGCATTGGCAGTCAAACAAGCGTCCAGAACCAAATCGTCACCAATCAGATGGCGGACGATATAATCATCCACATCTGACCAGCTTGGATCTGATTTTTTCAAATGCCTTATTCCTAAACCTTAACGGTAGAAGCTTTCTGAATTTGATCGATAGCGCCGCCAAGCGACTGATCAAATTCTTCATCGGTCATCGGGTGACGCAAATCCTGTAGCAGTGCGCGAGAGAAACTCGCGATCATGCCGCGATTTTTGGCAAGCTCTGTACATGCCTCATCGCGCGAGAAGCCGCCGGAAAGCGCAACAACACGCGCAACCCGTGGATGATCAACAAGTGATGCGTAGAGATTGGCTTCCGTTGGAATCGACAATTTCAGCATGACCTTGCGATCTTCCGGCAGCGCGTCGAGTTGCTTTGTAATCTCTTTGAGCAAAATCGCGTCACACTGGGCACGCTCTGCGCTCTTGATATTCACTTCCGGCTCAATCATCGGCATCAGCCCATGATCCAGAATCTCGCTGGCAACTTCAAACTGCTGCTTGACGATAGCTGCAATGCCGGTTGGCGAGGCTTGGTTGATGACCGAACGCATCTTGGTACCGAAAACGCCTTTTGCCTTAGCCCGCTCCAGCAATGCACCGAGGCCGGGATTCGGCTTCATCATCTGAACGCCATCGGCTTCGTCTTCGAGGCCCTTGTCCACTTTCAAAAAGGGGACAACGCCGCGTTCCCACAGCAATGTCGGCACAGGTTTACCGCCCGCTTCCCCATCCATGGTTTTTTCGAACAGGATCGCGCCAATAACCTTGCCGCTGCCAAAGCTAGGCGCGGTTACGATACGGCTGCGCATCTTGTGGATCAGGGCAAACATCTCATCATCGTTCGAAAAGGCATCCGCGTCCACGCCATATCCGGCTAATGCTTTCGGCGTAGAACCACCGCTTTGGTCCAAAGCTGCGATAAAGCCTGCACCATTTTCGATTTTGTCCATCATCTTCGGATCATGCATGAAATTCGTCCTCGTTCAGTTAGATTATTCGGCAAGAATGTTGATATTCCGCCATAGAATGCGTTCATTAGGAACCATCGTTCCGTAAAGGTCTTTATCCTCAATTCCGTCCGGGACCCCGCCCAGACGTTTGTACAAGCTTTTGGCGCGGTCATTTCCGACCACGACATGCAACCATATCGCTTTCCGGTCATTTTCTTTGGCTGCACGCGCGGCACCCACAAGCAATTTGCGACCAATGCCCAGGGAACGGCAGTTGCTGCGAACATGAAGATTGTCGACATAGACCATCTCATCATCCCAAGCGGCAACAAAGCCTTGTACTTGCTCATCTTCAGCCACCAGTACGATATCCTTTGGCCCAATTTCGACATTTTTCCAGCGCTCGGCCATCAATTCGGGGATCCGCTCATCCAACAATTCTTCGGACAAATAGTCGCGATAGTTTTCCTGCCAGCTACGCGCATGGATTTCGGCGATTATCGGCCTGTCTTTATCTTCTGCAGGCCGGATATTCATTTTTGCAGAGCCTTTACACCCGGCAGGTCTTTGCCTTCCATCCATTCAAGGAAAGCGCCGCCCGCGGTGGAAACAAAGCTGAAATCATCGGCAACCCCGGCATGATTAAGCGCTGCAACCGTATCGCCGCCGCCAGCTACGGATAATAACGAGCCCTCTTTCGTCAACGCAGCGGCTGTTTTCGCAAGCGCCACCGTCGCCATATCGAACGGCGGTGTCTCGAAAGCGCCCATCGGACCGTTCCAGACCAGCGTTTTGCAGGTTTTCAGGACATCAGACAGGGCTTCCACTGCTGCCGGGCCAACGTCCAGGATCATTTCATCCGCGGCCACCTCATGCACATTTACAGTGCGAGTTGGTGGATTGGGCGCAAATTCTTTCGATACAACGACATCATATGGCAGATGCACCGTGCAATCGGCTTTGTCAGCCGCTTCCAGGATTGCATTGGCCGTATCGGTCAGATCATGCTCGCATAGTGATTTGCCAACATCGACACCGCGCGCGGCCAGAAAGGTATTGGCCATGCCGCCGCCGATGATCAAGTGGTCCACTTTTTCCACCATTTGCTGCAGAACATCGAGTTTGCTGGAGACTTTTGCGCCACCGACAACCGCAACCACCGGATGTTCAGGATCGCCCAGCGCTTTGTTCAATGCGCTAAGCTCCCGTTCCATGGAACGCCCGGCATAGGCTGGCAAATGGTCCGCCAGCCCCACAGTCGTGACATGGGCCCGGTGGGCAGCGGAAAAGGCGTCGTTGACGTAAAACGCGCCAAAGGAGGCAATGGCTTTGGCCATATCCGGGCTATTTTTCTCTTCACCCGGGGCGAAACGGCTGTTTTCGACCACGACAATGCTGCCATTGGGCAAGGCGTCAATCGTGTCGCGGTTGGGCATCTGCATGAAACCGACATCGCGGCCGAGAGTTTTGGCCAGTGGCGCAACCACAGGCTCCAGCGAATATTGCATATCCGCCTTGCCTTTTGGCCGCCCGAAATGAGCAAGCAACAATACTTTAGCGCCCCGATCTGCCAATTCGATTACGGTTGGAATCACCGCTTTCAACCGGGTATCATCGGTAACTTTGCCATCGGCCATCGGCACATTCAAGTCGACCCGGACGAGACCGGGTTTTCCCGTGACATCGCCCAAATCATCTAGCGTTTTAAAATTGTTACCAGCCATGGCTCAGAGCCTTTCTGTTTAGAGCAAACCTGCCATCACGCCTGCTGTATCGAGCATCCGGTTGGAAAAGCCCCATTCGTTATCATACCAGCTGACCACACGAACCAGCTTGCCATCCATGACCGAGGTTTCGAGGCTGTCGACCGAGGAACTGGCTGGCTGATGGTTGAAATCGCTGGATACAAGCGGCTTATCTTCAAAGACCATCACACCTTTCATCGGACCGTCAGCCGCGGCTTTCAGGGCATTGTTGATTTCTTCCACAGTGGTATCGCGATTGGGCGTGAACACCAGATCAACGAGACTGACATTGGGCGTCGGCACCCGGACCGAAGATCCGTCAAGCTTGCCATTAAGTTCCGGCAACACCAGGCCAACGGCGCGAGCGGCGCCGGTGGTGGTCGGGATCATGTTGACCGCACCAGCACGCGCACGGCGCATGTCGCTGTGCATTTGATCGAGCATGCGTTGGTCATTGGTATAGCTGTGAATGGTGGTCATGAAGCCGCGTTCAATACCGACCGCGTCGTTCAACACCTTCGCAACCGGCGCGAGGCAGTTCGTCGTACAAGATGCATTAGAAACAATGACATCCGCTGACGTCAATACGTCATGGTTCACACCATAGACGACCGTTTGATCTACATTTTTCGCAGGAGCGGAGATTAAAACACGTTTCGCGCCAGCATCGATATGCGGCTGCGCGGCTTCTTTGGATTGGAAAAAGCCGGTGCATTCCAATACGATATCAATGCCCATCTCGCCATGCGGCAAATTGCCAGGATCGCGCTCCGACGTGACGGCAATTTTCTTGCCGTTGACCGAGATACTGTCGCCATCGGAGGTCACTTCGCCGGGGAAACGGCCGTGGACACTGTCATATCCGAACAAAAGCGCATTGGCATCCGCATCAGCAAGGTCGTTAATCGCGACCAGCTCGAGGCCACAATCCGGGCGCTCCATGATGGCGCGGGCGACGAGGCGACCGATACGACCAAATCCGTTAATTGCTACTTTTGTCATGATGTTGCTCCTTTGAATTCCAGTTTATAGCTGTTTTCAGCCCAGTTTAGCTAATATTTGAGGTGTAATTATATCTGCAGTGAGGCCAAAATGCTCAAACAGGTCGTTAATTGGTGCCGAGGCTCCGAAACTATCTATGCCGAAGCGCAAGCCGTTCAACCCTGTATAGCGTTCCCAGCCAATGGTTGTTCCTGCCTCGATCGAAACCCGCAAGATATCGTCACCGCCCAGCAGTTCCGATTTATAATCGTCGGGCTGTGCATCAAATAATTCAGTACACGGCATGGATACGACGTCTGCACCGACGCCACCCGCTTCCAATTGCGCCGCGACATCCATCGCCAACGATACTTCAGAACCGGTGGCAACAAGAATAACGCGCTTTCCATTCTCTGCTGATTTAACAGAATAAGCGCCTTTTTCACAAAGGTTTACGCTGACGTCATGGCGGATTGGCGGCAGGCCCTGACGGGTCAAAGCCAGGGTCGAAGGCCCGTCAGAACGCTTGATAGCAAGCGCCCAGCACTCGGCTGTCTCGATCGCATCAGCAGGCCGGAAGACGTGCATGTTTGGCATTAAGCGCAGGCTTTGAACATGTTCAATCGGTTGGTGGGTCGGCCCATCTTCACCCAATCCAATGCTGTCATGGGTCATGACATAGATAGCGCGGGTGTTCTGGATAGCTGATAGCCGCATCGCACCGCGGCAATAGTCAGTAAACACCAGAAATGTGCCGCCATAAGGGATGATACCGCCGTGCAGCGCCATGCCGTTCATGGCCGCAGCCATGCCGAATTCACGAATACCATAGTAGATATAACGCCCGGAATAGTCATCTTTGGTCAAAGGCTTGGTCGAATCTGTTTTGGTATTGTTCGAACCGGTCAAATCGGCGCTACCACCCAGCATTTCGGGCAATGCAGCGGTTATCGCTCCCAATGCCATTTCAGAAGCCTTGCGGGTCGCAACCTTGGGCGGATCCTTCGCCAGGCTTTCAAGATAGTCCTGCATCGCGCCGCTATCGGGCAAAGCACCAGATAGCCGCCGGTTAAACTCTTCAGAAAGACTATGAGCTTTCAAACGCGCGTCCCATTCCGCACGTTTTACCGCTCCTTTCTCGCCAATTTGGCGCCATGACGCCAAGATATCATCCTGAATTTCAAAGGGTTTTTCGTTCCAACCCAATTGTTCGCGGGTAGCAGCAATTTCATCTTCGCCAAGCGGCGCACCATGGGTTGCCGATGTTCCTTGCTTGTTAGGGGAACCATAGCCGATCACTGTTTTACAAGCCACGAGAGACGGCCGCGGGTCGGCATCTGCTTCTTTCAGTGCTTTGCGGATATCATCAAAATCATGGCCGTCGCAGGACACAACGTGCCAGCCGGAAGCACGATAACGTGCCGGAATATCTTCACTGGTGGACAATTCCGTGCCGCCATCAATGGTTATGCCATTATCGTCCCACAGCACGTTTAAACGGCCAAGGCCCAGATGCCCGCCCAAACCAACCGCTTCATGGTTGATCGCCTCCATCAGACATCCGTCGCCAGCGATAACCCATGTCTTATGATCTACCAGATCGTCGCCAAAATGCGCGTTTAAGTGCCGTTCTGCGATCGCCATACCAACGGCCATGGCAAATCCCTGTCCCAATGGACCGGTAGTAGCCTCGACGCCGGCCAGTTTGAAATTTTCAGGATGGCCCGCACAAGGCGAGGATAATTGCCTGAAATCCTTGATATCTTGCATTGTCGGGCGCTCATAACCCGTAAGATGCAACAACGAATAGATCAGCATGGATCCATGGCCGGCGGAGAGCACAAACCGGTCGCGGTCCGCCCATTTGGGTGCCTTAGGATCAAATTTCAGGAAATCGCTAAACAACACGGTAGCAACATCTGCCATACCCATGGGCATGCCAGGATGGCCGCTATTGGCCGCTTGCACCGCGTCCATGGACAGTGCGCGGATGGCATTTGCCATATTTTTTTCAGAAACGGTCATGTTTTTAGGATCCCCCAGCAGTGATCAAATTAAGACAACGGTGGACTAAGGAAATCTACCGATTCGCCATTTTGACACATCCTTTGCTGGCCTACGCCCATATCGTCAAGGCTACGCTTCACCGATCTCTTGTTTACGCAGCGGCCTGAGATTGTTACCAATGAAACACAATAACTTATATGTCGGAACCAAGTCATGGAAAACGAACGTGTGATCCTCGCAATCGGCCGTATCGAGCGGGCCCTTAGCCGAATAGAAACGGCCAAAGAAACCGGACCAAGTCATCAACCCGACGCTGCGTTGGAAAAACGTCATGCGGCGCTGAAAGACGAAATGAAGCGGGCCATCCACACAATTGACGGGCTGATCGCCCAGCAGGAGCGCTAACATGGCACAGGTAAAGCTGGAAATTGGCGGCCGATCATTCATGGTTACCTGTCAGGACGGGGAAGAAGACCATCTGGCCAAATTGGGCGCTATGGTTGATTCCAAAGCTGGCGAAGCTGGTGATCCTGCTGGCTTAACGGAAAGCCGCATGTTGCTGTTTACATCGCTCTTGCTGGCCGACGAACTCCATGGCACGAAAAAGGCCAAGGGCAATGCACCAGCCGCTCAACCGGCCATTCCGGTAGCGGGTGAATCCCAGAAATCTACCGATGCTGAGGATGAGCGCGTGCTGCTGGCGCTTGAAAAACTGGCTGATCGTGCAGAAGCCTTCGCAAACAGCCTTGAGCAAAGCGCCAATCATCCCTAGATAGCAGGGGACGGGTACTGCCTGATACGAGCTAGAAGCGAACATCCCTGAGGCGATATAACAACATAGGGAGCTGTCCCTGCCCGGATTGCGGATTTCTTCGGAAATCGGGTCCGACGCATATGGCGCCCACCTGACGTAATAGGCGTCAGAGGATTTTCCGGCAAACGATCCTGGCGGTCCCGTCACCTTCGTCAAGAAAGATAGTTTTTTGAATAGTTTGCGAGAAGAAAAGAAGAGACTACGTGAAGAATATCGACGACGGCGCGATGCTTTCCACAACCAACTGGATACTGCGACACGTGGTTTGGCCTTCCGCCGCCCGCCCTCTCCGCTCGCGAAACTGATTGAGCAAAGTGAGGTCGTCGCCCTCTATAGCGCGATGGGATCAGAAGCGCCGACTGCACGGCTGACTGAATTTCTCATCGAATCGGGAAAAACCATATGTTTTCCAGTTGTTATGGGAGACGCGCCGTTAGAATTTAGGCAGGTTGATACGGTCGATCTGCTGGAATCGGGATATCAGGATATAGCCGAACCCGGCGCTAGTTGCCCTGTAGTCGTGCCGGACTTGATAATCACGCCTATGGTCGCGTTTGACCGGTCTATGGGCCGTCTCGGCCAAGGTGGCGGCCACTATGATCGAAGCTTTGAAAAACACCCTGAGGCGACCCGCATCGGGCTCGCCTGGTCCGTGCAAGAGGCCGATGATATCCCTATCCAGCCTCATGACGTCACTTTACATATGATTGTCACAGAATCAGAAATAATTCAAAGGGTTAACATGACGTCATGACGACCGAACCGGACAATCAGACACCCCATAACCCGCCGGATGCACCCAATTGGCGCGCGCCTTTTGGCATGATAGTGATTCTGATCTTTATCCTGCTCTGGTGCGGTATTGTGGTCAGCATGATGGATTGGATCAGCGATCTGAACTTTTGGCTGCAATTGCCAATTTACGTTTTCGCGGGGATTATCTGGATATACCCCATCAAACCATTGTTACGGTGGATGAGTAGCGGAAAATTCCGTTCCTAAACCGCCAATTGCCTATTTTCAGGCAATGGCGCGAGTGACGAGACTTGAACTCGCGACCTCCGGCGTGACAGGCCGGCGCTCTAACCAACTGAGCTACACCCGCTTATGCGCCGACATATATGCCGGTTCGTGCGGTGGAGAAGCGCAAGTATAAGAGCGCTGCCTGACTGTCAACAACACTCTTGCAATCCAGCAAAGAAATTTTGCTTTGTGCGGATATGCACCCGAAAATCATACGGGCTTACCGGTTGGCTTGGCGTCAATTTGATCCCATCGGCCAAACGCAGGCCGCTATTTTACGAAACACCCATTTCGGATGGAAATGTGACATGATTTAACGAATGTTACAAATGGTTACAGTTAAAATGCCGTTAAGCAATCGACCAATAATCTCCCATTATAATCCTCAAGATACTGTTTTTAAACACTTATATCCAAAATGACGCCAACAAGTTTTTGACGCCATCTTTACGAAATATTTGCCTTTTTCCTGCATATCAAGTCCATGAAATATGTACGAAAAACAGATATTATCAAGTCCGAACGGTCTTTTGGCCCGCTTGTGAAACGCGGTACCATGACGTTGGCAATCACGTTGTCTGCGATGACCATGGGCATATCTGCTGCGCACGCCGCAGGAACAATTGCGGGCACGGACATTCTCAACACCGCGCAAGCAACCTATGATGGACCAGGCGGCCCAGTCGTCATTGATTCTAACACCGTTACGATCACGGTCGATGAGTTGCTTGATGTTACTGTAGCGTCCAGTGACCCCGGAGATGTTGCTGTTGATAGCGGAGCGACACAACAAGTTACCACTTATCAGGTTACCAATACCGGCAATGGCAATGAAGCATTCACGCTGACGGCCGATACGGCCAAGGGTGGTGACGATTTTGATACCAGCAATGCGGTTATCTATCTTGATACGGACGATAATGGTGTTTTCGATGCCGGTGTGGATACAATTTACTCACCCGGCTCAAATGACCCTGATTTAGCACCAGATTCCAGCATCAATGTCTTCATATTGTCTGATATTCCTGCAGGAGCCACCGATGGGCAGCGCGCCGAAGTTGAGCTATCGGCAGTAGCGATCACCGGCAGCGGCGCACCGGGCACAAGTTTCGCCGGACAAGGCGACGGCGGCGGCGATGCTGTTGTTGGATCCACCGGGGCCGATGGCGAAGATAGCAGCTTCTTCCTAATTCAGGCAGCACAGGTCGCATTGGTAAAAAGTGCAACCATTGTTGATCAATTTGGCGGAAATGAAGCGGTTCCAGGCGCAACCATCACTTATCAACTCGTCGCGACGGTTACAGGGTCAGGTAGTCTGACCAACCTGAACGTCAATGACGATATACCGGCGGACACGACCTACACCGCCGAAAGCATCACTCTGGAGGGCGCAGGCCTGACCGATAGCGATGCCGATGCTGACGCAGGGTTATTTGACGGCAGCGCGATAGCCGTCAGCCTGGGCACTGTTCCAGGCGGACAGACCCGCACGATCACCTTCCAAGTAACGATAGATTGAGGAACAATTGATGAAAATCAATATCTTGAAGCATTTGGCTATATTTGCTGCTCTTGCGATCCCCGGGATGGCGATGGCGGCCAACAATGTGACGCTCTCAAGCGACGTGTTTGTCGAGCGGACAGTGGAAAAGCCCAATGGCACAACCGCCGTCATGCTGGAAGCACCGGAAACGGTCATTCCAGGCGACAATCTCGTCTTCGTAGTCAAATATAAGAATGTTGGCAGCACGCCAGCCACCGATTTCTCTGTCACCAATCCGCTCCCCAAAGCGGTCGCGTTCAATGGAACGTCTGATGGCACTGAAATTGTCTCCGTTGACGGAGGCAAGAAATGGGGGTCGCTCTCGGCTCTCACTTACACGCGCGCAAACGGAGAGGTTCGCCCTGCCCTGATGAGCGATGTGACGCATATCAAGTGGAAATTTAATCGTTCTCTTTCAGTGGGTTCGGAAGGAAAACTTGTATTTCGCGGCACCGTGAGGTGACCGCAAACCGTATCGGATCGCCGCGGGGGTTTGGCGATCCAAAATTGAAGTGAAACAGGAGATCAGTTATGACCAGTAAACTGAAACTACTCGTTGCCACAAGTGCTGTTACGGCCGCAATGCTGGGTGCAAACCCGGCTTTTGCTGCAGGAACAACCGCCGGCGATGCAATTACCAACAATGTTACCGTCAACTATCAGGTTGGCGGCGTAACGCAGACAGCTGAAACCGATTCAGACACATTTACGGTTGATCGTAAGCTTGATCTGACTGTTTCGGAAGCCAATGGAGCGGCCCAATCAGTTACGCCAGGCCAGACCGCAGGTGCGCCTAACCCGGCCTTCCTGACCTACACGGTTACCAACGATTCAAACGATGTAGTCGACTTTGAATTGACCGCAACGCAGCAAACAACCGGCGCAGCCACGCCCTTTAGCGGCACCGATGACTTTGATGTCACGGGTCTGTTGATTTTCGTCGAATCCGGCGCAACTCCTGGTTATCAGCCAACAGAAGATACGGCGACATTCATTGACGAGCTTGCAGAAGATGCGAACGCCACTGTCTATATTGTCGGCGATATTCCGCTTGGCCTCGCAACCGGCGATGCCGCAGGTATTACGCTGACCGCGGCTATCAAAGAAGGCGATACAGCAGCAACCCTTGGTGGTGATTATGCCGTTAGCGCAACCAATACCGAAGATGGCACTGTTAACGCAGCGAATATCGACAACGTATTCGTCAATTCAACCGCTTCGGACACAGATAACTTCGTGATTTCCGCCGCTAACGTCAGTGTCGTGAAATCAAGCGCAGTTCTTTGGGATCCAGTAAACGGTAGCACCAACCCCAAATCTATCCCGGGTGCGGTTATCGAATATTGTATCGCTGTCACCAACGCGACGGGCAGTGCTACTGCCACCAGCGTGAGCATTTCGGATGATATCTCTGCTCTGGACCTGTCATTTTATGCGACAGCGCCGGTAACGGGACCAGCAACCATTCCGGCGGCAAACGGCGTTCGCTCTGCTCTGGCATGTGATGGTACAGGTACCAATGCAGATGCCGGTACGCTGGCTGAAGCAAGCGGTGTTATCACCGGTGATCTCGGCGATGTCGGCGCAGGCGTTACCGAAACGCTGCTCTTCCGCGCGACGGTAGACTAGGAATAGAGGAATATGGCGGCTTACCGGGCTTTCCGGTAGGTCGCCGCTTCCCCTTTTTGGATGCGTTGGTTAACCAACCTTATTAAGCCAGTCAGCCTGGCATTTGCTGCAGGGGCGATGATCGCGCCTGCCTCTATGGTTCCCGCGCACGCGCAAAGCTTTCCCCTGATAAGCAATGTCGCAGAAGCCGAGTGGGATGTCGGTAGCACCCGCCTGCAAACCCCGTCCAATCGCGTCGATATTCAGGTCGTAGCGCCCCCAATAGTGCAGCCTGAGATCACACTTTACCATTTTGATGATCCGCCCGGCGCGGAACAGCTTCCCCTTCCCGGCACAATCTGCAGAGGCTCCGGCGGCAATGTCCCCGTTGAGCTCCGTGGCGTGTTCGCCGGAACCAATACCAGCCCGGCTTCCATCATGGAAACCCAGATGATCCGCGCTGGAGAACCCCTAATTGTCTCAGTTCTTGCCCCAAACAAGAATTTGAACAGTGCCGCTATCGATAATTTCGATATTGTCCTCTCGACGCCCTCTGGCGACCGTGAGACCATCAATATCGTAGAAACCGATGTCAATAGCGGCCGTTTCGTCGGCATGATCAACACCGCAGCGATACCGCCCGCGCCGGTTCAGGGCGATTGCGTCCTGTCTGTGCAGCCTGGCGATCAGCTCAATGTCGGTGTTGATGAAGTGACCGGCACAGCAATCGGTTCAGTCGAAATCGGGATTCTCATAGATCCCTTTGGTGAAACCTTTGACAGCGGCGATGGTGCCCCTGTTGATGGCACGCGCGTAACGCTTATCGACGTTGCGACGGGCCTGCCAGCCGATGTTTTCGGTGACGACGGCGTTTCTGTGTTCCCCAGCACAGTGATTTCCGGCGGAACCGTGACGGACAGCGGCGGCAATGTGTATAGTTTCACCCAAGGATTCTATCGCTTCCCCTTTGCCCGCCCGGGTCAATATCGGCTGCTGATAGAGCCCCCAGCGCCCTATACGGCGCCGTCGACGGCAACGCCAGAGTCGTTAGCGGGCTTTCAGCGTACTGACGGACTGCCATTTACGATTGTGGATGGCTCCTACGGCGGTATTATAACGCTGAGTGACCCGGCACCTGTGCGTGTCGATGTCCCGCTGGACCGGCCCGGCGTTCCGATAACCATCACCAAAGAGGCATCCACCGCGATTGCCGTGCCCGGTGATGCTATTCAATATCGGGTTACTGTCGAGAATAGCGATCCTTTACGCACCACGGGCGCGGTTACGATTGAGGACCAGTTACCGAACGCCATGCGCCTGCGCGTGAACACCGTTCGCTACAATGGCGCTCTCGTAACACCGATTGTGCAGCCCAATGGACAGAATTTCTCTGTCAACGTCCCTGCTCTGCCCCCTGCAGGCAGCGGATTGCTGACATATTTGGCTGAAGTCCGTCAGGACGCCCAGCCGGGCGATGCCATTAACACGGCCCAGGCCCGCGATGATCGTGGCGCGCAAAGCCTTGTCACCAGCGCGCCTGTCCGCATCGAGCGCGACGGAATTTCCGAAAGATTCACCATTATTGGCCGGATTACCGATGGCGGATGCAATATCGATCCGCGTGAAGCCAATGGCATTGGCGGCATTCGGGTGATGTTGCAGGACGGAACCTATACCATCACTGATGAAGACGGTCGGTACCATTTTGAAGGCATTAAACCCGGTTTACACGTCGTACAGGTCGATCCGTCTACTTTTCCAGCGGACATGGCACCGATTAACTGCGCGCAGAACACCCGCGCGGCCGGCAGCGATATCTCTCGCTTTGTCGAAGGCCGCGGCGGCGCTCTGAAACGCGCAGATTTCCGTGCCCATAAAGTGGCTGCGCGGGACGTGCAGGCTATTCAAACCTATCAAAAGCCCGAAATTCTTTCGGATCCAGAGGCTGCTGGCGCCGAACGCAACTGGCTTGCAGGACAAGCCCCTGGCATCGGATGGGTATTCCCGGAAACCGGCTATAATCCTCGGGTTAAGTCGCTGCGGGTTGCGGTTAAGCACGGCAAGGGCCAACGGGTTGAACTCACTCTAAACGGCGAAGCGGTGAACCCGCTGTCGTTTGACGGTAAGGAAAAAAGCGCAACCGGTTCGGTACAAGTCAGCTTGTGGCGTGGTCTCGACATTAAATCCCGCAAAAATACCCTTGTGGCTCGGGTTTTGGACAAAAATGGGAAGCTGGTCGAAGAATTGACCCGCGACGTCCATTATTCCGCTAGCCCGCTCAACGCGGAATTGCTCAAAGATCGCTCGATATTGGTCGCAGACGGCGTAACACGTCCTGTTTTGGCTGTGCGTCTGACCGATCGGGACGGCAAACCTGCCCATCACGGTGCAACCGGTGATTTCAGCGTCCCTGCCCCTTATGCGCCCGCTATTGAAGTGGATGCACAACAGGCGAACCAACTTTCCGGTCTCGAACGCGGTGCCCCTGTGTGGCGCGTAGAGGGCGACGAGGGCATTGCCTATATCGAACTGGCACCGACAACCGCTTCTGGTTCCGTCAGCATTAGTTTCCCGTTCCGCGATGGCGAAGTATCTCGCGAACAACGCATCGAAACCTGGCTTGATCCGGGCAATCGTCCGTGGACAGTCGTTGGTTTTGCCGCAGGAACCGTGGGCTTCAACACCCTCGACGAGCGTCTGGAAGATTTGACCCAGGATGATGATAATATCAATCTGGACGGCCGGGTCGCTCTTTACGCAAAAGGCCGTGTCACCGGCAAATGGCTGATGACGCTGTCCTATGACACGGATAAGGAAGAAGACGAGACCCGCTTTGCCGGAATCATCGATCCGCGCCGCTATTATACGGTTTATGCTGATCGTTCAGAGCAACGTTACGACGCCGCATCAGTGCGCCGCTTGTATCTGAAACTCGAACGTCCCCAGTTTTATGCGCTGTTCGGTGACTATGAAACCGGCATTAACGAGCCGGAACTTGCGCGCTATCAACGTGCCTTCAACGGTGTAAAAGCCGAATATCGCAGCGATCAGGTGAGCGCCCTCGCCTTTGGCGCAGATGCCGCTAACCGTTTTCGCCGCGAAGAAATTCAAGGCAACGGCCTTTCCGGTCCTTATGCGCTCTCAACCCGTGATATTATCGCAAATAGCGAGCGTATCACGCTGGAAACCCGCGACCGTCTCCGCTCTGACCGGATTGTCGAGCGCAAAGAACTGACGCGTCATATCGACTATGATATCGATTATCTCGCTGGCACCTTGCGTTTCCGCGAGCCGATATTGAGCCGCAGCAGCGGTCTTGATCCGCAGTTCATCATCGCCGAATATGAAGTATTGGGCGTGGGTGGCCGCGATCTGAACGCCGGTGGCCGTTTGACCTATCAGTCGAAAGACCAGAAGTTCAAAATCGGCGCGACCGCCATTCATGACGAGAATGAAAGCGTGAAAAGCGACCTGCTGGGCGTGGATGTTCGCTATCGTCCGAATCTGAAGACCGAGCTGCGCGCAGAAATTGCCTCCAGCGATAGCGAAGACAAAACGGCCGATGTCTTGAACGGCGAGCCGCGCGGATCCGATAGCGCGGTCGCATGGCTCGTTGAGGCAGAGCATCATGGTTCAAAATTCGACATACTCGCCTATGTTCGCCAACAATCGGCTGGTTTTGGCCTCGGTCAGCTAAACGCTGCAGAAAGCGGCACACGCAAATTCGGTATCGATACGCGGGTCCGGCTCAGTGACAAATTGTCATTAGCAGCCAGCGGTTACCAAGAAAATTTCCTGACCACCAATGCGCGTCGGCGTTCTGGAACAGCGGAACTCGAATATCGCAGCGACAATACAGCATTGCGCGCTGGCGTGGTCCATGCCGAGGACAGGCTATCCGATGGCAGCGTCAATCGCTCTACTTTGGCACGTCTCGGTGCAACGCAAAAATTGTTCGATGGCAAGCTGGAATTGGACGCGCAAACCGAATTCGCATTGGGTGGACAGGATGAAAGCATCGACTTCCCTGCGCGTCACAGCTTTACCGCGCGCTATGCCATCACCAATGACATTAAGATCGTTGGCACCTATGAAATTGCCGATGGTGAAAATATCGATGCGCGCACCGCTCGTATTGGTGTTGACGTGGCTCCATGGGACGGCGCCCGCGCCGTGGTCAGCGCCAATCAACAGGAAATTACCGAATTTGGGCCACGCACCTTTGCTGCTTACGGCCTGACACAGAGCATTCCGCTCGACGACAAGTGGACGATTGATTTCTCACTCGACGGCAACGAAACCTTGGGGGGTTTTGATCGCAGCGATGTAATTAATGACGAACAGCCTGTCGCATCAGGGGGTTTCCTAGGCAATGACGGCGCGTTGACAGAAGATTTCGTCGCGGTCACCGCCGGGGCAACCTTCAGAAATGATGACTGGAGCTGGGTATCTCGCGCTGAATATCGCGATGGGGACTTGAGTGAGCGTTATGGCTTTACCTCTGCCGTTTTGAAACAAATCGGCGAAGGCAGTTCTTTGGGTGCGCTCGGCAGCGTCTTCCATGCGGAAGATGAAACCGGCACGAGCACCCGGGTGATTGAAGCGGAAGCCAGCTGGGCCCATCGTCCCGCTGACAGCCAGTGGTCCTGGCTCGAAAAACTCGAGTTTCGCGAAGACCGCGTACGCAATGCGACCGCGGGCACGTCCGGGCCGATTGGCGGGGCACCGTTGCTCGTCAATGGTGACGTAACTTCTCGTAGAATTATCAATAGTTTAAGCGTCAACTATACGCCGATTGACGCGGATGACGGCATTTTTACCGAAGCCGGAGAATATAGTTTCTTTTGGGGAAGCCGCTATGTTTTCGATAAATTCGGTCAAGATGATGTCAAAGGCTGGAGCAATGTGATCGGAGCGGACGTCAAGTTCGACCTTTCCGATACCATTGATATCGGCGGACAGGCGACTGCGCGCATAGGCACTGATTTTGATACAATTGCCTATAGCGGGGGACCGAGCGTCGGGATCACACCGTTTAAAAACGGCTATATCTCGCTCGGCTATAATGTGGTGGGTTTTGAAGACCGCGACTTTGAAGAAAGCCGCTATACCAGAGATGGTCCCTTCATCACCTTCCGCCTGAAATTTGACCAGCAAACACTCGGGAATTTGGGGTTCTAGAGCGTTAGCTATGTCGCAAGTTCGCTGTCTTTCAGGCGCGCGAACATATCAAGCTGATCGGATCAGCGCCAAGTTTTAGCAGGGCCGGAACCTTTGGGGGGTGACAGCTTTACTAAGCGTGCCGCGCTATGGTTCAAAGCCTTGAGGTCCAAGACCTTGGGGATCAATCAGCGAACAACAATACAGGTGTCTCCAGCAAATGTTTGAGCGCTTGCACATAACTGGCGGCATCATAACCGTCCACGACCCTGTGATCACACGAGATCGACAGATTCATGAGCTTGCGCGCCTGAATCTCGCCGTCAATGATCATGGGGCGTTCTACGATCTTGTTAGGCCCGATAATCGCGACTTCTGGGCGGTTTATGACCGGTGTAGTAGCGATGCCGCCGAGCGGCCCCAGAGACGTCAATGTCAGCGTAGATCCGCTTAATTCCGCTGCTGTGGCCGTGCCATCACGGGCTGCGGCCGCTAACCGCGCAATTTCAGCTGCCAATTGCCATATATTCTTGTCCTGAGCATCTCTTAAAACCGGCACCATAAGCCCTTGGGGCGTCTGTGTGGCCATGCCCAGATGGACAGCGCCATGCCGTGTCACAACACCCGCTTCGTCGTCATAGGTGGCGTTAAGCATCGCATATTGCGGCAATGATTTGCAGATCGCAACAATCATCAAAGGCAGCATTGTGATCTTCGGACGGTCACCGCGATTGGCATTGAGGTCCGCGCGCATGTCTTCCAGCACGGTCATATCAATCTCATCGACATAAGAAAAATGCGGAATATGGCGTTTCGATTCTGCCATGTTCTGAGCGATCTTGCGACGCATGCCGATAACCTTGATGGTCTCGTCATCACGCTTTTGGGACGAGCCGGAGGGACGATAGCCCTGCCCGCTACCATAGCTCAAATAGGCATCCAGATCGCTGTGGCGGATATGCCCGCCCTGGGCCTTTACAAGGCTCAGATCAACGCCCAGATCGGCCGCACGCTTGCGCACGGCGGGGGTGGCAAGAACCTTTGTTGATGGCGCTGAATCTGGTGTCATGACGTCAGTTTGAGAGGGTTGAGCGGTAACTTCGGGTGCTTTCGCAGCAGAAACCGGTGTAGGCGGTTCAATTGAATTATTTTCTTTACTATCAACGGCTTCTGTAGACGTCACGACGTCATAGTCGCTCTCAACGACCGCTGTATCAGTTTCCGGTTCTTCGCTTTCCACGGAACTTTCGTCACCTTCAGACTCTATCTGAACTAGCATCGAACCAATGGCGATAATGTCACCCTCTTCACCTGCAACTGCAACCACTGTTCCGGTCACCGGCGCTTCCATTTCAACGGTCGCTTTATCGGTCATCATGTCGGCAATCTGGTCATCTTCCTCGACCCGATCACCAACCTTCACATGCCATTTGACAATCTCTGCTTCGGCGATGCCTTCGCCAATATCTGGCAGGTTGAAAATGTACGTACTCATGATGTCAGCTCCCCGACTATCTTATCCAAAGCTTCCCCGATCCGAACCGGTCCCGGGAAGTAAGCCCATTCCAGCGAGTGGGGATAAGGCGTATCAAAACCCGTCACCCGTTCAATCGGTGCTTCAAGATGATAGAAGCACCGCTCCTGAACCAAAGCCGATAGCTCCGCACCAAATCCGCTGGTCCGGGTCGCCTCGTGAATGATCAGACAGCGTCCGGTCTTCTTCACGGACTCTTCAATCGTCTCAATATCTAGCGGTACGAGTGTTCGTAAATCGATCACTTCGGCATCCACGCCATGTTCCTCAACCACCGCTTTGGCGACATGCACCATCGTTCCGTACGTCAAAATCGTCACAGCTTCGCCAGCGCGCACGATATTCGCTTTGCCGAGCGGTATCTTGTAATAATCCTCAGGAACGTCAGAAGCTGCAAATTTCGACCAAGGCTCTACCGGCTTGTCATAATAGCCAGTAAACGGGCCATTATAAATCCGCTTGGGTTCAAAGAACATCACTGGGTCATTGTCTTCAATCGCCGAAATTAAAAGACCTTTGGCATCATAAGGTGTTGAAGGAATAACCGTCTTCAAACCACAAACATGGGTAAACATGCTCTCGGGCGATTGACTATGAGTCTGCCCGCCAAAGATACCGCCACCAAAGGGAGAGCGCACTGTGATAGCGCTGGTAAACTCCGCTGCCGAGCGATAACGTAGGCGAGCTGCCTCCGACACTAGCTGATCAAGACCGGGGTAGATATAGTCTGCAAATTGAATTTCCGGCACCGGCCGCATGCCATAAGCCGCCATGCCCACCGACACACCAATAATGCCGCATTCGCTAATCGGTGTGTCAAAGCAACGAATCTTACCGTGCTTCTCTTGCAGGCCAGCGGTAGCCCGAAACACGCCGCCGAAATAACCGACATCTTCACCCATCACGACAACATCATCGTCACGCGCCATCATATTATCGAGGCCACTGTTAATGGCTTCTATCATGTTCATGGTTGTCATTATTTAGATGCCTCCGCATCAGGCCATTTGATTTCTCGTTCTCTGTTGGCTTGTTCGCTCTGTTCTTTCAAATGCCAGGGCATTTCTTCAAACACATCCTGGAACATGGTTTCAAACGGTTGATGCAATCCGTGCCCCAATATACCGTTTTTCTCCGCTTCCTTGGTCGCTATTTTTACCGCCTCAATACATTTTTTGTCGAGTGCTTCATGCTGTTCCTTGCTCCATACACCACGATGAATCAAATGACGCTTCAGCCGGGTGATCGGATCCCCCAAGGGCCATTCTTCCCGTTCTTGCGCACTGCGATAGGCGCCAGGATCATCGGAAGTACTGTGCGCCTCTGCACGATAGGTAAAATGCTCAATCAGGGTTGGGCCATTATTTGTACGTGCTCTCTCCGCAGCCCACTGGGTTGCAGCATAGACGGCTAATGGATCATTACCATCAACCCGTATCCCGGCTATACCATAGCCTGCCGCTCGTGCTGCGAATGTAGTTCTTTCTCCTCCGGCAAAACCAGAGAAGGATGAGATCGCCCATTGATTATTCACGACATTCATAATGATGGGTGCGTTATAGACAGTCGCGAAAGTCATCGCGCTGTGGAAGTCGCCCTCTGCTGTAGATCCCTCCCCACACCAAGTTGCTGCAATCCGGGTGTCACCTTTGGCAGCGCTCGCCATAGCCCAGCCGACCGCTTGAGGATATTGGGTTGCCAGATTGCCAGAGATGGAGAAAAATCCAAGTTCGCGAGAACAATACATGATCGGAAGCTGGCGACCTTTCAACTTGTCTTCCCGGTTCGAGAAAATTTGATTGATCATATCGACCATCGGATAACCGCGAACAAACAAGATGCCTTGCTGGCGATAGCTAGGAAAACACATATCGTCGCTATGCAGCGCCATGGCTGCGGCAACTGACGTCGCCTCTTCGCCAGTAGATTTCATATAGAAGCTGGTCTTACCTTGTCGCTGCATTCTGTGAAGACGATCATCAAAGGCCCGCACTTGCGCCATCGTCGCGAGCATTTTCAGCAGCGTATCATCTGACAGTTTTGGATCCCAAGGCCCGGTAGTTTTATAGTCATCATCCAGCACACGAACCATGTCATATACCATGTTGCGCATAGTTGCAGGATCGCTGTTTACATCAGGTCGCGGTTGATCGCCGGCCTTTGGAATTTCGACATCACTATAATCGACCGGATCGCCTGGGCGATATTTCGGCTCAGGCACATGCAGAGACAATGGCGGCAAGTTAGTTTTGCTATTCTCATCAGCCATCCAAAATCTCCTTTTTACCGCACCGATGCAGCATAATAATTATTTCAACTCGTTGTTACATTATTTCACTTAAACGAAAAGGTCAATATGACTGTCCTATGTATCTGTATAAAAAGGGGGAGCAGACATCTGCTCCCCCTTTTCTAACTTTATCTCAGAAAAAATCTACATTCAGAAACGAATAGCCATATTCACAACTGCTCGATCGTCACGATAGATTTGCTGACCTATTCGGCTTTCCACCGCCGCACCAAAGCTCAGTGGTCCATTGGCAAAGCTAAATCCGCCTTTGACCTCACCATAAGACGCGTCCTGCAATCCAATTGGCAACGCAAGCGCCAGACTTTCTGCATCTAGGAACCGCACCTGAAAGTTCGTATCATTGCCCGAAATCCGGTTTACATAATCCAACTTCATTTCAGGCTGGAAAGACCATCCCGAGGCGTAACCCATTCTGGTGCTACCGGATATTTTCAAACCGACCTTTGCTTCCAAACCGGAACGATTAATCTCATCGACAGCCATTGCTAAACTACCGGCACTATCTCGAAAGCCATCAACACTATAGGATGAATATCCAATGCTAGCGCGTGGCGTCAGCAACAAACCATCCATATCTATATTGTAACCGGCCTCAATTTCACTAGCGAAGGTCAAGGAGTTGGTGTTCAGGTTACTAAGCGCCGTTGCGCCGTTTACCCTGCTATCAGAGCCAATACGAGAATGGGACATTGATGCTTGGCCCCCGATATAGAAATTCCCGCCGAGGCGATAATTGCCATAAACCGAAGCCTGATTAGTTTCCACATTCGCTAGACTTCCGCTAACCTGCTGCGCTCCATCGGCGTAACCGAAAGCCGTACCAAACGTTGTGCGGTCATTCAGGCCAAACTCCAGCCCCATCGCAATGTGCCAACTTCCTTGCCGGTCATTAGTGCCATTACCTCCGAATGCCAATGTGGACTGATTATATCCAGCAGACATAAACCCACTCATATTCTCAGGCAATTGAACGGCGTTCCAGTTTGAAGATTGATAGTTGCCAGCAAAGCTAAGCTGTGATGCTGTGCTGTTGGTAAGCTCACGGCTGTTCAAAACACCGGGCGCACCGATAATTTTGATCTTGCCTTTCACGCCTTGTGTTGCGCCGAGCAGCGACAAACGATCCGACACAAGACTGCGCATCGCAGAGCCTTGTTGTTGATCGAGCGTTGTTGTCCGACCGGCTTGCGCTGCCGATAGGCTTTGGAAAGTGGTGTTCAATTCACCAGCCTCCATAACATCAATCAACCCATAGACGTTTGAGAGGTCATTGTAAGAGCTTCCTCGAGCGCTATCCAATGCATTACCAAACGCCAATGAAAATGGGTTCGTCACACCATTGCTGTTGAAGAAATCAGAAAAGCGGATCACCCTCATACGCGCGGTAACATTATCCGGACCGTAAATCAGTTCGGGATACAGAACCCCAATCCGCCCAACCACATCGTCAAAGGTGTTTTCGACACCGCCTTCCGCAGTAATTATCTCAAAGGTCTGACCAAAGCGCGCACTCTGTCGGCCAAATTTATTGATCACGGCCGCTGTGCCGCCCAATGAGATGATACCGTCATTATCGGCATCGCCAATAACAGCCAGTTTGTCATTGCCAGTCCGGCCAACATCAAAAATGGCCAATGTACCGGACGCCAGAATAACATCGCCCGCAATTGTCAGTGTACCTGTATCACCAAAGTCACGACCCGGTGCTATCGATCCATTGACCGAGGTTAGGAATGTTGGATCGAAAAGACCGGTTCCTGTTAGAAAGCCCGTTCCAAGGAAAGCTTCGCCTGTCGTAAGTGTACCCCGAAGGTCAAGCCAACCACCGGTCTGAGTATAATCGCCCCAGACTTTCAAGTTCCCGCGCCTACGAATATCAAGTCGTGCCGCGCCCTCAATGTTAAGGCGATCGATAGTCACGTCGTCACGCAGTCTTGTGGCGCCATTGGCAGCGAGAGTAACCTCAAAATAGCGGGCCCGAACGCCGGCTGACGGATCAGCCACAACATTGTTCGGAACAAAATTACGACTACCAGGCCCCCCTTCGATAGCGATGCTGTTGGGCGTTCCTTCATCAAATTCAACGC
This sequence comes from uncultured Sphingomonadaceae bacterium, assembly GCA_947496865.1. GTDB lineage: Bacteria > Pseudomonadota > Alphaproteobacteria > Sphingomonadales > Sphingomonadaceae > Parasphingorhabdus. Next base: position 850,784 of record CANMEE010000002.1, read on the forward strand.
TCAGTGTTGAAAGGTCCAGACAGTCATCAAGGAAACAGACATTGCCAAATTTCGGTGTATCGCCAGTGATGCCCGGTGCCTCAAAGCCAGGGAGCGCGTTTACGAGTTCGCCATCAACACTGATACCATAGTTAGGATCTATATCCTGTTGCCAATGACGCGGATTTAACCAGTTGCGCGTCCCAGCGCGACTTGAGGTGTAGACATAGCTGTTGTTTGCAACGATCTGATCCCAGAACAGGTAAAGTGGTTGATAGAAGCTTTGTGTTCCATAAGAGGAAAACGGCTGGAATGTAAGTTCCGGATTAGGGTCATCTTCGCTACCGAAAAACCGTGAACCTCCCGACAAGACTGACGTAATTACCGGTTTATCAAACAGCTCATCAGCAACTAAGGCGCTCCCAGAATCCCCACCTGCTGTCGTTCCTTCACGCGGCAAAGCCGCACCATCATAAAGGTCGAAATCAAAACGGCCATTTTCTGAATCGAACGCGGCCTCACCATCAGGACTGTCAAAATCTGTATTGTACAAAGTTTGTGGTAAATTTGGATCGCCGGGCCCAAAAAGAAAGTTATTCCTGTCGTCTAGCGAACTCGCCGAAGAAATCATATTCTCCGCAATGCGGCGACGGAAATCGATACCAAGATTGGACCCATCTGGACCCAATCCCCTGGCTCCATATCCGTTTATTACGCCATGTGTTTCTTCCCTCAATGGCGAGAATAAAAGTGTCCAAGTGGGGACACCATCTGCGTGGGTATCAAGCGTCGCGAGCGCGACATCCGCTTCTAAAAACCCAGTGGGGATAGAGCGTTCATCATACCAGACCTGTTCAACATTATAGATGTTGAAATCAACGTCCGTTTGATTCGCAACGCCATCATCAAGTCCGACCCAGCGGCGCACGGCAGGGCGATTGTCAGCACTAAAGCCAAAGGCAATCGCTGTACCGCCTGAGGCAAAACCATAATCCTCGGCGGCGCGACTATTTACGCAATGGGCCGCAAATATGACGGTGCGAGGATTGATGAGAGTGCCCGTACAAAGACCGAGGCTGGTTGAGCTTTGATCACCCCGCACGGTCATTTGCCCCACGCCCGTCACGTCAACAGTATTGTCAAATACACCCACGGGTGGCGGGTCATCCAATGTAAGGTCATCGCGAATAACAATCTTGGGAGCATCTTCAACCATTACAGGTCGAGATTGAGCCGATTCGTCGGCGATAGTAAACGTAGCTTGCGCTTGGGCTGGCGCAACCATTCCTGCAAGGCAGGCCAAGGAGGATACGTTTAACAGTAAAAAACGATTGGATTTACGAATTTTCATTTGAAAGCTCCCTTAAAAATTGTTTGGACTAATCCTAACTACTCTTGGGACAAACTTTACTACTAATTGCATGATGTTATGCGACTCGTTACCAAATCGTTGTTAGCATAGATTAACGCAAAATCACATCACCGCTCTGCAATAAAATTATCAGCAGGCGATATTCAATGTTAAATCACAACAATTTTTCGGGAGTTAGTTGCCGCAGAAATTAAACAGCCACGGGCGCGGAAATATGGGATTGCGGTGCATAATCCTGCACCTCAAAATCAGTAATTTGATAATCAAAAATTGAATCCGGTTTCCGGATTATTTTAAGTTTCGGGGCTCCACAAGGCTCGCGGGACAGTTGTTCCTCAACAAGCTCTCTATGGTTAAGGTAAAGATGGACGTCCCCGCCATTCCAAACCAGCTCTCCCGGCTGCAGATCACATTGCTGGGCAATCATACGCACCAACAGAGCAGCCGAAAATACATTAAACGCAAAACCGAGACCAAGGTCGCAACTGCGCTGATACAAAATGGCGGACAGCTTACCGTTCGACACATAGAACTGATACGTCTTATGACAGGGCGGCAGCGCCATCTGATCAAGCTCAGCCACATTCCATCCGGTGAAAATGTGACGGCGCGAACCTGGATTATTTTTTAGCCCATCAATCAAAAGCTTTATTTGATTGATACCTTTTTCTTCTAACCGATAAAGCCCCTCGCCTGCTGGTGTATAGCGCGGCCAGTTGACCCATTGTTTACCGTAAACCGGTCCCAAATCGCCCCATTGCTTGGCAAAAACATCATCGTCAATAATGCGCTGTTCGAAGGCATCTCGATCAATATCTTCTCCCGATTCTGTTCGATATTTTGCCAAGGGCCAATCCGTCCAGATATGCACCTTTTGTTCAACCAGTGACCGAATATTCGTGTCACCGGTCAAGAACCATAACATTTCGCGTGTAGCGGTTTTCCAAAATACCCGCTTGGTGGTAAGCAGCGGGATGGAGTTATCGGTCAGATCGAAACGCATTGTCGCACCAAAAACTGCTCTGGTTCCCACACCGGTACGGTCCACTCGCTCATCGCCTTGGGTCCATATATGACGCATTAAATCAAGATATTGCTTTTCATAATGCTGGCCGGGAATCACAACGCTCACTCCATATCTACATTCAGACACGCTATACCGCTGTGCAGCTATGCTCAACCGAACAAATATTGTTCGACAGTATTTATTTGGGGGGTCGCCTTTTTCTTTCAAAAGAAAAAGGCCGAAGAACCTTCAATGATTCAACAAAACTTGGCTAAAGGCAAATCCAAAAACTGTCCGATGTTCTAAGATTGTGCTCTGGCCCATGCCTTGAAATCACTCACAATCACCTTCCTCGAACCTTCAATGCAATGAAAGACGCCATCTAAAATAGCGGCCAAAAACTGCCGAAGATCAAGCAGAGCATATGGCGAGCGATGCGCATCCAAACCCTCACTGGATAGAATTTGCATTAAGTCATCATGCGAGAGCAGCTTTACGATCTGGCTCCAATCTTCTTCTTCCTTCAAGGACATGAGATTCGAAAGTTCCACAATCAGAAAGCACTTAAATGCGCGGCTATCCTCCTGATTGTCACCAAGCCCGACGCTTGCCACTGCAGATAAGAAAACATCTTCAAATTTTATAATCTCGTTAACGCTGCGATCGGGTGTCGATCCAATTTCTAGACAATCCAAAGCCAGACCGATTAAAAACAACTCACGCCAAGAGTAGGCGACCCCTTTACCCTTTCCGGTATTTGCACCTGCAGGGAAACCAAGTCGCTGAAAATGTTGTAATCGTCCACGAAAAGCAATTTTTTTTGTTCCCAAAATTTTGTGCTTGTTTGATAAGATTTCTAAAATCTCGGCGTAGGTGAATTCCACGACTTCCCCCGTAAGTATAAAAGGTAACTAAGCACCTTGATGGTGATGAACATCATTATTCTTGTCTTTGCTTTCCTGCGCACTGCTAAATTAAAACGCCCCCGGCAAGCAGCATCGAAACCAAAATGGTTTGATCATAAAATAAATGCGGAGGAACCATCTATTTAGATGACCAACTTCCTAAATTTTTGAACCGATATCTGCACCGACGGGTCGCTTAAACTGCTGATGCTATGAAAACAAAACTGAGACGAAGATATAACATATTGTTATTAATCTATTTTTCTACCGATCCGACAAAAAATAGGCTAGAGACAATACCAATGAGACGTTAACCTTATTTTGATTATCGCCTCGTATTGCCACTATATGACCACGCGTGTTCTAATCGTCGATGACCGGCCCACAAATCTAAGGATTTATGCCCAGTTTGTGACTATGATGGGGGAGAAATACTCCTCCGTGACATTTGCTGATCCCTTAGAAGCGCTAGAATGGTTGCACGAAAATAACGCCGAGCTGCTGGTTGTTGATTACCGGATGCCAAAAATGAACGGCGCCGAATTCATCAAACACGTTCGTCAAATGTCAAAATGTGGCGATGTGCCAGCGATTGTCATTACCGCGCATCAAGATAGAGAATGCCGCCTATCCGCACTAGATGCTGGCGCAACGGACTTTTTGCAAAGTCCCGTATCGCATGTGGAATTTTGCCGGCGTGCCATGTCGTTGCTCACTAAGAGTGAAAAAAGCGACAATCTAAGAAAACGTGCCTCAGAAATCGAACGAAAGCACGCATCGCTTGGCGAAATATCTGACAACCGGGCGCCTGCCAACAAGAGTATGTTGGAACAAATTATCGACACCATTCCGATCATGATCAATGCGACAGATCGTGCGGGTCGGTGCCTGTTCACCAACGCCTATCAATCTGCACTATTTGATAAAACACCAGATGAGATGGTTGGCCATGACTTCGGCGAGATATTGGGGCCCGACCTAGCAAAAAACTCTTATCGCAGAAACGAAATAGTCATCAAATCGGAACAACCGATTCCGCATTATGAAGAAAAATTCACCAGTGACGGCGTCGAGCTTATTTTCCACTGTAACAAATCTCCTCTACTGAATCATAAAGGAGAGACTATCGGCGTATTAACGACAGCTGTTGATATTACGGCGCGCAAATTTGCCGAAGAACATCGCACCCATTTGGCCTTACATGACATGCTAACAGGACTACCGAACCGAGCCTTGCTGGCTGAAAAAGTTCGCAAGACCATCGAGACATGTAAAAAGAACGGTCAAGAGGCAGCGCTATTGTTGCTGGATCTTGATAGGTTCAAGGTCATCAATGATACACGCGGCCATCATAGCGGTGACACCTTGTTGCGGGAGGTCGCAGAGCGTTTGGTCGGGATTGTTGGCCCCGACGATTTTGCGGCGCGTATTGGCGGCGACGAATTTGCAATAATCCTGGGCAAAGTGGATGGCCCAGATGCGATCAATTCTCGCTGCACAAAAATATTGAAAGCGATCAACGAACCTTACTCCATTAGCGGGATTGAACAGGTCATCGGCGCTAGTATTGGCGTCAGCCTGATTCCGGCTGATGGCAACGAATATGAAGAATTGCTGAGGCTAGCTGATCTCGCGATGTACGATGCCAAAGCCAATGGCCGTAACTGCTACCGTTTCTTCTCCGAAGGGATGAATCAGATTGCCCAGGCGGATGCGTCCTTAGAGATTGAATTGCGGGATGCACTGAGCCAGCAACAGTTCGCTTTGGAATATCAGCCGATTGTTGATGCAAAAACACTGGACTATGTCGGATTAGAGGCGTTGATCCGTTGGGATCACCCTACTCGTGGACGTTTATTGCCGGTACAATTTATTCGCGTTGCCGATGATACGGGGATCATGGATACACTGGGTAAGTGGGTCATCGCTGAGGTATGTCGTCAAATTCGTCAATCGGCGGATGAAGGCGTCGATCTTCCGCGCGTCGCGATTAACATTTCTCCGCGTCAGTTCCAGAACCAAAATGTCTGCGATGAAGTATTAAAAAATATCGAATTGAATAGAATTGATCCTTCAAAAATCGTCGTAGAAATTACCGAAGAGTTGCTGCTCAACAATAATGAACATGTGAGCCAGTCGCTAATCAAATTGCGCGAAGCCGGTGTTGGTATTTCAATAGACGATTTCGGGACCGGCTATTCCTCGCTGCAATATTTGAGAGATTTGCCAGCCAACTGCCTGAAAATCGATCGTACATTTATATCAAGGATCGAGCATTCTGCCGCTGATCGAGCGATTATCGGTACGATCTCGCATCTTGCCCACGCGCTTGACATGAGAGTGATTGCGGAAGGTGTCGAAAATGACGCCCAACTTGAACTCTTGCAAGCTTCTGGCTGTGATGAAATTCAAGGCTTTAAGATTGCACGTCCGCAGCATGCCGAAAACCTGTCCAAGCTGTTCTTAGCGCATCAGAAACAAACAACTAATCCGGCGAAAGTATAGGCACGATGCTATCCTTCAAGCCGCGCAAACGTCACACGAAACATAGCGCCAAGAGCAAGCACCGGAATCATCACCATCACTCGCACCGCGGCGACATAGTCGAACGCGGCCGGGATCGTGAGCGTGAGATGATTATCAATCGACTGGTTTTGATCATCATCGCTCTGACGGTGGCCTATTTTCTCAACGGCGCTCCCGATCTCATATTAGGCTTTCAGCTTCATCTGATCGGTAGCCTTGCACTTTTGATTGCCTATCGATTCAGGCCTGCCCCTAGCAATAATAGACGGCTGGCGGGCTTGGTGGTTGATTTTGGTGTCTCAACTTATTTGTTCGAAATTGGCGGTGGAGCCGTTGCCGCCCTCTATCCTTTATATCTATGGGTGATATTGGGATATGGTTTCCGCTTTGGTATCAAATGGCTGGCAGTAGCGGCGGCATTAGGAACCTTTTCATTCGGTTGGACCGTATATTCGGTATCTTATTGGCACCACAACTTGTCGCTATCAATCGGACTTCTAGTTGGCCTTGTCGTGGTTCCAGCCTATTGCTCAACTTTAATCATCAAAATTTCTAAGGCAACGAAAGAAGCCGAAAACGCAAATAAGGCAAAAAGCCTGTTTCTGGCGAGTATTAGCCATGAATTGCGCACACCGCTCAATGCCATTATCGGATATGGCACCCACTTATTAGATATGAAATTACCCGAAGCACAACAACAAATGGTAGGAACCAGTGTGTCGGCAGGGCGGCATCTGCTTCATCTTATCAATCAACTCCTGACCTTTGCGCAATCAGACACACAGGAAGAACTGCCAGAACCGAAAGAATTCAGCATCGTTGACGTCTTAACCGACGTACGGGATATATTGCAATTGGCAGCTTCCGAGAAGGGTTTGAGAATTCACCTGCAAGCCGAAGCACTCAGCGATCAACGCATAACGGGACAGCTGGATTATATCCGCAACATTTTGATTAACCTGACGAGCAACGCGGTCAAATTTACCGAGACCGGAACGGTGACGTTAAAATGTGGAATATATGAAGATGGGGAACTGCCGCTCCTATGGTGTTCTGTAACTGACACCGGACCAGGAATACCCGAAGAAGCACACGAAAAAATATTTGGTGTTTTTCAGCAAGCCGATGACAGCATTGTAGATAATTTCGGTGGTACAGGGTTGGGTCTGGCCATCTGTCAACAATTGGCGATGCAAATGGGCGGTGATATTTCGCTAGAGAGCAATGTAGGAGAAGGTAGCACCTTTACTTTGAGTTGCCCTATCAACCCGGTTGCTGAAGGCGACAGCGTGCAAAGCAAAGAAAGCTACAGAATATTGTCTCTAGGGTTTGGTCTAACTGGGCCGACTATCAGTCGAAAAGAGGATGGTGAGCTCTATGTTGAACATATCCAATGTGCCAGAAACGACCGTCTAGAAGCAATCCTCAAGAATCGCTCCCTTTCCTCATATGACATGGCCCTGTTAGACGACGAAATAGCAGAACAGCATAAAGATGATGCGGTCTTCTGGAACTATTTTCGAGACGCTAACTTGCCACCGGTATTGCTATCCAAAAATAGCAGCAAAAGTCTGGACGAGATAAAACTACGCGCGGCTTTTGCCTCGGTCTTACCAGCATCCCCTGACTTCGATACCATTCGAAGCGTCGTTCAAATTGGCTGTTCCTTCAATCGGCTCGGTAAAGAGATTGTCGAAGACCCCAATAGGATCATCCGTAAGTCGGCGTTACTCAATATATTGGTGGCCGACGATAATCGGACCAACCAATTAGTTTTGGAAACCATATTGAGCAATGCTGGTCATAGGGTGGTGGTAGCCTCTGATGGCGAAAAAGCATTGGATGAACTGGAGAAGCAAGCTTTCGATATCGTATTTCTCGATGTCAATATGCCGAATATTGGTGGCATTGAATGCTGTAAATTATGGCGCCAGATCGAAGGGCCACGCAACCATACCCCAATTATCGGGCTAACCGCTGACTCGACCGCGGAAACAGAGAAAAAATGCCTGGATGCAGGTATGGACCTGCGCCTCACCAAGCCAATCGAGGCCGGCTTGCTGCTGGACACTGTTGCACAACAGACCGGCAATTTCTTCAGCCCGGATGAAGCTAAGGAGGTGGCTGGTAATGACCCATTTGACGTTGTCCAATCCATCGGATCAGGATCAGCGGGTGATCAAAGCCCGCCAATTGACGTCAAGCAATTGGATTATCTGAGATCCATCGGAGACGAGAGCTTTGTTCAATCCATCGTTAATGCATATGTTGAAGACACATTAGACATTATGGTTGCCTTCAGTAAATCTGTTGAGCAGAGCGACGTAGAAGATTTTCGCTTTCAGGCCCATGCTTTCAAGAGCGGTGCAAACAATGTTGGCGCGACCAAACTGGCACAGATGTGCGGTCACTTTGAAGTGATCACTGAAGCAGAGTTCACCAAACGGCGTTTTGAGTATCTCGCACGCGCCGAGGAGGAAGTTTCACGGATTACGAACTTCTTCAAAAATCCAAAAACATACGATGATGATGATACAAACGACGGCTATATTGCAGCCGGTTAAAAACGGTTATCAAACCGCTCGAAGCGAGCGAGCTATTCTGCGTTCTTGCGCCGTGGCCAAACGTTCCATTTTGCGGACATCAGCCTCTTCCAAATGGAGTGCAGTTTCCGCCCACATTTCGGTGATCTCCAACAATTCGTCTATCGTGACGGGATTGGCTAAGCGCCTTGCCTTATAAACAGCGCGCTCCGCATGGAAACGTTTCCGATTTGTCTTTGTGTATTCGACAATTGCTTCTTCGCCTTTACCGTCTTCAGCCAAAATATCGACCACGCCCATTTCATAAAGTTCTTCGGCCGTGAACAACTTTCCTTCCAGAATGAACTGTTCAGTCTCTTTGCGTCCGAGACGTTGTCTCAGATAGCTATAGGCACCCATACCGGGGAACAGATTGAAGAGGATTTCGGGCAAGCCCAATCTTGCGCTTCTTTCGGCGACCAAAATATCAAATGCCAAAGCATGTTCGAAACCGCCACCCAGCGCATCGCCTTGCACCAGAGCCATGGTAATAATCGGAGCACCGAAACCAGTACTGTTCGCATATTGCATGTGAACACAAGTTCGTGCGTATTTTTTCAAAGCACCCAAGTCGCGACGACGAATGCAGTCGGCAAAATGCTTCAGATCACCGCCGAGATTGTAAATGCCCGGCGTGTGCGATCCGCAAACAAAATAGCGTAGAGGATCTATGTCATTTGATACATCGACCGCATAATTTGCGTGCACCCAATCCTGAACCAATTGGATCTCGTCGCCCAGTTCATATGTATAGCTGGGACGAGATTTCTGGTTCATGTAGCACCAGAAAATTTCGTCAGATTTATCGAACCGCAAATCAATTTCGTTGAATTTTCGTGTGAATATATCTCGGCCAAAACCACTCTGTGTAGTGATCAATGCTTCCGTCGCATCAAGAACCAAATCGCCCTCAATATCATTTACGGCTTGGCTTCGTACATCCATATATACTCTCCACATTATCGGGGTTGCGTCGATACTGTGACGTAACAATTTCCGATCTGCTTGGGATATATTTTTATGGCACGCCCCAAAAAGAAGCAAGCAAAAGTAAAAAGTTTAAATTACATCCTTAATGGACTTAAAAAAATGCCTGTCTTTGGCGAGACTTAGTGGTAAATAACTCTTTGTAAAATATCGTAAAATAGGATTTATATTCCTGTATTTTCGAGCGTTGACCTTGCTATTATCGGCCACGCGTCGAACATTTAAATATTGTTTCCTTGGCAACTACTCAACCAGCATCAGCTTCAGAACCCGCCGATGCACTGATCAACCCACGATAGGCACGTGTTGCTGACCTTGTGCCTTTGGTAACCTCGAAAACATCTTCTGCAATGGGCATTGCCACATTGTATTTTTTGGCAAGCGCCATGACCGTCGGGGCGCTTTTTACGCCTTCTGCGACCATCAGCATCTCTTCGATGATTTCGTCAATCTTACGTCCCTTGCCGAGCTCGACGCCAACATGACGGTTCCGACTCAACGGACTGGTGCAGGTCGCGATCATATCTCCCATTCCCGTAAGACCGGAGAATGTCTCGGGACGCCCGCCCATCGCTACGCCCAAGCGGGTAATTTCGGCAAGACCACGAGTAATGAGTGCAGAGCGTGTGTTGTCCCCTGCTCCCAATCCGTCGCCCATACCGACGGCAATGGCGATAATATTTTTAAGCACGCCACCCAATTCGCAACCAAGCAAGTCGGTATTGGTGTAAACGCGAAACAATCCCGAGTGGAATAGCTGCTGTAGTTGTTTCACGATAATTTCATCTTCCATGGAAATTACGCTGGCGGCCGCCTGCCCTGCCATAATTTCCCGCGCCAAATTCGGGCCAGTCAACACGCCCACTGGATGGCCCGGCAACACATCTTCAATAACTTCCGTCATCCGCTTACCGGTAGATAATTCTAGGCCCTTAGTTAGGCTAATCACCGGCACCCATGGTCGTAAAAAAGGCCGTGCTTCTTCCAATACAGTTCGGAAATTGCTCGATGGGATGCCCATGACCAAAACATCGGCATCGGATACGGCATCCCCAATAGCACTGGTGGCCTTTAAAGCCTCAGGCAATATTGCATCCGGAAGATATTTGCTGTTGCGATGGTTGTCATTAATGTCGGCTACAGTCTCGCTGTCTCTGGCCCATATTTTTATCGGTGCATTGCGCGACACCAAAGAGGCCACCGTCGTCCCCCAGGAACCACCACCCAATAATCCAACGCGCAATTTCATCCTATTTTCCCCAATATTTCTTGCGACTCCCCTTTTTGAGAAGCTCTATCCTATCAAACTGGCTGGAAATTCAGTGTTTTGCAAGAAATGCGAGATGGAAAGACGCGGTATCTTTAGGTTTTTCGATCATCGGCACATGGCCGGTTTCTTCCAGGATAACCGCTTCGCTATTCTTAATGCATTCGTCCAATACAGCAACACAGCTGACATCAATCAATCTATCATGACGCCCCCAGACAATTAGACTTGGCGCAGCGACTTCACCCAAGCGATCATTAAGCGGGTCATTGATACCGGAGCCCGCAATCTGCCAGAATATTTTATCCAAAACATCTTTGTGGGCGTTAGCCTCTGCAAAAAACAGCTTTTTGAAATTTTTAGGCATAGGGACCGGTTCATAGGAAACGAAGGCCATTAGCCGGTCAACATCCGCGAGACTGTTCAACGCCAGAGCGTTTTCTCCCTTCTCAGCAGCAATCTGTAATTCGCTCTTATCCGGTCCAACAACGCCTGCGTTATTGAACAAACTTAACGACGCTACCTTGTCGGGATATTCCAGAGCAAATTGCAACGCGATGAAGCCCCCCATGCTGTTACCACCAATATGGCAATTGGTTATGTTCATAGCATCCAGAAAAGCGTTTAACCGGTGCGCCTGTGTTGGAACGTCATAGTCGCGATCCAATGATCTGTCATTTTCACCAAAACCCGGTAAGTCAGGCGCAATCAAGCGATGATACTTGGTAATATGGGGCGCATAGATTGACCAGTTATCCTTGTCTCCGCCAAAGCCGTGCAACAGAACCACGGGTACGCCGTCACTGCGGCCGCCCTCCAGATAAGGCCAGATATCATCGCCAACCTTGATAGACTTCTGCCGCATACCGCCGCGCAAACGGATCATGGCTGTCATAAGCCCGTACATAGCTTTTGGAAAAACGAAATATCCGAACAAGACTGCCAAGATTATCGTGCCGAGAATATATAATATGATCATCATTGCGAAGTCCCCTCATCCGCACTTGTTAAGTCACGACAGCACAAGGATACTCTGTAACCAGTCGGTCATGTCCGTCAGCACTGTGTCTTTTTCTGGCTCATTGAAAATCTCGTGAAACAATTCGGGATAAATTTTCAATTGTTTCTGGCTCGAACCAATATTTTTGCTCAAAAATACGGACCCTTCGGGCGCGGTCAGACTATCGTTCTCGCCATGAAGCAGTAACAACGGCAGTGTTATTTTCGCCGCCTGATTTTGTACTCGCTCCATATTAGTCATCATTTCGGCCGCCAACCGGGCGCTGATCTTGGTGCCCGAGACCAGCGGGTCGGCCAGATAATCTGCGACCACCGTTGGATCGCGACTAACGCCATTAGCGTCCAACGCCAAAACACCCATTTTTGGAGCCACCTTTGAAAGAAATTTACTCAACCCCTTCATGAATCCAGAAGGCTCCTCAGTAGCCTTTATGGCAGGGCCAGACAAAACCGCAGCCGCAAAGCGCGACTGGTTTTCTAGTAAATAAGTCGCGCCGATTAACCCGCCCAAGCTATGCCCTACCAATATGAGCGGCATTGTTTTTTGATTAGCTGGCAATTGTTCAATCAGCACATTCAAACCATCATGGTATACCGAGAAGTTAGGAACAAAACCATTTTCGCCATCGGACTTTCCGTGGCCCCAATGATCAAGCGTTTGAACGGCAAGGTTATTTTTGACGCAATGGTTCGCAAAATATTCATAGCGGCTACTATGTTCATCATAACCATGAACAAGTATGACAACCGCTTTGGCGGGCGTCTCAGGGGTCCAGCTTTGACGATAGAGAGTTGCTCCTGCTGCCACTGACGGAGCAGACAAAGTCAATTTCCCCTCTTGATGGATCAAGCGATCTTCCTCTTCATGGCGATTGTGTGATCATGCGCCAATTCGGTTTCATATTCGAACAATATCCGGTCCAGCGTTTGACTAATTTTCGTCTGCGTACGCACCATTTCTATCTTCGGCCACGTCGTTCGCTCACCCAGCTGAATAAGTTCACCGATTTCTTCGACGGAGAGATCACTAAGGATTTTTGCGGGACTCCAGAACATTGTCGGCCGAATAATATTGATATCGCCTGTATAATCCTGATTGACCACAGAGAGCGTCATATTAGCCATGCTATTTAGCCGCGGGAAATAAGATAGCGGTTTTTGCATGATCTGGACATTCGCGTTAAGCCATGCCTTCATCGTTGAAGTCGTTGCATTTCTAATCGCCGATATGGGTGTTTTCTGTTGCTTTACATCCGTTGCAAACGGGGTGATCAACGGGTTGGCCTGACTTACAATATGATGATTGACCCCATAGAGCCGCGCTAGGCGCTTTGCAGGCAAATCATGTGTGACCGAACCATCAACCCATTTCCGATTAGGCAGATAGGGCGTACGCTCACCCTTATGGTCTTTTGCCGCCAGTGTTACAGGGGGATAGACCCCAGGAACTGCGCAGGACGCCATAACAGCTTCCCGAATGTAAACATTGGGCGACGCTATCGCATTTAGCAGCCTAGATGTCTGATGCTTTTCAGCTGGCGCTATGGAGACGTTTAGATGTCGACCAGTCAGTTCGTAAGCTTCTTGAAACGTGAGATCTGGGATCATGTTACTTATGCGACTGCGTATCTCGTCGATCTTTAGCCGTTTGGTCGCACCGAATATCCCGAAACCTGTTTGCGCTACTATTTCGTCCGCGCCTTCGGTCACCAGATTTTCTGGTTCAAAAAAAGGCGGAATCTCATCATCGACATGGGTACTAACCAGCGCGCCGACAACCGAACCGCCACTAGATCCAGACATGATGTGCGGCAGAAGACCTTCCGACCATAGGGCTTTCACCACGCCCATGTGAAAATACAGAAAGGCGCCTGAACCGCTCATTAGGAAGGCCGAACGGCCATAGCAATGTTGCGCGCGACGGAAGAAATCGAGTTTTTCTTCGAAGGGAATGTCATCAACCTTGTCGCTAGCCAGATACTCCAGCGAGTTTACGATCGCGTCGACATAATCTTGAATCAGTTGCTTGGTACCAAATTTAGCTTTCTGGTGCAGGCGATCATTGCCCATACCGTCCATATTGCCATGGATACCCTCATTCAAGGCATAAAGCAGCCCTGCGTTATCTTGTGCTTTCCAGAGCTTTGACAAGCGTTTTAAGCGGCGGCGGATGGAAAGATTGTCGAAATGCTTGCTCTCGTCAGATGCTTTCCACTTATCAACTCCTGTGGACCGATCATGCGCCGCCGCGGCGTCTGACCAATCGGAATAGTTTTCCGCCTGAGCCATCGCCTTTTCCATCTTCAACGTGGTATTCAAAATCATATCTTACTCACTTACTTTCAGTTCGATTACACGCTTTGCTGGCGAAAGACACCTGTTAACGGGAAACTCCCATAGTTATCCACCGCTTATTTCGCCTTGTTTGGCCGCGCTTTTCTCGGTGTCTTGGACACGCGCCTGTACATAATCGAAGCGTCTTGGGGGGCTGCAGTCGTTTGGGCTGCTGGATTCCTTGCCTTTGTTTTGCCTTTGCCGACAAGGGGCTTGGCATCCCGAAGCTGGGCAAAAGCGGCTTGAATACATTCCCGGAAGAATTCAATATCCGGCATTATCTTTCTGTCAGTCGTAATCGCAAATGACATCGTGCCATTGTAGCTTGGCGTCGCAATAAACAGACCCATTCCATTTCCCAGCGGCGCCATGCCATATTGATGCGTCAGTTGGGCGCCATTCATATACATGGGCACTTGCGGTCCCGGCACATTAGAAATGAAAACATTGCTCATCTTTGGCGCGAAACGTTCACTGGTAAGAATTTTGGCAACCCCTGCCATTGTCGCGCCCGGGATATGCTGTGTGAGATCCGTCATGACCCGTGCACTGAGGCCCGATTTAGCAGCCTTCGTCTCTCGAGTGGTATTGCGGACAGCTTCCAACCGTTCCAATGGATTGGCAATATTGGTCCATAGCTTGACTGTCATTGCAGTAATCTTGTTCCCAGGCGCATTTTCCTGACCATCCCGTTTCCTGGCGTTTACAGGGGCGACAGCAACCAATGTCTCTTTTGGCAACTCCTTATGCTTCATCAGATATTTGCGCAGGGCGCCGGCGCAAATGGTCAGCACAACGTCGTTGATTGTCGCGCCTTCCACTTTCGTCCGCATCGTTTTGAGTTCGTTCAAATCAAAACTGACCGCATCGAACATCTTATGTGGTGAAACAACACCGTTAAACCGGGTTTCAGGAACGGTTAAACCACCACCGTCCCCTTCGCCCGACATGTTTTTCTGTGCTGCATCCCAAAGGGTTGGAGTCAGTTTCAACACAGCATTGGCGAGTTTGACCGGCGAAGACAAATTGCTCGAAACCGCTCGATTCATGACATCCGACGACGACGGCACATCACCATAGTCCCAATCGGACGGCGGAAGCTCTATCATTGGTTTGCCCTTATTATTCATGTCGCTAAGTGCGGTGAAGAAATAGGCGGCCGAAGCACCATCAATCGCAGCATGATGAACCCGCGTCAAAATCGCGTAACTGCCTTTGCCATAGCCGGCAACGCGGTCGAGTCCTTCAACCACGTACATATCCCAAAGCGGCCTGTTCATATCCATTGGTTTGCTGAAATGACGCGCAACATGAATAGAAAATTGTCGCCAATCGCCCGGTTCCGGCAATCTTCCGTGCGAAATATGCGCTTCTATATCGAAATGCTGATCCTCCACCCAATAGGGATGATCAATATCAAATGGCAGGCGATATAGCTTTCGCTTGAACACCGGCGAGATATGCAACCGGCTCCGTACATGCTCTAGAATATCCTTGAAACGCACTTTCTTGGTCGGTGCAGTCGACGGGTCATAGACATAGACTGCCATAACATGAGTCAGGTTTTCCGCAGTTTGGATATAAAGGAACTGGGCGTCTTGGGCACTAAGCTGATGCAACATATGCGGCTCCTCTAAATCGGATAATCTTAGTCAAAAATCTTATCGGCTAGGCTCAACACTTCAAGGCGCGATTTTTCCATTCGCCGCGACAATGCCCGGAATTTGCGCAGCAGTGCCCTGCGCTTCACGATCGCCTCTTCCGTGGTTTCTCCGGTCAAGTCCTGACTAGCGGCCATTTTGAAGCCATTTTCGAACAATATTTTACCAATCGACGCCTCACTGGTGATGCGCCGGAGCAAATAAGCTTGCCGCCCCTCTTTGAGAGCTTCCTCGACACAGCTTTGTTTGTCGATAGCCTGCCCCGGCTCCAATCGTGACAAGATATCTAACACAACCGTGTAGGATTCGACGAATGGCAAGAATACCGCATGTCCGATCAGAGGCTGAAAACGGTTGGTCAGGCTTTTTAGCAAAACCCCTCCCTCGTCCAGTTTCATCTCCCAATCTGGACAAGCACGAGACAATTCGGCCTTCAGGTTTTCACGATATTCCTTTTTAGGCGGGTAGAAAAATTCAAATTTGAACAGATCGCGCAAGCGATCTGTTTCCGCCCAAAAAACATCGGCGGCAACATTGTCTTTGTCCTCTCGTGCCTTCAGCAATGACAGTTCAATAATCGCCTTGTCGAGAAAGTGATGAATAATTGAATTGCGATAATAGCTAGCCAATGGGTGCTTTTCAGGCTGGATCGCGTAAACCGTGCTCGATCCCTGATCGTAGCGCATAAATAGACCGCTATTAACCAATGTATCGACAACCTTCTGAATGCCTTCCAGATTTTGTTGGGCCAAATCATTGCTGAACCGGATTTTGCGCTTTTGCGCCCAATCAACAAAGAAATTGATCACGGCTCGCAATTCATCCGCTGTCATGGCCCGTGGCGCTGTACCCAGCAAACTTAGACACATTAGTGAAGTCAGCGTCAGCGGCGTAGCACGATTGGCTTCTACGGCTACTTCAAAAGCAATTTTGGAAAGCCCTATCCTATCATCAGGTTCTGGTGCCTTTTTCACGACAACAGGTTCACCAAAATCGACATAGACCTTACCCATGGGTTCACGCAGACTGCGCAAATACCCGATAAACCAGCTCAGGGATTCTGCTTTTTTGGCGCGTCCTGTCTGTTCGCTGGCATATTCTTCAACATCGCGGATCAGATCGAAACTGGTCACAACCGGGATGATGTGGACATTTTCGATGTCATTCAAATTGGCGCTATCCATGACATATTTCAGCAAGCCATATCGCGGCGGCATCAGCTTTCCGAGTCGTGAGCGCGTGCCTTCGAAAGCCCAGGTCATAGGAAAGCGCTTTTCCAGCAAATAGCTGACATAATGGCGCAAGACGAGCTTGTAGACCGGGTTATTCTCAAAACTGCGGCGAATGAAAATCGTACCCGCCCGACGCAGTACAAATCCTAGACCGAAGAAATCCAGATTAATCCCGCCAAAGACATGCACCATCGGCAAGTCGTTTTGATAGGCCAAATCCGTCGGCGTGACGCCGTCAATATAGGTCTTATGGGTAAACAGCAGTAGCGTCGGATGATCCCGCATTGTCTTGCGCAACCGGGCCAATTCGTTCTTGTTAAACACAACCTCATCTTCATAGCCTTGCGACAGCATGAAACGGTCGAGCTTTGCCTTCATGTCTATGAAAAAAGCACTTGGTCGTGCGATCAGCTCTTTCATATATTTGCTGGCTTCGTCGTATAATACCGTTTCCGATTTATTGAGATCGGTCGCCAACCCAGTCATCGCGGCCCGGAATTTGGGGCTCGTACGCAAGCCATCAGCGACAAAACGCGGTACCTTGTAACGGCGTCCGCGAAGGCCGCGTTCTTCAATGTCGAGTACAAGACCAGCCTGCCGCACAACAAATCCGGCAAATTCATGCTCGTCATCGCCTTGAACTTCCGGGGCATTTTGCTGTTCAAACCGCTGTCTAAGATCGCTAATTGTGGCCGGTTGGCCCGTCAAGCAGTGTGCCCGACGTTTGTTGCGGAGTAAGATAGTCCGCGCCCGAAAACTGCCTGGCGTCCGGGGATCACCAAATAGGGCGTGACGTTTTTTAAGGGCTCTACTTTTTTCAAAATTAGGAATCCGCCATGCGATGCGCACGGGAATCACCAGCGTGTCTGGGTCGGCATCCAGTTTTTGATTCAGCTCTTTTAACCGCAACCGAGCCCGTTCGTCTGATATGGGCAGACTAATCCAGTTTATTTCCTGTCCGGGGCCGCCTTCGGCAAGAGAGGCATGTAACCAATCCAGCAGATAGCGCCGTTCCACGCGGTTACGGGCATCAATGACAAATAGCTTTGGCCCCTGTGTGAGCAGAGGTACCGCTTTTGCTATTGCCTTAGATTCGTCCATCCTCGCTCCCTATTTTTTTGATGCAACCGGTTTCTTACCTACCGGCTTTTTTGCGACCGGTTTTTTGGCTGGCGCTTTTTTCGCGGTCGACTTTTTTACAGCCGCCTGATTTACAACGGGTTTTCTCGCCGTCTTTTTGATCGTTGTTGACCGGGGACTAGCTTTCGAGGCTCTTACGGTCTTTCGCGCAACGGCCTTCTTGCTCGCTGGCGCCTTGGCAGCAGGAACTTTCACTGCAGGTTTGCCGCCACGCGCTACCTTAGCGGGAGTTGTTTGCTTCACCGCTACTGACTTTGTCCGTGCAGGCTTTGCCTTCGCAGTTGCGGTCAAGGAAACGTCATCATCCGCCTGTCCCAAAGCATCAAGAAACATGCCGCGCACTTCTGCGACATGATCATTCAGCGTAGATTTCTTCCATTTGCTGGTATCGACCGGCGGCAGTATATCAACCTTGACCGTTGCAGATCGCATTACAAATTCATTTTTAGGCGCCACATCACCTGCATTGTGAATGACAATCGGCACCATTGGCACGCCCGCCTGCATCGCAAGGTGGAACGCGCCTTTCTTGAACGGCCCGACTTTGGGCGACAACGTCCGTGTGCCTTCTGGGGCTATGCAGATAGACTTGCCGTCAATCTTGATCGCGTCAACCAACGGCTCCATCGCCTTGATAGCGTTGCGACCATCGGCGCGATCGACAAATACCGTCCCGGCCATTTCCATGACTTTACCGATAACAGGTGTGTCCTTCACCTCTTTCTTGGCTATGCCGCCAACATCCTTGCGGACTAGCTTGGCCATAATCATCACATCGGCTTTGCTTTGATGATTAAAAACAAAAATACATGGCCGGTTCACCCATAAATTTTCTTCGCCGGTAACATCCAGATCCACGCCGGTCAGAGCCGTTGCAATATCCCCAAAAAGCCCCGTCGAGAAATTGGTCGCTTCACGCTGTGAACCGGTCAGCGCCCAAATCGGCAAGCCTGCGACGAACGAAGTAACGAGCGACCCTGTTGCATAAATAGTCCGCAAATAATCAACCGGTTTACCCTGCCCGCGGCTGTCAAATTTTTGCAACGGCCAACCACGTTCTTTCGAGATTTCCGTTAGCTTACCATTAGGGTTAAGCGGCCGCGGTTTGCCGACCCGTTCCAACAACTCCAGATCATCATCGCTATCTGAATAAAAATAACTTTTGCTTAGATCCAGTTTGTGCTCTTTCGCCAGTTTTTCTGCGGCCAGAACCTTGCCTTCGCCGAAACATAGTGGCCGGATGATATTTCCGGTAAATTCGCCATTTTCAACTTCATATTGCGAGCATAAAACATGCTCGATATTTAGGTCACGTGCAGTGGGTTCTATCTGATAGATGGTTGCCGAAGACACAATTGCGACAGTGTGGCCCTTCGCCATATGTGCTTCGATGAGTTCTCTGGACTCGGGATAAACTTTCCGCGCAATATGCTTTTCGTAAAGCTCTTCACCAAACT
The DNA here is from genome assembly GCA_947496865.1 of uncultured Sphingomonadaceae bacterium. Taxonomy (GTDB): domain Bacteria; phylum Pseudomonadota; class Alphaproteobacteria; order Sphingomonadales; family Sphingomonadaceae; genus Parasphingorhabdus. The sequence continues at coordinate 870,252 of CANMEE010000002.1, forward strand.
CGAAATAGCTATCTTCTGTCACACCCTTCATAAATTTGGATGCGGCCATCATCAGTCCAGAAAAACCCATGCTGCCCATGCTATATTGCGCCATTACATTAGCAGTCTCGACCAGCTCTTCAGCGGTCATTTCCCGACGCTTAATTTTCTCCCAGAGCATCGCTGTTGCAGAATAACCCGCGATGATAGTGCCATCGAAATCAAATAACGCACCAATATGTGGCCCTTCAGGCGCCTTTAGTACATCCTGCAAATGGGAGTCTCGATCAGCCATATTTTCCCTCAAATCATCTAGACCCACCCGGGCTAAAATCATCCTGCCAAAAAAATGCAGTGTTTCCCAGCCTTTATTGGACAAAATGGTTATTAGCTTGTCTGGCAAGCCACTATGTCCAGATATGGAGCGGCCTGGAGCATGCGATAAACCGAATAGAATACCAACTGGCGAAACTAGTATCTAGCTACGTCTCATGGCCCTAAAGTGCTAAAGGTCCTGACGACAGACCGTTCGTTCAAGATAGAATTGAGTTTGTAATTGCTCCCGTTGGGTGCAGCATTGGAGACACGTTTTTTACCAACACAGTCATTCCTCTGGCGGCTAATTTTCCGGTTTCAATTGGGCAAAAGCGCATTGCAGCCTCGATATCTTGTTGTCGCAGCATCGGGGGGGAGCACAGCAAACGGAGCGGTTAGAAAGAGAAAAATGATCAAAACATCTCTAACGTTTGCTTGGGTGGGAAGGCTCACATTATCAGGCAGGAAGATGGCATTGACAAAGCTATTTCGCCCCTTGTTAGTTCTTACAGATGTTTTAGCCTAGTAAGTCATATCTGGGTGGAGGGGTTTTTATGGACGAAGCGTTGATGGCAAAAGCATTTGGTTCCTTTTTTGCAATAATGAACCCATTTGTTAACCTTCCTATTTTCCTGTCGCTAACTGCAGGATTTACTGTCACGCAACAGCGCAGTTTAGCGACGAAGATTGCGCTATTCTCTGCAATCATGTGCGCTGTGATCTTGATTGCAGGGCAACAGATTATCAATTTCTTTGGCGTCTCGGTAGATGAGTTTCGTGTGGCTGGTGGAATTGTGTTGGGGCATATCGCCTGGACTATGTTGAACGGTGCCAACAATGCATCACACCATGGAACTGAAGAAGAAAAAAGCCAGATGACTGATTTATCAGGTCTTGCTTTTTACCCCATTACTTTCCCGATGATTGTGGGTCCAGGTACGATTGCGACCATCATTATCTATGCAGGTCACGCACAAAGTGAAAGCGGTTTGATACCCATAGGAATCGTGATCGCGACTGTTTTACTCATGCTATTTCTGGTGCTGTTCTTTGCTTCGTTTTTTGGCAAAGTCCTTACCGCGACAATGCGTGTTATTATGACGAGACTGATGGGAATGATCCTACTGGCAATAGCTGTCGAAATGGTTTTTGCGGGTGTCACCGCATTGCTTCCGGGTTTGGCATGAACTGGGCACTGTGAGCCAACTGAGACTCACGGTGAAGTGACTTTCCCTTAGCGTCAGTTTATGACGAAAAGGCGATCGCTTGCGGAGTAGCGACTATTCCATTCAGAGGCGCAAAGTGATATTTACTTTAGATCGTGCTGCGCATTGGCCGATGTTCAACATGCTCAGAGGAATTATCGATGGTTGCGAGACTTTACCGTACGATTTTGCCCGTAACAAATATTGACGAAGCAACAGAATTTTATCGCGCTGTTCTTGGCGAGCCTGGCCAACGTGTTTCGGCAGGAAGACATTATTTCGGTGCCGATGGAAATGGCGCTGTCTTGGCTTGTTACGATCCTCAGGCTGATGGAGATGGACTGGGAGATGGTTGGCATCATCACGCTTCCCAATATGTCTATTTCGCCGTTGAGGATCTCGATAAAACGCGTAAGACCTGTATGCATGCTGGCGCAAAGAAAATCACTTCTGTCGAAACAAAACCATGGGGAGAAACAATATTCTACGCGCTTGATCCGTTCGACAATCCCATTTCCTTTGTTCAAATAGGCACAGAATTTACGGGTTAGAATATCGTTTTCGGGATATTGTCGACATTTGGCATCTGCCCTTAACTAGCGCGACTTTCTGAATCATTGCATATCTTGATGCTTGATCCTGACCGTTGCACATAACCGGTCCGCCTGTTGCACGGACATGGATACCACGTTGTCCTTCCGACCATGCTGATCCAGCTCGATATGAAACGGGCGCCCCAATTCCACATATCGCGTAAAGAGCATTTCACCGCCGATAACCATGAACGGCTTTCCGTCGAGCAACAGGCTCGTAAATTGCCTCCCGACATCAGCCAGATGCGTTGAGTTCACATGATCGCCAGAGCCACTGAGATAGGGGTGCAAGGGAGGAAAGCCATTTTCTTTTGTGATCAATGCCTGCGCTGATGGAATATCGCCATCGTTAAGGAATGAGAGAAAGCTCTGACTTTGCGCCGCGACACCCACCGCATGTGCAGGGGCATATTGAAAATCCGTTACAGCAGGCATTGTTGCGATTTTTGTCTTCGCTTTCCTGCGCCAAGCGTCAAAGTCTCGGCTCTGAAAAACGACGCCGGTGCCATCCATGCTGTAGACGAGCGCGTCATCGTCATCGAAAAAGGTCAGCCCGAAACGAGGTGCACCTTCTTCATTCATAGGATTTGCAATGCCATGCGTCGCATGTCCTACTCCGGGCTTCCCGCAAGTCCACTCTGTCTGCGTCAAAGCCGACCATTTCGTCGGATCAAATGTCCCGCGCGCCGCTCCCGTCTCTACCGAAGTCCAGTAATTGATAGTCTGCACGACGATAGGATCAAACGGATGCAACTCCAGCCAAGGCCATTTTTCCTTATCGGATGAGCATTTAAAAGTAACGGTTCCATCATCCAAAACGTGATGGAAATGGGTGAACTGGCTTGTTGGCGCTTTCGACATATAGGGATGATCGCAGAAGTTTACCGTCCTGACAATTGTTGCGATATTGGCGCTCTGCTAATGTCCGCTTCGGGCGCAAAAGCGGACATTAACCGCGCCGTAAAATAGGGCCGCGTTTCACATCGGGATAAGATCCATATTGCGGACGAGTCCGTGCATGAACGTTATGTGCATCAACAACTTCCTCACACTCGGGACATTGCAAAACCGGCTGGATGTCATGGCCGCAAGAAACATGCTGTCGTAATATTGGCGGTCCCGCCTCATCTGAGTAATATTTGTCGCCCCAGTTCAGGATAGTCGAGAGAACCGGATAAAGATCGCGCCCCTTATCGGTCAGCCGATATTCAAACCTATCTGGATTTGTCTGATATAGTTTTCGATATATAACATCATGCAGCTCGAGTTTCTGCAACCGATTGGCAAGCGTAGTCCTGGGTATTTCCAAGCGCTCCTGAAACTGATCGAAATTGCGTACGCCCAAAAAACAATCACTTAAAATAAGCAACGTCCAGCGGTCCCCGAGCACCGAAGAACTTCGCGCCACCGAACATTGCTGATTGCTAACCTCATCCCATTTCATAGTCACTTACGCCCGTTTTTTCGTTCAATTTGAATCTCTCTTAACAGCATGACTCGACAAAGTCCATTTTTCAGACTAACTATATTTTGATCCAATAAGGAGACCGTTATGCCAGCAGCACCGCCATTTGATCCGCAAGCTATTTCCGATGCCAAATTTGAAGAGCGAGCAGTGCGACCGGGCGTCACAACCAAACGCACCATCTGCCAAACCTGCGATATTGCCTGCAGCGTTGTGGCTGAAGTTGAAAAGGGGCGCGTTGTGAAAATACGGTCCTCGGACAACCCGATATTTCGCGACAATATTTGCATGAAAGGGATCATGGCACCCAAGGGGCTCGCAGACCCGACCCGTATAATGAAACCTCTTAAACGCGTCGGTAAGCGGGGTTCGGGAGAATGGGAAGAGGTGTCATGGGACGAGGCCATAACTGATATCGGCGAGCGCCTGAAAACCATTATTGAAAAACACGGTCCGGAAGCCTGGACTGTTTCGACAAGCCAATGGAACACCGCTACGGATCACGGCCTTGGTCGCCGGATCATGAACCACGTTGGCTCGCCCAACTGGATCAGCGGTGTAGCACTATGTGCTGGTAATACAGCCGCGGTGAACCGTTTCACCTATGGCTGGTTTCCGATGGGGGACTACGCCAATACCAAATGCATTGTTCTTATGGGTCATAATCCGCGCCGTCACAGCTGGACGCCCATGTATAATTTCATTCGGCAAGCACAGGCACGCGGTGCAAAACTAATTGTGACCGACCCACGCCGAAGTTCAAGCGCGGAACGGGCCGATATCTGGTTGCCTTTAAAAGCGGGCAGCGATGCGGCAATGATGTTGGGTTGGCTGAAAGTCATTCTAGATGAAGAGCTTTATGACAAGAAATTCGTGAAAAACTGGACGATCGGTTTTGACGACCTGCGTAAGCGTGTTGACGAATATCCTCTGGAAAGAGTGGCAAAGCTAACCGGTTGTGATCCCGAAATGATCGCCAAGGCCGCTCGCATGTATGCGACTGACGGGCCGTCGATCATTCCATGGACCCCGATTACCGACATGCAGCGCAACAGCACGTCCGGCATCCGGTTGCAGAGCATATTGCGTTCGGTTTGCGGCTATATCGATGTCCCGGGCGGAGAACGGCTAGAGGGTTTCAATCCCGATATCATAAACGAATCTGCCATAGAAATGCATCACCTCTTGTCGGACGAGCAAAAAGCCAAACAGCTCGGTTCCGACAAACATCCTGCCTTTACCTATCGGGGGCAAGAGGTGTTTCGGGAACCGACCAAACGCGTCTATGGGCAGGAATATGCCAATCTCATCATGGGGTGTCATATGGCGACACCATCAGCGACATTCCGCGCGATGGCAGGCCAAGGCCCCTATCCCGTAAAGGCCTTTTTCTTCCTCGGCAACAATCCGATGATGAGCTATGCCAATATGCCCTTGATCATCGAAGCGATGATGAATCAGGACTTGATCGTCGCACATGAGCATTTCATGATCCCATCGGCGCAATTGGCTGATTATGTGCTGCCCGGCGACAGTTGGCTGGAACGCCCATGGCTCATGGATAGTTTTGGCTGGATGTCCTCTGTGCGCCCATCGGAAAAAGCGATGGAGCCTCCGGGTGAATGCAAAAGTACATTTGAGTTTTGGAAACTGATTGCCGGCGCTCTCGACAAACCAGAATTGGTCCCATGGGATACGCTCGAAGATTTCTATGATTATCGTCTTGAGAAAACTGGCATGACATTTGATCAACTGGTTAAAAAGACGGACATTTATTTCGCTCCGCCAAAGTTCAGACAATATGAACAAAAAGGCTTTGCAACGCCCAGCGGAAAGGTCGAACTGAAATCATCCATATTAGAAGAGCTAGGTTTCGATCCCTTGCCCTATTTCCGTGAAGACCCCCCGGTTGACCCGAAATATCCGCTGAAGCTGTTCACCGGTGTTCGGGAAGACGGTTTTTTTCAAACCGGCCATCGCCACATTCCTGAAATGCGCAAAAGACATCCCGCGCCTTTGGTATTTGTTAGCCCGGGAACAGCTGAGCAATTTCAAGTTGAAGAGGATGAATGGGTTGAAGTCGAGAACGAGCTTGGCAAAATCTCAATCAAAGTGGCGATTAAAGACGCCATGCCCGATGGATTAATCCGTATTCCCCATGGTTGGTGGAAACCGGAAATGAAGCAAGGTACTGGTCATCTGTCAGGGGCACTCAAATATGCCGACGCCCAGCTGTGCCGGGATGATGAAGACTATCTTGATCGCGAACAGGGTATCCCGCATCTAAAAGGCGTTCCGTGCCGGATTAACAGAGTGAAACAATCGGAACAGTCGGATGCCCCTGCCTCTGAAATGGAACCAGCTGAATGAGTATAAACGAGAAACTGCTCAGAAAACGGGAACGGTCGGCGGCATTGATGTTATGGATGGCCAAGCGCAGTTCTTATAACAAGTCATTGCTCGACAAAGCCTGCAGATGGGCGGTGAACCGCGCCACGACTCTCCCCCCAGAGGAGGATTTTCTGCGCGACCCGCTGATCGATAGTGACGAGGGCTTTGATGCAGATGAACTGGATCGTTACCAGCGTGGAGAAATTTCTAAGATATTGTAGGTTTAATATCCGCTTTCGAGATAACGCCGCCATAACAATATAGAAGTTTCAAAACATTCTACCAGAATTCTATATGGGAATATTAATGGGTATAAAATTTCAGCTAAAGTTTAAGTAATTGATATGATATAAATATATACAAAATTTTGGCGGAGAGACAGGGATTCGAACCCTGGGTACGATCGCTCGCACAACGGTTTTCGAGACCGCCCCATTCGACCACTCTGGCACCTCTCCGCACTTCGGCAATAGCCTCGGGAACCATGGCCTCAAACGGCCGTCTCTGTCGAACGTGCCGCGCGCTTAAACTATGAGCTGCCGATTGCCAAGCGAGAAACTGCTATGACAAAACGATGGCGAATGCTTGCATCTGTCGGGTAACTGACTAAATTGGGCGTATGGTTCAAACCAAACATCTTACGTCGACCAATCCGCTTCCCAAGGATACACCATCGGTGTTGAAAGCAAATTTCACCATTGGCGATGTTGTAAAACATCGACTGTTTGATTTTCGCGGCGTAATTTATGATATCGATCCGGTTTTCGCTAACAGCGATGAATGGTATGATGCCATTCCAAAAGATTTGCAGCCATCAAAGGATCAGCCATTTTATCATCTTTTGGCAGAAAATGCCGATAGTAGCTATGTGGCCTATGTCAGCCAACAAAACTTACTGGAAGATGACAGTGGCGAACCGGTAGCTCATCCCGAAGTCGCCCGCATGTTTAAAGCTGTTAATGGCGGAAAATATCAACTGCACCAAATTCACCGACATTGATCGCTTTCGATATTATCAGGACTTAATCTTCCAGCCTTTTTTGAGCAGGGCATAGCATAATGCTGTCAACGCCACGTTGATAGCGAGTAGCACCGCGGAACCCACTACTACCGGCGAATCAGCTTCCCCGAGAAAGCCATAGCGGAAACCGGAAATCGCGTAGAAAAATGGATTGGCATGACTGATCGCCTGAAATGTCGGAGAGAGCCTGTCGATGGAATAGAAGGTTCCGGACAATAACGCCGCGGGGGCAACGACAAAATTCGTAACAGCGGCCGCATGATCGAATTTCTCGGCCCATATCGAAGTCAAAACACCTAGAAGCGCCAGCATTGCCGACCCCATAATGCCGAACCAGATCACGGCCCACCAATGATTAACGCTGACATCAACCCCTGGCCACAGCGCCATAGCCAGCCAAACAGCGAAGCCAACCAACGCTGCTCGCGTTAAAGATGCGCCAACCAAGCCAGCTAATAATTCTCCAACGGATAATGGCGGCATCAGATAATCCACAATAGTGCCCTGAATCTTCCCTACCAAAAGCGCAAAACTACTATTGGCGAAAGCGTTTTGGATCATGCCCATGCAAATCAGACCAGGCGCGATAAAGTCAGCGAATGGCACGCCCAAAACAGTGCGGTCGCCCCTGCCCAATGCGACGGTGAAGATCACCAAAAATAGCAGCGTCGTAATCGAAGGGGCCCAGACCGTTTGCAGTTGCACTTTAAAAAACCGGCGAACTTCTTTCCAGTAGAGTGCAAAAAAACCACCCCAGTTGACACCTCTAATTACTGCCACGCCGGGCTCTGCATATGTTTGCGCGATAAACTCGGGTTGATCTGCTGCGTTATTTTTGGGCTGGTCTAACATAGGCTTTTCGCCTATCGGCTCCCGAGAGCAATCACAACCAATATTTGCCGACTAAAATATGTCCGATTGAATATCTGGCCATATGACTTATATTGAGTTGGAAATTAGAATGTTTAGGATTTTTGCATGGCTTGGACTGACGAACGTATCGATCATCTTAAACAGATGTGGGAAAAAGGCCTAACAGCCAGCCAGATCGCCGAGGAACTTGGCGGCGTCAGCCGGAATGCTGTCATCGGCAAGGCCCATCGACTTGGCTTAAAATCGCGCCCCTCTCCGGTAAAAGCGAAGGCAAAGACCACGAAAGGTGAGAAACCGGCAGCAAAACCCAAAAAGGCTGCCGTCAAGGCGACCAAAAAGCCAAAGCAGAAAGAAGAACATGTCGCGCGGCGAGCCATGCCGCCACCAACACCGGCTGCCCGCACCCATGCGGCACAACAGTCGAAAATGCCAAAGCCAGATGGCCCGAAAATCGTTTCCGTCGGGCCAGGCGGTTTTTTACGTCAGGGCCCGGGCGATCAACAGGCACCGATACCACCGGCACCGCCGCGTCGTTTGGTTCCTGCGAAGCCTAGCGAAGAAATCGCGGACAAGACAAGCTTGCTAGATTTGAATGACAGAATTTGTCGCTGGCCGATGAATCATCCTGGCGAACCCGATTTCCATTTCTGCGGCGAAGAAGTTAACCCGGGCTTTCCATATTGCGTTGAGCATTGTGGCCGGGCGTTTCAGGCACAGTTGCCACGCGGCGCGCGGCGGGCACCTCCGCCACTGCCTTTTGGTGGCCCACGAGTCCGCTAAATCAGCTAATAACGCAATATTTTACAGACCATTTGGCAAGAGGCCCAATAAGCCTCTTGCCAGTCTGACTCTGACGCTCTTATAGGATCATCATGTCCGATGATCTTTTTGGCGCTGATCCGCCCACCACTTCAAAGTCCGGTGAATATGATGCCTCTGCTATCGAGGTATTGGAAGGTCTGGAGCCTGTTCGCAAACGCCCTGGCATGTATATTGGCGGCGTTGACGAACGCGCGCTCCATCACCTTGCCGCAGAAGTTATAGATAATAGCATGGACGAGGCAGTTGCTGGCCATGCAAGCCGTATCGAGATAACACTCGATAGCGATAACCGCCTAACTGTCACCGATAATGGCCGTGGCATTCCAGTCGATCCTCATCCCAAATTTCCCGGCAAATCGGCGCTGGAAGTAATCATGACCACCTTGCACTCGGGCGGTAAGTTCTCTGACAAAGCTTATGCGACATCTGGCGGCTTGCATGGCGTCGGCGTTTCTGTCGTCAACGCATTGTCTTCTGATACTATCGTAGAAGTCGCGCGTAACAAAACTATCTATCGCCAGTCTTTTTCCCAAGGCAGCGCTGTGTCGAAACTGGAGGAAGTAGGCAGCACGCCAAATCGGCGCGGCACAAGCATCTCGTTCATTCCGGACACAGAAATTTTTGGTGACGGCAATAAATTCAAGCCGTCCCGTTTGTTTAAAATGGCACGGTCCAAAGCTTATCTTTATGCTGGCGTTGAAATCCGCTGGAAATGCGACCCGGAACAGGCCAGCGATGATGTCCCTGCAGAAGCAGTTTTTCAGTTCCCTGGCGGCTTATCCGATCATTTACGAGAACAGTTAAGTGGTCGCGAATGTGTTACGACAGATTTCTTTGCCGGCAATCAAGATTTTCCCGATAGCGCCGGTCGCGTCGAATGGGCCATCACATGGCCGATTTGGACGGATGGCAGCTACAGCTGGTATTGCAACACTATCCCAACACCCAATGGCGGCACTCATGAAACCGGTCTGCGCAATGCGTTGGTCAAAGGCATGCGCGCTTTTGGCGAATTGGTGCAACTTAAAAAGGCGTCACAGCTAACTGCTGACGATATTATTTCCGGCGGCGAAATGATGCTGTCTGTCTTCATCCGGGACCCACAATTTCAAAGCCAAACCAAAGACCGGCTGACCTCTCCGGAAGCCGCGAAATATGTAGAAAACGCAATACGCGATCATTTCGACCATTTTCTGACCGATAATATGGATCGCGGCAAAGCCCTTCTGGGCTTTGTCATGGAGCGCATGGACGAGCGGCTGAAACGCAAGGCAGAGCGTGAAGTAAAACGCAAGACCGCAACCAGCGGACGCAAAGTCCGTTTACCCGGGAAGCTGACGGATTGCTCCGGCAACGACCCCGCTGGTACAGAAATGTTTATTGTCGAAGGCGATAGCGCTGGTGGTTCTGCCAAACAGGCGCGCAATCGCAAGACACAGGCTATTCTGCCAATCCGCGGTAAAATCCTCAACGTTGCGTCAGCAAACAGTGCCAAAATTTTTGCAAATTCAGAAATCGCCGACCTCACGCTTGCTCTGGGTTGCGGTATTCGCAAAGACTGCGATCCCGACAATTTGCGCTATGAGCGCGTGATCATCATGACCGATGCGGATGTCGATGGCGCGCATATCGCGACGCTATTAATGACCTATTTCTTTCAGGAAATGCCAGAACTCGTTCGCCAAGGGCATTTATTCCTTGCCCGTCCACCGCTGTATCGGCTCACCGCTGGTGGCAAGAGCCTATACGCCCAAGATGATGAGGCACGCGCTAAAATTGAGAACGGCCCGTTCAAAGGCAAAAAGGTGGATGTCAGCCGATTCAAAGGTCTGGGTGAGATGAATCCAAGCCAGTTGAAAGAAACGACTATGGACCCAGACACGCGGTCCTTATTTCGCGTCACATTGCCGCAGGAATACGAGAATCGAGCCGTCGTAAAGGATCTGGTGGACCGCCTGATGGGTAAGAATCCGGAACATCGGTTTAACTTTATCCAACAAAATGCTGCTAGCCTTGACGAAGAGGCCATCGATGCTTGATCGGTTAAGCCGGTTTTGTGTTCTTTCCCTGTGCGTATTTATTTTGGTTTCAGGCACCCCGTCTGCAGCACAATTTGAACAACCCCCTACAGTATCTTCTGAATATCAAAACCGTGCATCCGAATTGTTAGAAATCCTCAAAGGATCAGAAAAAGAAGAAAGATTCTTCGCCAGTTCGTTTATCGACGCAATCCCGCTGACACAGTTCCGAGCGCTAGTTACGCAGCTCAAAGCCCGCTATGGCGAACCAGCAAACATAAGCCGGATTATCCCAGCGAGCGATCAGGACGGTACAGTAGAAATTGCCTATGCTAAGGCAACATTGGCGATGCGCATGGTTCTGGATAGTAAGGCACCCTATCCTGTTATTGGCCTGCAAGTCACTGGAGCGAACGTCACCAATGACACTCTGGCCAAGATCAAGAAAGAATTTGCTTCACTCCCTGGTATTGCCGGTTTTGAAATCGCAGAATTAGGTTCTGATCGAACCAATGTCATCGCATCTTTTAATGCCAACAAGCAATTTGCTATAGGCTCTACTTTCAAGCTCTATGTTCTTGCAGCACTGTCATCAAAAATCACTGATAAGAGTCGCAATTGGAAGGATGTTGTTCCGCTCTACCGAAAGTCCTTACCGTCCGGTATATTGCAGGATTGGCCACGCAATACTCCGATGACGCTTCAAAGCTTGGCAACGCTAATGATCTCGATAAGCGACAACAGCGCAACGGATATATTGATGAGTGAACTCGGCAGCAAAGCGACCGACGACCTGGTCTATAAAAGCGGCCATAGCGCGCCGGAGAAAATGCTTCCGATGCTCAAGACCATAGAATTTTTTGATCTTAAAATGCCAGAAAAAGCCGATGTTCGAGCGCTTTACGTGAGCGCGACAACCTCCGAACAACGGGAATTACTGAATACACACAGCGTTGGGCTATTTCCTAAATCCATCCAGATTGCCAATCTTGCCAATACACCACTGCATATTGACACAATTGAGTGGTTCGCAGCTCCGTCAGACATTACCGGGCTGTTGAAAATCCTAGATGATATCCAGGACCCGATTGTGAAAAATATACTCAGCATCAACTCGATTATCCCGCCCGGTGATGCATTGCGTTGGAGCTATATCGGTGGCAAAGGCGGTTCAGAACCGGGTGTAATATCCTTTGCATTTCTAACGAAATCAAAATCCGGAAAAATCTATGCGGTGTCGGGCAGCTGGAACAATAGTGAAGGGCCGGTCGATAACGACAAGTTCACACTGATGATGAACCGCTTGCTGAACTTGACGGCCGCGCGCTAAGTTTCGGATTTGCATTCCGATTATTTAGACAATGCGGCCACCAGGGCCTTAACCTTTTTCTGCCGCCATTGCGGTAACGGCGCGACTAACCAATAGCCACGCGAGGATTTGCTATCTTCCCCGATCACTTCCACGCGACCTTCCTGCAAATCCTGCTGTACAAGCATTTTGGGAACCCATGCGTGGCCGAAGCCATTGGCGGCCGCTTCAATTGCTAAACCGCCATCGGCAACCCGCATCAACGTTTCTTCGCCTTCCGAAATCGGGCAGCCAGGCCAGTCAATCTTCTGGCCAGCCTTGCCGCCTGGAGCGGTTACTTTAACGAACATTGTATCGCCAATGATAACGCCTTCATTATCACTGGGGCCATCCGTGAGGCCGATTGCGACATCCAGATTGGCTTCGGTAAAGTCCGCGCCGCCTTCTGAAGCGACAAGCGCAAAACTTACATCTGGATTATCTTTTGAGAATTCTGCCAGTCGTTCGTTTAGCCATTTTGCGGTCAAATCACGGGGGGCAGCAATAGTAAGTTTATGGGAGGATTGCCCAGCCTGCATCGCCCGGACAGCATCTTCAAATTCGAGAAAACCTGATCGCAATGCATCCAGGCCCGCAGCCGCCTCATCGGTCAGCTCCAGTCCCTTCGGTGTGCGCCGGAACATAACAACGCCCAGCATATCCTCCAGAGCCCTGATCTGTTGCCCCACAGCGGCGGGCGTGACCGCCAGTTCATCCGCCGCGCGCGTAAAGCTGAGATGCCGTGCTGCGGCATCGAGCACGCGAAGCCCGTTAAGCGGTAAATGGGTACGTTTCATTGCTCTACGGTTGGTGCGGTGAGAGGGAAATGCGGGATGCGGACATCAAACGCATCTGGTTCAACGCCGACAAATACGAAATGTCCGGCCATCGCGCCGCTGGGAGTGTTAAGGGGACAGCCAGAAACATAGTCATGCGACTTGCCTGGCTGGATAATCGGTTGCTCGCCAATAACCCCGTCGCCGTCAACCTTGTGCAATCCACCGCGTGCATCGGAAATTCGCCAATGCCGCGTCAGCAATTGAACTGCACTATCCCGCTCGTTCTCAATGCGAATATGATAAGCCCAAAACCAGCGAAGACCATCAATATCGGATTGTTCCGGCAGAAATGTAACGGACACACGTACCGTCACGCCGTCGGTGGTTTCTGAAAAAGGGAAGAACGCCTGCATCATTATTATATATAGCGTCAAAGACCCAAGGACGAAAGGGCTTGATCCAAATCTTCGATCAAATCGATGGGATCCTCTAGCCCGACGTTGATCCGCAGCATGTCTTCCGTAATCCCAATTTCCAATCGCGCCTCTTCCCCCAAACCATGATGTGTGGTCGATGCGGGATGGCACATGAGCGAACGACTATCGCCAATATTGTTTGAAATATCTATTAGACTCAAAGCGTTAAGCAACCCATGTGCTTGTTTTCGACCGCCGCCGACATAGAGTGAAAAGATTGGACCCGCCGCTTCCATCTGGCTCATCGCAAGGTTATGTTGCGGGTGACTGGGCAAACCCGGATACAATATTTTCTCTACCCGTTGCTCCAAAAACTTGCCCACTTCGATGGCGTTATTGCTTTGTTTGCGGATGCGCAGATCGAGGGTCTCGAGTCCCTTCAATACCACCCATGCGTTGAACGCGCTAAGCGTAGGGCCGGTGTTGCGGGTGAATGCCAACAAAGTTTCCTCGATATACTCTTCTGTACCGCACACAGCACCGGCCAGTACACGCCCCTGCCCATCCATCATTTTCGTAGCACTATAGGCAACAACATCAGCACCAAATTCCATTGGCCGCTGGAGAACGTTCGTGGCAAAAGCATTGTCCACAACGCTGGTAATGCCTTTCGCCCGCGCCAGATCACAAACGGAGCGTAGGTCAATGACGTCCATGGTCGGATTTGCAGGTGTTTCAAAGAAAAATACCTTGGTCTTAGACGTAATCGCCCGCTCCCAATTTTCGATGTCACGACCATCGATAACAGTGGTTTCGATCCCGAATTTCGGTAACAAACTGTCTGTTAGCCAACGGCAAGAACCAAATAACGCGCGACTTGCAACAACATGATCACCGGCCTGCAATTGGCACAGCAACGCTGCGGTCATTGCCGCCATACCTGAAGCGGTCGCACGACAAGCCTCCGCTCCTTCCATCACCGCTATCCGCTCCTCCAACATTTGCACTGTCGGATTTTGTAAGCGACTGTACGTCATCCCAGATTGCTCGCCATTAAAACGCGCGGCAGCATCTTCGGCACAGTCATAGGTATAGCCGGACGTCAGAAACAAAGCCTCTGATGTCTCACCAAATTCGCTGCGCATGGTGCCGCTGCGAATGGCTTTTGTGGCCGGGCGCCATTTATTCGTTATCTCGCGATTTTGACCGGTATCTCTTTTCATATCTTTTCCTAAGCCGATCGGTGCTTAACTGGCAAGCTGCGCGACAATCGCATCGCCAATTTCCTGTGTGGAGGCACTACCACCCAGATCATGCCCCAATATCCCCTGTTGCAGAACCGTCGCAACGGCCTGTTCAATACGGACAGCTTCGCTTTCCATGCCAAAACTGTGGCGCAGCATCATCGCAGCGGACAATATCATAGCTGAAGGATTGGCGATGCCCTGCCCTGCAATATCTGGCGCGCTGCCATGAATGGGTTCGAAAAGCCCCTTGGTTCCAGTGCCTACGGAAGCAGAAGCGAGCAGACCGATTGATCCGACACACATGCTGGCTTGGTCGGACAGGATATCGCCAAAAATATTACCCGTCAGCATCACGTCAAACTGTCCCGGATTACGCACCAACTGCATCGCAGCGTTGTCGACATACATGTGACTGAGATCGACATCAGGATAATCCGATGCAACTTCATTCACAACTTCCCGCCACAATACGGAGGTTTGCAACACATTGGCCTTATCCACTGAGCATAGCTTTTTCCTACGACCCTGGGCCGCCTTAAACGCAACGTGCGCGATGCGAGAAATTTCCTCCTCATCATAAGCCATGATGTCATAGCCTTCACGCAAACCGCTATCTGTCTTACGCTGGCCCTTTTCACCAAAATAGATATCGCCAGTTAACTCGCGCAAGATCAACAGATCAATCGCCCCAGCAATGTCAGGTTTCAACGCCGAGAGATTTTCGAGGCCTGCAAAAGCTTTGGCAGGCCGCAAATTGGCAAATGTCTGCATTTCCTTGCGCAGGCCGAGCACGGCTTGCTCCGGGCGCAAATGGCGATCGAGATTATCACAGTCGGGATCGCCCACGGCACCAAATAAAACAGCATCCGCCGTCTTAGCCAATTCCAGCGTTGCCGGCGGCAAAGGATGGCCTTGATTCTTATAAGCCACACCACCGACATCGGCATGCTCTAGTCGCAAATCAGTCAATTCCAACGCACCCAAGGTACGTAACGCTTCGACCATGATTTCCTGACCAATACCGTCCCCGGCTAGCACCGCAATATGCATTATATTTCCTTAGAAGTTTGAGCGCATTCCTGCCGCGCAAATAGCGATTAAGCAACCACCCTTTTGAGACGATCTACCAAAACCGAACGTGCCGCCATCACGTCATTGCGGCGATCTTCGAAAAAATGGCGTCTGAGGAAGAAACCGGTGACTTTCAAACCGTCAAAAATTTCGTCCCATTCAGGATTTCCCGGTTCCTTTAAAAAAGCCGGTAATGGCAAGAGTTTATCCTTGTACATCTGCCCTGCCCCGATGCTTACAGCGGTCGCGGTTTTCGGACTGATATAGACTAAATCATCTACCCCGCCGGTCACCGCACATTTGTCGAGCGACAAACCAAAGCCCAATTCCGACAGGAGCAAGAGCTCGTAACGCACTAAAGCAACCGCCCAGCCCTTAGCAGATGGCGCGCCACATATAGCGTCCAGCAAAGCCGACAACGCTGAGTGAAGTTGCGGGTAACTATGCTCTTCTGGCAATATCGCTGCGGTCAGCGCCGTTACCCAATCCAGTGCAGAACTGGCCAAGGGTTCACCGAGATACGGCCCGCGACTTTCCTGTAACTCAGCGCTCATAGAAGCGAGCTGATCTTCCGTCCGCGCTCGATAGTCCGCCTGGACGATGTTGGACGGGATCAAGACAGGACGCATCGTCCGAGATCGCGCGCCACGAACATAGCCAGACATCAAGCCATTATCCGGTGTAAGGGACCGTACTACAGCACCATGCTCGCCATGCTGACGGACGGAGCAGATGATTGCAGAGGTGCGCAAATTAGCCATGAAAATAGTCGTAGACTTTTTGTGCCACGGTTATCGACACACCGGGCGCACCTTGCAGGTCTTCCAGCGACGCGTTCTTGACGGCTCGCGCGGTTCCAAAATGTAGCAGCATTGCCTTTTTCCGGGCGGGACCGATACCCGGCACATCATCGAGCGAGCTATGGCCAACGGTTTTAGCACGTTTCTGACGATGCGCACCGATAGCGAATCGATGCGCTTCATCGCGCAAACGCTGAAGATAGAAAAGCACTGGGCTATTCATCGGCAGGTTAATCTCCCGACCATCGGGCATATGGAAAGTTTCTCGCCCGGCATTACGGTCAGGGCCTTTCGATACGCCGATCATAACCACATCCTCGACACCAATTTCTTCCAACGCATCTCTAGCCGCGCTCATCTGCCCCTTACCGCCATCGATCAACACCAGATCGGGCCATTCGCCTTTCTCCCGATCGGGATCCTCTTTTTGCGCTCGGGCAAAGCGGCGTTCCAGTACTTCTCGCATCATGGCGAAATCATCGCCCGGAGCCGTATCTGGGTTTTTGATGTTGAACTTGCGATAAGCATTTTTGCGAAAGCCTTCCGGCCCCGCAACAACCATCCCGCCAACCATGTTGGTCCCCTGAATATGGCTGTTATCATAGATTTCTATGCGATCTGGCACCGCGTCCAACTCCAACAAATCCACCATCTCGCGCATGATTTTGGCTTGCGTGGATGATTCCGCCAAGCGACGATCAAGCGCCTCTTCTGCATTGCGGCTCGCTTGCTTCAGCAGCTTCACGCGATCACCGCGCTGCGGCTTCGACACGCTTACTTTATAGTCAGCGCGGGTTCCCAGCGCCTCGGACAGCAAAGCCTCATCCGGTAGCTGGCGATCCAGTAACACCAGTTTCGGTGGTGGCATCCGATCATAAAATTGCATCAGGAAGCTGGAGAACACTTCTTCAATCTCAACATTGGTCGTATGGGCGGGAAAAAAGCTGCGATGCCCCCAATTTTGGCCGCCACGAATGAAAAAGGCTTGAATACAAACCGTCGAGCCTTTGGCCGCCAACGCAAATATATCAGCATCTGGCAAACCCGCGGCATTAACGGCCTGATTGCCCTGGATGAAAGTCAGGGCCTTGAGCCGATCGCGGTGGAGTGCGGCCATTTCAAAATCGAGCTCCTCAGCCGCTTTCTCCATTTGGGCGCCGAGCTTTTGTTGCACTTCTGTCGATTTTCCAGAGAGGAAGTTCCGTGAATCTTCCACCAGTTCGGCATAATCCTCCTTGGCTATGCGATCCACACAAGGGGCGGAACAGCGTTTAATTTGATAAAGCAAGCAAGGGCGAGAGCGGTTATTAAAGAAGCTGTCCGTGCAGGAACGCAACAGAAAAAGTTTCTGCAACGCGTTCAGCGTTTGGTTCACCGAACCAGCGCTGGCAAACGGTCCAAAATATTTGCCCTTGGCTTTCTGCGCACCGCGATGCTTCTGGATACGCGGAAAATCATGATCTTCGCGCAACAGAATGAACGGGAAACTCTTATCATCACGCAATAGTACATTATAAGCGGGACGAAATTTCTTGATAAGCTGTGCTTCAAGCAGCAGCGCTTCCGCTTCGCTGCCGGTCGTGACAATCGTCATCGATCGGGTTTGAGCAACCATCCGCAACAATCGATGCGGCAGCCGGTTCATCTGGACATAGGATCCAACGCGGTTCTTTAATGACCGAGCCTTGCCGACATAAAGCACATCGCCGCGACTGTCCTGCATCCGATAGACGCCAGGCCGCGTGGGTAATGTGTTCAATGTTTCGCGGATCGCCGCCATGCCCGTTTCAAGGTCAGGTGTTTCATTGCCACGAACGGCATAGGTCGCGTTATCTTCGTTAAAACGGTCAGGGGATTGTGGGCCAGACATAGTGCATATCTAAGCCTCAGCGCTGATCATTACCAGCGCCTAATCTGTTCCAGTTCGCGATAATTTAGTTAAGCTTGCTGCCCAAGTCGCTGATCGTTTGGTCGATCAGGCCTTTGTCCGCAGCAGCATCATGTTTTGCCGCGATCAAATTCTGCGCCGCAATAGTTGCTGCACCTGCTGCTTTTGCTCGAACTTCAGCAATAGCTGACCGCTCGGCAGCGCTAATCTTATCTTCCGCCATTTTCTTGCGTCGGGCAATTAGGTCAGTGGTCGCTTTCTTTGCGTCGGCGACGACCAGTTCAGCCTCTTTTTCAGCCTGCGCCAAAATTTCAGCGGCTTCATCATCAGCGGCCCGCAAACGGGATTCATATTTCGCCCGCAATTCTTCGGATTCTTCACGAAGCTTTTTCGCTTCATCCAGCTGCTCGCGAATATCAGCGATTTTCTTGTCGAGCGACGCTCCAATGGCAGCCGGTACTTTTTTCCAGAGCACCAGAGCAATAACGACCAGCATCGAAAGCGACACGAACACAGTCGCGTTGAAAATACCGAATACAGACGGCGTGACATGCTCTTCAGCAGCGCCAGAGGTCAGCATTGCGACGTCAACCGCTGCGACTGCAAGATTTGCGAAATCAACCATGTTTCAACGCTGCCTTTGTTTCTTTCAATGCCGCCGCTTTGGTCACTTTCGCACCCGAAATTTTGGCGACCATGTCTTGAGCGACTTCAGCCGAGACGCTCTCAATCTCTTTCAAAGCTTCACTCGCGCGCGCCTTGATGTCCGCTTCTGCCGTTGCTACTTTTTCAGCGATATCGGCATTAGACTTAGCCTTACGCTTTTCGGCAGCGGCGCTGGCTTTCGCCTTACTCGCTTCCACCAGAGCCTGTGCTTCGCTACGGTCATTTTCCATTTTGACGCGATAGCTTTCTTCCAGTTCGTCGGCCGTCACATTGGCCTTGCGCGCCGCTTCCAGATCATCGGCAATCCGCTTGTCCCGGGCATCAACTGTGCCCTGGATTTTCGGAAACATACCTAAACCGATGACAAAAAACGTAATCCCGAATGTCAGCAGAAGCCAAAAAATCTGGGATCCATAGGTTGCGGCGATTTGATCAATTTGTGGCATTGAACCAGAGGCTCCAATAGTTTGAAACAGCGGAGCGGCCCGAGAGCCGCTCCGCCCGTTTCACATCAGTTATTAGGCAACGAAAATCAGGATCATTGCGACAACGAATGCCAGCAGACCCAAAAGTTCGGCTGCGGCAAAGCCGATGAACAAACGCCCCTGTTGGCCGTCGGCTGCTGATGGGTTACGCAATGCGCTTTCCAAAAAGCTTCCAAATACGTTACCCACACCTACGGCTGCTACACCGGCACCAATTGCTGCCAGGCCTGCACCCAATAATTTTGCTGCTTCTGCGTCCATGATAGTTACTCCTGTTCAAAAATATCGTTTAGAAATTAAGTCTTGTTTCAAATTAATGCAGGTTCTCTGCATCATTTATGTAAAGCGATGTCAGCAATGCAAAGACATAAGCCTGCACGACCGCCACCAGCAATTCGAGAGCGCTGATACCGATCATCAACGCAAAACTGGGAATGCCAACGAGCACGCCATAGCCGGCACCCGCATTGGAACTGTTGATCACAAAACCCGCCAGCACCTTCAGCAATATGTGACCTGCTGTCATCGCAACAAATAACCGAAGAGCAAGGCTGAAAGGACGGACCAAAAAGGACAGCAACTCAACGATGAAGATAAACGGGATCATCGGCAGCGGTGTACCATCGGGTATGAATAGTGAGAAGAAATGAAGCTTATGCTTGGCAAAGCCAACGATCAAAACAATCGAAAAGCTAAGGATCGCCAAAACCCCGGTAACCGTTAAATGACTGGTCACTGTAAAGGGATGCAAACCTAAAACGCCGACTGGCAGAAGGCCCAACACGTTGGAAAACAATATAAACATGAACAGCGAGAACACATAAGGAGCATATTTACGGCCCGCAGGTCCGATATTCGCGTCCATCATATTGTCGATAAAGCCGGTAAAGCCCTCAACCATCATCTGCCAACGGCCCGGCACCAGCTCGCGTTTCATGCCGCCCAGCATGAATAGCCAAAGCGCTACGACAGAAACCATCATCCACACAGCACTATTAGTTAGAGCAATCTGCTGACCGCCTAACGAAAAGCCCTCAAAAATCGTCTGCACCTCAAATTGGTACATTGGATCGATTTTACCTTCTTCAGTCGCCACGCAAGGGACCCCTGTTTTCTAAACGGTGCGCAAAAATCATTTGTGCTTTTTTGCGCTCTCGTTTGAGAGTTTAATAATATTCCTGAACGCTACGATGATCCCCAGAAACAGGAAAACCAAAAGAAGCCAAGGCGAAGTTCCGATAAAATGATCGAGCACCCAGCCGACCAATGCACCGCCACCAATACCTGCAATCAAATCTGCCAATACCCGGTTTCCGAGCCGATAATTATTATCGACCCCTTTTTGGGTTTTGCCTGATCTGATCACTTCTTCCGACTTCGCCTGATCGATCCGCTTTTTGAGCGCCTCTATCTTAGCATCATCGTCCATCAGATTTACCGGGTCCATTCTCTGTCGTGATTCTTTATAAAACTTCAGAAAATCAGCGGAAAAGCCAATTAACTTGGTCCTACTCTCGACAGCGAGTAGCCCCGCTAACCGCGCCCGTTTAGAAAAGCGGGTGCGTCAAGTCAACAGCGATGCTGCACTGCAGAAATTTCGATAAAAAATCAGCCATTTGAAACGAAAAGGGCGCGCCGATATTATCGACGCGCCCAATGTCTAAAAATTGCTCTATATTGGCGTTAAGGGCACCGTGCGTCGCGCATAGGTGCCGACGAGCTCCTAGTCTGCCAACTGCCATCAGGAGCCTGATATTTTTCACCAGGCGCCGTACGCATGATCAGGTTGCACCCAGAAGTGAAAGCAAATTGCTCCACCGTTGAATTGGTTTCCTGCGCCTTGCGCGTATAAGCAGCCTTGCGCTTGATGTTCAAATCCTCAACCATCGCTTTAACTGCGCCGGAAGGGGACGTCACATAGCCCAGGTAACCGTCAGACTTTTCGCCAATTGCACCAGAAGCGCGCGCCGCGGCATAGGCCGGATCACGTTGCGCCATCACAGGCGTTGCAACTATTGCGGTCAAAGCCAAGCCGCCAATAATGGCAACCGCCTTATTTTTCCGTATAAACTCAAACATCAGAAAATCTCCGCTTCACTGTTAATCAAATCTTTCGCATCGCCATCCAGCCGATAGACGACCTCTTGTTTTATATTGATATTCAAGTTGATCACGATGGGTTTATCGGGCGCAGAAACCTGCACACATCCTGCCAGAACGGCACATAGCCCCAAGGCGACACCCGATATCAGGCCGGTTGTCTTCCTATTCTTCATAATTGAACGAATCGCATTTCCAGACGGATCCGTCAATTGACTTATCTTATGGCTCATTATCGCTTTCCCGTGGCTGAACAGTTGATTCAGAATTGTCATTTAATGCTTTGGCGGCCTCTAAAGCCCGCTCTTCCTGCGCCCTCAGGAGAGCAGGTAAATTTTGACCGACTAATATTTCCGGCTCATAAAAGGCCTTTGCACTGCTCATAAGCTGCATGAAAGGGGCTTGGATACGCACATTAAACTCCAGCGGAATCTTGGCCAGTTGTTTGGTGATAAAGTTTTTGCTCGCGTCATCGCCCTGCTGCAATCCAGCAAATTTGACTTCGGTGATAATTTCCCCGTCAATGGAACCGTCCATGCCGATGGTTAGCTGCTCATATCGAAGGGATTTCAAGGCGTTGAATGCGAAGTTGGCGAAGGTTCCCATGTCTTCATAGCTTAACTCACCAATATAGGCGAGCGAACCACCACCTTTTCGCGCTACCAAGTACCCGCCGGCAATACGGCCACCATCCTGATCAAAGATCATCGGTAACTTGCCGTCAAAAACACCGGTAGCTGACAAATTCTCAAAATCAAATTGGGTCAGGAATTGAGCTGCATCGACCCCCACAACGGTGAACTCGAGTCTCCGCTCTGCTTCTTCGCTCAAATCAAGCAGGGTCGGTTCGAGATAAAGCATACCACCAGCAAAAGGCCATTGCCCGCCTTCTATCTGCATCTTATAATCTGGCAGCAAGCGATAGAATAGCTGACCGTTAAACGCCGCCACCCCGGGGTTAACCTCCGCCATACGCACCAACTGCCCGGCTTCCGTTTCCAGAGCGAGCAAATCAGAAAATTTTATCTCTCCCGAAAGTCCGGTCACAGGACCAAAGGCTGCGGCCAAATTGATAGAATCTGTCCGAAAAACCCCCGTGCTGCGAATCCCGTCGCTGTTATCGTCCCAATTGATTTTACCGGTCCCGGTTACAATACCGTTCACATTGGCAATAATCCCTAATGTCAGCGGCGTGAGCATTTCCGGCTGCAACGTGTCGTCAAATGTCAATCCACCAACATCCAAAAGCGCCTGCCCCGTGCTGTCGTCCAGCGAATGCGTTATGTTAATCATGGCCACCTGCCGCAATGTCGTAGGCTCACGCAGCATACCATCCGCGACAATACTGCCTTCGATAAATTTCAACTTCACGTCATCGCTAACTAGCGGCCGGAATCTTTCAACGGGTTGCTCATCGCGGACCCGCAAGCTTGCATCCGACGAAAGTGCGCCGCCGATATAACGCCAATCCCCTTCGATATTTTCCAGTAGCAGCGGCACATTGGCAATCTGTCCGTTCGCACCCGAAATTTTACCGGTGATCGTGTTACCAAAGACGGCATTGAACAAAGCCACGTCGAACTTAGTCATACTATCAGTTGTTCCCATACGCAGGGAAACGTCCTGAGCGGTCATGCCCGTCGCCAGTGAAAACCCAAGCGCACCGCTGGACAGCATCAGCGGTGATCCACCCAGTGTGCCTTTCAGATCAAATGATGGTGCATCGGCCGCAATGTTCACGTTGCCCCCATTGCTCGAGACAATAGCGCCATTGCCATTCGGACATAATCGCGTCTGTGTCGGCCCAGCGACAAACGCGGCCACCCGTAGACTGGCAAATTGCAAATTAACACATTTGCGAAAAAGGCTAAAACCACCGCGACCATCGACATAGCCATTAATCGGCACCTGCAGCCCGGTAACCTGACCGTCAGCCAGCGGGCCCGACAGGATCAACCGGCCATCGAAATTGGTTCCACCCCCAACTCCAGGTGAGAAGGCAATATTGGGGAGATTAAGCTTTGCAGAACCAGCCTGATAGGCCGCCATTTGCACGTTACCGGAAAAACCACGGGACAAGCTACCGTCGTTCAAATCTATACGTGCCTGAGGAAATCCGCCGCCATTTAGCAATAGGTCGCCATCCGCCAGCATTTTGACGTCGTCGCCTGAAAAAGTCATCAAGATCGGATTATCCAATGACAAGTCCCCTCCCGAACGGGATTGCGCACGCAGAGCATTGATCGCCAATTTGGTTCCAGCCCCGCCAACATCAACACGCACCTCTCCGTTAAAATCAAGAGCGCTTCCCGCTTTTCGGACTGCTATAGTCAGTTTTTCAGCAATTGGTCCAACGGGCGTTCCGTCTACAGACGATGCAAAACCGTCAGCCTGCCGCAAAAGAGCAGCAGAAATTTTTGCGGACCGAATCTCAGGTTGTCCTTCAAACCGGGCCGTTATCGGGTCGTCGCCATAGCCAATTTGAAAAGGACCGCTAACCCGTCCGATATTGGCATTGCCATAGGGTGAACTTAATCCGCTAGTGGTCAGATCAATATTACCGCTGCTGCGATCCATGTCGCCGGTAAATGCAATCGTCGACTTGATTTCTTTGGCGCCATATGCGGAATAGCTTAGCGGCCCACCGGATATTCCAGCATCACCAGACCAGCTAGTAAAATCCCGTCCGAGTTCAATTGAGAGTTGAACCCCGATATCTTGCGCCGTCAGATCAAGGTCTGCGCATTTGACAGCCGGCAAGCGCAACGGACCGTTTAAACTTGGTTTGCGGTCACTAATCGCTACCTCGCCAAAATAACTCGGGTCGGACAGCGTACAGCCACCGAGTTCTATATTTTCACTCAATGCAGCGAGTTCGCCTCGAAAGCCGTCATGCAAGTTTCCATCTCCGGCTAACGAAAGGCCGATCGCGCCAAAATCACTATCTATCCGTAATTGCGCTTTTTCGACCACCAAAGTTATATCCGGCAAGGCCAAGGGACTATCATCTTCAGGATCAGAAAATTTATCGAGCGCACCGAAAGACAGTTTACCGTTTTCCAAGCGTCCATAAATTTTGACGCCGCGCGCGCGCACCCAGTTAATGCCAGCCCCATCTGTGCCCAGGCTGTTGCCTAATTCCACCAGATCCGCTTTTAAATCAGGAGCGCCGGGATCACCGATAACAAGGTTACGAATAGTTTGTTTGCGGACACCAATATCCTCAATTTCATAACTTGCTTGGACACCCAGTTTGTCGAGTTCGGAACGAACAAAATTATCGGCAATGGTGATCCGACTAAACCACAAAATGATAAAACCGACGAGCAATAGAAAAAGGATCAGATAGACAAAAATGCGCAGCCGCGATCGGCCGATTGTTGGGTTTAGGTCTGAATCATCCTCCATCCAGATGAAATGCAGAAGTCTAGCTTAAGTTGCAATGTACAAGTGCGCCAAGCGACTAGTTTTTACGCCATCCGCTCATGTTTAGACAATTTCGGCCAATTGGTCAGCAAGGGGTCTTTTCTCGACCTGATCTGGAATAAATTGGTTATGATCTACATATGGCCGATCTGGATAGTCCACATATTGCCAACAATGTGCCGCAACGCCATCACGGCAAAGGCCATCGCGCACGACTGCGCGAACGTCTGCTTCACGGTGGCGGTGATACACTGCTGGACCATGAACTTATTGAATATCTGCTCGCACTTGCCATTCCGCGGCGGGATACTAAACCGCTCGCGAAAGACCTGCTCGATAATTTCGGAGGCCTGTCTGCATTGCTAACTGCCGACGGGGAATCTATAAAAAAGATAGAAGGCATGGGGGAAACCAGCACAGCTGCGATCAAAATTGTTCAGGCCGCTGCGCTGCGCCTTATCTCGGAACCTGTGCGGCAAAAACCTGTTTTGACGAGTTGGCAGGCCTTACTCGACTATCTGCGCGCTGATATGGCGCATCTTGTCTACGAGCGGGTCAGAGTATTGCATCTCAACAGCAAAAACCATTTGATCCGAGACGAACTGGTAAGCCAAGGCTCCATCGATCAGGCGGCCATCTACACCCGTGAGGTTATCAAGCGCGCGCTGGAACTCGGGTCAGCGGCGATCATATTGGTCCATAACCACCCCAGCGGCGATTCGGCGCCAAGCCGACAAGACATCAAGATCACGAAAGATATATGCGATGCAGGCCGCAGGCTTGGGATTGCAGTGCATGACCATATCATAATTGGCAAAGACGGACATACGTCTTTCCGTTCGCAGGGATTGATCTAACGGTTGACGCAAGGGCCGGTTTAGGCGCCGGTGCCTTTGCCCGTGATCAGGCGAATTCCCAGTTGGAGCGTAAAGTAAGACCATATCCAGTTTACCAACACCGATATCCGGTTTCTCATACCCGATAAGAAGCCGACATGCACGGCACCCCACAGCCACCAAGCCAACGCGCCGTGCAGTTTTACAAACCCGAAATCTGCGACAGCGCTCTTGCGACCAATCGTAGCGAGGCTGCCTTGATGCTTATATTTAAACGGTTTCATTTGCTTGTCGTCCAGCAGCTGCTTTTGGATATAGCTCGCGACATAGACGCCTGCTTGTTTAGCTGCCGGCGCCAATCCAGGGACCGGATTGCCATCCCAGGCATTACTGCCTGCCGTATCACCGATCGCAAAAACATTTTCATGTCCAGCGACCCGCATATAATCATCAACCGTAACGCGACCTGCCCGATCGCTATCAGCATCAAGCCATTTACCAGCCGGAGAAGCAATAACACCGGCGGCCCAAAGCACGGTTTCCGTCGGGATCTCAATATCATTGCCAATTTTGACTCGGTCTGCAGCAATATCCGTAACACGCGACTTCAATCGAATATCGACACCAAGCTTGATCAGAGAACTAGCCGCATGCGCCGAGAGTTCTTCGGGAAAGGCTGGCAATATTCGATCGCCCGATTGGACAAGTAGGATTTGCGCTTGCGCCGGGTCAATCCGGCTAAACTCATCCTTCAACCCTTGATGTGCAAGCTCGGCAATAGCGCCGGCCAATTCGACACCCGTGGGCCCAGCCCCGACAATGACAAATGTCAGCAAACGCTTAACCCGCTCCGGATCAGTGGAGGACTCTGCTCGCTCAAACGCTCGCAAAACATGAGCGCGGACAGACACGCCATCCTCGATAGTTTTCAGTCCGGGCGCAAAGGGCGCCCATTCATCCTTGCCAAAATAGCTATGCGACGCGCCGGTAGCTAGAACAAGATGGTCGTAATCGAGACAATTACGACCATAAATCAGTGTTTTCTCAGAACTATCAATGCTGCTTACCTCACCCAGCAAGACGCGTACATTACCGTCATTGCGGAAAAGACCTCGGATTGGAGTTGCTACATCCGCCGGTGAGAGCGCTGCTGTAGCGATTTGATACAATAGCGGCTGGAACAGATGATAATTATGTCGGTCTATTAACGTGATCCGAACGGGCAGATTTTTAAGCTTGTTAACACAAGCCAGTCCACCAAAGCCTGCCCCCACGACCACAATATGCGGCCAATGATCGGGGACATCCTCATATTTCCGATCGAACAAGATATTCGACTCCAGCCACCCGGAGATCAACCGGTCGATGGATAGGTAACCGGCACCAAAAACGATCATTAATCCGAAAAGCAACATCGGATAAAGTGTCAAATCAGGATGCAAACCCATCACCGCTAATGTGCTGAGCACGATGATCAGCGTCAAACCAGTGATCGGAATAACAAACCCAGCGATAAGCAAGATTGCCAGAACGATAGCCAAGACGGGACTCATGCCCGCAAAGCTCTTCACGGGTAAAACCGTTTCCGGCCCGGCCATGCCGATCATGCCAGCCACAACCAGCAGGGTCATCGCAAGCCATATCCGTAAAGCCAGCAACCATGCAGGAGCCGCCTTATCGGTCAAAAACTGAAAAACATGCATAGCAGGCCGAGCAAAGGGCAATGCGCTGCCGCCCAATCCGCCCGCTACGGCGCGATCAAAGGAAAAGCCCCCTGCGCCGCGTAGAACGTACCAACCCAATATGGCAATCAACCAAAGATTAAGATCAATGGGAATATATTCAATCTGGCTCACCGCAAGCAGCATCAATATCGCTAACGCTGCGCCGCGGGTAAATAGTCCAACTAGCAGTAATAGCGGTGCGACAATTTCAATGGCAACGCCCACAACAGCCGCCGTTTCAGGCGCCATCCAAGATACCGGATATTCCTGGCGTGCAAGGATGAGCGCGGTATCCCAGTCAGAAAGTTTTACGACGCCCGACCGGAATATGGCCTGCGCGACAAATAACCGGACCAGAAGGTCGAAGACCGGACTAATGACAGATAGGACCGATCGATAGCTTTTGACCCATATTCTCAGCGTGACCCGCAAAAACGGCGACAGGCGTTCTTCTTGCAGCATGGTTTGATCGATAGTCATTTCATGATCCCCTCATCACCCTATTCGTCGCCACAGTGTTTTTGTTACCGTTTTTTCTACACACTCAATATAAAAACATCGGCATGTCTTCTATTTGCACGAGGTTGGCGCGATATTGCCGCGCGTCATAGAGGCCCGAAACATTCACGCCCTTGGTGCCTTCCAGCAAGGTGCTGATGGGTACGACGCCATAATTGCCATCGGTCAGACAGACCATTTTAGAAGTCCGGCCTTCCTCAATCAATTGCACGGCCAGTGCCCCAAACGCAAAACCAACCATCCTGTCCATGGCGTCAGGTTCGCCGGCGCGCATCAAATAGGCAAGTTCCTGCACAATGGTACGCTCGGGCGATCGTGCTTCTATTTCTCTCGCCAATTGTGTGCCGATATTCACGCCGATGCGATTGGTGTTGGATTTGCTAATCTCTCCGTCGTTCGCATCGCTGCCAGCCAGCTTTGCACCTTCCGAAACCAGGCAAATCGCATAACTTTCCGGATTATTCGATTTATCGGCGAGCAATAGCGGTAACAACACGTCCATATCCGCAGGCACCTCGGCAATGACCGTGCGATCTGATTGCGAAAGAAATCCGGACAATAAGGCGGTTTCGCCGGACCGACGTCCAAAAAGCTCGATCACCGCAATCCGTTCGTGGCTCGCCACGGTTGTTCTCAAAGCGTTTATCGCTTCCACAGACCGCGTAACTGCGGTGGAAAAACCGATGCAATAATCTGTTCCGAACACATCATTATCCATCGTCTTGGGTATGGAAATGACATTACGACCAAGACTGGCCAGATGCGCGGAAAACCTTAACGTACCATCGCCGCCCATGGTGATGAGCGCATCAATTTTCAGTGCGTCCAATATATCGAGCACCTTTTGTGTTTGGTCACCTTCGCTTGTATTTCGGGGGTCACAGCGAGAGCTGTGCAATATTGTTCCCCCTTGACGGTCGATGCCACGCACCGCGTCATTATCGAGCACCATGGCTGAATTTTCCAGAGACCATGGATCGGTCGGATCAGTTTCCAACACCCCTTCCCATCCCCGCCGCAGACCAATAACATCCCAGCCACGTTGCCAGGCCGACATCGCAATCGAACGGATACACGGGTTAAGTCCCGGAACATCGCCGCCACCGGTTAATACTGCCAGACGCATATTGTTCTCCCCAATGATCCACCCGTTGCCGACTCATAATCTAGCTGCTAGCGGGTCGGCCAATCTCTGATCATGCTCTGATCAGACTAAACCAGCTTTTACTGATTCAAGGAAAGAAAAAATGGTACCTCGCTATTCCCGCCCCGAAATGGTTGCCATTTGGGAACCCGAATCCAAATTCCAGATTTGGTTTGAAATAGAGGCACATGCGACCGATGCCTTGGCTGAGCTAGGCGTTGTCCCCAAAGAAACAGCGCAAGCCATATGGGCCAAAGGCAAATTTGATGTTGCTCGGATCGACGAGATTGAACGCGAAGTAAAACATGATGTCATCGCGTTCCTGACCAATGTGGCTGAAAATGTCGGTGAAGAAGCGCGCTTCATGCATCAGGGCATGACATCAAGTGATGTGCTCGACACCTGCGTTGCGGTCCAGCTTACCCGCGCGACTGACATATTGCTCGACGACCTGGATAAGCTACTCGCGGCAATCAAGACCCGCGCTTACGAGCATAAATTGACACCGACAATCGGCCGAAGCCATGGCATTCACGGCGAACCGGTGACCTTCGGCATGAAACTGGCGCAAGCCTATGCCGAGTTTAAACGCAATCGCGCTCGACTCGTCCTGGCGCGCGAAGAAATCGCAACCTGCGCCATATCCGGCGCCGTCGGCACGTTTGCCAATATCGACCCGAAAGTCGAAGCCCATGTGGCCGAGAAAATGGGACTCGAAATTGAACCTGTCTCTACTCAGGTCATCCCCCGCGATCGCCATGCGCAATATTTTGCTACGCTGGCGGTAATCGCCTCGTCCGTAGAACGGTTAGCGGTGGAGGTTCGCCATTTGCAGCGCACCGAGGTGTTGGAGGCCGAAGAATATTTTTCACCCGGTCAAAAAGGCTCCAGCGCGATGCCACACAAGCGCAACCCGATCCTGACGGAAAATCTAACCGGCCTTGCGCGTATGGTGCGCAGCTATGCACTGCCTGCTATGGAAAACGTTGCTTTATGGCATGAGCGGGACATCTCGCACAGTTCCGTCGAACGGATGATCGGCCCAGATGCCACAATCACTTTAGACTTCGCCTTGTCCCGCCTCACTGGCGTGATCGAAAAACTGCTCATCTACCCGGAGCGGATGCAGAAAAATCTCGATCGGATGGGCGGCCTGGTTCATTCCCAACGCGTGCTGCTGGCACTTACCCAATCGGGTATCAGTCGCGAAGACAGTTATCGCATTGTTCAACGCAATGCGATGAAAGTATGGGAATCAGATGGCGAGATTGCACTGCTTGACTTGCTGAAAGCAGATCCTGATGTGACCGCAAAGCTCTCTGATGAAGAGCTCGAAGAACGGTTTAACCTCGATTATCATTTCAAGCATATAGACACGATTTTTGCTCGTGTTTTCGATGATTGAGTTTCTCGTTTACCCCTAATTGGTAACAGCTCTGGTCACTGATCATATTTACGCGTAATATGAATAAAAATACGCAAATAAAGGTGTCGAATGCAGTTTATTAAAACGCTTTTCTGGGTCATATTAGCAGTCATATTAGTGGTGTTTGCTGTCAATAACTGGTCGCCAACATCCGTGTTGATCTGGGAAGAAATCCGCATCGATACCAAGTTACCCGTTCTTGTTATCGGAGCGTTTTTGTTGGGGTTTGTTCCTTTGTGGCTGATACACCGGGCATCGAAATGGCGGCTCAGTCGTCGGATCAAAACGTTGGAAGCGGCGGCACGGCCGGCCCCGACGCCCACTGCATCTTTCACACCAGCATCGACTGCTAAACCAGCTGCGGCACCCATGGATCTCGGCAAAGATCAAATCGCCGAACCGGCACCAGCGGTTTCGTCCATCACAAGCGCGTCATCAAATGAAGACAAGGTTTCGGGCTCATGAGCAACCCGATATTTGTCGCGCTCGATACACCTGTGCTGGAGGATGCAATCGCCATCGCCAAATCCGTGAAAGGCCATGTCGGTGGTCTGAAACTCGGTCTCGAATTTTTCTGTGCCAATGGCCATCATGGGGTTCATGAAATCCAGAAAATCGGGCTACCTATTTTTCTAGATCTGAAACTCCATGACATACCCAATACTGTAGCGAAAGCCATGCAAGCAATTAATGTTCTCCAGCCGGCTATCGTCACCATTCACGCTTCCGGTGGTCGGGCGATGATGGAGGATGCCAAGGCAGCCGCAAGCAGCCACACAAAGGTTGTAGGCGTAACATTGCTGACATCTTTGGACGAGCGCGACATGGGAACTATCGGTTATAATGGCAGTCCGCATGACCAAGTTGAACGATTGGCCGACCTCGCCGCTCAGGCCGGTCTGGATGGCATTGTTTGTTCTGGCAATGAAGTTAGCGCGGCTCATAAAGCGTGGAAGGACGGTTATTTTATCGTGCCAGGCCTACGCCCCGCCAACGGTAAAGCAGGTGACCAAAAGCGCACAGTAACTCCCCGCGCAGCGCGCGACGATGGGGCCAGTGTTCTGGTAATCGGGCGCCCCATTACCGCAGCGGAAAATCCCAACGCGGCGGCACGGGCAATTGAAGCCACACTGTAAATAACTTCATGAAAACCAAAATAAAAATATGTGGCTTATCTGATCTCGCAACTGTCCAAGCCGCTGCACAAGCCGGTGCCGATTATATCGGGCTGGTTCACTTCGAGAAAAGCCCGCGGCATGTTTCGCTGGAGCAAGCGGCTGCGCTTCGGGAAGCGGCTCCGGAGTCGCTGAAGATAGTGTTATTGCTGGTCAACGCCGACCCTAAGCTGACTGGACAAGCGATCAACATCGTCCACCCAGACGTTATCCAATTTCATGGCAGCGAAACGGCTGAATGGATTAAATTAGTGCGCGATCAAAGCGAGGTCGAGGTCTGGAAAGCACTGGGTGTAAAGGACAAGGCGACACTCGCAAAAAGCAGCCGCTTTGAAGGTGCTGCACATAGATTGTTGTTCGACGCCCCGGCCAAGGCGCTCCCCGGCGGCACCGGCGCGACCTTTGACTGGTCCGTATTGGCGGGACATAACCATCAAGTGCCATGGGGTCTTGCTGGCGGTTTAGATCCAGAAAATGTGGCGCAAGCCATAGAAGCAACAGGTGCGCCGCTTGTTGACGTGTCCTCGGGCGTAGAATCGGCGCCAGGCGTCAAAGATGTGGACAGAATCGCTGCCTTTTGCCAAGCGGTTCGCACATATGACAAAACAAGATAAACTCTCGAACAGCTTCCGCAACCAACCCGATGATCGCGGCCATTTTGGTCAATTTGGCGGACGCTATGTGGCCGAGACTTTGATGCCGCTGATCCTCGACCTGGAAAAGCATTATCGTGCGGCGCAGGCCGATCCGGCTTTTGCCGAAGAATTTGATGATTTACTCGAACATTATGTCGGACGCCCTAGCCCGCTCTATTTTGCTGAACGCCTGACCGATCACGTTCGCAAAGAGGCACCGGAAGGCAAAGGTGCGCAAATCTGGTTCAAGCGCGACGAGCTGAACCATACCGGCGCGCATAAGATCAACAATTGCATCGGCCAGATATTGCTCGCCAAACGCATGGGCAAGACACGAATTATTGCCGAAACCGGCGCAGGCCAACATGGCGTTGCTACAGCCACGGTCTGTGCGCGCTTTGGTCTGCCCTGCATCGTATACATGGGCGCAACCGATGTTGTCCGCCAAAAACCCAATCTGTTCCGGATGAAGCTCTTGGGCGCGGAAGTTGTTTCCGTGGAAAGCGGCTCGGGAACGCTCAAAGATGCGATGAACGATGCGATGCGCGACTGGGTCGCCAATGTCGAAGACACATTTTATATTATCGGCACCGCCGCTGGCCCCCATCCCTATCCCGAACTGGTCCGGGATTTTCAGAGTGTGATCGGTCGTGAAGCGCGCGAACAGATGCTCAACCGTGTGGGCCGTTTGCCTGATATGCTGGTTGCTGCCATTGGCGGGGGGTCCAATGCGATCGGCCTGTTCCACCCGTTTCTCGATGACCCGGATGTTGAGATGCTTGGCATCGAAGCGGCTGGCCATGGACTGGACAAACAACATGCTGCATCGCTCGCTGGTGGCAAACCGGGCATTTTGCATGGTAACAAAACATATTTGCTACAAGACGAAGACGGTCAGATTGACGAAGCCCATTCGATCAGCGCCGGTCTCGACTATCCCGGCATTGGGCCGGAACATAGCTGGCTCAAAGAATCTGGCCGGGTGCGCTATGACAGCGTGACCGACACCGAAGCCCTAGAGGCGTTCCAGCTGCTCTGCAGCACGGAAGGTATTATTCCAGCGCTGGAACCGAGCCATGCGATTGCAGCTGTGGCGCGCGAAGCGGTGAAGATGGACAAGGATCAGATCATTCTAGCCAATCTCTGCGGTCGCGGCGACAAGGATATTTTCACGGTCGCTGAAGCGTTGGGGACGGAGATATGATCCCCAAACTATTTGATACATTGATAGCGGCTTGGCCAATACCGGCAGTGTTAGTGGCTATGTGGCTGGCAATATGTATTTTCTATCACGGCGAAATTCGCGTCAGTCTTTTCGATGTAGTAATCTTTTTCACCTTATGGATCAGCAGTCTGTGGAGCAAACAGAGTCGCCAAAATTGGAGGATTCTTCGCGACCACAAGCGAGGCCAAAAATGACCCGTCTCTCTTCATCGTTTCCCGCTGACCGCGCAGCCCTCATTACCTTCGTAACCGGCGGCGATCCAAGTACTGCCGACACCGGAACCATCCTTGACGCGCTTGTCGAAGGCGGCGCGGATATCATCGAACTAGGCATGCCGTTCACAGACCCGATGGCCGATGGCCCCGCCATTCAGGCCGCGAATATCCGCAGCCTGAACGCTGGCACAAAAACTGCCGATTTACTGAACATTGCCACCGCTTTTCGCCAGCGCCATCCCACGGTTCCGCTCGTCCTTATGGGCTATGCCAATCCGATGACCATCCGCGGTGCGGACTGGTTCGCCGATGCTTGCGTACAAGCTGGCGTTGATGGCGTGATCTGTGTCGATATTCCGGTCGAGGAAGACGATAGCTTAGGCGATAGCCTGCGCGCCAACGATGTCGCTGTCATCCGCCTCGCCACACCGACGACGGACGCGGCGCGCCTGCCAGACATATTGAAAAATGCCTCTGGCTTTCTCTATTATGTGTCCGTCGCGGGTATTACCGGCCTGCAGCAAGCCGCTCAAGCCAGCATCCAAGAAGCAGTCACGCGCTTGAAAGCCGGAACAGACTTACCGGTCGCGGTGGGCTTTGGTGTTCGCACACCGGAACAAGCCGCCGATATCGCGCACGTTGCAGATGGTGTTGTTGTTGGGTCCGCCATTGTCGAAATCATCGCGGAACATGGCGCGGGTGCGCCGCCGCATGTGAAGGCCTATGTAAAATCACTTTCTGATGCTATCAGAAGCGCACGATAAAAATCTGGGGAATTGACGCATGTCTTGGCTTAGCAATGTCCGTAACAAGATCGCCTCGATCACCAAAAAGGAAACGCCGGATAACCTTTGGCACAAATGCAAGAAATGCGAAGCGATGGTGTTCCTCAAGGAATATGAGGACAATATGCATATCTGCCCGAAATGCGAGCATCATGGCCGCATCGGGCCGATGATCCGCTTTGAGCAGATCATGGATGAGAATAGCTGGAAGATCATTCCTTTCACAGCGGTCCAGGAAGATCCGCTCAAATTCAAAGATCAAAAGAGATATACCGATCGTCTGAAGGCCGCGCGGGCCAAGACTGAAGAGCAAGACGCTTTGATTACCGTCACTGGCACAATCGACAATATGCCATGCGTTGTCGGTGTTCAGGATTTTGCCTTCATGGGTGGTTCCATGGGTCTGGCCGTGGGTCAGGCTTTTGTCGATGGCGCGAACCGTGCGTTGGAGCAACAATGCCCTTATATAATTTTCACTGCTGCCGGCGGCGCGCGGATGCAGGAAGGCATTTTATCGCTGATGCAAATGCCCAAAACCACTGTTGCCATTTCGATGCTGCGCGAGGCGGGATTGCCGTTCATTGTTGTGCTAACCGATCCAACGACCGGTGGAGTTACGGCTAGCTATGCGATGCTCGGCGATGTTCAAATTTCGGAGCCCGGTGCACTGATCGGTTTTGCTGGCCAACGCGTGATTGAGAATACCATCAGGGAAAAGCTTCCCGAAGGATTTCAAACGGCCGAATATCTGCTGGAACATGGGATGATTGACATGGTTGTGCATCGCAAAGAACTGCGCGACCAATTGGCTCAAGTCATGGCCTATCTCATGGCCTGGAAAACCGCTGCATGATCCTCTTCACCCCTCCCCTTCAGGGGAGGGGCCGGGGGTGGGGCAGCGCTAGGCGCTCGCTCTGCTCGCGACCCACCCCAACCCCTCCCTTAAAAGGGAGGGGCTTTTAGTCATGGCAGACGGCGCGCGCTCTGATCACCCGGCGGTACAGGAACAACTCAACCGGCTCTCGTTGCTTTCCCCCGGACGCGATGTATTGGGGCTGGAGCGCATCAGCATTGTCATGGAGCGCCTAGGTAATCCGCATCTGACACTGCCGCCGGTTTTTCATGTCGCCGGGACCAATGGTAAAGGTTCCACCTGCGCCTTTTTGCGCGCAGCGATAGAAGCAGAGGGTCTAAAAGCCCATGTCTATTCCAGCCCCCATCTGGTGCGTTTCAATGAACGGATCAGACTTGCAGGATCCTTGATTGAAGACGAATATCTCGCCGGATTGCTGGCGCGCGTTTTGGATTGCAACGAAGATATCAGCCCCAGTTTTTTTGAAGCGACAACGGCGGTCGCCATGCTCGCCTTTGCTGAAACACCGGCCGATGCCTGCATATTGGAGGTCGGTTTAGGTGGTCGATTGGATGCGACCAATATCGTGCAGCAACCGGTTGCGACCGGCATGGC
Organism: uncultured Sphingomonadaceae bacterium; assembly: GCA_947496865.1. GTDB lineage: Bacteria > Pseudomonadota > Alphaproteobacteria > Sphingomonadales > Sphingomonadaceae > Parasphingorhabdus. The sequence continues at coordinate 906,312 of CANMEE010000002.1, forward strand.
CGCGCTGGGTATCGACCATAAAGAATTTCTATTGTCCCCGGAGGAAGGCGCTCCAACCGAACCAATGGTCCGCATCGCCTGGGAAAAAGCCGGCATTGCCAAAGCGGGCTCACCTTTACTCACGCAAAAATATAGCGCTGATATGGCCGAGGCCGTTTCACATCATGCTGCGGTCACTGGCGCGCCATATTTGCCGCGCGGTGAACAATGGGATGCTGTGATTTATGACAATCAGCTTCACTATTGCGATGATTCCGGGAAAATGGCCCTCCCGTTACCCGCCCTGCCCGGCGAGCATCAGGCCGACAATGCCGCCCTTGCCATCGCTATGCTGAGGCATCAAGCTACGCTGCACATTTCCGAAGCCGCCTTTCGTGCCGCCATGGGATGGGCCAAATGGCCCGCACGTTTGCAAAAATTATCACCCGGCCCCCTGCGTGATTTGCTACCCGACGATACGGAACTATGGCTCGATGGCGGTCATAATGTGAATGCGGGAAAAGCCTTGGCAGCACATTTTAACAGCTATGAAGAAACGTCTATCCATGTGGTCATCGCTATGCTTGCCAATAAAGACCCGGCCGCGATCATTGCGCCACTGCAATCGAAAATTGCAAGCATTGCCGTGGTGCCGATCGAAGGTCACGCCACTCATAGCGCCCATGACTTTGAACAAGTAGCGTCCGCCATATCGAGCGCGGACAATATCGAAACGGCTATGACGGATGTCGCCAAGCGAGCGCCGAAGACCGTACTGGTTGTCGGCTCTCTCTATCTTGCAGGAACTGTGTTAAACGCTAACGGACAAGTTCCTAACTAGGTCGCATTCTTTGCCTTATTTTCGACCGCATGTTCTGTGCCCGCTGTTCCCAAGGACCGGTCTACCAATCCCGTACGAATCATTAGCCAGAACATAATAACCCCCGGTACAGCAGCCAGCGTCGTCAACAGGTAGAAATTGACATAGCCCATCCACTCAATCAGTGACCCTGCCGTGGTTCCCGTCAGGAAGCGCCCTAAAATGCTCGCGGCCGCTGATAGCAATGCGAATTGAGTGGCCGTAAAACTCAAGTTACAGAGCGCCGACAAATAAGCCACAACCGCAACGCCGCCGATGCCGCTGGCAAAATTCTCGAAACCAATAGCGGCTGCCATCGCCCAATTATTATGCCCGCTGGCCGCTAGGCCTGCGAATGAGAGGTTACTCACGGCCATCAACACTAGGCTGAGCATAACCGCCTTTTTCATCCCCAAGCGGGAATAAACCATACCGCCAATGAATATACCGATTAAAAAGGCAAAAAAGCCCAAGCTCACATCGTAAAAAGCAATCTCATCATTGGTAAATCCGAGATCTTCAAACAATAGCCGGAAAGTCAAATTAGCTAAAGTATCACCGATTTTATGAACCAGCACAAACAGCAAGATAATCGGCGCACCGGATCGTTTAAAGAATTCCATCAACGGGCTAATGTAAGCAATGGCTGCTTCCATTGGTCCCTTGAGCGCCATCGGCTCTTGTCGACGACTTGGTTCGCGCATAATCAAACCCGTTACAACTGCAAACAAGGCAAACAAAGAACAGACGTAGTAGGCAATCGACCAGTTGCTGCGCGCCGCGATGACGAGGGCAACGGCACCGGCCGAGGCTGCGCCGATACGCCAGCCATATTGCGACATACCGGATCCTACACCTAATTGTTCAGGTTCCAACAATTCGATGCGATATGCATCGATCACCACATCAAATGTTGCCCCGGCGATACCGACCATGATCGCTGCTACTGCAACTGCTATAATATCCGCCTTAGGATCCAACGTACCAAGATAAATAATCGCAGCCATTGCCAGTGCAGCGGTGAGAATCAACCACGAAAGCCGTTGACCCATCCGGCCAATTATAGGCAGTTTTACAACATCGATGATCGGAGCCCAGAGCCATTTAAAATTATAGGCAAGGAAAGTTAGCGCAAAAGCCGTCACAGTAGATTTCTCAATACCCGCCTGTGCCAGACGGGTTGTGAGAGTTGCTGCAATCATGGTCAATGGCAAAGCCGACGAAATACCCAAGAAAAAGGCCGCTAATGGGGCCGCTTCGCTATAGGGCCTGACACCGGCGGGTAATATTTTACGCCATCCGATATCTGCTGTTTGTTCACTCACGCCATACTCTCCCTCAAACTAGGGGAAACAGTAGCGACAAATGTTTCGAATGCCAGTCAGATTTTTGCAGTTAACTTAAATATCAAGCAGCTTAGCGCCAACAATTGGACCTGCCCCGGGTCGCTGGACGATAATCGCATATTTATCGGCGCCAGCGACATTCATATCCTTGCCGGAAAGTGTGATGCGCATCGATGTACCGTCCCAGCTACCAAGATTGCGCTCGCTTTTTACGACATTCGTATAATGTAACCGACGTCCGCCATTTTCCCCGCGACCAACCTGAACCGTTTCCGATGAGCTGAGCGCGAGTAGCGAAACGCCGGCCATATAGCGGGATTGGCCGCTAATAGTTATGGTCACAGAACCAGTCTCATCACGACTTGCTTCAATTACTGGACCATTTGCATTTTTTGCTAAGCTCACAAGGGAGCGGACATCGCCTTCCCTTGATCCGACAGCACCACCCCCGCCATTGATGATCATTTGCGGTGTGTAAACGCCGGACCCAGCCTTGCCTTTGCTCGCATAGGTCCGCTGTAGCCGAGTGTTATCTTCTCGAGCCAGCGTATCTTTCCAACCGAGGCGGTCCCAATAAGTAACAGGCCGCGAAATCACCAGCAGGGAGCTATCTTTGGCTAGCCGGGATGCTAGCATATCTGCAGGGGGACAGGATGAGCATCCCTGACTGGTGAAAAGTTCGACGACGATCGGATTAGGGGAAACCGTTTCGTCGCCAAAAGTCGTCGCGGGTGTCGTTACTTGCGCGGAGGCACCGCTCGATGATTGGGCGATTTGCACGCCCATAAAGCCTGCAAATGCAGTAGCTGCGATCATTGCCGGCAATATTATGTGGCGCATCGTGATACCTTCCTAACAAGTAACTATCTTGGCATTCGCTGGCCTCCTCCAATCGGTTACAGATTGCGGCAAAGTTTTTTTTCCGCCATGCGCAAAATCATGACAGACAACGAATCAGGCAAAGAGCCGGGCAAGATCTATAAAGCCAAGCCCACCCGCGGAGCAAAGCAAGAACCGGCCACAACCAGACCACCAGAAGCGCAAGTGCGCGAAGGACAGCGTATTGCCAAATTACTGGCGCGTGCCGGTGTTGCCTCGCGCCGCGAGATCGAACGGATGATTGGAGAGGAACGGATCGCCCTCAACGGCGTGACCGTAGACCACCCTTCCTTGCTGCTGAAAAACCTCACCGGGATCACCGTAGACGGAAAACCTGTGGCTGAGCCTTCGCCAGCCAAACTATTCCGTTTCCATAAGCCCAATGGCTATCTAACCGCCGAGCGCGATTTTTCTGGTAAAAAAACCATCTATGATGTGCTTCCTGAAATGGAACGGATAATGCCCATTGGCCGGCTGGATATGAATACCGAAGGCTTGTTATTAATGACCACAGATGGTGGATTTAAGCGCGAGATGGAGCTGCCGAAAACTGGCATTGAACGTACCTATCGCGCTCGAACTTTTGGTGACATAACTCAGAATCAGCTAGAGGAACTCTATCGTGGCATCACAATAGAGGGCATGCATTACGGACCGATCACCGCCAATCTGGAGCGGCGCACAGGCCGCAATCAATGGATCGAAATGACCCTGACTGAAGGAAAGAACCGCGAAGTACGGCGGGTTTTGGAGCATTTTGGTTTGGAAGTATCCCGCCTCATACGTACCCGTTATGGGCCATTTGTGTTGGGCGATTTGCAAAAAGGCGAGATTGAGGTCGTGCGCCAGCATGATTTGGTACAATTTCGGAAGACATTGAAATAATGCGGATTATCGCAGGCGACTGGCGTGGGCGGAAAATTATAGCGCCCAAAGGGGACACGACCCGTCCGACCGCAGACCGTACACGCGAACGTTTATTCTCGATGCTGACAAGCCGGCTTGGTGATTTTGCTGACCTGCAAGTGCTGGATCTTTTTTCCGGCTCGGGTGCGCTTGGCTTAGAGGCTTTGTCACGCGGAGCGGCGCATTGTACATTTGTGGAACAGGATCGTGACGCGCTCAAAGCATTGGAAAAAAATATAGAAACGCTCAGTGCGACCGCCGACGTGCGTATCGGATCCGTGCTGGCCCTTGGCCCGGCCCGAAAGCCCTATGATCTTATACTAGTGGATCCGCCATATGACACGGGGGCTGGTGCCGTAGCTTTGTCCAAATTGGGTCGTCATGGCTGGTTTGAGCCGTCATGCTGGATTGCGATAGAAACTTCTCGCAAGGAGGAGGTCGTCGTCAAAGGCTTTACGCTCGAAAGTCAGCGAGATAGCGGCAAGGCAAGGCTCCATATATTGCGACCCGCCTAGTTACCTTGCCGCATCCTGACGTCAGCTATTGGCTGCCTCATAGGCGGAAGCCGTTTCACTTTCGTCATTCTGAACCTGCGTGTAAAATGTAGTCGTTGCCATCAAGGCCGTCGCGAGTATCGCGCTAAACATCAACCGTTTGCTCATATTGGTTTCCAATCTGGAATATGTGATTTTTTATAATCTGCATATGGTGCGGCGCAACATGATCCACAACCTGCACCTTCGGTCATGTTAAAAATGATATTAGTCTTGCCGCCGCCAAGGATGTTCCCTAACTGTTCACCCGTGACCGACCATGTCAACATACCCGCCGAAAGCGATCCCCCTTATGTGCGCGGGCTCAACGCTCCGCAACGTGATGCTGTCCTGACCACCGAAGGACCGGTGCTGGTGCTGGCAGGCGCTGGCACGGGTAAGACCGCCGCCCTCACCCGGCGGCTGGCGCATCTCGTTTACTCTCGCAAGGCATGGCCGTCCGAAATTCTGGCTGTGACTTTTACCAACAAAGCCGCGCGCGAGATGAAAGAACGGATTGGTTCGATTGTCGGTGACGCTGTGGAAGGCATGCCATGGCTTGGCACTTTTCATAGCATCGGCGCGAAAATGCTGCGCCGCCATGCCGAACTGGTTGGACTACAGAGCAATTTCACCATTCTCGACACCGATGATCAATTGCGCTTGCTCAAGCAGCTCATCCAGGCCGAGGAACTCGATGAAAAGCGCTGGCCCGCCCGCTCCCTTGCCGGGCTGATTGATCAGTGGAAAAACCGCGGCCTCAACCCCGCCGATCTCGATGCCAATGAGAATGAACGCTATGCCAATGGCCGCGGTCAGGAATTTTATGCCGCCTATCAGACGCGGTTAAAGGTTCTCAATGCTTGCGATTTTGGCGACCTTTTGCTGCATATCCTCAACCTGCTGAAGACCGATCGCGAGATTTTGAAGCTCTATCAGCAGCGCTTCAAATATATCCTCGTCGACGAGTATCAGGATACCAATAGCAGCCAATATCTCTGGCTGCGGTTGCTCGCACAAGAACGCAAAAATATCTGCTGTGTCGGTGATGATGATCAATCCATCTATAGCTGGCGCGGGGCGGAAGTAGCCAATATCTTGCGCTTCGAGAAAGATTTTCCGGACGCCAAGGTGATCAAGCTGGAGCAAAATTATCGCTCCACACCCCATATTCTGGCCGCTGCATCGGAGCTAATTTCCAACAATAGCGGCCGCCTTGGCAAGACCCTGTGGACGGAAGAACAGGAAGGTGACAAGGTTCAAGTCACCGGTGTCTGGGATGGTCCCGAAGAAGCGCGCCGTACCGGTGAAGAAATGGAGAGCCTTCAAAACAAGGGCGTCTCGCAGAACGATATGGCCATCCTGGTCCGCGCGCAGTTTCAAACACGCGAATTTGAAGACCGCTTTATCTCCATCGGCATGCCGTACAAGATTATCGGCGGCTTTCGTTTTTACGAGCGCGCGGAAATTCGCGACGCCCTCGCCTATCTCCGGGTTATCGCGCAGCCTGCTGATGACCTTGCTTTTGAACGGATCGTCAATGTGCCCAAACGAGGCCTTGGGGATAAAACTGTGGAAAAAGTCCACCGGCTCGCCCGAGCGCAAGGCATTCCGCTGGCCGCAGCAGCGTTAAGCATTTGCGATACGGACGAATTGCCGGCGCGGGCGCGAAGCACCTTATCCGAGCTAATGCGCAACTTCGCAAGATGGCGGACCCATGCCGACGAAATGTCGCATGCGGAAGTGGCGCGGATCGTGCTCGATGAATGCGGCTATACCCCCATGTTGCAGGCAGATCGCACGCCGGAGGCAGCCGGACGGCTTGAAAACCTCACCGAACTGACGCGCGCGATGGAGGAATATGAAACGCTCGGCGACTTCCTCGAACATGTATCGTTAGTGATGGACAATGACGCCACGAGTGATGAAGCCAAGGTCACGATCATGACCATGCACGGGGCAAAAGGTCTGGAATATGACCATGTCTTTTGTGTGGGATGGGAAGAAGGCGTTTTCCCGTCCCAGCGCAGCCTCGATGAAGGCGGCAATGCCAGCCTCGAGGAAGAACGCCGCCTCGCCTATGTCGCGATCACCCGGGCAAAGAAAAAATGCACCATATTCCACGCTGCTAACCGGCGCATTTATGGTCAGTGGACCAGCTCTATTCCCTCACGCTTCATTGGCGAGTTACCAGCTGAACATATTGAAGAAGAGTCCAGCATGATGGGCGGAGAAAGCCTGTGGCGTGCCAATTGGTCGGAACGATCCGATCCCTTTGCCGATGCCGCGCGTGGCTCCAGTCGCGGCCCGGGATGGAAACGGGCGCGCAACACTGGCAGCTTTGACAGCACGCCCAAGAATATCAAGGAAGCTCGTCGCAGTGCGGTCTCGATCGGCAACAAAGGGCGCGATGATATCACTCTAGGCATGCGGGTCTTCCATACCAAATTCGGCTATGGTGAGGTGATCGAGAAAGAAGGTAATAAACTCGAAATCGAGTTTGAAAAAAGTGGACAGAAGCGGGTTTTGGACAGTTTTGTCGAAATCGCCTGAAGCCAGGACATTAAATAGTGCAAAGAAAGATATCGCTATGAAGGTTGCCATTGTCGGTGCTGGTCTATCCGGCCTGGCTTGCGCTGAAGCCTTGGCTGCGGCGGGCCATAGGGTGCAGCTTTTCGACAAGGCGCGGGGACCGGGCGGACGAATGTCAACGCGGCGGGCGCAGACATCGGCTGGTGAGTTACGTTTTGACCATGGCGCGCAATATTTTACGGCCCGTGATTCCGCATTTCAGGCAGTCGTAAATAAATGGCAGAACGATGGCATAGTCGCCAAATGGCCAGCCGCTGGTGATGATGCATGGGTCGGAACGCCTTCTATGAACGCGCCGATCAAGGCGATGGCTGAGAATTTTAATGTGTCGTGGTCAAACCGTATTGATCGGCTGGAAAAGAAAAAAGATCAGTGGATCGTACACGGCGAAAATAACTCGCCAGAAATGATGTTTGACATTGTGATCGTAGCGATACCGGCGGAACAAGCGGCGACACTGCTTGAGCCTTGGAACAAAGACTTTGCAAAGTCAGCGCGTGACACAGTTTCTGATCCGTGTTGGACCGTCATGCTAGCATTTGCAGAACCATTGCCAACGGATAAAACGACTTTACGCAACGGTCCGGCCATTGGGTGGGCCGCTAGAAATAGTGACAAACCGATGCGCAATGGACCGGATAGCTGGGTGCTACAGGCATCGCCGACATGGTCCCGAGATCATCTGGAAGATTCCCAAGAAAAAGCGCTGGCAGCGCTGACCAAAAGCTTCTCTGATGACCTTGGAATAGCTTTGCCAGACCCGATACACGAAGCTGCCCATCGATGGCGCTTTGCGCGATCAGGCAATGCCGACCTCGGGGCGTTGTACAACACCGAAACGAAACTTGGAGTCTGCGGAGATTGGTTGCTCGGTCCACGGATCGAATGTGCCTGGTTGTCTGGCAATGCCCTTGCCCAGCGCATCGCAGACTGATTTAGAGTTCCACTTTTCGCCACTCTCCTAATTCCAGATCTTTGAGTGTCCAGTCTCCTATGCTCCACCGGACCAATCTCAATGTTGGAAGACCGACTGCGGCTGTCATGCGGCGCACCTGTCGGTTTCGTCCCTCTCGAATGGTCAGCTTTAACCAGCAGTCAGGTACGCTCTTGCGGAAGCGTACAGGCGGATCGCGAGGCCATAGATGGGGTACAGAAACCCGCTCGACATCCGCCGGTCGGGTCATCCCGTCCTTCAGACGAACACCTTGTCGCAGCTGGTCGAGGCTATCCTCCACTGCATCCCCCTCAACCTGCACCAAATAGGATTTTGGCATCTTATATTTGGGATCGGCAATCCGTGCCTGCAGCTTTCCGTCGTCAGTAAGTAACAGCAATCCCTCACTATCACGGTCCAGCCGTCCTGATGGATAGACGCCCGGCACATCAATATAGGCCGACAAGGTTGGTCGGGTGGTTTCCGTGCCACGATCTGTAAACTGTGACAGAACACCATGGGGTTTGTTAAAAAGGATTAGGTACGACATGACCTTCCTTTGACAGTTACATTTTATCTCAGCAAATGGTTAGATGCTTTGAAACGCTGCATTTGGAGCAGTATTACCAAAAAGATCAGGAAAAGGTTCCGTACCAAAATCTCTTGCTGACACCCGATTCGTTACGATCCATCGGAATGGCAAGTGCTTGGCGAGTTACGGTGGTTTGAGTGATTTCGTCCCGTAGCTCGATCTCGATATCCAGAATTTGACCGTTTTCGACGCAGAATTTCCAGTGATCAAAAAACTTAGCTTTTGATTCCGGTACAATAACATCATCAAAACTCGCTTCAGAAACCGCCTTGAACCCTGCATGATCATGCCAGGCCTGATTAACTTCTACGAGCTGTCCATTCTCGTCAGACACCCAAGTGATCATGGGAATGGTATCAATCCGGTTCCGTGAATGGACCAGCGTTTCTTCGTATTTCTCCTGTGCTTTGACGGTATCGGTCAAATCAATGCTTAGTCCCGCAATTCCAATACTGCCGTCGGGCAATGGCAAGGGTACTTTGGTGGACCGGAAATGGCGTGTGTCAGCGCCTGCAAGTGTCCATTTTTCGACCACGGTATGAGATGCAGTCGACGCGCGGACTAGAGCATCATTTTCCTCCACAGCCTTAGCTTCAGCACCTTCTATAGCAAGACCCTCGGCTGTGTTTCCGACAATGCTATCGGGTTTTTGGCCGATTTTTTCGCTGGCCGCGCCATTGGCGTAAATGAAGTTACCGTCTGCATCTTTGGCATAAACAATCAGTTCCGACGCCGATCCCAGCGCTTCCAATATCTGCTCAGCCTGAGACTGAACGCTGATATGAGCGAGCAAGTCTTCAATATCTGTGCACGATCCGATCCATCGAACAATATTGTCGTTTCCATCTCGAACAGGCGCACCCCTGACTAGGTGCCAGCGATACTCCCCGTCAAATCTTCGAAAACGATATTTTGTGTCGTATTTTGTTCCGTTAGTCCAGCTTTCAAGCCAGGTGGCGGCGGCACGTTCTTGGTCGTCGGGGTGGATAGTTTTCAGCCAACCGTCGCCCAAAATTTCGTCCGCACTCAACCCCGTGTAACGTGGAAATTGCGCGTTGCTGTAAATATTGGCGCCATCAGCATCACTAACGAATACCAAGGCAGGGATAGACTCGGCCAGCGTCCTGAATTCCATACCACCATACCAAGGGTGCTGGCTCGCGCGCGCGGTGTTCTGTGGTCGGCTATCTTCGTTGTTTTCCATATGGAAATCCAGTCCCCGTTCGATATTCGAAAATCAGTTTGCCCAGGACCGACGACGCACCGAAAAACTGTGACGGAATCAAGTTAGTTGATTGGCCGCTTCTGTCTATAAAACTTTTATCCAGTTTGTACAAACTTACCTGTTCAAAAATATTAGCCAGCCCTTTTTACAGAGCATTGCTTTGACCTCGATTCCTTGTAGTTATGTACATGGGCAAAAGAGAGTTTTTTGAAATGAGGAATAACGGGGCATCCAAAGGGAATACAGAAAACCTCCAAAATACTATTACAATCAAGGAATTGGCGGATTTGCTAAAAGATGAAATTCAGCTGAGGAAGAAATTCTTCAGCGGCCTCATCTCTGCCAACCACAGCTGGACCGTGCTTTTGGAACTACTCACGCATAAAAATGAAGATCAAGATCGTTCGGTTACGACAATTTCCACATTGGGAAACATGCAGGCCACGACAGGCCTTCGTTGGATCGAGGTTTTAAAGGACGAGGGTCTTGTCGTCGTTGCCAACGACATAAACGATGATCGTCAGCAGTCTGTGACTTTGACCGATCAAGGCCAAAAAGACATGAAATCCTATCTCAAAGCAGTCGCCGAATTGAGACAACTTCATTTGGTTGGTTAGTCGATCGAACCGACTTTTTTGGTGATGATTATTTCGGCGAGCTAGGTATAGAGCAGCCATGCATTTTGCCGATTTCAACACCGACGCTTTCCTCAGGGACTATTGGCAGCAAAAACCGCTGCTGATTAAAAACCCTTGGCAATCATGGCGCAATCCAGTGGAACCGGATGAGCTTGCCGGATTGGCATGCGAAGAGGGCGTTGAATCACGACTCGTAACCCAAATGAATACTAACAACAGTTGGGCGCTAGAACATGGTCCCCTGACAGAAGCGCGTTTCAGCACACTTGGCCAAAAAAAATGGACACTGCTGGTGCAGGCTGTTGATCATTTCGTGCCAGAGGTAGCGAAACTCATCGAACCATTTCGTTTCATACCCAATTGGCGCATCGACGATATTATGGTGAGCTATGCTGCTGATGAAGGCGGCGCGGGACCGCATTTTGATCAATATGATGTGTTTTTAATCCAAGGTCTTGGACGGCGCCGCTGGCAGGTTGGGCCGCCATGCGATCAGGATACCGCTTTATTGCCGCATGAGGATTTGCGACTGCTCGCCAATTTCAATCCTGTTGACGAATGGATTTGCGAGCCCGGCGATATCCTGTATCTCCCACCCGGTGTCGCGCATAATGGTGTTGCCATTGGCAATGATTGCATGACCTATTCCGTTGGTTTTCGCGCCCCGTCGCGTAGCGAATTGATTGGCTATTGGGCCGATGATCTGCTGGCCGATATGAAAGATGACGACCGATTTGGTGACCCCGCCATAAGACCGCAAAAAAACCCGGGCGAAATAGAACCGGGCGCGATTGAGCAACTGCACAAGATGATCATAGAGAAAATGGGCGACGAGGGGGCCTTTGCGCGCTGGTTCGGACAATATAGTACCACACGGAAATATCCTGACACAGATTGGTCACCACAAGCCCAACTCGAGCCCGGGCAGTTGCAAAAAAATATTGCGGGCGGTTTACCGCTGCTGCGCAATCCGGCGAGCCGGTTTTCCTTTATCCGGCAAAAATCCAATAGTGTTTTGCTATATGTTGATGGTGTGTGTTTTCCATGCACCAATGAAACTGCCGGTTTCGCTGAAATATTATGCGCGCAAAATGAAATTTTCTTCGATCAGAATTTTGTAGATTCCGATGATATCATTACATTATTGGGTGCATTATATGATCAGGGAAGTGTAACCTTTACCGAGCAGGATTAGATGTTCGATCACCCGGCCACGATCGGATCACCCATGTCGAGCATCTTGCCATTTGTAACAATCACCCGGTCGCCCAGTTTCACCTGTTCGAACAGTCGCCGGGCAAATTCCTCAGGCACACCAATACAACCCCGTGTGCCATAGCCCCACTTAACTTCTGCTGCATGGATCGCGATCCCATCATTCGTCAGACGCAGCATATAGGGCATTGGCACATCATAAATGTTGGAAATATGGTCCTTACTCTTCTGGGTAATCGGAAATACCCCAGTCGGTGTGGGTTTTAGTGCATCACCAAATTTGATCACGGTCGCACCAATTTCATAGCCCCCCTTGAACACGGACATAGATTCTGCCTTCAAATCTACGGTGATGACAATTTCCCCGTCGGGCACGCCGGCGTCATCCCATTTATAATAGCCATGCACAAATGGCTCGTCGATTTGCAGGACGCGTTTGACAACAAACGGGGAAGTTGGCTTGGACTGGGGCTTAGACACCGGTTGGGCAACTGACAACGGTGCGGGAGTATCGGCCTCAGGAATTTCCTCTGCTGCGGCAGCCAGGCTATCGGCAGACTGCATAACCGGCGTTTCAATAGCAATCGCCCGGGTTGCCCCCAACAAGACCAACGAAACAAGCACTAGGCCGGCTAAGAATAATATCGTCTTGCTGATCCGCATTGCAATTTGGTGGGTCATTTCGCAGGCTCCATAAAATTAACATTCTATTTACCAAATGCTAAGCGGACCAACCATCACGGATTTTAGCCTGTACCGCGGAGAGACGCGCAGACCATGAAAATTAAAAATCATCCTTAAAGCAGCTGCGTGATAGAAGCGGTTGCACAAGAATATTGATCCGATATAGCCAAATCATGACCTTATCCGCAGCAGATGCCCAAGTGCTTGTACAAGATAGTGTAACGGCCTTACGGGCCGGAAATGCCGCAAAGGCCCGCGCCTTGCTAGAGCAATTGCAGCAGGCCGGTGACACTATTGATCCGCAATGGCTGTTATTGGCCCATGCTTGCCGAATGATAGGTGATGACGTCGCCGAAGAAGCAGCGCTTCAAAAATTGCTGGCGATTGACAAGCGCCATTTGGCCGCTCTGCTGCTAATGGGCGAACTAAAGGCACGCCAAGATGACGACCGTGCCGCCAACGCCTTTTATAAAGCCGCATTGAATATGGTCAGCGCCGGGGCGAGGGTCACCGATGACTTGCGGCCGAAACTAAAACAGGCAGAAACATTTCTAGCGGGCGCGCATGGACGCTTTGAGGATTTCCTCTTGCGCAAGCTCAGTGAAACTGGGCTGCAAGGCGCTGACACACCAAAGCCAGTTAGCAACGCCATCGACATGTTGATGGGTCGGAGGGAAATTTTCCATCAAAAGCCATCGATGTTCTATTACCCTGGTATGCCACAACGTGAATTTTATGAGCGGCATGAATTTCCTTGGCTGGATCAGTTAGAATCCGCCATTCCTGATATGCAGGATGAGTTATCGGGCGTGCTAAACAAGACTCAAAAATTCTCACCCTATGTCGAATCCAACCCAGATCGGCCACGCCCTAACAATCCGTTGCTGGATGATCCGAGTTGGGGAGCCTTCTATTTCTGGAAAAGCGGTGAGGCAATTGCAGAGAATATTGCTCAATGCCCCAAAACTATTGCCGCGCTAGAGGCCGCACCTATTCCCGTCATTAAAGATCGATCCCCGATGGCGCTCTATTCGGTACTGGAGGCTGACACCCATATCGCGCCCCATTTCGGTTTACTCAACACACGCTTGATTTGCCACATACCGCTCGTCATACCCGGAGATTGTGCGCTGCGTGTGGGTAGCGAAACCCGGCCATGGAAAAATGGTGAAGCGCTGATTTTTGATGACTCTTTCGAGCATGAAGCATGGAACCGCAGCAATAGCCGGCGCGTCATTTTATTGTTTGAAATCTGGCGGCCAGAAATATCCAAAACTGAACGATCCGCCCTTACCACAATATTTGAAGCAATTAACGAATACCAAAAGCCTTTAGAAATCTGAGACCAGTTAATTGCTCCGCTGTTATCCTGTCATGCAATATTGGCATCCAGATTGAGCAGTCCGTCGCGCGCAAAGAAAAATCCAACAGCATCTAGCGATCTTTCTATCATTTTTCATCTGTGCGGAGTGACAACCACTGCCATATCGCAACAAATAAAAATTTGCTGTCTTGTAACGATAGACTTGCTTAGGGTCGAAAACACCAACTGATCCTTGAAGAAAACCCAAACCCATCGAACAAAGCGCGCCCCATCCCTTTAGCATAATCAATTACCGTTATTTATGGTTCTCGCGACTAACGTCGATGTTCGCGCTTTATGCGATGATGCTTATCCTCGGCTGGCAAGCCTATAATCTGGCCCGCGAAGACATGGGGGTTGGCGCGTCGGCTGGCATTTTGGGCTTACTGGGTCTGCTGCAGTTTGTCCCGCTATTCATTTTGACTCCCTTGGTGGGGTGGGTAGCGGATAATCTTGACCGACGCTGGATCGCTCGCGTTGTTTTGGGTGCACAGGCTGCGATTGCTTTGGTGTTAGGGCTGTTAACGGTCAGTGGTAACATAAGCCTTTGGGCCATTTATATTATTTCAGTCCTATTGGGGGTTTGCCGAGCATTTTTGGGGCCAGCGATCACTTCACTCGCGCCTAATCTGGTTCCCAAAGAATCTCTTCCCCGCGCCATTGCTCTATCAACCATAGCCTGGCAGGTCGGGGTTATCGCAGGGCCCGGGATGGCAGGCCCATTATATAAAATTGCGCCAGCCCTGCCCTATTTTGTCTGCGCCGCCTTATATACATTGGCGATGCTGTCGATCTTCATGATCGGCCCCGTAGCTCGCAGTGCGATTGACCGCACCAAAGGCCCGTTGCGGCAAGTAATGGACGGTATGTCCTATGTCTGGACCAACAAACTTGTGCTCGGATCGATAACGCTCGACCTGCTCGTGATGTTCTTAGCCGGAGCCACCGCCATGATCCCGGTCTTTGCCAAAGATATATTGGGCGCTGGCGAAATTGGCCTTTCATTGCTGGCTGCATCGCCGGCCGTTGGCGCGGTGATTGTCGCCGGTATATTTTCCTTTGCACCGCTGTCGCGCAATGTGGGCAATATGATGCTCATTGCGATGGCGGTATTCGGAGTAGGGACAATCGGTTTTGGGCTCAGCACATCTCTCCCCCTGTCGATGGCCTGCCTGGCCCTATGCGGCGCAGCTGATATGTTCGGGGTTTATGTGCGCAGCTCACTGATCCAGTTACACACGCCCGATGATCGACGCGGGCGAGTCAATGCGGTCAGCCAAATGACCATCAGTGCATCTAACGAGTTAGGTGATGCCCTCTCAGGGGGATTAGCCGTACTATTCGGCCCTATTGCAGCCATTGTCGCGGGCGGTGCTGGTGCTATAGTAGTCACAGGGGTTTGGTCGCGGTTGTTTCCTCAACTGGGAGCCGCCAAGACTTTTGATCAGCCGCCAGATTTGGAAGCGGATAGAAAAATGGAAGACAAATCAAACACTAGTGCTAAAGATTGAAATCTAGGAGAACAGAGCAATGATCGCCGATACCATTCTCGATACGATTGGGAATACGCCCCATATCAAGATGCAGCGCCTTTTTGGCGATGCGAACGTCTGGATAAAGTCAGAGCGCTCCAATCCCGGCGGATCGATCAAAGACCGGATCGCGTTAGCGATGATTGAGGATGCCGAGAGATCTGGCGCACTGAAACCCGGCGGCACGATTATCGAACCAACATCGGGTAATACCGGCGTTGGACTAGCGATGGTCGCAGCGGTCAAAGGTTACAAACTCGTTCTGGTTATGCCGGAATCGATGTCGCTGGAACGCCGCCGCTTGATGCTCGCTTACGGAGCGAGCTTCGCTCTCAGCCCCAAAGAAAAAGGCATGAAGGGCGCGATTGAACGCGCGCAAGAGTTGATCGATTCAACGCCCGGCGCATGGATGCCACAACAATTTGAAAATCCAGCCAATTTTGAAGTCCACAAACGGACGACAGCACAAGAGATATTGACTGACTTTAAAGACAATCCGCTCGACGCGATTATCACCGGCGTCGGTACAGGCGGCCATATTACCGGCGTTGCCGAAGTGTTGAAACAGGAATGGAGCGGTTTGAAAGTTTATGCGGTGGAGCCCGCGGGATCGCCAGTCATTAGCGGCGGTCAACCGGGACCTCATCCAATTCAGGGCATTGGCGCTGGCTTTATTCCGGGCAATCTGCATACGCAAAGCATTGACGGTGCGATCCAAGTAGAACCAGCTGATGCGAAAGCAATGGCGCTGCGTGCCGCAAAAGAGGAAGGCATGTTGATCGGCATAAGCTCCGGTGCAACCATGGCCGCGATTGCTCAGAAGCTTCCCGAGCTTGGCGATAGCGCCAAAATACTTGGCTTTAATTACGACACTGGTGAGCGCTATCTTTCAGTCCCTGAGTTTCTACCTGAAGAATGAGCTCCATCGAAGTCAACACCTTCACCTATCAACACGGTGATCTGGAACTCGCGGGTTATATGGCTCAGCCAAGCCGCTATCCGCGCGCAGGTATATTGATCGTTCCGACCATTGCCGGTCCAAACAAGATCATGTTCGACCGTGCGCGATGGCTGGCTTCCATTGGTTATTCCGCGATGGTTTGTGACCTTTACGGACAGGGTGAAATTACCGATCACCGGATGGCCTCATCCATGGCGAATGCGCTAAGAGCGGATCCGGAAAATTATCGCGAGCGTTTTCGCTGCGCGCTAGATGAACTGCGTAAACGATCAAAGCTCGCTAATCACCGGATTGCAGCCATCGGTTATTGCATGGGAGGCGAAATCGTTCTGGAAATGGCGCGTGGTGGCGAAGAATTAGCACTGGTCGTCAGTTTTCATGGCCTGTTGGCAACACCGCTTCCAGCTAAAAGAGGAGCGATCAAGGCCCGATTATTAGTCTGTCACGGCCGAGCGGATCCTTTAGTTCCACCAAAGCAAGTCCGTGCATTTCTGGAAGAAATGGATTTCGCCGGAGCAGATTGTCATATGCATACCTATACTGGCGTTGTGCACGGCTTTACCGATCCGGCAAGTGACGGTAAGCCGCTGGACGCAGTGGCCTATAACAAATCGGCTGACCTGCAAAGCAAAGCTGCGATGTTGAGCATGTTTGAAGAACTGTTCTGAAAAGTAATGAGCCGGGCAAGATAAACTCACCCGGCGCATTTGCGACCCTATGACGCAGGGATTTTAGTCGGGTTTGCCATCACCATCGTCATCCAGCAGATCAGGTTTGCCGTCGCCGTCTGTGTCCCAAGCATCTGGCTTACCATCGCCGCTGCGATCCCAGGCATCCATTGTGCCGTCGCCATCAGTATCGATAGTTGGGGCCGGAATTTCCGATTCCATCGGTTCCTCTTGGGTATCCTGAGCAGCGATTGCGCCGGTGGCCATTGAAACACCAACGCCAACCGTTACCAGATAGGGAGTCATCCTCCGCTTCGGCCTTATAGTTTGTTTGGAATGCATTGCATCTACTCCTAATGCAGATCATTCCCCTGTCATGCACAGCCATGTGCCGCCGCCGCCCACAAAACAAGTAGGCAGCGGCTAGACGTTACAAAAACAAGACTTTTCGGCGGTTTTCGATGGTTACCGTATATCAGGCACCCTCTGCCGCGTGCGGAAAACTGGCTTAGGCGACCGCAAACATGTCTGGCTCTAGGGCCATGATCGCTTCGCTTCCGCCTTCTATTTTGCGGCGCAGTGATCCGGCATCCGGGAAAAAGCGCTCGGAGAAATATTGCGCGGTGACCAGTTTGGTCTCGTAAAATTTTGCGTTTTCTTCGCCAGCGGTCAACGCTTCCGAAGCCGCTTTTGCCATTCTCAGCCACATCAGGCCGAGAGCGACAATGCCCATGATATGCATATAGTGATGCGCACCGGCGCCAGCATTATTCGGATTGGCCATCGCATTTTGCATGAACCACATCGTCGCTTTCTGCAGTTCGCCATTGGCCTTTTCGAGCCCCTCAGCAAAGCTTTTCAGCTTGTCATCGGCTTTAGCTTCTTCGACTTCCTTGGCAATCACAGCAAACAGCGCCTGTACACCGCGGCCACCATTTTGCGCAAGTTTCCGGCCAACCAAGTCCATTGCCTGAATGCCGTTGGTGCCTTCATAGATCATGGCGATCCGCGCATCGCGGACATATTGTTCCATGCCCCATTCGCCAATATAGCCGTGGCCACCATAGACTTGCTGCGCATTTGTCGCGACTTCATAGCCCTTGTCCGTACCATAGCCCTTGATGACCGGCGTCAAAAGCGACAGCAGATCATCCGCCATTTGGCGCTCTTCTTCGGTCTGCGCTTTGTGAATCAAGTCGGCCTGCAATGCGCCCCAAAGGCACAATGCCCGCATGCCTTCGGTAAAGGCTTTGCCATCAAGCAGCATCCGACGAACATCGGGATGTACGAATAACGTGTCCGCAGATGCGTCCAGATCTTCCGGTCCGGTCAGCGCCCGGCCCTGACGGCGATCATTGGCATAGTGAACCGCATTTTGATAAGCGACTTCGGCAATGCCAAGGCCTTGCTGACCCACACCCAGTCGCGCAACATTCATCATGATGAACATAGCGGCCAAGCCTTTATTCTCTTCGCCAACCAGATAACCGGTCGCGCCGTCATAGTTCATCACGCAAGTCGAGTTGCCATGAATACCCATTTTATGCTCGATAGAACCACAGGACACGGCGTTCTGCTCCCCTAGTGAACCGTCTTCGTTCACAATGAATTTGGGGACGATGAACAAGGAAATACCTTTGACGCTATCGGGTGCATCCGGCGTCTTCGCCAGCACCAGATGGATGATATTGTCCGCCATATCATGCTCACCGGACGAGATGAAAATCTTGGTCCCGGTAATCGCATGCGACCCATCACTATTAGGCTCGGCCTTGGTTCTGATCAGGCCCAGATCCGTACCGCAATGCGGTTCGGTCAGGTTCATGGTACCGGTCCATTCACCCGACAACATCTTGGGAACAAACTTGGCTTTCTGTTCTTCGCTGCCTTTGGCAAGAATGGATGAAATCGCTCCGTGCGTCAGCCCGGGGTACATGGCAAAGGCCATATTGCCGCTCGCCATATATTCTTCAAAAGCCATGGAAACGATGTGCGGCAGGCCTTGGCCGCCAAATTCTTCCGGTCCGGACAAAGTGCCCCAACCCGCTTCGCGATATTGTTTATAGGCCTCTTTGAAACCGGTTGGCGTGGTCACGCTGCCATCTTCGTGGCGTGTACAGCCTTCCAGATCACCGACCTGATTGAGCGGGAACAACACATTTTCAATGAACTTGCTTCCTTCAGTGAGGATGGCATCGATCATTTCCGGCGTCGCATTTTCGAAACCGGGCAAATTGGAAAAACGCTCAACGTTCAAAACATTATTGATAATGAACTGGGTGTCCCGAACGGGTGCTTGATAATTTGGCATTATCTAAAACTTTCTTTTAACTTAGGTGCGGCCAGAAAATACTGGCAAGTTATCCTCTAATTTTGTTGCGCTTTGGCGTCTGTTACAGCGTCCTGCACAATCTTGATAAATTCCGTCAGCTCTTTGATCGAGCTATCGATGTCGCTGCGCTGCTGTTTGAGAAGGTCTACCTTCTCTTGGCATCTGTCGAGCGTCACTTCCATTTGTGTGATACGCCCGTCACCCAGATCATAGAGATCGATCATTTCGCGAATCTCCGTCAGGCTGAACCCGACATTTTTCGCACGCATGATCCATGCAAGGCGCGCGCGATCCCGTTTCGTGTAGATACGCGATAGCCCCTTGCGATGTGGTGCGATAAGGCCTTCGTCTTCGTAAAAACGAAGCGCACGAGCCGTGACACCAAATTCCTCAGATAGATCGGAAATCGTAAAGGTTTCGCGATTTTTGAGGTCAGGTGTATCAATCTCGGCATGATTGAGCGGTTTTGACATGTTCTCTGTATAGCTTACGCTAACGTAAACGTCAATACTATCCGCCCGGACACAGATTCTCGATTTCACGGCCACGCGTGGACCGCGCCACCGCGTCCCCTTCACCGACCAAATAGAAGATCACACCATTAAGACCCGCCCGCGGCGTACAATAGCTGGCACAGGATTCTGGCAATTCCCCGGGAAGTTGCAACGCAACGCCGTCAAAGCTCGCCGTAAAACTGCAACGCTGTTCGCTATCCAATGTAATCTCAATCTTCTCACCATTGCGCTCAGCAGCCCCCAGCCCTTCGCATTTGCTATCAGGACCGAATACAGCCAGCAGACCAACTTGATAGCCGCGCTCATCATTGCCCACCGCGCAAAACCGGTCTTCACCGAGATCGCTTTGCCTTTCAAAGGCACCGGATAGGCTGACATTGCGGACATCGGGGATGACCCCGGCGTCGATCGCGGCCTGTTCGAGCGTTGATATTTTTTTGGACGCAGCCTTATCGGGCTGGTCCGAATCCGTACTGATCTGATCGCAAGCTGCCAGCAAAAACGCAGAAAGCGAAAATCCAGCGAGTAAAGCAAGGTCCCGCTTCATTCCACGGTCTCGAGCCGGCCATTGTCGACAATACGATAAAAGCAACTCGTAGCGCCGGTATGACATGTCGGGCCAGCGGGCTTTGCCTTTATCCACAAGGCGTCTTGATCACAATCAATCCGCATCTCGACGACCTTCAGAATATTGCCGGACGTTTCGCCTTTTTTCCAAAGGGCTTGGCGGCTTCGCGAATAGAAATGAGCGATACCCGTTACCTGTGTCAGATCGAGCGCCTCTGCGTCCATAAACGCTACCATCAGAATATCGCCTGACGAATCATCTGTGACCACTGCGGTCATCAATCCGTTCGAATCATATTTGGGATTAAGCTCTAATCCAGACTCGCGGTCCGTGTTTTTACTATTTGTCATGCCTTTAAATTAGGGCTCCTGCGTGCGCCGTGCAACGCAAAACCGGCCTTTCTGCAAATGAGACGGTTGGGCGGGGACAAATATGATATTTTTATGACCAAGGGGGAAGACAAACCGAGGAATCAAATCTATATCCCTGCCAACTCCTGACTAGCGCTGCGGCGGCGCTTACACGAAGGGCAGCAAACAAGGTGCGATATGCTTACAACCCACCCGTTTGACGATGACAAGCTACGAGAGGAATGCGGTGTTTTTGGCGTCGCTGGTATAGAGGACGCTGCTGCGATGGTCGCGCTCGGGCTTCATGCCCTGCAACATCGCGGACAGGAAGCGGCAGGAATCACTTGCCGCAACGGCCGTGAATTTTACAGCCACCGTGCTCTCGGACCGGTTGCAGGCAATTTCGATAGCGTCGAAGTCATGGACAAGCTGCAAGGCGATTATGCCTGCGGGCATGTCCGCTATTCGACCACCGGGGCCGGAACATTGAGAAACATTCAACCGCTAGAAGCCGACCTCGCTTCTGGCGGTTTTGCTATTGCCCATAATGGCAATATATCCAATGCTCTCAAGCTTCGCCACGAGCTGGTACAAAATGGATCCATCTTCCAGTCCACCAGCGATACCGAAGTCATCATCCATTTGCTTGCGACATCGAAATATCGCACGCTTCTCGACAAGTTTATTGACGCTCTTCGCAAAGTGGAAGGCGCCTATTCGTTGATCTGCATGACGCCGGATGGGATGATCGCCTGTCGTGATCCGCTTGGCATCAGGCCTTTGGTCATTGGCAAGATCGGCGATGCTTATGTCTTCGCGTCAGAAACCGTTGCCCTTGATCTGGTGGGCGCAGAATATGTGCGCAGCGTCGACGCTGGAGAGCTGATCGTTGTATCCAATGGTGAAATGCGCTCGCATCGCCCCTTTGGACAAACCAGCGCGCGTCCCTGTATTTTTGAGCATGTCTATTTTTCACGGCCGGATTCCATCGTCGATGGATCATCTGTCTACAGTGTCCGGAAAGAAATCGGCGCGCAGCTTGCCATCGAAAATCCGGTGGACGCAGATTATGTCATACCCGTCCCGGATAGCGGAACACCCGCAGCCATTGGCTATGCCGAACAATCTGGTATTCCCTTTGAGCTCGGCATTATCCGTTCCCACTATGTCGGCCGGACCTTCATTCAACCGGGCGACGGGGTTCGCCATCTCGGCGTGAAGCTGAAACATAATGCCAACCGGCCACTGGTGAACGGCAAGAAAATCGTGCTGATCGACGACAGTATTGTGCGCGGAACAACCAGTCTGAAAATTGTCCAGATGATGCGGGAAGCCGGTGCGGCCGAAGTGCATATGCGGATCGCTAGCCCGCCAACCATGCACAGCTGTTTCTATGGCGTGAACACACCAAGGCGTGAGAAACTGCTCGCAGCGATGAAGTCTGTCGAGCAAATGTGCGAATATATTCAAGCCGACAGCCTGTCTTTCATCTCAATCGACGGTCTCTACCGCGCGGTTGGCGAAGAAACCCGTGAGGAAGCGCAACCACAATATTGCGATGCTTGTTTCACCGGGGCCTATCCGACATCGCTAACCGATCAGGAAGGCGAGCAGCAGCCTGATCAACTCACGATGTTGAACGAGAAAGTCGCGGCCAAAGAAACACCGATTTTAGTCGAGCAAGTCGGCTAGGTAACATATTTGCAGGTGGACTACCCATGAGTTTTGAGAACCAACTGGCTTTAGTTACCGGTGCCAGCCGGGGTATTGGCGCAGCAACCGCGATTGCGCTCGCCGCAAAAGGCGCACATGTCATATTGACCGCGCGCAATGCCAAAGACCTGGAAGAAGTCGAGGAAAAAATTCACGAAGCTGGCGGCAATGCGACCATCGCGCCGCTCGATCTGACTGATGGCGACAGCATTGGCCGGCTCGCCCAAGCGATCTCCGGACGCTGGGAAGCGCTGGATATCATGGTGCTCAATGCAGCCATGCTGGGCACGCTAACGCCGGTTCCAGCGATTGACGGCAAAGAATTTAACAGCGTCTTGACGCTCAACCTGATCGCCCAACAGGCATTGATTGCCGGTTTTGATCCGATGATGCGCAAGAGCGACAATGCTCGATTGCTGGCGATCACCAGCAGTGTCGGCCGTTCCCCTCGCCCATTTTGGGGCGCTTATGGCGCGTCCAAAGCGGCGCTCGAAACGCTGGTCATCAGCTATGGCGAAGAGATGCGCAACCTTGGCAAATTACGCACCGCGATCATCAATCCGGGCCGCACGCGCACCGCGATGCGCGCCAATGCCTATCCCGGCGAAGATCCGCAATCCGTAAAACCGCCCGAGGTTGTCGCGGATCGAATGGTTGAAATTCTCGCCAGCGATTTCGAAACTGGCGAGAGCTTCGATATCAGTTAGCAGCAGCGGTTTCGGTCGTCTCTCCATTCTCTGAATCGAGATATGTTTTCACTGCGTTAAAAAAGGCGATCCGCTGGTCTTTCTGCGTATCAGGTGTAGCGCTCGGCCAATTACCATTACTCGCGATCACCAATTTGCGTGCGGGATCAATAAATATCCCCTGCCCGAAAATGCCCTGACCGGCGAAACTGCCATCATCAAATGTCCACCATTGATAGCCATAACCGCGGCCCGGCACACCAATGTCCGCCTGCTTCGTGCCAGCCTTGGCAAACCAGCCATCCGGCACGATCGATTGCCCATCAATCATGCCGCCATTCATCGCAAACTGACCGAAGAGCGCGTAGTCTCTGACCGTGGCAGAGATACAGCAACCGCCAATTTCCTTGCCACCTTCATTGAGCAGCCACTCGCCATCTTGCGACATGCCATAAGGCGCCCAGACTTTCTCGGAGAGATATTCAGAAATGGTTTTGCCGGTTGCCTTGGCGACCAGCACGCCGATTAAATTGGTTTCACCCGTATTATATTGCCAGCGAGTGCCCGGCTCAGCTTCATTTTTCAGCGTCTTCATATAGACGATGATCGGGTCGACCCCGTCTACTGGCTTGGTGCTGTTAAACAATGCGACGTCGGATTTGGGATCAGCATAGTCCTCGTTCCATTGAACACCCGATGTCATGGTCAATAGTTGCTGTACGGTAACACCATCATATCCACTACCGTCCAGCTCAGGGATGTAATCTGTCAGCGGATCATCAATAGACTTTATCAAACCGTCTTTAATCGCCGCGCCAACCATGGTGGAGACCAATGATTTGGCAACCGAGAAAGACGTCCAGCGATCATCCTTTCCGAAATCCAAGCCATATTTTTCAAGCCGGACTTTGCCGTCCTGCAATATGACAATGCCAGCCGTGCGCTGGTCATCCATATATTGGTCGACCGAGAGCATTTTGCCATCCACCTCAAATTCGTTCGGAAGTGCGTCGCCTTGCTCCAGAACCTGTGCTTCCGCACCGGCAGCAATGGTATTGGACGGGACAAGCGTGTCCATCATCCGAAAGGCTTTATTGCGCTGATCATCTGTCCAGAACAGGATATTTTTATCTGTCGGCAGTCCAGCAGCATCCGCTGCGACTTCTTTTACCTTCTCACATCCCGGCAATGCCAAGCACAGGCCAACGCCTGTCATTGCCAGCGTCAATTTTTTACCTAAACCCATGATCCACTCCTGCTTTATTATTCTTTTATCAAAGTCACTTGCGAGACATTGATGCCACCACCGGTAAAGCCGCCTTCGCAATAAGCGAAATAATAGCGCCAGAGCCGGACAAAATGCTCGTCAAATCCTGTCGGTAATTTTCCTTGATCCACCACGGCATCAAATCGCTCGCGCCACAGTCGCAGGGTTTCGGCATAGTCCGGGCCAAAATCATGTTGATCCGACCAAGTAAGGCCGCGTTCTTCGGCTAGCTTGCGAAAACGGCTTTCCGAAAGCAGCATCCCGCCGGGGAAAATATAGGTCTGGATGAAGTCTGCACTGGCCGCATATTGTTCAAAAATATCATCGGCAATGCTGATATACTGGATCGCGGCCCGGCCACCGGGTTTCAAATTGCGCGCGACACAATCGAGAAAATCGGGCCAATATTTCTGGCCAACTGCTTCGACCATTTCCACGCTGGCAATGGCGTCATATTGTTCCTCGACATCGCGATAATCCTGGATCAGAAAATTGGCCTCAGGGTGATGCTCTCGCGCCCATTCGGTTTGCTCGTCTGACAAAGAAATGCCGGTGACATCCAGCCCATGATCCCGCACCAGTGTCCCGGACAGATATCCCCAGCCGCAGCCGATCTCCAAAACCTTTTGACCGGGCTTCGCATCCAGACGTTTGGCGATGGCCGCGACCTTTTTGGCCTGTGCTTCTTCCAGCGTCTTCGCCTTTCCGGCAGCATCTTCAAACAATGCGCTCGAATAGCTCATGCTTTCGTCTAACCACAGGCGATAGAAATCATTGCCCAGATCATAATGATATTGGATATTCTGCCGGGCGCGGACCTTGTCATTGTGACGGCGCGAATGGCGCAATTTTGCTATAAGCCGAAAAATACCGGCAGCGCGTCCGGTGTCTTTCAATCCTGCGCGGTTCCGGGTGAACAAGTCAAAAACCGGGACGAGATCCGGGCTTTCCCACTCGCCCAATTCCCATGCGCGATACCAACCGACAGAACCACTATTGACCAGCCGGAGCAAAGCATTCCAGCTGTGCAGCGTAATCTCCGCCATTGGCCCTTCACCGCGGCCACCAACGATACGGGTGGTGCCATCGGGCAATTTGCCTTCAAACGTGCCATGATCCATGCCCGCATCAATGCGGTCCAATATCCGGTGAAAACCCGGCGCGGTCAGTCGAGAGAATAATCCGCCTCCGGTCCCGAAGCGCTTGCGCGCATCGAGCAGGTGGCGGCCACGATTGGGTGCTTCAGCATTCATAGCGCCGATATGGACCAGCGGTAACTGCTTGGCAATGCGTTACTATCCTTAGCGTTAGTCATAAGTTCAAGAACCAGGAGCCGCAGCGGAACCGGCCAAAATCCCGCCATCAATAGTCATTTCTGTCCCCGTTATATAGCTGGCCTCATCCGAAGCCAGCAACACCGCGACCGCAGCCACTTCATCAGCCTCGCCAAAGCGTCGCAAGGGCGTATCCTTGACCATCGCCGCAATCGCGGCTTCACGCTGTACGCCTTCCCCCAGCATCGGTTCCCACATCGGCGTCATGATCGCCGCGGGATGGATGGAATTGCAACGAATATTCCAGCCATTTTGCGCGCAATAAAGTGCCACTGATTTGCTGTGATTGCGAATCGCCGCCTTGGAGGAAGCATAAGCCGCCGCGCCGGGAATACCGACCATGCCGGAACGGGACGAGATATTGATGATCGAACCCGCGCCCTTTTCCTTCATGGCCCGGATGGCATAGCGACAGCCCATGAACGTGCCGTCGAGATTAACCCGATGCACCGCGCGCCAATTTTCCAGCGATGCATTTTCCGGATCATGCGGGGCGATGCCCGCTTCAAATCCGGTAATCCCCGCATTGTTGACCATGACGTCGGCTACGGGATGCAAGTCGGCAAGGCGTTCCCAATCGGCTTCCTTCTCGACATCAAGGACCAGAGTGGGGCTTTCCAATTCCTGTCCGGCCTGTACCAGTGTTTCGGCATCGCTATCGGTCAGGAGGACCGTTGCCCCCTCTTCGACAAAAGCCTTGGCAATCGCTTGACCAATGCCACGGGCAGCACCGGTGATAACGCAAAATTTTCCTGATAGTCTGTGCATAAAAGATCCTGAAATATAGGTGTCAAAATATCCAGCCCATGGGACTGAACCTGTTCAATTTTGATGTGCCTGATGGCGACCTATTTATTCATCGACCCGATATCCTTTTTCAGATTTGAACCGGCAATAAGGAATATTGACCTATATTACAATCCTTTGGGTCATTTCACTTGCGCGTAAGCGTCCAAAGCCCGCGCGCGGGCAGCCTTATGCTCTATGATCTTTGACCGATAGCGCGCTGGTTTTGCGCCGCTTTCTTCCGGATCATGGATATAGGGATCGCTGACATCCGCGAGTTCCGGCACCCATTTGCGGATATAATCACCCGCGTTGAATTTCTCGGACTGGGTTAGTGGTGCCATGATCCGGACAAACATATTGCTGTCGACACCGGTGCCAGACGTCCACTGCCAGTTGACGCTATTCGATGCAAAATCGGCATCGACCAACGTGTCCCAAAACCATTGCTCCCCTTCGCGCCAGTCGATCAGCAGATGCTTGATCAGGAAGCTCGCGGCAATCATCCGGACGCGGTTGTGCATCCATCCTGTCGCCCATAATTCCCGCATACCGGCGTCAACAATCGGATAGCCGGTCTGACCATGGCACCAGGCGTCATAATCCTTGCGAACCTTGGGATCGGCCATATCACGCCATGGAAATTCGCGGAACTTCTCACGATAGCTTTCACCGCCATATTGGGGGAATTGCTGGATGACATTCTGGGCATAATCCCGCCAGACAATCTCTTTGAGATAGGTTTCCACCCCAGAACCATTTAGCGCGCCCTGCCCGGCAATCCGGGCCCAGATTGTCGCGGGGCTGATTTCCCCGAAATGCAGATGCGGAGACAGGCGCGATACCAGTTGCTTTGATGGCAGATTGCGACCCTCATCATATTGCACCGCTTTATCGACAAAGGCTTCAAGATTGTCCTGCGCGCCTTGCTCGCCGGGAGCCCAATGGTCTGTAAATCCTTTGGCCCAGTCCGGCTTGGTGGGCAGCAAGTGCCAGTCATCCAGAGCGTCGCCGTCCGGCCAAGCATCCGGCGCTGCGATATGTTCGGGCGCAGCCACGGGTTCTGCGGGGGGCATTCGCTCACGCAGCGATTTCCAGAATGGCGTGTAGATTTTATACGGGCCGCCGCTACCCGTTTTTAATGTGCCGGGTGGGAGCAGATAATTGCCGTGGTGCAGAACCAGTTCGGCGCTGCCATCCAATTTGGTGCGCAAATCCTTCTGCGCATTGAGCCACCAAGGTTCATGATGATGCAGCGCGTGGATTTCCATGGCGCCATGCTCCACAGCAAGTTCGGTCAAAATGTCAGCCGCCTTGCCGCGACGTAAGATCAGCCGCGATCCTTTGGCCTTTAAGTCGGCATCCAAGGATTGCAAACTATGATGCAGCCACCAGCGCGACGCCCCGCCCATTTTGCGATGCTTGGGCGTTTCGTCGTCGAGTATATAGACCGGAATGATCGGGCCTTGCGATATAGCTGCAACAACAGCAGCTTGATCAGCCAGACGTAGATCGCGGCGGAACCAGATTATGGTGGGCTTGGTCATTTACCACCGATAGTTGCGTTAGGCTTAACTGGCTTGTTGTCGGCAGAAACCGTTGTCTGGACTGAAAAGCGATCTTGCACGAGAGGATCACGAAAGCGCATATCCGAGATATTCAAGCTTACGGCAGACGAGTCATCGGCTTGCTTGTCTTGCTGTAAAACTGGCATACGCGCCCACACCATAAAGGCACGCGCATTGGCATCGGTCTTTTTTGCTTCTTCAATCATAGGGAGCGGTACATTATTTCGCACCAGTTCGCCTTTCCAATAGAAAGGCTCTCCGTCAAATAAGTCAAACCGTGTCTCACCATATCCCTTGCCATTTTCTCCGGCCATCTGCCAGATCATATCACGGCGCCAGAATGTAACAGGCATAGGGTTAGCAACGATTTGTTCCGGTCGTTCTCCTGTACGCTGCTCAACAGCCAAAGCCGTATCCGCCTCCGCCTTGCCAGTGATCAGCCCATTAGTGAAAATATAGGCACAAATTGCTGCAAAGCTAATCCAAGCTGGCCGCTGCCAATCGTCCCTACCCTTTTTCTCGCGCCGCCGCGAAATCCAGACACCGGCAATTAGCGCCGCCCAAATCCAGATGTCGATAATGAAGATGCTGTCGCCGTAAAACCATTGCGATGAAAACGGCTCCAGCAATCTTACGCCATAGCTGTTCAGCCAATCCAATGCCGGATGGCTCAAACACCCAATATAAGCGAGCGCCAACAACCAGCCCTTGTGGATTGGCAAGCGATCCGCTGGTCGTTTGCCGCGCTTGGTCTGCCAGCGATCGAACCAGATCATGATACCGGTCAGCAATAATGGCAGTACCACCATCGCAATCGGTCCGTGGGTTATCCCGCGCCGAATGGCGAGATGCTGCACGCCATCAAGCAGCGTCGCAAAGGCATCTATATCGGGAATATTGGCGGCAATAATTAATGTCGCCATGCCCAGACCGGTTTTCTTTTTCAGACCAAGCTGGCCAAGAACGGCCCCGGCAAGACTATGGGTCAGATTATCCATGCGGGTGACAGCCGTCTAAACCGGACCGAGAAATTATAAAGTTTACACGCAAAACGGGGGTCATCTTCGATTGAACTGTTTCATATGAGCGACGAAATTTCCGTTCAGAATCGTCCCACCCCATAGCGTGACGAAAGGGACTGAAGCCCTGCCAGCATGCTGGCAAAGCATATCCTACATTGCAAGCATCAAGTGCTGGAAAAGGCTGCTAAAGTTCCGGTCCATCCTCGGTGACGGTCCAAGTCTGTCCTTTGTTGAGCAATGCCTGCAAATCAGGTTTCTTACCTTTTGCTGCCTCCACATTTTGCTCGACCACCGCCGCTTCAAAGGTTGGACGCGGATCGTCATAGAGCACGCCAATGGCCATCGGGAATTCACCAAAGGGCATTTCGATCAGCATATGTGCGACCGAACGATTGGTCACGTCATGGACAATCACATTGGCGGCCTGCCAGTCGCCATCAACAACATCGACGACTTTAAGCGATAGCGTCTCGCGGTCCATTGCAATGCCCCTGGCACCCTTTTCAAACAACATAGGTTCACCATCGGCAAGCAGCAGCTGAGTGGACGCAGCCGTTTTCTTTGCCGCAAATTCATCGAACACGTCTTTATTATAGACGATACAGTTTTGAAAAATCTCGATAAAGGCCGCACCTTTATGGGCGTGCGCTGCTTTCAAAACATTGGTCAGGTCTTTGTGAATATCGATACCGCGCGCAATGAACCGTGCGCCGGAACCCAATGCAAAAGCACAAGGACTAGCAGGACGATCGACCGAACCATAAGGCGTCGATGGGGTATTGGTGCCCACCCGCGATGTCGGCGAATATTGCCCTTTGGTCAGACCGTAAATTTCATTGTTGAACAGCATGATCTGGCAATCCAGATTACGCCGCAGCAAATGCATCGTGTGATTGCCGCCAATGGACAGCGCATCGCCGTCGCCAGTGATGATCCAGACATCCAGATCCGGATTGGCCAGTTTCGCGCCGGTTGCTACCGCTGGCGCGCGGCCATGAATGGTGTGAAAACCGTAAGTTTCCATATAATAAGGAAAGCGAGAAGAGCAGCCGATCCCGCTGATAAACAAGGTATCTTCTGGACGCACACCCAATTCCGGCATGGTCCGTTGAACCGCTTTCAGGATCGCATAGTCACCGCAACCCGGGCACCAACGCACTTCCTGATCGGTTTCCCAGTCCTTCAGCGTCGTGATTTTTGTCATCTCGTTCATGAGAGATTCTCCTCAATCGCCGCATCAATTTCGGCAATGGTAAAGGGCTGGCCCGATACTTTGTTAATTGGTTTCGCGTCGACCAGATATTGATCGCGTAATACGGTTTTTAGCTGCCCGGTGTTCATCTCTGGCACTATCACGCGGTCATAGCTTTTCAGCAATTCGCCAAGATTTTTCGGCATCGGCCAGATGTTGCGGATATGAATATGGGCCACATCTTTACCCGCCTCCACCGCACGGCGCACAGCTTGATGGATTGGGCCATAGGTTGACCCCCATCCCACAACAGCCAACTTGCCGCCCGCATTGCCCAACGCGACGTCCTGATCGGGGATACTGTCCGCTACGCCCAGCACCTTATCACGCCGAATTTCAGTCATTTTCTGGTGATTGGCCGAGCCATAATCAATATGGCCCGTATCAATGCCTTTTTCGATGCCGCCAATCCGGTGCATCAATTCTGGCGTGCCGGGTTTGATCCATGGTCGCGCAAATTTTTCGTCACGGCTATACGGCTTCAAGCCACCTTCCGGCATTTTATCGAGATAGGTGACTGGAAATGGCTCCAGCGACGCAACATCGGGGATTTTCCATGGTTCTGCGGCATTGGCAATATAACCATCGGTCAGCAGCATGACGGGTGTCATATATTGCACAGCGATCCGCACTGCCTCTATCGCGCACTCAAACGCATCACTGGGTGAACGAGCCGCGATGACCGGCATCGGCGCGTCTCCATTGCGGCCATAAACCGCCTGATAGAGATCGGATTGCTCGGTCTTGGTCGGAAGGCCTGTCGAAGGTCCGCCGCGCTGTGAATTGATAATGACCAAGGGTAGCTCGGTCATGATAGCCAAACCCATGGCTTCGCCTTTCAGCGCAATGCCTGGTCCTGATGATGACGTAATGCCGAGTTTACCAGCATAGCTGGCACCAATGGCCGCCGCGATAGCTGCGATTTCGTCTTCGGCTTGAAATGTCGTTACATCAAATTCTTTGAGACGCGACAAGTGGTGGAGGATCGCAGACGCGGGCGTAATCGGATAGCCACCAAAGAACATCGGCACGTCGGCCAGCTGCGCACCGGCCACCAGACCGAGCGACAAAGCTTCGGCCCCTGTCACCGTGCGATATTCACCAGGCGCGGAAGGTGCGGCACCAACTTTGCGAGTGGTTAAATGACCGCCACCGAGACCATCACCGGAAAGCTCCGCGGTTTCGCCATAAGCATGGCCGGCATTTAACGCCGCAATATTGGCGTCGGCCACGGCGGGAAGTTTCGCAAACTTAGTCTTCAGCCAGTCAATAATCGGTTGCCGTTCGCGCTCAAACATCCACAGCGCAAGGCCCAGCGTCCACATGTTTTTACTGCGCAAGGCTTCCTTATTGCCGAGTCCAAATGGCTTCACCGCTTCCAGCGTCAGCGCCGAAATATCCAGCTTGAGTAGCTGCCACTTGGCCAAAGACCCGTCTTCCAGGGGATTATTCTCATATTTAGCTTTGTCTAGATTGCGTTTCCCGAACTCGCCTGAGTCCGCAATGATCAAACCACCGTCACGCAAAGCATCTACATTGGTTTTCAGCGCTGCCGGGTTCATCGCAATTAAAACATCAGGTTCATCGCCTGCCGTTTCAATCGCACGGCTACCGAAATTAATCTGGAAAGCGGAAACACCGAATAAAGTGCCTTGTGGCGCACGGATTTCCGCGGGAAAATCAGGGAAAGTCGCAAGGTCGCTGCCTGCCAATGCCGTGGACAATGTAAATTGCCCACCGGTGAGTTGCATACCATCGCCGCTATCACCAGCGAAGCGGACGACGACATTTTCCGCATTTTCTGGTTGGTTATTGCCGTTGTCGTCCTGTTTAAGCGCCGTAGCCATATATAATTTCCGTACCCATCACTCTGTAGAAGAAGCGGTAAAGCACTTCTCCCCTCTGTTTCAAACCACAAAAACTACTAGGGATAAAGTTTTTGTTTGAAACGACGGTTTCAGATTACAGCTTGCCTAGTGAACCCCCGCTGATCTAGTCGCCTATGGATAAGTGGCAAATTGATACGCAACAACACGGAGATTTGAGGATGACGACGGCTTTTGTGCGACCCGATACGCAGGCAATGCTAGCTATGTTGGAAACGGCCATGGAGGTCCCGATGGATCAAATGGAACCGGCCGCAGCACGCGAAGTCTATGTCGGAATGCGCTTTCTGGTTGACGCAGAGCCCACGGAACTGGCCGTTGTGAAGGACCTAAGCTGCCCGGGCCCGGCGGGCGATATTAAACTGCGCTATTATGACAAACGGGACAGCCGCGAAGCAGGACCTGCGATCATTTTCTATCACGGCGGTGGCTTCGTCATCGGTGATCTGGAAAGCCATCACCCCTATTGCACCGAAATGGCGGCGCAGATGGACTTACCTCTGATTGCGGTCGATTATCGGCTCGCACCTGAAGCGCCCTTCCCGGCTGCGCCTGATGATTGTGAAGCCGCGACCCGTTGGATTGCAGAGAATGCCGCCAGCGCGCTGGGCATTGAAATCAATGGCCTGATTCCCTGCGGTGACAGCGCAGGTGGTAATCTCGCCATTGTGGTAGCACAGGATTTGGCCAAAAACCCGACAGCAGTGCCGGTCATCGCGCAAGTGCCCATCTATCCGGTCGTCGATAGCACTGCGTCAGAGGGATCAATGCAGCAATTTGGTGAAGGCTTTTTGCTAACCAAAGACTCTATGGATTATTTTCAGGGGCATTATGCTGGCGTGGCGGGCGATGTACGCTGTGACCCAATTCACGGTGATTTGGAGAACAGCCCACCAACCGTGATCATCACCGGTGGCTTGGACCCGCTACGCGACCAAGGTCGCGCCTATGCTGCCAAATTAATCGAAGCAGGCGTGCCGGTGAGTTTTGCCGAAGCCAAAGGCAATATCCATGGTCTAATCTGCCTGCGCAAAGGTATTCCATCCTCACAAGAAGATGTCGACGGCATCTGCAACGCCCTGAAAGCGACCTTGGCGGCTCTATGAACGATTTTAGCGATCTACCTTACCGTCCTTGCGCCGGCATCATGCTTGCGGACAAAAATGGCAAAGTCTTCGTGGGCCAGCGATTGGACGCCAAAGACAGCGCTTATCCTGATGCGTGGCAAATGCCGCAAGGCGGGATTGATGATGGTGAGGATGGCGAAGCCGCAGCGATCCGTGAGCTAGAAGAGGAAACCGGCATTACAGCCGATCACGTCCAGATAATTGCGCGTAGCGCGGAAGAACATCTATACGATCTCCCAGACGAGTTATTGGGTAAAATCTGGAAAGGAAAATATCGCGGCCAACGTCAATACTGGTTTCTGATGCGGTTTACAGGCGAAGACAGGCATGTCAATATTGCCACCGACCACGCAGAGTTTTCAAATTGGAAGTGGGCCGACCCAACAGATTTACCGGATATGATCGTACCGTTTAAAAGAGATTTGTACCGCGCAATCTTGAAGGAATTTGGGCCACTAATCTAAATGTGAAACAGGATAGTCACAGGATTAGAGTATGTTGTACAAGATAGTTTGGTCATTTCCACTGGCTGCCATTGGGCTTGCTTCACCAGCTCATGCAGCCCTTCCCGAGCCTGTAAAAGCGATGATCGATGCAGCCATAGAAACGGGCAAAGAGGCCGAGGTCAACTCGGTAGTCAAGTTCGCCAAAGTGGCAAATCCCGATGACGTGGCGGAAATCGACGCCATGTTTGCGGTATATACCGCAAAGAAAACACAACTCGCAGCGGTAAAAAAACAAGAGCAAATGGAAGCGCCCTTTTTTGAAAACTGGACAGGTGAAGGTGAATTGGGCGGCTTTCGCAACACCGGTAATTCCAGCAATGTTGGTGTGAGTGGCGGCATCAGGCTTACTAAGGACGCGGTCAAATGGCGTCTAAACTTTCGCGCCCGTGCCGACTATCAGCGCAGCAATGGCGTGACCAGCAGAGAGCAATATGCAGCGGCTCTAGAACCCGAATATAAGATCGATGACAGGCTCTTCTTCTATGGCTTGGCCCAATATGACCGGGACCAGTTTCAGGGCTTTTCTTCGCGGTACACGGTATCCGGCGGGATCGGTTATACGGTTGTCAACGAGCAAGACGTTAAGTTGAATTTAAAAGCGGGCCCTGCCTGGCGGCTTACCGAATTTACGGATGGCGGATCCGATAGTAGTCTTGCAGGTTTGATCGGACTGGATCTAGGATGGCAAATTGCAAAAAACCTCAAACTCACTCAGGGAGCTGGAGCGACTTTGGCATCCGATGCACAAAGTCTAACCAGCGCCAACGTGATATTCTCTTCCGGCACCAACACGCTCACCGCCACTACTGGGCTTGATGCTAAGATATATGGCAAACTAAAAGCTCGTTTTTCTTATGTAATCGAGCATGAAACCAACCCACCAGAAGGCCGTGAGAAAACCGATACGCTCAGCCGCGCAACATTAGTTTATGACTTTTGAACTAAGGTTAGGGATTTCGAACCGGGTCAGTTAGGTGCGACTTCTTCGTCTTTTTCGTCACTAACCTTAGGCTTAGGTGTGACCGCCTGGGCCGATAGCACTGGTGCTTTTTCCGACACTTTTATGGCCGAAGATAATTGTGCAGTTTGCGGACAACGGGTCCGGCACAATGTTTCGATACGCGAGAGGTTGATCTTCGCTTTTTCAACCGCGCCGCGCTGCACCAAAGCTTCGCCCTGCCCAGCCAGCGCGTCAAGATTGTTCGGATCAAGAATCAGAGCCTCCCGGTAAAAGCGGATGGCTTTGCCTGGCAGTTTCTGCACCCGTGCGATTTGAGCAAGCGCGATAAAGGCCGAACCATTGCGCGGATCAACTGCCAAGGCCGTCTCATATAAATCAGTCGCTAGATCAAGCTTGCCTTGCTTTTGTGCCGCCTCGCCTTGCGCCATATAAGATACAGAACGCGCTTTGATTTCGACATCTGCTGACTGACCAAAGCTCGCGCTGGAAACGGTCGCTAAAACCAAAGACATGGCAAGGGCAGCGGGTGAAAAACGCATAATTAACTCCATTAAAGACTCAAGCTTTTTAGCAGGATCAGCTGCACGTTCGATGAACATGCCGGTGCTCGTCATGATTTGCTATCACATTTTTTCGAGGCAGGTAAAATAAAAGCCATCCGTTCCGTCTTGATACGGGGTGAGTAGAGTTCCTTTACGATATGGCCGTCCTATCGGCAAATCAACCTCTATATCCCGCCATTCTGGGTGGTTTTTCAGGAACGCATCTGTCTGGTCGCCCCCCTCTGCGTCCAAGAGCGAACAAACAGCATAAACTAACCGGCCGCCAGGCGCGACCATCGCGCTCGCCAGCTCCAGAAGACGCGCCTGCAACTGCACGGTTTGATCAAGCCTTTTAGGCGTCATCCGCCAGCGCAATTCCGGGTTGCGCCGCCATGTACCGGTGCCTGTGCAGGGAGCATCGACAAGTACCAGATCACACCGGTCTTGAAGCGGACTAAGCGCTTCTGCCTCCTTATTAGGAGACAAAAGCATCGTTTCAACATTACGTGTGCCTGAACGGCGCAAACGGGGTTCAATACGGTTCAAACGTCCGCGATCCGTATCCGCCGCTACAATCCGAGTATCATCGGGCAACTGAGCGGCCAGACCCAAAGTCTTACCACCAGCGCCAGCGCACATATCCAGAACCAGTTTCGGTGCTGGGGACAAACAAGCTGCCACAATCGCCTGACTGCCCATATCCTGAATTTCAATCTGACCGCTATTATAAGGCGCGCTATTCTCGATGCTTGTTCCTGTGGGCAACCGATAGGCACAGGGTAAAGATAATATCTCGGCCTCTGGCCAATCCACCTCAACCAGACCGGCATCCGCTTTTTTGGGGTTATATCTGATATCCAATGGCGCGCGGTCAAACAGTGCTCGTTGCTCATGACTATCAACCGGTTCTGCGAATTTTGCCTGCAACCAATGCGGAATCGTATCGCCACCAGCATGCTGCTCGGTTTCTTCAAGTGCTGCTGGCCCATAAGCCGAACCATCGAACAAATCGTTCAGCTCGGGCTGTTCTTGAGCCAATCCTACCATCGCCTCGCGGCCGCTTTCAGGTCGGTCGCCAAAACGCCGGATCGCTGCATAGACATGCTCGCGTACAGCGCGCCGGTCTTTGGAGCCGGCATAGCGACGCGCCTTAAAGAATTTCTTGGCGATATTGTCACCCGACGCGCCATTGTCCCGCGCCGCGACAATAATCTCGTCAAGCAACTCTATGGCCGCTTGCAGGCGCGCAGATGGGGTCAATTATTGTCCAGCAAAGGGCTGTATTTTTGAATATCGCGTGGTTGACGCACACAGAAAAACTTGGCCGCCTCGGATTTGATTTGTTCAGCCTTGAATTTTTCCAATCTGACTTGGCGATTGGCCTCAATCATTGCCAGACGCTCGGTTCCGGCAGCCATGCAGACTTGTTCGCTGATAAAAAGATCTTGAGAAACACTCATCGTTGTTTCTGGATCGAGATCGTTCCAAACTAAGAATGTCAGCAAATAGGGCGTAAAAACTTCAATCATAATATTGATATCAAACCTTTGATGCCGAATTTAGCGTGTCGGATAATTGGGTGCTTCGCGCGTGATCGCGACATCATGGACATGGCTTTCCTGCAAACCGGCATTGGTAATCCGCACGAATTCAGCCCGCTCACGCAAATCTTTGAGTGTCGCAGAGCCAGTATAACCCATGGCCGCTTTCACGCCGCCGACAAGCTGGTGAACCACATCGCCGGCCGGCCCCTTAAATGGCACCTGGCCCTCGATACCTTCTGGTACCAATTTGAGCTGGTCCTTAATATCCTGCTGAAAATAGCGATCCGCCGACCCCCGCGCCATCGCGCCGACAGAACCCATGCCGCGATAGCTTTTATAAGCGCGGCCTTGATAGAGGAACGTATCGCCCGGCGCCTCTTCGGTTCCCGCCAATAGGGAACCGACCATCACCGATGATGCGCCAGCGGCCAAAGCCTTGGCAACGTCACCCGATGTCCGCAGGCCACCATCAGCAACCACCGGAATACCTGATTTCGCGGCCTCTTCCGCGCAGTCCATAATTGCAGTCAATTGCGGAACGCCAACACCAGCAACAACCCGGGTGGTACAAATCGAACCCGGGCCGATACCAACTTTAATGCCATCCGCACCCGCATCGATCAACGCACGCGTTGCCGCAGCTGTCGCCACATTCCCTGCTATGATTTGCGTCTGGTTTGACCGTTTCTTAATTTCTTCGACAGCCCGCGATACCATGCTGCTGTGCCCGTGGGCCGTATCAACCACGATCAGATCGCATTCCGCCTCGATCAGCGCCTGGGTTCGTTCCAGCCCAGCGTCACCGACCGTAGAAGCCGCCGCAACGCGTAAGCGGCCAGAGCTGTCTTTGGTAGCATTGGGATAGGTGACAGCTTTTTCGATATCCTTGACAGTTATCAACCCGACGCAATGATATTTATCATCAACGACCAGTAATTTTTCGATGCGCCGCTGATGCAGCATGCGCCTCGCCTCTTCCTGACTTACGCCAACAGGAACGGTGACCAGATCATCTTTGGTCATCAGTTCAGACACGGGTTGGCGAGGATTCTCGGCAAAACGCACATCACGGTTGGTTAATATACCAAGCAATTTGCCGCCCGGTTCCACCACCGGAATGCCGGAAATCTTGTTCTGCGCCATCGTCGCTTCGGCATCAGCCAAAGTCGCATCTGGGGCTATCGTAATCGGATTGACCACCATGCCCGATTCAAACCGCTTTACCTGCCGAACAGCGGCAATTTGCTGTTCCAGCGTCAAATTGCGATGGAGCACGCCAATGCCGCCCATTTGCGCCATGACGATCGCCATATCGGATTCTGTCACCGTATCCATGGCGGAAGACAGAACAGGTATGTTCAGGCCGATTTCTTTGGTCAGCCACGTCTGGGTATTGGCTTGGCTGGGCACAATATCGGACGCACCGGGCTGCAACAGGACATCGTCAAATGTAAGTCCGGTTCGGATTTCTCTGCTGCTCATGGAAGGCCACTTTCTGATAGGGTAAATTCGATTCTGTGGCGGCCCATGTAATCAGTTCTGACACTATTCGCTAGTATTATTCGCCACTACTATTCGGGGCAGGCTTGGCCGGATAACTGTCGAGATTGCCAAAATAGTGACCCAGCGCGACATGGAAGTTCGCATCATCCGCCGCACCGCCGAGTAACAGCTCTGCATCCGCTTCATCGCCGACATCATGATAACGGCCGCTTAAATAGCGATCAAGACGCTCCTGATCGGAAAACGCGCTGGTGATCATGAAGGTCGGGATGCCTTTTTCAAGGAACACATATCCGTCCTGCCGTTTCAAAAAGGCATTGGCCTTATCGGTCTTGTCGATTTCTCGATCTTCTGCGGCCGCCACTTTCTCTAGATCATGATCAAGATCGGTCTCGCCGCGACCGACAACGGCAATTAGCTTCCCATTTGGCGCCAAGGCCACGGTATCGGCGTTGAAAACGGCCACCAGATCGTCCAGTGCAAAACTAGGCGCCGAAACAAAGGCGCGGGCGCCCAGTAAGCCGCTCTCCTCCGCCGTGGTCGCCAAAAAATAGATATCACGATCTTGCGGTGTTTTTGTCAGTCGTTGGGCGGTTTCAATTAACAGGGCAATGCCGCTGGCATTATCAACCGCGCCATTGCAAATGCGGTCTTCAGCCGGGGCTTTCCGACATTCGCCAAGATGGTCCCAATGCCCCATAAATAACACCGCGCCGCTTGCCGGTTCGCGGCCGGCAATCTTTCCGATCACATTATGCGACTGATATTCGCGAACCTGGGTTTCCACCGCAAGGTTTCCCAGAAGGTCAAGCGGCCTTGGGCTGAAGTTTTCTGCCTTAGCATCTTCCCGCAACTCTTTTTCATCAACGCCAAGTTTACGGAGCAATTTATTGGCTGCCTTGCCGCTGATCAGCCCTTCGATGCCTGCGTGCTGTCCACTGCGATCAAGACTGGTGCTGGAACCACGAAATCGCCGGGCGGCGCGCTGGAAACGGGATTGATCGCGGACCACTGTTATAACCGCTGCGGCACCGGCGGCGACCACATTGGCCTTCCGCTGACGATAATCGGGAAAGTCCTTCAACCCTAGCGGAGAAGATTGATAGATTATTGCAATATTGCCAAATAACGCCTCTTCCAACTGCGCGTTAGGCACATTGCCATAGCCAACATGCACGACCGGTATGTTGTCAAAATTGACGGATTCTCTGACGCCTCGCAAGACAATTTGATCGTCGTCAATCCGGATCGTCTTTGTCTTCTTGCCCTTGGTATATTGAAACCCGAACTCTTGTTTCAGCGGTACCCGATCCACCAATCGGACCGGCGCATACCATGAATTGGTCCCGGTGGCGGGCCGCAATCCCGCCTTCTGCCACTCTATCGCGATATACTGGATGGTCTTGTTCTCACCCACAGTGCCGGGCTTCCGGCCTGTAAAATCATCACTCGCCAATATCTCTATATGCCCGCGCAAATCCGCCTCAGAAATATCCTCCGCATGGGCAGCCGCCGGGAGTAACATTAACAGAAAAGCGACAATGGTAGCGAAGCGCATAGTTTACGATAACCTTGTTCATCAGCGAAATATTCGCTTTTTTCTTGGCATTATGCTGGGAATAATCAATGATATTCGAACATAAAGTTGGAAGGCGTAACAAATGGAACTCACAGCTGCATTTTTCTTTTTCCTTTTGGTGATCATATATCTGGGCGCGAGCATCAAGATTGTTCGTCAGGGTTATCAATATACGATTGAATATTTTGGCCGGTTTACCAGTATCGCCAAGCCGGGCTTTAACTTTTTTCCCGCGTTTTTCTATCGCGTCGGCCGCAAGGTCAATATGATGGAACAGGTGCTCGATATTCCCGGGCAGGAAATCATCACCAAAGATAATGCGATGATCTCCACCGACGGCGTGGTTTTCTTTCAGGTTTTGGACGCACCCAAGGCGGCCTATGAGGTCAATGATCTCTATAACGCCATTCTGAATCTGGTGACCACCAACTTGCGTACTGTCATGGGTTCGATGGATTTGGACGAAACCTTGTCGAAGCGCGACGAGATTAACGGACGCCTTCTTACTGTGATTGACGATGCGACGACACCTTGGGGAATTAAAATTACCCGCGTGGAAATCAAAGACATTCGCCCGCCGCAAGATATTATCAACGCCATGGCTCGCCAGATGAAAGCAGAACGCGAAAAACGCGCCAACATCCTCG
Organism: uncultured Sphingomonadaceae bacterium; assembly: GCA_947496865.1. Lineage (GTDB taxonomy): Bacteria > Pseudomonadota > Alphaproteobacteria > Sphingomonadales > Sphingomonadaceae > Parasphingorhabdus. Next base: position 946,906 of record CANMEE010000002.1, read on the forward strand.
ACGCAGAGGGCGCACGTGCTTCTGAAATTTTGCGGTCAGAAGGTGAGAAACAAGGACAAATACTCCAAGCAGAAGGGCGCAAGGAAGCAGCGTTCCGGGATGCCGAGGCACGTGAACGCGAAGCAGAAGCCGAAGCCAAAGCGACGCAGATGGTTTCCGACGCTATTGCCGACGGCAATGCCCAAGCGGTCAACTATTTCATCGCGCAGGATTATGTCAAAGCGGTCGAGAAATTCGCGACCTCGCCCAATGCCAAAACTATCCTGTTCCCCGTCGAAGCAACACAGCTTATCGGCACATTGGGCGGCATCGGCGAACTAGCCAAAGAAGCCCTCGGCGAAAATGGTGGCGCGATTACACCGCCGCCACCACGCCGCAAAGGCCCGTTTGAACAATAAGGCGAATAGACATGGATATCATTGAACAGATCATGTCACTGGAATCGCATTATCACTGGCTGATAATTGCACTATTGCTGGGTATTGGAGAGATACTGGTACCGGGCGTATTCCTGATCTGGCTTGCAGCAGCAGCCGCGATTACGGGTTTTGTGGCGATGTTTATCGACATCACCGTTGCCGGCCAGTTCACTCTATTTGGCGTACTGTCTCTTGCATCTGTCTTTTTGGGCCGTCGCTGGTATCTCACCAATGTTGTCGAAAGCGAAGATCCGATGCTGAATGATCGGTCCGCACGCTTGGTTGGAGAAACAGTGACTGTCGTTGAAGCGATCAGCGCGACCAGTGGCCGAGCAAAGGTGGCCGATGGTGAATGGCCAGCAAAAGGGCCTGATATGAAAAAAGGCACAATGGCAAAAGTTGCGGCCGTTGAGGGCGGCGTCCTCCAACTCACTGTGCTGGAGGACTAAAACCGCTTTTTGGTCTGAATTGGGCAGACCTATTTCTTAAAGAAGCCCTTGGCCATATCGGTAATGTCATTCAGTGGATTCCCATCGCCATCGCGGTCGAGAAAACCACTGACCTTGCCGAGAATACCATCATCGCCGCCAAGTTTTTCCATCAGGCCGCCTTCGCCATCCAGACCCGCTTTTTCTGCCATGGCCGGCATCAAGCCTTTCAGCTTCTCAGCGTCCACGCCAGCTTCAGCGGCGGCCTCTTTGATGGCGGTCGCTTTATCGACACTACCATCCTGCAATTTGGTGAAGAGAGCCTCGCCACCTGATTTCAGCTCTTCTGCCGACATGCCTACTTTTTCAGCCAGGCTGTCCAAGTTTACACTGTCGGGCAACATGCCAAGCGCGCTATCCAAAAGTCCCATTTATCGTCTCCTTATGTGCCTATTTATTTTAGCGAGTCAGTTTACCGGCCATGCCGATAATATCATCAAGCGGATTTCCGTCGCCATCGAGATCGAGCAAAGATGCCAAACCGCCAAGGCCACCGGAAGATACTTTTGAGCCACCGCCGAGCAAACCACCGATCAGGCCACCGATGCCACCGCCACTGCCGGAGTCATCCCCGCCTTGCTTTGCCATATAACCAGCAACCATCATCGCTACCACGGGCAACATTTTCTTCAGCAAATCGCTACTGATACCGGTTTGCTGTTCGGCGCCCGCAGCAACTGTTCGACTGACCTCTTTCGATCCGAATATCTGGCCAAGAATTTCATTGCCTTGGCTCACTGGTGTAGGTTGAGAGCCCAGAACGCTGTCGAGCAACCCGCCGCCGCCCAGTTGCCCCAGGAGACCACCCAGTCCATCCAGACCGCTAGGCTGCGCTTGTGTTGTTTTCTTAAAACCGCCCAAGATGGAAGGCAGCAGAGCTGCTGCGCCCGCTTGCGCGACGCTCTCATTCACACCCAGTTCGCGTGCCATTGTTTCAATGCCACCGGACTGCTGCAATATCTCCAAAATGCTCATCACCCGTCTCCTTGTTGCCCCCGCAGGGCCTGGTTGTTGATTCTGTTATTCTGATGTCACCCTAACAGGTTTTCATGCTCAAAACGGGCGATTCAAAAAGCTTTACGATTGTTTACACTCATGGGCAGCTCGGAATAGGTAAAAAAGACCATCCGGCATTTGACTCCGCTCGATGTAACACCGAAGAAAGAGAGCAAGGGCGGATTAACAAGCCCCAAAGCAACATATGAGGAGCACATCATGAGTATATTTGGCAAAATCAAAAGCGCAATTTTCGGCGGCGAAGCAAAAGCGGCTGAACCGGCAGCAACCCCCGCAGCCGAAGCAGCCCCAGCGGCGCGCGCGGCCATTACCGAAGTCGACGTTACCGCGCGGCTCAACAGCATACCGGGATCAGACAAGCTGAACTGGCAGTCATCGATTGTCGATTTGATGAAATTGGTTCAAATTGACGCGAGCTATGAGAACCGCAAGGCGCTGGCCCAAGAGCTGGGCAATGCCAGCTATGCCGGATCAGCCGAAGATAATATCGCTCTGCACAAGCGCGTTATGTCGGAAATCGCAGCCAATGGCGGCATCGTACCGGCAGAATTGAAAGACTGATTATTCCGTCCTTTACTGGACGTCATGTCCAAATGAAATTAGGCGGGGGCTATGCGCGATCATAGCCCCCTTCCTTTTGCCGAAGCCCCGAAAAACTGTCGCCGGTGCCCGCGCTTGACGGGCTTGCGCAAATCGCTCCGCAAAGAACATGCTGACTGGTGGAACGCGCCTGTCCCTGCTTTTGGTGATCCCGATGCATGGCTAGCGATAGTCGGTCTCGCTCCGGGCAAGGAAGGCGCCAACCGGACCGGTCGACCCTTTACGGGCGATGCATCCGGTGATCTGCTATTCGCTACGTTGGACAAAGTAGGCCTTTCGAACGGTAAGTTTCAATCCAGCATTGATGATGGCGTGACCTTGAACGGCACGATGATAATCAATGCGGTCAAATGCCTGCCACCGGAAAACAAACCCACCGGCGCAGAGATCAACAACTGCCGCCCCTATATGATCAAAGCGCTGGACGGCTTGCCCCAACTACGCGTTATCCTCGCCCTCGGTAAAATAGCCCATGACAGCGTAATCCGAATGGCGGGAGCAAAACTCGCTGATTATAAATTTGCCCATGGCACAGAGCATCGACTGCCGGACGGCCGCGTGCTGATCGACAGCTATCATTGCAGCCGATATAATGTGAACACCAAGCGATTGACGGCGGAGATGTTTGAAGAGGTTTTTGAACAGGCTATGAGTCGCCGTTAACGGTCCTCAACCAACCGCCCATAAAGATCCGGCCGGCGATCCCTGAAAAAACCCATGCCTGCGCGATGTTTGCGCGCCTGTTCCAGATCAAAAGTCGCAACCAGCACGCCGCTGTCTTCCGCGCCATATTCCACCACTAGATCACCCCATTCATTAGCGATGAAGCTGTGCCCGTAAAAGGCCTGTCCGTCTTCCTCGCCAATGCGATTGCTGGCGACCACCGGCATGCAATTGCTCACAGCATGGCCCTGCATGGCGCGCCGCCACATGCGACTGGTGTCGAGGTCCGCGTCATAAGGTTCTGAACCAATGGCGGTTGGGTAGAAGAGGATTTCTGCGCCCATAAGAGCCATGGCGCGCGCGGTTTCGGGATACCATTGGTCCCAGCATATTCCGACACCGATAGTGGTGCCAAAAACCTCCCAGATTTTGAAACCGCTATTGCCAGGGCGGAAGTAGAATTTTTCCTCATAGCCCGGTCCATCGGGAATATGGCTTTTGCGATAGACGCCTATGACTTCGCCCTGCGGGTCTATCATCGCCATGCTGTTATAATAATGCTGACCATCGCGCTCAAAGAAACTGGCCGGAATGGCAACCTTCAACTGCTTCGCCAGTTTTTGCATTGCTTGCACAGGCGCGCTCTTGCCCACCGGATCTGCCAAAGCGAACAGGGCTTCGTCTTCGGTCTTGCAAAAATACGGACCCGCAAACAGCTCGGGCGGTAATATGAGCTGCGCGCCCTGCTCTGCTGCTTCGGCAACATGCTCGCTGACGGCCGCGATATTGTCCGCTTCACTGCCATTCAAGGACAGTTGCAGCGCCGCAACAGTGATCTGGTTCGTCATGCAACCATCATGATTTAGGGCAGCTTTTTAAACAACAGGGTCATGCGATCCGACTCACCGATTGCAGTATATTTCGCTTTGTCCGTATCCCCTTCGGCATAGCGTGGTGGCAGCGTCCAAACGCCTTTGGGATAGTCTGCGGTATCTTTCGGATTGGCATTGATTTCCGCCTGGTTGACCAATTCAAAGCCGTGCGCTTCCATGAACTTCACAACCGTATCTGTGCGCAAATAGCCTTTATTGCCATCGGCATAACTAAACGGCGTGCCGTCTTTGGCTCGATGCTGGATGATACCAACCATGCCGCCTTCTTTCAGCATATTGCGCATCACCTTAATTTCGCTATCTGCCAAATTCCAGCGCATCAAATTGTGCATCATACGCGGAATGATCACGAAATCGGCCGTGCCATTGGCTTCTTCCGGAACTTTGTCGGTGGTATAAGCTGCAAATTTTTCGGCCGGCATACCGGTCCATTCGGCCAAATCATTGGGAAATTTGGTTGGAAAATTCCGAATACGCTCTTTGGCTTCATCGCCAAAAGGCAAAGGATCAGGTGCAAAGGTCAAACCGATGAATCTTCCCTTTTCCGCAACATATGGCGCCAGAATTTTCGAATACCAACCGCCACCGGGCACATATTCTACCACAATATCATCTGGCTCGATGCCAAAGAAACCGATGGTTTCAACAGGATGACGATATTTGTCGCGCGCCTGATCTTCCGCACGACGCTCATGCGTTATAATGGTACGCAAATTGGTTTCACTATGCGCGCCGTCTTTTGCGTGATGTTTTGCCGAAACAGGTGCAACAGCTGCCACACCAAGGGCGGTCAAAGCACCCATGATAATCAATGTCTTCTTCATCGTCATTCCTTTCAATTCATGGTCATCCCGGAGCCGCGGCTTCCAAGCCTGTCAGACTAAGGCCGTTTCTTAAACAGCAAGGTCATGCGATCAGATTCTCCAATGGCTTGATATTTCGCTCTGTCTTGGTCTTTGTTGGTTAGGACAGGCGGAAGCGTCCAGACCCCCTTCTCATAATCTTTTGTATCTTTGGGGTTGGCGTTGATTTCCGACGAATCAACCAGTTCAAACCCATTAAGTTCAAAGAGTGCAACAACAGAAGCTTGCTTCAAATATCCTTTGGTTCCCCTAGACATCGCATATGATGCGTTTGCGTCAGCACGATGCTGGACGACACCAACCATGCCGTCGTCCGCGAGAATTTCGCGGAGAGATTGCAATTCGGAATCAGACCGCGCGCCGTTGAGCATCCCGTGCATGGAACGAAAAATCAAAACGCGATCGATTTGTCCTTTGAGTTCATCTGGAACTTCATCGCTTTCATAAGCAGCAATTTTGTCAGCCGGGACATCTGTCCACTTTGATGCAGCGTCCGGGAAACGCTCGGGCCAGCTTTTGGAGCGGCCTTCACGCGCACGATCGGTGAAATTGATGCGGTCGCTATCGCCATTAACCGCAATATATTTTCCGTTGCCGCTGAGGTAGGGTAACAATATCCGCGTGTACCATCCGCCGCCAGGGCCATATTCCGCCACAGTATGTGTTGGTTTCACCTGAAAAAACGCCAAGGTTTGGGCAGGGTTCCGATAGACGTCACGGGCCTTTTCATCCTTGCGACGTTCATGGTTGATAGCTGCCATCAGCGCAGCATCACTATGCATAGCACCACCTTTTTCATGATGGTTTGCCAGCGAGGGAACCGCTGCCGTTGCCAATAATGCAGTTGCTACACCAGGGAATATAAGCTTCTTCGTCATTTATTCAGGCCTTTCAGATGGGGAATCTCTCTCTGATACGGAACATAAGTGACCTGCACGGTCATGCAAAGCAGTTTATCCAGAGACACCTTCTATCACCTTGAAATTCTTAACAACCTCCGGCCGCGGATAGAGCTCGTCGAGAGGAATGGACTTACCGTTATCCTGAACTATACGGACATGTTTGCGGCCCAGTTGGCGAGGCTCATCGACGCCGCAGCTATGGGCCAGCACTTCGACCTCATGGACCAGGCTTTTACAATAGTTGGCAACCTTGACCTTCTTGTCCGACGGATCAAGCCCACGTTGCAGACGCGGATCATGGGTTGTGATCCCGGTTGGACAAGTATTCTTGTTACACTTCATCGCCTGAATACAACCGAGAGAGAACATGAAACCGCGCGCGCTGTTGACGAAATCGGCGCCGGCACATAACGCCCAAGCGACCTCACTCGGCGTAATCCTTTTACCCGACGCAATAATCCGGACACGCTGTCGCAGGTTATATTTGTGCAAAATATCAGAAAGCATCGGCAAGCTTTCATCCAGCTGTAAACCGACATTGTCCATCAGCGGCATCGGCGCGGCACCCGTCCCGCCATCACCACCATCGAGAGTGAAGAAATCGGGTGCACTTTCGATGCCGCGACGGTGTATTTCCTCGCAGAGACTCTCAAGCCATCCATAAGCGCCGACTACGGCCTTGATGCCCGTCGGCTTGCCAGTAACCTTGCGTACTTGGTCAATGAAATCCAACATGTCATTCACGCTATTGATCTCAGGGTGACGGTTGGGAGAGATTGAAGCTTCACCTTCGGGAATACCACGCACTTTTGCGATAACATCCGTCACTTTTTCAGCTGGTAAGATACCGCCTTTACCGGGCTTAGCCCCTTGCGACATTTTAACTTCAAACATCCGAACTTGTTCATGATCGGCCACGGCGCGCAGCTTGTCGTGATTCAAACTACCATCATCATTGCGGACACCATATTTGGCGGTGCCGATCTGAAAGACAATGTCACAGCCCCCTTCGAGATGATAAGGCGACAAACCGCCCTCGCCGGTGTTCATCCAGCATCCTGCCATTTTAGCTCCATGAGAAAGGGCTTGCACAGCAGGCACAGACAAAGCCCCAAAACTCATCGCGGAAACGTTGAACAGTGATTTGGCTTCATAGGGCTTCTCGCAATAGGGACCCAATGTGCAAGTGGCTGTTTCGGCGGCATCTTTTTCCAAAGTCGGAAACGGACAGTTTACGAATATCGGCGTCCCCGCAGGATCTAGGTTTTTGGTAGACCCGAAGGCAATCGTATTACCGGTGCCCTTCGCAGCGCGGCCAACCCATTCCCGCTCTGCGCGGTTAAAAGGCATTTCTTCGCGGTCCATCGCAAAGAAATACTGTCGGAAAAATTCACCTAAGCTACTGAACAAATGACGAAAGCGGCCGATGACCGGATAGTTGCGTCGCACAGCGTCCTGTTTCTGTGTAACGTCGACGATGAACAAGACGATTACGCCGGCCAGACCAAGACCGAGCAGAAAAACCAGTATATAAGTGAGTGTGCTCAAAACACTCAGAATTCCGTCAGCCATTATTTATCCCCTAAATCGCATAAATAGGGATTAGCATTTTGCTCCCCTCAAACATAGTTCGCTTGAAACTGGCAAATGTTACAGGAAATCAAAGTCGTGGGATTTGCTGTGAAACACAGTGGAAGCTCCCACCGCCGCGAAGCAAAGCCTTACTAGGCAGCCCTAAAACCTTTCGCTCGGAAAACAGTTCCGCAATTGCTTCGACCGCTAGGTCATCTGCCGTAGCGCCATATTGTGGGACGGCGACAACATTATTGCCAATATAGAAATTCATATAGCTTGCTGGCGCAATGCTGCCGTCAATTTCATATCGACCGACGGATGGAATGCGAGCGACCTCCAAACCAGCGGAAACGGCGCGGCTTGCGGCGTCCTCGAATATCTCGGCATTGGCGTCATCAGGATCATGCGCTTCGGGAATTACCACCTTACCCACCGCTACAAACCGCGCGAGATTGTCGACATGGCCATCGGTGTGATCGGCCATCAATCCATCACCAAGCCAGCAGATACTCTTGATGTTCAGCGCCTGTCCCAAATTTTGATTCGCCTGATCTTTTGTCAAAACACTATTTCGATTGGGATTGAGCACACATTGTTCAGTCGTGATCAAATTACCAGCGCCGTCACCATCTATCGCGCCGCCTTCCAACACCCAATCATGCGAGAGAATATCCATTCCCGTTAAGGCCGCAAGGCGTCGACCAATATCTTGATCACCCGCCATTTCAAATTTGCCGCCCCAGCCATTGAAGCGGAAATCATGGGCCTGACGATCCTTGCCGGCGACCGTTATGATCGGACCGGTATCGCGCAACCAAATATCGCCAAAGGGTTCGATCAGGATTCGAACCTGATCATGGGCCAGCAAACCAGCCTCATCAGCATCATCCTGATCCCGGCAAACAAGCATGACCCGCTCACCATCGCCATTGTCGCTAATGGCATTGGCGAAAGCGGCAACTTCACGCTGCGCCTCCGCCAATTGTTCGGGCCATTCTTGCGGATTTCCGGGAAAGCCGATCCAGACCGCTTCATGCGGTTCCCATTCGGCTGGCCATCTCATGGTCAATCCAAACTACTAGCGACTAACTTCCAGCGCGGCTTTTGTCGCGAATGTCACGAAATTCATCACCGTCATTCCAGTTCGGCCAATCTTCCGTCATCGCCAGCATCCGCGCCACGGTATAATAGACTTTCAGATCACCCATCACACCGTCCCAGTTCCAATCGGGATTAAATTCATCCTTTGGTCCGTGATAGCGGTTCTCGGTATAGTCTTTGCTGATTGCTTCACCAGCGGCACGGCCGCCTTCGACAAGGTCTTCACCGCCTTCAAAATAGATCATCGGCACGCCGAGCTTGGCAAAGCTGAAATGATCCGAGCGATAGTAGAAGCCTTTTTCCGGCGTTGGCTCTGCCTCTGCGATACGGCCATCGACGGTCAAAGCGCCCTCTAGATAGCGATCCAGCTGAGATTTGCCTTTACCGACCACCACGACATTTTTCGCCGGGCCAGCCATGCCAAAGGCATCCATGTTCACGCCACCAACGGTCTTGCTGAGCGGATAGATTGGGTTTTCAGCATAATATTTGGAACCCAGTAGACCGGATTCTTCCGCCGTCACAGCCAAGAAGATAATGCTGCGATCCGGTGCGCCAGCTTTGACATGCGCCTCGGCCAGAGCCACCAATGCGGCGGTTCCTGTCGCATTATCAACAGCGCCGTTGCAAATATCATCACCATCGGGTGCGGGTTTACAGCGACCCAAATGATCCCAATGCGCGGTATAGAGAACATATTCATCCGGACGGGTCTTGCCCTTGATCATCCCGATGACATTTTTGCTGTTCATCTTGCTGATGTCATTTTCAAAAGACATTGAAGCAGTCACACCCAATGGCACCGCTTTAAAGGCTTTGTCCTTCGCAGCGGTCATCATCGCTTCGAGATCTTGACCCGCGCTAGCGAAAATCTTGGCTGCGACATCTTTTTGCACCCAGCCATTGGCTTTGGTTTGATCGGCACCGCCATTGGCAGATTGGGCGTAAAATTGCGGTCCGCTCCAGCTGGACTCCACAACATTCCAGCCATAAGCTGCTGGCGCTGTATCATGAATGATCAACGCTGCGGCTGCGCCCTGACGCGCGGCTTCTTCATATTTATAGGTCCAACGGCCATAATAGGTCATGGCCCGACCACCAAATTCACCTTCAAGGCTTTCGGTACCGAAATCCGGATCATTCACCAATATGACAACGGTTTTGCCTTTGACATCGACGCCTTCATAGTCGTTCCACTCGCGCTCCGGCGCGTTAATGCCATAGCCGACAAAGACCAACTCACTATCAGCGACATCAATTTTCGCCTGTTCCTGATAGGATGTGATGACCATTTCGGGGCCATATTTAAAGCTCATGTCGTCCGTACCGCCTTTAATGGTTAGGTCGGACACATTTTTCGCTTCAATTTCAACCAGTGGCACGTCCTGGAACCAGCTGTCGCCATTGCCCGGCTCGATACCCGCTTCAGCAAATTTCTTGGTGAGGAGCGCTAGCGTCTTTTCTTCGCCCGCCGTACCCGGAGCACGTCCCTCATAGGCATCAGAAGACAATTCCTGTGTAATATCGCGCATCGTATCGAGCGACAATTCTGGTGCAGCAACCTCTGGCAAAGCTGCGCCATTTTCTGCGTCATCCACTTTTACACAGGACGCCAGAGCCAGCGCCGGTATAAGCGCGAGAGCAAACCATTTCTTTTGCATTTCATATCCTCATATAAGTCTTTGCCTTTCGGCTATGTCGAGATTAGTGGCAGAGACCGATGCCAAGCGCAAGCGACGTGCGCACCCAATATTGCCTGAAATATAGATTCACTGTTGCGTTCTCGATTAGTCTTGCTGATACTGCCACAGCAGGCAGATTACAGTATTCTAAACTCAGGGGGCATCATTGCTGAATATTTCCAAGCCGCTATTTGCGGCCTCTATAATTATATCTTCTTTTTCAATCCCAGTGATAGCTAATGATCAGGCGAAGATATTTGGATCAATGCCCACGGTGCAGAGTATCAGTCTTTCCCCCGATGGAACGAAAATAGCCTTTATCTCTCCAGGCCCAGGATTACAGACGGACTTATACTCGATTGACCTTACTAAAGGTGACACTCCGGTCCGGGTAACAACCTCTTCTGGCGACCCTGAAAGTCTCTTCTGGTGCGGATGGGTTTCCAATGAACGGCTGGCTTGCAAAGTCGGAGGACTGGAAAAATATGCTGGCGACATTTTAGGATTTTCAAGCATGTTTGCAGTCAATGCCGATGGCAGCGACCCTATGCTTCTCAGTAAACGACCACCACGAAATGCCATTGGCTATAATTTAGGCGGTGGCGATATCATAGATTGGCTACCTCAAGACGACAATATAATATTGATGACACGTTACCATCTAAAAACAGGAGCTGCGGGAACCCGTATCAAAAATCTCGATGAAGGCCTGGCCGTCGAAAGAATCGATACAATCACCGGCAAATCTAAAATGATCGAGCGGCCCAAAGATGAAACAGTGGAATATATCACAGACGGTGTCGGCAACGTCCGAGTCAAAGGCAGCCGGATTAAAAAAGGCAGCACAGAGCTGGATAGCGGCCAAATCCAATATTTTTATCAATCCGATAATGATTGGAGATCTTTGGGGCGACTCGACTATGCAAATCGTACAGGTTTTAACCCTTATGCCGTCGACCCCAAAACCGACCGTGTCTACGGTTTTGCGCCGCATAAAGGGCGCAAGGCACTGGTATCAATAGCACTGGACGGCAGCGCCGAACAGGAGGTCGTGTTTGCACATGATGAGGTTGATGTAGATGCATTGATCCGAATTGGTCGAAACCAGCGAGTGGTTGGCGTTAGCTATGCTACCGATAAGCGGAAAGGCGTTTATTTTGATGCAGCACTCGAAAAATTGGCGAAAGCACTCGGCAGGGCGTTGGGCGAAAATTATTCAATTCAGTTCGCTGATGCGAGCCTGGACGAAAATACGCTGCTGATCTGGGCCGGATCCGACGTAGATCCCGGACAATACTTCCTATTTAACAAGACGACGAAGCAGTTAAGACCTCTGTTAGGTGTTCGACCATCGGTTGAAAACAACAATTTGGCGGAAGTGAAGCCTATATCGTACCCCGCTGCCGATGGCACAATGATTCCGGGCTATTTAACAATGCCGGTTGGCACAGATACCAAAAACCTGCCGGCAATCGTTATGCCGCATGGTGGCCCAGGTTCACGTGACGAGTGGGGATTTGATTGGCTGGCACAGTTTTATGTCAGTCAGGGCTTTGCGGTGTTGCAGCCGAATTTCCGCGGTTCAGCCGGATATGGAGAAGAGTGGTACAAAGAAAATGGTTTTCAATCTTGGCGTACATCTATCGGAGATGTTAACGACGCAGGTAAGTGGTTGATCTCTCAAGGGATTGCAAAACCTTCCGCCCTTTCGATCGTGGGCTGGTCCTATGGTGGATATGCAGCGCTACAATCCGCAGTACTGGACCCAGATTTATTCAAAGCCATTGTAGCCATCGCGCCGGTAACGGACCTTGCTACTCTAAAAAGTAACTCCAGAGCTTACTATAGCGGAGCAGTCACGCGGGGATTTGTTGGCAGCGGACCACATGTCCAACAAGGTTCGCCTGCTCAGAATGTCGATAAAATAAAAGCCCCCGTCATGCTTTTCCACGGGGACTATGATCGCAACGTGGCGATAGAACATTCCAATATCATGAACGGTAAGTTGAAATCGGCCGGCAAGCAGGTGACATATATAAAGTATGAGAAACTGGCACATAGCCTTAGAAACTCGCAAGCACGCGAGGACATGCTCGAAAAATCTGTAGCTTTTCTGCCAAAGTAAGGCCGTTCTGCAGGCACAAAAAAAGGGCGGCTCCAACGGGCCGCCCTTTTTGTATGTATCGTTGAACCAATTAGCGTGAGTAAAACTCGACCACCAGATTGGGTTCCATTGTTACCGGATAAGGTACTTCATCCAGTGTCGGTACGCGAACATAGGTCACTTTATCAGTTCCGTCTGGCGTTACATATTCTGGAATGTCACGCTCTGGAAGGCTTTGCGCTTCGATGACCAACAGCATTTCTTTCGCTTTGTCGCTCAACGACACGATATCACCAGGCTGCACTTTACGTGAAGCAACATTACATTTTACGCCGTTCACACGAATGTGGCCGTGGCTGACAAGCTGACGAGCAGCAAAAATGGTTGGTGTGAATTTGGCACGGTAAACGACCATATCCAAACGCTGCTCAAGCAAACCGATCAGGTTCTGGCTGGTATCGCCTTTCATGCTTGATGCTTCTTTATAAGCACGTTTGAACTGTTTTTCGGTCACGTCGCCATAATAGCCTTTCAGCTTCTGCTTGGCGCGCAGCTGAATGCCATAGTCGGAAAGCTTGCTTTTACGGCGCTGACCGTGCTGGCCGGGGCCATAGTCGCGACGATTGACGGGTGATTTGGGGCGGCCCCAAATATTTTCACCCATGCGGCGATCAAGTTTATATTTCGAGCTGGTACGTTTGGTCATATCAATGACTCCTAATTTGCTGTTTATATTCGTCCCGGAATGCACCGAAAATCCTGTAGGATTAACGCGGCTACCGCTTCACCGGGGTGCGGAGCCAATTGCAAGACGCGGCCTATGACGATCTAGTAGGTAATTGTCAAGCACCTGAAGGCCCAGAAATTGTATGAAAAACCACCAAGTTTACTCGACTTGCGCGTCTGCACAGATTAAAGGCGCTGGCATGACCAAAATGACCCCGCTTCCACCAATGAAAAACATGTCTGATGTCCGCGAACAAGTGGACCGCATTGACGGCGAGCTTATCGCCCTTTTGACACAACGCTTTGCGTGTATGGACGCCGCCGCGCGGATCAAACAAGACCGCGAAGCCGTGCGCGATGAGGGCCGCAAAGCCCAAGTGCTTGAAAATGTCAAACAGCTTGCCGCGAACGCTGCCATTCCAGTTCCTACCATGGCTGCTATATGGGAAATGCTGATAGAAACATCGATCAGCTACGAATTCGAAAAATGGGATCAAATGAGAGACAGCTGAACGCTGGACGCATCATTTTTTCACAAACGGCCTTTCAAGCGAACTGATCACACCTCGCCATGTCTGCACTTCTTCATTGGTCCAGGCCGGTTTGGTGATCATGTTTCGAAGCGTGACCTTCGTTGCTGGCGTGCGATCTGGCGGATAGAAATATCCCGTTCCTTCCAGCGCCCGTTCCAAATGCTCATAAAAACGATCCAGCTCAATTTGCGGCGCTGGTTCACTTTTTTTCTTCTCGATCGTTGGCTGTACAGTGCCGGCGCCTTCCATTTTTGAAAGCTCATAAGCCATAAGAATAACGGCTTGCGCCAGATTCAGGGAACCAAATTCCGGATTGATCGGAACAGTGATAATCTTGCGAGAAAGCTCGACGTCAACGACTTCAAGGCCAGAGCGTTCAGGACCGAATAATATCGCGCACTTGCCGCTAGCTGATGCCATATCATCTGCTGCTTCGGCGGGCGTGAGCACTTCTTTTGTCATCCCCCGTTTACGAACAGTGGTTGCATAGACATGTGCACAATCTGCCACAGCATCAGCCGTGGTTTCAAAAACCTGTGCCTCTTCTAAAACGCTATCGGCTCCAGCAGCGGTTGGCCCTGCCGAGGGATTGGGCCAGCCATCGCGAGGATCAACAATCCGCATTTCAGTCAAACCAAAATTGAGCATCGCACGCGCCGCCTTGCCGATATTTTCGCCAAGCTGCGGCTTTACCAGAACAATTATCGGCAGGCCGGTGCTCATTTGCCGCTGGCGTCAGTGAGCGCCACATCCTTGACGCTACCGGCAAATTCTTCGAAATCCTTGGCCTCGGTAAAGTCCTTATAAACCGACGCAAATCGGATATAAGCTACACTATCAAGCCCTTTGAGGCCATCCATTACCATCTCGCCGATGCGTTTCGAGGGTATTTCAGTTTCCCCGCTGGTTTCCAACTGACGCTGTATCCCGGATACCAGCTGATCCATCTGCTCTTGAGCAATTCCGCGCTTTCGACAAGCCAGCGATACCGAAAGATCAATCTTGGACCGGTCAAATGTCTCGCGGCGGTCTTCACTTTTCACCACTGTAATTTCACGCAGCTGAATCCGCTCAAAAGTCGTAAATCGAGCGCCACAGCCCTCGCACTGCCGTCGACGACGGATGGTCGTACCGTCCTCTGTCGGTCGGCTGTCTTTTACTTGGCTGTCATCAAAGGCGCAAAAGGGGCAACGCATAGGGGTTTCGTTCGCTTATTCTGGGTAAATTGGAAAACGGGCACAAAGCGCTTCAACACGCTCGCGGACATCGGCTTCAACGGCTGAATCACCGCCCTCGCCTTTTTCGCGCAAACCATCGAGAACATCAGCGATCATATCGCCAATCATCTGAAATTCGCCTGGACCAAAGCCACGTGTTGTGCCCGCTGGTGAACCGACGCGGATGCCGCTCGTTTTCATTGGCGGCTGCGGATCATTGGGAATGCTGTTTTTGTTGCAGGTAATACCAGCGCGTTCCAGCGCTTCATCAGCGTCGCGGCCGGTAATCCCCAGTGGGGAAAGATCGATCAGAGCTAAGTGAGTATCGGTTCCTCCAGCGACCAGATCGGCCCCGCGCTCTTTCAGGCGGGCGGCCAACACCTTCGCATTTTCGATAACGGCTGCAGAATAGCTTGCAAATTCAGGTCGCAACGCTTCACCAAAGGCAACCGCCTTTGCAGCAATGACGTGCATCAGTGGACCACCTTGCAGTCCCGGAAATACGGCCGAATTGATTTTCTTGGCTATGGCTTCGTCATTGGTTAGCACCATCCCCCCTCGCGGTCCGCGTAAGGTTTTATGAGTAGTCGTTGTCACGACATCGGCATGATCCAGAGGACTTGGATGATAGCCCGCGGCGACCAGCCCAGCGAAATGCGCCATATCGACCATGAAGATCGCGCCCACAGCATCAGCAATTTCGCGGAATTTAGCGAAATCAATCTGGCGTGGATAAGCAGAGCCACCGGCGATGATCAGTTTTGGCTGATGTTCTTTGGCAAGCGCCTCGACTTCTTCATAGTTGATCAGGTGATCATCTTCGTTCACGCCATATTGAACAGCGTTGAACCATTTGCCCGATTGCGCCGGCTTCGCACCATGGGTCAAATGCCCACCAGCGTCCAACGACATACCGAGTATGGTGTCGCCGGGCTTGGTCAGCGCCAGCATCACCGCGCCATTAGCCTGGGCGCCCGAATGCGGCTGTACATTGGCAAAGCCACAGTTAAACAACTGTTTCGCACGCTCAATGGCCAGCGTTTCAACGTCATCAGAAGGCGCGCATCCTTGATAATAGCGACGGCCGGGATAGCCTTCTGCATATTTGTTGGTGAACACGGACCCTTGTGCTTGCAACACAGCCCTCGACACAATGTTCTCGGAGGCGATCAGCTCAATCTGGTTTTGCTGACGCGACATCTCTGCGTTAATAGCACCAGCAACCGCCGGATCACCTTCATCAACGGAAAAATCGAAAAATCCGGTAGGGCGAATATCCTGTATATCTGCGACATTACTCATGATGGTGCTCCTTCGGTGTGCAATTCAAATTTTGGGGGCGGATAATTTATCAACGCGTCGCTGATGCCGATCTCCGCCAAATTCTGTGTTCAAGAAATTATTCAAACAATCTTTTGCGATCTCGATCCCGACCAACCGCGCGCCCATCGCAATGACGTTCGCATCATTATGTTCACGAGACAGTTTCGCCGAGAGGCCTTCAGATACCAATGCGCAGCGGCACGCCGGATTGCGGTTAACCGCTATGGAAATGCCAATGCCAGAACCACACAGCGCTACGCCACGCTCAGCGTCGCCAGACGCAACAGCATTGGCGAGCTTATATCCGTAATCCGGGTAGTCCACACTATCGGTCGTCATTGGGCCCAGATCATTCACATCATGACCGGCCTCCGTAAGCCACTCAACCAGAACGGTCTTCATTTCAATGGCAGCATGGTCAGAAGCAATGGCAACACGCATAGGCTTTGTCCTCAATATCCAGGCAAGAATCGAATGCCCGCTATCTAGTGGACGATATTCGTGTGCGCCACCAAATATTGCGCTTTCTTATGATAATTTTCCGATAGACAAATGCAAGACTTCGCCAGAAACTGATTTGTATGAAAAACACTATCACCAGCAGCACGGAAGGCTATGCGAGCGAAGCCTCATTTCTTTTGGAGCAATATGAGAATTTTTCGTTTGAAGACAGTCATGCAGCGTTATTCGACTACCTCCCTCAACAATCATCCAAAATACTGGATATAGGTTCCGGCACAGGACGAGATGCCGCATGGTTCGATGAGAAAGGACATGATGTCGTTGCCGCAGAGCCCACAAAGGAAATGCGGGAGGGGGCAATCCGTTTGCACCCCTCGCCAACTATCAATTGGGTAGACGACAGTTTGCCTGATCTGGAAAAAATCAAGAAATTGGACATCCAATTCGATTTCATATTTGTGAGTGCTGTGTGGATGCATCTGGACAAAGAACAGCGAGAGGCAGCTATGCATTCGGTCGCCGACCTGCTCAGCAAAGGCGCGCGTCTCTTTGTTTCACTAAGGCACGGTCCCGTCCCCAAAGGAAGACGGATGTTTGCAGTTTCGGCTGAAGAAACAATCGACCTAGCCTCACGGTACAAGCTGGAGCCACTTTACAACAAACGGACAGAATCCATTCTCACTGGAAATAAAGCGGCCGGCGTTTGGTGGACAAAATTGGTATTTGAACTTCAGGCTTAGCGTCAGATTTCCATCTGGCTACCAAGTTCAACCACGCGGTTGCTGGGAAGCTTGAAAAACTCCATGGCAGTGGCGGCATTGCGCAACATCCACGCAAATATTTTCTCTCGCCAGATCATCATCTTCGGCTTTTCCGAAGGCAATAGAGTCTGCCGCGACAGGAAGAAGCTGGTCGTCATCATATCAAAGTCCATGCCGCATTCCTTGACCTTTTTCAGGGCCGCCGGAACATCGGTTTCCTGCATGAAGCCATAGTTCAGGATCAGACGATAGAAGCCATCGCCAAGGTCTTTGACCTCAATGCGGTCCTCCATCTCAACATAGGGCACGTCTTCGATATTAACGGTGAGCACCACCACCCGTTCATGGATGATCTTGTTATGTTTGATATTGTGAAGCAGTGCCGACGGCACACCGACAGAGTTGGACGCCATGAAGATCGCTGTTCCCGGCACGCGAGTCGCGCTGTTTTTGGCGGACTTAGTGAATATCTCGATTGGCATGGCCGCTTCCGCCATATTTTCACGCATGATTTTGCGGCCTTTGGCCCAGGTTGTCAGCAACAGGAAGGCGAAACCGCCAACCATCAATGGGAACCAGCCGCCTTGCGGAACCTTGGTCAGGTTAGCCGCGAAATACGCACCATCGACGATAAAGAATACGCTGAGCAATGGCACGGCATACCACCATTTCCACTTCCACATGGTGAAGACCAGAACCGCGAGCAGACAGGTATCAATCAACATCGCGCCGGTGACAGCAATACCGTAAGCCGAAGCGAGACTGCTTGAGCTCTGGAACGTCAACACGAGGATGATGACCGCGATCATGATCGTCCAGTTTATCACGGGAATGTAAATCTGACCCGCTTCGGATGCGCTGGTGTGCTTAACCGTTAGGCGCGGGATAAAGCCCAGTTGAATCGCTTGATGGGTGACAGAAAACGCGCCGGAGATAACCGCCTGACTGGCAATGAAGGTGGCCATGGTCGCCAATATAACCAGCGGCAACCGCAGCATTTCAGGGGCCAGCAAGAAAAACGGGTTCTGGATGGCCGCAGCGGCGCTCGCTTCATCCAAACCGATGATCATCGCGCCTTGGCCGAAATAATTGCACAGCAGAGCCGGCATGACGAATCCGAACCAGGCAATGCGCATCGGCTTACGGCCAAAATGGCCCATATCGGCAAATAAAGCCGCTGATCCGGTCACTGCCAATACGACCGAACCCAAGGCCAGAAAGGCCTTAAAGCCATCGATCATGAAGAATTGAATTGCGTACCAAGGATTGAGCGCGAGCAATATTTCTGGCGTTTGAACAATCTGGGTAAGCCCCAAAATCGCGATAACCACGAAATAGACAAACATAACCGGCGCAAATAACGCCCCGATTTTTGCCGTTCCCCGCGATTGAATCATGAACAGGAAGACGAGCAATCCCACCGCAATCGGAATAACCATAGGCTGTAGGCCGCTGTTCACCACAGTCAGACCTTCCACAGCGGAAAGCACCGAGATGGCCGGCGTAATCATGCTGTCGCCATAAAATAGCGAGGTCGCAAAAACGCCCAATAATATGGCGACCCATCCGAATTTGGATCGTCGCAAAGCGCCGGACAGTAACGCAACCACGGCAAGACTGCCGCCTTGTCCCTTATTATCCGCGCGCATTAATATGGTCACATATTGAATGGCTACGACGAGCGTCATCGACCAGAAGATCAGGCTGACGACACCTAAGACGTGCAGTTTGTCGAGTTCCAGCGGATGCGCGCCGACAAATGTTTCACGAAAAGCGTAAAGTGGGCTTGTACCAATATCACCGAACACAATACCAATGGCGCCCGCAGCGAGCTTCGCAACGGCGCTGCCCTCTTGGCGTGAGCCATGGGGTTGGATGACGCGACTGCGTTTCCGTTTCGGTTGTGACGTCGATTCAGACATTGGTTGCCGTTTTGGCGGTCCCCTGATTGGGTCGAAGCGGCCATGCTATATCGGCACATCTGTTTCGACAAGCGCGCGCGACTAGCATGGGCCTCTATAGCACGCAACCAGACCAACAGATACGCCCTTCAAGCCTCTGATAAACTTACACTTTAGTTAGCGGTAGCAGCGTCGCTTGGAGGCGGAAGCGAAGGCTGCATTTGTTCCATCGAGGCCAAACGCGACTCGAGATCCTTACGCCACGGCGCATCTTCCGCGCTGCGTTCCAGCAATTCCGTCCATATCGCACGGGCCTGATCAATCTTGCCGGATTGCGCATAAGCCATGCCGAGAAAGAATGGCGGGCCGGGATGTTCCGGCGAGATATCGGCCGCTCTTTGAAAGGAAAATTGGGCAGCAGGCGTGATCACACCATCGGCATGAACCACCAAGGCATTGCCCAAGCCAACCCACAGATCGGGATTATTCGGATGCTCTTTGACACCGTTACGCAGATAATTGGCTGCTGAACCATGCTTGCCGCTACGATTAAGCGCGTCTGAAAAAACCAGCCATTCCTGAGCCGAACCAAATCGTTCGCCCATTTCCTTACGGGATTCGATATTGCTCTCGTCGAAACTATTCGCTTTTTCGGTGGGCTCCACAGATACGCCTGCCATTCCGGGATTGGCCTGCCACGCATAGCCCGCAACGCCCAGCAACAAAGCAGCGCCGGTTAACTCATAAGCGGTCCGCGGCAATTTGCCCAAAAATACAAGTACGCCGAAAAGCAGCAGCACCATGATCAGTAATATGATCCAGCCCATCAGCTTGCGTCCTTTCTACTATTTTTCCGGCGGCGGAAACGTCCACGCGCCAGCCATATGGCGAGGATCAAAAGCACAATCGGTGCAATCCAAAGCGGTCCCGTCACAGCATTGACCGGCGGGTTATAGGTCACCCAGTCGCCATAGCGTTCGATGAGCCAACTACGCACTTCTTCCGGTGTCGCCCCAGCGGCAATGCGTTCGCGCACCTGACTACGCATATCTCCGGCCATCGGCGCATCACTGTCGGCAATGGACTGGCTCTGACATTTCAGACAGCGCAGTTCTTCCATCAAAGAACGCGCTTTTTCCTCTTGAACGGGATCATCGAGTTGTTGATGCGCATAAGGTGAGGACGGGAGTCCGTTTTGGGCCGCAACCGGAGCGGCCATCAACAATGCTAAAAGCGCGAAAAATCTGGTCATCCGGCTTTCTCCAAAATCTCGAGCAACTCGGCCACGTCTTCCTTGCGAATATCCCCAACATGTTGGTGCACAATCACGCCATTGCCATCAATCACAAACGTCTCAGGAACACCGGATGAGCCTAGTTCCAGTTGCACGATGCTGCGGACATCCGTTCCGATACGAACGTAGGGATTGCCCCAGCGGTTCAGGAAATTTGCGATATCCTCTGGTGTATCGCGGCTGGCGATACCGTTAATCTGCACACCTGCCCGCTCCAGCTCCAGCAATTGCGGTGCCTCTGCGATACAGGGCACACACCAGCTTGCAAAAATATTGAGCAGTTGCGGCTTGCCGGTAGCCAGATCGGCCCGCGTCAAGGCCGGACGCTGCTCGATCGCAGCAGGCAGCGAAAATTCCGGTATGGGTTTGCCGATCATTTTCGATTCAATGATGTTATCCTTGGGCCGGATCAGCCCCGCCGCCACAACCGCGAAGAAGATGCCGAACAAAACCAGCGGAACCCAGAGCAACCAGCGGTTCATATCATCGCCTCGGCATAGGCTCTTTGCTTTTTCTGACGGCCAGCACGCCGCAAACGCCCGATCATCGCCAACAGACCGCCCAAAGCGATCAGAACGCCGCCATACCAGATTAACGTCACAAAGGGTTTCCACCAGATGCGCAGCTGCCAACGCCCTTGCGCGTCGCTGTCACCCAGAACAACATAGAGCTGTCCGTTCCAGCGCGTCAGCAAGGCCGCCTCGCTGGTCTGCATCTGGGCAGAGGCGAACATGCGGTTTTGCGGTGCAATCTCGTGGATCGCTTCATCCGCATATTGCGCTGTCACCCGAGCCTCCAGCGCCGTCCAGTTGGGACCAGCCACCGGTTCAATCGCCTCAAACTTGATCTTCCAATTATTTACCAGAATTTCATCGCCCGGCGTTGCCGCGACCAATTTTTCTTCGGTGAAACTGGTTTCCGACGCCATGCCAGCCAATGCAACAGCAATACCGAAATGGGCAATAACCATGCCGTAAGTGTGCATCGGCGTGCGGCGTAAATTGCGTTTCCACAACGGCGCAAAGCTTGCCACCGCAATACCGGCGGCCAGCGCCATACCAATTAATGGCAGCACCGACATTGAAGTGGTGAACAGGACCAATGCAAACAGCGCCGCAGCGGTCAAAAAGACGGGAATGGAAATGCGGTTGAGCAACGCTTTCGCACTATCGCGCCGCCACCGTAACAAGGGGCCTGCCGCCATGATCGCCACGAGAATCAATGCGATCGGCCCCGTCGCTAAATTAAAATAGGGAGGGCCGACAGAGATCATCTCATCGCTCATGCCTTCGACAAACAGAGGATAAAGCGTGCCGATAAATACAATGCCCAATATCGCTGACAATAGAAGATTGTTCGCCACCAACGCGCCTTCCCGGCTAACGAGTTCGAACTGGGAACCCTCTTTGACTGAGCCAACGCGCAGCGCAAACAAAGCCATAGCGCCGCCAATATAGATGGCCAGCAAAGCCAGAATGAAACTGCCACGTTCCGGATCGACTGCAAAGGCATGGACGCTGGTCAATACGCCAGAACGAACCAGAAATGTACCGATCATTGACATCGAGAACGCGACAACCGCCAGCATCAGGGTCCACGCCCGCAAGCCATCACGCGTTGCCAAGACGGTCACCGAATGCAGCAAGGCGGTAGCAGCCAGCCAAGGCATTAGCGAGGCATTTTCAACCGGATCCCAGAACCACCAACCGCCCCAACCAAGCTCATAATAAGCCCAGTAGCTGCCAGCCGTAATACCCAGCGTCAGGAAGACCCATGCGCCGAGCACCCAAGGCCGCATGGCTTTGGCAAATTCCGGTCCGACGTCACGTGTGATCATAGCGCCAACGGCAAAAGAAAAGGCGATAGATAGCCCAACGTAGCCGATATAAAGCGTCGGTGGATGCAGGGCGAGACCGATATCCTGCAGCAAGGGATTAAGCCCCTGCCCATCCGCTGGAACCGGGAATATCCGTTCGAACGGATTGGAAGCGATCAGCAGATAGGCATAAAAACCGATGCTGATAAACGCCTGCGCGCCTAGCGTAGTCACTAGCGTCTTCTGTTTCAGATTGCGTTCGAAAATACCGATACACGCACCCGCGACACCCATGATAGCTATCCATAGTAACATGGATCCCTCATGATTGCCCCATGCGCCGGAGATTTTGTAGATTAACGGCTTGATCGCAACGCTGTTAGCGACAACGAGCTTCACCGACATGTCGGAACGCACAAAAAGCCAAACCAGCAGCAAAAAGGATATAGCGACCAGCACGCCTTGGGCAATGGCTACCGGCCGGATCGCCCTGAAAAGCTCATCCTGTCCCTTCACCAAGCCGATAACAGATAGCGCAAATTGCAAAAATGCCATGCTGGCGGCAAGCCAAAGCGCGATAAGACCTGCTTCTGCAATCATTCGACTAGCGTATCCGTTTTCGTCATATTGCCAGTCATATCAATGCCTTCCAGTTCACGCGGAACGTAATTCTCATCATGTTTGGCGAGCAGGCTGTCTGCGACAAACGTACCATGACTGGTCAATTTTCCATCCGCCACGACGCCCGATCCTTCAACAAACAAGTCGGGCGTGATGCCAGTATAGATCACGGCCTGACGCGCAGTGCCATCTTGCACGATAAAGTTCACGGTCACGCCGTCCGCTTCGTGTTTAATCGAACCCTCTTCGACCATTCCACCCAAACGAATAGCCTGCCCAGCTGGCGGCTGTTTTGCGACAATATCCGCCGGCGTATAAAAGTAATTCGCGCGGTCCTGCAGTGCGAAAGCCGAAAGCACGCCTGCCCCGACCAGCGCAACCAGCGCCAGCACGGCCAACGTTAGTCTTTGATGTTTCGCTTTCATTTGCGTTTACTCAATTGTTCAACCTTGTTCTCAGCGCGCCGCATTGCGACATAGCTGCTTATTATCACAGCCATTGTGCCAAAGAACACCAGCGCAAACGATGCGATAATATACGGGGTGTGGTTCATTCTGCTGCCATTCTTTTCAATCGTCCCTCGACTTTGGTTTCAGCGAGACTTGCGCGCATCCGCATAAGCACAATCGCGGCAAATAGAAGAGAAAATCCTATCGCAGAAACCAATAGAGGCCACAAATAAAGCGCATCTATCGTGGATTTGCCAGTGATGCTGATACTCGTGCCCTGATGCTGTGTCTCCCACCATTCAACCGAAAAGCGGATGATCGGCAAGTTCACGATCCCGACAACGCCGAAGATCGCCGCAATTCGGCTTTGACCTGATGTCTTGCTCGTTTCGTTCGCCAGCACGATGTAAGCGAGATAAAGGAAAAATAGCACGAGCATCGAGGTCAAACGTCCGTCCCAGACCCACCAAGTTCCCCATGCCGGACGCCCCCAAATCGCCCCCGTCACTAGACAAAGCAATGCAAATAGTGCCCCGGGCACCGCGATTGCGCGCGCCGCGTGCGAAGCGAGCGGATGCCGCCAGATTAGCTCTGAAATGCTGGCAATCGCAATACCAGTCCATCCTGCCATTCCCAGCCAAGCCATCGGTACGTGGACAAAGATGATCTTGACAGACTCGCCCTGCAGACGCTCCGGCGGGGTAGATAATATGCCCCAGGCGCAGGCGACCAAAACGAGAGCCATGCCACCAAATAGCAGCCAAGGCGTCAACGGCCTAGCAAGCGACAGGAAGCGGGTAGGATTTGCGTAAGCGTGCATTTAAAAAACGGTCATTGCCTCTAGCTACTGTGCGACCAGTAGAATCTGATTTTTTGATGGCAGAACTGTCACAAAGCGACAAGTGTTTTTCTGGACAGGTTGCAATCCATGAATTCGATTAGAAATAACACTCCCCTTAAAACCAAGCTAAATAGCAGGCGTTAGCTCTATAGTAACCATAGCGCTGTTAAACCTGAACACTCAAGATCAGAATTAATTCTTCAGTGGGGCTGAGGTTCAGAAATATCTATGGCAGTCAAAGGCTTACTCAAGGCATTTTCCAATGGTTCATCTGATGAATCAATAGCCGCCACTACATCTGCCAACCATAAAAAGCGCTTAGAAGTCCTAGATGACTTTGAGCAAGCAGGCATAAGTTGGCTGTGGGCTACCGATGCAGAAGGCCGATTTGTTTATCTTTCTGACAAAGCGGCTGAGAATCTGAATAAGCCCATTGAGGACATATTGGAGCAGCCATTTACAGCACTGTTCGAAAATGACCCCGATAATCCTGATGAGAAATCAGATCGTCCGCTACATTACCAACTCAGTAAACGCAGCAAACTTCACGACCTCGTTGTCCGTCGTGTGCCAGCTACATTAAACCAGGAAGACCGCCCGACTTGGTGGATGATTTCCGCCCATCCAAAATTTGATGATGCAGGCGAGTTTCAAGGTTATCGTGGCAGTGCCAAGGATGTCACAGTAGAATATCAGCGAAAATTGGAAGATTCCCGGCTCGCTGAGTTTGACTCGCTGACGGGGCTTGCCAATCGCCATCGGATGGATAACCAACTGAACGGGATATTGGGTGCTTTCAAAGCGGCCAGCCGCAGTTGCGCGATCATGATGTTGGATCTTGATCGATTCAAACAGGTCAATGACACGATGGGTCATCCCGCCGGCGACGAGCTGCTAAAGCAGGTAGCCAAACGCGTGCGCACTATTGTCGGGGATCGCGGCGAAATTGGCCGGCTGGGCGGTGACGAGTTTCAAATCATTCTGCCAGACCTGGATGATCGCGGAAAACTGGGCGAGATTGCCGAGAAAATAGTCAAAATTGTTTCGCAACCTTATCCCATCGATGACAAAAGCGCAGTCATCGGCACGTCTATCGGAATAGCTGTGGCGCCTTATGATGGTGTCGAGAAAGATGAACTGGTCCGCAGCTCTGACCTTGCACTATATGCTGCCAAAAATTCCGGACGGGGTCAGTATCGTTTTTACTCTGCCGACCTAAAAGACGAAGAGGAAGAGCGCCGTCTGCTGGTTGAAGACCTGCGAGACGCACTGGACAATGATCAACTGCAACTGAATTATCAACCGGTCGTTCGCACAGACGATCACATGGTAGTCGGGTTTGAAGCATTGATGCGCTGGGTCCACCCAGAGCGCGGCGCCGTGAGTCCAGCGGTCTTCATTCCAATTGCTGAAGAACTCAATCTTATCAATCAACTGGGAGAATGGGCACTGCGCAAAGCCTGCACCGATGCCCTGCAGTGGCCTAGTACAGTCCGCATAGCAGTCAATGTATCGGCTGTGCAATTTGCCAATAGCGGTTTTCCAGAAATCGTCATGAACGCACTTGCCGCCAGTGGACTGGAACCCGAACGACTGGAGCTTGAGCTCACCGAGAGCGTGTTCATGGGCGACAGTGAAACCATCGATAACACGTTTAAGATATTGAAAGAACTCGGTGTCCGATTGGCGCTCGATGATTTTGGTACCGGCTATTCGTCACTCAGCTATTTGCGTTCAGCCCCCTTTGACAAGATCAAGGTAGATAAAAGTTTTGTCGATTCCTGTACCCAGACGGACAAGAACAGCGCGAAAATTATCGCCGCCATTGTAAGCTTGTCGGAAGCATTGGGCATGGAAACCACTGTCGAAGGCGTCGAAGCTTTTGATCAGTTCACCTTGGTTTGTTCAAAGGGCGCGCGATATATTCAAGGGTGGATTTACTCCAAGGCACTCACGCTGGAAGAGATCGAAGCCAAGCTTGGCAGCGGAGAATTCCGGATTGAACCGGACGGACCAGAATTATATCGACCGGACCGGCGGACCGTTTTCCGGCGTATTGGTGCCATTCATGAGGATCATCGCTATGACGTTGTCATGCGCGATCTTTCGAAAACCGGTGCCAGATTTGAAGGCATGCTGGGTGTTCCAGTGGGAACCAAGCTGGTTCTTGACCTCGGCGGCGGACAATTGGTGATCAGTACCGTCATACGTGTCAAAGAATCAACACTGGCTACCGAGTTTGAAACGCCCTTGGTTAGCGATGGAGCTGGAGGACTATGTACACGTCACCGAGTATCACCTTATGATCTGGCAGCCGCGGGAATGCCTCTGGCGGCCCTACCGCCTGGAAATTATCCCCTAGCACAAAACGAATCAGGTCAGGCCAGCAAACCGCAGTTCATGCAGGTCATTGTATAATCTTCGGCTTAACTCAGCGCGCGACAAGCAAAGGGATCAACGGCCAATAAGAGCCTGAGCCATATTGTCGGCAACTTCGGCCGACGGCAATTTCCGGGACGCGCTTTCTTCCCAAATTTCGGTCAAGCGTGCCGGAATTTTGTCAATCCGACGATTCACCTCTTCAACATCACTATCGCCTAGATATTCGAGGCCAACATTGATGATGCCGCCGGAATTGATCACATAATCTGGTGCAAACAAGATATTACGATCAAAAATGCGCTGACCATCTTCTGGTGTCGCAAGCTGGTTATTCGCTCCACCTGCCACAATCGGCGCGTTAAGATGCGCGATCGAAACCTTATCGAGAATCGCGCCCAAGGCATTGGGGCTGAACACATCTGCTTCCAGACGCATCACGTCGTCGAGACCGACAACTTTAGCGCCAATCTCGGCTGCGAGACTGGCCGCATGATCCTTGTTAATATCAGCGATACTGAGCCGGGCGCCATCTTTGGCAAGCAGACGGGCCAAGCCGCCGCCGACACTGCCGACACCTTGGATAGCGACATGCACATCTTCCATCTCGCTGCGGTCCAATTTATGCTTTACGGCGGCTTTCACGCCAAGATAAACGCCCATCGCCGTGAATGGCCCGGGATCGCCCCCAGCATTGCCATGGTCACTAACTGGTAGACCAGAGACAAATTTTGTTTGCTTGGACACCTCAACCATATCCGCGGTGCTGATGCCGACATCTTCTGCTGTCACATAAGCGCCGCCCAGAGAATCAATCATACGGCCAAATGCAGCCAGCATTTCAGGAGATTTCGTTCTGTTCCGGTCTGCCAATATCACGGCTTTACCGCCGCCCAATGGTAGTCCGGCCATCGCGTTTTTAAAACTCATGCCGCGCGAAAGGCGGAGCGCGTCGGTCACAGCCGTTTCGCGATTCTCATAGTGCCAGAAGCGCGTCCCACCGGCGCCGGGGCCCAAATGCGTGGAATGAAGAGCAATAATTGCGCTCAGACCAGTTTCGACATCATGGAAAAAATGGACAGCTTCATGGCCATCAAAATCTGGCAGATCCCACATTACCGACATTTGGAAAACCCTTCACTCGCTGAGTAACATAATTTGTTTTTAACGTAATAATATTACAAAATGCTTTTGTCACCCCAAGATGTTTCGGGAACCCCTAACATTTTGAATATCCAACAAATGTGGTTTTGAAAATGGGGCGACCGAGGGGTCTCGAACCCCCGACCTCCGGTACCACAAACCGGCGCTCTAACCAACTGAGCTACGATCGCCATAATCGCACGGCCTAAAATAGGCTTACTGCGCCGCGCTGCATAGGGACGCATTGGGGCAGACGTCAAGTATTTAGCACAGCAAAACTGCATGAAACAATCCACACCCAGAAATTCTATTCAGAACGCATCGCCGCGCTGGCGGTGGACCAATCGCGCCGGTTGACGCGCGACATCGACCAAAGCGCGCTCTTCAACCAAAGCGCTTTGCATTGCGACGGTCATATCTAGCCGAAACCAGCGGGTCTTCAACTTGATCTGCCCCTGCACTTGCGATGGCGCCAAAAAGCTGGCTGGGAAAGGCTCTGCCCAAAAATCGTTAAGGCTGCCATAGCCCATATCCGTTCGACGCCCGAGAAATTGACGGGTCTGCGAAATATCCGGGCTGTTGGATAGCATCGCTAACAAGACCGCTTGTTCGGGGCGTAGCGTGTTAATGTTGATCGGCGACAAATCGGTTGTCGGCAACGTGCAAAGCCAAGGTGCCAACCGCGCGTAAATATCGCTTGTGACACCTTTGATAGTCCGCAACTCGCTAACATCTAACATCACAGCATTCGCGGTGCGATAAGGTTTCTCCAATTGCGCATAATATTCATCCTCAGCACCGCGCGGTGATGGAACGACGTCGCTATCGATCCAGTCAGTAACTGATTCCGCGATATCCGCAGCGTTTCCTTGCGGGATTTCCAGCAACGTCATCAGCCGCACAAACTGGGTTTGACCCTCTGGGCGCGCCGATAAAATCGCATCTGTTTGGCTCACCAGGCTGTTGATATTGAAACAGTTACCGCCATCCGTCAGTGTGGCGGTGATCAGACCACCAGGAACCGGGAAACGTCGTTCCTGCCCGTTCCACCCACCGACGTTAGTGGTTCGCCCTGGCGACAGGCTGACAATTTGCTCAGCCGATTGCATGCCGATGGATTCTGCAGCAATCAGATAGGCCTTTGCTTGACTGAGCTCGCGAGCATTGGATGCCAATTTGGTTGCGCCAGCCAGCCGGTCTATTCCATGCGCAGCCAATACCGCAATGACAGCGACTAACAACAAGACAGTCAACAAAGCCGCACCGCGTTCGCTATTCTTCACACATCGAGCAAACGTCATAAATAACCCGTCCCGACAAGAAAAACGTGACGGTAGTCGCGGCCATTTTGCTTAAACTGGATTTCTATCGCTCGCGGCAAGTCACTCAATCGCTCGCTCTGCCAATTGCTTATCCACTGCCCTCTCTTGTCACGAAAGCGCAAACCAAGATCGCTGATACCATCGAGTAACAATGCCGGTTCACTAATCGAGCCACCATCCGTCGTCTCATATTGCAACCGTTCGAGCCGCTCATCGTTCAACTGGTAAGAGACACGCTGCATATTGGAGCGTGGCTTGTTATTGATATTAGTTTGCCCACCTCGGATGAAGGATAAAAGTCCACGGCTGCTGGAACCGGTTTCGCTGATAAAGGCGGCTACTCTATCACCCCGCTCATCGCGATGTGGTCTGGGAAGTGCCTGGCTGAGATCCGCCTCCATCAAGGATACGAGCCGTTGCATCTGCGCCATATCACTAAGCTTCACCTCAGTTACCGCGTTACTGTTTACTGCACCGCGCAACAGCATGACACCAGCGACCGACAAGAGCGAAAAAATGAACAAAGAAACCATCATCTCGACCAGCGTGAAACCGCCTTGCCTGTTGATGCTATCGCTGCGATGGAATTTTGCGCCTGCCATGATTGCGTTTCTATATCGTCAATATGTCTAGCCGCAAAGAGCGGTTGCAGCGGGCAGATTTTTATTTAATCTAAGCGCCAGCAATTGGGAGCATTTTCGGACTATTTGATGACAGATCAACACACCACTTCTGCCGACTATCTGGTCGCACTGGGCCAAGTGCAACGCTATCCGAACAAATCTGTTGAGCTGTGCCTATTGAAAAATTTCCTGAGAGCGGACGAATGCGAACAACTGATCCAGCGCATTGACGAGAAACGGCGACCGTCAACCATAGCCGATGCCAATGGCGATGACTATTTCCGCACCAGTGAAACCTGCGATCTCGATCATAACGACCCTTTTGTAGCGGAGATAGATGCAAAAATATGCCGCTTTGGGAATATAGATCACAAATTCGGGGAACCGCTTCAAGGCCAACGTTACGCCGAGGGACAGGAATTCAAGGCCCATACCGACTTTTTTGATCCGAAAGGCCAGGATTTCAAAAAATTCTGTTCCGAATCCGGTCAACGCACTTGGACCTTCATGATCTATTTGAACGAACCCGATGCCGGTGGCGCAACCCGCTTTGTAAAGTTGAACAAGAAATTTGTGCCGCAGACCGGCAATATCTTATGCTGGAATAATATGTCTCCCGATGGCAGCGTGAACGAACTAACGCTTCATCACGGCATGAAAGTGCGCAGCGGAACCAAATATGTGATAACCAAATGGTTCCGAGAGCGCCCTTGGCCATGGATCGCATAAACCACTAGGATGATCATATTGCAGCATATTTCATGAACATAGCGCGCTATCGCCCCGGTCCGGGCATGATGGTTTCGGCCGCCTTTATCGGCCCCGGCACCGTAACCGCCTGCACGCTGGCCGGTGCAAATTTCGGCTTTGTGCTGATTTGGGCGCTGGCCTTTGCGACAGTGACGACGATCATTTTGCAATCCATTGCCGTGCGGGTCGCGCTGGTGTCGCGCATGGGCCTCGCCGAGGCCATGATGCAGACGGTGGCGTCCCCGCCGCTGCGGTGGCTCGCCGCCTTGCTGCTCATCGCGGCTTTGGCGCTGGGCAATGCGGCCTATGAAGCTGGCAATATCTCCGGCGCGTTATTGGGACTGGAAGCGCTCAACAGCGACCTGTCGGATAATCGCACGCTTACCATTACAGCGATCGCCGTGCTTGCCGGAGCGTTGATTTTGTTTTCCAAACCACGCTGGGTCGAACGCATATTGATCGCGATGGTCTTGTTCATGTGCGCCTCCTTCCTGCTCACCTTCTTCCTGACCAAGCCCGATATGGCCGCGATTTTGGGCGGGTTTGTGCCCACCATTCCTGAAGGCGGGTTGTTAACCGCCATCGCGCTTATCGGAACCACCATCGTCCCCTATAATCTGTTCCTCCATGCCGCGAGCGTGCGGGAACGCTGGAAAGAAGAGAGCGATCTGGCTGAAGCGCAAACAGACAGCGCCGTTTCCATCGGCATCGGCGGTCTCGTTTCCATCACCATATTGGCAACGGCTGCGGCCAGCCTGTTCGGCAGCGGCAGAGAAATTTCCAGCGCCGTTGATATGGCAGAGCAACTCAATCCGCTATTCGGCAGTTTTGCGAGCGCGACATTAGGCGCGGGTCTATTTGCCGCCGGATTGACCTCTGCCGTCACTGCGCCGCTGGCCACTGGATATATTGTTCAAGAGATTTTCGGAAAAACCGGAAAAGACGCATCGCGCGCACCTTTCCAGATCGGCGCATTGCTTGTCATATTATCCGGTACATTCGGTGCTTTGCTCAATTACAAACCGGTAGAAATTATCTTCGTGGCGCAGATTGCTAACGGCTTATTACTGCCGATCATCGCCTTTTTCCTGATCAAACTGGCCAATGACAGCGCGCTGCTGGGTCGCCATGTAAATGGGTGGAAGGGCAATATTGCCGGGGCGATAATATTGGCGGTAACCTCGATACTGGGCATCCGGCTCATCGCCCGGGCCATGGGATGGTGGCCGTGACCAGAGCAATCGATCTCAATGCTGATCTCGGCGAGGACGAGAGCGCTGACGGGATAGCGCGTGACATTGCGATTATGGATATCGTCTCGAGCTGCAACATTGCTTGCGGCGGTCATGCAGGATCGCCGAAAACCATGCGCGCCATGTTGATCGCTGCCAAAGCAAAAGGCGTGGCTGCCGGCGCCCATCCCTCTTATCCGGACCGTGCCAATTTCGGGCGAGTCAGCATGGAAATTGAGCCCGCCGCCTTGAAGGCCAGTTTGCTGGAACAGGTGAAAGCGATCAAGGCGATAGCCGCAGAGGTCGAAACAGAAATCACCCATCTGAAACCGCATGGCGCGCTCTATAATGATGCGCAGGATGATGAGGCTCTAGCGGGCATAGTGATGGCTATCGCACAACCGGAGAAGCTGACACTGGTAGGAATGGCCGATTCGCCCCTCCATCGGAAAGCAAATGAAAGTGGCGTCCGCTTTGTCGCGGAGGCCTTTATCGACCGGCGGTACACCAAATACTCGCGCCTCGTACCGCGCGCAGAAGACGGTGCCGTTATCGCCAACGATGCAGATCGCGTACTGCAAGGATTGGCCCTATCCCTAGGAAACCCCATAGCGGCAAACAATCCATCACAAATCATCCCCGCCGATACGCTGTGCCTTCATTCCGATAGCGACGGCGCTCTCGCAACGGCAAAGGCTATGCGGCACGCGCTAGAGCGTGAGGGCATATCTATCGCGGCTCCGACCCGGTGAGCATTTTAGAGATTCACGCCTGCGATGATTGGCTTTCCTGTCCGTTAGATGGCCTTGAGGCCATTCATGCAGCAAGCACTTCGATACGGGAACAAGCCATGTGGCAGGAGGTCGTGTCCGGGCTGGATAGTATCGCGGTACAATTTGATCCGGCGCGAATCGCGCCCCAAGAAGCGATAGACTTGTTCCGACAGCAGTTGCAGCAACCACAAACCGCTACAGCGACGCAAACAGCGCCCATAACCATTCCCGTCTGTTATGATGAAGCATTCGCCCTCGACCGGAACTGGATAGCCGAAAAAATGGGCCTGTCCGTGGAAGCCTTGCTGCAATGGCATAGCCGCCAGCAGTTCACGGTGACGATGCTCGGCTTCATGCCGGGCTTTACCTATTTGCAATGCTCTGAGGACATTGTTGAAATCGGCAGATTGCCAAAACCCAGACAAAAAGTTGCTGCGGGTTCGATTGGTATCATTGGCGACCAAAGCTGCATCTATTCCTTTTCCAGTCCCGGCGGCTGGCCGATCATTGGCCGGACGCCCATTCAAACATTCGATCCCGGTCAGGATCAACCTGCCCTGCTATCCGCCAATCAATTGGTGTCGTACCAGCCCATTAGCAGGGCCGAATTTGATATCATCGCCAAAGGCCCATCGGCATGACCCTCACTGTCATCAAGCCGGGCCTGCAAACCACCTTGCAAGGCGCGCCTTTTTCCGGTCATCGTCATTTGGGCATGCCCGCTGCCGGCGCTGCCGATTGCCTGTCTCTCACCTTGGCCAACCATTTGGTCGGTAAGGCCCCAGACGCGATATCATTGGAACTCACACTGGACGACGCCAAATTTAGGGTCGAGCGCCCGACTGGCATAGCCCTCACCGGGGCCGCTACATTTCTTCGGATAAACGGCGACAATCGGTCTTTGCATGAACTGGTCCATACGCAGTCCGGTGATGAAATTCATATCGGTCCAGCGGACAAAGCCTGCCGGTCCTATCTGGCGATAGCCGAAGACATAAGCGCGCAATCTCTTTTGGGTGGCCAATCGACTTATCTCGGCGCTGGATTAGGCGGGTTTGAGGGGCGCGCGTTGCAGGTCGGGGACAGCGTTCAATGGATTGAGGGCAGTGCGTCTGTGACGACGGGCAAACAAACCCCTGATAGCCTGCGCCCTGTCCTGTCCGATAAGCATATCATACGAGTCACCGCTGGACCTGAGATTCCGGCCCTAAACTCTTATTCCCAAGAGATATTTTTCGGACGAAAGTGGAAAGTCGGCATGCGAGCCAATCGCATGGGCCTGAGTTTGCAAGGCGTGCCGCTAGAGCAAGAAACTGCATTATACATGCAAAGCGCACCGGTCTTCCCGGGCACGATACAATGCCCCCCGGACGGCGAACCCTTTCTGCTTGGCCCTGACGCGCAAACCACCGGCGGTTACCCGCGAATAGCCCATGTGATCAGAGCAGATCGCCATCTGATCGGGCAATTACGTCCGGGTTCCGAAATCCAGTTTGTGAAAATCACAAATGAACGGGCGACAAAAATCTATCGCCAGAAGCTATCGCTGCTCGCGCCTTGGCTTGGAACCATAAACCTGTGGTGAGCAGAGGCACGAAGCCCCTGCCTACACAGCTTAGTTTTTCTTGAGTGACAAACCGCCAAAACGCTTGTTGAAGCGTGCGACCTGACCACCGGCATCGAGAAGACGCTGGTTGCCGCCGGTCCATGCCGGGTGCGAGCTCGGATCAATATCCAGCTGCAGCGTGTCGCCCTCTTTGCCCCAGGTGGAGCGGGTTTCGAACACAGTGCCGTCCGTCATTTGGACCTTGATCACGTGATAGTCGGGATGCGTATCTTTTTTCATTTTCTGCTCCAAAACGGGCTGGTTTCCGACCAGATCCCTAAGCGTATAATAGTCTGCGAAGCGGCGCATTAACCGCCGCTGCCGCAAAGTGCAAGATTCTTTTACTGTGTATGCTGCCAATTATGAACTGGGCGGATCGGCAATCATCGCAGTGAAACTGGCTTCGGCAGCCAATTTGTCACCAATCATCGCTTTGCCATAGAATTTGCAGACCCGTGCGCGTTTCTGAACAAATTCGACATTGAGCGACAACAAGCAACCCGGTTCCACGGGATTGCGGAATTTTGCCCCGTCAATCGCCATGAAATAAACCAGCTTGCCGGAACCGACGAGACCAAAGCTCTCCATTGCCAGAACCCCGGCGGCTTGCGCCAAGGCTTCGACAATCATTACGCCCGGCATGATTGGACGTCCGGGGAAATGGCCTTGAAAAAACCCTTCGTTCATCGAAACGGCTTTCACCGCACGAATGGATTCGTCCTTGATCAGTTCTTCGACACGATCCACCAGCAGCATGGGATAGCGATGCGGTAGCACCGCCATCACCTTGGTGACGTCATAATCCAACGGTTCAGACATTATGTCTTTTACCGGCCTGATGGTTGGGCAGCAGCTGGCTGCTGAGCTTGTTGCTGAGCCTGTCCGGGTTTCCAGCCTGCTGGCGGTGTAATTGACGCGGAAGGAATCAGCTTGTTAAGCTCTAGCACAATAGCATCCGTGATATCGACATAGGGTTCGCGTGCAACGATCGCCTGTGGCTGCAACACCAGATCAACCTTTTTGGCTTTCATAGTCGATTTGATCGCATCGTTCAATTTCATACCGACTTGCTCTTCGACATACGCGGTGGCCAAGGTCACACGCTGTTGCAAACGAGCCAGTTCCTGCTGACCAGATTGCCGCTTTGCTTGAAGAGCTTGCGCTTGCGGTGCAACGGTTTGCGCAGTGGCACCGGGCTTTTGAACCTCAACATTATAAGCATCCACCAGAGGCTTTAATTCAACCTGCAAAGCAGCTGCGCGAGCATTTGTCTGCTCGATATCGGTCTTATAGGTGGTTTTCATCTGCGCCACAGCCGTCTGATAAGCCTGAGACTTAACGACAGCCGCTTCATAATTGGCGACCGCGATACCAGTTTTCGACTGGGCCGCAGCTGGTGATACTACCAGGGCTGGAACCGACAAGGTTGCAATAGCCAAAGCGGCTGATTTCAAGAGTGTCTTTGTTGAAAAGGTCATTAGAATTGTGTTCCTACATTGAAAGTAAATAGCTTAGTATCATCACCGGGCTCTTTTAACAAAGCGCGCGCGATATCGATCCTGAACGGACCGAATGGAGAGTTCCAGTTGACCCCGAAGCCAATGGAAAGACGTGGGCTGGCACTATCGCCAAAAAACTGTTCGGTAAACTGAGTCGCAATCGGGAACGGGTTACCGGCTGCATCCAGCGCTTGCGGCGTAATAACAGCGTTACCGGCTGAGTCGGTTCTCAAAAAGCCGAGAGAATTGGGAACCGGCACGGGCACCAGCTGAGTAGGATCAGCAGCACTGGGTACCAACACCACGTCACCATTGTCATCTCGTTGATTAAGCGTGCCAAAAAATTGTGGATTCTGAAGAATCGGCGTCGTCACGTTGAACACTGCGCCGGCATCTACGAAGATCGAAGGCCGTAATCCAAGCTCTCGAATGCCGGAACCCAGAGGTATCTCTAGTTCAGCACGCGCCAGATAATAAGCCCGGCCGCCGATCGCATCATCGGTTTGTCGGCCATTTTCATTGATGATAAGTTCGTTAATCGCATTACCATTCGCATCCAACCCTGGTTGTGTGAAATTACGAACAACGCGAGGACCAACACCGCGAATACCAAATCCGCGAATTTGCGGTTCACCAAGAAAGAACCGATCGGTCAGTCGAACGTCATCAATCCCATCTGCTGCACTGCCACGATTTTCCAATGCGTAAATATAGCCTGCTTCCCCGCTGATAGAGAAAATAAACTGACCGAAAGGCCGCCAATATTTGGCTGCATTAAGTCGCCCTTTTAGATATTTGACGCTGCCGCCTAACCCGGCAAAATCCAAGCTGCCAACAATGGTTTGCCCACGTGTTGGCCGGACGCGATTATCGCGATCATCGTAAATCAATGAAGCGCCTATAGATGATGTCGTCCGTTCACCGAGGGCATCACAAAGAAAACGACCTGCAACCAGTGGATCACAAAAATCGTCCGCACTGTTTCCGCGGACATTATCACCGTTCAGATCGGTGAAGAATAGATTTCGATCCAACGTCACATCATCAAAGCTCAAACCGTAGCGGAGGGAGGCCGAGAAATATTCAGTAATCGGTACACCGGCACGGACTTGGAAACCAGTGGTCAGCTGTTCAAAAGTTGTTTCGCGATCATTGCCGACAAAGTTGAAACTATTCAAATCGCGGCGGAAGAGATCGACGCCAACTGCAATGTTCCGATCAAACAAATAAGGCTCGGTAAAACCCAGTTCGATAGATTGAGAGAAGCTGGAATAACTCACACTCGCCCGCAATTCCTGACCTTTGCCGCGGAAGTTCCGCTGACGAACGGACGCTTGCAAAATGAAATTCTCTACGCTTGAGAAACCAGCGGAAAGCTGTAGCTCACCGGTGGCGCGTTCTTCAACATTCGCTTCCAAGATGATCCGGTCAGGCGCACTGCCCTGCTTCTGTTCAATTTCCAGTTCGTCCTGGAAAAAGCCCAGAGACTTGATCCGGTTGGCGGAGCGCTTCACTTGAAAACTATTAAAAGCATCACCTTCATTCAAACGGAATTCACGGCGGACGACCTTGTCTACAGTCAGTGTATTTCCGTTAATATCGATGCGTTCAACATAAACCCGGTCACTTTCAGCAACCTTGAACGTAATTCCCATCGTCAGGGTTTCTTTATCGCGATCAAATTCCGGACGAACATCGGCAAAAGCATAACCGAATAAACCCGCAGTTTCACTAAGGCTTTCTACTGTGTCCTCGACTTGTTTAGCGTTATAGAAATCACCTTCCTTCATCGGCAAACGCGGCGTCAACGTTTCGGCGGTAAAGTCACGAATTTCGCTTTCAACAGCAACGTCACCAAATTTGTAACGCTCGCCCTCTTCCACCACATAGGTGATGATAAAGTCTTTTTTGTCTGGCGTCAGTTCCGCAACTGCTGAGATCACACGGAAATCGGCATAGCCTTCGGTCAGATAAAATTGGCGCAGCTTCTGTTGGTCAAAGGCAAGGCGATCCGGATCATAAGTGTCGCTGGAGCTGAAGAAGCGATAGAAGCGCGCCTGCTTGGTCGCCATTTCGCCACGCAACTTGCCATCCGAGAACACTTCATTTCCGATGATATTAATCTGCTGAACTTTGGATTTCGGGCCCTCGTTAACCTCGAACACGATATCTACACGGTTTTGGTCAAGCTGAACCATTTTAGGCTCGACGCTCGCTGCGAATCGGCCCTTACGTTTGTAAAGCTCAACAATACGCGCGACATCGGCGCGCACCTTGGAACGCGTGAAAATTTGACGCGGCGCCAAACGGATTTCCGGGCGAATCTTGTCTTCCTTGA
The DNA here is from genome assembly GCA_947496865.1 of uncultured Sphingomonadaceae bacterium. Classification (GTDB taxonomy): domain Bacteria; phylum Pseudomonadota; class Alphaproteobacteria; order Sphingomonadales; family Sphingomonadaceae; genus Parasphingorhabdus. The sequence continues at coordinate 984,822 of CANMEE010000002.1, forward strand.
TCCGCTTATTGCCTTCCAGCAAGATGCGATTAATCACCGGGTTTTCGATAACCTCAATGACGACAGCTCCAGCATTGTTGCGGATACTGACATCTTTGAATAATTCCGTTTCAAACAAGTCTTTAAGAGCTTGGTCAGCTGCTTCCTGGGTATAGGTCTGTCCGACCCGCAACTTCATGTAAGAGAGGACAGTGCCTGACTCGAGCCGCTGAGACCCGTTTACAACAATAGACCGGATCGTATTATCGACCGGTAAAACTGGTTGGACGGCAGGTGCTTCCTGCGCATGTGCGGGCACCGTAATACCTGCCAAAATAGTACCACTCAACAATATGGGCAGGAGCCGTTTTTTATGCTTCACAGACAAACTCGCTTTCACGCCTTAAACTCAAAAAATAACAACCCGTGCATATTTTGCATCAAGTTTTGCGAACCCCCTGCCCCAACCAGAGCCATCAATCAACGGGCAATTAACCAGAGATCGCCCTGAACAATCCAAAAGAGGCCAAATCATTAAACGTCACCACCAGCATGAACATCACAACAAGAGCAAAACCTGATCGGAATGCCCATTCCTGAACCATAGGATTGGCAGGCTTTCGCCGAACCGCTTCTATGGCATAGAACATCAAATGCCCACCATCGAGCATGGGGATTGGCAGGAGGTTGATGAACCCTAAGTTAATTGAGATTAACGCTACAAAGAATATGAACTGGCTGAGCCCGGCAACAAATTGCTCGCCGGAAACTTGCGCGATTTTAAGCGGCCCGCCAAGCTCTTTGACCGAACGCCGGCCACTGATCACCTGACCCAATGTCGTGACGATCAGATCGACAATCTCGCCGGTCTGCCGCGTCGCGACAATGGGCGCCTCCCATAACGAAACGTCCCGGCGTTCTATCCTGTCTGGCGATATTCCCAGTAAACCGATCTTATATTCGTTGCCAAACCGGTCTTTTTCCAGACGCACGCCAATTTTAGCTTCTTTGGAGATAACTCTCCCATCACGCTCGAAAGCTATTTCTACTTCTTTCGCAGGAATGATCGAAATTTCGCGCGACAAATCCGTAAAGCGATCAATCGCATCACCATCAATAGAAACAATTTTATCACCCGCTTTCAAACCGATGGCTTCTGCTGTTGATTTTTCGGCGACTGTTCCAACAACCGGCGGCGTTACGCTTTCGCCAAAAGTCAGCGCAAATCCGGCCAATATCAGGATAGCAAAAAGGAAATTGATAGCTGGGCCAGCAAAAACAATCGCGGCGCGCTTCCATAGAGACTTCGATTGAAAGGTCCGGTTGCGCTCTTCTGGCGGCAATTCCAGCCAATCCTCGCTGGGGGTGCTGGCCGGATCCATGTCTCCGGCAAATTGCACATAGCCGCCCAGAGGCAGCGCGCAGATTTTCCATCGCGTGCCGCGTTTGTCGTTCCAGCCGACAAGTTCTTTCCCAAAACCAATGGAAAAAGTATCGGCTTTCACGCCGCACCAGCGCCCAACCAAATAATGACCCATTTCATGAATGAAAACGAGCACACCGATAGTGAGCAAAAAAGCGAATAATGTCAGCAATATACCTGGGTTTTCAGTCAAACTCTAACATCCTCAATCATGGCCTTCGTTCGGACCCGCGCTTCGGTATCAATGCCGAATATGTCCGCAAGATCACGCGGTACCGGCGGGCTATAGCTGTCAATAATGCGCGATACAATCTCGGTGATTTCCAGAAACTGAACATCCCTCTTCAAGAAAGCGGCGACCGCAATTTCATTGGCCCCGTTTAATATCGCCGGAACCGCGCCACCGACTTCTATGGCATCGCGTGCCAGCTTGATTGCCGGGAACCGATCATCGTCCGGCGCTTCAAAATCCAGTCGCGCAATCTTGGCCAAATCGAGCGGCACACAATCCGTTTTCATCCGCTCTGGCCACGCCAGCGCGCTGGCAATCGGAATGCGCATATCCGGCGATCCCAGCTGAGCCAGAGTCGAGTGATCTTTATATTCTACCATCGAATGGATGACCGATTGGGGGTGGACCAATATATCAATATTATCCAGACCAACGGGAAAAAGGTGATGGGCTTCGATCAGCTCTAAACCCTTGTTCATCATCGTGGCGCTGTCGACGGATATCTTGGCGCCCATGTCCCAGTTCGGATGCGCCACGGCCTGCTCGGGCGTGACAGAGGCCATCTGCTCTTTCGACCATGTCCGGAACGGCCCGCCACTAGCGGTCAAAGTAATTTTGCGGACCTGATCAATCCGCCCGCCCTGCAGGCTTTGGAAGATCGCATTATGTTCCGAATCCACCGGCAAGAGCGTGGCCCCTGCTTCTTTCGCTTCCGCCATCATCAGCGCGCCAGCGGAGACCAAAGCCTCTTTGTTGGCCAGCGCTACGGTTTTCCCGCATTTCAACGCGGCCAATGTCGGCGGCAAGCCAGCACAGCCAACAATCGCCGCCATGGTCCAATCTGGCGACCGGCCAGCCACATCAACCAATGCGTCCGGTCCTGCAGCGACTTCGATTTTCGTTCCCGCCAGCAAGTTTTTCAGTGTGTCATATTGGCTGACGTCCGAAATAACCGCGATCTCGGCGTCAAACTCCTTGGCGAGCTTTGCTAGCTCTTTGGCGTTGCTATGCGCCGTTAAGGCCAGGATGCGATATTTGTCTCGGTCGAGCCGGATCAGATCGAGCGTCGACGTCCCAACAGAACCCGTAGCCCCGAATATGGAAACAGTTCTGATCGATGCATGCGTCACTGGGCACCAAGTAAAATAATGACCGCAACAACCGGCGCGACCGGAATTAAGCCGTCCAGCCTATCCATGACGCCGCCATGGCCGGGGAAAATCGTACCGCTATCCTTGGCCCCTGCCCGGCGCTTCATCTGGCTTTCAAACAAATCACCCATTTGAGCCAATACAGCAAGCGGGAGGCTGAGCAGCACCAGCCGAAACGGCAATTGGAAATAGGCATGCAAGGCAAAGCTGAACAACCCCGTGACAACCACCCCGCCGATTAAACCTGCCCATGTTTTATTGGGACTGTAGGTCGGCGCGAGCTTAGGGCCACCAATCGCGCGGCCTGAAAAATAGGCACCAATATCGGTCGCCCATACTAATGCCAGCGTCCAGAACACTATCAGCAAACCATTATCAGTACCTCGTAGGTACAATATGGAAAGCGCTGGTAATCCAGCATAAAATATCCCAAGTGACAATTTGATCGAACGATCGAATACCGCAATGAACATCGCCGCGCCCAATATCAGTCCCAACGCGAGAAAAGACGGCCCCGCCGCCAAATAGGACATGATCGCAAGCGGTACAGATAGAGCATAAAGCGCCAGCCGCTTATTCTCCAAGCGCCCGGTCAGTTCCGCCCATTCAGACAATATGCCCAATGACATTAATATGACCAAGAGCCACAAGGCGTGTTTGCCGATGGCATGATCACCGACGACCAAAGTCGTAACCGTCACGGCAACAAGCGCCACACCGACGATGATCCGGGTCATCAGTTCACTAGGCGGCTTTTTTGCAGGACTATTGGGGCCAGTCATAGCTTAGCGGCCGCCGAAACGGCGGTCCCGATCTCCAAAAGACTTCAAGGCCCGTTGAAGCTCTTCTTTGTCGAAATCGGGCCAAAGAGTATCCGTAAAATATAGTTCGGAATAAGCAGCCTGCCAAAGCAAAAAATTGGACAGCCGCAATTCGCCAGAGGTCCGTATCAATAGGTCAAGCGGCGGCATGCCTGCGGTATCCATTGCGCCCGACAGTTGATCGATACTAATTTGATCCGGCTCTACAGTCCCAAGCTTCACAGACTTGGCGATGTTTTGCACCACCCTCAACATTTCATCCTGTGCGCCATAGTTCAAAGCAATGGCGAGCGTCATACGGTCGTTGCCAGCTGTTCGTTCCAAAGCATTGTCGATCAACTGCACAATGTCGCTATCGAGCGCCTTGTAATTGCCAATGACTTTGAGGCGGATACCGTTTTCATCAAACTCATCAATATCCGATTGGATATATTGGCGGAGTAGGCCCATTAAATCAGAAACTTCGTCTGCCGGCCTGCTCCAGTTTTCGGAGGAGAAGGCATAAAGAGTCAACGCCTCAATACCCATTTCCCCCGCGACGCGCACAATATCGCGAACGGCCTCGACGCCTTTTTTATGGCCCAATGCCCTTGGTAGATGCTTACTTTTCGCCCAGCGGCCATTGCCGTCCATGATTATCGCAATATGACGCGCACCATAGGTCGGATCTACCGCTTCCACAGCATCTGCATCCGGATCAATAGACCCTTTTTTGAAGGGCGCGAGCCTCACTGTGTCAAAATTTCCTGTTCCTTGGCGGTTGACAGCTTGTCCGCTTCTTCGATCATCGCATCGGTCAGTTTCTGGACTTCGGTCTCGAGACGTTTTTTATCGTCTTCGCCGATTTCCTTTTTATTCTCGTCCGCCTTGATGTCATCCATGCCATCGCGCCGAACATTACGGATCGCAATCCGCGCTTTTTCAGCAAACTGGCCAGTAAGCTTGGCCAAATCCTTGCGCCGTTCTTCGGTTAGATCGGGAATAGGCAAACGGATATTGGGCCCATCAACAATCGGGTTGAGGCCCAGGCCAGCGGATCGTACCGATTTTTCCACAGGCTGAATATTGCCCTTGTCCCAAACTTGAATGGACAACATGCGCGGTTCCGGCACCGACACTGTCGCCACCTGATTAAGCGGCATTTTAGCGCCGTATACTTCCACCGTTATGCTATCGAGCAAAGCGATATTGGCGCGCCCCGTGCGCAACCCGCTCAGGTCGTGCTTCAGCGCATCAAGCGAAGCGTTCATGCGTTTTTCTAATTCGCTCTTGTCATATTTCGCCATAGCTCAATTCTCCCAAATATCTATTCTGTTGCGCCAACAATGGTCGCGGTTCCGCCGCCACCAAGGACGGTCGCCAAATTGCCTTGTTCACGGATGGTGAACACAACAATCGGAATATTATTTTCCCGGCACAGCGCCACGGCACTGGCATCCATCACCTTCAAATTGTCGGTCAGCACCTGATCAAAGCTCAACGCGTCATAACGCACTGCGTCGGGATTGGTTTTGGGGTCCGCATTATAGACCCCGTCAACGCTGGTGCCTTTGAACAGAGCTTCACAACCCATTTCGGCCGCGCGCAAGGCGGCTGCAGTATCGGTTGTAAAATAGGGGTTTCCGGTTCCCGCCGCAAATATCACAATCCGGCCCTTGTCGAGATGCCGGACAGCTTTGCGGCGAATATAGGGCTCGCACACGCTAGCCATCGGAATGGCGGATAACACCCGCGTGTCACAGCCCATTTGCTCCAGTGCATTCTGCACCGCTAGTGCATTCATCACGGTTGCCAGCATACCCATATAGTCGGCGCTGGTCCGATCGAACCCTTTGGCTGCCGCCGCTAACCCGCGAAAAATATTCCCGCCGCCGACGACGAGGCAAAGCTCATAACCGGCTTCTTTGGCGGACTTCACTTCGGCTGCGATCCGATTCACGGTTTCCGGATCGATTCCGAAATCACCAGAGCCCATCAGAGCCTCACCGGAGAGTTTCAACAAAATGCGCTTAAACGCTGGTCTTTTCATGCAAAATCCATCCCACTAACTGCCACGCATCAGCCCGTTCATGACGCTAGAAACACCACAAGAAACAACGCCGAAAACAACAATGGCGCAGACCATAGATAGTCCGCGCCATTGCGCCAAGTGTTAATGCACCAAACCGAAATTTGGCCGCAAATCCTGTTTTTAGTTACCGAGTGTCGCAGCCACTTCTGCTGCAAAATCTTCTTCTTTCTTCTCGATGCCTTCACCGAGCTGGAAGCGGACATATTCGGTCAACTTGATTTCAGCGCCAGCATCTTTGCCGGCCTGTTCAACAACATGCGCGATAGGTGTCTTGTTATCCATCACGAAAATCTGGCTCAGCAACGCGTTTTCTTTGGCGAATTTTGCCATCGCGCCATCAACCATTTTTTCAACGATATTCGCGGGCTTGCCGGATTCGGCTGCTTTTTCCGCTGCAATCGCCCGCTCACGCTCCATCGTATCTTGGTCGAGTCCATCAGCGTTCAACGCCAATGGGAAGGCTGCTGCGATATGCATCGCAATCTGCTTGCCAAGCGGCTCCAGAACATCGGCGCCAGCGGTGCTTTCCAGCGCAACCAGCACGCCGATTTTGCCCATTGTCGGGGTCACAGCATTGTGGATGTAAGGAACGACTGTGCCGCTGCTCACTGCAACGGTTTTCATCCGGCGGATCGCCTGATTTTCGCCGATGGTCGCAACATTGTTGGTCAGTGTTTCCTGAACCGTGCCGCCGCCAGGGAAATCCGCTGCGGACAAAGCTTCAACATCATCGCTGCCCAAGCCAAGCGCCACATCAGTTACGCCGCTGACAAAAGCCTGGAACTGTTCGTTCTTGGCAACAAAGTCGGTTTCGCTGTTCACTTCAACAGCAACGCCCTTGGTGCCCGATACGGCCACGCCAACAAGGCCTTCTGCGGCCGTCCGGCTTGATTTTTTCTGAGCGGCAGCAAGGCCTTTGGTGCGCAGCAAATCTACCGCTGCTTCCACGTCGCCATTTGTTTCGCTCAATGCTTTTTTGCAATCCATCATGCCAGCGCCGGTGCGCTCACGCAGTTCTTTCACTGCTGCTGCGGTAATAGCCATTTTTAAGTTCCTCAATTGTCATGTGTGAGAATGTGGTGTTTTTAATAAAATGAAGGGGCAGCACCGATGCCGCCCCGCCATTTTCTTATGCGATCAATATATGACCGAACGAAGACGCTTCAAGTTTAAGCCTTTTCGTCGGCTTTCTTATCATCGTCTTTTTTGGCAGCAGCTTTCTTGGCAGGTGCTTTTTTCGCAGGCGCCTTTTTGGCTGGTGCTTTTTTGGCGGGCTCTTCTTCGGCTGCTGGCGCTGCTTCTGCAGGAGCGGCTGGCGCTTCTGCTTCTACCGCTGCAGCGTCTGCAACAATTGCTTCTGCCGGCGGAGCGATTTCTGCACCAAGGTCTTTACCCGAAGCAACAGCAGCTTCTTGGCCGCCTTTGGTCGCAGCTGCAGCCACGGATTCGCAGTAAAGGCGAATAGCGCGCGCCGCATCATCATTGCCCGGTACCGGGAATGCGATGTTGCTGGGATCAACGTTGGAATCAAGAATTGCAACCACTGGAATACCAAGGACATTGGCTTCTTTAATCGCAAGCTCTTCTTTGTTGGCATCAATCACGAACATTACGTCCGGAATGCCACCCATGTCACGAATACCGCCAAGGGACAGCTCAAGCTTATCACGCTCACGCGTCATCTGCAGGGCTTCTTTCTTGGTGAAACCAGCCATGTCACCAGAAAGCTGCTCTTCGAGCGTCTTCATCCGGCGAATAGAATTGGAGATGGTTTTCCAGTTGGTCAGCATGCCACCGAGCCAACGGTGGTTGACGAAATGCTGTCCGCTTGCACGGGCTGCTTCAGCGATAGGCTCTTGTGCCTGACGCTTCGTACCAACGAAAAGAACTTTCCCGCCGGAAGACACTGCGTTTGCAATGAAATCAAGTGCGCGCGCGAACAAAGGCACGCTCTGCGAAAGGTCAAGAATATGGACACCGTTACGGGCTCCGAAGATGTATGGTTTCATCTTTGGGTTCCAGCGGTGGGTCTGGTGGCCGAAATGCGATCCGGCTTCAATCAATTGCTGTAGGGTGACGACAGGGGCCGCCATAATAGTTCTCCTTATCCGGTTATGCCTCTGGAAAGCTGAGAACCTCGGACGACCTAAAAGGCAGACTTTGGCACCGGTATGAGTGCTTTCCATGTGGAATGAGCGTGCCGTTAAAGCGGAGTGGCAGGAAATGCAAGCTTAAATCGGGAAAATGATGGACTTGGTTACAGTAAGAAGCATAAAATTTGAAAATCTCAATCCGGGCGTTGCTCCTTATTGCTCACGAATCATCTGAAAATTCCCATTAAATTGATCAGATACCAATTTTGCATTTGATCCTTCGATACGGTTAGATAACACAAGCACAGCTGATACCGCTTGCCCTGCACATTTCACTGCGCTCATAGAACGCCAATAAGGAACGCCTGATGAGGAAAAGAACAATTGCAGCAATGCTATTCGGAACCGTTCTGATTGGTGCCGCATCCGCTGCTTATATGGCTGCGCCAACCGTCCATGAAGGAAAAGCCGGTGAAGCCCCAGAACTAGGGCGACCCGGTGCATATGATATCGGAACGAGCGTCAAAAAATTTGCGCTCGAGAGCCGTACCACCATCACAACTTGGGGTGCAATTTCAGGAAATCTGACTGATGCGAACCGGGAGCTGTCAGTTCGATTCTGGTATCCGGCTGAAACCGCCGATGGCAAAAAAGCCCAATATAAGCACATCATGCGGCCACCAGGTAAGGACCCGGTGACAATTTCCTCACAAGGCTTTGCCGTACCCGATGCCAACGCCGTTGTTGATCAAAAATACCCTCTCGTCCTTATGTCCCATGGCTTTGGTGGATGGGACACGCAGTTTAGCAATCTCGCGGAACAAATTGCTTCGCACGGCTATATCGTCGCCTCGATCGATCATGCGGACAGACCTATTGATGGTGTCACTTCTTTTTTCTTGTCCTTTGGCAATGTTCTTGTCGATAGAACTTTGGATCAGCGGCAGATTCTGACGCAGATATTGGAAGATGCTCAATCGGGATTACAAGCCTATGCTGCGCAAATTGACGCGGATAATGTCGGATTGATTGGCTATTCTATGGGCGGATATGGGGCGATTGCTTCCGCTGGCGCTCCCTATGATTTTGCAAATAATCCCATGTCCAATATTCCCGAAACAGCCCAAACCGCGATGAAGGAAGCGTCACGAAAACCGCTTCCGATTAAATCACTGGTTACATTCTCCCCTTGGGGCGGTCAGCCTGACAGCAGAGCATGGACTGCAGATAGTGTGGGAAAGATTGACAAGCCCGTGCTCGTCATCGCCGGAAATCAGGATGACGTGGTAAATTACGAAGAGGGCGTGAAGTGGCTGTTCGAGAATATGACAGGGGCAGATCGCTATATGCTGGTTTACCGTGAAGCGCGGCACAATATTATCGGGAATGAATTTGATCTAGACCCAGACGGCGAATTTACCACAACCGAATTTCTGAAAGAGCCGGTGTGGCGAAGCGATCGACTAAACGCCATCAATCAGCATTTTGTGACTGCTTTTCTGGATATGGCGCTGAAAGGCGATACAGCCAAAGCGGACTATTTGAACGTCCCCACGCCGGACTCCAACGACAGCAAATGGCCCATTGGTTTTGGTGAGCAGTTAAACGGGAAAATGGCCGGTTCCAAGGAGTCCGATCACTGGAAAGGCTTTCAGCGTCGCTGGGCCGTAGGCCTTGAAATGTACCGAATGGACAAAAGCAACAAGTAAAGGCCCGTGCAGAGACAGCGGCAATTTATAATGTTTGACTAGGTTCTTTTGCGTTTCTGCTCAGTATCGCGCTTCAAAATGGGCGCATTGGCTTTCAAGGCCATGTGATTGGCGCCGCTTGAACCTAAGCTAACATCCCCATTTTGGTTAAGTGAGCCGGGGAGTCCATTTCATACAATGCGGATTAAAGAAATTTGACTACAGCGGACTCCGGAACGTATTTTGCGACCCAACGTTCCGGCGCCCCGTTTGACTCCTCAAGTCGACGGGGCATTTTTTTGTCAAAGAAAGGCACGCGATTCTCAGCACTAGGGCTGGTTGTTCGATATTAGCACTTAAAGGGAAACCCACGCGCTAAAACCCAATCGCAAAGCCTACTCGTCCGCCGGTGGTGCCTTTGACCGAAGATCCCGCAATGCCGCCGGAGAAATAGACTTTGTCCGTCAACCTGCCGACAAAAGCTGTCGAGAAGCCACGTTCGCCGCCATAGGTAGACAGGTTAAACGATAGCGACATCGTGCTGTCTGGTACGATCATGGCACCGGACATAGCCATAGACGCTGCGATCCCACCATTGGCTTGCCGGTCGATCAACGAAACCCGACTGGCCAACGCCGCTGTTCGCGTCTCCAGCCCGGTAACCCGCCCGCCGAGATTGGCGAGCCCGCCCACGTCGAGGGATGTCGCGCCGAGATTGCCAGCGGCATCGGTGGTGACCAAGCTCAGCGCGCCTTCTTGGGCCGCCTGACTGGCTGATGAGGTCAGCCCGGATATACGCACCGTCGCATTGTCACCGCCCAATGCGATCAGATTATCACGATCGGCAACAGCGCTTGGACCGATGGCAACCGCGCCATCGCCTATCGCCGAAGCACCGTTGCCCAGAGCGATCGCCCCATTGCCATTAGCGACGTTGAGATTACCGATGGCCACAGCCCCTGTTCCTGTTGCGCGGTTATCAGCACCCAATGCCACCGCACCTGTGCCGGTCGCGAAGTTCGGGTCACCGATGGCAACTGCGCCATTGCCAGAGGCGATATTATTGGAGCCGATGGAGACGGCTTTGCCATTTATCGCTTGGGCACCAACCCCGATGGCCACAGACTCTTCGCCGCTGGCTTCGCTGCCCGCGCCTATCGCCAGGGCATCCTGACCGGTGGCGCTGGCGCCGGGGCCGCTGCTGTTGCTGTCAAAATAGGCCAGTTCTTCGCTGTTGGCTTCGGCCTGTGCCAGCGCGCGATTGGCATCGGTCTGCGCCTGCATCGCTTCGTTCCGCGCGGTGTTCGCGTCTGCCTGTGCTTCGACGGCCGTTTCAAAAGCCTCGTCCGCCTTGGCCTGCGCCTCGACCACGCCGGCTCCCGCTTGATCCGCCGCTAGCTGCGCCGCCCGCGCTGCTGCGCGCGCCGTATCGGCTGTGGTTTGTGCGGTTGCGGCATTGGCAAAAGCCTCATCCGCACGGGTTTGGGCCGTGGCCGCATTGGCCAGTGCCGTATTGGCTGTACCCTGCGCATTGGCGGCGGCGTCTGCAACCATAGTCAGCTGCCCGACATTGACCGCATCGGTATCTTCGGTGCCTGCTGCAACGTTGACGATCTGCCGTTCTGCACCCACCGCGCCGACCGACAGGCTGTCCTCACGATCAGCAACGGAACCAGCGCCCAATGCGATGGAGTTAAACGCAGTTGCCTGTGCATCATTGCCGAGGGCTACCGCATCCCCGCCGGAAGCAACTGCACCAAGAGTATCATCGTCCCCGCCATCGCTGCCGATCGCTAAAGATTGGTCACCGGTGGCATCGGTGTTTACACCGATGGCCGTGCTGTTTAAACCGGCTGCGCTGCTGTTATTTCCAAGTGCGGTGCTACGGTCACCGGCGGCATCACTGAAAGACCCGATGGCCGTGCTGCGGTCACCGGTGGCATCACTGAAAGACCCGATGGCCGCACTGCGGTCACCGATGGCGTCACTGAATGAACCAATGGCGATGCCGTCTACACCGCTGGCCTCACTGAAGGAGCCAATGGCGATCCCCTCTTCACCGCTGGCGTCGCTGAAGGAGCCAATGGCGATCCCCTCTTCACCGCTGGCCTTACTGAATACGCCAATGGCGATGCCCTCTATACCGCTGGCCTTACTGGTGCGGCCCATGGCAATGCTGCTTTCACCGCTAGCCTCACTCCTTGTACCGATTGCAGTGCTGTCTTCACCGGTAGCGCTTGCCCTTGTTCCGAAGGCGATGGCATCATCACCGGAAGCTTGTGCGCTGTTACCAACCGCGCTCGCTCCTTCCCCGCTTGCCTCGCTATTGTCACCGATTGCGGTGCTGCCAGCCGCCGAGGCCATAGCCCCGTCACCGCATTCAAGCGTGTCGGCGGGATCGTCAGCGGTGCCGGGGATGCCGTCAGGACCGGGATTGTTGCGACAGCCGCTGGCGCCCGCCACCGCGAGGGATGAGTTAAGCTGGGCCAGGTTCACAGCATCGGTGTCTTGCGTACCTGCTGCGACATTGACGATCTGCCGCTCACCGCCGACAAAGCCGACCGATAAACTGTTAGCGCGATTAGCAATGGATCCAGCGCCCAGCGCCACCGAATTAATCGCCGTTGCCTGTGTTTCATTACCGATCGCAACCGCGCCCCTGGCGGAGGCGGTAGCAGCAAGAGCGCCAATATTGTTGGGATCGTCGCCATCTGCACCAATAGCAATAGACTGGTCACCGCTGGCCACACTTCTTGAACCGATGGCGGTGCTGCGATCACCGCTGGCTTCACTGAGAGAACCGAGTGCGGTGCTATATGCACTGGTTGCGTCGCTGGAAGTTCCGATAGCGGTGCTGCGTTCACCGCTGGCCACACTGGACTGCCCGTTAGCAGTGCTGCTGATACCGCTAGATTCACTGAAAGTTCCGGTAGCGGTGCCACCGACCCCGCTGGCCCGACTGTCGCGTCCGATAGCGGTGCTGTTGATACCACTGGCCTCGCTGGAAGCCCCGATGGCGGCGCTGCCCAAACCGCTGGCCACGCTGCTAAATCCGGCGGCGGTACTGCGTGCAGCACTGGCCTGGCTGGAAGCTCCAATGGCGATGCTGCCGGTCCCGCTCGCCGCACTTCCGGATCCGAACGCGCTTGCTTGGGCATTGTTGGCCAATGCATCATTGCCCACTGCCGTGCTGTCATCGCCCGTGGCCCGCGCGCCCAGAGCATCGGGGTCCCGGCCATCTTCGCCTATGGCAACAGAACGCGCACCGGTGCTTCGAGAATCTATACCGATGGCAATCGAACCAGCACCAGTGGCCTGAGCGCCGCCGCCAAGTGCGGTGGAGCCGGATGCAATTGCCCCAAGGCCAAGCGCCACCGCCCGTTCGCTGGTCGCCTGCGCATCATTGCCGATTGCGATGGCGCCATCGGCGGATGCTATAGCACCGCGGGCATTACCGTCGGCGCCATCGGCGCCTAGCGCGATGGATTGCTCGCCGCTGGCCTCACTCAGTGCACCGATGGCTGTGCTGCGATCACCCGTTGCCTGACTGAAAGCGCCGACTGCTGTGGTTCTAACGCCGGACGCAGTGCTGACAAGCCCATTGGCGGTGCTTTCCTGACCAACCGCCCTGCTGTTTCGCCCTGTTGCAGTACTGCCTGTAGCAGTCGCATCGCTCTGTGAGCCGATGGCTGTGCTGCCAGGGGCTGTGGCCTCAGCGCGATCTCCGAAAGCGGAACTGCCTGTGCCGCTCGCTATGCTGCCGTGCCCCACTGCGGTGCTGCTGGTGCCAGAGGCTCGACTTTCTGTGCCGATAGCCGTACTATCAGGCGCGGTTGCCCTGCTGAATTGCCCAACGGAAACGCTGGAAGCTCCACTCGCCGAGCTTTGGAGACCGATAGCAGTGCCTCCGCCTCCGGCTACGCTTTCAGTACCGATAGCGGTGCCTCCGCCTCCAGCTACGCTTTCAGCGCCTATGGCTATTGCCCGATCTCCATTGGCCTCGCTATTTGCGCCAATTGCAGTGCTTTGGTCGCCGGTGGCCGTTGCTCCAACGCCGCAGGCCAGTTGCTGGTCGTTCCCCTCGGCGTCTGCGCCGCCGTCATTGTCAGTTCCTGCATCAACCACACCGTCATTATCGCGGTCGAGCAAACATGTTTCCGCCGATGACGGCGTAGCGAAGGAAAGAGCTGAAATGCTAGTGGCGACAAGAAGGCTGCGCCGGATAGTTTTGGTTGAAAGGTTCATGATGCAAATTCCTTAATTGGGGTGAGCGCCATTATGGCTGCTTGGCGGGCGGGTCGGCCCAATGATGTCTGATGGATATCTGGAGTGCTTGGTGGGCACGCGCGAAATGGACGGGACACCGGGGAGCACCCCGCCCATTCCCGCGGGTGCCTACTCATGCCCCCTCGACATCGAGCCTCGAAGGCTCGAATCTCGGTCGTGCGACAGCGCGTAAAATAGTGGCTCATATGGTCCTCCCCGGTGCTTTCAAACCGCCGGTCTCTGGTCGATAACCGGCGTAGAAATGGAGGCAGCGACGATGACCGGCGCTGGGCCGAGTCCGTCCGTTTGCAATATGCCGTTTCCAGCCATTGCACTGCCGATCCGTTTCTGAGATGATGTAAACAGCGGTAAAGGGAGGGAAAAAGGGGTCGTGGCCAGATTGTCCGAAACGCATCCAATTTTGTCCGAAATACGCTCTTCATGGTCTAACGGCTGTCTCGAAATACCATGCAAGTGGCTATTTCCGGAAGAATCACCGTGATGAAATTCACGCGAGCAGCGGTATTTTTTTGGGTCGCGTTGCTATTGTGCAGTCATGTGGTGCCTCCGGCAGCCTTCGCGCAGGGCGGTAGTGAGAACTGTGTTGAGAGTGACGAAGACAGGGCGAGTATCAATATTCTCGCCGATTTGCCAAACGGCCAGTTAAAACCGCTTGCGGCGAGTTACTTTCTGGATAGGGCGGGAACGATCAGTGCGGACAGGATAGCCGCCCAGACCTTCGCCTTCATACCCTGCGAAGAGCAGTTTGATATCGCGCGACCCCCCGGCGCGCTGTGGTTGAAATTTACAGCCCGCAATCCGCATGCGGACGAAAAGGCATGGGGCATATCGTTCATGGAAACCGTGGTGGATGACGTGACCCTGTTTCACGTGCGCGGCGGCGCGCTTGTCCGCATAGCGCAAGACGGCCGAACCATCCCGGCGGCGCAAAGCGACAATGACAGGCTGCAAACCGCTGTCTCTTTCCGCATCGAACCGGGTGCGGAAGAAACTTACTATGCCCGTGTTTCGGGCACCTATGCGCCCGCCGTCACACCGGTCATCGGATCGGTTAATCTGCTGTCGAGCTGGTCCAGCGGCTTTACCGCCATATCCGCTGTGATGCTGGGCTTTTGCATTATGATGATCCTGTTCAGCCTGATATTGTTCCGGCATATTCACCCGCGTTTTTATCAATTTTATGCGGCCTATCTGATCGGTATGTTCTGCATGACATTCCTGTATGACGGGTGGCCACGCGTGCTGTTCGGTTCAACCATTTCAACGCAGCAGTGGCGACCGTTTATCGAACTGGCATCCGGTCTGGTGATGATCGCCAATATTCAATATTGCCGCATACTCCTCACCATTGATACTGATCCGCGGAAAAGAAAGCAGACTATATTTCATTGGCTAACCGGCCTTGGCGTGGTTGGCACCATATGGGCGATGATCGATCCATTGGATTGGGGAACGCCGGTTTCCATCCTGCTCATCATCAACCCGTTTATTCTGCTCTATGTGGCGGGGCGAAAAATGTTTGATGGCGTGAAGCAGGCTATTCCCGTCTTTGCGTCCCTGGTGGCGCTGAGCCTTGGTCTTTTCTCGTCGCTCTATTTTTTCAAATTCCCGGTCACAGTCACGGAAACAAGCTCGGCATTTGATCTTATCATGATGCGGCCGATTACGCTGAGCTATAGTAGCTCGACGATTGTGGAAGCGATATTCATGATGATCGCCATATCCATCATGGTCAATGCGATGCAAAAGCAGCGAAATCTTGCGGTGAGCGAAGCGGTCAAGCTTCGTGAGGAAATCGCGCTGTCAGAAAAACAGCGCGAGGACACAAAAAACGCCGCTGGGTCGCGAGCAAAAACCCTCCACGCGCTTCTGGCCAGCGACCCGGATATTAAAATGCCGCCTCCGGCTGAGCAAGGGTTTCTGGACCGCGCAACCCAAGCGGTCATTGCCAATGTCAGAAAGCGCGGATTTGGCGCCGGCGCTTTGGCCGCGGAACTGGGGGTTACGGAAAAGACATTGGGTCGCCGCCTCAAAAAATCACAAGGCTTGGCGCCTGCGGCGTTCATAAGGTCGATACGCTTAAGCTATGCGCGCGACCTCATATTGCTCCGCCAATTTGGTACAGTTGCTGAGATTGCCAATGCCTCCGGATTTTCCAGCGTCGGACATTTTGCCAAATTATACCGCCAGGAGTTTAGAACAACGCCCAGCGAAGCGCTTAAATCACAAGAAGCTGTGGGTCAGAATTTTAGAGCGACTTAATGTCTGCATGAGATGCATGGGTGCGCGTTGCTGTCAGAACAATCATACCTTCAGCATTAACGACTTCGATCACTTAACTATTTTTGTAGGTCTTGCGGTTGGTTTGATTGCGCCAAAATTTCTATCGCCTCTGAAACTTTAACGGCTGCAACTCCCAATTCTAAATCATCTAGTTGGTCCAGAATATCATGAAGCAATTGGACGGCCTCAGGCAGTTCATCTGGTTTGTGCATTTCATACTGATCCGTTGTTATATCTAGTCGAGATTACAACTGGTTCGTATGAACATCGAAATTGGTTACTCCCACGATTCATTGTTCAATTTTCGCTGTAGAATATTCCTGCAGTGGAGTGCCTGGCGCACCGACGCGCACTCCGGCAAGTCCGAGTGGCTGCCTGCCTTATAGCGCACAGTCCTAAGTGTAGACGCCCGCGCCCGGCACCTGCGGGTAAACTCAAATTGTAACCTTTTGGCTTCTCAAAGCGTATTTGAGGCATGTTCCAAATAATATTTGACATGAGAACATTATTAGAACATTAAAGGTTCATAGAAAGAACATATGGGATTTTGACATGCTGACCATTGCTATAGCCACCTTTTTTGCCCTTGCTTTTGCGGGCGCACTTTTGACCATTGTCATGATGTTCCATGCTTATCGGGGTAAAATAGAGGCCGTGATACTGGCTGAACTTGGTGAGACTGTGTCGCAAAGCGCGGTGTCATCGCCACAATATCGCACACGCACAAGCAAGCCTCATCCAGCTACGCGCCGCCGGTCTTTTCAACCAGTTCCGCTGCGCGCTGCCGCTTGACCTTGGCATAGCCGCGAATGCTGAATGGGATCAGCACGATATAACCGATACTGATCGCGCTAAGGGTAATCCAAGGATTGTTAATCAGCGCAACGCCCAGCAAGGCAAATCCGGCAAGCGCCTCCAAACGTATATTTTTGCGCAGCCGCAGCGATGACCAGCTGTAAGTTGCTGTGTTGGAAATCATCAAAAACGCGATCAGGACGATCCACGGACCGACAATAAAATATTCTCGAAAAAGCTGTTGGTCGGTAATGACCCACAGATAGAGCGGTAACATCGCTAGTCCCGCGGCTACCGGAGCTGGTATGCCGGTGAGAAACCCTGCCGACTTGTGGGGCTGATCCTCATCATCAATCTGCGCATTGAACCGGGCCAAGCGTAACGCGCAACCGACAGCCATGGTCAACGAGAGTACCCAACCAAATTGCGGCATATGCTGCAACGACCAGAAAAACATGACAAGGGCCGGCGTGACGCCAAAGGCAATAACGTCCGATAGCGAATCAAGCTCCGCACCAAAGCGACTTTGGGCATTTAGCAGCCTGGCGATCCGACCATCTAGCCCATCCAATATGCCTGCTAAGACCACGGCTCCGGCGGCCAGCACCCAATTCTCCATAAAAGCAAAGCGTACACCGCTCAAACCAACGCATAGCGCCAAGGCAGTCACAGCATTGGGCGTAAAGGCTCGTAGCGATATGCCTTTTTCAGGTCGTTCCATGCGTTGCTTGTCTGGCATCAGTGGCGGCCGACCATGGTCATCATTGGCCAATGCCTTCAATTTCTTTCATCTGTCCGATCTCTGCAATCACAGTCTCGCCAGCGATCGTGCGCTGCCCCAGAACTACGTTCGGCGTCGTCCCCTTGGGCAGGTAAACATCAACCCGGCTACCAAAGCGAATCAAACCGATACGTTGTCCGACCGCTACGAAGTCACCTTCTTTCACAAAGGACATAATGCGACGCGCAACCAGACCAGCAATCTGGGTAAACCCTACTTTCAAACCATCATTACGCTCGACCATGAAATGTTGGCGCTCATTTTCATCACTGGCTTTGTCAAGGTCAGCGCTCAGGAACTTTCCTGATATATATGCCTGTCTTTTCACCGTTCCTTCAATCGGCGTGCGATTGATATGCACGTCAAAGACGCTCATAAAAATAGAAACGCGGATCAATTCCTCATCACCCAGACCGCCCTCACCTTGCAATTCAACCGGCGGTACCACTGGCATTATCAAATTTATCAGTCCGTCTGCTGGCGCTACGATAAATTTGTCGTCCAAAGGTGTGACGCGTTTCGGATCGCGAAAGAAGGCCAGCACCCAGATGGTAATACCGGCCATCGGCCACGCCAGAGTTTCCCATGCAAAAAATGCAAAAACGGCCGTAATCGCTGCGGCAATGACCGCAAACTTGCGCCCTTCGGGGTGGATTGGTGGAAAGGACCATTTGGCTTCGCCAAGGCCTTTGTTTGAATATTTTTCTATTGCCATAAAATGTTCCTTAGGAGGAGTGTCCTGCTGTGACAATACTCCTGCTGCAGTTTTGCCGGTTCAATCGCGAGAGTCTTGAACATCTTATGAACAGATGGTTGAACATATTGCGATCTTTGCTAAGAGATCATCATCTTAGATTCCTCCCACCGAATGCTTCGATACACATTGATTGCAGGAAAGAACAATTTCTATGTCTAAAATTAAGGTCAAAAACCCGGTCGTCGAACTTGATGGCGATGAGATGACACGGATCATCTGGCAGTGGATTCGCGAGAAACTGATTGAACCTTATCTGGACGTTGACCTGCACTATTATGACCTAGCGATTGAAGTACGCGACGATACCAATGACAAAATTACCGTCGATGCTGCCAATGCGATCAACAAACATGGCGTAGGCGTAAAATGTGCGACCATCACACCGGACGAGGCACGGGTTGAGGAATTTGGCCTGAAGCGTATGTGGAAATCGCCCAATGGTACCATCCGCAACATTTTGGGCGGCGTTGTGTTCCGTGAACCAATCGTGATCGATAATGTTCCGCGTCTGGTTCCGGGCTGGACCGACCCGATTGTGGTTGGCCGTCATGCCTTTGGCGACCAATATCGCGCTACCGATTTTAAGGTGCCTGGTCCTGGCAAACTCCGTTTGGTGTTTGACGGCGACGATGGCACAAAAATTGATGAGGAAGTCTTTCAATTCCCGTCTCCAGGCGTTGCCATGGCGATGTACAATCTCGATGACTCAATCCGCGATTTTGCCCGTGCTTCGATGAATTACGGCCTTAACCGCAACTGGCCTGTCTATCTCTCGACTAAGAACACGATCATGAAAGCCTATGATGGCCGCTTTAAAGATTTGTTCGAAGAGGTGTTCGAGGCAGAATTTAAAGACAAGTTTGAAAAAGCTGGCATTCTCTATGAACATCGCTTGATCGACGACATGGTTGCATCGGCGATGAAATGGAGTGGGAAATTTGTCTGGGCCTGTAAAAACTATGACGGCGACGTCCAGTCCGACACCGTTGCCCAAGGCTTTGGTTCACTGGGCTTGATGACATCCGTATTGATGACACCAACCGGCAACACTGTCGAAGCCGAGGCGGCGCATGGCACGGTTACGCGCCATTATCGCCAGCATCAAGAAGGCAAAGCCACGTCAACCAACCCGATTGCTTCTATCTTTGCATGGACACGCGGCCTGATTTATCGCGGCCAATTTGATGGCACGCCAGACGTAACCCGCTTTGCTGAAACGCTGGAGAAAGTCTGCATCCAAACCGTTGAAAATGGCGATATGACAAAGGATCTCGCGATCCTGATTGGCCCTGATCAAAGCTGGATGACGACCGAACAGTTTTTTGAAGCTGTGCGTTCCAATCTTGAAACGGAAATGGAAAACTGGAAATAAAATTCAACAAGTTTTGACTTGCTGACAAACCGGATGTTTCGCGTATAGGTGTCTGTTATGAGTACACCACTCGACAATCCGGCATTTATTGATGCGATCGTTATATTGGGGGCGGCCGGAATTGTTATTCCGGCTTTCGCCCGTTTTCGAATTACGCCAATTATCGGCTTTATCTTGGTTGGTGTATTGCTGGGGCCTTCGGGACTTGGTTCCCTATCCGGTCAATATGATTGGCTAAAATTTGTTACCATCAATGATCGAGAGGCCATCGCGCCTTTTGCTGAATTCGGTATAATCCTGTTGCTCTTTTCAATTGGTCTGGAGCTCTCGTTCAAACGTCTCTGGTCCATGCGGCGGCTCGTATTCGGGGTTGGCGCAGCGGAGCTTACCATTTCAGCTTTGATAATCGGCTTCGTCCTATATCTAATCGGCCAAAATTCGGCTGGCGCGCTCGGCCTAGGCTTGGCACTTGCCCTTTCATCCACGGCATTGGTACTGCCGATGTCAGGAACCAAAAGCCCAGTAGGGCGCGCTGCATTGGCTATGCTTCTGTTCGAAGATGTTGCTATTGTACCCATTATATTCCTTCTAGGGGCTCTCGCTCCCTCTTATGCGAGCGGGTCCTCATGGGAGGAAATGATCAACACGCTGGTCATCGGCGGTGCTGTTGTCATCGGCATGCTAGTACTAGGCAGGCTTCTGCTACCCCGTATCTTTGCACAAGCGGCGCGGACGAAAAGTCCGGAACTATTCCTTTCCGTAAGTTTGTTGGTGATCATCCTGGCAAGCCTTGCCACCGCCGCTACTGGTCTTTCCCCTATTGTGGGCGCCCTTCTTGCTGGCCTCCTCATCGCAGAAACAGAATATCATGGTGAGGTAGAAGTCATCACCGCGCCGTTTAAAGGATTGGCGTTAGGCGTATTCTTGATCACGGTCGGTATGCAGATTGATCTGCGTGTCATACTCGACAATTGGGCAAGTCTGATCACCGCGGTGGTTGGCGTGGTCTTCGTAAAAGCTGTCGTCACCGGGGGACTTTTGCGTTTTGCTGGTGCCAGGCCTGGTACTGCCACAGAAGCCGGCGTTTTGATGGCGAGCCCATCGGAAACGACGTTGATCGTATTGGCAGCAGCTACACAAGCCCAGCTTATCCAACCACAGACCGCCGCGTTTTGGCAGATTGTTACAGCCATCGGACTAACCATCACCCCACTATTGGCCAGATTTGGTCATGATATGGCACGACGGATAGAGTTACGGGGTGAGAATATCGAAGCGACCGATGACCAAGTGATTGATGCCGAGAAAACTATCATCATCGGCTTTGGGCGCGTTGGCCGTCTGGTCGCGGATATGATGAAGGCGCATGATCAAAACTATCTGGCAATCGAATCCAATATTGATGTCGTTGCCAACGCTCGAAGGGACGGATATCCGATTATTTTCGGCAATGTCGCGCGCAATGAAATGCTGGATCGCCTGCGCCTTGGTCATGCTAAGGCTCTGGTTTTGACGATGGATGAGCCGGTTCTTTCTGTCCAGATTGTGAAACGCGTACGAGCATGGGTTCCCGATCTACCTATTATCGTAAGAGCCAGAGATACCGAACATGCCGCCGAGCTTTATCAGGCAGGTGCGACCAACGCAGTACCCGAAGCACTAGAAGGCTCGCTGCAACTGTCGGAAGCCATATTGGTCGAAAATGGCGTTGCTATGGGACCAGTGATCGCGTCAATCCATGAGAAGCGAGATCAGCTTCGCCATCAGATTCAAAAAGATGGTGACCTGGAACAGGAACCAAAGCTAAAATCATCGGCTTTACAACGTGATCCCGAAAATACCGGCAAACTCAACCCGCAAGAATAGTCTTAATCGCCGCAATTGCCTCATCCGCCTTCGCGCCATCAGGACCGCCACCTTGGGCCATATCAGGGCGACCACCGCCACCTTTTCCGCCGACAGCAGCAACTGCCGATTGCACTAGGTCAACCGCGCTATGAGCGTCTTTCAGATCGTCCGTCACGCCCACAGCTACCGTTGCCCGGCCATCATTGACTGCGATTAAGGCGCTAATACCGCTGCCCATTTTCTTCTTCGCTTCGTCTATCAAGCCACGCAGTTCTTTCGGATTTAGGCCGTTAATTACCTGCCCGCTGAAGGATATGTCGCCAATGGTCTCAACATCGCTCTTTGCCGCACCACCGCCATCACCCGCCAATGCCAAAGCTTTTTTTGCTTCGGTCAGCTCGCGATCAAGCTTTTTGCGTTCTTCGACCAACGCCGACACACGATCGGTCGCTTCGTCAGGAGACGTTTTCAACGCCGCCGCGATGGATTTCAATTTGCTATCACGGTCGCCAAGCCACAGGCGTGCTGCCTCCCCAGTCAGCGCTTCGATACGGCGAACACCGCTCGACACTGCAGATTCAGACACAATCACGATCAAACCAATGTCGCCAAGAGCGTTGACATGAGTCCCGCCACAAAGCTCCACCGAATAGTCGGTATCATCTTCGACACCCATCGAAAGAACGCGAACTTCATCGCCATATTTCTCACCAAACAGGGCCAATGCGCCTGCGGCAACAGCGTCATCTGGGCTCATCAAACGTGTTACAACAGCACCGTTTCCACGGACCTGCTCATTTACATCCACTTCGACCGCTTTGATTTCCGCATCGGTCAACGCCGATGGATGAGAAAAGTCAAACCGCAAACGGTCTGCGGCCACCAAACTGCCTTTTTGTGTAACATGGTCGCCAAGGTGATGGCGCAACGCTTTATGCAACAAATGGGTCGCGCTGTGATTGGCACGCAATTGGGTTCGCCGCGCGGAATCGACTGATAGATGGACCGTGTCACCAACCGAGACAGAACCGCTCTCAATGGTCACATGATGCGCATGGATCCGGCCCAGCGGCTTACTGGTATCGACTATGCCAGCAACCAGGCCATCTTCACCGGTCATCGAGCCACTATCACCCATCTGGCCGCCGCTTTCGCCATAAAATGGTGTTTGGTTGGTCAGTAGTAACACCGCATCACCGGCTGTCACAGATTGGATTTCTTTACCATCCTTGACCAAAGCGATGACCATTCCGTCACCCGATTCAGCGCTATATCCGGTAAATTCCGTACCACCATTGCGTTCAGCAATATCAAACCAGACCGTTTCAGACGCTTGGTCTCCAGACCCTTTCCACGCAGCGCGGGCGGCGGCCTTTTGTTCTGCCATAGCAGCATCAAAACCTTCACGATCGACGCCTAGCGATTTGGCCCGCAACGCGTCTTCAGTCAGATCATATGGAAAACCAAACGTGTCATATAGTTTGAAAGCGGTCGCCCCGGGCAACGTATCACCCTCTTCCATATCGGAAATCTCGGCATCCAGCAGCTTAAGACCTTTGTCGAGTGTCCGGCGGAAATTCGTCTCTTCACGAAACAGCGTTTCTTCTATCAGCGGTTTCGCGCGATTTAGTTCCGGAAAGGCATTACCCATTTCGCCGGTTAACGCACCGACCATACGGTGCATCAATGGTTCGTGAGCGCCCAATAGATGGGCATGGCGCATCGCACGGCGCATGATCCGCCGCAGCACATAGCCGCGCCCTTCGTTGGCGGGCAAGACACCGTCGGCCACGAGAAAGGACGATGCACGCAAATGATCTGCAATAACACGATGGCTGGCCTGATTGTCGCCGGTTGTTTCAGTTCCTGTCAGAGAGCCGGATTGCGCAATCAAAGCTTTGAACAGGTCAATCTCATAATTGTCATGTGTGCCTTGCATAACCGCGGCGACACGTTCCAAACCCATGCCAGTATCGATAGATGGTTTTGGAAGGTCTATCCTATTGCCATCGGCATGTTGCTCATATTGCATGAACACCAAATTCCATATTTCGACAAAACGGTCGCCATCTTCATCTGGGCTACCAGGTGGGCCACCGAATATATGATCGCCGTGATCGTAGAATATCTCACTACACGGACCACAAGGTCCCGTGTCGCCCATTGACCAGAAATTATCATTGGTTGCGATGCGGATAATCCGTTCTTCCGGCAATCCTGAAATTTTACGCCATAGATCAAAAGCTTCATCATCTGTGTGGTAAACCGTCACCGTCAAGCGGTCCACAGATATGCCCCATGTCTTGGTGATCAAGTCCCAAGCATTATGGATCGCCTGTTCCTTGAAATAATCCCCGAACGAAAAATTGCCGAGCATTTCAAAAAATGTGTGATGCCGAGCGGTATAACCAACATTATCAAGGTCATTATGTTTGCCGCCAGCACGAACACATTTCTGGCTCGAAGTCGCGGTTGGATATTTGCTCTGCTCGGCGCCTGTAAAGATGTTCTTGAACGGAACCATCCCCGCGTTGATGAACATCAATGTCGGGTCATTATGCGGAATAAGCGGAGATGATGGGACAATCTCATGTCCTTGACTACCGAAATATTCCAGAAAAGAGCGTCTTATGTCGTTGGTTGTAATCATGGCTTCGACTTAGGCGAGGCCTGTCCAGTTTACAATCCCGTCAATCGTCCAATTGCTAAAATCAGTAGCAATATCAGGCATAAGCATAAGGCCCACCTTTTTCCAAAGCAGTTTTATATTGCGGCCGATCATGGATGCGTTTCAGCCAAGTTTGCAAATTAGGAAAACGATCGTCTAGGCCAGCACGCGCCTGGCTCGCCTCCAGTGGGAAGCTCATCATGACATCGGCCGCTGTTAACTCGCTGCCAGCAAAATAGGGACGGGATGAAAGTTCCGTTTCGAGCCAAGTGAGAAGGTCTTCCACCATCCCCATGACCGGTTTTTTGGCCGGCCAGCCCAGAGGTCCCAATCGGTTGATCAGCAATGTGCCGAACAGAGGCGGCATCATCGATCCTTCGGCAAAGTGGAGATACTGCGTATAGAGTTGCGCGCCTGTCTTATCCTCGGGCGCACCTAATGTTCCGCCTGCCTTCCGAACGAGATATTCGACAATGGCTGCGGTCTCGATAATCACCTGCCCGTCATCCTCGATCATCGGAGATTTACCAAGCGGATGAATGGCCTTCAAACTATCGGGCGCGCGCTGTGTTTTGGGGTCACGTTCGTAGCGTTTGATTTGATAAGGGAGCGCTAACTCTTCCAGGAGCCAGATAATCCGCTGCGATCGACTATTCTCGAGATGATGGACGATGATGGTCATAATGCCCCTTTTTCAGTTGATCGCTTACTTACCGGTCCAACGTCTATATGTGCCCGATTTTTATATAAATCACACAGCAGAAATCGCGAAGAAACGCCAAACCAATGAAGATTTTCTAACTTTTGACAGGAAATCGCTGGATAGCAAATAAAAATGGGCCGTCCTGACTATCGGGGGACAGAAGGACGGCCCTGATGCCAAGGTTCGTCTCGGGGGAAACAAACCGGCAATCTTGAAATTTGGGAAACAGGCGCAGGGGGAAGATTAATTCGCCCCTGCGACCTTCTTATTCTTTATCGTCGCCGTCATCCGCGTCATCGGCGTTACCGACGGGACCGGTCATCATTTCCTCAGCAATTTCGTCTTCATTGCCGCGAATTTGACCTTCCAGCTTTACCATCATTTCGGGGTTTTCGAGCAAGAAGCGTTTTGAATTTTCGCGCCCCTGACCAATACGAACCGAGTCATAAGAGAACCAGGCGCCAGATTTTTCGACCACACCGGCTTTGACACCAAGGTCGATAATCTCACCGACTTTGGAGATACCCTGCCCGTACATAATATCAAATTCGACTTGTTTAAATGGCGGCGCGACTTTGTTTTTGACAACCTTCACGCGGGTGGAGTTGCCGACAATATCGTCCCGTTCCTTAATTTGACCCGTACGACGGATGTCGAGCCGAACTGATGCATAGAATTTAAGCGCATTGCCACCTGAGGTGGTTTCGGGATTACCGTACATCACACCAATTTTCATCCGCACCTGATTGATGAAAATCACCATGCATTTGGAACGACTGATCGAACCGGTCAGTTTACGCAGCGCTTGGCTCATTAAACGGGCCTGAAGACCAACATGGGTGTCGCCCATCTCGCCTTCAATTTCTGCGCGAGGAACCAGAGCGGCCACCGAATCGACCACAAGAACATCAATGGCGTTGGAGCGCACCAACGTATCCGTAATTTCGAGTGCCTGCTCACCCGTATCAGGCTGAGAAATAATCAACTCGTCAATATCTACACCGAGCGCATTGGCATAAACGGGATCAAGCGCATGCTCTGCATCCACAAAGGCCGCCGTACCGCCTGCCTTTTGCGCTTCGGCAATGACATGTAATGCGAGTGTAGTTTTACCCGAGCTTTCAGGACCGTAAATTTCGACCACACGGCCCTTTGGCAATCCCCCGATGCCAAGGGCGATATCCAGTCCCAAAGAACCGGTCGAGATCGATTCGACCTCCATCGCTTTGCGTGAGCCAAGCTTCATGGCCGAGCCTTTACCAAAGGCGCGATCAATCTGCGCCAATGCGGCGTCGAGCGCCTTTTGTCTGTCTGATGAGTTCAACTGATTATCCGATTCTACGACTTTTAAATTACCGGCCATTTGCCTGTCCCCTTCGCTAAATGCTTGTACGTTATCAATCAATGATGGATATTATGTACCGCATTTGTTCTACAAGAACAAGAGAAGAACAAATAAAATTACATATTCTATTTAATTGTTATATTACAATGTGATAGACGAAATAAATCAAGCTACTTGGCATGTTCGGCCAAAACTTCACCGACCGCTTCGGCAATTTGCGCAACAGAAAAAGGCTTCGGCAGGAACGCCACGTTGTCCAGATCTATAGAATTACGCAATTGCTCCTCAGCATAGCCCGACATGAAAAGGATCGGCATATCGGGATATTGCTCCCGCGCTTGCTTAGCCATCGCTGGTCCGTCCATATTGGGCATCACAACGTCAGATACGATCATATCAAAAACTTCGTCGCTGTCCGCCATTGCTGTAAGGTGCTGCAATCCCTCTTCGCCATCGCTTGCGGTTACGACCGTATAACCCTGTCGCGTCAAAGCGCGTTCTGCGACTGCGCGAACCATATCCTCATCCTCGACCAGCAATATATGACCGCTGCCCCAAAGTTCTTTTTTGACCACCGCTTTGCTAGGTTCGGACGACTGCGGAACCTCTTGATCCGACACGGTATGAACCGGGAAGTAGATGGAGAATGTCGCACCCTCGCCCGGCTTGGAGTCTGCAAAAATATAACCACCGGACTGCTTGACGATCCCATAAACGGTGGAAAGCCCCAACCCGGTACCCTTGCCCACCTCTTTGGTTGTGAAGAACGGCTCAAATATTTTACCGATCACTTCGGGTGGAATACCCTTACCTGTGTCGGTGACAAATAATGCGGTATAATCACCCACTGGCAAAATGTCGCTTTTCAACGCCCTGACGTCGGCTGCAGCGATCATTTGGGTTGTGATAGAAATCTTACCGCTATTGGCGCCACTAGAATTAATTGCGTCCCGCGCGTTCACACCAAGATTGATAATAACCTGCTCCAACTGACCTGGATCAGCGCGGACTAGGCCCAGATTACGGCCATGCTTTACCTCCAGTTCGATTCTATCGTCGAGCAGCCGTTTGAGCAGATTGGACACATCTGCAACCACATCAGGAAGCTGCAAAACCTGCGGCCGCAATGTTTGTTGGCGAGAAAAGGCCAGTAATTGCCGCGTCAGACCCGCGGCACGGTTGCTGTTGTTCTTGACCTGCTGAATATCGTCATAGTCGCTGTCACCTGGCGCATGGCGCAACAACATAAGGTCGCAATGACCGATAATAGCCGTCAGAATATTGTTAAAATCATGCGCTACGCCACCAGCAAGTTGCCCGACCGCCTGCATTTTGGTCGCCTGCGCGACTTGGCTTTTCAGCTTGGTCTCTTCGCTATTGTCTTTAATCGACAGCAAGACCGCAGCGTCTCCGAGTCCACGAATGCCTGCAATACCAAGCGCTACCGGGTCTTCTCCGCCCGAGCGCAACCGCACAGCTAGGTCGCCGGACATGAAAGGACCACTGGCATAACGCCGGACTGCATCGGCCACGGCCGACTTGTCATCGCGGATCATGAGATCGCCGGGGTAAAGTGGCTTCTCCCCCTCCTGCACACCAGCAACTTTACCAAAGGCGTTGTTGAAAAACAGAAAACGGCCATCGCGGTCCGTAAGCGCCAGACCAAGAGGGAGCAGCGACAACATTGATTCGACCTGCTCCAGCGCCTTACCGCGCTCCACCATACCGCCATCATCGTCAATCAACAGAATAAGCGCAGGGCCTTTTTCCTGATTGCGGTCGAGCGGAATATGAAACAGGCGCACCGGGGTGCCATGCCGCCCATCCCGTTCAAAAAAAATCGTACCCTTATCATCGGACCGCATGAAATTGATAAAGTTCCGGCCTGATATGTTGCCGTCTTCGCGACCGGTAGCCCTCAATGCAAAACCTTGATTGGAGGCCCGAATTCTTCCTTCGCCGCCGATAACCGTTGCTAGCACACCCGCTTCGGACAACGCCCGACCGGTGGCACCACCAACCATACGAACTGTGTCATCCAATATGTCGCTGCGCAGTTGCGGCTTGAATTGCCATAGCAAATATTCATCGCCCTGCCCGGCACGCACGACCTTGGCATTATATTCCGCAACGCCGCGTTTCAGCCCCTCAGCATAGCCGCGGCCATCGCGCCAGGCATTACGGCCTGCTGTCGCAAGCAATTCATCTCCGCCATCCTGTAACGGTAACTGTGGAGGGATGGCTGGACCGTTAAACCATTTTGTGAAAAGTTCATTGGCGCAAACCAGCCTTCCGGCGCGATCAGTTATCGCCAACCCCATTTCAGATTGATCCGCAACCATCCGTGTCACGGCCCAATCGGCAAAGGAAGCGGCTTCTTCATCGGCTCCGGTTTTATGGGGGCGCAGGAAATAGACAATTGCGCCCGTTGTCGCGGTGAGAGCAACAAACGCCAATAACAAGGCGGTATTCGGTACCTGCCAATAGAGCAGCCCCAGCGAAGCCAACATCGCGACCACCAATATAACGCCACGTAAGCGCGCGTCATTGGCGGCTTTGCGTGTGCTGGGGTTCAATAACCCAATATTGTCCCGCGCTTCACTGGCCATGATTGTCACGATCTAAATCCAAATTCTTAATCCGTCGCTGCCACTTTCTGGCCGTCCACCAGCGCCATCCAAAGGAGCTGATCACATAGCCCAATGCCGAGAAGGTAATCGCCAACAGCAGGAACCCAAAGGCTGTTACCCCGGCCTCGCGCACAAACCAACTGAGCCACATACCAAATTCGCTGCGAATTTGATTGTTGATCGGTTGTCCATAGGTCAGTGCATCAACACGCAAAGCGAATTTCCCAATCTGGTTCGCCGCCGCGATCCAAAAAGGATAGGTGAGCGGATTGGTGATAAATGTCGTCAACGCTGCAATAGGAACATTGGCGCGAATCGGTAGCGCCAGAAAAACTGCACCAAAAATCTGCCCTACTGGAATCAGAAAAGCCGCCAGCATACCTAGCGCAACGCCGCGCGGCACTGAACGCCGCGTAAAACGCCACAAGTCCGAGCGCAGGAAACGATGCGCGATAGGCCTCAGATATTTGTTATCTGCCATTCCCTTGCGGGTCGGCATTTTATCCTCCAGCCACCGAAAGATGCGCAAAATCGTGCGCGCACCCCAGTCCTTGCCCGAGGAATCCGGGCCCGATGAATTTGGATCAGCCATGGTCGCGCATCAACCGTCCCTGTTGACGTTTCCAGTCGCGATCCTTTTCGGTGGCGCGCTTGTCGGGGGCCTTCTTGCCCTTGGCCAAAGCCAGTTCGATCTTAGCCCGGCCTTGGCCATTAAAATAGACCGATAGCGGCACGATCGTCATGCCCTTACGCATTACCGCACCGTAAAACTTATTAATCTGCCGCCTATTGAGCAGCAATTTGCGTGGCCGCTTGGGTTCGTGATTATGACGGTTACCATGACTCCATTCGGGAATATTGGCGTTGATCAGCCAGACCTCGTCATCTTTTACCTCCGCATAGCTTTCGGCAATGGTTCCTGATCCGAACCGGAGAGATTTTACCTCAGTGCCGGTCAGCACAATGCCCGCCTCAAACTTCTCATCAATATAATAGTCATAGCGCGCGCGCCGGTTCTCGGCGACGACCTTTTGCTTGTCATATTCAAGAGGACGCGGCTTCGCCATTAGATCAAGCCTGCTCCCTCGAGCGCTGCATCGACAGCTTGTCTTGCTGCATCTGAAGGCGGTGTCATCGGCAAGCGTAAATCGGTGGGAAAGCCATCAATCACGCGAGACAGCGCATATTTAACCGGCCCCGGCGAAGCATCGGAGAACATCGCCTTATGAAGCGGATATAGCTTGTCGTTCAGTTCCCGTGCCCTTTCATAGTCGCCCGCTGCGCAAGCGGCTTGAAATTCGGCACATAATTTCGGCGCAACATTAGCGGTCACCGAAATACATCCCGCACCACCGGATGCGTTGAAGGCAAGTGAGAGTTCGTCCACGCCAGACAACAGGCAGAAATCATCGTCACAAGCAAGCCGGTGATCGGTGACCCGGTCGATTTCGCCGCTGGCATCCTTGATCGCAATCACGCTCGGCAATTTGGACAAAGCTGCAACGGTGTCCGGCAATATATCGGTAACTGTCCGTGGCGGTACATTATAGAGTACGAGCGGCAGGTCATTTTTCTTGGTCAGCGTCTCGAAATGCGCAAAAATGCCTTCTTGGTTCGGGCGATTATAATAAGGTGCCACAACAAGCCCAGCCGTCGCGCCGCATTTCTTAGAAAAATTCAAATGGAGCAACGCATTGGTCGTATCATTGGAACCGCAACCGGCAATGATCGGCACCCGCCCAGCCGCCTGCTCAATGCAAACTTCAATCACACGATGGTGCTCGGCATTGGACAAAGTCGAGGATTCGCCAGTGGTTCCACAAGGAACCAAACCGCTACTACCCTGCTCGATTTGCCAGTCTACCAAGGCCCGAAATTCCGCTTCCGCAAACGATCCGTCGCGAAAGGGAGTCACCAGAGCCGGAATTGAGCCGGAAAACATGGAATTACTCCTTTAAATTTGGCTAAGAAATTGCCAAGGCTTATACAAGCTTAACAATCATATAGTTCTTTGTTCAGCGCCTGATAAGGAGCCTACCCCCAAAATGTCCAGTATGGTATCAAGAATAATTCTCGCAAGCCTGCTTTTAACGCCGGCAACGTGCATCGCAGCCGAACAAAGTGGCAGCGCGACCCTTTCCGATCCGACTGGCGGCAATGCTGTCCTCGGCCTGCAGCGCTGGCGGGTTCTTTCTCAATCCGACAACTATTCATTCGACGATTATGCTGGATTTCTAGTCACTTATCCTGGTTGGCCCGAAGATACACGAATGCGCCGCAATGCTGAGCAGGCGATTAACATCAACAGTTTTTCCGTCGACCGCGTTATCGCGTTTTTTGACAGATTCGCGCCTCTGACCAATGCAGGTGCAGCAAAATACGCCGTCGCCCTACAATCCAAAGGTCAAACTCTGAAGGCCAATGCCATGGCACAGCAAGCCTGGCGTGGCGGCACGCTGACGACCGAGGATGAAACCGCACTGCTCAACCGGTTTAGCTCTACACTAACTGTCGACGATCACAATGCGCGGATGGATGCCCTTTTATGGGCCAGAGCAACCCGTCCTGCGGCCCGGCAATTAGGCTTTACCTCATCCTCGCAACGGCCGATTTTTCAAGCGAGACTGGCACAGCTGACCGAAGCACCGGATGCAAATGCGAAGGCCAGCGCTGTGGCTTCGATCGCCCGTGATAATGCAGGCTATATTGCTGATCGCGCGCGCTATCTGCGGAACAAGGGGCAGAGCTATAACGCCCGCCAACTCATGGCTAATCGCCCGGTCTTGCGCGTGCGTCCAACCAGTCCATCACAAATCGCGACATGGTATGAAGCGAATCTAATCAATGCTAAAGCAGCAGCCAATGACCGACAATGGACTGTCGCCTATAATATCGCCTCGAAAGTCGACGACGCCTATGCTGAGCCCACCAATATTGCCGAAGAAAATAGCCGCATAAGAGATAAATATTCCGATCTGACTTGGCTAGCCGGCAATGCTGCTCTGTGGGGGCAGCGCAATCCAGCCAAAGCAGTAGCAATGTTCGATCGCTATGCGCGCTCCTATAATAGCCCCAATATTCGCTCGAAGGGATTTTATTGGGCAGGCCGTGCTGCCGCCGAAGCGAACCAGACAGCCGAAGCAAACGCTTATTTTGAAAAGGCTGCGGCTTTTCCGGATCATTTCTACGGTCAGCTATCCTTGGAAAGACTAGGACGCCCCCTGCCAACCTTTAACCGCAAACCGGCCATCGACATCACGGAGCAAGACCGTCGAACCTACGATCAAGACCCTCTGGTGATCGCCGTCAAAGCATCTACACGCACTGGACCCTGGAAAGAACAAATCCGCTTCCATCGTGCGCTTGCTTATAACGCAAATAGTGAAAAAGATTATCTATTGATTAGCGATCTATCGACGCGCATCGGCGCGCGTGATCTCGGTGTGATCAAGGGTATTAGCGCATTGGGCGCTGGCGTCGGCCCCATTGATGAAACTTCGTTTCCAACCATGCCCGTGCCGGCGGGTCGTGAAAAGGACTGGACCATCATTCACGCGATCACGCGCCAAGAAAGCCAATTTGCTCAAGGCGCGATCAGCCACGCTGGCGCGCGTGGCTTGATGCAGCTAATGCCCGGTACAGCGCGGGAGCAATCCGGTAAAATAGGACTTTCGTATAATCTATCTGCATTAACCGGCGATCCCCAATATAATATCCGCCTCGGCAGCGGTTACATTGAACGGATGCTGCGCTATTATGGAGGCAGCTATCCTTTGGCAGTTGCGGCTTATAATGCTGGCCCTGGCAATGTGAACAAATGGCTGCGACGTAACGGTGATCCACGCCAAGGCGGCATTGACTGGATCAAGTGGATAGAGGAAATTCCCATTTCCGAAACACGAAACTACGTGAAACGCGTGCTTGAAAATGTGGTCGTCTACGACACGATGAACCCACGCGGGCCAAAACTCAAAAGCGATACGCCTCTGACCCGTTATATTGGTAAGAATTACAAGGGTTGAGTTAATGCCCCTCTTCAATCGATCCGGTCAAATAGATTGAAGAGGGTCTTTCTTTCGTTACGACAGATCAAAGAGAAGAACCTCAGACATCTCTTGAGCGATGAACTCAAAGCCTTGCTCTAAGCCTTCGAATGCCAGACCGTCACCGGTTCTGTAAGTTTTCCCGTCAATTTCCACCGCACCTTTAACGATGTGAAGGAAACCATATCTTTCTGCGTTCACCGCAACCTCAACAGTTTCGCCCGCGACAGGATTGCTGATGGACAGAACCGCATCCTGATTGAGGCTTATAGCTCCTGCTCCACCCTCTGGCGTCGCGATAGGTGTAAATCCTTTTTGGCCTGCATTTTCGGCAAGTTGGACTTGCTCATAGGAAGGCGCATGTCCAGTCGCGTTAGGCTCCACCCAAATCTGCAGAAAATGAACCGGTTCCTCATTGGACGCGTTCATTTCAGAATGCTGGATACCGGTTCCAGCTGACATCCGCTGAATCTCGCCCGGGCGGATTACCGAACCATTGCCCAAGCTGTCTTTGTGACCCAATGCGCCAGAGGTGACGTAGGTTATAATCTCCATGTCTTTGTGACCGTGAGGGGCAAAACCGCCACCTGGACTGACATTATCTTCGTTGATAACCCGCAAGCTACGGAAACCCATACGGTCTGGATCTTGAAAACCTCCGAAGGAGAAAGTGTGCTTGCTATCCAGCCAACTGTTGATGCTGGTTCCGCGCGTTTCATTTTTAAAATCTTTTGTCATGATATATTCCTCTTTTGTAATCGGCTAAGCAGCTTTCAAAAGTTTGATCTTGTTTGACGCGTCTTTAAGCTTTTCGTCGGCATCCCGGCTCATCGCGTCAGAAGCGATGATCGTCACATCGGTAATCCCTACAAATGCGAGCGCCTGTTTGAGATAGGGTGTAGCGAAGTCGATTGGGCTACCCACGGGCGTGCCCCCCGATGCCACTAAAATAATCGCCCGCTTTCCTTCTAACAATCCGACCGGGCCGTTTTCAGTGTAGCGAAAAGTGACCCCGACCCGGGCAATCATATCAACCCATGCTTTCAAGGTGGCGGGAACGCCAAAATTGTAAATCGGTGTTGAAATAACGACCGTGTCCGCTGCCGCCAGCTCCGCGACAAGACTATCCGAAAAGGCCAGTTTTGCGGTGTGAGCCGCTGTACGGGTTTCAGCTGGGGTGAAATTTGCCGTGACCCAGTCTTCGTCAACAAAGGGGACTCCAGCTGCAACATCTCGCTGGACGATGTTGACTGCGGTTAGTTCTGCCAAGCGGTCCATCGTCTCGTCGGCGAGGTTGCGTGTGACAGAGCCGGTTTTGCGAGCGCTGGCGTCAATGCGTAATATGCTGTTGATTGATGTCATTTCGTTTCTCCAATTGTTCGATGAACAAGAGATAGATCATAATCTTTTGAAGAATTAGATGGCTATTTTTCAAATCACTGTTCTGATATGGAGAACAAATGAGCAAATTTGAAGAGATGGAAACCTTTGTCCGTGTCGTTGAGGCAAAATCGATAACAAAGGCAGCGGAGCAACTGCACATCGCGAAATCAGCGGTAAGCCGGCGGCTAAAAGATATGGAAACACGGTTAGGCGTCCAGCTGATGACGCGCACAACCCGCAAGCTAACTCTTACCGATACCGGCGAAGCCTTGTATCAGCGGTCTGTTCGCCTGTTAGCCGATTGGGCAGAAACAGAAGCGGCCACCACTAACGCGCAGGCGGCTCTAGCAGGAATTATCCGTGTTGCGGCTCCGCTGTCCTTTGGCGTCGCTCATTTAGGTCCGGCCATTCTCGATTTTCTAAAGCTGCATCCCGATGTCGAATTCGATATTGATTTTAGCGACCGAAAGATCGACTTGATAGCCGAAGCTATGGACCTGGCTATTCGCATTGGTGACCTTCCAGACTCAAGCCTTATCGCCCGTAAGATTGCGTCGGTCAGTATAGTCGCCACAGCAAGCCCAGCCTATCTTCAGGTCAACGGCCACCCTGAAACGCCCGAAGACCTGAAGCAGATGCAAGAATTGCGATATGGCTACCGAAATTCTTCTGCCTGGCCTTATGAAGCACCGGACCAAAGCGAAGGTCAGATCGAAATTCCCTCTAAGCTGATCGCGACAAATGGAGATTTTTTGCGCGATGCTGCTGTTGCCGGAGAAGGTGTCCTGATTGAGCCTCGGTTCATCCTCTACAAAAATCTGGAGGATGGTTCTCTCGTGGAAATTCTGCCGGAATATACATGGCCACAATTGGTTGCTTATGCTGTTTATCCTCCCACCCGCCACTTGTCGGCCCGCGTCAGAACATTTGTCGACTTCCTGGTCGAACGCTACCACGGAACACCTTATTGGGAATCAAAGAGATAATTCTGCGGCTACCTATGCAGGCGCTTCTTTTTCAGCAATATGTACCTAGCCTCCTATGTCTGTAGGCCGGAATGAAAGAAGTGATTATGGCAACCAAGCTATCATATAAGATCGATAACAAAGATAATTCGGCGCCGTTAATGCCAGACGAAGATATTGTCTCACGGATTTTTGACCACATCGATAATAAAACCACCGACCTGGGCCAGTCCAGCTGGAAAGAGCCCGTGACGAATTATCGATCCTTAGAGCGATTTGAGGCAGAATTGGCATTATTCCGCAGTTGCTGGATTGTCTTTTGCCCATCGACAGCGCTTTCGAAATCAGGCGATTACATTGCAAGGGATGCAGCCGGCGTGCCTTTGATTGTGGTCAGAGGTAGTGATGGTCAGGTGCGCGCTTTTCGCAACGCATGCCGCCACCGCGGTGTGCAGGTTGCCAATGGTCAGGGATGCGCATCCATGTTTGTATGCCCCTATCACGGTTGGGCCTATGGCAATGATGGGTCGCTTCGCAGTGTTCCGCACAAAGAAGGTTTCCCCGGCTTGGACAAAGAAAACCGTGGTCTCGTAGCGCTTGATTGTTTGGAAGAAAACGGACTGATCTTTGTTAAGCAAAGCACCGGAACCGACGACAATGCGCCTAAAACTATTCTACCTGAGATAGTTCCCGATGGTTATCGCGTGATCAAATCCGAAACGCTGGAAATAGAAGCCAATTGGAAGTTACATCTTGAGAGCTCTTTGGAGGGCTATCATATCCGTTCAACCCATCAGAAAACTTTCTTTCCGGTCCAATATGATAATTTGACGGTGATTGAAGCTTTTGGCAAAAATACCCGTGTAGCTTTTCCTTATCAAGCGATTGAGGGGCTGCGCGACAAACCAAAATCAACTTGGTCAACCAATGGGCGCCTGACCTTTGTCTACCATCTTTTTCCCAACGTGATTATTTCCACTTTTCCAGATTGTCTGCAAGTCGTGATTTTGGAACCAATTGGCCTTCAACGGACGCGCCAACACGTTTTCCTGTTGGCTGATTGTGAGGCAAACGGGAAAACCATGGAGACGATTTTGGCGGGCCAGGAGTTCGCCAAAGAGGGTGCTATTGAAGATCGCGAAGTGGTTCTTTCAGCACAACGCGGCTTAATGAGCGGCGCTAATGAATATCTCGAATTTGGCTTGTTCGAAAGCGCTATTGGGAGATTTCATGCGGCACTAACTGACGGAATTCGTAGAAGCGGGACAATGAATAAATGACAATTGAAATTAACGGGCAATGCGACCCCCGCTTCGCAAAAGTCAAAGCAGCGTTCGAAACAAATTTTCGCGAGCATGACGATGTCGGCGCTTCGGTAGCGATAACGCTTAACGGAAAGTTTATCGTCGATCTGTGGGGTGGGCATCTCGACGAGCAAAGAACAAGCCCGTGGCAAGAGGATACACTCGTCAATGTCTGGTCGAGTACCAAGACCATGGCCGCGATGTCCTTGCTTCTGCTTGCAGATCGCGGAGAAGTTGATCTTCATGCCCCAGCGGCCAAATATTGGCCGGAGTTTGCGCAAAGCGGCAAGGAAGCCATCGAAGTGCGCCATTTTCTGAGTCACACCGCAGGCCTGTCCGGCATGGATGAAGCGGTCGAGGGCGATGCGCTTTATGACTGGGATTGGATGACCGGCGCGCTGGCTAAGCAGGCGCCATGGTGGGAACCAGGCACGCAATCTGGATATCATGCTCTGACCCAAGGACATCTAATTGGTGAAATTGTCCGCCGTGTGACCGGCCAGTCAATTGGTAATTTCTTCCACCAAGAGATCGCAATTCCGACCGGGGCCGATTTTCATATCGGCGCGGGCGAAGAACTGGACGAACGGATTGGTAATCTTATCCCGCCAGAGGCTGGTCCAGCCCCCGACCCGGATACAATCGCTGGCCGCACGTTCGCGAATCCATTGGTGGATGCGACAGCCCCCAGGCTGCGCGCGTGGCGCGCGGCAGAAATACCCGCTGCCAATGGTCAGGGCAACGCACGCAGCATCGTCCGTGCACAAACGGCGATGGCCAATGGTGGGCAGGCATTTGGCAAAACCATAATGTCTGAAGCCGGAACAAAGCGGATATTTGAGAAACAATCAGAAGGGGTCGACCTTGTTTTAGGCGTGCCGCTGGTATTCGGCATGGGCTATGGCTTGAACAGTGAGCTGATCCCGATTAGTCCAAACAAAAACACAAGCTTCTGGGGCGGGTATGGCGGGTCATCGGTTATAGTCGATCAAGACGCGCGGCTTTGCTTTTCCTATGTGATGAACAAGATGGAAACCGGCCTTTTAGGGGATCCAAGGGGTTTTGGATTGGCCGCTGCGATGTATGCATCAATCGCATAATCTATTGTAATTATTCCTGACTGCTCGCTACCCAACACTCAGATCAAACCAGAGCTACTTCGCTTCATAACCAAACGCGTCTTCCGCCAGCTTAATCAGGTCAGGATCAACTTCTGGCAAATCGTCGGGCAAAGCGGCCTCAAGCGTTTCAGCAACATAGGTCATAGCAGCAATCCGGGCAGCTTTCTTGTCGTTACCGTCAATAACTTTCCATGGCGCCCAGCGCGTGTCGGTTTGCTTGAACATATCTTCCATGGCATCCAAATAGTCCGAGCGTTTTGACCGATTACGGAAATCGTCTTTAGTGATTTTCCAACGTTTTTCCGGTGTGTTTAGCCGATCGGTAAAGCGGCGGTCTTGCTCTTTCTGCGTGGTGTGAAAGAACAGCTTGATCAAGTTCGTGCCACCGTCAATTTGCTGCGCTTCAAATTCGTTTATCTCATCATAGCCACGCTTCCAATCGGCCTTGCTGCAGAAACCTTCCACCCGCTCCACCAGCACGCGGCCATACCAACTGCGATCAAAAACAGCGATTTCGCGGCTGCCCGGCAAACGTTTCCAAAAGCGCCAGAGAAAGTGCCTGTCCAGCTCTTCTTTTGTGGGCGCCCCAATCGGGTAAACTTCAA
This sequence comes from uncultured Sphingomonadaceae bacterium, assembly GCA_947496865.1. GTDB lineage: Bacteria > Pseudomonadota > Alphaproteobacteria > Sphingomonadales > Sphingomonadaceae > Parasphingorhabdus. Next base: position 1,023,170 of record CANMEE010000002.1, read on the forward strand.
AATAACGAGGATCCCATTCAGCGGTCATACGGCGGATACAGCCGCCCTTCCCGGCCGCGTCCCATCCCTCGAAAACTAATATGGTGCGATTGCCGTGAATAATATGCTCGAAATGGACACGGGCCAGACGTTCTTGCACGTTTTTCAGCGCATCGGAATAATCGCCGTCAAAATCCTTGCCGTCTTCATAATCCGATAGTTTGATAGTCTTGCCCATGCTTCGCCCCAAATATCAATTTACCCTGCCTTAAGGAGCAATGGATATACTATATGAGGTCAAAAAGAACCAATCAGTTAACCCTGTTTCGATTATTCCGCCTTTACCGTTGCAACGGTTTCATTGCCGTCAGCGCTAGCATATCGAATATCCCAGTCATCTAACGCCCGCTGACGGTCTTCCACACGGCTTATGGCTAAGTCTATCTCGGTTTTACTCCCTGCCAATTGTTCAGCCTCTGCATAAAGCGTCAGCGCCTTATCCAGCACGCCTGCTTGTTCCGCGCAAAGACCGCGATTAAACATAATTGATCTATGCGGAGCGTTGTTGACAGCCGCCTGATCCCACATGCGACAAGCTTCCCGTTCATCCGTCTTGGTCATCTTAACCGCTGCTTTGAAGAATTTTCCATTGGCTTTGTCCATGCCCTTGCGGCTTTCCAACACCCGGATATTTTCGCGGCGCTCTATCGGTGCCAAATCGCGGCGCACGGAATAGGCGGCACTGTTGATCATCCCGCGAATAATGTCTTCTCGGCTGGTAAAACTCTCTTTGCGGCCACAAACCGTTTCCTCATTACCATCGAACTTCCGCTCGGCATAAATGGTCTGACCGTCGCTAAAACGGGAAAGACGGACCTGCGCCTCAAAATCGATCACACGTTTCAGGCAAGCCACTTTGATGCTTTTGCGCTTTTCGCATTTGCCCTTGTCATCGCGCTCTACGCACCGCTCCCGCTTTTCGGTGGTCTCATATTCCTCTATGCCGGTTGTCGCGGTACCCGATAAGGTTGCGTCTGGTTCGATGGCCGAGCGCCCAGCCATCACCTTGAAGTAAGCAGCGCCTTCAATTTCAACATCACTAAGTTTATCCTCGATTTCAAAAGCGAGAGCGGTGCCATCGCTGCCTCCAAAACGGTCAATCGCTATTGATTCAATCGATGCCACATTCGGGGCGCGGGCAGGATACAGCCCCTCTACTCGAAGTGTTTCCGCCTGTGCTGTTGAGATCAAACAAAGCGCGGTGAATGTGACCGAAACCGCTTTGCCAATAGATAGAATTTTAATCATATAGTCCCCCTAAGTCACTCACCAAAAGGAACTATCTCACTTCATCTGAATAGACAATTACGAGGTTGTTCATGTGCGAATATGTTTACGTCCGGCGGCAATATATTCGGCCATTCGCTGTGGGTCCTGCATCGGCATAAAGTGCGAAAGCTCTGGCATGTGAACCTCTTGCGCGTCGGGAAACACATTTACCAATCCAGGCCAGGTCGGGCTGTTGGCAAAGTCTCGCACCGACGTTACATCGTCACCAGCCATCTGCGCCCTTAAAATCGCGACCGGCAATGTGATACGTTTCACCAACGGATAAGGATCCAGCGAGCGAAAACCTTCATAGACAGACGCTTCAAGATAAGGCGGACAAGCCAGAACAAGGCCTTCACCGTCTTCGGCTGACAGCAGGCCATGTTGGCAATAGTCCATCAACACTTCCGGCTCCCAAAGACTAAACGGATGCCGGTCCTTGAACGCGGAAAACATAACGTCTGGAGATTCCCAATTGTTGCGCCGCCGTGATACAGGGTTCTGGTTGGGATCAAGGTCCGCCGATAGCGGAGGGTTTTGATAAGCTTCTGGTTCCGTAATGGTAGGGTCAAGCAGCACGAGCCGTTCGAACCGCTGCGGCATGACATCGGCAATCTGCACAACCACATGAGCGCCCATACTATGGCCTACGCCAACGACGTTTGTCAGACTAAGCCCTTCTACCAATGCACCGACATCTCGGCCCATCAAGCTCCAATCGGCGAGACTATCCGGCTTACGACTGCGGCCGTGACCGCGCTGATCGACAGCGATGATATGGTAACCTGGCGGTAAGGCCGCAATCGTTTGATCCCAGCAACGCGCGTGAAAACCGGTGGCGTGAACCATCAGGATCGTCTGCTCTTCCGAATTACCCCATTCGAAATAGCAAAGATCCGTATCGCCTTTAGTGAAACGCTTTACTGTTGGTTGCCCCGCTTCGTTCATCCTTCTTTCGGCGGCTCCACGACACGGATATGCAGCTCTCGCAATTGTTTGTGCGAGACACCGCTTGGCGCGCTCATCATCAAATCTTCCGCTTTCTGGTTCATCGGGAAGAGCACAACTTCACGGATATTGGGCTCGTCCGCCAACAGCATCACGATCCGGTCCACACCCGGTGCAGAACCACCATGCGGCGGCGCACCATATTTCAGCGCGTTGATCATGCCAGAAAACTCGCTGTCGACCGCCGCTTTATCATAGCCGGCAATTTCAAATGCTTTGTACATGATGTCAGGGCGATGATTCCGGATCGCACCAGATGACAGTTCGATACCGTTACAGACAATATCATATTGCCATGCAAGAATATCGAGCGGATCTTTGTTTTCGAGCGCATCCATCTCGCCTTGCGGCATAGAGAATGGGTTGTGTGAGAAATCGAGTTTCTTCAATTCCTCGTCATATTCATACATCGGATAATCGACGACCCAACAGAATTTGAATTCGTTATCGTTGATCAGTTCCAGTTTTTCAGCGGTCCGGGTCCGCGCGACGCCGGCCAGCTTAGCTGCTTCGGCTTCCTTGCCAGCGGCAAAGAAAACACCGTCGTCAGGACCGCAGCCAAGATCAGCAAGCAATTTCGCTGTGCCTTCTTCGCCATGGTTTTTCGCAATCGGGCCGCCAGCAGCGCCCTCTTTCATGTTGATATAGCCCAGACCCGCAAAGCCTTCACCGCGCGCCCAATTGTTCATTTCATCAAAGAACTTGCGGCTTTTCTTACCGGCTTCGGGAGCCACAAAGGCTCGCACAGTACCGCCGGATGACGTGATGCTGTCAAACAGACCGAAACCGGAACCTTTGAAATGATCCGACACGTCCTGAATGATGATCGGATTGCGAAGGTCGGGTTTATCCGAACCATATTTCAGCATTGATTCCTTGTAAGGGATGCGTGGGAATTCGCCGGCTGGCGTCACGCTCTTGCCATTGGCAAATTCTTCAAACACGCCAGCAAGCACTGGTTCCAGCGCCTGAAATACATCTTCTTGCGTCACGAAGCTCATCTCAAGGTCAAGCTGGTAAAACTCGCCGGGGGACCGGTCCGCACGGGCGTCTTCGTCCCGGAAACAGGGTGCAATCTGGAAATAGCGATCAAAGCCAGCCACCATCAGCATCTGTTTAAACATCTGTGGTGCCTGTGGCAGCGCGTAGAATTTACCGGGGTGCACACGGCTAGGCACCAGATAATCGCGTGCGCCTTCAGGCGAAGAAGCGGTCAGAATCGGTGTCTGAAATTCGGTAAAGCCCTGTTCGGTCATGCGATTGCGTAACGATGAAATGACTTTGGATCGCAACATCATATTGGCATGAACCTTTTCACGCCTCAGATCGAGGAAACGATAACGTAGGCGAATATCTTCTGGATATTCCTGTTCACCAAAGACCGGCATAGGCAATTCTTCGGCTGGCCCCTGCATTTCAACAGCTTCGGCAACCAATTCGACTTCGCCGGTTGGCAGGCCTGCATTAATTGTCTCCGTCGAACGCGCAGCAACCTTGCCGGTAACCGTAATGACCGACTCTTTGCGCGCGGCGTCCAGCATTTTGAAGGCCTCGCTGCCTTCTTCGCTAACAATTTGGGTCAAACCAAAATGGTCACGCAGATCGACAAACATCAAATTGCCATGGTCACGAACATTGTGGATCCAGCCCGACAGGCGGACTTCATCACCAACATTGGCGACGCGAAGTTGTGAGCAGTTATGGGAGCGAAATGCGTGCATGATGAGCCCTATCAAAAGTTCAGTAGAAATAACTAAGTGCTAGTTTTTATATGACTGCGCGTAACACAGGCCAAAGGCCCTTTTGTCAAGGAAGAAGGTGCAATTGAGAGCCATAAATCGCCTCTAGCAAAAGACGGAGAGAAGTTATTGATAATAGACAATCTCTATCGGAAATGTTTGCGACACTCGACTCAGCTTGTATAGAAGACCGATGAAAATTCATCCTTTACTGACTGATAGTCAGGATATTGCCGACATTTGCGAACGCTTTTCAACCGCCGACTTTGTCGCGGTGGACACAGAGTTCATGCGCGAAAATACCTATTGGCCGATATTGTGCCTGATTCAAATTTCCGACGGCAAAGAAGCCGCGGCCATTGATCCACTTGCTAAAGGCGTTGATCTCAAACCTTTGCTGGATTTGTTGGTCGACAACGAAGATGTTCTGAAAATCTTCCACGCAGGCGGTCAGGACGTCGAAATTATACACAATATGACCGGAAAAACACCGCATCCCATCTTCGACACGCAGGTCGCCGCCATGGCTTTGGGACCAAGCGAACAGATTGGCTATGCCAATCTCGTCGATAGCTGGCTCGGCATCACACTCGACAAAGGCGCACGCTTTACCGATTGGTCGCGCCGCCCGTTGAACGATCGGCAGATTGAATATGCTATTGGTGACGTAACGCATCTATCGACGATTTTTCCGATGATGCTCGAAAAACTCATCGAAACCGGCCGCGGTATCTGGATCAATGCGGAAATGGAAAAGCTCGCTGACCCCGATAATTATGTCAATGACCCGCAAAAGTCCTGGAGACGGGTCAAATTCCAGGGCCGTAATCTAGAAGCCCTTGGCCGTTTAAAAGCGCTGGCTGCTTGGCGAGAGAAGGAAGCCCAGTCAAAAGACATGCCGCGCGGCCGGATCATGCGCGATGAAACTTTGGCTGATGTCGCCGCGCATCCGCCGAAAGATCAACACAAACTATCACAAGTCCGCGGCCTGTCATCGGGTTGGAAGAATAATGATATCGGTGAGCGGTTGATGAATACGCTGACAAATGCAGAACCGCTTTCAAAAGACGAGCTTCCCGATCGTAGCGGTCGTCGGCCTAAGTTTAGTAAAGAAAACGCTTTGGTGGCAGACCTGCTGAAGTTGCTTTTGAAAATCCGTTCTGCAGAGATGAATGTGGCGTCTAAGCTGTTGGCGCGCGCCGATGATCTGGAACGCATTGTCGGTGGAGAGCGAGCCGGAGTCGCCTTGCTCGAAGGCTGGCGTTACGAAGAATTTGGCCGCGACGCGATCGACCTCATCGAAGGGCGGATGAGTTTCACCGTCAAAGACGGCAAGTTACAAATGACCCATCAACCGGAAACACAGGCTGAAGAAGCGGAATGAAATGGCAGCTTTCTCTTGTGGCTATCGCCTGCCCCACATTGATAGCCTGTTCGACAACTGACATCGAACCGGAAATCCCGGAACGCGGAATTACTCCTGGCTATTTGTGTAAGGCAAATGGCCTAGAGACTCTGGTAGGCAGCCAAGCAAATGGCAAGGTTGGCGCGGATGCACTCAACAAATCTGGAGCCAGACGTCTGCGCTGGATTGCGCCCAACACCGCAGTAACCAAGGATTATCGTCAGGATCGTTTGAATATTTCATATGATGATAATATGGTGATCACACGTGTGAATTGTGGCTAACTGATACCTACTCGGTCACAAGTACCGGCTCCAAGTCGAGCATGTTGGCCAATTGTATATGCCGTTTGGCAACAGCATCACCGTAAAGATCACGCAAATCGGCTGCCATGATGATTTCCAACCGACCATCAACTTTTCTGAGTCGAGTCTGCTCCAGCGGATTGCGCGTGCCGCCACTAAGGCGTTGCCCCAACCGCATCGCAAGGCCCCAACAAATCGCGCGCTGGGTTGCCTTTTCACTCGCCAGTTTGCCGCCACCAGAAAAAATGCTGTTTCCCCCGCCAAAGCTGGTAAAAAGAGCCTGCCCCAACAGTTCGCGTTCTGCGCCCGTAATGCCGACCCAATTGCCGTGCAGCCCCATTACCAGCCCGCGCTCGGCGCGAAAATTCGGGTTAGCCCGCCAAGCAACATCGCCGAGATTACATGCCGCTTGCCTTATCCGCTGCCACTCAGGAGGGTCTTCCGCAAAAATCGGCGCGATCCATTTTCCTAGCAGCTTACTATTTGCCGGGAACCGCGCTTGAGCTGCCCCAGATTCCTCAGTGGCGAGTAGCAACGGATCACGTTTACTTTCTGCTTTGCTGACATTTTGAAAAAGCAATCCTTCCCGGACACCATAAGCAGAGACGATCATCGTGCTGCTACCAAGATAGCGGACGATGAACGATAAAAGCCATGCCGCGTCATCTAGTGTCGGAATTCGTGATGTTGATAGGCCTGGAACAGATTTCAACTTCGCCTTGTTCATCCGAGCAAGCTGACTGACCAACCGGCGCGCGCGCTGTGGTTGCATCTCATAATGGTGAATCACTGGCAGCGGATAGCCACTGTCAAACATGTCGAGCCGCGCCAATGATCGCCAGGACCCGCCAACCAGATAAAACGGCAAATCTTGCGCGTCTTGATCCCATCCAGTTTTTTTGAGCATTTTCCGGACATGACGCTTCAGCTTATCTTTGCCTTTGGCCCGCAAATCAGCGACGCGCAAAACCCCGAGCGGAAAGCTATGGCGCTCCAGCACTTTGCCCTTGTCCACCAAAGCCAGTTCAAGGCTACCACCGCCAAGGTCGCCCACGATACCTTTCGCATTGGGTATCGCTGACAAGACACCAAGCCCGGCTAGCTCCGCTTCTTCTTCTCCGTTTAAGACGTTCGTTTCGAACCCAATTTCCGTAGCCACTGCAAGCAGATCAGCCCCATTGGTCGCATCACGAACCGCAGATGTCGCGAAACATTTTATCGAATCAACATCCATCTGGGTGCAGAGGCGATAAAACCGTCCCAAAGCCTTAACCGCCAGTGCCATGGAGTCAGCAGCAATTGCGCCGGTGCTTGCTAGTTCTTTGCCTAATCCAGCCATGACTTTTTCATTGAATAAAATCGCAGGGACGCGCGCAGCGCCCTGATAGACGACCAGCCGGATCGAGTTGGAGCCAATATCAACAATGGCGGTCCGGCGATTGGTCCGCGGTGTTTTTCTCTTCCTGGTTATTTGCAATCCCCCGACCTGCATCTGACGACCGCGATCAGGCTTTTTTCTTGCGACGACGCAAGGATAATCGGGGCACCGCATTACTTTTGTTCAACGCTTTACCGCGACCAGATAGCGATGGATTGGTCATAAAATAGCGGTGCAGATTAAAAGGTTTCTCGGACGCAGCGATGCGGCTGTAACTGCCATCACTGTTAAGCTCCCAACTTTGTTCATCATCAATCAGATTTGCGACCATGACCTGGTCCAATATCTGGTCATGTACCGTCGCGTTGGTGATTGGAATCATATATTCCACGCGCCGATCAAGATTACGCGGCATCCAGTCGGCAGAACTGATATAGAGTGCAGCAGTATCATTAGGTAAATCTGCACCGTTACCAAAAGCCCAAATCCGGCTGTGCTCCAGAAAACGGCCAACCACCGATTTCACACGGATATGATCAGACATGCCGGGGACACCCGGGCGCAAACAGCAAATCCCGCGGATCACGAGGTCTATCTCGACCCCGGCATTGCTCGCAGCATATAGTTTTTCGATCAGCGCCGGATCAACCAGCGAATTCATCTTCGCCCAGATCATACCTGACTTACCAGCGCGTTCATTGGCGATTTCCCGGTCGATCAAGTCCACCAAGTCCCGCCGCATATAGCGCGGGGACATCGAGATTAATTCCAGTTTTTCCGGTTCGACATAGCCAGTGATATAGTTGAACAACTGCGCTGCATCGCGCGCCGCTTTGGGATCGGCAGTGAAGAAGCTGAGATCCGTGTAAATTTTTGCCGTTACGGGGTGATAATTGCCAGTCCCGAAATGACAATAAGTCCGGTAACCTTCCTGCTCTTTGCGGATCACCATCGAAATTTTGGCGTGAGTTTTCCACTCAATAAATCCATAGACGACCTGGACTCCTGCCCGCTCCAACGCGCTGGCCCAGAGCAAATTTTGTTCCTCGTCAAAACGTGCTTTTAATTCAACAATGGCTGTCACAGACTTACCGGCTTCAGCTGCGTCAATCAGAGCCCGAATAACCGCCGATTGCTTGCCCGCGCGGTAGAGCGTTTGCTTGATTGCTACGACATCGGGATCAGCGGCGGCTTGCCGCAAAAACTCAATCACCACTTCAAAAGACTCATAAGGGTGGTGAACAAGAATATCCTTGTCGCGAATTGCCGCAAAGCAATCTCCGCCATGCTCGCGAATCCGTTCTGGAAAGCGCGGGCTGTAGGGCGTGAACTTCAGATCTGGTCGATCTTCCTCGACCAGCAAGTCCAGATCGCCGATACCGACAAGCCCTTTCACCCGGCTTTCGGTCGCGCCTTCGGTCAAAAGATTATCACGCAGCAGCGCAATGACAGTTTCTGATAAACCAGGCCCCATTTCCAAACGAATCACATCTCCGCGACGGCGGCGTTTGATGGCACTGCGGAAATAACGAACAAGGTCTTCGGCTTCCTCTTCGACCTCAATATCACTGTCGCGGATGATGCGAAAAAGACCGCTGCTGGTTACGTCATAGCCCGGAAACAGCTGGTCAGAATAGCTTTGGATGACCGATTCCACCGAGACATAAGTCGCCGTCTCATCGGGCATCCGGATGAACCGAGGTAGTCCTGACGGGATCATGACCAACTCCCGTATGCCTTGGCCGTCCGATTGTCGGACCAAATCAAACACCAAACTGAGCCCCTTGTTCGGAATAAACGGAAAGGGATGAGCCGGATCGAGTGCTTGGGGTGTCAAAACTGGGAATATCTGATCGAGAAAATGCTGTTTCAGCCAAGCAGTTCCAGCTTCATCCAGATCTTTTGCGTCCAGAACATATATGTCCTCTTCCGCTAGCGCTTCGGAAAGCAGGTTCCACACCAGTTGCTGATTGGACATTAACTTGTCACTATGATCAGAAATCGCCAGCAATTGTTGTTTGACCGTCAATCCATCGGCCGACCGTTCCTCAATATTCTGTCGGAACTGTCCGACCAGTCCAGCAAAACGGACCATGAAAAACTCATCGAGATTATTGCCGGATATCGAGAGAAAACGCAGCCGATCAAGCAGCGGATGTGACTTGTTCTGCGCCTCTTCAATCACGCGGTCGTTAAAGCCAAGCCAACTGAGTTCGCGATTAAAATAGCGATCAGAACCACTCTCATCGCTCACGTCCGTGCTCTCATTTTCGTTTGCGTCTGGTACCTGGGGAACAAGACCATCCATCTAATTTTCCTCGTCGTCTTGGGCAGCTGGGGATTGAAAGCCTGACTTATCACCCAACTCTTCATGCTGCGCCAAGGCCTCTTTAGCGATGGCGCGCGTGATCGATTTTTTTCTTTCAGAAGCAAGAACGTTCATCTTTTGCGCCAAAAACTGAACATTTTCATAACTGCGTTCCATGCGTTTGCCGAGATACGAAAGCGCATCTTCGGAAATAGGCAGGCCGCGCAACGCAAAATATTTCTGAAATAAACCTGCGGTCATCGCTTCGTCTGGCGCGCCAATTTCTATCAGCAATGAAGCCGCCAAACGGGACTTGAGGTCGGGAAGCTGAACGCCCCAGTGCGAAACCTCATGCGAGGACATAAGCAACAACGGGCGTTTATCCATTTGAGATTGATTCCAGAGATGAAACAGATCGTCATCAGCCACCTTGTTGGCATTTGAAACAAATCGACCGCCGCTTTGTCGTTCAAATTCATGCGCCATGGCCAGTTTTCCTGAACCATAAGCGCCAATCAAGATGGCGGTCGCGTTTGGCCAGCTCCCCCAATTTCCCAATTGCTCGTGTGCTTTAGCATTACAATCGGTGACAAGATAACCCTCGCCCTGCGATATTGGTGCGATATCTAAAGGAAGAGCGATCTGACTCACTGGTTTTGCTCATCACTCCCGGAGTTATTTTCAGCAGGTGGATTGGGAGATCCACCGCCGCGGCTGATCCTAAGCGCACCAGCCCCTTGCTGTACTTGCCAGCCCTTTGCCCGCAATGCAGAAGCCAAGGTCGCCAGATCACCGGTATAAGATACGCGCATAACCGATACCCCGCCCAATGCTAAGCTGGACGTCGAAGCAGAGGACACTCCAGCAACCGAGCGCAAAGACGACTCGCCACGTCCAACTGCGCCGACGTCGGGTGTATCAAACTGAACCGTCACCGTTATGGTCCCGCCACCAGGAGTGACAGCAGCGATTTCTTGGCTTGTAGTTTCTGAACTGCTGATTTGGGCATTCTCGCTGCTGCTCTCGCCAACTTCTGCGGCCAATTCAGCTTCGATTTCTTTTTCTAGAGCCTCTAAATCGAAGGAATCCTCAATGATAAGCGACTTATCGGTCTTCAACAATCCGCGGGACAGTGCCTGAGTATAGACACTGTCGAGCCGCTCGATAGCCTGATCCATCATCGCCGGGATGCCGTCCGACGACCGGGCCTTCAGAGAAAAACTATCGATATATTTGCTGTCCGGGCCATAGCGAGCGCTAAATCTAGCAGTCACCGGGCCACCAGGATATTCGCGTTCCAAGCGGGCAATAGGTATAATGACATCAGCAGCGCTAAACTGGTCCAATATGGTCCGCCACCATCGCCGATCGCGGCGCTCCGCTTGCCCTGCCGTTAGCACTAGTGATTCGCTATCAGAACCATAGGGGCGAACATAATCGATCGCGCTATCGCCGGCACGAAACCGCGCCCATGCTTTTTGCCACTCGGTTTTATTTTCAAACACCTGCGCCGAACCACCGCTCCACATAATCGGCAGAACCAGCAATGGCGGCGAACGCAGCCGCCGACCGCTAACGCCCAATATCTGACCAGCCCGGGCGCGATCAAACATCACACCCAATCTGGCAATATAGCGTTTCGGACCGATCTGCTCTTGTTCAACAATGATGGCAGACACGATGTTGTTGAGCGCGCCATCCGATAAGCCGGCGGTCTTCCCACCTTGCGTTCGGGCATATAGCATTTTCCATGCTTTGCGTTGGGCCTCTTCCCAACCTTTTTTTCGGGCTTCAAAGGCATTATCACCCCTAGTATCGACCTCTACCCCGAAAACTTCGAAATCGCCCGTGCTGGCAAGTGGCGCTACGCCGCGGTCGCTGCCTTCCAGCTGCGCATAAACAACCCCAGCCACAGCCAGACTGAGAAGCGCTAAAATCGCAACAATAGGGGTTTTAAAACTGGTCAAAAATTTCATTTCCGCTCTTTTGACGATTATGACGTGGAAATCCACCCGCGACTTGTCTAATCGCCTATTTTATGAGTGACAAACAAAATGAACCAGAAACTTACACTTATGCGAAAGCCGGTGTATCGATTGAGGCAGGCAACGCATTGGTCAAGGCCATTGCACCGTTGGCAAAGGCGACCGCACGGCCGGGGGCCAACGCCGAACTTGGCGGGTTTGGCGGGTTTTTCGACCTAAAAGCCGCCGGCTATGATGACCCTTTGCTAGTCGCCGCCAATGACGGAGTCGGCACAAAGCTGAAACTGGCGATTGACCATGATCGCCACGACAGCGTGGGAATCGATCTAGTGGCCATGTGCGTTAATGATTTGATCGTGCAAGGTGCAGAACCGCTATTTTTCTTGGACTATTTTGCCACCGGAAAACTGGAAAACGGCGTTGCTGAACGGGTCGTGGCAGGAATTGCAGAGGGCTGCAAAATGTCAGGTTGCGCCCTAATTGGCGGAGAAACAGCAGAGATGCCGGGCATGTATGCTGAAGGCGACTATGACTTGGCTGGATTTTGTGTCGGCGCTGTCGAGCGCGAAAAAGCGCTTACCGGTACAAAATTGGCGGATGGCGATGTCCTATTGGGACTGGCATCCTCGGGCATCCATTCTAATGGCTATTCACTCGTGCGTCGTTTGGCGATGGACAAGGGCTGGAAAATGGATCGACCTGCGTTGTTCGATCCCGATGTCCTTTTGATCGAAGCTTTAATCGCTCCAACCCGTATTTATGTAAAATCCTTGCTACCACTGATGCAATCTGGCCGGATCAAAGCACTCGCACATATTACCGGTGGCGGATTGCTGGAAAACATCCCACGAGTCCTGCCAGATGGCCTGCATGGCCACGTCGATGCGGATAGCTGGGAGCAGCCGCGCCTCATGGCTTTCCTGCAGGCGCAAGGCAATATCGAACCGGAAGAAATGGCGCGGACGTTTAACTGCGGTATCGGAATGATCTTGGCCGTGTCTTCGGATGAAGTTGGTTCAGTGCGCGCCGATCTGGAGGCTGCTGGCGAAACCGTACATCAGGTTGGCCTTATCAAAACAGGCACAAAAGGCTGCACGGTTTCAGGCAGTGCCGAGACATGGTCAGCCCGAAGCGATTGGGCCGCGACGCATAATGGCTGATATATGATGCTTGAGCGGGCCAAAGTCGCCGTCCTGATATCTGGTCGCGGGTCAAACATGGCCGCCTTACTTTACGCCGCGAAGGCCGATAATTGTCCTTATGAAATCGTTCTGGTGGCATCCAATGACCCCCAGGCACCTGGCTTAACATTGGCGGAAGCGGAAGGCATCGCCACATTCGCGCATTCCCACATAGGATTGAACCGGGAAGCACATGATCAGATTATGCATGAAGCTGTTGTCGAAGCCGGTGCAGACTATATCGCCTTAGCCGGCTATATGCGGATTTTGAGCGACGATTTTGTTCGAAAATGGAACGATCGCATGCTCAACATTCATCCTAGCCTGCTGCCTAGGTATAAAGGCCTAAACACGTATCAGCGCGCACTGGACGCCGGTGACAGTCATGGAGGCTGCAGCGTTCATCTCGTCACCCCGGAATTGGATGACGGGCCGGTACTGGCACAAACGGAAGTTGCCATTCTACCCAGCGATACTGCTGATACTCTCGCCGATCGCGTCCTTATTGCCGAACATCAAATCTATTCAGCGACACTAGCCCAATATGTCACCCGCGAAAACGATCCCGATTGGATTCTGGAACAAGTTCGCACGCGAGCCTTGAGGTTAGAAGAAACCCATGAACGCCCTAGTTTCGGTACCCCCGGCTGGCGCGTGGGTAGCGAAAAAACCGGCAAATATTTTGCTTATTTCTCTCGCCGGCATTTTGGCGAGACCGGTATATCGATATTTGTGAAAACCAGCGGTCTGGACGAACAAAGCGCTCTGCTAGACGCCGATCCTGAACTTTATTTCGCACCGAAATTTTACGGAAAATCGGGTTGGATTGCCATAAGACTCGATACAGGCCAAACCGATTGGGACCACATCGACAGCTGGCTTAAAAAAAGCTGGACTATGGTCGCGCCAAAACGGCTCACAAAATTGATGAGCATCGCAGAAGAATTTTAAGGAATTCGCATCGCGGGGGGAACAAACCTACAGCGGTGAGGAGGAGGGAGGATTCACCACTATAAAGTCTAGATCTGGGATGATTGCTCCATCCGCGATGCTTAACGAATATATAGGTCAACGACTTCACAATATAGATACGGTATTAGGGCCGTAGTCTATTTTACTTACATGCCCGCTTCCACCGCTAGGCGAACCATATCTGCGGCACTAGGCACATCCAACCGTTTCATGAGGATTGCACGGTGCATTTTTATCGTTCGTTCGCTTAAGCCGAGTTCATGTGCAATTTGCTTGTTTAGCAATCCTTTAGCGATGTATTTTAAGACTTCACGCTGCCTTTTGGACAGGTCTTTTACGATCTCAGTAGCCCGCATTCGTCGCGCCTTCGCGAGGCTCGGGCCATCGCTTTCAATCTCGACTTGAGAACCGAGAAAAAATTCGAGCTCCCCTTCATCATCAAATAAAGGTGCGACTAACACTGCATTTTGAAAGGGCGTACCGTCTTTTTTATAGTTTAATATTTCAACGAGCACTGGCTTGTGTTCCCGCACACCGCGGCGAATCTCGTCCGTCAACCAAGGTTCAGTCGAAGGCCCCGCCAAAAACCGACAGTTGCGTCCTATAATAAAATCCGCTCCATAGCCTGTGAGATCCGAAAACGCTTGGTTAGATGCCACGATGGGATTGTCCTGCAGTCTTGGGTTGCTAATCACTGACGCTATCGGGCTGTTTTTAATCAACGCTTCGACAGAGGCTTTGGGCATATCAACCTTAGGGATTGATTGCTGCGTGCCCTTCATGTTCTCCGACCCTGCATTCATGAGATAAACTTAGTCTATCCCCATCGACGATGGCAAGCGGAATGCCACACTATTCCGATCTATTTTACCCCGCCTTTACAGCGTTTGGAACAATATTTGACGTCATCCCACACATCTTTCCATTTCTTCCGCCAAGTAAACGGTCGTCCGCATGTGATGCAGGTTTTCTGGGGCAGATTCTGTTTCTTGATTTGCTTTTTGACGGTCATAAATGCGCATTATTACGGAACGACACCTTCCACCACTGATTTCGCATTATCCACTCTTATAGCTGCACCGTTGATAAATTTTGATTCATCGGACGCCAAAAACAACACGGTGTTGGCAATGTCATCCGGTTCACCCAAGGCACTGGCAGCAGGACCTTCGCTGGCTGGCCGCAAATCGTCCCGTTCCATCATCTTCGGCCCTATCTCTTCGACCATCGGCGTTAATATCCCAGCTGGATGGACGCTATTGCAGCGAATGTTATAGCCGTTATTTGCGCAATGGACCGCTATACTGCGGCTCAAACTCTCCACCGCGCCTTTCGCCGCTGCATAAGCTGCAACCACCGGTTCACCCTGAATCGATGCGATAGATGCCATGTTTATGATGGAACCGCCCCCCGACGCCTTCATTGCTGGCACCGCATATTTGCAGCCGAAGAAAGTACCGTCTGCGCTAACCGCCATCACGAAGCGCCATTCCTCAGCAGTCTGGGTTTCAATGGTTCCTGGCTCGACCACACCGGCATTGTTGACCAGAATATCAAGCTTGCCATGACGCGATACGACATCGGCAATTAGATCTTCCCACGCCGATTCATCGCGAACATCCTGCATATGAAATTCGGCCGACGCACCAATTTCAGCAGCGACTCGCGTTCCGTTATCTTTATCCATATCAGTAAGAATGACGGTCGCCCCTTCCCGCGCGAACATACGGGCATCAGCCTCGCCTAATCCCTTCGCGGCTCCAGTAATGATCGCCACTTTGCCATCGAGTCTGCCCATTTTCGTCCCTCTCTTTTTTACCAACTATCCATAGATTAGCAGCACATGCTACGCACTGGCCCTAACAATATGAGGGAGAGCGGGATGGATAAGATTGATCAACTGTTGGCGCGCGAGGAAATGCGCGATTTACTACACCGTTATTGCAAAGGCATTGATCGCCGTGACTGGACTCTGGTGCGGTCCTGCTTTGCCGATGACCACATCCATAAACATGCCGAATATTCGGGACCGCCTGATGAATTTATCGGCTTTGCCAGTGAAATACTGAAAAAGGTACCCAACACACACCACTCCATTTCCAACGTCCATTTCACCTTTGGTGACGATGGCAGCAGCGCTTCAACCGAAGCGAATTTTGTAGCCTATCACTATATTCAAGAAGGCACGCCGGAATTCGGGCCGGTCCCAACCCAAGGCAAAGCCACCGACTGGATTGTCGCCGGACGCTATTGCGACAAATTTGAAAAGCGTGATGGCAAATGGATCATCGTCCGGCGAGAAGCATTCCATGATTGGGAACGCTATGAAGAAGCCAATCCCAAAGGCTAATCTAAACGCGCTTCAAAGCTGATTGTGAAACTGGGACTGTTAATCCCGTCAGAGGCAGCCAATATGCCTGATGGATTGACGATTACGCCTTTGACGTCAGGATCAAATCCTGCGGTGTTAGGTGTATAATTATAAGGCGCGCCGCCAGAGGGTTGATCCGAAAAACCGACCATGGTTGCAGGATTAAACGTATCCAAACCGCTGGCTGTTGATCCGTTGGAAAAGGTCACCGGTGATGCCGCATTGTAGCTTATACTGGACGGAAGAACATCGGAAATCTCAATAGTGCTCGTATCTACGGGTGCATCACCTAGGTTAACCACCTCAATGGTATAACGGATTACGGCGCCGGGAATAGCTTTGGGACTAGCACTCCCGTTTACTGGATCAGAGATCACGGTTGATTGCTTACTAATCTCTAGAATTGCGTTGGCTGGGTCCCGGACATTAGTGATGATGCATGCAATCACATCACCAATGTCCGGGGTAAAACTCGTCGCCAATGAAACAGGCAATATTGTCGAAGATCCGGCATTGGCATTGGTGCAAGACAAAGTGGCTGTATAGCGGCCTAGATCCGTTGTTCCCTGCGCCAATTCATCTACGCTATAACTATTTCCACTGGTCAGTTGCGTCATTGCGATAGGCGCATTGCTAATGACAGTTCCGGTGCCAGTAGTTGTTGTTGCTGCAACCGTACTGCTGCCTTCCCTGATACGGATACGAAATTCATCGCTGTCAAATATCCGTCCCGCAGCACTTATTCGCTTTTCCAAGGAAAGGTGCGGATAAGGTGCATTGTCAAACACGCATTGGACCGCATCACCAAAGGCTAGCGAACCAAAGCTGTAATTTGTTGTTTCCACATTTGTCGGCATCACGGTAGGAGAACCACCGTTGCTATTCGTACAGTTCAGCTGTGCTCGATATTGACTTAATACGCTGGCGCTGCCGCTGGCCATGACTTCGCTCAGACTGATCGGGATTCCGGACGCGGTCGATATCACTGCTGCCGGGAAGGGTCCGTTTCCAGCGCCAGTCGTGGTACCCGATGCCAGGACATCTCCAGACGATGTTGAAGTGATCTGAAAGGTAAACTGATCTGCCGGATCGACGCGCGCGCCGGTGATGGTTTTGTTCAAGGTAATCGACGCGAAGCGCACGGCAAACATCATTCCCTGCAGGCCCTGTCCCTGCATCGATGCGGTTACGTTCGTTGGGGAATTAGTGCCTGCTATATAGCCACCAACACGGCCAGTTTGTCCGCCGCCGGCCATGCGTAGCGTTCCAGTCCCAGCGCCCGTGAGCACCGGAAACTGGCTACCACTGATCGGGGGCACTGCATCCAATATCTGCCAGTTTGAGCCATTGGTGCCGAACTCGAGATATTCGCTGTTGTCCGTCGACTCTGCGTCCGCCGCCACAAAGGCGTAACTTGTTACAGAGGCCACACCGGGCGGCGGAATGACCGTGATATTGGAGAAGGTAAAGTTCACCAAAGCGCCGCTATTGACCATGTAAAGGATCGGCCGCCCGGGAATATTGAGAAAAGATGAGTTCCCGACTGCCGCTCCTGTCCAACTGGGTGCAGGCCGGTCATCAGCAGCCGATGCCGTTGTGCTCGTCGCTCTGAGAGTAAATGTCAGCGTTGATCCGTCGGCCAGATCAAATGAGAAATTCTGCCCCGACATTGATCGAACAATTGTGTCATCATAAGACGAAAAATCCAGCCAGCAATATGTTTGCCAAGCCGCGGGCGCAGCGCCTTGCGCTCCAGCGGGAGAACAAGTGGCAGCCATAGCCGTAGAGCCGCCAAAACTGACGGCAGCCACGACATAGGTCATGATCAGCATGAAATGCTTGATAATGTGTTGCACTGGTCCTGTTCCCACAATTGTGACCGCACAACGCTGGATTTCCCACTCCAGTGCTGACGGTCAAATTGTGGATTAACAGATCAGACTTAAAATTCGATGAAAGCCTTACAAAACGGTGGCTTACCGAAAGTGAAACTAGCCTACGATTTCGTCTTCGTTGAAGAAATAGGCGATTTCGATCGCCGCATTTTCATCGCTGTCTGAACCGTGAACTGAATTGGCTTCGATGCTCTCAGCTAGTTCTTTGCGAATGGTGCCGGGTGCTGCATCTGCAGGGTTAGTGGCGCCCATGATATCGCGGTTACGCTGCATAGCGTTTTCGCCTTCGAGAACCTGAACGACAACCGGGCCGCTAATCATGAAGTCAACCAGCTCGCCAAAGAAAGGGCGCTCTTTGTGGACAGCATAAAAACCTTCCGCTTGATCGCGGGTCATGTGGATACGTTTGGACGCAATGATACGCAAACCGGCTTCTTCCAGCATCTTGGTGACTGCACCGGTTAGGTTGCGCTTTGTAGCGTCTGGTTTGATGATCGAAAATGTCCGTGTACCGGCCATGATATTGCTCCGTAAAAATGATGAAAATAGGGTTCGTTGTAAAGTTGCGCCGCCCTTAGCTGCTGCATTGCAACATGGCAAGTATTGAGACGCGCCTAAGGCCCTTCAACCCAGCGACCGCCATCCTGCTTCCAATAGCGAGGCGTCACGTCATCCTTCGCCGACAAGGCGCGCCATGCTATTCTTGCATTGTCGATCTGCTCAGTCGCGAATAGATAAAAGACCCGATCAAACCCCAAGGCTTCATCGCGCCATTCACCATCGGTCAACGCAACAAAGCGCGCACCGTTAGTAGCCTTACATTGATCAGAAATCAGAATCGGTTGCGCCTCATCCAGCGCATTTCCTGACAAATCATGAGCAAGAAAACTGGTCGGCCCTGCCTGCCACAGCGCGGTACTGAGCTTCTCCAATTGTCCGACGAAGCTTGACACCAGCAGCATTCTTTCACCGCCATCCAGCGTTTTCTGTGCCAATATTGGCACCAGTTTTTCCGCTGGATCGCGGGTCAAATGATAAAAATCGACCTGCACCGGTCAAACCATCCTTCAGCGTGAGTTATTGCTCAAAATTGTCGGCAACATATTGGTCGAGCAAACGCACGCCAAAACCGGTCGCCCCTTTGTCCCACACTGGACCTGGCTTATCCGCCCAGACCATACCAGCAATGTCCAAATGCGCCCATTTGACCCCGTCCTGGATATATCGTTTCAAAAACTGAGCTGCAGTAATCGAACCAGCGCCCTTGCCACCGACGTTCTTCATATCCGCAATTGGTGAGTTAATCTGCTTGTCATAAGCGGCGGTCAACGGGAAACGCCATAGCGGATCCCCAGCCGTTTTTCCTGCCGCCAAAAGATCGTCAGACAGGCCGTCATCGTTGCTGAAACAGCCTGCATGTTCATTGCCAAGCGACACAATAATCGCGCCGGTCAGCGTCGCCAGATTAACCACAACCTCCGGTTCAAACGTTTCCTGCGTCCAATGCAACGCGTCACATAACACCAGACGCCCTTCCGCATCGGTATTGATGACTTCGATCGTCTGGCCACTCATACTTGTGACAACGTCACCGGGTCGCTGCGCATTGCCATCCGGCATATTCTCGACCAACCCACAAACGCCGATGACATGGGCCTTGGCTTTACGGCCAGCGAGCGCCTTCATCGTGCCTGCAACCGCGCCAGCGCCGCCCATATCCCATTTCATGTCTTCCATGCCGCCTGGTGGTTTCAGAGAGATACCACCAGTATCAAAAGTCACGCCTTTACCAACTAGCGCGAGCGGCTTTTTCTGCGCGCCATTAGTGCCATCCCAGCGCATGGCCAGCATCCGTGGCGGTCGCACCGAACCTTGCGACACGCCCAAAAGTGCGCCCATACCGAGCTTTTCCATTTCCTCTTGACCGAGCACTGTCAATTCTACGCCCATATCGCGAAGCTCTTCACAGCGCGCAACGAAGCTTTCCGGATAAATGACATTTGCCGGTTCCGAAACCAGTTCGCGGGTCAGCGCTACACCATCAGCCACAGCTGACAAATCCTGCCATATTTTTGCCGATTCCATATCGGTGTTCAATACCGTGATGGCTGTAAGCGTCTGTTTGGCATTTTCAGGCATTGTTGTGCGATATTTGTCGATTCTCCAGCTGCGCAACTTTGCGCCGAACAACAAACGCGCCAACTGGTCCTCAGCGAGCCCCGCGCCGTTAATGGCAAGATGTTTCACACCCGACGCAATCAACTTGGCAACAATCGCGCCGCCAGCTGCTTCGCAATCGTTGCGCTGGCCTTTGCCAATGCCTGTCAGCACGACTTGAATGACAGTATCGCCTTCTGTCACAAATGTTTGGAATGTCTGCCCTGTCTTACCTTCGAACCGCCCTGCTTTTGCGGCCGTACGAACCATATCTGCCTGCTCAAGAGATATCTCTGCGCTACCCAAAGCATCTTTACCGACGGCAAAGGCTATTGCATCTGGCGTGGAAGGCGGGCTGGCGGCAAATGTGAATTTCATGAGTAAAGCGTCCTTATCAATGGATCAGTCGCATCAAAATCGCGGATATCTGATCTTCTGTTCAGGGTGGATCAATGAAAGATTGGCACTGTCTTTGCAATCATCATTTCACTCCAGTTAACAATCGAATTGGAACATTGCCAAAAATCTACAACAGAAAATTTGCAGCGAACGCGATCTGGTGCAATAGGGCGGTGGTCGGGTTGGCGGCAAAAGAAACAGCGCCAATATCTCATGGGCCCAAAGGTAGGTTAATCTCGTCGATGAAATCTTCAATCGCATTGATTGCACTGGCTCTTCCGTTCGCCGTCCCACAAACCGTTGCTGCGCAGACGGGCGCGGACAATCCGACATCTGTAGCTAACGAGGCCGCGCCGCTGCCTGCTACATCCGAAGAAATTGAGTTTAGCGCTGACAGCATCGACTATGATTTTGAAAACGATGTCGTCACCGCAAAAGGCAATGTCGAGTTAGACCGTGACGGCTACAAGCTGCGATCTGATCAGGTGACCTGGAATCGGAAAACCGGCGTTGTGCGTGCGGAAGGTAATATTCGTTCGATAAGCCCCGATGGCGACACGGCCTATGGCGACAATATCGTTCTAACCGATAGCTTGCGAGACGGAATTGTCGACAACCTGCTACTGGTACTAGATGATGGCAGCCGCTTGGCCGCACTGAAAGGCGAACGGTTTGCAGATGGCTCGCTGGCCCTTGATAATGCCGCCTATACAGCATGTGCCGTGACGACAGAAGAGGGTTGCCCAAAAAATCCTAGTTGGCAGATCAAAGCCGTTAAAGTTCGTTATGATCCGATCAAAAAGCGCGTAAGCTATGACGGCGCACGGATAGAAATATTCGGTCTACCGGTCATCCCCTTGCCCGGCCTGTCGCACCCCGTCAGCTTCGAAAACCGTAGCGGTATTCTGGTACCCAATCTGCGGTTTGATTCGACAAACGGAGTCGCGGTTTCACTGCCTTATTATTTCAGCCTCGCCCCCAATGAGGATGCCACAATAACCACCCAAGTGTTTACCGAGGTGGCACCGTTAGTCAGTGGTACATACAGAAATCTTAGTGAAAAAGGCGCTTTCCAACTCACTGGCTATGCAACCTATGGCTCACGGATTCCAACCGGTGCAGGAGGGCCATTGCCGGACTCAGAAAGAGATTTCAGAGGATATTTTGCAACAAGCGGTCGGTTCATACTCGACGAGAACTGGAGTATATCGCAATCCGCTCGCCTTGTTTCTGACCGTACTTTTCTGCGCCGCTACGATATTAGCGACGATGATAGCCTGCGCTCGACCATCAATGTCGAGCGAATAGACGATAGTAGTTATTTCTCCCTAGCCGGATGGGCTTTTCAAACTTTACGGGCCGGCGATCCACAAAACCGGGTTCCGGTCGCCCTACCCGTGGTTGATTATCGCAAACGTTTTGCCGAACCGATATTGGGCGGCAAAACTCAAATTCAGTTTAACAGCCTCGCCATTGGACGCTCGGAAGGTCAGGATACCCAACGCGCTTTTGCGTCCGCACGCTGGGATTTACGAAAACTCACGGGCATGGGTCAGGAAATCACGCTGACAGGTTTTGCGCGTGGGGATGTCTATAATAGCGAAGATAACGCTCTCAATGATACCGCTATTTATCGCGGTGAATCGGGTTGGCAGGCGCGTGGAATTGTCACGGCTGCAGTCGACATAAAATGGCCGTTTATTGGTGAAGCCTTTGGTGGCACCCAAACTTTGACGCCGCGTTTCCAGCTTGTGGCTACACCGGCAATATCGAATCTCTCTGTTCCCAATGAAGATTCCCGATCTGTCGATCTAGAAGATACCAATCTTTTCGCGCTGAACCGCTTTCCCGGCTTTGATCGCTATGAGGATAATGTTCGCGCGACCTATGGTTTGGAATGGAATCTCAATCGACCCAATTTGCGAATCGATGCCATCGTGGGTCAAAGCTACCGGCTAGCCAATAAGAGCAATATTGTTCCCGAAGGAACCGGCCTTTCCGAACGGTTTTCAGATGTTGTCGGGCGGACAGAGTTACGATTCAAAGATATTGTAAAATTTACGCATCGCTATCGGCTCGATAAAGACAATCTCGCCGTTCGCCGCAATGAGATCGACGCGACATTGGGATCGAATAATACTTATGCGCAAATCGGTTATTTGCGGCTCAATCGCGATATCGGAGAAGGACTTGAAGATCTCAGCGATCGCGAAGAAGTTCGCATCGGTGGTCGTTATCAGATTGATAAATATTGGTCTGTTTTCGGCTCCGCGATTATCGATCTAACCGACGAACAGGAAGACCCCCTATCCTCCGCTGACGGATTTGAACCGGTCCGCCACCGCATTGGTGTCGCCTATGACGATGGCTGTTTGTCGCTCGGCGTGACATGGCGCTATGATTATGACGACAGCGGTGATGACCAACGCGGCAGCACTTTCCTGTTCCGGCTGGCCTTACGCAATTTGGGTGTGTAAGGCTTTGGTAATGATGTTTGATTGCTCATATTAGGTTCAGCCGAATTTTGATATTCACTGACCCTAGTATGTTCTTAGAGTTTGAAAAGAAACGAAAAATGAATTTTATGCGTACAGGAATATCTAGCAGTCACGCGAAATTTGCGATTGCTGCAACCGCTGCTTTGTTCGCTGCGACACCATCGACGAGCCAGACAGTTTCGGACAATTCGGTCCCCCAAGCGGGTTTGAACATTCCCGAACAGCTTACCATTTTTGGGAAAGATGATCCCAACGTCCGGCGCGCAACCGCTTTGGTCAACGGTGACATTATAACAGGAACGGATGTCGGGCATCGGCTCGCTCTGATCGTTGCCGCCAATGGCGGTACTGTCGCTGAAGAAGAAAAAAATCGTTTGCGACTACAGGTATTGCGTAACTTGATCGACGAGACGCTGCAGATACAAGAAGCGGAAGCCAACGAGATCACGATATCTGCGTCCGAAATTCAACAGACTTTCAATCAAGTCGCCCAGCAAAATTTTAAACAGGATCTCAGCGCCTTTGATGCATATTTGCGTTCCAAAGGATCATCTGCAGATACTCTGAAGCGCCAAATTAAGGGCGAGTTGGCTTGGAGCCGCCTGCTTCGTCGCAATATTCAACCCTTCATCAACGTGGGTGATGAAGAGGTGAATTCCATTATCGAACGATTGAACGCGTCAAAAGGCACGACCGAATATCGCATTGGCGAGATTTACATGTCTGCCGCACCGGACGCGGCAGAACAGGTCGCCGCTAATATGCGGCAGATATTAGATCAAATCCGCCAAGGCGGCTCGTTCGTAGCCTATGCACGGCAGTTTTCGGAAGCTTCAACCGCCGTCACCGGCGGCGATCTGGGTTGGGTCCGCCCCGGACAGTTACCACAATCTCTTGCCGAAGCGGCTGCCCAGATGCAGATTGGTCAGGTTGTAGGCCCCGTTCAGGTACCCGGTGGCTTTTCAATCCTATATCTCATCGATCAACGCCAGATTTTAACTGCTGATCCGCGCAATGCCGTACTCAGTCTGAAACAACTCTCGATCAGCTTTCCACCAGGAACAACCGAAGCGCAGGCCACTGCTCGTGCAGCAGAATTTGCAACGGCCACTCAAAATATCAAAGGCTGTGGTGCCGCAAATGAAGTCGCCTCTAACATTGGCGCTGCGATTGTCGACAATGATCAGGTTCGTCTGAAAGACCTGCCCGGTCCGTTGCAAAACACCATCGCCGACCTGCCCATCGGACAAGCCAGCCAACCCTTCGGTTCCGTGGCTGATGGTGTGCGTGTTTTAATCCTGTGCGGCCGCGATGATCCACAAACGGCATCCGCTCCATCGTTTGACCAGATTATGTCGCAGCTGGAAAATGAACGGGTCAATAAGCGCGCGCAAATCTATCTGCGCGATCTTCGTCGCGACGCCATTATCGATTATAATTGATGGATGAGAGGGTGACAAAACCCTTTGCTCTTTCTTGCGGTGACCCAGCGGGAATTGGTCCCGAGATTGTCTGCAAAAGTTGGTCTGAACGAGAGAAACTTGGGTTGAGGCCGTTTTTTGTCGTCGGAAATTTTGAAGACTTCAAGGCCGCCGACGGCAATGGATTGGGCGGTATTCCGATTGCGAAAATATCGGACCCTAGCGAGGCCCACGATCATTTCGATACAGCTTTGCCGGTTTTTCATATCCATAGCGGCGAGGCCACAATACCCGGTAAACCAAGCCTTGATGGAGCGCAGTGCGCCCTGCACGCGCTGGAAATAGCTTGTGGTCTTGCCCGGTCCGGAGATGCCGCCGCCGTTATTACAGCCCCCATATCCAAGTCCCAACTGTATAAGGTAGGCTTCCGCTATCCCGGGCAAACCGAATTTGTTTCGGAACGGTGCGGTATAGCGCGCGAAAATGCCGTGATGATGCTGGCTGGCCCATCTTTGCGAGTCATACCCATGACAACTCATATTGCCTTAAAAGATGTCCCTTCCCAGCTCACCAAGCCACTGATCATCGCTCGTACCAAAGCTGCGCATAAGGCGATGATCCGCAATTTCGGAGTCGAGAACCCTCGGATCGCTATTGCCGGCCTTAATCCCCATGCGGGGGAAAACGGTAATTTGGGGGAGGAAGAAAATCTCGTCATGCGGCCGGCGATTGAAGAGCTTTCACAACAAGGCTTTGATGTTACTGGTCCGTTGCCGGCTGACACGATGTTCCATGAAGAGGCCCGGGCGCAATATGATGTCGCCTTGTGCCCCTATCATGATCAAGCACTGATCCCTTTAAAAACACTGCATTTTTTTGATGGCGTTAACATGACGCTGGGCCTTCCGATCGTTCGAACCTCACCCGATCATGGCACAGCATTTGGTATCGCAGGACAAGGCATTGCCGACCCAAGGTCCATGATTGCGGCGATTCAAATGGCGGAAACCGCCGTATTCAACCGCGAAAAATACGACCTTTGAGCGAACCATCGCCGCCCCTGCCCCCGTTGCGGGAGGTAATAAAAAAATACGGCCTGACCGCCAACAAAGCGCTTGGTCAAAATTTTCTGCTCGATACCCAACTATTGTCTCGCATTGCGGCGGTTCCCGGTGACTTACAAGATAACCATGTTTTTGAGGTCGGCCCCGGGCCCGGCGGATTGACCCAGGCGTTGCTGCAAGCCGGCGCGAAAATTACAGCCGTGGAACGCGATGAACGATGCCTGCCCGCTTTGGCGGACCTGTCCGATCATTTTCCGGGACAGCTTAAAATTATCAACGAAGATGCCCTTAAAATCGATTTGGCCGCGCTATTCGACACCCCTTTTCACATTGTCTCCAACTTGCCGTATAATGTAGGTTCCGCTTTGTTGATCAAGTGGCTTTCTAACCCTAGTTGGCCGCCTGCATGGCAATCGCTAACGCTCATGTTTCAACGTGAAGTGGCAGACCGGATCGTCGCCAAAGAGGGGTCCAGTGCATACGGCAGGCTTTCGATTTTGGCACAATGGCGGTGTGAAGCCAAGCTCGCCATGTCGGTCCATCGCTCCGCCTTTACGCCGCCGCCCAAGGTGATGTCGGCCATTGTGCACCTAACACCCAAAGCCCAACCCGAAGGCGTCAATCCCGACATATTGGCAAAACTCACCCAGACCGCGTTTAGCCAACGCCGCAAAATGCTGCGGCAAAGTTTGAAAGGTCTGCCCGGCGGACTGGATGCGCTGGCCGATACCGAAATTGATGGGGCCCGGCGACCGGAAACGGTAAGCGTCGAAGAATTTGTCGCGCTGGCGCGGTTTCTGTCAAAATAACGCGGCTAGGCTTTAAAATTCAGCCGGTGGCCTTTAACTTCCGGCGATAGGCGTGGAGCAACGGCTCGGTATAACCGCTTGGTTGTTCGACACCTTTGAACACCAGATCGCGCGCCGCCTGAAACGCCAGACTGCTCGCTGGGTCGCTCGCCATTGGACGATAGAGCGGATCGCCGGCATTTTGCCCATCCACCTTGGCCGCCATCCGCAACAGGGCCGCGTCAACCTGTTCTGCCGAACACACACCGTGCAGCATCCAATTGGCCATATGCTGCGAAGAAATCCGCAAAGTCGCGCGATCCTCCATCAAACCGACATCATGAATGTCCGGAACCTTCGAGCAGCCAATGCCTTGATCGATCCAACGCACGACATAGCCCAAAATGCCCTGCGCATTATTGTCCAACTCCCGCTCAATTTCCGCGGCTGACCAGTTATGGCCCTCTGCCAAGGGAATGGTGAGCAATTTGTCGAGTGCTGGAATACCATCATCTGCCACCTCTTTCTGACGCGCGAACACGTCCAGCCGGTGGTAGTGAATAGCGTGCAGCGTTGCCGCCGTCGGGCTAGGCACCCATGAGGTATTCGCGCCCGTCATCGGGTGGCCGATTTTCTGCTCCATCATGTCGGCCATCATATCCGGTGCCGCCCACATGCCTTTACCGATTTGCGCCTTACCAGACATGCCGCAAGCCAGACCGATGGCGACATTGCGCGCTTCGTAGGATGTGATCCAATCGCTCGATTTCATATCTGCCTTGGCGACCATTGCCCCGCCCTGCATGCTGGTATGAATTTCATCCCCAGTGCGGTCTAGGAAACCTGTGTTGATAAACACGATCCGGTCTTTCACGGCGTGGATGCAGGCCGCGAGATTGGCAGAGGTCCGGCGCTCTTCATCCATCACGCCGACCTTGATGGTATTGCGGTTCAGACCCAGCAGGTCTTCAACCGCGTCAAACAGATCGTTGGTGAACGCACATTCTTCCGGCCCGTGCATTTTCGGTTTCACGATATAAATGGATCCGGTCTTGCTGTTGCGCAAATCGCCCAAGCCTTTGAGATCATGCATCGCAATCAGGGTGGTAAACACGCCATCGAGCAAGCCTTCCGGTGCTTCCGATCCGTCAGCCAGCAAGACCGCCGGATTGGTCATCAAATGCCCGACATTGCGAACAAACATCAGACTGCGCCCCTGTAGGGTGAAGGAACCGTCATCCAAATCCTGATAAACACGATCAGGATTGGCGCGACGTTCGGCTTCCTTGCCACCTTTCATGAATTTGGCTGCGAGGTCCCCGCGCATCAGGCCAAGCCAGTTGGTATAGGCGAGTACCTTGTCTTCGGCATCCACAGCCGCAACAGAATCTTCCATATCTATAATCGTCGTTAGCGCGGCTTCCATCAGAACGTCGGCAATATGGGCCGGATCGTCTTTTCCGATGGGATGATTGGCATTGATAACCACTTCGACATGCAGGCCGTTATGCTTGAGCAGCAGAGAATCGCCATTGCCGCCAACCAGTTGCGAAGCGTCTGACAATGCCGGCGTGCCGCCCTGATAGTCGGCCCAAGACCCTGATGCCAAAGGGAAGGTTTCGTCCAGAAACGCCTTTGCTGCCTTGATAACCGCGGCGCCACGCACCGGATCATAGCCGCCCGACTGGGCTGGCGCCGCATCCAGAGCGTCCGTGCCGTAAAACGCATCATAGAGGCTGCCCCAGCGTGCATTGGCTGCGTTGAGTACAAACCGGTCATTCAGCGATGGCACCACTAGCTGTGGCCCCGCCATGGTCGCGATTTCCGGATCAACATTTTCGGTTGCGATGGCAAACCGTGCTGGTTCATCGACCAGATAGCCAATCTCTTTGAGGAACGTCTGATAAGCCGCCTGATCCATTGGCTTGCCTTTATGGGCGAGATGCCAGTCATCAATTTGCGATTGCAACTTTTCCCGTTTGGCGAGCAACTCTGCGTTGCGTGGGGCAAATTTACCGAGAAGATCGGCAAAGCCGGACCAGAAATGATCCTGATCCACACCCGTACCGGACAAAGCGCGGTCATTGACAAAATCGAACAGCTGCTGAGC
Organism: uncultured Sphingomonadaceae bacterium; assembly: GCA_947496865.1. Taxonomy (GTDB): domain Bacteria; phylum Pseudomonadota; class Alphaproteobacteria; order Sphingomonadales; family Sphingomonadaceae; genus Parasphingorhabdus. The sequence goes on from CANMEE010000002.1 coordinate 1,051,462, forward strand.
AATCTGGACGCCGTTTTGACGGACATATTCGGACATGGATAGTTCCTCTTATTCATAAAAAACATAACAGGCCCCGACATCATTGCCTGAGCGTGAAAGCAGATAATCCGGGGAGGAATCGGTCGCATCCTATGGCTGTTGATGCCGTTTTTGTAAATGCAGGAAATCAATTCCTTGATGATCGTGCGGGGATCGTTCAAAATCGTCTGCAATGGACTTGAATGCAAAAATGACCCTGCTGGAAACCAGTCTGGAGCGTGCGGCAGATGCGCTGGGCGATATTACCGACCCGGTGATGGAACGCTATTATGCCGTCCATCCCGGCGCCCGGGCATCTTTTCGCGAACATGGTTTGGGAAATACGGTCAAACTCGAAGCCGAAATGGTGGAAAGCGTTGTCTATTGCCTGATGAACTGGCTCGATCGACCGCAGGAAATCAGTGTCATGTTTGGTAGCACCGTGCCGCATCATGAGGAGACATTACATGTCGACAGCGACTGGTTCACCGGGCTGGTTGACGCAGCAACCCATGTGATCACCGAAACCATCCCCGCCGCGAAGCAGGATGAGCGCGAACTTTGGGAGGAAATCCATCAAGGGGTCAACGCGCTGATCGCAGACGCCCGATACTGAGCCAGAAGCTATTTTCCAAGGCTGTCGGAAACAGGTGACAGCGATTGATTACAAATGCTATCAGTTTGCGATGACTATCCAAACATTGCCAGAAACGCCGCTACTGGAAAAAGCGAATGATATTGCGCTGCTTAAACGCACCGAGGACTGGGCGAAGGTCAACAGCGGAACAACCAATCTGGATGGCCTGAAAACCGTTGCCGGCTATCTTGCCGATGCCTTTGCCGTTTTACCCGGAGACATCAGACTGGTTGAACCTGATCCGGTTGAGGCCGTGCGTCCCAATGGTTCTGTCGATCAGGTTCAGCGCGGCCGGCATCTGCTCGGCACCATCCGTCCCGACGCGCCCGTGCGGATATTGCTCACGGGTCATATGGACACCGTATTCCCGGCCGATCATCATTTCCAGAATCTTGAGTGGCTGGAAGAAGGCATTCTCAACGGTCCTGGGGTCGCCGATATGAAAGGCGGCCTTTCCGTCATGCTTGGCGCCCTGCAATTGCTGGAACAAAGCGAACAGGCCGACCGTATCGGTTATGACATCATGATCAACAGCGATGAAGAGGTGGGCTCAGCTTCTTCCGCCGCGCTGATCGAGACATGCGCCAAGGACAAGGTCGCAGCCCTCACCTATGAACCCGCCCTGCCCGATGGCACCTTGGCGGGCGAACGCGGCGGAAGCGGCAATTTCTCGATCATCTTTACCGGCAAAAGCGCTCATGCTGGCCGCAATCCCGATGAAGGGCGTAATGCCTTGGTCGCGGCGGCTGATATGGCTTTGCAACTCAAAGCAATGCACCGCGAAGGGCTCAGCGTTAATCCCGCAAAAATTGAAGGCGGCGGACCCAATAATGCTGTGCCGGACCACGCGATTCTGCGGGTCAACTTCCGGCCCAAGGCGCTGGCCGATCAGCAAGAGGCACAAAGCATATTAGATAAGCTGGTTAGCAGCATTGCTCGCGATCACGATCTCGACGTGCATTGCCACGGCGGTTTCGGCCGTCCGCCAAAGCCGATTGATCCGCAAGCGGAAAAGCTGTTCCATTTGGTCAAGAGCTGCGGCGCGGATTTGGGGCTGGATATTAGCTGGCGCGGCACCGGCGGCGTGTGTGACGGCAATAATATTGCCGCTTGCGGTGTGCCGGTGGTGGACACAATGGGCGTGCGCGGCGGCGCTATTCATAGCGCTGACGAATTTCTGCTAGCTGACAGTCTTGTCGAACGCACGCAGCTATCGGCACTGACGATCATGCGCATTGCCGCCAAAGGGGGACTATGACAAATTTCAGGATAAGAGCGGCGCAGATTGATGATTTGCAGCATCTATACGAGATGGCAAAACTAACCGGCGGTGGTTTTACCAATCTACCCGCTGACAAGGACAGCCTGACAGAAAAGCTGGGACGTTCTGCACGCGCATTTGATCGGACCACGGACGAGCATGGCAATGATCTTTTTGTCATGGTGCTCGAAAACGTTGAAACCGGCGCGGTGCGCGGGACGTCACAATTGTTCACGATGGTCGGGCAGAGTTGGCCGTTTTATTCCTATCGATTGAGCACTTTGTCACAGACAAGCAAGGAACTGGACCGGACGTTTAGCGCGCAAATGCTAACTTTGGTTACGGATCTGGAAGGTGCGAGTGAAGTAGGCGGTCTATTCCTTCATCCCGGTGAACGCGCTGGCGGGCTTGGAATGCTTTTGGCGCGCAGCCGCTATCTGTTCATTAAGGAACATCGCCCCCGCTTTGGCGACCGCCTGTTTGCAGAGCTGCGCGGCGTAATCGACGAAGCCGGAGGTTCCCCATTCTGGGACGGCCTCGCTGGTCGTTTTTTCGGTATGGGATTCCAGGAAGCCGATTATTTCAACGCTATTCACGGCAACCAATTTATCGCGGACCTGATGCCCAAACATCCCATCTACACGGCTATGTTAAGCGAAACAGCCCGCGCTGCAATCGGCATCCCCCACCCCAATGGACGCGCAGCGATGCGGATGCTGGAGAATGAGAATTTCTCCTATGACGGCTATGTCGATATATTTGACGGTGGCCCGACGATGATTGCTAAGACCAATGATGTCAGCAGTGTCAGAAACGCAAAATCGGATGCGATTACGGCTATCACAGCCTCTGGAGCGGGATTAAAGTCCATCATTTCCTCTGGACGGTTGCATGATTTTCAAGCGACCTATGCCTATATCGGCGAAACAGATGGCGGCGTGACGATCGATGAAGATGCGGCTGCCAATATCGGCCTCTCGGTCGGCGATACGATCCGGCATATTCCCAGATAGAAGGATGACGATGATTCAGGAAATTAACTTCGATGGGATTATCGGTCCCAGCCATAATTATGCCGGCCTCAGTCTCGGCAATATAGCATCATCAACCAATGCCGGCGAGGCTTCTTACCCACGCCAGGCCGCCCTGCAGGGCATCGCAAAAATGCGGCACAATATCGATCTGGGTTTGGCGCAGGGCTTCTTCATGCCGCTCGACCGACCTAATATAGGTTGGTTACATGCCCTCGGCACGACTGTGGAAAAGGCAGAATCCCATATCCGGGCTGCTGCCTATTCAGCCTCCTCCATGTGGGCGGCCAATGCCGCGACCATCTCACCGGCGGCCGATAGCGCCGATGGCAAATGTCATCTCACCGTAGCCAATCTCCAAACCATGCCGCATCGCAGCCATGAATGGCCCGGAACCTTGGCGCAGCTGCAACTCGCTTTTGCCGATCACGACCATTTCCGCGTTCACGCACCCGTACCGCCACCGTTCGGCGACGAGGGTGCTGCCAACCATATGCGACTGTGCGCCTCTCATGGCGAATCTGGGGTTGAGATATTTGTCTATGGCAAAACCGGCGGACCTTTTCCGGCGCGCCAGCATATAGAATCCAGCAAAGCCGTTGCGCGAAAGCATGGACTATCTGAAGACCGCGTGATCTTTGCCCAGCAATCCGAAAAAGCCATTGCCGCCGGCGCATTTCACAATGACGTCGTCGCAGTTGCCAATGACCAACTGTTATTTGCGCATGAAGATGCGTTTGAGCACAGGGACAAATTTTACGCCGAAGTCGCACGCAAATTTCCGGCAGTCGAGATCATCACGGTGCCAGCGGAGAAGGTCAGTCTCGCCAACGCGATCAAATCCTATTTGTTCAACGCCCAGTTGGTCACCCTACCCGACAATGGCGGTATGGCTCTGATCCTGCCGACCGAGGCAAAGGATAATCAGGCGGTTTGGTCCTATCTACAGAATCTGGTGTCCAGCAACGGCCCGATCCGCAAGCTGTGCCCCGTTGATGTGCGGCAATCCATGGCCAATGGCGGGGGGCCTGCGTGCTTGAGGTTGCGGGTTGTTGCAGACCCTATGCGCGTTGATCAGCGCTTCATGGCGACACCGGAAAAACTGGATATCATCGGCGAAGTGGTGGAAAAATATTGGCCAGAAACCCTATTGCCCGGTCAGCTAGTTGACGCCGATTTGTTTGAGCAAGTGCAAAGCGCTCGCGGGAAACTGTTACAACGTGTCCAACTGACGGAACTCGATAGCTGATTTCACTCGCTAACTGTCGAATTAACTTACAGTTAACTATGTTCATATGCTAAAAAATCCCACTTTTCTGGGATTGGCATAGGGCTTGCTACTTAAAGTTACATGTGGAAAAAATTCAAAAGACTGTTCATCATCAAGACGAAATTTGAAGCATTCCTGATTGTCTATGCCCTTGCCACAGGGGCTGTGGCGCGCGGCCAAGATTATCTGGTGCAATATCCCGGATTTGGTGGAAAGTTGTTATTCCTTGCATGCACCGGCGCGGTGTTCATGGCGGGCGCAAAGATGATCGAAGCAATTGATTATCATAGAAGCTTTGGCCGGGATTATTAATCGGTCAATTCCCCGTAATTTGCCAAAAAATAAAGTGGTATGTGCTTCTGTTGCTCGGTGCTCAACTATCTTTGAAAGGTGGGGGTTTCTGTTGCTCGGCACCCCCAGGCCGCCGGTATCCCTTCTGTTGCCCGGTGGGTCCAACCGCGCTTTAACTTCTTAAGTTACGACCACGAAGGTCGATAGATTAAGCCGCTACTGCGAGTGCTTCATTATCATTTGCACTTATAGTTATGAGCAATCACGGCATACTCAGGCCGGGTAAAAATAATGCTTTTCAACACACGTCGATCCTAGTTCGGCCCCATCAACAAAGATGTTGCAAAAACATCCCAAATGGTGGAGCCGCCGGGTACCGCCCCCGGGTCCGTTGTGCCTATTGCACATCACAATTTATCACCATAGTCCGCCGAAGCGGACAGGTTCTATATAAGCACTTAAATCTGAATGAAAAGAGAATGCAGCAAAAATATAGGCGCGGATATTGCTATCCGCGCCCGTCGGTATTGCGTCTAAACGTTTGAATTAGCGATTATTTTTTAAGACTATCGCGAATTTCGGTTAGCAAATCAATTTCGCTTGGACCGGAAGGTGCTTCTTCTTCCTTCTTCGCCATCACTTTATTGGCATAACGCACGATCATAAAAATGATGAACGCAAGGATCACAAAGTTGATCACAACGGTCAAAAACTGACCCCAACCGAGCATAGGAACGCCCGCTTCTTTGAGTGCCGCATAATCGGTAGAACCGGCCAGTTCCGCTGGCGGTGTGGCTAGTAGGATGAACATGCTGCCAAAATCAGGCGTACCGAAAATCGCGCTCACGATCGGCATAATCACGTCTTCGGTCAATGATGTCGTGATCGTGGCAAATGCGGCACCGATAATGACCGCAACTGCCAAGTCCAGCACGTTGCCTTTCAATATAAACTCTTTAAACTCTGCAAACATTGGAAATACTCCTCTTCCCCGTAAGAAGATGCTTAATTGCCTGACAAGCGCCATTTTGTCGAGCGAAGTCATTGCATTTGCCCGTTTTCGTACCTATTTTTACAAGTGAGAAGGCAATGCGCCTGCATGAGGGAGAAAATTACATGCTTAGCAAGTTTACCAAATTTTTGGCGGTACCGGTATTGGCCCTCGCGCTGAGCGCCTGTGGCATCAACAGTGTTCCAACAGCAGAAGAGCAAGCCAAGGCCAAATGGGCCGATGTCGAGAGCACCTATCAACGCCGTGCCGATTTGATTCCGAATCTGGTGGAAACGGTAAAAGGTTTTGCAGCACAAGAGCAGGACACGCTCACCGCTGTCGTCGAAGCCCGCGCAAAAGCGACCTCCATTCAAGTCAGCGCCGATGATTTAGGCGACGCCTCGAAAATTCAAGAATATGCCGCAGCGCAAGGGCAGCTTTCGCAAGGCCTTGGCCGTCTATTGGCAACCGTTGAAGCCTATCCTGATCTCAAATCCAATCAGAACTTTCTGGCCTTGCAAAGCCAGCTGGAAGGGACGGAAAACCGCATTAATGTGGCACGCCGGGATTATAATGAAGCGGTCCGGCAATATAATACAACCATCCGAACCTTCCCCGATATTATCGGCGCAAAGATTATCCACGGCGCAGAGCCGATGGAGCCATTTGCGGCCACGACTGAAGGCGCGGATGAAGCACCAACGGTTGCTTTTTAAGGTGTAATCGCAGCCTTCAACTATGATGGCTATTATTGTTTCTGGCTGCGACCAATCCTCCGGATACTTAGGCAGTTCCGGCCCCAGCCGGGCAGCTGGCTGATAAGGACGTTCTTCGCATAAAATTGGAAAAGGCTAATATCATGAAGGTAATACGCAGCATCTGTTTGTTGATAGCCTGCGCCTTGGCCGTTCCGGCGGCCGCTCAGAATTTCCCCGATCTGACGGGCCAAATTGTAGATCAGGCAAACTTGCTTGATCCTGCCCAAGAGGCCGCGCTTACAGCCAAACTGGAAGCGCTGGAAACAAACTCAAATCGGCAAATGGTTGTCGCCACAATATCCAGTTTGGAAGGCTATGATATTGCCGACTATGGCTATCAGCTGGGCCGGAAATGGGGCATCGGCCAAGATGGCGATGGTGAAACCGAAAAAGACAATGGTATCATATTGCTGATCGCCCCCAATGATCGCAAGGTCCGCATTGAAGTAGGTTATGGATTGGAAGGCATTATGACCGATGCCTTGTCCGCTATGATCATTCAGAACGCTATATTACCCCAGTTTCGCAATGATGACATGCCAGCGGGCATAACAGCTGGCGTGGATGCAATCACGTCTCAGCTAATGCTGCCCGAAGAGGAAGCACGCGCTTTTGCTTCACAGGCAGCCAGCCAACAACGCGAGCGCTCTAATGACGGCGAAGGCGGATTAGCTATATTTTGGATCGTGGTGATGATCGTTATTTTCATTATGTCGGTCTCCAACTCGCGGGGCGGCAAACGCTATCGTGGCGGCGCCGGCCCGGTTGTTATCTGGGGCGGTGGTGGCTCGAGCGGATGGGGCAGCTCCAGCGGAGGATTTGGTGGCGGCGGCGGTTTTGGCGGCGGTGGCTTTAGCGGCGGAGGCGGCAGTTTTGGCGGTGGCGGCGCATCGGGAGGATGGTAATGAAAAAAGTAAATCAGCTTTCTGAAGCAGATCACAAACTGGTCACCGCGGCGGTTAGTGAAGCAGAGAAATCCACCGATGGCGAGATTGTTACCATCGTTACGGATCTGTCGGACAAATATCATGATGCGGGATTGCAATGGGCTATCGGCATCACTTTTTTATTCCTGTCTTCGCTCGCAATTTTTCCTGCTTTTTATCAATCCATCATCATGGGACTATTTGGTGGTTGGGAACAGGATTTCACGACGCCGGGTGAACAGATGGCGGTTCTGTTCATTGCCAGCGTCGCCTTGTTTTTGGTCATGCGCTATGTCTTCGCTTGGATGCCCTTGCGACTTTTTGTCACCCCGAAAAGCACCAAACAACGCCGTGTCCGCAAGCGCGCGATTGATTTCTTCAAAGTTGGCGCAGAACGCCGCACCATGGGCCTGACGGGCATATTAATTTACGTGTCCCTTTCAGAGCATCGCGCTGAAATCGTAGCTGACGAAGCGATTGCGCAGAAAGTCTCACCGGAAGTCTGGGGCGAGGCGATGGTTGCGCTGATCGACGAGGTCCGCGCTGGCCGCCCTGGTGAAGGCATGGCAGCGGCTGTACGGCATGTTGGTGTGGTGCTGAAAGAGCATTTTCCCAAAACCGATAAAAATCCAAATGAACTGCCCGATCGGTTGATTGAAATTTGAGTAGCAGAGACACTCACTTCCCAGATTCCGACGCTTCCGTTGAAACCATGTGGGAAGGCCGCTTCATCACGGCCAAGCGCCAGGGCCGCTGGGAATATGTCTCGCGCAGCCGGGGCATAAGGGCCGCTGTGATTTTAGCAATTGATGACGGTCATGTGCTGCTGGTCGAACAATATCGCGTCCCACTTGGCAAAAATTGCATCGAACTGCCGGCTGGTCTTGTGGGCGATGATGACGACAACAGCGACGAACAAAGCTCGCTAGCGGCCAGCCGCGAACTGGAAGAAGAGACCGGTTATCGCGCTACAGAAATGGAAGATTGCGGTGAGTTTTATTCGTCCCCCGGTATGGTGTCTGAGAGCTTTTCTCTGTTCAAAGCACGTGGCTTAACCAAGGTCGGAGAAGGCGGTGGCGTCGCCGGAGAGAATATCACCGTCCACCGCATTGCATTGGAGGAATTGGGCAGTTTTATAGATCAGAAGCGCGCTGAAGGCGCAGCAATCGACGTTAAACTATTGTTACTTCTCCAACCCAGATAAGCAAAAAACCTACCGGAAATTATCGGCATAAGCCTGCAATTTCAATGTCTTGTTGGGCGTTGGCACGATAGAATAGGCGATGCCATATTTGTCGGCATAAGCCTTTGCAGCATCCACCGTCGGAAACTTCATCTGCACTTGACGCTGGGTATCACCAGACCCAGCCCAACCGGTCAATGCATCGGCCTTGCGCGCTTCGGAGGGTTCAAATTCCAGCATCCATTTGTCCGTCAGCGCCCTGCCCGACTGCATTGCATTCATAGGGTTTTGATAAATCCGTGCGGCCATCACAATTTCCTTAGTAGATGAGCGTCTCAATAAGCGCGTGAAATTGCAAATTCAACTGCTTCGGTCATTGCGGCCGTTGCCTTGCCCGACGGAAAGATGCCCAGCGCGTCAATAGCCCGCTGTCCATAATGGCGCGCGCGGGAAATTGTGTCATCAATCGCACCGGTTTTCTTGAGCAATCCGGTTGCATAAGCCAGATCATCATCGGTGATTTTATGGCCGATAATCGCATCTTTCCAGAATTTGCGATCCTCTTCACTCCCGCGTGCATAGGCAAAAATAACGGGCAGTGTCACCTTGCCTTCCCGGAAATCATCACCGGCATCTTTGCCCATAGTTTCGCTATCGGATGAATAGTCAATCGCGTCGTCCACCAGTTGAAAAGCAATACCTAGGTTCCGGCCATATGAATCGAGCGCCAATTCCGTCTCTTCATCACGTTCTGCAACGACCGCAGAGATTCGACTCGCGGCGGCAAACAGAGCCGCCGTCTTTGATCCAATGATATCGAGATATCGATCTTCACTGGTATCAATTTTGCGCTGAGCAGTGAGCTGGTTAACCTCGCCCTCGGCAATAATTGCTGACGCGCTGGACAGGATTTTCAAAACTTTGAGTGAGCCATCTTCAACCATCAACTCAAAAGACCGGCTGAACAGAAAGTCGCCAACCAATACAGTTGCCGGATTGCCGAAAACCAGATTCGCCGTTTTTTTGCCGCGCCTGAGATCAGACCCGTCAACAACATCATCATGCAATAAAGTGGCTGTGTGGATAAACTCTACCGCCGCAGCCAGTTTATAATGGCGATTGCCTTCATATCCGATTAGTTTTGCAGCGGCCAGCGTGAGCATAGGACGCATTCTCTTGCCACCGCCAGCGATCAAATGACCTGCCAATTCCGGGATCAAAGGGATTTCGGACTGCATACGGTCCAAAATGACACTGTTCACGTGATTCATATCGCTGGCGACAAGCGCCATAAGCGGTTCTAGCGACGGGGCGGCTTCACGCCCCAAATGATGGACTGTTGCAGACATATCCCATGCGATGTGGCAAGGGAACATGGATAAGGCAAGTGAAATCCAAGCAACAGCAGGTGAAGTTTGCAAAACTTGCGTGGAAGTCTATCAACGGGAAAATCAATAAGGGAAATCAGGTAGCTATCCATGGACGACAAGCTCAAGCAATATCGCCAAAGCATCAATAATATCGACGCCGCGTTGGTCTTCATGCTGGCAGAGCGTTTCAAAGTTACCCAAGCTGTTGGCGAATATAAAGCGGCAAACAAGCTACCGCCGGCTGATCCGTCGCGTGAGAAGGAACAAATTGCCCGCTTGCGGCAGCTTGCCAGCGATGCAGATCTTGATCCTGAATTTTCGGAAAAATTTCTGCGTTTCATCATCGATGAAGTCATTCGCCACCATGAACAGATTCGCGAAGACGCGCGCTAGACATATTTTTATCGGATGGGCTTTAGTCCCAAAACGCCTGATACAGTGCGGGTTATAAAACCGCGCACCAACGGCCATCTGGCGAAGTAATGGATCGTCAAATCGCGGATCAATGGCAAAAATCTGCCGTTTGATTGATAGAGCGGCGTGAACATCACGCTAAGCGTTTGATAGAGTTTGATATGGAATGACCGCGAACGGCGATAACGCCTAGATAAGTAGTTAAGATCAACCGCATCCTCCATCGCCGTGGCCAGGGCACTGGCATCTATTAGAGCCATATTGGCCCCCTGCCCCAATTGCGGACTGGTGCAATGCCAACTGTCACCAACATGATATAAGCGCTTGGAGCTTTCCGCGCGGCCAGTACGATGCCCATAAACAGCCATGGTCAGATCATCCATCGATCCGATTTGCGCAACAAAGGGTTCCGCCTCTGGCCAGAGCTTGCAAAACTCGTCTCGAAAACTCTCGATTCCAGCTTTGATAACATAGTCAGCATTTTCGGGTTTTTCAGACCAGAATATGGCGGCTCCCTGATTACCCGTGGCCGGATTGATACCGGCCGGCATGATCCCTGCCATTTTACGGGCATACAAATAACGTTGATCCAATGCATTCGGCATGACGCTATGATCTGCAGGTATATCGACGGTAGCCCAAAATGCGCCGTAGCTGAGTCTCCGGACACGGCCCGTTGCTAACGGACTGCGCGCGCCGCTGGCGTCAATCAGCAAATCAAATGGCTCACCTGCGATATCGCCCACAAAAACGGGTTGAATAGTCGAATCCATTTCTTTTACACCGACAAGCTTGCTGTTCACGACTATCGGGATACCCATCTCCTCCACGGCGTCCATCAGCACCTGGAAAAGACTGGCGCGGTGAATACCTAAAGCAGATACAGGATTGCGGGTATGTTTATATCTCATGTCCAGCGCCCGGCGATTATTGTGGACAGAAATCCCATTTAGTTGATGGACCGGGCTCGCGCGTTGCTTGATCTCATGCAGCAAATCCAGCGATTGTAATATTTGCTGTCCTGACGGTTGAATAAGCAAGCCCGACCCGAGTGGCTTGGGTTGAGAAAAACGCTCAAACAGCGTTACAGCGTGCCCTTGCCGCGCAAGAAACAGAGCCGATGCCAAGCCGCCTGGCCCACACCCGATTATCGCGATATTTTGTGCCGCTAGCCCCAACTCTTTGATGCCCAATCATCTTCGATACCGCGCCTTGATATCAAGGACTGACGATCGATTTGGGCAAGCATAATCTTACCATCAATCCGCCAAGATCTTCGCTTTCTTCCAGCGACACCATTCCCTGATAGATTTCAGCCACATCGCGCACAATGGCCAAACCAAGACCAGTGCCCGGCTTACCGGTATCAAGGCGCACACCGCGGTCGAATATACGTTGGCGCTCTTCTGCTGGGATGCCCATACCGTCATCCTCAATCAGCAATTCGACAAACTCATCACTGGTTTCCACTGTCACAAAGACACTGCCGCCGCCATATTTCGCGGCATTTTCAACCAGATTGCCGATCATTTCGTCCAGATCCTGACGCTCGACGGAGACGACAGCATCCTGATCACCATCAATATCAATGCGAACATGCTTGTAAAGCCGGCCCACCGCGCGTTCCACGGCCTGTAGGCTTGGCCAGACACGAGCGCGGCTATGCGCATGACCGCGACGGCCAACGGCCCGCGCGCGGGCAAGATGATGGTCCACCTGACGACGCATAACACCCGATTCCCGGATGACGGTATCGGCGAGATCGTCCGCCTTTGCCGTAGCGCTGTTCATGATAACCGTAAGCGGCGTTTTTAGCGCATGCGCCAGATTACCGGCGTGCCGTCGCGCTTCTTCTGCCTGTTTCTCATTATGATCGAGCAGCTCGTTTAGCTCATCGACCATCGGTGTTACTTCATTGGGCATGGGCTCGCTGACCCGCTTTTGCTGGCCATTGCGCATTTCGCCAATTGCTTTGCGAATCTTGCGCAGTGGCCAGAGACCATAAAGCGTCTGCAATGCAGCCATACCGATCAACCCAAGCGCCAGCAGCAAAAAGCTGTTGACCAATATGGACCGTATTTCATTGACCTGGGCGTCAAGACCTTCCCTGCTTTGGGCGACCTGAAACGACCATCGCACCTCTGAATCGGGTAAAATTACGCTACGCTCTGCGATCCGCAACGGTTCCTCTGCAAATTGATCGCTTTCATAAAGATGGGTTTCCAGGTCTTCATGGGGTGTTACTTGCTCCAATGTCCGATCCCACAGCGAGCGAGAGGCCCAATCTTCATAGCCTTCACCGCTAATCTGCCAATATGATCCGCTATTGGGTTCCAGAAACCGTTGCTCGCCAAGTGGACGATTGAACAATATCTCTCCATCAGGTCCAATTTCCGCCGACGCAATCATGGCCGTCAGTGAATATTCCAACTGATTATCGAAATTTCGGGTCACCGCATTAACGAGCACCCGATCCAGCGCCACGCCACCACCCAATAGCAGCACAACAATCCAAGCGGCCGCGATACCGATCATCCGGCGGCTTAACGACCCTGTCGTTTGTGTGCCTAACGGGGGGGTTGGCTGGTTATCTGCTTCATCAGTCGGAAGGTCTATTTTGCTTGTCTCATTCAGCTGTCAGGATCCTCTAGACTATATCCCAGCCCCCTGATGGTCGAAATGACGTCCGCGCCCAGTTTTTTGCGGATGCGTGTCACGAACACTTCGATTGTGTTCGAATCACGGTCAAAGTCCTGATCGTAAATATGCTCGATCAGTTCGGTTCGAGATACGACCTTACCTTTATGATGCATCAGATAGGACAGAAGCTTATATTCCTGTGCCGTCAGTTTTACCGGACCGCCATCCAAGGTGACTTTGCCAGAACGCGTGTCCAGTCGAACAGCACCAGCGGTCAGTTCAGAAGACGCATTACCTGAGGCACGGCGGATAAGTGCGCGCAATCGAGCGATGAGTTCCTCGGTTTGGAATGGCTTGGCTAGATAATCATCGGCCCCCGCATCCAACCCTGCAACCTTGTCAGACCAGCTATCCCGAGCTGTTAAGACCAGAACCGGAAAATTCCGTTCTTCCTTACGCCAGCGGTCCAATACGGTCAGGCCGTCAATTTCGGGCAGACCTAAATCAAGGATAACCGCATCATATTCTTCGGTCGAGCCCATGAAATGGCCATCTTCGCCATCGGTGGACAGATCAATCGCATAGCCATTGCTTTCCAGCGTCGATTTCAGCTGCTGCCCCAATGTGGGTTCATCTTCAACTATAAGCACGCGCATAAAGTTACTCCAGGAAACCGGTTTTCATGATGATATAGCTATATCACCATCATTAAATCCCACAATGATAAAGAGAAAACGACTTAGCGGCGCTCACGGATAATGGCTCCAGTGCGGCCATCAACATCCACAAAGATGACATGGCCTTTCTGGATAAATTTCAGTCGATAGACCTGCGCTGATGGGTCATATTCAGGACCCAAATACTGGCTTCCTGCCATTCTTGGCAAAACTTTATTCTCAATCGAACGCAAAGATTTGCCTTTACCGGCCATCATCTGCGCACGAGCCGCTTTCTGCTCGTTATCGCGTTGAACGGCCTGAACAGGAACAGAGACTACAGCCAAGGATGTGGCAGCAATAAGCCCGGAAAGGAATAATTTTTTCAACATCAGCAGCTGTTTAGGCCTCATGCTTTTAACACCACGTGAACGACTGGTTCAGTTTTTAGCGGACTTTTATTCTTTCGACCCGTTTTACAATAGGTTTTTGTTTCCCCGTCAACCGCTTTTTATCAATCACAAGGCTTGAGCCCGAGGACGCTTGGCCGTAACGCCGCTAACATGTCACAACCACCGATCTTTGCCTATGAAGGCCTCTCTCTCCATCAGGGCGAAGGATGGCTGTTTCGCGACCTTGATCTACATGTCGGCCCGCGCGACCGATTGGCTCTCATCGGCCGCAATGGAGCGGGCAAGACGACGCTATTGCGCTTGATTGCCGATCAGATTGAACCGGATAAAGGCAAACGGATGATCCAGCCGGGCACCAATATCGTTATGCTGGAACAGGAACCGGATTTTAGTCCCTATGAAACACTTTTCGATTTCGCCATCGCCGGAAATCCGGCCCCTGCGGAACATGAAGTGCAATCTATTGCCGATCAACTATCCACGAATCTGTCCATCCGCGCCGACAAAGCCAGCGGCGGTGAAAAGCGCCGTGCCGCTATCTGCCGAGCCCTTGCTTTGGAGCCTGACTTGTTGCTCCTTGACGAACCAACGAACCATCTCGATCTGGGCGCGATTGACTGGCTGGAAGACTGGCTGCGGCGATATAAGGGTGCGTTTATCACCATATCGCATGACCGGACGTTCCTAACGCGCCTGACCAAGCAGACCATCTGGCTCGACCGCGGTGCAATCCGGCGTCAGGAAATCGGTTTCGGTGGCTATGATGCATGGATGGAAAAAGTCCATGCCGATGAGGCGCAGGCCGCCCACAAAATTGATGCGAAACTGAAATTGGAAGCACGTTGGCTTGAACGCGGTGTCACTGCGCGACGCAAACGCAATCAGGGACGGCTAGAAAAACTCTATCAAATGCGAGCGCAGCGCGCCGCGATGATCGGACCGGCTGGAACTGCAAATCTCAAAGCCCAAAGCGACGATGTTCGCACCAAATCGGTGATCATGGCCGAGCATATTTCTAAAATATTTGGAGAGGGTGATGCCAAGCGCACCATCATTCGGGACTTCTCCCTCCGCATTCAACGTGGTGATCGCATCGGTATTGTTGGAGCCAATGGTGCTGGCAAGACGACATTACTCAAAATGCTGACCGGAGAACTGGAACCCGACAGTGGTTCGGTCAATTTGGCAAAAACCCTGAACGGCGTTTTTATCGACCAACAACGCAGCCTTTTGGAAGGGAATAAAACTGTCCGAGACGTGCTCGCCGATGGCAGCGACTGGGTGGAAGTGCGCGGCGACAAAAAACATGTGCAGGGCTATCTCAAAGACTTTTTGTTTGCGCCGAGCCTGATTGACGCAAAGGTCGGAACATTGTCCGGCGGCGAGCAATCACGGTTGCTGCTTGCCCGTGAATTTGCGCGCATGTCAAACTTGCTCGTACTGGATGAACCGACCAACGATCTTGATCTTGAAACGCTCGATTTACTGCAAGAAGTTATCGCAGATTATGAGGGTACCGTATTGCTGGTTAGCCATGATCGTGATTTTCTGGACCGCACGGTTACGGTCACCTTGGGCCTTGATGGCAGCGGAAAAGTTGACATTATTGCTGGCGGATATGCCCAATGGGAAGCCAAGCGCAAGGCGGACGGAGACAAACCGAAGCCCAAAGGAAACAGCAAAGCGGCGACGGCGAAGCCGGAACGAAAATCCAGCAGCCCAGCCAAGAAACTCAGCTATAAAGACCAGCGCGACTATGACATATTGCCAAGCCGGATTGAAGCGATCGACAAGCGCATGGAAGAAATTGCCGACGCGCTGACGGACGCCGATTTATACATTAAGGATTTTGCGCGCTTTGAAAAACTCACGGAAGAAAATAGCGCTCTATTGAACGAAAAGGATGAAGCCGAAATGCGCTGGCTGGAACTCGCGGAGCAAGTTGAACAACTGCAACAATAGCGGGGTCTGGAGTCCGTGGCTTTAGGGCAGGTCGCACAGCCGGCCACACCGCTCAAAAATCTGACTTAAATGCGATCAATTCGTTACAAAATCAATGAATAGACGGGTATTCTGTAATAACAGAAAATCAATATGTGATAAAATATCCATCAATATTGATATATAATTCACTTAAACTAGAAACAATCGATATCATGTCGTTACACCTATTTGCGCTACTACAAATTGAAAATAGTAGGTATTATCAGGGCTTTCGATTTTACATGGGAAGAAAGATCGGAAGTCGACATCCAGCAAACCAGCCACATTGAGCAAATAAACTGCAGTAATAGTATAGCTATTTCAAAGGGATTGAGTTATTTACCCTCATTATGATAAAGTGCTGCCTTTAGATATGGACCAAGTCAGTGTTGAAATCGCCGCGATCAAACAAGCGTTGGCGCAGGCTTCCGAAAAAATACAGGCATTGGACGGGCTGGTCACTTCTTCAGAGGATAAACCGAACGATCAACTGACCCCGGCTGCCGGAAATATCAATGCCGCCGAATTGATCCATCGTGCTGAGAAGCTGCTGAAGTGGAGCCGGCTCAAAGCAGATACGCTAAACCTTGGTGCCGGTCTATTTGCAGATTCCTGTTGGAACATGTGTCTGGATACATATATTTGCGATCTCAAGGGTGAGAAAATCACAGTATCATCGATCGCCCATAGTTCAGGCATCCCGATGACGACGGCTATGCGCTACATAAATGTGATGGCCGAACAGGGATTATTAGAAAAAACGCAAAACCCTTCTGACAATCGCATGATATTTATATCGACCTCAGCGACCTGCAAAGACAAAGTTTCTACCATTTTACGTCATTTGGACTGAAATTAATTGCCAGTTGATGCCGGTTGGAACGCCTTTTCACACACATCCTAAAGAGTATCTGATTGCGTTAACTTCACTTTAACCATCTTTGTTCATTTATGTTTTTACCAGGTGACGGTTCGAAGATTGCGGGATCTTCGAACCACCCATCCCCGGCGGTGCCGGATTTTGTGGTTAGTTATCTGGGTAGTTTAATGAACGACGCAAATTTAGAAACGCTACTAGCGACCAAGCTGATAGGCAGCAGTCCTAAAATGCAACAATTGCGCATGTTGGTGAAATTCGCCGGACGCTGCAACAGCTCGATCATGATCACCGGTCCTTCCGGTAGCGGTAAAGAAGTTGTCGCCGACGCCATTCACAGCATTTCACAACGGACCACCGGCCCTAATATTACAGTCAATTGCGGTGCCCTGCCCGAACAGCTGATTGAATCAGAATTATTCGGACACGAAAAAGGAAGTTTTACCGGCGCAGTCAACAAGCATATCGGTCTGTTCGAACAATCGAACAACGGTACAATCTTTCTTGATGAAATCGGAGACATGCCGCTCAACATGCAAGTAAAATTGCTACGGGTTCTGGAATCTCGCATCGTCAACCGGGTTGGCGGCAATCTGAATATCCCTATCGACGTCCGCGTCATTGCAGCGACACATAAAAATCTTGGCACAGCCATTCGTGGCGGTTCTTTTCGCGAAGATCTTTTCTACCGGCTATGTGTTGTTCCTATTGAAGTTCCTGCACTGAATGAGCGCGCTGAAGATATTCCTGCATTGGTCGAGCATTTTCTGGGCCATCAAATGACTGCAGATGCGCGGCCAATTTTTACAGCCGAAGCATTTGATGCGATGCAAAATTATGATTGGCCGGGCAACGTTCGCGAACTGCGTAATGTCGTAGAACGCGCGACGGTGTTTTTCGCTGGTCAACCTGTTCGTGCTGAAGATATTGCGACTTTAGTTCAGTCCGATCTCGCTCGGCCGGTCCATGCAGAACCAATGGCACAACAGCCAGCATTTCAGGCGCCCCAAACGCAACAACCATCACAATTTGTTGCAGATTATCCTGCCAATAGCCCGCGCCCCTCTTTTGCTGAGGCAATGGCCGTAGCTTCTGAGCAACCGTCCACTATCGTGAACGATCTCAGCGTGCATATTCAAAATGAAGAGCGACGCATCATCACCCATGCTCTGGAAACGTCACATGGCGTTGTTTCAAAAGCGGCTCGTTCCATCAACATCAAGCGGACCACGTTTATCGACAAAATGCGCAAATATAATATCCATAAACAATTAGAATCGGCGACTGAATTTCAGTACGCCTAAATAGCGAGCCTAACTACTATAAACCATTACTGTCGTCCGGGCGCTATCGCTAGCCAGGCTTTCTCTATTTCATGCAGCATTTCCCGGGCAGACTCGGTTCGTTCGATAAACGACACGCCAACCTCTGCTTGGATCCGCCTGCCCGCTTCAGCGTAGATCGCATGTAGCGTTTGGGCCAGTTCACCGGCGGCCTCAAAATCCAAAGACTCATCGAGACCGTTGAGGATGCCCAATGCTTTTGCCCGAAATTGGAACATTTTCCCGTGATCATTACGCCGGGCGCTTTCTATCATCAGGTCCAAACTATCGCGCAGCTCGGCAAAGAGCACCGCGACTAAATCATATGGGTTGGCTGACAAGACCCGACTATTTTTCTCAATAGACCGATAGTTGGAAGTACGCCGGATATTTGATTGGAATGTCATGCTTTATTTCTTTCTACCGTCAATTATCGTCAAAGGATGCGAATTGTTGTTCAACATAGGATTGGGTGGCACGCAGGACGGAAAGCTGACGCTCCAGACCTGCGAAAGTCGTCTGCAATTGTTCGCGCAAACGATCGCCCTCATCGTTAATTTTGATGCGACGCTCTTCTATGGAATCCCGGATGGAATCGAGCCGTTCCTGCGCCTGCGCCAGGGCACCGCTATCATCCTGTAATCGCGATGAAATGGCATCCAGGGCACCGCTGAGACCGACATTAGTCTCCGTCACAATCACCGGCTCCAGCATCAACTTGATAGCGCCGCTATCTGCTTCCAACGCCGCATCAAGCCGCGTATCGTCGATGCTCAACGTGCCGTCAGTCTCGGTCCTGACGCCAATAGAGGCCAAGTTACGAAAATCACCGCTGTCGGCTAATTGTGTTGATGTCAGCTGGCTCATTTGCCGGATGACTTCGCGCGCGCCCCGATCGCCGGCTAGCGGTCCACCACTTCCACCCGCCAATCCCGGCGCGGTCGCGTCATTCAAAGAGCTGCGCAGTTCATTATAGGCGGTAACAAATTCGGTGACCAAACTGCGAACATCTAGCGGTTCGGAATCACCGCTGATCGTAAAACTCGTGCCCGCCTCAGCGCCGAGCAGCGATAGCTCAACCCCGGGAATAGCGCCGGTAACCGCGTTGCTACTATTGGTCAATTCTATGCCATCGACCCGGATGACACTATCTGCCGCCGTGCCGATATTCGATAAGTTCAAGGCCGCGGAAGGGCCGCTTTGCGATATGGTAAAGGCATTTTCGACGCCTTCCTGAGCTTCGAACACCAACCGGGAGCCCGCATTATCGGTTAGAATTGATGCAGTGACACCGCTATTACTGGCATTAATCGCGTCTTTCAGACCCGCGAGGCTGTTGTTGGTATCGTCAATGACAATGTCAAAGGCTCCGCCGCTATTGGTCAGGGTCAACGTTCGCTCGCCAATTGGATCGGATGCACTGGCAAAAACATCGGTCATTTCCCGTTGTGCTGACGCAATTTGCACCACCTCTATCGTGGCGGGCAATCCTTCTGGTCGGGCATCTTCCAATACGGTCGCGTTGGCCAAATCGGTTCGGCTCGACACAAGCTCGCCGACAAAGCCCTGACCATTCAGGGTTTCTTTGACCGCGTCCGAAAAAGTACTGAGCGCTGACGCGGTTGCGGCCATGGCCGATATCCGCGTGCTATTGAGCTGGCTGCGCTCATTGAGCTGCCCTAGCTTCACGCCCGTTGATGCAGCTACAAGATCGGCCACCAACTGTGCGGAGTTAATGCCAGAACCGGCGCCAAGGCTATTTATGACGTTACTAAACATATTTGCTCACCTTCCGGGTGATATACGGTACGTTTGGGTGTGGATTAAGGTTGCGTTGTTCATTTCAGATCAGGCCAGACGGCTGCCGTCAGTGCCATATTTCATATCCTCCGGCAGACTGATTTTCGGTTTGTGGAGCGGACTGACCATTTTTTCGTCAAGCTGGATCAAGAAGCTTAGTATCGCAGCAACCACGGCATAGAGGCGGTCATCAATAGTCTCACCCACCTCCGATGTATAATAGATAGAGCGTGTAAGATCCTGATATTCCATAACAGGCGTGCCCACTTCTGCTGCCATTTCCCGCATTGCCAAGGCAATCGTATCACAGCCTTTGCCCAACAGGACAGGCGCATAATCTTGCTCTCTGTCATAACGCAAGGCGACAGCAAAGTGGGTTGGATTGACCAACAGGACAGTAGCATCAGCGACAGCCTTGCGGGTCGAATCATTCAACATTTCACTGCGGCGCTGGCGCTGGATAGCGCGCGTATCGGGAGAACCTTCTGTCTGTTTATGTTCGTCCTTGATCTCTTGCTTGGACATTTTCAATCGCTTGCCGCGCTGGAATAGCTGGATGGGAACGTCAACCATCGCGATCAACGACAGGCTAACCGTTATACCAACAAGCAATGTCAGGAAGATGGACGTATAGCTTGTAACCGCCATATTCAGATCCTGAGCGCCCATTTGCGCAAGGTCTTCGAGATGGATGTACAAGATCGTCCCGCCGACAACGCCGAGCAGCAAAACCTTGATGATCGATTTACCCAGTTCCATCAGTCCATTTGTACCGAATATTTTACCCAGACCCTTGATCGGATCGAGCTTGGATGGCTTGGGTTTCATTGCCGACCAACGAAAACCCAGCGAACCCAACACGGCTGGCGTCGCGACAGCGGCAACCAACAACACAGCAAACAGGCTCATAAATTCCGGCACCAGACCATAAACAAGCGAAAAACTGCGACCTTCTATGTCAAAAATCTCAACATCGCGGTGATCAAAAACCAGGGCTCCGGCCAGCATATCGGCAAGCGCTTGATACAGCGTACCTCCAAATATCACGACGGCAACGGTGCCGACAAAAGTGACCATTGCCCCACCCAAATCCTTGGACTGAAGGACATCACCTTTTTCGGAACTGTCCTTTAGTTTCTTTGGGGTTGGTGCTTCGGTCTTTTCGCCTCCACCGGGAGCTTCTTGTGCCATTATCCGCCCTCCGCAATCATCGCTGCGTGATTAAGCCCCATGCCAAGCGACTGGATAATCGTATCCGCCATGATCGGTGCCGTGATGGCCAATGCGATCAAGCCACCTGTGATCGTCACGGGAATACCCACTGCAAACAAGTTCAAGGCGGGAGCCGTCCGGGCCAGAAAACCCATGACAAATTGAATGAGGATGAGTGACCCGCCAACTGGCAGTGCAATAAGCAGCCCCATTGAAAATAGCGTCCCGCCAAATTTCACGATGCCCCATAACAATTCGGGACCAAGAAACGCATAGCCGGGCGGCAATGCCGAATAGCTTTGCACAATCGTGGCGAGCAGCAATAAGTGACCATCAATGGCGAGTAACAACAGCGTCGCCATTATCGTCAGAAACTGACCGATAACCGGCGTCGATTGTCCGGTCTGCGGGTCGGCCATGCTCGCAAAACCAAGGCCCATGGCGTTACTAATTGCTTCGCCTGCGATAACCACACTGGAATAGCCCAGCTGCAACGAAAAGCCGATGGCAACGCCGACAAGCACTTCGCCCATTACGAAAATAATATTTCCCAAACTGATCGCCGTGTCGGTCGGCAAGTCAAAACTGGCGCTGTTGGTTGCGACCATGCCGATCATGAAAGCCAATATGATACGGATTTGAACTGGCACGTTGGCCGCTCCAAAAACCGGTGTTACGACCATCGCCGCGCCAGGGCGGATCATCGCCATCATCCACATCCAGATCTGGCTCTCGACATCTGCAAATCCCGGGATAATCATAAGAGCAAATCCGGTATGCGGGCAAAAATTTCTCTGGTGAAATCGACAATCAACACGAGGATTGAACCACCGAATACGGCCGCTACAACAGCAACGATCATGAGCTTCGGTACGAACGTCAGTGTCTGCTCGTTGATCGAAGTCGCTGCCTGGACCATGCCTAGCAACAGTCCAACGAGCAGTGCCGGGATGAGAAAAGGCGCAGCCGACAGCGCGGTGATCCACAATGCTTGCTGGGCAATGCCGACAAAGAAATCTGTATTATCCGCCATGGTCTAACTCGCAAACGAGGCCGCTAGGGAGCCCATTGTCAGAGCCCATCCATCCACCAACACAAAGAGGAGCAGCTTGAATGGCATGGAGATAATCACCGGGGATAACATCATCATACCCAGCGCCATCAGCACCGCTGCCACTACCAAATCTATGATCAGGAACGGAAGGAATATGAGGAAACCAATTTGAAAAGCGGTTTTCAATTCGCTGGTAACAAAGGCTGGCAGCATGATCGAAAATGGAATTTCTTCAGCTGTATCAAAACCTTCCTCATCGGCAAGATCCATGAATAATCTGAGATCGGATTGCCGTGTCTGTTTCGCCATGAAGCTGTGCATGACTTTACCGGATCGATCAATCGCTTCGGTTAAGGTAATCTCGTCGGCCGAATAAGGCGTGATGGCTTGCTCGTTAATCTTCTCAATACTCGGCGCCATGATGAACAGCGACAGGAACAAGGACAGTCCAATCAAAACCTGGTTCGGGGGCGTTTGTTGAAGGCCAAGCGCGTGGCGCAATATCGACAAGACAATGATGATCCGTGTAAAACTGGTCATCATCAATACGATAGATGGCAATACCGTCAGCAAACCCATCACGATGAGAATTTGCAACGTGGTGCTCAATGGTTGTCCGTCACCCGATACATCGTCCAAGGCCCGTTCCAGCGCGGCAGATGCACCTGGTGCAGCCTCTTGTGCGAAAGCCGGGTCCGCGACGAATGCAGAGGCAAAAAGGGCAATGATGACCCAGATATATTTGAGACTATTCCGCATTTTTCACGTCAATCTTTGAGACACCATTGCGGGTGACAGAGAGAAGGATTTTGCGCCCTTCAAAATCGACGACCGCCAATTTATTGTTCACACCAATGGGGAGGACTTCGACAATATTCAGACCATTTTCTTTTTGGCGCATCATCGTCTGTGGTTGATATTTTTTGTAGAGCCACAGCGATCCGTAAATCAGCAGACCGATCAGCGGCAGCATGATCATCAGTTTGAGAATATAAAAGGTCATTAGTTGCGCCTTTCAACCCGCGCGCGCGCCATGCCATTCGACACGATCTCTGCAATACGCACACCAAATTTATTCTTGACCGGAACCACTTCGCCGCGCGCTACCAATGTACCGTTGACGTTAATATCAATCAGCTGATCAACTTGGCGATCCAGTTCGACCACGGATCCTTCCTGCAGGTCCATAATGTCGGAAACTGTCATCGACACGCTGCCTACCTCGACCGAAAGGCGAACCTTTATATCGGCCAGAAAAGCATAATGGTCTTGTGGCTGACTGATGTTTACATCAGTAGCTTCCGCGGCTCCCAGAGCCTCACTATCATGAGTCATATCGTTCATTATCTGGTCCTATAGAAACTGTTTGATTTTAAAGGCGACGCCGCCATTTTGTTCGCCGATACTGCCATGTGCGAAGACACGATCACCGACGATCAAGGGGACGTTATCGGTCGGAGACACCGGCAAAATATCTCCTACAGCCAGTCGCGATAACTGCGACAAGTCCATAGTCGGACGCGCCAGTACAGATCGCACAGGCATGTAAACTTGCTCAAAGGAGTCTTTCATCGACCTCTGCCAAGCCGGATCAACGGCATTGGTTTCGCGACTAACCGGACGCTGCAGCTGCGGTTCAATCGCAACCAAGCCATCTATTGATTGCACAAAATCAATCGCTTCGATCGCATGACCGGAAAGTGCAATTCTCGCTTTGCTGACAAGAACATTCGGATCATCAAGTTCCATCTCGAGATCATCTTTGTCGTGAATATATCCAGCATAGCGAACGGCTGTTTCGTTCACCACGGACCAACTGTCGGCAAGGCTCTTACCAATAGCGTTGGCCACGCGATCAATCATTCCGATTTCAGACCGGTTCAACTTGCCTTGCGCGCATGATTCACCGTCAAATTGTCCACCAAAAAAACAATCCACACAACCGGTTAGAAATAATCGAGAAACCCGAACCCAAATAGCAGGTGCAGAACCACCGGTATGATACTCCAAATAGACGGCGTCCGCTTCCTGTGCTTCACACCAGGTGGAAAAAGGGGACAAATCGCTGCTTGCTGTCTCGACCGCCAACTCGCAACCAATGATGTTCGTCAAATGACTTTTAAGTTGACCAGCGAACCGCTTCTCTACCTTCCGATATACGGACATCAGCATATCATCAGGACCGCCTTTTTTGAGGAGGCTATGCTCAACCGGCGCGCCGCTCGCAGATGCATCAACAGTGCTGGCGGACATGGGATCTGAGGTAGGATTGGACATTGATCTATCGCTTTCGGAAAATTGTTACTGAACAACCAGGCTGGTGAAATAAACGTCTTCAATTCCGCCAAATCCCGACTTTTCCTTGAGGGTAGTGTTGATCACGTCGCGCAGCTTTTTCTTGAGCTTCAGCTTTCCGTCAGACGTGTCGAGCTCGAATGGATCCTGTTGACCCAGCTCCATCAATACCGCGGAGCGGATCGCAATCTCATGCTCCGTCACATGTTCGAAAACGCGCTCGTCATAATAGGTCGAGATAGCCAGTGACAATTGTGCGAAGCTCTCCGAATTGGACAGGTTCGATGTGAACGGTTGTTCAATCTGGTGATAAGTGATTTTGAACTTGCTATCGCTTTCGTCCGGCATGGCCGCCTTGGCTTCTTTTTCACTAACAGCGGTGCCATCTTTCAATATAATCTTGGGCGCATTCGGGTCTTCCGGTTCGCCATCTTCACTGCTCATAGTGCCGGCAACATAAAATCCGCCCGCAGCGCCGCCACCGCCCAAAACGGCCACAGCCACGAGACCAACGATAATGCCCTTCATCTTACCCTTTTTCTTTTTGGGTTTTTCTTCTTCTTCTGGATTGGTATCTGACATTTTGACCTCTGAAATTATGGGTTCTGATTATTTGATTGAAGCTTAGGCGTAGCGGCTGTCATCGGAGGGACCCGATGGATCGACATCCCCTTCCGTCGACATTCCAGCCCCACGATTTTGAGAGGATGAAGCCGAGCGCTTGTCCTGTTCTGTGGTGCCGTCCTGCGCGCTGAAATTCGTGTTTTCATTGTGGGATTGGGCGAACATATTTTCTTTGACATCGACCCGCAGTGTGAGGTCCGAACGGCCTTGCGCTTTCAACATATCCTGAATGGCCTGGCTATGCTGCACAATCACCTCGCGCGCAGCTTCACTCTCCGCATCGATCTGAAGCACTTCGGCTCCACCACGCGAAATAAATGAGACTTCCAGGCGGCCTAGATTTCTAGGATTAATCTCGAATTTTTTCAGGTCGCCGCTGATGTTCAGATCACTGATTTCTCCAGTAAAGCGTTGAGCAAAATTCGGTGCATGCCAATCAAAACTCACAGTTTTTGGCGCAGTGTTTTGGCCGCCAGTAACCGGCGCGGCGTGGAGCGGAGCCGATAGCTCAATATTTTTTTCCAATTGCCCTGCAGCCGGAAACTTTTCAATTTCTGCGAACGGTAATTTGGTTTCAATCTTCAACGGTTTGTCAGCAGCAATAACGCTGTCTCGCACTTCAGTTTCCGTGGCGTGAATCCGTTTGGAAGTCTCTGTTTTACTCTTGCTGGCTAACCGCAGGTCCAGCGAATCCCGGATCTTCCGTTCTGAACCAGATATAGCTGACATTGCCGCCGCTGCGTTTGGCACGATATCCGCAGATTTCGTTTCGACCAAAGCCGGTTTCGGCATCTCGATGTTAAGAGCCTGCTTTACTGGATCATTCTTTGCAGCCGGACTATTCGTTGCAGAAAGAGCAATTTCTGTTTTTCCGGAACTTTCCAAAACGGGTTTGTTGGACTCTGGCTGACTGCCGTCAATTGCCAGCTTGAGTATAGTTGGCGATTTGTTTTCGGGCGGTGTTACAGTGGTGCGTTCCGAAACTTTGGGCAGAGGCAAAATAGTAGCATCGCTGTCAACAACAGAAGTTTTTGGGATGTCGGTTTTAGCCGAAACCGTCTGATCAACGGTGACATCAGCGGTGATAGTGGTGTTTGAAATGGCTGAGCCTAAAATACGTGCTCGTTGGCCTGGAGCGCTATCTTTGTTCAACCGCACAACGTCGCTACCGACACTGACCGATCCGTTTGATGACGGTTGCATGATTGATACGAAGCGTTCCATTTCCGAAACAGGAGCTGCAGAAGTCGCAGCTTCATGAGGTAACTCACTATCACCCTCGCCGCTTTCGACGGAAATTTTAGCCGCGGCCGCTTTGACAGTATTGTCAGCTTGTTGCGCATTTGGGATTAAAACTGGCAGCGTATCATCACCGATTAATTGAGCCAAAAATTCTTCACCACGCTTGTCGCCTGCTGCATCTGCCCCGTCCTTATTAGGCAGAAGACCGGGCAAGGCTTCGCCTGGGACTAGAAGAGAGCTGAACTCGTTATTTGCGGTGCGTGTTTCCATGTCCAAAGGCTTTGCAGAAAGCATGCCAATTATCGAATGAGAGGCTTCTGACATGATTTTGTCAATCATCGCGGCGGTCCTTTTTCCTATTATTACCGATATTATACAATATGTTATGCCTAACATCTGTCTTGAACATTTCTGCTCTTCGGGCTTTTCGAAGGTTCGATTGGAGGAGCTTCTCGGTGCCCTCATAGGTCGTCCGGGCGGCAAGGTTTTGCCGCTCAGCATGGGCAAAATCTTGCCGCGCTGTCTCAATTGAAGCTTCAATCGACCGTTCTGCATCGACCAAACGTCCCGAAAGCTCCATCCTGGCCGACAACGTGTCGGCACTGACCGCTTCAACATCGGAAAGCGTTTCAATATGCAGTTTTCTAATCCTGCTCGCATTATGCTCCAGGGTTGCACAATGATTACCGGCTTTGGCCAGCGCCATTTCTTTCAATTTCTTTTGCGTATCACGCACCTTCAAGATGCGTTGCAGCCCTTTCACTTTCCTCTTCATGGCTCAAATAGACCGAAAAGGTCGCCAATGCTTTTCTGGAAATTGATCAGTTCACGGGGTTTCTGCTTGAGATATTCAACCATGATCGGCCACTGCGCGAGCGCTTCATCGATGTTCGGATCACTCCCTGCTTGATAGGCACCCATCAGAACCAGATCGCGATTTTCCTCATAGATAGACCAAAGCCGTCGGAAATGGGTTTGGGCGGCATGATGTGCATCATCAATAATATCGACAGCAACGCGGCTGATCGACTTGCCAACATCAATGGCAGGAAAAATTCCCTGCTCCGCAAGAGGTCGGGACAATATGATGTGGCCGTCGGCAATCGCACGGGCGCTATCGACGACGGGATCATCAAGATCATCCCCATCTGCCAGCACGGTATAGATCGCGGTTATCGAACCGCCCGTTTCGCTGTCATTGCCTGCGCGCTCAATCAAGCGCGGGATCATCGACAAAGCTGATGGCGGATAGCCTTTCATTGTTGGCGGTTCCCCTGCCGATAGGCCAATTTCCCGCTGCGCATGGGCAACCCGGGTCAGGCTATCGATAACCAACACAACCGATTTTCCCTGTGATCGAAAATATTCGGCAATGGCTGTTGCGCGATGTGCTGCCTTTAACCGCGAAGAGGGCGAATGATCTGCCGGCACTGCTACCGTGATGGTGGGCACCGCGTCTTTTTTCTCATTTCGGCGATTGACGAAGTCATTTACTTCGCGCCCACGTTCACCGATCAGCCCGACGACCACCACATCCGCGACAACGCCGTCGAGTATCTGATTAATCAGCATCGACTTGCCCACACCGGATCCGGCAATGACGGCAACCCGTTGCCCCTGGCCAAAGGTTAATAGCCCATTGAGCGCGCGGATGCCCATATCTATCGGCTTCGTCACACTGGCGCGGCGCATGACATTGCCCTCCATGCCCGATAAAGGGACGCTGTCCGTCGCCAATATCGGACCCTTGCCGTCAATCGGTTCTCCCATCGGACCAATGATCCGACCAAATAACGCATCGCCGACAGCGGCTTCATTGGACTTAAAATAAGGCAAGACCCGGCTACCGCTGCGCAGCGGCGCGTCTTGCACCATCGGAATCATGAGCGCTCGTGACCCTTTGAAGCCCACGACTTCTGCACTAATTTCTCTGCCATCGGTCGCGATTACGCGCCCCGAATATCCCAAAGGATAAGCAAAGCCCGTCACCTCCAGCATGCCGTTATCATGGGCGGATAGTTTTCCGACATGACGAGGTTCATTGCTGATATGTTCGATCCGCGCCAAAAGGCCTTGGATACCTTTCCCACTATTGGGATCGCTAACAAATGTTTTAGCTGGATCACTCATTCGCGTTGTCCGATTGCTGACCGCTAAACTCGTCAATCAACCCCCGCAATTCGTCCAGCACCACTTCGGACCCTTTTTCTATCCAACCGCCCGCGTGACTTAATTTCACATTGCCCCGCAGCATGGACGGGTCAGCGCGCAAGGGGAGCTTGCACATATCCTGATCGATCAATTCCAAATCATCGGGATGCAAGATCAGGGTCGCGCCCTTCTGATCCTGATCAATTTTGTCTGCCAACTGGGTTGCCCACGCCTGCAACAAAACGGGGTCTGGCACGGCGAGCTCAGAGCAACGGTGGAAAAGCGATTCAATCGCATTGAGGACCAGCGAAAAACTGCCGGTGGAATAGAGGTCGTTCAAGTAGCGGATTGCGTCTGCCAAACTTCCCGCCGCTTCCTCGTCGACAGCCAACGCTGCCTGTCCGTCTTCCCACCCCTTGCGATAGGCCGCTTCAAATATATCATCGTCACCACCGCCGGAAGAAGCAGAGTTGTCAGCCGCCCCTGATTGACCAAAGCTGTGGAAACTATCACCGGAACCTGATCCGGCATCTGCGGATAAACTTCCCGACCAGGCGGAAAATTCTTTCTGCTCTATCGGCATGCGCCAGAGCGGAACCACTTCATCATTGTGGAGGTTTTTTTCGGAATGCAGATCAGACATAATCAGCGCCGCCAGTGGACATGCTGATCTCGCCGTTGTCGATCATCACTTTGGCAATCGCAATCACACCTTTCTGGGCACTGACGACCGCTTCCATCGGTTGCGGTGGTGCTTCATCCATTTCATCCTGAATAGTTTCGGCTGCGCGTTGAGACATAGCGTCGAATATTTTGGCTTTGAGCTCGCTCGATGCGCCGCGCAATGCAGGCACCAAAATAGCGCTGTCGACTTTGCGGACCACAGAACCAATATCCTTTTTCGACAGATTCATGAGGTCGGCAAAAACAAACATTTCATCTTCAATCTGCTTGGCGATTTTGCGGTCACGTTTTGTCACGCCTTTTAAAACCGACTGGCTAAGTTGCTTTGGCAGGCTGTTGATGATGGAGGCACTATCCATCACACCGCCGATTTCCATGGGCGGTGCAATTTCTTCCGCAGATGGTCCGTTGTTTTCCAGCAGTGCATGAATTTGTGCCAAGGCATGCGCGCTAACGGGTCCCAAAGTCGCGATCCGGTAGATTAATTCTTCTTGCAATTCCGATGGCACCAGTTGCAGCATTTCGGCCGCCGCTTCGGGTGTCATAAATGAAATTAGCACTGCTGCGATCTGAGGCGGTTCATTTTCCACCAATTCCGCAAGGTCCTTACCGGGCACCCATTTGAGCAGGTCTGCGATGTTGCTTGGCCGTTTCGGAGCAAAGCGATTCATCATGGTTTCCGCACGTGAAGTACCCAGCGCCTGCCGGAAAACGCGGCCGACTTTTTCATCTGATTTATAAGCGAGCATCGATTGATTTTTGGTTAGCTGTAAAAATTTTTCGAGCGATCCATCAATCTGAATAGCGTCGACATCAGCAACGCTGAACATCGCCTCGCCCAATAGTTCTGCTTCATCCGGTTCAAGACGTTCCAGAATTTTGGCCGCTTCCTCGTCATCAAATAGCAGCATCAAAATCGCTGCGGTCTGACGACCGGAAATCAGTTCAAGTTGCTGACCATCTTGGCTTTCGGCCTTATCATCTTTTTTTGCGGGCTCAGCCATTAGCGTCCTCCAGCTCGTCTGACTCTTTCAAAAGTTCTTTCACCACCAGCGCGGCATGATCAGGGTTTTGTTTGACAAAATTCTGCGTCAACAAAGCGCGTTCCTGATAGCTCGGGGCTGCTTGGATCATATCGATCGTGACCGGTGCACCGTCTGCTTGTGCCGACGCACCGTTTCCGCCGGCAGCATTGGTTGGCGCTCCATTTGGCAAGCTACGATTTTGCATCATGAGATCAGCGGGAACAGTTCCGCTATTTGCAGCCATATTGGCTTTCAGATCTTTCTCCGAATTCAACCAACGCTTTAATATTGGACGCGCGATGAGAAAGATGATCAGCAAGGCAACGATGAGCGCTGTGACGTTTCGGCTAATAATGCCGAACCAAGGCGATTCATACCAAGCCTCTGTCGCCTCTTTCTCTGTCACTGGACGAAATTGTCGCGCTGATACAGCAATCTGGTCACCGCGCTCGGCGTTGAAACCAATGGTTCCTTTCACCAGTTTTTCGATTTCCTGAATCTCTTTGGGTGATTTGGTGTCTTTCAAAGCCTTGTCATCAATGGCGACGGCGACCGACAGACGAGACACTTGTCCGGTGGCCTGGTTGGTTATTGCGATTTCACGCGCCAGTTCGAAGTTGCGTTGATATTCTTCACTCGTTTTCTTGGGCCCAGCCGCTTGGGCGCCCTGCTCTTCCCCACCATCCGGCTGGTCTTCAAACTGAGCTTCAGCCGGCGGCCGGTTCGCAAGTGCGCCGGGTATACCGCCTACTTGCGGTCCACCGGCGGGTTCTTCCGAACGCATGCCCTGTTCAGAGCGCAAGACCGAGCCATCCGTCGGATAAATTTCACTGGTCGCCTGTTTCTCGTCAAAATTAACATCTGCCGTGACTTCGGCGACGAAATTTCCGGGGCCGACAATAGGCGTCAAAAGACTGGCCAGCGATTCACGGTAACGATCTTCTATCGCCGCCTTGATTTTCAACTGGGTATCATTGTTACGTGATCCCTCGTCTTCGCGGCGCGATAGTAAAGTTCCATTCTGATCAATCACGGATACATTTCCCGTCGACAGACCAGGGACAGAACTCGCGACCAGATTTAAGATCGCCTGTGTCTGCCGCTCGTCCAATTTTGTGGAACCCGTCAATTGCAAGATGACCGACGCGGCCGGTTCATTTCTGTCACGCAGAAAAATACTGGGCTGTTCGACAGCCAAGTGAACCCGCGCAGACAATACATTGTCTAGCGCTTCGATCGAACGGGCCAGATCCATCTCCCTTGCGGCGCGTAACTTTTCCGATTCAACAGCGCGACTGGCTCCCATTGGCATGCTCGACATCACGGTATCGCTACTCGGTGCCGAACGCGGCAATCCTTGGCCAGCCAATTCAATCTTGGCTGTATGATAATCTTCATTGCTGACAGTCAATGTGCCGGTGCCATCATCAACCTGATAGGGGATGTTCGCGCTTTGCAACGCCTGCGTCACAGCCGCCTTGTCATTGTCGGGTAGTCCGCGAAATAAGTCACGCTGCGCCGGCTCACGCAACATCAACCAGGCCGACAAAGCGACAATGATTACCGCAGATAAGATAATCAACGGCATTGCTCGCGCGATGGCCGGTTGCTGCACAAAGGCTTGAATCGAACCTAGAGCGCCGCCAATATTGGGCGCGCTCGCACCTGTCGCGCCGACAGGCATCAAGTTCTGATTGGGAGACGTTTCCTCAGCCATCTTATACCGACATGTTCATAATGTCTTTGTAGGCGGACAAAAGTTTGTTCCGTACCTGCAAGGTGGATTCAAAACCGATAGATGCTTTATGCTTGGACAACATGACTGCTGCTACATCATTGGTTTCACCCATTTGATAAGCGGCCGTGTCGGCTTTCGCCGTCGCCTGCATTTTATTCACTTCCTGAATGGCGTCGGTTAGCTGCGCAGCAAAGCCTGTTGGGCGTTCGGCTTTTTCCGTTTGCTGCGCTTGACCAGGGCCTGCCAGATTACTTGTTTTGCTGGCAATGTCCTGCAACGCATTGTTGCGATTTAAGATCGCATTGCGTGCAGCCATCAGGCTATTCATATTGACGGAAGACATATTCTATCTCCTGCTCAGGCCGCCAGCGCACGCATATCGGCCATCCGATAGCGCAGCGTCCGTTCTGAAATGCCAAGCTCTTTTGCAGCTTCGCGGCGGTTGCCGTTGGTTTGTTCGAGGGTTTTGTTGATCGCGTCATATTCAACGCTCTTCGAAATCGACTGCAAATCACGGCCGCGTACGAACCGAGCGGAGCTGCCAGGTTGGACGGCGTCTTGCTTTGGTTGAGATGAGAGGTTTTCACTTGAGATCATCAAGTCTTTTGCTTCGATACGATCACCGTCACACATAACCAATGCGCGTTGCAGCACGTTGGCAAGCTCGCGCACGTTACCCGGCCAATGATGGGCCTTCAATCGATCGATGCAACATTGTGAAAGTGACACGAACTTCTCATGTCCCTTTTGAAAGTCCATCATCATGAAAGCGGAGATCGCGACAATATCGGCGGGGCGAGAAGCCAGCGGTTCCAGCTCAACTGGCATGACATTTAGCCGCCAGTACAGATCTTCGCGGAATTTTCCGGCTTTCACTTCTTCTGCAAAATTACGGTTAGCAGCACAGATGATGCGAACATCGATCTTCTCATGACGGGTGGCACCGACCGGAAGAATTTCGCCTTCTTGCAGAACGCGCAAGAGCTTTGACTGGCTCTCCAATGGCATCTCGGTAATCTCGTCCAAGAAGATCGTGCCGCCATCCGCTTCCTTAAACAGGCCAACGGCGCTGGCATAGGCTCCGGTAAAGGCGCCTTTCTTATGACCGAATAAAATGGACTCGATCATCGTTTCGGTAATGGCTGCACAATTGACGGTGACGAGTTGCTTGTCAGCACGCGTGCTATGCTCGTGAATATATCGCGCGACGCCTTCCTTGCCGGTACCGGTCTCACCGGTAATCATGACATTGGCGTCGCTGCCTGCCACACGGGCGGCATATTTATATAAGGCAATAGATTTGGGATCAGCAAAAGCGGGCCCTTTGCCCCCGCGCATGCATTCGATGATGCAGGACAAACCAAATAGTTTGTCTGCTTCACCAAATTCAATGCGTGGGGGCTGGCTGAGGGTAGCCGGAACGAAACGGAATGGACCATCGCGATAAATTACGATGGGATCTTTTGCACCACCATTAGCACCTGTTTTTGCTGCACCATCAATGTGGGGTAGTTGCGCAGCGGCAGATGACAATATGTGGTTGGAGTGGAAAGGTTCGACACTCCCGAGCATATCAACAAGCTCTGGAAACCTAGAGACCAGGCTAGATTTTATTGCGTTGTTGATCATCTCATTCCCTCACGTTTTACTCTGAACACGGGATCCTTGTTGTGCTCATCCGATACCTCGCAATGTGCGTGCCAGTTTTGGGGAATGGCCAAAAACTGGCATAAGTTGTTCTGAACCTGTCGGTTTTCCGATAGTTTTGCCGGTTCTCCGACAGCGATTGCAGCCAGATGTCGGAGAACCGACAAGTTTTTTTATTAATTATCGTGGAGGCCGCCGTTAACTCCTCTGAGGCCGCTTCTGGAGACGAGGTGACCCACAGTATCAATCGTGTAAGTAAATTGTGAAAAGGAAGTCACCATGACTGTTATAGGAACTAACGTATCGGCCCTGCGCTCCAGCTTTGCTTCAAGCCAAGCTGAAATGGGTCTCGCAAAATCAATCGAACGCCTGTCTACAGGTCGCCGGATCAACTCTGCATCTGATGATGCGGCCGGTAACGCCATCGCTACCCGCATGACCTCTGAGGTTCGCGGCTTGAATATGGCAATCCGTAACGCCAATGACGGTATTTCGGCAGCACAAACCGCAGAAGGCGGCATGAACGAGATTACGAACATGTTGCAGCGTATGCGTGAACTGTCTGTTCAGTCTGCCAACGGCACGCTTTCTGGCGGTGACCGTACCAACCTTCAGGCAGAGGTTACTCAGCTCATCGGTCAGATCGGTGATGTTGCATCTCGTACAACTTTCAACGATGTTGCTCTGCTTGACGGCACGAACGCATCAATCGCTATTCAGACCGGTAGTGACGCAAGTCAGACGGTTTCCATCGCACTGACTGACGTCGACGCAACAGCCTTGGCTATTGCCGCAGTAGACATCAGCACCGATACCGGCGCAAACACTGCATTGGGTCTTCTGGACACCGCTCTGGATACGGTCACAACCGCACAGGCTAACTTAGGTGCCTCGCAGAACCGTCTGCAGACCACTGTTTCCAACCTGTCTGATCGAGTAGCCAATATTACGGAATCTCGTTCGCGGATCATGGACGTAGATTTCTCCTCTGAAACCACTGAACTGGCCAAGAACCAGATCCTAAGCCAGGCATCCACGGCGATGCTCGCTCAGGCTAACCAGTCTCAGCAGTCCGTATTGAGCCTGATCCGGTAATTAGTTCGGTTCAATATGATAGAGAAGCCTCTTCCCCTAAATAGGGAGGAGGCTTTTTCTTTGCCTCAAGCCGTCACAAGAATACATCGATGGTAATTATTTGGTTGTCATTGCTGCTTGTAGCTTTTCCAAGGCCCGCTTTTTTATCTGACAAACACGGACAGATGATACGTCCAGCACTGCGCCAATTTCATCCAGCTGCATTTCTTCGATGAAATAACTGTTAAGTACCAGTTGTTCGCGTTCATTAAGCTTCTTCAAATTTGCCGACAAAAGCTCAACCATCTGACTTTTTTCCAACGCCTCATGCTGATCATCATCATCGTTGGTGAACCAGCTGCTGGAATCGCAATAAACTTCATCGAGGGAATCGACATGGACATCAATCGCGCGGTCGGCATTTTTCCGAAACTCGGCCTGATCCATACCCATGGCTTCAGCAAGTTCGACTTCAT
Source organism: uncultured Sphingomonadaceae bacterium (assembly GCA_947496865.1). Classification (GTDB taxonomy): domain Bacteria; phylum Pseudomonadota; class Alphaproteobacteria; order Sphingomonadales; family Sphingomonadaceae; genus Parasphingorhabdus. Next base: position 1,086,525 of record CANMEE010000002.1, read on the forward strand.
TGGGTTCTCGGCCGTTTTGCTGCGCTAACTGATCGCTAATCCGGCGCAACCTTTTGTTCCACTCCACCGCGCTTCTGCGCAGGCTGCAGGTGTTGCGTAAATAGTCGATCATCGCGCCACGAACGCGCACGTATAAATAGGTGCTGAAATTATGCCCCTGATCTACATATTTGCCAGCAGCCTCTACCATTGCCACCAAACCCACCTGAATCAGATCCTCTATTTCAATCTGATCTGGCGAAAACCCCTTAATCTGCCACGCAATTTTGGTGACCAGGCCCTGATGCTCGGAAACCAATTTGGTCTCGTCAATCTGCATAGCTCCATAAGCTTGGGATGCTTTTATTTTTGATTGAAACATATGTTCATTCCACTCGATTAATAGGTTTGATTTGCTTCAACCCGCGGCGCTTCGGGCCGGGATTGCGGGACGCCAATTTTGGCCAAGACTTCGATAGATTTGTCTTCCGGCAGCTCCTGATAGGAAAGCACGGTCAAATCCGGGAACCGGTTCTTCAACAACCCACCTAATGGGCGCCGAACTATCGGCGACGTGATGAGCGCAATATTGCGTGATTCCATCGGCAATGTACGTGCCGTTTCATCGACGGCTTCGACCAATTGCTGGGCCAATTGTGGTTCGATCGGATAGCTTGCATCTTCTCCGATTTTGAGCGCTTTGACGAGCAGGCTTTCTAGCTCTGCATCCAATGTCACAACCGGCAGCGGCAGGTTAATCGGCACCATCGTCTGTATGATAAGGTTACCGATCTTCTGTCTTATCACATCAACAATCTGTTCCGTTTCGCTGTGATGGTTTGACGCCTCGAGCATCGCCAGACAGATTTTTTGGAAATCTTTAACCGGTACTTTTTCCGTCAGAAGTTCGCGGCAAATAGCGGTGATTGCAAATAACGAAAGCGGTTGCGGCGTTAGACTATCGACTAACTGAGGACTTGTTTCCTTGAGCAAGTCGAGCAGTTTTTGCGCTTCGTCCATGCTGAAGAGCTGTGCCGCATTTCGCCGGACGACATCGTTCAAATGTGTTGCGACAACAGTAGGCGCATCGACGACGGTATATCCTTCCGCGATGGCATGTGATTTTTTGTCGGCGCCGATCCAGATCGCATCCATGCCGAATGTGGGATCTTTACAATGCCGCCCTTCAATCACCGCATCGACATGGCCATCATCAAGGGCCAAGAAATCATTTGGCCATACGGTGCCCTCTCCCAGAACCATACCACCCATCATGATCCGGTAGCTATTGGGTTCCAGTTCCAGATCATCTTTGATCCGCACCAACGGCACAACAAAGCCGAGCTCTTTGGAAATCTGACGGCGAATTCCGGTGATCCTTTTCATCAACGGCGCGCCCTTGCGATCCTCGACCATCGACACCAAACTATAACCGATTTCGATACCCAGCCGGGCTTTTTCAGATACATCTTCCCAATCAATTTGTTCCGGTTGTTTCTCCTCAACCGGCGCGGGCGCGGCTTCGACCGGTTTCGGTTTGCGGATCAAATAGACGGCAAGACCAGTGGCAACGGCGGCTGCGGAAAGCACGACCATATGCGGCATACCCGGCAATATGCCCAAGATGGTAAGGATAACCGCCACTGGAACCCAAGCCGCACCTGACCCAAATTGCGATGTAATCTGATCGGGTAAATTCTTGCTCGACGCCACCCGGGTGACAATGGCCGCAGCAGCTATTGACAAGATCAGCGCAGGCACTTGTGCAACCAGCGCATCACCAATGGCGAGCAAAGAATATGTACTCGCTGCTTCGGCGAAGGACAGATCATGCATGGTTGTACCCAGAACGATGCCACCGATGATGTTCACCGCGAGAATCAAGATGCCGGCAACCGCATCGCCTTTTACAAATTTGGAGGCACCATCCATCGAACCGTAAAAATCAGCTTCCGTGGCAACTTCCAATCGCCGTTCTTTTGCTTCTTCTGGCGCAATCAGCCCCGCATTCAGATCGGCATCGATAGCCATTTGCTTGCCGGGCAACGCATCTAGCGTGAACCGCGCGGATACTTCCGAAACTCGTCCCGCACCCTTGGTGATCACGATCAAGTTGATGATCATCAGGATGGCGAAGACGAATATACCGACAACGTAATTGCCGCCGAGCAACAGACTCCCAAACGCTTCGATAATCTGCCCAGCGGAATCTCCGCCCTCATGTCCTTGAACCAGAACAACCCGCGTCGATGCCACGTTCAAACCCAGTCGCATTAGGGTTGCGAATAGAAGCACGGTCGGGAAACTCGAAAAATCCAGCGGCTTGTTCGCGTTTAACGCGACCATCAAAATCGCCAGCGAGATCATGATATTGGTGATGAACCCGATGTCGAGCATGATGGTGGGCAGTGGCAAAACCATGAAGATAACAAGCAACAGCGTGGCCATCGGCAACAAGCCCGATTTCAAATTGTTGGCCATCCGGTCCATCGAAAACAATTGTCGGTTCATTATATATTATATCCCTAGGGTAGCGAGCATCAGGTAGGCGGCGCGTGCCGGCTCGCTAAATGGCTTCGGCAGGTTTAAATGGCTTTGATCGTCAACATGGGCTCGGGCGATGCGCAGATAATCTTCCGGCTGCACCATTTGCGTCTCACCATCGGACTGCGGCAAAAAATTTCCACGGGTCGGCAAAGCATTGCCGCGACCAACCAGGTCCACGGCATCGGCCAGTTTGCGCTCAAAACGGCTGCGAATATCTGCAAAGCTGCGGGCATTACCGGCGGAACTGAAAAATATATTATGGTTAGATCGAGCCGCTTTGGGAAAGACAGATGCGGCGGATGCCTCAGGGCTAGTTTCCATCTTGTTCAGGAATTTCGCTGCGCCTGCAGGTCCCAGGAAATGCGCGAGATAGAGATCAACCGACTCCGGCTTCCTGCCCGTTTTCTGCTCTAGATACTGGCTATTGTCCCGGGCAAATTCTCCTGCCAGATTGGCGGAAAGCGTTGGATCATTCCTGAGAGCCAATATGCTGGATCTCTGGGAATTATCAGCAACTGTCAGCCGCCCATTGGAATTTCTAGAAATGGCATTTTTGGCCCAACCAAGCCCGTATTGATCACCCTTTTCCTTGACCAGACCCAGCCAGGTTTGATCGATAAATTGGTACAGGCCTGTAGCGGACGACGTCGACGCCTTGGCATCTGCCCGCATCCCGCTCTCTAGCTGCGCCTGCGCTACCAGATATTGGAAATCAACACCGGTGCGCTGCGCGCTTTGCGCGATGACGCTCGGCAAATCGCGCCGCTCGGTCAGGTTGGTGATGGATAGATTGGACATGCTAGTATCAAAGTCTCCTGCAAAGGAGAGAAGCAATGATCATGCCAAAACTCATATTGAGAGGCTGCTACAGCGATATATTTAGTGCTCAAATGTGAAAACGCGCAGACATGTTTATGCCGCGCGTAATTCAACTGTGACCCGACGTTTACAAACGCCTGGCTATTGGAAAATAATAAACCTATCGACCGCGAGTGGCATCCGAATAAGTACTGGCCTGATTTTCGCGAAATCCTGCCAATAACTGCAGTCTCGTGGAGCTATGATCACGCAAAAAGCGCAAACGATAGATGGATGCCTGCATTAAATCGTCAGCTTGGGAAATGAGCGGTTTAAGTCCCGGATCCAATTCATTGGCATTGATCGAACCCAGTTGAGCGGCGGCTTGACCCAATTGCTTGCTGGCTTGAAAAATGGCATCGCTGTCATGCCCTTCCAGCGCCGAAAACAGACTGTCCTGGGAGCTTCGGAAGGACTCTACTATATGTTTCATTTGTCCGATTCCACTCCAAACACCCCGTTATCCAGCATTTTCTGCGCTAGGGCGGCCGTATCGACACTATATATACCAGAGGCAATTTTCTGCCGTACGTCGGCAACTTTTTGCGCATCGAAAGGCGGCGTTTGAGCGGCCAGTATCGACGCAGTGGTGGTGATCGCCGGAGATTGTTTTGGCTGATCGGCATTGCTTTCAACCGTAGCCTTATTCGCCGCGCTATCTTGCAATACTGGCCGATCCAGCCGCGTATTAATCGCTGAGTAGCTTTCAACAGGTTTCATTTCAATCTATCCTTAATACGTTCAGCTTATTGGTATTTAGTGACCTGGGCTGAAACGTTAACAACGTCTCTCGTAACAATTTACGGTCTGTTGTGAAAAAATTAATATCTTTGTCAAAAAAAAAATTACTGGGCCAGTTCCACTTCCCCAGAACCGGACACGCGCGCGATCAACACTTTCGATTTACGACTGGACCGGACCGGAATGTAATCACCTACCCTGCCATTTTTTTGCGCGATAACGCCATAGCTCACACTGAAGCTAGGCCGCCGGACAACGAGGGTCAGCGGCTGATTTCTTAAAACTACATATTCGTCTGCGCGCGCGACCTTGTTCGCGGCGCGGGCTTGTGTTCGCCTGACCGGAACATATATCCTCCAACCCAGATCAGGGCAGCTCACCATCACGGCATTATTATTGGTATCTGAGAACTGCACCGGGCTGGAACAGCGTTTTAACCGCAATTTTGTGTCTATCGCCGCGCGCGCGCCACCCGCTCCGCCAACATCGGCATTTAGATGCGCTGCCACCTGTCGGTCGAGATAGGTGGTATCTTCAAACGAGGAGGCCGCGCCCATTGCAAGAACGGACAATATGGGAATGGCAACGCGATAATATGACATAATGGGTTCCTGTGTACTTTGTTCAGGAAAAACTAAGCAGGTTTCATGCCAATTAGCCGGCACTCTCCATTATTTCTTTGGCAAGACAGGTTCGGGCGGAAGAAAGGTCAACACGATATTCTGTTTCTCTGCTGTTGTTGATACCAACTTATCCGGCATTTTCAGAACAATCATGTCACCCGCCTGCCCGGCTTTTTGAAAAGCATCGGCAATGGCTGCTGATCGCGCAGCTACTTTTTCCCACTGTCGTAATCTTTGGCCGTCCTGTATCTCAGAAACGGCCGGCACATATATGGTAAGCAATTGCTTTTTCTGCACCGACAATATTTGAGAAATCTCTGAGCGGGCAAAATCTGTTAGCACCGCGCTGCTGTCGCCGAAAAATTCAACGGCTCTATATTCAAATACTCCCACGGCCTTAGAGGCCTGGTTCGTCTCACCAGATAGTTTTTCGCGGGTTTCTGGATCGGCTATGTTCACAAAATGGGCATAGGCAAAGGCGCTGAGCAACATCAGGGCGAGGTCCAAAAAGGACAGAGTTGTACGCCCCGCCTTCACTGATCAGCTCGCCGCACGCAACGGCTGTTGCGGAGAGAAATGAACCGGCCCCGAAACAAGTAATTCTCGTTTTGCAATCGCAACAGCATGTTGCACAACCGCGGCGCGATAAGCGTTCAATATATCCGCCCTGGCCTGCAGGCGCACATAGATCGGATAAGCAATAATATTCGAAACAAACAACCCATAGAGGCTAGTGAGCAATGTAAAACTCATCGCCGGACCCATTTTTAGCGGATCAATACCCGTCGCAAAAAGCTGGATCAGACCCATGATGGTGCCAATCAAACCGATGGCGGGCGCGATTTCAGAGGCTGCGCTCCAATATGTTGCCATCATATCCTGTTTCTTTTGCACGGAATTCTGTTCAAGTCGCGCCCATTCTTCAAAGGTTTTCGCTTCTTTGGAGTTTAGCAGATGAGCAATGACGCGGGTGACAAAAACATCCTCACTGCGAACCCGTTCCAACCCCACAAACCCGTCTTCTCTCAAGACAAAGTCGATGCGACGACACATGAAAGTGGCATTTTCTCCGCTCTCGGCAAAGGGATCTCTGCTGCATTGCAACAGGCCACCAAAGGCTAAACCAAATGAGGCCCGGCCATTTTGGAGCCATGCCATAAGCAACACGCTGCCCAGCACCAGGCCGAAAGATAGCGGGTCAAAAAATCGACCAATATTGTTGAGAATAGCGTCCATTAGATCCCGCCTCGTTCAAAAGCGGCAAATTTTTTCCGGCAACCGGCAAAAAATTGCCGGTCCAGTCTGCCTGTCGATAAAATTTTTGCCATCACGGTTACGAAATCCCCAAAAACTGCGCTTTTTCGCCTAGTACCAGAAAACTGGCACGCCCTTTGCGAAGTATTGTTCGAGATTACCGATCCCGGTGCTTCTCACGCCAAAGTGACGGTCGAATGGCCGGACAGTTAAGACAGGATTTAATTCGATGCCGAGTTTGGATCAAATTTTTGCATTAAACGGGGGAGCGCTGAAACTGCGTTCGCAGCGTCTGAATATGCTGGCCTCCAATATCGCAAACGCGTCCACGCCTGGATATAAGGCGAAGGACCTCGATTTCGATCGGGCGATGCAGCAAGCCCAAAATGGTGGTTCATTGGACAAAGCGATGAAAGACCATACTGGCTTTCGCGTACCGCTCCAATCCTCGCTGGATGGGAATACCGTCGAACTGTCGGTTGAACAAACCTTGTTCGCTGAAAATGCCATTCAATATCGCACCACCCTGTCCTTCCTTAAAGGACAAGTGTCGTCGATCAAACGCGCCTTGAAAGGGGAATAGATATGAGCGGCAGTATGAATGTATTTGATGTCGCCAGCCGGGCTATGTCGGCTCAGATGGTGCGGCTCAACACAACCGCATCCAATCTGGCCAATGCCCGGACCGACTATGCGAGCAAGGACGAAGCCTATCGCGCAATGCGGCCGGTTTTCCGATCCGTCATGGAAGATAACATGGCGACAGTCGATGTTGAAAAAGTGGTTCAAACTGACGCCGAACCACAGCGACGTTACGACCCATCCAACCCGATTGCCGACAAGGAAGGCTATGTCTGGGAAGCGGCTGTCGATGAGACCGCCGAGATGATCGATATGCTCGAAACCGCCCGAAATTATAAGAATAACGTACAAGTTTTACAGACCGCAAAATCACTCATTCTAGAAACGGTAAGGAACCAATAATGGAAATTGCACCACAAGTTTTTGAAAACACTAATAATAATATTGCAGGCCTCGCAGCCGCGCAGCCAGCCGATGCCATCGGCAATAACAACTTGGGTCAAGATTCCTTTCTGCGGCTAATGACGACACAGCTAAAGTTTCAGGACCCGTTTGACCCGTTGGATAACCAGGCGATGGTAGCCCAACTCGCGCAATTTTCGAGCGTTGCCGGCATTTCCGAAATGAACCAGTCGCTCACCGACATCGCGGCAATGCTGGGTAATAACCGTTTATCCGATGCTAAAGAATGGATTGGGCACAATGTATTGGTTCCCGGAAACTTCTCGGTCGCAAACAAGGATGGTGAATATACTGGCGAGTTTGAACTAAACCAGTCGAGCGAAAACCTGTCGATTGACTTGCTGAATGAAGCAGGGGAAATTGTGATGTTTGCCGAGCTAGGCAGTCAAGAAGCTGGGCCAATCCAGTTTAACTTCGACAGCAAAAACGCCAATGGAGAGCCACAAGATCTGGGGCGTCTGCGGGTTCGCGTAAACGGCGGAAATGTATCTAACCTTGCAACATGGGTGCCCGTGGCATCCGTACAGGCATCGCAAGGCAATGATCCCACAATTCTTGTGACCCCAATTGGCAATGTCCTGCCATCCGAAGCCTTGCGCATCGGATAGTCGAATGTTCCTCCCCAACAGATTTTAACCAGGAGAAGAGATAATGTCTTTCTTTACGTCCCTTAGCGGCCTGAAAGCTGCACAAACCGATTTGAACGTGATTTCAAACAACGTCGCGAATACAAACTCGACCGGCTTCAAAAAAAGCCGCGCGCAGTTTGGCGACCTGTTTGCCGCTTCCCCTACCCAGACGACCAAAACCGTTGCAGGGCAAGGCGTTCGACTGACTGGCATCACACAGCAATTTACGCAGGGTACATTGCAGGCAACTGACAAAACACTGGATCTCGCGATTGCCGGCGACGGGTTTTTCTCCGTACGCGGTCAACCCCCGCGTCAGGGTCTTTCCTTTACCCGCAATGGTTCTTTCGCCGTAAATGTCGATCGTGAAGTTGTCGATACTACCGGGGCCAAGGCGCAACTTTTGCCGGTCGATGCCAATGGTGTCGCGACTTCTACCAATGCCGCCGACATGTTCGATTTCATTTTGCCTGATGCCGATCCCGGCGATCCGGCTGCGCTTCTGACCAATATCGCCGTCAACGGTGAAGGGGTTGTCAGTGCAACATTCTCTAACGGAAACCAGATTGATATTGGCGCCCTTGCGATGTCCAGTTTCAACTCCATCGAAGGTTTGCGGCCCATTGGTGATGCCCACTGGGTAGCGACCGGTGATTCCGGTCCAGCGCAGCTTAATCAGGCCGCTAACGGCCCATTGGGTCAGGTGCGCTCCGGTACGCTGGAACTGGCCAACGTTGATATTACGGAAGAGCTGGTCTCTTTGATTTCCGCTCAGCGGAATTTCCAAGCCAATGCCCAGGCGATCGAGACGGCCAACACCCTAAGCCAGACGATTATCAACCTTCAGGTCTAACAGCTGAAGGCGATAACAATCTAGGAATAGTCTATGGATAAGCTTGCATATACCGCCGTCAACACGATGAAATCGTTGATGAACCGGCAAACGGCTGTCGCCAATAATATGGCGAACTCAAACACTGTGGGTTTCAAAGCCGATATGGTTTCAGCCAAAGCCAAATATCTGAACGGCCCCGGTCACGACAGTCGGGCCATGGCTGTCGAGCGGGATATGCAAGCGGATATGAACAGCGGTTCTATAACGCAAACCGGTCGGTCACTCGACGTCGCCATGGAAGGCGACGCAATGATCGCAGTTCAGGCTGCAGATGGCAAAGAAGCCTATTCGCGGCGTGGTGATTTTCGCATCGCCGCATCGGGTGCGATGGTTACCGGCGACGGCTTTCCGGTCTTGGGCGAAGGTGGACCAATTACCATGCCACCGGCCGAGCGAGTCGACATTGGTGCAGACGGCACCGTGTTCTTCGTACCACAGGGCGGCGACCCCACACAGCCGCAAGAACTCGACCGGATCAAACTGGTCAGCATGACCGGCAGCGCCCTTTCCAAAGGGTCGGATGCGCTGTTCCGTGCGCCGGATGATGGCGTCCTACCGATTGATGACAATGCGCGGGTTGTTTCTGGCGCGCTGGAAGAATCGAATGTGAATATGACCGCCGCGCTGGTCGATATGATTGAGACCAGCCGTGCTTGGGAAACTCAGGCAAAAATGCTGCGCACAGCCGAAGAGCTGGATGAAAGCAGCGCCAGCGTCATGAACATGCCGCAGTAATTATGGGTGCGATAATCGCACGAAGGAGACGATGAAATGAGCAATGCTGCTTTACAAGTTGCGCGCACCGGTTTGGATGCGCAAAATACCAAAATGCGCGTCATCGCCAACAATCTGGCGAACGTAAACACAACCGGTTTTAAACGCGATCGTGCGGACTTTGAGACGCTTGCTTATCAGAATGTTGTCACACCCGGAGCGCCCTCGGACGCGCAAAATCGGTTCGCCAGTGGTTTGCAACTGGGCACCGGTGTCAAACTTTCGGGCATCGGGAAAATCAGTACGCAAGGTACCTTGCAAATGACCGAAAACGCCCTCGATATGGCGATCGAAGGTTCTGGTTTTTTCCAAGTTGAAATGCCCGACGGGACCACAGGCTATTCGCGTGCAGGTAATTTCAACCTGACCGCTGAGGGCAATATCGTAACCAGCGATGGTTTTCCCCTCGTACCGGCCATCCAGGTGCCCCAAGGGGCTACTGCAGTGACAATCGGTAATAACGGGACCGTGACCGCTACATTAGCAGGCCAATCTGACCCCAGTGAATTGGGTCAAATAGAATTGGCTAGCTTTACCAATCCAGCCGGGTTGCTCTCCGTCGGCAATAATATCCGCACAGAGACTGCCGCTAGCGGTGCACCGCAAGTTGGTGAAGCGGGTACCGAAGGCCGCGGTAACATCCGCCAAGGCGCGCTGGAGCAATCCAACGTCAATATTGTCGAAGAGCTGGTGAACATGATCGAGACACAGCGCGCCTATGAGGTCAATTCCAAGATGATCTCTGCGACCGATGAAATGCTGCAATTCGTAAACCAGCAGCTTTAAAAATATCCTGAGCGAGAGACATTAGCATCATGCCCATATCATCTATTTCGAAAACAGCTTTGACCGTCACCATCGCGCCCTTTCTGCTAATCAGCTGCATGGGGTCTGGCGGATCCACACCCGAGCAAGGTTTTACTGCCGCTATTGCCGCTCCACTGCCCCCCCCAGCGCCCGCCATTGCCAATGGTGCCATCTTTCAGCAGGCATCGGGCTATGCAGCGCTCACCAGCGGCACGCGTGCCAGCAGCAAGGGCGATATTATAACCATCTTGCTGGTCGAAAACACCAGAGCAAGCAAAGCTAATAGTGCATCGAAAGACCGCAGTGGCGGTATTTCATTAGCGCCGCCTACTACTGGTTTATTCTCGCTATTCTCTCCCAGCGACGTTGGGACGAGTGGCTCGCAGAATTTCTCAGGGACCGGCAACGCGTCGCAATCAAACTCGCTACAGGGACAGGTCAGTGTGACAGTCGCCGAAAGCTACGCCAACGGCACGATGCTTGTTCGCGGGCAGAAAATGACCTCACTCAACCGTGGAGACGAACATGTTCAATTTAGCGGACTTATCCGAGCGATTGATGTGTCATCCGAGAACACGATCCCGTCGACCAAAGTGGCCAATGCCCGAATTATCTACGGCGGCTCCGGGGAAATCGCCTCTGCCAGCAAACAAGGCTGGCTACAGAATTTCTTTTCCAAAATCTCACCCTTTTAGATTCCTGATCAGGCACATTTTATGACCCTATCATTCAAAATAACCCGTCTCGTCCATTTGCTTGCCGCACTCGCCATCACCGTGTTGATCGCGATGCAACCGGCTCAGGCGGAGCGGATTAAAGACCTCGGTCACTTCGCTGGTCTGCGGACCAACCAGCTTGTTGGTTATGGCGTCGTGGTCGGGCTTGCCGGTACCGGCGATGACAGTCTGGAATATGCGACATTGGGTGTGAAAGGCATGACCAGCCGCTTTGGCCTGGCCCTGCCCCCCGGCGTTAACCCGGCAACCAAAAATGCAGCTGCCGTTATGGTGACAGCGGAAATGCCAGCCTTTGCCAAACCCGGTCAGCGGATGGACGTCACCGTATCAGCAATTGGCAAGGCCAAATCGCTGCGCGGTGGAACGCTGATTTTAATGCCGCTCTATGGAGCGGATCAACAGATTTACGCGATGGCGCAGGGGAACCTTGCCGTTGGCGGTCTTGGCGTTTCTGCAGCAGACGGATCAAGGCTAACCGTCAACATCCCTTCGGTCGGACGTATCTCAGGTGGCGCTTCGATCGAAAGAACCGTTGCCACTGGTTTTGAAACCCAGCCATTTCTCAGTTTCAATCTAACCGATGCCGATCTTACGACATCGTTGCGGGTGGCCGATGCGATTAATGAAGCTGTCGGCGCTGACATGGCCATAGCCGCGGACGCGGTAACCGTGCGTATTATTGCACCGATAGGTGTGCAGGAACGGGTCATGCTGATGGGAAAAATCGAAAACCTCAATGTGAAGCCGGCTGAAGCGCGCGCGCGGATCATTGTGAATGCGAGAACCGGCACCGTCGTCATTAACGGAGCCGTTCGTCTAGGCCCTGCAGCAGTCAGTCACGGAAAACTGACCGTGCGTGTCGAAGAAAATCCAACGGTCGTTCAACCCGAACCGTTTAGTCGGGGAAGGACCGCAGTAGAGCCGAATAGTGACATTGCTCTGGAAGATGAAGGGGCCCCTGCCTTTGAAATTGGTCGCCGTGCTTCTTTGTCAGAAATTGTCGAAACTATTAATTCCATCGGCGTTTCACCGTCTGATCTAACAGCGATCCTGGAAGGTTTGAAGCAAGCAGGAGCCCTGAAAGCGGAGTTGATCATCATATGACCACTATTAATCCTCAAGGGAATCTTCTGGCGGCGGCGGCAACAAGTGCCACGAAACCGGCGGCCAATGGCGTCAAAACCGAAACGGAAGCGATGGCTGCTAATTTTGAAGCAATCTTCGTCCGGCAAATGCTCTCCACCATGCGCACAGCGTCTTTGGGTGAGGGTTTGTTTGACGGCCAGGGAATGGAAGAATTTCGCGATATGCAGGATAGCATGCTGGCAGAGAATATGGCGGACAAAGGCGTTTTTGGCATTGCCGAATTGCTGACTCGCCATGTGGAGAAAAATAATGTCTGATCTATTATCCATCGGACGTTCCGCGCTGCAGGTGAACAGCCGCGCGCTTGAAGTAGTCGGGTCCAATGTCGCCAACGCCGAAAACCCTGATTATGTGCGGCGTTCACTCAATGTCGGTGACACGACAATTTACGGATCTACCAATCCACTATATAGCAATTTTACAGGCGTCGGCGGCGTGGCGATAAACGGTATTGTCCGTGCCAGTGATCAGTTTTTGGAAGCCGCGACGCGGCAGACGGGCGCCAATCGCGTCCGGACCGAGGTAACGGTACAATGGCTTGATCAAGGCGAGATCGCGCTCGCGAATAATCAATCGGATATTGGCAGCCAGCTGACCGAGCTTTTCGGTAGCGCCGAAGAATTGTCAGCAGTCCCGTTTGAACCAGCGCTAAGAGGGCAATTTCTTGGTGATATCGAAGATACGGTTGCCCGGTTCAACCAGACAGCGTCAAACCTTTCCACCACCACAACATTGATGAACGGTGCTGCGGCACAAGAGGCATCGGAACTTAATTCTGCCCTAGCCGAACTCGCAGCCGTCAACGAAAAATTGCGCCCCACCAAAACCGGTACATCACAACAAGTGGCATTGCTCGACCAACGCGATGCGGCCCTGACCGTCATCACCGAGAAGCTGGATGTCGAAATTAGCTTTGGTGACAATGGACTAGCCGATATTACGCGCGGTGGCGTCAGTCTGGTCGCCTATGATGCAGTCAACCCGGTCACTTTTGTTGCCAATGCAGGCGGTGCGTTTGACATAGAGATCGGCGGGACAATACAATCTCCGCCAACCAACGGAACATTGGGCGGGCTACATCGCGCACAATCTGACATTGCAGCTCTATCCACTAATCTCGATAGCTTGGCGGTACAATTTGCCGGTGAAATTAACGGTTGGCAAGCCAATGGCCGGACCGACGCCGGCACCGTTGGCGCGGCGATTGTTTCTCATGGAGGAACGGCGGCCAGCCTTACGACTACCGGATTGACGGGGGATGATCTGGCGCTGGCTTCACCAGCGGGGGTCGCCAACGGCAATATTTTGGCTTTCGTCGATCTCCGCACACCGACCGGAACCGAACAACAATTTGAAGGCCTGGTGCTCGGACAAGCACAGAATCTTTTGTCAGCACGCAGCGAAAGTGATGCGGCGACGGCCTTTGATGTGGCAACACGAGAATCGCGAGACCGGGTCTCGGTCGTGGACCTTGACCGCGAGGCTGCTGACCTCATTCGGTTGCAACAGGCATATGAAGCATCTGCCCGGATCATTCAGGTCGCTCGTGAAACGGTCCAATCCGTATTGGCAATTTTTTAATGAGGCGCTGAACCAGCAGCACCTAAGGGGTATGTAATGGAATCTATCAATCGCACCAGACCAGCGGACACCATTCAGAAACAGACTTCACTGTCTGAGCTGATCGCACGGAAACAAGAATCCATCGCCACCGGTATCAGCTTTAATCGGCCGTCGGAGGCTCCCGCTAGCTGGTTGGAAATATCCAGTATCAGCAGGCAATCGACGATCGAAGACAGCTGGTCGAACAATATCGGTCGCGCCCGTATATTGGCCCAGCAGGCAGAATCGACCTTAGACACCATGTCAAATGGCGCGACGCGCATCAGAGAGTTGATGGTGCTGGCGAACAACGAAACATTGGCGCCGCAAGACCGTGAGATTATTGCGTTGGAGCTCCAGAGTTTTCAGGAACAATTTAATCAACTGACCCAGGTACAAGACAATTATGGTGGTCAGCTTTTCCATTCCGGCGATCCGATCCAGATGCGTATTGACGCCAATATTCTTGTCACCCCTGCCCCCACATTGCGCGCCGTTGCTGAAGATGTCGACATTGGCGGTGGCGCGACCGAAAGCCTGGATATGATCCTCACTGATATGATTGACGCGGTGCTGACAGGTGCACCAGCAGAACGGGGGGAACAGCTGGATCGCGCCAAGTCGATGACAGATCATTTTTCCGTACTGCTTGGCGGCCAAGGTGTCCTTGTCAACAGACTGGATGAGCAGGACTTGAGGCTTCAAGATTCACAACTCAACACAACCGAACGCCGGTCTGCGCTGGAAAACACCGATGTTGCCGAAGCGATTTCCCAGTTCCAGTCGCTGCTGGTCAATTTGGAGGCAGCCCAGCGGCTTTATGCTCAAACCGCCAGAACTTCGTTGATCCAACTTATCGGCTAGCCCGCCAAAATCATCGCTATCGCGCTCTTAACCATATGTGTTTTTGTCCGTTCACCAATATAAGAATTGTCCCGTGGCCAGTGCGCGACCGGGCAAGTTTAAACGGACCTGTGGATTGGAATAAATAATGTTCGCTGGAATTGGTATTGTTGTCTTGCTCGTCATGGTTTTTGGCGTGTTCATGATTTCTGGCGGTGACATGGGCGTCGTTGTAGCTGCTCTGCCAGTTGAAATGGGCATTATCGGCGGATCCGCTGTTGCCGGACTGATCATCGGTAATAGCAGCGCACAACTCAAAGCCTTGATGGGGGGCTTTGGAAAAGTCTTTAAAGGTCCAACCTACGTGAAACAGGATTATATGGACTGCATATTGCTGGTTTCAAAACTGACAAAAATCCTGAAAAGCGAAGGTCCAGTGGCTCTGGAACCTCATATTGAAGATCCGAAAGCATCTCCGATATTCAGCGAATATTCGAAGCTTTTAAAAGACGACACGCTGATCCATCTCATCGCTGACAGTCTCAGACTTGTCGTTGTTTCTTCCGGCACACTCGATCCGCACGCGGTCGAAGATGTTATGGATCAAGCGATCAAGACCCACCATCACGAAGCAATTGCGCCGGCTGACAATCTTCAGGGTTTGGCTGATGCCTTGCCCGCATTGGGTATTGTTGCCGCTGTTCTGGGCATTATCAAAGTCATGGGCTCGATCGACCAGCCTCCGGTAGTCTTAGGGGGGATGATCGGCTCCGCACTCGTTGGGACTTTCCTGGGCGTTTTGCTGGCCTATGGTTTGGTTGGTCCGATGGCCAATCGCGCGCGTTCTGTTATCGAAAGCGATGCGAGCATTTATCATGTCGCCAAACAGTTGATCATTGCTAGCCTCCACGGCCATCCACAGCCGCTCATTATTGAGGCGGCTCGCACCAGCTTGCAGCATGCAAATCAGCCAAGTTTCTCCGATGTATTTGATGCCATAAGGGCGAAATAGACTATGGCCAAAAAAGCAGCTCCGGAGCCGGTTCGACCGATCATTGTCAAAAAAATCATTATGGAAGACCATGGCGGCCATCACGGCGGCGCGTGGAAAGTCGCCTATGCCGACTTTGTAACGGCCATGATGGCGTTCTTTTTGCTGATGTGGCTACTTGGGGCAACGGATGAGAAGCAACGCAAGGGTATCGCGGATTATTTCGCGCCGACGCTCGCGCAGGTAAAACGCGATAGCGCGGGGGGCAAAGGGATGTTTGGCGGCTCTTCCGTCACCGACCCTGATAAATATCCCTACCCGGCCAAAAATACAGCGGCTACGGCCATAGCTGTGCCGAGTAATACAGCAGGCACTGACCAAGGTAAGGATGATGGCAAAAAAGCCAAACCCAAGTCCATCACCGCTAAAGAATTTGAAAAGCGCATTCGCGAACAACTCAAAAATGATCCGGGCAACCTCAAGCTCCTGTCAAACGTCCGCTTCACGGATACAGCAGAGGGCCTGCGCATCGATATTATCGATGAAGCGGATTTCAGCATGTTTGCTTTGGCCACAGACGATCTGAAATCGAAGGCGGCAGAGCTGATTGGACAGGTCGCACGGATTATCAATACCGTCGATAATGAACTCATTATCAGAGGTCATACAGACAGCCTGCCTTATGCGAGCGGGCAAAGTATGAATAATTGGCTCCTGTCCTCTGCCAGAGCAGAAGCAACCCGACAGGAACTGGTCCGGCGAGGCGTCGCAACGGGCCGCACAGCCCGGATTGAGGGCGTCGCAGACACGGAACCCTATAATCCAGCAGAACCCATGGATGATAGAAACCGGCGCATATCAATAACAATGAAAACTATTTAGAGGCCTTTTCGTTTTTTGGGATGCCGCATTACAACCATTTTGGAAGTAAAACGGACCAATCTATTCATATTGGGCTGAAAATGAATTGCTATTCAAGTCCGCTATTCGGATACACGTGTTAGAAAGTGTAAACCCTTTCTACCAAGGCCATCCCAGCCCCCGCAGGTTGCGGCTTTGGTAAGCGTAGCGCACCTGGTCTGCGTTATCACTAATTGGGTAGAGTGGTTTGTACCACTCTACCCAATTTCCCTTGGGCCCCTGCAGAAAACTCTATGCCCGTTCCCAGTGCGAACAGATCCACCAAACCGTCTGACATCAGGCCTATGGCCCGCAATTTGACCTATCGGAGAGATGTCACCACAAAAAAACAGGAGAATAAGCCTATGCCTATTCTCCTGTCTGATAATCGAAATGCCGCTATGCAGCTGTAACAAACTGATTTCAAATATATGGTCTCATGTAACGTCCATATTAGCGACCATTTCTAACAGGCAAGATGCGCTGCTGAAAATGGCCTTGGGCTATGGGCCGTTGGAATAGGTCATAACGTTGTTACGCCCCTGAGATTTGGCTTCGTACAGCGCCAAATCTGCCTTCCTGAGGAGAGAGCGTTTTGTATCTGTCTCAAGGCCCTGGGCAACTCCAGCGGAAAAGGTGACCTTGCCCACCGCGCTACCGGACTCCAGATCGACAAGTTCGCGACGTGCCAAAACCTCACGGCATTCATCAATTCTGCGGCATACTTCGTCAACATCGACATCTTCAAAAATAACGGCAAATTCTTCTCCACCATAGCGCGATGTATGACATTTGCTGTTCGACAGCGATGATAGCTCATCGGCGACAAGTCTCAGAACCCGGTCGCCACATTCATGACCAAATGTGTCATTGACCTTCTTAAAGTGATCAATGTCGATGAAAGACAAGACCAACGGCTGATCATCCTTATGCATCTTCTCTAAGCTCGTATCCAAAGTACGCTCAAACTTTCGCCGGTTCGGGAGTTTGGTTAGCTGATCGAAATCAGCTTCATTTCTTGCTTGCTCCAGTTCGCCTTGCAAACTGGCCAGTTTCTCATTGGTTTCAGCGATTTGCTCTCTGTTTTCACGTGTAGATTCAACCATGAGTTGCGAAAGATCGAGCAGTTTCTGGATAGCAGCATCGATGTTTCCGGACCCCGTGCGGATGTTGTCAGCATGCTCGATCAAATTTGTTTCACATTCGATGGTGTTCTTATTCCCATCATCAATGATCTGCGTGGTATTGCGAATATGTTCTATCGCCTGCATCAATATCTTATCAATATGGATGCCAATATCTGATCGCAAATATTTCTCATGCAACTGTTGGGCCGCTGCGTTGTCGAGACGTCCGGCAGAAGACAATCCCATGATTTCGTTTTTGAGAACGCTCTTCCCACCGCAAATATATTCCCAAGCCAATTCCAGGTTACCGGAAGACAAGCTGAGATTATGTTGGTGAATGAAACTAGCAATAGCATAGAGCGGAGACTTCTCGCCGTCATCTTCTATGCAAACAGGGCATGTTTCATCGCCGTTATTTTCGCGGAAATAGCTTTCGAGTATATTTTTGATATCTAATTTCACGTCATGCTCTCAATCTGGGTTGCGGCATCCGATTGTACGCATCTAACGCAGCAACCTTGTAAGCCTCGGCTAATGTTGGAAAGTTAAAAACTGTATCGGACAAATAATCGATGCCACCATCGAGATTGAGGACCGCTTGACCGATATGGATAAGCTCCGTCGCGCCCTCGCCGACAATATGCACGCCTAGTAATTTTCGATTATTCAGATCAAAAATACATTTCAGCATACCTTTGCAATTACCCAATATATGACCACGGGATGTTTCCTGAAATCTCGCCACACCAATCTCGACTTGCATGCCCTTACCGCGCGCTTCTTCTTCGGACAGCCCGATGCTGGCAATTTCGGGGATGGAATATATGCCCAGCGGGAAGCTGTGCTCAGAACAATGAATCGGATGATTAAAAGCATGGCAAGCTGCCAACCTGCCTTGCTCCATTGAAGTCGACGCCAGCGCTGGAAAGCCGATAATATCTCCAGCCGCATAAATATGAGGCTGTGATGTCTGCAGCGTTTTCGGATCTACCGACAATCTTCCCCTCTTATCCGGCTCAATGCCAATTTTATCGAGGCCAAGCTTGTCGACGGCGCCAACACGGCCTGCAGTAAACAGCAGCATCTCGGCCCGGAGTTGACGACCATCATCCAGTTCAACATGTGGGTTATCGTTTTGATCTAGTTTAATCGTTTTAATCGCTCTGCCCAAACGAAGACTAATCCCGCGTTCAGACAGTTGATGCGTGAAATTTGCAATTATATCGCGGTCAATAAATTCCAATATGTTTTCACGCGCCTCTACTACCGTTACGGGAATTTCAAGTGTGGAGAATATCGTCGCATATTCCAGACCGATAACACCACCGCCGACCACTATGATCGATTTCGGCATCGGCATGTTGGCCGCAATGCAATCACTGTCGACCACGGTCGTGCCATTAAACGGAATATGATTTGGCCGGTAAGGCTTCGTACCGACAGCAATCAGAAATTTTTCTGCCGTAACAGTATAGCTTGTTTTCTTCCCTTGAACGGATTGGGAAACCGCTAGTTTATTGGGTCCGGCAAACTTCGCCCTACCTTTCAGCGTGGCGATGTTGTTCCGGCTTAATTGGCTGTCGATCACTTCGACTTCGTCACCCAAAGTGGTTGAAAGACGGGAAGCAATGGAATTTTGTGTGACGTCTGTACCGTCTCGCTGACGCCCTGCTTTGAAATGTTGGTCGCGCCATCCGGTCACTGACAGAACTGATTCCCTGATCGTCTTTGATGGCAAGGTTCCGGTATGAACCGAAACGCCGCCTATTTTCTTTTGATCGTCAACAATGGCAACTGATTTGCCAAGTTTGGATGCTTGAATTGCAGCTCTGCGTCCTGCGGGACCACCTCCAATTATCACGAAATCATAGTCAAAATCAGTCATTTATTTCCCTTTCGTGTTTTGGTTAACGGCGACAGAGAAAAACATTAACCTCCAGGATCAATATAAACGTGATTTTGGGAGAAATGGCAGCTGCTGATGGAAAACCATCGTTGAGCGGCTGCCCTAATATTCGTACACCAATTTGCGACATATCTTAACAACTTGTCACTTCATGCCAAATACACGCAATTTTTGTTGAAACTGCAACCAGTTGCAATTAGTGGACTGGACGCTATTAGATGTCACACCCTGTTTCGTCTTTTGAATCTAGTAATAGAAATTTGAACTATGACAGTTTCACTACCCCAGGAAAGGCGCTGTCGATCAGTATGAGTAATAGCAAAATCGACATACTTAATTTGGTAGAAAGACTGGAAGGAATTCTGGCGCGATTAGATGAAAATGGCCATGCAATAGCAGCGATCAAAGTCGAAGAAGCCATTAATGCGATACAACAAGCAGAAGGTCTTTCCGAGCAAACCGACAACGGTTAATAGTTTCGATTATTGAATTTCATAGATCACAAAAACACAATCTTTAAACAGTTTCTGCGCCGCAACATCGCAATCTTGAAAGCTGATGTCTGCTAAACTTTCGTCGCCAGGATTATGCGGTTCCGAAAAACTCTCTGGTCGAACCTCAAAACGCTTATGAATTTTAACGGTGACGGACGCTGTCGCAGCGACATTGCTTTTTTGATTTGATTTGTCTGCGGCTCTTACCGGGAGCGTCATTGCGCTGGCCAATATGGATATGGCCGTAAATTTTGCGCCCGCTTTGAGAAACAACGTCGCCAGTTGGCAAACTTGGGTCATGTCGCCTGCCCCTTCTGATACCGAAATGGTTCAGAGGTAGTAACGGTCACGACAAGATAATTTTAAGCCGGTCTTAAGAAAAATCCGATCAGATCATTTTTGTAGAGATGTCTGACAAACTACAAATCCATTGCCGCATCCAAATAGGCAACGCATTGCGCACGCGCATGGTCTGTCATGCAAATACAATCGGCATCATGCTTGCCACAACGGGTAATAAAGTCATGGTTTGAAAAAACAGTAATCCAACGAGATGCAATCGTATCTGTCGTGGACAGTTTTCCAAGTAGGTCTGATTTCGAAACGCATTGATGCTGCTCGGTCGCTATATAGATTTCCAGCAACAACTCCCATGCAGGGTCGCCAAATAGACCGTCGTTTGAGAAGAATAGGCTTCTTTTGCGTTGCATGGCCAGAAATTGTTGAGCCCGCTCTACAGAGCTATCTAATATTTTATCCGTCATAACAATTTCATTTTACGAAAGCTCGACCAGTTGTTACCGGCGATAATGATATGGTCATGCAATTTTATCTCCAGTTCTCGGCACAGCGTCCTGATCGACATCGTGAACTTTATATCTGATTGACTGGGTTTCACATCGCCGGCAGGGTGATTATGTATTAATATGACCGCGCTGGCATTCAGTTCCAAAGCGCGTTTCAATATGGACCGGGGTTGCACAATTATTTTTCCCGGAGTCCCATTGCCAAATTCCTGATCACTTAACAGCCTATTGCCGTTATCCAAAAACAGCACCCGCATGGTTTCGACGGCCAAAGAGCCCATGCTGCCCTGCAAATACCTGATCAATCTTTCATCAGTCGCTGACACCAGCTTTTTAGGCAGTTCGCTTCGCAACTGCGCCATAAGCAGTTTTTCAGTAGCCATAAGCAAGTTAATCACAGCATCCTGCGACCCTAATATACGCCGTAATGCTTCCTCTGACTCTGACAGTATCCGGCCAATTGATCCAAATTCGTCCAACAGCGCAGCTGATAGCGTGATGGCCTTGTCAGGGGCCACCGACGCTATCAATTGCGCCAAGACGGATCGATCCCGTTCACTTTCAACCTGCGCTGATGACAATAGGTTCCGATCGCCAGAGTTATCAATACCGGAAAAGAAGTCGCGTACTGCATTACGAAATAAGCTCTGGGAACGATAGTTACGTCCATGAACTTTGCCGTATGCGCCACCAGCGCGATGGTTTGAAGCGAGACTAAGCATAACGGCCAAAACCTTTTTGCTCGCATAGCGACCGCAAAAAATGCAATCCAGATAAGAAAGTCGATGACCAGATGTCCTGGATCCATTTCCTCATATTCTGCCGGCGTAAAATAATGGACCGAGCGGTCCAATATCCACGAACCAAAATACGAAACAGCAACTGTACGCTCTGGCGCCCCTCCACGCCACAGTGCGTAAAGGGTACATGAAACCAATAGGGCATAGTAAACCGCAGCTCGCATCCCCCAACGACAACAGAATCACGGGAGATGGTCAACAATTTTACTGGTCTAGCAACAACTGGCCCTACGTTCCACGCCACGACGGATCGGAGCCGCTCGTTTTCAATCTGCGCCGGTGAAAATATGTCCCTATCGCGAGTGTTATGAGCACAGGATAGGAAGAAGAGACCTGCATGATCAAATAAGCCTGCGGGTGTATCGACACATCCATTAGCTTCGCCAAATGCGCAACCAGCGCGATAGTTTGTAAGGAAGTTACGCATAACGGCCAAAACCTTCTTGCTCGTAATGATATTGCGAGCACACCTGTCCAAACCAGAAAATCGATAATGAAATGACCGGGATCCATTTCGGAATATTCCACCGGCGTAAAAAAGTGAACCATGGGATCCAACAGAACTCCGACCAAGAGGGTCGCAGCAATCGAACGCTCGGGCGCTCCTCCCCGGTACAAGGCATAGAATGTCGTTGCACAGAGGAGGAGGAGGAAAATCGTCGTTCGCATTGCTTAGAAGGAACATGCTGGTGAACCATAGTCAACACCTTGTTAACTCAAGCAACGATCGTGAGATGCGCGTCTGGTTTTTCGGACGCTTTTGCCGCCGGCGGACAATCTTCATGCGTATCTCCCCACGCATATTCCTTGCCAATTTTTTTCAGTTCGCCATGCACACGCAATACATCGCTACTTGCATCGACCAGCGCCATCTGCGCCTTGGCAAGGCGCAGGATTGCTGCTTGTCCGGTAGACGCGGGAACACCCGTGCTCAGTCGTGCGTTTACCAATGTCGACATCAGATTTGAAACAGAAACAAGCGCCTGATCAATGCTATATTCGGTATTCGGCATATCTTGGCCGATTTGATCTTTGGCTTTTTTGATTTCGTAAGACATAAGATTCCCTTTCCGCGAAGCGCGAATTTCCAAAAATTAAATTTTTAGGTAGGTCTTGTCTTGGCTTTCGTTAGCCCAGTAGACCTGAAAGAGACTGAGAGACAGCCAGGCCGATCAACACAATTGCTAAAATGCCGACGGTCATGCCAACAATGATAGCCAATCTTTGAACGGTACCCAGATCACCACTCGGTTCCTTCAAGGCTTGCAAAATAAAATCAGATTCATGGGAAGAATGAAAGCCGTATGGTACGGCTGCTTCTTCCAACATGAACGACTCAGATTGTTCGCCCTGAGAAGCTTTTGCCGCTATTTCAGGAGCAGATGGAAGATAGGCCGGATCATATATGATCCGATCATAGTCCCCAGCAGCACGCGCATAGACAATTGCGGCCTCATCTCGCGTGGCCACATCCAAAGTACGGCGAGCGCTATCAAGACGCTGATCCACAGCCGGTTTGGATATGTTCAGAATCCGAGCAATTTCTTTTGATGATTTTCGCAGGACCACAAGATGCAAACATTCTCGCTGCTTCTCAGTTAGCTTCGCAACACGTGCGGCTTCAATTTCAAACTGGACCACTAGCAATCCCCACGAACCAATTGGAATATACGTTCTCATTCGTGGATAGGCAACTAGCTAAAAAACTAAATATCATTTCGACCGAATAGCCACCAGCTTCAACCAACTGTCGAATTTCAAGACTAGCAATCAGTTGATTACAACAGATTATATCTGTATTAAAATATGACTTACACAAATTCTATTTTATATGTTTATTACACTAAGATATGCCCTGTTACAATTCAAAGTTTTTGACAGTCTAGGTTAATATTCACATCGCTATGAGAAGGTTCGACTTCGAGTAGATTATCGGCCTCCCTGCTGTGAATTGGGTGCCCAAAGGCATTGGATGACATGTGATGAAAAATTTCGAACAAATTTCAGTTGGTGAAGAAACACCGCAAAAAGATGAGATTATTGCGTTACTCGAACAAATCTTAGCTGAGTTCGATTCCATGAGACTTTCTGTTCCGGCGATCAAAATTTCAGAAGCGATTGACTGTCTCAAGCAGCGGTAAACGCATTTTCGGCGCGCCTTTAGACCGCCGCAGAAAAATCAAAATTAAAAATCAGTATGACGGTTAATCTAGGCTGGGAATGCCCGTAAACTTGTTTAGGCACTTTGAACTGCCTAAATTTGTTAAGCTCCGCATTAATCATCCCCACAATGAGCGGTCGGTTTAACACGAATTGGATGGGAGCGATTTCCGTTAGCTGGTCCTTACTGTGATCGCTCCCTTCTCCAACATCCGCCTGCCTATTGCAGGCCAGATTTGGAGAGATATCCCAGACATTATTCTATATGATCGCACATATTCAGGCAGCATCGCTGCGTTTATTCAGCCAAACCATCCCACGCTTCTTTTATTTTGGAAAAGAAGCCGCTGCTATTTGGACTCTCATCTCCAGTCTCTGTTTCCTGAAACTCGCGTAGCAATTCTTTTTGTCGCGAAGACAGTTTGGTCGGCGTTTCCACTTCTATTTGCACAACCATATCGCCATTGCCGCGCCCACGCAGAACCGGCATGCCAGCTCCGCGTTGACGAATTTGTTTGCCCGATTGGATGCCAGCCGGAATACGGATTTCGTGTTTTGTCCCGTCTAGCCCGGGGATGACAATCTCTCCTCCAAGCGCTGCCACCGAAAAACTGATCGGCGCGCGCGTGAACAAGGTCGTACCTTCCCGCTCAAAAAGATCATGCCGCTCAAGGTGCAGGAAAATGTAGAGATCTCCCGGAGGGGCGCCCCGTGCACCTGCTTCACCTTTGCCGGAGAGGCGGATACGCGTCCCGCTATCGACTCCAGCAGGAATTTCAACTTCCAGAGCCTGCGGTTTGTCGACACGACCTTCGCCATAACAAATATGACACGGGCTTTCGATGACTTCACCCCGTCCCTGACAGCTTGCGCATGTCCGCTCGACAACAAAAAAGCCTTGTTGCGCTCTCACCTTGCCATGACCGTGGCAGGTCGCGCAGGTTTTTACGCCTGTCCCCGGTTCTGCGCCCGATCCGTCGCATTCATCGCAACCGACAGAAACGTCTATTTCAATCTCGGTTTGCTTGCCGTGGAAAGCGTCTTCCAACGAGATTTCCATATCATAGCGCAAATCAGCACCACGGGCCGGGCCGCGCTGTTGCTGCTGGCCGCCAAAGCCGCCGCCGCCACCGCCACCGCCACCGAAAATTGTCTCAAAAATATCACCAATATCGTTAAATGCCGCGCCACCAAAACCGCCGCCGCCAGCGTTGTTACCGCCGCCATTGGTGAAGGCTGCATGGCCATATTGATCATAAGCCGCGCGCTTTTGTGGGTCTTTCAATACTTCATATGCTTCACTGATTGACTTGAACTTGGTCTCAGCCGCCTCATCACCGGGATTTTTATCCGGATGATATTTCATCGCCAGTTTGCGATAAGATGATTTTAGCGTCGCTCCATCGCAGCCACGATCGACCTGAAGCTGTTCATAATAGTCTGTTTCGGTTGCCATTACTGTACCTCAGCCCCCCAATAGCCGAAAATCCAAAAGCCGTTCGTCCTGAACCTATCGAAGCAAGTTCCCGTAAAAGGAATGACTTCAACGGGCACAGTCCGAACGGCTTTCGTGATTGTTATTCAGCCGCTTTTTCTTTTTTGTCAGAATCAGCGTCGTCGCTATCGTCTACCTCGGAAAATTCTGCGTCGACCACATCATCATCCGCCTTCGCGGCTGCATCGGCTGCGGCTGCATCAGCAGCATCGCCGCCTTCAGCTTGCTCAGCTTCATAGATTTTCTGGCCCATTTGCATGGAAACCTGCGCCAGTGCTTCTGACTTGGTCTTCATCGCTTCCGGATCGCCGCCTTCAATCGCTTCCTTGGTTTCCTTGACGGCTTCTTCGATCTGGCCTTTCAGATCGGCATCAATCTTGTCGCCATGTTCAGACAATTGTTTCTCGGTAGTGTGGACCAGGCTTTCCGCGTTGTTTTTGGCTTCCGCCTCCGCACGCCGCTGCTTGTCTTCTTCAGCAAATTTCTCGGCATCTTGAACCATCTGATCAATGTCATTGTCAGTCAGACCGCCAGAAGCCTGGATCTTAATCTGCTGTTCTTTGCCGGTCCCTTTATCCTTGGCAGAAACATTGACGATACCATTGGCATCAATATCAAACGTCACGTCAATTTGTGGCACACCGCGTGGTGCTGGCGGGATACCGACCAAATCAAAATTGCCGAGCATTTTGTTATCCGCGGCCATTTCGCGTTCGCCCTGAAATACACGGATGGTCACGGCACCCTGATTGTCATCAGCAGTCGAATAGACTTGCGATTTTTTCGTCGGGATCGTCGTATTGCGGTCGATCATGCGAGTGAAGACACCGCCAAGAGTTTCGATACCCAATGATAATGGTGTCACGTCGAGCAGAAGAACGTCTTTAACATCGCCCTGCAAAACGCCAGCCTGAATAGCTGCGCCCATGGCAACAACTTCATCAGGATTCACGCCTGTATGTGGTTCTTTGCCAAAAAACTCCTGAACGGTTTCACGAACCTTAGGCATACGGGTCATACCGCCAACCATCACGACATCATCAATTTCCGATGCGCTGATGCCAGCATCTTTCAATGCTTTCTTACAAGGATCGAGTGTTCGCTTGATCAGATCACCGACCAACTTTTCAAGATCAGAGCGGGTAATCGATTTCACTAAATGCTTGGGACCATTTTGGTCTGCCGTGATAAATGGCAGGTTGACCTCTGTCGTCTGAGCCGAAGACAATTCAATCTTCGCTTTTTCCGCCGCTTCTTTCAAACGTTGCAGAGCCAGCTTGTCCTGGGTCAGGTCAATGCTTTCCGCTTTTTTAAAATCTTCAGCAAGAAATTCGACGAGTTTGGCGTCAAAATCTTCACCGCCCAAGAAAGTGTCACCATTGGTTGACTTAACTTCGAAAACACCATCGCCAATTTCCAGAATGGAAATATCAAATGTACCGCCACCAAGATCATAAACCGCGATGGTCTTGCCGTCATTCTTGTCGAGACCATAAGCCAAGGCCGCAGCCGTTGGTTCGTTGATGATCCGCAAGACTTCCAGACCCGAAATCTTACCGGCATCTTTGGTTGCCTGACGTTGCGCGTCATTAAAATATGCAGGAACCGTAATAACGGCCTGTGTAACCGTCTCACCAAGATAGCTCTCGGCGGTTTCTTTCATCTTCTGCAACGTGAAGGCTGAAATCTGTGCAGGGGAATAATCTTCACCGCCTGCTTTCACCCAGGCATCGCCATTCGAACCTTTGACAATTTCATAAGGGACCAGTTTCATGTCCTTTTTGGTCATCGGATCGTCGAACCGGCGACCGATCAGGCGTTTCACGGCAAAGATTGTGCTCTCTGGATTGGTGACAGCCTGACGCTTGGCCGGTTGTCCAATCAGACGCTCGCCGTCTTTAGCAAAGGCCACGACCGATGGTGTCGTGCGCGCGCCTTCTGCATTTTCAATAACTTTTGGCTTACCGCCGTCCATAACTGCAACGCAGCTGTTGGTGGTTCCCAAATCTATACCGATAACTTTAGCCATTTTTCCCTCAATTCAATTTCAATATATTTTCTGTTCAAAGCAAAATAACCGCCCGGCCCTTTTCTATTGGCACCGTTACGGCTTCGAATTGGGATATAGGAGGCATTTTCTTGCGCACAAGTCTTGGCACGAAGGTCGAGAGGCTGTACGTATTAAGAAATGTCTTCATTACCCCGAAATTCAGGAGTTTTCAGCCAGTCATGACCAAATATGTTTCGATATTTTTTGCAAGCTTTGCCGCAATTTTTTTAGCGTCCTGCGGTCAAGGCGATGTCTTGCTGGTCAAGGATGTTGTGGTTAATTTATCACCAGTAGAGGGCAATCCGTCATCTGGCTATGCGACGATTAAGGGCGGACCGACTGATGTGACGCTGGTAAGTGTGACAGCAGATGACGTCATGCGCATGGAAATGCACGAAACTGTTGAAGAAGACGGCATGGCTAAGATGCAAAACTTAAAAAATGCGCTGATACCCGCTGGTGGAACCGTCAAATTTGAGCCCGGCGGCAAACATCTCATGATATGGGGCGTGGGTGGCGGTTCCGTGGCCCAAGGGACACTGAAAATGATTTTTATCTTTTCCAACGATGATCGGATTGAGGTCAACGCCGTTATCCGGAAGATCGGAGCAGCAGATAGCTTGGATGAAGATGCCGAAAAAACCGACAGCGCAGATTAAGAGACAGCCAGGTGACAGGCAACGCCAGAGCAGCGCGGCCGCTTACCGAAGCGGAAGTCAATCTATGCCGGTCGGTATTTGGTGACGCGATAGACTATCGCACTGTTCAGATATTTAACCGCAAATGGTGGCTCTTCCATCCTCGGCGAGTAACCATGGCCCCAGATGGCAATATATGGTTTCATCCCAAAGGTGGATTGTTTCGCGATGACTATGGATATGCAGACTTAAATCTGCAGGGGCTTTTCATTCATGAGATGGTCCATGTGTGGCAACATCAAAAAGGTGTATTCCTGCCGATCGCGCGGCATCCCTTCTGTACCTATAGTTACGAACTCATTCCCGGCAAAGCTTTTGCAAATTATGGCATCGAGCAACAGGCCGAGATTGTAAGGCATGATTTTTTATTGAAGCAAGGCGCGCGTTTGAAAAACGGGCTGCAGGCTGAGCAATTTACCGGATTGGTACCGTTTTAAATGCTAGTCGAACAAATCTTCCAGAAATGACTTCCGGCGTTTCTTTTTGTAATTTCTGTTGTCATAGCTGTCGCTGTAAATGGTGCGATCGGGGCGGTAAGTTTTTTGGGCTTGCGGTATTTCAGCAGGTCGTGACCTTTCGATAATCTTGTCTATTTCACCGCGGTCGAGCCATACGCCGCGGCATTGCGGGCAGTAGTCGATTTCCACCCCTTGCCTTTCGCTTATCGTCAAACTGACGTGACAAACCGGACACGGCATGGTCGGCGGTACTTGAGGAGCGCGGGAACCATCGGCAGAGTGAGATGTCATGTCATATCCTGAAATGGGTTTGCGGGAAGTTGGGGCAAAGCATGTTGGACGACATCGGAGTGTTTCCGGCGGGGACCGGGGAGTGAAACACCATAGATGCCGCCCAACTGTCTCTGGTCTGTTATGCTGTAACAGGGTCCAGTTCGCGCTTTGCAGCGACGATCTTGTCCTTGATCCTCAGGCGAATGCGCTTCAGCTTCTGCATTTCCTGCTGCCGGCCAGCGGCGCGGCAGTTATCGATCAAGCGATTAAGTCGGCGGTGGCGTTTGACCAATTCGTTTATATAGTTTTTCATAACGGCCTCCTTTAGATTTATTGCTTGAGAGATATCTGCCAAAGACAAGCCGATTGATCCAATCGAAACGATTGCTCGTTTTTCATAGTTTTTTACTATCGCGCTTAGTGTTCGGGCTCTATCTCGCAAACGCCGATCAGCTTAGGGAAGCAACCCGATCCGTTCGCGCATCATCCAACGCGCCAGCATCAGCACTGCAACAATACCAAGGCCACTAGCGAGACCGGTCCAGACGCCAATGCCCTCCCAGCCTTGCCAAAAGGCGAGCCCCGCACCGACGCCTATGCCGATGAACCAATAGCCCATCAGCGCAAAGACCATCGGCACCGTTGTATCGTGCAATCCGCGCAGCATCCCTGCCCCAACGACTTGCGCACCATCGACAATCTGGAAAATCGCGGCAATTGCAAGGAAGCTGACAGCAAGAGCCGCTACTTTCTCGTTACCCGGAGCCTTCGCATCGATAAAAATCGAAATCAGAAAATCAGGCGCCAGAACAAAGACCAGCGCCATCGCAGCCATAAAGCCTGTACCGATCACAAAGCTGACCCAGCCCGCCCGGGTAATCCCTGCATGGTCACGGCGACCATATTGAATACCCACACGCACGGTCGCCGCCTGGGCTAACCCCATGGGCACCATGAATGTTAGCGACGCGAGCTGCAAAGCAATCGCGTGCGCCGCAACGGACTCCGCATTGATTAAGCCCATTAAAAGTGCCGCGATACCAAAAACCGAGCCCTCGAGCCCCATGGTCACGGCAATGGGCAGGCCCAATTTCCACAGCGCGCTATAGCGCTGCCAATCCGCCCGCCAAAAACGACCGAACAAATGATAACGCCGAAAGCGTCTATGGAGAATGACAACCAAAGCCATACCGCCAAACATCAATAAATTCGTCATCACGCTGCCAATGCCCG
The DNA here is from genome assembly GCA_947496865.1 of uncultured Sphingomonadaceae bacterium. Taxonomy (GTDB): domain Bacteria; phylum Pseudomonadota; class Alphaproteobacteria; order Sphingomonadales; family Sphingomonadaceae; genus Parasphingorhabdus. The sequence goes on from CANMEE010000002.1 coordinate 1,116,395, forward strand.
CGCCAATCACACCAAATTCGGGCACGCCGAATTTTCCGAAAATCAAGGCATAGTTGAACAATGCATTGGCGAGGACCGCAATGATACTAATTATCAGCGCCCAAACCGGTTGCTCCAACGCCGAGACGAAATTCCGGAGGATAATGAAACATAAAAACGGCAGTATCGACCACATATAGGCCGATATATAGAGTCCTGCATTGTGCGCTAGATCGGGTTGTTGACCAAAGAAAACCAGGATGCTTTCGGTGTTCCAGAGTAATATCCAGAAGGGTATAATGACCGTCACAGCCGACCAAATCGCCTGCCGAAAGGTCCGACGCACGTCGCGCACGCTGTGGCCCATACGGCCAATTTCGCTGGCCATCATCGGTGCCGAGGCCGTTATCAAACCCATGCAGAAAATTGCGCAGCTCATCGCAAGGTTAAAACCCAGCGTTGCAGCAGCCAGTTCGCGTGCACCGAGCCAGCCGATCATCAAAACGTCGGTGGCACCAATCAGCGCCATGGTCAGGTTCGACAAGATGAGCGGCCACGCGAGTTTCAACGTCGTGCTCGCTTCGCGGCGCCACGGATTGGGTGTTGGAAAAGATTGCGCTGCGCTGGCCATAAACGCCCGTTAGCCTAGACAGACAGAAGGCGCTAGCGAATCCTTGCAGCCACGGATTAACCGCCTTGTGCGCGGTCCATCAAATCCATGAAGTCACGCGCAGAATTGCGGTCCACTTCCTCTTTAAACGCGCTATCGAGGTCAGGCGCTGAACCGAGCATGTAAAGGACTGCCCACAAAGCGAAGCGTCGTCCGCGATCCTTCTCGAGTCCGAGATCCACCCGCATCTTTTCAAGGCCCGCATCCATCGCTTCAGCGTGAACAGACGTCAGGTCAGCCGTGCCGAAATAACGTTGCAATTGATCATCAAAATCCATGTCAATCAAACTACCCCATGGCTATCCACAACTCTATCAAAAAATACGCTGCCAGGACGCTCAGGGTCTGTTGCAACTTCTCGGCCATCTCGGTAGTGGCGAACTGTGAATGTCGGGATCGAAATTGGGTGTGATGACACGGGGCAACCTGTGCATGTAAACATAGAAGAGCTGTTAGCCACGCGGCTCTTGGTTCAGGGCAATTCCGGTTCGGGAAAGTCGCATCTTTTGCGCCGCCTGTTAGAGGAAAGCGCGCATCTGGTGCAGCAGGTCGTGATCGACCCAGAAGGGGATTTCGCCACATTAGCCGATGCCTATAATCACGTTGTTATCGACGCAAGTGACTATAATGAAAACGAAATAGCGACAATGGGCGCTCGTATCAGGGAGCATCGCGCATCGATCATCCTCAACCTAGAGGCTCTGGAACTGGAAGCGCAAATGACCTGTGCGGCCGCCTTTCTGAATGCCATGTTCGATGCGCCGAGGGACCATTGGTATCCTGCCTTGGTGGTTGTGGACGAGGCTCAGATGTTTGCGCCTTCCGTCTCAGGAGATGTGCCCGATGCGGTGCGCCGAGCGAGCCTTGGCGCGATGACCAATTTAATGTGCCGCGGCCGTAAACGCGGTCTGGCTGGCGCGATTGCAACCCAAAGGCTAGCCAAGTTAGCCAAAAATGTTGCTGCCGAAGCCAGTAATTTCCTTATGGGACGTACTTTTTTGGATATTGATATGGCACGTGCCGCCGACTTGCTCGGTATGGAGCGCCGACAAGCCGAACGGATCAGGGATTTGGAACGCGGGTGCTTCCTTGGCCTCGGCCCCGCGATATCCCGGCGACCGATATCCATGAAAATTGGGCCGACAAAAACGAGCACAAAAATGGGCACTCACAGCCTGTTGCCGATGCCGGAAGCCGAACCAGAAGATATGCGCACAATGCTATTTGCCGAAATGGAATCAGAACCCGTTCTCGCCCGGGAAGAACCGGTCGCGCAGCCAATTGCTGCTGAAGAGTTGATCCGCCAGATCGCTGCGCCGGACCTGACGACCGAAACGGCATCAACCAGCGATAGTGCGGATGATCTTAGCGAAACCGATACCATTGATATAGAGCCGGTCGTTGTCGCTGTTTTACAAGATATGCTGGCTGATGAAAACAGCGCCTATCAGCCAGATGCTTTGCTATATCAAGATTTCTCGGTGCGATGCCGGATGCAGCAATTGCCGTCAGTACCCCTAAAACTATCAGATTTTCGTCGCCGTTTTGCATTGGCGAAAGCCGGAATACTCGACCCCGATGATGCCCGTTGGGCAGAGATACTAAGAGCTGCCACGCAGTTACCAGAAGATATGGCCGCACCCTTCCTGCAAATCGCGCGCGCCGCAATGGACGGCCACCCGTGTCCCGATGATGACACGCTCGGCCGTGCTTACGGCACGCGTTCACCGGGCCGTATTCGCAGGCTAGTGGAATATATGGAAAAACAAGGTGCCATTGTTGTACGGGCCGATTTCGGTGGAAAGCGGTCTATCGGCATCCCGCAATTGGGCCTGAGTACGGAAGCAGAGTAAACCGGCCCGACACGCCCTGAATTCAAGCTAAATCTCCTTAGCCCTCAAATCCACTAGTGTGCATGTTTCGCTCTATGCCTTAACTTAATGTCTCGGATCATCGGGAGAAGCAAGTTGTTGGATACAATCATAAAGGGCGGCATGATTGTCGATGGACTGGGCGGTTCCCCTTACATTGGGGATATCGCTCTGCAAGATGGCATTATTGCCGAAATAGACAGTGATATTTCCACGCCTGCGAGAGAAACGCTGAATGCCAAGGGCGCTATCGTGACGCCAGGATGGATCGACGTGCACACCCATTATGATGGTCAAGTCAGTTGGGACACCGAGCTGGCACCCTCCTCCCACAACGGTGCAACCACGGTCGTCATGGGCAATTGCGGTGTCGGTTTTGCTCCCGTGAAACCCGGCGAAGAGAAAACACTGATCGAGTTGATGGAAGGCGTTGAGGATATCCCCGGTACCGCGCTCTATGAAGGCATAGAATGGGGCCAGTGGGAGAGCTTTCCCGAATATATGGATTATATTGCCGGTCGTGAATTTGCGATCGATGTGGCTGCGCAAATTCCGCATGGCGCAGTGCGCTATTATGTCATGGGTGAACGCGGCAAACAAAATAAGGATGCAACCGCCGAAGATATTGACACCATGGCGACCATTGTCGGCGAAGCAATAGAAGCCGGCGCTGTGGGTTTCAGCACATCGCGCACTATAGGTCACCGCTCGCTGTGGGGCACCGAAGTTCCAGGAACCTTTGCGCCGGAAAAAGAATTGCTCAGCATCGCAGGCGCTATGGGCAAGCTCGGCAAAGGTGTGTTTGAACTGATACCCGCGGGGACCGTCGGCAAGCTCGAACATCTCGGCGGGGAAAGAACGACGCCCGATCAAGAACACGCGATGATGCGTAAAATCTCAGTATCCAGCGGGCGACCAGTGACTTTCACTTTGATCCAGTCCCCCGATTATGAACCGGACCTATGGCGCAAAACATTGGTGATGGCGAAAGAGGCCAATGACAATGGTGCAAAACTGCATCCGCAAGTACCGTCGCGCTTGATTGGCTATCTAACCGGCCTCAGCAGCTATCATCCGTTTATGCGCAAGCCCACATATTTGAACAAGCTCGCCAAATTGCCGTTGAGCGAAAGGGTAGCGGCTATGCGTGATCCGGATGTGAAAAAAGCGCTGCTATCCGAAAAAGAAATCAAGCATGAAGCGCCTGGCAGCATGGAGAACATCTCGGCGTTGCTCGGCCGTGGCGCCGGGATATTATATCCCCTCTCCGATCCTGTAGATTATGAAGCGGGAACCGATGAAACCATCGGTAGTCTTGCAAAAGCCGAGGGCCGCGAGCCGTTGGAATATCTCTATGACTGGATGCTGGAAGACGGCGGTAAGCGCTTTTGTTCGTTAAGCGCGCCGAATTTACCCAAAGGCATGGAGGTGCTGCGCGAATTGTTGGAACATTCTGAAACCGTCACCGGTCTCAGTGATGCCGGTGCGCATGTGACGCTAATTTGCGATGCCACTATGCCAACGACCCAGCTATCCTATTGGGCGCGTGATCGCAAAAAAGGCGAACGGTTGCCGCTGGAATTTCTGGTGCACAAACAAACTGCCCGCAACGCCGCGCTTTACGGATTTGATGATCGTGGTTCGTTAGAAGTCGGCAAACGGGCTGATATCAACGTTATTGATTTTGACAATCTCAGCGTCGCATCACCGGTGGCCTATAAAGACCTACCGGCCGGCGGAACCAGGGTGATGCAGCCGGTCACAGGCTATATCGCAACCTATTGCAAAGGCATCAAGGTCCGTGAAAATGACAGCGACACCGGAGCCCGGCCCGGTCGCCTAGTCCGCAGCTAAACCATAGGATAGCAGATGCCAGCCACTTGACTCTGATGCTGGATATCAAGCCAATGGTTTTAGCGGACGAACCCACAGCCTTAGAGTTTAAGCATCATATTTTCCCAATTGACCCGGCTGCTTTATCGTCACTGGCGGCGCCGACGCGATATTTTGAGCATGCCGCGCCGGCTGCTCGCCCAAAACCAACTTCAAATGATCCGCTAGTCGCAAAGACAAGGCGATGATCGTTGCTGTAGGGTTAGCCCAACCGCCAGTGGGAAAAACACTGCTGCTAGCGACATATAGATTGGGGCTGTCATGCAACCTGCAATCTTTGTCCACTACCCCTGTATCAGGTGAGCTGCTCATGCGGGTGCCGCCCATATGATGATATCCGCCGATAGGGTGGCTCGAAATTAGGGGGTCCGAATTCCAGCGCGTCGAGGTTTCTGACAACCAGCTCGAGACCTTCACATCGCCCCAGCCCAAACGACGATATTCTTCACCGACAGTTTCCATCAGTATTTTTACGCTATGTTTGTCGATTTCGGACAGCTGCCAGTTCAACGCAACCTGCGGCGTACCGAGCCTATCCGTCTCGCGCGCAAGCGTTATACGGCTATCCGGGTTCGGGGCCTGCTCTGCACGCACTATAGCAAAGACACCCATTTTGTCGCGGTTAAGCTTCATGTTCAGGATCGAAGACCAGGGATCAGTCCATTCCAGGCCTTTGACAGCCATTTTCTTCAACCCATGATAGCTTGAACGCCAAAAACGGCTGGAAGGCAGGTCATGCTTGAACTTACTGGTAGCGGAGCGAAACAATTCCATTTTTTCGCCCTCACGCAATCTGGGTGCGATGCTGATGGATGAATTTAAAATTCCCTTCTGTCTCTGCATCTCGTCCGCCGGGCGCATATAAGCGGCATAGCGATTGCGGTCATGCCGGATGGCACGAGGCAGAGCCGTTAATGTCTGTGCCAGATTGGTAGGAATGAACTCACCGCCCCGCGCATGCGGATGTTCCATGAAAAAACGACCCAAAAGATCACGGTCATTGCCAAGGCCGTTAGGTCTATGGCCAACAGCTCCCATCAACAGACGAACGGTTTCAATCGCTCCAGCTGCCAGAACAAATACTTTGGCGTTTATTTTGGTACAATGCCCCGTCACGCTTTCGGCTCGTACATGCTGCACGGCATTTTTCGCGTTCACTTCAATGTCGGTCACCGTTGCATTTAACAATATGCGGCTGTGCGAAAAGCTGTCGCGTTCCGGGTCGGTGAATCGCTCTCCCATTTCATCGAACACCCATAAATTGCTATCCAGCTTGGTAGGGTCAAATGGCGGTGCGGATTTGCCAATGGTGGACCACAGACCTTCTGCACGCGGTCGTTTTAAGCCCAGACGATCAAATGTTTTTTTATAATAGGGAGAGAGTTCGGCTTTGGAAATCGGCCAGCCGCTGTGAGGCAAATAATCGCGTTTTTCAAAATCGATAGCATCCAATTCTGCGCAACGCCCACCCCATATGGCGGCTGTACCTCCGAACAAGCGTAAACGCGCTTCGTCGAGATCATAATAAGGCATTCCAACATTATGGCCGTGTGCCAATGATTGAACATTAGGATCAAAATCACGCCCGCCGCTTTCGACAATTACGACGTCGCGGGTGGGTGTACTCAGAGCTTCTGCCAGCATTTGGCCGGCAACACCGCCTCCGATGATGCACAGATCGGCATCGATTTGTCTGGGCACATTGCCTGTCGCTATATCCAATATCATTTTATAATTCCCGGCTGCGATACTATGCAAAGAAATTGCTTTGTTTTTATCTCAGCAACAATCACGCGGTCAATACGGGTTTCCTGCATCCTTTTCAGAGCAGCGCTAGGCCGTTGAACATACTCTATTATTTGTGCATTGAAGCCCTTGTCTGGCTCAATATTTTGGACAATCATCTCTAAGCCTTTCTGAAATAAGGCCCCCGTAACTGGGTTCGACAAGACCGAGCGTAGGGTTACAGATAAATTGAGTATCATCGAATGAAGATAATGTTTCAGCATACGAGAGCATGATAAACAGAAGTCCGCAGCTCGCAGTGATTTAAAGCACTGGGTGCGTAGCCTCAGCCGCGCGGTTAATCGTTGGAATATTTGAGATTAATCACTCATGTTCAAGTCGTTATAAATCGTTCAACGTCCGATTTGGTTCCTACATCAAGCGTGGTCACCAAAGCTAGTCGGCCGGTCTTTCACGCTGTCTTGTTTGCCAATTCTCGTCAATCCAGCTCGGCGCTGACGATGGCGGGAGAATTGGTTCTTCCAAGATAATATCCGACACCCGCTCTGCGACCATGATTGTTGGCGCATTGATATTTCCATTGGTGACGGTGGGGAAAACCGATGCATCAACGACGCGAAGGCCGTCTAATCCTATAACCCGGCATTCTGTATCAACGACCGCCATCGGGTCATCAGGCGATCCCATTTTACAGGTTCCACATGGGTGATAGGCGCTCTCTACATTGTCCTTTACCCAAGCATCTATAGCTTCATCGGATTCGATATTTTTGCCCGGCTGCAATTCTTCGCCACGATAGGCATCCATGGCCGGTTGATCGATAATTTCCCGGGTGAGACGAATACATCGCCGCCACACCGCCACATCATCTGGATGTTGCATGTAATTGTAGAGGATGCTTGGCGCGTCCAATGGGTCAGTCGATTTTATGCGCACATGGCCCCTGCTCTTCGGTTTGTTCGGACCAACATGGACTTGGAAACCATGACCTTTCAGAGACGGCGTACCGTCATATCGCATGGCGGCAGGCAGAAAATGATACTGGATATCGGGAGATTTTCGTCCCGCTTCAGATCGTATAAAGGCACAGGACTCAAAATGATTGGTCGCGCCTAGCCCGGTTTTGAACAGCACCCATTCTATGCCAATTAACAACTTGCTGAACCATCCCAATTTATTGTTGAGGCTGACCGGCTGCTTGCAATGAAACTGGAAATAAACTTCCAGATGATCTTGCAAATTTTCACCCACGCCCGGCAGTTCGTGGACAAGCGCCACTCCCGCTTCATCAAGCGCCGATTTTGCACCAATGCCAGACCGTTGAAGCAATGCTGGAGACGCGATCGCACCAGCAGACAGAATAATTTCCTTTTCCGCAAAAACCTCAGCAGCGATATCGTTGCGCTCCAGCGCTATACCAACAGCACGTTTGTCTTCCATGATCACGCGATCAACCAGTGCCCCAGTCCAAACTGTTAGATTGGATCTCTTTTTCACTGGATCCAGATAGGCCCGCGCCGTGGATTCGCGAAAGCCGCCCCGCACTGTCATGTGCATTGCGCCAAACCCCTCTTGGCGATAGCCGTTATAGTCTTCCGTATGCGGATATCCCGCCTCAATCCCGGCATCAATAAATGTCTGATAGAGCGGATTCCCAGTCATATTATTGCCGCCCCCAACGCCCAAAGGACCATTGCCGCCGCGATAATCATCTGCGCCATTTTGCCATGTTTCGGATTTTCGAAAATAAGGCAGGCAAGCGGCATAGTTCCAACCTTTGGCCCCCAATTTCTCCCATTCTTCAAAATCACAGCTATGCCCGCGAACATAGACCATACCGTTGATCGACGATGTTCCACCCAGCCCCTTGCCGCGTGGACAGCTAATTTGCCTGCCGTCCAATGCCGGTTCTGGATCGCTATGATATCCCCAATTATAGGTCTCGGAAGCCATTGGATAAGACAAGGCCGTCGGCATTTGAACGAGGATATTTTTGTCGCTCCCTCCAGCTTCGAGAAGCAAAACCCTATTCTGCCCGTTCTCGGTCAATCGGTTCGCCAGCACACAGCCAGCCGACCCGGCTCCGACAATGATATAGTCCCAATCAGATTCTCTATTATTCGACATGAATTAGGGGCCTCGTTTGCGACATTTTTTGCAACGCATCTCTGCGTTGATAGCTCAGGACGTAGATGCAGCCGTAGAGGGCAATAACAACCATACCAATCCACTCAATTTTCAGCGGTGTAAATTGATATAGCAATATCAAACCGAAAAGCAGTACCCAATGGCCCAGAATATAGAGCGGCATGCCCAGACGTTTGACAGTCAGATTGAGGTTTTCCGAATAGAGCCGGGTCAGAGAGTCTAGTGAATTGAGGACGAAGATTATCCCGACAACAACCATCGCAATCTGAAGATATCCGGCCAAAACAATCTCTTGGCTGTGATAGTAAAATAGCACCGAAAACCAGATGGCGATTGGAATGGACGGCAGTATCAAAAGCGCGATCAACAACTGCAATGGTTTTATCCCGCCCAAGAACCGAGCGACAAACTGCCCAATCATGATGCTCCACGCAAACCACCAGAATAGGTAAAACGCATGATAGTCCGTCTGTGGGCTGATAAATTTTTCGAGATTACTGAAATAACCACCGAGATTTTGGCCACTCGCTAGAAGGTCCGCTATCCCCATCTCGTTGGTAATCATCAAGCTTAGGATCAATAGCCCGAATAAGGCGAATGACGCGTAACTGAGCCATTTGACATAGCGAATATCGGTACTGGACAACACCGCGCCCAAAACCACCGCAGCGACCAGCCCGTAGCGTGCGGCCGGTGTAATATCGATGATATAATTTGGGAGATAACTCAGAAAAAGAAACCCGGTAAAGGCGCATGTCGCTACAATCACAATGTTATTTGCCAAGGCGACCCACCATATCTCAAAAAGTTTCAGGCGCGGTTCGATCACACAAAAATAGAAAGTCGTCAGAAAGTAGAAGCCCCAGACCAGAAACCCCCAAAAACCGAACTCGATCGCCAATGGGTTCGTAAATCCATAGGACGCTTCTCGTGCATAAACTGGAAATTCCGTGAGAGGAAACATGATCAATCCTACGTCCAGCCCTGATGTGAAAAGGATTGCGGTAAACGCAAGCAGATTGCTAGGTTGGGCGCCATAGAGCTTGATATTTCGATAGCGCAAGGCAAAGCAAATCGATGTCGCCAATGTTATCAAAATGGCAGCGGTCAAAATGATATGGGCGAGTGGCAATCATGATTCCTGATAGCGGCAGAGGCTCATGGCTTAATGCGCCGCTCCGGCAATGTCGAACATAGAATATATGTTACTAGCTTTTTGGCCAGCCCGAAAAGACGCCTCCAGACCGGTCCCTTATTTTTTGTGCAACTTGCTTGCCAAGCCACTGTTGTGCCATCGATATTTTTTACGTGACCGAATTTAGTCGATGGACGATTTATGGATTTTAACTTCAACACTGCGCTGCTCATCCATTTTGGTGCACTTTTCTACATCGTTGCTTTTCTCATCCGGGATGAACTGAAACTCCGCCTGATGGTACTCGCTGGTTCGGCATTCTATTTGCTTTACTATTATCTATTCCCAGACATTCCGCTTTGGGATGCAATCATCACGACTTGCATTTTGGTTTTCGCCAATCTCATCATCCTCTTCCGGATATCACTGGAACGGACGGTCTTTGCGCTCAATACCGAAGAAAAAGCGCTGTTCGAGTATTTTGAGGGCTTTACTCCGGGCCAGTTTCGCCAATTGCTTAAATTCGCGCGCTGGACAACCGCCGAGACATCGGTGGCTCTGGCCACTGAGAATCAACAATTATCAAACTTGCACTTCATTGTTGATGGCACGGTGGTGATAAAAAAAGGTGACAATGAATTTCTGCTGGAACCCGGCAATTTTATCGGGGAGATCGCTTTTGTTCTGAACCGCCTGCCATCCGCCGATGTGATTGCGCAACAAGGGGCACGACTAGTGACGTGGGATGCCGCACAAGTAACGCTGCTGATGGAAAAGTCGCCCGCTTTTAAAAACGCCATTGTCGCATTGCTCAGCCGTGATCTGGCCGACAAATTGGCAACCAGCGTTAGAGTCGAAAAACTGACGAATAGTGTTCCCACGATCTGATTGAAGCATAATATTGTCTTCCTTCTATCACTATTGCCAATCGACGTATGTGTCCTGGCAATGGCATTCCGCTCGACAAGGAGAAGACAAAACCATGTCCATGGACTCTGCCTATGTCGCGCAGATGAAGCGCCTGATGGATTGGGAAGCCGCGCGGACCGCGCCGCCGGAGGGTTTTCCGCATCTGCCCGACTTGCCCGCTGGCCGTTATACATCCCAAGAATATTATGATCTCGAACAACAGCATATCTGGAAGAAAAGCTGGTTGTTTGCCGCTCATATCGACGAAGTACCAGAACCAGGCTGCTTCATGAAATGGGAAAATACCGGGACTCCAGTCATCATTGTCCACGGCATGGATGGTGAAGTACGGGCCTTTTACAACACCTGTCGGCATCGTGGAGCGCCGGTCGTGACCGAGGAAAAGGGGCGCTCGCCGCGTCTGATGTGCGGTTATCATAATTGGACTTACAAAACCGACGGAGAGCTGGTCGGGGTGCCCGAGAAACACGATTTTACCGGACTCAATATGTCTTGTCGAAGCTTGATCCCGGTTAAATGCGAGATGCTGGGCAATGTCATATTTGTAAACTTCGACGATGAAGCGATGCCGCTGAAAAAATGGCTCGGCCCGGTTTGGAATGATTGGGAAGAGTTTCAGTTTGACAAAATCAGGCTCGCCGCGCGCCACAGCTTCGAACTCAACTGTAACTGGAAGGTCGCGATGGAGGCCAATATGGAGGTTTATCATGTGCCCTTCATCCATCCCGAAACCGTCGCACCACTCGTTGACAGCAAGCGCAACGTGAACACAATGTTCCCCAATGGCCATGCCCGGATGCTGGCCCCTGCACCGCAGCAAACCGACCGCGAACATGTCCGCGCCGTTGACTCCCCGCCAGAATGGCAAGAGATTGATACGGTCGGTGAACTGGGGCGCACCTGCACCCAAAGCTACACCATGTTCCCCAACTGGGTGTCCCCACTATCCAATTATTTTGTACCGCCTTTGATTTTCTGGCCGACCGGATTGAATACAACCCGGTTAGAGCTCGTCACGATGGCGCTGGACTGGGGGGACGGTCCAGCGCCAGACTTGTGGACGGTACCGGATGAGAGCAAGCCCAATGGCCGGGATATGAGCCCGATTATCTTGGAAGACACGCAATTTGGCGAAATGATCCAGAAGTCCATGGAAAGTGACGGTTTCAAGAGCGTGCCGCTGAGCTATCAGGAAGCGCGCATCTACAGTTTCCATCAGACTTGCGACAAAATGATTGGTCTTGACAATGTGCCTGACCACCTTGCCGTTGATCAAGTTATCGGCGAAGAATGGGTCTATCCCAATGATCCTCGCGTCGAGCAAATGGAGCAATTGGAAGCTGCGGAATGAATCCCTAGCCTTTCGCGCCTTACATCCCTAAATGCACAATCATGCATTTCTTAGATCAAGCCAAAATATATGTCAGCTCTGGCCAGGGCGGCCCTGGCGCTGTCAGTTTTCGGCGCGAAAAATATATCCAATATGGCGGCCCCGATGGCGGTAATGGCGGCAAAGGCGGCGATATTATTTTCAGAGCGGTTGAGGGTCTCAATACTCTGATCGACTTTCGCTATGCCCAGCATTTGAAGGCTCAACGCGGCAAAGGCGGCGCAGGACGCAACCGCACAGGCGCGGGCGGCGAAGACCGGATCATCAACGTTCCGGTCGGCACCCAAGTGCTGTCCGAAGATAAAGAGCATGTCCTGCTCGACTTTACCCGCGAAGGACAAGAAGAGCTTTTCCTCGAAGGCGGTATTGGTGGTCGCGGCAACGCAAGCTATAAAAGCTCCACCAACCGCGCCCCGCGCCAGCATCAACCTGGAGAGCCCGGGGAAGAAGCGGCGGTGTGGCTGCGGCTGAAACTCATTGCGGATGCGGGTTTGGTTGGACTGCCCAATGCCGGTAAATCGACGTTGATTAACTTTGTGTCTAATGCGGATGCCAAGGTCGGCGCCTATCCGTTCACCACCATTCACCCGCAACTGGGTGTGGTGCAGCATAAATCGCGCGAATTTGTCCTTGCTGATATTCCCGGCCTGATTGACGGCGCAGCAGACGGCGCAGGCATTGGAGACCGTTTTCTAGGCCATATCGAACGGTGCAAGATCCTGCTCCACTTGATTGACGCAACTGGCGATGATCCGGTGGCAGCGTGGAAAACCGTAACCAAGGAATTGGAACAATATGGCGGCGGCCTATCTGAAAAACCACAGATATTAGCCCTGAACAAAGCCGATCTTCTTGATGATGAGTTAATGGACTCGATAGCCGATGATCTGCGCGCAGCAGGCGCAACCGATGTTCTGCCGCTATCCGGCGCGACCGGCAAAGGCATGGAAGAAGTGCTCAACAAAGTTCTGACGGCCGTCGGCGGATTCAGTTCGATCGAAAAGAAAGACCAACGTGCCAGCGGTATTGATGTCGACGGCGACGAGGGGGAAAAAGCGGACTGGTCACCACTGTGACGGACGCATCTAACGAGACTATCGTCGTGAAAATCGGCTCATCCCTACTGATCGGGGAAGACGACGCAGTGCGCCGACCATGGCTGGAAACGCTGGTTTCCGATATTGCTCAACGCCATGCGCAAGGCGCATCCGTAATCATCGTATCATCCGGTTCTATCGCACTTGGTGCCCGCAAGCTTGGTTTGGAAAAAGGTGGCCGCGCCAACCTTGCCGATGCGCAGGCGGCAGCTTCTGTTGGCCAGATTACTCTTAGCAGCCTGTGGTCAGAGTTGCTGGCTGAACATGATATTACCGCAGCCCAAATGCTGCTAACGCTGGACGACCTAGAAGATCGCAAGCGCTATCTCAACGCATCGGCAACACTCGAAAAACTGCTAGAAAATCTCGCTATTCCAGTGATTAACGAGAATGATAGCGTCGCCACAGATGAAATTCGTTTCGGGGATAATGACCGGCTCGCAGCCCGCGTTGCTCAAGCCGCTTCTGCAGACCGCGTGTTGCTCTTGTCCGACGTGGACGGGCTATATGATCGTAGAGTGGGCAGCGAGTCCGCAGGTCAATTTATCGGGTTGGTTGAACAAGTTGACGAAAAGATCATGGCCATGGCGGACGGATCCTCTTCTTCCGGGCTCGGCTCTGGTGGCATGACGTCAAAGCTCGAAGCCGCGCGCATTGCCAATCTCGCCGGTATCGAACTATCGATTATCTCGGGCCAAGAAGATCACCCTCTCGAGCGCTATCAACGCACCCATGTCGGTACGCTTTTCAAAGCCAGTGGCAATGCCAATGCCCACAAAAGCTGGCTGGGCGGTCGCCTGACTTCCGCCGGAACGATCACGATCGATGCAGGCGCAGCTGCGGCTTTGAGCGACGGTAACAGCTTGTTGGCTGCTGGAATCATTACGATAAATGGTCAGTTTGAACGCAGTGACGTCGTTGAGATAACCGGCCCTGACGGCCTGACCATTGCGCGCGGACTGGCTGAATATGATGCGCTCGATTGCGCTAAAATCATCGGGCGTCGCAGCTCTGAACTGGAAGCCGTACTCGGCTATGCGCCGCGCAGCGCGGTTGTTCATCGCAACCAGATGGTGCTCGTGTGAAGCGGGGCATCATTAAATAGATGCGAACCAAGCAAACTTTGGCGATAACCGGCGCGACTGGTTTTGTGGGTGGACATCTGCTCAATCTCGCCGTGCGGGCTGGCTTCCCCGTCCGTGCGCTGACCCGTCGGACTCAAGATGACCGGCCCAATGTGACATGGGTACGTGGCGCGTTGGATAACCCGGCTAGCCTTAGCGTTTTGTGCACTGGCGCTGATGTGGTGATCCACATAGCTGGCGTGGTCAATGCACCCACACGCGACGGCTTTGAAGCCGGTAATGTCGCTGGAACATTAGCAGTTGTAGAGGCAGCGAAAAAAGCCGGATGCCAACGGTTCATTCACGTTTCATCACTCGCGGCAACCTTGCCTAGGCTCTCCATTTACGGTGAAACCAAAGCTAAGGCCGAGAAAATCGTGAAAAGCAGCGGGCTCGATTGGACGATCATACGCCCCCCTGCCATCTATGGTCCCGGCGACGGCGAAATGCTCGAGCTGTTCAAAATGGCAAAAATGGGTTTCATCACTTTGCCACCCGATGCTGATGGCCGTCTTTCCGCCATTCATGTTGATGATCTGTCGCGTGCGTTAATGACCATCATTCCCGAACATGAAGATCTCACCGCTAAAATCTTTGAAATAGACGATGGCAAAACCGGCGGTTGGACCCAGACCAGTTTTGCCAAAGCAATTGGCTGGGCGATGGGCAAACGGATCAAACCCATTGCGACCCCCAAATTCCTCCTCGAACTGGGCGCCAAAACGGATCGTCTCGTACGCCGCGACAAAGCCAAGTTGACGGAAGACCGGGTGAGCTATTTCTGCCATGATGACTGGACGGTCGATCCCGCCAAACGCCTTCCGCCAGAACTATGGACAGCCCAAATTGAAACACGGCAGGGTCTGAAAGATACCGCCAAATGGTACCGTCAGAACGATTGGCTCTAACGCCTCCTAAAATCACTAGCTGCCATCGCTGCCCAACAGGCCCATAATTGTGCTCTGGGAGATGATTCATGCCAAGCAACGCTGCGGTGCGCGACGATGTGCCAATCCATAATTTCGATATTTATGCCGAGCCAGCAATTAAGGTTGATGTCCACGATGCCTTTCTCGCTCTGAAAAGCGAAGCCCCGCCGTTGTTTTGGACGCCTGCCAATGGTGGCCATTGGATAGTGACCGACGGCGATCTCATGATCGACCTCCTCCGCAAGCCCAATATCTTTTCAAATGAGAATTTTTCGATTCCCCACATTGAGAATATACCAAAGACGATCCCGCTCTCCCTCGATCCGCCTGAGCATCGCCCCTACCGCCAAATGATGCGTCCGTTTTTTGAGAAAAAAGCGATAACGCCGTTGCAAGATCGAATACAGCAATGGGCGGACAGACTTATCGGGGCGGTAAAAACCGATGGACAATGCGAATTTGTTGAAGCGGTTGGTTCGCGCTTCCCGGTATCGGTTTTCATGGAAATGCTGGGGTTACCGCTCGACCGGTTTGATGAATTTCGCGCATTGGTGAACGAGAATTTTGAACTCGCCGGAACGCCTGATGCGGCAGCGGTGCAGCAAAAAATCGTCGCGATACTGGCGGAATTTGTGAAAGTGCGTCAGGCCGATCCCCAAGATGATATGATGAGCCATATCATCCAATCCGACATTGATGGCCGCGCACTTTCTTTCGAAGAACTGCTCTCCATCGCGCATTTATTGTTCCTCGCTGGCCTTGATACTGTAGTCAACGCGCTGAGTTTTAGTATGAAGCATCTGGCCGTAAATACGGCACTGCAACAGCGGATTATTGATGATCCTGCCTGCATCCCCGATGTCACCGAGGAATTGTTACGCCGCTACAGCTTCGTCAACCTCCCCCGCCAAATTAACGAAGACACAACACTAGGCGGGCAAAAATTATCCAAGGGCGAGAAGATAATCTGTCCACTGGCTATGATCGGATGGGAGGATAAGCTCAACGAAGACCCAATGACCGTTTCCATCGACCGCAAACATTATCGCCATGGCGCTTTTGGGTCAGGAATCCACACTTGCCTCGGGTTGCATCTGGCGCGGATGGAGCTGCATATTTTTTATGAAACCTGGTTCCGTGAGATTGGCAAATTTGAGTTGCAGCCGGATCAACCGCAAGGAGCCATGCGCGGCGGCGTTGTTTGGGCTATTGAAGACCTATGGCTCCGCTGGGGACAGGCCTAACCTTGCAGTAACGGACCGGCAAACTGCTCGGCAAGATACGTAACAAAGGTCAGCGAGAGGCCGAGCAGAAACACGCGGTAGGCAAGACCCAGATAACGGTATTTTTTGCGCTCCAGCACCAGGCCCATTTGATATATATCGCGCAGCATTGTGCGATAGACCGTTTCCTGATCCACGAAACTCTCGGTCAACAGCCTGTCCTTAAACTCCTCCTCCGATATTTTTGAAAACGCACCAAAAAACAGCATATTGGGATTGGCACCCGACCGGATTTTAGTCGCTGGCATCACTGCAATCGCGGCTAAGCCCGCAGCAGAAAATGCCGAGATCGCAAGGATCAGCAAAGGCAAAGAAAAGCTACTCGCATGGCTTTGCCCGATCGCCAATGTGAAGACCACAAATGTCGCACCGATCAGCATATTTGCCTTATGATCCGCCATCAGACTGAGTTGGACATGATGCTGCTGTGTGGTGCGCAGCAATTGGATGACTTCATCAGGCCATTTTCGTCCCTCGGACACGCGTCGCCCTCCACAAAAGCGCGACCCGATGCGCCCAAAGAGTGGCACAGTCGGCGCAATTGGGCAAGTTGCGGCCGATATACCCATGCTTGTGCCGCGTTTCGGCCTTATTCGCTTGCCAATGGGGGGATCATATTGGCAAAGGTCGCTTAGAGTGAAGCAGACCAGCATATTGGGGAATTAAAACATGGCAAGTCGCGAAGAAATTATGGCTAAGGTTGAGGCTTTGATAGGCCCATTTAATAATAAAGGCGTTGCACTGAAAGATGCGACCACGTTCGCTGGCGATCTGGAATGGGACAGTCTCACGGTCATGGATTTTGTCGCTGCCGTAGAAGATGAATTTGATATCATCATCACCATGAACATGCAGGCCGAAATTGAAACCGTCGGACAGCTGGCCGATGCGGTTGCCAAGTTGATGGATAACTAGACCAAACCGACGGCGAAGCATCCTTAACACCTTTAGGCATCTTTTGTTTCCTGACCAAATAGCCGAAGACGGTCAGCAACATGATAAACAGAGAGACCAATGACTGACCTTTTGAGTAAATTCGATCCGCTAATCCAGGAACGCGAAACGCTTCTCGCGACGGGCGTGAAAGATCCATTCTCCCTAGTAATGGAAGAAGTGAAATCACCGACCGTGGCGGTATGCAATGGCAAAGAGACCATTTTGCTGGGTACCTATAATTATATGGGCATGACGTTTGACGACGATGTGCGGGAAGCGGGCCTAACGGCGCTGAAAGAATTTGGCTCCGGAACCACCGGTAGCCGCGTTCTCAATGGCACATACAGCCCGCACAGAGATTGCGAAGAAGCGCTCAAAGAATTTTACGACATGGACCATGCGATGGTCTTTTCCACCGGCTATCAGGCCAATTTGGGAATTATTTCGACACTGGCTGGCAAGGGTGATTATGTCATTCTGGACATTGACAGCCATGCGTCCATTTATGACGGCTGTGCGATGGGCAATGCAGAAGTTGTTGCGTTCCGCCACAATGATGTTGAGGCTCTGGAAAAGCGTCTGAAGCGTCTTCCTGCCGAAGCTGGTAAGTTGGTCGTGCTCGAAGGCGTATATTCGATGCTCGGCGACGTCGCACCGCTCAAAGAAATGATCCGTGTCTGCATGGAAAACGGCGCGATGACCTTAGTCGACGAGGCTCATAGCATGGGCTTTATCGGTGATAATGGCCGCGGCGTTTGCGAAGAACAGGGCGTTATTGACGACGTTGATTTTATCATCGGCACCTTCAGCAAGTCTGTCGGAACCGTTGGTGGTTTCTGTGTTTCCAACCATCCCAAATTTGAAATCATGCGGCTGGTTTGCCGCCCCTATGTATTTACCGCCTCGCTACCGCCTAGCGTTATGGCAACTGCCAGCACTTCCATCCGCAAGCTGATGCACAGCGGAAACAAACGCGCACATTTATGGGAAAACAGCAAGAAGCTCCACAAGGGCCTGCGCGATCTTGGTTTTGAGTTAGGAACTCCCGAAGCGCAAAGCGCGATTATCGCGGTGATCATGCCGGATCTGGAACGGGGCGCGATGATGTGGCAAGCCCTGCTCGCCGAAGGGCTGTACGTCAATCTGGCGCGACCACCGGCAACACCAGCGAATATGACCCTGCTACGCTGCTCTCTCTGTGCCGAGCACACGTCCGAGCAAGTCGATCAGATTTTAGGCATGTTTAAAGCGGCTGGCAAAGCGGTAGGGGCGATTTGATCCGCCACGTATGAGACAGAAATGACCAACCCCATCCTTATCGAACAACGCGGCGCGATCGAGATACTCTCTCTCAATCGACCGGATAAACTCAACACCATGAACGAAGACATGATCTTCGCGCTGCAAGAATATTTCCGCGATCTACAGGATAGACATGATATTCGAGTGGTGTTGTTCCGCGCCGAAGGCCGCGCCTTTTGTGCCGGTCTAGATATCGGGGCATGGAAAAATGATGGCTCGCGCGGCCAAGTGCAGCATATCTGGCGGACCCAAAGAAGCATTGCGACGGTTATGCAGTTGATGCGACAATGTCCACAACCGATTATTGCCCTCGGGCAAGGCGCGGCTTGTGGCGGCGGTTTCTCGCTGCTGCTTGCCAGCGATGTCCGCTATGGTGCGCCCAGTCTGAAAATGAACGCGGCCTACATAAAAATAGGGCTTGGCGGCTGTGATATGGGATCGAGCTATTTCCTGCCGCGGCTTGTCGGATCATCGCTCGCCTCAGAACTGCTCCTGACCGGCCGCTTCATTCACGCCGAGCGAGCCGAAAAATTGGGGTTGATCAGCGACACTGTCGAAGAAGACAAACTGCTCTCCACTGGCCTATCACTGGCCGAAGAGATGTTAGAAACCGCGCCAATGGGTCTGCGGCTCACAAAAGATGCGCTCAACCGTAATATCGATGCCCAAAGCTTTGAAGCTGCAATGGCGATTGAAGATCGACAACAAGCTATGTTGAGCATGACCGAAGACAGTCGGGAAGCAGCCAAAGCCTTTTTCAGCAAGCGAAAGCCGGATTACAAGGATCGTTGATCCGATCAACTAACGATCGCGATTTTCGGTTCCCTGCCCCGCCGTAATGAAGAGCGCCGTCGCTTCGCCCGCAACATCTGCCGTATGCCAGACGCCGGGTGGATTGATCGCATATTCGCCTTCTCCGAGCACGATCTGTTTTTCTGATCCATCGTTCATTTGCTGAATCAGGGACATTTCGCCCTTAATACATATGACGACCTCGGCGCCGACGGGATGCATTTCCCAGACCGCCCAAGGCTCGGTAAAATTGTGCAGCGATACCAGACGTCCTTCTGCGCCATCATTGGCGTGACGCTCGCCATAGGCCTGATACCAAGCCGGATCGCCTGTAAAGGGGGCTTCCGAAAACGCAGTTGCACCGAGCCCGAGATGGATCGGCTTGTCGGTTAGTTTATCAGCCATAGTAACGCCTCCTCAAAATGCAAAAGCACATTCTACCCTATTTAATCGCCCCGCCAGCAATTAATCGCGGCAACATCATCAAAGCGCCCAATATTGGCCATTTGCGCTGCCACGGTTTGACCTCGTAACTGGTTCCGGCATGGCGGTTTATCTTCCAAGCAAGATAGTCGATCCCGCCTGCATAGGTTCCTGACGCCTTTGCTAAGCGCGCTAATGTAAGCAGCTTGCCATTGCGGCGCAGTGTTTTCCAACGCTTTTCAGCTTCATCCAACGACAGTTCACCAGATTCTGATGGATCCTGATCTTGCATTGTTGCCATGGTCGCGAGACCAAAGCGTTCATAGCGTTCCAGATCGGAATCGACGACCGAACCAGGGCGATTACCGCGCTCCGCCCGCAATTCAGCGCCATAGGTCAGTTCAAAGCCGCGATGGAATATACGTACCGGTGTCTGCGGCTGGATACCCAGAAGCGGTAGGGCCAGCTCAAACAAGGTTATCGGCGCGCGCGATATTGCCGCGACAGCCTTTTCTTTGGCCGCTTCATCTGCACACCAGACCAGTCGCGATGGCTGCGCAAAACGCGCCCAGACACTCACTGCACTGGCTTCGGGACCGTTTAGTCTATGAAAATCTTCTTCGCTCAGCACCGCTAATTTTGCGACCAGGCCGTCATGTTCGGCCGGAAAAACATTGGGTGGGAGCAGCTTATTCGCTCGAACCAACCAACTTTTTCCGTAGGCCGCTTCATAGCTGGAAACGACCAGATAAAAATCGAGCATCTGCCCGTCCAATTCCGCCGTCCGCAGACACGAACCGTAAAACAGCACCGCGCGAGAAGCGTCACCATATTGCGCCGCAATCGACTGGGCAAATGCAGCCACACGCGGTTCGACTGGTTCTGCCAGCTCCGCTTCTATGAGAGGTTTAAGGTGATTCACCCGATGGATGATAGCCTAAGCAGCGAGGCGAAGGAAAGACACTGGTTTGGTAGATTTCAAAACAATCGGCTGGCCTTCTTGCGCGCGAAACAATTCACCGTCCATGACGACATTGCTATTCTTGCCTTCTATGCGGATCACGTCGCCCTGCTCAAGATGAATACCTTTTTGCACATTTTTACCGAGACGGCCAAATAAGGCTGATAATATAAAGCGAACCAAAGCCGCTGGCTTTTGGTCAATCGCCATTAGTTGTAGACGTCCGCGTTTGCCACGCGACTGAGTCAAGCGCCGCATCAACAGCAATTTTTCCAGGGTCGTCACGATCAGAATCGCAAAATTCCCCTGATACTGGCCTTTTTTAATCAATGAAATACTGATTGGCGATGGCTTGTTCGGCAAGAACTTAGCCCGTATTCCAAACAAAACCGAGGCCAGTGCCGCAAAAACTGTCAATATATGGGATGCCGCATTGGGTAGTCCCAGTGGATATATCTTGTGACGGCAATAGAGAATAAATTCTGACAAGCCTGCACCACCTAGGAACATGCCCAGCACGACTTTACTGTCTTTACCGCCGTCAGATAAAGCAATCAGCTCGCGATCAACGAGATGCTCATGCAAATCATGCTTTGCCATTTCGACGATGCGTTCCAGCGCCTTTAGTGGATTGCCTTCTGCCCCGAGGTCTAGAGCAATCAAGTTGGTCTTGCCATTGGGCAACACTGCGACTGGTGGCGGATTATCACCAAAATGCCCGCCCTGGTGCAATTCTGTAAGAGCGGCCTGAACGGTCCCATCCCCGCCATTAATAACCAGCACCTTGGGTTTCACTTTGGCAATGGTTTGCAGCGCTTTCCGAATTTCATCAACCGCGTCGACTTCGTAATGGAATACATCGCAGTTCTTGACGCAATAAGAGCGCACTTCCGGCAAAATCGCACGGTTTCCCGTAGAGTGTGGATTAGAAAGTAGCGCTACATTGGCCATTATTTAATTGCCCATTTCCCTGTAATATCTGCCCATCACAGATATTTCATTTTTATGCTGATCGATTTCACTTCATTGCCAACGGCAAATTTGGTTTTTTTGTAACTGGGCTTTCCCAGATTGAAGATATTGATGCTCGGATTGTTCGACATACCGCCGCCATCCGATCTAATGTCGGTCTTTCCATTGCCGTTCAAATCATGGCGCACCGCGATACCGTAAGTCCCGCTCGAAGGAACGGGCATGCAAAAAGTCATGCTGTTGATCTTTGCCGGCGTTTCGATCCGGTTGATCCAAGCGCCTTTTTTCAGCCATTCAGCCTTGGTGCCGCGATAGCTTTGAATGCGAATCTTGCCAGCTGACGCTTTGACACCATTTAATGTTACCAAAACTGCCGGGCCGTTACCTGCCCGACATTTGTCCAGATCATTAGAAATCTTCTGGCCTGCGGCTGTCGCAGGCACGGGCACAGCCAAAAGGATGGTTGAAAGCGCAAAAGACGCTGCAAATTTCAACATGACGAAAATACTCCTAGTCGTTATACCCGCTTTCAAACTGCTGCGAATAGAGAATCAGCCCCCTGATATGATTGTGGTTATGGATATGATTTGCGGCAGAAACATGGTGAGAGGGCGACGATAAGTTGAAATTTCTAAGTTCTACCGACCGTTATATCGCCCGTTTGATTGCCGTTCCGCTGTTTAGCACGCTGGTCATCGCTGCAATGTTATTGGTGCTTGAAAAAATGCTGCGGCTGTTTGACTTTGTCGCAGCAGAAGGCGGCCCGGTCAGCGTTGTCTGGCGGATGCTGGCCAATCTTATTCCTGAATATCTGTCACTTGGCATTCCGATAGGTCTTTTACTCGGCATATTACTAGCCTTTCGCAAACTTGCTCTAAGCTCTGAATTGGACGTTTTCAGGGCCGTCGGTCAGGGTTACGGCCGCCTTTTAAAAGTCCCTTACATGTTTGCGGTCGTTTTGATGCTGATCAACCTCGCACTGGTCGGGTTCATTCAACCACTATCACGTTATTATTACGAGGAATTGCGCTTCGAATTACGGTCTGGCGCACTAGGGGCCTCGATTAAAGTCGGCGAATTCACCAATTTAGGCTCCCGCATGACGATGCGGATCGAAGAAAGCCGCGACAATGGTACGAAATTAAGCGGAATGTTTGTTAGGGCGGAAAACAAGTCTGGCCAAATCGTCTCGGTAACGTCTGAAACTGGACAATTTTTGGCCACTGATGATCCCGATACCATCATATTGCGCTTGTCCAGAGGCGTGCTGATCCACGATGCCCCCAATTATGACAAACCACGCATATTGAGCTTTAGCAGCCATGATTTGCCCATTGATCTTCCAGATATCGAAGCTTTTCGATCCAGAGGCGGCGCAGACCTGGAATATACCATACCAGAATTGGTTAGGGTGGGCTCGGATCAGGATCGCTCTGTAACAGAGCGCAACCAGAGCCGGGCGAATTTTCATTACCGCATGGTCGAAGTGGTGATGATGTTGCTCATGCCGCTATTGGCGCTCGCTCTCGCGATTCCGCCCAAAAGATCGAATTCAGCCCTCGGGGTTTTCATTTCTATTGTCATGATTGTGACTTACCATAAGGTCAATCAATATGGGGAAGATTTGGGCGCACTAGGCATTGTCGATCCGATCATCGCTCTGTGGGTGCCATTCTTGCTTTTTGGTGGTCTGATCATCTGGATGTATCACATGGTAGCGCATGTTCCGGGCGGACAGCCCATTGGCCAGCTTGAAAAAGCATTCGCTAAGTTCGGTGGTGTTTTCAAAGGAATACTCAATTTCAATCGGAAGCGAGCAGATGTTAAAGAATAACGGCTTGTGCCATCGCAATCATAACGGAGGCGCGTAGCCATGGACTTTTTCCCATCGCGGACATTGGCTTTTTATATGGCCAAAATGCTGATGCTGCGCACCTTGGCAGTCCTCGCTCTGCTCGTTTTAGTGTTGCAAGCATTGGACCTGCTGGGTGAAAGCGGCCGCATCCTTGGCCAAGAAGGCAATGGTCAGAGTGAGCTTTGGACCTATGTCACATGGCGTGCACCCCAGCTCATCCAGCGTTTTCTGCCTTTTGCCGTGCTGCTGGGTACAATTGTGACTGCCGCGACGCTCAACCAAAATAGCGAAGTCATCTCGATGAAAGCTGGCGGATTATCCGCGCATCAGATTCTCGCGCCTCTGATCATCGCCAGCATGCTCGTCGCGATCGTGTCTTTCATGTTTAATGAGATCGTCGTTGCCCCTGCTACCGCGAAACTATCGGCTTGGGAAAAGGTTGAATATGGACCAATACCGGCTGCCAGTAATGTACGAACCAATGTTTGGGTTCGCGACGGAAGTAACCTCGTCAACGCAAAAACCGTAACCGGCCGTGGAACCGATGTGGTCCTGCAAGACATCACCATCTATGACCGAACCAACAACGGATTGCGCAGCCTTATGCAGGGCAAAGAGGCGCAATTCACAGGTTCATCCTGGACGATAACCGATGTCACTCAGTTTAATGTGCTAACGGGCACTGAAGAACAAAAAGACAGCATCACAATCGGTGACACACTGCGCCCGGATCAATTTACGCTTGCGGACGTCAAAGCAGACAGCCTTTCCTTTCCTCAATTGCGATCAGCTATTGCGGAGTTAAAAGAGGCCGGCAGACCGACAATGGGACTGGAAGCGAGCTTGTGGCACAAGATTTCAGGGCCTTTATCTGCGACATTAATGCCCCTGCTCGGCGCGGTTGCCGCCTTTGGCCTGGCGCGTTCTGGACAGTTGTTTGTCCGCGCAGTGCTGGGCATGGCGCT
The DNA here is from genome assembly GCA_947496865.1 of uncultured Sphingomonadaceae bacterium. GTDB lineage: Bacteria > Pseudomonadota > Alphaproteobacteria > Sphingomonadales > Sphingomonadaceae > Parasphingorhabdus. Next base: position 1,140,796 of record CANMEE010000002.1, read on the forward strand.
AGGCTTTGCCTATTTTGTGGCCGATAACTTCTCTCTCGCTATGGGAACAATTGGGGCTTACCCACCGATATTAGCGGCTTGGGCGCCCTTTATATTATTCTTTCTGATCGGCGAAACAGTGCTGATCCGGACGGAGGAGTAAAGCTAGCTGGCAGTGCCAGATTGACTCGAGGCAGCGTGACCGGAACTGCCTCGGACAAGCCCCGCTACCAAGCCCCAAAGGCTGTTGTGATTCGCGCGATAATAAGTCGAATCTTTGGGTAATGCTTCTGCGATGCGACGGTGCGCTTCCCCCAGCGCGTGATAAGGCACGCCCGGTAACAAATGATGCAATGCATGATAACGCAAGCCAACAGGGGCCCACAAAGCCGGCAGAAGAGCGGGCGGCGGGACATTCACGCTATCGAGATATTGTTCTGTAACGCTCATCACTTCGCCGTCATTTTCCCATAGATGCGCGACCAGCGTACGTATTTGGTTGAGAACAACCGACCCAGCGGCAATTCCAACCATGATCAGAAACGCCCGCATCGGCAAAAATCCGGTAGCGACGGCGGTCAACAAAGCAATCGCCCAGATGCTCGCAGCGATTTCCTGCGCATACCATTGTTTTTTTAAATCGCCTTCGGGCGGACGGCGACGAAACTCCGGATTGATAATCAATCCAGAATAGCGTTCGACGACAATTTTTCGCACGGGTGGAAAAATCGCCGATAGAGGAGCCAACACCGCATAGCGGATGAACAAACCCACTGGCGCCAAGGCCGATACCAACACAAAAAGCGGGACGGTGTAAGGCTTCATAAGAGCCAGCGGCAGATATTCGGGATCCTCAATCGTACCATAGCGCGTGCGGGCGTGATGGAGATTGTGAATACCTTCATACATGAAAGAGGGCAGCAATAACGGAACGCCGATCAGCGCATTCCAACCAAAATGGAAACCACGCATCGATCCGCGCCGGATATGGGTCAGTTCGTGAATGAAGCTGCCTGCGCGATAGAGCGCGAGAATTGAAACAACGGCAGCCAGAACTGCGAACCCGATATTTTCAAGCATGATTGCGGCAGCCATTGCGCCATATCCGACCACCGCCGAAGCTAGTAAATCGGACCAATAAACCAAGGGCCGAACCGCATTGAGATCGCGGGTGACTTTCGCGGCGGTGCGGATCAACTCATTATCATCAAAAGTGGAAGCTTTTGCAGTAACGGCATCCGGCGATGTAGCGGCCTCTGTGGCCAGAGAGGGAGAATGTTTCATAAGTTCCTGTCTTCGTAATCCGGTGCGTACAGCAGCACATCATGGCGAGATGATGGCATTGCTAAGGTTTCTCACGCTAATCCAACCTCTCCCGAGGCGTTTCAAGCGCTTGACATCTTAGCCCGATTACCGCCACAGCAGGCCAAAGATAAGTGCAAATAATCGCTTTAAAGGTGCAAATAACTACAGTGTCATCGCATATAGTCATTCAACCCGTCACTACCAAGGCCCAGCGCAAGCGCTTTGTAGAACTCCCCTATCGTTTATACGCGAACGATCCGCATTGGGTTCCCCCGCTGAAATCCGAAACCTATGCGCTGCTAACCCCGAAGAAGAACCCATTTTTTGAACATGCGACAGTCCAGCTTTTCCTGGCGGAACAAGATGGTCAAACTATCGGCCGAATCAGCGCTCATATCGATCATCTCGCATTGGAGCAGCCGGTCGAGAAGGGCTTGGGGCCAGGCACCGGCAATTGGGGTTTGTTAGAAGCCGAGAGTGATGCTGCCGTCAAAGCATTGATAAGCGCGGCTGAAACGTGGCTGAAAGATCAAGGAATGCACCGCGTGATCGCGCCGCTGAGTCTATCTGTCTGGGACGAGCCGGGTCTGCTGACTACCGGCCATGATCATAGTCCAACCGTGATGATGGGTCATCACAAAGCGGAATATCAGGCCTGGATTGAAGAGGAAGGTTATAAAAGCGTCAAAGAGCTTGTTACTTATGATTTGCCGATTGACAATGGTCTACCCCCATTAATCGACCGGATCGTCAAATCCGGGGAACGCAGCAGCAAGCTGAAACTCCGCAAGGTTGATAAGTCGCATTTTGATCGTGACGCGAAAATCATCATGAATATTTTGAACGATGCGTGGTCGGACAATTGGGGTTTTGTACCGCTTACCGACCATGAAATTGACCATGTCGGGGTAAAGTTGAAACCAATTGTCTACGAAGACCTAATCATGATCGCAGAATGGGAAGGCAAGCCAGTGGCTTTCTTGATGACGCTTCCCGATCTCAATGATCGCACCAAGGATATGAAGGGAAGTTTGCTTCCGTTTAACTGGATAAAACTGCTTTGGTGGATGAAATTTCCTAAATCGCCAACCATGCGCGTGCCTTTAATGGGTGTAGTGAAGGAACTGCAGAATAGTCGGATGGCTAGCCAGATGGCCTTCATGATGATCGAGTATATCCGCCGCGAAGCCGTTGCCAAATATGGTTCAGTCCGAGGGGAACTGGGTTGGGTATTGGAAGATAATCAAGGAATGGTCGCCATTGCCGACGCTATCGAGTCCAAAATCAACCGGGTTTACACTGTTTACGAAAAAGCGATCTGACCGGTCCATTCATCCTGATTTCAGCCGCATCATAATAAGTGTCAGTGCAAGCTTTCCTTAAATCTCCCACAAGGACTTGATATGGTTGCTGGTCACACGCTGTTTCGCATTATCTTTACCGCTATGTCTATCACCCTGCCCGCAAACGCTTCTGCTGAAAAGCTCAAGTCCTGTGCCGCTGAAATGGAATATGCTGGTCCAGCTCCGATTTCCGTTGTCATACCGGACGTGCCGTTATCATCAGCAAAGCAAACGATCCCCAATGCGGATGATCTGTTGGCCCTGTTTGCAGATATGTTTACCAAATCCAAAGCAACGAGCCTGTCGGTGGGCCTCGCCAACCAAGTGGGTCCTATCTGGTCCGAAACGCGAGGCCTGGAAGATGCCGAGAAACTGCATTATTGGGCCAGTGTGGGCAAAAGCTTTACTGCGGTGATAATCATGCAGTTGATCGAAGATCAGCGCCTGTCATTGGACGACAAGCTCTCTAACTGGATTGACGATGTTCCCAATGGTGATTTGATCACCATCAAAATGCTGCTCGATCACACATCGGGCCTATATAACGCAAATGAGGATCGAACGGCCGCAACAAAAGGCGAAAAACCGCTTAATCTCGAAGATAATATCAAAATCCTCAATCGGCATGGCGCGCTTTTTTGTCCTGGCCAATATTGGCGCTATTCCAATACCGGCTATCTGTTTTTGGGCAAAATTGCCGAACAGATATACGGGCAACCGTTATCACAGATCATTCAAGTCCAGATTATCGATAAAATTGGTCTTAAGAATACCCGAATGATAGTCGCCCACGAGGATATATCCGACATCGCGAAACCGCGGCCAAGCGACGACGAAAAATCAGATATCCGGGCACCGGGCCCCGCGGGCCCGATAGTCGCGACTTCGGCGGATATGATAGCGTTCTGGCGTGCGTTTTTATCGGGTGATTTGGTCAAGCCAAAAACCCGCGATCGGATGTTTGCCGAGCTTTTCCCGATGTTCGATAAAAACACATATTACGGCCTTGGTGTAATGGCCATGCGAGTGCCGGATAGGGACGGTAACCCTGTCATTCGGATTGGGCATACCGGCGGGATGCCGGGCATAAAGGCGCTTGTTATGATCGACCCGGTGACCTTAGAATATGGCGCTGTTGCGCTAACCGGCGACGGCCCCGCCGGCGCGGTGGCTTATAATATGCTGAAAAAGTGGTAGAAAAGCTCACACCCGCAGAGGAGACGCTAGCGGTTAGCAACGAAGCGCTCGGCCTCCTTGCGCACTACGGCATCAATGCCGCGCGCCCACAAATCATTGTGGCCGCCACCTTTTACCGGGTGTGCAAATTTTGGTTCCTTCGCCGCGTCAAACAGCCGTTGCCCCATTGCGAAAGGGATCAGTTCGTCATTCGTGCCGTGAATCCAGCTTAACGGCATATTGATCTGATTAATCCGGTCGAGTGAACGATAACGATCCTTGATTAGGGGTTTAGCGGGCAAGAAAGGAAATTGTCGCTGCGCCATATCATCAATACCGGTATAAGCGGCCTCCAATATCAAACCCGATGCTTCGTTCTTTGCAGCCAGCCAAGTCGCAACGCCCGTACCGAGCGATTGTGCTGCAATCACAATTTTGTCGGCGCTATAGCCCTGTCCGATCAACCAATCATAATTGGCTTGTGCAGCCGCATAGAAAGCGTCTTCGCGCGGTGTTCCAGCATTGCCGCCATAGCCCGGATAACCGACCGCCAACACGCCCGCTCCATCTTGCGCCATGGCTTGATAAATCGGCAAGCGCACAGCAGCCGAGCCTCCGTTGCCATGAAGATGGATGATGACCGGCTTGGTTGCGTCCCTTGGCTCGCGCCACAAGGAAAGCAGTTCACCGGAATTTTCAGTCGATATTGTCACAGCATCAAAACCGGCAGCGCCAAGCTCTTGCTCTGACAAGACATATTGATCAGGAAAATAGAGTAAGCTGCGTTGGAAACTGTAAGCCAGCACAACAATCAACAAATAGAGCCCGACAATAACGGCCAAGCCTAGAATTAGCGTTCGCATTAAAGGTTAAGCTCAATCCAAGTCGGCGCATGATCGCTGGCTTTTTCGCGCCCGCGATGTTCTTTATCAACGCCGCAACGGCTTAACTGATCAGCAGCCAACGGGCTAAGGAGCAAGTGATCAATCCGAAAACCTTGGTCGCGCTGCCACCCGCCACTGCGATAGTCCCAATAGGTCCAGATGTTTCCAGCCGGATAAGTCACGCCCAGCGCATCCGTCCAACCATCATGCAAAATGCGTTGATATGCCTCCCGGCTTTCCGGCTGCATCAGCGCATCATTCTCCATCGCTTTGACAGAAAATACATCATTGTTCCGTGGAATGACGTTATAGTCGCCGGCCAAAACCGCCGGAATTTCTTCAGACCATATTTCTGTGGCGCGGTCACGCAAACGCTTCATCCAGCGCAGTTTGAAATCAAATTTGGGCCCGGGCTGTGGGTTTCCGTTGGGCAGATAAATACTCGCCACCCTAACTGTCTTACCCCCCGCACTTTTCACATTGGCTTCCAGATAGCGGCTATGCTCGTCTTCGGGTTCACCGTCGAGGCCGCGTTTGGTTTCTTCGGGTTGTTGATCCCGGGTCAAGATAGCAACACCGTTAAAGCTTTTTTGCCCATGCCAGATGGCACCATAGCCAATTTTCTCAAATTCAGCCGCCGGGAAACCTTCGTCCTGCGTTTTAATTTCTTGCAGACACGCAACGTCTGGCTTGGTCTCTTCGAGCCATTCCAGAAGGCGCGGCAGGCGCGCCTTTATCCCGTTAATGTTGAAACTAGCTATTCTCACCGCCGCTGCGATCAGACAGAAAAGCTGGAACCACAACCACAGCCGGAAGCTGCGTTGGGATTGGTCACCTGGAACGCATTGCCGCCAAGGGACTCAACGAAATCTACCGCACTGCCGCGCACCAGATCAAGACTGATTTCATCAACAACCAAAGTCACACCAGATTCTTCAACGGAGACATCGTCAGATTCAATTTCTTCGGCCAAGCCAAAGCGATATTGGAAACCGGAACAGCCGCCGCCTTCTACCGCCAAACGCAGTATCGCGGGCTTTTCCTGCTTTTCAGCAATAGCCGCTACGCGCTTGGCAGCATTGGGGGTCAGGAAAATATCCTGTCCGTTATTCTGGTCAATAGTTTGGGCAGTTTGGGTCATGGAGCTAAGATAGGGATTGTGCAGCGCACTGTCAAAAGAAGCCGACGGAAATATTTCCAATAGATCTAATCGGAAATTAAAAAGGGTCGGCGAGCGTTTCAGCATCACCAACCCCTTAATAGCACCCTCTCCCAAAGGTGTTTCGGAATATCTTAGTCCACTTTATTCAGCAGGACCGCCCAATGCAACGCCTGGCGTTGCTTTTTGTGCCAAAAGAAAATCATTCGATTGCATGAATGGAACGGGATTAACCGCTTCACCAGCTATGCGGACTTCATAGTGAAGATGGCTGCCAGTTGAACGGCCTGTCGAGCCCATGAAGCCTATCAAATCGCCACTTTTGACGCGTGCATTAGCTTTCACATTCAGGCGAGACATATGCCCATAACGTGTCTGGATTTCGTTGCCGTGATTGATTTCGATATAATTGCCATAACCGCGGACCCATTGTGATCGACCGACAATACCGTCGGCAGTTGCGTATATGGGCGTGCCAACCGGACCAGCCATATCAATGCCCTTGTGGCGTGCGCGACGACCTTTGAAAGGATCAGAGCGGAAGCCATAGGAACTGGTTAGTCGATAATTGTCGACTGGTTTGCGTGATGGAATGGTCAGTTTAACAGGTATTTTCTTTCCCTGTCCGGACCAATTGTTAAAAAGAAGGCGAAAAGCAGGATCTGCTTCGCCCAAAACATTTTCAGAACCTGAAGATTTATTCTTCAACACATCGACTGGAATGCTTGCATCTGATTCCGATGCACTGGCAGCCATTGCCGTGGAAGAGAGTGTGATTGCTGATCCAAAAGCCACGCCGATGGTGATCTTTCTCACAGCCCCTTGAAACAAACCTACTACGCTATCGGTCATAAACTGATCGAGTCCTGCTACTGTGAACCATGAAACAATGTGGTTCGAAAAATGATGACAGATATTCTGCCCCCGTCCTGTGGATACAGAGGTAGGTTTATTTTGGTTAATTATTCAATACCAAGATAATATTCTTGGGTTAAACCGGCTGCAAGGCGCGCCGAGTCGTTAAATGGAGGCTTTAACCCGCCTCTAAAGTGCTTTTTTACAAGATTTTTCCATTGGACATGCGGGTCGATTTTTTCATTTTTACAACAAAATTCGAACCATTTGGTTCCAAAAAACACATGATTTATCTCGTCATGATAGATGCGGTTTAAAACCTTGGCGGTCAGCGGATCACCCTGCGCTTTAAACCGTTCCACGGTATCAAGCGTGATATCAAGACCGCGCGCTTCGAGCACCATGGGGACAATGGCCAGCCGTGCAGAGACATCATAGGCGGTCTCTTTCGCTGTATCCCAAAGACCATCATGGGCTGGCAAATCACCATAGAAGCTTCCCATTTCTCGCAAGCGACGGTCCAAAAGGACAAAATGCATGGCTTCTTCTGCCCCGACACGGAACCAATCATCGGCAAATGCGGGTGGAAATTCCGCCGCGAACCGCCCGATCATGTCAAACGCCAGATCAATCGCGACAAATTCGATATGGGCCAGCGCATGGATCAGTGCGATCCGTTTGGTCACCGATGTGCCCTTACCCCGTCGCGGCATTTGCCTAGGCCGCAACAACTCGGGACGCGCCGGTCGCGCAGGAACGTCCGGCATAGAGGCTTTAAAATCGGCCTCTAACTTCCCTTTTCGCCATTCTCGGGTCGCATAGCGCGCAGCCATGACTTTCGCGGCTGGTTCCGCCGTCATCATGACTGCCCTTACCGCTTCACCTGCAGAAGGCTTGATTGTTGCTGCAATATTCAAGTTACGGAGACCTTAAGCTGCTTGTACAGCGGCAAGGACTTCTTCAGCATGCCCTTTGACCTTCACTTTAGGCCAAGCTTGGATCACCTTGCCGTCTGGCCCGATCAAAAAAGTTGATCTTATAATCCCCATATAGGTTTTGCCGTACATTTTCTTTTCCGCCCAAACGCCAATTTTTTCCAGAAATTCAGTGCTTTCATCGGACGCGATATCCACGGTCAATTCCTGTTTGGTGATGAAATTCTGTTGCCGCTTGGGACTGTCTGCCGACATGCCCAGCACAGCTGCTCCGGCTTTTTCAAATTCAGGTAGAAGCGCGGAAAAGTCCTTTGACTCCGTCGTGCATCCCGGCGTGCTTGCTTTCGGATAGAAGAACAGCACGAGTTTTCTGCCGTGGTAATCTGACAATTTCACTGTGCTGCCGTCGGGCGCTGTCAAATCCATATCTGGTATTTTGTCGCCAACTTCGATCATAATATATCTCCTAATATTTCATGGGGGTCTGGCCGCAAGTGCCGATTCCATTCCTCAATAACGCATTGCCGAGCCGCATCATACCCGTTCAAAAGGGCATCCCAGCTTTCCTGACCAGCCGCTTTTGCAATCAGCTCACGGCTTGTCTCCGGTGGATAGTCGCAGGTCGGCGACATAAGCCGCAAGGCAACAAGCAAGCGGGTCATCAATTCATGGGCTGCAATCATATTCGCATTCAAATGTCCGCCGCCAGCAAGACCCCGCGCCGCTTGTCCCAATTGTGGATGCAAAGCCTCTCCGGTCTTGAGTTGGAGGAAGTGGACGATAAATTCCCAATCCACCAAACCGCCTTCCATAAGCTTGGTATCCAGCGGCCCTTTTGGCGGCTTATGTTCAACAATATCCAGCCGCATTTTGCGTACAGCTTTGCGCAACGTTTCCGGCTCTCGCTCTTTCTGCAAAATGGATTTGATCTGATCCTGCAATTGGTCGCAAGCTTGCGCGCCGCCGTAGATTGGTCGCGCTCGGGTTAATGCCATATGCTCCCAAGTCCACGCGCTTTCATCTTGATATTTATAGAAACTTTCTACCGTCACCGCCATGGGACCTTGCGTGCCGGACGGACGAAGCCGGGTATCCACCTCGTAAAGTGGCCCCGCTGCCGTTGGCACAGATAAAGCCGCCACTATGCGCTGGGCCAGACGGTTAAAATACTGGGTACCCCCCAATGGCCGGCGCCCATCTGATTCCGCGCTATGGTCACCGGTAAACAAAAAAATCAGGTCGAGATCAGAGGCGTGGGTCAACGCCTCTCCACCCAATCGTCCCAACGCCAGGATCAATATTTCGCTGCCAGCAACTTTACCGTGAGCTTCTTCAAATTCCTCTATGGTCGCATCGGTCAAGACCTGGATCGCGGCTTCCGCAACACGGGCATATCCAGCCGCGATAGCGAGCGGATCATGGCGGGATTCTATAAGCTGGGTGCCTAGAGCGAAACGCTTCTCGCCCACTCGCGCTCGCACGCGGTCGAGCAGCATCTGATAGTCATCACCCTCTTCGCGCCTTGCAAACTGTTTTGCCAAATCATCCATCGTTGGCGGCAGATCTAGCGCGGTGGTGTCAATCAACCCTTCGAACAATTCGGTTCTGCGGGATAATTCATCGGCCAGTACCGGCGCATGACTCAATATCCGGCTCAGCATTTCTCGGAGCCCCGGGCGCGCTTCCAGCATCCGGAAAAAATTGATCGCGGTGGGCAGCTTGTCGATCAAGCTATCCAGCCGAATGAGCGCTTGCATAGGATCAGGAGACCCAGCGACGGATTCGATCAGATCGGGCAATACAGCTTCAAAGGATTCGAGCGCCGCCGCGCTCCTGAGTGCCGTCACCTTGCCGCTGCGCCAGCGCTTAATTTTTGCAGCAAAAATCGTGGTTTGCGTAACCCCCCTTTTTTCAAGTGCCTGCTCCAACGCCTTATCTGCTTGCGGCAGCGCGGTGCTGTCATCAGAAGCGATAAGCTCATCATAGATCATACCAACCGCTTCGACTGGAGGCTCCAGCAGAGCCAACAGGTCAGCGCCTTCGTTCAGACCATGAAGCTGCGCCACCCGATCCATCCCAGCTTCATCGTCAGGAAGGCTATGGGTTTGCTGATCATTGACCATCTGTAGGCGATGCTCAATCACCCGGTATAATTCATAAGAACTAGCCAAAACTTCCGCTTTATTGGCATTTATCCGCCCCGCCTCGGTCAGCGCACGTAAGGTTTCTCTCGTTGCTGGGACACGCAAAGCCGGTTCGCGACCGCCAAAGATCAACTGGTGCATTTGCGCATAAAATTCTGCTTCCCGAATGCCACCCCGTCCGCGCTTCAAATCATAGCCGGGGCCGAACTTCTGGCCAGCCGCATAATGATCACGGATTTGGACGGACACCGCGCCAATGTTGCGGATAGCGCCATAATCCAAAGAGCGACGCCAGATAAACGGGTTGATGGTTTCGAGAAAATAGCGCCCCAAATCAGCGTCGCCGGCTGCAAAGCGAGAACGGATAAACGCGGCCTGTTCCCATGCCAACGCACTGGATTCATAATAGCTGATCGCTGCTTCAACCGGCAGCGCCACTGGACTGACTTCCGGTGACGGGCGGAGCCGCATATCAACCCGAAAAACATAGCCGTCAGCATCCCGCGTATTGAGCGCATCGACCAATTGTTGACCAATCCGCCGCGCAGCATCGCTCGGCTCTTCGCGGCCACGCATCGGAATTTTATCGGGATCATAGATGAAAATCGGATCGATATCGGAAGAATAGTTGAGTTCCCGGCTACCATGTTTGCCAAGACCAATAACCGCAAAGCCGGCCGGTTCAGCATCGGGATAACGGGTGGCATAAATATCTGCCAAAGCCTCATCCAGCGCGCGATCTGCAAAATCCGACAAGTTCGTAATGACCTCGGTCAGGCTAAGCTGCCCAGCCAAATCGCCTATCGCCAATGTGAGCGCCAAAGCCCTCTTTTCTCGTCTTAGCTTCTGGCGGACATTTTCGGCATTGGCGCCAGCTTCGCCGACAAAAGTAAAAGCCGCTTTCAAATCTTCTGCAGCGAGCAATGCTGTCAATTGCGGCTGGACTTCCATCGCCATACAAAGATACGGCGCATGATCCTGCGCGCGGTTGATAGCGTCTTTCAGACTGGTCGGTTCAGGCAGGCCTTTAATCATTGCCGTAAATATTTCCCGCGGAAATTGCTTGCAAAGGCCGCAAAACTGCCCCCTGCTATTGCTTCTCGCATTTCGGTCATAAGAGATTGGTAAAAAGCGATATTATGCTCTGTCATCAGCATAGCCCCCAATATTTCTTTGGAGCGGATCAGATGGTGCAAATAGGCCCGGCTGTACGTCTGGCAAACCGAACAAACGCAGGTCGCGTCTAGAGGCTCCAGATCTTCGGCAAACTTCGCATTGCGAATATTGATCGGGCCCGTGGCAGTAAAGGCCTGACCATTGCGACCAGATCGACTGGGCAATACACAATCAAACATATCAACGCCGCGTTCGACTGCACCAACCAAATCATCCGGCTTGCCAACGCCCATCAAATATCGCGGCTTGTCGGCGGGCAATTGATCCGGTGCATAATCGAGCACACCAAACATTGCCTCTTGCCCCTCGCCAACGGCCAAGCCGCCAATTGCATAACCATCAAAGCCTATTTCAATCAGCGCCTTTGCCGAAGCTGCACGGATGTCCTTGTCCAAGGATCCTTGCTGAATCCCAAAAAGCGCGGATTTCGCCGCATGTTCTTTGCCGCTGTCAAAACCATCACGGGACCGCCTTGCCCAGCGCATGGAACGCTCCATTGAAAGCACTGCCTCCTCATGGCTCGCGCCATTTTTGGTACATTCATCAAAGGCCATCACAATATCACTGCCGAGCAAACGTTGTATCTCCATTGAGCGTTCAGGCGTCAGCATGTGGCGTGATCCATCCAGATGGCTTTGGAATTCTACGCCGTTTTCGCTCATCTTCGTAAGGTCAGACAGACTCATTACTTGATAGCCGCCGCTATCGGTCAATATGGGCCGATCCCAGTTCATGAATTTATGAAGGCCACCCAATTTCGCGACACGTTCTGCGCCGGGCCGGAGCATTAGATGATAAGTGTTGCCGAGGATGATATCGGCACCCGTGGCGCGCACGGTCTCGGGCTTCATCGCTTTAACGGTGGCAGCCGTGCCGACCGGCATAAACGCAGGCGTGCGAATATCCCCGCGCTGCATGGTGATTTTCCCGGTACGCGCCTTGCCGTCCGTGGCAGCGATCGAAAAAGAAAAGCGGTCAGCCATTAAAATATGTCCTAATCAACGTGGTAAGGCCTGAAAAAACAAAGAATTTTGTATTTTTTGGCTGATGGTGTAATCAATAGCCGATTCTGTGCTAATCCCTCATCAACTGTGCAGGATGGTAACAATTTTTCAAAGACTAAAATCGGGAGTATTTTATGACGAAGACAATGAAATTGGGTTCAGCGGCAACCGCACTTATCGCAGCAGCGGCTCTTTCAGCCTGTTCTGGCGGTGCTAGTGAAGCCACTGAAGGCGCCGAAGCTGCTGGCGAAGAAGTCACCGAAGTGGCTGCCGCAGAAAAAGAAAAATGCTTCGGCATTTCCAAAGCAGGCGAAAATGATTGCGCCGCGGGCGAAGGCACGAGCTGTGCCGGTACATCCGTTGTCGATTATCAAGGCAATGCATGGACATATACCGAAGCAGGCGAATGTGAACCACAAGGCGGTTCGCTGACCGAAGTGGCTGATAATGATCCGCCAGTTCCAGTAGCAGCTACTGAAGGCTAAGCCTGAACAGTATAAGTTTTGAAAGGGCGGTTCAATTGAGCCGCCCTTTTTCATGGTAAGGTCATCGACGTTTAGCTATTCAACACTCATGCCGATATTCGATCTCAAAAAAATGACCCCATATTGTTTGTCACTTGCGCTGCTTGCGACACCTTTATTTCCAACCGATGCGGCCTTGTCGCAGACGAACGGCAACATCATCAATGTTCCGCCGCCATATATCCCGCCATCATCCGCACCTCTGCCACCGAGCATAGACTCTGGCACAGACCAGCAAGTGACAGCTTCCGAGAGATCGCGACCGGACGTTCTTGACCGGATCATGTCGACCGATCCGGACACGATAGATATTAAAGAGGAAAATCGCAGCGATTTGCGTACCTGTGACGCTACACATGGCGAAGCGATGTTAATTGCGCTCTACAATTGCTGGCCGGTGCTGGATGGTTTTCAAGCCTATTTCGCCTCCAAAAAAATGGCTCGGGATTACAGAAGGAAACGATGGGAGTTGGTCCGAGAAAACCCAGATTACCGGCAATCCGAGGCATATGAAGCCAGTCAGCAGGCTGAATATGAAGACACGATAGGGGCCGCAAAACAGATAGAAGCCTTAGCCGGACGGCGGGATTATCCGATGCAAGACATGCTACTTTTGCTGGCGGATATCATGCAGATTGCCGTTGCTCAAAAGAGAAAGGATTATGAAACAGCGCTATCGCATTTTGACAATTCAATTATGGTCTTTGAGACAACCCGGATCACCGAACCAGCCTTTGCCAATCTTGCCATTCTAAAAAAACAACGCGAGCGGATCGTCAAACGGATGGAACGGCTGGACCAATAGATGTTTAGGGGAGCAGCAGGCTAGAATCGCCATAGCTGTAAAAGCGGTATCCCTCGGAAATAGCATGAGCATATGCCGATTGCATCGTCTCCAGCCCCATGAGGGCACTAACCAGCATGAATAATGTCGATTTTGGCAAATGGAAATTCGTCATCAGGCCGTCTATCGCGCGGAATTTATAACCGGGTGTAATGAATATGTCCGTGTCCCCTTCAAATGGCTTGATAATGCCATCTTCGCCCGTTGCACTTTCCAACAAGCGCAAGCTGGTGGTGCCCACTGAAATCACCCGACCACCATTTTGGCGCGCCTTGTTGAGGCGGTCTGCAACCTGAGGTTCAATTCTGCCCCATTCACTATGCATCTGATGGTTATCGGTCTCATCGACTTTCACTGGAAGAAAAGTTCCGGCACCAACATGCAGAGTCAGGGTTTCCTGACCAATGCCGGCATCACTCAGCGCTTTCATCAACCCTTCGGTAAAATGGAGCGCAGCTGTTGGCGCGGCTACGGCGCCTTTTTCGCGCGCAAACATTGTTTGATAATCTTCGGCATCACGCTCATCAATGTCGCGTTTGCTTGCGATATATGGCGGCAGCGGCATGGTTCCGGCTCTTCCGAGTAAGGCCTCTACTGGCTCATCGCCGAGGAAATGCAGCAGGAAACTGCCGTCACCGTATTTTTCTTCAGCCTGCGCCGATACGCTTTCGCCAAAATCAACAATATCGCCAGTTTTTAACCGCTTAGCATTGCGGATAAAGGCCTGCCAGCGCCTGAGAGCAACCCGCTTATGCAAGGTTGCACCGATTTTCGCCTCGCCACGATACCCTTCCAATTGCGCCGGAATCACCTTGGTATCGTTGAACACCAATATATCATTTTCTGACAATAGCTGAGGCAGAACGCTTACGACATGGTCGGACAATTGCCCCGTACCGGTAGCGTGGAGCAGCCGCGCGCTATCTCTTGGCACAGCTGGCCTAAGAGCGATATTTTCTTGCGGCAGCGCAAAATCGAAAAGATCAACGCGCACCGGAAAAATTATGGGTTAATGGGAGCGTTCAGATCGTCGACCGAAATTTCTTTTTCCGGCACCGGCGAAAACACGCGAGCCGCTGGAGGCTCTTTGCCATCGGCAGCAATAGAAGCCTGCAAAATCCGACTAGGACTCGCCGGCGGTTCGCCGCGATTAATCGCGTCAACATATTGCATGCCAGCCGATACTCGGCCGAATACGGTATATTTTTTATCCAATGCAAATCGTGGATAGAATACGATGAAAAACTGGCTATTCGCGCTATCTTCACCCTCGGCCCGAGCCATGGAAACCACACCCCTTAGGTGTGGAAAAGCATGGAACTCAGCTTTCAGGTCCGGCAACTCTGATCCGCCTGTTCCGGTGCCAGTTGGATCACCGGTTTGCGCCATGAAGCCCTCAATCACACGATGAAAAATTATCCCGTCATAAAAACCCTGACGGGTCAATGTCTTGATCCGTTCCACATGATTTGGTGCCATTTGTGGATAGAGTTGAATAGTGACCCGCCCACCAGTCGATAAGTCCAGATGGAGCATATTTTCTTCCGGAGGAACTGAAACCGGAGCAGGTTCGGCAGGACTGGCTTGTTCCTGTGCCACCGCGCCCGTGCTCATCATGGCAACGGCGAAAAGGGAAACAATAAATTTGCTTAGCATATGTAACTACTCACCTATTCTTTGGTCGTCATGGCAAATCCTTCTGGACTGCCTGAACACAATATTGCCGCCTATTGGACGAGTTATGCTTTCACCGCAATGAACTGCTTGTCAAATAGCGTCGATAGCCAATCGATCAACGATTTCGTTTCTATTTATTGATCGCCTTTCAGGCCCGTTTCCGAGACGCGGGCGACCACCTCTTCACAAACCTTGGGGGGAACAAATTTATGAATATCTCCCCCATAAACTGCAATTTCCTTGACCAAGCGCGACGCAATCGGCTGCAATGATACATCGGCCATCAAAAACACTGTTTCAATCTGATCGTTCAGTTGCTGATTCATGCCCGCCATTTGATATTCATATTCGAAATCGGCAACAGCCCGAAGTCCGCGGACAATGACACTAGCGCCCTGTTTTTGAGCAAATTTCATCAACAGCGCATTAAACGCGACCACTTCTACCGCATCACCCAGATCGGCAGTTTCCCGGCGAACCATTTCCAGTCGCTCTTCCAAAGAGAACATCGGTGATTTCGAAGGATTGGTCGTCACGCCAATTACCAATTTATCCACCAGCCGCGTGCCGCGCTGAATAATGTCCATATGCCCCAATGTAACAGGATCAAAAGTCCCAGGATAAACACCAACTCTCATAATATCTCCCCCATGGGCAAACGCCCGGATAATGATTATCGGTCCCGCTGGACCGTATATTCGGCGACGGTACGGAGCAAATCGGCTTCCTCACCATAGCAGTTTAAATGTGATTTTGCCTGATCGACCAGCATTTGCGCCTGTTCCTTGGCGCGATCTAGTCCCATCAAGCTCAAAAATGTCTGTTTTCCGGCCTTTTCATCTTTGTGGAGCGCTTTCCCGGCCAACGCTTCATCACCCTCGACATCTAAAATGTCGTCGGCAATCTGAAAGGCGAGACCAAGATCATGAGCATAGCCGCGCAACGCGGTCCGACCTTCGACCGGAACACGCCCCAATATCGCGCCAATTTCAACACAAGCGCTAATCAACGCGCCGGTTTTGAGCTGCTGCAGACGCGTCACCGTCGGCAAATCAAATGTTGTTGTTTCAGCAACGAGATCCATCATCTGCCCACCCGCCATGCCTGACGGACCCGCCGCCTTGGCAAGACAGGCGACCATCTCGGCGCGAACAAAGGGATCACCATGCGTCGTTTCATCAGCAAGCAGTTCGAACGCGAGTGCATGAAGCGCGTCACCGGCAAGCACCGCCTGCGCTTCGCCAAAAGCCTTATGTGCTGTAGCTTTCCCGCGCCGCATATCGTCATCGTCCATACACGGTAAATCATCATGGATCAGCGAATAGACATGCAATGCTTCCAAGGCAGTAGCCGCACGCAAAGCACAATTTTCATCAACATTGAAAAGGCGCGACGTGGCCATGACCAGCAAAGGCCGCAGTCTTTTGCCGCCGCCGATCGAAGCATAGCGCATCGTTTCAAAAAGCTGCGCCCGTGCATCGTCTGGCACGGCCAGTATCAGGTCAAATTGCTTATCCACCGCGCCAGCAACGCGGTTCATTTCTTTCCGCAAGTCCATATTGTTGTTCGCGGCCACCGTTAATCTGCATCAAAGGCAGTAACGCCCTGAGCCTTGCCATCGCGATCAAGCGTAATTTTTTCAATCTTCGCTTGTGCATCTTCAAGGCGTTTTTGGCACAATCCGCGCAGTTTCTCGCCTTGCTCATAAAGCGTGATTGATTGGTCGAGAGGTACATCGCCGCTTTCCAACTTGCGGACAATATCTTCCAAACGCCGCAGTGCATCTTCAAAGCTCAGGTCAGCATTGTCTTCTGACATATTTTGGTCGGTTTCACTCATGCCCATTGCAATGACGGCGCTTTGGGTTTCGGTCAAGACCTCGAAAGCGCAATTTGATCAGTTTCCCTGCCTTGACAGCAATCTGGCTATTTAAAGTCATCAGAGTTAGGATTAAACCGAAATAGGGGAGAATAATATGTTCATCGGGCATTTCGCGCCGGCAATGGTCGCCGCAACCCATCCCAAGGCACCGGGACTAGGTCTTTTATTTGTCGCCGGGCAATTGGTTGATTTTGGATTTTTCGGGCTCGCACTGTTCGGCATCGAAAATTTCCGGATTACCCCGGGGATGACGGTGATGAACCCGCTGGACCTTTATGACATGCCTTATACGCATAGTTTACTCGGTAGCGGTGTGTGGGCCTTGGGCTTTGCCTTGCTGATCTGGTTGTTCACTCGCAACAAGACCGGGGCGCTCATTGGCGGCCTTGTTGTGCTGTCCCATTGGTTGCTCGATCTGCTGGTCCACGCGCCGGATCTGACACTAGCGGGATCGCCGCCAAGTCTGGGCTTTGGGCTTTGGAACCAACCTGCCATAGCCATGCCGTTGGAGCTGATTTTTACCTTTAGCGCGCTCGCATTTTTCGTGTTTCGCACGCGATCAATCGCGCCGCGCTCCAAGCTGGCCTTAGTCCTTCTGGTCATATTGCTACTCGCTTTTCAAGCGTCTAACTGGTTTGGGCCGGAACCGGAGGCGGCTGATACGGCCATGATGATAACCGCATTAATTGCTTTTGCCGTCGCTTCAGCCTCCGCTGCATTTGTTGGCAGGACAAGAACTCTAAAGCATGCTTGAACAACCATGACACATAAACTGGAACCATTATGACCCAATTTGTCATTGCTTATATTATTGCCGCCATAATTTTCGGGATTCTCGATTTTCTATGGCTCAGCAATATGGCCAACAGCTTATATCGTCCGGTAATCGGGGAGATTATGGCCGATGAATTTCGCAAATTACCGGCAATGGCGTTCTACTTCATATATTTGTTTGGTATAATCTGGTTCGGGGTCAAGCCGGCGCTAGCCAGTGGACAATGGACAACAGCGTTGATCAATGGCGCGCTATTCGGTGGAATTGCCTATGCGACATATGACCTCACCAGTCAGGCTGTGCTAAAAGTGTGGTCCACTAAAATCACGCTTTATGACATTGCGTGGGGCACTTTTGCGACAGGCGTTACGGCTGCATTGACGGCCTATCTGGTGTTACGGTTCGTGAAAGCCTGAGACAGAAAATTGTTTGCGCCAGAATTGTCACCCAACAATGCGCTATTTCTCCGTTGTTCCTTCACCCGAATCATAATTGATCTGCAAATTGAGCAATATCGCTTTTACCGGCGGCAGAAGGGCCAAGCATATGATCGAACACAGCAATATGCCTGCGACAAACCACAATATCTTGGCAAATATAGTGTCTACCGATTGGACAAGCGCCAAGGTTATCGGTGCAAAGATAATCATTGTGAAAAAACCGACAAAAAAGGCGGGGCCGTCGGCCGTATCAGCGATGGTTAAATCCTGACGGCAATTGGGGCAATTATCATGGAATTTCAAATAACCTCTGAAAACTTTGCCTTGTCCGCAATGCCCACATTTGAGCCTCATGCCAGACTTTATCAACGCGATTACTTCGTCTTCCATGGTTTATTCCTATGCATCTGTCCGGGTCATTTGGCTTGATCGACCTATCATCGGTAAACTGATCAGCTGGAAATTGGCTCGGCCAATAGGGGGTTTAGGCCGAGCCGTTCGCCGCAGCGGGAAAAACTACTGCGGAAGTCGAGGCAAAAGAGGGGGCCATTGCCTTTCGTCGACGGACAGATAGACTCTTTTATAGATTGAATAAATGGACTTTATGGAAAATGATTATTGACAAATTTTCATTAATAGAAGCAACTGTCGCGCATGCATCCTACACATGAAATGTCCGTTTTCAGCGAAGTCGCACAGTCAGGTAGCTTTATCGAAGCGGGCCGCAGGCTTGGGTTAACATCATCGGGCGTAAGCAAGAAAATCAGCCGGTTTGAGGATCGACTAGGCGTAAGATTATTCAATCGCACGACGCGCACATTATCGCTTACCGAAGCCGGAAATGCTCTATTCGAACGATGCGAAAATATTCTGGTCGCTATCGAAGATGCTGAAGACACGGCGCGAAACTTGAGCACGGCGCCAAGAGGAATATTACGCATCGCCGCCTCTGATGCACTTTCATTGCAAATCTTAGTGCCGTTCCTCAAGAATTTCTCAAAGGATTATCCAGAAGTTTCGGTACTGCTTTTGCCAGCCGATGGCGGGATCAACCTGCTGGATGAGCGGGTCGATATCGCACTGCTATTTGATCGACCGACGGAAACCTCATTCATCGCCCGCAAGCTTATTGGTGATCCCTGGATAATATGCGCTTCGCCAGAATATCTCGAACAATATGGGACCCCCACAGGACCCTCTGATCTCCTGAACCATCGTTGTCTGGCTATCCATGCCAAAGGCCAGACCAACGACCAATGGACATTTAATTATGGCGGCGAAGCAGAAACAATCCGGATCAATAGCGTCTTTTCGGGAATTGGCCTTACGGTAAAAGCGGCTGCATTACATAATATGGGTATCGCCCGTCTTGCGCACTTTCTGGTTTCCTCTGAAATTGCGTCCGGAAAGCTAAAAGCCATCCTGGAAGACAGCAGCAAAATTGATGATCGCGCGATTTACGCCGTTTATCCCAATCGACAACATCTTCCATTTAAAACCCGGGTGTTTGTTGATGCGCTGAATCAATATATGAACACGACCTTGGTGTCCCCATAACGGCTATCACTGTTTTATATTTTTGCCGATAGTCTGCATGCGCTCAGCCAACATCGATAATATCTGCTGCTTACGTTCCGGCGAAGCGGAGGCCCATTCCCCAATTTCTGAGAGGGTCCGCCCACAGCCAACGCAAAGACCGCTAGGGGAGTCGATTGCACAAATATTTTTGCAGGGAGATTCCATAGGTCCTCACTCAGCACAACGGTCAGGACCGGGCAAGGCTATTTTCCCAAAATGATAACCAACCGGGTTTGAAGTTTACCAGTTGAGCTAATCAAACTGCTACTTGTGACAAATGGGCATGTTCATAAGGTCGGACGCTCTTCACAACCAACCGCAGGAGTTCGGTCATCGCTATCCAGAACCGCAGAGTTTTTATAAAGCAACGGCCCAATGGAATGCCGACAATAGCCGACTTTGGTATTGAGGACGTCAGCATCGACAATATCCCGGCCGGCCATGTCGTTGCAAAGGTAGACACACTTTCTATGGACGCGTGGATCAGGACGACGTTGAATGACGAAGGAATGCACAAGACCGGGGATATCGGAACCACTATCCGTGCATTAGGTGTGGGCCAGATTGTCGAAACGAATAGCGAAAACCTGGCCATCGGCGATTGGGTCTATGGCCTGATGTCAGCCCAAACCCATGCGCTGTTACCAGACAGCGCGGCCACCAAAGTTGAACCCGAGGATGGCATAGAGCCATCTGCCTTTGCCGGACAGCTCGGCATTACCACCGGCCTGACAGCCTGGGTTGGCTTGGTCGCCGTTGGCGAGGTCCAAGAGAATGACATAGTGGTCGTCTCCGGGGCTGCCGGCGCGGTGGGATCGGTTGTCGTGCAACTGGCGAAGGCGCGCGGAGCCGTTGTTATTGGCATTGCGGGCGGTCCCGAAAAATGCAAATATTTGACCGACACCTTGGGTGCAGATGTCGCGATTGACTATAAAGGAACGGATGTTGCGGACGCATTGGCAAAGGCTGCACCAGACGGCGTGAACGTCTTTTTTGACAATGTCGGCGGTGAAATTCTGGACAATGTGCTCGATAATTTGGCGACATCGGGAGCCCGCGTCGTCATTTGCGGTGCGATCTCGCAATATCAACATCTCGAAGATGTCAGGGGCCCGAAATTATATCTGCGATTGGCGGAACGTAACGCGTCGATGCGAGGCTTTGTTGTTAGTCATTATGCGGCTCAATATCCCAAAGCCATTTCCGAGATTTCGGAATTGATGCGGTCTGGCAAGCTGGTTCTTCCGGAACATATTGTTGAAGGCATTGATCGCTTTCCTGAGGCTTTGTTCATGCTGTTCAATGGCAAGCATCTTGGGAATTTGGTCGTCAAACCCTAAGGTTACCGAGTTGAACTAAGAGGATAGCTGTTCGTCAATTTGTCCCAGACGCTCTTTACCGAAGTACATGTCGCCATTGATATATATTGTAGGGATGCCGAAAGCGCCACGCTCGACCGCGTTCTCGACATTGTCCATGAGCGCCTGTTTAACCGCCGGGTCCTGCGTTTTTGCAAATAGCGCCTGCGCATCAAATCCGGCATCTTCAAGGATTTTGCTGAGCAATTCTACGTCCGTGACGTCCAATTGCTCTTCCCATATTGCGGGCAGCAATGTGTCAATAAACGCCGCACGCTTTCCTGATTCAAGCGCGACAAGCATGCGCTGCAAACTTATGGTGTTGAAAGGAAAGCGCGGGTTCATCTGAAATTTGGTCAGCCCATGTTTGCCGATGAAGCGATTCATCTCCAGCATTGCATAGGCGTTCTTGCCTTTGACCTCCGCGTCCCGGATAAATGGCGGAGCATTGCCGGTCAGCTTGTGCATTCCCCCGAGGAATGCCGGTATAACCTCAATGTGAGCATCATGTTTTTCAGCCAGTGCCTTTAGCGGCTGCCAGATCAGATAAGCGTTAGGGCTTACAAAATCGAAAATAAGTTCAATGGTCTTGCCCATGCAGCATATCCTTTTAAAGTTTGACGAAAAACGCCTCAGTTGATTCCACTTAATCCGTTACCATTTCTCATTCCAGGGCCGGACGTCCATTTCAAATGTCCAGGCGCTGCGCGGTTGTTCATGGAGCATCACATAATTTTGTGCGAGATCATCAGGATTCACAACGCCGTCATTGGCTTTGCGCTCCTCATAATCCGGCAACATTCCCTTGATCCAATCAGTGTCTACCGCAGCATCAATCACCACATGCGCCACATGGACATTTTGCGGACCCATTTCGCGAGCCAGACTTTGCACCATATTCCGCAAAGCGCCCTTTGCGCTGGCAAAGGCACCGAAACCCGCCGCACCGCGCATGCTGGCCGTTGCGCCCGTAAAGATGATCGAGCCATGGCCGCGCTTAGTCATCACGCGCGCCGCCTCCCGTCCAGCTAGGAATCCAGCAAATGTTGCCATTTCCCAAATCTTGAAAAATTTTCGAGAGTCTGTGTCGAGTATAGTCATTGGAACATTGGCCCCGACATTGAAAACAACGCAATCGAGCGGCCCGATACTCGCTTCGATATCAGCGAATAGGGCCTCGACCTGATCTTCCTTGCGCGCATCGCATGAAAATCGGTGCGCTTGCTTGCCAGCGCTACGCAACTCTTCGACCAACGGATCCAGCTTTTCCCCGCCGCGCCGTGCGCCACAGACGACATAATCTTTATCCGCAAAGGCGCGCATGATTGCACTTCCGATGGCGTCACCTGCGCCGATGACCAAAACCACTTTTTTCATATCAACATCCCAGCCATCTGACGATTTTCAGTTTCATTATGAAACCATATGCGTCCATCAAATGCAATGGGCTACGCAAAACTGATAATTCACACTAGGCGGAATCGGGACGGCTCGTTAAAGGGTTTCCATGACACAAACATCCTCGCGCACCGCCACCGTTATCACCCCTGAAATTGTCGCCGAACATGGGCTCAATAAGGAAGAATATCAGCGCATATTAAACGCACTGGGGCGCGAGCCGAATATTACCGAGCTGGGCATATTTTCGGTGATGTGGTCGGAACATTGTTCCTATAAAAGCTCCCGCCTGCATTTGAAGAAACTCCCCACCACGGGTCCGCAGGTCATTTGTGGTCCCGGCGAAAATGCTGGCGTTATCGACATTGGAGACGGTCAGGCGGCGATCTTCAAGATGGAAAGCCATAACCACCCTAGCTATATCGAACCCTATCAAGGCGCAGCGACTGGTGTTGGCGGCATCCTTCGCGATGTGTTCACTATGGGCGCACGGCCGGTGGCGAATTTAAACGCGCTACGCTTCGGACGTCCTGAACACCCCAAGATGAAGCATCTTGTCAAAGGCGTGGTCGCTGGCATTGGCGGCTATGGCAATTGCGTTGGCGTACCAACCGTCGGCGGTGAAACCAATTTCGACGCAGCATATGACGGCAATATCATCGTCAATGCCATGACCGTTGGCGTCGCGGATGCAGATAAGATTTTCTATTCAGCAGCTTCCGGCGTTGGCAATCCCATCGTCTATGTTGGCTCCAAAACCGGCCGCGACGGCATTCACGGCGCGACCATGGCCAGCGCGGAATTTGATGATGACAGCGATGAGAAGCGCCCCACGGTTCAGGTTGGTGATCCATTTACCGAGAAGCTGCTTATCGAGGCCTGTCTGGAACTCATGGCATCCGACGCAATCGTTGCCATTCAGGATATGGGCGCGGCTGGCCTGACCAGCTCCAGCGTCGAGATGGCGACCAATGGCGAGGTTGGTATCATTCTCGACATGGACAAAGTACCCTGCCGCGAGACGGAAATGACCGCTTACGAGATGATGCTGTCGGAAAGTCAGGAACGCATGCTGATGGTCCTGAAACCCGGTCGCGAGGAAATGGCCGAGGCGATTTTCACCAAGTGGGAATTGGATTTTGCCGTGATCGGCGAAGTGACCGACACCCGCCGCATGGTATTGACCCACAAAGGCGAGACGGTTTGCGATATTCCGCTCGGCCCGCTCGCCGACGATGCGCCGCTTTATGACCGGCCGCATCTCAGTCAGGAAGAATATAAAGCGCATGTCGCGACCCAACCGCTGGGCGACATTCCCGAAAGCACCGATATCGGCGCAGACCTGCTCAAGATGATGGCAAACCCTGCCCTCGCCTCGCGCCGCTGGATCTGGGAGCAATATGATAGCCAGGTCGGTGCCGACACCGCGCAACGTTCCGGCGGAGACGCAGCCGTTGTCCGCGTCCATGGCACCAACAAAGGCCTCGCGATCACCACCGATTGCACCCCGCGCTACTGCAAGGCCGATCCGGTCGAAGGCGGCAAGCAGGCTATTGCCGAGGCCTATCGCAACCTTTGCGCGGTCGGGGCAAAACCGCTGGCGACCACGGACTGCATGAATTTCGGCAATCCCGAAAAGCCACATATCATGGCGCAATTTGTTGGCTGTATCGAGGGCATGGCGGAAGCCTGTGAAGCGCTCGATATGCCCATCGTATCGGGCAATGTGAGCCTCTATAACGAGACCACTGGCGCAGATGGCGTGAGCCATGCGATTCTGCCGACGCCGGCTATTGGTGCGGTGGGATTGATAGATGATCTTGATACAATGATGACCATTGGGTTCAAGAATGATGGAGATTACATCGCTACAATTGGCTTCCACTACGAAGAACTAGGCCAATCGCTCTGGATGCGAGAAATTCATGGCCGCGAAGACGGAGCTCCGCCAACGGTCGACTTGAAAGATGAAAGCCTGACGGGCCGTACGGTTAGGCAGTTGATCAACGATAGTAAAGTGACAGCTGTTCATGATGTCAGCGACGGTGGGCTCGCCGTCGCTCTAGCTGAAATGGCGCTAGCGGGAAATTTGGGTGCAGAAATCCAAGATATGACCAGCGCTTTTGCATTTAGCGAGGCGCAAGGCCGCTACATTGTGACCTATCGCAACGAGGATGACCTAGATCCAGAAAAAGTACCATTCACCAAAATCGGTAGGGTGAAAGGCGATGCACTTGTCTTGAACGGACAGGCTGTTCCTGTTGCCGACCTGCGCGAAGCCAGCGACAGTTTCTTCCGCGACTGGATGAAAGACTAAGCTCTCAAGCGTTCAAGCCCACTTCATCCAAAAAAGGCGACGAAAACGCGTTGCGTTCAATCGCATCGGGCAGCAGCAATTTGCGCACCTGATTCCAGCGGTCCACGCCACCACCATAGCCGCGCCTTACGCGCGCCTTGGTGAGGTCATGCATCTTGCCCCAATGCTGGGTGAACGGCATGCCCGCCGCCTCCAGCCGCTGACCGGCCAGCGTAATCAGCTTGCGCGTCGCTGGTGTGTCGATACCATCAATGTCGATAACGCAGCTGGGATCATAGCGATTAAACGACAGGATACCCGGTGATTTTTGTGCATAACGGCAAGTGAACACAACCGGCGCATTCTTATGGACCAGAAACGCCTGACGCATGATTTCCAGCGCTCTGGTGACCTGCGCAATCGGCACGGCAAAACCAGAGCTCGCAATCCCCTCTCTTGCGCTGGTGAAACTATAGGTTTCACCCGGCAGTCGCCATTCATGTGGGCGGTCGGCGCGCACTTTCAACTCGCTTTGGATAAGCAAACTCGTCGCTGTATTGCGCAGGTCAGGAAACATCTTTATCGCCGAGGCAATCAGCCGCGGCAGATCGGTGCCCGGTTCCGCTTCGGATTTCAGGTTATAATCGGCGCGGTATCCGGGCGGGCACAATTCCTTGTAGCGCACCGTCGTATAGCCAATATCCATTTTACTGGGATCAAGGATGACCTGAAAGAAATAGGGCCTGCGAGTCTGGTCCGGCAATCCAGAACCCCGAAAATCGAGCATATTGAGCGCACCCTGCAGCTGGCCAAAGGGAATATGGAGTAGCGACGAATTGAGTAAATAGCGTCCCGTCGCCCGCAGCATGACCGAATGGACAATGCCAAGCGCGCCCAGGCTGACAATGGCCGCGTCAAACTTTGCATCATCCCGCACCAGCGTCGCGCCAAGCTTAGCCGCAAAATTGGCGGTCATCACGGGCGCTCTGGCCGGTTCGATCCACAGATTTTGCGTGGCCGTGAGCAGCTGGATACCCGCAACTTCACTCTCCATCGCACCAACATCGATAGCCGAGCCATGCACGCCGGTCCCGATAGCACCCGCCATCGTCTGACCATTGCTCGCCCCTGATGTCCGCAGCGCGCGGCGACGAGACGTCGTTTCCAATCGCTCGTTTATCTTCGAAATATTCGTGCCGCACTGGACCAGATAAAGATCATCCCGCGACGTCGCACTCGCCAGATCAACATCGGTAGCGCCAACATTAAACGTCCAGTCAAGATTGGCGGTTTCGACAACCCAACCATCCTTGACGACCGGAATATCCGAAAAAGACCAACGCGAACCGCAGGCCCGAATTTGCGCGCCCGCTGCCAGTGCGTCCGCAATAATCCCCTGCAACCGCGCCGCCGTTGCGCGCATCCCGGACATGGTCGCGCGCGTCGGATTTTCATTGTGTACGCGTAGCCGCATGGCAATCGGCACCTTGATGTTGAAGTGATGGTTCACCCACTCAACATTATTGTTCACCTGAATCTGATTGGGGGGCATCATATCTCTCCCGTCTGCATAAGTGTCGCGGACTATTCGTCGGTGCTGCCTTCACCCGAAGGCACTTTGGCACAGAAATATTCGATGGTGGCCGGCTGGTAAAAGCCAAGCGTCAGCACCGTTATCAACGACTGTCCAAAATTTGTTTTCACGCGAACTTCGTCGATCAGATTGGTCTGGCAATCGGCAACGTTGCGCGGTTGGCCCTTGGGCAGCAAAAAAGCGCTGCTATGGACAATACTCGTCTCTCCGTCGGGATTGGGGCGCTGTACTATCAGACGGTGTTCGGCGCAGCTTGATAACAGCACTGCACCGACCAAGATGAGTGAAAACCGTATTTCCATGACATTGCCCTCCCTCACATCCCGCGGTCCATTGTTGGACTCAAAGATTTGAAAAACCGGACGACCCGCTGGCAGTATCACTGAAATAAAACGCAACCGCAATGGGGGTTTTCTGCCATCTCATCCCAGAAAAACTGACAATTCGCAAAATAGGCCAGCAAAAGAGTGTTTAGGAAATACAGGGACAGTTTTCAACATCAGGACAGCGACATGACGGAGTTACATTGGACAGAGATTGGCAAGAATGCCCTGACATTGATCCGCGACCTGTTTGTTTTGGGTATTGTTGGATTTTTCCTGTTTTTCCCAGTCCAGTTCGGGGAGCGGCTAGGAAAAACCAATATTGGCCGCTTCAGCGCCTTTGGCGTCGAAGTTGAATTGCAAGCAAAAGAGGTTCGCGATCAGGCCGAAGCTGCAAAAACCGAATTGGCCGTTGCACAAGACACGATGGATCAGACTCTTTCCGAATTGCGAATGCTGTGGAGAAACAATCCGCAAATCCGCTCACAAACAAATCAGCTGGAACAGAAAGTTAGGCAGTCATCGGACAGACTGACCAAAGCAGAGAATGAAATTCAAAATTCGATCAATGGATATGATGTTCTGGTCAAAAAAATTGAGGCCGCGCAATAGCCGTTCGAAATCCTATGCCGGTTGACCCAGCAGATTATAGGGATCAATGCCCTTCGCCTCATAAGCTGCGTGAGCCTGTTTATAGTGAACCGGCTTCCCAATATTCAGAAACGCAAGGGCTTCATCAATTGGCATCGCGAGTATTTTTTCAATATCATAATAAGCCAGCCGCTTCGCCGCCTTGCCCAAACGCTGTCCTTCTCGGACGGCCTTCAGCACAGGTGCGTTTGACGGAGACTGTTTTTTCATTTCCAATGCGCCGGCATAGGCAATGAACAAAATTCCGAGATTGGGGTTTTGACCATAGGTGAAAGCTAGCACGCACTGCTCGCCCAACGCATCGCGGCCATATCCGGTCAAAACGTGAAGTAGATCATGCGTGTCGCGCATCCGGTCGCCAAACCATTCGGTGACATCGTTGCGCTTTTCATAATCTGCGCCGTAGCGGTCAAACTCAGCCACCAGTCCGGCTGCGGTCAGGCCTTCTTTTTCCATGAAACGAACATAGGCCTGTCCTAGACTGTCGGCAGGAAGCTCACGCAGCTTGTCATGATTATCCAGCATGGTTGGCAGATCAACGTTGCGCTCCATCAATTCTTGCGCATGCGGTGTTTTCAAAAAACGCTTTGCATTGCGGATAAAGGCTTTGCCCGCGAGTGCTTCGATAATGTGGAACACCTCGGCTGTGTCCTCTTTGTCAGCGATCAGCTTTCGAAAATGGCGAAATGCTTTGATCGGACGGATGCTCGGTGTCTCATGTTCGGAATTGATCAGCGGCATATCAGTCGGGGAAATGGTCATATCAGAATCACTTTATTATCGATCATTAACGATGGGATAGTTGTTATTAACATCAATGTCAATACTGGTTATTGCCTTTCCTACATGTTGCTCAATGGCTATGCATCTCGGTCGAGAGCAGATATACCTCGCCTCCGCCTCGCCCAGCATGGGTGGGTGCGAACTATGTGAACTTTGAAATTATATCATGCGCCCCAACTGGTGCCCAAAATATAGAATAATGCCAAGGAAACCGCGATGAAGCCGCATGACACTCTACCTTATACTCAGCTTCCCAACTATTCTGACGAAGAACGCGTCGCGCGATCCAAAGCATTTTATGAAATGCTAAAAACCCGCCGCACTTGCCGTTATTTTGCGGATGAAGCGATTCCGCGCGCGGTCATCGAAAACGCGCTTCTTGCTGCCGGCACAGCTCCCAATGGCGCTAATCATCAGCCATGGCATTTTGCAGTCATTGAATCCGCCGACAAAAAACGGGCACTTAGAGAAGCCGCCGAACAGGAAGAGCAAGAGTTTTACGAAAACAAGGCAAGCGAAGAGTGGCTGGAAGCGCTGGACCCACTTGGCACGGATGCGGACAAGCCGTTTCTTGAAACCGCACCTTATCTGATTGTCATATTCGGTCAGCGCAAGGGTGGAATGATACCCGGCGAAATGAAGCAAAACTATTATGTGAACGAAAGCGTTGGCATCGCCAGCGGCATGCTAATCACTGCGCTGCACGATGCGGGGCTCGCCACGCTCACCCACACACCCAATCCGATGAAGTTTCTTAATATATTGTGCGAACGCCCGGCCAGTGAGAAACCGATGATGGTGTTGGTCGTGGGTAAACCCGCGCCCGACGCGACGATCCCAGTGCATGCTACGATTAAGAAACCACTGGACGCCATTACAAGCTGGCTCTAGAGAGCTGTATTGTATTTATAATACAGCAAGGACAGTTGATGAACGCCACCACGGCTCAAGCCCGCCATATCACCCTTGATGCGCTGCGTGGCTTTGCGGTCATGGGTATATTGTGGATGAACATCACCACTTTTGGCTTTCCCGAAATGGCTTACATCAGCCCGATTGTCGGTACGTCGGGCAGCCCGTCGGATATCGCATCATGGACCGCCTCCTTCATCTTTTTCGACGGAAAAATGAGGGCGATTTTCTCACTGCTATTCGGTGCGAGCATGATGCTAGTGATTGAACGCGCAGCGGCTAGTGGACAATCACCAGCGCAGGTCCACTATTCCCGCATGTTCTGGCTGGCTATATTTGGCTTGTGCCACTTTTATCTGCTGTGGTGGGGCGACATATTGTTTCTCTATGCTGTATCGGGCGCAGCAGCCTATATCTTCCGCAATTGGTCGGGGGGAAAACTGATCAAAGGCGGCATTATCGCTTATGTTATTGGCTCTGTTTTACTCGCCATCGGCATGGCGACGATGCTCTACTTACAAAGCGAAGCGGCTCAGCCAAATGCCAGTCCGGAAATCATCGATGAATTTGCAGAGATGATTGAAGAACTTGGCATATCAACCAAGGCTCTCGCCGAGGAATCCGCTGTATATAATGGATCTTTCATCCAGATTCTCATCGACAAGCTAACCAATCAACGCTGGACACCATTTCAGAATTTATTCCTCGCGCCGTTCGAGACCATTCCATTGATGATGATCGGTATGGGCCTCTATAAATCCGGCTTTTTGCTCGGTCACGCTGATCGCCGGACGTATCTTCGCATAGGCATCTGGGGTACATTTATAGGCGGCCTACTCTTCGCAGCTCTGGCATGGCTGGCGGCAGATCAGGGTTTTGAGATAATCATGATGATGAATATCACCCAAGCTTGGGCTAGCTTGCCTCGCCTACTCATGGCTGCGGGATATGTGGCATTGCTGGTACTTCTCATCCAACGGTTTCCCGACCATCTTCTGCTGCACCGGGTTGCAGCGGCTGGACGCGTTGCCTTCTCAAACTATCTCGGGACCAGCCTCGTCATGGCATTCCTATTTTATGGCTGGGGCTTGGGTCTGTTTGGGACCGTGGGACGGGCACAGATGATATTGCTGGTGCTCAGCAGCTGGATCACCATGCTGCTCTGGTCCAAACCTTGGTTGATTCGCTACCGTTATGGGCCGCTGGAATGGCTCTGGCGTTCTTTAGCGCGGCGCGAGCGGCAAGTGATGGTCCGAGGCACCTAATCATGTAAACGTTGATTTTGCTATTGCGATCTATTCTCATTAGCTATATACGAGTCGCATAAGGAGCCCATATGGTTGTTTGTGTCTGTAATGCGATTAAGGAAAAAGACCTGCGGGCTGCGGTTCGTAGCGGATCTGACAAGCCCAGTGATGTCTACGCTCAGCTTGGACGGAAACCTAAATGCGGTCAGTGCCTATCGTTTGCGCGAACCATTATCGAAAATGAAGTTGCGACCGCTTAGCATTCTCTTTATCAAACCATTGAAATAATAGACTTTTCTAGGGAACAACCGCTTTCCTACACGGCCATGATCGTGTATAGGATCAAGCAAGCAATTTCCCCATTGAAAAGGACTACACCATGAAGGGTGACGCAAAAGTTATTGATTATTTGAATGAAGCGCTGAAAAATGAACTCACCGCAATCAATCAATATTTCCTGCACAGCAAGATGCTCGACAATTGGGGTGTTAGTAAACTCGCCAAATTCGAATATGAAGAATCCATCGACGAGATGAAACATGCAGATAAGCTAGCGGAACGAATTTTGTTTCTGGATGGCTTGCCGAACTTCCAACTGCTTGGCCGTTTGAAAATTGGCGAATCTGTAGAAGAGATTCTGAAAGCCGATTTGGCACTAGAGAATGAAGCTTTGCCGCCACTAAAAGATGGTATCGAGCATTGCGAAAAAGTGCGCGACTATGTCACACGCGATCTGTTCGCGGAAATTCTTGAAAGTGAAGAAGAGCATGTTGATACGCTGGAAAAACAGTTCGATATGATCGAGCGTATGGGCATAGAAAATTACGTCCAACTGCAGTCGGAACCTGCGGAGTGATATCCTAGCGGTTACTGATGTAAGAACCTAGACTGGTTGAGCGGCGCCCAAACCCCATGGGTTGGCGCTGCACAATCGGGCTTGTTTCATGTTCCAATATCGGCAGCGTCTCTTCGAATAATGGCCGTAAAGTAACAACCTGCTCCAATATCTCGTCTGGAGCTTGTTGATGCTCGACACATTTGCGCGCCATCATTTCAATCTGCTCCGCCAATGCCGCCAGACGCGACGCTCCAAATTGAAGAGCCTCACCTTTCAGCTTATGGGCGGGCATAATGATCGCAGCGGCATCCTTCGCCCGCATCGCGGTTTCAACCTTCACCACTGACTGGGTACCATCTTCGCGGAAATACCCCAATATACGAACAAAATCCGGGCCTAACGAAGACCGTGTCTCGCTATAGACCGCCCAGTCAATGAGTTCGTTATCAAGTTGGGTCACAGATTATATCCCGAACAGAAACAGATGAGAAAATACTCATTTCTCCTGAAATACGCTCGAAACCGTAAACACTTAGTTACCAAGTCAAAAATCATTAACCATGATCGCCGCACCGATGAACAAATGCGATGGATTAGTCCTTGTCGTGATACGGGTTTTTGGGAGACCGGATGATCAAACGTAACGGCACACCCCCAAAACCAAGTTTTTTGCGAATGCCATTCGTCAGATATCGGCGATAACTCTCTGGCAAATCGTCGACCCGGGTTCCGAAAATCACAAAAGATGGTGGCCGGGTTTTGGCTTGGGTAATATATCGCAACTTGATCCGTTTTCCTCCTGGTGCCGGAGGTGGATTATCTTCGATCGCATCTTCAAACCAACGATTCAACTTGCCCGTCGGAACACGCTGGGACCATATCCGCCGCGTATTAAATGCCGCTTTCATCACTTGATCAATGCCTTTACCGGTAAAGGCGGAAACGGCAATTAAAGGAACGTCACGGACCTGCGCTAGTCCGTCATCGAGCGCCGCACGGATACCGTTAAACAGCTTGCTCGGCCCTTCTGCCACATCCCATTTGTTAATCGCGATGACCAGGCAGCGGCCCTCTTGAATCGTCTGATCGGCGATCCGTAAATCCTGTGCTTCAAGGCCTTTGGTCGCATCAAGCAAAAGCACCACGACTTCTGCGAAGTCTATGGCGCGTTTGGCATCAGCCACCGATAGCTTTTCAAGCTTGTCGTTTACCTTGGCACGCTTGCGCATACCGGCTGTATCAATCAGCCGGACTTTACGATCCGGCTCGATGCCATCAAGCGTTTCGTCTTCAGTCAGCGCTTCATCATGCCAGACCCATTCCACTGCGATGCTGTCTCGCGTAATACCCGCTTCCGGCCCGGTAATCAGACGATCTTCATCCAGCATCTTGTTGATCAACGTCGATTTTCCGGCATTGGGCCGACCGACAATGGCCAATTTCAAAGGTGAGGTTTCATCAACCGGCTCGTCTTGCGCGGCAGCTTCAAAAGCTTCGATGTAAGGACGCATCGCCTGAAACAGATCAGCAATCCCTTCGCCATGCTCTGCGCTCAGTGGGATAGGATCACCGAAACCAAGCGCATAGCTCTCCAATATACCTGATTCAGCGGCTTTGCCTTCGGCTTTGTTGACCAACAAAACCACAGGCGTCTTGGAGCCACGCAACCAGCGGGCTATCTCTTCATCAAGCGGCGTCAAACCAGCGCGGCCATCAATAACAAAAAGAGCCAGCTCAGCGCCGGCGACCGCGAGCTCTGTCTGATGCCGCATCCGGCCGGGCAGGCTTTTAGCGTCTTCATCCTCATAACCGGCCGTGTCGATAATGTTAAATTCAAGACCCAGTAAATTAGCCACGCCCTCTCGCCGGTCGCGGGTTACGCCGGGGCGATCATCAACCAGCGCCAGCTTCTTGCCAACGAGCCGATTAAATAAGGTGGACTTGCCAACATTGGGCCGCCCGATAATTGCAATATTGGGCAGCATGTCGCCGTTCCCGTTCCTTAGCTGATGACCTTATCGGAACGCAGAGATGCGACCGCTATTGTCCAAAATATAGAGCATTTCACCTGCGACAATTGGTGGCAGGGACACGCTTTGTTTCACGTCATGAAGGGTCGTACTGCTTCCCTCTTCCAACGAAACCGAAACGATATCGCCTTCGGTGCTCGCGACAATCAGGCGATTGCCTGCCAATACCGGTCCCGTCCAGTTAATCGGGTTCTTCTTCTTTTCTTCGTTGCGATGTGACGCCAGCTGGCTAATCCACCGAACTTTGCCGGTTGGCCTTGCTATACAAAGCAGTTTCGCATCATCGGTTAAGACAAACACCCATTCTCCGGCAATAACCGGAGTTGCGATACCGGCGATGTTCAGTTCCCAAATACGCTGTCCCGTCACCAGTTCATACGCCGCCATCCGACCGCCCTGCCCCAGTGCGAAAACGCGACCGCGATCAATAACCGGATCTGCATCAATGTCTGACAATGTCGCAACAGATGTCGAAATACTGGTGCGTGCCAACGCGTCATTCCAAAGGTTACGACCATTTTCATAGCGATAGGCCGTCAATTCACCAGAGGAATAGCCGGCAATGACAGTGCCTTGTGCCGCTGCTGGCGCAGCAACGCCAAATATACCGGCCAGACCAACTGTCCCAGCTTCGTTCCATTGCACGGATCCGTCACTCTGGCTCAGCGCATAAATCTGATTATCCTGTGTCATCACATAGACATTGCCATTAGAAATTGTCGGCGCACCGCGCAGCGGGCCAGCCGGGCGGACTTTCCAGAGTTCGCCTCCATCTGCAGCATTCAGGGCAATTACGTCACCGACGCCATTTGTGGCATAAACCATCGTTCCGTCAGCGCTTACACCGCCGCCAAAGCGGGATGGCTTGCCGTCATCTTGCACTTCTATCTCAGTAGACCAAACTTTCGCGCCCGTTGCGGCATCAAAAGCATGCACCATAGCGCGCGTATCGATAACAAACAGACGTCCGCCAGCAACAACAGGAGCCGCTGCTAGTCGTTCACGCTTGTTAGTGCCACTCACATCCGCCGTCCAAACCCGCGTTGACGCAGAACCCAGAGCCAGATGACCCATGGATTTACCCGCATTGCCACCGGGTTGTGCCCAATCTGCATTCGCGCGGGGAGCCGGAACAATGACGGAAATGCCGGCGAGAGCCGGGTCAATTTCCGCACCGCTTTCGCCCGTCAGAATATTTGTTCGCTGACCTAGTGTCGGCGTATCTTTTTTCTTGTCGTCATTGCCACCCAATATGGCGCAACCTGACAACAGAGAGACAGTCATCAGGCCAGCACAAATCTTTGAAAAACGCTTGTTCTTAACCGAAATCATTACTCTGTTTCTCCCTCAATCGCTGCTGGACCGGCGGTCTCAGCAGCGGAATTGGCTTCATCATCAGTATCAAGCTCAACCGCGTCAATCCCCTGCACACCTGCCATCTGCAAGGCACGTGAGCGGATCGTCGGCGGAACACCTTCATCCTTTGCAAGCTGTGCAAACAAGGGGCCTGCCAAATCTGCTTTTTCCAAATTCAAATAGGATAGCGCAACCATTTCACCGGCACTGCCAAACCAAGGATTACCCGGAACGGCGAGCGGCTTTAGCCGATCGATCACTTCCTGGGGTTCGAGGGAATCAAATTCCGTCGTGGTTTGACGGATGAGCGCTAAATCGCGAAAAGGTTGCGGTAAATCCTCATCAGCCACAATCGCCTGATATCCAGCAATAGCAGCTTTTGCGTCTTGTTTTTCCAACGCAATATTCGCCTGCATCAACTTTGCTGCGGCTTTATAGCCCTCTTGGCTTGCTTCTGCGAGCGGTTTCAGGGCCGTTGCTGCGCCGTCCAGATTGTTGCGCTTCACGCTGTCGATAGCAGCAACATATTCCTCGCTGCGGACACCGGCTTCTTCATCCAAGCTGTTATTGTAAAATATCCACCCTGCCAAAGAGGCAAGTCCTACAACGACAAACGCCGCAATTAATATGCCATAACGCCGCCCGAAAGATTTCAGATCATCCTCACGAACCGCATCATCAACCTCCCGCATGAACACCTGTTCCTGACGGTCGGGTTTGTCTTCTGGCGTATCTTTATCGTCTTTGGCCAACCTGGCCTCCTTCAATATCTACATTATGTTGGGACGCATCGTGATACCTCCCATAAATCCATCGCTAGTCCTTTAGCGATGGTGCATGAAAAGTCCAAGTATATCGTCCATTTCCAGATGCTGAACAATTCG
Organism: uncultured Sphingomonadaceae bacterium; assembly: GCA_947496865.1. Lineage (GTDB taxonomy): Bacteria > Pseudomonadota > Alphaproteobacteria > Sphingomonadales > Sphingomonadaceae > Parasphingorhabdus. The sequence continues at coordinate 1,176,145 of CANMEE010000002.1, forward strand.
TCACGATAGCAATGGGTTTCAGGTTATTTTTTTGGTTGATAAAGCTGATCGGGGCCCGGGAAACTGCGGTTCCGCACTTCTTCTGCATATTCTGTAACGGCTTGCTCAATATTTTCCGAAATATTGTAATAGCGCTTTACGAAACGCGCTGTGCGTTCGAACATACCCAACATATCTTCAGTGACGAGCACCTGCCCGTCACATTGCGGAGAAGCGCCTATGCCGATAACCGGGATGTCCACGCTTTTGGTTACAGAAATCGCAATGGGCTCCAAAACCCCTTCGGCGACCATTGCAAAGGCGCCCGCATCGGCCACGGCCTTCGCATCGGCCAGAATTTTTTCATGCTCTTCCTGACTGCGGCCGCGCGCAGCATAGCCGCCGAGCGCGTTTACGGCCTGCGGGGTCAGTCCGATATGACCCATTACTGGGATACCGCGTTGTGACAGGAAAGAGATGGTGGATGCCATCGATTGGCCGCCCTCCAGCTTCACCGCAGCACATCCGGTCTCAGCCATGATTCTGCTGGCTGACTCAAAGGCTTGTTCCGGGGATTTTTCATAAGAACCGAACGGCATATCGACGATAACCAGGCTGTGATAACTGCCCCGAACAACGGCTGCTCCATGATTACACATCATATCAAGCGTGACTGGCAAGGTAGATGGTAAGCCGTAGACAACTTGCCCCAGCGAATCTCCGACGAGCAGCATATCGCAATGCGTATCCAGCAACTGGGCCGTGCGCGCGGTATAAGCGGTCAACATGACCAGCGGTTCTTCCGTTTTGCCTTCAAACTTGCGGCGTTGGATGGCAGGAACCGTCAACCGTTTGAGCGGCTGCGGTGTCGGATTGGCACGACTTGTGGACGTGTCTAGTTTATAGGTTGTGGACATAGAGATCTTAATAACGCCAGAGGGACCGTAAGGCCAGACTAAGATAAAACCTTATGGCGCGCGCAAAAGATTCAGGTCGTTATTTTCCGGAAAATTGATCGACAGCCATGGCCGCTTCTCTCGGATTATCGCTAAAAATTCCATCAACCCCTGTAGCGAGATAAGCCTTTATCTCGGCCTTCATATCACCAATGGCCGAGGCTGTGTAACCGCCCCGAAAGTCGGCAGGCAAAAAGACATTCTCGATGCGGAACGTCCAGGGGTGCACCACCAGCCCCGCCTTATGAGCCGCCGCAACGAGGCCGGTTGGCGCGCCAAGCCGTCCTTCCGCATTGCGCGGAATCACGAGATTTTTGGACGGCCCAATGCCATCGGCATATTTGGCCATTTCCGTTAACCCGGTGGCGGTAAGCATGTCGGCATATCGCATATCGGGCAGATCAAATGGCCCACTCTCTTCGGCGACAAGCTGCACTAATCGAATGTCAGTCTTTTTGTCGAGACTCCGCAAGTTACTGACTTCAAACGACTGGATGAACACCGGATCATCGGCCCCATCAAAGCCATATGTATTGAGCAATGCCAGCATCGGCTCCTCATGCGCCAAACCGATGGCAGCAAAATAGGATGGATGCTTGGTTTCTGGATAAACACCTACCCGCTCCCCGGTCTTGGCTTCATGCGCTTTCAGCAGCTGCAATATCTCTTCAAAAGTCGGTATTTCAAACTGGCCATCATATTGGACGTTTTCAGGCCGAACGTCCGGCAGCCGCTCTTTGGCGCGCAATGTCTTTAACTCTGCCAGCGTGAAATCTTCGGTGAACCAGCCCTCATAATCCTGTCCATCAATGGACTTGGTCCTTTTGCGATCGGCAAATTCCGGTTTGTCCGCAACATTGGTCGTTCCGCTAATTTCATTTTCATGCCGAGCCACCAGCACGCCATCTTTGGTCAATACCAGATCGGGTTCAATAAAATCGGCGCCATAGTCAATGCCCCGTTGATAGGCCTCAAGGGTATGTTCAACCACATTGCCACTCGCACCACGATGCGCGATCACCAGGGGTGGCTCGCCAGATAATGTTGGTACAGATTGGATGGGCATTTCGCTATTCTCCGGTTGCACGCTGCATGCGCTGGCCATGATCAGCAGAGACAAATTCAGCAGCAGCGGCCTAAACATCAGGCTGACACTTCCACACCGTTCCAAAAGGCAATCCGGTCTTTGATCTCCGCCGCGGCTTCCTTAGGTTCCGCATAACACCAAGCGGCATCGGCATTGGTCTCACCATTCACCGTGATTGAATGATAGGATGCTGTGCCTTTCCAAGGGCAAAAGCTGGTCTTGTCGCTATCCGTCAGCATATCCGCCTTTACAGCATCCCGCGGAAAATAGTGATTGCCTTCAACCACTACCGTGTCGTCACTTTCCGCTATTATTGCGCCATTCCATTTTGCCGTAACCATCTCATTCTCCATTGTTTCAGCCCCAAGACCGTCGCCACCGACACCACCAATGGCGTCCAAATCCATATAGCTTCTGATTGTAACACTTTCATGCCCCGCGCTGAGATAAAATCCGAAATCCCAATGGGTGATACGGCAATCGGGGTGAGCGGAGCAAAATAGCGGGTTTCAGACCACGGCCAGAATAGAGCCGCGCCCAATCCGCCATTGGTCAGCGTGTCGAGCAAACCATGAGATGCCATCGCAACGAACAGAAACAGGCCCGCAATAATATAGCGTTGCGGGCGGATCAGCGCGACAGTCAACAGCGCCGCCGCCGCCGCAAATAGAAGCGAATGTGTAGCCCCACGATGACCCCAACTATCGGCATAGTCGATACCCAGAGGAAAACCGATAATATCGGCGTCAGGGAACATTGCAAAAATTATGCCTGTAACGATTACCGGAACCGGTAACCGGCCTCGCCCCAAAATTAGCGCACCGGCAATCGGAACCGCTGCATGGGACATGATGGTCGGCATGGCTACAATGCTCTAGCTATTGCGCGCCGTCAGTCCAGCCGCTTCATAATCCGCCGCCTTGAAACCTACGACCAATTCTTCGCCATGCTCTAATACCGGCCGTTTGATCATGCTGGGGTTTTCCACCATCAGCATGATAGCGGTATTTTCATCGATATTTTCTTTCATCATGTCTGGCAGTTTTTTGAAGGTCGTGCCGCGCTTGTTGAGCAACGGCTCCCAGCCCACCTGCATCACCCAAAGTTCCAGCATATCCTTGGTAATGCCGGATTTTTTATAGTCGTGGAACACATAGTTGATACCGTTCCGCTCCATCCAGTTGCGCGCTTTTTTTATCGTATCGCAATTGGAAATACCGTACATTTTTGTGTCGTTAGCCATGTTCTTCACCCTATTTTTTCTGCGCAGCAAACCAGAGACAAATGTCGCTTACGGGACACCGGTCGCACTTCGGACTCCGGGATGTGCAGATTTTCTTCCCGAACTGAATAAGCCAGAAATGCCCATCTTGCAAAGCCCAATCGGGACTTCGCTCTTCTAATTGCTGCGCGGTCCGATCAGCCACCTTTGCGTCCGTCAGACCGATCCGATTACAAACCCGGTGAACATGGGTGTCAACCGCGATTATATCAGCTCCAAAAGTAAAACTCATCACGATATCCGCGCATTTGCGGCCAATGCCCGGCAAGGACAGCAGACCTTCCCGCGTATGCGGCACTATGCCTGCATGCTCGGCAGTTAAATGCTTACAAAATTTGCGGATATTGCGGGTTTTCACATTATACAGGCCGCACGGCTTAATGGCTGCCGCGACATCACGATCATCCAGTTCCAGCATGTCTTCCGGGGCCTGGGCCAGTTCAAAAAGCGCCCTTGCCGCCTTGGCTGTATTGCGATCGAGAGACTGCGCAGAGAGCATGCAGGATATGCACGAGCGAAACGCATCCGGTTGCCCCTTTGGTCCCTTGGCATTTTTCGTGCGGCCCGGCATCGCATCGGCAAGGCGGCGATAAACGGTTTCAACTTGTTCGGCAGAAATCAGATTTAGAGTCATTTCACTTTTCCACGAAAATATGCCGAATCTTTAGAGACTCGTTGCCATGCAGCACAGAGATATTGGAGACTATTTTTCCGGCGCTATATCAATCCGGCGCTATATCAAAATGCAGCACATCCTCCCGGGTGCCCAAGCCGGTATAAAGAGCAATAGCTGGGTCATCGCCGTGATCCGCCTGAACAAAGACCGTCGACGCTCCACGTTTCACCCCGATTTCGCGCAAGCTATCAATCAACTGTGTCGCAATATGACGCCGGCGATAGCCCTCGAGCACCGCGAGATCATAGATGTAGAGTTCGGAACGCTCTTGCTCCAGCTTTTCCATCTCATAGGCAGCGAGCCCACCGACTACTCTGCCATCTACCAACGCGACCAAGGCGATGAAATGATCTCGATCCAGCAATTTTGAAAGATATCCCGCGCTTGAAGCTTTGGGATCATAAGTTGTTTCGTCCTCAAATGCCGCAGCGAAAACGCCCAGCAATTCACGCGCAAGCGCCGTGTCTGCGGGAGACAATTGCTGGATGGCTGCAGAGGATAAATTATCGCTCATGGCCAACTATATATCACAAATGCCAAATGCGGCAAACGCACCAATGAGGATGCATGTTGCTGAAAAACGTCAGTCCAACCGCCTGCCAATCGTGACCACGGGCTGAACGTCATATCCCAGCGCAGTGTAAAATCCGATCGCCTGCTTATTGTCATTGCGCACCATCAGCTGGATTTTTGGCGCATCGCGTTCACGCAACCATTTTTCAGCAGCTTCCATCATCAACCGCCCCCGTCCTTGGCGCCGACCATCGGGCAAAACGCCAAGATAATAAACCCAGCCGCGATGACCATCATCACCGACCATGACCGTCGCCACGAGATTTCCGTCTTGTTCAAGGCACAGAATATCAGAGGTCGCGCCATCCACGGCACGTTTGAAATCAGCAGCGGCGTCATTCCAGGGGCGGGTCAGTCCGCACGCTTCCCATAGCGATAATACCACGTCGCAATCACCTATGCCGGCGCGCCGCATCGCCTCAGATGTCAACGATGATCTTACCGAAATGTGCGCCTGATTCCTGATGACGGAACGCGTCGGCCAAGTCCGCCAGAGGAAAATGCTTATCTAGCACCGGCTTGATGCCATTAGCCTCAATCGCGGCAATCATATCTTGCTGTTGCGCGCGGCTTCCCACGGTCAGGCCCTGGACGCGCAGGTTCTTGGACATCAGCAGAGCGGTTTGCACCGGACCAGCAAAGCCGGTGAGCACGCCAATAAGGGCGACATGTCCCCCGATGCGGGTGGCCATCATCGATTGATCGAGCGTGCCGGGGCCGCCAATTTCGACCACGCAATCGACGCCAGCACCGCCCGTCAATTCGAGCACTTTGGGTCCCCAGGCTGCAACCTCTTTATAATTGATCAGATGGTCGGCTCCGAGTGCTTTCAGGCGCTCTAACTTGTCATTGGATGACGAGGTAGCGATCACTTTCGCGCCAGCCGCTTTGGCAAATTGCAACGCAAATATCGACACCCCGCCGGTGCCTTGCACCAGCACCGTGTCACCCGGCTTCACACACCCATCAACGAACAAAGCGCGCCAAGCAGTAAGGCCCGCACAGGTCAGCGTTGCCGATTCGGCCGCGCTATAGCCGCTTGGTGCGTGCGTCCAAGCCGTTGCCAGTCCAACCGCCTGTTCACAGGCATAACCGTCAATCCCGTCACCGGGTACACGCTGAAATCCACCTTTGGGCGGCGCGCCATCAATCCAGTCGGGGAAGAAGGTTGAAACCACTGCATCACCGGTTTTATACTCGGTCACGCCCTCGCCCACGGCCGTAACCTCACCCGCGCCATCGGACATCGGAATGCGGTTCTCGGCGGTTGGGAGCATGCCCTTGACCACCGCGTAGTCATGATAGTTGAGGCTTGAAGCACGCAACCGGACCGCGATTTCGCCGGGACCAGGGGCGGTCGGGTCGGGCAGATCGACCAGTTTGAGATTGTCGAGCGATGCAGGTGCTTGGAGTTGAATGGCTTTCATTTATCGGGTTCCCGTTTTCAATTTATATTCCTATTGATCATCCGGGCCTAGGTCCAGAAATCCCATCACGGCTTCAAATAGCCTTCAGGTAGTTGGCGAATTTCATCATCCGGATTGTACCAAGGCGCAGCGTCAGATCGCCAAATATGTGCATCCGGTCTGTCGGTTACTTTTGTGTCCAAACACCCCATTCTTAACAGAACAAGGCCGACATCCGGTCGTTCGGCAATAAGCTGCGATCCACAAGCTGAGCAGAAATATCGGTTTTTCCCTGACGATGATTCAAAGGAGTTCAGCAACTCTGACCCCTCAACCCATTTGAAGGATTTTTGTGATATGGGCATGACACTAGAAAAGGCAGCGCTGTGGGCTTTTCGACAAGTTTGACAGTGACAGTGAATGATCGGCCCTGCATCGCAATCGGCTTCATATCTTACTGATCCACAAAGACAGCTTCCCTCTAAAATGCTCTCACTCCCACTCAATAGTCCCCGGCGGTTTGCTGGTATAATCGTAAACCACCCGATTAATCCCCTTCACCTCATTCACAATCCGCGTCGAGACCCGTGTCAGGAAGCTTGCGTCAAAAGGGTAGACATCGGCGGTCATACCGTCGGTGCTGGTCACGGCGCGCAGACCGCAGACATTGTCATAGGTGCGATGGTCGCCCATTACGCCGACGGTTTTGACGGGGAGCAGCACAGCAAAGGCTTGCCAGATCGCGTCATATAATCCAGCATTTCTGATTTCTTCCAGATAGATAGCATCGGCTTTGCGCAAAATATCACAGCGTTCTTTGGTCACTTCACCGGGAATACGGATGGCGAGGCCCGGTCCGGGGAACGGATGGCGCCCCACGAAAATCTCAGGCAGGCCCAGTTCCCGGCCCAAGGCACGGACTTCGTCCTTGAACAGTTCGCGCAAGGGTTCGACCAGTTGCATATTCATGCGTTCTGGCAAACCGCCGACATTATGGTGCGATTTGATGGTAACGCTGGGACCACCGGTAAAGGACACGCTTTCGATCACATCGGGATAGAGTGTGCCTTGCGCGAGAAAATCCGCACCGCCGACTTTTTTCGCTTCAATCTCAAAGACATCGATGAAGGTCTTGCCAATGAATTTGCGTTTCTTTTCAGGGTCCGTCTCGCCTTTCAAGCCATTGAGGAACAATGTCTCGACATCGAGATGCACCAGCGGGATATTATAATGGCCCTTGAACAGGCTCACCACCTGGTCCGCCTCACCCATGCGCATCAAACCGTGATCGACAAACACGCAGGTCAGCTGCTCACCAATCGCTTCGTGGATCAATACCGCCGCGACTGCGCTATCGACGCCGCCAGACAGGCCACAAATCACTTTGCCGTCGCCCACCTGCTCGCGAATTTCCTTGATCTTGGCCGCTTTGAATTCCGCCATCGACCAGTCGCCGGCGCAGCCGCAGACATGGCGGACAAAATTGGCGATCAGTTTGCCACCATCGGGCGTATGCACGACTTCGGGATGGAACTGCATGCCGTAAAAGCGCTTCTCATCATCCGCGATAATCGCAAAGGGCGCGCCTTCAGTGGTTGCAACAATCCGAAAACCCGGCGCAAATTCGGTGACTTTGTCCCCGTGACTCATCCACACTTGATGCTTTTCGCCGACTTTCCAGAGGCCATCGAACAACACGCAGCTTTCGGCAATTTCGATAAAGGCACGGCCAAATTCGCCGCCTTCGCCGCCTTCGACCTGACCGCCAAGCTGCGTCGTCATGACTTGCTGGCCATAGCAGATGCCGAGCACTGGAATATTAGCATCAAGAAACGCCTGCGGGATACGCGGGCTGCCATCATCCGTAACGCTGGATGGACCGCCCGACAGGATAATCCCTTTGGGCTTCAATCGCTCAAAGGCCGCTTCGGCGCTGTTAAACGGGGCTATTTCTGAATAGACCCCCGCTTCCCGGACCCGGCGGGCGATAAGCTGCGTGACCTGAGAGCCGAAATCGACGATCAGGATGGTTTCTTCATGAGCTATAGACATGCAGAGCGCTTAATCTGATGAAGCGAGAGAGTCTATAGATTGTAGAGCGGATTTTGAAGTTTGTGCGGAAACTTAAAGCCGTGCGAGCAGCTGGTCGATCTGTACTTGCTGATCCGTGCTGGCAAACGCCTTCAGACTCGAAATGACCCGCTTGGCCTCCGCCGCCTGTCCGTTGGCGGCCAGCGCATTGGCCAGATGCCATCGAATTTCGAGATTACCCGGTGCTCGCGATGAAGCCTGTTGCAGCAGTTTCAACGCTTCCGCCTTGTCTTGCCCGGACTGCAACACTGTCCAGCCCAACGTGTCGAGCACATTGGGATCATTAGGGGTTAGCGCCAGCGCAGCGCGGGCGAAGGTCACAGCCTCCGCCTTGTTACCAAGTTCCAACTGCACTAATGCGCTATTGTTCATTATGATGGCATTGCGATCAAGGCCGGAAGCCCGCAAATCAGCGTAAATAGAATCTGCTTTGGCCCATTGCTTGGCGGCGATCGCTTGACCGGCTTCGGTCATTTTCAACGCAATATCATCCCGCCCCGCTGGTGCTTGGGCGCGCTTGCCGAAACTGACGGCTAACGGGTCATTTTGTGCTTTGCCCAGTTTGGCGGCCAGCGCCAATAGTTGCGGGGTCGCCGTGGCGCGATCTGCCGCTGGCTTGACGAGCGCGTAGGCTTGCGTTTCATCACCAGCCGCTGTCAAAGCGTGACCCAGAACCGTAATGCCCTGTACATGGCCCGGCCGATCGGCCAGAAATTTGCGCAACCAGTCAATCGCTTGCTCATGATTGCCTTGTAAATAAGCAATTTCGCCACGCAGTAGAAGCGTACCGGAAACATCACCCAATGTCTCTCCCGCCCCTTGAACCAGTTCATGGGCACGGTCGATATCGCCATCATTAAAAGCGATTTTCGCCATCAGGAAAAGCGCCATCGGATGACCGGGAGCCAGTTCCAAAATCCGCTTCAAGTCAACTTTTGCCTGCTTTTGATTTCCCATATCCGCATTGACCGCAGCAACAGAAAAAAGCGGGGTGATGCTGTCGGGGTAAAGTTCGAGCGCTTTGTCAAACATCGCTTTTGCGTCCGGTAAATCCTGGCCTATCAGCGCCAGTTGACCGGACAACAGCAGCGCATCGAGATTATCTGGACCATGTTTGAGGGCCAGCGCCGCGGTCCGCCGGGCCTGGCTGATATTGCGCTGATCAATTTCATAATTGCCGCGAAGCGCCAATAGCCCGGGATCTCTCGGTTCTGCTGACAAACCGTCAGCCAGCGCCTTGACCGCTTCGTCTTCCCGATCAAGCTGCAACAGCGCCTGAGCCTTAACCCAAAAGGCCAAATTGGCATGCCTCTGGTTCACGTCCTGGACGAGTTCCAGAGCCCGTTCTGGCATATCCCGCAGCAACAGCGCATGCGCCATCAAGCCTCGAACTTCTGCCTGATAGGCTTTGTTTCCAGACAATTTTTTGAAGGCCGCCTCCGCTGCAACGCCATCACCAAGCTGCAACAAGGTTTTACCATATAAAAGATTGGCAGCTGGATCCGTGCTATCGTCCTTCAAGGCCGACATCAAATATATCCGCGCGCCACGATAGTCATTTTCTGCGAACGCCGACTGAGCCTGAGCAAGCGGATCACTGGCATCAGTCGAACAAGCGCCCAGCGTCAGTGACAGGGCCAGTAGAGAGCCGACTATGTTAGGTTTTCGCACGAATATCATGCGTTATAAATAGAGATAAGGCCTTTAAAAATACCTAATCAAGAAGAACCTATATCATCCGATTTCAGACAAAAAGAAACCGGACGATATTGAGCTCGCCCGGTTCCAATAGTCTGATCAGATTAAATGCTTAAGCAGCGAGCTTTTTCCGGCGACGGCGTGTACCGGCCCAAAGTCCGCCTACGGCAAGTCCTAAAAGGCCCAAAACGCCGGGCTCGGGTACTTCAGATGCGATTTTGTCGAGGTTGAAGTTAATATCCCAGTGCTTAACGGCATGGCCATTAGGGTTGAGGATATTCAGCCAAGCAGACCCACCGAATTTTTTGTTCTTGTCATTCGCGCCATTACCAAATTGCAGCGTCGTATTGCCGGCAAAAGGATCATTGGGATTCACGGTATATACCGCGCCATCAATCGTAATGGTGCCCGATCCATTGGTGAAAAAATCAATGTCCGGCGTATCGGTGACGGGATTGAAATTGCCGCCGCCATTTTTATAGTCAAAACTGGTGCCATCAATAGTTTCTAGGAAATTACTGAAGCTCAGGTCCAAAGTCGCGACTTGGCCAGCGCCGTTAATGGCGGTGCCGGTCAGCGTAGCAGTCTGCGCGTCAGTGTCTTGGCTGAACGTCGTGCCGTCCTGAAACGCATATTTCCGGGTACAGCCACTGCCGATATTTCCCGTGTATAGGCCGTGCTTGCAAGAACCGCCGGTATAGTTTGTTGCGGCATAGTCAATAACCCCTGCAGAAGCTGGCGTCGCGTAAGCGGCGGCGAGTCCAATGGCGGTCAATGTTACGATGGAAATTTTGCGCATGAAGTTTGCTGCCTTATTTTTCTAAATATTTCATCAATCGATTCCAAGACGTTCAAAATTAATCTTTAAACATCCCAAAACCACTTGTGAGTTTTAGAAGCAGACCTTGTGCCATTTTTCCAAATATTATATATTTCAAATGGTTAGATAGTTAATTTAATATTAACTATGTCATAAATGTAATCAATATCGACAACAGAGCCTTTAGAAATAAGGTTAACTTGGCCCCAATAGAGGAGAGATGCATCGGTTTTACAAAGCAATTCTGGCCATTCCCTATATTTTAAAGGGAAGGCTTTTCCGCTTCGGCGATATTCCGCAATTCGGTTTTAAGGATTTTGCCAATATGACTGCGGGGCAGTTCCGTGATCAAGCGCAGCTCAGACAGACGCTGTGTCTTACCCAGTTCCGCATTGGTTCTGGCTTTGACCGCTTCCAAGTCCAGCGATACGCCCTCTTCCGCAACAACGAAACCAACCGGGGTTTCACCCCATTGCTTGGACGCAATGCCAACAACAGCTGCATCGGCGACATTGCTATGGGCCATCAACGCCTCTTCCAGATCACGGGGATAGATATTGAACCCGCCGGAAATAATCATATCCTTGGAACGGCCCATCAATGTAATGAAGCCATCTTCATCGACTTTGCCGATATCCCCCATACGCTGCCAGCGATCGCCATTGTCATCATACCAGCTGGCTTCTTCGGTTTTCTCAGGCTGGTTTTGATAACCGCTCATCATCGTCTGCGAGCGACCGACCAGTTCGCCCATTTCACCAGATGGCAGGCGGTTCAAATCTTCGTCCACCGTTATCACTTCACTGCCACCCCAAGCGATTCCGACCGTATGCAGCTTGTCCGGATGCGCATGCGCCAGCAAGATGCATACGACGCCACCTTCTGTCATTGAGTAAATCTCGATCAAACCGCCCGGCATCCGTTCCAGGACTTCTGCTTTCAGTTCTGCTGAGAAGGGCGCGCTGGTGCAATATTTATGCGTAAAAGTCGAAAGGTCATACTCGTCAAATCCGTCAAAATCCATCAGCCGCTGATACTGTACGGGGACCAGCATCGTATGGGTCGCCCGGTTGTTCTGCGCCAGTTCCAGCCAGCGTTGGCAATCAAATTTGCGCATGAGGATAGATGTTCCGCCATAAGCCACGGTCGCGACAAAAATACCAAGCGTCGTATTGGAATAAAGCGGGGTAGAGAAAAGCGAGACCTGACCGGGCTGACCATAGCCGGAATTTTCGCCCACCGCCATTTGATACCACCGCATCTGGCGGCTATGAACAATGCCCTTGGGCGTGCCAGTCGTACCGCTGGAATAGATAATGTTAAACGGATCTTTCGGATCGACTTCCACATCTTTTGGTATAATCCCTTCTTCGGCCATCCACTCGCGCATTGCAGGCGCGCCTTCTTCTGCCGCATTGTCCATCATGACATGCTGAAGGCGAGGCAAATCGACGCCGCTTTCAAACAATTCCGCTCGCTTCGCGCTATCGACGAACAAGTGCATAGCTCCGCTATCGACCATCATATTAGCAAGCTGCTTCGGCGTTGCAGACGTGGTCAGCGGCGCGGCGCAACCACCAGCAACAATCGCGCCAAGATACGCGATCGCATAGCGGATCGATGTCGTCCCAAGAATGGAAACTGCCTGCCCTTTTTCAAGACCATCTGCTTGAAGCTGAGCGGCTACGCGTTGGACCAGTGCCGCCGTCTCAGACCAAGTGAGGCTTTCTTCACCATCATCCAATGCAATACGGTCGGGCTGATTGACGGCATGGGCGTTGATTAAATCAGCAAGATGGCCAAATGGCTGCTCAAGATAGGCGACGGGATCGAGGGTCATTTAGCGGCTTTCCTGTTGTAAGCTTAGCCATAGACCATCGCACCCTCAGCTCGCTTCGTCTAGATGCTTCCCCCATCAAGACGAGACATAGTTCTCCTGCTCGCGGCACAGACAAATGCTAACGGGCTAACCCGCCACCAGTTTAACGAAAGTGCTCTCTACCCAGCCGCTTTTGCAAGGACCATCATAGTTGCGCTTGGAACGCACTGGAGACGATACGCCGCAATCCACTGATCTGGGATCAGCGTCGGGCGTTGCGCTATTGTCATAGACAATGCCCAGCCATTGTTGGTCATGACTGCGCGTGCAGATGAAGACTATTTGCCCTTCCGACAGACTTTCTTTCTCTTTTGCACTATCAAACGGCGCAATACGAACGCTCAGCTTGGCACTCCGCAAGTCCGCGACTTTACCGACGGCCTGACACGCGTCAAAGCGCGGACCGCCCTCTCCTATTCGCACAGGCCGTTCATCGGGGTTTGAATTTACCCGCTCGGTCCGGCCGGTGGGATTGTCGACGTCAGAACGGCTTTCCGGCAAGTCATCACTAACTTGGGTGGTTTCGGAGCATGCCACAGTGGCAAAACAAATCAACGCAACAGGGATCAGGGTTTTCATCATATCGATGGTCTAGACCATGTTACATAATTTTGGAATGATTCGAATAATCAATTGGTTCAGAGCACAATTTGAGTTTGGGTAACGACCGCCACCAATGTTCCGTCTTCCAGAGTTATCCGTGTTTGCCAGACCGATTGCCTTTTGCCGACTTTGAACGGCACCGCTTCGCCATAGACGATTTGCCCCTCCGCGGCGGCATGCAGGAAATTGGTCTTACTTTCAGATGTGGTGGTTCCATTTGCTCCCTCCGGTAGGTTGGCAAATCCGCCAAAAGCACCCAGTACATCTGCAAAGGTCATCACCGCCCCACCATGTATGGACGGCGTATCACGGCCATTTCCTGCGGTACAAATTTCTGGCCGGACGAGCATTTCACCGAGGATTCGCTCTTTGGTCATTTCAGTGATCTTTATGCCCATTGTTTTGGCAAAGGGTACAATATCTGCGGGGTTACTCATAAGCTATTCTCCTAATGCATTCAGCGTCTAGGCCAGCATTTCACCAACGAAAACTATCACCATATATAACCCGCAATCAAATCTACTTAACTATCTGTAAAATATGGAATATAATATCCTGTTTTCCAACAAATTCCTTGGGTTTCAAACCTTAAAGGTCTAAAAGAAACTTATGAGTGAAAACACAGAAAATGACACCCCGGATAGCCCCGAATCGGCTGCCGATACTTCCAATCAAAATGCCTATGGTGCGGACTCGATCAAGGTTCTGAAAGGCCTTGATGCCGTCCGCAAACGGCCCGGCATGTATATTGGCGATACCGATGATGGATCGGGCCTCCATCATATGGTGTTCGAGGTTTCGGATAACGCGATTGATGAGGCTCTGGCCGGTCATTGCGATCTGATTCTGATCACGCTGAACGCGGATGGCAGTGTTTCTGTGGAAGATAATGGACGCGGCATCCCGACCGGCATGCATGCCGGAGAAGGCGTATCGGCTGCAGAAGTTATTATGACCCAGCTCCATGCGGGTGGTAAGTTTGAAAACACATCCGACGACAATGCCTATAAAGTTTCTGGTGGCTTGCACGGCGTTGGTGTTTCGGTTGTGAATGCGCTGTCCGAATGGCTGGAGCTCAACATCTGGCGCGACGGCAAAGAGCATAATATGCGCTTTGAATTTGGCGATGCCGTGCGCTCATTGGAAGTCATTGGCGATGCGCCGCCGGCAGATAATGAAACAGGCGTCAAAAAAGGTACGAGGGTTACATTCTTCCCTTCCCCTGCGACATTCAAGATTACCGATTTTGACTTTGAAAAACTGGAGCATCGCTACAGAGAGCTCGCTTTTCTGAATAGTGGCGTCCACATTCTGCTGCGCGATGAGCGCAGTGAAGAAACCAAGGAAATTGATCTCTTTTATGAAGGCGGCATTGCGGCCTTTGTGCAATATCTTGATCGCAACAAAACACCTCTGGTTCCCGAACCAATTGCCATTCATGGCGATCGCGACGATGTCACCATCGACGTCGCTTTAGAGTGGAATGACAGCTATTATGAAAATGTGCTGTGCTTCACCAACAATATCCCGCAGCGTGATGGTGGCACCCATTTGGCGGCCTTTCGTTCGGCGCTGACCCGTACGCTCAACAATTATGCCGAAAGCTCTGGCGCGCTCAAGAAAGAGAAAGTCAAGCTGACTGGCGATGATATGCGAGAAGGTCTGACCGCGATTGTTTCCGTTAAGCTGCCAGATCCGAAATTTAGCTCACAAACCAAGGATAAGCTGGTATCTTCTGAAGTACGCCAGCCACTCGAAAGCCTGATGGCTGACAAATTGGCGGAATGGCTGGAAGAAAACCCGCAAAATGCGTCTATGGTGGTTCAGAAGGTCATCGATGCTGCTGCGGCCCGTGAAGCGGCGAAAAAGGCGCGTGAATTGACCCGGCGCAAGGGCGCAATGGATATTGCCTCGCTGCCCGGCAAACTGGCTGATTGTCAGGAGCGCGATCCGGCAAAATCCGAACTCTTCCTGGTGGAGGGTGATTCCGCTGGTGGTTCTGCCAAACAGGGTCGTGATCGCCATTATCAAGCGATCCTGCCGCTCAAGGGTAAAATCCTCAACGTCGAGCGCGCGCGCTTTGATCGGATGCTCTCATCCAAAGAAGTTGGCACGCTGATTCAAGCCATGGGAACCGGCATTGGTCGCGAAGATTTCAATCTGGAAAAGCTACGCTATCACAAGATTGTCATCATGACCGATGCTGACGTCGATGGCGCGCATATCCGCACGTTGCTGCTGACCTTCTTCTATCGCCAAATGCCGGAGATCGTCGAGAATGGGCATCTCTATATCGCCCAGCCACCGCTTTACAAAGTCGGCAAGGGCAAGAGTGAAGTCTATCTGAAAGACGATAATGCGCTGGACCAATATCTGGTCGATGCTGGCCTGCAAAGCATGATTTTGCAAACCAATGAAGGCGCACGATCGGGTGAAGATTTGCGCAGCTTAATCGAACATGGTCGGCGGATGCGCTCCCTGATGACCTATGTGCCGCGGCGTTATGATAGCACAATTGTTGAAGGTATGGCGCTCACCGGCGCGCTCAATCCCGACCATGGCCGTCCAGAGCGACAGGCTGCGGTTGATGCCGCCGCTGCATGGATGGATAAGGTTGACGACGAAGGTCGATGGTCAGGCAGTGTCTCCGAAGAAGGGGGCTATCTGTTCGAGCGCCTGTGGCGCGGCGTTACCGATCATCACATTATCGAAGCCAAATTCCTTGAATCCGCAGAAGCGCGAAAACTACACAGTCTCGCCTCTGAACAAAGTGCGACCTATGCGAGTGGCAGCCGCCTGATAAAAAGCGCTGCGGGCGACAGTGATGACAAAGAAGATGATGCTACTGTTGGGTCAGAGGGTACATTGATAACGCGGCCATCGGAATTGCTCGACACCATATTGGCCGCGGGTCGCAAAGGTTTGTCTTTCCAGCGCTATAAAGGTCTCGGGGAAATGAACGCAGAACAGCTATGGGAAACAACACTGGATCCAGAAGTTCGCTCCCTGTTGCGTGTCACGGTCGAACAAGCCGACCTGACCGACGAAATATTCACCAAGCTTATGGGTGACGTCGTCGAACCACGGCGCGAATTTATCGTCGATAATGCGCTGAACGTCGCCAATCTCGATGTTTAACTGATTGATGCCGGCTAGCGAAAGCTAGTCGGCAATCGTCAAGCCCACGGCATCCGCCATAAATCCGTAAATATCGGAATATTCCTCGATCAACTTATCGGTCGGCTTTCCGCTGCCATGCCCTGCCCGCGTTTCGATACGGATCAGGTGCGGCTTCTCACCAGTGTTTAGCGCCTGCAGACGCGCGGTATATTTGAAGCTATGGCCTGGCACCACGCGATCATCGGTATCCGCGGTTGAAATCATCAATGCCGGATAATCCGTGCCATCTTTGATATTGTGATAAGGTGAATAGGTCAGGAGCTTCCTGAAATCCGCTTGCTTGTTCGGATAGCCATAATCATCCACCCAATAGCGGCCGGCTGTAAACCGATCAAAGCGCAGCATATCCATCACGCCCACGGCCGCATGGCCGGTGGTAAACAGGTCCGGGCGCTGGTTCATCACCGCACCAACCAGCAAACCGCCATTGGACCGCCCTTCGATCGCCAGACCGTCTTTCGGCGTAATGCCTTCCGCAATCAGATATTCGCCGGCTGCGATAAAATCATCAAACACATTCTGTTTATTCTGCAAACGGCCCCCATCATGCCACTCTTTGCCATATTCGCCGCCGCCACGCAGATTGGCAGAGGCATAAACACCGCCCGCTTCGATCCACGCCATTTTAGGCGCGCTGTAACCGGGCAGGACGGATATGTTGAATCCACCATAGCCGTAAAGCAACGTCGGCGCGCCGTCGCTCAGATCAAGGTTTTTCTTGTGAACCAAGAATAGCGGAATTTTCGTGCCGTCCTTGCTGTCGTAAAAGCGCTGGGTGACAGAAATCGTCTCGGGATCAAACGGCAGGTCCGGTTTGGCCCAGACATCGGGTTTGCCAGTATCGGTAAAACTGTAAATACCATTGGGCTGGTTAAAGCTTCCAAATGCAAAATAGCCTTTGTCCGACTTGGCAGACCCATTCAAACCGCCGACAGTGCCCAGGCCAGGCAGATCGACAACACCTTTGGGCGTCCCATCCAATGCGAAGGCTTCCAGCCTGCTTTTGGCATCATCGATAAAATCAACGACCAGCATATCACCAACAATTGCGGCACTATCAATGGTGGCTGTATGTTCTGGTACCACTTCACTAAAGACATAGACGTCTTGACCGCATGTAGTCGTCGCAGAATCCGGCCCATCGCACATGACGTCGCGATTTTCCGGCTTGGATAGATCGGTTTTCACCACCCGCAATCGCTTGGCATCCTTATTGGTCGCGAAGTAAAGCGTATCGCCAATGCCGTCGATCAATGACCAGCTATGGTCGAAACCCTCAACCAGCGTGCGCGTCGTAAGCTGTGGTGCATCGACCTTGACCAGTGTCATTTCATAACGATCATCGGTGCCGGATGAAGATGTAATGACCACCCATTCCTTATCCGACGTCACCTCGGCAACATGGTTAAGTTCCGGCCTGTCGGGCGTTGCATAGACCTTTATATCTTTCGCCTGTGCCTGTCCCAGCACATGCATATAGATTGTGTGATCTTTGTTCAGTGACTGAAAAGCCGCGCCCTCTTTCGGTTCTGGAAATCGAGAATAAAGAAAGCCGCTATTTTCTGGCATCCAAGCAAGGTTCGAGAATTTGACCCACTCGACCGTATCCGGCTTTTCTTCACCCGTCGCGACATCGATCACCTTTACTGTGCGCCAGTCCGATCCGCCGTCCTGAATAGCATAGGCGAGCAAACTGCCATCTTCAGAAGGCTTCCATTCCGCTAGCGCAGTCGCGCCATCTTCTGACCATCCCGCCGGGTCAATAAGCACGCGTTCTTCACCATCGGTTCCATCCCGAACATAAAGTATCGCCTGATTCTGGCCGCCACTCTTACGCTCGTAAAAATATTTCCCGCCTGCTTCGACTGGGACACCCAACGCATCATAGTTGAACAGCTTGGTCATGGAAGCAGCCAATGCCTCGCGGCCCTCCAGCTTTTCGAGATAGCCATCGGTCACAGCATTTTGCGCTTCCACCCACGCCGCTACATCGGCATCTTCCCGAACATCATTTTCCAGCCAACGATAGGGATCAGCGATTTGCTCTCCAAATTGCTCGTCGATTACATCGACAGTTTTGGTCTCGGGATAGGTCAAAGTGTCATCTTTCGCTGTCGCATCGGTTTGGGCCAGAGCGGGAATGGAGGTAATTGCAGTGCTGCTAGCAAGCGCCAAGGCAAATAGGCTGGTGATACGCATGAGAATTTCCCGAACAACAATGATAAAACGAAAAGAGGCCGCAAGCTTATCGCCTGCAGCCTCTGATATCAATTGAAACTGTCCTTCAGAGGAAGGGCTTACGCCTCTTCGAAATCTTCCTCAGCATTTTGATCTGGACCACTGTCCTGACCTTTAGCTTCTTCGTTCCGGTCGACCAGTTCGATCACTGCCATAGCTGCAGCATCTGAATCGCGGAAACCGGCTTTTATAATCCGGGTATATCCACCGCTACGGTCGGCATAACGTTCAGCCAGTTCACCGAAAAGTTTCTTTTCTTGGGTCTCGTCCATCAAACGAGCGTGAGCCAAGCGACGGTTGGACAAGCCACCTTTTTTCGCCAGCGTGACCAACTTCTCTACATAAGGCCGCATTTCTTTGGCTTTCGGCAGGGTTGTCATGATCTGCTCATGCTTGATCAGTGCCGCAGACAGGTTTTTCAGCAAAGCCTGACGGTGAGCACCGGTCCGCTGCATACGGCGGCCCTTCATTCTATGACGCATATTCTATACTCCGTTCGTATTGGGGCCGTATGAGGTACCCCGATGCAGGCCGGTTCAAAGGGTCGGCCAGTTTTCCCTTCTTTAGCCCCTCCCCTTCAGGGGAGGGGTTGGGGTGGGGCCTACAAAAACCCCACTCCGCTGCGACTAGGCCCTGCAAGTGCAGGACCAAGTCTCACTGCCTCTCCCCTGAAGGGGAGAGGTTTAATGGTTTCAACCAAGCAGCTCTTGCTCAAGCTTTTTGGCCATTTCTTCGATATTTTCAGGCGGCCAACCAGGAATATCCATTCCCAGACGCAGACCCATGCTGGACAACACTTCCTTGATTTCGTTCAAGGATTTGCGGCCAAAGTTCGGCGTACGCAGCATTTCTGCTTCGGTTTTCTGCACGAGATCGCCAATATAGATGATATTGTCGTTCTTGAGGCAGTTGGCCGAACGTACCGAGAGTTCCAACTCGTCGACCTTCTTGAGAAGGTAGCGGTTGAGCTGGTTCGCATCGCTTTCCTGTTGGCTCTGTGCTGCGGCCATGCCGATCGGCGAAGACACGCTTTCTAAAGCTTCTTCGAAATGCACGAACAGCTGCAACTGGTCCTGAAGAATGCGCGCTGCATAAGCGATAGCATCTTCCGGGGTCACGGTGCCGTCGGTGTCGATGGTGAGGTTTAGCTTATCAAAGTCAAGCTCCTGACCAACACGGGCATTGTCGACTTTGTAAGAAACCTGACGGATTGGCGAGTAGAGCGAATCTACTGGGATCAAACCGATTGGTGCGTCTGCCGGACGGTTAGCAACCGCTGGAACATATCCCTTACCAACATTGACGGTCAGTTCCATGTTGAACGACGCGCCTTCGTCAAGGTGACAGATAACCAGATCGGGGTTCATCACCTCGATGTCGCCAGAAACCGCAATATCGCCTGCTGTAACTTCAGCAGGACCGGTTGCAGAAAGCTGCAGACGCTTAGCGTCTTCGCCTTCCATTTTCAGAGCGATCTGTTTGACGTTCAAAACAATGTCGGTGACATCTTCACGTACGCCAGGAAGCGACGAGAATTCATGCAGAGCATTTTCGATCTTGATCGAGGTAACCGCAGCGCCTTGCAGCGATGACAGCAAAACGCGACGGAGCGCGTTACCGATAGTCAAGCCAAAGCCGCGCTCAAGAGGTTCCGCTACAAAAGTAGCTTTACGCTTGGGATCACCACCAGATTTTATATCGAGAACATTGGGCTTCTTCAGTTCTTGCCAGTTCTTCATATTGACAGTCATGGACTTCCCCTAGTGAGTTCAAAGAGTGGATTGGACCGTTACCACTCTGAATTACCAAAAAATTGGAAACTACCGGCCGGATAGTTCCCGTAAACTTGAGCGGCTTAGACGCGACGACGTTTGGACGGACGGACACCATTATGCGGGATCGGCGTAACATCGCGGATCGAGGTAATGGTGAAACCGACGGCCTGCAGCGCGCGAAGTGCGGACTCACGGCCAGAGCCAGGTCCTTTCACTTCCACTTCCAAGGTGCGAACACCATGATCAGCTGCTTTTTTGCCAGCGTCTTCTGCTGCAACCTGCGCCGCATACGGCGTAGATTTACGAGAGCCCTTAAAACCCATCATACCTGCAGAGGACCAGCTTATTGCATTGCCCTGTGCGTCGGTGATGGTGACCATCGTATTGTTAAATGTGGCGTTGACGTGCGCGACGCCTGCCGAAATATTTTTGCGCGCGCTTTTCTTTACGCGCTGCGGTTCCCGTGCCATTTGATCAATTCCTACCTAATATCCAGAAGAGACAAGTCCCCAAAAATTGGGGCTAATGTCTTATTTTTTCTTACCAGCAATCGCTTTTGGCTTACCTTTACGGGTGCGCGCATTTGTATGCGTACGCTGTCCGCGAACAGGAAGTCCTTTACGATGACGAAGACCGCGATAGCAGGCCAGATCCATAAGACGTTTGATGTTCATTGCGGTTTCGCGACGCAAATCACCTTCAACGGTCAAATCCGCATCAATGGTTTCACGAATTTGCAAAACTTCCTGATCGGTAAGGTCCTGAACCCGACGGGCTGGATCGATTTTCAATTTTTCGACAATTTCGGCTGCTTTTGTGCGTCCGATACCGTGAATATAGGTAAGCGAGATAATTACGCGCTTGTTTGTTGGGATATTTACCCCGGCAATACGTGCCAATATTTTTCTCCTGCTCCACAGAGACCGATTCGCCGGCCCCTATCTCATAGCTAAGCTGTTAAAATTACATCCAAAACGCACAAAACCAGCGGACGCCACGAAAGCGTTGCCGGTTGCTATGGATTTCGAATAAAGTTGAGATAGGGAGAGTCGCTGGCGCTGTCAATAGCGGTTTGCGCGGCAAACAGAGCTATTCTTTCAGGCGTACCATTCATATGATTTTACATATCACAGTCCACTAGTCAAAAATTCCTTAACCGGAACATGATAAATAGAACGCATGTGGGTAGAAAAATGGACCGATGCGCGTTTAGCGCAGCTGGTATCGATGCTTTGGGCATTCGGTATGCTGATGGTCGCTGCCGCCCCGGCCCACGCAGGAAGGTTTGAAGCGGGAAGCTTTACAGCCCATAATACCACCTCCAATGGCAATGTCGTGCGTGTGAATTTTCAGCAGAGCTTCGATACAGTGCCGGTCGTAGTCGCCTTGTCCGACAATAATGGTAGCGATGCGGCGGCCATACGCATAACAAATATCACTACTACCGGCTTTGATGAACTCATCCGCGAACCGGATAGTTTCGATGGGCCGCATGCGGCACAAAACGTACATTATGTTGCCGCGGAGCCAGGACGCCATGTCTTACCCGACGGGCGAATTGTTGAAGCCGGAACAGCGAGCATTGCAGCCGTCCAACATGGCGCCGGCGTTGCGGGCGCAGAAAGTTGGGCATCGGTATTTTTTGCATCGTCCCTGCCCGGAACGCCTAGCGTTATCGCGCAAATTCAAACCGCCAATAGCGAAACCCGCACGGTTGCCAGTCAAAGCTCCCAACCATTTATCACCGCCACGCTTAACAACATATCCACAAACGGATTTCAATTGGCCTTGGAACGCAGTGAGGCCAATGCTGGCCCGGTACCTTCAGCCGAGACCGTTGGTTGGATAGCCTTTCCCTCAGGCGTCAGCGGCACCTTTCCTGACATTGCAGGCAATTCCATAACTTGGAGCACCGTCAACAGTGGCACCAATATCCGCGGGTGGGACAATGGCTGTTTCACGAACGGCTTTGGGCAAGCCAGCGCGAGCGCTATTGTGGTTGCTAAAAAGAACAGCCACATCGGCGGAGACGGCGGTTGGTTGCGCCGATGCAGCCTCAGCAGCACGTTAATTGGATTAACCGTTGATGAGGATACATCCAGAGACGCCGAGCGGGCGCATACCGGTGAATCCGCCTCCATTCTCGCTTTTTCTCAAAGCTTCCATGCTTTACTGGAGCCAACCCTCTCGGTAACCAAAACCAGTGTCTCGTTCGTCGACAATTTAGGTAGCGGCTTTGCCTTGCCGAGTGCCACTGTCGAATATCTCATCATCGTTCAAAATAGCGGTAACGCGCCGCCCGATTATGACAGTGTCATAGTTACCGAAGCGCTACCTGCGGAATTGGCATTGATTGTTACAGACTTTTCGACACCGGGCACCGGCCCTGTCCAATTTCAAGACGGCACACCTGGTTCAGGGCTTGCCTTTAGCTATGGAGGACTCGGCGATCCAATGGACTCCGTATCCTTTTCAACCGACGGCAGTAATTTCGGCTATAGCCCTTCTGATTCAGGGGATGGCACTGATCCTGCAATCACCCATATCAGGATATCACCAACCGGATTTATGGCGCCAGATACAGGTGCTGGTGCTACTAGTCTGACTATTCGCCTTAGAGGCAAAATCGGTTAAAATCAGACGCTAATTTCCGCGGTTTCACATCTGTGGTTGCTCGCCCGTGCCTCAGAATTTTGTTCAGGACACAAACTAGCGCGGCCAAACAAAAAGCGCCGGAGCTTTAACCCCGGCGCCTTTGCTGCGATCTTATATTTGTTGAACCTTAGACGACGCCATAAGCCAGCATCGCATCGGCAACCTTCTTAAAGCCTGCAATATTCGCGCCCTTCACATAGTCGACATAGCCATCGCCCTGGTCGCCATATTCTACGCATTGGCTGTGGATGCCTTCCATCAATTCGGTCAACATCGTGCCGAGCCGCTCGTGGTTCCAGCTTATGCGTTCCGCATTCTGGCTCATTTCGAGGCCGGATACGGCCACACCGCCAGCATTGGCGGCCTTGCCTGGACCGTACATAATCTTCGCGTCGTGGAACACGTGAACGCCTTCCAAGGTTGTTGGCATATTCGCGCCTTCTGACACGGCTTGCACGCCATTGGAGACCAGCATTTTCGCTTCGTCTTCATTAAGCTCATTTTGTGTCGCACAAGGCAGGGCGAGATCGCAGGCGACACTCCAAGGGCGTTGCCCTTCATGGAAAGTTGCACCTTTAAACTCTTCGACATATTCCGACATGCGTCCACGACGATGGGTTTTATGATCTTTGACCCAATCGATCTTCTCCTGCGTAAAGCCGTCCGGATCATGAACAAAGCCGCCACTATCGGAAAGAGTCAGCACCTTGCCGCCCTGCTTGGTGATTTGCTCTGCCGCATGAGTAGCGACATTGCCAGACCCGGAAATGACCGCTGTCTTGCCTTCAATAGTATCTTTTTTGTGCGCCAACATGTTTTGCATAAAGTAAACCGCACCATAGCCAGTGGCTTCTGGACGCATTGCACTGCCGCCATATTCACGGCCTTTACCGGTCAAAACACCTTCCCAGCGATTGGTGATCCGTTTGTACTGGCCAAACATATAACCAATTTCACGGCCGCCAACGCCAATGTCGCCTGCAGGAACGTCGGTATCAGGACCAATATGACGATAAAGCTCGGTCATGAAGGACTGGCAGAAGCGCATGACTTCCGCATCAGACTTACCTTTAGGATTGAAATTGGCTCCACCTTTGCCGCCGCCCATAGGTAGACCGGTAAGCGAATTTTTGAACGTTTGCTCAAAGGCCAGAAACTTCAAAACGCTTTCGGTCACGCTGGGATGGAAACGGACGCCGCCTTTATAAGGGCCAATGGCATTGTTATTTTGAACTCGCCAACCGCGCTGGACGCGAATATTGTGATTATCATCTTCCCAGCAAACGCGGAATGACACCACGCGGTCAGGTTCTGCCATACGCCGCAAAATCTGCGCGGCGTGATATTCTTCCTTGTCGTCGATAAATCCGTAAATATCCTGAGCGACTTCTTGCACCGCCTGAATAAATTCGGTTTGTCCCGGATTGCGTTTTTTAACGCCTGCCATGAATGTTGGAAAATCTACATGATCGGATACGGCCATCGTCTTACTCCCCCTTAGGTGATTATCTGCGCGCCCGTTATCAACCACGATGCCCTCGAATCGCAATTGATTATGGCATTATATTAACGGCAATTTGTTCGATAGGTAAAGCCTTGATATTCTGGCGTATTTATTCGGCGTTTTCAGCTTCTTCCGGCTCAGCCTCTGTTTCTTCTTCCGGTGCAA
Organism: uncultured Sphingomonadaceae bacterium; assembly: GCA_947496865.1. Classification (GTDB taxonomy): domain Bacteria; phylum Pseudomonadota; class Alphaproteobacteria; order Sphingomonadales; family Sphingomonadaceae; genus Parasphingorhabdus. The sequence goes on from CANMEE010000002.1 coordinate 1,200,712, forward strand.
ATAGGGCCGCAAGCCGGGCAAGTTGTTCGCCAATCACGCCGTCTACCGCTGGAGCAATCTGGTCGACCGGAAATTCCATATAACCACCGACTTTATAGACAAAAGATACCCCAGTATTTTCGCCATCAGGTTGCAGACCAATAGTTAGCGTTCCAGTGACCGCCTCACCCTGCAACGGACCCAGCGCTCCGGACATACGCAGAGCTTTGTTATTGTGCGCGAAAATCACACGCATATGCTGCACACTGCCGTCAGCGGACTTGATATTGTCTGCATCCGTTTTCCGAAGAAGCTCACAAAAGCAGCCCCCCGCCTGCGCGACCAGATAGAAATTTTCCGCATTGCCGGAAAAGCTGTGGTCCCCATTCCACCACCGCGCGGGCGCGATGATAGTCTTCCATACCTGCTCGGTTGATCCGCTAACCACCTGCAGGTGTTTTACAGTGAAGCCGTTATCGGCTGTATTGGTCACTTCGGCTTGCGCCGCTGTGGCCATAAAAATAGCAGCAATATATATTATGAATCGGAACATCATTGTCTCCCCCGTATAGCGGGCAAGACTAGTTATCGTCCCTGCCACTGGCAATGGTTTATCGACCCATCAACGAAGACAGTTTAATCCAGTGCTAAAACAGCTTCGATCGCATTGCTGACATCATCCATGCTACCCATACCATCTACTTTCGTCACGATGCCGCGCTCTTCATAGATGGGCAGGATCGGTTGGGTCTTAGCACGATATTCACCCATACGCGTGCGAACGGTTTCTTCGTTATCATCTGGGCGGCGTTTAAATTCTGTTGAACCGCAAGCGTCGCAAACGCCTTCTGTGGCGGGCTGCTTGAACGTATCATGATAGCCTTCCCCACAATTGCCGCAGGTAAAGCGGCCGGTTATGCGCTCCACTAAAGCTTCAACATCAACCCCTAGCTCAATGACATGGTGGAGTTTGCGGTTACGGGCACTCAATATCTCGTCGAGCGAATATACCTGCGCCTCAGTGCGCGGATAGCCATCAAAAATTACACCTTGTTCTGGCCCAAGTTCATCCAGCTTATCGCCAATGATGCCGGAAACCACCTCATCAGGAACCAGTTCGCCGGCGTCCATCAGTGCTTTGGCTTTCAAACCCACTTCGGTGCCGGCCTTGACCGCAGCTCGCAACATGTCGCCAGTCGACAGTTGGATCATCCCATGTCCGTCTTCAAGCAGACCCGCCTGAGTGCCTTTACCGGCACCCGGTGGTCCCAACAGGATAATGTCCATAAGTTACTGTCCCCTATAACCTGTATATCCCGGAGGAATATTTTTAACGCTTGCGACGGCCGCCTTTTAATTTGGCCTTCTTGAGCAGATCACCATATTGCAGAGCCAGCAAATGGCTTTGAATTTGGGTCACTGTATCGACAGTCACATTCACGATAATAAGCAAGCTGGTGCCGCCTAAGAAAAAAAGCGGCAGGTTTGTCTGCGCCATCACATATTCCGGCAATACACAAACAAAGGCCAGATAAGCTGCGCCAACGACCGTGATCCGGGTCAACACATAATCCAAATAGTCCGATGTATTTTTACCTGGGCGAATGCCGGGCACGAAACCACCATTTTTCTTGAGATTCTCGGCAGTTTCCTCCGGGTTGAACACCACAGCAGTGTAGAAGAAACAGAAGAAGATAATACCAGCGGCATACAGCGCCATGTAAAGCGGTTGTCCGTGCGCAAGATATTGGTTCAAGGTGATGATGAAATCACCGCTCGCACTTTCACCCGCTGTGGCATTGCCCGCAAACTGACTAACGGTCAGTGGCATCAGCAACAACGATGATGCAAAGATTGGCGGGATAACGCCGGCAGTATTCACCTTCAAAGGAAGATGGCTGCGATCCGCTTGCATCACGCCATTTTGCGTGGCTCGCTTGGGATATTGGATGAGCACCCGTCTTTGCGCGCGCTCCATAAAGCTGATAAAGAGAACCAGTGAGACGACCATGGCGATCAAACCAACAATTGTCAGAGCGCCAATTGAACCGGTCCGGCTGCCTTCCATCAGGTTGCCAACAAAGGTCGGCATTTGGGCGACAATACCAGCCATAATAATCAACGAAATACCGTTGCCGATACCGCGGCTAGTGATTTGCTCACCCAGCCACATGAGGAACAATGTACCACCAACAAGACTGATAACAGCGCCCATTCGGAAACCGATACCGGGATTAATCACAGCTTGCAGGCCGGATTGCGAGGCGAAGCTTTCAAGGCCGACAGCGATGAAATAGCCTTGGATCGCCGTCAGACCAACCGTGCCATAGCGCGTATATTGGTTGAGTTTTTTCCGGCCCGCCTCGCCATCTTTCTTGATAGCTGCCAATGTCGGAGACAAGGCTGCTGCCAGTTGAACCACAATCGACGCGGTAATATAGGGCATAACCCCCAGCGCAATCAGGCTCATTCGTTCCAGTGAACCGCCGGAAAATGTGTTAAAAATATCCAGAACACCGCCGCGTGTCTGATCATAAAGATCAGCCAAGACAACGGGATCAACGCCCGGCAACGGCACAAAACTCAACAGACGAAAAATCACCAGCGCACCCAGTGTAAACCAGATCCGTTTGCGAAGTTCGGTTGCTTCTCCGAATTTTGCCAGGCTCAAATTTGCTGCGACCTGATCGGCTTTTGATGCCATGCTAGTAGTTCCTTACCCGCCGTTCATGAAGGCGTTTCACCTTCAAATCAATGCATCGATCCCATATCGGATGTTGCTGCCCGAAAAACAAGGCTCTTGGGCATCAAGCTGCGCCGATACAGTTAAAAAAGAAAGGCCCCGTCTAAGCTCTATAGCTCAGCGGGGCCGTTGATTGGTTTAAATCAATCTTCCTTTTTGGCTCTGTTAGCCGCTTTTTTCTCTTTAGCAGGCTTGGAAGCGACTGCTTTCTTCTCGTTCTTTGGACGGTGCACTGCAGCGCCAGCAAGAATTTCGACTTTACCGCCAGCTTTTTCTACTGCTTCGATGGCCGCTTTAGAAGCGCCAGCAACTGCAATGGTGATTTTCGCCTTGATTTCGCCTTTAGCGAGCAAACGAACACCGTCTTTGCCGCCACGGGTCAGACCAGCTGCATTCAAAGCCGCCTGATCCAGCGTGCCTTTGTTGGCAAGCTTCTTGGCGTCGATGAACTTCTGGATCATACCCAGATTGACTTCAGCATAGTCGGTGCCGAACGGGTTGTTGAAACCACGTTTCGGGATCCGCATGTGAAGGGGCATCTGACCACCTTCGAAACCGTTAATGGATACACCAGAGCGGGACTTCTGGCCTTTTTGACCACGTCCAGCGGTTTTACCTTTGCCGGAACCAATGCCGCGGCCAACACGGGTACGCAATTTGCGCGCGCCGTCATTATCTCTAAGTTCGTTTAATTTCATGTCGTGTACTCGCTTTCGCTTTTATTCGCACGGCTGTTTTCAGGGTTTACCCTTCAACAACCTCTACCAGATGGTGCACCTTACGGATCATGCCACGCACTTCCGGTGTGTCTTCCAATTCGGAAACACGATGCATTTTGTTTAACCCCAGGCCGATCAGCGTCTTACGCTGATCTTCTGGACGACGGATTGGCGAACCAACCTGCTTGATTTTTACTTTAGCCATTATGCCTTACTCCGTAACTGCTGCAGCATCGGCTTCAGCCTGTGCTTCAGAAGCGCCGCCGCGACCAAGCAGATCAGCGATTTTCTTGCCGCGCCGCTGGGACACAGACTTAGGGCTGGTCTGCTCACCAAGCGCCACGAATGTCGCCCGGATCATGTTATAAGGATTGGATGTTCCGTTGGACTTGGTCACCACATCGGCAACACCAAGGCTTTCGAACACCGCACGCATAGGACCACCAGCAATAATACCGGTACCTGGAGGCGCCGAACGCAAAGTCACGTTACCTGCGCCAAATTGACCCGTGCCATCATGGTGGAGGGTACGACCCTCACGCAATGGAACGCGAACCATTTTCTTTTTCGCAGCAGCCGTTGCTTTGGTAATGGCTTCAGGCACTTCGCGTGCTTTACCCTTACCGAAACCAGCACGACCTTTGCCGTCGCCAACAACAACCAACGCGGCAAAACCAAAGCGCTTACCGCCTTTAACTGTTTTGGAAACCCGGTTGATGTGAACCAGCTTTTCAATCAGCTCTTCGCCGCCGTCATTATTGCCACGGCCACCGCGTCCACGTCCGCCATCACGGCCACCACGTTTGTCGCGATTACCGCCACCGCCGCCACGGTTTCCACCGCGACCTTGACGTTCTTGTGGCTTAGCGGCTGCAGGAGCAGCTTCAGCTGGCGCTGCAGCTGCTGGTGTAGCTTCTGTTTTTGTTTCTTCTTCAGCCATGCTTAAAACTCCAATCCGCCTTCGCGGGCCGCGTCGGCCAGGGCCTTAACACGTCCGTGATAAAGGAAACCGCCACGGTCAAAAATTACTTCTTTGACGCCGGCTTTTTTTGCTGCTGCTGCAACGCGCTTGCCAACATCGGCTGCCGCTGCACTATCAGCACCGGTTTTTACCTTCGACGCCTTGTCGATGGTCGACGCAGCGGCAACAGTTTTGCCCTCTGCGTCATCAATGACCTGCGCATAGATATGACGGCCAGTACGGTGAACTGACAAACGAGGCTTTGTGAGCCCGCGCTTCCGCAATTTGGTGCGAACGCGTTGCTGACGCCGTTTGAATAGAGAAATATTAGCCATGGCTTATTTCTTCTTCCCTTCTTTGCGGTAAACATATTCACCGCGATATTTAATACCCTTGCCTTTATAAGGCTCCGGTTTGCGCCAGCGCCGAATTTCTGCGGCAACCTGACCAACCTGCTGTTTATTGATGCCGGATATCTCGACCGTGGTCTGATCAGGCGTCTTGATGGTAATGCCTTCTGGAATGTCGAAATTCACATCATGGCTGAAACCAAGCTGAAGGTTCAGGACTTTGCCCTTAACCGCAGCACGATAACCAACACCTGTGATCTCAAGAACCTTGGTAAAACCGTCTGTTACGCCGTCGATCAAGTTCTGAACCAGCGTCCGTTGCATGCCCCAATAGGCGCGCGCACGGGTTGTCTTGTTCGCTGGGGTTACCAGCAGACCGCCATCGCTAAGCTCATAGCTCAGATCGTCTACCATAGGGGTCGAAAGCTCGCCCTTTGGTCCTTTGACCTTCACCAGACCGTCTTCCATGCTGGCGGTAACGCCGTCAGGAATGCTTACTGCTTTTTTTCCGATACGAGACATGATCAGAACACCTCTGCGAGTACTTCGCCGCCAACATTCTGGCTGCGCGCTTCTGCGTCAGACAAAACACCTTTTGGCGTCGAAACGATTGTGATGCCCAGGCCGTTGCGAACCGTTGGCAGTTCACTTGAACCACTATAGATACGACGACCAGGTTTTGAAACGCGGGCAACGTGGCGGATAGCCGGCTCACCTTCAAAATATTTCAGTTCAATACGAAGACCGGGGTGCTTGTTGACCTCTTCTTCGCTGTAGCCACGAATATAGCCTTCGCGCTGCAGAACTTCGAGAACAGCGCCACGCAATTTAGAAGCGGGGCTGACCACACTATCTTTACGCGCTTGCTGTCCGTTGCGGATACGGGTGAGCATATCACCCAAGGGATCGGTAAATGACATATTATCTTCCCTTTACCAGCTGGATTTCGTTACGCCGGGGATAAGACCTTTATTGGCCATATCACGCAGCTCGATGCGGCAGAGACGAAACTTACGGTAATAACCGCGCGGACGCCCTGTTGTTTCACAGCGGTTACGCACACGGGTTGGATTGCCGTTGCGCGGAATTTCCGCCATCTTTAGACGCGCCATCAACCGCTCGGTCTCATCAAGAGACTGATCGTTGGCCATCGCCTTCAACTTCGCATAACGGCCAGCATATTTCTTAACCAGCTTTTTGCGACGTTCGTTTTTATTAATGGAACTCAGTTTCGCCATGACTTAAGTTCTCTTCCTTTCTTGCGTATCCCGGCAGCACGCCGCGATATTATGAATATAAAGACAGCTTATGCTGCTGCTTGCTCTTCTTCTTCCTTCGGAAACGGGAAACCGAAAAATTTCAAAAGCTCACGAGCTTCGTCATTCGTTTTCGCGCTTGTCGTCACGATAATGTCCATGCCGCGCACGACGTCGATGTCGTCATAGGCAATTTCAGGAAAAATAATCTGCTCTTTAATGCCCATAGCGAAGTTGCCACGACCATCAAAACTATTCGGATTCAATCCACGAAAGTCACGAATACGAGGCATAGCCACCGTGATCAGACGATCGAGAAATTCGTACATACGCTCACGACGCAATGTCACTTTACAACCGATCGGCATGCCTTCACGCAGCTTGAACGTCGCGATAGACGTCTTTGCTTTGGTAATGACAGGCTTCTGGCCAGCGATCAGCTCCATTTCTTTGGCAGCAATCGTAGTTTTCTTTTTGTCCTGACTACCTTCGCCAACACCCATGTTCAGTGTGATCTTAGTGATCTTTGGCACTTCCATGTGATTGGAGTAGTTGAACTTTTCCTGCATCGCTTTGACGATCTCGTCGTCATATTTTTTGCGCATGCGCGGCAAATCTTGATCAGCCATCGACTTTCTCCCCGGATTTCACGGCCACACGGACCATTTTTCCGTCTTTCTCTTCGAAGCGAACCCGGGTGGGCTTGCCATCTTTAGGATCGGCCAGAGCAACTTTGCTGATATGCATTGGTGCTTCACGGCGTTCCAGACCACCTTGCGGATTGGCCTGTGTTGGTTTGCGATGACGGACTGCAATGTTAGCACCAGCAACGATCAATTTACCGTCCTTTGGCATTACCTTGGTCACTTCACCGGATTTGCCTTTGTCCTTGCCAGACAAGACAACAACGGTGTCACCTTTTTTAATTTTTGCACTGGCCATGATTATAGTACCTCCGGCGCAAGGCTGATGATTTTCATATGCTTCTTGGCGCGCAATTCGCGAACCACTGGGCCAAAAATACGGGTGCCAATAGGCTCCTTCGCATTGTTGACCAATACAGCAGCATTGGTGTCAAAGCGGATAACCGAACCGTCTTTGCGGCGGATATCTTTGCGAGTGCGTACGATAACAGCCCGGTGAACATCACCTTTTTTGACCTTACCGCGCGGTGCAGCTTCCTTGATCGACACAACAATAATGTCGCCAACGCCAGCAAACCGGCGCTTGGAACCGCCCAGCACCTTGATACACTGCACGCGTTTGGCTCCGCTATTGTCAGCGACCTCCAAGTTCGATTGCATCTGGATCATGGATCCAATTCCTTCTTCATTCCGCTCCAAATCATCGGAGCACAGTTAAACTTCGCTAGCTTCAGCTTTCGGCTTTGACTTCGCCTTCGTCTGCAGCAGTAATTTCGCCAACTTTTGGTGTGGCCGGAGCAGCAGCAGCGCCAACCCGTTCCAGCACCTTCCAAGTTTTGAGCTTGGAAATTGGTTTTGTCTCCTCAATGCGCACTGTTTCACCAGTGCTCATCTCGTTCTTTTCGTCATGCGCGTGATATTTTTTCGAACGACGCATAATTTTTCCGTAAAGCGGATGCTTCACTTTGCGTTCGACATTAACGACAATTGTTTTGTCGCCTTTGTCTGACACTACGGTGCCGGTGAGAATACGTTTTGGCATATCGGTTCCTTACGCCTTTTCTGCGACGGCGGCTTTCGCGCGCTCGTTCTGCAGGGTTTTAATCGTTGCGATTGTGCGGCGTACTTCACGAATCCGACTTGGCTTTTCTAGCTGGTTGGTCGCAGACTGAAAGCGCAGGTTAAATGCCTCACGCTTTAGTTCGGCCAGATCGCTGGTAAGCTGATCGTCGGTCTTGGTACGCAAATCTTCTGTCTTGCTCATGTCCTTAACCTTCCAAATGTGACGTGTCGCCTAGGCGAGCCACAACTTTTGTCTTGATAGGGAGCTTCATCGCAGCGCGCTCGAAAGCAACAGCAGCAACGGGTCCAGGAACACCATCCAGTTCAAACATGATCCGGCCTGGCTTTACCCGGCAAGCCCAATATTCAACTGAACCCTTACCTTTACCCTGACGCACTTCAGCAGGCTTCTTGGAAACCGGTACATCTGGGAAGATGCGGATCCACAAACGACCTTGCCGTTTCATGTGACGTGTAATCGCACGGCGAGCCGCTTCGATCTGACGCGCTGTAATCCGATCAGGCTCCATCGCTTTGAGACCATAAGATCCAAAGTTCAGCGTCGTGCCGCCTGGTGCTTTTCCCTTAATCCGGCCTTTGAAAGCCTTGCGGAATTTATGTTTCTTTGGTTGCAGCATGATGCTTTACCTATTCCCTAATGTTCAACGAGAGGGGCGGACGCCAGAAGTCTGTGCTTCTACCATCAACCGATCCTGAGCCATTGGATCGTGACCCAATATCTCGCCTTTGAAAATCCAAACCTTGATACCGATAATACCGTAAGCGGTCAGCGCTTCATATTCGGCATAATCAATATTGGCGCGCAGTGTATGGAGCGGCACGCGGCCTTCGCGATACCATTCAACGCGGGCAATTTCTGCTCCGCCCAAACGACCACCACAAACAATTTTAATTCCCTCAGCGCCCAGACGCAGAGCGGATTGAACCGCACGTTTCATCGCCCGACGGAAAGCAACACGGCGGATCAACTGATCACCAATGCCCTGCGCCACCAACTGCGCGTCAACTTCTGGCTTACGAATTTCGACAATGTTCAGCGATACATCGCCGGTCGACATGTCGCTGAGCTTACGACGCAGCTTTTCAATATCCGCGCCTTTTTTACCGATGATAACACCGGGGCGAGCAGCATAGATCGACACGCGGCAGGTCTTGGCCGGACGCTCAATCACCACCTTGGAAATCGCGGCCTGTGGCACGGTCTCCATGATGAATTTGCGCATCTTGATGTCTTCCATCAAGAGATCGCCGTAATTGGAACCTTCCGCATACCAGCGGCTATCCCAAGTCCGGTTAATCTGCAGGCGAAGCCCGATAGGATTACTTTTTTGACCCATGGTTTACGCCTTTTCTTCTTCTTCGTGTTCGCGAACAACGATGCGAACGCGGCTGAAAGGTTTCAGGATTTGCGCGGAACGGCCACGAGCACGCGCTTTGAAACGCTTCATGGTCAAGCCTTTGCCAACACTGGCTTCCTGAACAATCAATGCATCAACATCCAAGTTATGGTTGTTTTCTGCATTGGCAATAGCGGACGCGAGAACCTTGCTTACATCTTTTGCCATGCTCTTTTTAGAGAAGGACAGGATGTTCAAAGCGTCTTCCGCTTTCTTGCCGCGGATCAATTGAGCAACAAGGTTCAGCTTTTGGGCAGATCCACGAATGGAATTGCCAACAGCCAAAGCTTCATTGTCGCCAACGCGGCGGGGTGATGATGCCTTACCCATTATTTCTTGCCTTTTTTGTCAGCGCCATGGCCGTAATAGTTACGCGTCGGAGCGAACTCACCCAGCTTGTGGCCGACCATGTCTTCATTCACGGAAACCGGGATGAATTTCTGGCCATTATAAACACTGAAAGTCAAACCAACGAAATCAGGAAGAACGGTAGAACGGCGCGACCATGTCTTTATGGGCGTACGCTTACTTTCTTCTTGAGCGGTCTGCGCTTTTTTCAGCAGGTGGAGGTCAACAAATGGACCTTTTTTGATGGAACGAGCCATGCTTACCTCTTCTTCTTAGCGTGACGCGACCGGATGATCATCTTGTCGGTCGTTTTATTCTTACGAGTACGAGCACCCTTAGTTGGCTTGCCCCATGGCGTCACAGGATGACGACCACCGGATGTCCGACCTTCACCACCACCATGCGGGTGATCGACAGGGTTTTTAGCAACACCACGTGTCAAAGGACGACGGCCCTTCCAACGGGTGCGGCCAGCTTTACCGAAATTCTGGTTCGAGTTGTCGGGGTTTGAAACCGCGCCAACCGTGCCCATGCAATCACTGCGGATGTAACGCTGTTCACCTGAGTTCAGGCGAACAATAACCATACCGCGGTCACGACCAACAATCTGGACATATGTACCAGCAGAGCGAGCAATCTGACCGCCCTTGCCTGGTTTCATTTCCACATTGTGGATGATTGTACCGATTGGCATTTGCGACAATTTCATCGCGTTGCCTGGCTTGACGTCCACTTTCTCACCAGCGATGACCGTGTCACCAATGGCCAAGCGCTGCGGCGCCAAAATGTAGCTCTGCTCACCATCCTCATATTGGATAAGGGCGATGAAGGCCGTCCGGTTAGGATCATATTCGATCCGCTCGACAGTTGCAGCCATATCAAATTTCCGGCGCTTGAAATCGACCAGACGATATTTATGCTTGTGACCGCCCGCGATACCGCGAGATGTCACGTGACCTTTATTGTTACGACCACCAGTTTTGCTCTGGCCTTCGACAAGCTTTTTGACAGGCTTGCCTTTCCAAAGGCCGCTCTTGTCGACCAGGATAAGACCACGCCGTGCGGGACTTGTCGGTTTATAGGATTTTAATGCCATGTGCCCTTAAACTCCCGTGGTTATGTCGATGGTCTGGCCTTCAGCCAAAGTCACGACAGCTTTCTTAACATCATTGCGAGTGTAGGGGCGACCCTTCCACTTCTTGGTCTTGCCCTTTTGCACCAACGTGTTGACGTTTTTGACTTTGACATCAAACAACGCCTCGATGGCAGCTTTAATCTGTGGCTTGGTCGCGGTGTTCGCAACTTTGAATACCACAGCATTATGTTCGCTGAGCAAGGTTGATTTCTCGGTGATGTGCGGGCCAACAATTACGTCATAATGACGAATGTCTATTGCTTCTTTTTTAACCATTGAAGCGCGCCTCCAACTTTTCAACTGCGGCGCGGGTCAGCACCAAAGTTTCGTGGTTCAAAATGTCATAAACATTGGCACCAGCGGCTGGCATCACGTTCAGACGCGGAATGTTTGAAGATGCTTTCGTGAAAGCATCATTCACAGCATCACCGTCCATGACCAAAGCAGACTTGCCAAAACCGAGCTTCGCGATGTCCGCGATCAGCAACTGAGTTTTCGCTTCTTTGATGTCCAGATTTTCGAGGATCACCAGATTGTCGTTCTTAGCCTTGTCAGACAGCGCCATTTTCAAACCCAATGCGCGAACTTTCTTGTTCAGCGAAGGGTTGAAGTCACGCTTGCGGGGACCGTGGGCTTTACCACCGCCAATAAAGATTGGAGCCCGGCGTGAACCATGACGAGCGGTACCGCCGCCTTTTTGGTTGCCAAACTTCTTACCGGTACGGGCAACGTCGCCGCGCTCACGAACAGCACGCGCTGTACCGCGCGCATTTTCACGCTGCCAGTTAACAACACGGTGCAAGATGTCTGCGCGCGCTTCAATGCCGAATACGTCATCATTCAAATCGATGTCGCCTTTGGCTTTTGCGTCGAGGGTTTTCACTTTCAATTTCATGGCTTAGCCCTCCTTCCCTGCATCATCTTTAGCATCGGACTTGTCTTCAGCCGGAGTTTCCGCTGCAGCGGCTGCAATTTCAGCATCGCTAGGACCAACTGGACGTTCGATAGCGGCATCCGCTTCGATCATGCCTGCCGGCGCATCTTCGGTCGCCGTCTCATCCGCGTTGCGGCGCATGGCACCTGGGAATGGGACGCCTTCTGGAAGAGCAACTTTTACTGCATCTTTAACGAGCAACCAACCACCTTTGGAGCCAGGAACACTGCCGCGCACAAAGATCAAACCGCGAGCGGCGTCTGTACGGACGATTTCTAGATTTTGCTGTGTGCGATTTTTCGCACCCATGTGACCAGCCATCTTCTTACCTTTGAAGACTTTACCTGGATCCTGGTTTTGACCAGTAGAACCATGGGCACGGTGAGAGATAGAAACACCATGGGTTGCGCGCATACCGCCGAAACCCCAACGCTTCATGGCGCCGGCAAAGCCTTTACCCTGGGTCACACCTTGAATATCAACCATTTGACCAGCAATAAAGTGGTCAGCAGTGATTGTCGCGCCAACGGGGAGCAAGCCTTCTTCGCTCTCAACCCGGAATTCAGCAACACGAGCCTTTGGCTCAACTTCTGCTTTTGCAAAAGCTTCACGTTGTGGTTTGTTTACATTTTTCGCTTTACGGGCACCTGCACCAAGTTGAACAGCAAAATAGCCATCACGTTCTTGATTACGGGCTCCAACAACCTGACACTCCTCCAAGGAAAGAACGGTTACCGGCACATGCCGACCATCTTCCTGAAACAAGCGGGTCATCCCCATTTTTTTCGCGATCACGCCAGTACGCACGATCATTTCTCCTTACAGAGGCCCACGTGCGGAATTGCCAGCGGGCGTGCTAAAATTACTCAGCCCAAATTTTTAGAATATCGCCCCGTCCGGGCTAAACCGCTTAACTGATCCGAAGACCAATCAAACTAGACGGGGGACACATGACCCGAACAAAAGTCCGGCGGTTTCCCATGTCACCACTGCCACTAGAGCAGTGTCTTCACTCACATTAAGCGAGCTTAATTTCTACATTCACACCCGCTGCAAGGTCGAGCTTCATCAAAGCATCGACGGTTTGCGGCGTAGGCTGCACAATATCGAGCAACCTTTTATAAGTCCGGACCTCAAACTGCTCGCGTGACTTTTTGTCGACGTGCGGGCCGCGGTTTACGGTGAATTTTTCAATATGCGTTGGCAATGGTATCGGTCCACGGATAAGCGCGCCAGTGCGGCGAGCCGTGTCAGCGATATCGCCGGTTGCTTGATCGAGAACCCGATGATCGAATGCCTTCAAGCGTATGCGAATATTCTGCGTTTCCATATGAACCTATACCAATGTCAAAGAGCCAAAAATAAACCGCCCCGATTTTCTCTTTCAAAAAAGAAGCCGGAGCGGCGAAAAACTGGCCGCCCGAATCAGTGACCCGGGCGGCGAAACAGTCCTATATTACTTTGTTACGTTGCTGACAACCCCAGAACCAACGGTCCGGCCACCTTCGCGAATTGCGAAGCGAAGACCTGGGTCCATTGCGATTGGTGCGATCAACTTAACAGCGATTGTTACGTTGTCACCAGGCATAACCATCTCGGTGCCTTCTGGCAGGATAACTTCGCCGGTAACGTCCGTTGTACGGAAGTAGAATTGTGGACGATAGTTAGCGAAGAATGGCGTGTGACGGCCGCCTTCGTCTTTCGACAACACGTAAACTTCTGCGTCAAACTCTGTGTGAGGAGTGATTGAACCAGGCTTACAAAGAACCTGACCACGCTCAACTTCTTCACGAGCAACGCCACGGATCAATGCGCCGATATTATCGCCAGCTTGACCGGAGTCGAGCAGCTTACGGAACATTTCAACGCCGGTGACAGTGGTTTTCGTAGTATCTTTGATACCAACGATTTCACATTCGTCACCAACATTCACAACGCCGGTTTCAACGCGGCCGGTAACAACCGTACCACGACCAGAGATTGAGAAAACATCTTCGATTGGCATCAAGAATGCCTGATCAACTGGACGCTCTGGCTGAGGAATAGCTTCATCAACAGCTTTCATGAGTTCCATGATTTTTTCTTTACCGATATTGTCGTCACGGCCTTCCAATGCTGCAAGAGCAGAACCGGAAACGATAGGAATATCGTCGCCTGGGAAGTCGTAAGAAGAAAGAAGCTCACGGATTTCCATTTCGACGAGCTCAAGAAGCTCTTCGTCATCAACCTGGTCAACTTTGTTCATGAAAACAACAAGAGCAGGAACACCAACCTGACGGGCAAGCAAGATGTGCTCGCGAGTCTGTGGCATTGGACCGTCAGCTGCGTTCACCACCAAAATAGCGCCGTCCATCTGAGCAGCACCGGTAATCATGTTTTTCACATAATCGGCATGGCCTGGGCAATCGACGTGCGCATAGTGACGCGCTTCGGTTTCATATTCAACGTGTGCCGTTGAAATGGTGATGCCGCGCTCACGCTCTTCAGGTGCCTTATCAATGTTCGCGAAGTCTACGGCTTCACCACCTGATGATTCAGCAAGCACTTTCGTGATCGCTGCGGTCAGTGTGGTTTTACCGTGGTCGACGTGACCGATGGTGCCGATATTGCAATGCGGCTTATTGCGTTCAAACTTTGCTTTTGCCATTTTATATTACCTCTAATTTCTATCGTCTTGATAGTCTGTGCCGCGCTTTGGCGAGACTATCCAAATCTGTCAACACCCTTTTAACCTCTAGGCTTTTTTCTTGAGCCTGAACAAAAAGGTAAGCGCGGTTACTCGTAAAAAGAGAAGCGGCGATTAAGCCATCTTCTCCTTCAATTCTTCTGCAACATTATTCGGCACCTGCTCGTAATGAGAAAACTGCATCGAATATTGTGCGCGTCCCTGACTGAAGGAACGCAGCTCATTCACATAACCAAACATATTGGCCAGTGGCACCATCGCGTCCACAGCCTGAGCAATACCGCGTGTGTCGGTACCCTGGATCTGACCACGACGAGAGTTAAGATCGCCGATAACGTCACCAAGATAATCTTCCGGCGTAATCACTTCGACTTTCATGATGGGCTCAAGCAGCTTGATACCAGACTTCTGGGCCGCTTCCCGCATAGCTGCGCGAGCCGCAATTTCAAAAGCCAGCGCCGAGGAGTCAACGTCATGATAGGCGCCATCATAAACACGAATGTGGAAATCGATGATCGGGAAGCCGATCAACGAACCGGATGCAGCCGTTTCACGCATACCTTTTTCAACAGACGGGATATATTCTTTTGGAATATTACCGCCCTTAATGTTGTCTTCAAAGGTAATACCTTCACCACGCTCGCCGGGCGTAACTTCAAATTTGATCCGCGCGAACTGACCCGAACCACCGGACTGTTTCTTATGGGTGTAATCGGTATCGACAGCCTTGCCGAGCGATTCGCGATAAGCAACCTGTGGCGCGCCGACGTTGGCTTCCACTTTAAACTCACGCTTCATACGGTCGACCAAGATGTCGAGGTGAAGCTCGCCCATACCCTTGATGATCGTTTGACCGGATTCATGGTCAGTCGATACACGGAATGACGGATCTTCAGCAGCCAGACGATTAAGCGCAATGCCCATCTTTTCTTGGTCAGCCTTGGTTTTTGGCTCCACTGAAAGCTCGATAACTGGCTCTGGGAATTCCATCCGCTCAAGAATGATCGGTTTTTCAGGATCACAAAGCGTATCACCGGTAGTGGTTGTTTTCATGCCCGCAAGTGCAACAATGTCGCCTGCAAATGCCTCGTCAATGTCCTTACGGTCATTAGAGTGCATCTCAAGGATACGGCCCACTTTTTCCTTCTTGTCCTTAACCGAGTTTAACAAAGTGCCTTTTTCCAGCTTGCCGGAATAGATACGGCAGAAGGTCAAAGTACCCACGAACGGATCGTTCATGACTTTAAAGGCAAGCGCAGAAAATGGCTCGTCATCGCTAGATGGACGCTCATCTTCTGTTTCGCCGTCCATTGCGACACCTTTAATGGCATCAACGTCGAGCGGGCTTGGCATATAATCAACAACCGCGTCGAGCAGTGGCTGAACGCCTTTGTTTTTAAAAGCAGAACCACAAAGCACAGGAACAAAGCTCTGGTTCAACGTGCCCTTACGGATCAGCGATTTCAAAGTCGCTGCGTCAGGCATGTTGCCTTCCAAGTACTGCTCCATCACATCGTCATCTTGCTCAACAGCAAGTTCGATCAGCTTCTCGCGATATTCAGCCGCTTCATCAGCCATATCTTCGGGAATTTCGCCATATTCATATTCAGCGCCAAGATCTTCGTTCTTCCAAGTGATCGAACGCTCGTTCACAAGGTCGACCAAACCAACAAGGCTCGCTTCGATACCGATGGGAAGATAAAGAACAGCAGGAGTTGCACCCAAACGCTCTACGATTGAATCGACACAGAATTTAAAGTTAGCACCGGTCCGGTCAAGCTTGTTGATGAAGCACATCCGAGGCACTTTATATTTATCAGCCTGACGCCATACAGTTTCGGACTGCGGCTCAACGCCGGCAACGCCATCGAAACAAGCGACCGCGCCATCGAGAACACGCAATGAACGCTCAACTTCAATAGTAAAGTCAACGTGGCCTGGCGTATCAATAATGTTGATCCGGTGCTCAGGACCCTTGCGGTCTTCGGCATTCCAAAAACAGGTGGTCGCAGCAGAGGTAATGGTAATACCACGCTCTTGCTCTTGCTCCATCCAGTCCATCGTCGCCGCGCCATCATGCACTTCGCCGATTTTATAGGACTTACCCGTGTAATACAGGATACGTTCCGTGGTGGTTGTTTTACCGGCATCAATATGGGCCATAATGCCAATATTGCGATATCGTTCGAGCGGATGGCTGCGTGCCATAGTCTTTACTCCAGAATTAAGGGGCCCTGATTAGCGCCGCCCATATAGTGAAAGGGGCCAGCGATGACCAGCCCTGATTAGTTACAAATACAACAATGTGAAAAGCGCAGGAATTTACAGAGAATCTGCGATCCCTGCGCTTCTATATAATGTTACCAGCGGTAATGTGCAAATGCGCGGTTGGCTTCGGCCATCTTGTGCGAATCTTCACGCTTCTTCACCGCGTTGCCGCGATTGTTGGAAGCATCCAGAATTTCACCCGACAGACGAGCAGCCATTGTGGTTTCACTGCGCGAACGGGCCGCACTGATCATCCAGCGAATGGCGAGAGCCTGAGCGCGTTCAGGCCGCACTTCGACAGGAACCTGATAAGTCGCACCACCAACACGGCGGCTGCGCACTTCGATGCCCGGCTTGATGTTGTTGAGCGCATCATGGAAAAGCTGCAGCGGATCTTTTTTCGCTTTGGCTTCGACGCTGTCAAAAGCACCATATACGATACGTTCTGCAGTAGATTTCTTACCATCTACCATCAGATTGTTCATGAATTTTGAAAGGACCTGATCCTTAAATTTTGGATCAGGAAGGATTATCCGTTTTTCAGGACGACGACGACGTGCCATATACTATAACTCCTATCTGACCAATTACTTAGGACGCTTAGCGCCATATTTGGAACGGGATTGCTTCCGGTCCTTAACGCCTTGCGTATCAAGAACACCGCGCAGCACATGGTAACGCACACCGGGAAGGTCGCGCACACGGCCGCCGCGAATGAGAACAACGCTATGCTCCTGAAGGTTATGACCTTCACCTGGAATATAGCTGATGACCTCACGCTGGTTGGTCAGGCGAACCTTGGCAACCTTACGCAGAGCGGAGTTTGGTTTTTTAGGAGTCGTTGTGTAGACCCGGGTACAAACGCCGCGTTTCTGCGGGTTGGCTTCCATGGCCGGCACTTTGGACTTCGTCTTCTGAGGCACCCGCCCTTTACGGACGAGCTGATTAATCGTTGGCATAAAGTCTTCACCTTATAAGTAGTTTTTCCTGCAAATCGCAGGGGTTACTCTCACCGTATTTTGGTACGGCAAGTGTTTTGCCTATGTAGCTTTCCTGTTCAGCAAGACGCATCCCGCGCGAACAAGAACGCGGCCCTTAGCGGGGATTCGGGTGGGGGTCAAGGGTTGGGCCACATACTGGCACGAGAATTAATGTTAGCGGTCAGGCTGGGATCGGAGCGACTGCTTCATCCCGAAAGCGGACATTAGAGAATATAGTTTTCGACCCATTGAGCTAGTATCTAATCACATTCACCCAATCAGAGGCGGTCACCTTGTAATTTTGCTCACGCAAGTGATGGATGACAGCTCTCATATGACGCGCGCCAAAAACTATACCAATAGACCTTTTATCACCTTCCGCCTGCTGCATGTGATCGTTGATAATTCCAATGAGATGTTCATCCCTCCAGTCCAGCACAATTTTTTCGATCTTTTCGAAGGCCTCATTGTCATCCAGAATTGCATTATTGTGATCATGAAGGTCGAGATTCATTCTCTTCCCTATTGCTTCCCTTGTCCCAAAGAACCTCAGATAAAGGCCATATATCGGAGCGAGTACTGGAATCAAGAAACGCTGGAAGAACGGCAGTTCTGCCCACTTTTTCGAAAAGTCGTTAGAGGCAACATCAGCATGCCGAATATCTGCATCTAGATCATCCAAAGACATCGTTGACTGGAGCACCAAACCGAGTTTTGGATTTTTTGTAAAATACCGGTAGGACGCAGTAAGAAGCGTTCCTGTCTTTGTTCGAACGCCTTCCGTCAAAATCACATCGCAATCCGCAAGTCGCTCCAGGACGTCATCATAGAATGATTTGTCTGCGACATGTATCATCGGAAATAGAGTAAAGCTCGACAGCCGATCGATGCTGTCAAAGCGGAAGATAGCACTGCGAACTCCAAATACCGTAGCTTCAATAATTTGCATACTAACCCAATAGAGTTCTGTATCTCTCGTTCAACTGTCTATCTATTGACCCACCGTTTCCACAATGCCCGCTTTTGCGCCCATAGCGGACGCGCAACTGCATGGGGCAATTGTTAAATAAGGCAAATTCCGCGATATCACCCACTAACCGACAACCGCACACCCATGGCCCGCAGCACATTCAGCAAAGTCTCCAGCGTCATATTGCCGTTCGGCCCCAGCGCCTTGTAAAGCGCTTGTCGCGTGATCTTGCTCTCCGCCGCCATCGCGGTCATCCCCTTGGCGCGGGCGACATCATTTAGCGCGGTGCGGATCAGCGCCGCGTCATTTTCTTCAAATGCCGCCTTCAAATAAGTCGCGATCATGTCCGAGCTGTCGAGATATTCGGCAGCGTCAAATTCTGTCGTGGTCATTCGGCCTTCTTGGAACATTTATATAGGAATGCAAACTATAGATGACATACCATCCATCGGGCACCAATCACAGGCTGTGGAAATGGAGAAATGGACCCTGAAACGAGTTCAGGGTGACGGGTGCTGGCCCAAACTGTCACAACGGCTCAAGCCACCAAAGCCACCCAAATAGCGACAAAGAAAGACGCGCCGCCCATCATTACGAAACTATGCCAGATGGAATAGCGAAACGGCTGCGCCTTGCGGGCATAGAAAATCGTGCCGAGGGAATAGAAGACACCGCCCGCCAGCATGGCCCATAACGATAATCCGGGCAGCCGCGCCATCATCTCGGGCACGCCGATAATGCCCATCCATCCCAGACCGAGATAGGACGCCAGCGACCAGCGCGAATCCAGATTTTTGCCGAAGATTTTGTACAGCATCGCGGGGATAGCCAGCGCCCAGACAATCATCAGCAGAAAGAGGCTAAACTCTGTATCCGCAAGGACGAAAAGCGGCGTAAAAGTGCCCGCGATAGTCAGATAGATCGCCGCATGGTCTATCCGCCGCAGCGCCAGTCGCCGACCATGAAAAGGTGACAAATGGTAGAACATGGAGATGGTGTGCGAGAACATCACGCCAACCACATATAAGCAGACCGCCCCGATCACCGCCACATCCTGACCAGCAGCCTGAATGATCAGGGCCGCGCCGGCCAACAGGATAAAAATCAGACCTATCCCGTGGACAATAAAATCGGCGCGGCGTTCTAGTTTATCGGGGCTGGGGTACATAAGGTCACAATCATTGGAGGTGGGCATTGGAGATCGGACCACGGTGACAGCATATTTATGGCTATCAGTCACCCACTAACCAACAAATGCACGTCCATTGTCCGCAGGCACCCAAGTTCAGCACAACGATATGTGGAGGATCACTCGATCCAATAGCCCACCACCTTCCAGCTCGAATCCTCCCGAACCAGCGTCAAAGTCTCTGTCGCTTCGGGCTTGTTCTCAAAACTGGTCTGAAATTTGACCATTTCATATCCGGCAGGCGGCGCGGGCACGGCTTGCTGGCTGGTTGCCGTCCGCGAGAGTACTGCGCCTAAGGCCGGTTGAATGCGCTTGGCTGTCGATGCCCATGCTTCGCTGGTATTTAGCTCTTTAAACGACTGTCCAGTGGCGTTCCAGCTATCGAGCCACTTAAACGCATCAACCAGCACCAGCCATTGCCGGGCCGATATCATGACGTCGGATGCGGCGAGCGCAGGGGTTGATGTTTGGGCCTCTGATTCCACCTGGGCCACCTCAATGGCCGGCTCCGCATTTTGCGAAAGGGACGAAAAAGCAAGTGCTGCAATTATAAGAGACATGATGATAACTCCTGTCAGCATGGCGAGGGGAATCCTCGATCCATGACCGTCTTCCAGTGTTTCATGGACTAACAGGCCATCGGCGCTTTTGGCTTCCCCCAAAAACCTGTCCGCTAGAAAACTGGGGCCATCGCCTTCCTTGTCGAGCAGCAGGCGCGCCGCCTGACGGCTGCTGGAAACGGACATTTTCTGCCGCGCGTTGCGCAGGCGCTCGTTTATCGTGTGCACCGAAAGATCAAAATGCCGGGCGATGGTTTTTGTGTCATGGCCCCTGACAAGCAAACGCAGCGTTTCTTTCTCCTTTTCGGTGAGGGCGTAATAGTCTTTGGACATAGGCCTACCTGTGCTGGTATGATTTCATAGCTTCAGTCTAAGTAACGGGTCCGCCCTGCACTACCCCCAAAAATTCGTACCCTTGATCACTTCGGGATTATCTCACCCGATTATCGTGCAACCCCAACCCGCCCCTTATCCAAATGCAGTATGGTTATCTGCTTGGTGCCGTTTATGGTCTGACGATCAAAGCGAGGGAAACAAGCTGTCCATGGATCCTTATACCTATGTTGTTATCGTCAGCGCGCTGGCGCTTTTGGCTTATTATTTCACGCTGTTAACAGCCGGCTTGGCCCGAGGCCGATTCAAAATCGAAGTGCCCTCCCATAGCGGCCCGCCGGAATATGAACGTTATGTTCGCGCCCATCACAATACGCTGGAGCATCTGGTTTTGTTTTTGCCCGGACTATGGTTATTCGCTTATGTCGCCAGCCCCGTTTGGGCCGCGGCAATTGGGCTAATCTGGCCGTTCATGCGCATCGGCTATGCCTTGGGTTATCATAAGGCACCCGAAAAACGATTGCGGTGGCTTTATGTCAGCATGCCGCCCATTTATATTTTTGTACTCGGCTCGCTAATTGGCGGCATAGTGCAAGTGGTCAGAGGATAGAGAGACAATGCATATGGAACATGATCTGGTGATCCGGGGCGGCACGATTGCCGATGGCAGTGGCGGCGATCTGATTGAGGGTGACATCGCGATTTCCGATGGGAAGATTACCGCCATTGGTGAAGTGACCGGTCGTGGTCGCGAAGAGATTGACGCCACCGACCGGATAGTGACGCCCGGCTTCATCGACGTACATACCCATTATGATGGGCAATGCATTTGGGCGGAGGAACTCAGCCCATCCTCCTCGCATGGCGTGACGACCGCCGTTATGGGCAATTGCGGCGTAGGATTCGCGCCTTGCCGCAAAGAAGACCATGATATGCTGATCAATGTCATGGAAGGCGTGGAAGATATCCCCGGCGTCGTGATGGCAGATGGCTTGCCGTGGAACTGGGAGACCTTCCCGGAGTATCTCGACACGGTTGCCAAGGGCAAACGCGATATTGATGTCGCTGCCTACCTCCCCCACTCGCCGCTTCGGGTCTATGCGATGGGCGCGCGTGGTGCCTCGCGAGAACCAGCCAATGACGATGACCTTGCCTTGATGCGCAAGCTATCGAAAGAAGCCATGGATGCCGGGGCATTGGGCTTTGCCACCTCCCGGCTTTCGATTCACAAGACCGCAGATGGCGGAAGCATCCCGACATTTGAAGCCGATATTGCGGAACTGGAAGCCATTTGCGGCGGCATGGCGGACGCGGGGACCGGAACATTCCAAGTCGTCCTCGATGCCTTTGTTGGCTGGGACAAGGAATATAAGGTCATCGAACGGGTGGTGGAGGCCAGCGGCCGTCCCGCGACCTTCACATTGGCGTCAGGCAATGATGCACCGCCTCGCTGGCGCAAAGTACTCGATATGATTGATCAAACCAATGCCAGCGGCGGCAAGGCGACCGCGCAAATCATGCCGCGCCCCATTGGCTTAATCGCGGGCCTCGAACTGACAGTGCATCCCTTTGTGCTGTGCCCAAGTTGGTCGAAAATTGCGGACCTGTCCATCGCGGAGCAAATCACCGCGATGCGCGATCCACAATTGCGGGAAGCCTTGACCACCGAAGAATTTGAACCGGGTCATCCGTTTAACGAACTGGCGCGAGACTGGAACTGGTTATTTCCACTTGACGATCCGCCAGATTATGCGCCTCCTAGAGAAATGAGCATGGCTGGACAAGCCGCGGCCAAAGGCTGCTCACCTCAAGAAATTGCCTATGATCGGCTTTTGGAAACGAACGGCAAAGGCTTGTTCCTTGCTGCACTGGGCAATTATGAAAATGCCAAACTCGATAGCGCGCATGAAATGCTTAGCCATCCCCATTGTATCCCTGGTCTAGGCGATGGCGGCGCACATTATGGTGCGATATGCGATGCAAGCTATTCAACCTTCTTGCTGACCCAATTTGTCCAAGATCCGGGAGAATTGCGCTTCGACCTGGCTGAGGCTGTTCATATGCTATCGCATAAGGCGGCAAAAGCGGTCGGCCTGCATGAACGCGGCTTGCTGAAAACCGGTGCAAAAGCGGATATCAATGTGATTAATCTGGACGGCTTAAAATTGCACTTACCCGAAATCGTCAAAGATTTGCCAGCCGGGGGGCAGCGCCTTCATCAGCGCGCTACTGGCTATGATGCAACGATTGTTTCGGGAGAAGTCATCCGCAGATTTGATCAATCAACCGGTGCAAGGCCCGGGCAGTTGATCAGGGGAGCCTGAGGACCAACATCCCCAATCGGAATCGCTAGAAACGCTCGATATATTTAATCGCCGTAAAACTATTGTCGTTGGATGCTTCAACGACACAGTTTCGGCCATCGGATTTCGCCTCGTAGAGAGCTGAATCAGCGCGCCGTAATGCCATCGCAAAGCTTTCGCCCTCCATGGTGAGAGTAACGCCAAAACTCGCGGTGACACGCCCTTTTGTTCCAATTTCCGGGTGGATAATCATACCAATAGACAGCCGGAGATGTTGCGCCACGATCAGACGGTCGGGGGAGCTCAACGCGTCCAATACCACAACAAATTCCTCTCCGCCTACCCGCGCCACTTTACCCAATTGTCCTGTCACGCGCTGCAAAATGGACGCTGCCCGCCTCAAAACCTGATCCCCCGTCTCATGACCATGTTCATCGTTCACTTTTTTAAATTTATCGAGATCGATGATCATAATCGCCCGACCAGCTTCATAATTTTGTTCAAGTTCCTTGTTGATATATTGATCCAATCCGCGACGGTTCATCAGGCCGGTCAGAGGATCAATAGTCATTGCGAGTTGATATTTTAGAATAATGTCATGCCCGACCACGATCAGCATCACGACACCGCAAGCCAGTCCGCAAAATGCGCTAGATGCGTGCAAAAGCATCGCATATGCCGAACTTTCATAATTTGCTGCCGTATGAGTTGCGCTCAAGACGTCGTAAATTAAATATGGTCGAAGAAAATATATAAAGCACAGCGCAGCGATAAAGACGAACATGACACTATCCAGAACACCGCTGCTTTTCTTCCAAAATAACGGCAGCGCGCATAGCAACAATAACCCTGCTGTCAGGGACGAGAAAATTGACCGCATGATAATGTCGGGATCAACAAAGCTGAACCAGAATAGTGCAGATAGTCCAGCGCCTACAATCCCACCAATCGCGATCATTGGGTATTTGGCCTTGTAACGAGCGAAAATGCCTAAAACCAAGGCTATACTGAATCCCCAGAACAACCCCTTCGCAACGATATCAGAAAGAACCGGATCTAAACTCGGTCGACTAATGTCCGCCAAGAACGCTCCAAGACCACTGAGATAAGCCAAGGCAAGCCAACCCGCCATGTGCTGCTTGCGATCATGGATATAGATAATTGCAAATACGGCAGAAAACAGGCCCAATATCAGAATCATCAAACCACGGAAAATTAGGCTGGCTTCGATCATCTTCCTTTAGACGGTAAAATCATGACCCGCTTAAGAGAGCGTTTGGACAAGCAAGAAACAAACAGTTTCACTGAGTTTCTAAAACACGATTGACAGACTCAGATTACACCCTCTAGTTACGATTGCGAATCATTTGCATTAGCATTTAGACAAATGAGTAGAGGGATATTGTTATGAATATGAACGTCCGGCACCGGGGGATGGCAGTCAGTTGCAGCCTCCTTGCTTTAAGCTTTTCTCAGGCGGCTGCAGCCGCAAGTGAAGGCGGCTCCATTTTTGAGGATGATACGATAACCGTTTCAGCAACCCGTGCGCCGGTCGCTGTGGAAGATGCCCCGGCAACGGTCACGGTGATTGACGCAGAACGTATTGCTGATGAGCTCGCCACGGATATCCGTGACGTTGTTCGCTTTGAGCCAGGCATTACCGTGCGCCGTGCACCAGCACGCTTTGGTGCCGCGCTAGGGACGACGGGCCGTGCCGGCAATGAAGATTTCAATATTCGCGGTATCGGCGGCAATCGGGTGCTTATTCAAGTGGATGGCATCAGATCGCCACAGGGGTTTAGCTTTGGCGCGCAAGATGTCGGGCGCGGCAATGCCACAGATGTTGGCCTGATCAAGTCAGTTGAGATTTTGCGCGGCCCTGCCTCGGCGCTTTATGGTAGCGATGGCTTGTCAGGGGCGGTTAGCTTTATCACGTCTGATCCCGTTGATTTTATCAGTGACGGCAATAGTTTTGGTGGGTTTGTGCGAGCGCAATATAGCTCGGCCGATCAGGAATTTTCTGAAACCGTCGCTTTAGCTGGGCAGAGTGGGAATTTCTCGGCGATGCTGGCTTATTCGCGCCGCGACTTTGAAGAGCTCGACAATCAGGGCACGGTCGATGGCGAGGGAGTCACCAGATCAACGCCAAATCCACAAGATGGTGAATCCAACGCGTTTTTGGGCAAGCTTGTTTGGGAAAATGGCAATCATAAAGTCCGCCTGACCGGTGAATATCTCAAGCGGGAAGTTTTTTCTGATATTCTATCGGGCCGCGGCCCGGTCTTTCTATTTCCTGATCCACCCAGCTGGATTGTTGATAACCTGACCGCAAATGACGAAACCAAGCGTGCCCGCGCGTCGATTGACTATACATATGATGCGGGAGAAGATAGCGGTGGATTTATCGACTATGCGCATCTGGCCGCCTATTGGCAGGATGGAAAAGACAGTCAATTTGCTGACGAAGACCGCTCGCCAACCAGCGCAACACCCCGCCCGGACCGGGAACGACTGAACACGTTCAACAATACAGCCTATGGAGCGGTTGCCGACTTTCGTTCAACATTCAACACCGGCGCAGTGAAGCACACGGTGACCTTTGGTGGTGATGTTAGCAAGACAGAGCAAGATGGCCTGCGTGATGGCGTTGAACCGCCCTTTGGAGAAGTTTTTCCATCCCGCGCCTTTCCATCGACGGATTTCACCCTCGGCGGACTATATCTTGGTGACGCAATCGAATTTGGAGAAGGGATATTCACTTTATACCCTGCGGTCCGTTTCGATTTCTATGATCTGAATCCCACTCGCAATGATCCCTTGCTACCGGGTTTCACCCCCAGTGAACAAAATGGCTCGAAATTCTCTCCAAAACTGGGGGCGGTTGTAAAATGGGGTGATGTGCGCCTGTTCGGAAATTACGCGCAAGGGTTCCGCGCGCCAACACCGAGCCAAGTCAACAATTTCTTTGAAAATCTGGCCTTTGGTTACACGTCAGCGCCCAATCCTGATCTCACGCCCGAAACGAGCGCCAGCTTTGAAGCGGGCGTTCGATATGTGGCCGATGGTATAAGCCTTGGACTAACCGGCTTCTACGCGGACTATGATGATTTTATAAGTCAGGAACAAGTTGGCGGATCATTCCGGCCCGGCGACCCTGCCGTTTTCCAGTTCGTCAACATTGCCGATGTCACGGTGAAGGGATTTGAGGCCCAAGCCAGTTACGAGGCCGACAATGGTTTCAGAGCCCGCTTTGCCATTGCTTTTGCAGATGGTGAGACTGGCCGGCCGGGTCAACCAGACCAATCGCTGTCAACCATCGATCCGCTCAATGCGATATTGGGCCTTGGCTATCGTGATCCCGACGGCCTTTTCGGCGGCGAACTTATCGTGAGCTACAATGCGCGCAAAGAAGCAAATGAGACTGTTGGCGTCTGTGCAGACACCTGCTTCCGTCCGCAAGAATCTGCCATTATTGATGCGACCGCATTTTACCGGATTACCGAGAATCTTAAAATCCGTGCCGGTATCTTCAATATCACCGACAAGAAATATTCTTTGTGGAGTGATGTCAGAGGCTTGCGGGAAAACGCGCCGCCTAATTTTGCCGGTATACCAACACAAGCGCCGCTTGATGCCTTCACACAGCCTGGCCGTAACGCCAGCATATCGATCAGTTTGTCATTCTAGATTTTGGGAGAAAAATAATGTCTATCAAACATACCTTCAGGCTCAGCACCGTGCTAATTTCATTGGCCCTCATAACGTCTCCAGCGATTGCTCACCCCCCTATTCCAGACCGCGCGGCCGATGTTGAAAAGACAGCATTTGAAGCCGACCGAGCCGACATTTTGGCAATGGCTGGTAACTTCAAAGTGCGGTTTGATATGCAGGAATCAACACCATGGGTGTCTGATTACCAAGCGCGCGAACGCAAGATTTCTGGCGGTCATGAGGTTGTGAAAATAGTCGAGGATACCGGGACAAAAATCGTTCTTCAGCATCTGCTGGTTGTCGACACTGGCGACAGCGATTTCATCGTCAAACATTGGCGTCAGGATTGGGAATATGAGCCAGAGAAAGTTCTGGCTTACTCCGACCGGAACAGCTGGGAATATCAACCCATATCCGAAAAACGCCGCAATGGCCGTTGGTCGCAAACCGTCTATCAGGTCGATGACAGCCCGCGCTATGCCGGTTTGGGCGAATGGGAAACCCAAGGCGGCGTCCGGCGCTGGCGCTCGAACTGGACTTGGCGCCCATTAGCCCGGCGCGATGCAGTGCGAGATCCCGTCTATGATCGTTACTATTCCATCAATCGCCATAGTCCAATGCCGAATGGATGGATCCATTTTCAGGACAATACGAAAATGGGAACGGTAGACGGAAAGCTCGTGCCTATCGTTCAGGAATATGTCCTCAACACCTATACCAAATTTGATGGCTATAATGTTCAAGCGGCCGAAGATTACTGGATCAAAACCAAAGACTATTGGGCAGAAGTACGGAAGTCTTGGGACACAGCTTTTGCATCAAATAACGGAGTCATTATCGAAGAGGAAGCGCAAACCGGAACGGTTATCAGTGCTGAATTGCTGGCAATGGGCACAAAAATTGCCGATGGCGAGATGGATGCAGGAAGTGCTATCCAAAAAGCACAGCAGCTAATCGCAAATGCTACGAAACCAGATGCCGTGTTGTCGGCACAAAACACTAAGAAATCCGGTAGTCCTTGAGGAAAAGGGCAAAAGCCTGTTCGGAATTTTTAGCTTTGTTCAGTTTATCCTTGCCCGCAACGCAATGGTAAATTCCGACGTCGGCTGCGGCGTGGCGAACACACCTTTAGGATTTATGCAGATATAGGTTACGGCCGGATCGTAACCGCTAACCGGCACATAAGTGCAGTTTGCGAACGAAATTGGCATGCTCGACTGGTTTGAAAAAGCGACGTCATTTGTATAGTCGAAACTCAGACCACTGCCGTTGTCAATAAAAGCCACGGGATCGCTGCCAGGAAAATTATCCGGTCCACCTTCGTCTATGTCCCCGTTGAAGAAGCTAATCTCGCTCGGCAGCTGGTCGATAATGAAAACGGTGTCTGCTCCTGCCGGGCCGCCGCCCACATTCTGCACAACAATCGTATAGATCATATCTTCAGCGGGAATGGAAAAACCGGTACTCGAACCGCTGGCGGTATAGACTGACGAGCTTTTGACGACATTTAATCTCGCCGGATTTATAACCGACGTCTGGCCCAGTACGGAAAAATTTCCCTGGCAATTACCGGGACTCCCGGCAATCGCACCCCAATTGGGATCACCTGCGGCGTTCCCCAGCACACTGGTGCCTGCGCTGCCGCCGTTTAACACCGAAGTTATAGATGCGCAGGTGGCACCGAACAGGCGGATTGCGCCGCCACCGCCGCCGCCGCCCGTGCCATGGGCAAAATCGGTATTAGATTCGTCGCCGCCATCGCCGCCGGCAACACGAAATACCGGAGACCCAGACAGACCTGAAATGACAGATAGGGCAATGGCTCCGCCTGCCCCGCCTCCGTCCGAGCCATTGAAATTATCGGCAAAGGCGGAAAGACCATCGGCGATTAACTGCCCGCCGCCGCCGACCAATTGACCGACCCGCAGGAAAATCAAGCCACCACCAGCCCGTGAACCGCCTGTTGCGCCTTGTGATACTTCTGATCCTGAGCCGCCACCGCCACCCATGAACAAACGATTGTTGGAAGAATAATCCAGTGATTGGCCGCCGAGACCACCAAAGGCACCGTCATCATCGCACACATCCAGTTCACGACCACCTAAACCCCCTGCACCAACATTCCCGCCGCCGCCGCCGCCCGCATCGGTAATGTTGCCGCCGCCACCGCCATTACCATTGTGGCCGCGTCTGGCGGCGTGAGCCGTCGCGCTGGGGACAATCCCCTCTCCCTTGTTGCCAGTCCCCGCTTGCACCGAGCCAGTATAGTTAATCTGGTCCGAGACGCAGCTATCAAAGGGAGTGGAAGATGCCAGTGCGCCGCCGAAAAACCCACGCCCTGTGGCATCTATATTGGCCCCTAATGTCAGGGTTCCCGTGACGTCAAAAGCCACAACGCCTCCGGTTTGTCCGTTCCATGGCTGCGGGACCACATTTTGGGTCAGTGTTCCGCCGTCAAAGACTGGTACGCTGATCATTTGAACAGATCCAGCAGTGCTAAAGGCAACTGTGGGCGGTGTCTCCAATGTGACGGAACTGCCCGAAACACTGACTATTTTGACATATTCGAAGCGGCCCGCACTATTATAAGCGGTTACGTCACCGTGAACGGCACTGTCGGTCCGCGTGACAGAAGCACCCTTCATTTGAACAATTAGCGCTCGGCTATTGGCGGTAAAACCAGTGGTTGTAGAAAGCTGAACCGTTGTAGCAGAAATAGAGATAACACGCGCATAATTATTCACCGCGACTCCCGTCGGAGGAGACATGGTCTGCGCCGCTGCGGGGACAGAAAAAAGCATCGCAACCACCAGCAGTCCGACAGTCCCTATTTTCCAACCTAATGTCCTGAAATCCAGCAAGCTTTCCGTCCCTCACATACTCGCAATCTATGGGATTCAGTTACGGTTGTTTCAAATCGGAATTAACCCAAATCGGGTCTATTTGTGGACGAATATATGGATGGTCATACCAGAGAAACGTTACTTTCGCCGCTATGTAAGACCCTATCATGCTTGCTGTGCAGACCCTTTCCAGTTAGTTTTCCGATAAAGGGGTCCCAACAATGTTCTCAATCAAAACCATCATTTCCTTAGCCGCAGCGGCATTCATGCTGGTCAACGCCCCGGCGGCCAGCGCGCAAAAGCAGGTCATTATTCCCGAAACACTGAAAGACAGTTACGAGAATTTCCGCTTTGCCCCAGCAGTGCGCGCGGGCGACATGCTTTATCTCTCTGGCGTTGTCGTGCGCCTGAAGGATGATGAAACAGAAGCGGATATCAAGCCCGCAGTGACCCGCGCTTTTGAAGAAATCGAGTTGGTTTTGAAGGCCGCGGGAGCCGACTGGTCAGACGTAGTGGACGTGACATCTTATCTCACCGATCTCGACAAATATGTTGGCCCTATGTGGGCGGTCAAACAAGCCCGCGTTCCAGCCCCCTACCCCGCATGGACTGCCATCGGGGTCAGCCGTCTCTTTGGTGGAGAGAAAGCCATTATAGAGATTAAAGTGACTGCTTATCTTCCGGAACCCATTGACGGTCGGTGAGCCGTATCAACCTCTTTTGTCCAAAACGAGATTTTCAACCCCGATTCTGTGGCGCAAAAGAATCGCGTTTAAAACCGTGAAGATCAATGCGACCCATGGCAATCCCATCAGCAACGGCACAATAGCGATTTCCAGCACTACCACCAGATAGTTGGGATGGCTGATAAATTTATAGGGCCCGCGTTTCACCAGGTCAAAATGTGGGGCTGAAATAATTCGTGTTGTCCACCAACGGCCAATAGAAGCCAGCGTCCAGACGCGCAGGATTTGCGTTCCGACAAACATCGCCAGCAGGACAGGGTTCAACGCTTGCTGAGGATCGACCAGCAAAAAAATAATGGCAAGCCATGCGCTGTGCAAGAAAATGAACCAGTGATAATGATCGGCACCAAATTCCTTGCCGCCTTCCGATAGCAATCGCTTGGTATTGCTATTGGCATAGACCAATTCTCCCAGCCGCTGTGCGACGATGTAAATAAGGACCCATGTCACCAGCGTGGGTGTGGTCGTAAAAATAGCCCCTAAGTTGTCCACTAACTTACTCCCACTGGGTCCAATATGCCGAGCACGGATGTAAAACCTGGTCCGAGTGCTGTCATCAAGATAGGTTTCTCAGAATTATTGCTGAGTATTTTTTCGAGTACGAACAACACCGTGGGTGATGACATATTCCCGTGATACTTCAATATATCCCGCGTCGCGGGGATGCCCGGCAACTCCGGAGCAAAATAATCTTCCAGCGCTTCCACAACCCGTCCGCCGCCTGGATGGCAAGCTGGTTCACCTAGATCTGATTTTTCGAGGCCCTGCTCATTTAAAAACGCGTCACAAAAAGGCACAAAGTCTTTGGCAATAAAGCTAGGAATATCGCGCGCGAGCACCAAATCAAATCCCGTCTCACCAATGTCCCAACCCATCATATCACGGGTATCAGCCCAAGTTTTTTGGCCAAAAGCCCCAAAGGACGGGCCCGAACCGGCCTTGACTTTTCCGCTCAAGACAGCGGCGGCGCAGCCATCTGCAAACAGAGCGGTGGCGATCATATTTTTCTTGTCAAACTGGCTATAATCATATGACAGACTGCAAAGCTCCAATGAAATCAACAAGACGTTCTGCCCACCATTGGCATCGGCCAGATCATTGGCCAGCCGCAGTCCCAGTATGCCTCCTGCACAGCCATAGCCGAAAACTGGTATCGTCTGCACAGACTGGCGGAAACCCATCGTTTCTATCATTCGACTGGGAATAGAAGGCGTCATAGTACCGGTTGTGGAAATCATCACGATAGCATCCACATCAACAGGCCGCAGGTCCGCTCTTTCCAATGCTGCCGACGCCGACTGCTCGGCCAAAGCCCTGCCCACTTGATCATAAATTTGCGCACGCTCAGTCCAGCTGCGTTGTTCCAGATAATAATCAGGCTCACGCGCAATATAACGCTGATCAATGCCACTATTACCCAATATCTGTTTCAAGCGCGCCGGCAAAGCCGATCCGCGCGCTTTGGCCAACACAGCTAGAACATCGTCTTGGCTGATCTGGTAGTCAGGAAGGGCGGTCGCGATCGATTTCAGTTGGGACATAGAGGGTATTCGCACAGCATGACTAAGCTGTTACACATAGCTGTTTCAGAAACAAAAGAATAATCCGCAAAAACACAAAGGGACATATCGTTCATATTCCCGTTGCGAACGCCGAAAGATGGGCTAGCATGGCGGGCAACAGGGAAGGTTACAGCCATCGGCGATATAGATCTGGCATTGGTCGATACAATATTGCGATTGCTCACCATGGGTGGGCAGATCATGCTCATCGCTGTCTTGCTCGTCAGCCGGACCCGACGGGATCTAAAAATATCACTGTTAGGCGTGTTGATCAGCTCGATGGCCTATTTGGTCAATTCATCGACCATGATGGCACCACCCCTTCCTTGGCGCATACCCATTGATTTCCTCTCCATTTCGACAACCGTCTGGGCCTGGATATTTGCGCATCAGCTATTTGAGCGGCGCATTGCCAAGCCATTGCTCGTCGCTGTACCCCTATTGCTTACGCTGCTCTGGATCGTCGCTTTCACCTTGCCGCAATGGCAATGGTTCACCTTTTATGCGATCCGTTTCCTATCCCTCGGGCTAGTCATTCACCTGATCATCATCGCCCTCACTGGACGGGCCGACGACTTGATTGAAAAGCGTCGACGCATCAGAATGTTTCTGCCGATATTTGTCGGGCTGCAGGTCGGCGGCGTTTTGGTCTACGAGCTTTTCTTTGGTGCGACAGACAATGTACCCAGTATCTCTGCAATTAATGCCATGTTGATCCTGATACTGGTTCTCGGCGCGGGCATGGCTGTATTGGTCGCAGAGGACGAACTATTTTCAAAATCTGTCGCAGATCAGCGGCAGGTCCTTCCCATTCTCAATCTTTCGCCATCGGAAACTGTGCTGCATGACAAACTCATCGCAGCGATGGACGAAGGCCAATATCGTATACCCTCGCTCACTATCTCGACACTAGCTTCCCAGCTGGACACACAGGAACATCGATTACGCGCCTTGATCAACAAGCAACTGGGTCACCGCAATTTCTCATCCTTCCTAAACGGTTATCGAATCACCGAGGCGAAAGAAAAACTTGCGGATCGCGCTCTTGTTGACCTGCCCATTCTCACAATCGCAATGGATTTGGGCTATGGTTCACTCGCTCCGTTTAATCGCGCCTTTCGCGCTGAAACCGGCCTGACGCCTAGTGATTTCCGCAAAGCGGCGATTGATCAAAACTGAAATAGTCTGATCATTTTCAAAATCGCACAGCATTTTTCAGCATTGCAGAGAGGCCGGCTGCGGTTTCTGTCACTTTGCCTTCATCAAACAACAAACGCATGTGATGGAGAATATTATGCCTGACCTTTACAACGAAATAGTTGACCATATGATCGGTGCCTTCACCTTTGATCTGGGACGCTATCTGATCGCCGCGGGTGCATTGTCTTTCATCCTATGGGCGTTTGGCAAATGGAGTGCAGCCCGGCGCATCCAATCCCGCAAGGCCGGCTTCGCTGACTATAAGCGCGAATTTCTGTCTTCCATGCGGACGGTACTGGTTTTCGGTCTGACAACGATCAGCACAGTGTTGCTAGAGGCAGCAGGCTGGATCAACGTCATGGAGGGTGAGATACTCTGGCCCCTATTTATCGTCCAGCTCTTGGCAATGATTGTCGCACATGACGCTTACTTCTATTGGATGCATCGCTGGCTCCACACCAAAACCATGTTCCGGTTTTCTCATCTGCATCACCACAAATCCCGTACTCCGACACCCTGGGCAGCCTACAGTTTCTCTTCGTTCGAGGCGATGACCGAGGCTGCATTTGTCCCTATATATCTTTTTGCCATCTCCGTCCTGTTCGGCGGCATGTATCCGTTCGCGATCTTCCTGTTCCTTGCGCATATGATCGTTCGCAACGTCATGGGCCATGCTGGCGTAGAACTTTTTCCTGCTGGCTGGACCCGTAATAAATTTGTCGGTTGGATCACAACGACAACCCATCACGACCTGCACCACAGCCAAGGCAACAGCAATTTTGGTCTCTACTTTACATGGTGGGACCGGATGATGGGAACCGAGCATCCCGATTATGAAGCCCGCTTCAATGCCGTGGCCAAGCCCATTCGTCTTTCGGTTCAGGCAACAGCCAACATCTGCATCGCAGCCTTCTCATTGCTCGCCGTCGCTACAACCACTAATATCATCTAACCGGTTCCGTAGGTAAAAGGGGCACCCCCTTTTACCTACACGCTTTGGCATGCCCTAAGATTACATTTGCTCATTCCCGATCCAGAAGATTTGTGGGCTCTTATTATGTTGCAGAGCAGCGGAAGAAATATTTTTATCTGATTTTGTGTATAACCCGCATAGTTTCACGAGATAGAACAAGACTATATTGGCGTCATCTATCTGGTATAATTGGCCTTTATCTCATATTTTCAACTTATGCTGCACTGCAACATTTTTTCTTGACTTTACCGCCATTCGCTCCTATTTGTGCAGTGCAACAAACAAATGGAAACACAGATGGCTGATACAAACACAACCGATACAAAGGCTGCGACGGCTTCTAACAAGCCCATCAGCCTCTCTGCTGAAGCTGCTTATAATGCAGCTGCCTCAGCGCAACCCATAACCGCTGAAAAGACTCCTGCTGAAAAAGCAGCTGCCAAGCCAGCGCCAAAGACCGCATCAACAACCGCTGCGAAAAAGCCGGTAGTTGCTGCGACAACAAAAGCGGCTCCCAAAAAGACCGTTACGAAGCGCAAAGCCGCTCCGAAACGCGCCGCTGCAACCACCAAAAAGATTGTAAAAAAAGGAACGACCAAAATGACCACCGCGAAAACAACCGCAAAAACCACTGCGAAGAAAACCGTCAAAAAAGCTGCTCCAAAAAAAGCGGCTCCAAAAACGGCTACCACGAACAAAAAAGCGCTTCAGGACATGGCTGCTAAATTGCAAGCTCAACTGGAAAAGCTGACCGCAACCGCTCAGGAACGCGCTAAAGAAGTAGCTGACCGCGCTGTTGAAGTTTCCAAAGATGCCGTTGAATTCAACCGCCTTAACGTTGAAACCTTGGTCGAAAGCGGCAAAATCACCGCTAAAGGCGCTCAGGAAATCGGCAAAACCAACGTCAAATATACTCGCGAAAACTTCGTGGAAGCCAGCAACGTCCTGAAAAGCTCTTTCAATGCTGCCACGCCAAAAGATTTCGTTGAAATGCAAGCTGACTTCATGCGCAGCGGCCTGGACCGGGTAATGGACCAGACTTCTAGCAACATGGAAGCTGTGACCAAATTGGCTGGCCAAGCCTATCAGCCAATCGCTGATCGGGTTAGCACCGTCCGCAAGGAAATGAAAAAAGCCGCTTAAGCTGCTTTTAACATCACGCAAAAGGCCGTTCCCAAGGGAGCGGCCTTTTTCGTTTGTGCTGTAATCGGACGATTTGTCGTAAAATCATCGCGGATTCATCAATCCGCCACTTGCCCTCGGGGGTTAAAATACCATATCCTGTGCAACATGATTAAAGCAGAGATTCTCTCCCTAACACCATCTAATGCCGACCCGCTCCTCTTGCAGGCTAGCGAAACCTTTCGGCTGGGCGAACTTATGGCTGGAGATGATGACAATGACGGTACCGATGACAATGGTACGGGCGATAGCGATGACACCAATATTGGCATCGCCACGAAAACGCGGACCAAGACCAAAAAGCCCAATCCCTACAAAGTTCTGATCCTCAACGATGATTACACGCCGATGGAATTTGTCGTGCTGGTGCTGAAGCGCTTTTTCCAGATGGATATAGATGAAGCGACCCGCGTGATGCTACACGTGCATCAAAAAGGCGTGGGTGTTTGTGGAACATTTAGCTATGAAGTGGCCGAAACCAAGGTCACCCAAGTCATGGATTTTGCGCGCAAGAACCAGCATCCGTTGCAGTGCACGCTAGAAAAAGCCTGAACCAACATCTCATAATATAAGGAAATAGCTATGTCAGAGACCCCGGTGATTACCGTAGATATTGTCTCTGATGTTGTCTGTCCGTGGTGCATTATTGGCTATAAAAAGCTTGAACAGGCGATGCAGCGCTTTGAAGGCAAGGCGGAATTCGCGCTCGCTTGGCATGCTTTTGAATTAAACCCGAACATGCCGCCGGAGGGTCAGGATATTAACGAGCATATGGCCCAGAAATATGGTGCCACGCCAGAGCAGAGCAAAGCCAATCGCGAACGGCTACGCAGCGCGGGCAGTGATCTCGACTTCGATTTCAGCTATCATGAGAATATGCGGATGGTGAACACCTTTGATGCTCATCGCTTACTCCATTGGGCCGGCGAGACTGGCAAGCAGACCCCTCTGAAACTGGCCCTGTTCAAGGCCCATTTTACCGATGGTCGAAATGTCAGTGATCATGAAGAGCTGATCGAAGTCGCTGCTTCTGTCGGCCTCGATGAGAAACGGGCCCGTGATCTGTTGGGCAGCGATATGTTTGCTGCCGATGTTCGAGCCGTCGAGGCGGAATGGCAAGACCGATTTATCTCGGGCGTGCCCGCCTTTATCTTCAACAAAAAGTTTATGGTTCCGGGCGCTCAGGACAGCGATGTTTTCGCCCAGATTATCGAGAATAAGGTGCTGGCGGCCGCCGCTTAGGCGCTCTGACAATCCGCGCTATTTGTCCTGTCCGCCATCCACAGGTATAATCGCGCCAGTGACGAAACTGGCACGCGGGCTCAGCACATAAGCGGCTGCGGAACCGATCTCTTCAGGTTTTCCGAAACGCTGCAGAGGCACTTCGCGTTTGATCCATCTCATCACCGAGGCCCCCTTTTCCCCGTTGACTCGCTTTTCCCAATCGCCGTCGGGGAAGATGATATTGCCCGGTGCAATCACATTAACCCGCACGCCCGATGGCCCGGCCACTGCGGCCAGTTCTTTGCCGAGGTGGTTCATGGCGGCTTTGGCCGTGCCGTATGTAAGAGGTGTGCCCAAACCGGAAAGTCCGGCGATAGAGCTGATAAACAGGATTGATCCTTCACCCCTTGGCTGCATCATCCGCAAAGCCGCGCGAGCAAGGATGAAGGCGGAGTCAAGATTTTGGCTCATGCCGCTGCGCCAGGTTACATCATCCACTTCGAAACCTGGAGGACAAGGATGCAAACCAACATTAGCCACGACGCCCCACAGCGGTCCAAAGCTATGTTCAATATCAGCAATCATAGCATCGACCGTTGCGCTGTCGCGCAAATCACCCGCCTGCGACCAAAGGCGATCGGCGCCGTAAATATCAGCCAACCGCGATTTTTCAGCCTCTAACGCTTCCTCACCACGAGCTGCCATTGCCACTTTCGCGCCTTCGGCCAAACAGGTTTCGACAATCGCAAGGCCAATGCCGCGACTTGCACCGGCCACAAAAATGACTTTATCCTTTAGCCCTAAATCCATCTATATTATCCTTTTGAAAGCGCGATATATTGGCGCGGATCAGTTCATGGTTTCTTCGGTGGCATCGGAAAGAAACCGGAAGTCCGCTCGATATAATCGACATAATCCGGCCGATTCTTGCGCAACGAATATTCGAGCATCGGCGCGCCGCTCCATTTTGTCAGCGTGAAGCTGAGGAACAACGGCCCGACAATCGCTACCCAAACCGGCCAACCGACTTGCGCAGCGACCAGCCAAATGCCCCACCAAGTGCAAAAATCACCGAAATAATTAGGGTGCCGCGTATAGCGCCACAAACCGGTATCCAGCACCTTGCCTTTGCTCGATGGCTCCGCCTTGAAGGCCTTCAGCTGCGCATCGCCAATTGTTTCAAACGCTATGCCAATGACAGCAAGCACCAAGCCGACAATCGCGATTGGGCCAAGGCCCTGATCACCCGACAGCAATATCCCGATTTGCGCAGGTAGGCAGACCATGAAGAGTAACGGAATCTGCAAGATCCACGCCTTGATCAAGGCGGCCTTGGCAAAGCTCCAACCCTTTTTCTTCATCGCAGTACCGATAATCTTGGTATAGCGTGGATCTTCCCCTTCTTTGCTCCAGCGCAAATAGAGATGCGTTCCCAACCGAACACCCCAGGTCACGGTCAAACCGAATATCGTCCAAGCCAGCCAGCCTGCATTGGCCACCTGCAAAATAGAGGCACCGGCCATGATCGCCATCCCGTACGCCCAGAACGCGTCAATAAAGGACACATCGCGAATTTTGACCGAAACCAGCCAGAGAATGATCATGATGCCGACCAAGACGGCAAAATTCTGGCCCAGGGCAGCCAGCAGGTTCATTTCTTTTTGCCAGTTGGATTGGGATCACCATCCGTATGCACAATATCATCCATCGCCTTGTCGGGATATTTGGGCGTCACGCTGTGATAAAAGTCGCTGACTTTCGCCATGTCCGCTTCATAATCTCCGGTCAGTTGTATCTCTGCGCCCAATCCACCGGTTTTCTTGGCATAATCCATCATTCCAATGATCAGCGGCACTTTGGCTTTGAGCGCGATATAATAAAAGCCGGTCCGCCATTGGCGTACACTTCCGCGCGTCCCTTCTGGTGGGATCGTCAGGATAAAGTCATCGCGTTTGTTAAATTCCTCGACCATGGCGTCGACCATATTGTTCGATTTGGAGCGATCGACGGGTATGCCGCCCATCCGCCGCATCATGTCGCCAAATGGCCATTTGAACAACGTATCTTTGCCGATCCAATAAGAGTTGATCTTCAAGCTATTCGTCAATCCGAAAAAATAGATAAAGTCCCAATTGCTAGTATGCGGCGCAGCGATAATCACGCATTTACGCGGCGTTGGACTCTCTTGAACGGCTTTCCAGCCCGTAATCGTATAGACGAATACGGAGAAGCGCCGGACGGTCTCCGACAGCCAATTCGGTTTAATTTTAGTCTCCACGCTTCCCCCGTTTGCGATCCTGCTCGCAGCTGTGAAAAGACCATAAGTCTATTTCACCCAAGCGCAACGCCCGATATCGCCGACAAACTAATGATGGTTCAGCTTTTAGCAATCTGAAAAGTCTAGTTTTGGCATTGATTACAAGAACAAGGGTGAGGATCATGAAAATATCAACACTATGGGCATCCGCCACTCTCCTTTCGGCCCTCTCCGTGCAACCCGCTATAGCACAGAACCAGCTGCCTTCCGAAACCGCGGTTAACCCGCAGGTTGACTATGCCGGCTTTCTTCGGCTGACCGAAGAGCTTTCAGAATATCGGGAAAAACGCCTAGTTAACCTCAAACAATTTAACGCAATATCGCAACAACAAGATGCCATCATATTGGACACACGATCTGCTGCCTCTTTTGCACAGGGTCATATTGATGGCGCAATCAACATACCTTTTTCAGACTTTACCGAAGAAAAATTGACTAAGCTAATAGGGGATAAAAGCCGACCGATTCTAATCTATTGTAACAATAATTTCCGCGACGATGTTCCCCCGATCAGGCTAAAACGGGCGCCTCTCGCGCTCAACATTCCGACATTTATTAATCTCTATGGCTATGGCTATGAGAATATCTACGAGCTAAATGGCGTAACCCATATGGCTGACCCGCTGGCGCGATGGACAGGAAAACCCATGTCCTTGGCAATTAATCCGGCAGGACTGACACAAAATCTTATCGAGGATGCGCCGTCCGCCAATTAGCTGGCTTTTCAAAAGTCCCCTGCCAGATGCCACGCTTTGCTTTTTCCGCTCGCGCTTCTTCGGCACCATAGATCACTTGATCAAAATTATCGGACGACACCGCGTGCCCGTACTCAACCATATGCGCGCCAAGGTCCTTGTCGCCGCTACCACAGGTTACGATAGTTCGTCCATATTGATCTCTGGCATGAACGTCACAACTAAATTGCCCCTTCTGCAGTATGTTTTCCAATGCTCCGCGTGCTGTTTTCCCGCACGGCCAGTCGCGACCGGCGACATCTTTACAAGTCTGGCGATACTCAGGGGCATCAATGCCGTATATTCTAAATTCGGTCGCATCATCCCGAAAACTGTCACCATCAATCACACGAACCTGACGACCATCGACAACGATAGTCTCATTACCGCTTACCCAAGTTGTCAGTACCCATGATCCACCAATGATCAACAGGAACACCAGCAATGCCTTCATATTTTGGAATAATTTGCGCGTCATTATAGCCAACCTAGCTGACTATCTGTCGCGTGCAACGGCTATCAATTGTCGACTAAGAAACCGCAACTTTCAAAGTTGGGTATTTGGAAACAATATGGTCAAAAACGGCCGGATGTAGTGCGTTCACAAATTCACAGCCGAATATATCACCATCGACCCAGCAGATTTTACTCTCTATCGCAGAAAAGGATGGCAGGGCCATGAAGATATTCTTTTCGCCAGTAAGTCGGGTCATGCATCGCATGCGAAATCCCGTCAGCGATAGGTCGATGATCATGGCTTCAATCCTACCCAGCCCCGGTTCACGGACTTCGGCAAGAATTTCAACGCCCGCGCGGGTCGAGATACGATCATCGCCCCGCTTGAACTTCTTGCCCATTTCACGTTCCATAATTTTACCGCTCATGGCCAATCAAACCCCAGTTTTAACGCCTTGGGATTTTGGATCCCTTCGCAGTTTCGCTAACATCACAGCCCGACGGCCTGTATCGACAATGAATAGCGGCAGATGCTTATGCAAAGGTTAACAGTGCGCCTGTTTTGTCTGGTTAATAGGATTGTGATGAAATCTAAGAATACGTTGAGTTTGTAGCGTTTTTTAATATTAACGATGACCAATTTCGGCTTTCTGCCTCTCGAAAATTTTGAGAAAATTACCGCTTTCCCACAAACATGCTGGTGCGAGAAAAACCTCAATATGACATAGAGCAGTTTGAAGGCTTCGGTGAACTTTGAAGCTTAGGCGACACACATCAGTCTGTCGTATCAGTTAAGAAACGCAGTCGGTTTGACAAACCTCAGCCTCTTCATCCTCCAATTCAATTTGAATTGTGATATGATGAATGGCGAACTGTTCTTTCATGGATGCCTGTACATCGGCCAAAAATCCCTTGCCGGGATGACCACCCGGGATGACCAGATGTGCGGTCATCGCAGTTTCACTGGTGCTCATCGGCCAGATATGCAGGTCATGAACTGTTTCTACGCCTGGTAAGTCTGACAAAGCGCTCAATACCTGCTCGACGTCAATGCCTCGAGGTACGCCGGCCAGTGACATTCGCACCGCCTCTGACAAAAGTCCCCAAGTGCTCCAGAAGATTAGCGCCACAATGAACAGGCTAATAAGTGGATCGACCCAGTTAAACCCGGAATAAAAGATCACAATTCCACCAACCACTACACCTGCAGATACCGCTGCGTCCGCCATCATGTGCAAGAATGCACCGCGAATGTTGATGTCCTCTTTCTGTCCGCGCATGAACAGCATTGCGGTTCCAAAATTAATGGCAATACCAATAGAAGCGACGATTATTACTGTCTTGGACGCTACTTCGCTGGGTTCACTAAATCGTTCTATCGCTTCCCAAGCAATCGCTCCGCAAGCGACCAACAGAAAGAGCGCGTTGAGCAGCGCCGCCAATATCGATGACCCGCCAAGGCCATATGTAAATCGTTTGCTCGGCGGCCTTTTTGATAACTCTGCCCCAGCCCAGGCAACGGCGAGACC
Source organism: uncultured Sphingomonadaceae bacterium (assembly GCA_947496865.1). GTDB lineage: Bacteria > Pseudomonadota > Alphaproteobacteria > Sphingomonadales > Sphingomonadaceae > Parasphingorhabdus. Next base: position 1,242,027 of record CANMEE010000002.1, read on the forward strand.
TAATACATCAGACAGATTGTGCCCCGCGTCAGCAAGCAACGCCATTGAGCCGGACAACAAGCCATAAGTAACCTCTACAATGATATAGATGGTGTTGAGTGCGATGCCGAGTGCAAAGGCGCGACTGAAATTAGTGGGCATATGGCCATGAGGACCGTGACGGTCATGATGACTGTGGTGGATATGTCCGTGATGATGGTGATGGCCGGACATCCGCGCTCCGATAAATTACTCAATGACTAAGTTGTCACTAAATACACGCATTTATCAGAGCGGTCTATATTTATTCTTTAACGTTTTCTGTATGTTATATCATTTACACAACAGATTATTTATAACTAGTCGACGATCAGTCCGATAGCGAGATAGATGATAATCGCGGAACCAAAGCCAAAGATCGTTGCGAGTACAAAGATGATCCGCAATATATTGGCATCCATGCCGCTCCAATTTGCAAGACCTGAGCATACACCCATTAACTTGCCGTTGGCTTTGTCGAGACGCAGTTTGTTTTTCACGGGGCTATTTTTCCTTTTGGGTGATGAAATCGGTTCAGGCCAACTGGATGGCGTGGAACTGGCGGGTTTGTTTTTGTCTGCCATCAGATCACCATTGTGCCAGCGTTGTTGATCGCTGGAGCGATGCTAGCGCTGACCAAAATAGCAGCGGAGAACAGGGCGGCGAAACCAGCGAGGAGTTTGTTTTGAAGATTGTAGGTCATGGTATTCCCTTTCAAAGAATTTGGAGAAAAGTTAAATTACGAGTGAGCCGGCATTGTTGATCGCTGGACCTACGCTGGCACTGATAAAGACAGTGGCAGAAACGATGGCGGCGAAAGCAGCGGCGATATTATTTGATACATTCGAGAACATTTTGATTTCCTTCTAATTTTAAAAACTGGGCTTCGCGGTTGTGTTAGCGAAGATGTCTCATACATTGCACAGGCTGTGCCAGTTTCACTAAATTACTATATATCAATTACTTAAAGAAATTTTTGAACATGTGTCAAATTGCGTAAAACTGATATATGGTGTTTTACACCAACTTTTAGTATTCTATGAACGAAAAATGAACCGATGCAGTGGGACGTGCGAATTTCCTTCTAATCATATCCCGGCGGGGCTACAGATAGCAGCACCTCATGACGATCTCTCGGCTCACCCTGCAGAATTATAGAAACTATCCGCAGTTGCGCTTAGAAACCGCGCCCGGCTTCAATGTGCTCAGTGGTGATAATGGTGCTGGTAAAACCAATATATTGGAAGCTGTATCCCTGCTCTCACCGGGACGCGGGTTGCGCCGTGCCGCACTAAAGGACATCGCCTTTGAAGGCAGCGGCGGCGATTTCGCTGTTGCAGCCGAGCTGGATGATATCCAGCTCGGCACGGGCACCAGCGCGGAATATCCTGAACGACGGAAGACGCGGGTCAATGGTGCGGCGGTGCCCACTAATGATTTGGCGCAATGGTTATCAATATTATGGCTCACCCCGGCAATGGACCGCCTCTTCATGGAAGGCGCATCTGGTCGGCGAAATTTTCTTGATCGTCTGGTAACGGCGCTGGAACCCGACCACGCCCGCAATTGCACGCGCTATGATGCAGCTCGGCGTGAACGCAATCGGCTGCTCGCCGATGAATATATGCCGGATACAGATTGGCTGGATGGACTGGACGGGCAGCTCGCTAGTTTTGGCAGCGCGGTTGCCGAGGCTCGTTGTCGAATCACGCAGGCCTTGAATGTCACGCTCGCAATCACCGACGACGGACTCTTTGCAGCGGCCAAGTTACATCTCGACGATGGCGGTTTGCGCTCAGAACAGACCTTACTACAAACTCTCAAAGCAAATCGTGCGGCGGACAGGGCCGCTGGACGAACTTTGCTTGGGCCGCATCGTGCGGACCTCACCGTCTCCCACGGGACAAAAAATCAGGCCGCGGAAAAATGCTCAACCGGAGAGCAGAAAGCCCTGTTATTCTCAATTATCTTGGCCCATGCTGATCTTATAGCTGAACAGCGTGGAAAGCGACCGATCCTGCTGCTCGACGAGGTAGCTGCTCATCTGGACCCTAGGCGCCGGGCAGCGCTATTTGGCAAACTAGCGGAAAAAGGTGGGCAAGTCTGGTTGACTGGCACCGAGCCACAATTATTTGAAGACACTCCAAATGATGCGCTGCACTTTCGGGTTGCTGAGGGCAGTGTTACCAAGCGTTAACCAAGTTCTTTAGCGGTCAATTTGTGACTTTTGTTTAGGCCACCCCGATGCAAACGCTCGGTCGTCATAACCATAAAATAGTGATCAAACGGCTGAGCGGCGCACTCATCCCTATCCTGCTGGTGCTGCAAGCGATATTTTTCCCGGCCACAGCGCGCGCCGCCGATGGCTATTCTTCAAAATATTTGCAATGTGTCCCCTTTGCTCGCGAGCTCAGCGGTATTCAGATATACGGGGATGCCCATACGTGGTGGCGGCAGGCACGCTTTGCATATGAACGCGGAAATGAACCACAAATCGGGGCGGTTATGTCTTTGAAAAGTCATGGCAAGATGCAGCTTGGTCATGTCGCTGTGGTCAGCCGGATTGTGGATGATCGCAACATATTGCTAAGCCACGCCAATTGGTCCCCCATTAACGGTCGGCGCGGTCAGATTGAGCGTAATGTCGCAGCGGTTGACGTCTCAAAAAGAGGCGACTGGAGCCGCGTCAAAATCTGGTATGCACCGATAGAGGCACTAGGCAAAACCGCATATCCGGTGAACGGGTTCATCTATCCTAATGCCAAACCAAGCAATTTTCGGAACGATGCTGGTAAACAATGGGCCTCTGCAAAAGCTGTGCGTCAAGCCAGAGCGCCCAATCGCAATCTCTTTGCGCGGAACATGAAGTCGGAACTGGAACAACAGGCGCAGCAAGAACAACGCTCCGACGTGAGTAACGTAAATTCCCAGCCAACGGATTTAATCGGGGAATTGCTGGACAGAGTGGGTAGCTAAAGCCAATATGGCCACTGGCGCCGAACGCGCTGGAGCTGCGACCAATGAATGATAATCCCCCGAGCTGCCTAGTCATTTTAGCTGGCGGTCAGTCCCGCCGAATGGGCCAGGAAAAAGCTACGATACAGCTGGATGGAAAACGGCTGATCGACCGGGCCATTGTACGATATGAACCAACCGTCGACCGAATCTGGCTATCATCAGCCAGCGATTTTGGTACCGGTCTCGAAATCATCACTGATGATCCAGACGCGCCCGGCGGACCAGTTGGTGCCATTTTTACAATCGCAGCGCATCTCCCAATACTCTGTCCCGAAGCGACCGGTTTTGTGACCATCCCGGTTGATGCGCCCTTTGCGCCAGGTGATCTCATCTCTCGGTTAAGCGCTGTTTCTGGTTGCTCGGTGGCCCAAGGGCCAAAGCGGTTACATCCAGTTTTCGGCTATTGGCGCTGCGATATTGTCAACAGCGTGCGCGGGACGCACGAAGTTGGAGAGCGATCGCCATCTCTGCATTGGTTGGTGCGCCAATGTGATGCTCAAATTGTAACCTGGCATGATGAGAAGGCGTTTATGAATATAAATACACCAGAAGATCTCGCCGCTGCCGAAGCGCATATGTAAAAGCCGGCGCATGAGGGGGTGCACCGGCTTTCTTATCGTCGTCTGCCAAAGGAACTAATGCCCCTTTAACGATCCATTATTTCAGGCGACGAAGTTCTTTTTTTGTCAGCGACGTCATCAGTTTACCATCTGTGTTGGACAGTGTCTCAGCCTGAATGCGGCGTACTTTACCTTTGTAGATGACCAAAACGTCGCCGTCATCGGTAACACGGTTGACCTTAGCAACACTGGAACCTGAGGCGTCATAAAGACGGTCGTTACGAGCAGCATCCGCTGCAAAAGCAGCAGGAGCAGTCAGTGAAAGTGCAGCGGCGCCAAGAATGATAGAAGCAAATTTATTCATAGTAATTCTCCAATGAGAGCTAGGGAGGGTACGAATTGATTATGCTTACATAAAAGTAAGTTGCAATGTGAAATGTTGCACCTGCGAGTTGCATTTTTGCAATTGACACAAATTCAACTAAAATTCGTGATTCACGTAATAATGTTGCGTGATCGACTATTCTTATGCCATCCTTGCGACGATCATCATCACGGGGACATTTATGAAACGCTTAGGCTACCTATTCGCGCTCGCCGCTCTGCCCACCGCAGCATATGCACAAGACGCACAAGAAGACAAAATTCTGGCAGAAATCGACGCGCGCTATGATGAGACGGCCAGCGTCGCACGAAAAATCTGGGAATGGGCAGAAGTCGGCTATCAAGAAGAAAAAGCCAGCAACTTGCTGCAGCAAAGCCTGCGCGCCCAAGGGTTCGAAATTGAAACTGGAGTGGCAGACATTCCGACTGCTTTCGTCGCTGAATACGGCAAAGGCGGCCCCGTCATTGCGATCCTTGCCGAATTCGATGCCCTGCCGGGCATTAATCAGGATGCCGTTGCCACGCGGTCGCCCATCGCCGGCAAAGCCGCCGCCCATGCCTGTGGCCATAATCTGTTTGGCGCAGGATCGATTGAAGCGGCTATAGCCGTCAAAAAGTGGCTTGATGAGACTGGAACGCCAGGTACGGTTAGACTTTACGGCACACCGGCAGAAGAAGGCGGTAGCGGCAAAGTTTATATGGTTCGCGCCGGACTATTCAACGACGTTGACTTTGCGCTCCATTGGCATGCCGCTGGCGAAAATTCGGCAGCTGCCCGCACAACTCTAGCCAATCGATCCGCAAAATTCCGGTTTAGAGGCGTATCCGCTCATGCCGCCGGGGCGCCGGAAAAAGCTCGCTCTGCATTGGATGGCGTGGAATCGTTCAACCTGATGGTCAATATGATGCGCGAACATGTCCCACAGGATTCACGCATTCATTACGTTATCACTGACGGCGGCACCGCCCCCAATGTTGTACCGGATTTTGCCGAAGTCTTTTATTACGTCCGCCACCCTGATCCCGACGGCGTTGACGCTATTTGGAAGCGACTGGAAGATGCGGCACGTGGCGCCGCTTTGGGAACTGGCACGAAGGTAGATTGGGAGGTTATTCACGGCAATAATCCCCTCCTAGTCAACGAACCGCTCGCCAAAATGATGGATGCAAAATTGAATCAAGTGGGCGGCATTACCTATACATCGGAAGAACAGAAATTTGCCGAAGGCATTTATGCGAGCTTTGACAAACCGAAGCTGAAACTCGGCAGCCAATCCGAGATACAACCATATGAGGTTACCTTGGGCTATGGCTCCACCGACGTTGGTGATGTATCTTACGCCACTCCCACTGTGGGTCTTCGCACTGCGACCTGGGTTCCCGGGACTTCGGCCCATAGCTGGCAATCGTCCGCTGCAAGCGGCATGTCAATCGGATTTAAAGGGACACAGACGGCTGCCAAAACCCTCACGCTCGCAGCCATTGAAATTTACACCAACCCCGAATTGCGTAAAGAAGCCAAAGCCGAATTCGATAAAGCGCGCGGACCAGACTATGTCTATAAGTCATTGTTGGGCGATCGCGAACCGCCGTTAGACTATCGCAAATAGAAAGCCCAAATCGCCACGATTTGCAGAGCTTTGCATCGAAATGCTAAGTGCTGGCCGAGCACCAAATTCTAGGATCATCATTTGCATGCCAATCAGCGGCAAATGCTGAGCGTTTGACTATTTTCGCATTGCCGACTTAATTTCGATCGAACCCGACCGTCTATATCGTTTCAACAAAGGATCTATAAGATGGTCACTGCTTCGATTTTGCCACTTTCCATGGCTACAGCTTTCTTCGCGAATGCAAATATTGATATGGAAACGCAACCGTCAGAGTTCCCTGCAGATTACAACCATCCGATTGCGATTGAGTGCACCGAGGTCATTCTGGAATTTCGGGTCGGCGGTATTGATCGCAGCACTCAAAGCAAGAATTGCCCGCGAAAGCCTTAAGCTGGAATAGCGTTCCACTCAGCAAACAAGCGCTGCGCCAAAAACATTGCGATCACCGAAAACCGTTGCCACAAAGCCATTGTCCTCTTCCCGCTTACTCATTCCCACCAATAGGCTGATCGCTTCCGCGCGCCGGTGACAAGTTCGTTCATGGTCACAGGATCGTACATCCGGCCGTTGACCATCACCCGGTGGATTTTATCACTGTTGCGGATGTCCGTGGTTGGGTCGGCGTCAAGCACCAATAGATCGGCTAGCTTGCCCGCTTCCAGAGACCCGATTTCGTCATCCATACCAAGCGATTTAGCCGAATCGATCGTTCCGGTTCGCAGAGCCTGCAGCGGTGACATGCCGCCGCGGACGAACGACCATAGCTCCCAGTGCGTCGCGATACCGGCTTGTTGACCATGCGCGCCGATAGATACGAGCACGCCTTTCTCCGCCAGCTTCTTTGCTTCGCGGGCGTTATTGTCATCAACAAAATCTTCTTCTGGAGCCTTGGTCCGCCTTACGGTTGCGGCGGCCAATTGTTTGGGCGGGGTGTGCGTCAACAAAGGATGTTTGAACACATCTGTCGCCTGCCGCCAATATGGGTCGCCGGCGAGCCCGCCATAGCTCACGACCAATGTGGGTGTATAGTTGGTCTGTGATTGTGCAAACATCTGAACAACGTCGTCATAGAATATGTCGAGCGGGATATTATGTTCCAGTGTCGAGTTCCCATCGGCAATCAGCGCCATGTCCATTCCATAAAGCGATCCACCTTCGGCCACGACCAACATATTTTCCAGCCTGGCAGCTTCGACGACTTGCTGGCGCTGTTCACGACGCGGCTGATTGTAATTTTTTACGCTGCTGCCGCCTTGGGCCTTCAGCCGTCGGACATGGTCAAGTGCATCGTCCAGATTGTTAATCTCTGCATAAACGCGGGGCGATTTTGCGCCATAAACAATCTCACCGGTCGAAAAAATACGCGGTCCGATCAATTGCCCGGCCCGTTGCATTTCTGCTGCAACAAAAATCTCGCTGGCCCGGCTCGATGGATCGTGAATAGTGGTGGTTCCGAGTGCCAGATTCTGGATCAGTGACCAGTTTTGCTGTGGGACCAGCTCATCCGTGCCTTGCGCACCATGGGCATGGGCATCAACATAGCCTGGAACAATCGTCTTGCCGGTCACATCCACGACGCTCGCACCGGCTGGCACAGAGATATTGCCGCGACGACCAACCGAAATAATCTTATTGTCTTTGACGAGGATCGTACCGTCTTCGACAATCCCACCATTTTCGTCCGACATGGTGATCAGCCGCGCACCGACCAATGCGACCAGACCATTGGGCTTGTCAGCCGAGATGGTACGCTCCAGTGAAACGCCACTGGTCGGCGATGTAAAGCTTGGTGTGTCTTTGTCTGTTGGCGCGTCGGCGAACAGCGCGCTTGTCTGGGCGGTAAAAACCTGCGGCCCGATGCTCCAGTGCAGCTGCTGCCCATTTTGCGACCAGTGAATATAATCTGCACCGCCTTTGCTGACTCGGGTTACCGGCAGCGATTTGCTATCGGGCGCAACGGCCACCGCCTGCGTGCCCGGCATTAGCGGCATTACAAAGGCTTCGTAATTTTGCCGGAAAGCAACATATTGGCCATCTGGTGACACTATATAGTCATTGGCCAGTTCCCCGGTTGCATGGGTGCGCTTTGCTTCCCCACGGAGATCACTGCTCATCAGCACGCGCTTGTCGTCTTTCTGCGCCATCATGAACACGCGATCACTGCTCGCGCCATATTGCGGGCCAGCTGCCCCTTTGGCTAAGCGTTTCGGCGTGCCGCCCGAAGCCGCGACGCGATACACGCCGTCATCTACTGAATAGTCCGGTGAGGTCAAATAGCCGCCGCCCTGCATTTCAAAGACGATCGTGCGGCCATCCGGTGAAAAATGCGGCCGCGCATAGTGACCGGGACGGTTGGTAATAACGCGCGCCGAACCACCCGAAGCACTGACTGTCTTAATGCGACCAAGATTGCTGTCGCTCCACCCAACAAAAACGATCGACCGGCCATCACGCGACCAAGACGGAAAAAGCTCACGTTCGCTGTTACTATTCGTCAGCCGTTTCGCCGCACCACCGCCCATCGGTTTAACATAAAGTTGACCGAGACTTTCGAACACCACTTGCCGGCCATTGGGAGACACTTCTGCAAAGCGCGGCATTTTTGTCGTGAAGCTGTCGGGTGCGACTGCGATTTTGGGGTGCGGAGCGTCGGCAACGCCGCGCGTGTCATTAATCGCAAAAGGGATGACCGATGCGCCGGAACCATCAGCGGCAATCTTGCGAATTTTGCCGCCCGCCCAGAAGACGATGCTGCGGCTGTCCGGGGTCCAATCCATATTGGGATATACGCCGGTCACGGCCCATGTTTCTTGGACATCTTGATCGAGGTCATCATAGATTTTACGTTCTTTGCCTGTCGCTAGGTCTTTGACATAGAGCTTGGACACCGCACGTTCGCGCCTTACAAAAGCGATGCTCTTGCCATCGGGCGACGGTGTTGGCCGCACTGACCCACCAAGGCCGGACACGGCAGTGGTTACCTCACCGCTTTCCAGATCATATTCTTCAATATTGAATAGATCGGTATTGGAATCTTGGGCATAGATAAACTGACCGCCTGGCGTGATGTTACGCGTGTAATAAAGCGATTTCCCGTCGGGCGCATAAATAGGCTCACCCAATTCCTTTTGATGCTTGTCGTTCGGTTTTTTGACTAGCACGACCCCTGCCCCGCCAGACACGTGATAAACCCAAATTTCACCGGTGCCGAGTGACCGGCCGGTCGTAAAATGTTTCTTGGCAATGATGTAACGACCATCGGGACTCCAACTCGGTTGATTGAGCAGACGGAATTTCTCTTTGGTTACTTGTCTTTTATCGCTGCCATCCCGGTTCATAATCCAGATATTGTCGCCGCCACCACGATCCGAAGTGAAAGCAACGCGCTTGCCATCGGGCGAGAAACGCGGCTGTACTTCCCAAGCCAATCCTTCAGCAATGCGCGTGGGCGTTCCGCCTGTCATGGGCATCGTGTATATGTCGCCGAGCAGCGCAAAGGTGATGCTGTTACCATCAGGGCTAACATCGACATCAATCCAGCTGCCTTCGTCCGTCTGGATCGGCACCTGTTTGATTGTCGCGCCTTTAGGAGCATTCACATCCCATTTTTCTTCCTTGGCTTTGTCATCAGCCGCTTGGGCATAAGCCTGCCCGGCGAAAGAAATTGCGGCAAGTGCAGTTATCAGGCGATATTTCATGAGGACTCCCGGAAGCTTTATATTGTTTCAAACTTAAACAACAAAAGAAGCCCGATGAACAGAAAATATTGGCGGGAGCGGAAGCATGCGGGATTTCTTTCGATGATGGACCTCAAGTCTTTATTGGATTACAAGACTTTACATAGGGATGCTAAGGTGGGGAATATGACGGGGGCAATAGAACGCTATCGATGTACAGCCTGTTTTTTGGCGACGACGATGTTGCTGACATCGGGTTGCATGAAGCAAGAGCAACTGGCGAGCGTGTCAGAGCCGGTGGCCTATGAAGAACCCGCCCCAGCGACTGAAACTGCAGCGGTTGCAGCCCCGCCGCCGCCGCCCCCTCCACCTGCCGCTGAATCAAATCCGATCGGCAAAGTCAAAAATAAAAAAAGGATCCGCAACAATTACTCCGGTAATCTAACGATAGGGGCCGTCGCCAACCGAACAGAAGCCAAGATAGGAACGCGCAGACCGTCAAGAAATTTTACCGGCGCAGCTTTCATTGGCAAGCCCGGCATACCTTCCTACCCAGTCTGGCCGCCAGAGGCACCATCTTCGCGCGTCAGTCTTGATCGCTTTATCAAGGCACGAACAAACCTGTCCCTCTATGATGCAGGACAAAAGCTGAAACGCTCCTTTGAGGATGCGGGCTATCTTGAATATAGCTATTATGCTGCACCCGGCGGTTTTGTGCTGGTCACGCGGATCGAGAAAATCAGTGCCAAGGGCGATCCCCTACCCGGCACAGAACGCTATAAACTGCCCAATCAACGCAGCTCTGGATCATTGACCAGTTTTGTGCGCGGCCTTTTCCTCGATGCACCGCCTGGTTTCTATCGCTATATTGCGGTGGTGGTGAGCGACAAGCCCTATCGGACAAGTCGTAAAAAACTGACCAGCACCGAAGCCGGAAAACGCCTGACCAGAGGCAGCAACAATCTTTCTGCCGCCTACAAGAAAATACCCTTCACTCGCGATCACAATGTCGATGCGCTCATCTATGAGTTTACCAAGAACACCCGCACAGGCAAAGTCCGGATGATTGCACCGGGGCGCCTGACACCGAAAATTCATTTGGCCAAGACGAAGCTGAACAAGACCATCGCTTCTAATTTCGAGCGCTGATCAGCCATGCGGATTTTTCTAAGTTACCGACGTAGCGACAGTCAGGATGCAACGGCACGATTGGCCGACCGGTTGGCCGACCTGCCTCGTGTCAAATCCGTTTTCTTGGACGTTGAATCTATTGCTGCGGGCGAGGCTTTTCCGAACCGGCTACGCAGCGCCTTGGCCGAGGCAGATATTTGCCTGGTCTTGATCGGCAACAAATGGATAGGACAATCAAAAACGGATGACACCACCCGCATCAAGGCGGAGGATGATTTTGTCCGCATGGAAGTTGCCGAAGCCTTGCGCCTTGGCAAGCGCGTGATACCGGTGCTGTTGAACGAAACAACGATGCCCGGCCGGGATCAACTTCCTGATGACCTGCATCCGTTGCTCGAACGCAATGCGCTCTTTCTTCGACACATGTCCTTCAATCAGGATGTCGAGATATTGAGCGACGCGATATTGCACAGTGAAGCAGGTGGACGGCTTGGGAAAAAGCGCAGACTAACGCCAATGGGCATTGGAATCCGGATATTGGGCGGGTTGGCATTGGCAGCGTTGATGCTGCTTGTTATCGGCCTGATCAGTTTTTCAACCAGCGGCGGTCAATCTTTGGAAACGCTGCTGGGCGGGCGAGCGGGGCTTGGCTTGTTGGTGCTGGCTGTCCTTGGTTTATGCCAGGCGCTGTCATTCGGCATGATACGCCTGCCATTTGGCCGGTCGTAAGTTACCATAGCAACCGCCTCATCAACAGCGGCTATTTTCTTCCGCCATCGCAACCATCGACAAAGCATGGCGCTTGGCCACTGCCATGTGATCGGTTCCGTAACCGCCGCCCAAGGCGCTCGCAACAGGGATATTTTGTTGCCGCGCCTGCCGGATGACAAATCGCTCCCGCGCGGCCAGTCCTTCATCGGTCAAACCCAAACGCCCCAGCCGGTCATCCACATGCGGATCGACGCCGGCCTGATAGAGGACAAGGTCGGGTCGAAAATCGTTCAGGATCGCTGGCAGCTCAAGCGACAATATCCGCAAATATTCCGCATCACCGGTGCCGTCTTCCAGTTCGATATCCAAGGATGAACGCGCCTTGCGTACCGGAAAATTCTTTTCGGCATGGACAGAAACCGTCATGATGTCGCTGCGTCCGGCCAGCAGGGAAGCGGTCCCATCACCCTGATGCACGTCGAGATCAAGGATGAGGATGCGCCCAACATCGCCTTCGGCAATGAGGCGGTTAGCGCTCACCGCCAGATCATTAAACACGCAATAACCTGCCCCCGTATCAGCCAGCGCGTGGTGGCTGCCGCCTGCACTATTGGCGGCATAGCCATGTTCAAGAGCCAGTTTCGCTGCGAGCCATGTCCCGCCAGAGGTAAACCGCACACGCTGCGAGATTTCCGCTGACACCGGGAAACCGATCCGCCGTTCCTTTTCATGCGGCAAGGTGGAGGACAGCACTTGGTCAACATATTCTGGATCATGCACAGCCTCTAACCATGTCCGTTCCATGGCGTGCGGCGCGTGAACTATGTGCTGATCCGACAGCTGCTTGACCGCGTCCATCACCAATCGATATTTATCAAAGGCAAAACTACCCCTTGTCGGCGGCGGGGCGACATAATCACTATGATGGACGATGTGCAACATATGCCATTGTTAGAACAACCCGTGAAGAAATGACACTGTCCGTAACGCCGTATCGGGTCTATGCGTCAACCAGCCTAACACAAGACCGTTCCCACCAGCGAAAAGATACGAATATCGCAACACGAGAAAAATCAAACGGAAAAGGCCGCGCGGTTCCCAGCGGGCGTCTGTCACGCTTTGCTCGTTTTGGAACGATGGCGACGGCAATTGGCGGCGGCATGCTGCTGGAAGGCGCGCGCCGTCTGGCCGAGGGCGAACGGCCCAAGATTAGCGACATGCTGCTCACTCCCGGCAATGCGATGAAATTGACCAATCAACTTTCCAACCTGCGCGGTGCTGCGATGAAACTTGGACAGATGCTGTCCATGGATGCAAGCGATATGCTGCCTCCGGAACTGGCGGAGATATTGTCGCGGCTACGGGCCGATGCGCAATATATGCCGCAAAAACAATTGCTCAAAGTCTTGGCAAAACAATATGGGTCGGACTGGGAAGACAAGTTTGACGATTTCGTGCGGCAACCCATTGCGGCGGCATCCATCGGTCAGGTTCACCGCGCAACCACGCTGGACGGACGCGATCTCGCAATCAAGGTGCAATATCCCGGTGTACGCGAAAGCATTGATAGCGACGTTGATAATGTCGCATCACTGATCAATCTGTCCCGTCTGATGCCCAAGTCACTCGACATTGCCCCGATGCTCGCGGAAGCCAAACTGCAGCTACATCAGGAAGCAGATTATGAGCAGGAAGCGGCCTATCTCAAACGCTTTGGCAAATTGCTGAAAAACGAACCGGATTTTCAGGTACCCGCGTTGCATGAGGATCTGACGACCGGTCATATACTCGCGATGTCCTATATTGACAGCGTACCCATCGAGTCCATGGAAGCAGCGCCTCAAAAGGAACGCAACCGTATCACGAAATTATTGTTCATCCTGATGCTGCGCGAATTGTTCGAATATCGCCTGATGCAGACCGATCCAAATTTCGCCAATTACTGCTACAATAAAAAGACCAAACAACTGGTGCTGCTGGATTTTGGCGCGACCCGGGCTATTCCGAAAAGGGTGGCCAATCAATATCGCAAGCTGATGATCGCAGGCATTTCTGGCGACCGTGCGGCGGCCCAGAAAGCAGCGATAAAAATCGGACTGTTTGATGATAGCGCGCAGGACCATCATCAGGACACAATCATGGACATGTTCGAAATGGCCATGGCGCCCTTACGAGAAAAAGGCCCTATCGACTTTGCCGACAACGCAATTGCGCAGGATCTGCGCGACGAAGGCATGCGTTTCGCTGCTGCCCGTGATTTCTGGCATATACCGCCAGTTGATACCGTTTTCATTCACCGCAAATTTGGCGGCGTCTACATGTTGGCCAACCGGTTGAAAGCGGAAGTCGATGTCCGTGCTTTGCTGAAAGACTATATCTGATTATCAGCCGCTAAACCGCCATCAACCGATAAATCGGATAAGTCCCATAGCCTTTGGCAAATTCGACATTGCCGACATAGCGGCATTTGAACCGGTCAGATGCTTCCAGCACCAAAATCGCGGCAAAAGGTTCTGTCACAAATACCGCGCCGGGCGGGGTTACTGGCTCTATCCTTGCCGCACGGGAGACTTCGGTTCCGTAAAAAGTCGTTTTGCCGGTAATCAGGTCCTGTGTCTGATAAGCTGGCCCATAATGCACTCCAATCCGCATGCCGCTGCTTTCGGATAGGCCCAGCAAACTATAGTCAAAATCTTGTAAGGCATCTTGCAAAGCCAGCGCGATATCGGCGGCAACCGGTGCATCCAGCGTGATTGCCAATACCGCATCGCCCCAACTGTTTTTCGCCAGAACTTTGTCTGGATAACGCTCCAATACGCTACCCATTCGTCCCATCACGCCTTGCCAGAAGGCTGGAAGCGCGGCTTCGGCCAATTTGGAAAAGCCTGGAAAGTCGGTAAATAGATATGCCGCAAGACCGCGGGTTAGGTCATCGGTATCGGGCTGTTTGGGCCAACTTAGTTTGCGATTAATATCGTCCGGCGCGATGACGGTGGTCGCTCCACCAAAATCGTTCCACGCCTTGACATCAGCGCCTGTTCCCGCTGGTCCATCCACTGCCACACCATCCCATATCGCCAATTGCTGCGGCGATGTGCGCAGATATTGCGCCCGCAATTTCGCCATGCCCATCGCCACTTTGCTGGCATAGCCAAATTGTTCTGGATCGCCGACATAGTTCATTTCAGTTGCGAAATGCACACTGGTTGCGGCTTCCAGACAATGCTCAAACCTGTCGGTCCAGCCCTCACCCGCTGGCAACACGGACTGTTCAATAAAATCTTCTTTCAGAAATGGCAGAGTAAGATGCAACTCCCCGCCCCGGTCGAGTATGGCCTCCGCGACCAAGATGTCGGCACCTGCAGCCAGCGAACCATAAGCAAAATCACCATTTTGTTCGTTCAGAAAGTCATCAATCCGTTGGCGCAGTCCCGCCTCGATTGTTGCATCTTCAAGAAACATGTGACCGCAATAATGAACGACCGTGGGCGGTGATATCGGTGCGAGCAAAATATCTTCTCGGTCAGCGTCCAGCTCCAGCATTTTGGCAAGCAAAGACAATTGGCGACTGGTACTGGACTTCGCGCCGATATTGGCGTCCGGCAGCCGGCTTGCCATATACAGGGCCGCCGCTGCTTCATCGACACGCTCGTTGATTAGCAATGCTTCCGCCAGCGTAGCGGCATCATAATAGCTTTGCGGATTTGATATTTCGTTGAGCGCAATGATAGATGAAGCCAGCGTCTGCGCCTGTTCCTTGCGGCCGCTCAACAGGGCCAGACTCGCGGCATTGATCCCCGGATAAGCATCGCTGCTGGATTCGTAAATTTCCGCGTAGGCACGATAGGCCTCCGTGAGCGCCTCTTCACGATCTTCACCCTCGGGCATTGCCAACGCCGCATCTTTCAAAATCCGCGCCGCGATCGAGCGATGATGTGCATTATCTGATCCGTGTAGGCCATATTCGGTATATAATTCCATTGCCTGCTGCCCGTCCCCCATCCGCGCGAGCGTCAGGACAAGCAAGTGCCGCAATTCTGCTGATGTGTCGCCTTCATCAATGGCAACCCTAGCCAGATCGTATGCAAGCAATAAATTGCCCTTATCAATTGCCTGCTTGGTTTGTTTTACGCTGAGCCCCATAGCATCCCTCTAGATAGGTTTTACAATTGCCGCAAATTATGGCTTTAGTCACTATCTTGGGTATAGTGTCGTCATTGTGATCGGGATCGCATGAGGGGAACGGGGAACATATGGGGCAAGAACCAGCGACACAGCTGTTTATCAGTCATCATTCGAGCAAATTACCGATTGCTCTGGAACTTGAAAAATCGCTTGCGAAATATGGCGTCACCTGTTGGCTCGCACCGCGTGACGTCGAGCCTAGCGAAGCGTTCGACATGGCGATCAAGCGCGCCATTGACGAAAGCTGTGCCACCTTGCTGTTATTTTGCAGCAAGTCTGACAAAAGCCCCCATGTAAAGCGTGAGCTGATCCTTGCCGATTCCTCGCGCAAAGCGATTATCCCCATGCGACTGGAAGAATTGGCCCCGGATGAGCTGGCTTATCACCTTGCCAGTTCGCAATGGATTGACTGGCTGGAACAGCGAGAGAGCACAATCGAGCGGGTTGCAGCCAAGGCGCATCAACTGGCTGGCACAGTCCAAAAGACCATGACCGTTGATGATTTGATTGAACATAGCGGTAATGGAGCAACCAATGCCGCTCCCGTGCCTCCAGTACCCGAACCAGCTGACCGTCCTGAAGCTTCGGAGCCGGAACCAGAGATAGAATCAGAAGAAGCTCTTGAAGAATATGATGATTGGGAGCCAGAGAAGGCAGCGCCCAATTGGGCACTTATCGTCGGCCTTGCGGCACTCTTTGTCGCAGCGGTCGCGGGCTTTTTGATTTGGAGCACTATGGGAAAGAATGAACCCGAACCGCCAATTGATCTCACTGAAATTCCAACGCAACCGACGGACGAAAGCGAAACGATTGAACCGGAGACAGAGCCGAAGACAGTAGCAAAACCAATTGTTCCCAAACCGCTTCCACCCGAAGGCCCTAGTTTTGATTGCACCAAAGCATCGCAACGGGTCGAATTCCTAATCTGTAACACTCCCGAACTGGCCAAGCTCGATCGAACATTGTCGGCGGTTTACAAAAGCGCGATGAAAGCTGCAGGTCCAAACGCCCCACGGCTTCAGCGCCAACAGCGCGCTTGGCGCACGGAAGTGCGGGATATCTGTCCCGGAACCGCCTGCGTGGCAACAGCTGTGCGGGAACGGTTAGCGCTTTTAAGGGCAATAGCTGCAGGCAATCTTGACGTGCCTCGCGAACCACCGCGAGAGGATTTCAGGAGCACGTTTAGTAACGCCATCAATGAAAGTCAGAACCCAGTCGCTGACGAGAACATGGCTGAACAAGACCGCCAAAATCCAAATTAACCGCAAAGCCCTAATTAAACAAAGGGTATCTCGCGATGAAAACGCGTGTCAAACAGACAGGCAATGACAGGTCTTGAAACTACTTCGGGAAACAACAAAGCGATATCTGATCGCTTTCCTAACTATGTGCTTGGCGTGTTGTTCATCGTCACCATGCTTAACTTTCTCGATCGCCAAATCATCTCCATTTTGGCGGAACCCATAAAGCGCGACCTAGACCTTACGGATACGGAAGTTGGGTATATGACCGGGCTCTCTTTCGCCATTTTTTACACGACCCTTGCCATTCCCGTCGCTGCATTGGCCGACAAATGGAACCGTAGCCGGATCATCGCCATAGCCATCGCTATCTGGTCCGCCATGACGCTGGCCTGCGGTCTTTCGGCCAATTTTATCCAGCTTTTTCTAGCCCGAGTTGGCGTCGGTATCGGCGAGGCAGGGTCAGCGCCGGCATCCCATTCGCTTATCGCCGACCTTTTCCCGCCAGACCGCCGCGCTGGCGCGCTTGGCATATTAGGCATGTCCGTACCCATTGGTGCTTTCATTGCCTATGCTGGCGGCGGCTGGATTGCCGAAAATTTCGGCTGGCGCGTCGCGTTTTTCATGGCTGGATTGCCCGGTATCATGATCGCGATCGTCATCTGGTTCACGGTTCCCGATCCGCGTGGCAATGTCCCGTTGGCTGAAGCCTTCAAACCTGATCCCAGCAAGACCAGCCTCAAAGACGCCCTGATCCAATTGTCAACCAAACGCGCCTATTGGCACTTGGTCGCTGCTGGCGCCCTCGTACAATTTGTTTCTTACGGACTTGCCAGTTTCTACTCCGGCTTGTTCGTTCGGGTGCACGGCATCGGCTATGGCGAACTGGGATGGAAGCTAGGCGTCATGGTTGCCCTGTCGGGCGGTTTTGGCGCGTGGCTAGGCGGAAAATCGGGCGATTATTTCGGAAAACTACGGCCCACATTGCCTCTTTTGGTCGCGGCTCTGGTGATGGTCATTTCCACTCCTGGCATGATCTGGGCCATATATGGGCCAAGTGCCAATATCGCGTTACTCCTATTAGCGATCCCGACCTTTGCGGCAACCTTTTACTATGGTCCCAATTTCGCGGCCTTACAAAGACTGGCCAGTGATGAAACACGCGCCATGGCCGTGGCGATCTACTTGCTGATCGCGGGTATCATCGGTCTGGGCATTGGCCCGGTCTTTGTCGGAATCTTGTCCGACATGTTTGCTGGTGAACTGGGCGAAGCCGCCGCATTGCAGCGCGCCCTCGCCTTTCTGGCACTCTTTAATATCTGGGCTGGCTTTCATTTCTGGCGGGCAACGCGGACAATGGCCGACTGATATAGTGACACAAAATCGGTCATTTGCACTTTAACGGTTTCGCTCGTTCGATCTGCTGAGTAGGACGGTCCAATGATCGAGAATCTCCTGCCGCTCCTCAAATCCACCTTCGGGTTTAATGCTCTTCGCGGCGTGCAGGATCAGGTTCTCGCACGGGTTATGGAACGGCAAAACACGTTGGCGGTGATGCCCACCGGCGCGGGTAAATCTTTATGCTATCAACTGCCCGCCATCGCCAATGAAGGTACAGTGGTGGTGATTTCTCCTCTGATCGCCTTGATGCATGACCAACTGCGCAGCGCGGAGGCCGTCGGCATTCGTGCGGCAACCCTGACCTCTGCCGACGATAATAGAGCGGAGACTATCGCGCGATTGAAAGCGGGCGAATTGGATTTGCTCTATGCTGCGCCGGAACGGGCCTCAGGTGAGCATTTTCGCAATCTGCTCGAACAGACAAAGATCTCGCTCTTTGCGATTGATGAGGCGCATTGTGTGTCCGAATGGGGGCATGATTTCCGACCTGATTACCGCTTGCTGCGCCCGTTGCTCGATCATTTTTGTGACGTGCCGCGCCTCGCGCTGACCGCGACTGCAGACGCCCATACGCGTGATGACATTTTGGTGCAGCTCGGCATCAAGCAAGACGGTCTGATCATCGCAGGCTTTGACCGGCCCAATATCCGCTATAGTATTTCCCCGCGAAAAGGCCTGACCGGACAAATTGCCGATCTGATCGAACGCGTACCTGGCTCCGGCATAATCTATGCGCAGACCCGCAACGCGACTGAGAAAATGGCGGATCAAATCGCCAAAACCGGTCGCAGCGCGCGGGCCTATCATGCGGGCCTCCCACCCGAGGTCCGTCAGCGTAACCAGGCTGATTTTGTTGCGTCAGAAGATATGGTGATGGTCGCGACCATCGCTTTTGGGATGGGGATCGACAAACCCGATGTGCGCTTTGTCGCCCACGCTGGTCTGCCCAAATCGATCGAGGCCTATTATCAGGAAACCGGTCGCGCAGGCCGCGATGGTGATCCCGCCGAAGCCCATATGTTTTGGGGCGCCGAAGATTTTGCCCGTGCCCGTCAGAGATTGTCTGAAGTCGATGAAGCGCGGCTGAGCAGCGAACGGACAAGACTGGCGGCTTTAGGCGGACTGGTTGAAGCAGCAGGATGCCGCCGCGCGATCCTGCTGAAACATTTTGGCGAAGAGCCACCGCACAGTTGCGGCAATTGCGACAATTGTCTCAACGCCCCCATCACCCGCAACGTCACGGAGCTGGCGCGCAAATTTCTGTCCGCCGTTTATCGCACCGGCCAGAGCTTTGGCGTCGGTCATTTGGAAGCGGTCCTGACCGGCAAGCAGGAAGATAAAGTTCTCTCGCGCGGGCATGATCAGCTCTCCGTTTTTGATATTGTTGATGGCGAGGAAGCGGCATTGATCAAACCGGTCTCTCGCTCGCTTTTGTTACGCGATGCGCTCCGTAACACCGAGCATGGTGGCTTGATGTTCGGACCGGAAGCGCGCGCCATATTAAAGGGCGAAACCGAGGTAGCGATTGTCGAACCACCGGCACGCGAGCGGAAGAAACGGCGCAGCGGCAGCTCGCCCAATCCGGTTGGCGATCCCCTGTTCGACGCGCTGCGGGCAAAGCGTATGGAGCTTGCGAAAGAACAAGGCGTCCCGCCTTATGTGATTTTCCATGACAGCGTGCTGCGCGACATGACCGGCTTTAAGCCGCGCAGTTTGACAGCGCTTGCGGAACTACCCGGCATTGGAGCGGCCAAGTTGGAAAAATATGGCGGCCCATTTCTGGCTGTAATCCAAGAGGTTACGGAAGCTCAGGAAGAAAGCGTATGAACAAGACTACGTTATTTTCGATCCTGCTGACGATGATAGTCGCCGCCTGCACGCCCCAAAAAACGCTCGGGTCTTGGACCGACAATTTCAATGATCCCCGCGACCCTGCAATTGTCGAAGAAGCGCGTGCTTTCATCATCAATCGTCAGGGCTGCGACCACTTTCGTGGCGAGCCCGGCTATAATGAAGAGCGGCAGAAATTCCTCAACATGCAAATAGAAAAGCTTTGCACCGGTACGGACAAACAGCTGGCACAATTACGTAGCCGCTATGTAAATAGTCCGGAGACCATCAAAGCGCTTGCGGATTTCGAAGACTGTATTGAATATGATAGTATCTGTTCAACCACTGAACCGGAATAGATGATATGAAATTCATAACATCAATCAGCATGCTCGGCACCGCCTTGACTTTGTCCGCCTGCGCACAAAAACCGGTTCAAGATCCTCCAGTAGAGATCCTTAAAGAGAAAGCCAAATCCATGTTTCGCTCCATCAACGAAAAAATCAGCGTATCCCCCCAAATCAGTCTGGCTGATATCGCCGCCGCCAAGGCCGACGGCGTAACGCTGATCGTCAACAACCGTCCGGATGGCGAAGAACCCGGTGCGCCGCAAAGCGCTGATATTGAGGCAGCAGCCAAAGCCGCAGGCATTGAATATATTGGTATCCCGATCACCCACAGCGGCTTTTCCGCGCCGCAGGTCGATGCGATGATCGCTGCATTGGATGGCGCCGAGGGCAAAACACTGGCCTATTGCCGGTCTGGAACCCGCTCGACTTTGCTTTGGTCACTGGCGCAAGCCAAGCAGGGCGTTTCGCCAGACGAGATTGCGCGGCTGGCTGGCAATGCTGGCTATGATATTACTCCCGTTCGCGCGATGGTCGAGGCGCTAGCGGGCGGTCAATAGTTCTAATAGCCTCTCACTCAAAGGGAGAGGATGAATATCTAGACAGCAACTTACATTCATGTAAATACAGTCAGCATGGAAAGTTTTCCGTCCCCTACCCTTTGGGCCATTCCCTTTTTCGTGGCGACCGTCGCAGGTGAATGGCTGTGGAGCAGACGCAGCAGCAAGATCCGCTATGAAACCAAGGATGCGATAACGTCGCTGTCGCTTGGCACAGGCAGCGTGGTTGCGGGGCTGCTGACGGGCAGTATCGTATTTGCGCTGGCTCTATGGGTCTATGAGCATCGCCTGTTCGACTTCCAAGTCACTTGGACCAATGCGCTATGGCTCGTGCCGATCGCCTTCGTCCTCGATGATTTTGCCTATTACTGGTTTCACCGCACCGCGCATCGTATTCGTTGGTTCTGGGCGGCGCATGTCATTCATCACAGCAGCCAGCATTATAACCTCACCACCGCGCTGCGGCAAACATGGACTGGTTTTTTTGCACTCAGTTTCATCTTCCGCATGCCGCTCTTCTTTCTCGGTTTTCCGCCAGCCTTGATTTTCTTTCTCGCGGGACTCAATCTCGTCTATCAATATTGGATCCACACCGAAGCGATTGACCGGATGCCACGCTGGTTTGAAGCGGTGATGAACACACCGTCACACCATCGCGTTCATCATGCAACCAATCCGCGCTATCTCGACCGCAACTATGCCGGTGTCTTCATCACTTGGGATAAGATGTTCGGGACGTTTGAACCGGAAACGGTGGATGAAAAAATCGAATATGGCATCGTTCAAAACCTGACCAACCATAATGTCCTTTGGGCCGCCTTTCACGAATGGATCGGGATCTTTAAGGATTTATGGTCAGCGCCTTGGCGTTACAAGTTAAACTATCTAATAAAACCGCCCGGATGGAGTCATGATGGCTCGCGGGAAAACAGCGAAGCCATAAAGGCACGCTGGGCGCAGCAGGAGAGAATAAAATGGCAGAATATGACATCATCGTCATCGGCGGCGGATCAGCAGGCAGCGCGGTCGCCGGACGCTTAAGCGAAGACGGGAAGCGGTCTGTCTGCCTGATTGAAGCGGGTGGCAACAATAATAATTTCTTAGTCAAAACGCCGGGGATGATGCCTTTCCTGCTAAAGAACGCGAACTGGAAATTTGATACGGTGCCGCAAAAAGGGCTGAATGGCCGGATTGGCTATCAACCGCGCGGACGCGGTCTCGGTGGGTCCAGCGCGATTAACGCAATGGTTTATATTCGTGGCAACAAATGGGACTATGACAATTGGGCAGCGATGGGCTGTGATGGCTGGAGCTATGATGATGTCCTGCCCTATTTCAAAAAATCCGAAGGCAACGAGCGCGGTGGCGACGCATTTCATGGTGGCGATGGGCCGCTATCTGTATCCGACCAGAAATGGCTTAACCCCGGCAGTATAGCCTTTGTTGAAGCGGCGCGTAATTTGCAAATGCCCATTCTCGATGATTTCAACGGTTCCGCACAAGAAGGCATTGGTATTTATCAAGTCACGCAAAAAAATGGCGAGCGCTGGTCCGCCGCGCGCGCGTACGTGGAGCCGGGCCGCAGTCGACAGAATCTAGACATCAAAACCAAATCACTGGTGGAAAAACTGATCATCGAAAATGACCGCGTTATCGGCGTGCAGATCAAACGCGGGCGTTCTCAAGAAACCTTGTCAGCCAAAGGCGCAGTTGTATTGTCCGCAGGTGCGTTTGGGACGCCTCATATCCTGCAACTATCCGGCATTGGTCCAAGCGGGCACCTCAAGGACAAAGGCCTAGATGTTGTTGTCGACAAACCGGCAGTCGGAGCCAATTTGAAAGACCATATTGATTTTGTTTCGGGTTATAAAACCGAATCCAAGGAATTGGTCGGGGACTCCATGCAAGGTACAATTCGCATGGGCAAAGCTATCATCGAACATCGCATGAAGCGCACCGGTATCATGACCACGCCCTATGCCGAAGCCGGGGGCTTCTGGAGCTCCAGCCGCGACCTACCGGCGCCCGATATCCAATATCATTTCGTGCCTGCGATGCTGGAAGATCATGGTCGGGAAAAAGTCAAAGGCCACGGTTTTAGTTGCCATGCTTGTGTATTGCGTCCGCACAGTAAAGGCACTGTACGACTTGGCTCCACAGACCCCGCAGCGCCTCCAGCAATTGACCCAAACTTCCTTGACGACGACCGCGATATCGCAACATTAAGGGCTGGTGTTCGCAATATGCAGCGGATCATGGAATCGCCGCCGCTGACCGACTTTAAACCCACTAATCGTCATCCGATTGATATGAGCGATGATGATGCATTGGATGCCCTTATCCGGGAGCGCGCCGACACCGTCTATCATCCCGTCGGCACCTGTCGTATGGGTAATGACAATGATGCGGTTGTCGATAGCCGTCTGAAATTCAAAGGCTTGGATGGTCTCTATATTGCCGACGCATCAATCATGCCGGAAATTATCAGCGGTAATACCAACGCGCCCAGCATGATGATCGGTGAACGCGCAGCTGACTTTATCAAAGCGGATCTGGCTTAGCATTACGGCATGCTGTCGGTGACTACGCTAGGATAGTGTAACCCTCGTCCCCCTGCCCGCGGCACATTTGCTTTGCGACACGAGTTTCAACCCCGTCGATAATCGCGACGTCTGTAATGTTGAGGCATTTGCGACCATTGGGCTGGGTATTGAGCGCAGTGACCGTCGACGATCCGGAAACTCCGGCACGGGTCGGACTTTTCCACGTTGCTGTGGCTCCGACTTCTTCTTTCTCGGTCACCTCAACCGTAGCTGCTACGGCTTCTTTTTGCTCTTCTTCGGTCAATTTACAGGCGATTTCACCAACCAACACGGCGCCTACGCCGCTAGAAATCAGGGTGCCAATTTTTCCAAGACCAGCCGCATTACCAGCCACTCCGCCCAAAATTCCACCGAGAACACCGCCGCGTTTCTTAGCTTTTTTGCATTTTTGCGGGCCTTTGGACCTTTTAGCACTTTTTGACTTGCCGCTTTTCTTGGTTTTTTCGGGCTTATCGTCTTTCGCCACATATTCGGGTACCGAATAGCCACCGCAACCGGTATTGAAACAAAAGCGGTCCTGCAAATAGGTGCGATCCCGCTGATAGCGTGCTTCCAATGTGCGATAGTCGGCTAAATTTGCGCCATCAGGGTCGGAAGCGGCATGTTCCTGCATCATCATCTTGTAAAAATCGTCCCGGCTTTTCGCGGAATACTCCATTCTTCCAGCCACCTTGCTGGTGTAGATTGCCGAAATTTGGTTCTGATGGTCGATCATTTTTTGGCGGAATGGCGTCAATATTTCGGCATAATAACGGTCGAGTAAGACCGTGCAGCGATTAGTGTCTTCAGCTTTGTCAAAAGGTGCAGCGATTTTCTGAAAATCTTCCCGGCAGTTGGGGTAACCGTCCTGACTCAAAACAGGAGTTGGTGGCAATGGCGGTAAATCGGGTTCGACAGATACCGGTGCCACATAGGCCCGATCAGCGTCAGTCATCTCCTGATCCTGCGAAAAGGCTGGTGTACCGACGCCGGCTAAAAAGAAAGCCGCAATCAGCGCACGAAACATGCTTTGCCCCCATTTTGTCATCTGATTGCCTCCCTTCTTATATTGCTAACTATAATTATCAGCCGCTGCAAGCGTAGCCAATCCTGCATTGACCAGTTAAGCGTTGTTTGTTGTGGCTTAAGTCACAGATTTCTATCTGTCTGTGAAATATCGCACTTTCGACAAGAAATTTTACCTTACCATAGAATTCGCTTATGATATGCCGGTGCCGAATGGACAAAAGCTTATGAAAAAATACCTCAAATCTGTAGTTTTGCTGGCCGGCATGCTGGCTGTGCAAGGGAATAGCGCGCCTAAAGATGATCCGGCTATGGACCCGGACAATCCAACCTGTCCTGCCGAGCCAAATTGGACAAACAACAAGGAAATGGTTCTCACACCTATCGAAAAAAACGGTACCAAGGTGTTGCTAGCCGAAGGCGTGGTTGATGTTGATTTACCCGATCGACTCAAAAAAACCCTCTCCGAGAATCCTGATATTGCCGAAATCTGGTTAAGATCTCCTGGCGGTCATGCCCGTGCGGGCAACGAAGCCGGCCGGATCATTCGCGAGTTGGGTGGATTGATGATCACCCGTATTCCCGCAGGATGGAGCTGTTTCAGCGCCTGCAATTTTGTTTTCATGGGCGGGCGCGCTCGAATCATTGAAGCAGATGGCGGTTTCATGGTTCACATGTTCACCATGACCGGTGACCGCAACGCGATTAACTACAGTATTGAAATGGGCACCGATTCCACCGTCGAACTTATTGGTGAAGTCGAACAAGAAAGTGCCTTGCTCGCCACAGAAGATAATGACTTCCTCATCCGTATGGGCGTATCCCGCAAGTTACTGAAAGACATCATGTACAAACAGAAAGCCGTCAAAGTAGAAGGGTCTGACCAGTCGACCCGACGCTGCCTGACCAAAGAAGAAGCCATTAAATATAATGTTGCCAATGTGGAATGAGATATATTTTTCAGACCGCTAAGCCGTCGCAATATACATATTTCTGCATCAAAGTGGCGCACTGAACGCCCATGTTTAAGAAGCTTCTCATTGTCGCGCTTTTCTTTTCTTCCACGCCAGCTCTGGCATGGGGTGAATATGCCCACCGAACTATTGCCGGCATTGCCGAGACCAATATCGATCCGAAAACAAAGGCGCGGATGAACAAGCTATTTCGTTCAGCAGCCCTGCTCGGAACGCCGAAATGCGATCTCAAAAATATTGACGACGCCAGTGTCTGGCCCGATTGTATCCGGCGCGACCGGTTGCGATGGGGTTACACAAGTCCATGGCATTATCAGAATGTAGATATCTGCAAACCGTTTGATCTGAAAAGCGCCTGCCGCAACGGCAATTGTGTTTCTGCACAAATTGATCGCAATGCCGCGCTGCTCAAAGACAAGTCACTACCTGCCCATGTTCGATTGGAAGCGTTAACTTTTCTGGTTCATTTCGTCGGAGACATGCATATGCCGCTTCACAGCGGTGATCGCAGCGATCGCGGCGGCAATGACGTCCGTGCGGCTTACGGGATCATCGAAGGCAGAATGAACCTGCATTGGCTGTGGGATGGACCATTGGCGGAACGGGCTATTACCGACGGCCCTGAAATGGTCCGCCGCTATAGCGCTGAAGAAAAAGCCGATAAATCGTTCGGAACGACGGACTTTTGGGCCATGCAGGCATGGCAAGTCTCACGCGACTACAGCTATCCCGCCGCTGAAGATCAACCATCCTGCGGCCCGAAAATCACCCACCGGGGAAAAGTGGACAATGATGAAATCCGGATGCTGATTCCTACAGCACGACTCCAGATCGAACGGGCGGGACTGCGACTCGCTTTATTGCTAGAGCAATCCCTCAACTAGCCGATTTTAACGGTTTTTTAAGGATATCTGTCAATATTTGGCAGTTTTTCGTAACTTTTTTTTAACAGTTTTTTCCGCTGTGATTCAACAGCTTGTGGATCATTGTGCGAAATGTCACCGCTAAATGGCGGAAAAATCCTATCTACATTCCTGTGAGCCTCTATCTCTTCATCGACGGAAAGAAACGGTTCACCGTCAGTAAAGTAACGAACCTTAGTCTCGTGCGTAATTAAGTTTGGCAACAACAAGAAGGAAGAACGATGTATTTGTCCCCAAGATCATTCGTCAATCGCCCTCAAGACGCATTGGCCGAAACTGACCATTCGCAACAACCCGCTGTGCTACAGCGCGGCTATCAACCCATGTACCATCTGGACATTGTCAATCGCTGCCCCGGCTGCGGTAAATCCCACTGGCATGTTGGCCGATTCAGTGCAGAATGTGCACATTGCGAAACGGCCTTGCCGCTAGCGATTGTGTCCAGCCAGCCCATGGAACCCCGCTTCACCGAAAGCTTCAGCAAAACGGCGATGGCAGCTTAAACAAGTTTAGCGTTTTACTCCGCTAATCCTGTGACACGCCGCAGCCATTTGCTGACGGGGGCAACATAAAGTTGATGCGCTGTGGCACCATTTTCATAGGTATAAGCGGAATAAGCGTCTGGATATAGCGTCAGCCCGTGATCAGCCTTTGCGATCTCAAGCCATTGTGCTGCACCGGGCGTTTTTCTGTTGATCATGTCGACAATCATCCGGTGACCGTGGCGGCTTTCAAATTGCTCATATTCGCCAAACGCCACCATGACCGGCACGTCCAGCGATAGCCAAGCAGCCAGAAAATTCTTCTCCGCTGCCTGCCAATGCCAGGCAAATGGACGACCGTAATGGTTTTCGGGATCAGTCCCCCGGATTTCCTGCCAGACACCGGCCAATTCCGGATGGTCTGATGCAACTTCTTCTGGTGTTTTCTGACCGATCAAATAATGCTGAAGAAACGCCATACGCTGGAGCATTTCAGGATGGATATCTTCTGGCTTCACGACGCCAGACCGTTCGACATATAGACGTTCGAAATAGATCATGCGTTCCAGATAGGTTACCGCGCCACCGCCCTGAACCATCACGCCTGCAACATTGTTATTCTGCGCAACCAAGGGCGCGATGGTAGACCCCAGGCTGGATCCCAATATAACCACGCGCTGCGGGTCAACCCATGGATGCTGTTTGGTTTGAACCAGAGCCTCGCGATAGTGACGCACCTCTGTATCATAGTCGAGCTTATCGCATCCCGGTCCTTCGCTGTCGCCAGTGCCAGCGCGTTCAATGCGGATCATTGCCATTCCTGACTGCTGCGCAAGTAACCGCAACTGCGTATCGCGGCCTTCAGGAAAGACTATGGTGTCGCAAGAAACCCATTGGGTCAGAAATATGGCGGGTAGTCGTCCGTTAGTCCCTTCCGGACGGGTAACAATGCTTCTCAGCCGCAAACCTTCACTCGTTGTGATTGTTCCATATTCCGTTTCCAAACCTTCCGTCTGTTCCAGCGGGACATCCACCACCACTTCCAGACTTCCGGTTATTTGGGTTTCGGCATGTAACGCATTCCCATTCGTCCCGGTCATTGCCATCGCGAGGATCAACCCTGTCAACATTCGGCGCATAATCGTCCCTTTCATGCTCTTTGTCTGGATGAGAGCAGATTGATAGATCAGCTGGATGCGGCCTAGAAAGGACGATGTGACGAAGGGACTAAATTTGCGATCGCAATATCTGTTACTGCAATGCCGAACGGTAACGGTTACCGGTTTTGAAGGTCTGACCGGTGTTGAGCGTGACAATATTGCCCGTAAACTCCTTGATATTCTGACGACGTACAAGAACGGATCGATGGATCCGGACAAAATCATGCGCAGACAAGAGTGTCGCCATCGCGGATATCGACATACGGTGCAATATTGGCGCCCCTGACCCATGCAGTTCAACATAATTGCCAGCGGCGGTAACCCACCCAATCTGGTCAACAAGAAGAGGAAGTTCATTGGTAGAGACAAGTTTCTTGGCCACGGCACGATCAGATACAAAGCGTTTCAATATCCACGACAAACCCAACATTCCTGAGATGATAGCTGCACCGGGGAGCCGCCTAGCAAGCTCGAACATGATATCGCTCCCAGACATAAGGCTGTCGAGAAGCGACATCCCAACGGCAAAAACAAACAATATACCGAATTGCACGGGCCATGAACCCATCCGCTTTGCAATTTCAAAACATATCACCCACGGAACGATATTGAGTCCAGCCCAGACTATTCCGTCGATCAATGGCTCTCCCCGTCCCGCAAGCGTGGTATAAATCACGCAATAAAGGGACGAGACAAGTGTAAGGGTCAGCGCCACCAGCAACAGCTGAGAGGCGGTTAAGGGGCGAATGAAAATTCTGTCCAGACTATCGCTCAACAAGGCTATTTCCCATGACCAATTTGAGCCTGATTTATATCAGAATGATCAATATTTGCCTAGATATCTCCGAAAGCCTCAAGCGCTGCCCGGGCAATCGGCTCTCCCCATTCTTGCACAAAATGGCCACCACCTTCGATCATCATCGGCTCGGGGCAGCCGTTGATCAGCTCCTGCAATTTCAGCATGGCTGGTGGACCGAGCACAGGGTCGGCATCACCGATCGCCATGAAACTCTGCCCTTTCCACTCGTCTTTCCAGAAGACGGCCGCTTGGGTACTGACCTCAACGCCATCCATTTCTGGTGACACGGGAACGAGTGCGGGGAATTTGCGTGCTCCTGCTTGATAGGTTGGATCAGGAAATGGTGCATCATAGGCTGCGATTTCCTGTTCGGTCAGATGCGGAGTGCCGCTGGCGATAATCTGGCCGGTTTTAAATTCCGGCGTGTTGAGCGCAAATTCTTTCCACGCATTAAAGCCATCACCCGGCGTGCGGCCAAGACCGAGCCCGGTGTTCATGACAATCAAACGCGACAGCCGCGCCTTGAACGCATCATCAACCGGCAAGGTCAGTCCGATCAGCCCACCCCAATCCTGCACCACCAAAGTGATATTCTTGAGATCCAGTCGTTCAACCAGTGCCAAGATATAATTGCGATGAAAATCAAACGTATAGTCGTCCAGCTCCGTCGGCTTGTCGGAACGACCAAAACCAAAGAAATCCGGCGCAACGACCCGCGCCCCGCTTTCCAGAAATACCGGTATCATTCGGCGATAGAGAAAAGACCAGCTTGGTTCACCATGCAGGCATAGGATGGTGCGCTCAGCGTCTTTGGCACCCTCGTCAATCCATGCTGCGCGCAGTCCTTCATAGCCGGGCAAATCTTCGGCATAATGGACGGGATAATCAAAATCGGGAATATCGGCAAAGCGTGCATCAGGGGTACGGACAGCGTTGATTGGCATGATGGAATCCTCTCAAAAGTTTCGATTCAAAACCTGTCAGGCAGGCACGTTGCGGTCAAGGGCTGATCAGCGCACCAGCGCGTAAGAAAAACGCGCCAGCCCTTTCGGACCAGCGCGTCGGTAATTTACTGGAAAGCTAGAGATTAATCGTTGCCGCTGCTTTCACCGCCGCCTTTGACTTCCGCCGTTTCGCCAGGAACTGGGAAACCGCGTTTCTTGAGGATATATTTGACCTCGGGGTCACGGCCGCGGAATTTGCGGTAGGCTTCTTTGCGGTCGGTTTCATTTGCCGTGGACAGAATGATCGAACGGAAGCGTTCTGCCGTGTCTTTGTCCCAAACATCGCCCGCTTCTTCAAAGGCTGCCCAAGTGTCGGCATCCATGGTTTCAGACCACAGATAGCTGTAATAGCCGGCCGAATAGGCATCGGACGAGAATAGATGATTAAACTGCGGCAAGCGGTGACGCATTACAATCGTATCCGGCATACCAATTTCAGCTAGTGTTTCACGCTCAAACGCATCGGGGTCGGTGACAGGATCAGTGCGATTGTGCAGCTTCATGTCGATGATGGCAGACGACAGATATTCAACCGTCGAGAAGCCTTCGTTGAAAGTTTTTGACTTGTTGATCTTGTCGACCAAGGCCTGTGGCATCGGTTCGCCGGTTTCAGCATGTTTAGCGTAGTTGTCGAGGACATAGCGGGTCAGCAGCCAATTTTCATTCACCTGACTTGGATATTCAACAAAGTCACGCGGCGTTCCGCCCAGACCAGGATATTTGATGTCATAGTTGAGATAATGCAGCGCATGGCCAAACTCATGGAACAAGGTTGATGCATCATCCAGACTGATCAGGGTCGGTGACCCTCCGCCGCCTTTGACGAAATTGTTATTATTCGATGCCAAGACATATTTGTTGTTACCGCCCAATTCATATTGGCTGCGATAGGTGGTCATCCAAGCGCCAGAGCGTTTGCCAGCCCGCGCAAAATTGTCGAGATAGAAGAGGCCAACCAGCTTATCCCCGCGCTTCACTTCAAACGTGCGGATGTCAGGGTGGAACACGGGCACGGTTCCGGTATTCTCGGTAAAGTCCATGCCATAGAGTTTGTTGGCCGCATCAAACATTGCTGCAACCATATTGTCGAGCTTGAAATAGGGTTTGATCTCAGCTTCATCGAGATCATATTTCGCTTTGCGGACCTTCTCCGCATAGTAACGATAGTCCCAAGGCTTAATGGTGATGCCGGCATTCTCCGCATCAGCAATTTCCTGCATGTCAGCGACTTCTTCTTTCACGCGCGCAACCGCAGCAGGCCAGACTTGCATCATCAGGTCCATTGCCGTCTCGGGCTCTTTCGCCATGGTATCGGCCATACGGTAATGGGCATGGGTTTTGAAACCGAGCAGCGTCGCGCGATCCGCACGCAACTTCAGAATTTTCGCGATCGTCATATTAGTGTCGTTCGCGTCACCATTGTCACCACGGTTGATATAGGCGTTGTAAACCTTCTCCCGCAGATCGCGGCGGGTCGAGTTTTGCAGGAAAGGCTGCATGACCGAGCGGGTATTCTTGAGCGCCCACCCTTCTTTGCCTTGCTCTTTTGCTGCTTCGGCAATCGAAGCGATAAAGCTGGCTGGCAAACCGGCGAGCTCGGCCTCATCAGTCAGGAAGATAAAGGTTTCTTCATCCGCCAGCACCTTGTTCGAAAATTCGTTAAACGCTTTGGACAATTCCGTGCTCAGTGCGATCAGCTTCTCTTTCTCGGCCCCTTCGAGCAAAGCGCCATTGCGCACGAGACCTTCATAGTCACGCTCGACTAGCCGCAATTGCTGTGCGTCTAGGCCGGCTTCCATACGGTCATCATAAACCGCTTTATAGCGAGCAAAAACCTTTGGATCGAGGGTCAGCTCGTTGAAGAAGGCAGAGATTTTTGGAAGCCACTCGCCCTGAATCTTGCGCACTTCGTCATTGGACAAGTTGCTGCTGTGAACGCCCCAAATGGCGAACAATTCATTGGCTTTGTTGCCGGCCAGTTCAAGCGGCACGGTCGTGTTCTCAAACGTCGCTGCTTCAGGATTGTCGCGCACCGCAACAAATTCAGCCTTAATATCCTTCATCGCCTGCTCGAAAGCAGCGGGAAAATCGGAAACTTTCACCTCATCCCAAGGCGGTACGCCGTCATACGGACCAGTCCATTCCTGTAGTATCGAATTTTCAGACGCGTCATCAGATGTTTTCTTCATGCCGCTATTCCCATTCGCGCTCATCTTGTTGAGTTCTGCTGTGGTCTGTGCGGCCATCGCTGGACTAGCACCAAAACCAAGCAAGGCGGCAGTCGATACGCCTAGAAAAAATTTGCGGCTGGAAACTGAAAATCGCATGTACATCTCTCCATAAAAAAGGATATTATGCCCCGTTTGAGGACATGAATCTCTGCGCGCTCTTACGCTTGATACCCCGTTTACAATAACAGCGCACCAAAAGGCAAAAGGTTGCGTTTGAAATCATGTTTTAGACGAAAGGCACTGAGCCGTCGATGAACGACGGCTCTTGGGCACTGGCGATCGACTATGCAGACAGGTCAAATTTTTCTGGTAAAATTTTCGCCAACATCTTCCCGCACACAGTCAAATTGCGTGTAAAGGCCGCATGCGCTTTCATTGCCTCCAGAAACGCCACCAACCCTGGCCACTTTGCACTATCAGGCGGCCCCACAAGCATATCGGTTTGCATCAATTGACAGGCAATAGATATATCAGCGATTGAAAACGCGCTGCCAACAAAATATTGGCCGCCATCCAGTTGCTTTTCCAGATAATCATAGAGCGGCGGCAGTTTCTCGTTCCAAGTGATGCGGGCCGTTTCGAGGTCCGGTTCCTTGCCCTGAAAAAGCTTGAAAGCAATCGGCCGAAACAACCCCAAACCGCCCGCCATTGCCATACCGGTATCCGCATATTCCTCCAGCCATAGAGCGCGACCATAGTGAAATGAATCGGCAGGATAGATGGCTGGATTGGGATATTTCTTTTCCAGATAACCGCAAATAGCGGAGCTGTCGGTGATCGTCCCGGCCGTTCCCTCTGAACCGATGCTTGTATCGCGAAGGGCCGGTATCCGCCCCAAGGGGCTTATTTCTTTAAACCAATCCGGCATGGCCATGACGGCAACCGCTTCGCTTTCATAGTCGAGATCTTTTGAAGCAAGCACCGCCTCCACCTTACGCTGGAAAGGTGAAAGAGGCGACCCATACAGGATGATTTCGGCAGTCATAGACAAGCTCTCCGTTAATTGTTCCGGCCAACTATGAGCGAGCAGAAGAGACAGGAGTCAACAGCGATTCTGCGTCCCGGCACTTTTCCCGTGAGACCATATTGAAAAATGATCTTCGAACCGCTTTGCATGTCGCTGGACGCGCGATGGGGTGAGATGGTTGTTTAGCGATATTCAATTCCGACCGCATCCGCCGTTTGTTTGGCTAGCATTCGCGCCGCTTTGCTATCCACAGCTGACGCCAAAGCGACAGCCATGCGCCGATAGGGTCGTGCAACCGGCTTACCGAATATCCGAACATCAACTTCTGCTCCATCCCCGCCGAGAGCCAAAGCTTCAGCAATACCGGTAAAAACGAAACGCTCACTATCCCTGTCGGCCAAGATCACCGCGCTGGCGCTAGCTGGAGCAGTCAGCACAATATGTGGGATTGGCAGTCCCATGATCGCGCGGGCGTGCAGGTCGAATTCGGTGAGGTTTTGACCGATCAGCGTAACCATACCCGTATCATGGGGGCGAGGGCTGAGTTCAGAGAATATAACCTCGCCGGTTTTGGTCACAAAAAACTCGACCCCAAACAAACCATATCCACCGAGATTATCGACCACCTTACGCGCCATATCTTGAGCGCTGGTCAGCGCTGCATCGGTCATTGCAGCAGGTTGCCAGCTTTCTTGGTAGTCGCCACGTTCTTGCCTGTGTCCGATGGGCGGGCAGAACAGCACGCCATCGCCCGTCCGCACGGTCAACAGGGTGATTTCATAGTCAAAGTCGATAAATTGCTCGACAATCACCCGGGCACGATCACCGCGCATATTATCAACCGCATACGTCCATGCAGTTTCAAGGGCGTCGACAGTATCAACCTTGCTCTGCCCTTTGCCGGAGGACGACATAACCGGCTTGATGACTAATGGCAGCCCGATATCGTCCGCCGCCGCCTGCACCTCGGCAAAGCTTTCGGCATAATGATAGCGCGAGGTGGTGAGGCCCAGTTCCTGCGCGGCCACATCACGGATGGCGTCGCGGTTCATCGTCAACTGGGTGGCGCGCGCAGACGGCACGACGTTGAAACCTTCCGCCTCCACTTCCGCGAGAATTTCGGTGCGGATCGCTTCGACTTCCGGAACGATCAGATCAGGCTGATGCTTCGCAATCGCCGCGCGCAGTTTGTCACCATCGAGCATGGAAAAAACTTCGCTGGCGTCCGCGACCTGCATGGCCGGAGCAGCAGCGTACGCATCGCAGGCGATGACATAAGCGCCGAGGCGTTTGGCAGAAATAACGAATTCGCGGCCCAGTTCTCCGGAACCGAGCAGCAGGATTTTTTTGGTGAAGGTCATGAAAGATAACCTAAACTAGAAAAATAAATTCGTCATCCTGAACTTGGATGATCTTAGGCCGCTTCACCCGACATCATCTCTGCCATCCGTTTGTTCATCTCGTCAGGACTGACATCTTCGATATGCGTCGACAAGGTCCATTCATGGCCAAATGGGTCTTTTACCCAACCAGAGCGATCGCCGTAAAATTGATCTTCAACGGGACGAACCGCCGTCGCACCGGCGTCGATCGCCTTTGCAAAGGCCGCGTCACTATCCTCTACATAAATCATCATGCTGCAAGTGCCGCCGCCACGCTTAGTCGGCCCCAGCTTCTCCATATCCGGAAATTCATCGGACAGCATCACATGGCTATCACCGATTAGAATATCCGCATGGCCAATCTTGTCGCCCATTGGCATGCGCATGACTTCCTCAGCGCCAAAGGCATTTTTGTAAAACTCGATAGCCGCCGCGGCATCGTCGACCGTCAAATAGGGCGTTACGCTGTGATAACCTTCTTCCTTCCATTGGGTCACAATTTCTCTCCTCTCTAAATATCCTTGAAAACTCATAGCAAAATTCTTTCGATCTGGCGACCTGATCGAAATTATAGATTGATATGTTATATCATTATACTTAAAGACGTTTCTAATAACCCCTCATCCAACAAAGTGAGTACCCATGCCAAAGAGTAAGTTTTTGCTATCAACCGCCCTTCTCGTCGCATCTTCCACATCTGCTTTTGCCCAAACGGCGACAGCTCAAAGCGAATCGGAATCATCGCAGGAGCGCGGCAGTGTCGATGATTTCCACAATAACGATGCGATTGTCGTCACGGCCCCCTATCTTGATAGGCTGGATATTTTAGCCGGCACGTCCGTTCTGACAGGCGATCAACTGACCAACGATTTGCGCGGACAAATTGGCGACAGCCTGACCAAATTGCCTGGCATTTCTTCGACCAGCTTTGCACCGGGATCTTCGCGACCCGTGTTGCGCGGCTTTCAAGGACCACGGGTACGGGTTCTCACCGATGGTATCGGCGCGCTGGATGCATCCAACACGTCAGTGGATCATGCTGTAACCATTGACCCGCTAACCGCCCAGAGTATCGAGGTCCTGCGCGGACCAGCCGTATTGTTGTTCGGCGGTGACGCCATCGGCGGCGCGGTCAATGTGATCGACAAACGTATCCCGCGCGATGTGCCCGAAGAGGCTTTCCACCTCGATGCGGTTGGCGGCTATGGTAGCGCGGCCAATGACTATAGCATCGGCGGATCGCTTGATGTGCCGCTGACCGATTCTTTGGTTTTCCACATTAACGGCGCCTATCGCGATACGGATGATGTCGATATTTCCGGTTTCGTGCTCGCTCCAGAACTGCGTAATGAAGTGCTCGCTCAAGTCGCCGAAGAGACCGAGGAAGGCAATCTCGACGAGGCAGCAGAATTGACGGAAACCGCCAATCAGCGTGGCACGATTGCCAATACGGCCAGCCGCACAGTCAGCGCGGCCACCGGCCTCGCCTACATTACTGACGGCGGCAACATCGGTTTTTCTGTAAGCTATTATGACACAGATTACGGCGTACCATCTCGTCCCGGAGCGGAACATGGTCATGGCGACGAAGACGCGGGTGGAGAAGAAGAAGAAGAGGAAGGTCCGGTTACCATTGGCTTGGAACAAATTCGTGCGGACTTGCGCGCGGGCGTCAATCTCGGCGATGGTTTCTTTGAAGCGCTCAACATCCGCGCAGGCTATTCAGATTACGAGCATACCGAATTTGAAGGGGATGAAATCGGCACCGTATTTACTGTCGAAGGTATCGAAGCCCGAGCAGAACTGGTTCAAAACGAGCGGAATGGCTGGCGTGGTGTGATCGGCACACAATTTTTGGCGCGCGATTTCAATGCCATTGGTGCCGAAGCCTTTGTTCCGAAGAACACCGTTGAAAGCATTGCTTTGTTCACTATTCAAGAAATTGATCTCGGTAATTTCGAAGTTGAGGTGGCGGGCCGCTATGACAGCACCAATATCTCATCTAATGCCGTTAACTTCGATCGCAGTTTCGACAGCTTGTCCGGCGCCCTAGGTTTTGCCTATGCCCCAGATGACAGCCCC
The DNA here is from genome assembly GCA_947496865.1 of uncultured Sphingomonadaceae bacterium. Classification (GTDB taxonomy): domain Bacteria; phylum Pseudomonadota; class Alphaproteobacteria; order Sphingomonadales; family Sphingomonadaceae; genus Parasphingorhabdus. Next base: position 1,278,315 of record CANMEE010000002.1, read on the forward strand.
CTTAAAGTTGGCGTTAATCTATCGCGATCAGAGCGTGCGCCATCACCCGAAGAGTTGCTATCCGACGGCCCCCATATTGCCACTCAGGCATTTGAAATCGGAAATCCAAATTTCACGACCGAAAAAAGCTGGGGCGGTGAATTATATGCGCGTTGGAATTCAGACGATATCCAGTTGAGCGCGACGGTTTATGCCAATTTCTTTGATGATTATATCTTTGAGACCGAGACCGGTGAAGAAGAAGATGGATTGCCCGTTTTCCAATTTTTCCAACAGGATGCGACCTATTATGGCTTTGAAGCCTCCGCATCTTTCGTTGTCGCCCGTGCTGGCGGGTTTGAGTTCGTCACCGACGGGGTTGCCGACTATGTCCGGGCGAAAGTCACGGATGGCGGCGGCCCCGTTCCGCGTATTCCGCCCTTGCGGTTGCTTGGCGGGATCGGAGCGCAAAGCGATGCAATAGACTTACGCGCTGAGCTCGAATGGTCAGATAGTCAGAATCGCGTTTCAGCTTTTGAAACCCCGACCGACAGCTTTACAATGGTCAATGCTTCTGCGGCTTGGCGACCATTGGGTAAAGACGGCGGCGTGACCTTACTCGCATCGGCGAATAATATTTTTAATGTGAACGCGCGCCGTCATGCCTCGTTCACGAAAGATTTTGTACCGCTTGCAGGACGTGATATTCGTATCAGCGCAAAATTTAGTTTTTAGCGGAAATCCTGGGTAACTCCATGTTTCTGCTGAAAACGCAGGATCAGGAGTTACCATAATGGGAAAAATAATCACTTCCATAATCCTCTCAGCAGCATTGTTGCTGGGCGCGTGCAACACTGTGCAAGGTGTCGGGGATGATATTAAATCCGTCGGCAAAGCCGGCGAACGGGCAATCGATTAATCCCCATCATCAGGAGAAGAACCATGCGCAAGATTTTGGCATCATTGATCATTTCATCGACCCTTGTTCTGGCAGCCTGCAATACGGTGCAGGGCGTTGGTCAAGATATTGAATCAGTTGGTCGTGCCGGTGAAGACGCGATAAATTAGGAAGCGGCCTCAGCCTTGGCGCGCTTGCGCTCGGTGAACCACATAATCGCCAGTGAGACTTCGTAAAGCAGTATGAGCGGTATGCCGAGCAGGAATTGGGACACCACGTCCGGTGGCGTCAAGATCGCCGCTAGGACAAAGGCTCCCACGACCATGTAGCGGCGCAAACCCTTTAACTGTTCGCGCGTAACAAGTCCTGCGCGGTTAAGCAGCAACAGCAATACCGGCAATTGGAAACAAACGCCAAAGGCCAATATGAAACGCATCACCAGATCAAGATAGTCGCCCATGGCCGGCAACGCTTCTTGTGTCATGCCGCCGACTTCCCCCTCAAATCCAAGGAAAAATCGGAACGCGGTAGGCATCACGATATAATAGGCAAGCGCAGCACCTGCTGCAAACAGGATGGGCGTCGCGAATAGGAATGGCAAAAACGCCTTTTTCTCGTTCGCGTAGAGCCCTGGCGCGACGAAGGACCAAAGCTGGTTGGATATAACCGGAAAAGCGAGCAAAAAAGCGGCGAACATGGCCACTTTAATCTCGACGAAAAATGCCTCGTAAAGCTTGGTATAAACAAGCTTACCTTCACCGGGGGGAAAAGCATCTGTGAGCGGCACAACCAGCATGCCGAATATCTGGTCGGCAAAATAGAAGCTGATTGCAAAAGCAATAACCAAAGCAACCACCGCCCAAACGAGGCGCTGGCGCAGTTCGATTAAATGTTCGATCAACGGCGCTTTGCTGTCTTCGATATCAGGCGCGGATTGCTCGTTCATTCGCCCGATTTCTCTGATGGTTTTTCAGGTATCGTTTCATCCAACGGTAGATTCGCTTGACCAGACTCGCTCTGGCTTTTTCCCGTTGGCGGCCCGTCTAAGGGTTCCATCTGCGGCTCATCCTCAGAAACCGTCGGATGTTCGAGCATGATCCGTTCATTCTCGGACGCCCATTTCTTTTCCATTTCCTGCAATTCGGCCTCACGAACCATCGCGTCAAAGCCCGTGCGAAAATTGCCCATTACGCCGCGTGCCTTAGCCATCCAGCGACCTGCTGTGGCAAGCGCGCGCGGCAGCTCTTTCGGGCCGATCACCACAATCGCAATAATCACGATAATCGCGATCTCTGAGATGGAAAGGTCAAACATATCTGTGCGCCCCTAGGTCTCGCCTAGATCAGCGAACCAGCCTTAACCGGCTGTCTTGTCGGATGTGGTGGCTTTATCTGCGCTGGCATCCACTGGTTTGCTGTCAATCTGGGCAGAAGCTTTTACGCTTTCCTCTTCCTCGGTAATGCCTTTTTTGAAGGACTTAATGCCTTTACCGACATCACCCATCATCTCCGAAATTCGGCCGCGACCGAACAGGATTAGCACCAAAGCTGCTACAATTAAAATCTGCCAAATACTCGGTTGCATCGAAAATCTCCTGATCTAAGCCTTATACTTAAGCGCTTTCCGCCTCATTTTCCAGTGAGTCGGCGGCATCATCGCCATTTTCTTCTAGACCATCTTCGTTAAGCTGTTGTTCCAGCGGCAATTCATCCTCTGCCTCCATCTCAAGCCGTTCCAGCGCTAAGTCGACCGGATCAAGCAATCCGGCGGCTTTCAAGTCATCAATGCCCGGCAATTCCTTACGACTTTGCAAGCCAAAGTGAGTCAGGAATTCTGCTGTTGTGGCATAAATAAGCGGGCGCCCCGGCACTTCACGCCGGCCTGCCGGACGGACCCAGCCCGCCTCCATCAGCACATCAAGCGTGCCTTTGGCAACTTGAACGCCGCGTATAGCTTCGATTTCGGCACGGCTAACAGGCTCATGATACGCAATAATCGCCAATGTTTCCATTCCGGCACGGCTGAGCTTGCGAAGTTCGGCGCGTTCCCTGCGGAGCAAGTGCGACAGATCATGGGCGGTCTGGAAATGCCAACGCTCGCCGGTTTTGATCAGCGATATGCCACGCCCGGAATAGTCGTTTTGCAAGTCGTTGAGCGCGGCGCGAATATCGACTTCTTCGCCGACATAGAGCTTGATATCGGCAACCGTCATGGGATGCTCCGAGGCGAATAAAGTCGCCTCAACGGCTCTAGTGCCCTCATCCATCTCGACGTTCATGCCCATGATCAGGTTGCGATCGGTTTTTTCTGGCTCATCCATCACTGCTTGCTTTCAATTTTAAGGGCGCAAAGCTCTCTTCTTGACTGAGCACCAATTTTCCTTGGCGCGCCAGTTCAAGCGCCGCGACGAAACTTGAGGCCAGTGCGGATTTGCGCAATTGTGGTGGCGCTCCGGGTGGCAGAAACTCGCGAATGTCCATCCAGTCTATGGCCTCGCCAAGCATGAGCGACACCCGTGCCAAGGCGTCTTCCAAGGTCATGACCATGCGCTGTTTGACAATATGCACCGGCGGTACACTGCGCAATTTGACGCGGCCATAGGCAGAGATCAGGTCAAAATATTCCGCCTGCCAATGGCGGTTTTTAACAACCCGCAAGCCTTCAGGCGCCCCGCGGGGAAAAACATCGCGACCGATGCGGTCACGGGCGAGCAGCCGAGCACCAGCCTCCCGCATCGCATTCAGCCGCTCCAACCGCATTTGCAGGCGCAGCGCCAATTCTTCGGGCGAAGGATCAATTTCAGGGTCTTTGGGTAGCAATAATCCCGATTTCAAATAGGTCAACCACGCCGCCATCACCAAATAATCTGCCGCCAGTTCGAGCTTCAAACTCTGCGCATCGGCGATATATTTCAGATATTGCTGAACCAGTTCCAGGATTGAAATTTCCCGCAAATCAACCTTTTGGTTGCGCGCCAATGCAAGCAACAGATCAAGCGGCCCTTCCCAGCCGTCGATATTCAATGTCAGCGACGCATCTTCTTCAGCCGGCGTCGGCGGAAAGAAAAAGCGTTCAGGTTCCTCGTCTGCCATCAAGCCGCCGCCAACAGGGCATCTCGACGGGACAATAGATCCGCTACTTCCACTGGTTCAATGGCGGCGTCCAAGGTCGCCATCGCCTTATCGAGCCGCGTTCGGGAAAGGCTGCTAATCTCACCAAGCAGATCCGCAATGCCGATCATTTCGTCCATCCGGCCCCAGCAATTCAGCGCAATGTCGCAACCCGCGGCAACCACATCACGGGCGCGTTCGGGCACTTCGCCTTTCAACGCCTTCATGTCGAGATCATCAGAGAATAACAGTCCGTCAAAACCGATAGACCCGCGAATAATATCCTCAATAACTATCGGTGACAGGCTTGCGCAACGCTCAGCGTCCCAAGAGGTATAAACGATATGGGCCGTCATCCCCATTGGCGCGCCCGACAGCGACCGGAACGGTGCCAGATCGGTTTCCAGCTCTTCGGCAGATGCTGCCACTTTCGGTAATTCCATATGGCTATCGACCACGGCCCGGCCATGGCCCGGCATATGTTTGACGACGCTCACCGCGCCGCCCTTGGTCTGGCCATCAATCACCGCACGCCCCAAAGCAGCCACTTGCATAGGCTCGCTACCCATGGCGCGATTACCAATGGCATCTACGGTTTCCGGCTGCCGGACATCCAACAAAGGTAGGCAATTGACAGTTATGCCCACTTCGCGGAGGCTTTCGGCAATCGCCTGTGCGTTAAGGCGTGCGGCCTCGATCGCGGTTGCGGGCGCAATATCATAAAGTTTGTCGAACGTTTCGCCGGGTGGAAATTTCGGCCAGATCGGTTTCTGCATCCGGGCAACGCGACCGCCTTCCTGATCGATCAGGATGGGTACGTCCTTGCGGCCATGGAGAACACGGAGCTCGTCAGTCAGCGCCCGCAGCTGTTCTTTACTCTCAACATTGCGGCCAAAAATAATATATCCGGCGGGGTCGCTTTCCTTGAAAAACGCTTTTTCATCAGCCGTCAGGCTTAATCCCGACATACCAAAAATAACCGGTTTCATGATCTAACTCTACCCAATTTCACGCGAATACTCACATAAAGATTATGCGGATATTTGGCAGGTCGGTAAAGCGGAAAGCGCCGTTGTCCACAGTGTTTCCCCGATTATCGCGATTTGAGCACCCTATTGCGGGACGACAATACAGCTTTCGCCAGCCGCTTTCAGGCCGTTACAGACTTTCTGAGCCGCTGAAACATTGGCAGCAACCGCGTTGAGACGATAGATCGTACCGCCCTCGACAGAGCCCTGTACAATTTTCTTGGGCAAAGCGCCGATATCGGCAAAGCGGCGGCTGAAACCGGACCACGCGCTGTCGGCTTGCCCGGCTGAGCTGAACGCGCCAAGTTGAATCAACGCGCTACCGGCAGTTGATGGTGCTGTAGATGCGGTCTTTTTAATAGGCGTTTCCACGGGCGGAGCCGTACCCAGCTTTCCCGCAGTACCTTGTCCTTCAGAAGCGGCAAAACTGGCATCGCCTTCGCCTTCAAACTTCCTGGCCTGCGGATCGTCAGGACGCACTTTATAGTCACCTTCTTGCGCAGCAATCAGCGTGCCGTCGCCACTGAGCCCGCCGGCGTCGCGATTCTGCATCCAGTAGATGCCGCCCACAATCGCGGCGAGCAACGCTATGCCCAAGCCAATAAACAAGGCGACACGAATGGGAGAATATTCGTCTTCGGCATCGTAATCTTCGGCCGATTCCAGCCAAGGCAAACGATTTTCATCGTCCAGGTCCAAACCATCGCTATTCACATCAGACATACTCAACCCCGTAAACTATTTTTGAGCGCTTACATTTTGTCAGCGGCACTAACCCCCATCAGCGCGAGACCGTTCTTAATCACCTGCCCTAAATATTTAACTAAGAAAAGCCTAGCCGATGTCATTGCAGGGTCATTTACCATGATAATCCGCAATTCCGGCCGGTCGTTACCCATATTCCAAAAGGCGTGAAAGGCTGCTGCTAGGTCATTGAGATAAAAGGCAACCCGATGTGGTTCACGGCTAGCTGCTGCCGATTCGACGATTCGTGGAAACTGAGCAGCCTGTTTGATAAGATCCAGTTCTTCCGGACCCAACGAAGCCAAATGCTCTGCGGATGGATGGACACCTTCTTCCGCAGCCTTACGCAACGTGGATTGAATGCGCGCGTGCGCATATTGTACATAAAAGACCGGATTGTCGCGCGATGCCTCTGTTACCTTGGCAAAGTCAAAGTCCATTTGCGCGTCGGCTTTGCGGGTCAGCATCGTGAAACGCACCGCATCTTTGCCGACTTCTTCTACCATATCAGCGATAGTGACGAAGTTACCCGAGCGCTTAGACATTTTCTCCGGCTCACCATTGCGGAGCAAGCGCACCATCTGGATCAGCTTGATGTCAAATTTAGTTTTGCCATTGGTCAGCGCAGCGACAGCTGCCTTGATCCGCTTCACCGTGCCAGAATGATCCGCGCCCCAAATGTTGATGAGTTCATCAGCATTTTGTGATTTTTGGAAATGATAAGCGAGATCACCGCCGAAATAGGTCCAACGGCCATTGGATTTTTTGATCGGTCGATCCTGATCGTCGCCAAATTGGGTGGAGCGAAACAGTGGCAGTTCGACCGCTTCCCAATCATCGATGGTCTTGCCCTTCGGCTTTTCCAATACGCCATCATAGACCAGGTCACGGGATCGCAATTCGGCTTCCGCCGCATCGGCCTTACCCGCCTCATGCAGATCCGCTTCAGACGAGAACACATCATGTTTAATCCCGAGCATCGCAAGATCAGCCCGGATCATGTCCATCATACCAGCGACCGCCGCTTTACGGAAAATCGGAAGCCATTCGTCAAAAGGGGCATCGCGATACTGATCGCCATATTGTTGGGCCAGCGCCCAACCCACCGGCTTCAGATAATCTCCGGGATAAAGCCCTTCGGGGATTTCCAAAATCGTTTCACCGAGCGCTTCGCGATATCGGATATGGGTCGACTCTGCGAGAATATCGACCTGCGCCCCGGCGTCATTGACATAATATTCGCGGATCACCTCGTGGCCAATAAACTCGAGTAGATCAGCCAGCGCGTCGCCTACTACTGCGCCACGACAATGGCCCATATGCATGGGGCCCGTCGGATTGGCCGAGACATATTCCACATTGACAGTGACGCCTTGACCCTTTTTCGAACGGCCATAATCAGCACCCAGCGCTTCTATTTCCTGAAGCTCCTTGATGAGGACCGCGTCACTCACGCGAAGGTTTATAAACCCAGGCCCTGCCATTTCCGCCGATTTGACATCGGTCAGCGCGGTGAGTTTTTCCACAATTTTCTCCGCCAAATCGCGCGATTTCTCTCCAGCTGCCTTGGACAGGACCATCGCAGCATTGGTGGACAAATCGCCATGAGAAGGATCGCGTGGCGGCTCCAACGTCACGTTTTTACGATCCAGATCAGCCGGCAGGTCGCCCTTGGCCACCAGATCATCCAAAGCTTCGTCAATATGTTGCTGAAAAATATGAAACAGCATCGCTTCACCCCAATTTTCAATAGATTACGGAGCCCGGACCAGCCGAGCTAGATTTAAATTATCGCCCACACAAAGCTTTATCGGGTCGCGTTATACTGCAGTTGTTCTGCGCTCAGCTGAAATCCGATCAAAAGCTCAAAAGTTGAGCGCGCCACAGCTGCACGCACGGCAGGATCAGCCAATGGATCCAATGCAGCGTCGGGATCCCCAGGCTTTCTCTTGCGCGTAATTCGCTCAATCACATCTTCTGGTAACCGTGCAGCGGCCGCGTCAACATAAGAACCCGCTTTTCCAGAAGCCGACGCACGATATTGGCCATCGGCAAAAGTCAGCGTGATATTTTTTACGCGCTTGGCGACAACAGCGGTGCCGCCCCTGACCACGGAGGAGAAATAGGGCACAGTCACAGTCCGCGCGCCTTCTGGACGTGACCGAATGGCGTAAACGTCAAAAGTCGCTTCGGAATAGATCCGCGCGCCTTCGCTGTTACAGGTCGAGCGGACGTTGGTAATATTGGCCACAACATCAATCGCATTGGCGTCAGTGCTGTTGATCGGATCAAAAATCGTGATATCGCCCGTATGATCTGGCACAGCAACCGCGGGACAGCCGGTGCGTGTTACACTGACGCCAACACCAGAGCTGACATCGAGCGCGCCATCCTGAGCGCAGCCCGCCAGCGCCAAAACTGTTCCACCCGTTAATAGCAACTTATTGAAACGCCCTTTGAGTATCATGCTTATTCCTTGCCTTTAATCCCATTTCACACAGATATTATCTGCGTCCTTGTTCAGGGTTACGAAACCCTTATCTATGCCTTTAAGAGCGCGCAACCATCCATAGGATGAACAGATGGGCTTTTCGCCGTCTCTGTTTTTCACTAAGGCTTTGATTATGAATCATACAAAATCAGAAAAACCCCGTATTAGCTTGCTTGTAGCTGCACCGCGTGGCTTTTGCGCCGGCGTGGATCGGGCAATAAAAATCGTTGAACTGGCGATCGAAAAATATGGCGCGCCCGTCTATGTCCGCCATGAAATTGTCCATAATCGTTATGTTGTCGATGAATTGAAAAAATTGGGCGCGGTATTTATCGAAGAATTGGACGAGGTGCCGGATGGCGTTCCGGTGGTCTTTTCCGCTCATGGTGTCCCAAAAGCCGTTCCGCATAAAGCGGAAGAGCGGGGCCTGGAATATCTTGATGCCACCTGTCCTTTGGTATCGAAAGTACACCGGCAAGCCGAACGCCAAGTGGAAGCAGGACAACATATTATTTTTGTCGGTCATGAAAATCACCCGGAAGTTATTGGCACATTCGGTCAGGTCGAAGAAGGCATGATGACCTTGGTAGAAACATTGGATGATGTCGCAGCGCTTACACCAGCAGAGCCGGACAAACTGTCTTTTCTGACTCAAACAACGCTATCCGTCGATGATACAAGAGCCATTGTGGCTGCACTGAAAGAGCGCTTTCCATCTATCGTGGGACCCAAGGGCGAAGATATTTGCTACGCTACCTCAAATCGTCAGGATGCAGTCAAAAGCATTGCTAAATCTTGTGACCTAGTTTTGGTCATTGGCGCACCCAACAGCTCAAACAGCTTGCGGTTGGTCGAGGTTGCCGAGCGAGAAGGCACGGTTTCCCATCTGATACAGCGCGCGGATGAAATTGATTTCAACTGGATGAAAGGCGTTAAGACGCTGGGATTGACGGCCGGTGCCTCCGCACCGGAAATATTGGTGCGCGAAGTCGTTACACATTTGGCAAAACATTATATTGTTGATGAAGAAAAAGTCGAAACCACCGACGAACGCATGGTGTTTAAACTACCTCGCGGGCTCGAAGACGCCTGATGGCCGTTTATACCAAGGTTAGCGCCGAAGAGATTGACGCTTTTCTCACCCAATTTGACGTCGGGACTTTGGTGTCTGCCAAAGGGATTGCTGAAGGGGTTGAAAATAGCAATTATCTCATTGAAACCACGCAGGATCGCTTCATTTTGACGCTCTATGAAAAGCGCGTTGATCCTGATGATCTGCCCTTTTTTATCGCGATGCTCGACCATTTAGCCAAGAAAAACCAGCCGGTACCACCGATGATTGCGGATCAGACCGGCACAAAAATACAAAAATTATGCGGCAGATATGCTTGCCTGATCAAATTTCTTCCCGGTATTTCTGTAACCATACCAACCCCTTTGCAAGCGCGAGCGACCGGCTCCGCCTTAGGGGCCATGCACGACGCTTTAAGGGGTTTTTCAATCCAACGTCCCAACAGCATGAGCCACGATACATGGCGCAAATTGGCGGCAGATTGCGGCCCGAGCAAATTGGATGACATTGCGCCGGGCTTAAATGATCTGGTGGCTACCGAACTCGATTATCTCGACGCATATTGGCCCAACTCATTACCACAATCCGTTATCCATGCCGATTTATTCCCAGACAATGTCTTGATGCTGGATGATAAAGTCACTGGCCTGATCGACTTTTATTTTTCCTGTACCGACATCCGCGCTTATGATGTTGCGGTCACTCACGCTGCATGGTGTTTCTCCGAAGATGGACAGCAATTTGATAGTACAGTCTCTGCTGCACTGTTGGATGGCTATGGTGAGACATTCGGCCTTAGTGCAGAAGATCGAGCGGCCCTGCCCTTGCTGGCCCGCGGCGCAACTCTGCGGTTTTTGCTGACCCGTGCTTATGACTGGATCAACACGCCTGCCGATGCGCTGGTTACCCGCAAAGACCCGACCGCTTTTCTCAACCGCCTTAAATTTTATCAGGCCAATCCGGATGTTTTTGCAGAATGAGTGATCTTTCTTATGTCGAAATCGCGACCGATGGCGCGTGCAAAGGCAATCCCGGGCCTGGCGGATGGGGCGCGCTGATCCGTCACGGTAATAAGGAAAAGGAAATTTCCGGAGGCGAACCGGATACCACCAATAACCGGATGGAGCTACGCGCGGCGATCGAAGCCCTCAACGCACTCAAGCGGCCTTGCAAGGTCAAACTGTCCATAGACAGCACCTATGTCAAAGACGGGATTACCAAATGGGTGTTCAACTGGCAGAAAAATGGCTGGCGGACGGCGGCAAAAAAACCGGTCAAAAATGCCGATCTGTGGCAGAATCTCGTCGAAGCGGTGGAGCGCCACGATATCGAATGGCACTGGGTCAAAGGCCATGCCGGTGATGCGGACAATGAACGCGCCGATGTGCTGGCGAGTGATGCGGCCATGAATATAATGACCAACGGTTCTCAATATCCGTCATCCCGCTTTCGCTGGGATGACGGTTAAATTTCAATAAGCAGCCTTAGCTGTTGTCTTCGACCTCCGCGCCCGGACCATTTTTTATGATCGAAGCAATCGCGTTTTTGGCGCTCGCTTTGCTCGCATAACCTTCGGTAGAGAACATGATTTCACTATTATGCTTGAAGCGAACTCGAAATTCGCCTTTTTTGTCTTTATAAATCTCAAATTTATGCGCCATATTTTCAGTCTCCATCCTAAGCCTATTTTGGCCTTTATCGGTCCGTATCGGACGATCGATTTATTGCGCGTTAAAGCGCTGTGCGCAATGGTAAATTTATCAAGCTGCCTGATCAATAAAACGTTTGGGGTCATATAAGTCAGCATCAAGTGACCGTACAGATGGGTCTCGTTCTGCATCCAGAAAAATGGCTTTGGCCAATTTGGCGGCAGCTGGTGCCGTCTGTATGCCAAAGCCGCCTTGCCCGGCAAACCAAAAGAAATCAGGCCGCTCTGGGTCAAAGCCATAGATAGGCAAACGGTCGGGAGAAAAGCTGCGAAGGCCAGCCCATTTCCGGCTTACCAACTCAATTTCTACGTCCATTATCGATTGGAAGCGATCTATCGCTAAGGCTACATCCCATTCTTCCGGGGCGACATCGCTGGCAACGACCGGCGTTTCATCATGCGGACTGATCCAGAAACTGCCTCCCGATTCGGGCTTGAAGTAAAAACTGCCGTCCAAAGCCACGACTAGCGGCATATCTGATGAAGAGGGCGGATTGGTCCGCAATTGGACCATAGTCCGGCGCATCGGCTGAATTTCTACCGGGAGCGCACCAGCAAGTTTGGCGACATCGCCAGCCCATGCACCAGCTGCATTGATGATTTTTTTGGCGTGAATCACTTCACCGCCGCTGCCAATCACCCATGCTCCCTCCTTATAAGTAATCTGATCTACCCGGGCCCTGCACGACAAGGAAACATCTTTCCGTTTTGCACTGCGTAAGTAGGCCATGTGCAAAGCGGCCACATCAATATCGCAACAGTCGGGCTCATAGATCGCGCGGTCCCAACCGTCTTTCAAATTGGGAACCACGGCCGCGATTTCATCTTTATTCCATCGGATCATTGCGACGCCGCTTTTTGAAAATTCGGACACAAAATCCTCGATGAGGTGCTGTTCGTCAACGCGCCCTATATTGATGGCCCTGCGGATTTTCAGGAAACCAGTCTCGGAAAATTCCGATGGTGGGTTGTGGAGAAAATCGAAAGACGCAGTCGTGAGGGGTTGAACCTGAGGCCCGCCATAACTTTCCGTCCAAAAGGCTGCGGAACGGCCGGTACTGTGATATCCCGGCTGATCTTCTGCCTCCAATATGATCACCGAGCAATCATCCGCTATTTCAGCCGCTATGCTCGCACCCGCAATTCCAGCTCCGATAATGGCGACGTCATATTGGCTCATGATGCAACTGGCTCGCGCATGAATTTACTCATTACTTGGGTGCCACTCTATTTAAAAAATCAAAACTCACTTGCAAGGCCGCATTGCGCACCAGGTCAGCCTCCCGATAAATTTCATGAGCACATTCCTTGCCAAATAGCTTCATCTCGGCGTTAGGCAGCAAATGGACAGCTCTTTCTATTGTGGGATGGTCAACCAGTTCATCGACCGCAGTCGCAAGGACCAATATTGGCGTCTCTACTGTTTCCAAATGCCTCCGGTTCCTCAGTCCGCGTGTGGAAGAATAAGCTCTCTCCACCCAGCGCCAACTAGCAGGGCCCAAACGCAAATGCGGGCGCTCTTTAAACCAGAAAAATTCATCAGAGTAGCGATCAGCGTCATGGGTCAGCAGGCCTTGCCGCAACACTTCGGGTTCGAGCGGTTTCTCGCTAACTTTCCACGCACGGCGCGTTGCTCGGCCAAAGGCACAGATGGCTTTGGATAGGAGATACGCGGTCCATTCGGGCATACCACCCCCTGCGGGCGCAAGCATTGGGGCGCATAATATCGCGGCATCGGGATGAATTCGCTGTTCGGCAAGCGTGCGCGCTACGAGATGCCCGCCCATGCTATGGCCGATGACGACATGCGGTCCAGGATGATTGGCACGCCATTCAAAATAGAATGCACGCAGATCGTCCACCCACGTTGCAAAATCATCAATATGTCCGACGTGCGGGTGCGGCCCGCAACGGCCCGAACCGCCCTGCCCGCGCCAGTCGGGTGACGTGACATTCCATCCAGCAGCATGGAAGTCGCTAAATGTCTCAAGATATTTTTCGTAAAAATCAGCACGGCCAGTCATGAACAATATTGAGCCGCGGGCATTTTTACCCGGTTGAAGCCATTCAAATTGGCGCAACGCCCAGCCATCGGAAGCGTGCCAGACCAGTTCTTGCGCGTCTTTAGGAATGGACCGTCGATCAAATACAGGCAGGTTCGATCGATTCAAAAACGGGCTCCGGCCATGATGGTTACTATTTGGTAAGGCATTTTTCTTAAAGCTGTTTCCCATGAACGGGGAACAACTCATCTACTTGCTCTGGGGCGGCTTGGCAATTGCGCTGATCGTGGCTGCGATCACCGATATCAAAAGCCGTCACATTTCCAACAAGCTGAATCTGGCCATTGCATTGGGTGCGCCCGTGTTCTGGATTGCCAGTGACATGGCTTTCTGGCCCGACATGGTGTGGCAAATCGGCATCGCTACGGTCGTATTTACCATATTTGCCGGAATGTTTGCCATTGGCGCGATGGGCGGCGGGGACGTCAAACTCCTTACAGCCATTGCGTTGTGGCTTCATTGGCTCACCTTAATTCAGATGCTGGTGATCATGTCGATCGCTGGCGGTGTGCTCACGCTGTTAATGATAACGGCTAAGAAAATCCAAAAAACTGAGGGTCCAGTAAAGGTCCCATATGGAGTTGCCATATCATTTGCAGGGCTTTGGATAATTTACGAACGATATTTTAACCATTTTACTTGAAAGAGAAATCTACCGCCAACGGATCATTCAGGGTGATCGATTCCGGTGGGGCATTCAGGAGGCGTAAGACGTCATGGACAAGAAGAAACTAATTTTGCTCATCGGTGCACTGGTTGTGGCTGCGGTCACGGCATTGCTCGCGAAGAACATGTTCACCGGTGCTTCGGCACCTCAGGTCGAAGCGAAAAAAGTCGAAGTGCTCGGCGAAGAAGTGCTCGTCGCTTCACGCGCTCTACCTGTTGGCACGATCATTACGCCGGACGCCTTCAGCTTCCAGCCATGGCCCGAAGATCTCGTTGAAGAAGCCTATTATGAAAAAGAAGGCACGGACATTGAGTCTCTAAACGGTACAGTTGTCCGCAACGCCATCACAGCCGGTCAGCCACTCACCAAAGGCGCTATTGTTAGCCCAGGTGATCGCGGGTTCCTCGCTGCGGCGCTTGGCCCGGGCATGCGGGCGGTCACCATTCCAGTCTCAGGCCTTACAGGCGTTGCTGGCTTTGTATTCCCTGGCGATCGTATCGACCTAATGCTTACACAAGCAGTCAAAGGCGACGGTCCTGAACTTAAAGTCTCGGAAACGGTTATTCGCAACGTCCGGGTATTGGCAACCGATAACCGGGTCACGCAGACTAAGAACGAAGCCGGTCAAGCTGTTGCCCAGAAAACCAAATTGGTGACATTGGAAGCAACTCCAAAAATCGCAGAGAAAATTGCCGTCGCACAGACGTTAGGGACGCTTAGCTTGTCGCTACGTTCGCTGGCAGACAGCACCGCTGAATTGGAAGAGGCTATTGCGTCTGGCGATATCAAACTGCCCAAGACAGATGATCCAGCCGAAGAAGCAGCGATGCTAAAATCTCTCGCTGCTCGGCCCAATTCGAAAAAGTCGACCTATTCAACCGGCGGTGAAGTGTCACGCTTTGAAGCACGCACGCCTCCACCTCTTGCCAAGACAGAAATACCCGAAGGACCAAAAGTCCGGGTGGCACGCGGCAATGCCGTCAATGAAGTTCAGTTTGGAGACAAATAATGTCCACGCAATATGCAAAGCATAGTCGCTTGACGAATAACATATCGGCTAAAAAGGCAATGGGTTCGGCTATTGCTGCTGTATTGGCCTTCACCGCGACTGCCAATGGTTCCGCGCCGCTAAACGCACAGTCGGTCAAAGTTTCTGCACCGCAATCACGTATTTCGGTTGCCGTGGGCCGAGGCAAATTAATCACCCTGCCTGCGCCCATTGAAGATATTTTCATTGCAGAGAATAACATTGCCGATGTGCAAGTCCGTTCGCCGCGGCAAGTCTATATTTTCGGCAAAACTGGCGGTCAGACAAGTTTTTATGCGACCAGCCGCTCCGGTAAGGTCGTATATTCTGCAGAAGTATCGGTAGGAGCTGAAATATCCTCCATTGATCAGATGCTCGCTCTCGCCATGCCGGACGCAAAAATTACAGTCAGCTCGAACAATAATTTCGTTCTGCTAACCGGAACAATTGCGAATCCGGATGATGCCGAAGAAGCTGAAAATCTTGTAAGAGCCTATGTTGGCGGCGGTGCTGGCGGAGCCGGCACTACGGTCGTCAGTCGCTTGAAAACGGCTACACCTATGCAAGTAAACTTACGGGTGCGCTTTGCTGAGGTTAGTCGCTCGCTGGCCAAAAATATCAACGGTAACTTGCTGACGCGCGATACCACTGGCGGATTCCAATTTGGTGTCGCCCGCGGTCGTAACTTTGGTTCGATCACCGATTTTGACACCAGCGGCTTTCCAAGCTTGGACGCGTCCAATCTGTTCGGTTTGCCCGCTGGATCGATTTCCTTGCCTTTCAATACGGCCACCGGTCAGTTTGTCACACAGGGCGGAACCGCATTCAACTTTAACCAAGCAACCGGCCTAGACTCTGTTCAAGCCGCAGGCCGTCTTTTTGGTCTCGACATTGCAACGGCATTGGATGTGTCGGAGCGTATCGGTTTGGTGACGACATTAGCATCTCCGAACCTGACAACTATTTCCGGTGAAACTGCTAGTTTTCTGGCAGGTGGACGTTTTCCGATACCCCAATCATCGGGTTTCGGCGAAGTTAGTGTCACCTATCAAAGCTTTGGTGTTGAACTATCTTATACGCCTACGGTTTTGTCTAACGGACGGATTTCCATCCGGGTCAAACCAAGCGTGTCCGATATTTCGGCAAATGGCGCCGTTCGCTTGAACGGTTTCGAAATTCCAGCCATTTCAACCAGGGAAGCGGAAACGACCGTTGAACTGGGTTCTGGCGAAAGTTTCATGATCGCCGGATTGATGCAGAATAACTATAGTTCGACCATCGACAAGACTCCCGGCCTTGCCGACGTGCCGATCCTTGGCAATCTATTCAAATCAGACGGCTATCGGAAAAACGAAACCGAGCTGATGATCGTGGTGACACCTTATTTGGTGAAACCAGTGAGCGATAGCGAGATTGTGCTGCCCACAGATGGATTTAAACAGGCCAACGATCTGGAGCGGTTGCTTATGAACCGCCACAGTTCAACCGGTACCGGCGATCGTCCGAAACCGTCGGTCGCACCGCCGGTAAAATCTGGCCCTGCACTTAGCAGCCAGTCCGCGCCAACGGTTGGTCAAACCGCCAAGAAATTCAAAAAATCGAAAAAATCTGGTGGCGCAGCCCCCGGTTTCAGCTTCGACAAATAGTCCGTTTCAGGAGAAAACATCATGCGTTTTGTTTCTACAGCACTTGTAACCGCTCTCGGACTTTCCGTTGCTGCGTGTGGCGCCAATACCGCCAATCGTTCGGTTAACAGCGAACGACAGCCGGTGGTCACACGGACCCATTTCGTTCTTGACGTCAACACCGCAGGATCGGGATCACTCCCGAGCGGTGAGCTTCGCCGCCTAGCAGGCTGGATGGATGCGTTGGATCTGGGATATGGTGACCGTATTTCCATCGATGACCCAAGCTACAATGCCGGCGCTTCGGCACGCGGTGCAGTTGAAGCCCTCGCCGCTCAAAAAGGATTGCTGATCAGCGACGTTGCCCCGGTAACAGAGGGCAATGTTCCAAGCGGCGCGATGCGCGTTGTCGTATCTCGCTCAACCGCTGCTGTTCCGGGCTGCCCCGATTGGAGCAACCGCAGCCACACCGACTTTCAAGCGCGTACGAGTGAAAATTACGGATGCGGTGTGAACAG
This sequence comes from uncultured Sphingomonadaceae bacterium, assembly GCA_947496865.1. GTDB lineage: Bacteria > Pseudomonadota > Alphaproteobacteria > Sphingomonadales > Sphingomonadaceae > Parasphingorhabdus. The sequence continues at coordinate 1,295,245 of CANMEE010000002.1, forward strand.
CACAATGGCAGCTATGATTGCCAATCCTGAAGATCTTGTTCGCGGACAAAGCGCTGACGGTGAAGACCAGTCAGAAGCTTCAAAAGCCATCCGCGCCTATCGTGATAAAGCCAAACAAGCTGGAGGCCTATAATGAACGCTCCTTGGAAACCAGGTTCCGTAAACGGTCGTGATCCGTTCTCTGCCTTTGTCTGTGATGATGATACGCTGGACCTATTACGCCCTGTCGTAGAAGAAATGGGCTGGCCCGTAGACAAGTGCCACAAAGGTGGACTGCGCAACGCCGTACAATCTTTGTCGGTTGCCGCAAGCCCGAACATATTGATGGTCGACCTTTCTGAATCAGGCGATCCGCTGGCTGACATCAATTCACTGGCAGAAGTATGTGAGCCCGGTACGGTTGTTATCGCCATGGGTCAGGTAAATGACGTACGTCTTTATCGCGACCTGATAGTCAGCGGTTTGCAAGACTATCTGCTCAAACCATTTAGCCCGGAACAATTGCGGGACGTGCTCAGCCAGGCGCAAGCGACGCTCAACGCACCGAAAGCAGAAGATCAGGCCAGCGAGAAGCCCCATGTTTCTACCGCAGTCATTGGAACCCGTGGCGGTGTTGGCGCATCGACCATTGCGACTTCTCTCGCATGGTTGCTGAGTAACGAGAAAGAGCGTTTGACCGCTCTTCTGGATCTTGATGTCCATTTCGGCACTGGCGCTTTGTCGCTCGATCTCGAACCTGGTCGCGGTCTTACTGATGCAATCGACAATCCCAGCCGGATTGACGGCCTGTTCATTGAACGTGCGATGATCAAGGCGAACGATAAGCTTTCTTTACTCTCAGCAGAGGCGCCAATTAACTCGCCAATGATGACAGATGGAACAGCATTTTTCCAATTGCAGGAAGAATTCCGCGCCGCGTTTGAATGTACAGTCATCGACTTGCCACGGGAAATGTTGATCAGCTATCCGCATCTTCTTGGTGATGTGAACGCAACTGTTATTGTCACCGAATTGACATTGGCTTCTGCGCGCGATGCTATTCGCTTGCTCTCATGGCTCAAGTCACATGCCGCGCAAAGCAAGGTCATTGTGGTTGCCAACAAAGTGCAATCTGGCGGCCTTGAAATCTCTCGTCAGGATTTTGAAAACTCGATTGAACGAAAAATCGATATCATGATTCCGTCAGATCCCAAAACAGCGGCCCACTCGGCCAAATTGGGTCAGGCATTTGTTGAAGCCGGAAAATCAAGCAAAGCGACCAGCAAAATCATCGCGCTGGCCGATCATATACTCGGCACAGTGGAAGCCGAAGGCGACGACGGTGAAGCTGCTGGCAAAACATCTCTGATGGACAAATTTGGCGGAATGAAATCGCTGCTTTCATCAAAGAAAAAGAAAGAAGACGAGACATCTAAATCGTGATGGAACACTCGTTTCTTTCTAAAATGCAAGGACGCACATAATGGATATGATGCAGACAGCGGTGCTTGGCGGGGGCATATTAATTGTCCTGATGCTTGTCGTTTTTGCTTTTGCGGGCCCCTCTGAGGCGGCAGCGAAAGCAAAACGGTTGGATAAAGTGCGCTTCCGTCATTCGGATAGCACCAATGCCAAGATGGAAGCACAGATGAAAAAGGCGGTTAGTGCCCGTCGGAAAAACCATCGCCCCACCAGCGAAAACCAATCAAAAATGGATACGCTCGCGATCCGATTGGACCGGACTGGACGGAATTGGACGATATCACAGTTTTTCTATGTTTGCGGTGGTCTGGCCGCCCTGGTCGCTGCCGGCCTGTTTTTTCAGGGCGCACCGCTATTGCTCTGCCTGTTTGGCGGTTTGGCGATAGGTTTTGGATTGCCGCATATGGTCGTAAGCATACTGATAGGGATGCGCGTCGCCAAATTTACGGCTTCTTTCCCAGATGCCATCGAACTTCTGGTTCGCGGCCTCAGATCCGGCCTTCCGGTGACAGAAACAATTGGTGTTGTCGCTAAAGAAATCGATGGTCCTGTTGGCGAAGAATTTGGCAAGGTTGTCGACCGGATCAAAATTGGCCGGACGATGGAAGATGCCCTGGGCGAAAGCGCAAAGCGCCTCGACACCGCGGAGTTTAAGTTTTTCTGCATCACGTTGGCTATCCAGCGCGAAACCGGTGGTAACCTGGCAGAGACGCTTGCCAATTTGGCCGATGTACTGCGGAAGCGCGGGCAGATGAAGCTAAAAATTAAAGCTATGTCCTCTGAATCGAAGGCCTCTGCTTATATTGTTGGTTCGTTGCCGTTTATCGTTTTCGCCTTGGTGTGGTCGGTTAATCCCACTTATCTTGCGGGTTTTTTCGTTGAAGAACGATTGATTATAGCTGGGCTTGGCGGATTGACCTGGATGAGCATTGGTGTGTTCATCATGGCCAAAATGGTCAACTTTGAAATTTAAGAAGAAGGTGTAAGGCAATGCCCAACAGTGGTCCGACTTTACTGGGAATAGACATCCTCTGGGTAGCAACTATTATGGCTGCCGTAGCGACGCTTGCGGTCATCTTCGCCATCTATGCAGCCGTAACTGTCCGCGATCCTATGGCAAAGCGCGTCAAATCGCTCAATGAGAGGCGCGAGCAGCTTAAAGCCGGTATTACCGCCTCTACAACCAAGAAGCGCGCGAAGTTGGTCCAGCAGAACGATACGACCGACCGTATGCGCGGCCTGTTGTCGTCTCTAAAAGTTTTGCAGGATGACCAGCTAAAAGAATCGCAACAAAAATTGGCCCAAGCCGGGATCCGGTCGAAAGATTTGGCCTATGCGGTTATTTTTAGCCGCATGGTATTGCCGATTGTTTTCGGCGGTGCTGCTGCCCTTGCCTTATACGGCTTTGATTACATGCCCGACTGGACGCCGATCAAGAAATTCGCCGCCTTTGCTGGTTCTGCGATTGCCGGCTATAAAGGCGCAGATATCTATTTGAACAACCTGATCTCAAAGCGTACGGACTTGGTCCGCAAAGGTCTTCCCGACGCCATTGACCTCTTGGTCATCTGCGCCGAAGCTGGCTTGACCGTTGATAGTGCTTTTGCGCGTGTCGCCAAGGAACTGGGGGATGCCTATCCCGAGTTAGCAGATGAATTCTCTCTCACATCAATTGAGTTGGGTTTCCTTACCGAACGCCGCCAGGCATTTGAGAATCTCGCTTATCGCGTGGCATTGGAGCACGTCAAAGGTGTGGTTACAACCATGATTCAGACCGAAAAATATGGTACGCCGCTGGCTTCCGCTCTGCGCGTCCTATCAGCAGAATTTCGAAATGATCGGATGATGCGTGCCGAAGAAAAAGCCGCGCGTCTGCCAGCGATTATGACGATCCCGCTGATTCTATTCATTCTGCCAACACTGTTTATCGTGATCTTGGGCCCTGCAGCCTGCTCGATCTCGGATACGATGTTATAGCGAAGAGCATCAAACCAAAACAAAAAAGAGCGGCCTCAAAAAGCCGCTCTTTTTTTGTTTAAAATTGAGCATATATAAGCATTTAGCTGGCGGCGATATCATCCGCAGACTGTTTGATCTTCGCCAGCATTTCCGATAATTGCCGCTGATCATCGGCGGTCAAAACCGTCATGATTTTCTTTTCCATCACCTCTGCTGCCGGCATGATCTGATCATAAAGACCCCGGCCTGTCTGGCTCAGCATCAAATGGTGAGAGCGGCCATCAGCGCTATTGGGGCTGCGTCCCAGCAATTCGCGATCGACTAGCGTTTTGACCGCACGATTGACCGTTACCTTGTCCATAAGGGTTGCTTCGACAAGTTGCCGCTGCGTTGATGCGCCGCGGTTGCCCAAAACGGCCATAACGCGCCATTCCGGAATTTTAAGACCGAAGCGGCTTTTATATTCGCTTGAAATCAAATCACTCACCGCATTGGATGCAGTGGACAATTGATAGGGAATGAAATCGTCAAGATTTGTGCTCATAAGTAATATTTATTCAATTTTGGTGCGAAGTCCAATCCAAAATGTCCTTGGGAACGCACGTTCGATAATATTGCTGCTACTAATCGCGGTCTCTACCCGCGCGTCAAACAGATTTTCAACCCGTCCTTCGACCAACAAACGATCATTTACTGCGAAGGCCACACGACTATCGATGGTAAAAGCATCATCGAGGCGGCGGGTATTCTGCTCATCTTCAAACTGGTTGCCGATATAGCGTGCGGTCAGTTCAAAGCCCGACCCGTTATCGCCATCCAACCGAAAGGCTGCAAAACCGTTATGCTCTGGTATCTGAGCCGGGCGCAGGCCATTGACGGCTAGTGCTGCGCCAGATGCTTCGACTTGCGCATCCACATAAGAATATCCTGCACGTAACGAGAAATCTATTGCACCGATCAGATTGCCCTGAAATTCAGCATCCAGCTCGATTCCTTTTGACTCGATCGCATCCAGATTCTGCCGCTGACGGAAAACCCCTGCCCCGGAAACAAAGCCAACACCGGGAAATAATCCCGGACCATTGTCTAGCGTCACATTAGCAACCGCGTCGTCGAGTTGATTATAAAATAGCGTTGCGCTCGCCGAGAACGGTCCGCTGTCCCAATCTAGTCCCAGTTCTGCACCCTTGACGCGTTCTGGTTCCAACAGCTCGTTTGCCGCTGTCGCATCCGGACCCACGCGGAAAGGGCGGAACAATTCATTGAGGGTCGGTAAGCGCCAGCCAAGATAGGCAGCGCCGCGCAAGGTCAGCTGATCACTGGCGTCAAAGGCGAAACCGCCGCGTGCGGTAAATTCGGTGCCATCGCGATTGGCAAATTGAGCATCTGTCCGCACGGAACCGGGGAAAGGAGTGATCAGTTCAATCTCTCTCCGGAAACCATCATCGATGGTCCAGAAATCTATGCGCCCGCCGCCGGTTAGGGTTAGCGCTTCGCTGGCCTGTACGCTGGCCTCAACAAAGGCACCATAAGTTGCGATCGACCCGCCAGCATTGCGGCTACGGCGCGGGGTCTCGTCATCGAGGAAGAAGAAGTTCTCGTTCGTCTCCCCTTCCGTCCGCCGCCAGTCACCACCGATGCGCAGTTCAACATTGTCGCCGACGGGTGGTCGCACTTCAAAGCGCGCACCAAGCCCGGTCGAGGGCACATTAAACTGTTCAAACACACGACCAACGCTGTTGCGGTCGGCTGAGACGCCTCCAAAACTCACATCAAAATTTCGGATTTGGACATAGCCCAGTGCCGACCATTGCCAACCCGTATCAGACCGATTGACCAACCGGATACTGGCATCAGCACCATCATTATGGTTTTCGCTAAAAGCAAAGCCGCGTTCGCGGTCATCGGTAAAGACGCGGACGTTGGCCTGCAATTCGGTATTGTCGTTGAGCGGCGCGACATAGCGCACGGCCAGACCAGCTTGCTCATATTCCGCCTGCTGGTCGACCTCTCCGCGTTGGCTTTCGACAATGGGAGTAAAACCATCACCGCGAGCATAGTTGGCGGAGATAGTGAGCTGCCCCTGCCCCAGTTCGCGGCCAACGAGCAGATCAGCGTCAACGCTGTTGCGGCTGCCATAAGCCGCGCCCAATTCGATAAGGTTGCCGACATCTTTGCTGAACAGTTCGATGGTTCCGGCAATCGCGCCTGATCCTTCGGTCCCGCTACCGCCGCCGCGCGTTATGCGAGCAGAGCCCAAAGCCAGCGCATCATAGCCGGGCCATGCCACCCAGCCGCCAAAGGGATCGGCCTGCGGAACACCGTCCAGCAACAGCACAGCGCGCGACGACGCGTTGCCGCCAAGGCCGCGGATGGTGATACCTTGGCTGGTCGGATTAGCAGAGCGCGCATCGGAGCGACGGAATTGCTGGAGCCCAGGGACCGTGCGCAGCGCATTTTCAATGCGCTCATCTGCATCCAGCTCGATTTCGATGGCGCTATAGACGTCATCCGCGTCCGGCAGCGGCAGGCCGGTTACAGTAATGCCCTCCGCAGCTTCAGCATCGGCCAGTGTTTCCGCAGCAACCGGAACACTCACAAGACAAATTGGTGCCAAAAGCGGCAACGCCAAAATTGATTTTTTCATTAGACTGTTTTTACCTGTTCGGGCGCTGCGTCATGAAACGCCGCCAGTTTATTGCATGCCGCATCAATGCGCACGAGTTTTGGAAAGGCCGTCATATCGGTTTCAAACCGGCGGCCATTATACATTTGCGGGACCAGACAGACATCGGCCAGATTGGGCGCTTCGCCACCGAAAAAGCCATCTTCCGGGGCCATGGCTTCCAGCGCCTTGAAACCCTCGCTGACCCAGTTGCGATACCAGATGTTGATGGCCTCCTGTTCCTGACCCATCTCATGCTTGAGATATTTCATGATCCGCAAGTTGTTGACCGGGTGGATGTCGGCCGCGACGACCAGCGCCTGCGCCAGCGTCCGGCTGCGTTCCAGCGGATCGCTTGACACCATCGGTGGCTCGGGGAATTGCGCATCAAGATAGTCGATAATCGCGAGCGACTGGGTCAGGTCTTGCCCGTCGATATGCAGCATCGGAATAAAGCCTTGCGGATTGCGCGCAATATAGTCGGCCTGCTTGGTGCTATCGTCGAGCAAATTGGTGCTGGCTGATTTATACGCTATGCTCTTTAGGTTAAGCGCTATGCGCACGCGATAACTCGCGGAACTGCGCCAATAGTCGTAGAGAATGATATCCGTCATGAATCGGCTTGTGCAGAGGACGCGGATGAATTGCAAGGGGTGTAACGACCAGTGACCTAATCCTCTCCCCCTAGAGGGAGAGGATAGATTTACTTGTCAGTTTACTGACTAGAAAATCTTGGTGACGGGTTGAGAGAAATCGCCAAGCCAGCCCCCTCTCGAACTCGACGAGGCAGGCAAGCCGCCAAGTCTCCGTTTCCTCTCCCTCTAGGGAGAGAGAATTAGCTAACTTGCCCACCGGTGATTGGTATATCGCCTTTTGCCTCGACCGAAACAGTGCGACCGGTGCGCTTTGACAGTGCGTCCAGCCAAGTCTGGCTTTGATTGAGTTTCGCAGCAATCGCCGGATGCGCATCGAGCCGCATTGCGCCAGTTCCGTGGGTTCGTTCCGCCTGCCGCAACAGTGCGAGGGCCGCGCTCAACACCTTATCTGCCTGCACCACTTCCAGAACTGAAGGGCCCGTCTTGCGGGCAACAACCTGCATCAAGCCAAAGCCATTTATCGCTGTTCGCTCGCATTTTCCGGTCATATGCTTATCAAATATCGTGGAAACTTCGGTCCGCTCTGCTTTCGCTTCCAGGGTTGGAAAATCCACACCAATGGAACCGCCAATATCAAAGCGCGTCAAAGCCCGCGCCACCGCCTTGGCGGCGCGTTTCGCTAACTCATAGGACGAAAGGGGGCCGTCCACATCGATCACCGTCATTGCTGGCGTGAGGGAGACCAGCAGGCTACCGCCATCAAAATCTATCTGGCCGGTTTCGGCTTCTTCCATGGCTTCGTTCCAACCAACAGCCGCGAGCATATCCGGTTCATGCGCTTGCACTGTCCGGACCGGTCCGCCGCTTGCTTGGACAATATCCAAAAGGCTCGGACCCGTCTCTAGCGCGCTATCGTCGGCTGCTAGCCGTGCTTTGGCCCGTTTCGACTGCCCGCCCTTTTCGTCCAAGGCTTCGCGTACAATTTCCACTCGCACCGTCGCACCTTCGGTCAATCCTTTGGGCAACGGTTGCAACAAGCATTGCTCGCCGCTTTCCAGCGTTACGATACCGGATCGTCCGGCCACCCATTGCTCGGTAAATTGCGCGTCGATGAGTGAGCCCAGTCGCGCGCCATCCCGATCGCGCTCGACCCGGACCGCGACCAGCTCGCCATCCGCGATGCGCAGCGCTCGGTTCTCACCGATACCGGCTTCATAGAGCCAGCCATTTTGGAAATCAGCCAACAGGGTAGCCCGAGGAAATAAGCAGATTGCGGGTCTCATAAAGCGGTAGCCCCATGATCCCGCTGAAACTGCCGCTGATCGAAATCACAAAGGCTTCGGCAAGGCCCTGGATGGCATAGCCACCGGCTTTGCCCTGCCCTTCGCCCGATTTTATATAATTCTCGATCTCTGTATCGTCGAAACGCTTGAACTTGATGGTGCTATCGGACAGTTTCGTACGGGCGGTGCCATCTGCCGCGATGATGCAGACCGCCGACATCGTATGATGCCGCCGGCCGCCCATAAGTTTCAGAAACTGCCGCTGTTCAGCGTCATTTTCCGCCTTGCCCAATATCCGTCTGCCGACCGCAACAATAGTGTCACCAGCGATCAATATTTCATCGTCGGCGCGCTCAACCGCGGCGGCTTTTTCCTGCGCCATACGCAGTACATAGTCGCGCGGAAGCTCTGCCTTTAACGGCGTTTCATCAATATCGGGAGATATGATCCGGTTAGGCTTCACACCGAGCCGACCGAGCAATTCCAGCCTTCGCGGGCTGGATGAGGCGAGGACGAGTTTCATCTATTTCGCAAGCCTCCAATCCATTCGGGCCGAGCCAGTCGAAGCCATTGCCTCTCATTCACACTCAGCCTGAAAATGTCCTGCGACAGGCTCAGGACGAACGGAATTTCTCTACTTAAACCGGTAAGTGATACGACCCTTGGTCAGGTCATAAGGCGTCAGTTCCACGAGCACTTCATCACCCACCAGCACACGGATGCGGTTTTTGCGCATCTTGCCAGCGGTGTGACCCAGAACTTCATGGCCGTTTTCCAATTCGACCCGGAACATCGCGTTGGGGAGTAATTCGCGGATCATCCCCTTCATTTCTAATAATTCTTCTTTTGCCATTCGGCTTTACTTTATCCCTATTGATTCGTTGATTTTTCGTCGTGTTGCGGTGCGCCATAAACCCAATTTCCACAAAAGGGAAGGATTTGCTGCCCGGCAACAAATAGCCGCGCTATGGCCTTGCGACAAATTATTACAAACATTTGATTGAGCATTTCAGGCCTGCACGGCATTTTGACCATGTCTCCCCCAACGCCTGAAGCGATTAGAGCGATAGTATGATTAAGTCTTCCCCCCAGTTTTTCGGGGCCAACCTGTTGGTCCTTTCCTTCATAATTACGCTTCCAGCACATGCCCAATCCAATGACGACGGCTTCGAAAATGAGGATATTATTGTAACGGCCGAACGCCTGCGGGGGTCGGTGATTACAGAAGTTCCGCCAATAGTGGAGCTGGATGCCGATGACGTTGCCAGCTATGGCGTATCATCCATCGAGGATCTGGTTGGCGAGCTGTCATCGCAAACCAGTTCTAATCGCGGACGCGGTAGCGGGCGTCCCATTGTTCTGATCAATGGCCAGCGTACATCGGGCTTTCGTGATATCCGCGATTTACCGCCAGAAGCGATTAAAAGCGTGCAGGTTTTCCCCGAAGAGGTCGCACTGCAATATGGCTATGCGCCGGATGAGCGCGTGATTAACTTCATCCTGCAAGACGATTATACTGGGTTTAGCGCCGAGGCTGAATATGGTGTTCCAACCCGCGGTGATCAGGGCAAGGCCGAGCTAGAATCGACACTCACCCGCATTGGCAAAAATAGCCGGTTAAACCTGAATATCGAATATGAAACACAGACAGCCATTACAGAAGCAGAACGGGGTATCGTTCAGGATGCTGCTGGTGATCTGGTCAATCTGGGCAACTTCCGGACATTGAGCGCCCCATCGGATAATGTCGAATTTAATGCCAATTATAGTCGAACCTTTGCCGATGGCATGTCGCTGTCGTTCAACGGTGGATATGTTTACGACAAGTCCCGTTCGCTGTTGGGGCTGGCCAGCGGTACGCTGGATATTCCCGCAACCAGCCCTTTCGCGCAATCCGCCACGGACGAAAACCTGTTTCGCTATTTTACCCAATTTGATCCGCTGCGCAAAACGGTCGAGACCAACACATTTCAGGGCGGCGCGGTGCTGAACGGTACACTGTCCGAGTGGCGTTGGTCGCTAACCGCTGATTATGCGCGGGAACAAACCGAAACGACGACCGACAATAGCGGAGATATCAGCGCGCTGCAGGCGGCAATTAATGCAGGGACCGCCGACCCGTTTGCGACAGATTTCGGTACCCTGCTGTCTCCTCCGGTCGTGGACGAGGCGCGGTCCATCAGCAACACGCTCGATAGCTTGGCGACTATATCTGGCACGCTGCTCAACCTGCCGTCTGGTTCGGTCACTACGACATTGCGCGGCGGCTATAATCGGCAGGATCTCGATAGCAGCGACAATACTGACGGGGTTAGCACGATCAGCAGTTTGGGGCGGGACAATTTCAATGCCGGTGTCAATATTGACATTCCTATCGCTAAGGAAAATATCGATGTTGTCGAAGCCATTGGTGAGCTGTCGATTAACGGCAATTTCAGTTATAGTGAACTATCCGATTTTGGCGGTCTGATCGAATTTGGCATTGGTTTGAATTGGGAGCCTGTCGACGGCCTGATCTTTACAGCTTCCGCCATTGGTGAAGAAGCCGCCCCGACAATCCAACAGCTTGGAAATCCGATCATTGTCACTCCCAATGTCACCAGCTTCGATTTCACCAATGGCGAAACCGTTCTAGCCAGCATAACCACTGGCGGTAATCTGAACCTGCCTGCAGAAACACGGCGGGATATCAAACTGGCCCTCAATTACAGCCCGAAATGGTTGGATGGCATGACGTTTCTAAGCGAGTATATTCGTAATAATAGCAAGAATGTTGCCTCTGACTTTCCATTGCTAACCGAGGAAATTGAAGCCGCATTCCCCGATCGCGTGACGCGTGACAATACTGGCCGTTTGATCGCTATCGACCAGCGTCCGGTCAACTACAGCAATGTCCGCAGCGAGAGCCTGCGTTATGGACTGGAATTTTCGAAACGATTTGGTCAACGGCGCGGAGGTCGTGGATTAAGAGGGGCAGGCGCTGGTAGGCCAAGCGCGAGCGATGGCAGATCACCACCCGATGATGCTCGTCCTCCACGCGATGGACCGCCACCAGAAGGCGGTCGCGAGTCCAGCCGGTCCGAAGCCGGGCCGACCAGCGCAGAACGATCTGGCACGCGGGCCGACAGACCGCCGCGCGGTAGCGGCAGACCGGGCCGGCGTGGCGGTCGTTGGCGCCTATCCGCCTATCATACCGTTCACCTGGACGAGCGCATATTGATTCGACCCGGCGTCGAAGAGCTGGACTTGCTCAATGGTTCGGCGATCGGGTCGACCGGAGGCCAACCCCGCCACGAATTTGAACTGGTAGGCGGTTGGTTTAATAACGGTATCGGATTCCGGATTCGTGGCGAACATCAAACCGCCACGCGTGTCGATGGCGGCCTGACCACCTCGGATCTTCGCTTTTCCGACCTGACAACGCTCAATCTGCGCGCCTTCATCAACCTTGATAACCGGGGTAACCTGACAGAGCGATTGAAGTTTCTGAAAGGCAGCAGGATCGCCTTTCGCATCGACAATGTCTTCGACGATATTCAGGGTGTCCGAGACAGCGATGGGTTGGTTCCGCTTAGCTATCAGCCCGGTTTCGTCGATCCGACTGGCCGCTATGTCGAAGTGAGTTTTCGCAAGCGTTTTTAGGTTCGCGATTTGGTGGACCATGGCATCGCATCCATTCCCCGCAATCAAAAGATAATATGGGCGGTGATCTACATCACTTACGCAGCAAAACTACCAGTTATCACCTCAGCTTCAAAGGGGGAATATATGCGATATCTTACTGTTATTATTGGAGCTTTTGTGATGGTGGCAGTTTCGCAACCAGCAGAAGCACGGAAACGTGGAACGACCAATCAAGAAATAGCTTTGGTCGAAAATCTGCCAGATACCGAGGAATATCAGATTGAGGGCAGCTATGTTGATGTCGGATATATGTATGAGTCCACCAGCCTTTGGTTCATACCGCTTTGGGCCGAGGCAACAACCGAAACATTCGTCCTCTACACCGAAACAGAAGACGGTTATTCCTATCTACCGCTCGATGAGGTCGAATTGTCGCAGTTAAAAGCGACTTTAGGTTCGGATCCTACCGAAGGATATAGCTTTTCCAGATGGAAACATATGTGGGGCGTATTTCCGGCCGGCTTGCTGATTCTATGGGGCATATATTCAACCCTGTTCGGTAAGAAAGACGACGAGGAAGAAGCCTAAACCAAGCTCTGGCTTTAACCTTCATTTTTGGAAGCGCCCCGCAAAGTCGTTTTGAGGGGCCTTTCCTAATGCTGCGTGATATGTTGAGCAGCGTGTTCATCCTGTCAATTTTGTCGAAATCCTGCCGTGAACGCGGCTCAATTGACCAAGTGCAGCTTCCGTAAAACCCGCCAGCTCAGGGCCTTTGCCTTATTCTGTTCGGGGAAGCGGCCCGGCGCATCAGGGTTCATACCCCAACCGCGGAGCAGATGATTAAACGCACGGGCATCGGCCTCGGCAAAACTCCAGTCGGACCGCCACGTAATCGAGAGCGAAATGCTAGACTCTGGACCATTTTTGACAAAATGCGGTGCCATCACGGGCACGAAAATCGCCTTTCCCGATGTCAAAGGATAAGCCTTTCCTTGTTCGGCAAAGCTGTCCTGCCAAACCAAATTGCGCGGTCCTCCGGTATGATAGGATTCATGCGCTGAAGCTGGAGCAAAACGTTCATCCCCGGCGGGAAAGACTGTCATAGTCTTCTCGCCGCGCAGCTGCAGCAGAATGTTATGCTCCGGATCGAAATGATAAGGCGTCATTGCGTTGGGTGATGAGACAAAGATGAAACCCTGAGGCCTCAACATCTTGCCGGTTTTGCTTTCTAATATCGGTTTGATCTCGGCGAGCAAAGATAATAGCAGCGCCCCATATTCCGGAACCTGCTCGATATTCTTCAGCACCGCCCAGCTGGCCGAATTTTCGATCATCAAAATCGTATCAGCGATCGACATGCCATTATCAGGCACGTCTTTCGGGTCAATTCCCACCGGCAAGTCGCCGGGATTATATTCGACGCTGGCTTTAGGCAATGCCGTCCCCAGCTTGGCCAATGATTCTAACGTGAGCAATTTGTTCGCCGCCATATTGTGATCTAACACTTGAGGCTTTTCAGGATAGCAGGCCGCAAATTGCTGTCGCATATCATGCCCGAATACCTGCCTGCTAAAAGCATCTTTACTAGCAATCTGGTTCATCGCTGTGCCTGCATAATATCGATTATTTCGCGTTTCTTGATATTGGCCATCAGGTCTTCCCCGAGACGCACACCGCGAAACATAGCGGTGCGCGAAAGGCCTTTAAGTTCAATAGAAAAGCGACCGATATGCCGGCGTCCGGACCATAAGCTGTCGATCATCGGATGATCTTCGGCCGCACAGCTGTCCATCCAGTCAATACTCGGTTGCTCGAGGATTTTAAGATTTTCCAGTTGCAGCAACACCCCGGGAGAAAAACGGGAATAATCATCGTCAAACGCCGTTTTGAAGGAGAAGCTTCCCGGTGCAGAATGAAAGTTCACCAGCATCGCTAGCGGCTTCCCATCCAGCCGCAGGTCATGACGTTCCAGTTGGCCTGCTGCCGCCGCTTCGACCAACGCGTCGCCAAAAAATCCGCGGGTATCGTCAGAACAATCGAGCGCAGAACCCTCCTGCCCCTTCCAACTCCGCCGTTCCAGTTTCAGGAAATCATCAGTCCATGCGTCCAAGCCGGCATCGTCTTTATGGTGCGCAAATTTGAGAGCACCCATTTCCGCCAGTCGCTTGGCTTGGCGACGCAGCTCTTTGCGTTTCTTGGATCTGACGGTTTTGGCATAATAACTGTCGGCGTCCAGATTGCTTTCGAGCAGCGCCCGGGCCTCGCTATGAACCAGATCACAACGGCGCTGTTGCCGCGCGCAAACGGAACGCAAAGCCTGATCGAGTGGCCCGCCAACTGTGAGTCCTCTTACGTGGAAAAAGCCCGGCCAGTTTTTGGTGTCGAGCTCTTTGAACAAAGCAGTCCAGAATTGGTTCTCAAACCCGATGCGCACGAGCGGCGTTCCAAGGAAACTGTTGTGATGGGTCCAATTCTGGACAAATGGCACTGGCCAGCGGCCAAATTGCCGGGATGGCCCCACTGGCATCAATCCCAATAGATCCGATTTATGCGGCACACCCGCCCAAAAGAGAAAAAGGCTCAGTTCGGGGTGGGTACTGAAATATTGCAGCGCCGGGTTCAGCAGATAATGCTCGTAAAAAACATTAGGCTCTGCAGCGTTGCGAGCAAGCTTTTGCCATGACGGAAGCAAATTATCGCCGATCGTGGCAATAGGCACCAACTCGGCTGACGCAGAGCTATTCAGACATACGCGATCAGCGGTTTCATAGTAAACCGCCTCGTCACTTTGGGTGTGGAACCCACCTACATCCATATCGCCATCCTCTTTAGCTTGAGGAATTTGCTAGCAAAAATAGGGTAATAACCAATTAACGACGGCAAATTGACGGATCAGCAAAGTGGTTTCCAAAGAAAACCCCGCCGGAATTGCTTCCAGCGGGGTCTTTGAGGCCAATATATGATTTGGCTTATGCCATCCCGTGCGCCAGCGCTGCGAGCAGCAACAAGGCAACAATATTGGTGATTTTAATCATCGGGTTGACGGCTGGACCTGCAGTATCCTTGTAAGGATCACCCACAGTATCGCCCGTCACAGCAGCTTTATGGGCTTCTGAACCTTTGCCGCCATGATTGCCGTCTTCGATATATTTCTTCGCATTATCCCATGCGCCGCCGCCTGCTGTCATCGACAGAGCAACGAACAGACCAGAGACGATCACGCCCAGCAGCAATGCGCCAAGAGCCGCAAAGCCTTCTGCTTGACCAGCAACAGCTGTGACCACGAAATAGACCACAATTGGTGCCAATACCGGTAGCAGCGATGGCAGGATCATTTCCTTAATCGCCGCCTTGGTCACCAGATCAACCGTACGCGCATAATCAGGACGCGATGTGCCATCCATAATGCCCTTGTCAGCAGCAAACTGCGCGCGAACGTCTTTCACAACGTCACCAGCAGCACGGCCCACAGCGGTCATGCCCATGGCTCCAAAGAGATAAGGCAAAAGCGCACCAAGCAGCAAACCGACAATCACATAAGGATTTTCAAGACTGAAGTTGACTTCAAGGTTCGGGAAGAACTCTCTGAGATCAGCGGTATAAGCCGAGAAAAGTACTAGTGCGGCAAGACCAGCAGAACCAATGGCATAGCCCTTGGTCACCGCTTTCGTGGTGTTACCTACGGCATCGAGAGCATCGGTCTTTTCCCGAACGCTTTCGTCCAGGCCAGACATTTCGGCGATACCGCCAGCATTATCCGTAACCGGGCCATAAGCATCAAGCGCTACAACCATACCAGCCAAAGCCAACATCGCCGTTGCCGCAAAGGCAATGCCGATCAGACCAGCAAGCTGGAAAGCCACAACAATACCGATAACGATGACCAAAGTTGGCAAAGCCGTTGCTTCCATCGAAATAGCCAGACCCTGGATCACGTTAGTACCGTGGCCAGTTTCCGAAGATTTAGCGATAGACCGCACCGGACGATATTCTGTGCCGGTATAATATTCGGTAATCCAGATGATCAGGCCAGTAACAGCCAGGCCAACCATCATCGACCAGAACAACGCCATGCCGGTAAATCCGCCGGTACCGTCTAGGTCAGCGCCGATAACTGTATTCATGTCACCGAGCGTACGCATTGTGACATACCAGATGGCAGGGATCGACAGAACAGCGGTGGTGATGAAACCCTTGTACAAAGCGCCCATGATGTTGTTGCTGCTGCCCAAACGGACCATGTAGGTGCCGATAATGGAAGTGATGATGCAGACACCACCAACAATAAGCGGCAATGACATAAGATCGTAGAGAACTGTGTTACCAACCAAATTGCCGACAGTAAGCGCCAGCAGAACCATGGTAGCACCGACAGTCACAACATAGGTTTCGAACAGATCGGCCGCCATACCAGCACAGTCACCAACATTGTCGCCAACATTATCAGCAATGGTCGCAGGGTTGCGTGGATCATCCTCAGGGATGCCTGCTTCAACCTTGCCCACCAGGTCAGCGCCAACGTCGGCCGCTTTGGTAAAGATCCCGCCGCCCAAACGTGCGAAGATTGAAATGAGCGAGGCACCAAAGGCAAGTGCAACAAGGGAATCGATCACTTCACGGCTTTTTGCTTCGAGGCCCATCTGCGTGGTGAGCACCCAGAAAAAGATGGAAATGGCCAGAAGAGCAAGACCAGCGACCAGCATGCCAGTAACGGCACCAGCACGGAACGCAACGGTCAGGCCAGTTTGCAGGCTTTCGCTAGCACCCTGCGCGGTGCGGACATTGGCACGAACGGAAATATTCATCCCGACATAACCAGCAACACCAGAAAGGATTGAGCCAAGCAAAAATCCGATTGTTGAAATTGGAAATCCACCGCGTGGCATATCTAGGAAAATGAAAACCAGAACCGCGACTACAACGCCAACGATACCAATCGCGCGATATTGACGGTTCAGATAGGCTTGTGCGCCTTCCTGAATAGCCGCAGCAATGTCTTGCATTTTTTCATTGCCTGCCGGCGCGCTAAGCACCTGACGGCTTGTAACAAACCCATATACTATGGCAATTAAACCACAGATTATTGAAATGGTGACAACAGTCATTGCTGTTCTTCTCCCCCTAAATTATTATAGTGAAATGCCCCAGAATTGGGGCGATATCGCGGAAACTTATAATGCGTGATCCGCATGGCGCAACCCCTGATTTTACCGGAATAACCTAGCATTTCAGATACTCCGCAAATTGATGAAAATCAGAATGGATTATGCGTGCACAAAACCAAGAGTTTCCGGCAAACCAATCCGTTCGCCTTTTTGCACCAATGAAACGCCTGATCCGGGTCGGCACTTGCCAATCAAGGTTAAATTGATTGGCAATACGGTTTCCGGGCTAGCCGTCAGCAGCAATTGATAATCATCGCCGCCCGTTGCTGCGCTCATTCTGGCGTCTTCAGCATCACCGAATACGGTCTTGAAAGCCTTTGATAGAGGAAGCTGATCAAGATCAATTTCCAAATTGACCCCACTTGCGCTTGCGATCCGTGACGCGTCGAGCAACAGGCCGTCCGATATATCCATCATCGTGCTAACCAACGATGACAAAGCGCGGCCGTCCTCCAGTTTCGGTTGCGGCCGGTTATGAGCCTTTAGCAACGTCGCTGATGTTTCAATATCGGCCGCATGGGCCTTTCCGGATGCTATCTGCAATCCGGCCCACGCGTCCCCGATGTCGCCAGTTACATAAATGCTGTGCCCCGGTGCGGCGCCGCAGCGGGCCGGGATGATATGGCCCTTCGCTTCACCAAAAGCAGTCAGTGCCAAAGTGCGTTTCCCGCCTTCTCCTACAGACACGGTATCACCGCCGAGCAAAGGCACGCAAAAATGGTTGATTGCTTCCTTTAGTCCGCGGATAAAAGCGGTATCCCAGGCATCGTCACCAGCCCTGCTATAACCCATTAATATGCCTAGCGGCTTTGCCCCTTTGGCGGCGAGATCAGACAGGTTCACCGCGACCAGCTTCCAAGCCACATCGGCCGGATCGGCATTGGTCAAGAAATGCTTGTCTTCGACCATCATGTCATGGGTCATGACCAGCTTGTGCCGGCCAAAAGGCAGAACCGCGGCATCATCCGCCAATCCACGCGCAGCGGGATGGGTTGCCAGCGCTTTCAACTGGTCAATAAAGTCTAATTCGGTCAATTAGGGCCCCCTTCACAAAGAAGATGTGCCCCACATCTGTTACTACCACTTACACTCCCCTGCCAAGCAGGCTTGTGCACGTGTCAGCCCCTCAGCTGCCGCGAACCTGCTTCGCTATTGCGTCCAGCAATCCGTTTATGAAACCGCTATCCTTTTTGTTGAAAAAGGCGTGAGCGACGTCAACATATTCACTGATCACTGTCCCCGTCGGAACATCGTCCCGCGCCATTAATTCAAAGGCCCCTGCCCGCAAAATTTGCAACATTGTTTTGTCGAGCCGCCCCATAGACCAGCCAGATGCCAGTTTTTCGGCAATTAATGCGTCAATTTCGTCGCGTTTTTCGGACGCTCCGACGACGAGTTCATCAAAAAAATCCACCTCTACCGGCCGATATTGTTCGTCCTCAATTTCCGCGCCAAGCCGGTGATCATGAAATTCCTTGAGCAACCGCGGAACCGGCGTCTTTTCCATGTCATGCTGGAACAGCGCCTGAACCGCAGCAAGGCGAGCAGTGGAACGGGTGTTTGATTTTGCGGTCATGCCGGCAACGTCATTCGTGGCATACCCACGAAGTCCATTTTGCCAATCTTGAAGCCACGTTCCCGAAGAAGATCATAGGCTGTGGTAGCGTGGAAATAGAAATTGGGCTGCGCGAAACTGAAAAGGAAATGTTCGGCCGTAAATGGCATCACGGTCTCTTTGAACCGAAACTCCATTGGCTGCCCGACAAAACCCGCCATCTCTGCTTCGTCGACCTTTTCAAGCCCGGCTTTCGCTTCATCGAGCTTTTCATAAAGCCCGTCCCAGCTGTCTGGCGGTGCCACCAGACTAGGCGTAAACACGCCTTCACGGACAGCCTCAATCGCGCCTAGCGAATGTTCACGGCAACATTTCACCTGGTAGGAAAAGGGCTGCATGTCTTCAATCAACCGAGCACCGATAATATCTTCGGCAGCAGTACCGCTCTCTTCACAATGGGCTTTTGCCTTATCGACCAGCCCACGAACGGCTGCAATAATCTGAAGTTGTGACGGAATAACGGCGTCATATAATGAAATGGTCATAGGCTCAGTCTTTCTGTTGATTATCGACGCGTGTCCAGCCGCTTTTGCACACTGGCGGCATGAGCAGGCAAACCTTCGGCTTCGGCGAGGGCAACCGCCGCAGGGCCAATTTTTTCAAGCGCCGCGGCGTCGCATTCCAAAAAGCTCGTGCGTTTCATAAAATCCGTTACCGACAAACCGGAGGAGAAACGCGCGCGCCGTCCAGTGGGCAGCACATGATTGGGACCGGCCACATAATCGCCAACCGCTTCCGGAGTATGACGGCCCAGGAACACGGAACCCGCATGGCGGACCTTGTTGAAGAGCGCCTGCGGATCATCGCAAGCCAATTCCAGATGCTCGGCGGCCAATCGATCAACCAGCGGCATAGCCTTTTCCAGACGATCAACCAAAATGATCGCGCCATTGTCGTTCCAGCTTTGTGTCGCTGTTTTGCTTGTTGCCAATTCACCAAGCTGCTTTTCAATCTGCGTCGCGACCGTGTCTGCAAAAGCGGCATCATCCGTGAATAAAATTGATTGACTGGTTGGATCATGCTCCGCCTGAGACAGCAAATCTGCCGCTATCCAGTCCGGGTTATTCTTGCCATCGGCAACAACCACGATTTCCGACGGCCCAGCGACCATATCAATGCCGACTACCCCGTAAACCTGTCGCTTGGCTTCCGCGACCCAGGCATTGCCGGGACCCGTGATGACATCGACCGGTTTGATTTTCTCCGTACCAAAAGCCAAGGCAGCAACAGCCTGCGCGCCGCCAATGCGCCAAATTTCATCGACACCAGCAATTTGAGCCGCGGCAAGAACCAAAGGATTTACTTCACCACCGGGCGTCGGTGTCACCATGATGATCCGATCGGCACCAGCAACCTTCGCTGGTATCGCGTTCATCAATACCGATGACGGGTAAGCGGCACGGCCACCGGGAATATAGATTCCCGCCCGCTCCACCGCATTCCAGCGCGCACCGATGCGGACGCCGGCATCGTCGTAATAGTCGCGATTGTCGGGTTTTTGACCCTCATGATAATCACGAATACGTATCGCAGCCAATTCCAGAGCGATCCGCAAGTTAGGATCAAGCCCATCCAGCGCCGCTTCACATTCCAGTTGCGACACCTGCCAACCGGTAAAATCGAGATCATGACCGTCAAATTTCTGGGTTAGACGCGAGACTGCTTCGTCACCATTGGACCGTACGTCTTTGATGATGGCGACGACGTCGGCTGATACATCGGCATCCGCCTCGCGCCGGGCGTTGACCAACAGGTCGAAGGACGTATCGAAATTTGTGTCAGAAGTTGAAAGGCGAAGGACCATCTAAAAGCCCCTCCTCTTCAGAGGAGGGGTTGGGGTGGAGGACTCAAAAATGCGCCAATCGCTGACGCGAGCGATGCAAGTGCATCGCCACCACCCTTTGATCCCCTCCTCTGAAGAGGAGGGGAAATTATTCCCGCGAATCATCAGACCTGCCCCACTAGCTCACGGAATTTCTGCACCAGTCCGGTCAACTCTTCGCTGCGCATCTTGAACGCGGCCCGGTTGACCACCAATCGCGCGGAAATGTCGATAATCCGGTCAGTCTCGACCAGATTATTGGCTTTCAACGTGCTGCCAGATTCCACCAGATCGACAATATGCCGTGATAAACCGAGCGAAGGCGCGAGTTCCATGGCCCCATTCAATTTCACACATTCCGCTTGAATGCCCTGCGCTTCAAAATGGCGGCTTGTCAGATTGGGATATTTGGTCGCGACTCGAATATGGGAGATATTGCCGATCTGCTCCGCATCATCCTTGGGCTGGGCCACGGACAGACGGCATCGGCCAATGCCCAGATCAACCGGCGCATAAAGTTCGCTATAGCCAAATTCCTCGACCACATCCGACCCGACAATGCCAATCTGTGCGGCACCATGGGCGACAAATGTCGCCACATCAAAGGCACGCACCCGGATGATCGACACATGCGCCTGATTGGTCCCGAACATCAGGCTGCGATTGGCCTTGTCGAAAAATTCTGGTAACGGCTCAATCCCGACCTTAGCCAGCATCGGCAAGGCCTCGTCGAGAATCCGTCCCTTGGGGATGGCAAAGATCAGGGGTGTGGTCATAGATGCGGGGGCTTTACGGCCTCATACCAGAAAGGGCAATATGTCTAACCAGCAAAAGGTGCGCGACGCCTTCACCA
This sequence comes from uncultured Sphingomonadaceae bacterium, assembly GCA_947496865.1. Lineage (GTDB taxonomy): Bacteria > Pseudomonadota > Alphaproteobacteria > Sphingomonadales > Sphingomonadaceae > Parasphingorhabdus. The sequence goes on from CANMEE010000002.1 coordinate 1,316,288, forward strand.
ATCAGATTGAATATTGCCGCTCCAACGGTGCGCCAATTACCGGCCGGATAGTCGAGGCCATCATCGGAGCGCTGGACGAAAGCAGCGAACTGGGCCGCCGGGTGCTGGGATGGGAGGGCAATCCGCTCGCCGATGCGCTGCCCCTGAGAGTTGCGGGCGGCTTTCACGCGCTCCATCTCGCTGGCAATCATGCCCGGCTTTCCGCTATCTATAATGGCGACGACCAAGCCGCAGCCGATGCCGAGCAGATCATTGCTCAGACCATTGCCAGAGATGAAGCCGCTTTGTTGCCTTGGCTGAACTCCCCACCCCAGACGAATGAGGCCGGACGCTCCTCTTCTTATATCGCGGGATTGCTTTGGCTCACCATGCAAGGTCTTCCGCCGCGCTATGAGTTGCTGGAAATCGGTTCCAGTGCTGGCTTGAACCTGATGGTCGACCGCTATCATTATGACCTCGCTGGCGTTTCCGTAGGGCCGGATAGTGCGCCCCTGAATTTCAAACCTGAATGGGAAGGGCCACCACCGCCGGACGTCCCCTTCGCCGTTGACTCCCTGCGCGGCTGCGACATTGCTCCGGTTGATCTGGCCGACCCGGCCCAGGCCCGCCGCTTGACCGCCTTTATCTGGCCCGAACATACAGTCCGCTTCGAGCGGATGAAGACCGCCATCGCTCTGGTTAATCAGCAGCCACCCCAAATTGAAGGCGCCAGTGCCGATGACTGGATGATCGCGCAACTCGCCAAGCCCCAGAAAGAGGGCGTAACGCGGATATTGGTCCATTCCATCGTCTGGCAATATATCCCCAAAGCCGGACAGGACCGAATCAGCCAAGCGATGGAGGCGGCAGGCGTCCGCGCCACCGACGAGCGACCGCTGGCGTGGCTGTCGCTAGAGGCCAATCGCGAAACCTATCGTCATGAGTTGATTGTCCGGCACTGGCCCGATGGTGGTGAACCAGTCAAGCTTGGCGAAGCCCATGCCCATGGGGCTTGGCTTAAATGGTTGGGCGTCTAAACTCTAAATCCGATCCAGTTCGGTCACCGTTTTTTCGGTCACGACGTTGCCGGTATTCAATATCGTCTTCGGTTCCAGCAACAGCACATGGCATTCGCCATCAAGTCCTTCCGGGCAATGCTCGACGCCGCGCGGGATGATGATAAATTCACCGGGTTCGACATCCACGTCCCCGGTGCGCAGGCCCATCCGCATGGTTCCGGCAATGACCAGAAACAGCTCATCCTCTTCCTCATGATGATGCCAGTCGAACTTGCCCGCAAATTTCGCGAGTTTCACTTGCGCATCGTTGATATCACCGGCGATTTTGGGCGACCAATGGTCGGAGAAGGTTGCAAAGGCGTCTTTGAGATTGACCTTGCGTGGTGACGCCGGCTTACTCACGCCCCCGGTGCCCGCGCCTTGATCGCCATCGCGTGCACTTTGTCCCGCATCAAGTCGCCCAGTGCCGTGTTCACCATCCGCTGACGGTTGAGCCGCGACTGACCTTCAAACGCAGCACAAGTAATTTCAACAGTGAAATGCGACTCGCCACTGCCATCGTCGCCCGCGTGACCGTGGTGGCTCGCGCTGTCATTGATGACGTTTAACGCCGTGGGCGATAGCGCCTCCAAAAGCCGTTTTTCAATTTCTGCGGCAACGGGGCCTTTTGATTCTGTTTCCATCATGCCTATATAGGAGCATCATCCCCGTTTGCGAACCTCCTTCTCACGCCATCAACCGGACAATCACTTGCCTTCCTCCGATCCACAAAAGAAAAAACCCAATCGTTTTCATGGCCGTGTGGAAACAGACGGTCAGACTTGTGCGATTGACGGGTGCGAGGAAGATGGCGAATTTCGGGCACCTCCTATTTACGGCGCTCGCCATGGCTATGACGGCCCCGGAGAATATCGCTGGCTGTGCCTCGACCATGTTCGCGAATTTAATCAAGGCTATGATTATTTCGATGGCATGGATCAGGAACAGATTTTCGAAGCCCAACATCCGGTACGCGGATGGGATAGCAATCGGCGAATCTATGAGACGGGACCTAATGCCACACCGGCGTGGTCTGATTTTACCGACCCGTTGGACGCGATTGGCGCAAGATTTACGGCGAGCGTTTCACGCCCGCAAACGCCGGGTCGCGCGCTTGGCGCGGGCGACCGAAAAGCGCTAAAGACGCTAGGGCTTGGCGAAGATGCGGAGCGAGGCGAAATTCGCAGGCGCTATTCTGAACTGGTGCGCAAATATCATCCCGACCGCAATGGCGGTAACAGAAGTCATGAGAAACAGTTGGCAAATGTTATCGCGGCCTATACGCAGCTTAAGGAATCACCAGATTTTAGATGATCGTCAAAATTACCGTTAGTCCTGAGCCTGTCGAAGGACGCTTCACGCCCGTCGCTGTATGAAAAACGATAGGCGCACTTCGACAGGCTCAGTGCTAACGGGTCAAAATCGAGTTAAGGACAAACATGACTGACATACCAAATACCCACCCTAGCGGCAGCGGCGAAACTGTTTTGGACGCACCGGATCAAACCGTTGATGCGCGGGAAATGTTTGGCATTGATCTGGACATGCAAATTCCAGCGTTCAGTGAAAAGGACGAGCGGGTCCCCGATCTCGATCCGGCCTATGTATTTGATCAGGATACGACCGCCGCAATCCTCGCCGGTTTTGCGTTTAACCGCCGGGTGATGGTGCAGGGTTTTCACGGCACGGGTAAATCAACGCATATCGAACAGGTTGCCGCTCGGCTCAACTGGCCTTGTATCCGGATCAATCTCGATGCGCATATCAGTCGGATCGATCTGGTTGGCCGCGATGCGATTGTCCTGAAAGACGGACAGCAAATCACTGAATTCCGCGAAGGCCTTTTGCCTTGGGCGTTGCAGACACCGACAGCCTTAGTGTTCGACGAATATGACGCCGGACGGCCTGACGTGATGTTCGTGATTCAGCGGGTGCTGGAGGCAGAAGGCAAATTGACTCTGCTCGACCAGAATCGCGTTATTCGTCCCAATCCGAATTTCCGTCTTTTCGCGACCGCCAATACGGTTGGCCTTGGCGACACCAGCGGGCTGTATCATGGGACACAACAGATCAACCAGGGTCAGATGGATCGCTGGAACATCGTCGTTACGCTCAACTATCTACCTGCCGCGACAGAAGCGAAGGTCATCCTGTCGAAAGTACCGGACACCGACGACAAAACGGTCGAAAACATGATCAAGGTCGCTGACCTGTCGCGTCAAGGCTTCGTCAATGGGGATATTTCCACCGTTATGAGCCCGCGAACCGTGATCAGCTGGGCCCAGAATGCCGCGATATTCAACAATGTCGGCTTCGCTTTCCGTCTCAGCTTCCTCAACAAATGTGATGAAGCCGAACGGATGTTGGTCGCGGAATATTATCAGCGTGTCTTTGGTGAGGATCTGCCGGAAAGCGTGATCGGGGCCTAGTCCAGCTTAACCGCGGGTTCACTCGCTTTTGTTCAGACAGGCTTCGCCGGATATCGAGGAAGCTTGTTCAATGACTAATCAAAATTGCCACTCGCATTTCGTGTATTACTAGTATAATACAGTAGCTGATGCTGGACAAAACATCTCACCCTGATGCGCCTCGCCGGCGCTGGTACTGGCCTTTCGGCCGAAAAGCACCTGTGGAAACCGTCTTCTACGAGCCATATGGTAATGCGCTCCATCCACATTTGCCGGACGAACCAATTGCGTCGCCCAAAAAACCGCACGGTAAATGGTGGTGGTACAGCCGTGGGCTGGCGGCTTTTCTGTTCCTCTTCATCCTGCTGATCGCCTGGCTTGCCATTACCGCCCCGCTGTCCAAGTCTTTGCAGCCCATTGCTCCGCCTCAAATCACCCTGCTGACCTCTGATGGCCAGCCGATTGCGCGCAACGGTGCTGTTGTTGACGAGCCTGTAAAAATCACCGCGCTTCCCGATCATGTGATCGACGCTTTTCTGGCGATTGAGGACCGGCGTTTTTATTCCCATTGGGGCGTCGATCCTCGCGGTCTCGCGCGGGCAGCGTGGAGCAATGCCACCGGCAGCGGCATGACTCAAGGCGGCAGTACGATCACCCAGCAACTCGCCAAACTGACCTTTCTAACGCCCGAGCGCAGCCTGACCCGCAAGGCGCGTGAAATGCTGATCGCTTTCTGGATGGAAGCACGATTGTCGAAAGACCAGATATTGGAACGTTATCTCTCCAATGTCTATTTCGGTGACAATGTTTACGGCCTGCGCGCGGCATCCCTGCATTACTATTATCGCAAGCCGGAAAATCTGAAACCGGAACAGGCGATCATGCTCGCCGGACTGGTGCAGGCTCCTTCCCGCCTTGCGCCGACCCGCAACCCTGATCTTGCGGCCAAACGGGCTAAACTAGTCAAGGCAGCAATGGTCAATGGCGGCTTCCTGACGCAGGCAGAGGCCGACAAGCTGCCCAATCCGGTGCTGGATGTTCGGACCAAGAATACCGTTCCGACAGGGACCTATTTTGCTGACTGGGCGATGCCGCGGGCCAGAGCCCTGTCGGAAATGAGCTATAGCAAGCTGACGCTAACGACGACGCTGGACTCCCGGTTACAGCGGATTGCCAACAATGTCGTCAGCCGCGCACCACTCGGAAAAGCGCAGGTCGCGCTGGTAGCGATGCGGCCGGATGGCGAGGTCGTGGCGATGATCGGCGGGCGCGATTACAAGCAATCGGCCTTTAACCGCGTGACGCAGGCAAAACGGCAACCGGGGTCAACCTTCAAACTGTTCGTCTGGCTCGCCGCATTGCGCGCCGATATCCGGCCCGATGACATGGTCGATGACAGCCCGATTACCAAAGGCGGCTATCTGCCGAAAAATGCCGGCGAGAAATATCGCGGCGAGATCACCCTGAAAGAGGCGTTTGCCAAATCCAGTAACGTCGCAGCCGTGCGTCTGTTCGGACAAGTCGGCGACAAGGCAGTGATCCGTGAGGCCAGAAACCTTGGCGTCACGTCGAAACTGGCCGAAGATGACCCTAGTCTCGCGCTGGGCACATCAACCATGACGCTGATGGAGCTGACAGCCGCCTATGCTGGCGTTGCCAACAATAGCTGGCCGGTAAAACCCTATGCGTTCAAAAAGGGTGAACAGAGCTGGGGTGAATGGCTGTTTGATTGGCCGGGGCGTTACGGCAACAGCACCCATGAGCGGATGGAAGATATGCTGCGTACTGCAGTCAATGACGGCACGGGTCGCAACGCTCGCCTCTCTATTCCCAATTATGGAAAAACCGGGACCAGCCAGAACAACCGCGACGCACTGTTCGTTGGTTATGCGGAAGACTTGGTGGTCGGCGTGTGGGTCGGCAATGATGATAATAGCCCGCTGAAAGGTGTTAGCGGCGGCACTATTCCCGCCCGCATCTGGCGAGACTTCATGAGTCAGGCCGTTAAAGGCGCGGGCCCGGTCAACAAACCGAAACCCGTTGAGAAACCGGATCCCGATGGCCCCATTAAGCCGCTCGATATACCGGATATTGAGGACCTGCAGGACATTCCCATCGACCTTGGCGATTCTGAAATCCGGATTAAACGCAATGATGGCGTTTCTCTTTCGACCGAAATTGGCGGTATTCCTTTGGACCTGAACATTGATGGTGATGGCGTAGCCGTCCAAACCAGGCGCGAAGAAGCGCCGCCTCCCGCGAACCGATAATGGGGATCGATAAGCGCTCGTAAACACCCTACCAAAATCGCTGAATTTAGACCTTTGATTCCGCTCGACTTTCCGCTTATGGCTGTTGGCTTCTATGGCTGACCGTTCCAAACTTGATGATCTGAAAGACGTGCTCGGTGGCACCGCGCGCGCCATGTCTCACGAACCCGAATTAGAGCTGGCATATACGGCCGAGGCGCCTTCCCAATCCGGGCCGCATCTCAAAGTCCCGATGCCCGCCCGCGATCTTCCCGCCGATCAAGTGGCTCAAGCGCGCGGTTTTGCCGATAGTTTTGCGCTGAAATTGCGCCATCATAACGAAGTCCGACATCGCAAAAATGCGCCGCAAGAGGCCATTGCACGCGCCTGTTTCGATGCCCTAGAGCAAGTCCGCACGGATGCGCTGGGTTCTCGCAATATGAAGGGCGTCAACGGCAATCTTGATGCGGCGCTCGAAATGCGGATGCGTTCTGACCCGATATCGCGTGCGCAAAACCGCGACGAAGTGCCTATTTCCACTGCTCTCGCGTTGCTGGCTCGGGAAAAACTGACCGGCGAAGCGCCGCCTGAGTCCGCCCAAAAGGGCGTCGATATGCTGCGCGAGTGGATTGAAGAAGGCGCTGGCGCTGATCTGGAAGGGCTTAATCTGACGCTCGACGATCAAGATAGTTTTGCGAAGCTCTCGACGCAACTGCTCGAACATCTCGACCTTATCAAGAGCGATGATGAAACATCGGAAGCCGATGACAGCGATGATGATTCTGATGAAGACAGCGATGATCAGGAAGATGATGGCGCGGATGATGAGGCCACGGGCGATCAGGGGCAACAGGACATGCGCTCCGAACAGTCCGAAGATGACGCGCAGGAAAGCGAAAGCGAACTGAACGCCGACGACCTGGAAGAAGGCGCGGAAGAGGAAATGGGCGACGCCGGGGATGATGGCATGATGCCTGTGCGCCCCAATCGCCCGATGTCCGACCTGCCGCCCGGCTTTGACTATGCGCCGTGGACCGAAAAATATGACGAGATTATCAGCGCGACCGAATTATGCGATGAAGAAGAACTAACACGGCTCCGCGCCTTTCTCGATCAGCAATTGACCAATTTACAGGGAGCAGTGACAAAACTTGCCAACCGCCTCCAACGGCGTCTGATGGCACAGCAAAACCGCAGCTGGGATTTTGATCAGGAAGAAGGCATGCTCGATGCCGCCCGCCTCGCCCGCGTCGTAAGCAACCCAGCGCACAGCCTGTCCTACAAGATAGAGCGGGAAACCGATTTCCGCGATACGGTTGTCACCTTGCTGATCGACAATAGCGGTTCCATGCGCGGTCGCCCGATCAGCATCGCCGCGATCAGCGCCGATATCATGGCGCGCACACTCGAACGCTGCGGCGTCAAAACAGAGATTTTGGGCTTTACCACCCGCGCCTGGAAAGGCGGTCAGTGCCGTGAAAGCTGGCTCGCAGAAGATCGCCCGGCCAGTCCCGGACGGCTTAACGACCTGCGCCACATCATCTATAAACAGGCCGACGAACCTTGGCGGCGAGCCCGTAAAAATCTTGGCCTGATGATGCGCGAAGGCTTGCTGAAAGAAAATATCGACGGCGAAGCATTGCTCTGGGCCCACAGCCGCCTGATCGCTCGGCCCGAAGAACGCCGTATTTTAATGGTGATTTCCGACGGCGCGCCAGTGGATGACTCAACGCTATCGGTTAATCACGGTGCCTATCTCGAAAATCATCTGCGCAAGGTTATCGACTGGATTGAAAGCCGGTCACCGGTACAACTGGTCGCTATTGGCATCGGCCACGACGTAACGCGCTATTATAAACGTGCGGTGACGATCATGGACGCGGAACAATTGGGCGGCACCATGGTTGAACAACTTGCTGGCCTTTTTGATGAGGAAAAAAAATGAACGTAACCGATGCTGTCAATTCACGCCGTTCCGTGCGCCAATTTCTCGACAAGCCGGTTGATCAAAAAACGCTTCAGAAAGTCCTAGAAACCGCCGCGCGTTCGCCGTCAGGCGGGAATACGCAGCCATGGAACGCCATCGTCGTAGGCGGCGATGAGCTCACCCGTATCGCTGGTGCTGTAAAAGCCAAAGTCCCTACCGCCCCAGCTGGCGAGGATATGGAATATGACATTTATCCCAAAGGTCTTGAAGGTCGTTATGAAGAACAGCGGCAGGGTGTAGGCAAGGCCATGTTTGGTGCTCTTAAAATTCCCAAGGAAGATGGCGGAGCACGGATTAAGCAGATGATGGCAAATTGGGACAGCTTTGGCGCCCCAGTGCAGCTGTTTACTTACACCCGCAAATATATGGGCCCGCCACAATGGTCTGACATGGGCATGTGGTTACAAACCGTAATGCTATTGCTACGTGAAGAAGGTCTGGACAGTTGTCCGCAAGAGATTTGGGCGATGTATGGTACCTATATGCGCGAACTGCTCAATATCGACGATGATCACATCTTTTTCTGCGGTATGGCCATTGGTTATCGCGATCCCGATGCACCGATTAACAATTTCGATGTTCCGCGTGCTCCATTGGCCGAAAGTGTAAAATTTCACGGATTCTAAATTATGTAACACCTTGAAAATAAATCATTTTATTTTCAACTGTTTCATATAGTGACAATTGTCACCTCATTTAACCCACAGTGTCCATTAATTACTATGCCAGACTCGGAAACGTCGCTTATGAAGGTTTCTGAGGGATTTTCGGGTCGCAATTTGAGCAGCTTAGCCGATGAGCTTGAGCTGCCATGGGGTATTGTGGGGAATATATGATCGGTCCGAGTAATTTGCGCTTGCCGCTATTGGCATTGCTTCCGCTATTGGCTGCCACGTCGTCCATTGCCTATGCGCAAGGTACGCCGGTCGCGCTGCGGGACAGTTTTCCCATTGGTTCCGGTGATGGCACGCTCTGTCAAGTCCAGGACCGAAGCCTCGAAAACAAAGCAAAAAAGACTATTTTTGACCGCAGCTGGGCCGTCGTTTGCCGTGATTCCGCTCGGCCAGTTGGCTATGTCTATGCTTTTCGGTCGCCCGAAAGCGATGTCGTCACCCATATCGCCGAATATCGCGCCGATCGCATTTCCTGCGATGATCAGACCCAGCAAGACAGTTTTGATGGCATCGGCCAACAGATTTGCAAGCTTGCCGACGAACCGGTCAGCTATTCCATATATCAACAACAACGCGGCAATGTGTCTTACGTGGCCGAAGGCTTGACCGTTTACGACAGCGCGACTTTACTTGCACTCAAATCGGTTGTCGCAGACAAAATCGTCAAAGGCAAAATTGATGTCGCTTCGACATCAATCGAAGACCCGTTCGCATTTGCTCGTGTTCAGGCGCTAACGCTCAAACCTGACCAAGCGTTGGCCGAGGGCTATCGCCGCAATCTTAGCGGTAACTATGCGGAAGCCGCAGCCTTTTTCGAAACTTTGCAACAACGTACCGCGGGCATGGATAATCAGGATATTAACCCGGAAGAATATTACATTAATCGCGCTTTGCAAAAATCAAATCTCGGTGAATTTGCCGAAGCAGATGAACTGTTCAAACAAGCACGATCCGTGATTTCAACGGATATCGTCAATCAGAAACTCTTGCGAAATTTCGAGGGCATGCATCTGCTCAATCAGGGCCGCTACAATGATGCAGTAACGCGGATAAACTTGCCAATAGATGCTGCTGAGAAGCAACGGGATGCGATATTTTCGGATCTCACCATTTCGGCTCCCATTGCCACGCGTATCAACGGCGATAACAAAACAGCCAACTTGCTGGGCCTTAAAGACGATCTGAAGTTAACAGCACAAGAACGCGCAGAGATTATCGATGCACAGGCGCTACAATTGCTCGGCACGGCCCAACGCATCATGGGTGATCGCGCCACGGCCCAAAAATCGCTGACCACTGCTTATAATGACGCCGTTGCGGTGCGAGATGGCCGGGTCACGTCGATCACCAGGTTGCGCACGCAAATATTGTCGGAACTGGCGCTGATTGCCGAAGCGGAAGGTGAATTTTCCAATGCCGAGCAGCTTTTGCGCAATGCTTTGGAGCTGGTGGAGTTGCAATATCCCGAAACGCGGACAGTCAACGCGGCAAAAGCAAAGCTCGCTAGCTTTTTAATGCGCCAAGACCGGCCGAGCGAAGCACGGCAATTTTACCGCGAAGTGGTTGATAATTCTCTTGGCAAACGCAGCGCTGTAACCGGTATCGCCAATCAGCTGGCACCTTATTTCCAGCTGATGAGCGGTGATCCGGAATCGGCTGCAGAGTTTTTCAAGGCGTCACAAGTTCTCGTTCGGCCAGGTGTAGCAGAAACCCAAGCAGCGCTGTCTCGCGAGCTGAGCGGTGGCACGGATGAAGCCGCCCGTCTGTTTCGGCAGTCCAACAACCTCGACCGCAGCATCGAGCGGCTACGCATGCGCTTCACCGCGATCGGAAAGCTCGATCAAACTGCAGAAACGCGGCGGCGACGCAACGATCTGGCGGCAGAAATAGATGAGTTGGAGCGAAGCCAGCAGCTTACCGTCGTCAGCTTGTCACAATTTCCACAATATCGAGCGATTGGCGGAAGTGCGATCAGCCTGAATGATTTGCGCGCCAGCATGGAGCCCAGCGAAGTCTATATTCGCATGGCAATTGTCGGCAATGACATTTTCATATTTTATACCGACAAGCAATTTGCGACCGCTTATAAAGCGCCAATAAGTGCCGATGCCTTGGATGCGCAGGTCGATCTCCTACGCTCCTCCATTTCCACCCTCGAAAATGGGCAATATGTCACCTATCCTTTCGATATTGAGACATCTCGCAAAATTTTCAAAGCCCTGCTTGACCCTATGTCAGACCGGCTGGCGACCACAGACCATCTGATTTTTGAACCTGACGGCGCCATGCTGCGTTTGCCGATTAATTTGCTAGTGGCAGATGACATATCCGTCTCCCAATATCTGGAACGGGTAGAGCAACCCGATGGCGATCCCTATGACTTTACCGGAGTCAATTGGCTAGGCAGTGATACAAATATCAGCACGGCTGTTTCTGCTCGCGGCTTTGCCGATGCCCGAAAAGCTCCAATTTCCAAGGCCTCTCGTCAATATCTGGGTCTCGGCAAAAACCAGCCGGTGCTGGCCAATACAAAAACCGGCGGAGTCCGCGCCTCATCTCGGGGCCTTGATGCCAATTGTGAATGGTCGCTCTCTGAATGGAACAATCCCATTTCGGATGCCGAACTGTTTCAGGCGCGATCCATCATCGGCGAAAATGGCTCCGAGATACTTACGGGCATGGCATTTTCAGACGATAAGATTTTGGCGAAATCCGATATTTCAGACTATCGTATCCTGCATTTTGCTACCCATGGACTGGTCACGGCGCCGCGCCCTTCCTGCCCAGCCAAACCAGCATTGCTAACGTCCTTTGGTGGCGAAGGTTCTGACGGTCTACTCGCTTTTGACGAGATATTTGATCTGAAATTGGACGCCGACATTGTCATTCTCTCTGCCTGTGACACAGCGGGCAAGGCGAGTATTCGAGCAACCCGTGAAGCCGGCGTGAGCAGTGGCGGCGGCACCGCATTGGACGGCTTGGTACGATCCTTCATTGGCGCAGGCAGCCGTTCGGTACTGGCCAGCCACTGGCCCGCACCTGATGATTTCCAGGCAACAGAACGCCTGATCGGCGGTTTATTTGCAGATGGAAAAGGGCGATCTATTGCCACCGTGTTGCGAATGTCACAAAAGAAACTCATGGACGACCCGACAACGTCGCATCCCTATTACTGGTCCGGATTTGCGATTATTGGCGACGGATCAAAACCGTTTTTGCCGGGCAGCCAAAGCACCGAAACCGCCGCTTCTAAACAGCCGCTATCTGCATTGAAATAAATATGAACCCCAACAATCATGGCGACCCGGCATCAACCAGCCGTGACGTAAAAGCAGAGGCCCGAGGTGTGCTGCAATCGCTTCGGCGAATGTTTGACCAGCTGGGGCCGGTCCGCCTTGGCTCGACCATTCTTTTCTTGATACTTGCCTTGCTGATGGCGCGGTTCAGTTGGACCACACCGCTCATTCAGGACGCCGAGCGTGCGCTATATGACATGCGTGCCTCTGTCTTCGCACCAGCGGTGGAGAAAGAAGACCGGATCGTCATGATCGTCTACAATGAAGACACGCTGAAACTGACCGGGCAACGCTCTCCGGTTGATCGGACAATATTGGCGCAAGCGCTGGAAACAATTGACGCGGCCAAGCCCAAATCCATCGGCATAGATATTCTCTTCACTATGCCACAAGATGATGATGAATTACTCGTTTCAGCCTTTAAACAGCTCGAAACGCCGACATATATTGCCTATGCTGATCCCAAATATAATCCTGAAATTGCCTTTGCAGAACATGAATTTTTAAAATCGTTTCTGAGCGAAGTCGAAGGCGACAAACTGCAACCGACCAGCATCAGGTTGAACACGGATAGCGACGGCGTCCAACGCCGCTGGTCGCCGCAAAAGGCTGAGGCACCGGCATTCATGGCAATGGCACTAACGAAGCCCAATCCGAAATTTGCTGCCAATAGCGGTGCTATCCGTTATTTGGTGCCATCTGAACCGGATATGCCGGTATTCGACAAATTTCCGATTGAGAGCTTTGCGGACCCCGCAACCGCCGAGATGCTACAATCATTTATTCAAGACAAATATGTCTTGATCGGCGGTGATTTTGTCGATCGCGACCGATTTGAAACCCCTATCGGATCCATCACCGACTTACAGAGCGAAGACGGAAAGATGATCGGGCTGGAAGTGCATGCGCATATGCTAGCCCAATTGCTCAACGACGATATACCCTCATTAATTCCCAGTTGGATATTATGGGTCGCAGCCTTGATTGTCGCGATATGCGGCGGACTTTCTGCACTCATCATGGGCAATGCGGTTAAGGTAGCGGGAATTTTAGTTGGCCAGTTTCTATTTTTCCTGATCTTCCCTTTCTTCCTGCAGAATCTCGGTATTGATACGTTGACCTTGCCGGCCTTTGGGTGGGCCTTAGGGTGGCTGTTCGGCTATTCCTCAGTCGGTTCCGCGGCCAGAACCATCAACTCCAAACAGCGTGCTTTCGCGCAAGGTGCGCTGGGTAAATATCTTCCCAAATCGATTGCAGGAGAAATTTTACGGGATCCGGAAAAACTGTCGCTTCATGGGGAAAAACGTCAGATATTTGCGGTGTTCACGGATTTGGAAGGCTTTACTAAATTAAGCCACGCCATCGAACCGGAAATGGTAGCAACATTACTCAACGACTATCTTGATCGACTCAGTGAAGTTGCGCTCCAATATGGCGGAACGATTGACAAATTTGTCGGCGACGCGCTGGTTACTTTTTGGGGCGCACCCATTGCCTATCCTGATGATGGCGAACGCGCAGCCAAAGCTGCTTATGCCCTCTATCAGGCGGGTGAAGAATTCCGGAAAAATGTGCCCGAGGGTGTTCCGCCCATTGGTCGAACCCGGGTCGGCATGCACTATGGTGACGCGATTGTTGGTAATTTCGGGGGCGAAGGCCGTATCCAGTATACGGCGCTGGGTGATGCCATGAATACAGCTGCACGGTTGGAAGCAGCCAATAAATCTCTTGAAACAAAGGTTTTGATTAGCAGAGAAGCAATGGAGCGTACGGGGCTGGACTGGTATCGTCCAATGGGCAAAATAACCCTGCGCGGTCGGTCGACGCCCGTAGAGGTGTTTGAACCAGTGCCTGACTGGGAAGAGAAAGATCGAGCAGCAGTGACCGCGATCATAGCGGCTCATCAAAATGGTGATACTGATTACGTTCAGACACTTAGTGGCATGATCAAACAATCTGGCGAAGATCTTGGTCTCGTCAATTTATTGAAACGATTGAAAAAAACAAAAAATGGAGAAAGCTATGCGCTCGGTTGAATGTAAAACAGCTACATCTAAAATGTTGGCCCGCAATTTCGGAAAAGCGGCTTTGGGAGCAATATTGCTCGTCGGGGTCAGCGGGGCTGCTTTGGCACAAAATATGGTTGTTCGTTCAACCGGACCTTCCGCCAAATCCTATCCTGCTGGCAAAAAGCTTGCGAACAACGCGAAGTTGACGCTGAAAAAACTCGACAGAGTGACCGTCCTTGGCAAAGGCGGGACTCGCGTACTCAAGGGCCCTGGTACCTTTTCACTGGGTCAAACCGCTCGGACTAAATCGAGCAGTACCACCCGATTGGCGAGCTTCATCAATAATCGCGGTAGCAGCCGGGCGAGAACCGGAGCGGTTCGCAGCGCAGGTGTCACGGCGGCCCCTGCGTCTCCGAAAAATCCGAATTTGTGGTATCTTGATGTTACCAAAGGCGGAAAATTTTGTGTAGCCAATGCCAAAACCTTGGTATTGTGGCGTCCCGACTATACCGGATCAGCCACGGCTAGCATTGTCGAACCGGGGAACGGCGCAGTAACCGAAGTCGCGTGGCGTAAAGGCAATCCACTGAAAAGTTGGCCCAAAGCGGAGGCGCCTATCACCGATGGCGCCAATTATCGGCTTATCGGATCCAATGTAGAAAAATCCGTTGAAATCAACTTTGTGATGCTGAGTGAGGCGCCACAAAATCTTGATGAAGCGGCGACTGTGCTGATTGCCAATGGATGTCAGAGTCAACTCGATCTGTTGGTCGAAACGCTCGATACCGGTTCGTCAGCCAGCCAAGAAGAAGGCTAGAATAAAAAAGGTTTCACGCCCTGAAGTGAGGGTTGGGGCGTGAAACAAAAAATACAATATTTCCAATGGGGGTCGCGCAGGAAATATTGAAAAACGGGGAAGACTATGTCGCGAGCGCGCGCAACAAAAAAATTGGCTCTTTTGTTATCAATACCGGCAATCCTTTCGGCCCATGGAGTTTCTTGGGCACAATCGTCTGTCGCTGCACCAACAAGAGAAGAAATCCAGCGGGGCTTGCTGGGTCAGGCTGAAAAAGGTCAAGCACAGGCACTAACGGTCGAAGGCGGAGTAGAGCGATCTGCATGTCCGCTCGCCAATCCGGAATTTGCGGATGTGAAATTCACCCTGCAGTCCGTCGATTTTAACGGCCTAGGCGTCGTTGATGGATCAATGTTAGCGTCGGCCTATTCCGGCTATGTTGGTCAGGAAGTACCCGTTGCGATAGTCTGCGAAATACGCGACCGTGCGGCGACGATATTGCGCGGAGCTGGCTATCTTGCTGCCGTACAGGTTCCTCCCCAAACCATTGAGGGCGGCACGGTCAAATTTGACGTGCTGCTTGCGCGGATGACATCCGTGCAGGTGCGCGGCGATGCCGGGCCATCGGAAAAACTGCTCAAGCAATATATCGACCGGCTGACCAACGAACCGGTTTTCAATATTGATGTGGCCGAACGTTATCTTCTTCTTGCCCGCGATATTCCCGGACTGGACGTGCGGTTGTCTTTGAGACCGGTAACGTCGGACGCGGAGGGCAAGCCTGGCGATGTCATCGGCGAGTTTAACGTTGTTCGAACTCCCGTCTACGTCGACACCAATATCCAGAATTTCGGGTCCAAGCAGGTTGGTCGTTTTGGAGGTCTTCTGCGCGCTCGGTTTAACGGAATTACCGGTATGGGCGATGAAACCACCATCAGCGCCTATTCGACTGCGGATTTGGACGAACAAAAAGTTTTGCAAGTCGGCCATGAATTTCGAGTTGGCGGCGAAGGGCTGCGTTTTGGTGGCAATTTCACCTACGCTTGGACAGACCCTGAGCTCCCAGGCAATTTTGATATTGAGTCCGAGACATTGGTCGCTGGAATATATGGCGCTTATCCTTTTATCCGCAAACAAGGCCAAAATCTTTTCGGAACGGTCGGCTTTGAATATATTGACCAGAAGACCGACATTTTCGGCGCACGGTCTAATGAAGATAATCTGAGCATCGCCTATGCCCGATTGGATTATAACGCGATTGAACCCGGCAGCATTTCCGGCCGTAACGGCTATTCGGCCTTTGAGCCGAAATGGGGCATGGCCGGGTCGCTGGAACTGCGCCAAGGTCTGAGTATTTTCGGCGCAAGCGACGGATGCGGTCCTGCCTTCGTCCGATGTATTGGGCAAACCGTGATACCAACCCGTGCTGATGGTGATCCGACTGCTTTTGTGGTCCGCGGGCAGGCGAAGCTCGACTATCGCCCTACCCCGCTTTTGGCGTTTACCTTGAAACCGCGCTTTCAATATTCACCTGATGCGCTGTTCTCCTATGAAGAGATTTCGGGCGGCAATTATACAACTGGTCGCGGCTATGATCCCGGCACGATCATAGGCGATAGCGGCTATGGTCTGCAGACCGAGCTTAGCTACGGGTCGCTGATTCCAGAATCGCCCGATGGCATCGCCTGGCAACCTTATGTTTATTTCGATCTGATGGGCGTCTGGAACAAAAATATTCCTGGAGATCCCCAGAAAATATACTCCGCTGGCGGCGGTATTCGAGCCACTATTGGTCGTCAGGCAAGCCTTGACGTGATGGCAGTTGTGCCGCTGAAACGCGGCCCACTGCAGACCCGCCGGGATAGCGCCCGAGCGCTCATGACATTGACCATACAACTCGCACCGTGGCGTCGCTGATCATGATCACATTCAATAGCAAAAATACAAATGACGCAGTTCAACCGAGGGCCGGACAATGACACAGACAACAGGCACGCCCAAGCGGGCATATGGCAAAACCGCAATGCGGAAGCTACGATGGTTGTCTGGCGGTTCAGCCGTAGCAGCGACCATTTTTCTAGCCTCGATGCCACAAACCGTCAGGGCGCAAGCCTTTACGCCTGTTGCCGACCAGGCGTTGCAAGCGAATATTACCAGCTTTAGCGGAGGCGTTGCGTTTGACGGTCCCAGAACAACAGATTTAGACACGATCACTATATCCACATCCGAAGCGATCATCAATTGGCAACCGCTCGACACCAATGCGGCAATATTGGATAGTAACGGCCTGTCCACAAACCCAATCAACATCCTGCCCAACGGTCGAACCTTACGTTTCTCGTCACCCAGTGTCGATTATACCGTGTTGAACCGTATTCTTCCATCAGCATCAGCCACCGGCCGGTCAGCCCAGTTTAACGGTGCGGTAGAGAGTTTAGTATCTGGAAATCCAGGAGGCAATGTCTGGTTTTATAGCCCTGGCGGCATAATTGCTGGCGCTGGGTCTAGTTTCAATGTTGGTTCGTTGGTTTTAACCACCAATGATATCGACACGACGGGCAGTTTATTCGGGGCTGGCGGAACGATCCGATTTAACGGTGTATCTGACAGTCTGTCTGCGGTCTCCATAGAGGATGGCGCGACAATAACCGCGACAACGAATAACAGTTATGTGGCCCTTGTTGCGCCACGCGTCGTCCAAGGCGGGCGGGTAACAGTGAACGGCTCTGCCGCTTACGTCGCTGCTGAACAGGTCGATCTCACAATTGATAACGGCTTGTTCGATATTGCCGTTACCGTAGGCACGAATGACGGTAATGTCGGCGCTGGAGGAGGCGGAAATGGAGTTGTTCATACCGGTGTGACAACCGGCGCATCTTCTGTGCCTATTCCAGATGATACCGGCACTATGACAAATGAGGCAAACCGCGACGCGCAAGCCATTTATCTGGTCGCGGTCCCAAAAAATGATGCCATCACGATGCTGGTTGGTGGTGAACTCGGCTATACGGCTGCATCCGATGCGACTATTGTAAATGGCGAGATCGTCTTGAGCGCAGGATATAATGTTTCGGTACAAGGCAGTACACAAAACGCGCAGGTCGCCCTTGAAGACATGCCCGTCAATGGCACAGCTACCAATATAGAATTTACCGGAGGCTCATTTGATGCCGATGTTATTGGTAAAGCCGCAACGGCAATCAGCATGGTTTCCGACGACGCCAATGCCGGATTTGATATCAACAGCGCCATTAATGGTGATAGTTACAATCTAACTCTTGAGGCAGGCACACAGATTGATATCGGCGCTGAAGCGGGCGGCTTTACAAGAATCGCAGGTAACGTCAACTTGCGTGCCGGAACTTCGGACGCAATCGGTGGTAATGTAAACATCATCGCAGTTAACGATCCGCAAAATCCGGATGGTCTTGGCGTGTTATCTGTTGGTGGTAACCTTTTCGTTGATGTCAGCGCGGCCGGCGCAGATGATTTTGTGGGCAATGTCAATAATGGTGGAACCGGAATCGGCGAAGACGCCATAGCCGGTAATATCGCCATAAATGTGTCCAATGGCGGTGATTTCAGCGTTGACGGCGACACTCAGTTTTTAACAAATGCACAAGGCGGCAAAGGCGAAGTTTCTCATGGCCTGGGGCGTGCCGGTGATATTAGTATCAACCTGATCGACGCCACCAGTGACATCACTCTTTTGGGTTCGGTAGATTTTAATGCACAGACCCGCTCTGCCATAGCGGGCAAAACAGGTGGAACAGGCGCTTCCGTTGTTGGAAACGACAGCATTGGCGGCAATGTGACATTCGATCTGCAAGGCGGATCAATGGAAACGGGTCGCATTGACATTGATGCAGGCGCAGTGGCGTCATCTGGGTCCAATGCGTCTGTTGCACAAAGCAACGATGCAACCGCCGGAGATCTGGATTTCAATATCACAGGCGGTACACATACGTTCGGAGCGCTCATTGCATCAAGCAGGGCTCAGGCAGCGGGTTCATTCAATGATGCTGGTAATCCAACTTTCGGCGTTGCCAACACGCCAATTGCGAACCTTCAGCTCAGCGGTGATGGAACGACACTGGATGTTACCGACGGAGTGAGCCTAAACACCGGAACAACCAGCAATACAGCGATGGTAACGGGGATAATTTCTGTTGTAGATACCGGCGCTACTGGTGGTTTATTTGTCGGTAACAGCCTTAGCGTAAACGCGTCAGGCGATATTGATGTCATTGCCGACAATGGAGCTATCAACTTCGGGAACCTCTCGGCCAGTACAGGTTCCAATTTTGATGACAACGCGACACTAGTGGGTGGTGATATCAATGTAATATCCCGCAATGGCGGCGACATATCCGGGCAACGCGGCTTTTTTGGTGCCGATGCAAACGTCCTCGGCTTTGGTGGCAATACCGTAAATGGTGTCGGCGGCAATATCCTGATCTTCGCAGACAATTCATCCATTAGTTTTACTGACAACCTGTTTGCTGAGGCAGATGGTCGCGGCAGTGTTGATGGTGACAGCATAGGAACTGGCGGAACGATAAGGCTCCTTTTACAGGGCAACTCCGGGTCAATGACGCTTGGCGATTTGAGTTTTTCGACGGATGGATCAATTTTCTCTGATGTTGAAACCGGCGCTGCGGAGCCCACTGGCAACGGCGGTGATGCCTTTGGCGGGACTGTTACACTTGATCTGTTAGGTGGAACATTTGTTGCCGACGACATAACGGTGCAGAGCAACGGTTTTGCCGGTTTTGCTGGCCACGACATATTTGGTAATGCCGCTGATGGCGGTGATGCAACCGGCGGCGATGTCATCATCAACTTGAACGGCAGCAGTGCCACGGTAGATACATTTTCTGTTGTCGCCAGTGGATTGGGCGGCAGCGGCACCCGCGGTGATGATAGTAACGGCGAACAAGCCGGTAACGGGGGGGCTGGAACTGGTGGTAATGCGACCTTTAATGCAACATCTGGCTCATTGGATGTCAATCAGCTCACGGTAGATGCACTTGGCAATGCTTCACGTTCTGGCTCTTCCATATTCATAAGCGGTAGAGGTGGCAGAGGCCGCGGCACAGATGGTGGTGATGGCGGCTCTGGAACCGGCGGTACAGCGACTTTCAACCTTGACGGCACGTCCGTCGTAAATGCCCAAGAAGTGCTAATTAGTACAAGCGGCTATGGTGGAGACGCCGGCAGTACGAGTCCTGATTTTACCAATACGCCGTTTGTTCTTGGTGGCGCAGCCGGTCAGGGTGCCGACGGCATCGGCGGCTCGGCAACTTTCAACAATACAACCGGTACCATTAGCTTTAACCAACTAACGGTCGAATCGCTTGGTATAGGCAGTGACGGTGGATCCAACAGCGGCGACACCACTGGCACCGCGAACGCCAATGGTGGCAATGGCGGCGCAGGCGTCGGCGGCGCAGCGACCATAAACCTCAATCAGGATGACCTGACCAGTCCCAATTATGTCGTCGATACTAGCGCGACCGGCGGCGAAGGTGGCACCGGATTAAATGCCGGAAATGGTGGAGACGCCACCGGTGGCGCAGCGTTATTGACCATCAACAATGCGCAAGTCGCCCTAAACGCCCCTACGATCCGTTCCAATGCTTCCGGTGGTAATGGCGGCTTCACTGATGGTGATGGCGGCAACGGTGGCGATGGCGGAAGCGCGACCGGTGGAACAGCGACTTTGCAAGTTACCGGCGCGAATGGTTCTATAAATATTGATACCAATAGCTTTATCATCAACGCCGATGCAAATGGTGGAAATGGCTCCTTCGGCGGCTTTACCTTTGGCGCTGGCACACCTGGTGATGGCGGTGACGGCGGCGATGGAACCGGCGGATCGGCACAAATAGTTGCTCGTACGGGCGGCGAGATTGTCATTAACCCCATTTCACCCTCGCCAACGCCAACACCAACGCCAGAGGCGTTCAACCTCTCTAGCTCAGGCAGAGGCGGCAACGGCGGCGTGGGCAGTAGTGTTGATATGCTCAGTGGCGGCACGCCTGGTGCCGGCGGTAATGGTGGCGTGGGTACGGGCGGCATGCCGACCCTTCTCGCGCAAGGCGGCACGATTACAGCAGGTGATATTAATTACTTTGCCAATGGTACCGGTGGTAACGCCGGCGCCGGAGGCGGCGATGGCGGGTTAGGCATATCATTTGGTACAAATGGTAGCGCTGGAGACGGCATTGGCGGCACGACCATATTGGAAGTGCAAGAAGGTAGTCCTGGCATAATTACCGCAGGCAATGTTGTAGCCCAAGCAAGCGGTGCACAGGGTGCCGGCGTTCCGCCTGTCGGCGTAGACATTGTTCTCCCGCCACTGGGCACGGGCGTCAGCGGACGGATAGAAATTACAGATACATCGACAGACCCGGCTGGCCTCATCAGTCTCGCCTCCCTGAACGCAAGCGCATTGGGCACAGCGGCGCCGACCAGCGGGTTCTTCATGACTGGCAATAGCGGGCCTATCACCGTTATCGGGGATGTCACAATCGACGTGGCTGGAAATGCTGAATTTATCTATGATGGTGACGGCCAACTGGTGGTTGGCGGCCTGATGGATGTCATGAGCGGCGCGTCCATTCTCGTGTCCCACACGAACAACACGGCGGGCGCTACAACATCTATTGACGTTGCCAGTAGCTTCGATGCCCGGGCACAAAGCGAATTTGACAGCATGACCGGCTCGATCATCAATTCAGATGCGGCCATCACCATTCGCGCGGAGACCAATGCATCAGCCGCCGATCTAAGGGCTTTGAGTAATATCGATCTGTCTGCCGGGCAAAATGCTTTGCTCAACAATGCTTCGGTGACCGGGCCAGCGGTGACCTCTGTGTTTAGTACCGGTATATTGGTGTCTAACGGTATTTTTGTCCGGGCCGGCAGTAATGACGATCCGACCGTCCCGCAATTTGATCCCAATTTCAACGCAACCTTTACAGGAGATATATCATCATCCGGCGCAATCCGGATTGAAGCGGGAGGAAATGCCGTCTTCCAAACAGGTACAAATCTTGTTTCTGACAATCTGCTGCTGGTGCGCACCGGCGACGACATCATCATTCAATCCGGCGCGAGCATTGCGGCGGCCAATGATCCGGTCGAAACAGTGGATCCTTCAATCCCGTTCCTAAGTGAGAATAACCTGCTGCTGCTGGCCGGCGATATTGGCATGGGGACCCCGCTACTAAGCCCGCCGCTGACCCCGATTGCGTCGATCGTTGCAGCGGGTAACATCAATGCCAATGATTTTGCCTTGGTAATGACGGCAAATGCGATAGACGGTTTGGGAGGCGCGATTTCAGCCGGTTCAATCAGCGCTGACATCAACAACGCACCTTCCAACGCCGCCATAGCCGCCAGCGGTCAATCTGATGACAATGGCCTGCTGAGCGCGAGCTGCGTAGAGGGCAATTTATGCCTTGGCGCACTGACAGCTGACAATATTGTTTCCATCGGCCAAGCCGGTATTCCAATCCAGGCGATTATCGAGAATGGGGACGTTATTGCCAATAGCATCTTGATATCGACGCGCCGCGATATTGTAATGGGCGCCGACGGTGTCCCTTCGCGGTTTGTCGCCAGCGACGAGATATTTGTGAACAGCACCGAAGGTGATGTGGACCTGCGCGATGCAGAACTGACGAGCGACACACTTGGCATCGAAGCAGCAGGAAGTCTGCTGGGTTCAGGATCGCTCAACAGTGGTAATGATATTGGCATTACCGTCGGCGGGGATATCTCGGCGGCTGCTATCAATACAGGTGGCGAGCTCACCACATCAGAAAATCGCGGCAACGCACTGGAAGGCTTTTACTCAGTTCCCGGCAGCATGAATGTCGGTGTTTTGACGGTTGGAGTCGGCGACGTGAACTATGACGCCGGTGGTGATTTCAGTTTTGATCAAATCAATGTTCCCGACACCAACATAATTCTGGACGCGCCGGGATCAATTTTCCTAGGGGCCACATCTGGCGCACAGAATATTGATATTAATGGCGGTGATATAACCGTCGGAAGCATAGATGCTGGTGTCGATATAAATCTGTCTTCTGGCGATTTCATTGACTTCGGGTCCATAGATGCCGGCAACATGCTCGATCTCAGCGGCAACGATATCACCGGTGATGTCCTAGCCGCGGGTACAACCGTCAGGGTTGTAGGCACAGGTAGTCTCTCCATTGGGAATGTTATTTCGGGCGAGGAAACATTTCTGGAAGGCACTTCGGTTACCTTAGGCGGTGCAGATACGGGCGATAATGGTGATATTCGGTTTACCGAAGGTTTACGTGTCCGCGCTCTGGACGGCGACATCAACGTCGACGGCGATCTCGACATTTCGCGTACCGGGGATTTCTTCGCTTCAGGCGACATCATCTTCGGTGACGTCGATGTGACCAGCAAAATACCTGCTCGGCTGGACTTGCGGTCGGTCGGTTCCGTTGAATTTGGCAATGTGACGTCCGATTCTTTCCTCAGTGTCCGGGCTGATGGTAACTTCACTGCTGAGACCGTCGCCGCCAGTTCACTTCGGGCCTTTGTTGACGGGCTTGTCGATATCACGCGCGCCGAAGTCTTCAGCAGCAATTTTGATGCCGATCTGGGTGTTGAAATTGGGGAGTTGATTGGTGGTTCGTCCGTGTTGCGATCTTCTGATGGCGATGTTGCAATTCGCAATAACGCTCTGGTTGACGACATTCTGACCGCGACGGGCAATAATGTGTTCCTCCGATCTGATGGAGCGATAAGGGTCAGGGCAACCGCCAATGCAGGTAACATAGACATTGTCACCAGAGGCAATCTGGTAGTCGATGATGCCAGTGCGACGGGCAATATTCTGCTCACCAGCCTGGCGGGCAGTGCGGAACTGAACGAGCTAATCATTTTCGATAGCGGTATCGGAACATCATCTGCCGGGATAAGCGGGCAGGCGGTGGTCAGTGCCAATGGCAATATTGATATTACAGCAGCGGCCGACGTTGCGATTAATGATACCGTCAATGCCGCCAACGCCCTGACCATTACCGCTGGCAATTTGATCGATATTCAGGCGCTTGCGACCGGAACAACCATCGATTTATCCTCCGCTGATATTAACATCGGCACCGCTGGCCAGATTGGTGAATTTACCCAGACCAATGATATTTTCATTGAGAGCAATGGCACGAATCAAGCCATTTTGGGCGGGGTGGGAACCACCGGGGTGTTTAGCCTCAACAACGATGAGTTCAACCGAATCCAGTCCAATCAGGATCTAACTCTGTTTATCGCCCAGACCGGCAACGCCACACCGGACTTGATCATTCAAGACCTGACGATCCAAGCCGGTAGCAATATCAGCGGTCCCCAGACGGCAACAATTGGCTTTTCGGGCACACTGACCATCGATTCCGGTCAGTCGACACGGGTTGATGGCAATTTGAACCTGACCAACGCTTCTGGCGGCACGACCTTGAACATGACGTCTCTTGGTGATCTTCGCATCAATGCCAATGGCGGCGTCATTCAGATTACGGATGCCAATGGCGGCTTTGGTGGCGTCGGACTCATGACGCTTACGGCCCAGAATATCTACGCGATGACCGACCAAGCCTTTACCGATATTGCCGGACTAGATGTCCTCGGCGTCGATGCACGGCTCGAGAATAGCGATGGCCTGGACATTGAAAACGGCCTGATCCGAGGCGGCATTGCGCAATTTGTGATCGACGGTGATCTGTTCATCCAGAATACCGTTCCTGGCGTATCGTTTGATGAACGGCGCGGCTTCACGGTTGATAGCTTAACAATCAACGGTTTAAGCGCGGGTAGCAATGCCAATATCGTGATCAATGGTATTGTGGATGGCCAAACCGGCATCGACACGATTTTCGCCACAGATCCGGTCGTCGCCTTTGATAACCTGTCGACGATCAACGGCTGTTTCATTATCGATCCGTCAAGCTGTGGCGCACCGCCGCCTGCGCCGACCCCGTCACCTACGCCTACGCCAAGCCCGACACCGACACCTTCGCCTGACCCAGAGATCGAAGACCCAGTGCAGAATATCATCGAGGAAGAGGTTACGCCAAGCGATGACAGCTCGAGAGTCAGCGATCCGTTCGAGACCAATCTCATCGAGATTAAGGATACCGAGGAATATGTTGATGATCCGTTGATCGATGATCCTGTTACCGGTGCGGGCAATGATGACCTGTGGGTCGGTGAAGATGAGGCTGGCGGCGAGGAAAACGGCGAATGCGAGGATGGTGACGATTCTTGCGGCCAAGGTGGTCCGGCGCAACCAGATGAACTGGAACCTGCCGAGTAAATTGACTGGTTGACCTTTTGCATCTGAAGCCATTAGGCGGTGGGTATGAATGAAAGCACCAGTCATCCCTTGAAGTTGTTCAACAGCCTTACTCGAGAAATTGAACTATTTACCTCGGTCCATGAGGGCGAAGCCCGCGTTTATACATGCGGACCGACAGTTTATAACTATCAGCATATAGGCAATATGCGGGCCTATATCTTCGCTGATCTATTAGGACGAACATTAAGCTGGAAGGGCCTTAAACTTACCCATGTCATTAATATCACCGATGTCGGTCATCTAACCTCAGATGCTGACGTTGGAGACGACAAGATGGAAAAGGCGGCCGCGTCATCGGGCAAATCGGCATGGGACATCGCCAGATATTATACCGATGCTTATTGGAAAGATATTGACCGGCTGAACATTCGTCAGCCCGCGAAATGGTCCATTGCCACCGACCATGTGGAAGAGATGATCGCGTTCGCAAAGGGCATAGCGGACAAACATTGCTATGAACTGGACAGCGGCTTGTATTTTGATACCAGCACCGTCCCTGACTACGGTCGTCTGGCGGGCATCCAAAGCGATGATATAGAAGGCCGGATCGAAAAGGTTGAAGGCAAGCGCCACCCACAAGATTTTGCAATTTGGCGCAAGACCCCCGCGGGTGAAACCCGTCAGATGGAATGGGACAGTCCATGGGGCAAAGGCGCACCGGGCTGGCATCTGGAATGTTCACAGATGAGCTTGAAATATCTGGGTGAAACTTTTGACATTCATACAGGCGGAATTGACCACCGTGAAATTCATCACCCCAATGAAATTGCTCAAAACCAAGCCCATAACTGCTCCGAGCATAGCGGCGCGAATATTTGGATGCATAACAATTTCCTAATCGACCGTGCGGGAAAAATGTCCAAATCCAGTGGCGATTTTTTGCGACTTCAGGTGTTGATTGACAAGGGCATACACCCCCTCGCCTATCGCTTGATGTGTTTGCAGGCCCACTATCGTAGCGAGTTGGAGTTTACTTGGGACAATCTGGTCGCGGCGCTGACAAGGTTGAAACGCATAATCATCGGTATTGAGAACCTCACAACCCGCCTTGAAAAAATGGATACATCAGCTGCCAATGATCGCGCGCATCCAAAAATTACGGAACTGCGTGATCAACTATCGGCTGCAATGGCAGATGATTTGAACAGTGCTAAAGCCATTCCGTTGCTCGAAGAGCTTTTGGGATTGAAAAAAATCAACGCCCACCAACGGTTTGAACTGCTGAAAGAAATGGACTCCATATTTGGCCTGCAACTGGATTCGCTGACACGAGAAGATTTGCGTCTAAAACCGGAACAAGCAACCATTTCTGAAGACGAGATTGAACGAAAACTGGACCTGCGCCAACAAGCCAAAGCTGGCAAAGATTTTGCCGCCGCCGATGCCATCCGTGATGAGCTGACAGCCCGAGGCGTGGAACTGATGGATGGCGATCCGTTACGCTGGGAATGGAGCATTTCGATATGAGCAAACCAATAGCAGCTATGGCCTCTCTGGTCCGTCCAATGGTCGAACAACATTGCGGCGATCTTGATGTCACGTGGTTCACAAGCACCGAGGAAGCATTGGAAATCGCACCCCATGCCGAAGTTGGTTGGTTCGATATGTATGACAAAGAGAAAATGGCTCAGGTTCTTGGCGCAGCGACAAATCTAAAATGGCTAAACAGTATCTATGCTGGCGTTGAGCATTTTCCGCTCGATCAGCTCAAAAGCCAAGGCACAATTGTCACCAACGGCGCGGGCCTGAACAGCTCTCCTATTGCCGAATTTGTGCTGATGGGGATGCTGGCCGCTGCCAAGCGCACAGACAAATTGCTGGAGCTTCAAGCGCAACAGGAATGGCCGGAACAAGCGCCAGGCACAACCGAATTGGCCGACGGCAAAGCTTTGATCATTGGCTATGGCGGTATCGGCCAACAGGTCGCTAAAAAATTATCCGGCTTTGACATGGACGTGACGGCTGTCCGCCGGACCGCCAGCGACGATCCGGCCGGTCTCGGAACAGAAGTCATCGGCACCGCCGACTGGCGCGCACGGCTTGGAGAGTTTGACTGGGTGATTGTCTCGGCACCAGCGACCACGGAAACCCAAAAGCTATTGAGTGCAGATGAATTTAAGGCGATGAAGTCATCCGCTTGGCTGGTCAATGTCGCCCGCGGCTCCTTGGTCGATCAACCTGCCCTTGTCGAGGCGTTGAACAGCAAAGCCATTGGCGGCGCGATGTTAGATGTAACGGATCCTGAGCCGCTGCCCAAAGGCGATCCGCTATGGACCGCTCTCAATTGCTTTATCACGATGCATGTTTCTGGCGTCGCGCAAACCCGCATGTTTCAACGTGCAGCAGCCCGTTTTGTCGAAAATTTGAAGCACTATCAAAATGGTGAAGAAATGGTTGCCGTCGCTGATTTGGATCGTGGCTACTAAGTTACCGAGAAAATTTTAGATTGAGACGTGACAGCGGTGTGAATTTAACTTATCAACCAACGGCATAGGGGTAGGGATGAGTCTTTTTCTGGAGGGGAAAAATCATTCCGGGGTCGTTGCCATTATCTTGAGCAAATACTGATCGTCCAGATCGGGGAAGGACCCATATGACCAAAGCATCTGATTTATTCGTAGAATGTCTTGAAAATGAAGGCGTAGAGTATCTTTTCGGCGTTCCCGGCGAAGAAAATCTCGACATGCTCGACAGCTTGTCGCGTTCGAAGAAAATTCAATTGATCCTCACCCGGCACGAGCAAGGCGCTGGCTTTATGGCCGCGACCTATGCCCGCCATACCGGCAAAACCGGTGTTTGCATGGCAACACTCGGCCCCGGCGCGACCAATCTCGTGACCGCAGCTGCTTATGCGCAGTTGGGCGGCATGCCGATCTTGATGGTCACTGGTCAGAAACCGATCAAAAAATCCAAACAAGGCCGGTTCCAGATTCTCGACGTCGTTGACATGATGGGCCCGATTACAAAATTCACACATCAGCTCGCCTCTGCGGACAATATTCCGAGCCGGGTGCGCGAAGCTATCCGTCTGGCCGAAGAAGAAAAGCCCGGCGCGACGCACATCGAGTTTCCGGAAGATGTGGCTGACGAACAGACAGATTCAACACCTATCAAGCCGAGTCTTGCGCGACGTCCGATTGCCGAACCCAAAGCGGTGCGCGCAGCGACCAAGAAGATCGAGAGCGCCAAGTCACCTATTCTAGTCATTGGCGGCGGCGCAAATCGCACGACGACCGGTCGGATGCTGACGCAGTTTATCGAGAAAACCGGCATTCCCTTTGTCACAACGCAGTTGGGCAAAGGCGTTGTCGATGAAACCAACAAAGAATTTATGGGCTGCGCGGCTCTGTCAGCCAATGATTTTGTTCACAGCGCGATTGAATCAGCTGATCTGATCATCAATGTCGGCCATGACGTGATCGAGAAACCGCCGTTTTTCATGAAAGACGGCGGCACCGAAGTCATTCATGTCTCTATGAACACAGCCGAAGTAGATCCCGTATATTTCCCGCAGATCGAAGTCATTGGCGATATCGGAAATGCGATCTGGCAGATGAAGGAAGATATTGTTCCATCTGGCTCGTGGAATTTCGATCATATGTACAAAGCGCGTGCGGCCGAAGAAGAGCATACCGCTACCATGGACGATGACATGCGTTGTCCCATCTACCCGCCGCATCTGGTCAAAGTGGTGCGCGAGCAAATGCCAGCCGATGGCATTATCTGCCTCGACAATGGCGTTTACAAAATCTGGTTTGCGCGCAACTACAAGGCGCGTCAGGCGAATACCGTGCTTCTCGACAATGCTTTGGCAACAATGGGCGCGGGCCTGCCTTCTGCGATGGCTTCAGCCATGGTCTATCCTGATCGCAAGGTCATGGCGATTTGCGGCGATGGCGGTTTCATGATGAACAGTCAGGAAATGGAGACAGCAGTTCGACTGAAGCTCAACATCACAGTGCTGGTCCTTAATGACAATAGCTATGGCATGATCCGTTGGAAACAAGCCAATATGGGCTTTAAGGATTGGGGTTTGACTTATGGCAACCCTGATTTCGTCAAATATGCGGAAAGCTATGGCGCTAACGGTCACCGGATCACTAGCGCGAAAAACCTGCAGGAAACCATCGACAAATGCCTCAACAGTGAAGGCGTTCATTTGATCGATTGCCCGGTGGACTATTCCGATAATGATCGTATCCTCAACGTCGAGATCAAGGACCTCAGCGCAAAGGTTTAAGAGGATAAATCATGACAAAATTGAAAGACGTCTATCCGCTTTACCTGAATAATGTTGCTGCCCAGCCGAATGAAGATCTGGAAGTCACGGACAAGTTTACCAATGAGGTGGCTTTCAGAACGGCTTTGGCGACACCTGATGTGATAGAGGAAGCCATTGCCGGGGCAGTCGAAGCGGCCGAACCCATGGCGCGGATGGCGAGCTATGAACGGCAAAATGTGCTGCAACATTGCGTCGATCGATTCAAAGAACGGTTTGACGAGCTCGCTTATTCGCTCTGCGTTGAAGCAGGCAAGCCGATCAAGGATGCCGAGGGCGAAGTTGGCCGGTTAATCGATACGTTCCGTATTGCCGCCGAGGAATCAACACGCAACTATGGCGAAGTCCAGCCGCTGGACATTTCCGAACGCGCCAAAGGCTATCAGGGCATGTGGAAGCGTGTACCAATAGGCCCTTGCAGTTTCATTTCCCCGTTTAACTTTCCGCTCAATTTGGCTGCGCATAAAATTGCGCCCGCCATTGCCGTGGGCTGTCCTTTTGTCATGAAGCCAGCGTCTAAGACACCGCTTGGCGCGATTATTATGGGCGAAGTTCTGGCTGAAACCGATTTGCCCAAAGGCGCGTTTTCAATATTGCCGGCAAGCCGTGATGGTGCTGACTTGTTCACAGTGGACGAGCGCCTCAAGCTGCTCTCTTTTACAGGTTCTCCTGGTGTTGGCTGGGATTTGAAAGCCAAAGCCGGCAAGAAACCTGTCATTCTAGAGTTAGGCGGCAATGCTGCGGTCATTGTCGATCATGATGCCGATTTGGAAGATGCGCTCGAACGGATCATCTTCGGGGCCTTCTATCAATCCGGCCAAAGCTGCATTGGCGTGCAGCGGATCATTATCCACGAAGCAGTGTACGACACGTTCAAGGATATGCTGGTCGCCAAAACCAAAACGCTCATCGCCGGTGATCCCAAGGATCGCGACACATTTATTGGCCCGATGATTTCCGAAGGCGAAGCCAAGCGCCTGCACGGCTGGATCGAGGATGCCGTTTCCGGCGGAGCCACTCTGCTGTGCGGCGGCAACCGCACCGGAAATATGCTGGAAGCGACTTTGCTTGAAAATGTAGACAGCAATGCAGCGGCCAATCGGGAGGAAGCGTTTGGCCCCCTCGCCCTGCTATCAAAGTTCAGCGATTTTAACGCTGCGCTGGATGAAGTTAACGATAGTAAATTCGGTTTGCAGGCCGGTATCTTTACCCGTGACCTGTTCAAAACCTTGGATGCATGGGACCGGCTCGATGTTGGAGGCGTCGTGATTAACGACGTGTCATCCTATCGCGTTGACAATATGCCTTATGGCGGCGTCAAGGATAGCGGCCTAGGACGAGAGGGTATCAGATTCGCGATGGAGGACATGACCGAAATTCGTAATCTGGTCATCCGCCGCAAAGTTTAGAACACCGAATCACATTTCAACGCTAATCTTCCAAATGTGCAATGAAACCACAACAAAGTGGTATATTGGCAACGTTTGGTCCGATAAAAGGTCAATGAAGGTGACGCAAGTCACAGAAAAACCTTACTATTTCGGGATATTTAGCATTGCATTGAGATGGCAATAAAGCATAATATACTGCGTGAAACATAGTTAACGACTTGGGTCGCGTCGGGCTTACAGAGGGGCCTGATCTTCGGATCAGGAAAAGCAACGATGCAAATGGGGAAAAATCTTTCGTGGAAGCGAAGCTGGTCAATACTGGCCGCTAGCCTATTCTGTTTTGCGCTTGCCGGCGTAGCCCTTTTCATATCTTCTGTTGCCGCACCTGCCCCTGTTGAAGCGGCTCAAGATCTTGGCAGCGGGACCCACCTTGGCGTTGCGTCTTGTGGCGGCACAACATGCCACGGACGTCAGGAAGCCGACGGCGAGATAGTGCGCCAGGACGAATTAATGCGCTGGCAGGAAGAATCCACGCCTGGAGGGGCACATAGCAGGGCCTTTCGCGTTTTGCGCGAACCGCGCAGCATCGCAATTGCCAAACGCCTTGGTATCAAAGACGCGTCCTCATCGCAGCAATGTTTGGGCTGTCACAGCACGCCTGCAGCTAAAAAAGGGCCGCGTTTTCAAACGGGTGACGGCGTTGGTTGCGAATCCTGTCACGGCGCGTCATCTGGCTGGCTTTCGGCTCATTATGCTGTTGGCGCCAATCACGCGAAGAACGTCTCTTTAGGCCTTACGCCGCTGGAAAACCCAAAAATACGCGCGAGCACTTGTCTCGACTGTCACTTTGGCAGCGCCAAAAACGGCCAATTTGTTGATCACCGGATCATGGCGGCAGGCCATCCCCGCATTTCCTTTGAACTGGATCTTTTTTCGACGCTGCAACAGCATCATGACGAAGATGTTGATTATGTTCGCCGCAAGGGCAAGACCAACAGCGTTCGTTTCTGGGCCGTCGGACAATCAATGGCACTGGAACGTTCGCTCAATCTTTTCTCAAAACCGGCTCTTGCTCAGGAAGGCATGTTCCCGGAATTTTATTTCTATGATTGCCATAGCTGCCATCGGCGGATTTATGATGAAACCTCTGCCCGACCAACCTCGGTCAATAATCCCGGCCGGCCGATTCCCGAAGGCATGCCACCTTATAATGATGAAAATATGATCATGTTGAGCGCCGCGATCAAAGTGGCTGCTCCCGATCTTGCAGGGCAATTTGACGCGCGGTCCAAAGCGTTTCATGCGGCCATGGGTCAAGGTCGAGCACCAGCGGTTCAGGCAGCCGCCCGTTTGCGGCAGACGGCCACAAGCTTGGCAGATCGCTTCTCTCGCGCGCAATTTGGCCGCGATCAAACCTTCCAGATCATGGAAACGATTGCCGGACAGGCAATCTCGCCGCGCTACACCGACTATGAAGGCAGCGTACAGGCCGTGATGGCAATTGACACGTTACTCAACGGACTGGTGAACAGCGGTCAGGTAAGTGAATCAGCGGCAGCCAGCCTGCGCGGTCAGATTAATGTCGCTTATAAAGCGGTTGATGAACCCAATAGCTACAAACCCCTGCAATTCCGGCGGGCACTGGGTAGCGCTGTCAGAACCATAAGGGCGTTACGCTAATGCGGAAGTTTCGTTTCACCGCTGCCATTTCAGCAGCTGCTTTGGTCCTGAGCTCTTGCGGAGGCGGGGGCGATAGCAATGATTTTGGTGGCACCCCATCACCGGCGCCATCGCCTACTCCACCGCCAACGACGGTTGATGGCAATGGCGGAGCTTTTACACCTCCTGCGCAAGAAGCGCTTAGCGTCACGGACGTCCAAACTGTAATTGCGCAAGCCGTTGGTGAAGCCACGGCCCGCAGTCTGCCGTCGGTTATCGCAGTCACGGACCGGGTCGGCAACGTCCTGGCCGTGTTTGAAATGAACGGGGCACGGGCCACTGCCACGACAAGCGCGCGCACCGCTTTGGGAGCGATTAACAATCCGGGTATCGACGTGCAGGGTGTGGTCGTTCCTGCTGCTGCTGGCGCCATCGCGAAAGCCGTGACAGGCGCCTATCTGTCGAGCGCAGGCAACGCCTTTTCTAGTCGGACTGCAAGCCAGATCGTTCAGGAGCATTTTCCGCCAGCACCGACAACCGCA
This sequence comes from uncultured Sphingomonadaceae bacterium, assembly GCA_947496865.1. Lineage (GTDB taxonomy): Bacteria > Pseudomonadota > Alphaproteobacteria > Sphingomonadales > Sphingomonadaceae > Parasphingorhabdus. Next base: position 1,349,011 of record CANMEE010000002.1, read on the forward strand.
GGGCTTGAAAGCGGACCTCTATTTGGTGTGCAGTTCAGCCAATTGCCGTGCTCCGATCTCAATCAGCGTTTCGGCAATCCCGGCGCAATGGCGCTGATCGGGCCAAAGCGTTCTCCGCTTGGTCTGTCTGCAGATCCCGGCGGACTGCCACTCTATAAAAATGGTGTTGTTGTCGGCGCGATCGGCGTCATGGGAGACGGTGACTACGGTTTTGATCCCAACATCCTTGATACTGACGTGGATGATGAGGAAGCCATTGCACTGGCCGGTATTCAGGGCTTTGCGCCTCCCGCCTCTATCGCCGCCAACCGGATTTCAGTGGACGGTACCTCGCTGCGATTCAGCGACATGGTGGTCAGTGATCTCTCCACGCTGCAAAGCAATTTTGCCGCCATCAATGGCACGTCCGGCAACTTGATTGCCGTCACGGGTTATACCGCTGGCGCGATCATCGCAGGCTCTGCCTATGGCACTGAAGCGTCTGGTATTCGGGCTTCAACCGCAGCCGAGTTTCAAAATCGCGATGCCTTTGTCCTTTCCGATGGCACAGGCACCAATCGCTTTCCAATCCGCGCTGCCACAGATGGCGCTGACGTTACCACACCGCTCACGTCCGCCGAAACACGGGCGATATTGGAAGAAGCCTTTATCATCATGTCCCGGGCACGCGCCCAGATCAGACAGCCACTCGATAGCCGGGCACAAGTTTCTATTTCAGTTGTCGACACGCATGGTGAAATATTGGGCATTGTGCGTTCTCCCGATGCGCCTATTTTCGGAACCGACGTATCGCTTCAAAAAGCGCGGACAGCCTCCTTCTTTTCCAACCGTGTTGCGGCATCCGATCTGCTGGGCAATCCTGATACCGATGTCGCCGCCTTTGTGGGTCGTGTACGCACCTTTTTAAATGATCCTAATGCGCTCACAGGCACAGTCGCATTTGCTGATCGCTCAGGTGGTAATCTGTCCCGTCCTTATTTTCCCGATGGTGAGCTGGGACGTCCTCCGGGACCATTGTCTCGCCCGATCGAAGATTTTAATCCATTGGCAACCGGCCTACAGGCCGCTTTGATTTTCCCCAATCTTGGCCAGCATCTTGCCTTTGTCACCGGCGCTTCTGCAACCGACACGCCAATGCGCTGTACCAACACGCCGGACGCGGTTGCAGGACAGAACCGGCTTGAAAACGGCATTCAGATTTTCCCGGGCAGTGTCCCGATTTATCGCGGTGATCAATTGATCGGCGGCTTGGGCGTCTCTGGCGATGGTATCGATCAGGATGATATGATCAGCTTCCTCGGATTGCACAATGCGGGCCTAAGAGTGGGCGGCATCGGCAATGCGCCAAAGGCCATTCGCGCCGACAATGTGGTGGTTGATCTTGGCGATGCGCAGGTTCGTTTGCGTTATGTAAACTGCCCGTTTGCACCGTTTCTTGACACTGATGACCAGAATGTCTGCGAAGGACTGTAGCAAAAGTGCCGGCTCTCTCTTCTTCCTTCATGCCGATAATGGCAGTAATGTCTGGTCAGGCAGAGCAGATGGAAGCGCAACGCCTGTCCGTCGAGGAGATGGAAACGTCGCTGACGGCATTATTAGCCGGCAAACAATTTGACTGGATGCGCATTGAAAATTCGGATTTTGATGTTGCACAAGTGGATGAAGGCGCTGGCTTAGTCGCCGTTGGCGGCCCGGATCCTGAGGAAGAAGACGCCGTTTCACCATCCGACCTGCCGATTACGACACCGACAGAAGCCAGTCCTTCTGCGGCGGAACCTGAACAATTGGAAATGGATTTTGACGGGCTGGATGCGGATGAAGCGCTGATTGATGGCCGTCGTCGCCCTGGTGTTCCCAAAGAACTGCCGGACCGCGTAACCCAGAATAATCCCGGAGCGATCAGCGCGCCGCCGCCAGAAGCTTTCCCAACCGATGAATTCCCGGTCCCGGACCGCTGGCGGATATTGCAAACATTATGCCCGCAAAAAGGCAGCGACCAATCGATCTATAAAGTCTTTGGCGCGCTACGAGCCAATTGCCGCCCGACCTCTGATCCCTATGGACAGAATGTTCTAAAGGGCGACAAGCCTATTCCCGAAGACAAAAAACCGTCCTTCCTGAAAGGCGATGACTGGTTTTTTGTCGTCAACGCAATTTCTGACACGGTGATCGAACCACGTAGCTTTCCCATTCCAGTGGGCGTACAGACAACGGAACGCTCCGATAGCATCGATGTATTCGGCCGCTCGGGATCGGAAGTCTATGCGCAGACTTTCATTACCGGCTTTGCGCTGATCAAGGGCTCCACGGCTTATAAGCCGCCTGATGTCGAATATCGGCTAACCCTGGCGACGCAAATCAATCATGTAAATGTGCCAGAGCGTCGGGTGCTGTTTGTTGAGCCATCCAAAACATCCAACCGCACCGACTATTTCGTCGGCGTGCAGGAAGCCTTTTTCGATTATCATATCCGCAACACCTCTGCGCGCTACGATTTTGACAGTTTCCGCATCGGTATCCAGCCAATGCAGGCCGATTTCCGGGGCTTTCTGTTTCAGGACAACCAACTGGGCTTTCGTCTATTCGGCACGCGCGACAACAACCGCGTACAATATAACCTCGGCGCTTTTGTGCAGCTGGAAAAAGATACCAACAGCGGCCTCAACGATATTTTCCAGACGCCGCGCGAAAGCTACATATTTTTTGCCAATCTCTATCGTCAGGATTTGCCCTTTGTCGGCCTGACCAGCCAATTCAGCGTCACCTATAATATGAATCGCGAAAAGAGCGATATCGAGATTGACGATAACGGTTTCCCGGTACGCCCTGCCCTGATCGGTGATTTACGCGGGCGCGCTTATGATGTGGTCTATCCCGGCTATGCGGTCGATGGCCGGATTGGCCGGATCAATGTAACCGGTCAGCTGTACGGAGCCTTTGGCGAAGACCGCAACAGTATCTTTACCAGCGAGCCGGCTAAAATTGCCGCCTATTTTGCCGCTGCAGAAGCCAGCTATGATGTCGACTTCTTGCGTTTCCGGGCATCGGGCCTATTCGCCAGCGGCGATGGCAATCCCTATAACAATACCGAAGCGGGCTTTGACTCAATTTTCGAGAACCCGATTTTTGCCGGGGCTGATACAAGCTACTGGATCAGGCAAACGATTCCTTTCGCCGGTGGTGGCCGGGCGATCAGTATCAATGGCCGCAATGGTATTCTCAATTCGCTGCGATCTTCCAAAGAACAAGGCCAAAGCAATTTCAACAATCCCGGCACGATATTGGCAGGCGTTGGCGTTGACGCAGATCTGACCCCGGACTTTCGGCTATCGGTCAATGCCAACCATTTATGGTTCCACAAAACAGAGAGCTTGGAAGCGCTGCGCGTGGAAGGGTCGATACCCAAGGATATCGGTTGGGACCTGTCAACTGCGGCAATTTACCGCCCAAAAGCCACGCAAAACCTAGTGTTCCGCCTCTCCGGCGCGGCCCTGCTTCCCGGAAAAGGATTCCAAGATTTGTTTGACCAGACAGACAAACGCGATTTCCATTATTCCATTCTCTTCAACGCAATATTGGCCTTCTGATATGCAGTTTTCTTCTCCCTCCAAGTTATCAATATCACGCACTCCTGACGTGATGCGGAGCGGACTAGCGCTTGCTTTTGCGGCTTTTTTACTTGTGTTTGGTTCTTCTCCAGCCCTCGCTGCAGGCAAAGAGAAGGCTCAAAAAATTGACTATACATTTACGCCGCCTGCACCGCAAAACCAGACTTGGGATGCGGCCAATACCAAAAGCACCGGCTGTGTTTCTTGTCATACCGATAGCGATCAGAAGACGATGCACGAGACACCGGCCGTGGTGCTCGGCTGTGTCGATTGTCACGGCGGCGATGCCAGCGTCAATGGCGACAATGACTGGGGCAAAAGCAGCCCACAATATATGTATGCGCTCAAAAAAGCGCATGTCCTCCCCAAATATCCTGAGACCTGGCACTGGCCCTCTTCGGCCAACCCGAAACGCAGCTATACGCTGCTGAACAAGGAATCGCCCGAATTTGTGCGCTTCGTCAATCCTTCCGATTATCGCGTGGCGCGGGAGTCCTGTGGCGCTTGCCATATGGAAATCATTGAGGCGTCCGAGCGGTCCCTGATGGCGACCGGCGCAATGCTGTGGGGTGGAGCCGCCTATAATAACGGTATTGTCCCGTTTAAAAATTATGTTTTCGGCGAAGCCTATACGCGCGACGGCCAACCCGCGACTATCAAGTCACCAGGCAATCCACATGGAACCGTAACCGACGAACAGAAAAAGCGCGGCGCCTTGCCCATTCTTTATCCGTTGCCGACTTGGCACACGATACCACCGGGAGACGTTTTTCGGGTGTTTGAACGCGGGGGACGCAACGTCAACACGCAGTTTCCGGAAATTGGCCTGCCCAATATTGGCGGGATCATTCAACGTCTCGAAGAACCGGGACGCCCTGATCTGAAACAATCCAATCGTGGTCCCGGCACTGGGTTACGTGTCGCAATCCCTGCATTGAATATCCATAAAACACGCCTCAACGACCCGTTCACATGGTTCATGGGCACCAATGATCAGCCGGGCGATTACCGTCAATCCGGCTGCGCCAGTTGTCATGTCATTTACGCCAATGACCGCGAACCGCGCCACAGCCTGATCTATGCAAAGGCCGGTCGTGATGGCCAGACGCAGACCAAAGATCCAACGATCCGCAACCTGAAGGAAGGCGAGCATCGCGTTGGCAAATTTGGCACCTATGATGCTGCTCATGGCAAAAAGGGCGGCTATGCCAAGAAAGCTGGATATCATGGGGACGAACATGATGATGGCCATTCCGATGATGATCACCGCGGCGACATAGACCCGGCAAAGCGCGAAAAAGGCCATCCGATCCAGCACGCCTTCACACGCGCCATTCCAACCGCGCAATGCATGAACTGTCACATGCACCAACCCAATATCTTCCTGAACAGCTTCCTCGGCTATACAATGTGGGATTATGAATCTGATGCACCTTTAATGTGGCCCGGACCGGATAACACCACGCCTCGGCCGGAGGGTATGAGTGACGAAGAATATCAGAAAACCTATAAGCAGCAAAAATATCCCGATGCCGAAGAAGTGCGCAAGATATTGGACCGGAATCCAGAGGCCGCGTCGCCCAAAGGATTATGGGGCGACCTCGATTTCCTTCGCAATGTCTATGATCTCAACAGTGAGGCCAAAGACACGCAATTTGCCGATTATCATGGCCATGGATGGAACTTCCGGGCGATTCTAAAACGCGATCGTGATGGCAATTTGCTCGATGAAGACGGTGATATTGTCGACAATGATGATCCCGAAAAATTCCGCAAAGAAGACGAACCGAAATTTGTCGAACCCGGCATTAATCCCGGAAAATCTGTCCACATGATGAGCATTCATGCCGAAGTTGGTATGCAATGCGCTGATTGCCACTTTGCGCAAGACAGCCACGGCAATGGTCTCATATATGGCGAAGTGGCCAATGCGGTAGAGATTAATTGTAAGGACTGCCACGGCACAGCAGACGCGTATCCGACACTCATGACGTCCAATCTGGCTGCACGACCCAAAGGCAATAACTTGGCACTACTGCGGAATGCAGACGGCCAGCGACGCTTTGAATGGATGCAGGACGAAGACAGCAATCGCGTTCTCATCCAACGCTCTATTGTCGACCCCAAGATTAGCTGGCGCGTCAGCCTCGTCAAAGACAGCGTCAGCCGCGGACATCCTGATTTTAACCAGAAAGCCGCACGGGCCAAGCTGATGTCAAAAAGCGGCGCGGAAACGGGCAAGTTCACCTTTGGCAGCGGCGTACCGATGGACGACCGCGCGCACAAAGACGAAAACATGGTCTGCTTCACCTGTCACCTCAGTTGGACAACCAGTTGCGGCGGCTGTCACTTGCCAATCGAGGCAAACTGGCAAACGGAAAGCCATAAATATGAAGGCGGCACGACGCGTAACTATGCGACCTATAATCCCCAGGTAGCCCGAGATCAGATGTTCCAGCTTGGCCGTCACCAGACAACCAAAGGCAGCATCATCGCACCCGTCCGGTCCACCTCGGCGCTGGTCCTGTCATCGACCAACATCAACCGCGAACGCATCTATGTGCAGCAGCCACCGATCTCGTCCATTGGCTTTTCCAGTCAGGCTTTTGCCCCTCACTTCCCGCACACGGTTCGCAAAACTGAAACCAAACAATGTTCCGATTGTCACTTGAGCGAAGCCAATGACAATAATGCGATCATGTCGCAGCTCTTGCTGCAAGGCACGAATTTCGTGAATTTTGTCGGCCTGCATGCCTGGGTTGGCATGGACAAGGGCTTTGAAGCCGTCCGCGTCACCGAATGGGATGAGCCCCAAGCAGTTATCGGTTCCTACCTGCAAAAATATGCTTATCCTGACTACTGGCGTATGCATGTTGAAGATAATGGCCGTGAGCTGATCAACTGGGTGCGCGGCGAGCGACTGGATGATGATCTGTCCGGCGAGACCAAGGCACTGGAAGAATTTGCCAATGTTGTGCAGGGTACGCGCGATAGTGTCCGATGCCTCCAGCTGCGCGGTGAATATATGTTTGTCGCCGAGGGCAAAGGCGGCTTCCGCGCCTATGATGTCGCTTCAATCGGCAACAAGGGTTTCTCTGAACGCATTGTCAAAGCGCCTTTCTCCTCGATAGGTCAAGACACGCATGTGAAAACGAAAAATGCGACTTGCATGGCACTGTCAACCAACCAACCCATTGCGCCCGAGCGCAACACCGCAGAGCTGCGTGAAATCAATGAAGAGCAGGCTTTTCATCCGATTTATAACTACGCGGTCGTTACCGACAGCGAGGAAGGTCTGATCCTGGTTGATATCAACACGCTGGCTGATGGGGAGTTCCGCAACAATTTCTTTAAACGGGCCGTTACCTGGAATGCAGAAGGTGTCTTGAACGGCGCCAAACATATCACGCTGGCGGGTCACTATGCCTATATCACCGCGACCAGCGGACTGGTGGTTATTGACCTCGATGATCCTTTGAAACCACGCCATGTCGTGACCATGCCGATGATCGATGCGCGGGCGTCTGCCTTGCAGTTCCGCTATATCTGGGTCACCGATGCCGAGGGCGTGAAACTGTTCGACATTACCGAGATGGAAAATCCGGTGGCTGTTGAATCCGGAACCATCCCGCTGAAAAACGCGAAACGCCTCTATCTGGCTCGTACCTATGCCTATATTGCTGCGAAAGATGAAGGGTTGGTCATCGCCAACATCACCAAACCGGAAGCGCCGGTCATCTATCGCAAAGAAACATTTGGCGGTCAGATGAATGATGCGGAAGATGTGATTGTCGGATCCACCAACGCCACATTATTCGCTTATGTCGCGGATGGTCGTAACGGTCTTAAAGTCATTCAGCTGACCTCGCCTGATAGTCAGCCCAATTATTACGGCTTCTCACCGCCACCGATGCCGGAACTTATCGCCTTTGCCCGCACGCCCAAACCAGCCTTGGCTCTGTCCAAAGGATTGGACCGTGACCGGGCAGTCGATGAAACCGGCGGCCAAATGGCTGTGTTCGGGCGGCTCGGCTCACGACCCTTTAGCCGCAGTGAAATGCAACGCTTCTACCTGAACAGTCAGGGCAAGCCCTATTTTGTTAAAGACGAGGTCAATCTGTCAGACTGGGTCGGCCCAGTGCCGCCAATGCTGGCTCGTCGATAGAAGATGCGATAAACATAAAACGGGGACCGTGGCCTCAGACCACGATCCCCTATCCTCGATACGCGACGCGAGGAACAAAAGGCCCCCTGCACTCCAATACGAGTACAGGGGGCTTAACTTTAATCTATATACGGCCTCACCTTAGCAGTTGCCGTCAATGGCACGGCCAGCCAGAGCGCCTACTGCGCCACCGATGATCGTACCTTCGGTCTTATCACCGCGGCGAGCCACCTCATTGCCGAGCAGTCCACCAGCGATTGCACCGATGATTGTACCGCCCGTACCGCGATCACATCCGCGACGACGATCATTGCGATAGCGACGCTTTTCGCGATAATAACGACGGTCCCGACGATCATGGTAACGATCACCGCGATAATAGTCACCACGGCGATAGCGCCGGCGGTCATCACGGACCTGCTGATAATATCCGTCATTATAGCCTTGATTATATCCGCCCCGTGCCTCAGCCGGTGTTGCGAATGCCATTGCTGAAACAGCAGCGGTGGTGATGGCTAATGTTCCTAAAACCTTGTTGATCATTGCTTCTACTCCAAAAGGATCATCCCGATCCGACGTGTTTGATGCCCGACAAGATTCGTTTTAGGCCTGACCGCTTGACCGCTTGCTGAATGTTGATTTTATCTGAGGTTCATATTCAAGTCTATTTTTGTGAACAATCTGAAAGATTCGCTTATCTTTCAGTGTTCTGAGTGCTTCATTTCCAGCCACTAATCTTTTGAATGATTGCTGGAGAAGCCCTGAAACGATAGCGGTGGATGAATAAAAATATGGGAGAAGATCATGCAACTCAAAGGTAAAACCGCTGCGATCACCGGCGGTACAGCAGGCATAGGGCGCGCAATTGCCGAAGCCTTTTTGGCCGAAGGCGCTAATGTCGCGCTCATGGCACGCAATCCCGAAAAAGGGGCCAAGGTCATTGCTGAACTTGATGTAGGTGACCGTGCTATCTTTGTAGCGGGCGATGTGATGCAGCAAGCCTCTGTTGAAGGCTTTATTGATCAGACTTCGGAAAAATTCGGGACAGTGGATATTCTCGTCAACAATGCCGGCGGCGCTGGCGCCCTCGCCCCGCTCGTGGATCTTACTGACGAAGCATTTGACGAAGCCATGAAGTGGAATATCTATTCCACATTCTGGGCAACACGCCGGGCACTGAAACCCATGATTGCTCAGCAATCGGGTCGAGTGATCAATATCAGTTCGACCGAAGGCAAAATGGGCAAACCAACTTTCGCGCCCTATACCATAGCCAAGCATGGCATTAACGGCATGACAAAGGCAGTTGCGCAGGAAGTTGGCACCATGGGCATTACTGTCAATTCAATCTGCCCCGGGCTGGTAATCACGGACCTCATTCTCGACAATGGTCCGACCACTGCCAAAGGCCTCGGCATGACGTTCGAGGAAATGATCGACATGTTCGCTCAGGAAAGTGCGCTCAAACGCCCCAATACCGTGGAAGAAATTGCCGCCATGGCCTTATTGCTAGCATCCGACGCCGGCGCCGGTATCACCGGTGCGATGCTCAGCGTCGATGGTGGAACCGCACAATATTAGCGTAAGTCATGGATGGGCCTGATAAATCCGGCCCATCAACTAGGGCACGTCCCAACTAAGGCAAAAGCTTTTCGCGCTTTTTGGCGACATTCTTCATGTCTGCCCAAGGATCATCGGACTTTTCCATATCTTTGCGTTGTCCGTCTTCCTCAACATGCGCCTCTGCGCCAAGCATGGCTGGCGGTTCTGCAGCAACACAATAGGCAGTGATCAGCACCATGGCTGACCACCAGAGTGCATTATTGCGACTGGCAAAGACACGGGTGAGGCGGGGTCCGAACATCCAATCGGGGCTAGCCGGTGATTATTAAGATCGCGTGGGCATGAAACGCACAAATTATATCTTATCGAAAACCAATAGTTAGCATATTTTACTATTTTTTAGATTTTGATCATCTCATAAAAATTTGAAATTTCCATAACCATTTGATTTATATATATAAATTAAAACTGGCACGGGCCATGCAAAGCTACAGACATCTTCGCAAACACAACCGCGAAAGACCAGATTTAACCTAAAAGGAATTTCAAATGTCAAACGTAAATATCCAGAACCAAGTCGCCGCTGCTTTTGCCGCTCTATTCTCTGCCGCTGTTCTGATCAGCGCTAGTGTTGGCCCAGCTGTTCAAAACACCGCTTCATTCATCGCTTAATCTGCAACCAAAACTTCAAAGGAAACATCATCATGACCCGCACTATTCAAAACCAAGTTCTCGCCGCTTTCGCCGCTCTTTTCTCAGCTACTGTTATGATCAGCGCCAGCGTTGGTCCAGCCGCCCAAAATGCCGCGTCACTGTTTATCTAACTCACAACAACACACTAAACCTCAAAGGATCTATCATGCCCCGTAACTTCTCCGTTCAATTCACCGCCGCTATCGCTGCTCTAGTTTCATCCGCCCTGTTCATTGGTGCCAGCATCGTACCAGCAACGAATAATGCAGCATCGCTTATCATTTGACCGTTACCAGTTAGGCGCAGCCATCCAATCGCGTTCAACAAATTGCGCGACACTCCTAAGAGAGATTTTTTACTGGCAGGCTTTTAGAAATTTAGTAAGCGCCTCGCCCGAACCCTTTAAATGCACGCTGAACTTGTTCCCATTCAGATTGACAAACGCCCGACTTCCACGCGCTAATGCCGGAAACAGACTGTGGGAATTGGGTAAGTAAAATTGCGGCATATGATAATTTTCGCCCTCAACCTGGGCCGGCAGCATCCGCGCCAGCACGCCAATCGACTGGGCATCATCGACCCTTATCGTAAAACCAAAGCGATCCTCCGCCATCAACTCCTTGGGCGTCGCAATAATCATGTTCGCAATACGGACGCTACCGTCTGCCTGTTTCTTGCACCCCATGGTCCAAAGCTGATTGTCGGTTTCCGGAACCTGAAACGCAAGAACGGGATCTTCGACATTGCCATTATAATCCCAGACCATTCCAAAGGCCTGCCCCGCGTCAGGATAATCCTCTCGCGACGGAGTCGTCGGCTTAGCGCCTCGAGCAGACTCCCCGGGTGGACTGGCTGTCTGCGCGACAAGAGGGGTAGAGATCATGGCCGTCGCAGCGGCGGCCAGAGTGGCGAAACGAAAGCATTTATCTATCATAGCTTGTGACTTAGCATCGCAAATCATCCCATGTTAACCTTAGAATGACTCATAATGGGGTAAATTCGCGTAAGATCAACAAGTTAGACTTAACGACAGCGGGCGTTTCGGCCCAATATCAGCGAAAAAATGGCAGTTTTACGCCGATATTCTAACGCCCGGCAGGCAGAAATAGACTCAAATTGGTTCTATTTCCACTTCCGCTCGCGAAATCCCCAATATCGCTACATCAGCGATCGAGCCGCAAGGCCGCCGTTACGAAAAGGCCAGCGCCAAATAGCTCCAATATTTCTTCGGCAAAACGGGCAACTTCCATCACATCAAGAATTGTTGCCAAGCCAATGACGGCCATCGCCACGGCAATCGTGGCGCGGCCATTATCGGCGCAAAACCAGGCTGCAAGGCGCGCTAAATGCCCGCTGCGATAAGTCCATATCCCAGCCAGCAGCGGCACAATCACCGCCAAGACAATGACCAACAGCGTCCCCCCATTTGCCTCTGCCCCTCGATAGGCAAGCATCACCAGATCTTGCGCGCCGTCTAACTCGCCACCGCCGGCCATCGCCGGCATCGCGAAATCCAAATAACGCGCACCAAAACTAATCTCGCTTAAACAGGCGAGCAGCGCCACACCACAAAAGCCAAGCCCGACCGCGCTCCGAAACAACCGCCGATGCAGCCCGATTATCAACGCCGCCAGAAACAGCATGGCGGCTGCCGTTTCGACCACGCCATCCTCGCGGAAAAGCGGTCCGTGACGGAAATCAGCAGACGACGCGGCAATCCCTAGGATCGTCAGTCCGGTAAGGGCGTAAACCGCCAGTTCGTGTCTCAGCGCAATCACCCACGCAGTTTCATGACAGTTTTGTGAAAAGTAAACGGACCGTGGCGTAAATTACCGAAGGCCGCCGCGCACCAGCCTCATACTGTCGATTCAATTCGCGCGAGTACGATATTATGTGGGATTCACTTATTTTTAGAATAATCGACACATACTCAACCCATGAACAACGCTCCTATCACGCCGTTTCCCAAAGCGCGCCACCGCGAGGCCTCTCGGCGTGCGCAGCAAGGGCCGTTTCGTCCGTTACCCAAAAACCTTGGCCGCCCGTCGCTCGGCTGGCCCGCCTTCGCTATAATCACTGTGGCCGCTTGCAGCGCACTGTTTGCCGCCATCTGGTTTAGCGGTGGCCCGCCTGCCTCTCAAAGCGCCGTAATTGATCCGCACCGCGCCAGCTTTGGCATTTGCTTTGGTGCTGTTCGCACCAATTGCGTAGTGGATGGCGATACATTTTGGTTTGAAGGCCGCAAAATCCGTGTTTCCGATATTAACACGCCGGAAATTTCCAACCCCGGCTGCGCATCGGAAAAACGCTTGGGGGACCGTGCCAAAATGCGGCTATTAGCGCTTCTAAACGACGGCAATTTTGATCTGGAAAGCGATATATTTAATGATCAAGACCAATATGGTCGCGATTTGCGCGTCGTCTCCCGCGGCGGACAGAGCCTTGGCTCAACGCTTATCAAGGAAGGCCTAGCCGAGCCTTGGCAAGGTTATCGGCGGGATTGGTGCGGGTAGACGCCTAACTAGCTATTCAACGTCGCCCTCTTTTTCTGGGCTTTTGCCGCGTAGCGCATCAATTTCGGCTTGGCGTTTCTTCAGGTAAAGTTCCCGCGTCGCAGTGTATGGATCATTACTATCCCGCAACTCTTGCAATTGCGCGTCCTGTTCGACGCGAAAATCGAGCGAGGTAATAATTCCCGACGGTAGCGTATAGGCCAGTTGGTTAAAGGGCTTACCAACAGCAAAGGGCAATACGGAGAGATCAACCACCCGACCGAACAAGTCCCGAACCGTCGTGGGCCCGATTAAAGGTAAAAACAGGAAAGCCCCCTGCTCCACGCCATAATAGCCCAGCGTATTTGCAAATCCATTGAGGCGCCGGGGCAAATTAAAAGGCTCTTTCTTGGCAACATCAACCAAGCCACCGATACCGATTGTAGAATTGATCGCGAAACGGCCCAGTGTCTCGGCCGCTTTACCGGGTTTGAGTTGTAGCAGATAGTTGAGGAAAACCACCGGTTCACCCAGATTGCTCAGAAAATTAATCAGCCCGGTGCGCACCGGACTGGGCAAAGCTTTTTCATAAACGTCGGCGACGGGGCCGACCACGGCGTCATCGACGCCCTGGACGACACTGAAAGAATCGGCGTTCAAGGATTGCAACGGATCGCTTTTGGGTGCGCGCGGTCGCGCCGTTACGATGATTTCGTTCGGGTCGGCTTGATCCGCTTCAGCAGCCGCAGCGGCAGGGTCGGCTGGTGCAAGCGGGCCGACCGGTGACAAAGGCTCAGCCGCCGGTTCCAAAGGTACCGGCCATGGCGCAGGTGCAGGTGCTCCCGTTTCGGGTTGCCATGCTGCAGCGGCGATGGAACCAAATAATTGTTCGCTGGCCGACAAGGCGGCGAGCGGTGATGGCGCGGCCATGGCTTGCACATCTGCGGCAGCTGAATCAAAGCCCAGGGCGGCGGTAGTCGTTGGGGGTGGTGCGGTTACCGGCGCATTTACTAGCGCCATCGCAATCGCAAATTCCGAAAAACTCAATCCTTTGACCTATCTTTGTTCGTTCCGTTTAAGAAACATTGTTCCAGGGGGGTCGGTACGTCTAGTCTTTATCAGGTCTATAGAACGATACGCGGTGGGGCAAGGCGGCTTGCTCAACAATCTGGATGGGCCGTGAAATTCGCGCACTGTTTCAATCATCACAACCAACATATTAGCGCGTTTCTCAACGCCTTAATAACGCGAAGCGGGACGCCTAACTGATAGTGATGAGATATTGGACGAACGCAAGCGCAGTCCTCTTGATTATTTCGACCTATTCAATACCCTCATGGTCATAGCTGATGATACGGGTAATCTTCCAGCCGGTGTCGCCACTATAGTCGCGCTTCCACATATGCATGAAAACGCCCTTTTCCCGCGCGATGCTGGAGCCATCCGGCATGACTTGATGAAATTCGTGGCGACCATGTTGCATCGCGCCGAAATCACCGATCATATGAGTAGTCAGACTATCCTCGACCAGCACCCGCTTCCCGCCACCACAATCGCGTTTCACATCGGCGATAAAGGCATCGGCCGTGGTATAGGATAGACCATCGCGGTCATGATAAAATTCCAGATCATCGGCCAGCAGATCGGTGACCAAAGCCATATCGCATGTCTCAAACGCAGCCTGGAATAGCTGCGCGTCCAGCTGTTTCAAATTGGCTGCCACCGATTCTTGCGTCTCGTCCTGGGCTTGCGCGGCCCCACCCACACCAGCCGCGGCCAGAGCAGCGGTCGATAAAATCTTCTGTGTCCTTGTCATGTTTCTGATCCTTTGATGGGCAGGATCAGAATGATCTTGCTGTATTGGTGTAATAGTTCATCAATACAGTTAGTCAAGGAGCTGCCTCCTTTTCCGGCCGCGTCAACCACCACGCCAGCAAGAACAGCAGCGCCCAGACCCCATCAATCATCGCGCCGTAAAACGGTCCGCCTTCCGTCAATCTGCCGCCGCTATAGAGCCACAGCGCGGGACCGAAAAAGGCAAGCTTTTCGAGCACCGCCAAAAGCATCAGCGGGCGATAGCGCTCCGGGTCAACGGCGATCAAGACAAAGACAAGTTGAAACACCAGCGCGACCCCGTGAAAGCCGTAGTAAAATTCGGGATGGGTAATCGCAGGCGGCATAGCGGCGTTAAATTGCGCCTCGCCGAACAGACCGAGCAGCAGCACCGTTATGCCATAAAGCGCAGCAAGCGCGAAGAGGGTGCGCGCGATACGAGATTTCCACGCCGTCCCGCGGCGCAGATCGGTTTTCGCATATGGCCGGTTTGTCATGGTGCCCATTAAGCCATGAATCGATCGATATAGGAAAGAGGTTTTTTACCGGCCTTTCCACGCGATCGGATGATAGGGTGCGGCGTGCTGCTCCTCACGGGTTCTTTGCACCTGTGCTATCTTGCAGATCTATTGCGCCATCAATGCTGTTTTTTGCGGGTTTTGTTCAAAAATTTCGTGAACAGCGCGCGCGTTTCCTCGCAAGCACTTTCCGTCATAAACTGCAGCTGATGCTCCAGATCGCTATTCTCGTTAATTTTGGTGCGGGGAAAAGCCATGGTCCAGCGTCCAAATTCGGCTTCTTCTACTTCATGTTCGGACAAACATTCAATCTGTTCGTGTCGGGGGTCTCTCTTTACCGTGGCATAGACCTCGCGGACGGCCTCTTCACTGCCCTCCAGCGCCTGGACAAAATAGGTGCCGGTATAGAGCAGCGCGCCGGTGATACCCATTTTGGGATTGTTGCGGCGCGACTGGAATAATATTTCGGTACAATCATCCGGATCATAACCGGGCGCTGGCTTACTTTTGTAAACAAGTTGAAACATCGGGGAATAACTTTCTTGTTATTTTAATAACTATAGGTTTCGCCCGTTTAATATTCGTGAATTTTTAGATTAACCCAACAATAGTTGGGATAGTAGGAAATAGAGTTTTAGGGCTTTTGGGAAAAAGCGCCGTGTCACTACACACGGCTCTACAGCGCCAGAACGAACCATTTGCCATCGAAACGGGCCCAGAATGTGCCGCTTTTCCAAAACACGTTCGTGTCTTCATAGACCGCGTTCAGCGATATGGCCGACTTTTGCTCTGCGTTCAGCACCTGATAGGCCCGGCCGCCCATGATCGGTTTGGCGACCAGACCTGTCGCTATATCGACCGGATTGTTGGACAGGATATCGCGCATATAGGTGGTGAGCCAATCCAGGGACACGCCCTGCCGCTCCGCGTCGCGAAACATGGGCGCGTGCATGGCTATCACACTGTCCACATCACCGCTGGCCGCCGCATCCTGCAATGTTCGAACCGCCTCCATCAACCCCTCATCACCGGCAATTTCGGCTTTCATATATTCGGCCGCAACCGGAGCCTGCCGATGGAACCGCATATCCTTGCTCGCGGTGCCGTCGAACCTTGCCTCGGCAACTGTATCAGCATCGCGAAAATCACCCTTTTCATCAGGGAAAGCGCCTTTGCAGACCCGAATCACCGAAAAATCGCCGGCTTTGCCGTCAAATTCAACCCGGACAAGATTTTCGCCCTGCACCAGCCAGTCGCTGAACCCTCTGGCATGTTTGATCAACCTGTCATCATCTTCATAGAGATAGACACCGTTTAGAAAGACTTTGAAACGGCCATCCTTCACATCGATTTGCAGCGCGTGCATGATGTCGCAATCCTGCGCCGTGGCGGGCGCCCCGAGGCCCATGAAGAACATGGCGGCCATGCCGGCCAGAAATTTGAAACGGCTCACAAATCCACTCCCTTTAACCCGTGTTACAGCGTGATACGTTGCTTTCGTGCCTGCTGTCTATGCCGCGGGTCACAGATTAAGCGCAGACGGCGTTCCAGTCGCTATGACGGAACCGAGCGGGATGATTATGGATGATGACGCCTATCGCCCATAATGGGGCTCGCAAGCGATACCATCATGGTCGGCCTTAATCCAACGCGACTAACGCCACATTGCGGTGGCGGAGTTCACGACGTTATTCTCATGTTTGTCGGCATGTTTGACGATCCAGAGCAACCGCTCCAGTTCACGCGGTTTCAGCGGTTCGGCAAATGTCACGCCGCAGCGGCCATTCCTGACCCAGCTGACATCACCCAGCGTCTCGATCCGCTCGATACGTATCATGACGGTTGTTCCAAGGCGGGGTTCGCGATCCAGATGCAGGCGGCATCCGGTACGCGAGACATTTTCGACCCGGCACTTCTCCGAATAGCCAGTCGTTGCCAGCCCGCCTTCGATAGCGATGTCAAGCCGCGGGACCGCGCGCTTGCCCAGCTTACCAAATGTCTTGCTCCTGATCATGCAAGGGCTTTTACCATGGCAGCAGTGAACATTTGGTTATGCGGAGTGTAGTTTGGCGGTGATGGGAATGCGCGGTGGTGTTTTGCTAATTGACGTATTTAGTAAACTGTCACCGTAATTCACCGTAATTCCGTAATTCTAATGGTAGTAAACTGTCACCGTAATGGCACCGTAATGGTAGCGGGTGTATTGGTGCACTTTCACCGCAGCTACAGTTCCACACCCTGCAAAACATCGGGAAACTTGATGTCACTCCAACCTTTGTCAATAACTCGCTGGAGAGAACCCACTAAGAGCGCAACACCAAAGTCGGACGTTTGGATGTATCGCCAAGATGCGCCTTCTGCACGCTCATCCAACCTTTCGTTTCTTAACGGATGAACGACTTTTGCACCACCATGAACAAGCGAACTTCTGGTTGTCCGTCGTCAGATAATTTGAGACAGATGACCGGTTAAGCTAGGCGAGTGTTTGGCATCATCTGGTTGATATTAAG
>CANMEE010000003.1 GCA_947496865.1 uncultured Sphingomonadaceae bacterium
ACGTCACTACGATGATACCAAAACACTGCCATGCTACATAACTAACATCTGTCTATCGATCGCTGACGGGGAACATGGTTTTTCTGCATATATGTAAAAGCTGCATATGGACTTCCATGCCAAGTCGAGCATGGGTTGGGACATGGCAGATACAGACGATGAAATTGATCCGATCAAGGTGCGAACTGGATTGTTTGCGCTTATCACTGCACGGTTAGAAGATGCCCATGAAATCGCTGTAAAGGGGCAGGTCGCCAAGATCAGTAATCAAGATATTGGCGATTTGATCGTTGATCTGCGTTCGATGCTCGATGAAACTAATATTCACATTGATGCGATCGATTTGTTGCGTGACCCCTAGCGGCAGTTTGCCGACCGCCGGCTTACCACACAGTTGCAGTCACTTTTCCTCGGGTCTGGAATTGGGCCGATATCGGTCTGTCTGATTCTGACTGCTTTGGCCGCAACAGTGGACATTAAGCTATCGCTTCACCTTTCCGAACAGCTCCACAAGCTCATCAAACTTCTCTTTCTGCTCGGTCTCATCCCCAGATGATATGGCTTCAGCAACGCAGCAAGCGGCATGATCCTTGAGTATTTGATCTTCGACTTTGGATAGCGCAGATTTCACTGCCTGCATCTGCGTCAGGATATCCATACAATAGCGGTCTTCCTCAACCATGCTGGCAATGCCGCGCACCTGTCCCTCTATACGTTTGAGACGGTTAAGCTTATCCTTGTGGGTTGCCGATGGCATAAATCACCTTTCTATTGATATACCCTATAGGGGTATATATACTCCCTTATCACAGGAGTATCAATATCCATGACCAAAGCGTTCAACAATAGTCTTGCTGACCCAAGCCGCCGGACCTTTGTTCGAAGTCTGGCAGGCGTCGCCGCGCTTGCATCTTTGCCAATGCCCGCATGGGCGATGGGAAAGATGAGTAAAACGCTGACAAACGGCATGGACGAGGTGTCCGGTCCCAATGTCCATCTTCATATTGCTGATGGCATGTTTAGCACGGGCAACCGTACAGGGCATGGCATTGGTTTGAACGGCACTATCCCCGGACCGCTTATCCGGCTGCGCGAAGGTACACGTGCCAACCTGATGGTGCATAACATGCTGGGCGAAGATAGTAGCGTGCATTGGCACGGGCTGCTGCTTCCATTCCAATTTGACGGTGTTCCGGGCTTGAGCTTTCCTGGCATAAAACCGGGTGGGAACTTCACAGCTAAATTCGATGTGCGGCAATCGGGCACATATTGGTATCACAGCCATTCCGGCTTGCAGGAACAGATGGGCCATTATGGTCCGATAATCATTGACCCGGAAGGCAAAGACCCGGTTGAATATTACCGCGAGCATGTGATCCTGCTTTCAGAATTTGCCGATATGCATCCGCACCAGATCATGAAGAAACTAAAAGTCGCCGAAGGCTATTTCAGCCAGCAGAAGACCGCGACGTTCGATGATTATGATATGAGCGCAGAAGAACGGTTGATGTGGGGCCGAATGCGGATGATGCCGACCGATATAGCCGATGTGTCAGCCCCCACTTATACCTATATGATCAACGGTCACGGCCCGGCAGATGGTTTGGAGTTACCTTTTGAGCCGGGCGAGCGGGTGCGGCTGCGTTTCATTAACGGAAGCGCGATGACATTTTTCAATATCCGTATTCCCGGCCTTCCTATGACGGTCGTGCAGGCCGATGGTCAAAATGTGCAGCCCACCGAAGTTGATGAGTTTCAAATTGGTATAGCTGAAACCTATGATGTGATTGTCACGCCAAAGGCTGGCACATTTGCACTGGCAGCAGAAAGCATGGATCGTTCCGGCATGGCGCAAGCTGCGCTCACCTCCGAGTCTGGCAGGCGAGCGAGTTTCCCTGAACTGCGAGACCCGCGGCTGCTCTCTATGGTTGATATGGGGCATGGCGGTATGACCGAAGGCGGACATGATGGGCATGGCGGCGGCGGTCATTCGGGACATGGCAGCATGGCCAATGGGAAAATGGATCACAGCCAGATGGATCATTCCAAGATGAACCATGGTGCTGCCGACAAGCCTAAACCCGCAATGGACCACTCCGATCACGATATGGGTGGAATGCGAATGCGTGATACATCGCTGCTGCCTGCCAGCGTGGACGTGAATGCGGGCGTCGATATGATAGCAATGAACCCGCAGGATCGGATGGGCTATCCGGGATTGGGTTTAGACAATGTGCCGCACCGGGTTTTGAACTATAAAATGCTCCGGGCACTCAAACCCGACCATAACACCCGTGAACCAGACCGTGAGATGGAGCTTCATCTCACCGGCAATATGGAACGTTATATGTGGTCTTTTGATGGCAAGAAATTTAGCGCCGTCAGCGATAGTCCCTTGCGCTTTGCCTATGACGAAAAAGTCCGGGTGAAGCTGGTCAACGATACGATGATGGCGCACCCTATCCATCTGCACGGTATCTTCTTTGAACTGGTCAATGGCGCTGGTCATGCGCAGCCCAAAAAACATACGGTCATCGTGCAACCGGGCAGCAGTGCAACTTTTGATGCCACCTTTAATGAGCCGGGCGACTGGGCATTCCATTGCCACCTGCTTTATCACATGCATGCGGGCATGATGCAGACCGTCAGCGTCGCCTTTCCCGAAAAGGCAGACCGATGAAAAAGAGGCTTCTGATAATAGCGGCGTTCGCCATGCTCTCCTCACCCGCTTTGGCGCAGATGGATCATAGCCAGATGGACCACAGTAAAATGGACCACGGCAAAATGGATCATGGCAAGAAAGAGCAGGCCGACGATACCGATCATAGCGATCATGCGGACCATGATATGGGCCCCAAACCCATGCCGCAATCTCCGCAAAATCAATCAGGCCCGCAAGCCTCTGGTCCTCCCAATGCTGCCGATGCAATTTGGGGTGCAGAAGCCATGCGGGCATCGCGCAAAGCACTCTATAATGAACATGGCAAAATGTCGCTGTTCTGGTTTCAGGGAGATCGCCTTGAATATCGCGCACGCGAGGGAGAGGATGGCTATCTCTGGGATGTCCAAGGCTATTACGGCAATGACACCGATAAATTCTGGTTCAAAAGCGAGGGCGAAGGTAGCTTTGGCGAAGAAATAGAACAAGCCGAAGTACAAGCTCTATGGAGCCGTGCAATAGGCCCGTTTTTCGATTTGCAAGCTGGTGTCAGGCAAGATTTCCATGGAGCCGAACGCACACATTTGGTGTTGGGCGCGCAAGGCGTTGCGCCCTATCATTTGGAAATCGATGTTGCGGGTTTCGTCTCCAACAAAGGTGATGTGACAGCACGTATTGAAGGCGAATATGATCACCGCCTAACACAAAAAATCATCTTGCAGCCACGCGCTGAAATCAATCTCTCGGCTCAGGATATCCCCGAACTAGAGATTGGTTCCGGCATTGACAGTATCGAGGCGGGATTACGCCTGCGCTATGACATTACGCCGGAATTTGGCCCTTACATTGGCATTGAACAGGAATGGAAATTGGCCGGCAGCCGTGACTTTGCCATAGCCGATGGTGAAGACCCCAGCGTCACCAACTATGTCATCGGTGTACGTTTCTGGTTCTAGGAGGATTGAAATGAGCGAACATACCGCATCCTGCCATGACCATAAAGACGCCAATCCCTTTGTAACCTCTGCCAAGGCAACGCTGCACTGCCTCTCGGGCTGTGTGATCGGCGAGGTATCAGGTTTGATTATAGCTATGGCGCTTGGGCTTGGCGTTTGGCCCACAATCATACTGGCAACATCGCTGGCCTATCTATCCGGTTTCACGCTTGGCTTGCTGCCCGTGATGCGTGATCAGGGTAAAACTTTCATGCAAGCGCTCAAGCTTATCTGGATTGGTGAAGTTATCTCGATTGGCGTGATGGAGTTCGCTATGAACGCGACTGATTATTATATGGGCGGCATGACAGCAGGCAGCTTGCTAGCCCCGCAATTCTGGATTGCCATGTTCGTTGCCATTCCGGCTGGATTTATCGCCGCCTGGCCCGTAAATTGGTGGCTACTAAGCCGTGATCCGAAAGCTTGTCACTAAAAAGCTAATGTCCGCTGTTGGGATAAAGAGGAAACGACTGGAACGGCCGATATTGGGGCGCAAAGCGGACAATAGAAGTTTGGTTGATAATTTACCTTATGTGAAAGGGCAGGGCAGGAGTCCGCAATATCCCGAAAGCGGACACTAGATACGAAGCTAGCGAATTCCTCATCCGTTGCATTTTGGCTGCGTAATTTTCGCGTCTTCTTTCAGAAATGAAAATTGAATTACGGAACAACCGCCGTCGTCAGCGATTGGCAGGTTATCGTGATCTTCAAGCCAATAACGATTGCCAGCCTTTTGAGAGAAGATTTTTTTATAGTCGAGCAAACAATTGGGGTATCTATCTTTGCGATCTGCGCAATAGTCTTCGATTTCACCCTTAAAACGCTGATAGTCGGTTTCGGAAAGGCTTGGAAGCGTGTAGAGAATTTCGACATCCCCATTGCTGTTGTAAGCATAAAATCTCGCATAATCTTCGAGTTTAAATTCACTTTTGGATGGAAGAACTACCTCGCCTTCAATGACATCCATTAGATCATCATGGGGATTGCTACATCCAATCATGAAGATGATTGGAATGAGAGCAAGAATATGCCTTAGACAATAATTTACAGCGCGGTTCTTCAAGGCAAACTCCCAATTTTTATCAGGCTACCTGCATTGCAAATTTCTATCAATTTGCAATTCTTGTTGGTGTCCGCTTTTGCGCCCATAGTGGACATTAGCCCAGCAACTGCTTTATCCAGAAAAAGAACGTTTTCACTGTACAGACTCATCGCTGCTGGAGAAGGCGGTTTCCAGCGGTCATCAAGTCGGGCAGTTCTGATATTATGACCCTGCCATCGACATTTTTGCCGCGCATAAATTCCTGAATTGTCAGGGTCACCTCTGGCGGTGACATGAACAGATTGTGCCCGGCATCCTTTACAGTCACCAGCTGCCGGTTCGCAAATCCCCGAACAGCTTCATGCTGGCTTTCAATATACGTCCGCCCATCTAGTGTCCCGCTGAGCAATAATAGGGGGATATCCGATACCGGCTGCTTTCGAAAATCTTCTCCGAGGACCAATGTGGGTTTGACGTCCTCCAACTCCATCGGCTGGTTGAGATAGGTGGCCAGTAAGGAGGTGCGCGCTTGCCTCCTAATCAGGGTACGTCGGTCCACGCCTGTTCCTGATGCAATGTCCATCAGCACCGACATCGGCCAAAAGGCAATCTGATCATCACGACCCAGCATTCTAGGTGCTATTTTCTTCAAAAGCTCATATTCGCCTTGATCCGCCTCGCGATAGAGCTGCAGCAACAAGCTCAGCGGCATGGGATCGGAAATCAATCCGGAGGCTGCACTCTGCATATCCCGTCTCTGCCACAAATATTTTCGTTCTACGCCTTCTCTATCCAGATACTGAATCATGACCGGAGCCTGTTCGAGCTTGGTATGGACCCGGCGCATCAGCGCCTTGATATCCGGTATTTCGGTCTTCGCCTTAGGCTGCCGGTCAATTGCCTGCTGTACACGGTCAAAATATCGATCAGTACGAGCCGGGAGCTTTATGGTTTGATCGAGACCTTCGGCGCTGGCGATGACGATCTTGTCGATTTCACCTCCCATCTGCTTGGCCGCCGCCAGGGCAAGATGCGATCCGTAAGATATGCCCCAGAGTGTAAGTTGTGATGCGCCAAGATGCTGGCGTAGATCCTGCAGATCAGCAACATTTTCGACCGTGTTATATCCCCTTACATCGATTCCTTTACCGATCCAGAATGCAAGACATTCCCTCAACGCCTCAACCTGCCTTTTCCGGTAATCCTCGTCCGAAACAAGGACTGTTCCGCCAGATGTCTGAGAAGAACTGCATTTGGGCATGTCAGTCGAAGCGCCGGTTCCTCGCTGATCTAACGCAATGACATCGCCAAATTCCCGCATCGCCATGAACAAGGCAAAGCGACGAACGCGGGCTGTCCGGATACCAGATCCACCAGGACCGCCGGCAAGATATATGATTGGAGAGCCCGGCTTATTCCCAGTCGCTGGAAACCGGACATAGCGTATGGTCAAAGTCCGGCTATCTGGATTGGCTCGGTTCTCCGGAACCGTGAAATGCCCCTCAAATGCATCGGTCGTTTCCCCTGATGCAGCTTTGAAAATAATCGCCTTTTCCTGTTCAGCCAGATTGCCTGATCCAGAATCTGCAGCCACGGGTGCGGGCAAGAATAACAGAAGCATGGGAAAATATAATGCAGTCAACTTCATTTGAACGGCCTCTATCGTGATTTGATGATCCGATATTAGGCCACAAAGCGCACCGGTCCGGGCCAATCAAACCCAACGGTAGTGTATTTCTGTCGAACGGTCGTTCCCGGTAGCATCAATAGCTTCTATGGCAACTAAATGTCCAAGCGTGTGATCAAATCGGCTTTTTGCTTCTTATACTTGACGCTGGCGGTCTTCAGTCCAGCGATGGCGGTCACATGGATTGATCGAGACGAAGTGATAATCTGTCCAGCTTCCAGTGCTGATCCCCTGCAGATACCGGACTTTTCCTCACCCGGCTGCAACGCGGCCACAGCATCTGCGATTGATCCGCAAGGAAAGCTAATCTGGGTGAAGACAAATCTTACGCTCAGTGAAACTTCCGGTCCTGTCGGCGAGCCTTTGGCCTTGTTCGTGTCCGGTAAGATGGCCAGTATTTTTTACCTAAATGGGAAGTTGGTAGGTCAGAACGGGCAACCGGGAATGGACGCAGCGACCGAACAACCGGGCTTGATGGACGCAACACTCTACCCTCCCCAAGACAGCTACAGAGAAGGCTCCAACTCTGTCGTGTTTCTGGCTTCTGCCCATCATGGTATCATCAATCTGGCAAGTCCTATTCACATGATTGCTGTCGGTCCGGCGGGGAATGCTTCTGACCAGCTATTGCGTCATTACTGGCCCTCGATAATTACGCTAGGTCTGTTCATTCTTGGCGCCATTTACTTCGGAATTACCGGAATCATGAGGCTATCAAGGAAGAAGTCCTTGCTGCTGAGCCTGATATGCACCTTTGCAGCGCTACAGCTCTTTTCAGAAATCTTAAGGGGCTTGATAGCTTATTCCTATCCGGTGCATGATTGGCGATTGCTCGCCATTACGGTGTTCTCGGCCGGTTTCGGATTGACCGTGGCGTTCCATGTTTTTTCAACATTCATGCAAAAGGGCATCCTGTTGCCGATGATTGGTGTTACGGGGGCGAGCGCGCTCGCGGCCTTTTTTATGCCGGGATTTGATGACAAGACTTTATCAGCGATGCTGTTGCCATTGGCAGCCAGTCTAATTGTCACTGGATATGCACGCTATAAACGCCAGCGGCGGGCGTTCGGATATTTTTGTGCATTGTTGGTGTTTGTTGCTGCAATCGCTCTGTTTCCATACCTTTTTCTCGATACCATCTTCTTTTACCTCGTGGCCTCTCTTTTGTTGTTTCTTTTTGTTGAACAGGCCTTTGCCTATGCAAGAGAAGTGGATGAACGCAGAATAGAAGAAGCGCGTGGAAATAGACTGGAATTGGCTTTGGAACAGGCCAGGGAACGGGAAGAAGCAACCGAAATCAGCGTAAAAAGTGCAGGTCGGATGGAGCGTGTTTCTGCAGATCAGATTAAATATTGCAAGGGTGCGAGCGGTTACACGGAAATTGTGCTGATCGATGGACGCGAGATTCTGCACGCAGTCACGCTTTCTGAAATGGAGGAACTCCTACCCACGATTTTCATTCGCGTGCACCGCTCCTATCTCGTCAACACCAATTTCGTTCAATCTTTGAACCGTGATGTTACTGGAACTGGGCGACTGACCCTTGTCGATGGCTCCCAATTATCAGTAAGCCGCAGAACCATGCCAGCCGTGCGCAAAGCACTGGGTTGACCTGGTCGCGGCAAGAACAAAAGAGACTACAATGTCCGCTTTTGCGCCCAAAGCGGACACTAGCGTTGTGACTGCTAAATCCCGAAAGCGGACACTTGGGCATGAATTCACCCTATCGCGGCTTGCGCGTTTTACGACAAAGTACGTTCAGTCTGACAAGACCAATCGGATACAGGTTGCAGTTAGTCTGACAGCGACGTTTCCGCAGACGCCTTATATTGAAGTGTCTCATCCACATTGCCGCGTGTATAGGCGTGATAGCTGCTCCGCGTTTCGGCATAGATGCGCTGAGCGATTGGCTTGCCCCAATCGGTTTCATTGAGTGCTGTGAACAATGGGCTGACAAACTTGTTGCGTCCCACTGTTGCCAAAAAGCGTTCGGTTTGCGGAACGGCTGGACCATATTCATTGCGTAGTGCCGCCTCCAGCCACAGAAACAACACTTCATTATTGTCAGCTTGCGAAAGCCCCAAGGTCGTGTCCAGTGCTGCCAGTTGCTCGTTAGACAAATCCTGAGGGAGTTCCTCGAGGAAACGTCGCTGCTCTGCCGCCGTCCAGTCACGCCAGGCATCGACATTGGGCAGCGTTGCCTCGTTCGCATAAGCTGCCACCGCGCTGTCCACTTCCGCAAAGGCCTGCGGATCGGGTTTCCAGGCGTTTTCCGGCAGCCCGGTGCCATAAACCCATTCGTCCAACATCAACCGTTTTTCCAGTTCAGCATCGTCGCCGATCAGTTTCTCGCGCAGATCAGCTAGGAACATTTCGGATGTCACCGGCTCGAATGCGTGACTGTCAAACCACTGGGTCAGCCAGGCATCAAACTTTTCACGTCCGATGATATTCTCCGCCGTGCGCAGGAACACTGTCCCTTTGTCGTATATCGCGAAGCCCTTGGTATCGAACGGGCTTATTGCATTGGGTGTGCGCATGGCTGTGCCCGGATTGTCTGCGCCGACTTCATCGATGCCGCCGACCAAACCGGCATAGCTGAGAGCATATTCTTGCTCGGCGCGTTCTTTGCCATAGACTTCCTCGACGATGCGGTTCTCGAAATAAGAAGTGACTCCCTCGTTCAACCAACCATCGCGCCAGCTCGAATAAGTGGTCAAATTTCCTGACCAGCTATGTGCCAATTCATGTGCAACCAACCCGTTGTTAGAGCGATCACCCGCAATGAAGGTCGGTGTGAGAAAGGTCATCACCGGGTTTTCCATACCGCCATAGGGGAAGGCTGGCGGTAGGATGATCATGTCATAGCGGCCCCAGCGATAGTCACCGAACAATGCAATCCCGGCGTCGATCATCTCTTCTGTATCGCCGACTTCTTGCGCGGCCGCTTCGATGACTTCGGGTTCTGCCCATACACCTGAACGCGGGCCAAGCTCGCGAAATTCGATATTACCCGCTGCAATGGCAATCAGATAGGGAGGGACCGGGTTGTTCATGACGAAGCGAAAGTCACGGCGGTTCCCGTCCTTTGGTTCGGGATCGCCCTGAATTACACCGCTCATGACGACATTCAGGGGCTCGGGCGCCGAGATGGTCGCTTGCCATGTCTGACGGATTCCGGGGCTGTCCTGAGTGGGAATCCAAGTACGGTTGTTGATGGCCTGTCCTTGACTGAAGATGAAGGGATGCTTGCCACCAGCTGTCTGCTCCGGGCTTAACCACTGCAAGGCCTCGGCCTCAGGAGCAGACACATATTCGATCACGATCCGGTGTGTTGCGGCAAGTTCACCCTCTGCCAGTTCGGCGCCTCGCTCCAGTTTTTGAGCTGGCAGCTGGATGGTCAAGGGTTCACCCTTGCCTTCGACCATCTCGCCAAGGTCAAATTTCAGAGCATTGCCAGCCTCATCGGCGACCGCAGAAACGCGAAGGCCATTGGAGTCGAGTATAATCTCGCTTGCCTCATCCGCCGCGAGCACATCTAGAGTGGCCGTCCCTCCGATAGTCTTCGCATCGAAGTCCATCGCCAGATCCAAGTCGATATGCGTCACACGCGCCTCTTGAGGCCTCGCAAAAGTCTGATCATCAAACGCTTCTTCACTTGTCAGAATTGGCGCGATTTCGCCCCGTTGATCCGAGTCCTGCGAGACCAGGCCACCGCAGCCGGCAAGGAGGAACAGAAACGGTATTATAAGAAATGAGACGTGAATGCGCATAGGGAAATCCTGATCAGAGAGAATTTTTGGGTGACTTACATCATACGCAGCTGCTTGCCAGCCCTTGATACAATAAAATATCCCCCGTCAGCATTCGATAGACGGACCGTTCCGGCTTTTCCAAATTTCTCATGTCCGCTTTTGCGCCCATAGCCGACACTAGCGTTATGTCTGCTTCATCCCGAAAGCGGACATAAGATTAGTTACTTTAAATAAATACCGTGCTTTTTCAGATACTCTATCCCAGTATCGGTAATGCTAAGCCAATGATAAATCATGTTGTTGCGCTCATCATTGGCAATCTTAAGAAATTGATCGATTGCCTGATTTTGTTTGTTTTGGCTGATGCTCTGAAACTCGCGATCTTGAACCGTTTCACCGTCGGTGAGGAACTCTACTTCAACATACCTTTTTGCGTATAGGCTGCTCACAGCCTCAAAAAGTTCATTTTCGTTGCAAGTCTCAAACGTAAAATAGTCGAATAACTCTGTGAAAGAGTGCCTATCATCAAGCACTTCGTCAGCAACCCACAGTTCGAGCTTCTCTGGTTTCACTAGAAAATTTCCAAAGAAGTTACTGAAAATCGAGATATCAAAAATTCAATCATAAGCCTCAACTTAACGGCCTGTTACCTCAGCTGCAATCCTATCGTCCGCTTTTGCGCCCAAAGCGGACACTAGCGATAAGCTGGTTGTCGGTCCGCTGACGACCCAGTAGCGGACATTTACCAAACCGCATTGAAGCTTCTGATCTTTCTCGCTCCGATCAGTCCGATCAGGACTGATCCGCTTTCGTAATCTCTGGCCTTAAGGCTTCATCTCAGCGGAAGATGGGATGATGTCGAAACACTAGGCAGGCCAGAACGGCTGCCCTGCCAGCGCTTGCATAAACAGCGCCACAGCAACCGCGACCTGCACCACGCCAAGGCCGACCACCATCGGCCCCGCAGGCCATTTCCGACGATCAGCGATGTAGCCCGCCAGCGGCAGCGTTTGCATCAGATGTAGCGACACGAAATGCGCCGGGCGCAGATCGCCATATTCGCGCGACCAGCCAAAGAATGGGACAACCTCTCCGCCCCCGCTAAGTGGCGCGCCGACAAAGCAGCCGATGTTCGACATATACCCGGCAAAGACCAGGGTGATGACGAAGCCCGTGGTCAACCCGATACTAAACCCCAGCCATAATCCGCGGTTGCTGCGGTCACCTTTGCGCCAAATTGATCCGCGTACTGATCCGGCTATTATGCAAGAGGTGATGACCGCGTGGGCAGTGGCGCACGGCCTGGCCGATCTCATGATGCCGGACGCACGGGACGCGCAATCGCGTTCGAACAAATGACCAACGCCTCACGTGATGCTGTGCTTTCGGATCTTATTTTGCGGGCGATTGGAATCAAGGAAACGTCATAGTGTCCGCTTTCGGGGGCGATTTCAACCGGTGGCAGCAACATTTTAATCTTTAGATTTGAAGATGGAGTGTTGGAAATGAAGCGGAGACGACGGATATATTTTAGCGATGCGCAGAAGGCGGAAATTTGTGATCGCTGGCACTGCGGAGAGTTGATGCGTTGATTGGTCGGGGTTTTGATCGGGACTCGTCTTCGATCTACCCTATCGCGAGACCGCAGATTGTCGCGCTGGCACCTCTTTGCGAACTAGTTCGATTTTATGAACTGATCCAGGAGCTCGACTAGCTTTTCCGGCTTGTCTTCCTGAATGAAATGGGCACCGCCTTCGACCAATGCGTGCGCCTGTCCCTCGGCGCCGGGCACTCGTTCTTGCCAATCCTTATCTCGTCCGGCCATCAA
Organism: uncultured Sphingomonadaceae bacterium; assembly: GCA_947496865.1. GTDB lineage: Bacteria > Pseudomonadota > Alphaproteobacteria > Sphingomonadales > Sphingomonadaceae > Parasphingorhabdus. Next base: position 11,967 of record CANMEE010000003.1, read on the forward strand.
AGCATCATCTGTGCCAAATGCGGTGATTAGCGGCTTGTCCCAATTGGCGTAGAAATCATCAAGAATCGCCTGATTTTGTCTGAGTTGGCTTGCCACCAGAGTTGGGAACATCCTGACGCCAGCCATAGTTTCTTCAGTTGGGAACGGAGCGGCATATCCAGCCAGTTCAGCGTCTGATAGCTTGCGCGTGGTCCCGTTTTGGAAAAGTACTGAGAAGTCGAATTTGTCGCTCGTTCTTGCGTAGGCGACCCAAGTTGCAAACGAAAACTCCTCGCCATCAAAGTCCAGTTCCTGAACGTCTCCTTCGTTCCAGACAGACATGCGAAACAAGGGATAACCGAGCCAGCCCTGTATACCCTCCGCTGCGGGCAAAGTCGTATTGGATAACATAATCCGAGAAAAGCGATCCGGTCGTTGCTCAACAACCCGAAGGCCAATCAGGCCACCCCAATCCTGAGCAAAGAGGGTCGCATTTTCTAAATCGACCGCGTCCACGAAATCACTCATTATATCGACATGCATTTGATATGAGTGGGATGACCAATCTACCGGCTTGTCAGACCTGCCAAAGCCCACATTGTCCGGAGCGATCACCCGATAGCCTGCTTCGCTAAGCAACGGGATCATATGGCGATAAAGATAACTCCATGATGGCTGGCCGTGCATTAGGAAAACGACCTGGCCATCTTTTGGTCCTTCATCGACATAGTGGATTCTATATCCTGATACGTCGACATAGTTTGGCTCAAAATCGTAGTCGGGCAGATTTTCAAACTGGCTATCCGGGGTCCGGACAACCTGCCCCACGCTCCACTCTGCAGAAGACTGCATAGAGACAACCGTCACTACCACGGCGGTAACCAAGACGCCCAAACCAATAAGTATATTTTTGAGCATTTGGCTCACTCCTCTTCATGTTCCATCGGCTTATACCCGCGCAGATGAGTTTGTGATCACATTTATAGTTGCGGACAAATCAGAAATTTCGATCCAGTGGTTTTTGCGTTGTAGCGGTCTACAATCTGGCTGTCCAAAGCATCTGATAGTGAAATTTCATCTGTGTAGTGGCTTGCAAAAGTGGTTTTGAGTTCTTTTGCGACCCGCATGCGTAACCGTTCTCCAACCTCCAGGTCTGCCTTTGCAAGAAAGTTGGGAAGCAGCCAGGCGCCAATACTCCAGGCCATGCCGTAGTTTCGCGGCGCAAATTCGGTTGGTGACGTATCGAGCCCGCCATAGAGATAGACCTGTTTATGTTTGGTTGAACCATAAATACTGAAAGCAGTGGGCGTGCGAGCTGCTGCCGCCTCCATAGCAATCAATATATCGGATGCTAACGAGCCACCTCCGGTCGCATCAAAGGCAATTGTGGCTCCGGTTTCATCCAGGGCATCAACCAATTCTTCCTTGAAAGTATCGCTGCTGGAATTGATGATATATTTGGCACCGAGGTCTTTTAATATGTCCGCCTGCTCCTGACGGCGAACTATATTGACGATATCAATACCATCACCTTGACATATTTTATTGAGCATCTGCCCCAGATTTGACGCGGCGGCTGTGTGCACGATTGCGCTGTGCCCCTCCAATCGCATAGTCTCGACAAAGCTGAGTGCAGTCAACGGATTGACGAAACTGGATGCACCATCTTTGGCTGTGCAACCCGGCAATAGTGGCATGACCTGGGCCGCCGGGACGCATCGGTATTCTGCATACATACTGGCACCGCCCATAACAGCAACAGTTTTCCCGATCAGGCTTTGTGCATGTTCTCCTTCGCCGGCTGCCACCACAGTGCCAGCTCCTTCGTTGCCAACGGGAAGATTTTGACCAACCCGCGCTTTCATTGCCGCCATAGCGGGCGGAGAAACGGGCGCGGTCAAAACCTTGTTTGCGCCGTCGCCACTGGACTCGGCTTCGGCCATATTTGCGCCTCCAAACATGACCGCATGATCGGAAGGATTAATCGGTGTGGCTTCGATCCGCACGATAATCTCGTTCGTTTCCGGTGTTGGCATCGGTTTTTCATGCAAAGCCAATGTGAGTTTCCCATCCTCTGAAACGGTCGAGAACATCTGTTTGTAGGATTCTGGTAAAGTCATCGAATATCTCCAGTTAAAAATCGTGGTGGCGAAACGGCCATGATTATTGTTCGGGTACAGGAGCAGGTGCCATTCTTACCAGCCGTGAATCCGCCACAGCGGCACTCCGGTGGAAGGCGTGCTTTGTATATTCCGGGTCACCGACTAGCGCTAAAAAGGAAGCGAGATTGGGATAAGACACAATGAAGATGGCATCCCATTTTTCATGCTCTGGCCCGATTAGTGTGAGTTGAGGCATACCAAAATATGACACTTTGCCGCCCGTTCTGTTGGCTATGGGGCTGGAATGGCGGCTATATTCGGCATAAGCCTGCTCGCCGGTCCAGCCCTTTGCCGCGAATTCGTTCTCTTTTTCGTAGCTAGCCTTGTCTTTGAACCGAATCATGTTGAGCATGTGTAGCGGCTGATCAACAGGGAGCTTCTGCATCGCTGCATAGGCCCTGGCATCGGAGTTTACATATCTTGCGGGTGTCGATTCTTGATCTGTGGCATTTGCAGGCGAGGCAACTAGTGTGGCCATCGATACTGTCACAAAGGATGTGACCAGAGCGTTAAATATTTTCATATGTAGACACCTTTCGAATGTTGGACTGAATTGAGTATATTCTTGCTCTTGCACGAAAGGACAAACCCCTACTGTTTGGGAGCAGGTGCAGGAACCATGCGAATGAGTCTGGAGTCCGCGACCCCGGCCTTCCGATGAAAAGCATGTTTCCGATATTCCGGATCTTCGAACAGAGCTTGTAAAACGGTCACATCGGGATAGTAGATGATGAAGATCGAATCCCATTGTTCGTCTTCCGGCCCAATTAAAGTAAGCTGCGGTAGACCAGTATAGTGTGTGTTGCCGCCCAGCCGCGCTACGATAGGTCCGGCGTGTTGGCGATATTCCGCATAGGCCTTAGCGCCCGTCCAGCCCTTGTTCGCAAATTCACTGCCCTCCGGATATTCTGCTTTGTCCTTTAGCTTGATCATATTGAGCATATGAATTTCTTCGTCCATCGGCAGCTTGAACATTTCACCCAGTGCCTTTGGGTTGGCATCAATATGACCCTGGGTCGCTGCAGCTTCGTTATGTTCAGCAGCGGCCGGTGCTCCGAACACGGCCAAACAGGAGGTCATGATCGGAATGATGAGTGTGATAATGAATTTCATAATGAGAGAATCTTTCGAGAATTCGGTCAAAAACTTGTTAATTGCGAATATAGATGACGGCTGTTCTCAAAGCGTCGCCAGCAGGTACGCAAGGTACAAGCCGAGCGCGATACCGGTTAATCCAGTGCCCATCGCACCGATCATTCTGAAAAATACAAACGGTGTGAATGCGCTGCCATCGGCATGCGATCCGGAAAGTGACATAAAGCCTATTGCATGAGATATCCGTGCCAGAACGAAAATGGCTGCCAAGCTCCTTACAACAGAGCCGCCACCGGTAAATCCTTCGACCAGAGCCAGAATGACAAGAAAAAGCGCTGCATTTTCCGCCAGATTGCCATGACGCCTAACTTTCCGTTCAAGCTCCTGGTCGTCACTTAACCCCACGCCGATTTTCGCTTTCGCCCGGTGCGTTCCGGTGTTCATCATTAGCAGCTGCTGCAAGATTATCAGGAATGCGCCTGCCATTGCAGTAGTAAGGGGATAGGCCATTTTCATTCTCCGCCATTTATTGGTTCGAACTGGATGACCACTTAGGGTCATTCGGTTGTTAATGACGGCGCTTTATTGCATTGTCATTTGCTAGATACGCAACTTGGTGGCTTATCAGTGCGCCATCAATAGATGCTCATTATAGAATGCTCACAGTTTACATCGTGCCTAGAAATTCATGTCTGGCATCACGAAGCACCTTCTCGGCAAATGTCATAAATGCCTTGATCCGAGCCGTTCGCCGCAAATCACTATGGGTCAGTAGCCAGATATCCCGGGCTTTAATTGGCTTCTTTTCTGTCGCCCGGACCAACAGCGGTTCCCGGTCTCCTATGAAACAAGGGATCATGGCCAAACCTAGACCACCCTTTGCTGCCGACAATTGCATTGCGGCACCGGGAAAGCATCCCCACATCGGCACTTTGCTAAACTCCGTTTCCTTGGTCCATTCCGGAAATTTGTCATCATCAGCATCCCACGCGACCCACCTGGCGGATTCAGGATCATTTTCGAAATCCTGAGAATCCAGATATTCCTGAGTTGCGTAAACCGTCTGATTATAGGTGATAATACGCTTCCCCACGAGAGATTGGGGAGGATTGTTGTCGATACGGATCGCAATATCAGCCTCCCGCCGCGAGACGTCTAATATATTTGTCGTCGCAATCATGTGAACTTCTATGCCGGGGTGCTTGTTGGTAAATTCTGATAATCTGGGGCCAAATGTATGAACGGCAATGGGCTCCGCCATTGTGACCGTCACCACACCGCTCATATCGCCATCCTGTCCTGATATGGATCGCTCGGCGCTGTTTAGCCGGATCCCGCAATCACGGACAGCGGTAACAAATTCTTCGCCGGCGGCGTTCAATACAAATCCCTCGGGTTGCCGATCAAAGAGCTTTGTACCCAGTGCGTATTCCAGACTATCTATTCGGCGGCTCACCGTGGAATGATGAACACCCAATGCCCGAGCCGCCCGCCGGACCGATCCGGCGTCAGCAACCACGGCGAAACTTTTCACCTCTTCCCAATCCAGATGTTGTGCGCCCAGCATATATTGAATTCCTTTGTAAGATTTGGTGGCTATCTGACGCAACGGTAAGTTGCGATAGGCATTGATGACGGCTCACTAGTGAAGCACTAATACAGATTTTCCAACTCATTACCACATTAAGGAATTTCGCCATGTCCCTTCAATCTACCCTCCAAGAAGGAACGCTCTCAAACCTTCTCAAGGCACAATTGGCAAACTCCCTTGCACAATTCCCACCAGAAGCATTGGAGATTATGCGTGCTGCAGACGAGGAGCTCAAAGAGCGGAAAGTTGGTGACGATGCTCTAAAGGTCGGTGACTTACTTCCCGATGCGATGCTCTTTGATGCCAGTGGAAAACCCGTGTCATTATCCAGTTTGAACGGAGAAGGCCCCCTTATTATTACCTTTTATCGCGGTGGATGGTGCCCTTACTGCAATCTTGAGCTGAAAGCCTATCAGGATGTTCTTGGGGAGATCAAAGACCATGGCGGTCAACTAGTCGCAATTTCTCCAGAAAAGCCGGATAGCTCTCTGACGACAATCCAAAAAAATGCTCTGACCTTCCCGGTGCTAACCGATACAGGCAACAAGCTTGCCAAGGCTATGGGAATTGCGTTTGAGCTGCCCGCCGGATTGCAGCAATTATTCACCAATTTTGGAATGAACCTGGATGACCTGAATGCCGATACCGGATGGACGCTTCCTGTGCCTGCCACTTTTGTAGTGAGTGGCAATGGCCAGATAGTTCTTGCCGACGTAGACATCGAATATACACGTCGTCTTGAACCGTGGGAGGCGCTCGCTGCATTGAAACTCAGTGTTGCCGCATCAGCTTGAATTCGTCCCAATTCTACTCAATGATCATTGCACGTATCATAAATGGAGAATGCAATGATTGATCTATACACTGCCACGACACCAAATGGCCGCAAGATATCAATAGCTTTGGAGGAAATGGGGCTGCCTTATGAGGTGCACGCCATCAACCTCCAAAATGAAGAGCAATTTGCGCCGGACTTTCTGAAAATCAGTCCAAACAATAAGATTCCAGCCATCGTCGATAGAGACAATGACCTCAGTATTTTTGAATCCGGTGCAATCCTTACTTACCTCGCCGAAAAATCAGACCAGTTTCTACCTACAGGCGGCCCGGAGCGCGTTAGAGTTCTGGAATGGCTTGCCTGGCAAACGGCGGGATTGGGCCCAATGCTTGGGCAATTGAACCACTTCCTCAATGTCGCCGACGAAAAGCTGCCTTACGCGATCGAGCGTTTCTCAGATGAAATGGTCAGACTTCTTGCGGTTCTCGACAAACAACTGGCGAATCATGAATATGTGGCGGGCGATTACTCCATTGCAGACATGGCCATCTATCCATGGTCATCAGCGGCCTATGACGGCGCTAAAGTCCTGATTGGAGACACCTTCAAAAATCTGGAAACCTGGCACGCCGTCATGGCCGCACGACCAGCCGTACAAGCGGGCATGGCAGTGCCAGACACCTAAATCACATTCGCGCTAAGCGGCGCGACAATTCTAATCGGGAGACAGGACAGTGAAGAAAATATTGTTAGGTATATTGGGGATAGCTTTTCTCTCTGTAGCTATCGCCGGCCTTGTTTTAACCCGCGATGGAGAATTGAAAACGCCCGCTGGCGATGGAACAATCGCTTTGGAAGCGGGGAGTTTTGAAGTCTTTCCTTTGCCCGACTATGCGGCCAAATTTGTCGGAGACGACTATAAAAGTTACTTCGTAGAGGTAGAGCCTGGTATCAAAATCCATGTGCTGGAGGTCGGTTCCGGATATCCCGTCTATATGCAGCACGGTCTTCCCACGACGGGGTTTCTATATCGCAAAGTTGCCGACGAACTGCCGCGTGATCAATTCCGTATCATCATGCCCACAATCGTTGGACTTGGGTTTTCGAGCAAAGTTCCGGCCAGTCAGCACACGCTTGAAAACCATCTACGATGGATGAACGCTGCGCTGAATAAGCTTGCACTTCAGGATGCCATTTTTATTGGCCATGATTGGGGTGGACCCATTGGCATGGGCGCGCTTGCCCGTTCTCCCGAGTTATTGAAAGGCGCAGTGATCCTGAACACTGTGCTGGATTCGGCAAAAGAGAAACGAGATATGGCAGCGCCGCTTGTCCTGGCCAATACACCTGTTGTTGGAGAGATCATGTTTGAAGGCCTTGTCTCCATATTTGGTCAGCTGCCATCCTTTCAGGCCGACCCGGCCTCGATGCCGGAAGACGTAATCCGGCTTTATGAAAAACCTGTGCGAGATAGCGGCAACGCCAAGGGCATATTGGCGATGATGCGCATGTCCGCAGATGGCCCGGACCATCCCAGTTCAAAACAGTATAGAGAATTAGAACAATATTATCAGGGACGCGACTTTCCGACGGAAATAGTTTGGGGAATGCAGGATTCCATTTTGGCCAAAAGACTGTCTGACATGAAAAAGAACTTTCCAAATGCGGTCGTGAGCGAAACGCAAGGGGGACATTTTCTACAGGAAGAGACCCCAGAGGAAATTGCTGTAGCTGTGCAGCGTATTTACGATCAAATTGAACAAGCTGAGGAAACAAGCGAATGAAATCGGTAAAGCTATATGGCTATTCCACCAGCCCCTATGTTCGCAAAACAGGATGTTTTCTATACTATAAGGACATCAGTTTTGAGCACATTCCGGTCAATCCACTGGAATCAGAAACCACCATCGGATTTACTAGGCAAACCCAGGTACCAGTGCTGCAAATCGACGATGAATGGCGATTGGAATCTTCCGATCATGCCTATTGGCTTGATGAACATTTCCCGGATAAACCGCTTTGTCCGGCCAACCACAGATCAAAAATTGAAGAAATTGATCGCTGGATAAGCGACACGTTTCTGCTTAGCATATTCAGATATTCAATCGATGGTGAAATGAATCATGGATTTCGTCAGGCCGGATGGCGACTTGCTGCCATTGTCAGCGCCCAAACAGCTCTGTCTGAAAAAGATCGTCATCGTTGGCCAGAAATGTTGCAGAAAGTTCCATTCATCCAGGAGATGGCCAAGCATATGGACTTGACGGAAAGCTTTCAAGACATGCAACTCCGGATCGCTGGGGAACTTGTTGCCCATATCGGTGATGGCCCCTATCTTGGATCATTGGATCAACCAACAATGCTTGATTTTGCAATTTTTCCGCAACTGGTTTGGAGTTATATGTTCGGCCTGTCCGAGCACCTCACTGCCGCAGCACATCCGGTTGTGAAAGCCTGGTTGCAGAGAGTATTTAAGCATTTGCCAGACAACCCCACGCTCACTCCCGATTTCTTGAAAGTACACTCAGTTGCTGAGGGGCTTGCTTAGATCGAGGCCAAAATAAAGCGTCAGCTTTTGCGCCCAAAGCGGACATTAGCATTGCGTCTCTTTGACTCCGGACGCGATAATTTCTTCGTTTTCAGTGGTGACACCAGCGCCTCTTTTGAAATCGAGCCAGCTTAGGACAATCTGCCAGCGTCATTAATCGCCTCACAAACAATCTTGTCTTGTCCATCCGGATTGTTCTACGCTGGCCTCCGGGCAGTCCAGATGTACGGCTTTGTCCGCCGGGCGACGCCTGATAGATGGGATTACCAATTTTGGGGCAGTGTAATGACGAAATATCTGACGCCCTTGTTTGGACTTGCGGCCCTAATGCTCGTTATCTGGTATGGTTACCGCGCCCTCGGTCCGGAACAGATTCGACTGCCGCTCACTGAAGTCGCCGAAGCCGCAACCGAAGATCGGTTGCCTACGGAACCCGGTGACTGGCGGGGTAAGATTGATTATCTAAGCCTTGATCGCCGCATTGCAGCAGTTGCCGCCCGCCCCGAAATGGCTGGTTTGGCCGTCGCCATTATCGAGGATGGCGAAATGCGCTTTGTACGCACCTATGGGGTGGCGGACAAACGTAGCGGGGAACAGGTGACACCACAGACCGTTTTCCGCTGGGCCTCATTATCCAAGGGCGTGGCGGGTTCACTCGCTGCAAAACTGGCGCAACAGAGCGAGATTGATCTCGATGCGACACTGAACCGCTGGCAGACGTCGCTCAAGCTTCCCGGCAATGGGATGTCACAGATAACCCTAGCGCAGCTTATGTCCCATCAGACCGGTCTTACAAAAAATGCATATGACCGGAAATTGGAGGATGGCGAAAGCCCTGGATTACTGCGTGCGCGATTGCGAACCGCTCCTCTGCAATGCATGCCGGGGACATGCCATAGTTATCAAAATATCGCCTTTGATGTCTCCAGCGAGATATTGGGGCAGGCAAGCGGCACTTTATATGATGATGCGGTTCAGGAACAATTATTTGAGCCTCTTGGAATGGAAAGTGCGCAATTTGGGATGGCGGGACTGACTGAAGCTGACAGTTGGGCGCGCCCTCATCGTGGCGATAAAGTGAGGATTCTTTCGGAATCCTACTGGCGTTTGCCCGCAGCTGCTGGGGTCAGCAGTAATATTGTGGACATGGCGCGCTGGCTCGGCGCGCAGATGAGTGGCAATGAAGATGTTTTGTCTTCCGAGATGCTGGCACTTGCCCACGCGCCTATAGTGCGCACCGGCCGGGTCTATCGCGGTGATCTCGCCCGCGCTCTGGTTGAACCGTCTTATGGGTTGGGCTGGCGCAGCTTTACCTACAGAGGCCGAAAATTGGTAGGACATAGCGGTGCCGTTGACGGTTACCGGGCAACGATTATCTTTGATCCCGCGACGCGTACGGGCGTGGTTGCAATGTGGAACAGCGGTTGGGGGGTGCCCTTTGGAATCCCATTCGCCGCGCTGGATAGCTATTATGGCGAGCCAGCCAACAGCCAACCTGCAAAAGATTGGCTCGACTTGTCCGACCGCCCGCTTCCCAAGCCCTTAGAGCCATCTGCGCGGGATGCCCCTTGAACCACCCATACAGGGCAACTAAACACTCGCATTATATGCTTCTGGGCCGAAGCACAGCCCCCAAAACTATCGGTTGATCCAATTTGTCATTCAGATTGTCGTGTCGTGCTTGAGCTAACGCGTTCGATGATTAAGTGCATGAGGAGACGGGGAAATGATCAGCTAGGAAAAGTTTGATGAAGCCGCGTTTTCTGGACATGATGTACAAAAAAATCGGATTTGTGATCTTGGCATCCTTCGTCGTTGCGGGATGTGCGTCTTCTGGGGCCTTTCCTGTCGAGACCGCCGATCAACCGGATATAAATCAATCCTACCCCTTGCGTGCTGGCGAAACGATTCAGGTCATCACTTATGGCGAGGAAACACTGACGGGAGAATTTAGTATAGGTGCCAATGGCGTTCTGTCCTTTCCGCTCATTGGGGATATCAAAGCAGTCGGACTGACGCCGTCTGCCCTCGGTAAAAGTATCTCGGCGGCGCTGGCCGACGGCTATGTGCTCAATCCGCAGGTGAATGTTGAGGTCAAAAACTATCGACCCATATATATATTGGGTGAAGTTAATAAGCCGGGGGAATATCCCTATATTCCTGACATGACGATATTGGCGGCGATCGCAAAAGCCGATGGCTTTACCTATCGAGCGCAGCAAAAGCAGATATTTATTAAACGGTCGGATCAGCCGCGAGAAGTGAAAATCAGACTGGGCAGCAACACCCGTATTTATCCCGGTGACACCATTCGAATTACGGAGCGTTTCTTTTAGAGACTGCCCGTTTCGATGGGCCGAAACCCAGTGCCATAACTGGCATCGACGCGGCGATTAATATAGCCTTCAGATCCTTTCATCGACAATATTTTTGCGGGAATTCCACCGACAGCGGCACCATCGGCAACATCTTTGGTAACAACGGCATTGGCTCCGACTGCTGCGCGGTTGCCAATATGTATTTTTCCAATAACTTTGCACCCTGCTGCCAGAAATACCTCATCGCCCAATATCGGGGATCCTTGTTTGGCCCCCCGGTTCATTTGCCCGAGCATGGCGCCGTGCGTGATGTTGCAATTGGCACCGATGATGGCGTCGCCGTTGACCATGATATTGCCGAAGCGGTTGATAAAAAATCCCGGGCCAATTTTGGTATATTCCGGAATGGCAATTCCATATTTGTAACGAAATCGCAGCAGCAACAGTTTAAAGAAAGGGTATAGCGCATACCGCATTATCGGCCGCTGTTTCAGGCAACCGCAAAGACGCATGACCACAGAATATTTGAAGCCTGGTGTAAAAAAATAGTGCCGCGTGAACGAGCGCATACGCTTGTTTCCGGCATAGCGATAAAGGTCTGATAATATGAGCGCCCAAGTATAATGGAGGCTCCGGCTATTGGCCGTTGGGCTGCCTGTCATTTCAATATTTTTTGTCAGCGCATCACTCAAAACTTACGGTTCCTCACGGCATTTTATTGCGTTGCAGCATCATTGTTAGTGAAATTTAAATCGGCGAAAATGCGAGTCGGAGCAACCGGCATTAGACCATATGGTATCTAATCGTGTTGAATACACATCCCGTCTCTCGCGCAGTTAACATAGGGTGACAAGCCAGTTTCGGGGTGGCACATATTACACAGGAGAAATTCTCAGGGGAATATTTTCAACCCGTTTCAGTATAGCAGATCACACCAAACATGTTCCAAGTGGCATAATAGTAATATGATGGTGATGCTTTGTTGTTGCGGTGCAGCATAATTGAAACTTTATCGTTTCAAATATCATGGCGGCACTGCATTATTGAAATGATCGCGAAAGGGTTCTCGGATGACGACCAATCTACGCGCTCTTCAAAATGCGTCTTTTACAACCACAAAAATCACTTCTCATTCCAGCGCCCAAAAAAGCAAACGCCCGACCAAAGGATCATGGCGGATAGGGATTTATTCGGTCATGCTTTTGACCGATGCATTGGCCGTATTTATCGGTTTTTTGATCGCCAATGCGATTTTACTCGATCAGCCTTTGGCGTCGCCGGGCCTCAAACTTGGTCTTTTGTCGATACCTATTTTTCTGGCTATTGCGCTGAACAATAAATCCTATGGCAGGAGGGCGCTTTATCAGAGCATGAGCGCAACCATTCGCAGCATCGCATCGCTTTTTGCCACACTGACCTTGATCCTTTTCGTCCTCTTTGGGTTGTCGATATTAAAGTCGCATCATCCCTCCTTTGTGGCGTCCGGTTTTCTGCTGTCATCTGCTCTGATCGCCGGCGGCCGTTATGTCTGTCATATGTTCGCAAAACGGATGCTCGGCGCAAACCCGGTGAGTGAATTGGTTATCATAGACGGTGTTCCGCATGGTCCCATCAGGGACCAGCAGGTCATTCACGCCAAAGATATCGGGCTGCACCCTGATGTCTCTGATCCCGTCATGCTGAATCGATTGGGGAATTTGTTTCAATCCATTGATCGCGTGATTGTGGCTTGTCCGGGTGAAAGACATCATGATTGGGCTCTGGTCCTCAAAAGCACCGGGGTGGCCGGTGAAGTCCATCGCCACTACCGCACCGCTCCTGATGCTGAATATTGCGAGGCGCCGCTTCATCCGTCACAAGTCAAGCCGCTGACGCGCGCCCAACTATGGTTGAAACGGGGGATAGATTTAGTTTTGGTCTCGCTGGCGATCCTGTTTCTGGCGCCGCTCATGATCCTGACGGCCATAGCGATTAAATGGGAAAGTCCAGGGCCGGCGCTGTTCAAACAGAAGCGGCTTGGTCACGGTAACCGGTTATTTCATATCTATAAGTTTCGCAGCATGCGCGAGGAATTATGTGACCAGAATGGCGACAGGTCGACGGATCGCGATGATGATCGCGTGACGCGCGTCGGTCGGTTCATTCGGGCGACCAGCATTGATGAACTACCGCAGCTTTTCAATGTTCTGGTCGGGACCATGAGTTTGGTAGGGCCTCGCCCGCATGCGCTCGGTTCCAAAGCAGACAGCAAACTTTTCTGGGAGATTGACCGGAATTATTGGCTGCGCCATGCTACCGTGCCGGGTTTGACCGGATTGGCACAGGTGCGCGGTTTTCGCGGCGCGACAATGACGCAAGCCGATCTTGAAAACAGGCTCGCTTCCGATCTGGAATATATCCAGCGCTGGTCGCTCGGCTTCGACCTTTTGATCCTCGCGCGGACCTTTGGCGTGCTGGTTCATCGCAACGGGTTTTGAACCAGATCTTTATTGCATGATTTTGTGATAGATCGATGAAGTCTGTGTCGCGATTTGATCCCAGTCAAATTTCCGACGAAATTCGGAGGCATCAACCCGGTATGAATGCGTGGGGCGAATCAACGCTTTGGCCAGTGCACCTTGGTCACCGACGGGAAAATAGTGGCTTGCGGGCAGGGCGATATCAAGATTGGGTTGAATATCGCTGAGCAACATCGGGGTGGAGCATGAGCCGGCTTCCAGGGCTGCGATTGGCAGGCCTTCGTGATAAGATGGCATAACAAACAGATCGGCATTTTCATAAAGTTCGCGCACAGTTCCGCGATCCTGCAACCCGGTAAAAATGATGTTCTCATCCGCATATTTCAGCAGTGATTGGGAATAGTCGCTGGCATGATCCGCACCACCGACAATCACAAGCTTGCGACTATCGCGAATTCGCATGTGTGCCTGGATAAGGTCATGCAGACCTTTTTCCGGCACCAGCCGCCCGACCGCTAATATAAATTTCCGTGGTTCTAACGAGAAGCGAGACAGGGCATCACCCGGCGCGACGGGGAGTTCCGGAGCGCCGTTGGGAATATAGGAAATCCGGTTGTTCGCTCTGGGAAATGATTGTCGCAGCCGCTGGGTAAGGGACGGCGATACAGCGATCACATGGTTGGCAAATCCGATTCCAAACCGCTCTCCCATTCGCAGCACGAAACGCGGAAAAATACCCCATTTAGCACGGTTGTAATCTTCGCCATGATGGGTGACGACGACTTTCAGGCCCATTAGGCGCGCCAATGGCGCCAGCAAAGCGGGGCCTATTGCATGGATGTGGATGACGTCCATCCCGTCTTTTCGAGCCGCCAATATTGCGTTGAAGGTTCCGGTTATCGCTTCCCGCCAAACCGAGTCTGGGGACGGCACGCTTACGACCGAAACGCCGCGATAATCATATTGGGAATTTTTGATATAAGGGGCGCGAGCGAATACGGTTATGTTCAGCATGGGATCGATGCTTTTCACGCGCGGAAGCATTTCTTCGCAATGCGTTTCAACGCCGCCCATGATATCGGGAATGCCGCGCAGACCCGTGACAGCCACTTTCATAACAGTAATCCTTCAGCCAGAGACTGCGCTTCTTCCAGCGTTTCTGCGGTTCGCATAAACGTGATATCCGACGTCCAGGCCTGAATGAAATTTTGCAATTTTCCGTAGCTATTATCGAGGGTCACGTGCGGAATGGCGAGTAAAGTCGAGAGGATATGTCCGTGGAGACGGTCGGTCACTACAACGCGGCCAGAAGACAAAAGACTGATGCCGCGCTTCAGGCGTGTTTGGGCCAGGCGGTCATATTTCATGGCCCGGGCGGTGTCTGGGCTCTGGCCAAAATCCATGAGCTTCGAAGCCGCCGTTGCCATTTTCATTTGTAGCCTGTCTTCCGTGAGCCAATCGCCAATTTCGACCGAATGGCCTGGATGACTAGCCTTGCCCATGATCGAGCGTTCAAAATCAGTCCGCATGAGATAGTAGAAATCCTGAACGGGCCCCTGCCGCTCCAGTGGTTTCATATAAAAGGCCATGTCTGGGCATAGAGATACTTCGCATTGGAAATGGCAGCGGGCAAATTCGAATGATCGCTGGTCCCTCACAAACAGCGTGAATTTGCCATGCTTTTCGATAGCGCGCGCGGTTTCATCAACCGCGTCATAATTATCGAAATAAATGGATTGCGGCAGCTGTATGATCCGCTGATCTGGAAAGCGCGATAAAAGCTCTATTCGGAAATCCTGGTGCGATTTCCAAATGGTGCCGAAATTTCCGCCACCGTGAAGGAAGATGGTTCCCTGACCGATGGCCTGTTCCATTTGGTTGGAAACATGGGTTTTCAGGTTGCTGACATAAGCGGGCCTCTGCGCATGATCATCAAAAAATTGAGTTTCGCCGAGCCAGATAGCAGAGTCACCGACGTTGGAATGGTCGGGAAAATCAAGCAATGCAAAAGGCAGTTCATCGATAAGTGGTTTGATCTGGTCTGCTATTTTCTGACGCAGATGCGTGAAGCCAGCACTTGGGTCATTGGATGGCACATTATTCGAAACAGTGAGAAGGTCAGGCATTGGGAGAGAGCTCCTTTGGGGGGAAGGCATTTGAGATCAAACGACGATAGGTTGGAGAAATGGCGAGAAGCACGGCGGTGTAAAATAGCGCGGCTCCGCTGATGGCTGCGAGCAGCTCTTTCCATGATAGTGGTTGCTCGCCAGCGAATATTTGCAAGGCAGCCCAGAGGAGCAAGCCCATCGCTGTCGATACTAAAAACGGGGTTTTGATAGCGTCAAACGTGGCTAGGCTTCCGATACCGGATGCTTCTTTCAGGAAATATATTTGCAGCGGTAGTGTCAGATAGGACCTAACGACATAGGCGATAGCCACAGCCGTTAACCCATAGGGCAGAGCGATGATGGTCAGGATCAAGGTCGAGACCAGTTGGGCGAAGGCCAAAGTCCGCTGTCGGTGGGTATTTCCCACGGCAGAGAGGATGGGGGAGGCAAAGAAGTTGAGTGTATACGGGATCGCCATAAACGCAAAAACCTGCGCCAGATCACCAGCAGCCTGCCACTTGCTTCCGAAAACGAGCGGGACCAGATCCGGCGCGATAATGCCGAAACCGACCAAAGCTGGGAAAGACAATGCTGAGCAGATACCGAGCATCGCCTTGTAAGCTTGCTTCATCGCTGCAGGATTGTCCTGCAGCCGGGAATAAATTTGCAGGCCGACGGCTGAAAAAGGCTGTATGGCAGCGTTTGCAAACATTTCGGTCGAGCGCCATGCCACCCGATAAATGCCAACGGCGGCGGCACCCAAACTGGCACCAATCAGCAAATCCTGTAGCCGAACGAGCATCAGAAAAATCAGCTGGGCAACCGTCAAATTGCTCGAGAAGGCGAAATTCTGTTTGGCCTGCGACCAGTCAAATTGAAGGCCCGGTATCCAGCGATAGGAAATCCAAGCGAGGCTGGTACTCACAGTTTCGGCCACGCATCGCTGGACCACAAGCGCCCAAATGCCCCAGCCCGACAAGGCGGCTGCAACTGCCGCGCTGCCGCCAATGATGCCAGCCAGGATCGAGCGCAAGGCGACCGTTTTATGTCCAAATTCACGGAGGCGCAGTGCGAAATGAGATGCGCCCAGTGCGTTGATGGGAAGCGCCAGTGCCAATATTTGTAGCGGTGATGTTAGGCTTGGTTGATTTAATAGGTCTGCGAGAAGCGGCGCGCAAATCCAGATGAGGCCGACATAGGCAAAGGCGATCCCCATGTTGGTCCAAAAAATCGTGTTAATTTGCAGAGCATCGATTTTCTTGCTTCGCGCGATGAGCTGCACCAGACCGCCTGTTGCGATGATCCGGCCGACTTCGGAAAAGACATAGACCATTGCGAAGATACCGATTTCTTCCTTGCTCAACAGCCGAGCCAATATGATGAATATGGCTAGGGAAAAAACCTGATCGCTAAGAGCTTTGGTGACGGTCCAGCCCAATGAGCTTTTCGTTTTCTGCCGCAAGGAATCGTCAAACAATGCCGAAGCACTGTCGGAAAAATCAGCGCTTTTTTCCGTCATATGTTGATCACTCATTTGCTAAAACTGAAACGGTGGCGACCCAATATGTGATAATTGGCCCGTTCGCGGTTGCGTGATATGAACCGCTTGAGCCTTAATCTCTGGGGAATTTGATATTCGTCAAAACGCGACGTTCCAATGGCGCTGGGCACTGAACGTTCCAGCACCGGAAACGGAAAGACCGCAAGATTTGCAATTCCGTGTACCCATGACCGATCCATCTGATCATCAATTGGACGAACGACCTCTCGGGTATGCGCCATAAATCGCTGGGCACCATTTTTGGTGATCACATAGGCCTGCGTTCCAAAACAGAAACCGGAAATCTCAATCAGCCGCGTGGTCCGACAGATAAAGTCCGTTTCCAATACCCGCGCGGGGGCTGGTTTTTTGTAATAAAGCCTGATGTAATCGCGACCTGACTCTGCGTGATCTTGTGTGATGAGCGGTTTGATGAAACTCCAATCAACCATGATATCATCTTCGAGGATGAGATATTGGTCGGCATCGTCTTCGGTCAGTTTTTTCCAGAGCGCATAGTGGCTGGAATAACAACCCAGCTCGCCAGCGGTAAGCGGGCGGCCTTTGGCGATGATCGCCTTGTCCTCATCATAATGCAGATCGGGATGCAGTTTTTCATGCGCATCGAAAAAATCCCAGCCCATCGATTTTGGTATCGCGCCCTGAATGAATATGTGCCTCCGCTCAGCGGCATTACGCATGCTAATGACGAAAATCTTGGTTCGGACTGAGCCACGCGCCATTACAGTTTCCTTGTCCGGCATCGATTGATACGGATTGAAAAGTTGTTCGGGTTCGGTCGTTCGAATCCCCGGACCGACTGAATTTTACTGCATTGCACAACGAAGGAGCTGGGTTCTATAAATGCCTATAACGCCCAGTTGACAAGGCTAAATTTCCATTCGTCGATGTCAGGCAACAAGTTATCTTCGGCACTGCAAAAAACGAGATAGAATGATTGATATAAGATTCTCTGTTGTCATTCCGGTCCATAACAAGGCCAGACACGTCGCCGCCAGCATTGCTAGCGCGTTGCAACAGACTTGGCAGCCGAGTGAGATTATCGTTATTGATGATGCCTCTACTGATGAAAGTGCAGCGATCCTTTCAAAAATGTCGGACCAGCGCATCCGGCTGTTGTTTCGGGACATACCTGGACCAGGCGGGTATGCGGCGCGCAATCTTGGTATCGCGGAATCCAATGGCAACTGGATCGCGTTTCTCGACGCAGATGATATCTGGCATCCCTCTCATCTGGCAGACATGGCAGCAGCCATCGCGTCTGCGCCGGAATCGGGATGCGTCGCGACGCGTTATGACCATGTATTTGCAACCCATCGTAAGCCGTCGAAAATGATAGCGGAGCTTGCTGATATTGCCGGCCGCAGCGCGGGCTTTCGGGAAAGTCTTGATATCTGGGTGCGTGCAGGTGAATGCCCGATCTGGACGAGTGCAGCTGCGTTTCGCCGTGACCTGCTCAACCGCGCGGGGCCATTTCCGGCCGGAAAGGCGGTGCGCGGGGGCGACAAGGATATGTGGCTGCGCGCGTTGTCGCATGCACCTTTTACCTATGTGCCAAAAATCAGCGCAGAATTTCACCGTGACACGGATAACAAGGTTAGCAAAACCACCAGCCCCGACAGCATCCCCATATTGGTTGACACCGCCAGAGCCATGATGGCGACAGCAAGGGCGGATGAAAGAGCATTGCTGCGCAAGCTCATCAATCAGCAAATTGGTCTTTATGCCCGGTTCTCGTTCAAGGGTGATGAAATTTCATCACAATTTGCTCGCAACCTTTGCTTGCCGGAAGGGGCGGGTTTGTTCCTGATGATTGAAACGGCGCGGTTGATACCGCCGGCGCTTCGTCACAAAATCTATCGGGCAGTGAAGGGCGCATAATGGAAATAAGGGGGATCTGATTACGTAAACGCAGGGGGCTGTTTGTATAGGAGCTGACGGCCATGAATAAAATGACGGACACACCGCTGCCGCTCGACCGATTTATTGTCGAAGAAGGTAACGAGCTCATTGATCTACGAGCCATTGGCCGCGCTTTTCGCAAACATATCATTCCTGTCGCCCTTGTTTCGGCATTGGTGATTATCGCGACGGCCCTTGTCTATTTTATGACCACGCCCAGCTACCTGGCAACCGCGACGATGGTGGTCGAGCGACAGGCCCAGGAAGTTGTCCCGGTGGATGGCGATACGCCTGCCCTGACAACAGATTCCCCCACGGTAGATACCGCTGTCGAGATATTGCAATCGCCGTTTATTGCGGGCCGTGTGGTGGATGCTCTCAAACTGGTCGAGAACCCTGAATTTAATCCAGTGCTTTTGAAAACAGGAGTCCAATTACCCAAGTCGTCCGATCAGGAGCAGGTCGCGCGTGACCGTGCCATTCGGATATTGGGTGGCTCGCTAACGGTCCAGCGAGAAGGTGCCTCTTATGCGATCGCCGTCCGATATGTTTCGGAAAATCCGAAAATGGCTGCAAATATAGCCAATGCAGCGATTGACGAATATTTACTGACCCGCGTCGAGGGCGAGCAAGGGGCTACCCAACGCAATACTGATTTGCTGGAGACACGGCTGGAGGAATTGCGGGGGGAAGTATTGGCTGCCGAGGAGCAAGTTGCTGGCTATCGCTCTGATGAAGGATTGTTTGCCGCCACCGATGTCAGTTCTATCACGCAGCAGGAATTATCAGTGCTCAACACCCAGCTTGCCGAGGCACGTGCAGCGGAGGCGGCCGCCAATTCCCGGTTGTCTACGGCGCAGTCCCAGATGTCACAAGGACTGTCAGGTGAGAGTTTGGGGGCAGCACTTGAATCTGAAGTGGTGGGCGCGCTGCGGGCGCAACGGGCGGTGGCCAGTGCGGAAGTCGCAAATCTGACAACACGCTATGGGCCGCGCCATCCAAGCTTGATCAAGGCGCAGAGCCAGCTTGCCGATATAGATGTTCAAATTAGTGCTGAAGTCGGGCGGATTGTTGCCAGTTTGAAAACCGAAGCCAGCGCCGCTCGTGGACGAACATCATCTATCGCTTCGTCTATTGCTGGACTGCAAAATCGACTTGCTGTGGATAGCGATGCCTCTGTCCGGCTTAGTGAGTTGGAACGCAATGCCGCCTCTGCGCGAGAATTATATCAGGGTTTTCTGGATCGCTATAAAGGATCCGTGGCGCGTCAAGGTACTGAAACCAGTGGGGCAAAAGAAGTATCTCGCGCCGCTATTCCAGTGGCACCGATTTCGCCCAATCCGCTATTATTCGTGGCCATTGCTTTGCTTGCAGCTGCCGCATCTTCGTCTGCGGTGGTTGCTGGCCGGGAGTTTCTGGAAAGCGGTCTGCGAACCGCTGAAGCGGTTGAACAGCGGTTGAAGGTCAATGCCTTGGGTTCCATTCCGGAAATCGGTTCGCTGCCCGAGGTCCGGAAGTCGGATGACAGGAATCCGTGGCCGCCGCAGTTTCTGATCGATCACCCCAAATCAGCCTTTGCCGAAGCTTTTCGCGCGCTCAAGACCACCATAGCCATGGCGCCGGGGCGACATCAGACGAAGATTATCTCGGTCACATCAGCCCTTCCCGGAGAAGGCAAGACAAGCTCTGCAATCTGTCTGGCCAATGCCGCTGCACGATCGGGTATCCGTACGCTGCTCGTGGATTGCGATTCCCGCCGCCAGGCTTCCTCCCGTTCCTTGGCCAAATCGATATCATACGGCTTGACGGATGTCTTGAACGGGGAATCCACACTCAGTCAGGCGATCGTTCATGATGAGGATAGCGGAGTCTATTTTTTAGGACAAAAACCCGATGAAGACACACCTTTTGACCTAATGGGTTCTGAGATAATGTCCGATTTGCTGAAGCAATTGCGCGGTCAGTTTCAATTTGTGGTGCTAGACACCGCGCCAGTTCTGCCTGTGGCAGAATCCCGCATGCTGGCGGCGCTTGCCGATATCGTGGTCTTTCTGGTGCAGTGGAAGAAAACCCCGGCCAAGGCTGCGGAAATCGCTCTGCATCAACTGGACGATGTCGGGGCCAATATTGCAGGAGTGGTTTTAAGCCGGGTCGATGTGATCGAGCAGGCGCGCACGGGCTTTGGCGATGCTGGCCTCTATTTCAAACGCTACAAGGAATATTATACCTAGGGCCGGACCGTGATGTCTGATTTTGACAGTGTTTTTCTTGCAGATCCAGAGGAATAGATAATGGACGGAACCGACTTGGGAGGCGCGCCATCCTTGCCTGTTTCGATATTGGCACTAGCCGCTCTATTGCTCGCCATTCCAATGATCTTGGCGCTCAAGAAGGTACATGGTTATCCGGCGCGATTTGTAATTTTTGCGATTTGGTTGCGCTATATCATGAGCGTTTTTCATGAGATTACATTCTCGCCAGCCATTGCTGGGTTGAGTTGGAACGCCATTGGCTCTGTCGCGATTGCCGTCACGGGCCTGTTGCTCATGACGCCTCGCCATTTTCTCCTCAAACCATTGCTTCCTGTCTATGCGCTGATCCTACTCTCGCTGGTTAGCGCCGCCGCCAATGACGGTATATTCACAGCGCTGAATGCGGCGGTCAAACACATATATTTCATGGTGCTGATGGTTTCTGTTTATCGGGCATTGCTGGAAAATGGCGGCGCTCGGTTTTTCACGCCGCTGCTCCTAGCCTTTGCGCCATTGGTTGTGTTTCAGTTGCTGTCAATCGGTCTGGGCGCCGTGAAAGCATCCGAATTTGACGGGTCCAGCAGCTATATTGGCGGCTATAATCACGAGGCCACTTTCTCGATTGCGATGGCGACTTTTTTCATCGTCCTGTGTTTTGCGATGACGCTGGGACGCTTGCTGAAAGGCCTTTTGGCGATCACGGTACTTGGTGGGATTGTGCTGGCCAATTATCGCACGACCATGCTGGCGATTTTGCCGGTCGCAGCGATACAGTTCGTAAGTAGCGCGATGTTTTCCTTCGTGCGGGCACAGCGCGTCCTATTGGCGGTCATCATATCATTGGTAACATTGGCGGGAGTTTTCGCGCTGGCCGGTTTTTCGGCCGAGCGATTTAATGATCTTGTGATATTTTTCGGTGACCCCGGGCAATATATTAAACCGCAAGCCGAATTTTCTTTTGATGAACGCCGGTTATTGTCTGGCCGGCTCTATATCTGGTCGGGCTATATTTACGCTTGGCTCGACGGATCCACGCTCAATCATCTGATCGGCTTCGGCCCCGATAGCTGGGCAGAGATATTCAAAGTCTATCCCCATAATACGATTATTGCCTATCTGTACGAATTGGGCTGGGCGGGTGTTTTCTTGCTGCTGGTTTTCTGGATCACGATGATGAAATTGGCGTTCCGAGCGCCGGTTGGCGATCGTGCGACACTTGTGCTCGCGCATTTGTCATTCCTTTTCATGAACTTGGCGACCATGGCGCTCTGGCAAATTGAGGGCGTAATTTTTTATGCCATTATCTGTGGTTTTTCGCTATTCAGGAAAGTGGAAACAGGGGCCAAAAAAAGCCAATGGAAAGCTCAGCTGTACCCTGTCTGACTTTTTCGTCCCATTTCGGGGAGCAGGGGAGGCTAGTTTGGACAAGAAGGGCGGGAATAGCGCTGGGTCTGACCGACCCAATATGACTGGCGAAACGGTCAGCGCCCGCGTGTTTGCGGACCCGGAACGGGCACCAGATCAGGGTGATCCCGAACAGCTGGATCGCCTTGGTACACCCAAACCATCATCTGCGTCTGAAAAAGCGGAGCAATTGCCGCACAAGATGCGGATCATTGTGGTAGCCGGACTATTCATTTGGGCAATTATCGGAATATTGACGCTGCTTTTTTTCTTCTGAGTGTTGGTTCCTTCCCACCAACCCGGAATCTGTACGTTATAACGCCGAAGCATTTTTCTAACGGGGGCTATTTGGTATCTAGAGCGCTTAATGCTTCTCCGGGATTGATATTTTTGCGGCCAAATATTCTCTTCATCATAAACAGTTTGACCGGCGGTGGGGCCGAGCGGGTTATGGCCGCCTTGCTCCGTCACTCCGGTCCTTATCGCGATCAATATGACATATCATTGGCGTTGCTTGACGATGAGCCGGCGGCCTATGATGTGCCAGACTGGATTACCGTTTATCAGCTCAATTGCGGCGGCGGGCTGTTTCAGTCGATCCGGCAATTGCGAGTATTGGAACGGTCACTCCGTCCCGCGACGACGCTCAGTTTTCTGACCCGTGCTAATGTCGCAAACTGGGCCAGTCGAGCGAGCAAAGGCAAGCCGTGGATCGTGAGCGAACGGGTCAACACCAGCGCGCATTTGGGCAGCGGACTGTCCGGACGGCTCAGTCGCGCGCTGGTGAAGCTGTCCTATCGTCATGCGACGCATATTATCGCGGTGTCGCAAGGTGTAGCGGATGATTTGTCAGATGCCTTTGCCGTGCCGGATGATATGATCAGCGTGATTGCCAATCCGGTTGATACCGCTAGTATTGCCGGGCAGGCACTGGAAAAATATCCCGCTCATCCCGACGAGCCCTATATTATCGGTATGGGCCGTCTGGTGGAGAATAAGAATTTTGGACTATTGATTGATGCTTTTGCCGCCGCATCGATTCCCGGAAAACTGATCATCATTGGCGATGGGCCTCTTCGTCCAGCCCTCGAACAACAAATTGCGGATCATGGTTTGGAGCAACGGGTTATATTGACCGGCTTCGTTCGAAACCCTTTTCCGCTATTGGCGGGCGCACAGTTTTTTGTACTGCCGTCCAATGCCGAAGGTTTTCCAAATGGTTTGGTTGAAGCAATGAGTACCGGAACAGCGGTGATTTCTACCAATTGCAAATCTGGACCTGCCGAGATTTTGGCCGACAATAGCGCTCTTCGCATTGACGAGATGACACTATCCGACTTTGGTGTCCTCGTTCCCTGCAACGATGTTCAGGCCATGGCCGATAGTTTGCATCATTATCAGGACGATGAGACCCGCAAACGCTTTGGCCAGCTCGCTTTGACCCGTACCAAAGACTATACACCGGAAAAGGCGGCACAGCGTTACTGGCATGTGATAGAGACAAGCTTAAGCGCCGCATAGCTTGGGGCTATCAGGCAGTTGTTCAACCTTGGGGCTATGCAAGGAATTGAAGCGAATATGCGTCAATCTGGCCTCGTGACCGTCGTTCAAAAGCGACCTGTAATCTCTGTATATTTTAGGCCTATTCAGGCGCTTGTTTTACCGGTGCTCGTCGCCGCTATGTTTCCCAGTAGCGTCAATGCACAACAGTCCGATGTGCTTGAGGATTTTCGTAGCGAAAGCCTGCAGTTCAAACGCGACGACAATCTTGCTGTACGGGATCGTCCACAGCCGGAATATGATCCGGTGCCTTATCGTATTGATGGTGCAGAGATAATGCCCAGCATCAATATTGATACGCTCTATGACAGCAATATTTTTGCGGTTCGCGAAGCGAGCGATGATCTGATCCTTCGGGTCAGGCCCAAGATCACGGCCGTAACCCAGCTGGGCAGCTTCAATATCGCCACTGCCGCGGAAGTTGATCGCCGTCAATATTTGAGCGCCGGCAGTCAGAGTACGACAGATTATACCCTCGGACTGCGCGGACGATGGGATGCCGGTCAGGACGGTCAGGTTTATGCGGGAACCCGCAACGGTCAAACCACGGAAGACCGAAGCGATCCTGCCTCTCCGCTGAATCTGCAAGAGCCGGTGCAATATCGCTATGCTTCTGGTTTTCTAGGGGCTGCGCAGAGTTTTAATCGATTACGGATTGCCGGGCGTATCGGGGTTGAAATGCGCAATTACGAGGATGGTCGGGACGGTCTGGATAATCTGGTAGATCAGGATTTTCGCAACCGGACCATATTTACGTCAGATCTTGCCGCAGAATTTGCGATCAGCCCGGACACCTCGGTTTTCGTAAACGGTAAAGTCAATCGGCGAGACTATGTTAAACAACCCGTGCTGGAGCCATCGCGCGATTCAAAAGGTTATGAGGTTACCGTCGGGACCAGTTTTCAATTGAGCAAGCTCATCCGCTCTGAAATTGGCATCGGTTATTTTCGGCAAAATTTTGAAGACGCTGGTTTTGAGGATGTCGACGGCTTTGCAGCACGGGCAAAGCTTGAATATTTTATTACACCGCTGGTGACGCTCACGGCGCGCGGCAATCGTGGGGTGGAGGAATCCTCAACGCTCGGTTCGGGTGCTTATGTCGCGACATCTTTTTCGCTGACAGCGGATTATGAATTGTTACGCAATCTCATCGTCACGGCGAGTGCCGGATATGAACGCGATCGATTTCAGGATATCGACCGGCGCTACAATATTACCAATGTAGCCATGCGGGCGGAATGGCGCCTTGCGCCGCGTTATGCGTTCCACGCCCAATATGATTTTCGTGAGCAGGATGCGTCGGGTACCTTCCCCGGGCGTGAATTTTCTCGGCACCGTTTCCTAGCGGGCATCACCATAGCAGGAATGTAAAATGATGGATCATTTAGACCGCCGTACCTTTGTTTCCGCCATTGCCTTGGGGTCTTTGATCGCATGTGCCCGTTCGGCCAAGGCCGCGACTATAGATGGCAGAACCTTTAGCGGAGACGGTTCAGGGGAAGGCTTAAGGGCACAGCCCGGTTTGATCATCAAAAACTCTCGTTTCCTCAATCTGGGCAACGGTGCCATTCGGGTGAATGTTGCGACGGATGGATTAATCGTGGAGCAGGTAGAAGGACGGGACCTTTATCGCTTTCTCGAAAATACCGCGTCTGACCGATCCAAACCCGCTTCGTTAACAAATTTCAGGCTGCGTCAAATTACCGGAGACGATATACGTAGAGCGATGACGCGTATCCGTTATGGATCAAGGGATGGGGTCATCGAAGACGTTATCGCACGCGCCGGCGTAGAAACGGAACGCTATTGTACCGGCTTCGTGCTGGATGACGAGGCGCAATCCATCCTCTATCGGAGGTGCGAAGCACATGGCTTTGCCGAGCGGGACAGACCCAACGGTGATTATTGGAACGGGGACGGTTTTTCTGATGAACGCGGTAACAAGACCATTCAATATTTGAGTTGCACGGCCACTGGCAGCACGGATGGAGGCTTTGATCTGAAATCAACCGATGTTTTGCTGTCCGATTGCACGGCGAAGGACAATAAACGCAATTTCCGACTATGGGGCAACGGAAAGGCCGAAAATTGCCGAAGCGAAGATCCGCGATCTCGTGGCGGTTCTGGTCGGCCCGCGCATTTTTCCTTCCATGGCGGATCTGCAACATATGTGATTGACCGCCCCGTGGTCCGTGCAGCCGCTGACAACGATGCTCCGGTCTTCCTGTTCGACAATGATGCGCCAGCCAATGTAGAAATCCGTAACGCTGATATAGACGCGCCGGGCGCGCCATTGGTGTTGGCAGAAAACAGCATGCCCAACATAAAATGGGTGCCTGCCAGAGAGGATCAACTTATCCGAACCATGGAAGGCAGTTGAAGGAGGGAGGCCCTATAGAGGGTGCGCTTCCCCATTCCAGCGTTTGAATTCACCACTTTCCTCGATGGTCCAGGACTGAGCGACGGCGCGCACGCCCTTGGCGCTTTCTTCCGGGGTTATTTCTGCCCCTGGACCGCCCATATCGGTTTGGACATATCCCGGATGGATCAGGCCTATCACAATGCCTTGATCTTTCAGATCGATCGCCACTGATCGCATCATCCGATTGAGCCCCGCTTTGGCGGCACCATAGGCATAAAACCCGCCATATGGCCACCATGATGCCGCAAGCTGACTTGAGAAATTCATGACTTTTGAACCGGCTTCCATTTTGGGGAGCAATGCCTGCATGACCCGCAGCGGTGCCATCAAAAGAATATTCAAGACGTCATTCCAGGCGGTCCAGTCGGATTGGTCCAGTTCAGGGGCTATAGGGCCGACAATGCCAGCCACATTATACAAAATATCGACACGGTCTTTGACATGGGAGGCCGCTTCCGCGACGGACGCATCTAGCCCCACGTCCATTGCAATCGGTAATACCAAGTCTTGATATTGTGCGACGATGGCATTGAGGGCGTCTGACCCTTGGGGGTCGCGCAGGAACGCATAGACTTTATCGCCTTGTTCAGCATGTTGCCGAGCCAATTCCAACCCAATACCCCGACCCGCGCCCGTAATTGCAACTACAGCCATATCGTTCTGCTCCTATGTTTTTCAAAGCTTTGACTAACCTGTGGATGCCAGCGAAAATACTGATGAATATGTCAGTACAGAGCCTCAACCTTCAAACATCTGTTATCGCCCAAAATGCTAGTGGATTTGCGGAGCAGAAATGGGGATGATCCAGGCTGAACAATTAGGGATACGAAAAATTATGGATCGCCTAGCCATCGCTGCCGACAAGCTGGAATGCACGGAACTGGTAGCGCGTCTGGCGCGAGGCATCGATCGATGTGATCCGGTGCTGCTGGCAGATGTATTTCATCCCGATGCCACCGATGATCACGGTATTTTCGTCGGTTCTGCAAGTGATTTTATCGCGTGGGTGGTCCCACTTCTCAAAACGATGAAACGAACGCAGCATGTTATCGGTCAAACTTTGATCGCAGTTGATGGTGACCATGCCGCAGGCGAAAGCTATTTTCTCGCGCACCACGCTCTAGAGGGACCGGACGGTGATATTTTCTTGATTGCAGCTGGACGTTATCTGGATCGCTTTGAGCGACGCGACGGCGAATGGAAAATTTCGCATCGTCACGCGGTATATGATTGGAACAGCACCACAGCCTTAACCGACAATTTTGACCGTGACGGAACCGGGCCGCAGGTTTTTGGCCAGCGCAGCGAACGCGACCCGTCTTATGCTCATTTTGCCGGTCGAGATATTCCTGCGCGTTCATAAAGCCCTGATCTTTACGTCAGTGCACATTTTATCGATCGTCCTGTAATAGCGCTGCAAGGCAAGTTCATTGGAAGGGAATAGAGGAAATGGCAGATCATGATCCCCGCGAAATTAATCGGCAGCTCGCCGATATTTCAAAACAACCCGAGCCCGAATTGCGTGGAAACCCGATCACGCCTGATCGATATTATTCCAAAGAATTTATGGATAAGGAATGGGACAAGATATGGACCCGGACTTGGCAAATAGCCGGCTTGTCGCGTGAACTAACCAACAAAGGCGACTATATCACTACAACTTTGGGTCCCGAACGGATCCTCTGTACCAAGGGCGAAGACGATAAAGTTCGCGCCTTTTACAATGTCTGCCAGCACCGCGGTATGCAGCTTATGGAAGAGCCGTCCGGCAATACGCGGCGGTTGACCTGTCCTTATCATGGATGGGCTTATGACCTGGCTGGCACATTGAAATTCGTGCCGGATGAAACCGACTTTCCTCAAGGAAGTCCATGCGGAAAACTCAATTTGGTCGAGATACCGTGCGAGGAATGGGCGGGTTTTGTCTGGTATAATCTCGACGAAAACTGCGAGTCCCTAAGGTCCTTCATGGGGCCCATTGCGGATCAGATTGATTCCTACCCTATGGAGGAAATGACGCGCACCCATTGGGTAACGATCGAAGGCGATTTTAACTGGAAGCTGGTGCAGGATAATTTCAGCGAATCCTATCACGTTCCCTTTGTCCATCCCGGTTCGAAATTCGTGATCGAATATAGTCACCAATATTGCCAGTTCGACCACTATCCCGAGGGCCATTGTCGAATGTTCATGCCGGGCGCTGGACCAGCGCGAGCCGTGAAAGGCGGAGAGCAACAAACGCTGGAGATGATGAGCGAAGAAATCAAGCGATGGGAGCTTAATCCCGACGATTATCGAGGCGGGAAAATACGCAATCTACGCGAGGATCTCCAACGCCAAAAACGCAAAATTGGCGCAGAGAAAGGATATGATTTCTCAACCTATCATGATGACCAGCTGACCGACAATTGGCATTACACAATTTTTCCCAATCTATCTTTCAGCCTCAAGCCGGATGGCAATATCTGGTTGCGGGCTCGGCCGCATGAAACCGACCCGGAAAAATGCTATTTTGATATGTGGTTCATGACGCTCTTTCCAAAAGGTGCGAAGGAATATTATTCCTTGATCATGCAGGAATTTGTCTCGGTCGATACACCGGCCAAACATGTACAAGGAAAGGCTGGAGAAGTTTCGGCGGGTCCCGCAATTGACGAAGACCTAGCTATTTGGCCATTGCAGCAACGCGGATTGCATTCGCGAGGCTACAAGCGAGATTATCTTTCCGGGCAAGAAAGCCGGATGCGTTATTTTCATGAGACATTGGAAGATTGGCTCGAGCGTTAAAACGCAACATTTACCGCAGCAAATTGCGAACCCGCTAACCGCTGTCCTGATCATATCCATAAACAGGATCGTCAGGATAGCGGGCGGCTTTTGTGAGGGCGGAGAGGGCCGGGTGCTTTTCATCATGACTGGCCGCAGCATTTTGGCTCCAGCTCATGATCGGCTGCCGGTGCATGATTTTCCATTGATTATCGCGTTTTTCAAAACGGTCAAGATAACGCCCCAGATAGGTCATCTCTTGGTCGCCTGCATCGGGCATTGCTGAATAGTGAAAGGCGATCAAATAGGTTTCAACATCGGCTTTCTGTTCATCGGGCGAAAAATTGATCATGACGTTGCTTACGAGATGATGAGTCCCGGAAAAGCCCTTAATGGCCTGTGCCAGCGTTTCGCAAAACGGCTGTGCAGGCACGGCTTCTTTTCCATAGGCCGCAGTGGCTTCGGGCCAATAGCAATGTTTTAGCGATGCTGTGTCGGCCCGATCCACGCCACGGCAATGAAGGTGAATAATATCTTCAATTGCGGCTCGATCAGCCAATCTGTTGGGGCTTGGCACTTGTCCGATTTGATGGGACATGACCTCTCTCCTGTTCGTTCCATAAAAAGCTAATCAAAGCGCCAATTTACAGGACGGATTGCCGACTTACCATAGGCGTTAGTAGCAGTTTTGGGCGAGGATGATTGGCACTTATGAAACAGCAAAATACAATAGATGTTGCGCTGGACAAACTGGCTATCATGCAATTGCCAGGTCTTTATATGCGTGGCCTCGACCGCCTGGATCGCGACCTGTTGCGCGCGCAATTCTGGGATGATGCGTATCTCGACTATGGCATTTATACCGGTGGAGCGGACGGGTTTGCAGATTTTTGTATGGATGCGCTGTCTGGGCATCTTGCTAACCATCATATGATTGGACAGAATAATCTCGATATCCAGGGTGACGAGGCTTTTGGCGAAGTTTATTTTTACGCTTTCCACCGGATCGTCACAGACAATGGTGAGCCGCGAGACGTTTTGATCAACGGGCGCTATATTGACCGCTATGAAAAACGGGATGGTATCTGGAAATTTTCTTACCGCAGCGAGGTGGTTGACTGGTCCCGTGATGACCCCGCCGCCGACCAGTTTTTGGAAGGGTCTGGCAATATTTTGGGGCAGCGCAAACCCGATGATCCGATCTACAACCGCGAGGTTATGCGCCGACCAAAGGATCGTTCATGACAAATAAGCTGACACAAGCATCCGATCCGTCTCTCGCTCCCGGGGAAGCGCGTTGCCCGGGACCATCTCTGCAGGATATTTACGATGCGGACGGGGACTCTATTCCCGATGCAATGCGGGCCGAGCAGTATAAATTTCTGGGCGATGAGGACTTGCCATTTGAACGCTATTTCAACCCGGATTTTGAACAAGTAGAATATGACAGATTATGGAATCGTACATGGCAATGGGCCTGCCGAGAGGAACATATTCCGGCCAAAGGCGATCGCTATGTCTATGATGTGGGCCCCTATTCGATATTGGTCGTCCGCGCAGAGGATAACGCCATCCACGCGTTTGCCAATTCCTGTCCTCACCGCGGAATGCAATTTGCGGCCACCGGCAGCACCGGGGTGAAGCGTTCCACTATTCGCTGCCCCTTTCACGGGATGACGTTCAATCTTGACGGGTCTTTGAATGAAATTCCCTGCCGTTGGGATTTTCCCCATCTCAACGAAGATAATTTCCACTTGAGCGCAGTACAGTGCGACACTTGGGGCGGATTTGTGTTTATTAATATGGACCCGGACGCACCGCCATTAGGTGATTATCTCGAAATTATTCCTGACCATTTTAAACTGTGGCCGATGGATGATCGCTACGTCGCGCTGCATACAGAAAAGATATTGCCGGCCAATTGGAAGATGGCAATGGAAGCCTTTCTTGAGGCTTTTCATGTCCTGGAAACCCACAGCCAAGCCGTTGCAACAGCGGCGGATGCCAATGCCCAATATGATATTTTCGGCAAAAATGTCAGCCGCTTCATGCATGCCATCGGGGTGCAAAGCCCGCATATTCAAAAACCATTTTCGCAAAAGCAAATCTTCGCCAAGCTCGGCAGAGAAGCAGAGGCCTTGCCGGAGGGCGAAACCGCGCGCGCCGCTCATGCGCAATTGCTCCGCGAGGAATATAGCGCGCAATTCGGCGTTGATCTGTCCGGCAAATCGACAGGAGAAATGCTTGATAGCATTGAATATTTCTTATTCCCCAATGCGTTTTTCTTTCCCGGTATCAACATCCGGCTTTGCTACCGCTTCCGCCCGATTGATGTGGATCACTGTCTCCATGAAATTTTGGTGCTGCAACCGGTTCCGGAGGAGGGTAAACGTCCCGCTCCGGCCAAACCCATCCGGCTTGGTGTGGATGATAGCTATACCAGCGTGGAAGGTTTTGCGCTGGCGGAAATATTGGATCAGGATACCGAAAACCTGAAAATGCAGCGCGATGGCGCCAAGGCATCGCTCAAGGGTGCCCAATCGCTCGGCAATTATCAGGAGGCGCGTATCCGGCAAATGCATCTGACGCTGGATGAATATATATATATCCCGGTGAGGGGTTAAATTTTGTCTCCCGTCTGACAAGACTTAAGCCATAGCGGTAGGCCAGCGACGATCAATGCGACATTGTCGGAGATGGCGGCTAGCCGCTGATTCATACGGCCGGATTCATCCCGGAATTTCCGGCCTAATGGACTTTCCGGAACGATGCCCGACCCGACTTCATTGGACACCAAAATGACCGAACCCGGCGCCGCTTTAAGCGTATCGATAAGCTTCTCCAACGCCGCTTCAACATCGCTATCGGCCAGCATCAGGTTGCTGAGCCATATCGTTAGACAATCGATCAATAGGGTAGCCTGTGAAGACGAATGGGCAGCAATTACTGCTGCGATATCGTGACTTTCCTCAACTGTTTGCCACGCTGGCCCACGGTCTTGCTGGTGCCGTTCGATGCGATCGGTCATTTCTTGATCAAACGCCTCAGCGGTAGCGATATACACGAGGCTTTTTTCATTTTTCTCCGCCAGTGCTTGAGCAAAGCTGCTTTTGCCTGAGCGTGTGCCGCCTAATATCAACGTGATTTGACCGTTTATGTCTGTATCGGCAGGCATATTTTCCTTGCTCCGCATATAGGGGATGACTAGAGCAACCTCTGCTACAGGTTCCCGGAGACGGGATCAAAAGGGAATTCGGAAGGGAAAGCAATTTTCTAAACCGAAGCTGCCCCCGCAACTGTGATTGGTGAGCTACTCCGTCAAATCCCACTGGATGTTATATCTGGGAAGGGGGCGAGCAAAGCGATGATCCAAGAGCCAGGAGACCTGCCCGTAGCTGTCGACCTATCATGTGGACGGGGTGTGCCAAATGATCGAGGATTTCCTCGCGTGGCGACGATTAACTTCGGGCTGCGCATGTGGGATCCCCATAGGCGCCGATATGCGTGGCCTTTTTGAATGATTGTCAAAAAGGAATATTCATGCGTTTTCAAACTATCCTATTATCCACCACTGCGCTGTTAATCGCGCAGCCTGCACTTGCGCAAACAGAAGATGTTGGTGTCGGCAGCAGTGCTAGTGATTCAAACATCATCATCGTAACAGCCTCTCGTTCTGCGCAATCCATATCCCAAACCGGTCAGTCGGTTTCGGTTATTGATCTGGATCAGATTGAGCGTGCCCAAAGTGTTACGGTTGCTGATCTTTTGCGAAATGTGCCCGGTGTCACTTTTAACCGCAATGGCGGCGTTGGCACCTCGACCTCGGTAAATATCCGCGGTGCGGGTTCGGATCAGACTGTGGCGCTGATCGATGGTGTAAAGCTCAACGATCCATCATCACCAGGTAGCGGTTTTAACTTTGGTAATTTGCTGACCGGCAACATCGCACGCATCGAAGTGCTGCGCGGATCGCAATCGGTGATCTGGGGAAGTCAGGCCATCGGCGGCGTGGTCAATACCATCACCCGGGCTCCAACCGAGGATCTGGCTATAAATGCGCGAGCGGAATATGGATACCGCGATACAAGCCAAGTGGTCGGCAATGTTTCCGGGCGCTTTGGTCCGGTGGCGGCGAGCGTTGGTGCTGGGTATTTTCGCACGGACGGCTTTTCGACCTTTAACGAGGAGCGCGGCGGAGCGGAGCGCGACGGCTATCGCAATTTTGGCGCAAATGGTAAATTTGAAATCACCTTAAGCGAAGCCATATCGATTGATCTGCGTGGCTATTATTCTGACGGTGAGACCGATATTGATGGCTTCACAGCCATAGGTTTTACAGACACGCCAGAAACAGCAGAGACCAAAGAATTTGTGGGCTATGCAGGCGTCAATATTGATCTGCTGGATGGCCGGTTTCGCAACCGTTTTGCATTTGCCTATACCAATACAAAGCGAGATAATTTTAATCTGGCGACACAGACATTTGACGCGCTGGGCCGGAATGAACGGTTTGAATATCAAGGTATTTTTGACGCTTCTGAATGGTTGCAGGCCACAATCGGGGCAGAAACAGAGGACTCGCGTTTCCGCAGCTCCAGCTTCGGTGGTCCAGTTGGCCGGGCCAGTGCCAGCATTGACAGTTTTTATGGTCAGTTGCGGATCATGCCTCTGGATGGGTTAACGGCTACTGCCGGTATTCGTTATGATGATCATTCGACATTTGGCGGCGAAACGAATTTCGCAGGGGATATTGTTTATAGTCCCAATAATGGTTGGACGACTTTTCGGGCAAGCTATGGTGAAGGCTTTAAAGTGCCTTCCTTGTTCCAGCTGTTCAGTGATTTTGGCAATGACACGCTGCAACCAGAAACCTCAAAAAGCTGGGATGCCGGGATCACGCAGCAGCTTATTGATGGCCGGTTAGAGTTCAGCGCTACGCTATATCAGCGTGACAGCGATAATCTGATCAATTTCATCGGTTGCCCCGTACAGACCGGTATTTGTACGAACCGGCCGTTTGGCACTTATGACAATGTTGCGCGTGCGCGTGCCCAAGGCGTTGAACTGGGATTGATGATGCGGCCGACAGACAGCCTCACATTTGCAGCCAATTATACTCTGGTTGATGCTGAAAACCGGGATAATGATCTGGTACTGGCACGGCGCCCGAGAAACAGCGTGAACGCGTCAGTAGATTATGATTGGGCCTTTGGTTTGAAAACTGGTGCAACCATCAGCCATGTGAGCTCCAGCTTTGACAATGCATCCAATAGCCGAAGCATCGAAGGTTATGTGCTTGTCGACCTGCGCGCCGCAATGCCGATTACTGACAATATTGAGCTATATGGCCGGGTCGAGAATCTTTTCGATGAGGAATATGAGACCATATTTCGTTTCGGCACACCCGGTCGCTCCGCCTTTGCTGGCGTGCGGCTGAGTTACTGATATGAATGCTGTCGCAGCTGCCAATCCGTTTCGCTTTCATGGCGGGCGGTTGGCGGCTGCGGCTGCACATTTTTATGGCGCGCCAACACCGTGGATCGACTTATCGACTGGGATTAGTCCTTGGGCCTATCCCGTGCCTGATATGGCCCCATCGGTTTTGAGCCGCCTACCAGAACCAGAAGAACTTGACCGGTTGGAAGCGGTTGCGGCCCGGGCCTTTGGTGTGACTAATCCGGCAGAACTTGTCGCCGTCCCGGGCAGTGATATTGCAATTCGGTTGTTGGGCTCACTCTTTTCCGGCCAGAACAGCGCCATGCTAAAGCCGATTTATTCAGGGCACATAGCGGCGTGGCCGGATGCCGTCGAAATCTCGATGACCGAGGCCGACGAGCATGACCTGCTTATACTCGCCAATCCCAACAACCCTGATGGTCGCGTGATCAAAGCCGATCGATTGCGGCAGTTTCGTGGGCAACTTATTGTAGATGAAGCTTTTGCCGATACCGATCCGGCTGTGAGCCTTTTGCCCGATCGTGGGAACGCGATTGTACTGCGTTCTTTTGGGAAGTTTTTTGGATTAGCGGGCATCCGGCTCGGGTTCGTTATTGCCGATCTGCCGGTGGCGCAACGCCTGCGAACACTTCTTGGCGATTGGCCAGTTTCGGGCATTGCGACGAAGACGGGTTTAGCCGCCTATCAGGATGAGCATTGGCAGGATAAGCAACGCACGCGGCTGCGGGGCGCAGTGGTTCGTTTGGATGGGTTATTGAACGGCGTTGGCTTGAATCTTGTTGGCGGGACTTCACTCTTTAGGTTGATAACCCATGATAAGGCACCGGAAATATTTGAATATCTGGGGCAGTCGGGCATATTGGTTCGACCCTTTGAAGGGGATGATCGTCAGCTGCGTTTTGGATTGCCAGCAAATGAAGAAGCATGGACCCGGCTGACCGGTGCCCTCAACTATTGGAGAGAAAACCAATGACGGAACCAGAAGACCAGCACGCAAAACATAATGCCCGAATGAAAAAGGTGCAGGCGGCGCGAGCGAAGATACAGGCGCGCCGGACGATCGAACGCGGCCTGCTGATTATTCATACCGGCAATGGAAAAGGCAAATCTTCGTCCGCTTTCGGTATGGCTATCCGTTCACTCGGTTGGGGCATGAAGGTCGCAATCGTCCAATATGTGAAAGGGAGTTGGGAGACCGGCGAGAAGAATTTCTTCGAAGCCAATCCTGATCTGTTGACTTGGGACGTCATGGGCGATGGCTTTACCTGGGATACGCAGGATCGTGCGCAAGATATTGCGGCGGCCAAGGCAGCGTGGGAGCGTTCTAAGGAACTGATCATGGACCCGGATTATGATTTTGTGATCCTCGATGAGCTGAACATTGTGCTGCGTGATGATACGCTGGATATCAAGGAAGTTACAGCATTTCTCGAGCAGCGCCCGATGGAAAAACATATCTGCATCACCGGACGTAACGCAAAGCCGGGCCTGATCGAAATGGCAGACTTGGTGACCGAGTTTGAAGAAGTGAAGCATCCCTTCAAGGCTGGTTTCAATGCTCAAAAGGGTGTTGAATATTGAAGCGGATTGCTGCCCTATTGGCTGCTATTGCAACTCTGGTTTGGCCCGTAACATTGGTCGAAGCCGAAGTTTTAACACGTAGCTTTAAGACAAAAATCCCTGCCTATCCCAAGCGCATTGTGTCGATCAATCCGTGCGCCGATGCGCTGCTCATGCAATTGGCCGACAAACGTCAAATCGCTTCGGTCAGCCGCTATTCCCATGATAAACGTGCTAGCTCCATCCCCTTGACGCTGGCGTTGCAATTTCCCGCAACATCGGGAACGGCGGAAGAAATATTGGCGATGCGACCTGATCTGGTGGTGGCCGGTTCCCATGTTGCTATTCCAACGGCACGGGCATTGAAGCGGCTGGGTATTCCTTTGGTCAAACTGTCTATTCCGCAAAGCGTGGCCGAGAGTCAGCAACAAATTTCTGAACTCGCAGAGATAGTGGATCGCCCGCAACGCGGCGTGCGCCTCAACAAGAAAATTAGCGCCGCCTTGGTTAGAGCGAAACCGGCGGATGACGAAAATATTCCGGCATTGATCTGGCGCAGCGGCGGATTGGTTCCGGGTGATGGGACGTTGCCAGATGAATTGTTGCGCCGGACCGGCTTTGAAAATGTCAGCAAAAGCTATGGCTTGAAGCGATGGGATATCCTGCCGCTGGAGCATCTTGTCGCGCGGCCACCGCGCCTGCTATTCTCCAACGGGGGTGAAGTGAAGGATGAGGGTCAAAGAGACCGCATGCTGTCGCACCCGGTTCTCAAACGTCTTTCGCACCGCATCACTATCTCTGATTATCCCGCGCGATTGATGCATTGCGCGGGTCCGACTTTGATTGATGCTGTGACAACCTTATCGGGCGCGCGCCGGAAATTGAGAGCATCATCATGAGAAATTTACGGCTCAATGCTCTGCTGGCGATAGGCTTGGTCATCGCGATGCTCTTGTCGCTGGCTGCTGGTAAAGTCTGGGTTTCCCCTGTGGCTTGGCTCGGAGATGATCTGGGCGCTCTTATCATCATGGAATTGCGATTGCCGCGGACGGTTTTGGGAGCAGCCATTGGTGCCGCACTGGGAATGGCGGGCGCCACCATGCAAGGCTATTTGCGCAATCCCTTGGCTGATCCTGGAGTCTTTGGTGTGTCGGCTAGCGCGGCGCTTGGCGCTGTAACATCCCTCTATTTCGGCTATGCGGTCACGGCATGGTTGCTTCCAGCCTTTGCCCTTGCCGGGGCCGGTATAGGTATGGGTTTGCTTGCATTGTTGGCGGGACGGTCGGGCAGTTTGATCTTATTCACACTGGCCGGTGTTATCTTGTCGAGCCTGGCGGGGTCATTAACCTCTTTGATGATCAGCCTTGCCCCCACACCATTTGCCACGACAGAGATTGTCACTTGGTTGATGGGCGCGTTGACCGATCGCAGTTGGGATGACGTGCAACTGGCTGTTCCGATCATTGCGGCGGGCATGGCTTTTCTTTTCGCCACTGGGCGCTCTCTCGATGCTCTGACATTGGGCGAGGATGCCGCGCGTTCCATGGGTGTCAATATCTTGCGCTTGCAGTGGTTTGCCGTGCTGGGCGTTGGCTTGACGGTCGGTGCATCTGTTGCAGCGGCGGGGATTATCGGCTTTGTCGGCCTGATCGTTCCGCATCTGGTGCGTCCCTTTGCCGGCCACCAGCCTTCGGCAGTTTTATTGCCGTCTGCGCTTGCCGGAGCGCTTTTGGTCGTCGGGGCTGATAGCATCGTTCGGATATTGCCGAGCGTGAGCGAATTGCGACTGGGTATCGCTATGTCGTTGCTCGGCGCGCCGTTCTTCATGGCCTTATTGTTTAAAATGCATCGGGAGCTTTCCTGATGCTGCTGTCCTTTGAAAATCTTTCGTTGACCCTTCGGGGCCGCAAAATACTGGACCAGATTAGCGGTGCATTTCAGCCGGGGCGCGTGACGGTCATATTGGGGGCTAATGGTGCGGGCAAAAGCAGTCTTTTATCCTGCCTATCTGGTTTGCGGGAACCAAAAAGCGGATCTGTAACAATCGATGATCGCGCACTGCTGTCGCTACATGGCAAAGAACGCGGTCGGATGATCGGACTGCTGCCGCAACGGCCCGATATTCACTGGAATGTAGATGTTAGAACCATTGTCGGCTTGGGGCGGTTGCCACATTCTGGTCGATGGGGAATGAGCGCTGCAGATCATGAGGCTGTCGCCAGAGCGATGGAAGCCACAGATTGCGCGGACTTGGCAGAGCGCAAGGCGATGCGTTTGTCAGGTGGCGAGCAGGGCCGTGTATTATTGGCGCGGGTTTTAGCGGGGGAACCGCAGTGGTTGCTTGCCGACGAACCGCTTGCCAGTTTGGATCCGGCCCACCAGTTCGATGTCCTGGAGCGGCTGAAAAACTATGCTGCGGCTGGCAAGGGCGTGATTGTTGTATTGCATGATCTGACTCAGGCGGCGCGGTTTGCCGACGATATTATGGTCATGAAGGACGGAGCGATCTTGGCGGCAGGACCGCGTAATGAAGTGATGACGGCCGAGATTATGGCACAAGCTTATGGTGTCGAGGTTCAAATTGGCACCAGCGATACCGGCGAACCTCTGGTGGTGCCGGTCCGGCGGTTATAATGATATCAGTAGGGATATTGAGCACCATCGGGCAGCATCCAGCGCCATTATTGTTGGCGCTGATGGTTGAGGCAATGGTGGGATATCCCGCTACGCTTCACCGCCATATTCCTCATCCAGTGGTGTGGATCGGCAGTTTGATCTCTCGCTTGGACCGGGCATGGAATAGAGGTAGCGCCCATGCAAAGCGATGGGCGGGTATAGCCACTGCTTTCGCTTTGATCAGCGGATCAGTCGCCATTGGTTTGGTTTTGGAGATTGCGTTGACTGGGTGGCTGGGACTGGTTCTACTGGTGCTCATTGCAACCACCGGTTTGGCCCAGCGCAGCCTTTATCAACATGTGCGAAAAGTGTTGGTGCCTCTGGAGCAAGGCGACATAGCTAGCGCACGGCACGCTTTGGCGATGATTGTCGGGCGTGATACCGAAAATCTCGATGAGGGCGGCGTGGCATCAGCGGCCACCGAAAGTCTGGCCGAGAGTTTCTGCGATGGTATTGTTGCACCCGCCTTCTGGTTTCTGCTCGCCGGATTACCCGGGCTTTTGGCGTTCAAGGCTATCAGTACCGCAGATAGCCAAATCGGCCATATGGATGACCAATATCGCCATTTCGGCTGGGCGGCTGCGCGCACGGACGATGTGATGAATTTCATTCCAGCACGGGTTTCCGGATTGTTGATTTGTATCGCCGGAATGGGTGGTTGGCGGATCATGGTTCGCGATGCCCGCAAGCATCTTTCTCCTAATGCGGGATGGTCAGAGGCTGCCATGGCCGGGGTGCTGCATGTGCGGATGGGAGGTGGCGCGCGCTATGATGGAGAATGGATTGGGCGCGAGACATTGGGAGACGGAAGGCGGCCCGGTCCGCCGGAATTGAAAAAGGGAGTGGCCGTTTATGTTCGGGCCTGCCTTTTATTATGGTTGATTGTCGGAGCGCTGATATGGGCGCTGTGATGTTGCAGGGAACTGGCTCTGATGTTGGCAAGTCTGTGCTGGTCGCGGGGCTATGTCGGTTGCTGACCAACCGGGGCATGATCGTCCGTCCTTTTAAGCCACAGAACATGTCCAACAATGCTGCGGTAACGCCTGACGGTGGTGAAATTGGCCGGGCCCAAGCCTTGCAGGCGCTTGCTTGCCGGGTGCCGCCGCATGTTGATATGAACCCGGTTCTGCTGAAGCCGCAATCCGACAAAAGCGCCCAAATTATTGTCCAAGGTAAAGTCCGCGATACCGGAGATGCCAGTTATTTTCGGACTCAAAAACGGCCATTGCTCGAAGCGGTTCTGGCCTCTTACCAGCGCCTTTCCGAAGAGGCTGATATGGTGATTGTCGAGGGCGCAGGCAGTCCCGCTGAAATCAATCTGCGGGCGGGTGACATTGCCAATATGGGCTTTGCGCGTGCGGCCAATGTGCCGGTAGTGCTGATAGGCGATATTGATCGCGGCGGCGTGATAGCCTCGCTGGTCGGCACGCAGGCGGTGATTGATAGCGCAGATGATGCGATGATCCGCGGTTTCCTAATCAACAAATTTCGCGGAGACATTAGCTTGTTCGATGATGGTTATGATGCAATAGCCCGACGCACAGGCTGGAAGAGGTTGGGCACCATTCCGTGGTTGCCAATGATCCATAAATTGCCTGCCGAAGATGCGGTTTCATTGCAGCAACCGGAAGCGGGGACACAGGCAGTTGTCGAGATTGCCGTGCCGATGCTGTCGCGGATCTCCAATTTCGATGATTTCGATCCGCTGCGTCTCGAACCGCAAGTGCATTTGCATATGGTGCCGCCAGGCAAGCCCATACCGGCCAGCGCGTCGCTGATTATTATTCCGGGCACCAAAGCGACCATCGCTGATCTGAAATTTCTCCGCGCTCAAGGATGGGATGTTGATATTGCTGCTCACGCTCGGCGCGGTGGCCATCTTCTGGGTATTTGCGGCGGCTATCAAATGCTCGGGGAAACCATCTCGGATCCCGATGCTGTTGAGGGGCGGGCGGAATCTATGACAGGGCTGGGACTGTTGCCGGTTACAACCACGTTGACAAAGGCCAAAACGCTGATGAACAGCTCGGGAAAAACAATAGCCGATCATCAGAAATTTAGCGGCTATGAAATTCATGTCGGGGAAACAACAAGAGAGAATGCTGAGCCCATGATCCAGTTTGACAACGGGCTCTTTGATGGGGCGGTAAGCACTGATGGGCGGATATCGGGCTGTTATGTGCACGGACTGTTCAACGCCGCATCGCAGCGGCAATCATGGTTGGCAAAACTAGGGGCAAGGTCCAACGGCGCAGAACAGGATGCGGTGGTGGATCAGGCTTTGGATGACCTTGCCGTCGCTTTAGAGAAATATGTGAATATCGACCGGCTACTCGCCATCGCCGATGGTGCGTCATGACCGGTTCGAAGCGCCCTGTTTTTGGTGATGACTTTCGCATGCAGCTCGATAGTCTTTTGATTTGGCGCCGTGATGTACGGCGGTTTGATAATCGCCCGATCGATGCAAAAATCATTCAGGAATTGCTGGACAGTGCTTGTCTTGCTCCGTCGGTTGGCAATGCCCAGCCATGGCGGTTTGTGTCGGTGCAAAGCGAAGCGGTGCGATTGTCGATTACCACCCATGTTGATGCAGAAAACCGCAAGGCGGCAAATGCCTATGCGGATCAACAAATTCAGTCTGAATATCAGAAGTTAAAGCTTCATGGGTTGCGCGAAGCACCCGTACATTTGGCTGTTTTCTGTGACGATGATGCCGCTGACGGCCGGGGGTTGGGCCGTCAAACCATGCCGGAAACTATGGCTTACTCGGTTGTCATGGCGGTCCATAATTTGTGGCTTACGGCCCGTGCACGTGACATTGGTCTGGGCTGGGTTTCGATTCTGGAGCCAAACAAGGTCAGCGCGATGCTTGATGTTCCCGATGATTGGCGGTTTATTGCTTATCTGTGCATCGGCTATCCGGCCCAAGAAAGTGACGAACCGGAATTGGTGAAACTGGGTTGGCAAGATAGAATTGACCGATCAAAAACGCAGTTGGTACGATGATAATCACTGCTGAACATGTGATGGAATATCTTGATTCCTTGGCCAAGCCACAAGGCAGCATGGGGCGACTAGAAGATCTCGCGATCAAACTGGCGGTCGCGCAGCAAAGCCTGCACCCGCAAACCGAGCCGCGCCGAATTGTGTTATTTGCGGGCGATCATGGCGTTGTTGAAAATGGTGTGTCTGCATGGCCGTCCGCGGTGACTACGGCCATGATGGAAACAATTCTTGCGCAAAAAGCCACCAGCACTGCCTTGGCCGCCACGCATGCGGCTGATCTGCGGTTGGTTGATGTTGGGAGCATCCAGCCACCGGACAAGAACAAGCAGACGTCGGTTTTTAGCGACGTTCGTGTGGCCACGGGGACAGCCAGTCTGGCAACCGGGGCTGCCATGACAAAAGCCCAGTTTTACGCTGCTTGGGCCGCAGGAGAGCGCGAAGCCAAGCAAGCCCATGAAGAAGGCTTCGTGCTATTGATGGCCGGCGAGATGGGGATTGGCAACACAACGTCAGCCGCCTGTTTAACGATGCTATTGGCGGGGGCTGAAGCTCCCATAGCAACCGGTCGCGGCGCTGGTGCGGACGAAGAAATATTATCGAACAAGCGGGATATTGTAGCGCGAGCCCACAAGCGGGCCGAAAAGCTATTTGCCGATGACCGGGCCGCAGCGATTGCGGAGGTCGCCGGCTTTGAGATAGCGGCAATGGCGGGCTTTTATGCCCAGGCCGCGCAGCAGGGATCGGTTGTTTTGCTAGATGGCTATGTGACCACAGCATCAGCGTTGATCGCTGAGTGTCTTGCTCCGGGGACAACCCAAAATATCATAGCAGCCCATCTATCAGCCGAACCCGGGCATCGCGTGGCGCTCGATTATCTTGGGCTTGAACCGATTCTCGAATGGCAGATGCGGCTGGGCGAAGGAACAGGTGCGCTCACCGCTCTGCCATTGCTTGATAGCGCGGCGG
Source organism: uncultured Sphingomonadaceae bacterium (assembly GCA_947496865.1). Classification (GTDB taxonomy): domain Bacteria; phylum Pseudomonadota; class Alphaproteobacteria; order Sphingomonadales; family Sphingomonadaceae; genus Parasphingorhabdus. Next base: position 54,537 of record CANMEE010000003.1, read on the forward strand.
CCTTGCTCAATAACGTCGCAAAACTATCGGACATCATGCCATGACAGACCGTATAGTCATGAGCTGGTGGATGCCGCCATTGCTTGCGATCCAGTTTCTGACCCGGATACCCGTGCCTGGATTGAACGGGCTAACGGCGGAGCAAGCACGATATGGTCTGTCCCGTGCGGTGATTTGGTTCCCGCTGGTTGGCGCGCTGGTCGGTATGATCACCGCAGCGATATTGGTGGCGAGTGCGCATATCTGGCCGCGCGCCATTGCGGTTATCATCGCTCTGGCGATTGAGGCCCGCCTGACGGGTGCTTTCCATGAAGATGCTGTGGCGGATTTTTGTGATGCTTTTGGCGGCGGCCATGATCCGGAATCGACACAACGCATTATGAAAGACAGCCGGATAGGCAGCTATGGCGCCCTCGGCCTGATGCTGGCCGTTGGTCTGCGCGGTGCTTTGCTTATCGCTTTGCCGCAGAATATTATCATAATCACGTTGGTCGCATCGGCTTGTTTTGGCCGTTTGTTGGCCGTTTCGGTGATGGCGCTTGTCGCGCCAGTGGAAGCACAGAGTGGCGGACTTGCCAAAGACATCGGCGGACGGACGGGCTTAAAAGATCTGTGTTTTGCAGCCTTAACTGCCGCCCCCGTCATCGGTCTGTTTGCTTATTTCCATGTGATGGCAGCGCTTTGGGCGTTAGGAGGCGCAGGTCTGTTTCTTTGGTGGTTTCGGTCATTATTGCTACGTCGAATAAACGGTAGCACGGGCGATTGCCTGGGTTTTGCCGCCTATGCGGGGCAGCTTATAGTCCTGCTATCTGCGCTTGCTGTGCCCGGTTCATGATCTGGCTGGTTCGGCATCCGCCAGTGGCGCTGCATTGGCAAAAGCGCTGCTATGGTATCAGCGATGTGGGATTAAGCCGCGAGGGTGCGAGCTTAGCAAAGACGCTTGTGTCGCGGCTGATCCAACTAGCGCCTGATAGGATTGTCCATTCCGATATGCGCAGAACCCGCTTGGTTGGAGAGCAGGTCGCCGATATTCTATCGGTTGAGGCGCTTGTCGATGATCGCTGGCAAGAGCGGAATTTTGGCCATTGGGAAGGCCGCAGCTGGAATGCAATTTATCGCGAAACCGGTGATGCGATGGACGGTATGCTCGATGATCCTGAAAAATTTCGTCCAGGAGGTGGGGAAACAACCGCCGAAATGGTGGCGCGCTCGCTGGCAGCATGGAACGACCTGCCGGAAGATCAAAATATTGCCGTGATTACGCATGGAGGACCCATTGCCGCAATATTGGCGAAGCGTAACGATGCGCCATTGGAAGCCTTGGCAAATTATATTCCGAAACCCAATTCGATCTGCGAAATCCAGAGCATGAAACTGGAGCAGAATGACTGAGGGCGCTTTCGGAACGTTTAACCGCTATCCGTCACAATCTTATTGTGCGTCTGTCGTCCGTGCCCTTGCTTGCCGATAGGTTCCGAGCAAGCGCACACTATTACAATGAAAGCGCAATTCTTCTAGGGCTCGGTCGACCGCGGGATCACCCGGTGCGCCTTCTATATCTGCATAGAATTTGGAGGCAGAAAAGCTGCTACCCTCTTGATAGCTTTCCAATTTGGTCATGTTGACGCCATTTGTCGCAAAGCCGCCCATCGCTTTATACAATGCAGCGGGGATGTTTTTTACCTCGAAAATAAAGGTCGTCATGGCCCGAAAGTCAGCGGCTCCATCGGTCTTCGGCGTTGCTGCTTTGGGTGCAAGCAGAACGAAGCGGGTCATATTATGGTCTTCGTCCTCAATTGCGTTGGCAATCGGCTGCAGACCATAAATTTCGGCAGCGAGTGGAGGGGCAATGGCCGCTGCATGCGGATCCTCATGTTGCGCGACATAGGCCGCGGCCGCAGCGGTATCAGCATAAGCAACTGGAATAATATCGTGGCTGCGCAGATAATGGCGACACTGACCCAATGCTTGTGGATGGCTCATCGCTGTTTTGATTTTGCCATCAGTGGATTTTGCCATCAGGCAGTGGCGGATCCGCATGAAATGCTCAGCGACAATATGCAGGCCCGATTCGGGCAACAGAAAATGAATATCAGCAACCCTGCCATGTAGGCTGTTCTCAATCGGAATAATCGCGGACCCGGCCGTTCCTTGCTTCACCGCATCCAGTGCGTCTTCAAACGAAAAACAGGGCAAAGGCAGGCAATCGGGCGCATATTCCATGGCCGCAATATGGGAATTTGCCCCTGGCGCACCTTGAAACGCAATGGCTTCGGTTGGCGCTCCGGTAGCGGTTTCGGTCATTTTATTGACCATGCCTAAGGCGTTTTGCGGGAAGCTGTTCATGATATTGTCGGTTCCTGTAGTGCGCGCCCGTTAATAAGGGCTGCGATTGCCGCACAAAACCGTTCCACGCAAGACCTGATCGCATAAGAGGTAACTTGCGCAACAATATTAGTCACACTACGATCAATTGAGGCCTTGCTTTGGACGGGCGCTCTTATTAGAGAAAGCTCCAAAGTTTCGGCAGATTGCTACTGCCTGTAATTCTAGGGATTTAAGACAAGATGGACAATAACAACACCATTGCTGGCTGGGTTCTGGCAGGCGGGATCGCAGCACTCGGCTTTTCAATCCTCAGCGGAAAATATTTCCATGCTGACAAGAGTGAGCGCCCTGAAACCATGGGTTTCGTTATTGAGGGCGTCGAATCATCAGACGATGGCAAGGAAGAAGTGCCGATGAGCATGATGCTCGCCAAGGCGGACGTTGCAGCTGGCGAAGCGGTTTTCAAAAAGTGTATCGCCTGCCATACGATTAATGATGGTGGTGCTAATGGAATTGGGCCGAATCTGTATAACTCTCTCGGAAAACCTCACGGCCATGTGGCTGGCTTTGCCTATAGTGATGCTTTAACGTCGATTGAGGGTGACTGGAATTTTGACAATATGAACGCTTGGCTGATATCCCCGCGTAAATATGCGCCTGGCACCAAAATGACCTTTGCGGGCCTCGGTAAGCCCGAAGATCGTGCAAATGTCATCGCCTATATGAATGCGCAGGGATCAAACTTGCCTTATCCTGAGCCGCCAGCAGCGGAAGAAGCTGTTGCAACCGAAGAGGCCGTCGCCGAAGCAGATGTGGCCGCGACAGAAGTTGCGGAAGAAACTGTTGAGGCCGACACCGCGGCCGCTGCAGAATAAGCTGGCTTCCGATTAAGCGCAGTCTAAGCCATAGAAGTCGCGGATAATTTTCCAAGCTTCATCGGCGGTTTCTACAAATTGAAATAGTTCTAGGTCCTTGGCGCTAATCGTACCTTCCTCGGCCAGCGCTTCAAAATTAATGACTCGGTTCCAGAAACCCTTGCCAAATAATATGATCGGCAACGGTTCCATTTTGCCGGTTTGAACGAGCGTCAGAAGCTCGAAAAACTCATCGAATGTGCCGAACCCGCCTGGGAATACTGCCACAGCCCGAGCGCGCAAGAGGAAGTGCATCTTGCGCAGTGCAAAATAATGGAACTGGAAGCTCAGGGACGGCGTCACATATTCATTCGGTGCCTGTTCATGCGGCAGCACGATGTTGAGGCCGATAGATTCCTTGCCGGCATCTTGAGCACCGCGATTGGCAGCTTCCATAATTGATGGGCCGCCACCGGAGCACACGACAAAATCGCGTTTGCCGTTTTCTGATATACCGCAGTCGCTGGCAAGTTTCCCCAGTTTGCGGGCTTCGTCATAATATTTGGATTTTTCTTTCAAGCGCTGGGCGGTCTTTAGAGAGGCTTCATCTTCTGCCGCCTCAATGAGAGCGTCAGCCTTGCTCGGTTCAGGGATGCGCGCTGACCCATACATTACCAGTGTGGATCCGATACCGGCTTCGTCAAGCAGCATTTCCGGTTTAAGAAGCTCCAGCTGAAACCGCACTGGCCGCAATTCTTCTCGGAGTAGGAATTCGTTATCCTGAAAGGCCAGAGTATAAGCGGGATCTTCGGTTTGAGGGGTGCTGAGCGCTTGTTTCTTTGCGAAATCGGCTTCCTGTTTTGCGTGGTAGAAGCGGCGATCGTGTAAATCTTTATTTGTCATGAAGTTATCCTAGAGCATAGCAATGTGACTTGCCAATGAACTTCGTCATTTGCCGGAAAATATCGTTTAACGGCAATAGCCGTTGCCGCCCATGTCAAAATGAAAATGATCATGATGGTCGGCATTAAAATCGGGACTCAATACCGTACCAAAACGTCGGCAAGCGCTTTTGTGAATGGCTCTTAGAAATTGTTTTTCCTTGCTGCCATTGCGCCAGTTTTTGGTTAAAGTGATCCGGCGTCCATCTGCCAATAGGAAACCGGAGACATCGATGGCATTAGCGCGTCCATGTTCAGACAAGCGGCCTGATCCGGCGATCCGGCGGCAGCTATAACTGCCCATAGTCTCAATCCGTACCAATTCACTGCCCAAATATTGGCGAGCGGCGCGTTTGACGGCATATTCGGTCCATGCGGCAAACTTGTTGGCCAACTGACATTTGACGGGCCCCAGATTGGAAACTTCCGTCCGGCGACCAACATCAAGCATGGTGATCGCATCTATCTGGCTGCAGCCCCCGCTGAAATTTTTATTGGGCAGGGGAGAAAAGCTAACGCCCGCCTTGCGCAATTCGCCGAAACATTGTTTGGCACTAGGACTAGGATCGATTTTGCCGCTGCCAGTGGATGGTCGTTTGCTATCGGGTATTCCGCACGCACTGAGTGTCAGTGACAGCAATCCCAGAATAAGAAAATTATACGTAACCGGCGTTTTTTCTAATGTTTTGTCCATAGTAAAACCCTTGACTAAACATTTCTAAATCTCAGCTGAAGATTATGGTTTATAGTCATTTTTAGGTCAGATGGGACGGAATTTGCGACAAACCGTTACAAATAAATTCCGGACCTATTCTTACCCCGTATCAACGGAAAATTGCTGGTCCTTCGCGGCGGCATTGTGTTTTTCTGCGAGAAATAATCCGCTCAGCCCAATTTATTGAGATGAAGATAATTGCCTCTTGACTTGCTGCACCGCAACATACATTGCGGCGACGGGCCACGCGGTCCCAACGCCGCGCGAGCTCTCTGTAAGGAGAAGCGTATATGACTGATACTACAACACCGACACCTGAATTGCGTCCAAATTGCCCGAATTTTTCTTCGGGCCCTACCGCCAAATTTCCTGGCTGGTCTCTCGACAAATTAAACACTGTGGCCATGGGCCGCTCCCACCGTTCTGCGACGGGCAAGGGTCGGCTGAAATATGCCATTGACCTCAGCCGGGAACTGCTCGGTATTCCCGATGACTATTTGATCGGCATTGTTCCTGCGTCGGATACCGGTGCGGTTGAACTGGCAATGTGGAACATGCTCGGCGCGCGTCCGGTGACGGTCGCGGCTTGGGAAAGTTTTGGTAACGTCTGGATCCAGGATGCTGTGAAGCAGCTCAAGCCAGCGGACCTGACCGTCCTCGAGGCCGACTATGGTGACATCCCTGATCTGACTCAAATCGATAAGGGTGATGATATTGTTTTCACCTGGAATGGTACGACTTCTGGCGCGAAAATCCCGAACACCGACTGGATTGCGGACGACCGTGATGGTGTCACCATTAACGATGCAACCAGCGCTGTGTTTGCCCAACCGATGGATTGGGCGAAGCTCGATGCAACGACCTATAGTTGGCAGAAAGTTATGGGATCGGAAGCCGGTCACGGCATGCTGGTCCTCAGCCCACGCGCTGTTGAACGGATTGAAAGCTATAGCCCAAGCTGGCCGCTCCCTAAAATTTTCCGTGTGAAGAAGGGCGACAAACTTAATCGCGCGATTTTTGAAGGCGCGACCATCAACACGCCTTCCTTGCTGGCAACAGAAGATTACATCGCGTCGCTTGAATGGGCCAAATCCATCGGCGGCTTGCAAGAGCTTCACGCCAGAGCGGATCGCAACGCAAAAACAGTCCATGATTGGATAGAAGCCACACCGTGGCTGCGCAACATGGTCAGCGATCCTGCGAAATGGACCAATACTGGCGTCTGTATGATGTTCCAAGGTGATTGGTATGATGGCCTGAGCGACGATGACAAAGCCGCCGTGCCCAAGAAAATCGCTGGCATGTTGGAAAAAATGGATATCGCTTATGACTTTAATGGTTACCGCGATGCGCCGCCAAGTCTGCGTATCTGGTGCGGTTCAACCGTTGAGGAAGAAGATGTTCGCCGCCTGCTGCCCTGGATTGAATGGGCGTTTGCGCAGGTTCAAGCCGAGCTATCCTGAAAATAAACAGGCTCCGCACGTGATGCGGAGCCCCTTAAATTTTGCGCTTAACAGCGTCAGCTCCGCATCACGTCCGGAGCATGAAACACAGGAATAATCAAAATGCCAAAAGTACTTATTTCCGACAAAATGGACCCTAAAGCCGCCGAAATTTTCCGCGAACGCGGTGTGGAAGTGGACGAAATTACCGGACAGACACCTGAAGAGCTGTTGAAAATCATCGGAGACTATGACGGTCTCGCCATTCGTTCATCGACAACGGTAACGCCCGAGATATTGGACGCTGCGACCAACCTGAAAGTGGTTGGTCGGGCCGGTATCGGTGTAGACAACGTCGATATCCCAGCCGCTTCCGCCAAAGGCGTGGTCGTGATGAACACGCCGTTCGGTAACAGCATTACAACAGCAGAACATGCCATTGCGATGATGTTCGCGCTGGCCCGTCAGCTTCCCTCTGCTGATGCCTCCACACAGGCTGGTAAATGGGAGAAATCCAAATTCATGGGTGTCGAACTGACCAGCAAGACCTTGGGTCTAATCGGCGCTGGTAATATCGGTTCGATTGTTGCGGAACGGGCCATTGGTCTGCGCATGAAGGTCGTGGCTTATGATCCCTTCCTGACCGCTGAACGTGCGGTTGAAATTGGCATTGAAAAAGTGACGCTGGACGAGCTTCTCGCCCGCGCCGACTTTATCACCATGCACACGCCGTTGACCGATCAGACGCGTAATATCTTGTCCGCCGAAGCGATTGCCAAGGCCAAGCCTGGCGTGCGGATCATCAATTGTGCCCGCGGCGGTTTGATTGACGAAGCGGCTTTGAAAGACGCGCTGGAATCCGGCCAAGTGGCTGGCGCAGCGCTTGATGTCTATGCGCAGGAACCTGCCAAGGAAAATGACCTGTTTGGAACGCCGAACCTTATCTGTACGCCGCATCTTGGCGCTTCAACCAGTGAGGCACAGGTTAATGTCGCGATTCAGGTCGCGGAACAAATGGCGGATTATCTGGTCAATGGCGGCGTAGAAAATGCCCTTAATATGCCCAGTCTTTCAGCGGAGCAGGCACCGAAGCTCAAACCCTATATGACGCTTGCAAACCAGTTGGGTTCGTTGATCGGCCAATTATCAAGCAGTTCGCTGAAAGGCATTTCGGTGGAAGTCGAAGGGGCTGCAGCTGAACTTGACCCCAAACCCATTACAGCTGCTGTGCTCGCTGGATTAATGGCGGCCTATAGCGATTCTGTGAATATGGTGAACGCACCTTATTTGGCGAAAGAACGCGGCCTAGATGTCCGTGAAGTGCGCCATGACCGCGAAGGCGATTACCACACCTTGGTTCGCGTATCAGTGACCACAGATGAAGGTGAAAAGTCCGTAGCGGGTACTTTGTTCGGTTCCTCTGGTCCGCGTTTGGTAGAAATGTTCGGTATCAAGGTCGAAGCCGATCTTGAAGGCGACATGCTTTACGTCGTCAATGAAGATCAGCCTGGTTTCATCGGTAGTGTCGGCTCCACATTGGGCGAAGCTGGCGTCAATATCGGTACCTTCCATCTGGGTCGCCGCGCTGATGCACCTGGTGGAGAAGCGGTATTGTTGCTGTCCATCGATTCGCCTGTCGAAGAGCCTGTCTTGTGGGCCGTGTGCAAACTCGAAGGGGTTAAAACGGTCAAAGCCCTGCGCTTCTAGAAATTAGGCTAAAAAACCGGTGGCCTGAGCGCGCGCTTAGGCTATGGAGACGAAAGTCTATGCAAAAGCTGTCTAACTTGCTGCCTGAAGGCTTTCACGATTCCCTCCCTCCATATGCCGAGGCCGGGTCCAGACTCGAACGCGACGTACACGACACGCTGGCCAGCCATGGCTATGCGCGTGTGTCCCCGCCGCTGGTCGAATATGAAGATGTTCTGACAGGCCGGATGACTGGATCGGCAAAAAGCGATTTGATGCGCTTTGTTGATCCGATTTCGCAGCGGACATTGGCATTGCGTCCGGATGTAACCATGCAAATTGGCCGTATTGCCGCGACCAGTCTGGCCGGTGCAGCGCGACCGCTGCGTCTCAGCTATTCCGGTCAGGTTTTGAAACTGCGCTCTGGCCAGCTGCATCCCGAACGAAGCCGTTTGCAAATTGGTGCCGAGCTGATTGGAACCGACAGCGTTGCGGCGGCGAGCGAGATTGTGACGGTGGCAATTGAGGCGCTAGGGCGGGCAGGTCTAACCGGGATTACGGTGGATTTCACCATGCCCGATCTGGTCGACATCCTGTCCGCAGGGCCCCTGCCGCTTAGTGCGGCGCAGGCCAACGAAGTGCGCAGCGAACTGGACATGAAAGATGCTGGTGGCCTGACCGAATTGGGCGCCACCGGCTATCTGCCGTTGATAGAAGCGACCGGTCCATTTGATGACGCTATGGCCAAGATGCGAGCCTTTGATTGTGATGACCTGCTGACGTCGCGGCTCGATGGCATCGCCGCCATTGCAGCGAATATCAAAGACAAGGCAAATCTGACGCTTGATCCTACCGAACGTCACGGTTTTGAATATCAGAACTGGTTTGGTTTCACTCTTTTTGCCGATGGCTTTGTCGGTGCGATGGGGCGCGGCGGGAGTTACGAGATTCCAACTGCCGATGGCGGGATGGAAAATGCCGTGGGCTTTTCGCTATATCCCAGCCCGCTGGTTGATGCCGGTTTCAGTGCAAAGGCGAAAGATATTTTATTCCTGCCATTGGGGCATGACAGTGAAATAGCTGCGTCTTTGCGCGCAGAAGGGTGGCGCACGGTTGCGGCTCTTTCGGATAGTGATGATGCCGCGACTTTAGGGTGCACGCATTATCTTGACGGCCAAAAGCCGGTAGCAATTTAACAGGAAGAATTTTCAAATATGGCCAATGTAACGGTGATCGGTGCCCAATGGGGCGATGAGGGCAAAGGCAAGATTGTCGACTGGCTGTCCGAACGCGCTGACGTTGTCGTAAGGTTTCAGGGTGGCCATAATGCCGGCCATACATTGGTTGTGGATGGTGAAGTCTATAAGCTATCCCTTCTTCCCTCAGGCATTGTCCGTGGCGCTTTATCGATCATTGGTAACGGCGTTGTGCTCGACCCATGGCATTTGCGTGACGAGATTGAAAAGCTCAGCAAACAGGGTGTAGCCATAAACGCCGATAATTTTGGAATTGCGGAAACCTGCCCGTTGATTCTGCCCATTCACCGTGATCTTGATGCGTTGCGGGAAGATGCCAGCGGCAAGGGTAAGATTGGTACGACGCGGCGCGGCATCGGTCCGGCTTATGAAGATAAGGTCGGTCGTCGAGCCATCCGGGTTTGCGATCTGGCCTATCTCGATGATCTGGGGCCGCAGCTGGACCGGCTTTGCGCGCATCATGATGCGCTGCGGGCTGGTTTTGGCGAACAACCTGTGGATCGGGAGCGTTTGCTCGCTGACCTGCGCGAGATTGCAGACTCCGTTCTGCAATATGCGCAGCCCGTCTGGAAACGGTTGAACGAGGCGCGTAAACGTGGTGACCGGATATTGTTTGAAGGCGCGCAGGGCGTATTGCTCGACGTTGATCACGGGACCTATCCGTTTGTGACCAGCTCTAATACCATCTCCGGAACCGCAGCGGGCGGTTCAGGTGTTGGCCCGTCGGGCACCGGTTATGTCTTGGGAATCGTTAAGGCTTATACGACCCGTGTGGGCTCTGGTCCGTTTCCGACGGAACTGGACGATGATGTCGGGCAACGTCTTGGCGAACGCGGCCATGAATTTGGCACCAATACCGGACGGCAAAGGCGTTGCGGTTGGTTTGATGCGGTGCTGGTGCGTCAGGCGCTGGCAGTGTCCGGTGTCGCCGGGATCGCTTTGACCAAGCTGGATGTCCTCGACGGTTTTGAAGAATTGAAACTATGCGTGGGCTATGATCTGAACGGCGTGACCTATGATTATCTGCCGCCGCATCATCAGGATCAGGAAGCGGTGAAGCCGATTTATGAAACCGTACCGGGTTGGAGTGAGTCGACAGCTGGTGCCCGCAGTTGGGCCGATTTGCCGGCAGCGGCGATTAAATATATCAAACGTGTGGAAGAATTGATCCAATGCCCTGTGGCGTTGGTGTCCACCTCTCCCGAGCGTGAGGATACGATTTTGGTGACAGATCCCTTTGCCGACTAGGTTTCTCTTGCCCCTTATATTTTTAGCGGTCAGCGGTTGCAGTGTCGGTGCGGGAACCGCGCAATCAGAGGATAGGGTTGAGTCTCCTGTTCCGCTCCCGATAATAGCTGCGGGTGTTAAGGCAGATAGCATAGTGGTTGACAAGAGTGACCGAACGCTGGTGCTCTATGAGGCCAATCAAGAAATTGCACGCTACAATAATATCCGCTTTGGCGACGCACCCGAAGGGCATAAGCGCTTTGAAGGAGATGAGCGGACACCGGAAGGGCGCTATACGATTGACGGTCGCAACCCGGGCAGCAGCTACCACCTGAGCCTGCGGATATCTTACCCCAATGCATCCGACCGCGCTTATGCTCAAGCGCGCGGCAAGTCACCGGGCGGGGATATCTTCATTCACGGTCAACCCAATGGCCGCAATGGCGACCCTATTCAATCAGACTGGACCGACGGTTGCATCGCTCTGAGTAATGCGGAAGTCGAACAGATCTGGCGCGTCGTGCCCGATGGAACCATTATTAACATACAACCCTAGACTAGGGGGAGGTCCTCTGCGGTTTCCTCAACTATGCGAAAAGCCAAAGGGCGTATTGGCCTGGCGATAATCGTCGGACAAAATCTGTCGACCAATTGGGGGTGCGGAACGCGCGCGGCATTTTGTCCGGTGGCACAGGCGGCATGTCACGCCAATCGGCGTAGCGTTTTCAGGATTAATGTCCGGGCGATCATGGGCGTAGATTAGGCGGTCGGCATGCTCCGCCGCACATCCAAGGGCAATGGCGCGTTCCACGCGCTGCGTGCCAAAAGCGCCGCCGCCAGCCGTTACTGTTCTTGCAATCGAGAAGAAGCGTTCTCCATCCGGGAGTTCCAGCCATTGGGTGATAACCTGTCGCGGGGATCGAAAGGCCTGATGCACCGACCATAAGGGACAGGCACCGCCATGCCGCGCAAAAGGAAATCCCGCGCCATCCAAACGTTTCGAGACATTGCCAGCCGGGTCTACGCGAATGAAGAAAAAGGGCACACGCTCTTGTCCGGGTTTCTGGAGCGTCGTGAGCCGGTGGGCGGTTTGTTCGAAACTGGTGCCAAATTGACGGGCTAGTGCCTCGACATCATAGCGGCGCGTTTCGACCGCCTTAGCGAAGGCAGAATAGGGCATGAGCAAAGCGGCGGCGGCATAGCTGGTGAGCGCGCGTTTGGTCAGGCGCTCGCCGCTTTCGGTCGTGAAGCTTCCCTCTTTCAGAACGGTTTCAATTTCGTTGCTCAGTTCCAGATAGGAAAGTTGCAGCGCGAGCTGGAACATCTGGCTGGCATTGTCCAATTGGTCATCAATCAATATCTGACGCCGATGCCGATCCAGTCGCCGGGTCGCGCCCATCATGACATCCGATGGCAGCCGCCGGACCTGCAGGCCATGTTTGTCCTTCAAATGCGCGATCATGCTTTCTTGACCGCTCACCGTTTCGGCCAAGCGTTCCGCGGCGTCATCAATGTTGGAAAAACTGTTGCGGCGCGCGGCCAGATAGCGGCGTGCCTGCGCGACTGGGTCGGCGGCGTCAGGATCGACGCTGCTGCCGTCGGCACGCGGACCGGTATCTTTGTCAGCCAGCGCCAATTGTTCCTCGCGATAGGCGGTGTAGAGACGCAGCATGGCTTCGGTAAACCCAGGATAGCTGGTCGCGACATCGGCCGTATCAAGTTGTGGAAAATCAATGTCGGCAAACATCGGGTCTTTGAACACGGCCTCTAGCCGCGCGGTATATTCTTCGCCGCCATCACCAGCAAGTTCTGCCATGTCGATTTTGTAAGTACGCGCCAGACGCAGCAGCATGTCGGCGGTAAAGGGGCGTTGATTGCGCTCCAACAACGCGACATAAGAGGCGGAAATCTCCAGATCGGCGGCCATGTCCGCCTGTGTAAGACCGAGATCGCGGCGGAGCCTTTTCAGGCGCGGACCCATATATACGGGGCGTTCACTGGACATTGTTGATCTTCGGCATTTTTGACGACTCACATTGCTTGTAATATTCTTACAGCTGTACAACAATATTTTGTAAAGCGTTACAGTTAAACTGCAGAAAGCTTCGATCCGGCAGTTCTAGGGCGTAAGACAGGTCATAAGTTTCGAAAACGATTCGCAAATGCACGCTGATGTACAGCTATTTTAAAGGAGCATGACAATGTCATATCAAGATCATATCAATCAGACGGACGCGCTGATCAAAAGCCAGAACGGAACATGGGACGGCATAGATTCCGAAGCGGTCGCACGGATGCGTTTGCAGAACCGTTTCCACACCGGTCTGGACATTGCCAAATATACCGCTGCTATCATGCGCGAAGATATGGCTGCTTATGATGCTGATACAGCCAATTACACCCAGTCCCTGGGTTGCTGGCACGGTTTTATCGGTCAACAGAAGATGATCTCGATCAAAAAGCATTTCGGCAGCACCAAGCGCCGTTATCTATATCTGTCGGGTTGGATGGTTGCGGCTTTGCGGTCTGAATTTGGCCCGTTGCCGGATCAGTCCATGCACGAAAAGACTTCGGTGCCTGCGCTTATCGAAGAACTATATACTTTTTTGCGTCAGGCCGATTCCCGCGAACTGGGTGGCATGTTCCGTGACATTGATAAGGCCCGTGCAAGCGGCGACATGGTCACCGAAAAACGGCTTCTGAACGAAGTTGAAAATCACCAGACCCATGTTGTTCCGATCATTGCCGATATTGATGCTGGTTTTGGTAATGCCGAAGCAACCTATTTGCTCGCCAAGAAGATGATCGAAGCTGGTGCCTGTGCCCTGCAAATCGAAAACCAAGTGTCTGATGAAAAGCAATGTGGTCACCAGGACGGTAAAGTTACCGTGCCACATGAAGATTTCCTCGCGAAAGTTCGCGCTTGTCGTTACGCGTTTCTGGAACTGGGCGTTGAAGATGGTATCATCGTCACCCGCACCGACTCTCTGGGTGCCGGCCTGACCAAGCAGATTGCGGTGAGCAATGAGCCTGGCGATCTTGGCGACCAATATAATAGCTTCCTCGATTGTGAAGAAATTGATCCGGCGACGGCGCAAAATGGCGATGTTATCCTGAACCGTGATGGCAAGATGATGCGTCCAAAGCGTCTGCCAAGCAATCTCTTCCAATTCCGTGAAGGAACCGGTGAAGATCGCTGTGTGCTGGATTGCATTACATCCTTGCAGCATGGTGCTGATCTTCTTTGGATCGAAACCGAAAAACCTCATGTTGAGCAGATTGCCGGCATGGTTGACCGGATCCGTGAAGTTATGCCGCATGCAAAGCTGGTCTATAATAACTCACCGTCCTTTAACTGGACTCTGAACTTCCGTCAGCAGGTCTATGATGCATGGGCAGCAGAAGGCAAAGACGTCAGCGCCTATGATCGCGCAAACCTGATGAGCGTGGAATATGATGCGACTGAATTGGCAGCCGATGCCGATGAGCGTATTCGGACCTTTCAGGCTGATGGCGCGAAGCGGGCAGGTATTTTCCACCACTTGATCACATTGCCAACTTATCACACAGCGGCGCTATCGACGGATAATCTTGCCAAGGAATATTTCGGCGAGCAAGGCATGCTGGGTTATGTTCTCAACGTTCAGCGCGAGGAAATTCGTCAAGGCATTGCTTGCGTGAAGCATCAAAACATGGCGGGTTCCGACATTGGTGATGATCACAAAGAATATTTTGCTGGTGATGCGGCTCTGAAAGCCGGCGGTGAAGATAATACGATGAACCAATTCGGCTAATCATCATATTTCATGATTGCATTAAAAACGGCTCGGAGATCGAATCTCCGGGCCGTTTTTTTTGGTTTATCAGTCTGCGGTCTTGTTGAGGGCAGTCTGCAACAGCTTGGGATCGTAAAGCGACAGATGCTGTTTTTTGCTAACCAGCTTTCGGGTTTGTCGAAAGTCATTTTCCCATTGTTCCAGCGCTTCGACAAAGCTAGCAACATTGTTCATGTCCTGAAGCTCTCCTAGCCGTCGACTGGCAGCAATAATTGCACTGCGCTGCCGGTTTAGGCGCTTCCCTGCATAGCGTTCATGGATCAAGCCAAGCCGATGACGCGCGGACGCGAGCAGCAAATGGGACAGCATCAAATCATTGCTCTGCCGCGCCTCTTTTGCCGCAAGCACGGCTTTATCAACGGCTGTCAACTGACTTTCGACCGTTACAGGCACCCGTTCATTGCCGGCGCTAGTTGATAGAGACCGTACATAATGGGCGAGAGCGGCTAGAGTAGATTCCGTGGGTTCCTGTCCATTAAACTCTTCGACAATCAAATCGCGAATGAACTTTTCCAGCTCTTCACTGTCGGCAGCGCGAGAGATTTTACCCGGCGCGGTGAGATCCGGAATCTTTACCGGATCAAATATCGCATTGCCGCGATGGGAACTGAAAAAGCTGCTGGTGACATCTGCTGTTCCCGACTTTCCCGAGACATTGGGGAACAGGAATGCAGGATTGTTGCGGCCATTTTCATGGCAACTGGCGCAGGATAGTCCCGCTTTGGCGGCCTGACCGCCCAGCAAGGTTGGTGTATGGAACAAGGCCTCACCGGCCATTGCTTGTCGATCCTGAACCGTCTCCAAAGCGCGCGGTTCCGTAGTCAGCGCAGCGAGATGCTGCGCTGGATCAAGCCATGCCATGGCCTGAATAAGTGGGCGATCGGCCGCCTGCGCTACGGCTGCGCAGGTTAAACTGATCGCCGCACTATATTTTAGGAGACGGACGCTTCGCCAATCCACCGGCGCAACTCCTCGGCTTCATAGCAACCAAAGCTGCATAGGCTTTCGAGTCTCGCTAGCTTCTTCTTAGCGCCAGCAAGATCGCCGCGTTCGACCATCAGCTCGCCATAATATTCCGTGGCGCCGCGATGTTGTGGGGCAACGGCCAAAGCCGCTTGATAATATTGCTCAGCGCTTTCGAAATTTTTGAGTTTCCGGTTGGCAAAACCCAGATAGGTCAGAATATCAGGATGTGGACCAAAGGTCATTGATGCCAGTTGCAGATCAGCAATGGCCGCTTCATATTTTTCTTCATTGATCAATGCGACAGCGCCCATATAGGCAAGATCGCCATTGCCGATGCTGGCAAATTCAATGCTGTCAGCAGGATGATAGCTGGCCGAACCGCCGCCATTCATTGCCGCCTTAACCTTGGCAATGGCTTTAGTTAGTTCGTCCTTTTCCGCACAACCAGCGCCGCAAGCGCTATCTTTTGCTGTCAACTTATTGAGAGAAGCTGTTGCTTTATCGTCCATTTGCAACTTGTGGTAGGTGATTGCCAGATCGCGATGCGCGCCGATTAACTTGCCGTTATATTTAACCGCTTTCTCCAGTGGTTTGCGGGCCTTCTTATAATCGTTCATCCCGATATAGCTGACGCCGAGCAGATATTGGCCATTGGCATTGCGCGATGTGACGCTGAGTGAGCGTTTAAATGCTTTGACCGCTGCCTTGTAATTTTTGGCTTTAAGCGCCGTCACACCTTTTTGATACTCGGCCGATGCGTCATATCGTGGAGCGCTGTTGCTGGGGGCTGAGCCACCGCCACCACCACCGCCTGCGGCAATGGCTGAACCGGGATTGAAAGCGAGCGTCGTCGCTGCTCCTAAGATTACCACTGATTTGAAAATGTGCATTCTGTGTCCTTTTGCTTAGATGAGCTAGATAGCATAGTTCGCCCAAAAACGGAAAATGTGCCCGATATTCCAAAATTCGTGAAATCGAGGCCAAAGGTTACAGAATCAAGGCAAAGGGTTCCAAGCGGATGCGGACGGCCAAGCTATGAAGGACAATTGTCCGTGTCCGATACGCTTGGCGGACCATAGAGCGACTGACATCCGGCAATATCATCTGGCGCCAAAAACCGTTGCGGGCCTGAATAGCTGGGGAACATGAGAGCCCCGCGCTGACGGCTGTGGCCAAGACCGATGGCGTGGCCAAATTCATGGGCCGCAACGGTCAGGAAATCGATGCCTTGGCTATCACCGACATTGCAGGTCCAGTTTTCGTCATCGTCAAAATGCGTATCGCCGGCGAGCGGTCCACCATTGGGTGGAGGGAAAAAAGCATGGGCCAGCACGCCAGATGGTCCATCGAAAGGGTTTTCATCACCATGGGCGCCTTGGGCAAACTCAATTTCAATATCGACCGTGCCATCTGCGCTCATGGCGAAGCGAAGGTCGCATTGCTCTGACCACAGGTCAAAAGCAGAGGCAACATCGCGTTCGATGTCCGCCTTTGCTATTTTCGTAGAAAAACTGTTGAACCGGTACGTGATATCTGACTGTTCCCACCGGCTGATTGCGGTGAACGCGCCGCCTATCGGCGGGATGTCTACGAAGCCGCAGCGAGGCTTTGCCATTTCGCACAAGGTTGCCTGATCGAGAGCGCCAGACACAGGTAAACCGAAACAGCATTGATATAGCCGTACCGCCTTTTCCGTTGCCTCATCATATTCACCATCATGCAAGGCACCAAATTGGTCCTGAAGATATCCATAATGCCGAAGATAGGACTGGATAGCATGGACTTCGTCGCCCGCCATATCCCGGGCGTAAAGCATGTCGTTGATTTGCATTTGAGAGATATTTGGGGGTGTCGTCATTGGTCTCACCTCTGTGAAAGAGTGTTAGCCCTGTTCGTCCACCCCCGAAATATCCCTGAGCATTTGTTGCGACCCAATGCTCGGTTATCTGTTGATTATTCTGATGTCTGTGTTTCACCTTCAGACGTTGATGGCTCTTCAGCATTTTCGTCGGCCATGCTGTCTTCGCCTGCTGGAGGAGTGGCTTCACTGGCTTCCGGCAAGACTTCATCTGTTGGAACGCCACCGCCTTCAAGACCGCCATCTGCTGGCATGGTTTCATCCATCGGTGTGGTTTCTACCGGCTCTTCCATCGGCGCGGCTTCCATTCCAGTGCCATCTTCCAAGCCATCAGCGGCTGGATCATCTGCTGGCGGAGCATCGCAAGCGGCAAGCGCAAACATTGCTGGTGTCAAAATCAAGGCTGGTTTCCATAGGTTTTTCATGACTTTTCATCCTTTGTCAGAGATTGTGGCGGCCAACCGAGCAGGGAGGGAGGATTGCTCAGGTTGGCCGCACACTTTAGGCACAGCTTAAGGCTGGTTGGGCCTTATATGCTTTGATTATTTTGGATCGGGCGCGCCGTCACCATCTTGGTCAAAAGCATCGGGAGCACCGTCGCCATCTGTATCCCAGCTATCAGGTTTACCGTCACCACGTTGGTCCCAGGCATCCATTGTGCCATCACCGTCTGTATCGATGGTTGCAGGCGCTGCCTCGGGGGCAGGAGCGGTTTCCGCTGCTGCACCTTCTTCTGGTGCTTCAGCGCCGGCATCCTGTGCAAAACTAGGGGCAGCCATTAGTGTAGCAGCGCCAAAAGCAGCTGCAATCATTGGTAGTTTCTTCATCTCACTCAACTCCATTGTTTAACCCCTGCCTGATTAAAAAATGGTGGTTATCGGGCGACATTCCAGAAGTAAGCGGCAGTCGGAACTACGGACGCGGCCAAGTGAAAAATGGCTGAATTTCGTCGGAAATTCGAGGCGGCTTACCCGAGTCGAGGAAATGGGAGCGTTAATATTTTCCAGTTTTGCGAGTCCATTTTTTCGGAAACAGCCTGGTTTCCGTTCAATGAAAATCGCGTGATTTTGGTAATATTCTGACATTACGCGGATGGCCGCTGCGGGGATATTTAGGCTTTGGTACAAGCCGTTTTGCTTTTTGCTGTTCTGCTTGTCTGTCTTCGTTGCGATAGACAGGACGGTTCACTTCATCGGCTCTCGCCATGGATATAGGTGTTTGTTCATGCTCAGCAATTGTGTCGAGCATGGTGGTGCAATCTTCCACCCGGCTGACCATCAAGTGGGTCACCCCTTCTTTGCTATGCTGGATCTCGCCGGACGCGAGCATCAGCCGCGCTGCCATGACAGGACGGCGCATGGCTTCAAAGCGGCTGGCCCAGAGCAGTAGGTTGGATATGCCGGTTTCATCTTCCAGTGTAATGAAAATCGCATTACCTTTGCCGGGCCGCTGTCGGATTAGGACGACACCAGCGACTTGGGCGAAGGTGCCATTTTTGGCCTTGGCTATTTCGGCGCAGCTCATCACATTCATGGCGCGAAACTTATCGCGCAGAAATTCCATCGGATGCCCTTTGAGCGACAGGCGCAGACTCTGATAGTCGGTGACTACATGTTCGCTCTTGGTCATGGCGGGCAAACGGGCGTCTTCTTCGTCCGCTTGTTCTCTGGCCTGTGCTGCCTCGAATAGGGGAAGCGTATTGGAAGGCGTGCGCCGCACTTCCCAGAGTGCCTGTCGCCGGTCGAGACCGATGGAGCGACAGGCATCGGCATCCGCGAGCAAGCGTAGGGCGCGAGCGGGGAGTTTTGCCTGGCGGGCCAGTTGCTCGATAGACCGGAAGGGGCGGGTGGAAACTATGAGCTTCGCCCATTCTTCGCGGAAGCCGTCAATCTGGCGCAGACCGATGCGCAGAGCGTGAGGATGCTTGCTACCCGGCACATCTTCCAGACTATTATCCCAGTTGCTGCGGTTGATATCGACACCGCGCACCTCCACGCCATGTTCTCGGGCATCACGAACAAGCTGGGCGGGCGCATAAAAGCCCATGGGCTGGGAATTGAGCAAAGCGGCGGCGAAGACGGCCGGGTGATGGCACTTAATCCATGAACTGATATAGACTAATATGGCGAAGGATTGGGCATGGCTTTCGGGAAAGCCATAGCTACCAAAGCCCTGTATCTGCTTATAGCAGCGCTCGGCAAAGTCGCGTTCATAGCCACGCGCGACCATGCCTTCGACCATCTTCTCCTGAAAATGGTGGATGGTCCCGACATTGCGAAAGGTTGCCATGGCACGACGCAGCTTGTTCGCATCAACGGGCGAAAAATCCGCTGCAACAATGGCGAGCTTCATCGCCTGTTCTTGAAATAACGGTACGCCGCAGGTCTTCCCGAGCACCGCGTTCAGCTCATCCGGATGATGCGGCGGTTTGGGGGAGGGGAGCGTGATCGCCTCGACACCGGATCGCCGCCGTAAATAGGGATGGATCATATCGCCCTCAATCGGGCCGGGCCGGACAATCGCGACCTGAATAACCAAATCATAAAATTCCCGTGGGCGCAGACGCGGCAGCATGTTGATCTGCGCGCGGCTTTCGACTTGGAACACGCCGATGCTGTCGCCCTTGCAGAGCATGTCATAGGTCGCCTTGTCCCCTTCCGGCACGGTGGCGAGCGCATAATCGCCAAGATCATGATCGCGCATCATATCAAACGCCTTGCGGATACAGGTGAGCATACCGAGTGCCAACACATCAACCTTCATCAAGCCGAGCGCATCAATATCATCCTTGTCCCACTCAATGAATGTGCGATCTTCCATCGCGGCATTATGGATCGGTACAGTTTCATCAAGCCGGTCCTGCGTGAGGACAAAGCCGCCAACATGCTGTGACAGATGCCGGGGAAATTGCAGGATATCGCGGACGAGATCACCCAACCGCACGATGTCCGGACTATCGGGATCGAGGCCAGTTTCCTTGAACCGGCTGTCAGGGGCTTTGCTCGAATAGCTGCCCCATACCGTACTCGACAGTCGTGCGGTTATATCTTCGGACAGGTCGAGCGCCTTGCCAACCTCGCGGATGGCGCTGCGGGAGCGATAATGAACGACCGTGGCGGCTATGCCAGCACGGTGGCGGCCATAGCGTTTGTAAATATATTGGATCACCTCTTCGCGGCGTTCATGTTCAAAATCGACATCAATATCAGGCGGTTCTTTACGTTCCTCTGATATGAAGCGCGAAAATAAAAGGTCATGTTTCATCGGATCAACCGAGGTCACACCGAGTAGGAAACAGACCGCACTATTGGCGGCGGACCCGCGGCCCTGACACAATATGCCTTCGCTGCGCGCATATTTGACAATGTCATGGACGGTCAGGAAATAAGGCGCATATTCGAGTTTTTCGATTAGGCGTAGTTCGTCCTCGACCTTTAACCGGAGCGTGTCCGGGATGCCGTCAGGATGTTTTTCATGGGCTGCGCTCCAGCTGAGATGTTCCAGCCAGTCCTGCGGCGTCCAACCCTTGGGCACGGGTTCATCGGGATAATGATAGCTGAGTTCATCCAGTGTGAAGTCTATTAGGTCCAACAGCTTTTGGGTTTCGGCTATCGCGTCCGGATAGTCAGCAAAGAGCCGCGCCATTTCTTGCGGGCTTTTAATATGCCTCTCGGCATTGGCGGCAAGCAGGCGGCCGGCTTTGGCGATGGTTGTCTTCTCCGCTATGCAGGTGAGTATGTCATGAAGCGGTCGCTGCTGCGGTGTCGCATAAAGCGGGTCATTGGTGGCGAGCAGCGGGATGTCGGTCGCTTGTGATAGGTTTTGTAATTTGGTCAACTGCCGTTTGTCGCATCCTGTACGCGGCATGGCTGCGGCGACCCAAAGATGCGGGGTGCGGGCGCGGAGGCGATGATAGAGTTCCTGTTGAAGAGGAGGGGCTATTATGACCAATGCCATATCCTCCGCCCATTCAAACAGGTCGGCTTCATAAAGAAAGCAATCGCCCTTTTCGGCGCGCAAGTTTCCGGTGGAGAGTAGCCGTGTCAATCGCCCCCAACCATAGCGGGTGATCGGATAGGCAATGATATCCGGCGTCTCATCTGCAAAGACCAGCCGCGCGCCGACGATCAGTTTGAAATCGGGCAGAGCAATGCCTTCTTCTGCGGCATCTTCATAGGCGGTGCGCAAAGAGGCATGGGCGCGGACGACGCCAGCGACGCTGTTTCGGTCGGCGATGCCGATGCCGGTCATGCCAAGCAGCATGGCCTGCGCAACCATATCCGCAGGTGAAGAAGCACCGCGCAAAAAGCTGTAATGGCTAGCCGCACATAATTCAGCAAAGGCCGGTTCAGAAAGGGCTGTCACGCGAACAGGCCATGAATATACCAGTCCGGATTGACTTTCTCCGATCCATAAAGCCCATGCCGGAACAGCCAATAGCGCCGCCCGCGGATATCCTCGACCCGATAATAATCACGGGTCAGACCGCCTTTCCCGGCTTGCTGCCCATCGCGCCTTTGCCACCATTCCGAAGCGATGCGTTCCGGTCCTTCATAGCGGCTGACACGGTGGGTTTTGCGCCGCCAAGTGAAACGATAGGGTGGGCCATCGGGTACTTCGGCGAGCACTTTTATGTGCTGCGGCGGATCAAACATATGTAGCGGCCGTAAAGGCGGCTCTCCCGCCTTGGGCTTGTCCCACGCTTTGGGCGGGCCGCTATCCAGAGCGGGCAGGGCGAGCAGGCCTTGCTCTGGAATATGGCTGTCCGCAGGCATGAAATGCTGCACCTGGGTCCGCCCCAGCCGGACACTAAGCTGACTGACCAATGCGGCCTGATCGCCTTGTTTATCTTCGCCGCCCTCCAGCCGATATTGCTCCATTTCCAAATGGTCGGTGGCGACAATAGACAGCCGGATCAGGTCATAACCAAAGCCGGGATTTAGCGGGTCATTCAGCGCGTCTATCCGTTCCTTTAGCAGGCGCTTGAACAAAGCGGGGTCGCGGGTTGCGGGTGCGGTCTCAATGGCAAGACGCGCTACGTCGCCGTCACAGCGGAATAATATCATCCGGATCATCCGCGCGCCTTGGCCGCGTTCTTCGAGTTGCTGGACAGCTTCTATAAAGAGTTCCTCTAGGCAGCTTATGGCAAAATCAATATGGGTGAGCGGTTCGGCAAAACGGCGTTCGGTGGTGACATTGGCGAGCTTGCGGATCGGGTCTATCGGGCGATCTTCAATCCCCATGATCCGGTCGAGCCGCACCGCCAGTGAAGATCCGAAACGCGCGACCAGAGCAGCGCGCGGCCGCTCTGCCAAATCGCCAATATGGTAAAGTCCGGCGCGTTCGAGCGCCCGGTGAGTCTTGTCATCCATGGCGAGGGCAGAGACAGGCAATTGCGCTTCTGCGCCTTCCTGCAGACCATGATGGGCGAGCGCTAAGGCTGCATCGGGTGTTCCGGCCAATGCCCATGACAGGCTGTATCCAGCTTGATCGAACCGGTCTTCGGCATCTTCGACCAGTGCGTTTTCCGAAGTAAAAAAATGGGTGCAGCCGCTAATGTCGAGGAGCAATGAGCGCGGCGGGCTGACCGATACCATCGGGGTATAGCGCAGACAGGCATCGGCGAGCTGCTCCAGCAAAGCGGCATCGGCTAGCACATTATGATCAAAGGCTTTCAGGTCCGGCACGCGTGCCCGGGCATCGGCGAGCTTCATGCCGGGGCCAAGCCCCAGATATGCAGCCTCCCGATCCACAGCCATCAACACCATCGCGCCCTTCACTTTCTCGATCAGGGCAAAGGGGATGGTCAGGGCCGCGTCAGGCGCGCGCCCGAATTTTTTTGTGATCCGTTCTGATTCCAGATACGGTAGGAACAGCGCTAATATCCGCCGCCTCCTGAAAACTTCTTGTTTCACGGTTCCACTCCAAACGGGCGTTCAAGCCATCCAACCCGCCGCGATGGCGCAGCAATGTCAGTTCAAACACAGGATGGCCGACCGCATTGGCCGCAAGCGCTTTTGATGGCGCGGCGGCAACTTGCCATCGGCTAAAGGCGGCGCTCGGCATCGGCGCGGCTTTGTTGCGCAGCATGAAGGTTGTTACACCGGATTTCTTGGCAGACAGCGCCAGGCGCCGTGTCGCGGTTAGATCAAGACCCTTGGGGTTTTTGCCGGCCAGTTCCACAATCACCGCCCCGATGGGCGCGCACCGCACCGCATCGGCAGCGGCACGCAGCACCGCGATGCTATCGGCGGCATCAATATATAATATATGATCGGGGTTAATTCCCAATTCGACCAGACCAGGTGGATAAAGCCTTCCCTGCCGCCGCGCTTCGCCATGGTCCCGCACCCATGTAATGGGTTGATCTGCCGTTTCTGCTGCCATTCGGGCTCGTGCTGCTAGTAGGAGGGTCAAGGCAGCGGCGCTGCTACTGTCTTCCGGTTGGGCGGCATGAATTTCGTGAAGCTGCGCCAGCGGCAAGCCATGATTAGGCGTTTCTTTTGATAGGGCGATATCAAGGGATGCTGCCCCAAAAGTGAAATTGGGAACCGTGATATTGTCCAGCATCTGTGACTTATGCGCGCTAAACTTCTCTAATATATGCGAATCGACTATGTTCATGGTTTGTTCTAATTTAGTGAACATTCAAAACGGGTCAAGGGAAACGGCGTTTCGGGGTCGTGATTTTACATTGCTGTATCCCGCCGCAATAGACTATGAAGCTCCTCAGGATAAAGGGATAAGGGACGGATATGGCGGACATTTTCATCAGCTATTCGAGAAATGACCGGGATCGCTGCACGGCCATTCGTGATCATCTTGAGGCGCTAAAAGTCAGCGTCTGGTTTGATGCGGGTATTGGTGCGGGTTCCTCCTTCGACCGTGAAATTGAACGCGAGATAGAGGCTGCCAAAGCTTTGCTGGTGCTCTGGACCGAAGAGTCGGTCGAGTCTGACTGGGTGCGTAATGAAGCACGGACCGGCAAGGAACGCAGCGGATTAATCGCTGTGCAATTGCGCGAATGTCAGTTGCCGCTGGAATTTCGATCAGTGCAGGCGGAAATATTGGAAGAAGGCGCTGAGGGAACCGACAATCTCGTCTGGCTGAATATTCTCAATCGTATTGGCGAGCTTTTGGATCGTCCCGGCCTTGCCGAATATGCACGGCTTCGGGAAAAAGGCAGCACGGATGACTGGAAGGCATGGCTGAGCCGCTATGCCGCCGATCCGCTGGCCCCCAGTGTGATCGACCGGATCATCGAAAGCGCAACCCCGGATACCAGCCAGCAATTGGCCGCCGAACGTGCCAAGCGCGCAGCCATGGAAGCCGAGCTTGGCGAGCTGACCGCTGCGTCAAAAGCGCAAGCGGGAGAAGTTGCCAGCAATGCGCGGGAATTGGTACGCCTGCGTCGCGAAATGGATCAGGCGCAATCCGGCCAGAAAGAAGCAGAGGCCGAACTGGAACGCTTTCGCGAGGCGTCAGGCGGGAAATCCGGTGCCGATAATGGCGGGCTGGCCGGGCTCGGAATCGTGCTGGAGGACAAGGTTGCGATATATATCACCTTGCTCTTGTGGGTGGTCGCAGTCCAATTTGTTTGGGAACCGCTCAGTCAGTTGATCAAGGGCTATGGCGGCTTGGGTGACGTGTTCTGGATTGCCTTTGGCGTCCTGGCATTGGCCTTGCCAGCCGGCCTTTTGACGATGAAAATTCTTCGGAAACGCAAAGCGATGGCTAATGCAGAATTTGACGCGTCCTAAAACGGGTTCAGCGTATAACCCTGTTGCTGCAGCAGCGCATGGGCTGTCATCGCGGAAAGATCCATTTTTACGCCGGGCAACAAATCGGCGTTGGTGATTTTATGCGCCGCCGCGCTTTGGCCGCATAGACGAAATTCAACACCATGTTTTTGTAAGGTTGCGATAGCATCCGCACTGCCATTGGCGACTCCATTATTGCGCGCGCTATATAAAGATGGCTTGGTAAGGTCGACCGAACCGCCGCCGTGAACGACGATGGCCAGCTTGATATTTTCGGCAGGCACACCCGCTGCAACATGCATGTTGATAAACCGTGCTGCGCTTTCAATCGTGCGGTTGAGCTTTCCTGCGTCGGCTTTCTTGGCAAGATCAAAGGCAATTTTAAACTGGGCTTCTTTGGCAAGCGGCATGTCGGCTTCTACTGGTGCGGTTGGTCCGAAATCTTCAAAAACTGGTCCTGTCTTAAAGCCTTCCAGTTGAGCCAGTGCAGGGTTTGTCAGCGCCAGCGCGCCACAAAATAGAGCCGCTTTGAGAATTTTCATAATGGTCCCACCTTTGTTTCTGGTTGCATGACTTGCAACTGCAATATGTTCCTTATCAAGCGCAGCAATATTGTGAAAGAGCGCTGATATCGCTACCTATGCACCATAGATTTGAACTCCGATCCACCTAAAAGGGGGCCATCGCCGATGTTTGAGCAGTTTGACGCCATATTACTGGCACGCATACAATTTGCGTTTACGATAAGCTTTCATTTCATATTTCCAGCCTTCTCCATTGGCCTGGCCAGCTATCTGGCTGTGTTAGAGGGGCTGTGGCTCAAAACCGGCAAGCAAATCTACATGGATTTGTTCAAATATTGGATAAAGATTTTCGCCGTGACCTTTGCGATGGGCGTCGTGTCCGGTATTGTCATGTCCTATCAGTTCGGGACCAACTGGGCGGTCTTTTCCGACAAGGCGGGACCGGTTATCGGACCGCTTATGGCTTATGAGGTGCTGACCGCCTTTTTCCTTGAGGCCGGTTTTCTGGGTGTGATGCTGTTCGGGATGAACAAGGTCGGCAAGAAGCTCCATTTCACCGCGACCTTGATGGTGGCGATCGGCACGTTTATTTCCGCTTTCTGGATATTGAGCGTCAACAGCTGGATGCAGACGCCCACGGGGCATGAAATTGCTGCAAATGGTCAGTTTGTTCCCGGTGATAGCTGGTGGGACATCGTGTTCAACCCCAGCTTCCCATATCGGCTGTTCCACACGCTGATGGCGACTTATCTGACGACCGCCTTTGTGGTCGGCGGTGTTGGCGCTTGGCATCTACTGAAAGACAAGACCAACCTCCACGCGCGCAAAATGTTTTCGATGGCGATGTGGATGGCGGCGCTGGTTGCCCCGGTACAGATTTTTGCAGGCGACTTACACGGGCTCAACACGCTGGAGCATCAGCCCGCGAAAGTCATGGCCATGGAAGGCCATTATGACAGCCATCCCGATGGCGCGCCGCTGATCCTGTTTGGCATTCCCAATAGCGAAGAAAAGCGCGTCGACTATAAAATCGAAATTCCCAAGCTGTCGTCCTTGATCCTCAAGCATGATCTCAATGCGCCGCTCGATGGATTGGATACTATTCCCGATGCTGATGAACCGCCAGTGGGCATGGTCTTCTGGTCGTTCCGGATCATGGTCGGGATTGGTTTTGCGATGCTCGGTATAGGATTGTGGAGCCTGTTCGCGCGGTCTCGAAAGAAGCTCTATGACTGGCGCGTTTTGCACAAAGCCGCTCTGGTGATGGCACCATCGGGTTTTGTTGCTGTCATTGCCGGTTGGATTACCACCGAAGTCGGGCGTCAACCTTTTACCATCTATGGTTTGCTGCGAACTGCTGACAGCGCCTCGCCGCTCGCTGCTCCGGCCGTGGCTGCATCGTTGATCGCTTTCATCATCGTCTATTTCTTCGTCTTTGGCGCCGGCACCTGGTACATTATGCGCTTGATGAGCAAGTCCCCACATGTTGGGGAAAAAGGCGTCAAATCGACCGAAACCGGTCCGGTGCGGACCGCCGGTATCACGCCGGGGCCAGCGCAAAAAAATGCGTCAGCCTTTGACCCTAAGCCAGCGGAGTAGATGTTATGGATTTAACCGTTATCTGGGCTTTCATCATCGCTTTTGCTGTCTTTGCCTATGTCGTGATGGACGGATTTGATCTTGGCATTGGTATATTATTTCCAGCCTTTGAAGTGGGCGATGCGCGCGATCAGGCGATGAACAGCATCGCGCCGGTTTGGGACGGCAACGAAACATGGTTGGTGCTTGGCGGAGGCGGATTGCTGGCAGCCTTTCCTCTGGCTTATGCGATCATATTACCGGCAACCTATCCGCTGATCATCGTCATGCTATTGGGTCTCGTTTTTCGCGGCGTAGCCTTTGAATTTCGCTGGCGTGATCCTGACCACCGTGCCTTTTGGGATCTTGCCTTTACAGGCGGCTCCCTTGCTGCTGCTTTCTCCCAAGGCATGATCCTGGGCGCTTTGTTGCAAGGTGTTGAAGTGGCGGACCGCGCCTATGCGGGCAGCTGGTTCGACTGGTTCACGCCTTATACGTTGTTGACCGGCATCGGGACGGTTGCTGGCTACGCATTGCTCGGCGCGACATGGTTGATCTGGAAGACCGAAGACAGCGCGCAGGATATGGCTTATCGGCTGTCGAAACCGGCGGCAGTAGCAACATTGGCACTGATGGCAGCTGTCAGTCTTTATACGCCGTTTCTCGATGGACAATATTGGACGCGCTGGTTTGAAATGCCGAACATCATATTTGCCGCGCAGGTGCCTTTGCTGGTCCTGATCCTGACCTATTTCCTGTTTCGCGGTCTTTACAAGAAACAGGAGGCGGCACCCTTTCTGATCTCACTCGGGCTATTTTTCCTCGGCATGGCAGGACTAGGCATTTCGATGTTTCCCTATATCGTGCCAGATCAGATCACGATCTGGGATGCCGCCGTACCGGAAAGCAGCCAGATATTCATGCTGGTCGGGGTGGCCATCACGGTGCCCTTGATCCTGATCTATACCGGCTGGGCTTATTGGGTGTTTCGCGGCAAAGTCGGCAGGGACGGTTATCACTAGTGGCGAACGTGGAAAAATCATCTGCTGACGATGCGCCCTTGTGGCAGCGGCTGGCATGGATGGTCGCGATTTGGGCCATGAGCATCACCGCCCTAGGGATCGTTGCTTATATTTTGCGGTTGTGGATCACGTAAGCGGTGCCGGGCAATTTTCTAGATAGGAGGCCACTATTGATGTTGTGGTGCCGGTACGCCGGTCATGCTCGCTTCCTCCTGTTTATGCACCAAAGAATGAAGCAGACCGGAAGACGGTCAAGCGGGCTTGGCGGCGCAGCTATTGCTGTAACGGCCTCGATTGAAATTCTCGCCTAAGGGATCGGCAGACTCCGCATCCCAGCGAGAAAAACGTCAAAAGGCAAGTCTCCTTGGCGCCGCGGGGATTGACGGCCCTCGGTGACCTTGTTCACTCTCACCGCTGTTCTCCGCATCACCTCATCGAACGAGATGTAGTCCTGGCAACAACGGGACCGCCAGTTTCCAGCCGTTCGTAACGTAGTCCCGCGAAGACCGCGAATTTCTCGTTCAACCGCCTCTGCCATGTGCGTTCCACATCAAATTTATCCGTTTCTATCCGGTCATTGGCCCGAATGACGGCTACATCCAGAAGTTCAACATCACCCGCGGACAGACGCTGTGACGAGGTTAACACGGTATCGACGTTGCTTTTACCCGATCTGTAAAGAGCATTTAGAGTGAAACGGTCGCGGTCATCACCAACCGTGATGGCGCCACCAAACATAGGAAAAGTCGTCTGATCAGCCAGTCGTCCAGAACCCTCTTCCTGGCTTACAAGCAGAGCTTCATCACCAAATTCTTCTTGCAGCCGACGGGTTCGTGCCCGATCAACCACGGGATCGGGACGGATATTATCGCTGAGGTCGGAGACGCGCACATTGCTGTTGTCAAAATAATAAGAGACGCGGGGACTGATAATGATTTCGGCATGTGCAGCCGGTATAAATATGGTCAGCGCGATCGCTCCCGCGAACATACTTCTATATTTCATGGTGAAAGCATTCCAAAGGTGACGATATGAGTTGTGAAAGGCGTTAACGGTATCAATGCAGTTTCGCAAACGAGTTTACCTCCCGTGTATCTCGAGCAAATTTTTTTGCCCCGCCCCCGTCCGTTCACCGGCCACCTATCACAAACTCGCATTTCCCTTGGCCCGTCAAAATGCCACTTTGTCGAAAAAAGGAGCATGACCGATGCAAACCGATACCAAGACTGTTCAGACCGAAAAATATAGTGTGCCCTTTATCGAGCGCACTGGCATGCGGCCGGTGGAGAAGCGTAGCGGTTATATTCACATGTTGATGCCGTTGGCCGGGAATGAAAATCACGTTGGTGTCATGTATATGGGCGCCTTTACCGTGCTGGCAGAGGCAGTCGCGGCGACGCCGGCGATTGATTTTCTCGACAAGCAGCGTTTTTTTCCGATCATTAAGGACCTGTTCGTCGATTTCCGTAAACCGGCGGGCAGCGATGTCACCGCTGAATATAGTTTGGGCGAGGAGGATATCGCCACCCTGCAAGCTGATCTGGAGCGCAAAGGGTCTGCGGGATATTTGGCCGAGATACCGATTAAGGACTCTGACGGCGTGACGGTGGCGGAGGCAAAGGTAACGGTAAAATTGCTGAGCCACGGGTTTAAGAAATAGGAGAGAGAAAAGTCTTCGGGAAATACAGCGGGAAAAACGCTTTTCTAAAGATAACCATATGGGTTGTATTTTATTCTAATAATAACCAAAAATACGCATTTTTGCCCTTTACCTTCCACCCTCCACCGGTTGAATTAAACCGCTGATTGTCGGGAGGTCAACGCTTTACGTAGACGTCATAGCGGCCTAGCTATCGTGGGATAGCCAATCTTACGAAACTCCCAATCTTTGGAGAGACTTGCCATGATCAAATTGACCTTCTGCCTTACGCGCCGCCCCGAATTTACGCGGGAGTCGTTTCAGGATTACTGGCGCACGCATCATGCGCCCAAAGTCGCAGCAGCCCAAGAGGCGCTCGGGATACAACGCTATGTCCGGTGCCACAGCTATATAATGCCGATGGCCGAAGCGGCAGCCAAAGCGCGCGGCATGGAAGTGGGTGACAACCTCCATGATTTTGATGGCGTTGCGGAACTCTGGTGGGACAGTCAGGCGGCTTTTGAGGCCGCGATGACCACCCAAGAGGGGCAACGCCACGGCAAAATACTCGCTGAAGACGAGGCAAGTTTTATCGATTTTTCCCGCAGCCGTTTTTTCATGGTCGAGGAAAATGTGGTTCTTGGTGATTGACCCGTTGCAATGGTAGGGACTGGTAAAAAGGGAGAGAGAAGATGCGGATGATAGTAACTCTATTGGCAGGCGCGGCCCTTGCCGTGCCAGCGCTGGCTCAAGATACCGAGAAAAAATGGTATCCCAGCAAATATGGCGCAGAAGATACCAAAGGCGCGATGAACAATCTGTCCGAAACCGGCACGGTCAATGCCGCCAAGCTGGTCAAGACCGGCAAAACTTATGCGCTCGGCGTGGTGACGGGACCAAAGACGCCCGCCTATCCACCGCGATCCTATAGCGCTACGATCCTGCAATCCAATGACGGGCAGGGCGGCTCCATGGGCGCGAACAAGGTGACCGCCCATGATGATATCATCCACAGCTGGGTCGGCATCGGCACACAGATTGACGGTTTTGCGCATCTGGGCATTGACCATCATTATTATAATGGCGTAAAGGGCCGCGAGCTTTATTCCCCCGCTGGCGTGACGATATATGGGACGGAGACGATCCTGCCAACCGCAACGCGCGGCGTGCTGCTCGATATGACGAAACATTTCGGCAAGGCGGTTTTGGAGCCAGGCACCGCGTTTAACCGGGTAGAAATTGACGCGGCGGCAAAGGCCGCAGGCGTGACAATAGGGAAGGGCGATGTCGTGTTGTTCCATACCGGCTGGATGACCAAGGCCGCGACTGATCCACAGGCCTTTATCGCGCAGCAGCCGGGATTGGGCGTTGAGGGCGCAGAATATCTCGCCTCGCTCGACGTGGTGATGGTCGGGGCGGATACGGCGGCTTTGGAAGCGATCCCGTTTGAGGACCCGACCAAACCATTTATCGTCCATCAGACTTTGCTGGCGAAACATGGCGTGCACGTGTTGGAGAGTATCAATACCGCAGAGCTCGCCAAAGACGGCGCGACCGAATTTATGTTCGTGCTGGGTCAACCGCGGTTCAAGGGCGCGGTGCAGATGGTCATAAATCCGGTGGCGATCCGGTAACAAAATGTCGCATCGCGAGGAGGACTATTCCGTTTCAGGGGCGAACATCGCCATGAGCTCTTCACCGGTCATATTGTCGGTCTTTTCTGCAAAGCTGTAATAGGATGGTTTTTGGTCGATAAAGACCTGGGTCCGGAAAGTCAGGTCGTCCTGATCATCAAATATGCCGGCGGCGATCATATGTTGACCGGTTTCTTTGAGCCGGTAAAACAGGTTGGTACCGCACGTCTTGCAAAAGCCTCGCTCGGCCCAGTCGGACGAGCTGTAAGCAGTGATATGGTCTTCTCCCGTCACCGTGACATGGGCACCGCAATCCAGCTCGATAAAAGGTCCGCCGCCCCAGCGCCGACACATGTCGCAATGGCATGCGCCGACATGTTTGCTGGCGTCATGCGCCGTGATCTGGACTGCGCCGCAAAGACAATGGCCTTTGCGCTCGCTGGTTTCAGAGGGTGTTGGGGCGTCGCTCATCGTCATTCTCCTGCTGCTAAGTCAACGCCGGTATGATCCAGACCAAGGACATCGCAACCAGCGCGGCAAGTAAAGACCAGGCCAATACCCATCGGACCCCTTGCGGGCGGGTTTTGTTGCTGGCTTCTTTCTCTGTAACTAATATTTCATCTCCGTGGCGTTCCATGGGGCCTTCCTTCCAATTTTGCCCTCCACCACGCACCATAACATAGTTTGGGAAAATTGTTCAGTGCGGCTATGATTTGGCGCGAAACGGCCAGTTAATGACATTGCCAGCAATTAGTGCCCACCAGATGAAGACCGGTTGAAACAGCAGCCTTGGTCCATGATAGGCCCAGCTCGCTGTTTCGCCGCCAATTGCGATATTGTTGATCGCATGGTTGATATTGGCTGGAAAGACGCAAAGCGCATAGAGCGCCAGGCCGACACCGGCAGCATAGCGGATGCGCGGGATAAGTGTGGGCGGGATTATCAGACCAATGGCACCGGCAATCTCAGCAATGCCAGTTAAAAAGACGACCTGCTCTGGAAAGGGTACCCAGTCGGGCGTGATCGCCAGAAATCCGCCGGGACTTCTGATATGGGCGATCCCAGCGAGCAGATAGAAAACCGCCAGTAGCAGCCGGAAGAACCGGCGCAAGAAAGAGTCCTTCATGGGTTTATTTGTCGGTGCTGTGTTCATCGATTTCTCCCCATGCGCGCGACGACTGTGACAAAAAATGCAGTGGACCAACCCAGTAATATGATGCCGTTAACGCCCTCAATGGCTGCCACCATCCGCCAAGCCTCGACCAATCCGTCATCATCATAACCAGTGGTGGCATAAGTGATGGTCGAGAAATAGACCGCATCTGACAATGTTGGTAATACATCCAGCCAGAGATAAACAAAGGCATAGACCCAAATTTCGATACCATGGAGGACGAACAGGCCAAGGACTAAGCTAAGTGTGACGCTGATACCCCGCAACGACATCGGATGGATATGCTCTTCGGCCTCTTCACGCGCTTCGATCCGCAGAAACCGGGCAAGCGCAAGAATGCCGATGCCGTGGATCAAAACGGTTAGGAGAACCATGAGGGCGCTGACAAAAAGTTGCTCAAGCATGACAGAAGCTCTGCGCAAATATAGCCATCGCCGTCAAGGGGGCGATCGGGTTTAGTCTCCCCAAGGCGGTGGGGGGCTATCCACGGGTTTTGACAGATCAAACTCGACGCGGAAGAAACGACCGCCGGCTGTTTCGGGGCGGCGCAGTTCATAAGCAAAGCGGGCATCTGGCTCGCCCGGTGGACTTATCTCGACAGCCCACGTGTTGGTGACGGACTGATCAAGGCCGGTTGTTTTGAAAAGCGCTATGGATTCGTCATCCACAGGAAACTCTTGGCGCTCATTAGTGCCTTTTGCTGCTGTATCTCCGCCATAGTTGCTGACCTCGTCAAGCGAACCATCTTCATGGCGATGGCGGTGTTTGAGACGCAGACCGTCTTCGGTGCGGGTGATCATCCATGTCCGGGACCGGTTCCACGTGCCGTCGGCGTTGCTGATATGAAAAGGGATTTGAATCTGATTTTGATCGCAACTTGCGACATGCATGATCATCGGCTGGTCCATCATATCTGCATCCGCTTCTTGATCGGAAACCAGCTGGCCGGGATAAGCCTTGCCGCACAGAATGGAGAGACGTTCAAAATAGACATCCTGAGACGATGGATCGGGCGCCACGGGAGGCGCACTGGGCTCACAAGCTGTAAGGGTGATAGTCGAGAGTGCGGCGGAGACGGTCGCTGCAATTTTAAATGTCTGTTTCATAACATAAAGCGCTACACTTTTTTGGCAGTAAACGAAAGAGTTGCGATGGTGGCATTGCGAAACATATTCGGCTAATCGCTGGGCGATGCCAAATGATATTCCGATAACTCCCCGTCTGTTGGGCCTGGCAGGATTGCTGCCACCGATTCTGCTGACTCTCGTCGCCCTGTTTGGACCGGTTGAGTGGCAATGGAGCGCACCGGCTGTTGCTTATGCTTACGCGGCGCTGATCTTTAGTTTTCTCGGCGGAATATGGTGGGGACTGGCGGCTGCGCACAAGAACGCCCCGGGCTGGATTTATGTGGCGGCTATTTTGCCCAGTCTCATCGCTTTGGCGACCTATTTGCCCTGGATATTGGGCCTGTCATGGCCCGGACCGTCTATGCTGTTGCTCGGTCTGTGCCTGATGGGATCACCGCTGGTTGACCGGCAATTGGTTATCGCAG
This sequence comes from uncultured Sphingomonadaceae bacterium, assembly GCA_947496865.1. Lineage (GTDB taxonomy): Bacteria > Pseudomonadota > Alphaproteobacteria > Sphingomonadales > Sphingomonadaceae > Parasphingorhabdus. The sequence goes on from CANMEE010000003.1 coordinate 88,529, forward strand.
GGATAGAATCAGCATGGATGCTCCGGCTGCGGTGGATATTGTCGCTCAGTTTGGGTGTGTTGACGTTGACAATGGCGGCAATTACGCTGGTTTCGACGCCTTAAAGCCTCGGATTGGCGTATCTCGACCGTCACACGGTTTGCTAAGTTGTAAATAGGCTGCTATGGGCCGCTGCAGCTAATAATCGCGTACGACGAAATTCTGGTTTCGCATCCTTTTGGATTGCATACTCTTTTTTCCTTTATCTCGACGTTGGCCAACCCGTTTGATCCAGGCAAATCCGTTTGGAGCAAGCATAATTATGTTATGAATAGGAATAAGAATATGCCTACAGGCACAGTAAAATTTTTCAACGCGGACAAAGGCTATGGCTTTATCGCTCCTGAAGATGGCGGCGATGACAGCTTCGTGCACATCACAGCTGTTCAGGCTGCTGGTATGCAGACTCTCGAAAAAGAGCAGCGTTTGTCATATGACGTTGAAACCGGCAACAATGGCAAAAAAGCAGCTGTAAACCTTCAGCAAGCTTAAGCCACTCGGTTAGAATTTTAGAAAGGGCGGCAGTGCGAAGGTACTTCCGCCCTTTTTTTGTCTGTCCTACACGTCCGCTGATATGTATTGTCTTGGCCTGAACATCGCTGGGGCCTATTTATGAAAACCACCTTTCGCATATTATTGGCATTAGCCGTCCTATTGGTCGCGGCATTTTTCATATTTCGTACGCCGGATACCGATCGCAGCGAGATGATCGCTAAATATAGCAATGACGCTTCGCAATTTGTTGACGATGGCGTTGGCGGCCAAATTCATTATCGCGATGAGGGCAACAAAGACGGTCCGGCGATTCTCCTAATCCACGGTTCGAGCAGCATATTGCAGACTTGGGAGCCGGTGGTGGCTTTGTTGGGCGACAAATACCGTCTGATCTCACTTGACCTTTATGGCCATGGCCTGACCGGTCCGCAGGCAAAGGGCGACTATAGCGCGGACGCGAATATCGCTGCGGCGGTGAAAGTGCTCGATACGGTCGGTGTAGAGAAGGCTTATTGGGTCGGTAACAGCATGGGGGGCTGGCTGACGTGGCGAGCTGGGCTTGCTGTGCCAGAACGGACTTTGGGACTGGTTCTGATCGATTCGTCGGGCGCGCAGGTAGAGGAAAAGGTAAAGCCCTATCTGGGCGCAAGGTTGGCGCAATCGTCCATCGGAAAAGCATTATTGCCCGAAATTACACCAAAGTTTCTCGTGCGATCTTCGCTGGAAGAAAATTTTGCACAGCCAGAACGGCTGACCGATAAAATGGTAACAAGCTATTGGGAACTTTTGCGGTTTCCCGGTAACCGGCAGGCTACAATCGCCCGCGGTGCCACTGCGCGCGAACCGGAAAAATGGGCAGCGGTTGGCAATCTGAAAATGCCCGTGCTGCTGCTTTGGGGAGAACAGGATAAGGTGATTCCGCTATCTCACGCCAAGGCTTTTGAGACCGCGATACCGGGCGCGAAGCTAGTTACCTATAAGGATGCCGGGCACCTGCCGATGGAAGAAACACCAGATCAAGTGGCTCGGGATATCGGAACGTGGATTAATGGCACCGAAGCGATGGCGGCACCAGAAGCAGAAACAGAAGGGGCGGGTTAGGTCGTTTCCACACCCGCTTTTTGAAGTTCCGGTTTCAAACGCCCTGTCAACCACAGGCCCCACATTTTGAAATCGGCGAATAGGGACCACAGCGGATATGTAAAGGTAGCGGGACGGTTTTTCTCGACCCGCCAATGGGCTATCCAGGCGAAAAAATAGCCCGCCAGTGGCATCGCCAGTAACAGCATCCAGTTGGCCGTGAACAGAGAATAAAGCGCGATCAACACGACCAGACTGGTTCCGATATAATGCAGATTGCGGGTCGCCGGTTTGGCATGTTCCTGCAAATAAAATGGCCAGAATGTATCAAAACTTTGATGTTCTTTTGGTCTGTTGGCTGTCATTAGCCCCGTCCTTCTTCCGCTTGCTTGCCGTTTATATATCAGGTTGGCGGCAAAGACCAGTCAACCGGCGGCAGGCCATTCGCCGCGAGAAAGGCATTTGCCTTGCTGAAATGCTGGCATCCAAAAAAACCATGATAGGCCGACAGCGGGGAAGGGTGCGGCGCCTTGAGTACCAGATGCTTGCCGCCTTGCTCGATGCTTTGAACAAAACCCGCTTTCTTCTGCGCATAGCTGCCCCACAGCAGAAACACGACCGGCTCTTCTTTGGCCGCAATCAGGCGGACGATGGCGTCAGTAAACTGTTCCCATCCCTTGCCGCGATGGGAAGCCGCTTTTGCTTTCTCGACCGTCAAAACACTATTGAGCAGCAGCACGCCTTGGGTGGCCCAAGATTCCAGAAAACCGTGCGAGGGCCGCGGCATCCCGATATCGCTTTCCAGTTCCTTATAAATATTCACCAGCGAAGGGGGCGGTCGGACCCCGGGTTGTACGCTGAAGCACAAGCCATGGGCTTGTCCGGGGCCATGATAAGGGTCCTGCCCCAAGATTACGACACGCACCCTGTCTAGAGGCGTCAGGTCAAGCGCGCGAAAATATTCGCTGCCTTTGGGAAAGATGTGTTTGCCCGCTTCTTTTTGCTGGATCAGAAAGTTCCGCAATTTGGCCATGTAATCACTGGAAAATTCCGGCGTCAGCGGCGTCTTCCAGCTTTCATGTAACTTGATGCTATCGGTTTGGGTCATGCCTGACAAATAACACGATGCCCGCAATTGGCAATTAGGCAGCAACATCCCTTGCTAGTTGCGAGGGGGGACTTTACGATATTAACCAATAAAACAACATACTCCCCAAGATTTTATGAGAATGAAGATTATGACTGAAGCAAACACTCCTGTAATTTCCGCCACTGGCCTGTTCACGCCCAGCGACAGCATCAGCAATGAAGAGCTGGTTTCCAGCTTTAACGCTTATGTCGACTTACATAATGCAGAAAATGCTGATGCTATCGCTGCCGGAGGCGTGGCTGAATTGCAGCATAGTTCGGTTGAATTTATCGAAAAGGCATCGGGCATCAAGTCGCGCTATGTGCTGTCGAAAGATCCGATTTTGAACCCGGAGACGATGTGCCCGCAATTGCCGGAACGTCCCAATGAAGAGATATCGATCCTCGCTGAAATCGGAGTAAAGGCTGCCAAGCAAGCGCTGGAACGAGCCGGACGGAAACCCGAAGATGTTGATGCGGTGCTCTGTGCTTGTTCCAATCTTCAGCGTGCCTATCCCGCGATCGCGGTTGAAATACAGGATGCGTTGGGCATCGGTGATGGCTTTGGTTTTGATATGAATGTCGCCTGTTCTTCTGCAACTTTCGGTATCCAGACAGCAGCGGACTATATTCGTTCGGGTAGTGCCAAGTCGGTCTTGGTGATCAATCCGGAAATATGTTCAGGCCATCTGAACTGGCGCGATCGGGATAGCCATTTCATCTTTGGTGATGTCGCGACGGCAATATTGGTCGAAGCAAAGGATATAGCCCCGGCGGCGCATTGGGAGATTATTGGGACGAAGCTCAAGACCCAATTCTCCAATAATATCCGCAATAATTTCGGCTTCCTCAATCGGACCAGCCCGGAAACGCGAGACGATGTGGACAAATTGTTTGTTCAGGAAGGTCGTAAGGTCTTCAAGGAAGTGGTTCCCATGGTCGCCCAGATGATTGTCGAACAGGCCGAGCGTTTGGGAATTGAGAACACTGATCTCAGACGGCTCTGGTTGCATCAGGCCAATGCTGGCATGAACCGGTTAATAGCGCAGCGCGTGTTGGGCCATGAAGCCAATGATGATGAAAGCCCGACGGTATTGGATACATATGCCAATACTTCGTCTGCAGGATCCATCATTGCCTTTCACAAACATAGCGCGGACCTGGCGGACGGGGATATTGGACTTATCTGCTCCTTTGGCGCAGGATATTCAGCAGGAACGGTTTTCATAAGAAAAGTCGCTTAACAGGGGAAAAATAATGACAATGACAGGACAATGCCTTTGCGGGTCAGTAAGCTATAGCGTCAGCGGAGAACCGCAAATGTCAGGTGTCTGTCACTGCAAAAATTGTCAGCGCCAGTCCGGTAGCGCCTATTCCGTATTATTCGGCATCGCGGATAACCAGCTCACCATCACCGGCGATTTGACGACCTATCAAGACACGAGCGAAACGGGCAATGTTGTCGAGCGCCATTTCTGCGGAAAATGCGGTTCGCCGCTGCTGTCCACTTTGCCAACCCAACCGGGCATGACCTTTGTCAAAGCCGGCACGTTGGATGATACCAGCCACCTGAACCCGCAGGTCCATTTCTGGACCAAGAGCGCTCAGGACTGGGTGACCATTGATCCTGCCGTGCCGCAAATAGAAGGCAATCCGGGTTAGAGCCGCGCCATGACCAGCATAAGAGCGCGGCTGCTTGCCAAGGCCCTTCCGCTTACCGGTTTAAAGGCGGTATTTTCTGACGCGGCCAAGCTGAGAGCGAGCATTGCCAAAGCACGAGCGAAGCCAGTTGCTGCGCCGGGTAAGCCGCTACGTCGCAAGTTTGACGTCACCGAAACCATCAAAGACGGTCATCCGATATTTACCCTGTCACCCCAATCGGGAAGCGGTCGCCGTATTTTATATATTCATGGCGGTGCCTATGTTCTGGATATGCAACCGGGATATTGGGGACTGTTGGGGGAAATGATTGATCGCACCGATGCCGCTGTGGTTGCGCCTTGCTATCCATTGACGCCAGAACATGACTGGCAGCAAAGCTATGACTGGATGATGCAGGTTTATGATGAACTGGTCGCAGAAGTCGGAGCAGATAATATCACCATCATGGGGGACAGTGCGGGCGCAGGTTTTGCGCTCGGCCTGACGCAGATATTGCGGGATCAGGGTAAAGCCATGCCGCATAAAATGGTCCTGTTGTCGCCATGGCTCGATGTCAGCATGACCGACCCGATGCAGCCTGGTTTGACGCGGAAAGACCGAATATTAGGAATAGATGGGCTGCGCGCAGCGGGTGAATGGTGGGCTGGAAAAACCACAAAGGTCGATATGCCGCCGGTTAGCCCTCTGTTTGGAAGTTTTGAAAACCTGCCGCCTATGGCCGTTTTTACCGGAACCTTTGACCTGCTGTGGCCAGACGCCAGAAAGTTGAAGGAAAAGGCCGAAGCAGAAGGTCTCGCGTTGGACTATTTCGAGTTCCCTGCCATGCAACATGTATGGATGTTGTTTCCCATTCCAGAGGCCAAGAAAGCGCGTCAACAGATCGCTGCCTTCATCAATGCTGACCTAGAGGCTGGCACAAGGTGATCAGCAAACGCGCGCGTTTCATCAATTTTATCCTGCGTCTGCTGAAGGTTCAGGAGCGTTTGGCGGATTATGATACCGGCATGAAGTTTCTGGCAAAGGACCGGAAAAACGGTCCAGCGCGCCCGGGGCGGTGGTTCAAAAAGCATTGCGTGATTAGCGAAAGCCACATCGATGGTCATAAGGTCTATGAGATTGAGCGAGAGGCCGGCGCGAGCAAGCATCATATTTTCTATCTGCATGGCGGCGCTTATGCTTTTCAGATCGTGATCGTGCATTGGGCGATGATCAAGAGGTTGATCAAGGCTACCGGGGCAAGCGCTACTGTCCCGCTTTATCCGCTCGCGCCAGAACATGATTGGTCGCAAAGCTATCCGGTTGTCATGGCGGCTTACGATAGGGCCGTGGCCAAATATGGCGCTGAAAATATAACGATCATGGGCGATAGCGCTGGCGGCGGATATAGTCTTGGGCTCACGCAGATGTTGCGTGATCAGGGCAAGCCAATGCCGGGGAAGATCATTCTGCTATCCCCTTGGTTGGACGCGACAGCCAGTGACCCTTTGCAACAAGAGCTGGAAAAACATGACGTCCTGCTCTCGGTTGAGGGTGCTCGTACGGCTGGTCAATTTTGGGCCGGTGAAGGCAAAGATGCGGCCGCTTTTCCGGTCAGTCCACTGTTCGCTGATATCGACCGGCTGCCACCAGTCGCCATTTTTACGGGGAGTCACGACGTGCTTTATGCCGATGCCCTTCGGCTGAAAAAGAAGGCTGATACGCAAGACATTGATATGGCCCTTCATGTCGGGGAGCAGATGCAGCATGTCTGGATGCTTCTTCCGATTAGAGAGGCAAAGCTTGCGCAGGCGCAGATCACGGCCTTCATCACGCGTTGACTAAAGCTCAGCCTTTCAGGGTCCGACCGCGCTCGATAACCGCCAGCCTACGCTGTTCCACGGACTCTGCGCTGACGCTATCGTTATAGGCATCGGTAACCTGTTTTTCAAAAGCCATCGCGTCTTTGAAATTGCGGTCATAACCTTCGAAGATCAGCTTTTTATAGGTCTTGATAAACTCTGGATCGATGGTTGCCATATCGGCGGCTAACGCTTGCGCAGCGGGCATGAGCGCATCGGGTTCATAGACATGATTGACGAGGCCCCAGCTGCAGGCCTTGTTTGCATCTAGAAATTGTCCGGTGAAGCTCAGTTCACAGGCTCGGGACAAGCCAACGAAGCGGGAGAGTTTTTGGGATAGGCCCCAGCCCGGGATGACACCGACGCGCGCATGGGTATCGGCAAAGCGCGCATTGGTTGAAGCGATCCGTATGTCGCACGCCAGCGCCAGTTCAAAGCCGCCGGTAATGGCAACACCATTGATTGCGCCGATGACCGGTATGTCTAGTTTTTCCAATGCCCGACAAGGATTACTCGCTGGTTTCTGATCCGTTGCAGCGCCAAGGCCAGATGATCCCAGTTCTTTTAGATCGAGACCGGCGGTGAACGCCCGTTCACCCGCTCCCGTGACGATGACAGCCCGGACATCTGTATCTGTGGCGACGGCGGAGCAGGCATCGAAAAAATCGCTGCGTAGATCATGAGACAAGGCGTTCATAGCCTCTGGCCGGTTTAGCGTGATGGTGGCAACTCCATCCCGTTTTTCAAGCAGAACCAGTGCCATTAATCGTCGTCTCCCAGTTCATATTTTTCGGCGATTTGCGCGCCCAATCCAGCGGTCATTTCGAACAGTTTCTCCGGATCGCTTTGGCGCAATTGCGCCAGCATCAACTCTGGACCTTCGGCAATAATCAGCTCTGGCACGTTGTTGGCGACCGCTTCAACTATTTGCCGCGCGCATTCGGCCGGTTCCATACCATTGTCGATAACAGTGTCGGACTTGTCGCGCTTTGTGCCATCTTTGGTAAGAGCGTTGCGGGATACGTCCGTGCGGATGGACCCGGGCAATATGTTGGTGACATGGATATTGTGCCGCGTCTGAGTTTCTGCACGCAGCGCATCCATATAGCCGATCAATCCATGTTTCGCGGCGCAATAAGCGGTGCGCAGGGGTACGCCGATGCGCCCGGCAACCGAGCTAATCCCGACAATATGACCGCCACCGGCGCTGATCATATGGGGTAGCAAAAGCTGGGTCAGCCATATCGGTGCGAGCAGATCCACATTCACAATCTGATGATGCACATTGGGATCCGTATCGAGTGCCAGGCTCCGCTGGCTGATTCCGGCATTGTTGATCAGCACATCGACGCGGCCTTTCCATTGTTGCGCTTCGGCAATCTTGGCCGGAAGCACATCATAGTCGGTCGTTTCAAAGGGGAGCAGCAATGTGTCTGTCGCGATATCGGCGGCGACCGCTTCCAAGGCTTCAACCCGTCGCCCGGATAAAATTATATGCGCGCCCTGTGCTGCAAACGCCTTGGCTAATGCTTCGCCAATTCCTGATGAGGCGCCGGTGATCCAGACTATCTTATCGGTAAAGTCCATTGCTCAGTTCCTTTGATTGTCTGTTGGTTCGGCCGCTTTCAGTTTTCGCCAGCCAATATAGCAGAGGGCCAGCATCACGATATTACCTAAAGCGTCAATCAACCCCATGGAGGTGAACACAGGGTCGTGAAAGGTGAAGTAATAGTTGAAGCCAAAAAACGGCAACAGCGCGATGCCGTAAACCAGAAATGTTGTCGCCGTAAAACGAGCGAAAGCCGCGAACAGCCCGGCCAGCAGAGCTTGCGCGCCAAAGCAGGCCATCATGAACGGCAATATGCGTCCGCCGATGCGATATTCGGGCAGAAAGACAGTATCAATAACATGCTGCGGAAACAGGGCGGCCCATCCGCCCAATATGAAGAACACCAGCGCAATAAAATATTGGATGCGCCGTGCTGTCATATCATGCCCGATCGCTCTTAAGAGCTTTTCTTAATAGTAGGAGCATCGTCGCCGAGATCTTCAAACCAGGCCTCCACGTCGCCGTTCAGTTTGATCAGCAAGGGATTGCCTTTGCGGTCCATAGTCTTGCCAGCCTGAACTTTTACCCAGCCTTCCGATACGCAATATGCTTCCACATTATGCTTGCGATCGCCCCGAAAATTGATGCCGATGCCGCGTTCCAGCAACTCCCCACCGTAATATTTGCTCCGCGGATTGATGGCAAGCTGATCGGGCGGTGTGTCTGCGCCGGATTTGCTTTCTGCAGCAGCTTCTTTTTCCGGTTCATTTGGGGTGTCGGTCATAATATCACTCTCTTCAAAAAGGGTTGCTGCGCTTTGCCACAAACCATCCGAAAATCAAGTGATAGCTATATTGGAAGCGGTCAACTGAATACGTCACCAATATCACTGTCGGCTTTTGGGTCCAGGCCATATTCATTGGTACCATTGTCGCCATCGCTGACAAAAAAGACCAACAGAACGATCCACCCGATGATCACGGCAAATATCAGGAGAAACCACCAGCCCGAGCGACCGGTATCGTGCAACCTTCGGACGCTCACGGCAATGCTGGGTATCAACAGAGCTAGACTTACCAAGCCATTTACCGGACCGTTATCTTCAATGCTGAAACCAAATAGCCCGATGTCTATGGCCGATGCCGCAATCCCAACGAGAATAGAAAACAGAAAGAACATCCAATATTCTTTGCGTCGCGATCGCCCGTTAAATTCCGCAAACCGTTTGAGCGGAAGCAGCATCCATTCCATAGAAATTTTCCTAAATTATAGCTTGTTGGAAAAGATGCTTAGTTAAACACATCGCCAACATTATCGCTCATTTTCGGATCGTCGCCAAAACGGTTTTTGCCTTTGGTTCCATCCAAGCACATGAAAACCAGTACAATGATACCGCCGATATAAGGGATGAAGCCAAGCAGCACGAACCAGCCAGATTTATCCTGATCATGAAAACGGCGCACTTGAACGGCAATAGACGGGACGATGATAGCCAGAGCATAGAGGCCGAACAAGCCGAACATCAAGCCGCCGCCAAAGGACATGCCACCCGACGCGTCAGGCGAAAATGCGCCCAAGATGCCGCCAATTATTGCGATCGCGAAAATAATAATCAACTGCAAAAGCGCGAACATCCAATATTCTTTGCGCCGTGACCGTCCGCTAAAATCCGCGTAGCGTTTCAGCGGCATCAACATCCATTCCATCATTTTTCCCCTCTTCATTGTCTCGAATACGAGCCTAAGCTGCCCAAATTGAAAATCAAGCGTCTATTTCACTGGGTGAAACATGCCGGCCCTTGCCTTCGCACTTATCCACCGAGAGCTTAAAAATTATCGTCGTTCTTTGGTTAACTATGGCTGATACATATTTGTTCTAAAACGTTTTATGCCATGCAAGCATTCGACACTTATTCGCGTCAGATTTTGGAGGGGAGACTCATGGTATATTAAACCAACGGACAATGAGTATTTTCAAATCTTTTTCGGGTTCGAAATTGGCCTTGGTCACTTCAAATTGCGTGGGTGAAATTTTCCGGACGCCGTCCATGCAGAAACTGACCAGATTTGTGGGTTCCGATTTGTCGACGACCAATCGGAATTTTTTGATCGGCCCTTTCCAATTGGCGCCAGGCTTCAAGCGATAGTCGAGAAACAGCTCGACATATTGTTCGCGCTTGTCTTTGCCACGGGCGTTGTAGGTTTTATCGAATCCGGCCGTAAAATTTTCGTCGATGCAGAAAGTTTTCTGGAACCAGTCAAAGCCATAGTCTGGGTCTTTGCGGGCACGTGCGCTCATGTTACCGCCATTGGTTCCCCCGGTTATCGGTCTATAGCTATGTTCAACGGTGATGGTTTTATTCGCCGGAAAGATCTGTTCGCGGGTGACGTGGGTGGCGACTGTCCAGTCGGCGTAAATATCAGCGCCGCCTGCTGATTGTTTTATAAAACCTTCGGCGAGATATTTTTCCACTTCCATTTTGGATAATTTTTTCAGCATTCCGTTAAAATCATAGTCCAGCCAATATTGAATGGGCCAACCCAGCGCATTCAATCTGCTGGTGATATTTTTTCCATGAGCGGTTGCGATTTGGCGATAGTCCAATTTGACAGGCGTGCCATTTACTTTTGTCTGGAAATCACGATCTTCCCAATCGGGATAGCCTTGATCGCCGAGATAATCGGTCAGATCATTGGGAATGTTCGGCAATGGAAAAGATACTAATGTTGTTACGTTTTTATCGGTTGTATTGGTGAACTGGTATTTTACGGTCACGCGTTCCATCGATAGAAACAACTCTTCGCTGTCCATAGATATCGCATCATTCTGTTGCAGTTCCAGCCCGCCCAGTCCGATGGCAGCGGCACTGTCATTGGCTTTGGCTGGTGCGGATAAAGCCACAAGGCCGATCACCAATAGCATACCCGACAATCTGTTCATCTGCTATTCTTCCTCGTTTATATTGGATGACAGGACAGGTCATCGGCCAGCAAAACCGGGCCATTAAAATTCTCAGCAATGGCAGCATTGACTTCGTTTTGAACCTTTACGGCCCGCTGCATATGGTGGGTTAACAATAGAGTTTGGGTATCCAGTGCGGCCGCCGTTTCCCCGATAGATTGAGGATCACGGTGCAATCCGCGCGGCTGCCCTTCGGCCATGGTAATAGCATTGTGCATTACGAGCAGGTCAGGTTTCGTTTCAGATAGTGCTGCCACAAAACTCTCGCTCAGGAAGCTTTGATCTCCGGCGAAAACGACGGTCTTACCCTTGGTACGGATGACATAAGCAAGGGCCGGGACATTGAGATGATTAACCGCAATGGCATCAATTTGCAGGCCATCTTTATCCCAGATCCGCTGCAATCCGGTCTTGCTGGCGTCGATATCCTGCACCATCAAACGGGGTAGTGCCTCATTCTCGTCCAAATAGGGATGAAGATAGCGCAGCGCGCCGCCTTCTTTGCCGACAAGCGCGTCTAGATATTCGCTGGTTGCGGGAAATTGTGCGTTGCCAGTGGGCCCGGCGATGGTGAGGCCGTCTGTCCGTTTGGCAAAGCCGCCGTTGTTCAGCAAGGCAGGCAGGCCGCTGGCATGATCGCCATGCAAATGGGTGAGCAGGACGGCGTCATGGTCCTTAAAATCAACAGCGGCTTCTCCATAACGCACGAACGCTCCGCTGCCAGCATCGATCAGCAACTTGGCTTTGCCGTCGACCCACAGGATATTGCTGGCGCCGGCTCGATGATCATCGGCTATTGGACCGCCGGAGCCTAGCACCTGCAGGGCGACGGGATTGTCGCGGCACGCGCCACTGCCAACCGCAACCTCGGTATCCGCGGCGGAGTCAGCCGAGCATGACGTAAGCGCGAGAGAGGCTGCCACGAAGCAGCCCGGGCCAAAAAATCGTTTGATATTTGTGATCATGCGCTGATGATGATCTATCACAGCGCATGATGCAACAATTGTCGCGCTTAAGCCGCTTCCGCTTTCCGTGACGCTTTCTTGCGATCGTTGGGATCGAGATAGCGTTTGCGCAGGCGGATGTTTTTCGGTGTCACTTCGACCAGTTCATCATTGTCGATATAGGCAATCGCCTGTTCCAAAGTCATGACCTTTGGTGTGGTCAACCGGATCGCGTCTTCCTTGCCCGAGACACGGAAGTTGGTCAGCGCTTTTGACTTCATCGGATTGACATCGAGATCGCCTGGCTTGGCATTTTCGCCAATGATCATGCCTTCGTAAACGGGTGTTTGTGCACCAATGAACATGATGCCACGTTCTTCGAGCATGTTCAGTGCATAAGCTGCTGTAGAGCCGGTGCCGTTTGATACCAGCACGCCAACCGGGCGGCCTTCGATAACGCCTTTATATTCGCCATATTTTTCGAACAGGCGGTTCATCAGGCCGGTGCCGCGTGTGTCGGACAGAAATTCACCATGATAACCGATCAGGCCACGAGAAGGGGCAGAGAAGGTCAGGCGCGTCTTGCCTGCGCCAGAGGGGCGCTGTTCGGTCAATTCCGCTTTACGGCGCTGCATTTTGGAAACGACGGTGCTGGCATATTCATCATCCACATCGATGACGACTGTTTCATAAGGTTCCTGACGTTTGCCGTCTTCTTCCCGATAGAGAACACGTGGACGGGAAATGCCAAGCTCAAAACCTTCGCGGCGCATCGTTTCGATAAGCACGCCTAGCTGCAGCTCGCCACGACCGGCCACTTCAAAACTGTCGCGGTCTTCGCTCTCGGTCACTTTAATGGCGACGTTGGATTCTGCTTCACGGGCAAGGCGGTCGCGAATGACGCGGCTTGTAACTTTGTCGCCTTCACGACCTGCAACCGGACTGTCGTTCACTGCAAAGCGCATTGACAAGGTTGGCGGATCAATCGGCTGCGCTGCAATTGGCTCGGTGACGGAAATATCACAAATTGTATTGGACACCGTGGCATCGGTAAGGCCGGCGAGAGAAATAATATCGCCTGCCTTTGCGCTTTCCACCGGTACACGTTCCAGACCGTTAAACGCCATGATTTTGGTCGCACGGCCGGTTTCTACAACCTTGCCGTCCATATCGATCGCGTGGATCGGCATGTTAATGTCGATTTTGCCGCTCTCGACTTTACCGGTCAATATACGACCAACGAAATTGTCGCGGTCGAGCAGGGTTACGAGGAACTTAAATTCAGCATCGGGATCAACGTCAGGCTCTGGCACATGCTCGACAATCTTGTCGAACAATGGGGACAGATCGCCTTCACGTACGTCCGGAGTGTCGCCGGCATAGCCATTTCGGCCGCTGGCGAAGAGTGTCGGGAAATCAAGCTGCTCGTCATTGGCGTCGAGATTGACGAATAGGTCAAATACTTCGTCGAGCACTTCTTCCGCCCGGCCGTCGGGTCGGTCAATTTTGTTGACGACTACGATTGGCTTAAGGCCCAGGGCCAGCGCTTTACCGGTCACAAATTTCGTCTGTGGCATGGCGCCTTCAGCACTATCGACGAGCAAAATAACGCCATCGACCATAGAAAGAATGCGTTCTACTTCGCCGCCAAAGTCGGCATGGCCCGGGGTATCAACAATATTGATCCGCGTGCCTTTCCACTCAACACTCGTACACTTTGCAAGAATCGTGATGCCGCGTTCTTTTTCCAGATCGTTGCTGTCCATCGCGCGTTCTTCGACACGCTCATTGTCACGGAACGTTCCGGATTGGCGGAAAAGCTGGTCCACAAGGGTGGTTTTGCCGTGATCAACGTGCGCGATGATAGCGATATTGCGAAGAGCCATTATAAATTCTGCCGTAAAGAGAGGAAAGGGGGCTTGTCTGCCACGCCTTATGTTGCGTGCGCCCTTAACCTGTTTTGTGCTGCGCCGCAACATCAGAAACCCGCTTTGATTTTGTCTATCGCTGTAACATGAAAATATTATAGGCGTTTTTCGAATAGATAGGCTAAAAATCCACAGCCCTATGTCGGTCATAATATAGATTGAAAATGAAAATTGAGAACCCGTCATCGGTTAATCAAGATATTCCAGTCGTTACTATCGTAATGCCTATCTATAATGGCGCGCGCTATCTAGGCAGTGCGATCTATTCGGTTTTGCGGCAGCAATATTCCGATTGGGAGCTAATCTGTATTGACGATGCGTCTACGGACGGAAGCGGCGCGATCATTGCGCGTCATGCCGCAGAAGACTTGAGAATTCGGCATCTGACCAATGACCGGAATATGGGACTGCCCGCAACGCTTAATCGCGGCTTTTTGAAAGCGCGAGGAGAGCTCCATAGCTGGACCAGCGATGACAATATTATGCGGCCCAACATGATCGCAAAACTTGTGGCGGAATTGGACGCTAAGCCTGAGGCAGATATTGTTTACGCTGGTTATAGTGTGATTGATGACGCGGAGAATATTCTGCGTTACGTCTCGCCATCGCCGATCGAGGAGCGCTGGTTCGGTAATCCGGTTGGGGCCGCCTTTCTCTATCGCCGCCATGTTACGGAAGCGCTGGGCGGATATGATGAACAGCTTTTTGGCGCGGAGGATTATGACTATTGGCTGCGTGCGGCGCATCAATTCCAAATGGTGCCCGTGGATAGCGATCTTTATCTTTATCGCCGGCACGACCGCAGCCTGACCGATCAGCGGAGCAAAGATATCCGGCAACTGGTATCGAAAGTGCTGCTGCGAGAACTGGATCATGTCGATGATAAAACCTTGCGCGCCAAAGCGCTTGTCCATCGGATATTGTCTGATTGGTATTATTTTGATGTCAGGCTGCTGCTCAAGGCTTTGGCAAGCGACCCGTGGACCGTATTCAAAGCATCGCCCCAGCTGTTGAAAGATCTGATGCGTGCGATTGTGCATCGGATCAGGTCTTAGACATTGTTTACAGTCCGCTCTGGTTCAAGGTTGCAGTTGGTAACTACTGAGATCAGCAGAGAGATGCATGTTCTTGTGATCACTCTCTAAATATCCGTTTCTTGGACTTGCGTCAGATAGCGCGCTGGAGCATTGGCGAAGGCGCAATGCAGACTGTAAGAATGATTTTAGCCGATAAGTTTATCTGGCTGCTCGGAACTTGTGTCCTTCTGGCGACGTTACTTCCAGTGAGTGGGCCGGCTCAACCTATTGCAGCCTTTGGCGTAACAGCAGGCATTTTCTGGATATTTCTGCTTCACGGAATTCGGCTCGATCGGCAGGAAGTGGTTGCGGGCTTTCGCAATTGGCGCCTGCAATCGGCTGTGTTTGGATTTGTTTTCGGTGCTATGGTTTTAGCCGGGCTCGTTCTGTCGCATGTTTTGGACGGGTATATTGCGCCTTTGATTGCGGTCGGTTTCTTATATCTCGGATGTCTACCGTCTACGATCCAATCGGCAGCGAGCTATACCGCCATCGCCAAAGGCAATGTCGGCGCGTCGGTGGTTGCGGCGGCGACCGTCAATTTATCATCCATAATTATCACACCGGTCTTTTTCGCGTTGCTGGTGAGTTCTGTTGGTATTGTGATTACCGGCGCTTCTTTTGTGAAAATCATGACGATGCTGTTGTTACCGTTTGTGATTGGCCAACTGATCCAGAGTTGGGCACGCCCTTGGGTGGCGCGGCATAAGGGCATAGTGGGATGGTCAGATAAAATTGCGATTAGCTTAGCCGTCTATGTTGCTTTTTCTGGCGCGGTCGTGGCGGGCATATGGCAGCAAGTACCGGGTGACCAATTCCTGATCATTGCGGCCGCAATTGCCGCGCTGTTGATCTTTGCTTTTGGTGGCGCTTGGTTGTTGGGCGGTGTCGCGGGCTTTGTGATAAATGATCGCAAGGCCTTGCTATTTGGTGGCGCGCAAAAAAGCATCGCGGTTGGCGCGCCGCTGGCGGCTATTTTATTTCCACCAGAAGCCGCCGGTTTCGTTCTGATCCCGCTATTACTTTACCATTTATCCAGCCTAGTGCTGTCAGCACCATTGGCAGTCCATTTGTCGAAACCCTAAAGCTCGCGCAAGGCCCGGGCAGGTTTCGCCGATAGAACCGGGATTGATCCCAGCAGCCCGATGCCCAAAGTAACCACTGCACCCAGAGCTAATGTGATCATGACCACGCCCCAATCAGGCTGCCAGGTAAATTCGAAAATCTGCGTGATGACAAACCAGCCGGCAAGCAAACCAAGACCCAAAGCAACAGTCGACAAAAGCAAAGCGAGCACCGCATATTCAATCGCTTGTGCCGACAGGATTTGTGTCCGTGTCGCGCCGAGTAGCTTTAGGATGACGCTGTCATAAACCCGCGATTGGCGAGAGGCCGCAATGGCCCCGATCAGCACAGCAATGCCGGAAAAAATGGCTATCGAAGCAGCAGAGGCAATGGCGGTCGCCATTTGATCCAATATCGTGCCGATTTGCGACGCAATTTCCTTGACCTTCACCATGGAAATAGATGGGAATTCGCGCGGCAAGGACCCGAGCAAGCCGTCTTCTTTGGTCTCATCCAGCTGGATAGTAGCCGCCACATTATGCGGGGTGTTGGCCAGCACATTGGGCGGGAATACAAGCACATAGTTAAAGCCGAAATTGCGCCAGTTGATCTTGCGCAGCGATGCGACGGTGGTTTTAATCTCAACACCCAGCAGGCTGACGGTCAGGCTGTCACCAACGTTCAGTCCCAGCGCAGCAGCCTGCTCTGAATCGACCGACACCAAAGGCGGACCGTCATATCCGGTCGGCCACCATTCGCCCTCAGTAATCTCGCTGCCTTCCGGCAGTTCCGCGCTGTAGGTCAGGCCGCGGTCGCCGCGTAACACCCATGCGCCTTCGGGAATGGTCTCTAGTTCAGAGACGATCTGGCCGCCATATTCTGTAATGATACCGCGCAAGGTGGGGACGATGTTGATTTCCGCCTCGGGCGCACTTGCGTTGACTTGGATTTTAAATTCATCAGCCCGTTCCACCGGAATATCGAGAACGAAGAAATTCGGGGCTCGTTGGGGAACGCTCAGACGGATTTCATTGGTCAGGCTGGTCTGGATAGCAGCCAGCGTGGCAAACAGTGTAAGGCCAAGGCCCAAAGCAACAACCAACTGGCCGGTTTGTGCGCCGGGGCGATGGAGATTGGTTAAGGCCAGTCGCAGCAATGGCTGTTTCGGGCGTGGCGCCTTACTCGCGAGCCATCGGATCAACGTACCGAGCAGGGCGAGCAGCATTAATATGCCTAGTGCAGCGCCGATAAAAGCCAGCGAAAATAACGGTTCCCGCCCACTGCCGACGGCCAGCGCGATGATGGCGGCGATAGCAAGCGTAACTGCCACCCATGTCGGCTTGTCAATCTGACGCCATGACCGGGTTTCGCCGCGAAATAGACCGGCAGCCGGGATCAGCTTAGCGCGAGCCAGCGGCGGTAGGGCAAAGATAATCGCGATCAGCAGGCCATAAGCGGCGCTGACGATTAGCGGTAATGGATAGAGCGCAAATTCCGGTTTAATGGGTAAGACATCGCCAGCGACTTCGATAATGATCAGGGGCGCAAGTGCTCCTATGATTAAACCCGCCGAGATGGCGACCAAGGCAACGGCCAAAATCTGGAACATATAAATGCGGAAAACCATGGCGCTGTCTGCGCCCAATATTTTCAACGTCGCGATCGCGCCCTGCTTCCCACGCAGATAAGAGGCGACGCCATTGCCGACGCCGATGCCCGCAATAACCAGTGATGCAAGGCCGACGAGCGTTAAAAACTGCCCCATGCGTTCGATGAAGCGGCGCGTACTGGGCGCGCCATTGTCGCGGGTTTTAACCTCCCACGCGGCATTTTTATATTGCGTTTCCAACTGGTCACCCAATTCGGCAGGGTCCACCGTTGCGGGTAATTTCAAGCGATACTTGCTTTGGAACAGGCTGCCAGGTTGAATCAGGTTGGTGGCGCGCAGGCTTTTCAGTGACGTTATCGCCACGGGGCCAAGCGATAGGCCTTCGCTCAACCGGTCCGGTTCATCACCAATGACCCCGGTGACGGTAAATGCCGCTTCGCCAAATTCGATTGTATCGCCGACTTTTAAGGAAAGGCGCTGGATGAGAGCGGGGGTCACGTAAATATCATTGCTGCCCAGAGGCGGCGCGATGGTTCCATCTTCCAGCGTGAAATCACCATAAAGCGGGTACGGGGCATCGACGCCCTTCAACTCGACCAATTGCGTGTCGCTGCCATCGGGCAATCGCGCCATAGCTTGCATGCGCAGGGTTTCAGACAGCTCGCCAGTGGCATTGAGCGCTTCGCGCTCGGCTGGTGTCGCTTCGCGTTGCGCCACTGAAATTTCGAGATCGCCACCCAAGATAGATTGGCCACGATTGGCGAGTTCGTCGGTGATAGCGCTGGTTAGGCTGCCGATGGCCGCCAGCGTAGCTACACCGAGAAACAGGCAAACGATAAGCAGGCGCAGACCCACAAATCGTCCGCGCAGATCGCGCCGAGCAATGGTCCAGGCTTTGGAAAGGTTAGCGCTCATGATTGTGTAAGCTTTTGGCCGCTATCTTTCTCGATCATGCCGTCACGCAGCTCGATGATCCGGTCGCAACGTTTGGCGAGTTCCGGGTCATGCGTAATCATCAGCAAAGTCGCGTTGCTCGCTTTCTGGCGCTCAAACAACAGTTCAATAATTATCTCGCCTGTTGCCCCATCCAGATTGCCGGTGGGTTCATCGGCAAAGATGATCGAAGGACGCGAAGCCATGGCCCGTGCAATAGCGACCCGCTGTTGCTCGCCGCCAGACAATTGGGTTGGATAGTGACCAAGCCGATCACCGAGGCCAACCGCTTCTAATTCTTTTGCCGCGATGTCAAAAGGATCAACCTGACCATCCAATTCCAATGGCACAGCAACATTTTCCAGTGCGCTCATCGTTGGCAGCAAATGAAAGGCTTGCAAAACAATGCCAACCCGTCCGCGGCGCGCAATAGCCAGTTCATCCTCGTTCATCGTACCAAAATCGGCGCCAGCGATATTCACGGTCCCGCCGGTCGCGCGCTCTAAACCTGATAATATAGCCATTAAGGATGACTTTCCGGACCCCGATGGCCCCAGTAGGGCAACCGTTGTTCCGGAATCAATTGAGAGATTAATACCACCTAATATATCAACCCTTGCATCGCCATCTCCCAAAGACAGGGTGACATTTTGTGCTTCAATAGCAATATGGGGTTTGATATTTGCGGCGTCGCTGGTTGCGGCGGTTTTTTGTAACATGGTGGGAAGGTGTATCCGATGTTGAACAGGTTTATGACATATGGGTTTTGCTTTGCAATTCTTCAACTTCTGATTGCATGTAGTCCAGTAGTGGAAGAAAATTCTACTCCGGTCGAGCAACAGCAAGCGACCAGCGACACGGCCGGTGAACCCGCTGTCGAAGCAAAAACCCTGATATTAGTCTTTGGTGACAGCCTCTATGCTGGTTACGGATTAGCGCCGGATGAGGGCTTCGCCCCAGAGCTGCAAAAAGCGCTTAATGACGCGGGGCAAGACGTGAAGGTCCACAATGCCGGTGTATCCGGTGACACGACGGCAGCTGGTCTTCGGCGGATGGATTTTGTGTTGGATAGTCTCTCACGAAAGCCTGATCTGGTCCTACTCGGTCTGGGCGGCAATGATCTTCTGCGCGGGCTGAAGCCAGCAGATACTTTGGCCAATATGGAAGCGATGGTCAAAAAACTGTCGGATCAGGATATTCCCGTGATGCTCACCGGCATGCTGGCGCCGCCTAATCTTGGAAAAGAATTTAGCGATCAATTCAATGTGATATATCCAGGTTTGGCCAAAAAATATGAAGCCAGCCTCTATCCGTTTTTCATGGCAGGCGTGGTCGGACGGTCGGACCTGATCCTGCCAGACGGCATTCATCCCAATGCAGAAGGCATTGATGTCATCGTCGAGCGGATAGCACCGGATGTTGAAAAGCTGTTGCAGGAACAATAGCGACAAGGGCTTTTAGGCCATTGGAAACACACAAAAAACAGTGAATTCGTGCGGGTGGGTCTCGCATTAACTGTATTATTTTTATAATACAGTAGGGAAACGCTTGAAAAATGGGGCATTTGCATCCATTTATGGGTAAGAGTGCTGCACCACAGACAGCGATATGGAGACTGAGCCGATGGCGACCGAGACAATTACCGCGACAGAAGAATTGACCCTTACCCCCCCTGATCCGGTTGTGGCTGTGGCACCTACAAAGGCAGCCGGGCTGGTGCCCGTCGGGGACGAGGTAAAGTCAAAGCTCGAAGAAAAGGTCGATAGCTTTATCGATGATCTGGTGGCGCAGGATGAAAACAGTCCGGAATTTGGCAAGAAAGTAGACCAAATCACCAATATGGGCCGTAAGGAAATTATCGATGCGGCGGGTCAGTCCAATCGCTTTCTTGATCGCCCCATCCGTTCAATGAACGAAGAGTCGGGTATCGGTGCTGATCTGACGGAACTCCGCCGGACAGTTGAAGATCTGGATCCCGGCAAGCGGGGCAATCTGCTCGCTCCTCGCAAGATATTCGGGATTATCCCGTTCGGTTCCAAGCTGCGCAACTATTTTGACGGTTATCACAGCGCGCAAGGGCATATTTCTTCCATCCTGACCCGTTTGCAGGGCGGCAAGGACGAATTGCTGATGGACAATGCGGCGATTGATGTCGAGCGTAAGAACCTGTGGGCGGCCATGGGCCGGCTGGAACAGATGATCCATGTTTCAAAGGTCATGGATCAGCGTTTGGAGGACAAAGCCGCTGAACTCGATGCAAGCGATCCTGCCAAAGCCAAAGCGATCCGGGAAAGCGCGCTATTTTACGTGCGTCAACGGACGCAGGATTTGCTCACCCAAATGGCCGTGACCGTACAGGGCTATCTGGCACTCGATCTGGTGAAGAAAAATAATGTCGAACTGGTCAAAGGCGTCGATCGCGCCAGTACAACGACGGTTAGCGCCCTGCGCACGGGAGTAACTGTGGCACAAGCGCTCACCAATCAAAAACTGGTGCTTGATCAAGTGACCGCGCTCAATACCACCACAGCAGGCATTATTGATAGCACTGGCGATATGTTGAAGAACCAGACCGCGGCCATTCATGAGCAGGCGGCATCAGCCACAATCCCGCTCGAAACGCTACAACGCGCGTTCCAGAATATCTATGACACGATGGACAATATCGACACGTTCAAGATCAAGGCGTTGGAAAATATGAAAACCACCGTCACGTCATTATCTGGTGAGATTGAGAAATCCAAAGGCTATATTGCCCGGGCCGAGGGACAGGACAAGGCGGCCCTCGAAGCGCCATCGGAAAACCCGCTGACGGCGCTTGAGGAATAAGGCGCATGAGCGAAAGCAACCAGCAGATTTATGATAATGCCGCGAACTATTATCGCAGCTATAAATTTGCCGAATCTATCGGTGAGCGCTCGAAAGGCTTAAAACGCGGCTATTTTCGTAAGAAATTAGCGCGCGCGGCCATGATCACGGTCGGGGTTTTGGTTGGTGCAAGTGTCATCGGCGGCATATTAAATGGCATCGGCTTTTGGGGCGTGATGATTTCGGCTGGCTTGATTGCCGGCGGTATCTGGGCGGCGATGAAATTTCCCAAGATGAAAATCCCGACGCCAGAAACCTTGGTGCAGTCCGATCTCAAGACATTAGCCGGAAAAACGGAAATATGGCTCGAGAGCCAGCGGCTCGCCTTGCCGAAACCCGCGGTGAAGATTATCAACGATATCGGGACACAGCTGGATATGCTGTCACCACAGCTCCAGAAACTCAATGAAGCGGAGCCGGCAGCCTATGAAGTTCGAAAGCTTATGGGTGAGCATTTGCCGGAACTAATCTCTGGCTATCGCGCGATTCCCGAGCCGATGCGCCGGAAAACCAATGACACGGGCAAATCGCCGGATGAACAACTGATCAGCGGCTTGTCTTTGATTGAGAAAGAAATTTCAGGGGTTACCCAGCAGATTGCAAAAGGGGATATCGATAATTTGTCGATCCGCGGCCGTTATCTGGAGCTCAAATATGACAAGGCTGGCGAAGCGCAATAGCTCGGCCCGTTGCTGCGCCGCGTCGCCGTTACAGCTTGTCAAAATCCCTGCAGCTTTTTTACCAGATGCTCTAACACGGCTGGGTGCAGATCATTGGTAAATGCGCAGCCATATTCCTGATAGCCGCACCATTTAATCGCTGCACTGAGAGTCTGGATTCCTGGCAAACGGATATAGACAGGTTTCTTTGGATCGAGGTCGGTATAGCTTGTTAGTTTAAAGCCGGAAACGGACAAATCTGAAAGCGTCGCGCGAAATGGTTGCGAATCCGACTGCCGGACAAGAACCTCTGAATCGAGGATTTGCCTAGAGTTTCTTCTATTGTTTGGCAGCGCGTTTTGCGCGTCGTCAGTTTTTTGCAGTTCAGGCATTTACCCGTCCAAATCGTTGGTCCTTCTATACTGACGGTTGATTATTGGGTTTTTTAAGGGCTAGCGGACAAATCGAAAGGCCTGACATCGGCAATTGTCGGCATCGTAAATAGTTGCGACCGACGGAGGATAGGGGAGCGAGAAGACAAAAGCGGAAAGCAAGACTTTCCTGCCGGCAATCACGCTGATAGACGCTGTCTTATGACATTAAATCCTTTCTCTATTTTTGACAGCTGGTTTGCCGAAGCCCGCGAAACTGAATTAAATGATGGCAATGCTATGACCATCGCGACGGTCGACGCCAGCGGTCAGCCAGCCGCGCGGATGGTGTTGCTTAAGGGGCACGGCCCGGACGGCTTTATTTTCTACACCAATCAAGAAAGCCGAAAGGCGACGGACATAGCTGTTAATCCCAAGGCGGCAATATTATTCCATTGGAAAAGCTTGCGCCGACAAATCAGGATAGAAGGCAATTTATCTGCTGTGTCTGATGAGACGGCTGACGCTTATTTTGTGACACGCAGCCGGGATTCTCAGTTGGGTGCTTGGGCCTCCGACCAATCAAGGCCGCTCGATAGTCGTGCTACTTTTGAGGCCCGCTTTGAAGAAGTGAAGGCGCGTTTCGAGGGGCAGAATGTAACCCGTCCGCCGCATTGGTCAGGCTATTGCCTGACGCCGGAACGATTTGAATTTTGGCAAGATCGCGAACATCGATTGCATGAACGCAGGATATTCGTTCGCGCCACAGATGGTGATCGCGATAGTTGGAGCGAAGGAATGCTTTACCCATGACACAGAAACATAAGAGCCTAACTTATTATCATGTCAATGCCTTTGCAGAGCGGCCTTTTACCGGCAACCAGGCGGCGGTGATGCCATTGGAAAGCTGGCTCGATGATGATGTGTTGCAGGCCATTGGTGAGGAAAATAATTTTGCGGAAACCGCCTTCTATTTGCCAGACGCGACCGGAGAAGCTGATTATGAACTGCGCTGGTTCACGCCGACGATAGAAATCGCCCTATGCGGGCATGCGACGCTGGCCAGCGGCCATGTTATCTTGTCGCAAAATCCGGATAAGGATCAGGTTACATTTCGGACGCGTAAAGCCGGTATTTTGACGATGGTCCGTGACGGGGAGGGTTATGCGCTGGCGCTGCCAGCCTATCCGCCATCACCCAAGGCACGACCGGACATTGTTGCCCTGATAGGCGGAACACCGATTGACACACAGTTTCATGAAGGGCGCTATACTGTAATCCGCTACGAAACAGCTGACGAGGTTCTGGCACTCAAACCGGACTTAAAGGCACTGGGCGCTTTGGGGAATGAACAGTTTATTTGTACGGCGCCGGGTAAAGATACCGATGCGCTAAGCCGTGTTTTCGTACCTGGCGGCGGGGTTGATGAAGATAGCGTGACAGGATCAGCTCATGCCGTCCTTACGCCCTATTGGGCGCACGCGCTCGGTCGCGATAGCTTTACCGCTTATCAGGCCAGTATGCGCGGCGGCTATGTGCATTGCCGTCTCGACGGCGACAAGGCTTGGCTCGGCGGGAAATGCGTAACCGTGGTCGAGGGGCAGTTTCGGCTTTAACTCTTGGGCGCAGTGGGCACCCAAATTGAAAATCTCTCCTTCCAGCGAAAGCCGGGCTATTTGCTGATCGGGAACAACGCTACAATACGACCGATTTGATCGCTCATCGGGCGGTTTACGTCATCCTGCGTTTTGCCCAGCCGAACAACTGTCAGCTTCTGTTCCGGTGAGACAACAATCTGCTGGCCAAGATGACCAAGGGCGGCAAATACCGTATCGGGCGCCATGTCTGGAAATAATATTTGGTTGCGGCCTTCGGGACGTTTTTTGTTCAGCCAGATATGACCGCCATAAGCGGCATCATTGGCTGAGGATGTCCGCATGAATTTTACCCAGCTGACTGGCAAATGCTGAGCGCCCTTGCGCGCGCCATTGTTCCGCAAAAACTCACCGAATCTTGCATAGTCGCGCGCGGTTGATTGAATGATGCTACCGCCCAGAAACGTGCCATTGGCGTCAAATTCGAAATAAGTGCTGTCCATGCCTAGCGGCTCGAGCAAGCGTCCGCGAATGAACCGCATAGCTGTATCGCGGCGGACTTGAGGATCATCGCTCTTGGTCAATGTCCGGGTGATGATATCGGCCAATATGATACTGGTGGCAGTGCTATATTCAAATTTCGTGCCGGGCTCCGCTTCCATCGGACGGGCTTCGGCATAGCCCGCCATATCGCCGGAGCCAGATAGGAAAAGCATCTGCTGTGTATCGGCTTCATATAATGTCTTGCCATTTTCCTCGGCAACTTCGGTATGGTCGAGGCCAGATGACATATGGATCAGCTGGCGTAAGGTAATGTCGCCGCGGGGGTCTCCGGGCCTTTGCCAAGCAGGAACCGGGGCAGGATCATCAAGAACCAGCCGTCCGTCGGCTACCAAGAAGCCCAGTAGTGCACCGGTAAAGGATTTGGCCATTGACCAGCTGATGAACCGTGTATCCTCATCATAGCCTTCGCCATAGCGTTCGGCGAGTATCTCGCCCCGGTGCATGATCAGCAGCGCCCGGGTCTCTGCCATGGCAGGGTCTTCAAATAATGGCGAAATTATAGCATCGAGCCGGGCCTTTTTGATCGGACTCGCATCCGATATATAAGCCAGCTCTTCGGCGGTTTTTGGAGGTGGTGCCGTTGCCTCGTCACTGGCACCACAGCTGGACAGTGCGAAAGCGAGAGCGGACAGGGCGGCGATTTTAGTCTTGTACATAAGCATGGGTTGCACCAATAGGAGCCACTATGGCAACCGTAAACAGCAATCCGAAAAACCCGTCCAAACCACACAGCCGGAAAGGGCGCATTGCTTTATATGTGCTGGCTCTGTTTGTGCTGATCCTGGTGGCGGTCTTTGCCTATAATTACAGCTTCATCAAAGGGCAGTTAGGCATTGGTACGGCTTATGGTGCGCGGGTCGCCTGCTCCTGCCATTATATTGGTGGTCGCGATTTGACCGATTGCGAGAAGGATTTTGAACCCGGCATGGAAATTATCGGCCTGTCGCTAGATGATGAAAAACGTCGCGTAACCGCGTCGGTTCCACTGCTAGCCTCTAGCACGGCTGAATTTCGCGAAGGCTGGGGTTGCGTAATGCTAACCGCGGCTGAAGCCGATTGAGTTTTGCTTAAACTGTAGCCGCCGCCAGCCATTGCTGGGATACGGCACCGGTTTTTTCGATCCAACCACCACCAAGGACGCGATCCTTATTATAAAAGACTGCCGCCTGTCCCGGGGACACGCCATATTCCGGATTGTGAAAACGCAGCGTATCGCCTTCAAGTCGCGCATGCGTTGGCTTCGCCATAGAACGAACCTTCACCTGCATTGGCCCTTCAAAGTCGCCGCCAATCCAGTTAATATCGCGCAATGTCGCTGATGCTACCGCTAACGCCTGCCTAGGCCCGACAAAAACACGTTTGGTCTCCGGGTCCAAGCGAATGACATAAAGCGGCTCTGCCTGGCCGCCAATTTTCAATCCCTTGCGCTGACCGACTGTATAATGAATCAAGCCCTTGTGGCGGCCCATTACCGTTCCGTCGATATGAACAATCTCGCCATCATCATCTGCCTCTGGGCGCAGCTTGCGGACCACTTTGGCATAATCCCCATCGGGCACGAAGCAGATATCCTGGCTGTCAGGCTTAAAGGCAACGGCTAGGCCCATTTCCTTTGCAATCTCGCGCACTTCGTCCTTGGGCATGTCGCCGAGCGGAAAGCGCAGATAGTCAAGTTGGTCTTGCGTCGTTGCGAAGAGGAAATAACTCTGGTCTCGTGCAGGATCCATCGCCCGGTGCAGTTCAGAGCCATGCGTGCCCGTGACGCGTCGGACATAATGACCGGTGGCCAGACAATCAGCTCCCAGTTCGCGTGACAAATTTAAAAGGTCAGTAAATTTGACGCCCATATTACACTGGACGCACGGTATTGGTGTGCGGCCCGCCATATATTCGTCCGCAAACACGTCCATGACTGATTCTTGAAAGCGGCTGGCATGATCAAAGACGTAATGGGCAATGCCAAGCTTCTCAGCCACTGCCCGCGCATCGCGAATATCTTGCCCCGCGCAGCAACTACCCGTGCGACCGACCGCCTCGCCATGATCATATAGCTGCAAGGTAATGCCGATTGTCTCAGCCCCGGTGCGCGCGGCCAATGCTGCAACAACGCTCGAATCGACGCCGCCGGACATGGCAACCACGATCCGCTTGCCTGCCATATCGTCGCCAAGCTGAAATTCACTGTTGATTCGGTCTGTCATAATGTTTTGTCCCTTAACGATGAACCGGGCGCAACGCCAGTATTGCCGAAATTCTTGCCCAAAATCCCGTATCGGATCCCGCTTTGGTTCATATTGGGACGAAATGGTGAATTGGAAGGAAGGTTTGCTTAACTAGTCCTAAGACCGCGTGAACGTCTCCTTTACATAAGTTTATACCTTCGCTGTTAGACAGCTCTCTATGGAAATGAACTTCCCTCATAAGAGTCCGGCACAGACCAGAGCCGAACCGGATGCAAAAGCGGTCAGAGCACATGATGCTCTGATTGCGCATGCGATCGCGCGTCAGACTCTTTCTCCTTCGGCCCGTGCTTACTTGGCACAGCGGAGCGGATTGGCCGCACAGCCAAATCGTCCCAGCCGGGGATTGATGGAAGATCGGATCAAGTTTTTTGCAGGTGAGCAGCCACAGCGCAGCTTGTTTGCGAAAAGCGAACGTGTTTTTAAAAAAGGCCATTTTCGGCCCGATTTGTTGCACGTACATTCGCAGGGTGACAAGGCTTCGGGTAAAATATGAACGCCTTATTTACCTTGGTAATTTAGTAGTTTGAAAAACTCTATGTCTAAAGATGTAAAATCATTTGGACATAAATTCAAATGCCGCGAGGCGTATTTTGAGGGTAGTATGATCGAGAACCAGACAATTAAACCAGCGCAAGTAGTCGGTCCTTTGGGCGAGCCATTGACCGTAGCTGATTTGCCGGCCCCGGGAACAACCCGGTGGGTGGTTCGACGCAAGGCTGAAGTCGTTGCAGCGGTAAATGGCGGTCTTTTGACGGTCGATGAGGTTTGCGATCGCTATAGTCTGTCGTTGGAAGAATTTGCTTCTTGGCAACGTGCGGTGGACCGATCCGGGATGCCCGGTCTGCGGGTCACCCGAATTCAACACTATCGCGATCTTTATGAGCGTCAGCAAAAATACTAGTCAGAAGATTGGCGTTTGTGTTTGAGCAAGCCGGTTCGATTAAGTATGAATATTAATGGCTTAAAGGCCTTGGAAATCTATTTTCCGAGGCCTTTTTTTCTTTTGTCTGGGAGTATTTTCTGGTTTCAAGGCGGCTCTTTGTATAAGAGTCCGAAATAAGGCCTGAGGAGAGGTCAAAACGGATCTGGAGGTAATTATGATTAATTTTATCATCGCACTTGTGATGGGTGGCATTATCGGTTGGCTTGCAAGCATGGTAATGGGCCGAGACGCTTCCATGGGAATTTTCTGGAATATTGTGGTTGGTTGTGTTGGTTCTATGCTGGGCGGATGGTTGTTCAGCTTTTTTACTGGCGGCACGTCAAATCTGCGGGATGCGCCATTTAGCCCTATGACATTGCTGGTTGCCTTTGGCGGAGCGATTGTTTTGTTGGGCATCGTAAACTTAATTAAGCGTGGACGCGTCCGTTAAACTAACAAGCGCGAAACAGTTTTTGGAATAAGGGCTGGCTCATTTGGGCCGGCCTTTTTCTTGTGGATAATCTTGCCGATTCAACAGCATGACGGCATTTGAGCGAGCTTATCTGGCATGGGTGATTGTTCAGGCTTGTCGTTACTGATATATTCATATAATACACTAAAAATGAGAATTGCAGGATCCTCCCTATTATCTGTGATTCTTTTTGTATATTGCAGCGCAAAAACAAGATAAAAGCCGGGCTGAAGAGTATTGAAAATGAACTATGAATCGAAAATTTCTGGTGAAGACCTAGAGGTCTCGACATTGGAAGATGAAAACGAGCAGGCACGAAGCAAGCGACGTGTCATCATTGTGGTTGCTGTTGCGGCCGCAATTATCCTTGCATATGTTGCTTATCAGCTGTTTGCAGGCGGCGGCGATGGAGCTGCTGCAGAAGGTGCCGGCGACAGTCAGGCGCCTGCGGTGACGGTCGTGGTGCCCGGTAAACAGGATGTGGTTCGCACAATCAATGCCACTGGTACGTTGGCCGCGCGGCGGGAAATTCCAGTGGGCGTTGTAGGCGAAGGCGGCCGCGTAACGCAGGTTTATGTGGATGCTGGCGATTGGGTAAAGCCGGGTCAGATCATGGCTAGCATTGATCGCTCGGTCCAAAATCAGCAAGCGGCGCGTTTGGAAGCATCAGTTGCTTCAGCAAGAGCGGATCTTAATCTGGCGCAGACCAATTTGGACCGTGCTGCAAGGTTGGTCGAGCGGGGGTTTATATCCAAAGCCGATATCGACAGGTTGACGGCCACACGCGACTCTAGTGCGGCCCAATTGCGAGTAGCTCAAGCGCAGCTTGGCGAGACCCGAGCGCGGAATAGCTTTTTGAATATTGTCGCGCCAAAAGGTGGTTTTGTTCTCGAACGCAATGTCGAAGTAGGACAAACGGTTAGCGCAGGAAGCGGTATATTGTTCCGCCTCGCCCAAAATGGTGAAATGGAATTGCAAGCGCAGTTAAGCGAAAGTGATCTTGCGAACGTGTCGGTTGGGGTGAGTACAGAAGTCATCCCGGTTGGAACAGACAAGGTTCTGGTCGGACAAATCTGGCAGATTTCACCGATGATTGATGCGCAGTCACGCCAGGGTATTGCAAAAGTTGCGTTGAGTTACGATCAGGCGCTTCGTCCCGGCGGCTTTGCCAGTACGCGGATTAAAAGCGGCACGTCACAAGCTGCCGTATTACCAGAATCGGCTGTACAGAACGACAGTAAGGGTAGTTTCGTCTATATTGTCGACAAGGATGACAAGGTGGTTCGCCGCGATGTGGTTATCGGCTCTGTTTCTGCGGCTGGTTTGTCTATCACATCGGGAATTAATGGCACCGAGCGTGTTGTGCTAAGGGCTGCTGGGTTCCTCAATCCTGGGCAAACGGTCCAACCCATGGTTGAAAAAGATAAGACTGCGTGAAAGATTAACTTATGAGCCTCCGCAATATCTCCGCTTGGTCGACCCGTAATCCTGTCGTTCCGCTTGTCCTTTTCACGGCATTGTTGCTGGCGGGTTTGCTGAGCTTCAACCGGATGGATGTGGTCAACAATCCTGAAGTAGAATTTCCTGGTGTCAGCGTCAGTATTTCTCAACCAGGCGCGGCGCCGACTGAGATCGAAAATCAGATCACCCAACGGATTGAGGCGGCGGTTCGCAGCATTAGCGGCGTCAAAAATATCATCTCTACGGCGCGGGAAGGCAGCAGCCGAACCTTTGTTGAGTTTGAAATCGGTACAGATGTTAATGATGCGGTGAATGAAGTAAAAAATGCGGTTGATCAGGCCCGTGGGTCTTTGCCGGATGGCATTTTGGAACCGCAGATTTCCAAAGAAGATATTTCCGGCGGCCCGATTGCTTATTTTGCGGTCAAAGCAGCCGATATGACGGTGGAACAGCTCAGCTGGTTCGTGGACGACACAGTGGCGAAAAAACTTCTCGGTGTAGAAGGCATGGCTGAGGTCGACCGATTTGGCGGAGTAGATCGGGAAATTCGGGTGATACTAAAACCCGACAGGATGCAAGCGCTTGGTGTCACAGCCAATCAGATCAATAGCGTATTGCGTCAGGTTAATGTCAATGCGGCTGGCGGCCGCGCAGAAGTTGGCGGGACACGGCAATCCGTTCGCGTCTTAGGGAATGCCGAAGATGCTTACGCGCTTTCTCAAACACAGATATCATTAGGCAATGGTCAAACGATAAAGCTGAGTGACGTTGCAGATGTGAACGACTCCTTTGGTGAGCGCAGTTCGATCAGCAAAGTGAGAGGCGTGGAGGTTGTGAATTTTTCCATGTCGCGCGCGCGTGGCGCATCGGATGTGACGGTCTATGACAATGCCATTATCGTCATGGATCAGATTAAAGAGGAAAACCCAGGGGTGGAATTTATCCGTCTGGGTAGCAGCGTGGACTATACGAAAACCCAATATAAGAGCTCGATGGCAGCGATGGTCGAAGGGGCTCTTTTGGCTGTCGTCGTAGTGTTCCTGTTCTTGCGTGATTGGCGCGCGACGTTAATTTCCGCCATCGCGATACCATTGTCCGCCATACCAACTTTCTGGTTCATGGATTTGCTGGGCTTTAACCTCAATTTCTTGTCGCTACTGGCATTGGGTCTGGTTGCGGGCGTTCTGGTGGATGATGCGATTGTGGAGATCGAGAATATTGTCCGCCACATGCGTATGGGGAAATCCGCCTATCAAGCCTCTATTGACGCTGCTGATGAAATCGGATTGCCGGTTGTTGCGACATCCTTTTGTATTGTCGCGGTGTTCCTGCCAGTAGGCTTAATGCCGGGCATCTCGGGGCAGTTTTTCAAGAATTTCGGCATAACGGTCGTGATTTCCGTGCTCATGAGTCTGGCGGTTGCCCGAATGATTACGCCGATGGTTGCCGCCTACTTCTTGCAATCCAAAGGTCATGCCGAACATGGCGAGGGCGTTTGGATGGACCGTTATCTGAAGTTGCTGCGATGGTGTCTGGATCAGACGGCAGCCCGAAAATATGCGGAAGGTGGCGGCCGTGGCCGGCGTTTTGTTGCTAAATTTTTGGACCATCGCGTTTGGCTCATGGGGGTCGGTCTTTTGGCGTTCTGCATAACTGTGGTTTTGTTTGCGGTTACTCCCGCGCAGTTCCAGCCGACCATTAATCAGGATTCTAGCCGAGTCCAGATTGAAGTAGTGCCCGGTACAACGCTGCAACAAACCGAAAAAATCGCGGATCAGGTTTCTGAACTTATGTATCAACAACCGGAAGTTGATCGCGCTCTAACCCGCGTACGAGAGACGAATGCCACTGTATTTGTGAACTACAAAAAAGAGCGGGATAAAACATCGATTGAATTTGAACGCAGCATGGCGCCGCTGTTACAACAGATACCGGATGCGCGTATCTCCTTTCAGTCACAAAGTGGCGGTGGAGGCACGGGGCGTGATATTTCGATCATGCTGACTGGTTCTGATCCGAAATTGTTAGATGAAACGGCGTTTGAGCTTGTCGAGCAAATGAAAGATGTCAAGTTGGTCACTGCGCCGCGTATTGCCGCTGATCTCAGTCGGCCGGAAATTTTGATTACGCCCTATACTGACCTGGCATCCAAATTGGGCGTAACAACCTCAGCGCTCAGCCAAACAATTCGCATCGCAACTTTGGGCGAGATTGACCAGAATGCCGCGAAATTCTCTTTGTCAGATCGCCAAATTCCAATCCGTGTGATGCTGCCGGAAGAATCGCGTACGGATCTAACAACGATTGAGAATCTGCCTATCCCAACTGCAAGCGGCGGCACCGTACCATTGAGCCGGGTCGCGAAGGTCAGTTTCGGGTCGGGCCCGACCACCATTCAGCGTTATAACCAGAATCGCCGGACATTTGTTGGTGCGGATCTCGCGCCTGATGTCATCAAAGGCGAAGCCATGGCCCTTATTAATGATCTTCCGATCATGAAAAACCTGCCGTCTGGTGTTTCCCGTGATGCTTTTGGCGAAGAAGAATGGCAGCAGGAGTTGTTCGTAAACTTCATCATCGCTCTGATTTCAGGTGTCTTGCTGGTCTTCGCGACACTCGTGTTATTGTACAAGCGATTGATGTCGCCGTTGGTAAATATGGGTTCATTGGCTTTGGCTCCTCTGGGCGGGATATTCCTCGTCTGGGTCGTCGGCCAACCCTTGTCGATGCCGGTGCTGATCGGTGTCCTCATGCTTCTCGGCATTGTCAGTAAAAACTCGATCCTGCTGATCGATTTTGCGATTATGGAGATGCAAAAAGGCGTTCCGAAATTCGAAGCGATTATGGATGCCGGACATAAGCGTGCACAGCCTATTGTCATGACCACTGTTGCGATGACTGCGGGGATGGTCCCAACGGCCCTGTCCTTGTCAGGTGACGGGGCTTGGCGCGCTCCAATGGGCACAGTGGTGATCGGCGGATTGATTGTATCTACTCTGCTGACTTTGGTCATTGTGCCAGCTGGCTTCAGTCTCGCTGATGGCTTTGAGCGTCGTATTGGACCGCGGCTGCGCAAAACATTGCTGACCTATAAGCCAGGTGATGATGCGGACGACAAAGCACGGGTGCAGCCAGCCGAGTGAAGCCGCTTTCTTCCAAATTGGCACCGACACCCAAGGGCATTTCTATCGCCGGCTCTCCTGAACGTCGATCGGAGATGAACAACGCTGGCCGTGATATGAAAACTATCGCGTCCGGTCTGCTGGTGTTGATGGCGGTGATCTATTTCACCTCTAAATCTTATGAAGAAGTTCATCCCGCATTGGGTTTCATTCGCGCGTTTTCCGAGGCAGCAATGGTCGGCGGATTGGCGGATTGGTTTGCTGTCACTGCTTTGTTCCGACATCCTATGGGCATACCGATTCCGCATACTGCAATTATCCCGCGTAACAAGGACCGGATCGGAGAAACGCTTGCCAATTTCCTAAAAAATAATTTTCTGGTCTCGCGAATAGTCGCGCAGCGAATGCACGGCATTGATCTGGCAGGTGGTGTTGGACGGTTTCTAAAATCGCCCAGTGGTGGACAAGGACGGCTGCGCTTGGGAGCATCGCGATTGATTGGCGATATTATTGGCTCGCTTGACAAGGACCGACTTGGCAGCATGTTTAAAGGCGCAGTGAAGACTCAGGCTAGAGAGCTTGATCTAGCAACTCCTATGGGTCAGCTTTTAGAGGCGGCGATGGCCGAGAACCGGCATGGGCCTTTGATCGATTCGACGATTAAATGGGCTTATCGTACCCTTGATGCCAATGAATATATCATCCGCACGATTGTCCATGAGCGGGCCAATACGGTGATGCGTTGGACGGGACTCGATGACCGATTGGCCAACGAGGTTGTTGACGGATTGTACAAATTGCTAGCGGATATGGCCTCTGATCCCGAGCATCCGGTGCGTGCCAAAACCGAAGAAAGCATCGTGCAATTGGCACAGGAACTGCGGAATGATCCTGAATTGCGTCAACGGGTGAATGAATGGAAACTCGAGATGATCGAAAATCCTGCCATTGCAAGTTGGATAGATGGCATGTGGGAAAGTGGCCGTGAATCACTTTTGAAAGCATCGCGTGATCCCGAAGCCGCGATGGCAGGGCATTTTGGCGATGCGTTGACTCAATTGGGCAATAGCCTTCAGAAAGATCCCCTGCTTAACCGCCAACTAAACCGCTTTGCGCGCCGAGCGGTAGCGGGGGTTGTTGCCAGCTATGGTGACAATATTGTGAAACTGGTGTCAGAAACGATCCGCGGTTGGGACGCGCAAACAATCACCGATCGCGTAGAGAATGCCGTCGGCCGCGATTTGCAATATATCCGGGTAAACGGAACATTGGTCGGCGGCTTGGTCGGCGTCATGCTGCATATCCTCGGTTACTGGATATAGTTTAACGCGTTAGCAATATTCTCGCCTGTCCGGCAATCTGCGCGAGCATCGCGATGGACGGTCTTGGTGATAGCTGGGCGCGATCCACAATATTTCGGAATTGGGTCACGCGCTCTGCGTTTTTATCAGCCCAACTGACCAGAAATTGTTCCATATCCTTGCTGCGCGCTCTCCTCAAAAAGTCTAACCGCATTTGCTGGAAGTCGCGCGCTAGTCCTGCGACCAACAATCTGTCCCATGGATCGGATGGGTTGATCCGCGTTGCTGTCATTTGCGCCCAGTCCAGTCCCAATAGACTGCCCAATTTGGTGAACGCCGCTGCGACTTCAGTGGCGTCAATCTCCCGGATTTTTGCCAAGAACGCAATGCCAGCAGCGCCGTCATTCTTATAGATATTTGCCATTTTCTGCGCAATTTCGGCTGTTGCTCCGGCCTCGACCAATAACCGGGTCTGTTTTGTTGCTTCCAATTGTCCTTCGGTCGTTATCAGGCTGTCGACTTTATCATCGAGCATTCGGATGCCCGGCGCTAGCATTTCTACAGCTTTGTCAATACTGCCGTCGGCCAATCCGATACGCATCAAATCCGCCATGTGCGAACGAAGAACATAAGCAAGCCGGTCGAATAGTATCAGGCGAATATCTTCGGCAATCTTTGCTTTTTCAAGCGACACCCAAAGTTTCTCTGCCTGAAACAAGCGTTCGGTCATGACAAACGCTGCCGCAACCTCGCCGAGTGAGCAGCCTTCTTCTTCGGCCAACTCAAATGGATCGATGAGGCCAAGCCGGTTAATCATTCGGTTCGCCAATTTGGTAGCAATAATTTCCTTGCGCAACTGATGCGTCAAAATTGCATTCTTATGCTTTTTTTGCATCGCGCTGGGGAAGGCGTCGAGCAAGTCACTATCCAGCCCGGGATCATCACCTAAGTCACTGTTTTCGATCGCTTCCTGCAGTCCGAGTTTTGCGGTTGAGATCAAGACAGCCAATTCCGGTCTATATAGGCCGCGATTTTCTTGCCCGCGGCGCATCAGATCTTCGTTGGTCGCGATGCCTTCAACGGACCGGTCCAATTGTCCCTTTTCCTCAAAAAATTCGATCAAGCGGACGTAGGAAGGCAGTGTTTTTTTGCCGCCCATTTCGGCAATGGACAGACCAAGTGCCTGAAGGCGATTATCCTCTAGGACCAGCGCACCGACATTGTCCGTCATCGCCTCAAGCAGCTTGTTTCGCGCCGCGGAGCTCAATTTGCCATCGGCCATCACGGCGTTGAGGGCGATCTTGATATTCACTTCATTGTCCGAGCAATCAACGCCGGCACTATTGTCGATAAAGTCGGTGTTAATTCGTCCGCTACGTTCCGCAAAATCAATCCGTCCAGCTTGGGTGATGCCCAAATTGGCACCTTCACCAATGACTTTGACCTGCAGTTGTTTTGCATCGACGCGGATCTTGTCGTTAGCGGGGTCTCCGACTTCAATGTGATTTTCACTCGATGCCTTGATGTAGGTACCGATGCCGCCGAACCATAACAGGTCCGCTTTGCTGACCAAGATGGCTGAAATCAAGCGCGATGGAGTTACTTCCTTTTCGCCCGTAAGGCCAAGCAGCGCTGCAATCTGCTTGTTAATCTTCAACGTCTTAGACTGCCGGGAGAACACAGCGCCGCCCTTTGAAATCAAGCTCTTGTCATAGTCTTCCCAACTGGAACGGGGTAGGTCAAACAGGCGCTTGCGTTCCTTCCAGCTTTTTGCTGGATCAGGATCGGGGTCGATAAAGATATGGCGGTGATCAAAGGCGGCAACCACGCGGAGGGTCTTGGACAACAGCATCCCGTTGCCAAACACATCGCCAGACATATCGCCAACGCCTACGACCGAAACAGGTTCTTTTTGAACATCCACGCCCATTTCCGCAAAATGACGTTGGACTGAAACCCATGCCCCGCGTGCGGTAATTCCCATGGCCTTGTGGTCATAACCATTGCTGCCGCCGCTCGCAAAGGCGTCACCAAGCCAATATCCATTTTCGATGGCAATCGCGTTGGCAATATCAGAGAAGCTGGCGGTACCTTTATCGGCGGCAACCACGAAATACGGATCATCTCCATCCAAACGGACCACCTGCTCTGGCGGCGTTACCGTTCCTTCACGGATATTGTCGGTGATCGAAAGGAGCGCGCTGATGAATATCTTATAAGATGCGATACCCTCTGCGATAAACGCATCGCGATCATCGCCTGAGGGCAATTGCTTGGCAAAGAAGCCGCCTTTGGCACCGGTTGGAACGATGACCGCATTTTTAACCCGCTGGGCCTTCATCAGTCCCAAAATCTCTGTGCGAAAGTCATCGCGTCGGTCCGACCAGCGCAGGCCGCCGCGTGCGACTGGACCGGCGCGAAGGTGAATGCCTTCGACCCGGGGACTATAAACGAATATCTCGCGCCATGGCACAGGGGCAGGTAAATCGGGGATTTTGGCGCTCTCGATTTTGAAAGCCAAGGCGCCATCAGATTGAATGGTAAAGGCATTGGTCCTCAGTACAGAGTCGATTACCGCTCGGAAAAGTCGCAAAATTCGATCATCGTCAATGCCGTCAACTTTGATCAACCCGCTTTCAATCGCTTTGACCGCTTCCGCTGCATTTTTCTCTCGATCACCGACAAAGTCTGGATCGTGCATTACGGTGAATAATCTTATCATTGCCTGTGTGACATGGCCTGCTTCGGCCAGTGCTTCGACAACCGTGATAAGCCCGTAGCTTAACCCGGTTTGTCGCAAATAGCGAAACCACGACCGGATCCAGACTGTCGATCGGGCGCTGATTCCGGTCGTTGTAATGAGCTGGTTAAAGCCGTCATTTTCGGCGCCACCTTCCAGAACATTTGTAATTGCATCCTGAATTTCCGAAGCGCGGGCAATTAAATCATCGCGAGTATCCGGGTTGCGTAATGCCAGTTGAAAATCATGAATATAGCCCAAGCGCCCTTGATCGAGCGGAGTTGGCATTTCTTCCAGAACGGAAAACCCGAAATTTTCGAGTGTCGGAACGGCATCAGACAAAGGCAAAACGCCACCGAGATGGTAGACTTTTAGTCGCAATAAATGATCGTCGTCGCTGTCCAGACGATAAAGCCGGGTTGACTTTTGTCCGCCGCGCTCCAGTTGGAAGAGACGCATGATATCGCGGGCGGCCTCTGTCGCGCCGTAAGTCGATTGATAGGTGCCCGGAAAGCAATCGGCATAGCGCTGCGCCAGCACTGCGGCTCGATTTTCAGGGACAAATTCACTTAAATGGCTTTCGACTTCCGGCCGCCAACCACGGATCATATTTTCCAATTGCCGATCAAGCGTATCGGGGTCAGGAATTTTGCTGTTGGCGCCCATATCCAAAATGTAGCGGAGCGACGAGACGCCGCCTTCATCCAGGGTGTTTGACCAGCTTAAGATTCTGGCGCCCGTAGCCTCTGTAAGCATCGCTTGAATATTCTCGCGGCGTGCAGTCGACAGCTGTTCCCGAGGTAGCCAGATAAAGGCGAAGAGATGCCGGTTCAGCGGGGACATCACGCTGTGTAACTTGGGCCGTGGCCGATCAATTAGCGACATAGAAATAAGCGCGAGTTTCTCAAGATCTTCTTGTTGAAACGTGATCAAAATATCATGGGGCAGGGCGGTCAATGCGTGGGTGAGGGACTTGCCCGCATGACCAGCGGCGGCAAATTCAAATTTGTCAAATAGCGTCGTCATTTGCGTCCGCAGCAACGGTACTTTTTCCGGTGGCGCGGCCAAGGCGGCGCTCGTCCATAGGCCGGTCGTCAAAGAAAGGCCAACCACGGTGTCCTTTTCTTTCAAGGGTACTATAATAATATCCATCAAGACATGCCGATGAACCGTCGATATCTGATTGGATTTGATGATCAGGGGCGATTTGCCGCCAGCTTTAAACCAGTCAAAAGCGCGTTTCTGGCTTTCCTCGGATAATACGGGGTTATCCCGCATACGGGATACGCCAAGCTTGTTTGTTCTTTCACCTTTTCGGTTGATTTTTTCGTGCGCCAATAAGGTGAAATTGCGGTCTAAGAACCAGCGTAATAGCGATGTTCCTTCGCCCTCCGGCAAGCCATCGGCATCTTCTCCCAAAGCTATCTGTAACTGAGGCCAATCGGTAACGGCTGCGGCCACGTCTTTTAGATTCTTCCGGAGCGATTTTTCCAGCGCACGGCGTAATTTGGCGTCTGTTCGCTCAAGCTCAACATAGATGATGGATTCGCGTTTTTCCTCGCTGCTCGGATCATTATGAATGGCACTGAGCTTGCCTGCCGACCCTCTTTTCACCCCGACTACGGGATGGATTAATCGCTCGATGTTGAGACCGAACCCGGCAATCGTCGCGCATACGGAGTCGACCAGAAACGGCATATCGTCATTGACTATCGCGAGTCTCAAATGTCGCCGGCCTTTGGCGCTAATGACACTTTCGAGGAGCAAAGTCGCATCGTTGCCACTCCGGTGCAAACCACAATCCAGCGCGAAACGAACCGCTTCTTTGCAGGCCTTATCGTCAAAGCCGATATTTTCGCCCGGCAATGCGCTGTCTTGGAAAGCATTGATGAGTTTTTTCTCGAGTTTTTTATCGGCCGTTGAGGTGGCTTTTTTCGTTGCCTTTGTGTCGCGGCTACCGGTCATGGTTCCCCCAAAATAATCAGCCCGGATAAAGACTCCGTCTGTTTGAGGGGTTTATGCTCCCAATATCGGCGTTGCTCAAGAGTGTATGATAACCAACCAACGTAGCTATGGCTGATTACATCACAAGCGTGATATATTGGTTACATTTGAAACCAGGTGTGATCTTGATTTTTAGACGTTGGTTTGTTTCAAAACCCTATTGGTCAGTTTTTGATCATCCAATACAGGGCCGACAATGGATAGCTGCCCGCTGTCATCGCGACGGGCAACCAGAACCACAAATTCCGCATCACCTGCATCAACATCAACTAACTGACGACCAGGTGCATTGCGCAGTCGCTCCAAGATCTCATCATCCTTTAGGATGCTAGCAGATATTTTTTGTTTAGGATTTCGAGCATCTCTCTCGGCATAAACAATGGCCTTCAGGCCACCGTCTTGCTTTTCGAGATAGTCTGCAAATGCCCCTTTGGCGATACCGGCCTGCGCCGCGAACCGCAATGCGGCGGCATATTCGGTCAGTCTGGTTTTATCGTAATGCGCTCCAAAGACCAATTTGACGATGGGCGTCATTGGTGCGCGTTCTTGCGCCTTTAAACCCGAATCTTGCAGCAAAATTTCATAATCGGCTGGATGATCTTGGGTCATCAGATAGAAATCATAAGCTTGGCCAATGGCCTTGTAGAGGGCCGCGCGGCTGCGTTGTTCGCTATGCGCGGCATTATCCGCGCTGCTACGGGCGGCAACAAGCCAGTCGGCGAGACTGGCATCTTCGCCGGGCTGATCGTCAATATCTTCAAGATCAGTATGATCACCACCGACAAGCGCAGCAGTTGCGGCTGCAGCATCTTCGGCCGTCAATTCCAATTGATTGGAGGTTGGTCCATCGGCCCAGATCGGGCCAGTTTCGGTTTTGGCTGGCGCTGAACGCATGGCTTCTGCCACTTGATCTTCCAGTTCTTGCGCGTAATCGTCGGCGACAACTTCTTTCCAGTTGATCACCCCGTAGATGAAATCAATTGTATCATCATCGGTTGAAAAGGGTAGCAAAATGCCACGGTACATGATGGTAATGCCACGCTGATTTACAAATTCGGCTTCAAAACCGATCGGCGCTTGATTGGCAATAATTTGCAGATAGTGATCCGTGATCCGTGACAGCAATGACCGCGCAGGTACTTCGTCAATTGTCGTGATGTTGTCATCCAACTCACATTCTTTGCGCAAAGAGCTTCCTAGGAACTGGATCGACGGATTTTCGACGCCATTGGTAAAGTCGAGCAGAACGCTGTTTGGACCAAAGTCATTGTCTGATTCTGGCGCCAAATCTTCGACGCTTGGGAATTGCCGTTCACCGAGCAGCCCGGCCCAGAAATTATAAGCCCGCACATGCATGCGGCGCTCGTCCTGACCGATGGCTGGAGGCGTCTCGGTGGTCACGTCCTCATCTTCATAGGCGGCGTAGTCAGCGTCAAGGCCAGCCGCCAAACCGCTATTTTCATCAGAATTGCGAAGATTTTCCATGCCTAATCCTACTGGTTTCACTTGTTTCCAATCCGTTCTGCAGCAGCCATGGTAAATATTTGGTAAATTTTATGAACATTTATCCTGCCAATCTGATCGAAATTCCAAGGAATAACGCAATGAATGACACTGTCAGGCTTGTCACATGTCAGGCCTGCTGTTAAAGGCGCCTCCGACGATCAGTTGGTCCGGCAAGAAAGGCTGGCCTTCAGATCGTACGCCGCTTTAGCTCAGGTGGTAGAGCACATCATTCGTAATGATGGGGTCAGAGGTTCGAGTCCTCTAAGCGGCACCACGCATTCTAGCATTTTCAGACGTCTCTAAATACTAGGCGACGATCTCAAAATAGTCTTTATAATTCAGTGTTTTGTAGGATAGTTGAGACGGAACCCCACAGCCAGAGACTCTTCGGCGGTGGCGTCATGGCGCCAATATGGCCAATCGTCTCTGAGGGCCATTTCGTGGCTACCAGATGCATGTTGAGCTATGGGAGGTTTTTCGCAGTCGAGGTTCAGGCGAACCCGAACAATTTACGCTGGCTCGGCCAATCAAGCGGAATGGCGTTGGTGCGAGTAAGCTTGCGACCGGTTAGATCGTGGGGCTGAGTGCCATCCATGATGGAAGCAATAATGTCAGGCGCAAGCCAGGAAATACGAACCAGCCGTTCGGTATATCGTTTGCTGAGGATTTCTATTTCAGGATGACGTTCTTTCCCGAGCAGATGGCTTTGCGCTGCAAAGGCCTGAGCAATAAGCTTTTGCAATGTCGCGTTGGGCGCCGGTTTGTTACCTGGGTTTCCTGGCGGAACCAGGAGTTTAAGATCGCTGCCCTGCTTTACCAGTTTTGCATCTACATTGACCTTGATAAGTTCTGCTTCACTTGAGAGCTGGAACGCTATCACAACGCTTTTCTGCTGCACTTGTACCTGAGCTTTGAAGTCCAGCAATAATTTGCGCTTGCCGCTGATGTTGGAACATCGAAGCTTGTCAGCGATGTTTTGATCACGCTCGATTGTCTTCTGGATGATATTCGCGTCCCCTGAGACCTTTGCCTGCTTGGATATTTCGTTGGCTACAGTATCCGAAACCAAAGTTTCAATCTCGCCCGCTGGCAACCGCCACGCCTGACCTTTGTCTTCACCCGGTTTGCGCCTTGTCACATAATAGCGAAAGCGCTTGGCACCGCGCGATGCATGAAGAGGGGTCATCGGCCTTCCATCGGGATCAGTGATGAGGCCGGCAAGCAGGCTTGGGTTGTTGGCTTTCTTGCCCAATGCTTTATCGCGCCGGTTGTCCCTAAAGACACTTTGCACCTCATCAAACAGTTTTTGTTCGATGATCGCTTCATGCTCACCCTCATAAAGTTTTTCATTGTGACGCACCTTGCCAAGATAGATCGGGTTTTTGAGCAAGCTAGCCAGAGGGCCGGACTGGAAACTGACGCCGCCGATTGTTCGGCCGTCTTTAAGAGGCCGTATCTTGGTTCGATATCCCTCAGCTGCCAGTTCATCTGCCAGCTGGCGAACTGATTTGAGCTGAGTATATCGCTTGAAGATGTGTTGAACCGTTTTGGCGTCTGCCTTATTGATTACAATCTTGCGCTCCCCAAGATCATATCCAAGCGGAACCGGTCCGCCCATCCACATGCCTTTTTTCTTAGAGGCTGCTACCTTGTCGCGGATACGTTCGCCTGTGACCTCTCTTTCAAACTGGGCAAAGGACAAAAGGACGTTGAGCGTCAGCCTGCCCATGCTGGTGGTGGTATTGAAGGATTGCGTGACGCTCACAAAGCTGGCGTCATGTGTGTCCAGTATTTCAACGATCTTGGCGAAGTCAGCTAAAGAACGTGTGAGGCGATCAACCTTGTAGACAACAATGACATCGACCTTGCCCGTTTTAATGTCCTGGAGCAGTTGCTGCAGTCCAGGACGTTCCATAGAACCCCCGCTAAAGCCGCCATCGTCATAAAGCTCTGACGATCCTTCCCACCCCTCATGGGTCTGGCTTAGTATATAGGCTCCGCAGGCCTCGCGCTGCGCATCTAAGCTGTTAAAATCCTGTTCCAGACCATCTTCGGTGGATTTGCGGGTATAGATCGCGCAGCGGGTTTTCTTCTTTGCCTCAGACATTGATCAACGCCTTTGGTTTGAAGCCGCTGCGCTTCTTTAGTCCGAAGAAGCGTGGCCCTGACCAGTGGGCGCCGGTGATCTCCTCAGCGATCTGGCTGAGGCTGCGATAATGCCTATCCTCAAATTCAAAGCCTTCATCGCAAACCAGCACATGATAGCTTTTATCATTCCATTCCCGCACCAGCCGGGTTCCCGGCTTGAGCGCGATCTGACCTGTCAAGCCAGCGCCGCCTGTTGCTGCTAAACGCTTCTGGGCTTGTACGATCTGTTTCTTAACCGCAGGTGTCAGTCCGCCGTGACGGCGTTCCTGTAACCTCCACGCGATGGACCGGCGAAGTAGGTCAGGTGTGAGATCGGGCGCGGGTTTGCGAAAGAGCTCGCGCCACTTTGAGCGAAGTTGGGCCGGAGGCATGGCGGTGAGCCCGTTCAATTGCGCTTCCAGGTCGTTCATGAAGACGCCTTCTTAGACGTGGGTCGCGATGTGATGCGATAGACGGAATCGTGATCTTCTCTTGGCTCGCGCGCGATCACAAAGCCCTTCTTGCGCATGCCGGTCAGGAATGATCGAACGCTGTGGGGTTGCCAGTTTGTTGTTTTGCAGATTTCATTGATGCTCGCTCCGTTCTTCCGAGAGAGAAGCTGCTCGACCTTGGCGGCTTTGGTTTGAGGTTTTGTGAGTGTGGTCATGACGGGGCTCCAGTTTGGCGCTAGAGGATCCAGCGCTTCCACTGACCCAAGCCGCGGGTTCAAATCGCCCGGCGGCACGTCGCGATCATTGGGCGCGACACCAACGACAATGCTCGAACCAACTCCGAAGTCCAGTCGTTTATCTCGATAATTGCCAATGCTGCATATGGACTTCTTCAAGTAGATGAGCGTTGTTGAACGCATGAAAAACGACGATGAAATCGACGATATTGCGGTGCGAACTGGATTGTTTGCATTAATTACTGCTCGGCTTGAAGATGCACATGAAATTGCCGTCACAGGACAGTCGTCCAAAATCGATGAGCAGCTTGTTTTTGATCTCTCAAGTGATCTTGAATCTAACTTGGACGAAATTCGGATTTTACTTAGCGCGGTAGCTGTTGTCTGAAAATTTAGACGAGTGGAATCATAATCCATGTGTCGGGGGTTCGAGTCCCTCCTCCGCTACCAGTTTTTCCGAAGAATTTTCATCCGGGGGATGAAAATCGGAAAAACTCCCAAGCGTAAGCGCGGGAGACGTCAATAAACTCATCATTCGAGGTTTTGTTTTCCGATAAACTTGCGACTGGAAAGGAGGGCAGGTTCGAAACGCCGTTGCCTCTTTGTCACCATCGGGGCCAACGGGTTGCTGCCCGCCCGCGCCAACTAATATATTGTAACTTAATTTACGCGGTTAAGCTCCGCCAATATTCAGCAAACAACTTCGAGCAACTACCGTTTAAGGTGTCGATTGAGTATTGATCACGCGTGCCCATTGGCCGCCCCTTCAACATGTACTCTATCTGTGATCGAACCACCTTTGTATCGCTGTCTGACAAGCCGTAAGTCGTTGCAAAAACATTTTGTATGTTACTCTTTTTGTCGACCTTGGCTTTGCCGTCATCAAGTAGTCTTAGATTCTGATCATGGAACGCAAACCCCAAAAACACCAATGTCTCTGCATCCGCTATTTGAGAGCGGACGTTTTCCAGTATGTGACCGTCATCTACGCTTTCTGAGAAGGTCTGTATCCGCTTTGATACATCATGTAGGCTATATCTTTCAGAGCCAAACGGCACGAACCCCTCTATCCGTGACTGGAGTGAGCCTAAGCTACCATAAGGATGTACGATGTTGACGTTGCTCAATATTTCTAATGCTGCATCCTGAGTAACTCGAAAGTAGACCTGAATCGCTTTAAGCAAAAAAACCTCAAGGCAACGATCATAATTAAAGACAATGAAACTAACATTGTCGAACGCTGAGGCAGGGGCGTTGCTGGGTACGCCAGAAAACAACTGTTGCCCCAAGCTTCGATACCACGTGTCGGTTATCGAGCTCATTGAGAAAGGTTTTGTGCCATCCGATGTAGGAGCAAACTTACTATTCCGCTCTGCCGACAGAATTGCCTTTGCAATCCCTAACTTCCCAATCAGGACATACTCATCATTCGTTGCATGTGTTTCCAAAAAAGTATCGATAGAGGGAGCAAGACCCATAGCTTCTGATATTTCTCGCCCTGACGCTATAAACCTATTGTCACCCCACTTGTCGACATCGGAAGAAGCGAGGCCTTTTAGAACATGATATATTTGGGCATCACCAGTTTTCAGATCATCAAAATGCTCTACATAGAAATTAGTCAGACCGGCGATCTCACTGGTAAGTTCGTTGCCAACAGGGACGTCTGCCTCCGCGCTAGCACCTG
Source organism: uncultured Sphingomonadaceae bacterium (assembly GCA_947496865.1). Lineage (GTDB taxonomy): Bacteria > Pseudomonadota > Alphaproteobacteria > Sphingomonadales > Sphingomonadaceae > Parasphingorhabdus. The sequence continues at coordinate 133,166 of CANMEE010000003.1, forward strand.
CACCTAATACGAAAACAGTTTTCGAGTTAAACATAGCAACTGGTTAGCCACTTGTTGTGTACATAACAATCCTCTGGAGTGCGGCAATAAAGCCCAGTGGAACTAACCGTACTGACGAATTGGGAACGCACCTGTCAATCTCAGCTAATGATCTCAACATCCCCAACGATATCTGCATCAGTAAGTGTGGGGATTTTACCTTTCCACCCTGAGGCAACTCGGACGTCTCTTATCAATTTCACCATATGCTCCAAAGTTTGTGACGCATAGGCTAGTCCATCAAGACTGTTCTCAACGTAATTGCTATATTGCTTGAGAGCGGCTTTGATTGCTGCTTCGTCTTGAGAGTATATTGCTTTTTTACCGTCGTCAGCAGTCCATACTGTGTTGTCGCTGTCTAGAATCGGATAGTGCAGAAATGGCAGTGTCAACGACGGATCACATATTTGATTTCTCAATTGACAAAAGTGAAATTCACTGGACCGACCAACTGGAGCTACGTGCACGATTTCATTTCGAAGCGTGCTAAAGTTGTAAAGCCATTCCCCTTTTTGCCCTGCACTAGAAAGTTGAACAGCTACCTTGTGTAGGTTAGTTTTAATCTTCTTTAAGAAACTACTGAAAGTTCCCAGTGGCTCAGATTGCTCTAGGATATGGTGCCATACAGTTTCGGCAATGTGATCGCGAAAAGAACCAGTATCAGCTACAAAGCCATGAATAGCGGCGTCAATTTCTCGCATGAAGCCATTGCTGAATAGAAAATTGTCCTCACTCGTTTTTAAATTTTGTGAGCGAAGACTTGCGTTGTAGGCAACACTTAGTTGCATCAAACGAATATCCAATAAATCAAGATAGGTGGTGCAATTCGCTGCAACCTCAACGACGTCAAATTTTCCTTCTTTGATTGCCAAATACCTGATCTCCGACCAAGCACGTCTTTCATCCATCAATAAGAACCCCGATGTTGGAAAGAAACACTGCCAGTCCGATGGTGACAGTCCCTTCAAACTAGCGGTGTGGGGAAACTCAACTCCTATCGGTGTCAATCCTAGCTGTTTCAGTGAGCTATACAGTTGAGGGTATTTCGGGGTTGCAAACTCTATGAGCGGCCTCTCCAAGGCAATCTGGATGAGCACTTTGTCCTCACGCAGGTCTATTGCTCTAAGGCCTCCGAGCAGGTGCACAATTCTGGGTTGCAATGGTCCATCATCGCTTCCACCTTTTTCCATATGCGCTCCCTTTCTAGTCACCTATGAGTGATCGATACTGCATAACACGGAACAGACAACCTTCTGCCTCGGCTCTTTGTCGCTTACCCACCAAGCGTTTTCAAATGACATCTAGATTGATCGAGGATTGCGCCTCAGAGTGATTTCAAAGGCATAGCTATCCCAAGAATAGGATAAATTCTAAGAGTATCTTTGTGATGTCGGTAGTGAGCAGTGGATTCGTGATCCGCTGCTCATAATGCAACCCATATCGCTGAAATTAATGCCGACCGGGAAAGGTTGATAATATCCAGTATGTAAATGTCCGCCAGAACCCGCGAGTGTATATTAGGTTGAGATTGGTCGCTGCAACCAAAGCGAGCATTATTGGAACGCTGCTTTATACATATCAGTATATACCAGAAAAGATCATAGTAGACGAAATTCATTTGCAAATATATATTTTCAATATAGTAAAGTAAATTACAAATGAGAGCTTGGAGAATAAGATGGGTATAGTCCAGAGGAAATACAGTTTTCTGGTCGCCTTGCTTGCCGCAATAATCGTGACAGGCTGCACTATTCAATTGGCTCCGAGTTATGACAAGGAACTTGTTTCCGGTCTGGACGCGGGGAATGAGGAGGCTTTAACACTCTTTGCCTCATTGTCGGGCGGATCAGACCAATCAAAATATCCAGAATATAAAGAGCGCTATTCGAAGGTAATTGGCAAATTTACAGCGCTCAAGCTGCGGGCTCAAACAAGGCAGGTTCCTCCACTCGCCAAACAGCTCAAAAAGATCAATTTTGTTAGTAATTTATGTGATGTTCGTAACGACGCTGTGAGCTGCGTAAACACATCGCCCGAAGCAATTGACCAAGTCGTTATGCAACTCAAACAAATGCAAAAAACACATCAAGAATCTGGCCTGGCAGAAGACCTTGTAGTTGGTTTCGAGACTAATTTCATAACGGCACTCCAACAGGCACTCTTTGTTGAACGTGCACTTGAGCGATAGGAGCGAGCTGTGAATTTCGAAAATGTCCTACAATCCATTATTGGTGCTCTGAAGATTGAGATCGGAGAAGACCTTTCTAGCATTCAAGGCTTTATAGATTCACAGGGAAAGTTGCTTGCAAAACAAGCGGCATGGATCGCTACATCACGCGCGAATGGCTCATTGAAGGAAGACGATGAGTTGTACGAGTTTTTCATCGATACCCTAGAAAGCAATGCCGAAGGTTTTGTAAGGGCCGTGGCGATGCATAGTATCATCACAATTGAGAAAGCTTGGAATGCTGTCGCGAATGTCCTTTGGGGAGCGATTCGAACGACGTTAACGAGCGCAGGAGTGCCGGGAGATCTCCTTCCTGAAACCCCACCGCTTTCGGCATGATCAAATTAAGTTTGATAGGATCAGTTAGGACGGCCAGTTTGTAGAGGTTTTTTTAGAAACCTGAACAAGTGTTTGCCAGGATTGAGAGTTGTATGAAACTCAGTTTCATGTTTTAAAAATTGGGGACAATATCTAAAAAATGCGATCCAAGCGCTGCGAAATTTTTGACCCGGTTTGGTAAAAACTACCAACTCCATAACTTCGCTTTTGGCATTTTTCAGTCCAGCGACATCGTTTGCTCAGTCCAGCGATGCAAGCAAGTTTAACAGCTAACTGCCGTCCAATTAACGGCAATATTTTTTGTACCTTAGCCGCGTGACTAGGCGAGTGGTGACGTCATGGCATGAAAGCCCTCGTAGTACGTCAGCTTGGTTAGACCAATTAATCTTGGGCTGGTTTGTCAGCTATCGGTTTTGCAGGGCTTTTGACCACAATTCTGATACCTGCAATAATCGCCAGTAACAATCCGATAGCTGCCCACCAAAAATCTTTCAATAAATCGAGTAATTTTTTGTACCACGCCAAATCTTTCTCTGTTTGTGCTCTTTCTTCCTCCGCTTTGGCCTCTTCAGAAATATCTACATTTACTGTGATTGGCGCACCTTCATAAGCATCAATTTCGGTTCCATCGGATGATAAAACGCGTAGCATCACAGAAAGTTTCTTTGGCCCTTTTGTTTTAGGGGTTACACGCCAAACCCAAGTTTCCCGGTTTGCTGCTGAAATAGAACGCTCAGCATCACCATCGACAAGCTCAATGTCAAACCCAGCCCCCTTTAATTCTGCTCGCATACGAGCTCCTATTCGGATTGCTGTTACAGCTACTTGATCGCTGCCACCTGATCGAGTTACCACAGCGTCAGTTTCTCCCACTCCACCTATTGCAAGCCTAACTTCATAGGGTTTTTCGACAATCATTTCACGATCAGGGTCAAAGGCGGCCACCCCCTTAGCCATTTTTTCCCGTTCGAATTTGTATTCCTCACATTTAAAGCGCGGAAGCCACTGTTTTACAGGCTCGCAATATTCGCTCCTTTGACTGGCTGCGGAACCATCATTTGCAAGTTGATTGTGATTCCATCGGATATTTGGTCCCCTTTGGGTTCTCTGATTGGTGCCGCCGTTTCCATTCACAGGGCATTCCCCACCTTGTTCACAAGATAGTGGAGGCGGCGGCGGCGGCGGCGGAGGCGGAGGAGGAGGAGGAGGAGGAGGAGGAGGAGGAGGAGGAGGAGGCGGAGGCGGCGGAGGCGGAGGAGGAGGAGGAGGAGGAGGAGGAGGAGGAGGAGGAGGAGGAGGAGGAGGAGGAGGAGGAGGAGGAGCTTCACTTGATGCACAAGAAGCAACCATACCCGCGGACGAAATAATAAGAAAAGCTGAAAGAAAAAGCGTTAAGAACCGTTTCATGGCACACCTCCGTGTAAAAATGTTTGTACTACAGTTTGTTATTTTTGAAAATTGTACAAATAACACTACTGCTTATTAGATATTTACTAGAGAGGTTTCAGCATATTCCGAAAGAAAACGTAATTTTTATTGTTCATAAATTCTCTCTATTTTGTCTAGTAAATCTGCTCGACCGATGGATAAAAAACCTTTTACGAAGACGATTGATGTTAACTGTCTTCATTGGCCCCGTTCAAACATATAAGCCATTCCGCGTTCAATTCGCTTCAAGTCATTGCCCGTCCAATTCACATGATCGATTAGACGCCCTTCATCGTCATGCAGCATTAAACTGCCTCCTCGGTTGGGTAGTTTGAGGGGGCCCATTGCTCTTCCAGTCACACGAAGTGAATCGCCCGAATTAATCGACCCATCTAGTTCGGTACGGCGGCCCATTTTATCAGTTAGGGACCATTTTTTAAGCGATATTCGACCACCGCCTCGATTGTGCAGAGAAACCCATTCGCCGCTTTGTTGCTGGGATGTCGGGTTTATCATCGCTGAATTGATTACGACCGGACGATCGGCAAGCGCGCCGACGGGGTCGCGCACTTCCGCCGCACGAGCAACTAATTCACTCGATCGATCAAAAGGAATGCGTTCGGGAAACTGGAAAACTTTCTTTTCAGTTTGCCGCTCTGGATTGTCGTAATAGAACAACGGATTGGCATCAAAAAGCTTCTTGCCGAAGTTTATGTCCGTCAAATCCTGAAGTTCTTTGATAGTGACTTGATATCTTCTATCGGTTTTGACTGTCGCGGATCCTTTTTGATCCCGCAGAATTGTAGGATCTTGAAAGATGGCAAAGGCCAAAACCCCTAGCTGATCATCTCTTTCATCAAATTTGGATTGAAAACAAACGACTTTAAAAAATCCAGACGGCGCGCGCGCTGACTTCTTGCTTGAGATGTGAATGTGCCGATCCAAGTCACCAAATATAGGACCTGAAATTACGGAGAGCTTGTCGTTAGCATCATCTTGAAATTCCCGCACGATATTGGATTCAAGAGCGCGCCATTCGTCCCGGTTCAAATTTCCGTGCTGAAGTGATGCATTGGAGTAGAGAAATGTCGCTTTGCCAGCTTGATCAGCTTCCTCAGGTGAATTGCCCCACATGTTATTCCACCGCATGGCCATATGACCCTTGTCATAGGGATTGGGAATGGTTTCCCCTGACACGCTTTTGCGATCTTTGTAATATTCGTTTTCTAACTGATCGGTTCTTTCAAAATTACCATCGATCCGCCAGCCGCGTTCACCGAAGTGTTCACCGTGTATTTTGTTTTTATTCGGCACGAACTTAGTCTGGTCAATGTTGCTGGCGACATAGATTGGTTGGCGCGTGTGCTCGTTCATTACTACCGTAAAGTGGATGTGATCCGAATAGAGGTTATCACGAAGTATTCCAGGACGACGTATCGCCGAGCGCCCCAAGGTGCGACCAAAGCTTGGCAGTGGAACTCTAATTTTGTCGCTTATGAAATGCGGATCGTAGCCTTTTTCCAATTTAGCCCCCAATTTTAAAATTCAGTTTCTAAGTCATTTTCGAATTTGCCTGATCGCTATGACCTCATTTCTCCGTTGGCCTCGATAGCCATTTTCTTAATCGCCCTGAACTTGCAGTAAAAAGCTGCTCGCCCGCCATCTCGCCGAGATGCCGATAAGCTTCCCACTGTTCTTCATCAAAAAATTGATCTGCTGTTGTTTGCTGAGGAAAGGTCTCATTTCCTTGCTGATAGCTATAGGCCAACACTTCAGGAGGCTCGGTATGAATGATCTTTGGCTTGATCAAAACCAATATGCCCGCTGCGCCGCTGGCATATTTGATCTTCGCAATCGCACTGATTGCCCCACCTGGTTTCGCCCTATCTGCTTTGGTGGCGAGGTCTGCAAATGGACCGATAAGCTCTGACAATTGAGTATTTTTTCCGATCTCTTTGTCCAGCTCTTTCTGATCAAGAAAACTAATTTTTGCACCAAGATCGGTTCGAGCCATTCTCAACAATCTTGTGACATCTGCCATCTTATAATCCGGATCAGCGCCATTATCGCAAGCTACGATGAACCGCAGCTCGCGTTGCAACAGTGGATAGATTCCAGTATTATCGAAATGGCCGCCGTCAGTGAGGTACCAACGTTTGCTGTGCGTTCCAAAGAACTTTCCTATTAGCTCCAAGAAAAGATAGTGTTGGACACTTCCTTTAAATAGGCCGCCATCATTAACTGTTTGGCTGCGGGATTTGGTTTTTTTCCACCAATAGCCAAGCCGGACATTTCCCAACGTGGCCAGAATAGAAATTGTTAGAGAAGTACCAGAACCTATTGCCGCCGAAACCGCCGCACCTGATATCGCAATCCAGTTAGCAAGTGGGAGGTTCTCTCCAAAATGATCCGTATATTCTCTTTTGTCGGGATCGGAAACAGCGCGCGTGGCAGCAACGCCAACCTTCGCCCCTTCGAACACGGTACCGCTTGGAGAAAGGTGCATGGGTTTGCCTTTGCGGTCATGCGCAACAATTTTTGAGTCCTCAGACACCGTTTCAGCGATCGTCATATTGATGAGATGAAGTGGGGCCTTCCCCTCTGCGCCTCCAGTATAATATTGCTTCAGCGAAATATTATCTTGATCGTAGTCTTTGGCTACGCTGCCATGTTGACGCTCTCTACTAGAAGCTCCGATATATGCCCTCTTGAGTCTAGCTGCGTAAAATGTGGCAAGAGAGGAGAGATTGATGAATGAGAATGAACGTGCCGCCGCAGCATAGGCAAAAAATAAAGCGCCGGAGGCTAATATGGTCATCGCAGTCAATCCTAAGAAAGAAAATTCTGCGATCATTGTTGCATTTTGTGAAGCGCTATAACCAGCATACGCAACCACGCTCCAGAAAATTAACCACGCGGCCAAAAGCGCGATGGCCGCAAATGCAAATAATGGCCCGCTGATCTTTCTAATGGCGCGTCCAAATGGGCTTTCGAAGGAGCTTCCCGACTTTAACCCCTTGCTTGCTAGGTAGCTTAAAAGTGGCGGGCCGAAAGCGAGAATTGCTGCAGACAAATTTGCCCAATCGGTGAGACCCTTCTCCAGTCCAAAGTTCTCGACAAGCAACTCTTCCCAAACTCTCCCAAGCCATTGCATTGCTGCGAACACAAAGAGAGCCGAAATGGCCACCAAGCCTAGAGATAGTTTGCGGCTCAAATATCCGCGAATGCGATCTTGGGCTTCACCGAGAAAATTCGGATTATTACGTTTTGCGCCTGCAGGTAGGCCACCGACTTTATGCTCTGCCCAAATATATGAAAGGATCGCGTAACCTGCTGACAGAGCAACAAAGATACCAATATGCTCAATGCTGCTAAGAGTGTTGAGGATATTCCTGCCCGGTTCGCTGATATTCACTGAATTCGATATTGAAAAATGATTGTTGATCCATATGTGCAATCCGGGCTGCTTGATGACGTGGTAAGATACTAATATCCCTCCAATCGATGCGGCAACTAATCCCCAAAACACTCCCGAACTCAGCATTCGCGTCAAAAGACTAGGATGGATCCAATCACGGCTGGTGATCCAGTAAGCTGCGGCCTGTCCGAATATGAAAACAATAGTAAGAATAGCAAAGACGGCAAGCGTTGGGCTCGGTCCGGCTGTGAAAGAAGCGAACAAAACCGTATCAGCCAGGTAGGTCAGCCAAAACATAAGTACAATCGCAACACCCAACACGATATGAAGTGCTAGCCAATTTCGAGCCACCACTGCAGCGGCAAATGCGGCATCGCTAGTGCCGCCTGGCGTTAAATAGCGACCCGCTTCTCGAAGCTTGCGGACAGCCTCCAATCCTCTTGGTGATTGCAAGGGTTCAGAAGGATCAAAATCTAAATCAGTCTTCGTTGAAGTTGCTGCTTGAGAGCCTCTAAACTCTTTGGATAGGAACAGAGCGCCAAAAAAGCTTCCAATATAACTGCCCCCAGATACAGTTGACAGGTAGTCAATCTTTGGGAAAATCTTTAGTCGACTCAATGCCTGCAGAAAACCAAGACTATATGTGGCACTTCGAATCCCGCCGCCAGATAGTGCCAAGCCGGTTAGGTAGGGTGAATCTGCATTAGGTTGTTGAAATCTTTCTCGGCGTTCTTTGACTAAGTCGAACTCGTCCGTGACGAGATCATCGAAACTGCGTTTTTGTTTTTGATCGCCTTCAGACACCGCAGCCCCCCGCTTAAGGTCGATCTGAAAATGCGACTCGGCCTTTGTGTATATTTACTTAATGTGATCCTTTACTTTTCAAGCTGTCAATTGACGAAACTTCTCAAAAACTGTTTGAAGACTGCATCACTATACTGCTGGAAATAAGTCTTTTATGTTGATTTTCTGGGCCGGGCCGACCACGGTCTCTATTTCCCAAAGCGAGAAATTACGGACGCCTAAAAAACTTGATCCATTTCGGATATAGTTGGTTTTTAGTTTACATGACGGCGCATATTACCATTTCGTTCGATATTCATCGATTACATGTGAGTCCTGAATATTCAAATATATCGCGGTCGTTTCCAAATTTTCATGCCCCAATATTTTCTGCAAAGCGGGCAATGAAAATCCTTTCATCAAAGCGAGGATCGCAAAGGTATGCCGGAGCACATGCGGCGAAACTGGTGTGACGATTTGCGCGCGATTGGCAATGATTTTTACGCGGCGTTGCGCGGAGCGAATGGAATAATTCATATCATTGCGGATAGCAAAATGCTTTTCGAGCAGAGCCATGGCTCTATTGGACACCGGTACGGTGCGCCTTTTAGTTTGCCTGTTCGTGCCTTTGCCAAAAATAGTGAGCGTGCGTTCTTGCCAATTGACATTTTGCGGAGTGAGGGACTGCCGCTCGCCGATGCGCAATTCGGTATCGAGCAATAGCCAGACGAGCAATTTGTCTTCAAATATCAAGCACGCTTTCTCGAGGGACTGGACCTGATCAAGATTGAGCGGGACGCGTTTATATTGGTATTTCATAGGAGGGATAATAGCATATCGGCGTGAGCGCCCTTGGATCACGCCAAACTGTCGCCTTCTCTCCATCACGCTCCACGCAACCCCAATGACTTAGCGTGGTAAGGCGCCTGTAAGGCGCGTCTTTTGAAGGTAGTTAGCGACCGGCTTGCATCCGCAAAGCATGACGATGGTCGTATCTGCTGACCAAAGCGCTCAAATTACATCCAGAATGGATGTAATCGCATTCTCATACAAAAAGAAGCCAAGTAAATCTGTGTAATTGGTCGTCAGCCAACAGTTTAACTAGCGAATCTAGACAATCGCTGTTACTAGCCTGCGGCTTGAGTATAGCGGGGGCGCGTAAAATATGTCCGGTGGGGCAGACGACCAGACCATAGATCAACCTGTTGAGCAGGCCGGGCCAATTGATCCGGCGCTGGCCTGTTTTGTGTTGCTTGCGAAATTTCTCGGACTGCCAGCTGATCCCCAGCAAATTCATCATGATCGCGGTAAGGGCGATGAGCCTTACACGCTGGAGCATCTGTCGCGAATTGGCAAAAAACTGGGCCTGATTGCGCGCTTGCGTGATGCCTCGAGAGAAGAACTCTCCAAAATTCCGCTACCGGCGATTGTGCGGACAAAGGACAGTAGCGCATTCATTTTGCTCAAGATTGAGGATGACAGTCTTAACCCGCGTTACCTCATCCAGCGCGGCGATGCGGAGCGCCCGGAAGTCTTGTCGGCAGAAGCTTTTGATGAGGCCTATGCAGGACGTTTGCTGCTACTCACATCGCGCGAAAAGGTAGCAGGTGACAAGCGACCTTTCGATATCAGTTGGTTCATTCCCGCGCTTGTTAAATATCGTCGGGCCTTGCGCGATGTGCTGGTCGGCAGTTTCTTCTTGCAGCTTATGGGACTGGCTTCACCGATATTCTTCCAGTTGGTGATCGACAAGGTACTGGTTCATCAGTCGTTGACCACTTTGGAAGTACTCGCGTTTGGACTGGCGGTTGTGCTGATCTGGGAGACCTTTTTGTCTGCCTTAAGAAACTGGCTTTTTGCGCATACGACCAACCGCGTGGATGCAGAATTATCCTCCAATATGTTCCGGCATCTTGTCAATTTGCCGGTGAGCTATTTTGAAGCGCGGCGTGTGGGTGACAGTGTGGCGCGTGTTCGTGAACTGGAAACCATCCGTGAATTTCTCACCAGCAATGCGGTAACCGTGGTGATCGACCTGTTCTTCACCATCGTTTTCTTCTTGGTGATGTATATCTATTCTCCGTTGCTCACGCTCATCGTGGCGCTGACTATCCCGATCTATATTGCGATCTCTCTGTTTATCACACCACCACTGCGCGCGCGCCTGGACGAGAAATTCCGCCGTGGTGCTGAGAACCAGGCCTTTCTGGTCGAAACGGTGACCGGTATTGGCACGCTCAAGTCCATGGCTGTCGAACCACAGATGCGCGACAAGTGGGAAAAGCTCTTCTCTGGCTATACGCAAACCGGCTTCAAGGTTGCGATCCTATCCAATTGGGGCAGCCATTTGATCCAGGTAGTGTCGAAACTGACGACGGTGGCGATCCTGTTCTTTGGGGCCAAGGCCGTGATTGCGGGTACGCTGACGGTGGGTTCGCTTGTGGCCTTTAACATGCTGGCCGGTCGTGTTGCCCAGCCGATTTTACGCTTGTCGCAGCTGTGGCAGGACTTTCAGCAGGTTCGTATCTCGGTCGATCGCTTGGGCGATGTTCTTAACGCGCCTGCTGAGCCGGAACATAATCCCAATCGTGCGAGCTTACCGCCTATTTCTGGCCGGGTGGAATTTGACAAAGTGCGCTTTCGCTATCGTCCCGATGCGCCTGAGGCTTTGCGGGGCGTCAGTCTCGAAGTCAAAGCGGGCGAGATGCTGGGCATTGTTGGGCCATCGGGGTCTGGCAAGTCTACGCTGACCAAGCTAGTGCAACGGCTCTACGTGCCGGAGCAGGGCAGGGTGCTGATCGACGGCGTTGATCTCGCGCTGGTCGACCCGGCCTGGCTGCGGCGGCAAATCGGCGTGGTGCTGCAGGAGAATATCCTGTTCAATCGCACGGTCCGGGAGAATATCTCGCTGGCCGACCCAACGCGGCCTATGGAAGCGGTCATCGCGGCGGCAACATTGGCCGGTGCGCATGAGTTCATCCTCGAGCTCCCGCATGGTTACGATACCATAATCGAAGAACGCGGTGGCAATCTGTCTGGCGGTCAACGCCAAAGACTTGCCATTGCGCGCGCTTTGATTGGCGATCCGCGGGTCCTTATATTGGATGAAGCAACCAGTGCGCTGGATGCCGAGAGCGAGGAGATCATCCAGAATAATTTAGGCAAGATCGCACAGGGCCGGACAACCATGATCATTGCGCACCGGCTGTCCGCCGTGCGTCAATGCAATCGGATTGTGACTGTCGAAGCGGGCGAAATCACCGAGGTGGGAACCCATGAGGAGCTGATCAAAGCGGATGGTCGTTATGCCATGCTCTACAAGAAACAAATGGGTATTGGGGCATGAGCGAAGATCAAGTCAGCCCGGAAGCCGAAGCACAGGAAAAAGATGATCCGCAAGAAGGCTTTTTTGCGCGTCGCTTTCCAGGCTTAGCCCGCCACTGGATGATCCTGCGGGAAAGCTGGGCATTGCAGAATGTTGCGGATGAAAATGCCAAGCCGCAAAGTGATCATGAGTTTTTGCCCGCAGCATTGGAGATAATGGAGAAGCCAGCGAGCCCTGGTCTTCGCTGGTTGATGCTGATCCTTTGCAGCCTGTTTGCGATAGCCCTGCTGTGGTCGTTTATCGGCAAGGTCGATGTGGTGGCCACGGCAACCGGAAAGGTTGTGCCCTCGGCCAGCAGCAAGGTCATCCAGCCGATTGAGATCGGATCCATCCGTGCCATTCATGTCAAGAACGGGCAGCGCGTCAAGAAAGGCCAATTGCTGGTCGAACTGGATCCGACGATCAGTAACGCCGATGCGGCGCAAAGCTCTCAGCAGTTGATGTCTGCCGAAATTGTTCGCGCCCGCAATGATGCGCTGATGTCGCATTTGAAGGGTCTGGATGCACAGTTTGTCCCGCCAGCGGGAACGCCGACCGATCTCGCGCTCACCCAGGCGGAATTTGTGCGCTCAGCCATTGGCGAATATGAAGCCGAAAAGGCGAGCCTTGGTGAGCAACGCGCCGAACGCCAGGCACAGCTTATCGGTGCGCAGGCGGAAATAACAAAGCTCGAACAGACCCTGCCATTGCTTGACCGGCAACTGGCTGCGCGACAGGAGCTTGCTGACAAGGGTTATTTCTCGAAGCTCCGCCTGCTCGAATTTGAACAGCTGCGCGTCGAGCATATCCAGAATATCGCCGTGCAGCGGGCCCGTGCCGCCGAGGCTAGCGCATCGATCCGCAATCTCGAAGCGCAGATCAGGCGCCTGCGCGAAGCCTTTGGCCGCGGTGCGATTGCGGAAATGGCGGAGGCCGAAGGACAATCGGCGATGGCCGGCGCAGAGTTGCAAAAGTCGGCCCGTCGGCGCGAGTTTCAGCAGATCAAGTCGCCGGTCGACGGCACCGTGCAGCAGCTCACCCTGACGACCATTGGCGGTGTGGTGCAGCCGGCTGAACCGATCATGGTCATCGTCCCCGATGATGCCGAGGTGCAGGTCAGCGCGCAGATCCTCAACAAGGATATCGGGTTCATCTATGAAGGCCAGCCAGTGCGGGTGAAGCTGGAGGCGTTTAACTTTACCGATTACGGCCTGATCGAAGGCGTGGTCGACAATATCAGCCGCGATGCGATCCAGGATGAAAATCTCGGGCTGGTCTATGCCGCGCGGATCAAGCTCAACAAACGGCATCTCATGATCAATGGCAAACGCCAAGCGATCGGACCCGGTTTACAGGCGCAAGCAGAAATCAAAACAGGCGAGCGGCGGATCATCCAATATCTCCTCTCCCCCATTGCCAAGACAATGGATGAAGCCGGGCGTGAACGGTAAGTTAAGTATTGTAAATCGCGCTATTCTGGGACTTTTCAATATACATCCAAAATGGATATATAATTTATCAGAGTTTTACATGTAAATGCTCTTGTCTTGCGTGATTTTGCGGCTAGTCTGCAAGAAGAGTCGCGGGGGCCTGAAACATAAAAATGTACAGGTTTAGTTGGTGAATATCGGGTTTTTCCGCGATGTTCACTGCTGGGCGTGTGATGACTCGCGCGCTCGCGTAGCTGACCAACAGGGGATTGATGGTCAGAAGAGCTTGTATTGAGGGGCCAGAATATCAATGAGTACGAAAAAATCAGTCAAGAAAGCTGCGACCAACGGGTCTGCGGCCGGTAAAAACGCGCCTGCGACAAAGACTGCAGCACAAGAACCGGAGGGCGGCGTTGCTGGAACAGTCGATACGGATGCTAAGGCCAAGCCAGCGCTGACGCCCGAGGCAATGGAGCAGCTAACCGAGCTGCGCGGCAAAATTCACCACAGCGTCGGGCAGACGGTGTTGGCGATGATGAACCTGCCGCGCTATCGCAATCAGACGCTGGCCGATCTGGCGCATCTGTTGATTGAACCATTGCTGCGCGATCGACTGGCCATTGCCTCAACCCGCGACAAAGATGGCGGCGAGCAAGCGCCGGCCGGGATGGCCATGTGGGCGAGCGTATCGGACAGCGTGGATGCCAAAATTCGCGAGCAAGTGAAAAGCGGCGCCTTCCCCGTGCGCCTGTCGAGTGAAGACTGGACAAGCGGCGAAACCTTGTGGTTGCTCGATGTGATCGCGCCCAATCGCAAGCTGGCAACGGCGGTACTGGCCAATTTCAAGCAGGTGGCGGGTGATAAGCCAGTGAGTATTCATCCGATTGTGGCGCGTGCGGTGGAGCCGGATGTGCTGGAGAAGATGAAGGCGAAGAAGGCGGATGGGGATGCTGTGCCGGAATTGACTAAGGATACTGAGACTAAGGGCGAGGCGTAAAGCGCTATGTATTTGGTACACTGGCATCGTAGTAGTAACCCCACCGTAATTCTGGGAGAGGCAGCATAATGGAAGAGGCCAGATTCGTATATGAGGATAACTTTCAGGTTCTGAATGACCGGATGCTTGTCGATCCTGTTCTCAAAATATTTGTTACAATGGGGCGACTACATTTTGAAGGCGAGGGAGAGCAGTTTATACATGTTTCTCACGACCCGGATATGAAGGCCAGCATTCTAGAGCAAATTTCGCAAAGGAAAGCGCTCGATTTTGATAGTGTTAATGAGGAAGAAGGCGCTTTCACGCCCCCTGATTTTTCCGATAAACGTTATAAATTCTTCGAGTTTACTCTGCGTAAACTGACAGAGGAAAACACACGAATATATGAAATACTAGATCCTGATGAACGATACAAGAAACCTATTTTAGGTACGGAAATGCGCGGTAACGTATATGAGTGCGCTGATCCGAATTCATTTTTGCTCTATGTATTCAAAAATGTTCTGCTGCTGCCAGAACTGCAACCCTTTCAGTTTGGAAAATACAACAAAATACAATTGCGATTATCTGAAGAAAAGCTCGCCTATCTAGAAAGGCGAACTCCTCGAGCCTTAGTAGGTAATGCTGTTCTGGCGGAGATAAATCAGAATTCGGAGTCGGCATGATGGGACCAATTGTTTTTACCGCCATAGATTTCGACAAAGCCGTAAACCTTACTCTAGATGGTATTGAGGTCGATGGTCGTACAGGTGGCCTTCGTGACGCCGAGCGATCTGCAATCATTCAGCATTTGCGTGATAGCGGTGTAGAGACAGAAATGCGGCAATGGATGATTGATAATCCTGCGCGACTGCCCGATGGTGCAGTGTACACCGTTTATTCCGCCGATGGGGGACGTTCTAGAATATATTTAGAGGAGATGACAACAGCTGGCCGCGTGGCCGGTAGAATTGATGACACAGATTGGGGGAAATTTGCCGAAGATGAAGATGGTTCCAATACAAATAGGATCACTAGGATTGCGACACTAATCGATGACTATGCGCGTAATACGCTGAATGTAAATTTGACCAATCCATTTTCCGATGATGGGAAACTAAATTTCGGAACTGGTCAGAACATATTATTTAACGCTGGATCACCGGCCTATGTCCGCAATGGCAAAGACAATGGGGCGGGATATTTTAGAGGCTTTATTGGGGATAATGCTCGGCAAAATTCCACTCTTTTGATTGGTGAATTGCCAGAGATGGTTGGCGAAGAACTCAATGGTGAAACCGTTCGAGCTGGTGCAACGCTCGATGAGATTACGCGGCAAGATCGAGTTTTCACGGAGCTTGAAGAGAAGCATAAGCCGCTGTTCAAAAATCCAGATGGCTCCCTCAATCGTGGTCGTCTAGAAGACTTTACCAGAGGCAATCAATTCCAGAGTATGCTTGTCTTTGTAAAGCAGGCGCTGGCTAATCTTGCGACTCGCGGCATTGACTTTGCTTCCAGCCTCCTTCGTGATGAACGCGGTGTTCTCGATCTTGCAAAAATTGAGCGCACCTACCTTCGCACTTTCAAAACCTCTGCAGCCCAAATTGCACAATATACAGAATACGCTGAAACCCGCGCACGTGTTATAGCTGCCGCAGCCCAAGATCTCGGTGACCGTGCGCCTGAATTTGTCCGCAGCGGACTTCGCAAGGCGACGGAATATTATCGCAATCCAGACAATTCAATCAATAAGGTCAAGGTCGGCGCAGGCATATCCGCCAGCGTTTTGGCAATTGGCAATCTCTGGGTAGAATATGACCGGCGCAAGGACGTACCGGGCGCTTTTGAGCAATATATCAAAGCCAGCGTCGATGATGCCATTGGTGCACTTCCGCTTGCCGGTCTGATTGTTGCGGCTAGCCTGACACCCGCTGGTCCAGCGGTAATCTTCACGTTGACTGCGGTTGCGACTTATTCGGCGATCCGCAATGTTGTGAACTATCTGGTGACGCCGGAGCCCAATGGATATGGTCTTGATCCCGATGGCGCCCTTTATAAGTTCCTGAAGCCAATTGATGACAGTCTAACTGCCTTCGAAAATCAGATTGGCGGTTTCATTGCATTGGCTCAAAGAGAGCTTGCCAATACTGTTGAGGGTGGTCTTGAGGCTGTGACGGGCCGTGCGATTGAATGGACCGGCGGTCAAAGTGCAGCGATAACCGGGATAGATAATGATATCCTAGTCGGTGATGATGTTTCGCTATTATTGGGTGATGAACAAAATAACTGGCTGATCCAACGCAGCGCGGGTGAAGCTTTCGGTAATGACGGTGACGATACATTGCTCGGCTGGTTGCCGGAAAAGATCAAACAGGGAGAAGCGATTGAAGGCTACAGTTACGTAGATGACGATGGCCGGACCGTATTGGTGACAGCGCGTGAAATCCGTGATGGTGAAAAAGCAGCGCAACGACAATATGAGGAATGGCAGCGGACCGGTGATCCGCGCGGTGACGGGCCTCCTCCCACGCTCGATGCCCAAGCAATTCGGGCTGAGCAAGACTATGTGCTGAAGCTGGATGGCGGAGCGGGGAATGACTGGGTTGCTGTTCTGGGTGGTGAGGGTGCAATTGCCGTTGGCGGTGAGGGCAACGACCTAATCTACAATAATTCCAAGAACGGACAGCTGTGGGGCGATAAAATAGACGGCGCGCAGGAGCCAACCAATTCTGGTGGACGCGATACGTTTTTATATTCAGCCGGTTCCATCATCATGGATGCGGAAAACCATGACATCCTCTCGCTATTCGGCATTCCGCTGACCGGAGGCACCAATTTCTTCGTCGCTAATACCGATATTGTCTATGATTGGCTGCTGCCCTTCATTCACTATGGTCTCACCAAGGACGGTGATCTGCTGGTCAGTTTTGGCAAAAAGCTTGATAGAGACGCTTCGGCCGAGGAGCTTCTGGAAAGCTCTATGGTCGTCAATGATTTTGACTTTGGCGGCTTCCGGGCTGGCGAGACAGAGAATATTTCGCTGACAAGTCTCGGATTGCAAAACCGCGGCGATCTGGGAATGATCTTCCGGATTTACAATGGCCCTGATGCTGTACCTTTCCGTCTGTTTGGCGCGTTGTTTGGGCATATCAAGACCTGGGCCGATCAAGCGCTATTCGCAGCGAAAAACCTCTTCTCGCTGGAAGGCGACGACCCGCTTGTCCTCGATCTCAACGGGGATGGCATTCGGAACTTTAAGGTTGGTAAAGCCAGTTTTGACGGCGATGGCGATTTGTTTGCCGAGGAAACCGGCTGGATTTCCTCCGATGACGGTTTCCTGGTCTATGACCGTGATGGTTCCGGCACAATTGATGATGTCAGTGAGCTCTTCGGCGCGCCAGGCGTTTCTGGTTTTACCGAGCTGGCTGGATTTGACAGCAATAGTGATGGCGTGGTTGACGCACTGGATGCGCAATTTGGCGATCTGCAGGTCTGGCGCGATCTCAATACCGATGGTGTGACGCAAGATGGTGAGCTATTCTCGCTCGACAGTCTGAATATCGCTTCCTTTGCGCTGACTTCCGAGCAACTGGGCCTGACTACGTCGAATAACAACGAACTGCGTGCGCGCGGCGAGTTTACCTATGACGATGGTTCAACCGGCGATATTTACGAGATTATCTTTGATACAGATCGTGTGTCCACGGTGTATCGCGGGGATAATGGCAAGACCGCAGACGCTGCCTTGTTTGATGCCAAGGGCTATGGCCGGCTGACCGATCTCGGTGTTGCTGCCAGCAATGATTTTGCAATTGCCGCGGTGGCTGAGCAAGTCGCGCAGTCGATGACGGTCGCCAATCTCACGACGCTGCGGGATCAGGCGGTGCCGATTTTCTCCGCATGGGTAAACGGCCGATATGAAACGCGCGAACTGACACCGGTGCTGCTTAGTGCTGATGGCAGTGAGCGGCTCGATCACGGTGTCTATCAGGAAGGTGCGACCGGTGGATACTGGACGCTCGCCAGCGGTGCTGATGTGCTCGACGGGGGCGGGGCGGTTATCGCTCGGGCAAGCCTAGAAGATGTGCTGGCCCATGCTGCGGCCGGCGGTGCGACCTGGGAATTGCAACAGCTCTGGACGCCATCAGACCGCGATTTTCTGCCTCAGTTCCGGGATGAGACTGCCTATCTGGTCAGCCTTGTTGATGGCCGCGCTGTGGTTCATGACTATGCGATTGAGCGCACCGATGGCGGCGGAACCTATTGGGAGCTGGCTAGCGGATCCGACATATTGGACAGTGACGGCGGTATCATTGCGCGCGCGACACTCGCTGATATTCAAGCGCAAGCGACTGTTGATGGCCGTAGCTGGCGGGTTGAGGATTTCGCGGACACGCTCCCTCCGGAAGCGCCATTTGAGAAAGTCGCGTTCCAGCTCAAAAATGGTATCATCACCGACTATACGGTTATGATCCGGGACGATCAGGGTGAATTTTTTGTCTGGGCCAATAATCTCCAGCGCGCGTTAGACTATCAGGATCGCTATGGCGAAAATGCCTTTGGTTTGCGCAATTTCCAGGTCGATCTCGACAATCTGCTGGATGCCGACAATAGCGATGACAGCGCCATTCGCGCTGAGCTGCTGACATTGGATCAACTGCGCTTTGCAAGCGCTTCCTTCGGTGTGGACTTCCAGCCCGGGATCAACATTGCTGAAACCGATGAAAACGGCCTGCTTGTCTATGAAACACCGGTAGCCGAAACCATCGGCTTCTTCGACAGCATGATCAACCTCTATATCGGTGCAAGCCGCGGGGTTGCGGTGCGTCTGGCCTCGCAAGGCGCGCTGAGCGACTTCTTCCAGGGTGTGGAATATGATGCGGGTGCCGATGCGTTCAAGCCAAACACCAATCGCGAAATAGAGCCGCTTCTGAATGCTGTCATGGCCGCCGCTCCGGTAGAAGAGCAGGCTGCGATTGATTATCTGACCGACTGGCAGGATGTTCTGTCCGTGGTCTATGCGGATTACAAGCGTACCGGGTCAGGTTCAAACAGCCAAAATTTCCTCGCACAGATGACTATTGCTGCGTTTGAAAATAGCGGCGTTGCTTTGGATTATCTCCGCATAGCTAATATTTTCGGTGTCGATCAGGATCGGGTCATTCAGCATGATATTGCCGATACAGATGTTGCGGGTACGAGCGGCGATGATATTTTCTACATTACCGGTGGAAACCAGATCGTCCGGGGGGGATTGGGTTCGGATCTCTATGTTCTGGGCCGTGATTTCGGTGAAGTCACAATCAAAGATGTCGAAGGGATCTTGCAGCCGAGAGGCGAAGACCAGCTGCGTTTTGCGCATGTCACATCGGATCAGGTCTTTGCCTATAAAGATGGCCTCGATCTTGTCCTGGAGATAGATGGCAGCGACGATGTCGCGCGCATTGAAGATCAGTTTGAGGGCGTATGGCCCGGCATCTTTGGCGGCGACTATTCAATAGCCACCGAGATGGATCTCATCTTCTTCGCGGACGGTGTGCGTTGGGACTATTTGGATATCGCCTATGCAACCAGCCATCCGCTGGATAGCGATGATGTTGTTCTAGGAACCAATGCTGTTGATGTGCTCGATGGCGGTCTTGGCAATGATCTCCTGCGCGGTGGCCGGGACTCCGATCTCTATATATTTGATTACGGCTATGGTCAGGATGTCGTTGAAGACAAGAACGACAACCCTTTTCATGATCATATTGATATTATCCAGTTTGGGGAGGGTATATCCGAAGATAATATTCGTTTTGACCGGGTTGGTACGTCCAACGACCTCTTTATCTATTTACAGGATGAAAATGGCGTCGATACCGGCGATCGCGTGGAGATTCTTGGCCAATTCACGGTCAAAAACTTCCTATTTGGCGACCTCCGAACCAATCAAATAGAACGTTTGGTGTTCAGTGATTTCAGCTTCATGGAGAGCGATACCATAGCTGCCAAAGTGCTGCGTGATCTGAAAACCGATGATGCAGACTATATCGTTGGCTTTACACGAAATGACGTGCTCGATGGCGGTGAGGGTAATGATATCCTGGTTGGCGGCAATCGTGACGATACCTATATATTTGAACGTGGCGGCGGTCAGGACGTTATCGAAGACAATTACTTCGAAGTGTTCGAGGGCTCTTTCGATACTTTGAAATTTGGAGCTGGGATAACCGCAGATGACGTCCGCATTGTTAGGGAGGGCGCATCATCCACTGTTACGCTTGAGCTAAAAGACAGCACCGACAGCGTAACGCTCCAGAACCAGTTCCGTCTTACTGCAGTTGGTTTGTTCTTCCTGCGCCACGACAGCGTTGATCGCATCAGTTTTGCGGACGGTACGTCTTGGGATATGGATCGGCTCGCCCGGATGATACTGAGCGAAGCATCGACGGATGGCAATGACACAATTTACGGTTTTGACTGGAATGACACGCTTGATGGTGGTGCCGGTGATGACCGGTTGGAAGGCGGAGCTCTAAGTGACCGCTATGTCTTCGCCGAAGGCTACGGAAATGATGTGATTTTCGACAATGTGTCCGCAACCCGGCTACTGATCTCTGCTGGCTATGACAGCCTTGTGCTTACTGATATTGCTTTGAATGACGTTACGTTCTCACGCTTCAAGAATGACTTTACCATTACACTCAAGTCGACGGGCGAGTCAGTCACGATCGAAGGTCAGTATGACCGATTGGCTGACAACGAGATTGAGCAAATCATCTTCTCTGACCGGACCGTCCCGAATACGGATCTCAATCCTGAAGATATTGATCTGATTGGAACCTCGGGAGACGACACGCTTTACGGCACACATTATGCTGAACGGATAGATGGGCTCGGCGGCAACGATCTTCTGATCGGTTCAAGCGATGGCGACACTTATGTCTTTGATATCGGTTACGGCCAGGACATAATTGCTGACCGAATTGATGCTGGCCAATGGCGAGCAGAAGATAGTGTAGAGTTCGGTGCCAGCGTTATCTTTGATGAAACCAACTTCATCAAAGAAGGCAATGATCTTCTCATCACATTTGATGGGCGCTCAGACCAGCTTCGTGTTCGGGATCAGTTCCGGTCTTCGCTTTGGGGCGTTGAACAGTTTAAATTTGCTGATGGCACCGAGATATCAATATCAGATGTAGAAGAGTTGTTGGCGATTAGCGGTGGTACTCGCGCCGATGATGTGATCGATGGCATTATCGATAGCGAGAATGTGCTCGATGGCCGTCAAGGGGACGACATACTCAACGGCGGACGCAAAGCAGACACCTACGCTTTTGGTACTGATTATGATTTTGATACCATCGTTGAGGTCTTGAACGGTGATGCGGAAGCAGGTGCTATTGACCGGGTTATCTTCGGCGAACTGGTGACCACGGAGAATATCACCGCCCGCCGCGATGGCAGCGATGTCTATTTTACCCTTAAAGATTCCGGCGACCAACTGCGTATTGTTAACGGCGCAGACCAGCGTTTGGTCGAAGAATTTAACTTTGCAGACGGCACGATCTGGGATTTCAATGACCTTCGCGCTGAACTGGTGCGGGGTTCCGATGGTGATGACTTGCTCGTCGGCTTCGCCGGTGAAACCGACATATTGGACGGCGGTTTCGGATCGGACGAATTGGTTGGTGATACCGGTGATGATATCTATCGCTTTGATATCGGTTATGGCCAAGATGCAATCGATGATGCGGGTGGAAATGACCGCCTAGAATTTGGTGATCTAATCTCGGCCGATATGCTGCAATATTCTGCTGATGGCGACAATCTAGTCATTCAATTCCAGGGAATAGATGATAATCTGGTGATCCGCGGCGCGTTAGCGACCGGATCAACCAAAGCTATTGAAGAGCTGGTATTTTCTGAAGGCCGATCGATTGTCTTTGATGAGGTATTGCAAGCACTTGTCGATGGACAGGTTTCGACTAATGCCGACATAATTCGCGGTTTTGCAGGCCGTGCCGACACCCTCAATGGTGGTACCGGCAATGATGAGCTTGTTGGTTTGAGCGGCGATGACACCTATATCGTTGAGCGGGAAAGCGGGACCAAAATCCTTGATGATCGCGGCGCGTCTTCAGGCGATCTGCTGACCTTCACCAATTTTAGTAGCGATGAAGTAACTGCGCGCCGTACAGATCCTGTCGGCAATGACGTTCTATTGTCTTTTGTAGATAGAACCGAAGTTATCATCAAAGGTGGTCTCGATACCGCCAATAGCTCCGCAATTGAAGCGATTGAATTTGCTGATGGCGTTAGCTGGGACATTAGTGAGCTTCGCGCGCAAGTCATAACAAGCAGTCAGACGGATAATAATGACATTGTTTCGGGCTTTGCGGGCGACGATATCTTGGAAGGTGCACGCGGCAACGATGTTCTTTTGGGAGCAGGCGGGTCCGATATCTTTATCTTCAACCGTTTTGATGGCCGGGATATTGTAAACGACAGCAGCACAAATGCGGCCGACATCGATATACTTCGGCTTGTTGGCTATACAGCCGGCGATATTGAATTGCGCCGTTTGCATGGCGAGAGCGATGATGTTGTTGTTACGTTTACTGATACCGATGATGAAATCATATTGCGCGGCCAATATGTTGCAGCGGCCGGCAAAGGTGTGGAGCAAATTGAATTTGGCGATGGTACAGTTTGGGACCGCAATGCGATTTTGACGGCGTTAAACTTCGTTCCGCCCGCAGAACCCTTCGCTTCTACTGATAGCGACGATAGCATTACTGGAAATTCAGCCGGGCAAACGATTTCTGGCGGCGCTGGAAATGATGTGATCGATGCACGGGAAGGTAATGATGTCATTATCGGTGGTACCGGAGATGACATATTGCGCGGCGGTAGCAATAACGACGTCTATGTCTTTAATCGCGGCGACGGCTATGATGATATTTATGATCGGAATAATAGCAATCTTATCCGGTCCGGCGGCTATGATAGGGTAGATTTTGGCGAAGGCATCTCGATTGATGACCTCACCTTTGTTACGACCAACAAACGGGACATATTGGTCCTCATCAATGGCTCCGATGACCGCATATTGCTCAATAACACCTTAACCGCTCACGGCGGCGGCAATGATACGACTATCATTGAGGAGTTGCGATTTGCTGACGGCACAGCGCTTTCCTATCGAGAAATCGTCAATACCGTGACTCAAGGTACGGATGCGGATGAACGCATATGGGGGGACGAAGCTTCGAATACGGTCACGGGCGGCGCCGGCAATGATATTGTTTACGGCGGCGATAATGGCAGTGATTATCTCGATGGCGGTAGCGGCAATGATACGCTTTATGGGGATGCTGGATCTGACACCTATTACTTTGGACGTGGCGGCGGACAGGACATCATTCATGATGTTCAACTGATAAGCAGCAGGCGACGTAGTTCTGCCGGCGGGGCTGATAAATTAGTATTTGGCTCAGGCATTGCCCCAACAGATCTGGACGTGATCCGACTGAGTTCTCAGGATGTCGAGATTCGTATTCGCGGTACAGAAGACAAAGTCAGGATTGTTCGTCAGCTTTCTGGCGGTTTCCGCAATGGATATGAATGGCTTGAGTCCTTTGAATTTGCTGATGGGACGATCTGGAACCGTGATGACCTCAACGCAAGACTGCGAACACCGGAGTCAAATGTAATTGATGGTACGGCCGCCGACGAGACACTAACCGGAACAGCCCTCAATGATGTCATTTCCGGGGGTGAGGGCAATGACCAGCTGATCGGTGACGATGGTCAAGCACTAGTAGAAGCTGGCGTAAATCTGATCGTTAATGGCAGTTTTGAAGAACTTCTTGAAGCTCATACAGTATTTTCATGGGGTGTTGCTGCAGCCGAAATCCCAGGATGGGTAAACAATAATGGAGCCACTTATGAGTTAGCCAATTCCGGTGAATCCGGGATTGCCGCGGCCGACGGAAGCCGCTGGTTGGACCTGGATTCTGACAGCGCTAACATGGATATATCTCAAACAATTTCTGGTCTTGTCGATGGTGAAACGGTCGTTTTGGGATTTTCGCACGC
The DNA here is from genome assembly GCA_947496865.1 of uncultured Sphingomonadaceae bacterium. Lineage (GTDB taxonomy): Bacteria > Pseudomonadota > Alphaproteobacteria > Sphingomonadales > Sphingomonadaceae > Parasphingorhabdus. The sequence continues at coordinate 157,253 of CANMEE010000003.1, forward strand.
CAATAAAACAACGGCCGCAAGCGGTTCCTTTGATGTGTTGTGGAACGATGTCATTGTCGCTCAAATTGATGATCCAACAAATCTGGTGATGGTGCGTGAAACACTTCAGTTGACTGCTGTTGATGGAGATAATTCACTAACGTTCCGTGGTACAGGAATTGTTGATACGCGCGGCGCATCTATTGATGACGTACAGCTGCGCCGGGCTGGACTGACAGATGGCGGAGACGATACGCTTAATGGCGGCATTGGTGATGACCTGCTGCAAGGCGGTATTGGCAACGACGCGTTGTTCGGCAATGCGGGTAATGACGAACTGCAAGGTGGAACGGGCGATGACAGCCTGCGCGGCGGTGCTGGAGATGATCGTTATTTATTCGGCCGCGGCGACGGGCAAGATACAATTGAGGACGGCGTTAGCGCTGCTGACCGTGGCGGTTTCGACTATCTTGAATTCGCAGCAGATATTTTGCCAGATGACATTGAGGTGTCGATTGTCAGTAGCAGCGAAATCATATTGCGGATCAAAGGTACAGATGATCGCGTGCAGCTCACCGATACCGTCAATGATATTAATGACAGGATCGAAGAAGTCCGTTTTGCCGATGGGACCATCTGGACCTATCAGGATTATCTCACCCTTGCCCTGACAGGAGATGGCGGGGACGATGTGCTTAACGGCTCGGTAGATGGCGATATCATCACCGGTAACGCCGGGCGTGATCGGTTAAGCGGCCTGGGCGGCAATGATGAGCTGTCCGGCGGCACAGGAACCGATGTGCTTATCGGCGGTGCAGGTGACGACACCTATTATTTCAATCGTGGTGATCAGACTTCAACCATTTTGGAAGGTGATAGTACTTCCAACCAAGGCGGCTTTGATGCGGTTATATTTGGCGCTGATATTACGCCAGCAGACGTCGAGATATATCAGAAGAACAGCGCGAATATTGCAGTTCGAATTATCGGAACTAATGATGAGTTGATTATCAGTGAAGCGACAACCAGTTCGATCGACAAAGTGGAAGAGCTCCGCTTCGCTGATGGCACGATATTGACCTACGCTCAATATATGGCGATCGCTTTGGCCACCGGCCCAGACGATGACACTCTGTTCGGCGGCTATGAAGCCGACATTATGCGCGGTGGAGATGGTGACGATAATCTCAGCGGCGCCACGAATGATGATCAGCTCTTTGGCGATGATGGCGCAGACACCTTGAATGGTGATGCTGGCAATGATGTGCTCTCTGGTGGTCTAGGCGATGATATACTCGTCGGAGGCGCGGATGGAGATCGATACGTTTTCCGTGCTGGTGATGGTCGTGACTTGATCAACGACAATGGCGCTAGCATTGGGGATATACTGGAGATTCAGGACTATAGTTCGCAATCCGTCCGGTTCCGCCGTTTCGAGAGCGGTTCAAATGATCTATTGATAGAATTTGAAGGCAGCGATGATAGCATCCTGATTTTGAACGGACTGCTGCCATCTAATGCGGATGCCATCGAGCTGATTGAGTTCTCCTTTGATGGTGTGAGCGTTACTCAAGCTGAAATCCTGGAGCGACTGGCAACTGATGCCCGGACCCCCGGCAACGACATTTTGATTGGTACTGACGCATCTGACGAAATGAACGGCGGCGCTGGCTTCGATATTATCGATGGCGGCGCTGGCGATGATGTTTACGTCTATAATGCTGGTGATGGTGACGACCGGATATCTGACAGTGGATCAGATACTGCCGATCAGCTTAGAATATTCGGCTATACGCCAGATGAAATAGTGGTTGTTCGCAGAAGCCCTCCCGCGGGCACAGATTTAATTCTGCAATTTGCAGGAACCGGGGACCGTCTGACACTTGCAGATTCATTAACGGGCACGAATTCCGGTGTTGAGTCCATTTTGTTCGAAGATGGCACTTTGTGGACACGTGAACAAATTCAAGCCCGTATCATATCTGAATCCGCGACCGATGCGGGAGAACAGATATGGGGCTTCTCGGGTGCTGATATATTGGTTGGCGGTCTTGGAGCTGACCGGCTTTCTGGCGGGCTTGGAGATGATGTTTATCGTTATGCTGCGGGCGAGGGCGCAGACATTATCGAAGATAATGGCGGCGGAACCGACCGGATTGAAATTACCGGTTATGACTCTACGCAGGCAAGTGTTTCGCGCCTCTATAAAGGCGATGATGGCCTAGTCATAACCTTTGCTGGCGGCGGTGAAGATCGTTTGACAATATTGAACATGCTCGATGGCAATGTTGAAGACACCGTTGAAGAGATTGCATTTGCCGATGGCGTGACCTGGACAGTTGCTGATGTCCTTAATCTTCTTGACAATAATGCACCTGTTACTCGTGACGACGGGTTCTTCACGGTTATCGAAGGGGACGTGCTGTCCGTTGGTTCTGCGCAGTTAATTGCTAATGATTTTGACCCTGACGGGGATGAAATCTCCATGTTCTCCGTGGGCAATAGCGAGCATGGTAGTGTCAGGATTGAGCCGGATGGTTCGATCCTTTACACTCCCGAAGCTGGATTTAGCGGACTGACAAGTTTTGACTATGTCATTTCTGATGGTCGTAATGGCCTAACCACACAAACTGTCTCGGTCCGCGTAAGACCGTTTGCGACGGCCAATGATGATAGCGGATTGGTTGCTGATGAAGATGAGACGGTTATTATCAGTTCTGCGCGTTTGCTCGCGAACGATACAGATGGCGATCTGCTGCTCATTTCACAGGTTAAAGATGCGCTAAATGGTTCCGTATCGCTAGCCTCTAATGGCGATGTGACATTCACGCCAGATGCTGATTATGTCGGTGAAGCCGGGTTTACCTATGTGGCGAATACACCAGAAGGCGGCGTTGCTGAGGCGCGCGTTACACTCGATATTCTGCCAGTAAACGACAATCCTATCGCGAGGAATGACAGCGGATTCTCAACTGACGAAAACCTTCCTTTCATAATTACTGCGGCTGAACTACTTGGCAATGATAGCGATATTGATGGCGATGTCATATCGATTGAAAATGTTGAGGGTGACGGCAATATTACGGCCGATTTGCAGGCCGATGGATCGATCCTAATCACGCCGACAGGCGAGTTTTTTGGTCCCGCTCTCTTCACATACGGCATATTGGATGGAGCAGGCGGAAGCGCCACAGCGACAGCTTTCGTAAACGTCGTTGCCGTGAACGATGCACCAGTCTTGCTGCCCGATGGCGGATATGTGACGCGTGAAGATGAACAAATCATCATCACTGCCGCGGACTTCCTCTTGAACGATGTCGACCCAGACGGGGACTTGTTGACCGTTACCTCGGTTGGTGGAGGAATTGGAGGCAATGCAACGCTATTTGCCAATGGCGAGATTGTGTTTAATCCATCCAACAACTTCAATGGGCTAGCGAGTTTCCGCTATACAGTTTCCGATGGTCAAGGTGCCAGTGTTTCCGAGCGCGTTACGGTTGAAGTAACGCCCGTCAATGACCGCCCCTTCACAGGTTCTGACACATATGATCGCATCGGCACGCGCTTCTTGCCGTTGGTCGGCACGGAAGATGAGGTGCTGGTAATCGATCCAGCAATTCTACTCCAAAATGACGGAGATGTAGATGGCGACACGGTTGCTCTGGAAACGGTCAGCTTCGCTACCAATGGCAGCGTGGAAATTGGTGAGGATGGTCTTATCTATTTTACGCCCGATCCAGATTATTGGGGCGGGGCAAGCTTCTTTTACGTCATTAGTGATGGAAATGGCGGCGTCAACGCAGGCAAAACCAGTCTCTACTTTGATCCCGTTAGCGATGCACCGCCGGTGGCGCAGTCTGATTTTGCGAGTACGCAAGAGGATAATTCGTTCATCATTACGCGTGCCGAATTGCTCGCCAATGACACGGATATTGACGATGATTTGCTTGAAATCGTCTCGATTAGCGCAGGTGCCAAAATCGCAAGCGTGTCTTTCACGGAAAACGGTGATATATTGGTGGTTCCGGTTGCCAACGCCAATGGTAATGGCAATTTCACCTATGTTGTAACTGACAATGCCAATGGCACGGACACCGGTAATGTTGTCGTGAACATTTCGGCCGTCAACGATGCTCCAATTGCCAATCCGGATGCCGGTTGGCAGACATCGCTCAATGCGCCGCTGGTAGTCCGTATTTCTGACTTGATCGCCAATGACCGCGATGTGGAATGGAAGCCGCTACCCGGCCAGCCGATCACGCCACCCTATCTCGAATTTTTAGGAACCCAAAGTCTATCTGATGGAACAATATCGGACTATCAGGGTGAGTTCCTTGTCATTGAATTTGAGCAAGATTTCTCTGGCGATATAGATTTTGAGTATCTGCTGGGTGACAATCAGGACGGTGTCAGTACAGGCGACGTCACCGGAGAAGTGTCCTCGATATTTGCGAATGTTATTACTGGCACTAATCGCCGCGACCTACTGATTGGCACCGCACTAGGCGAGCGTATCGAAGGCCTAGATGGTAATGATGATATTTATGGCCGCGGCGGCAACGACTATTTCGTTGGCGGCGATGGCGCGGATCGCTTGGACGGCGGAGAAGGTATTGATACCATCTCCTATGAAGGTTCCAACATCGGTGTTCGCATGGATATCCTGACCCGGATTGGGCAGGGCGGTCATGCGCAAGGTGACTTGCTATTCTCCATCGAAAATATCGTTGGCTCTGAATTTCGTGATCAATTGTTCGGGAATCTAGAAGATAACCGGCTTGAAGGTGCTGGTGGGAACGACTTGCTTGAAGGGCGAGCGGGAAGTGACTCTTTATTTGGCGGAAGCGGCAATGACACGCTTATCGGCGGTGCAGATGGTGACTTACTCGATGGCGGCGATGATATTGATACCGCTGATTATTCAGCATCAGCAGAGGCCGTTTCGGTTTCCTTGGCTAACGGCGCCGCTACCGGCGGTGACGCGCAAGGCGATACACTCGTCTCTATCGAAAATCTTCGAGGATCAGAGCTCGATGATGTTCTGGAAGGCGATGGCGTAGCGAATATATTGCGAGGCGGACGCGGCGACGACAATATTTCTGGCGGTGACGGCGATGACCTAATCGAAGGTGGGCGCGGCGCAGATAGTTTAGTTGGCGGCGATGGCTCAGATACTCTCGATTATAGCATTTCAGCACAGGCTGTTTCAGTTTCTTTGGCCACTGAGATCGTTAGCGGGGGTGATGCTGAAGGCGACACAATTTCAGGCTTTGAGAATATCTTGGGATCTGCCCATGATGATGTCCTTACTGGTGACGATAACGATAATATCATAAGCGGAAATGCTGGAGCTGATCAAATTACGGGCGGCCTGGGATTAGATACAGCAGATTACAGCAACTCTTTTGCTGGCGTTACGATTGATTTGGCGACTGGGCTTGGCAGCGGTGCCGATGCAGAGGGCGATGTCTTAACTGGCATCGAGGTCCTAAGAGGCTCTAATTTTGCAGACAATCTTCTTGGAGATGATGGCGCTAACCGGTTTGATGGCGGCTTAGGAAATGATATTTATGAAGGCCGTGCCGGGTCTGACCAATATCTATTCGGGTTTGGATCTGCCAAAGATATCACCCGAGAAGCTGGGGCAGCAGTTGACGTGGACCAAGTCGTTTTGGGCGCCGGGATAAGCCAAGCAGATGTAAGCTTTGTTCGTGACGGCGATACGCTCATTATCGAATTGGAGCGTGCAGACAATTTCATTCTCGATACGTTGACGATCGAGAATCATTATCTTGACAATGAAAATGGTATTGAGGAAGTTGTATTTGCCGACGGTACAATCCTGGACCGTGCCGCAATTCTGGCAGCATCGCGCGAAGGCGGATTGAATGCCGCAGATGATATTGTAAGGTTTGCTGACGAAGATATCAGTTTCAACTTCGATGGGGCTCTGCTTCTTGAAAATGATGCTGAAATTGACGTGGAAAGCCTCGTTATCGTTGACATAGGCCTCAGCGAAGGTGGCAATGCGATACTGGAAGCAGATGGCAGTATAACTTTCACTGGCGATCAGGACTTTAACGGAGATGCGTTTTTTAGTTACACTATCGAAGACCCGTTTGGACGGCGTAGCTCGGCGACAGCTAAAGTTGTGGTTTTGCCAGTCAATGACGCACCCATTTCTTCCGATGATGCGGGTTTTGTAACCAACGAAGACACCACAATTTCCATCAGCTTTGCTGACTTACTTGCCAACGACTTCGATATCGATGGCGATAGTTTGACGATCACCAGCGTCGGGAGACCGCGCGACGAAAATGGCGATGTCATCGAAACTCGCGGGTTTGGTGATGCCCGAATTTCAGGTTCCCAAGTAAACTTTGACCCTGGTGCTGATTTCTCTGGAATCGCGACCTTCAGCTATGTTGTCTCTGACGGAAATGGCGGCTTTGACAGGTCTAATGTGACGGTTTCGGTGAATCCGGTAAATGATGCACCGCGTCCCCGGACTGACGAGTTTAGACGCCGAATGAACCAGGGCGTGACGACCACAATTGGCGCTTTGCTCTCGAATGACCGGGATCCCGAAGGCGATCCCATCAGTTTTGTTGAACTGGGAACCGCGATCAATGGATCGGTTTTCTCATCGGGCAATGACGTGTTCTTTACGCCGGATCAGGACTTCCTGGGCAATGCGAGCTTCACCTATATTGTTGAAGATTCCAGTGGAGCCCGTTCTGTTGGCAATGTTGAGATTAACTTCCGCCCACTCAATGATGCACCGACCGCAAGAAATGATGTTTTCGAGACGGAAGAAGATATCGCTATCATCATTACCCAAGCACAGCTGCTAGGCAATGATACTGATCCGAATGGTGATGACCTCGTGGTTTCTCGTCTCGATCTCTTCCCGGATAAAGGCACTGCCGCATTCAATGAGAACGGCGATATCCTGTTTACGCCAAACGCAAATTTCAACGGCATTGCCTCGTTTGATTATTGGATATCAGATGGTGAAGCGGAAGATGGCGCGGTTGTTACGATCAATATCAGGCCAGAAAACGGAGATCCTTTTGTAACAGATGATGGGCCATTCATTATCGATATGGATGAGGCTTACCGGTTCGCGCCTGCTGATTTATTCGCAAATGACGGCGATCCCGATGGTGATGTCATTGAGTTCGTTGGGGTCGTTGCCACAAACGGAAATGTGAGAATTGAAGGCAGCAACATTATCTTCACTCCGTTTGCCGGATACACTGGTGCTGCAAGTTTTGTTTACAGCGCTATTGATGGCAAGGGCGGGATCTCTGAAACGAGCGCTCTTGTTACGATTGATGTGCAAGACCTTCCAGAACTACCCGTTGCAGCGCCAGATGCATTTGCAATTACCGAAGATCAGCAACTTATGCTGACCGCTGATCAGCTGCTTTCGAACGATAGTGACGAAGAGGGAGCGACCCTTCGTCTCGTTTCTGTTGGGGCTGCTTCAGATGGTACAGTGGAAATTGATGAATTTGGCAATATCATCTTCACCCCGAATGCCAACTTTGCTGGTCAGACCAGTTTTGAATATGTCGTCACCGATGACTCTGAAGGCGAAGTTACGGGATTGGTCACAATTGATGTGGATCCAGTCAATGATGCTCCGATCATTAGCGCCTCGTTGATCGATGTAGGATTTGACGAAGATAATGCGGTTGATATCTTGCTTCCCCCTGGAACCTTCTCAGATGCAGACGGCGATATACTGGCTATCAGCGCTACTCTCGCGGATGGCTCCGATTTGCCCGAATGGCTCACTTTTGACGGAGCACGTTTTTTTGGAACGCCGCCACTTGATTTTAATGGTTCTCTTGAAATCGCAGTCAGTGCTGATGATGGAGCTGTATCGGTTCAAGATAATTTTGTTCTGAGTATCAATGCGGTCAATGATGCACCTGTTTTGGCGCTCATACTCGCTGATCAAAATGTACTGGAAGACACTGCTGTCGATTTTGCCATTCCAGATGGCATGTTCACCGACGTCGATAGCGTGGTCTCAATCTCAAGCAGCTTACAGGACGGCTCGAACCTGCCAGCATGGCTCAGTTTCGATGGTGTCCGGTTTACAGGAACACCGCCGCAAGATTTCAATGGAACTCTTGCCGTTACAGTCACTGGGAGTGATGGTGAACTTTCAGTTTCGCAAAGCTTTGAACTAACGATCGAAGCCCAAAACGATGCACCTATCCTAGTATCACCTATAGCCGATCAGAACTTTCTCGAAGATACGCCGTTCACCATCGCGGTGCCAATCGAGAGTTTTGTCGATGTTGATGGTGATTTGCTCTCTCTATCAGCAAAACTGGCCGATGGTTCAGACCTCCCGGCTTGGTTGACCTTTAATGGGTTGTCATTGGCTGGAACTCCGCCTCAAGATTTCAATGGTTCGCTGGAACTCACTATTATTGCGAGTGATGGGTTTGTGGAAGTCAGTGATAATTTCACGCTCACGATTGATCCGCAGAATGATGCGCCTGTCTTATCCGCGATGATTTCTGATCAAATGTCTGGTGAGGATCAACCTATTGACTTTACTATTCCAGAAGATGTCTTTGCTGATATCGATGGAGATGCGCTGACGATCACGGCGACTCTGGCGGACGGCAATGATTTACCAGCATGGCTAAGTTTTGATGGTTCTCGTTTCACTGGACAGCCGCCGCTAAACTTCAACGGCGTTGTTGAAATCGCGCTATCCGCCAATGACGGTTCGCTGGAAGTAAGTGACAATTTTGCGCTTTCGATCTCTCCTGAAAATGATCCACCGGTTGTTTTGACGCCTCTGGCTGATGTGTCTGTGCTGGAAGACAGCTTTGTCGATATTGTGATCCCCGGCGATACATTTGTTGACGTAGATGGCGATGTTCTGACGTTGAGCGCAAGTTTGGCCAATGGATCTGAGCTTCCAGCTTGGCTGAGCTTTGATGGCAGCCGCCTGACGGGTACGCCGCCGCAAGACTTTAACGGTGATATAAGCTTGGCGATTACAGCCAGCGACGGCGAACTTGAGATAACAGATATTTTCAAGCTGACCATCGATCCTGTGAATGATGCGCCTGTTGTGCTGACACTAATGGCAGATGTGATCTCATCTGAAGACATGATGGTAAATATCGCGCTGCCATCAAACATCTTCGGTGACGTTGATGGTGATAGCCTTACTTTGGGTGCGAGCCTATCAGATGGATCCGATCTTCCAGCCTGGTTAAGTTTTGATGGCGTTCGCTTCACCGGCATCCCGCCGCAGGACTTTAACGGTACGTTCGATATTACCGTAGTCGCTAGTGATGGCGCGCTGGAAGTCAGCAATGGATTCCAGCTTACTATAGAGGCAACCAATGACGCTCCAGTCGTGTCACTGGCATTGAGCAATCAAAACACTGCAGAAGACCAAGCAATTGATATTTTATTGCCAGACAATGTGTTCGCAGATGTAGATGGCGATGTTCTTTTCCTCTCCGCAAGGCTTGCAGATGGAGGCGCTCTACCAGCTTGGTTGAATTTTGATGGTTCCCGCTTTACTGGTATGCCGCCACAAGACTTTAATGGTACCTTGGAAATTGAGGTTACCGGATCTGATGGCAGCCTGACGGCAAGCAGCATTTTTGCTTTGACGGTTGACCCGGTCAACGATGCTCCGGTCCTGCTAACACCAATTGCTGATCAAACGGGCACAGAAGATACGGCCGTTTTGATTGAGCTACCGGCGGATATGTTTGCAGATATTGATGGTGATATGTTGTCGGTAACTGCAACGCTTGGTGATGACGCTGATTTGCCAGCTTGGCTGAATTTTGATGGAGTTCAATTCACCGGAACGCCTCCGCAGGATTTCAATGGAACGATTGACTTGCGGGTTACGGCTTCTGATGGAAACCTGACCGTCAGCGATGATTTGCGTTTGACGATTGACGCAGTCAATGATGCCCCAGTTGTCGGCCTTGAACTGGCGAATACAGGCGTTCTTGAAGATCAAGCCTTTGAAGTTGCATTGCCTGAAAATGCGTTTGTCGATGTCGATGGAGACACACTGACACTCTCGGCTGCTCTACTAGATGGCTCACAGCTGCCTGCTTGGCTGAATTTCAATGGAGTATCCTTTACCGGCACACCGCCACCAGAATTTAACGGAAGCCTGGAAGTTAATGTAACGGCCAGCGATGGACTTTTGGAAACCAGCCAGAGTTTCACATTGGTTGTGGTTGCAGACAATGATGCGCCGGTTCTTCTGACCCCAATTGCGGATCAAAATTCCAACGAAGACAGTAGTTTCGAAATCACTCTACCAAATGGATTGTTTGGGGATATAGACGGTGATGTTCTAACCCTTACCTCCCGCCTATCCAATGGATCACCGCTGCCTGTATGGTTGTTATTTGACGGAAGTGTTTTTTCCGGAACCCCGCCCCAGGATTTCAACGGCGAAGTCGAGATCACTGTCATCGCGAGCGACGGCAATTTAGAAGTAAACGATGATTTTACCCTGACGATCAATGCGCTCAATGATACGCCTGTAGTTGACCTAGCTCCAAGCAACTATGTCGGGCTGGAAGATACCGCCATAGATGTTATCTTGCCCGCCGATAGTTTTGCCGATGTGGACGGTGACGCTCTGACCTTATCTGCCACCTTGGCAGATGGAACTGCGCTTCCAGCATGGCTAAGTTTTGATGGAACGCGCTTTACAGGAATTCCGCCTCAAAACTTTAACGGTACGGTGAATATCGACATTACTGCCACGGATGGCGAGCTCTCTGTCAATCACGCTTTCCGTCTCAGCATAGATCCGGTTAATGATGCCCCATCTCTAGTGGCGTTGACTGATTTGTCGTCTGATGAGAACCAAGCGTTTGATATTCCATTGGCGGCAGGTTCTTTTGCAGATGTTGATGGCGACGCTTTGACATACACGGCCACTTTGCCTGGGGGCGATCCTCTGCCGGATTGGATTAGTTTTGATGGGACGCGTTTTACTGGGACAGCTCCTGAAGGTTCGAGTGGCACCTTTGATATTGAAGTAACCGCTACTGATGGCTTGCTAGATGTCGCCGGTACGTTCAGCTTTACAATCAATCCAGTCAATGAGGCACCGATTGCTGTTGATGATGACATCTTCCTTTCAGAGGGCGGTGATGAGCTTACGATATTGCAATCAAGCTTGCTTGATAATGACAGTGACCCTGATGGTGATCCGTTGACAGTCGTAGCGGTAACGGACGGTGCCAACGGGACGGTCGGTTTCGATACAGACGGCAATATTGTGTATACGCCAAATGCCGGTTTCCAAGGCGAAGACAGCTTCACCTACACGATCAGCGATGGTGAACTGACTTCCACCGCTACCGCCCAACTGCGCGTCGATGATCCATTCTCGGGCTGGCGTCAGGGCACAGAAGGCAATGACTTCCTGTTTGGTAATTTCTTCCGCGCTAACGAAATTTTCGGCCGCGGCGGCAATGACTATATCTTTGGCGGGTTCCGGGCAGACTATCTTGCTGGCGGCGATGGCAATGATCGTGTCATTGGTCTGTTTGGCAATGATCATCTCTGGGGCAATGGCGGAGATGACAAGCTCTATGGCGGTTTTGGAACCGATACCGCCTATTTCAGCGGCAATAGTGCAGAATATGAACTGCAAACCCAAAATGGCGGTTTTTATGTTCGTATCCGTGACGAAGAACCTGGCGTAAACGGCGATGATGGACGCGATCAATTATACAGTGTTGAACGTCTTGCATTTGCCGATGAGACTATTTCGGTAGCCTCACCAATCATTCTTGACTTGGATGGCGATGGTTCTGAATTTGTCTCAGCGGCGCAGAGCAATGCTTTGTTCGATCTCGATGGAGATGGCGTACTAGATGATACTAGCTGGATTGGCAGCGGAGATGCATTTCTATTCCTCGACCGCGACGGAGATGGCTTTGTAAGCGGTGTTAATGAAATCAGTTTCATTGATGATGCGAAAGAGGCAAAATCTGACCTCGATGGCTTGAGAGCTTTTGATAGCAATGGTGATACCATCCTTTCGGCAGATGATGCCCGGTTCTCTGAATTCGGTGTCTGGCAGGATATTAACACCAACGGCGAAGTGGATGCTGGTGAGACGTTCACACTGCAAGATGCCGGGATTGTGTCGATTAACCTCAATGCAACAGCGACAGAATCTGATTTTACTTTAGGTGACGTTGCGGTTGCTAATCAGGGAACATTCACCAAAGCGGATGGATCTACTGGTGGCTTTGCGGATGCTGCAATTACCTTCTTCCAAAAAGGTGTTCCCGAGTTACCGGTAGTTGGATTTAGCTCAGAGTCCTTTGGTCGCAAATCGAAGAAATATCGTCTCTACGCTCAAAATGGCGAATTGATGATCGGCTCCAAGAAAACCATCATGGGATCCTTGGACAGCGCAACCGTTTTGAACTTCAAAAACCGGGATATCGGACTGCTAGCGCCAATCGTTCTCGATTTGGATGGCGATGGAGTTGAACTGAAGAGCTATAAGAAGAGCAAGGCCCGTTTTGATATTGATGGCGATGGTTCGCGCGACAATACTGGCTGGACAGGCAAAGGCGACGGCTTCCTGGTCATTGATCGTAACAACAACGGTTTGATCGATAATGGTGCCGAGCTAAGCTTCCTCACCGAAGCTCCAGGTGCCAAGAGCGACTTGCAAGCCTTGTCGGCACTCGACAGCAACGGTGATGGCATTATCTCCAGCCTTGATGTGCGCTTCCGCGAATTGAAAGTCTGGGTTGATCGGAATGACAATGGCGTAACCGATGCTGGTGAACTCGCCAATTTAAATGATCATCGTATTGCATCTATCAGCTTGAATGGTCAGGCGACCAATGACCGCGTCAAAATCGGCAAGAATATTATACTAGCGACCTCTAGCTTTACGCGAACGGATGGGTCGACGGGTGCAGTTGGTGATGCAGTATTGGCGTTTAAACCAGCTGGAAGCCCGGTATCTCAAACCCAACATTCGAATGGACGTTCCTCGCTTCAAAACTGGAAACGGGAGGGCTATTTGCAAGCCGCAGCTGAGATCGAACCGGATGATGGGCAGTTGACCGCGCTGAGAGCAGGCCTGAACAGTTCAACCGCGGCAACTGGACAGAGTTTGCGTTTTGATGTTCCGCAGGATGTGAATGTGTTTGATTACTTTGAGCAAACACATTCAGCGAATACGCAACAGACTAGTCAGACGTCGTCGTCAGAAGTGGCGGCACTAGGCGAGAGCGCTGTCACTGCTGCAATTGTTGCTAAAGAGTCGATCAGCTTAACCGCTGATGTAGTTTCTAAAGAACCAATCAAAAATATTGATGCAGACTTGTCAAAATTAGCATTGATGACACAGGATATGAACGCATTTGGTGCAAAATCCGCTGCAGAGAGCAACTTGGAGCGTCAGCGATCAGCAGCAATTCCTGATCTTTTTGCGGCTTAGAGACAAAGGTATAGGTGCAATTTTTGGAGCGACTAGCTGTAGTAGATTGCGGCTGGCTATCTTTTGATTTTTTGATCGCCAGACAGAACATTTCGAAGTAGGCATTCTGCAGTAGTCTGACGATAGTGTCCGCTATAGGCTAGGCTCAAAAAGCAGACACTGAAACAAAATGCGATAGCCGACAAAAGACGCGACAACGGAAAGTGATTTCAAATAATACTTGATTTTTGTCACCTTCAAACTTAACCGGTTCAACATAACTTCGATTGTTCAATACCAAGGAAAGGAGTGCATGATGAAAAATACGCAAACACGTAATGCAATCACTCCACTATTCTTTAGTATTCAGGAACAACAATCATGGGCAATTCCTATGTCGGTGAGTTCGCTCGCCTAACCGATTTTCGTGGCAACAACGCTGCGATATTTCCACTCAATAAAATACAAATGGTCTCCAATTTTAGGCCATCAATTTCGTCGCCTGCTTTCCTCTCATTTGGGGAGAAACGCCATGCGTGCTGATATGTTCAAAGTCATTGTGGAACGCCCACGATGGGGAGCAAGTCATGCTCCAGCAGTAAAATTGAAGAAGGATAAAAATGTAGACAGAAAATTCGTAGGCCACAAAAGACATGCCTGGGAAGAGGCCGCCTATACCAAATCACTCAATGAAAACCTCGCGCCGCTGAGGCGTTTTCTGCAAAAGCAGCGTGGGCGTCTATGGAATGATGTTTTTAGTGAAATTTGTGAACGGCTGGATACCGGCAGCACCGTAAAAATGCACGTCCGGGAGCATATCGAAGATTTGATCATGGTTCAGATAACTGTGGATCAGAGAGACAATTGGTTGGGGCAGCATGGTTGGCGAGGCGCATCTGCTCCAAGTCGTTGGTGGCCTGACCTTTATGTCGATCCGTTTGATGGCATAGTGAAGGAAACGCGAGCGCTTTGTGCTCAATTGGGTTTGAAGTGGGATTATCCCTATGCCCGGAACATTTATCAATATGACCCCGGCCCATTCGATGATTTTCGGCGGATTGCCGAGGACACTCTTTTGCTTCGACGCAACGGGCTTTGGTTTCACTGCATACTAAATAGCGATCCAAAATGTTCCGATGACCAGTTGCGAGATGAACTCAAGAACGAAACTTGGCTTGAGCATGGCCGGTGGTCTGTCGCCATTCGGAAACAACTTTCAAAAAAGGAACTGAAGCTGCACAAACTAAGCAATCGGGGAGATGTTCAATGACCATGAACAAAAACGTCCACGTCATCTCGTCCGATGATAGTTGGCTTGATCAGCAAGCTATTGACCAACTTCATCAAACCGCCAAACTTGAAGGGATCGAGCGTGCCGTTGGCCTCCCTGACCTTCATGCTGGGCGCGGCATACCAATAGGTGCCGCGTTCTGGTCGCCAAGCCATGTCTATCCGCACTGTTCCCCGTCAGCGATCGATAGACAGATGTTAGTTATGTAGCATGGCAGTGTTTTGGTATCATCGTAGTGACGTAA
>CANMEE010000004.1 GCA_947496865.1 uncultured Sphingomonadaceae bacterium
CTTAATATCAACCAGATGATGCCAAACACTCGCCTAGCTTAACCGGTCATCTGTCTCAAATTATCTGACGACGGACACTTGCCACTTTGCTGGATAAGAACGGCTAACTACGATTGCGCTACCTAACGCGGCATGAGGCTCCATCTTTAATATCCGCAGTATCCCGAAAGCAGACGTTAAAAAGCGATTCCTACCAAAGACTGTGACTTCTAATCCAAATGCCGGGACCATCAGTCAGCATTCGAGAGCCAATGACCGCCAAGCGCAAGCGAGAGCTGGACATAGTTTTCCAATTTAATTCGTTCGATTGATACCAGCGCGCTGCGCGCCTGAAAGGCGCTTTGTTGAATCGTCAGCACGTCAAGTAAGTCCTCTTCGCCTTCGCGATATCGCAGACGGGCAATATGCAGGGCACGCTGTGATGCCGCGCTTGCACCGCTAAGGGCTCTCGCACGTTGTCTTTCAGAAAGGTTCCTATCCAGCGCCGTTTCCACTTCTTTAAATGCGTTCAAAGCAGTCGCAGCGTAGTTAGCTATCACCTGATCTTGAACGGCTTTAGCTTCGTCGACCTCTGCATTGAGCCTGCCGGCATCAAAAAGTGGTGTGAGCAGGTTAGTTGCCAGCGTCCAAATTACATTTGCCGGATCTAATACATTGTCGAGTTCGTCCGAGGCACCTCCTAATGAACTTGAGAGAGTAAACTGCGGCAGCTGAGCCGCCTTTTTTTGATTTACCCCCGCAATGCTGGCCGCAATGCGCCGCTCGGCAGCGACAATATCTGGGCGTCGCTCCAGCAATTGCGAGGGTAACCCTGCTGGGGGGCTGGCAGGGAGTTCAGGAAAAGAGATCGATATTTTCAAGTCCGCAGAGGGGTAGCGGCCGAGCAAAACTTCTAGTGCACGCATGGCGTCGCGTTTGGACTGCGACGTTAAAATTGACTGTTCCCGGGCATTCTCTAAATCAGTGAGAGTAAGCGCAGAATCACGGGCTGTTGCATATCCCTCTTTCAAACGAACATTAGCGATACGGTCCACTTCTTTGAGCACCGCCACCAGATCCGATGCGATTTGCTCTTGCTCACGCGCCTCGATGATAGCGAAATAGGCCTGCGCAACGGCGGCTGCGAGAGTAAGTTTGGAGAATTGATAATCGGCCTCAGTTGCCGCCAGACCAGCCTGGGCTTGAGTCACATTTGCTTCGATCCGGCCCCATATGTCGGCTTCCCAACTTGCAGCAACACCTAAGGAGAATTCCTCAGACGAAGGCCCGCCATCCACGATTCCGGATGTCGATGCGCCAGCTTCCAAACCTAAAAAGGGATAAAGCTGCGAGCGAGACTGGCGAACTAGTGCGCGGGATTGTGCTACCGTTGCTTGCAAAGCGCGTAGATCCGGATTGGCTTTCTGAGCCTCTTTAACAAGATTAGTGAGAATAGGGTCATTAAGAGCCTTGACCCACCCCGCTTTTATCGGTCGTTGCTGCGATGGATCACTGTTCCAAGCCGAAGGTATTTGCGGCAAAGCTGCCTGGCCTTTTAGGGCAGCATCTCTTGTTTCGGAAGCTGTATGGGAACATGCCGCAAGAGATGCCAATAGGACCATAGCAAAAGGGAAGCGCCAACTAGATATCATACTCTAGCTCCCTTTGCTGAAGTAGAGCCTGTCGAGACTATTTCTGAGGCGTCGATTTTGAAAAATATGGTATAAAGTACCGGAACAACGATCAGAGTGAGCAAAGTTGCGATGACCAGACCGAACACCAATACTACAGCCATTGACTGAAAAAACGCATCAAAGAAAAGTGGAATTACACCCAAAATTGTCGTCAACGATCCCATCGCAACCGGTCGGACCCGGCTCGCCGCGGAATCGATGACTGCATCGAAGCGGGGTTTCCCATCTCCTATCTCGATATCCATTTGGTCGATAAGAACAATCGCGTTTTTGATCAGCAACCCGGATAGTGAGAGTGTTCCCAGAATTGCCATGAATTCCATCGCTGAGTTTGTAAGGAGCAGCCCCAGGACAACACCGATCAAAGCCAAAGGGACAATGAGCCAAATGATCAGCGGTTGTTTAAGTGCATTGAACAGAACGACAACCACCAGCACCATTGACAACAGGCCCAATGGTAGCGTGCTTGCCAGACTTTCATTGGCTTCCAAGCTTTCCCCATATTCACCTCTCCATGTCAGGGTATAGCTTGGAGGAAGGTCTATATTCTCTACTTGCGGACGCACTCGATCCAACGCGACAGCAGGTAACTCACCATCTACGGGATCTGATTGTGCCTTGATCGTCCAGACCCGATCGAGGCGCCGTAGAATAGAATCTCGCCAAATCGTCTCCACATCATCCGCAACATCAAAGAGCGATACGGAGCGACCAGAGCTGGAACTTGGGATCTGAAGGTTGGCCAGATTATCAATTGACCGCCGTTCATCTTGCGGTGCACGCGCTACAATGGGAATCAAAGTATCGCCTTCACGATAAACACCAACTTGTCGGCCACTAAAATGGCTGTTTAGCGCCAATGAGAAATCCTCTCGCGAAATGCCTATGCGACGCCCGCGCGCTTCGGAATATTGCGGCTGAACGACACTGACCGGTTGCCGCCAGTCATTCTTTACCGCCGTCAATTTGCCATCTGCCGCGAAGATAGCTTCCGCCTCATCAGCCAATTTCCTCAGAACTGCAGGATCAGGCCCGGCAAACTCCGCCTCGATTTTCGATCCCGACCCTGGGCCCAATTGAAATCGCCAAACTTTGGCTTGAGCGGTGGGGAAATTGCCAGCTAGATATTCTTGTATCTTCGGGATCAACCCATCTATTCTGCGATAATCATCCAACTTCAAGAGAAACTGTCCATAAGCCGGGTTTGGAGCTTCTGGAGGGTAAACCAGCATATATCTCAGCGCGCCAGCGCCAACCAATGTGTTTACGCCCTCAACTCCGTCAAGCTTTGACAGCGATTGTTCAATGGCCATCATTTTTTCTTCGGTTACCGCAAAATCAGTGCCCTGTGGTTGCCAAAAGTCGACTGCGATTTGTGGCGTGGTCGATGCCGGAAAGAAACCATCTTTAATGAAATTTGATCCGACAACAGCAATAACAAACATGCCAATGACAGTTCCGACAACTAACCATCGATGGTTCAATGCTTTCACGAGAAATGCCTTATAGCGCAGCATAAAAAGGTTCTGGGTGGTGGCTGTTTGATCTCCCTCGGGGGCCTCTTTCAGCAATATATCCGCCAGGAGTGGTACAAGGAGAATTGCGAACACCCAGCTGAAAAGAAGGGAGATCAGCACCACCCAGAACAGGTGATTTGTATATTCGGCCGTTTCGCCGGCGGCGAAACCAATTGGTGCGAATGCGAGAATTCCGACTAGAGTTCCGCCAAGCAGCGGCCCCCAGCTGCGTCTCACGACATCTTTGGCAACCTCAATTTTTTTCGCTCCGCGTTGGAGACCGACAAGAATACCTTCGGCGACTACTATTGCGTTGTCGACGAGCATGCCAAGAGCAATGATTAATGCTCCGAGAGATATCCTGTGCATCGGGATGTTAAACAGATGCATGGTCGTCAATGTCGCCGATATCGTGAGTATCAATACGCCGCCGATTATCACAGCTGGACGCATGCCCATGAAGATAAAAAGTGTAATCAGAACGATGACAAGGGCGAGAAACACATTGAATGCAAAATCGACAACGGCAGTTTCAGTAATCTGCCCTTGATGATAAAATTGGTTGAGTTCCATTCCGACAGGCCGGCCATCTTCTGACGCTTCAATCACCTCCGCAATCCGATCACCCATCGCGACAACATTGGCGCCGGGGATATTGGAGACGCCGATAGCAATCGCAGCTTTTCCATTATATCTGTTGATGAATTGCGCTGGCTCGCGATAGTCTCTGCGGATCGAGGCAACATCGCTCAGATAAACAATCGTCTTTGCGGCAGGTGTTGATATCACCGTGTTTTTCAGAGCTTCCACGGACCCGATCCCACCGCTTGGCTGAATAAGCACCCGCCGGTCGCCAATGCGGACATCGCCGCCGGGAATGATGGCGTTTTGCTGGGCAAGATCAGCGTAAATCCGTTCGACCGAAACGCCCAATGCAGCCGCTCGCTCCCTTGATATTTCTAGATAAATTGCTTCGTCTTGCTTGCCGTCAATCGCGACCTTTGCCACGCCCTCAACCGTGAGAATATTTTTGCGAAGCAGTTTCGCATATTCATGCAGCTCGCGGGGGGTATAGCCTTCTCCCGTCAATAGATAGTAGATGCCATATACATCGCCAAAATCGTCATTGACGATCGATTCAAGAGCCCCGGGTGGCAGCTCAGCTTGTGCATCGCGAACACGGTTCCGCAATTTTGTCCAAATCAGTTGCAGTGCTTCGCGAGAAGTCGATTGGGAATATTTGATTTCGACTGTTATCCGGGACAAGCCGTCTGTAGATTCAGATCGGATCTCCTTAACTTCTCCCATTTCCTGAATGGCTGTTTCGAGGGCCTCGGTAACTTCCTCCGCCACCTCGGTTGGCGTTGCTCCCGGATAGGGCGTGACAACCACTGCTTCCCGGATGATAAACTCAGGATCCTCGAAACGCGCCATGTTCCCATATGCAAGCGCACCTCCAAGAAGAACGAGGAGAATACACAACATGCTCAGGAGCCGGTTTTTTATAGCGAACTCTGCGGGGTTCATTTCGAACCACCCGCATCAAACTGTCGCACTTTCATGCCCGGCCGCAGATATTCAGCGCCCGTAGCGACGACTTTCTCTCCGGACTTCAAACCTTTGGTGACCGGTATGGTTTCTCCGAAATCCTTGTCGATCATCACTTCTCGCTGCGTGACAGTCATTTTCCTTGGGTGCACAACCCACACAAAATGTTTGCCGCCCTTCACTAGTAGCGCAGAGAGAGGCACCGATACCGCATCGCTTTTTATGATTGCGTCGCCGAGCGCCAATTTGCTTCTAACTGTTCCAGTCATACCGGGCAGCACCAGAAGCCCTTTGGGAGGAGTGAAGTCAAAACGAACTTCAAATGACTGTGTTTGGGGATTGGCCTGAGTTGTGACTGATTTCAATCGGGTGGATATTTCCTGATCTGGAGCGGCATCCAGCGTCAATATTGTTTCCACAGGTTGAATTTGTCCTGAATTCGCTACGATCGCGGCCGGCACCTGGGTAACGGCTTGGGCCCGACCACTTGTTTGAAGAACAGCAATGGGAACACCGGGACCAACATTTTCATATCGTTCTGCCACGACGTCCGCAATAACACCTGAGAAGGGTGCCCGCAGGACAGTGTCTGACTGTCTAATCTTAGCTGTATCTAGTGCAGCACGGGCGACAGCAAGCTGCGTGCCCCTTTGTTCGAAAACGCTGCGCGCAAGAGCATCTTCTTTAACCAACCTTTCAGCCCGCCGGTATTCGGTAAGCGCATTATTGTACTGGGCCTGATTGGTCGATACCTCATTGCTGAACATGCGACGGTCTAAACGCGCGATCACTTGCCCGCGTTTAACATCGTCACCGGCCTTGACAAGCAACTGCTGAAGTGAACCGGCAACTTCAAAAGTGAGATCAGTGGATCGCGATGCCTCGATAAGTGCTGGCAAATTGATAGCTCGAACCGAGCTTACCGATTGCACGGTGATAATCTTTGCGGGCCTTGCCGCTTTCGAAGTATCAGGGGCGGTGTCGGAAGCAAACGGAAGGTACGCCCATAGGATTAGCCCAAACAACGACACCACGAAAACGCTTAATATTACTAAGCACTTACTTATATTAAGCGTATAATCTGAAAGAGATGTGAAATTATATCGCATTTTCTTTAACTCGCTGGGTTGCGTCTAATACAAAGTCGCGCAGCCAGAAATGCGACATGGATGTTCATGAGCTTAGCCCTATGGTCCGGCGTAAGGGGCACATGAAGCTGAATTCCCTCATGGAAATAGGCAAGATCAGTGGCTGCACTCACAGCATCCAAATCGGCCGGTATGTCTCCCTGTCTTTGATACCGTTCAACAAAAGCAGTGATCGCTTTGATGATCCGCGCACTTCCATTCACCACATATTCGGAGACTTTTGGGTTTCGGCTCGCCTCACTCAGGATTTCAGCCCTCAGAATGGCGCCGTCTTTCCCTTCATCACTCTTATATAGTGTCGCAGCAAAACTATTTAGAGAATCATAGTCTAGTTTAGCCGGATCAAATGCATTCAAATATGTGATTTCCTGATTCACGATTTGCTCTACGATTGATTCGATCACGGCATCCTTGTTTTCGAAATATTGATAGATGCTCGCAACATTAACCCCTGCTTCTTTGCTGATATTTGCGGTCGTAGCCTTATGAAATCCATCGCGAATAAAGCAACGCCTGGCGCCCTCCAGAATCTGTGCCCGCTTGTCGGCGCGCATTTCAGAGTTAACTGGACGACCGGGTTTTTTTCGAATCACTGTTGTCATACCTTTTTATAAGCGTTTGCTTACTTATATGTCAACGTGGTCGTAAGCATCAATTCGATATACCCGGTATATACCTGAAAAGCCTAGCTTTAAGATGCCTCAACTCCGTCATTTTGATCTTATCACGATTGCCAACAGCACAATTGAACACAGTCCTTGGTCATTCCACCGCAGGCAGAATATTGCGCATTGACATTTTAATAAGTGATTAGTTACATATATAACACTACGACGCAAATCGAGTCGAAACGTGACCACTCAAATTTGGAGAGCCATCATGGCCAACAACGTTCTTGAGATAGACGATCCTCTGCAGGCAGATAACACTGATAATTTGCCTGCGCTTCACCATTCTCCCAACGGTTTTTCGGAAAGATTCGCCTACGGCTTCACCAAGCTTCTTCGGTTTTGCGCCGACACGTTCTTTGCAAAGCGGTACGGACACCGCGCCATCGTCCTTGAAACAGTTGCCGCTGTGCCTGGCATGGTTGGCGCTACGCTTACTCATTTGCGCTGCCTCAGGCGAATGGTTGATGATGATGGCTGGATCCGTACACTCATGGAGGAGGCCGAGAACGAGCGAATGCATCTCATGACATTCGTCGAGATCGCACAACCATCCTGGTTCGAACGAATGATTATATTGATCGTCCAGTGGGTCTTCTACGTAAGCTTCTTTATACTCTATCTGGTGTCGGCAAAGACTGCCCACCGGGTTGTGGGGTATTTTGAAGAAGAGGCCGTGCTTAGCTATACATTATATCTCGACGAGATTGATGCCGGACGAACTGAAAATATTCCGGCACCCGAGATAGCGCGACATTATTGGAATCTAAGTGATGATGCGACGTTACGCGATGTCGTCATCGTCGTTCGCCAAGACGAAGCGCATCACCGCGACGTTAATCACGGGCTTGCGGATCAGCTTGACGGTCGAAGCTTCGATCCCGCCACTGTCGCCGCATATCCGATTCATGCCCCAGAGTTAAAGCCGGAGAAACTTAATGGCTGATCCAACACCCTATAGTTCATCGCCGGTATTCACCGAAGAAACTCTGCCAGACGCCTTGAAAAGAAAACACTGCACTAAGCGCGGAGTATGGGGAGTAGTCAGGGTGACAAAGGGAGAAGTGATGCTTCAGTTTGAAGACGGAACCGAAGAACAACTCCTCTCGCCTGGCAGATTTGGCTTACTACTGCCTGACCAACTGCATTGGGTCAGCCCAATGGGTAAGTGCATAATGCAGATCGATTTCTACCGGGAACCGCCACGCCTAGAAAATATTGTTCAAGCGTAATCTGCTTGAAACAAAAAACGATAGAATCTGATAAATCGGATGGACCTGTCTCACTCTCGAGAATTTTCTTGACTATAATACCTAGTTATTACTAATGTTATAACCAAGGGAGTCGAGCGATGAAAACTGCTATCACCGAAATGTTTGGCATCCAGCACCCGATAATTCAGGGTGGCATGCATTATGTGGGCTTTGCCGAGATGGCGGCAGCGGTCTCCAATGCTGGTGGATTGGGTACGATTACGGGGCTTACACAAAAGACACCTATAGACCTGGCCAATGAGATTGCACGCTGCAGGGACATGACCGACAAACCGTTCGCGGTAAACGTGACTTTTCTTCCGACTGTCAACGCGCCCGATTACCCAGCCATCATCAAAGTAATCATCGATGGCGGTGTAAAGGCGGTCGAGACGGCAGGCAATAACCCAGCAGCTGTACTACCTTATCTCAAAGACGCAGGAATAAAGGTGATTCACAAATGTACTAGCGTGCGCCATGCACTGAAAGCACAGGACATTGGATGCGACGCGGTCAGTGTCGACGGGTTTGAATGTGGTGGACATCCCGGCGAAGATGATGTTCCCAACTTCATTCTACTCCCTCGTGCAGCGGACGAACTGGAAATCCCATTTGTCTCAAGCGGCGGCATGGCCGATGGCCGTAGCCTGGTTGCATCGCTAGCCATGGGGGCAAGCGGAATGAACATGGGCACGCGGTTTATTGCGACCGAGGAGGCTCCTGTTCATGAGAATGTAAAACAGGCAATTGTCGCAGCAAGCGAACTTGATACGCGGCTAGTCATGCGCTCGCTCAAAAATACCGAGCGAGTTATGAACAATGCCGCGGTCGAACGGCTGCTGAAGAAAGAACAGACACTGGGCGCTGACCTGAAGTTTGAAGATATTATCGATGAAGTGGCCGGTGTCTATCCTTCGATCATGATGGAAGGCGAGATGAACAAGGGAGCATGGAGTTGCGGCATGGTGGCTGGTCTCATCAATGATATCCCAACCTGTCAAAGACTGATTGAAGGTATCATGGCCGATGCAGAAGCCATTCTAGCCCGCATCAATACAATGCAGGCCAGTTAATAAGCCGAAAAACCGGAATTTTAGGAGAATCGTAATGTCTCAACCCCTGTTTTATCCCGACCGCATAAGCGTGGCACCCGGCGATGAAGTCCACATTGCGGCAAGTTCTTCTGTTTCCGCATGCACCTTGACCGTTCGCCGCATCGGTAAAGAGGAACGGGAAGTTCTGACACTTGAACTTGAGGTTGGTGATCACCCTGCCCCCGACGAAGCCGATCGCAATGGGTGTGGCTGGCCGAAAGCAGGATCCTTCAAAATCGCTTCCGATTGGCAAACAGGATATTATGACCTGGAACTAACGGCCAGCGATGGCGAGTCTTCGCATCATTTCATCTGCGTTCGCAAATCGGATGACGCGCCTAAAGCAAAAGCGGTGATTGTGCTGACCACAAACACTTATGCGGCATATAACTATTGGGGCGGCAGAAATTCCTACGCCCATGTCGAGAAATTGCAGCAAGGTGAAATTGATCCACCGGCGGCACGGTCATTGGCTTTGGGCGAGCTATCTTGGCAGCGTCCACTGGCACACGGCCAATTTGCACCGCCACCCGGCGCACCCAGGCTGATTGCTGATGTTGTGCGCGAGCAGAACGGCTTTCCAGCGCCGATGGGGATGGAGTGGATCATGCAGCATCAACCGTCATCCTATGACGGGTCGGCAGGATTCCTGGGCAAATGGGAACATAAATTTGTCATTTGGGCGGAAGAGAATGGATATGATTTGGACTATGTGAGCGATCATGATTTTGAGATGCGGGATGATGTTCTTGATGGCTATGCGGTTGCTTTGTTGGTCGGCCATTCGGAATATTGGTCTGCAAAGGGCCGCGATCAACTGGACCAATTTGTCGAAGCAGGCGGCAACCTTGCCTCGCTTTCCGGCAATACCTCTTACTGGAAAGTGCGCTGGGAAAATGCTGGCACAACGATGATCGCGCATAAATGGAATGGCGAGAAAAATGATCCCTTGTGGGGAGACCCCGAGCGCGGGAATGAGGCGACACATCTTTGGTCACATCCCGCTTTTAACAATCCTGAAGCCAGCACATTTGGTTTATCATTCCTCTACGGCGGCTACCACCGGCTCGCCATGTGTGTGGCCCGCGGTTCTGCAGCCTTCACTATTTATGATGATGAACATTGGGCGCTGGAAGGATCGGATCTGTTTTACGGCGATCAACTCGGCGCCACTGTGCCGCTGATCGGTTATGAGAATGACGGCTGTCCCATCCGGCTCGGCGATGACGGATTGCCGGTACCCGATGGTGGACTGGGCGTACCCAAAAATTTGCGAATTATCGGCTTCGCGCCAGCCACACTCGCAGAAAGCTCAAGAAGTGTATTTCCTGAAATGATTCCACCGGAAAAAACCGATGAGCTGGCGAAGATTGCCTATGGCGATGGGAACGAAACCACCCAAAAAAGGCTGATGCGTGGGCACTCGGTGATGGCGACATTTACTAAAGGCAACGGAGAGGTCTTCAACAGCGGAACAACCGAATGGGCTCATGGTCTTGCCGCTGGCGATCCGTTTATCGAAACAATCACCCATAATATACTCGCTCGATTTGGGGCCGAACGGAGCGACCGGTGACAAGAACCGCGCTTATTACTGGCGCTTCTTCCGGCATAGGCAAATTGACCGCTGAAACACTGGCTAATGCCGGTTACCGGGTCATTGGTACAAGCCGCAACGCGGCGACTGATGGCGAAATTAGCGTCCAAGGCATATCAATGTGCCAGCTCGATGTTTGCGACGATACCTCTGTTGCAACACTGAAAACTCGTTTGGAGAAAGCGGGTTCTATGCCAGATTTGCTCGTGTTGAACGCTGGCTTCGGTATCTCTGGCCCGATCGAAGAAACGCCGGTTGCGAATGCCATAGAACAGTTCGACACCAACGTTATCGGCGTTCATCGCGTGGTTCGACAATTCCTTCCTGCGCTCCGTATCAAAAAGCGCGGCCGCATTATCGTGATCGGATCAATGCTGGGACGATTGGCGTTACCCTTTCAGGCGTTCTATGCAGCTTCGAAATCGGCTGTCGCATCTTATACCGAAGGACTTCGTATGGAGGTTCAACCATTCGGGATAAAAGTAAGCTTGATCGAGCCCGGCGATCACCAATCGGATTTCGGGGCAAACAGGCAGCAGACGAGCAGCGAAAGCCAAAGCCCATACCAACCCGACTGCGAGCGCGCTTTGGCCATCATGGATGAGAATGAGCGAACCGGTCCGTCATCTCAGCGTGTTGCAGATATGGTTCTTTCGGTCGCTAAGCAGCCCGAGCCAAAGGTTCGCTACCTTTGCATACAGTCATCGGAGCGCAATATCCTTTGGCTGAAGAAGCTGTTTAGTCATGCTCGATTCGAGCGATTTGTTTGCAAAGAACTAGGATTAACTAATATCTATAATTAGACTTTCCCTACGACTCACACCGCTTTAAGATTAATTTATATCTATATATTATAAAATCTTATCTCATTATTTTGAATGCGAAGCTGTCGAGCTTGACTTTTTTATTTACCCTACTATTTACTAGGTTTAATTTTATGTGATAAAAGTGAGGGAGATTGGCAATGACCAAAGCACAGCTATTAATCGGTACCGCATTCGGTATCGTTGGATTCAATTCGTCAGCGGCAGCGCAGGACACTGTTTCACAGGAACAACAGACGGCTAGTACGCCGGTGTTTGGTGAAATTGTTGTGACGGCACAAAAACGCGAAGAGAATGCGCAAGATGTCCCAATCACCATCACCGCGCTCAGCGGCGACACGCTCTCACAAATCGGTATTCAGGAATCCGAGCAATTGGGCGAATTTCTTCCCGGACTTGAGATTTCAACCTCCAGCGGTGAAGGAAGTCAGCTGATCTTGTTTCTTCGCGGCGCTGGTTTAAGCGACTTCAACACCAATAATTCCGGCCCGGTAGCGATTTATTCGGACGAAGTTTACATTAGCTCGCCGGCGCTAACGGCCTTTCAATTTTTCGATACTGAACGAGTTGAAGTTCTTAAGGGGCCTCAAGGCACACTCTACGGACGAAACACAACCGGCGGTGCGATCAAGTTTATCACGGCAAAACCGACCGACTATTTCACGGCCAAGGCTTCTGCAAGCTACGCAGAATTTGACACAACCCGTTTTGAAGCGGCTGTGTCCGGGCCAATCACAGATTCCATTCGCGCCCGTGTCGCTGTTTCCAAGGCGGATTCAGACGGCTTTATCACCAACTTGGTTGATGGCAGTTCCGAAAATGGCGTAGATACTTTCTCTTGGCGCGGCACCATCGATGTGGACGTTACAAGCAATTTCTCGTTGCGCGGAAATATCCATGGCAACGAAGTGTCTTCACCCGCCTTTAAATTTAATCATCTGGGCTCTCTGCCAGGAGGCGTAGACGCGCTTGGCTATTCCGGCCCCAGCAATGTGTTTGAAGGGGAATACAACCGGGGCGGCAATGTCGATCTGTCCTCAATCGGGGGTTATGTCGAAGCAAATCTCGAATTGGGCGCTGTTACGATCACGTCGGTGACGGCCTATGACGAGATAGACCGCACACTTCCCGAGGAAACCGATGCCTCACCGCTCGATTTGTTATTCGTCAACTACGGTGTTGAAAGCGAGACCTTCACGCAAGAACTCCGTATCAGCGGTGAAGGGGATAATTTCCAATGGTTGTTGGGCGGCTTCTACCTGACTGAGGATTTGGCACAAAATCAGACTATTGATCTGTTCCGAGAATTACGTGCCTTAACCGGCGGCGCGCCTGACCCAACTGGGGCAATAACTGGTGCGCCAATCCTTTTTGCGCGATCACTTAACACTCAGGACTTGGAAACTTTCGCGATTTTCGGCCAGGCGAGTTACGAAATACTACCTGATCTGACACTGACCGGCGGTCTGCGCTACACCGAGGAGAAAAAGACTTTCTCGGCGCTTGGTCAACTTGAAGATCCCGATTTTTTCCCTGGCCCAATTCCGGTGTATCAGTCGACAGATCTGGTGAACAAGGACGATGCGATTTCTTGGCGGGTTGCCCTGGACTATCAGGCGACTTCCGATGTGCTAATATACGGAAGCGCCGCCAGAGGCTTCAAGAGCGGCGGTTTCAACGGTGGATTTTTATCACTCGATCCGGTGGAATCCGCCATTCAGTTACAGCCCTATTCCCCTGAATTTTTAACAGCCTATGAGTTAGGTATCAAATCGGAATGGCTCGATGGCGCGCTGCGCGTAAACGCCTCTGTTTTCTATAATGACTTTTCCGATCTGCAGGTTTTCACATTGGTCAACACCAATGCGTTGCCGCTTCAGGTGCTCGACAATGCTGGCGGAGCGGATGTATTTGGTGTGGAATTGGAAACGACCATTTCTCCAACCGACGGTCTGATCTTCAATATCAGCGCTGCATTTCTTGATAGCGAGCTATCCGCATTAACCAATGCCGTAGGAGTTAGTTTCGATGGTAACCAGATCGCCAATACGCCGAAATATTCGGTCAGCGCGCTCGCACGGTACGATTTTGATTTGACCGATAGTGTGGGTGCATTTGTCCAGGGTTCCGTAGCGATGAAAAGCGACGTGTTCTTCTCCACAGAGAATAACCCGATCGTAAGTCAGGATGGCTATGCTCTGGTCAATGCCAGAACAGGTGTCAGTTTTGCAGAAGGCAAATTTAAACTGTCCGTATTCGGCACCAATCTCACTGACAAAACCTATTTCACCAATGTGACTGACCTTTCAGATTTTGGTTTTTTCAGCCGATATGTCGGTCAACCGCGTCAATTCGGTGTCGAATTGGCTGTCGAGTATTGAGCTTAACAGCTGAAGTCACGAAAGACTGAGCCGAGCGAAATATGAGCTCCGGAATATTGTGTGATTTGTAGCACAAGAAATCCGGAGCTCTCCTGACGATTACTCAGCACTAATCAAGTCCGGCACATGGCTTACAATGAGAGGGAATATAGCATGGGCCATACTTCTATAGGCTATATTTCACTCATGTTTGTGGCGGGCCTGGGTATTCCCGTAATTGCGGCAATGAACGCGGATGTGGGGGAGCGTCTTGTAAATCCGGTGGCAGCCGTGTTTATCATGGCACTAATATTGCTCTTTGGATCCAGTGCGTTGTTAATACTCAAGGGAGTGCCTTCGGCTTCGGAGCTGATGTCCATCCCCGGCTCGCGCTACGGGTCAGGCTTTCTCTACCTTTTCTATATTTTATCGATCACGATCGCCGCTCCGAAAATTGGTCTGGGAAACGCGATCTTCCTTGTTCTTTTGGGTCAACTAGTCGCTGCGACCACCATTGATAATTTTGGCCTCTTGGGCAGCGATATCTCTCCGATCAGTATCAAACGGATATTTGGATTGGCATTGATGGCAGCAGGAATCTACTTAGCTGGACAGAGTAGTTCACCAGACACTGCTCCAAAGAGCGACCCATTGGCTTTAAATAAATTGCCATCATCAGGATGCCAATGACAGGAAGGCTCTCTTAACTTCCGATTGAAAACTATTCCCTGCGCCTCATGCCTTTAACAATCATTCCGACAAGCATGACCGCCACGATAGCTCCGCAAACAACGCTTAACCAAGCGACCTCCGAGGCGACCCCTTCAGCTGCGACTTCACCAGCTGTAATCGGTGCAACTGCTCCAGCTATCAACTGCAAGAATGGCACCGTCAACGCGAAGCGCCCCGTCGGATCGACATCAAGCGAAAGCTTGGTTTGGAAGGGTAGAATAAACATCCAGGCGAAGCTGAATATAAAGGCGGCCGGCATAAAGAAACCGGATGGGAATTGTACGATCCGGAGAAGATAAAAAGCGATCCCGATCACGACCATTGAAAGAGCGAACAAAGTTGTAGCCGCCGATAAACGCGGTGCCAAAAATCCAGCGGTGGCTGCGCCAATTACTTGTACGACCAGCGATGCCGAGACGATCAACTGGACGTCTTGTGGTTCAAGACCGGTTTCTCGGCCTATCGGTTCGATAAAGGCCCAGATTGCCACCGCCATGACCATCTGGAGGAAAATCACGCACCCAGCGAAAAAGACAGAAGGTGACAACCGTATAGCAAGTGTGGAACTCGCGCGTGGCAGCGGTTGAAGTTTGGCTGGGAGCAGCAGGCTGAGTAATATGGAAAAACTAATCACAAGCGCAATGGCAAGATAACAGCCTTTCCAACCGAGCCATGGAATGAAGTAAAGCGCAATTAACAGCACCACCAAAGCCTGACAGATTGTATAGCCAGCCATAAAATAGCCGGCCAACCGCTCCGGTCTTTTGGTCCTTACGATTATAGACGTCACCACCCAGAGAAGGGCACCTCCCATGAGTCCGGCTAAGGCCCGGAATCCGGCAAGCGCTACAAAGCTGTCCGTCGCGGCGCTAGCCAGGTTAGCTCCACACAATCCAATGGAACAAAATAAACCAATTTTGCGGAACGCGGTCGAGGGTAGTATAGCGGTGGCCGCGATAATACCTGCCGCAAGAGCAAAGGCTTCGATGGTGACCAGCCACCCTGCCCCTTGCAAATCGACCACACCAGCCTCGATCAGACTGCCCAAGGTCACAGGCTGTACACCCGTGACCAAAAGCGCCGCACAACCCAGTGCGAAAGTCGCCCAGATTTGACTGGGGAGAAATTCGACTATGCGATTTTCTGGGGATATTGTCATGGCTTTCGCAAAAGCCCGTTTGCAACGATCAACTCACGAACCTGAGCGATGATATGACGTCCGGATGGACGATCTCGCCAGCGCGAACATTGAGTCCTGCCGCAAGATGTTGATTATCGTTCAAAGCCAGATCAACGCCCTTGTTCGCCAGCTGAATGGCATACGGCAGGGTCGCATTGGAAAGAGCAATAGTTGCTGTTCTAGCCACGCAAGCCGGCATGTTGGTCACACAATAATGTACCACGCCATCGACAGTATAGACTGGCTCGTCATGTGAGGTTGGACGGCTGGTCTCAAAGCACCCGCCCTGGTCGATCGCGATGTCAACCATGACCGATCCTTTCTTCATGCTACGCACATGTTCGCGAGTTATTATTTTGGGAGCGGACGCGCCCGGGATCAAGACCGATCCCACAACAAGGTCGGCATCTTTTATGGCTTCGCTAATCGCCGCTTCGGTTGAGAAAATCACACTAGCACGATTGTCCAGCAGCAGATTAAGCTCGGCAAGCCTGTCGATGGACCGATCCATGATTGTGACGTTTGCACCCAGTCCAATCGCCATTTGAGCAGCATTGAGACCGGCCACACCGCCGCCGATAATTAGCACTTTGCCACAAGCCACACCAGTTACGCCGCCCAACAAGACACCGGAGCCGCCATTGGCAATTTCCAGATATTTTGCGCCCGCCTGCACCGAAAGCCGCCCGGCAACTTCGCTCATGGGTGTCAGCAACGGTAAACGGCCATCATCAGATGTCACGGTCTCATAAGCGATGCAAGTCGCGCCGGACCGGGCAAGCCCGGATGCCTGGGCTTCATCCGGGGCAAGATGCAAATATGTGAAAAGCATATGCTCCGGTTTCAGCCGGGCAATTTCTTCTGGCTGCGGTTCTTTGACCTTAATAATCATTTCGGCCGCATCAAATAGACTATCCGCGTCAGGCGTTATTTCACAGCCAGATGCTCGATAGTCTTCATCGGTAAAACCAACCGCCACTCCGGCGTTTGATTGGATAAAGACTTGATGTCCGTTGCGGATGAGTTCGGCGGCACCCATGGGGGTCAGGCCGAGACGTGCTTCACGGTTTTTTACTTCTGTTGGTGATCCAATACGCACAGGTCTTCTCCTTGGTTGCGCTAAGCTGCCGTTTGCAATTTCGCAGCTTTGTCTTTGGTCGAAACACTGGTCGTTGAGACGGAGCCGGTCTTTTTGAACTGCATCACACCATCATCAACATCCTGCGCCTGAATAAGTGCGATATCCGCTCCAAAATTTTGAGGATGAATCCAGGGAGCGGAAGCAGCTTGCCTCGGAAAGAGATGCATTTTTCGGCTGATATAGCCCGATGAAAACCCTTCAATCCAAGGTCGCGTCAGATCGGGATCAACCGGCTGCACGACCTCTGCCACACAATAGTCGCTTTTGGTTTTGTCTATCTGTTGGATGAGCCGGCAGATATAATCAGCCGTCATGTCTACCCGCATCGTCCAAGAGGCATTAAAATAGCCCCAGCTGGACACAAGGTTCGGAACGCCTGAATAGGATAGGCCTTTGTAGGTCAGGCAATCAGAAAACTCGACCGCTACATCGTCGATGCTAACGTCGATCCCGCCCATATGCTGCATTGCCAGTCCAGTTGCGGTAATAATAATATCGGCTTCGATAGAGCTACCATCTTTGAGTTTTATGCCTTCAGGTGAGAGCTCTGCAATATGCCCGGTTTCAATCGAAACGCTGCCATCCTTCAGTCGGTTGAAAAGATCAGCATCAGGTATCAGGCAAAGACGCTGATCCCAGGGCGCATAGTCCGGAGAAAAATGCGCATCGATAACATCTTGCGGTAAATGCTTGCGCGCCATTTTCATCAACCGCTTACGGAATTTTTCCGGGCCTTCTTTTGCTTGTTTAAAAACTTGTTGTTGCATGAAGATATTCTTCTTGCGCGTCAGGTTGTGCGCGGTCTGATTTGGCAAAATCGAATGCAATAGATTGGCAAGCCAGTCCTTCTTGGGACGCGACACCACATAGGTTGGGGTTCGTTGCAACATTGTGACGTGACCTGCTTTTTCAGCCATGTTGGGAACGATTGTCATCGCCGTTGCACCAGAGCCGATCACAACGACCTTCTTGTCCGAATATTCCAAATCCTCGGGCCAGAATTGGGGATGAATAATGTCTCCGTCAAAAGCCTCCTGATTAGGGAATTGCGGCGCTTCCGGATCGGTATAGCTATAGTATCCCGTACAGGTTGATAGGAAATTGCAGGTTACAGTGCTGCTTTCATCTGTGGCTTTGTCTCGGACGGTCAATGCCCAGCAAGATTCGCTGCTTGACCAATCTGCCTTTTCGACCTCGACGCCGAACCTAATTTTTGGAATAATTCCATTTTCTTGCGCCGCTTCCTCGATATAGTTACGGATCGAGGCGCCATCGACAATCGAGTCATTGCGTTTCCATGGCTTGAAACTAAATCCTAGCGTGTGAATGTCGCTATCAGAACGCACACCGGGATATTTGAACAAGTCCCATGTTCCGCCAATTGCATCGCGGCCTTCCAATATGGCAAAGCTCTTATCCGGACATTTCTGCTGAAGATGCCGAGCTATGCCGATGCCGGATATACCAGCACCGATTATCAGAACGTCATAGTCCGGGGCTTTTTTTGATGCATCAGTCATAATCCATCTCCTATTCTATTCCAATGAATTAAAGCGAAAACTCCAGCATCGTGAGGGAGTGAAATTGCTTCGCAACCTCATCGCAAGCTTCAACCGTGCGGTCGATATCCGCTTCCGACATGGCCGGAGTGATGAACATGTTGTGGAACGGGTGGAACAAGACGCCATGGTCGAGCAACGCATCACAAAATGCCACGCAACCTGGCATATTGCGATTACCTTCGTCATCATTGATCATGATCAGCGGCATTTGCGAGGGACCTGTCTGGTCGATCTCCACACCGGTATTGGCAGATACCTGATTCAGGCCATCACGAAGCCGGTCGCCTAACATGACGGTGCGCTCGATGTAGTCGGTAGATTTGATAAGCTCGAGTGTTTTGAGACCTGCCGCCATCGCTGCCGCACCAAACCAAAATGAACCTGTCACAAATATTTTACCCGCCGCTTCACGGGCACGGTCGCTGCCCATCAGACATGACAGCGCATGACCGTTGGCAAGAGTTTTACCCCATGACGACAGATCCGGTTGAATGCCTAGCTTCTGCCAGCTGCAATCGCGGTCAACCCGGAACCCAGCCCGCACATCGTCAAGAATCAACAGAGCGTCTTTCTCGTCACACAATTGGCGAGCGGCGCGAGCATATTCCTCATCGGGAAGTAGTTGCGGAAAAATCACTTCATGCTTGAAAGGCGTCGCAAAGATACCGGCTAGGTCGTCGCCCGCTTCTTCCACAGCGGCGCGAAGGCTTTCGGCATTATTATACTCATAATAGATGTGATGCGCGCGATCTTCCGGAAGAGTTCCTTCGGGCATCGGCGTACACCATTTGGTCGCGCCATGATAAGCACCGGTCGCCAGCAATATCTTCCGCTTGCCGCGATGCGCACGCGCCGTCATGAGTGCCATGGTTGTCGCATCGGTCCCGTTCTTACAAAACATGGTCCAATCATTGTGCGTTACTTGCTCTGCATAGCCCTCTGCCAACTCCACCATTCGCGCCGAAGGGCCAGTTGCGGTATCGATCTCGCGAAGCTGCTCAATATAAGCTGCATCAATTTCCTCATGAGCATAGCCAAATAAATTTGGGCCGAATGCACAGAGATAATCAATATATTGCTGATCATCATAATCCCAAAGATAGGCACCTTTTGCGCGCTTGTAATATTGCGGTGTTCGCGGTGACTGCATTTTTACCGAAAGATGGCCGTACATACCGTTTGGAACCACTTTCTGTGCGCGCTCCAACAACTCTTCATTCTGGGCTTGTATCACTGGAAACTCTCCTGCTTTTTTATATTAGTAATTACTAGTATATTGAGTCTTGCGCTTTGTCAACTAAATGTTAGTTGTAGCTAGGCAACGTCAGATATCTGCCGCGAACCAATGCCTTGAAGAAAGAAACATCGATGATTAATGTGATGGAAAAACCGGAAATTGATGGCGTGATCTGGCCAAAGCAGGAACGCGGCATGCGCACTTTTGAAAAGCTGCTGCAATCCGCTCAGTCGATTTTGCAGGAATCGGGTATTGAGGCTTTAAACTCAAACGCTATTGCGGAAGGTGCCGGTGTAACCATCCCGGTATTCTATCAATATTTTGGGGATAAATATGCCTTACTCGCAGTGTTGGGACATCGGCTAACAGAAGCTCAGAATAAGCTCTATGTGGATAGTGCCGCGAAAAGCGCCGAGATCACAAAAAGTCGTGAAGAGCAATTTGAAACAGATTCTCTCAAGCTTCTTCAGGAAACCTATCGGGTTACAGCCGCATTTGCCGGATCACGTGCATTGCTCATATCCCTACGCGCGCTTCCAGAGCTCACTGAAATTCGGTTGAAGGCCAACCGCGACATGGCCAAAATCGGCGGAAACATACTCCGCCAGATCCGCCCGGACCTCTCAATGAAGGACGCAACAGAGCGGGCCCGTGTATCGATTGAGATTGGTTATAGTGTAGTCGAAATGCTACTCGAAGTACCAAGCATTTCACGCAAGAGAGTTTTGGAGCGGACGAATAAGGCTATCGTGGCTGTGTTTTTTGATGGCTAAACAGACCATCTTGTTTAACGGAGCACAGGCGCCAGCCGCTTGCTCTTACAAGTTCTAATAGATCTGCGTTGGCAGCGCATCTTTGGAAGCATGGAATTCTAGTCCAAAACCGGTTGAACTATTAGAGCCTCCGCCGCGATTGACTTGCCGTTAACCGAATAGGTTTCGTGGTTGTTGGTATTGAGCGTCACCTTCACCACATGTGAACCGGGCGCCATATCGGACAAATGAAAATACGGTCCATAAAGCCGGGCGAGCTTTTCGCCGTCCACAAAGATATGGGCATGGCCTTGATTTGCAACCATGGGACCATTGACGTTTTCAGGTGCAAAGGTGAAGTTATCAGTCTGTACATGCAGGTTCCATCCCGCCACAACGTCTTTGACCACCGAGAGTGTCAGGCGTGGCCCGGCGTTAGCGGTGACCTCGAATACCCCGTGATGCAACATATGATCATGGGTTGTGTGAGTGCTATGATCTTCCTTCATTGCGGTATCAAGCGGTTTTTCCTGTAACAGGAACGGACCAAGTAACATACCCACAAAGATCGCGCCGACGGTCCAGTAGCCCAAATAAGCTGGGTTGATGTGTGCTAAAGGAATGCGATACTGAGCGCTCGGTTTCATTCTAGAAATCCTATAAATTTACTGAGCCGGAGCATATAGTGCACACCCCAGTTCAGACTGAATTTTTGAGTGCCGATGAGGCTACATTATCCCGCTTCAATGTTGGATTACGCAGTTTTATTCGCTGGCCATAGCCAAGAAGCATCAGGATGATAGCCGTCGCAATGACCGGCATGTGGCCCACTAATTCCATTAGCGCATTTTCATTTTCGTTGACCAGCAAGAAGACGATGTTCGATGTCAACATGAAGGCTGCGATAACAAACGTATTAAGCCGGGTAACTACACCCAAGATCATGATAGCACCGAACGTCGCTTCCATTGCGCCGGCCGAAAGAACGAACAACTGATCCGTAAACCACTCAAAGCCCAGCATAGACATGAAGTTCCAGTTGTAGTTGGCGAGAAAGCTCTGGCCGAGCATCGCTCCAGTCAGTTTTTCGGTAATGCCTAACGTCAAGAGTGCAATACCAGTGAAAATTCTCAACACGTCGACCGAATATGGTTTAAGCTTCTCGCGCAGTGCTTCGTTTGGCACATGGTTGAAGAATAAAAACAGAGCGATACCCACATAGTTGATATATTCGAATCCCTTGACGAAACCGAACAGACCCATCGTTCCCAAAAACAGAATGATCATGAGGATCGCTGCGTGATGCACAAAGTGGTTCGAAATCAGCATGATTCCGATGAGCGCCTGAAGAAATACCAGCGCTACCCCAAGCCCGTTATAAGCCGAGAGGTGCGGTGCGATGATCTCGCCGCCATAAGCTGTAAGCAGAAGTGACATCCCAGTAAATATTCGCAAAAGCTCCATCGCGTCGTGGCGAATTTTTGTGTTTACAACGGGCGGCGAAGGAAGTCGGCCATCCAGAAAAATGGCGACCGCAATGAAGAATAGAAAAAGGCCAAACCACACCAAGACAACCCCATCAGTCAAGCTGTATTGGGGGAAGGATGCGAGAGCAGGGTCATTAGGATCAGTAAACCAACGAACATGAGCTTCTGCTTTGGCTGCAAGAGCAAACAGGCCAGAAAAAAAGAGAACTGCCAGTGCTACGTTTAGCAAACCAGACTTGTCTCGACGGTTCGTAAATTTATCAGAAAACCACGTGCCCACCCTCGTTCGCTTTTGACGGGATGATGCTTGTTTCTCATTTGCTTGCCCGCGCTCGTCGATCTTAAGAGTGTTGTTGATCATTGTTCCATCCAGACTTTGAGTGATCACGTTTCGAATCTTGCAAACATCGTAATATTTTTTATATATGTAATTGTTTACTTATCTAAATGTCAATACCTGATTCTTCCCTGCAAATTTCCAAAAATGAGGAAAAATTGGTCCGCAGACTGTTACGCCGCAGACTGCGTCGCGCAGACAATGTTGGAAAACACGAAAATCATTGTGTTGGCCACTTGATCATCCAGCGGCGCATTGGTTTTGCGCGAGCCTTCAAATGCAAGATATTCGGTTCACCGGACGAGCCATCCTCGAATTCTACGAAACATTTTGCGTGACTGGATATAGAGAATTCGAACGAACCGGCTGTATCCTGGGCCGCTAGGTCCAGAGCCATGCTGAAAGCTATAGATCCAAGCTTCATCTATGTAGTACATTTCAATTTCCTTTATCGACGTATTTGACAGGGAGTGCTTCAGCAGCTGCGGATCGCAGTCTTGCCTGTCTTCTTTTTCCAGATCGGGAGAGGAGTGATCCCTTTCCTTGCCGATCAAGGTTGAGAAAGAGATCACACACTCGGGACTATCTATGACTGAGGCACGTCATCCCTGATTTTTTTGCCAAGACTTAATATGGTCAGCAACCGAAGTTAGCTTCACACTGAAGGTAGTTTCTAGCGCGTCGGTATCGATAGCCATCGCATCGCCGTTAAGTTTTGCGATGGAGCCATAAAGATCACCCAGGGCGAAAGCGGCTCCAGGGCTGTTGAATGCATCCCCAATGCGCTGGCCGAAAGCCTCCGGAGTCATTGGGTCGAATACGACGCCCCGTTCGACCCAACCGCTCATAAGCTCGGCAAGAGCATCGCCGGTCAGTGCATCGGGTGTTCCAATCTCAAACGCTTGCCCAGCGAGATCGGGACGAGAGAGCGCCGCCACGGCCAGGGTTGCCTGATCAATATGCGACGTCCATTGCACTTTCAGATCGCGCGGAGTTGGTGGATAATCGAGTGTGCCTTCTGAGCGCAGACCGGGTAGAAACACCTCTGGCTGCAGGTTCTCCAAGTACACAGCCGATTGTAGGACAATCGAAGGAATGCCGGAATTCAAAACAGCGTTCATTCCTTGGGTTGTTGCATCGACGATCACTGATGAGGGGAAGCGATCACCGGAGGGACCGCCCGTTACGAAGACCAGCAAAGGCAATTGCACCTTGTGCGCTGCGCCGAAGAAGGCAGCCGCCCAGTTCTGGCTGTCGTCCGGACCTTCAGGTCGTGGGAAGTGCAGGAACGCAGCGTCCACACCGTCAAGCGCAGCGACAAGCGCCGCTTCATCGGCCAGATCTGCAGCGACAGCTTCGGCTTCCGGGTGCAAAGCGCTGATCCTCTGAGCGTCGCGGGCAACGGCGCGAACCTTGTAGCCTTTGGCAAGCGCTTCGCGGACAACGGGGGCACCCTGAGCGCCGGTTGCGCCGAAGATCGCTACGGTTTTGGTACTATTGGTCATGATATTCTCCTTTTTGATGTGAATTTAGGCAGTGGTGGTAAGTTCGAAGATTTCCTCGATGGCTTCGGGGCGGCCGTAAAAGGCCTGATGGTCAAGTTGTGTCTTCCTATCCCCATCGATCTTGAGGACGGTGGGGACACCTCTCGACTGGACTTCTTCCATCAGCGCCTTCGCCCGATCAGCAAGAGCGGCGGCCTTGGCTTCAAGTTCCGGTGTGCCGATGCGTTCGGCGTCCCCTGGTGCAACACCTTCGGCGATCAGGGCTTCGATGATAGCCTGACGGTCAGTTGACGATACGCCTTTACCGAAATGCAGTGTCTCCAGGCGATGACGCACGGCGAACTCCTTTTCGGGGCCCTGATCATGCACCAGCGCAGCCGCCTGTGCCGAAAGGCCGGATTCGAGAATTTCGGTTTGCGAGCGTGCGACGTTGGTCTTGAAAGCTTCGGAAAAGGACTGACCGGTGAGAGTTTCGACCTGAGGGATGGTTCTCAGGATCTGGTTGCCTTTGCCTTCACTCATGCGAGGGGCGGCGGCGCCTTCGAACAGGTGCCGATGGAGCACCTCTACATTTTCACCGGCATCCACGATCGCATCGAAAACGGGCGCGGCACCATAGCACCAACCACAAAAAGTATCGTAGATTATGACAGTTTTTTCGTCGGACATTGTATTTCTCCTGCTGTGTTCGAAACCGAATTAGCCAATTGATTTCGTCAGTAAAAGGTATATGATTATGATAGACTGTCAGTTATAAGCTGACAATTGTCACTCATTCAGATTGAGGTGTTTGCCATGACCCGGCGCAATAACCTGAACAGGCTAGCTCACTTTGTCGCGACGGTTGATGCCGGAACGATTACAGGTGCCGCTACGGCCCTTGGCATCAGTAAGGCGGTTGTCAGCAAGCAGTTGCAATTG
Source organism: uncultured Sphingomonadaceae bacterium (assembly GCA_947496865.1). Taxonomy (GTDB): domain Bacteria; phylum Pseudomonadota; class Alphaproteobacteria; order Sphingomonadales; family Sphingomonadaceae; genus Parasphingorhabdus. The sequence continues at coordinate 24,537 of CANMEE010000004.1, forward strand.
CTGGAAGCTGATATCGGGACGCCGCTCCTGCTGCGGAACACTCGGCATTTACAACCGACCGAAGCAGGTCGCGTTTTTTATGAGGATGCCAAATCAGCCCTGACTCAGGCCAATAACGCATATGAGCGCATTCAAGAGCGCGACAGAAAACCGCGCGGCGTTCTGAGGATTACCGCGCCGGTTGATTTTGGCGTTTCCTACGTCGCCCCTTTTGCGGCCCGGTTTCAAGAAGTCTATCCGGACGTCACCGTGAACATGCGTCTTGCCGATAGCCTGGTCGACATCATTGAGGATCGGTACGATCTGGCTTTCAGGATTGGTCAGCTTAGCGATTCGAGCAACCGAGCGCGCAAGCTCATGAGCTTTGAGGAGATCGCGGTTTGCTCGCCGACAAGCGCCGCCCGGTTCCAGTCTGAATGTCCGAGCAATCTGGACGGTGCACCTTTTATACGCAGCCACGCATTTGCCAGCAAAACAGAATGGATATTCGAGAAGGGAGACGACAAACGTGTTATCGTCCCGAAAATCGTTTCCGAGGCAAATATCACGCTTGCGATCCGCGCTTATGTGACGGCTGGATTCTGCTTCACCGTTCTGCCGGACTTTCTGGTTAGGGACGAACTGAAAGATGGCAAACTGAAGCGGCTTTTTCCCGACTGGTCGTTACGGAACGGAGGAATTTACGCCATGACGCCTCCCAACCGCGTCCGTTCCAACGCCCTGCAGCGATTTTTGGAAATGGCAGACAGTGAACTGCTGACATGATGCGCAGGGCGCTCGGCTAAGGCTGCGATCCTAAGCCGCTGGGTTGACCGGTGAGGCTACGCGATCAGTGATCGCCCGCGTGCTAATATATTTGGGGCAATTGCCGTAGCTCTGACTGACGGTGATATCGAAGCCATTCTGGTCGATACGGCTAATCTTGCCGTGCATGCGGTTGCGGCGACGATTGCTGAGATCAATGCCCAACACGCTGACAGGGGAACCAACCGCCAATGACGCAAAGGCAGGGTTCCGGTCATGAGCCGGCTTGGTGATCGTCAGCGTTTTTGCATCAGCCGATGAAACAAAGCCTGTCGACCCAGTCAGCATTGAAGCATAGGGATTACCGTCTTCGCCAACCGTGCCCAAGAAAATATATTCAAGACCAGCGTAAAACTGGCGGTGCTGATCAGGCATCTCGTCATGTAGCAATCGCTCAGTCAGCATGTCGATCTTTTCGCGCATGCCCATCTGGTTTTGCAGGCGCATCTCATGCTTGTGGAAATTCTGATCAGCCATCACGCAGCGTCCTCAAGATTGGGCGGGCCATAGGGGCAGTCAATTAGATAGCCCCAGCCACCATTGTCCAGTTTCTTGGCGACTTCCGTCGATTGGCCTTCTGCCATGACCGACCCGTCGGGTGCGATAACTCTCCAGTTTGCCCGGAGCAAAGCCGTGTCGCCGGTGATGACTTCGCTGAAGACATTGCTTTCGATCTTGGGGCGCACGTCAATGAAGTCGTCAAAGCCCTTTCGGGCACCTTCCAGACCTACACCCGGAGGGGCATCAGGCGGAAAGAAGACCAGACAATCAGGGTGGAACATTGAAACAATTCCGTCCAGATCGCCTTCCTGAAGATAGGCGCTGACGCAATCGGCAATCTCGCGTGGTTGCTGTGCTATGTGTTTTGTCATTGAGAACCTCATCAAGTTTGGGCCGGACGATACAGGTGGCGCTAGAAGTCAAACCAACCTGCGTTGCTATGTTAACTCAGGGGAGGACAGGCCGCGCCGGTATGGCGCGACCTGCTGGGGATCAGGCAGGTCCGTTATTGTCGATGTCGAGGATCATCTTCCAGGCGCCCGTTTCATCGCGTTGGTAGACCAAAACCAGGCGGCCTTCAGGGCTACGCGTTTCTCCGGTGTCGCGCATCTTCATTGTGCCGTAAAAACGACCCGATATGACCGCGACATCGCCAAAGAACTGCAAGTGCTCGATATCATATCCCGATGTGATTTCAGCCGCCGCAGCGATACGGGGATTGTATTTATCGCGAATGCCCTGCGATCCGATTGTTACGGGCTGGCGTTCGTTTACGGTCATGGTGTCAGGGTGGCAGGTTGCGACCATTGCTTCGATGTCGCCAGCATCCAGGCCATTGTTCCAAGCTTCGACGACGGCTTCGATTTCTTCACGTTCTGTCATGTTGATTCTCCTTTGTTGCAGTTTCGACTTGCAAAGACAGATAGGTCTATTAGATTGATCTGATAATCCGCATTTTATAGAACACAGTGTAAGGCACATCGAACAATGGAACGGCAGCAATTGAGCGACCTGACAATCTTCGCCGAAGTTGCTCGTGCAAAGGGCTTTCGTGCCGCGGCGTCACGTCTGAACCTTCAGGCAGGTTCAATCAGCGAAGCCGTCCAGCGCTTCGAAGATCGGCTTGGCGTCCGGTTATTTGAAAGATCGACCCGCTCGGTGGCGCTCACGGCCGCTGGCGAAAGGCTCTATTCGCGAAGCCTACCGGCTTTGTCCGATCTCGAGGTCGCCATTCAAGAGCTGGATGAAGACAAGGATGCGATCGCGGGCACACTCAAACTCACCGCGCCTTATAGCGCCGGGCCATTCTTTCTTGATCGACTTCTCGCTCAGTTCGCCAAGGAATTTCCGGACGTACAAATCGAGCTTATCTATGACGACGCCAAGGTCGATCTGGTGACAAGTGGCATCGACGCAGCGATCCGCTCCAACACGCTTCTTGAACAGGATACGCACGCCGTGCCCCTCGGACCGAAGCTCAAAATGGCTGTGGTCGCATCGCCGGGCTATCTCTCGGAGAAAGGCACGCCCAACAGTCCTGACGCTCTTCTCGATCACGATGGTATTTTCTTTGCGTTCGGCAATTCGGGGAATGCCGCGCCATGGTCATTCCAGGGGCAGGATGGTCCGCGCTTGGTCAATCCCAAACGACGATTTGTCGTCAACAATCTTCGATCGATGGTCGAGCTGGCAGGGCGTGGATTGGGCGTGGCTTATGTCTATCGCGAGGCCGCCAAAGATGCGATCGAGCAAGGGAAGCTGGTAAGCCTTTTCACCGATGAAGTCCCTGAGCTTCCGCGCTACTCGCTCAATTACCGAACGAAGCGCCATATGCCTCCACGATTGCGCGCCTTAATTGATCTCGCGAAAAAAATTTCTGTGTAACCGCTAACGGATTGCAGAAACTGACCGCGTTCTGGCAATTGCTCAATTCAAGACAGCAACCGCACGCAACCGCTGGGAGGCAAGATCGACGAACGCTCTGACCTTTGCCGCTGCACGGCGCCCTTCGACATGCACCAGATGAATGGGTAAAGGCTCGGGTTCGAAATCCTCGAGCACCGTTTGCATCGCTCCATTTTCGAGGTCAGGCCCAATTTGATAGGATAGTACACGTGTGAGCCCCCAGCCCTTCCGTGAAACTTCTAGTCCCGATGCCACGCTACTTACTGTGAGACGTGAATCGACTCGAACCACTTGATCCATCCCGTAGCCGAATCTCCACTCTGGAGAAGGGCTGACCGGACTGATCGCGATTGTAGTGTGGGCCTTGAGCTCTTCAGGGGAGAGGGGCATGCCGTTTCTGGCAAAATAGTCCGGTGAACCGCACACCACTCGTCGCACCCGGCCAACTTTGATCGCGGACAAGTCAGACGATGGCAAATGTCCGATCCGTACTGCGATATCGAACCCTTCCTCCACCAGATTTACAATGCGGTCGACCATGACCACATCGACCGAGACATTAGGATAGATACTAAGAAATTCGGTGAGGATGGGCATCACGTAAATCCGCCCGAATTCATGTGAGCAAGTCAGCCGCAGCTGGCCAACCGGATTTGTCGCAGCACCGGCAGCAGCATCATTAGCAGCCTGCATGTGCTCCAATATTTGCCGTGCATCTTCCAGGTAGGCCTGACCGACATCGGTCAGCCGCACGCGCCGTGTAGTTCGCGTGAACAGCCGCGCGCCCAACCGTTCTTCAAGCGAGTTTATGCCTCGCGTCACCGAGGGTGCGCTGAGCCCTGTCTTGCGCGCACCACCGGCAAAACTCCGCGCTTCGGCCACAGCTACAAAAACTTCGAGGGCTTGAATTCGATCCATAAACTATCTCATATATTACTATTAATTTGCAAAACAATCTATTTCATTAATTATATATTCTTCTGATTTACGGAACGTCTTATCTCTCCTTTCACAAGCAGATCATCTGCTCAATCAAATGGAGAAAATACATGTCCCGAATTCCTACCCCCGATACCATTGCGGGTACGCCACAAAGCGCCCACCCCTTGCTCGAAGCCGTTCAAGAATCGCTTGGTTCAGTGCCAAATCTTTTTCGCGTGGTTGCCAACAGTCCAGCCACACTGGAAGGCATGCTTGGCATGAACGATGCGCTCTCCAGGGGTGCGCTTAACGCAGCAACCCGTGAACGGATCGCACTCGCCATCGCAAACTATAATGGTTGCAGCTATTGCAACAGCGCCCATACCTATCTTGCAAAGAATGTCGCCAAGCTAGATGAGGCCGAGATTGAGGCTAATCGTAATGGTCGTTCCACCGATGCCAAGGCTGATGCAGCGGTCCAATTTGCTTTGAAAGTCGCCAAGGAACGCGGTCGTATCACCAATGGAGACCTTGCCGCAGTTCGACTGGCCGGGTTCTCGGATGCCGAGCTGGTCGAGATTGTTGGTCATGTCGCTTACAATATCCTGACCAACTACCTCAATGAGGCGTTCGGCACGGAGATCGATTTCCCCGTCGTTGAAGCAGCTCGCGCGGCCTGACCCCTTGGGAGGTCTGCGGCATCCTCCCCTCCTTCCCCCTACCGCAGACCTCCCTCCAATTTTACCCAATGCAGGAGTCAAACCATGGAACAGAAAGAAGCTCCCCGTATGCCGCTACCGCCATTCACGCTCGAAACAGCAATCGAAAAAGTCCGGCTTGCCGAAGATGGCTGGAACTCGCGCAATCCGGCGAAAGTGGCGCTCGCCTATACAGTCAACAGCAAGTGGCGCAACCGCGCGGAATTTCCGCAGGGCCGCGCACAGATTGAAGAATTCCTGACCCGGAAATGGGCCAAGGAGCTCGACTACAGGCTGATCAAGGAGCTCTGGGCATTTGATGGTAATCGCATCGCGGTTCGCTACGCCTACGAATATCACGATGACAGCGGCAATTGGTTCCGTGCCTATGGCAATGAGAACTGGGAGTTTGACGCCGATGGTTACATGGCCGCGCGTCACGCCAGCATCAACGAACACCCGATTGCCGAAGAAGATCGCAAGTTTCACTGGCCGCTTGGCCGACGCCCAGATGATCATCCGGGCTTGTCCGATCTTGGCTTTTAACCAGTCAACCAATCAATATTTTGAAAAAGGAACTACCCATGAACACCAACTTCCCTACCAATGCAGCACCCATCAAGCTTCACCGCGTGGCCAAATCTGGCCACAGCCACCGGGCAGAACTGATGCTCGCCTTTCTCGACCTGCCATACGAAACGGTTGAAGTGGATATGGCAAATGGCGCTCACAAAGCACCCGAATTTCTTACCATCAGCCCATTCGGTCAAGTTCCAGCAATCGACGATAACGGCACGATGTTGTCGGACTCCAACGGTATCATTGCCTATCTGGCAGAGCGCTATGGCGAGACCGCTGAATGGACGGGGCGCGATCCGGTAGAGACAGCAAAGGTCCAGCGCTGGCTTTCCGTCGCAGCTGGCGAGATTTTCGCTGGCCCATGTTGTGCCCGTCTCGTCACGGTCTTTGGCGCACCGTTCGATCACGAGGCCTGCATTGCAAAATCCCATGCCCTGTTCGAGGTCATGGAAAAGCATCTTGAAGGCAAGAGCTTCCTTGTCGCCGAACGCCTGACTTTGGCCGATGTGGCCGGTTATAGCTACATTGCCCATGCCCCTGAAGGTGGCGTCAGCCTAGATGCCTACCCCAATATTCGTAGCTGGCTTGGCCGGATCGAGGCGCAAGATCGCTTTGTCGCAATGGCCCAATCACCCATTCCTGCGGCGGCTTGACCCAAGCTGGGGCGCCGTATCATGATTATGACGCAAGACATCCTATATCCCGGAGTTAACATTACAATCCGTGATACAGCGATCTCTTTCGCTAGCGCGGCTGATCTGAAGGTCAGTCGCGCCCAATATCGTCGATGAAAGGATCGAAAATGACCGCAGGACATCCATGGCATAGTGGCGAAGCGCTGATTCAAAAGCGCCGTGGCACACCGCACGAGCTGACAATTTCCGTGCCAAATTATATCGAAAAGCATATGCCTCAGCAGCACTCGGAATTCTTTGCTGGGCTTCCTTACCTGACATTAGCGACGCTGGATAAACAGGGGCGGCCCTGGGCTAGTATTCTGGTCACCACTTCGAATAGTGACCCTTCTATTGGTATCACAACATATGGGCGTAACCAGACCGACGTTGTCGCCGAAGTGAACCCTTATGATCCCTTCGTTCGAGCTTTGGGACCAGACCAGAAACCCTCTGACGATGATCGCCGCCTTTTTGCCGGAGTAGGGGTCGATTTCTCCAATCGCCGGCGCAACAAACTGGCAGGACTCATCGAGCCCATCTCACTCGACACTATCGGCAAAGTTAGTCTGCGACTGATCTCCGATCAGCATCTGGGCAATTGCCCCAAATACATCACGGTCCGCTCGCTAGAGCATAAGGCTCGAGAGGCTGAGCTAGCCCTCGATAGCTTTGATGCGCTCACAGCGGCTTTGCCAGATGCTTCAAAGGAACTAATTGCTCGGGCAAGCACAGTGTTTCTTGCGACAAAACACAGTGAGAACGGTGATGATGCCTCTCTCGACCAAAGAGATATGGGGCTCAATCATCGCGGTGGAGCTCCGGGTTTTGTGCGTGTGTACGAAGAAAGGGGCGGTGACGGCGTCACCACCTATCTGATCCTGCCAGACCATTCTGGAAACCGTTTCTATCAGTCATTGGGAAATATCGAAACCGACAGGCAGGTCGGGTTGGCGTTTCCCGATTTTACCACGGGCGATGTTCTCTACGTCACCGGCAATGCTGAAAACTTGTACGATACTGAAGCAGAAGCAATCATGCCGAGAGTTGGCCTACTTACGCGCATCCAAGTGACTGGAGCGGTGTTTGTAAAAGGCGCGCTGAACCTGCGACTTGTATCTGAAGAACAGCACTCTCCTTACAATCCTCCTGTACGATATCTTCGGTCTGAATTGGACGCGATGGGCCATATTGCTGATGCGGTTGAGGCATCCAATCCGATTGGAGCAACACTCGTTTCGACCCGGCAAATCTCCGATACCGTTCGCACATTCACCTTTGATTTGTCGGAAGAGATTGAAATGCCCATGCCGGGCGGTTTCGGCATCTTCGATTTCTCCGGGATGCTCGATTCTGGGTATAGCCACATGAATGAAACCAATCCTCAAATGGTGAACGAAGACTTTGTTCGCACCTGGACTCTCTCAAACGCTCCGGAGTTTGATGCAGAGAAAAACCTGTTCCGATCAACCAATCAGGTCAGTGTGACGGTCAAGCGCAAACCACGCGGGCTGATGTCCAACTTCTTGCATAAATATGCGGCCCAACAGATCGAGCAACCAATGCAGGTGGACTTCAAGGGCGCTGGTGTCGGGTTTAGTTGCTTTACTCCAGATCCGGCAGGCGGAGCCCCAACTATTCCGGCGAAGATGCTCTGGGTCGCGGGCGGTGTTGGTATCACCCCATTCATGGCGATGTGGGACGGGATAAAGAATGTCGCAAGAACCCTCCCCGAACAGATGTCTTCTGAGATCGTCTTGGTGTTCTCCGGGCGCGGCGATGATATCAACGTCTTGAGGCATTTTTTGGCGACAAGCAGTGCATTGCCAGAAAGTCTCGGTATTCGCATCCTCGCTTTTCAAAGCACGGGCGATGCCCCTTCAGAAGCTCAAACCGCGCTTGATATCCTAACCCTGGAATTTCCCGATGCTGCGTTGAGCATTGAACAAAGGCGTGTTCAACTTTCTGATCTAGAAGCAATCGAGGAGTTAGCCGACAGAGAGGTATTCCTGTGCGGACCAGATCCCTTGATGGACTGGAGCAAGAACGCGCTTCGCGAGCTCGGCGTCAACGAATCCAAACTTCATCAAGAGCAATTTGCTTTCTGATGGTATGCATTGGTCAAAACGGAGATATCGTGAAAATTTATGGCGATGGATATATGCAGTGAGACAATTAGGGTAGTCCAGTTTTAATCTCATGCTCAAGCCCGATCGAGGACCAGCACCGACATGCTTAGGTTCAGACCTAACTTAAGTGCCAGTCTGCTCACAGCGAATTGTCTGATTTCCCCCAAAATTGCAGCCAATTAGCTGGTGCAGAAACTGATGCTCTCGATCGAGGTTTTGAGCACGACATAGGCGAAGCCCGCTCGCAGAGAGATTTTACTTCTGGTGCGACGAGCGCCTTCGGTCCAATGATCAAGAAAGTAGCGAATGGTGCGCTAATGAAACGAATTTTGCTTTGGATCGCGATGGTCCCAAGAAAACGCTCTACAACCGCTTTGTGTGTTGGGCAGAGTCTGGGATATGGAAGACATCTTCAGCGCATTGGCTGGGGCCGAGGATGCACCTGACCGACTGTTTATCGACAGTAGCTGCATCAAGGTCCACCGGACGGCCGGAGGCGCAAAGTTGAACGCAGGTTCTGCCGCTTCAAGGACTGGCGCAGGGTTGCCACTCGCTTCGACCGAAAAATCGAAAAACTTCATGGCCACCATCGCCATAGCGGCTACCGTCATCTGGTGGCTCAAATGAGTCTGGACCCTAATTCGACCAACCCTAACGTCTGCCGTTAAGATATTGTGATCGCAAAGGCCTATGCTAAGCTTTCTACTGTTCGCCGCATGAGCTATGTGAACTGCTGTTTTGGAGATTGTTTGTGGCAAGACCAGTTCGGAAATTTGTGGATGGCAAGCACGGTCAGATACACCTGCGTGTTGCACATCCGACCCGGACTGTCCGTCGTCAGATAATTTGAGACAGATGACCGGTTAAGCTAGGCGAGTGTTTGGCATCATCTGGTTGATATTAA
>CANMEE010000005.1 GCA_947496865.1 uncultured Sphingomonadaceae bacterium
TACTATAATATATAACGTTCGTTATTTTAGCGTTGACACCCAAACTAGACGCAGCTACCGGACATCACGAACGCGATATAGTGATCGCTATATTAATTTCTAAAAGTACATGACCTTCGCTCTCGAATTACATGGGAACCGGACAAAATCAATCACCGCTTAAGACATAAAAATTTTACAATGGAGCCAGCTATGACACCCGACATTCACATAGGTTTTCTGATTTTCCCGCAAATGACTCAGCTAGATGTTACCGGGCCGGCCGAAGTCTTGAGTCGTATTCCAGGCGCCAAAATTCATATGATCTGGAAAGATCTATCCCCCGTCACTGCTGACGCAGGCTTTTCAATCAACCCAACCACGACGTTCGACAACTGTCCGGACCTAGATGTCATTTGCGTCTGTGGAGGATTGGGTGTGGTATCGCTGCTCGACGACGAAATGACGCTGCAATTCCTTAAGCGACAAGGTTCAGTCGCGCAATATGTGACGTCGGTCTGCAGCGGTTCGCTTCTGCTGGGTTCCGCCGGTTTGCTCCAAGGATATAAAGCGGCATGTCATTGGGCATTTCGCGATCAGTTGAGCGGCTTCGGAGCGGAACCAATTGCTGAACGCGTGGTACGCGATCGGAACCGCATTTCGGGCGGCGGAGTTACTGCGGGTATCGACTTCGGGTTAACACTGGCAGCTGAACTTGCGGGCGACGAGTTGGCGCGTACAATACAGCTCTTCATCGAATATGATCCGCAGCCCCCTTTTGATTCCGGTTCTCCGGAAAAAGCCGGACCTGAGAGAGTGGCTGCAGTGCAGGCGATGATAACAAAGCTATCTTGATTCCCAAAATGAAACGCTTGGTACATCAACATCCAGGCGGACAACAGCTTCACTCGATATAAGATTTAGGAGATCAAGATGGCGTTCGCAAAAAGTTCGGCGGGCCAATATAGTCCAGTGTCGGTTTCAATCCAGCGCCTATTCCACTTTACTTCTGGGAACCAATTCAACACTGCCTGATTTTTGGGAATATCCGTTGCGCGAGTACCACGGTCTAATCGGCAAGATAATTATGTTGGTCGCTATTCTCCACATCGCAGGAGCTCTGTTTCGGGTGATGAAGAAGCCAAAAGGCTATCTCAAAAGGATGTGGTTTCGATCTTCCAAAGACAAATAATACGGATGCTGATCATCGGATCACAAAATTCTAAAAGGAAGTTAGATGATTAAAAATTTGAGATATGTAAGCTTATTTGTAATGATAACATCGCTTTTCGCGAGCAGCTTATCCGCGCAAACTGTACATCCGCTTCATCAATATGGCGAGCGCGATATACGTAGCTCCATAAATCTGACGATACCATTGGGAGGTGAACGTAACACTGCAATGTCCAAGCCCCAGTTTAATCTGAGTTTTCAACAACATCGTCTCCAACAAGATCCGTATAATTTTGTCCCGAGTAACATTGAGGTCAAATCGAGCAGCTATAATCTCCAACCTCGACAAGCGCGTATTGGTTTTACATTGGATCAACACCCGCAACTGATGATGAACGGGAAGCCTTATGATCTGCCCGAAGATACAGCCAATGCCAGCACTTTGGGGAAGGTGGGCATCGGTGCCGCAGTAATAGGTGGCATAGTGGTTATCGCGTTCGGCGCGTTGCTCATTGCTACAGCCGCTTCAGACCCTGCCGAATAGATCATGACACAGACACTCGTCCCTCCCTTCACGGAAGAAACCGCACGCGCCAAAGTGCAAGCCGCGGAAAATGGCTGGAATAGCCGCGTTCCAGAACGGGTGGCTCTTGCCTATACACCAGACAGCGAGTGGCGTAATCGCGATAGCTTTCTGGTGGGCCGTGAGGAAATCAAAGCATTTCTAATCGCCAAATGGAACAAGGAGCGCGACTATAAGCTCAAGAAGGAATTATGGTCATTTACAGGCAATCGCATCGCCGTCCGCTTTGAATATGAATGGCGAGATCAAGATAATGAATGGTGGCGCAGCTACCGTAACGAGAATTGGGAGTTTGATACCGATGGCCTGATGCAAAACCGTTTCGCGAGCATCAACGATATACCCATTAAAGAATCGGAACGCCGATTATAACGCAGAGTATTTCAGGCAAACAAAAGGAACCAATCCGATGGATAAGCTGACGCAACAACCGAACTCAGTAGCTCACCAACCCGTCTTCGGCCGCTTCATGAACTCGTTTTCATAGCTGGCCTATTGAACTGGCCATTGCCGGTGATGCAGTGGTGATTACCAATAGCAGTACTCTTTGGTGCTAATAATTCAATTGGTCTATGGTCTTTCAAATCTGTTTAGCTGCTTCCAGTATTCTGTCCGAAAGTGCAGGGCTACTCATCGCTCGGGCCAACGTGACGCCCCCGATTAAATTACTTAAAAGGGACCAGGCATTTGCGATACGTTGCGCTTCGGTTTTTCCTGGCATTCTTTTGGCAACCAGACTGGCAATTATCTGCATCTTCTCCTCATAGAGCGCGCGCGCCTCTTCACTTGCACGGACAACTTCCGGAGAAAAGGCGGCCATCGCGCAACCACCTGAAATATCATCGCGGTGGGCCTTGCCAAGATAATAGTCGGAGAAAGCCTTCGTCCAACCTTCGCCAAACTCCAGTTGATATTCTGGGATAGCTGAGATGACTTCATCGAGACCAGCCGAAAGTGCCGCCTCAAATGCTGCAGCTTTCGACCCGAAATGAGCGTAAAACGCACCGGACGTGACTCCAGCCCCTTTTGCTAGCCCGTCGACCCCAATACCATCATATCCCTGACTGCGGAAACCGCGCCCTGCGGCCTCCAGCATACGCCGCCTTGTTTTCTGCTTGCGCTCATCTTGTTTTGCCACATTCAAATCCCTCTCTAATTTCCCACACTAATATAGCGTTCGTTATATTTATCTTGACGAAATAACGAACGCTATATAATAGGCTCTTAGGACGATATATAACGACCTCTATATAAATGCAACAATGTGTTTCATTTGCCCAACCCACAAAGGAAAAAAATGCCATATCTCCAAGTCATAGCTACAGAAGGCGTGCTCGACAAAGCAGACCAAGACGCCCTTATATCGCGCGTTTCAAACGCGATTTTGAAAGCCGAACGTGCCGAAATAGATGACGCCGCTGCGCAGTCACTTGTGTGGGCGCATTACTTGGCTCTCCCCAAGGGATCCGTTTATGTCGGCGGCGAAGCGATCGACGAACCGCCTCTGCGCATTGCAGTTACGACGCCAGAAGGAGCGCTCACCCTCCGCACCCGAGAAGAGCTTATCAGCGAAATTGGGGCCATTGTGAATGATATCGTTGGCCTGTTTGTAGGACGCCTTAATCACTGGGCGATGCTCTATGAAGTTACCGATGGCAACTGGGGTGCAGGGCAAGTGCTGCGTCTGCCTGACATTCAGACTGCAATGAATATCCCGCAAGCAGCGTGATCCAAATCACCATCTGACAAATATAATAAGGAATTACCAATGTCTAAGAGAACCATGCTTTCACTGATTACTGGCTCACTAATGGTCGTCAGCTTCGCTTCAACGGCCCACGCAGAAACCTGCATGCCAATCGGCGGCGTCGCGATCCCTAATTTCTTCGCCGAAGGCGAAGGCAAGCCGATGATTATCTCCGCCGCGCTGACCGGCAGTGTGCAAAATGCCGCTGGCAAGATCACTGCGCAAAGGCAGACTCCAACCGGAATGGAAATGGATATGGAGCATTATTTCGGGAGGGAAGATGGCGGAGCGTTCCAGACCAAAGACTTGGGCATTCTCACGGCGGTCCCAGGGAAGTCAGGGCGATTTATGATCGAGATTTCCTATCATATTCAGGAGGATGTGACCCGCGGCACGCTCAAAGGATATAAGGGCCGTTTTAATAGCTATGGGCTGGTCGATTTGCGCGACCCTGACAATCTTGTCGGACTCGTCCGCTACACCGGCTCAATCTGCAAATAGCTCTGCGGCCCCTCCCTCGGGGCTTCACAGAGTCTATTGTTGGCGGGCGGCTCGTTGCCGCTCGCCAACCTTTTGAGGCAAGTTTACATATTGAGAGAAAAAATGAACACATCATCAAAACCGTCAGCTTTACCCTCGTCGTTTTTATATACTATGATACGGGTGAGCAGCCTCGACCGATCGATTGCGTTTTACCGCGATGCACTCGGTATGCGCGAATTGCGCAGGGAAACTTTCACCGATGGCCGCTTCACGCTTGTGTTCGTGGGATATGGAGATGAAGAGAATGTCCCTACGATAGAGCTAACCTGGAACTGGGACGATAACGATTATTCCCATGGCAGCGGCTACGGGCACATCGCGTTGGGCGTTGCCAATATCTACGCCGCCTGCGCTCGGCTTAAGGATATGGGCGTTAACATCACCCGCGACGCAGGGCCGATGACCCACGCCGTGGACGAAACCAGGCATCGTGAAAACATCGCATTTCTCAAAGACCCTGATGGATATAATATCGAACTTATCGAGATGCATGCCAAGTAACAGATTTGGGTATTTCGCTGGCTATCGGCAGGCGAAATACTGAGACAATTGGACGAGTTCTAGTGTCAGCTTTTACGCTTCCTAAATCCGCTGCAACTCAAAACCGGAGATATACAATGACTACTTTCACGACCCACGCCATTGAAACTGCACCAGAAGGCGCGAAACCTCTACTTGAAGGCGCAAAAACTGGCTTCGGCTTTATCCCCAACCTGCTCGGTACAATGGCTGAGGCGCCGGCAATGCTCGAAGGTTACATGACACTTTCTGGCATCTTTGAGAAAACCGATCTGTCAGAAGCCGAGCGTCAGATCATCTTGATGACCAACAACCGATTGAACGGCTGCACTTATTGCATGGCCGCTCACACTTCGATTTCGCAGAGGACAGGTGTTCCCGCAGATGTGATCGAAGCGTTGCGCACCAACACACCAATTGCTGATGCCAAACTCGAAGCCCTCCGTACTTTCGCAGCCGTCATCAATGAAACTCGCGGTTGGCCACAAGATACGGATATTCAGGTCTTCCTTAGTGGTGGCTACACCAAGCAGACCGTCCTTGAAGTAGTGCTGGGTACCGCGCTCAAGGTAATGTCAAACTACTCCAACCACATCGCCCACACCGATGTCGATACGGAGTTCGCTATGAACGCTTGGTCACCAGACATTGCAAACGCTGGGTAACTTCACTGGATGGTCGCTCCTAGCAAGATATCGCTCAGCTGCTGACCCGCGCCCCCTCCTAACGGGCAGCAGCCGGGCGAGTATCTTCAAAAATGTATCCTGAGCAGCGATTAAATTGTGTCACTGAGCCGATTAAGTTTTTAGTTAATGACCAACATTCACCGTGCCCTTTATCGCCGGAATCAAGTCGGCTGACCAACAAAGTCTGATGCCGGTTTCAATCCATTGGGTAATGGCAGTTTTGGTATTTTCTACGTTGTATTTAGATATTGTTGTCGATGGCAATCGACCCGGGCTCTAGTCTAAAATGAAAGGCACAAGTGATGACCACACAAAACAACAGATCCATCGAGAAATTAAATGGGAGCTGCCTTTGCGGAGGAGTCACGTTTGAGGTTCTTGACGCATTCGACAAACTTTTTTTCTGTAGCTGTGATCAGTGCCGTCAAATAACCGGGTCGGCTTTCGCATCGAACCTGTTCGCGAATATCGACGGGTTCAACTGGCTCAAGGGTTCTGGTGATATTATCAATTATCAGGCCCCAGGCCGGGACATCTCCAAGTCATTCTGCCGGGTTTGTGGGTCCGGCGTTCCGTGGATAAATGGTGACGGAACAAAGATAATCGTTCCGGTTGGACTTCTAAGCGAGCCGCCTAACGTTGTCGAACGGGTCAGAATATTCGCCTCGGAGCAACCTTCATGGGCGTCGGGTCTGGAGCAGGTCTCCGCATACGCGAAGTTTCCAAAATGAGATGGCCGAAGTCAGGCTACTTTTGGCGAAGCTAACAGCCTTTCGGCAGCTTTAAGGCGATCCGCACCGATAAAACGTTGATGAATGGCAGAAATTGGATGGGTTGCGGACGTAAAGAAACCCTATTCCTAATGGCAGCTATATCCCGAAAGCAGAAGTTAATACCAATCGACGTTGCGAAAGTTGGGGAAAGACATGACTTAACACGAATCTCAATTTAGAATACCTGAATGAACAATATCACCATCATTTCCGGCAGTCCGGGTTCCGGTAAAACCATGTTGGCGTCATCATTGGCACAAAAATCGCCGAAGGGCGTCCATATGACAACAGATGATTTCTATCGTTATTTGTCCCACCGGCTTGATCCATCCTCGCCCGATTCAAATCTGCAAAATACTTACGTGGTCAGATCGTTTATGGCAGCCGCTAAATCTTTCACTCAAAGTGGACTCGACGTATATGTTGATGGAGTGATCGGCCCTTGGTGGCGTTCCGAAATACTTAAAGCTGTGTCATATTGTAACTATGTTATCCTAACAGCTGATCTACCATCCATCTTGGAAAGAGTCGCTGCACGTTCCAAATCCCAACAAGCTTCGGCTTCGCCCGAACTTGTGAGAGAAATGCATCGACAGTTTGCAGCGTTGGATAATATATCGGATAGAACCATTGATACGACCGGCAAATCGCTAGAAGATGTTTTGACCGAATTCGAGCAGCGTTCGGCAAATGACGAATTTTGCTATCCATGAACCGCGACATTAAAATGTCTGACTTTGCGCCCATAGCGGACATTAGCCTTATGGCTGCTTTATCCCGAAAGCGGACACTAAGTTTTCAAATTGTCCTGCTGTATTCCAATACGATCAGTTCAACAGAACGTCTCCATTGATTATCTCGGGATAATCAGCGCCGGTGCGCTGTTCCTCAGTGCATTCTTGAAGAGGTGGTTTTTTGGGATCTTCAAATCCTACTAAAGTCTCAGGAATTATCGACATGCTAACAGACTCAGGAATGTTCTTCTTGATTGAGGTTACCAACTCCTCCGGTGTCTCAGCCCAGCGACCACTGATCCGTTGGTTTGTTAATTTCTGATATGTTTCATTTTTAAAAACGAAACTACCAAAGCTTGTCGCAACCGCAGCATAACCAATTCCTGTATCCTCAGACCGAACGAAGCAAATAGGTTCTTTTAGTTCAAATGGTCGGGTCAACAATATGCTTGGAACTCCGATGTCTTTGTAAAAGGATGACTCCTCGGATGCTACTTCTGAGTATCCTCCAACCTCATCCTCAGCGCCGCTTTGGATCAGTATTTCCATAATAAATGTGCTGGTTTGGTGAAAAGCTACGACCGCTCCTGCTTCAACAGTCAGAAATTTCGTGCTTGGCATAAGCCATTGGGCGCAAGCCGACAGGCAATATTTTTTGACAGTTAAGTCATAATTTCGCTCTCGAATAATCCGACCTATCGAAATAGCGGTAAGAGTATCGCCACCTTGGCTAGTGATTTCAATTTTTCTAATGCTATTAGGTAGATTTTCGATGTGTGGCAGCAAGTCAGGATTGATCCGTCCTTCTATTTTCAATGTGTCGCCTTCCGAGGCAGCTTGCGTACTGCAACTTCCAAACAGAATTGCGGCTAAAACAATAGATTGGAGAAAAATTTTTTCCATAGCTAAGTTTTGCGGGTCAAAGGCAGTAACGCAACAGAATTATGGTGAACGTTGTTATAATCTTTGCGTCTTCGACCCCAATTCCTAGTGTCCGCTTTTGCGCCCAAAGCGGACACTGGCGTAGTGGCTGCTCTATCCCGAAAGCGGACACTAGGGTTCAATCGGTTCCCGGGTGAAAAATGATGAAATTCACGCTGTTGGGGTTTAGTGGAGTTTTTTCACTCGGGTCTGAGGTTCTCAATAACCTGAGCGTCCACCCAGAATACATCTACATTTTCGTATTTTTCTGAGCCCATATTCCTGTTGAAAAAAAGGTATTTTCCATCTGGCGTCACACTTGCACCCGCTTCCCAAGCGTCTGTGTTTATCTTGTCGCCCAGGTTGATGGCTTCGCCCCATGAGCCGTCTTGCTGTCTGAAACTGAGGTAAATATCGGAATCGCCATATCCGCCCTGCCGTTTGCCATCCCATAAAATATAGGACTCGTCCGAAGCGATGAAGGGATGGGCATTCCAGGTGCCGGTATTTATTTCTTTAGGCAGGGGCCTCGGGTCTTCACGCTTGCCGTCAATAAGCCGCGAATAGCGAATAACGCCATCTCCGTCGGTGCCAACCTCATCAAAAACAAAAGTGCCCTTGGCTGAAGATGTCAGGCGCATAATGCTGATTTCTTCGAAAGGAGAACCGAGGTTTTTTATTTCTGACCATCCAGCCTTAGTGCGGTCCTTATATCGCTTACCCAAATGCATGGTTTTACCATCTGGAGAGAAGAAAGGTTGACCGACCCGGGGCGATCTACCTGACTCGTACCATCGATCATTTTTATTCTGGAAAACTACAGTTTCATGTTTTTCGGTTTCCTCATTCTCTCTAAGAAAATACATCTCTTCCATGTCAGGCGTGAAGAAAACTCCATATTCCCAGCCGTTTGTTGACACAATGCCGAGGGCAAAGGCTTCGGGAGTTAAACTAGGGGGCTTTTGTCCGAGATAAGGGCCTTGCAAGTTTGATCGAATTTGCGCCGGCTCCTTTGCGTCAAGCGCCTGATTTGCCGCGCAACCTGCAACCAGGAAAGCAGACAACAATATTATACTTGATGAAAAACGCTTCATAATAGGTCCTTTTTGATATGCTGTAAGCCTAACCTTGCTTCATGGAGCAGCCGATGATTGATCTATTGAAGATAGCTGTCCAATTTCAGATCTAATTTCTCGCTGGTATCCGCTGATGTTACGAAATACATTTTTACCACTACATTTTTGGTTTCGAATTCTTGAGGTTCGGCATTCCACCCGGCGATGGCTTCTTTGGCGTTTGCTTCGAAACAGGGATTCGTGGAAAATTCAACCCGTGGATTATGCGCGCTCCCGTCTTTGCGAACATCATGTATTAAAACGACCAAGCCCAAACTCGCTACATATTGCGGAACGATTTTTCCATTGATCGTGGGCGCCGTTTTCTCAAACTTTACGCCATCCCTTTTTAAACCGGGGCAACTGGCAGGCAGTTCTAGAGGAGTTTGCTTCACATATTCGATCGGATCGAAATCCAAATCTAAAACTTCCACTTTGGCTGAAGCTGACGAATTAAAAAAGCCGATCATACCTGCCCCAAAAGTGGCTAAGAGTAATGCCACGCTCCAACGATGCCTGTGCGGACTAGGCTCACTCTCCATGATCCCGGTTAGCCGCATTTTGGCATTCCTATGTCCCTTGGAGGTGAGATGCGCTGTTGGGCAAGGCAAGGCTCCTTTACCTGGATGATCTCCATCTGACCGCAAAACATTCAACAAAAGCGCCGCATAGTCTTTGCGTTCCAACGCGCTGAGGTCCTGTGTTGCCGCATGGTCTGCGCGCAGTTCAATTGCTAGGCGCCACTGACGCACCAGGTAGCAAATTCCCGGGCTGAACAACAGTAAGTCGCGCAAGAGTAACAAGAGCAGCGTAAGTTCCGCATCATGGTGTCGTAGATGGGCGCGTTCATGTGCAATCAACGCGGCATGAGTTTCCAATCCCGAAGGAACCACAACCGCTCTGCGCGGCCAAGAAAGCGTCAAGGGTGGTACGCCGGAAGTTGTTGTGAAAATATCAGGTTTAGCGCCCGGTGTTAAAGGCAGTTTGTGCAAACGCCGCCACTGCCAAAGAGTCCTGCTCATTAGAAGGATACCGAAGCCGACATATAGAGCCAAAAAATTAAACGGCGCAGGACCTGCTACTGTACCATCACTGGCTTGGTTC
>CANMEE010000006.1 GCA_947496865.1 uncultured Sphingomonadaceae bacterium
TTAATATCAACCAGATGATGCCAAACACTCGCCTAGCTTAACCGGTCATCTGTCTCAAATTATCTGACGACGGACAGCCAGCGCCTTCTTTTCATACCTCAAAACAAACACGACCAAGCTCAAGGAGAACACCAATGACCGACAAACCCATCAGCCGTTTCTCCGTGCCAACGCTGGAAGAAATGCCGGAAGATATCCGGGACATGATGCTTGGTGTGCAAGAAAAAGCGGGGTTCATTCCGAACGTCTTTCTTACGCTGGCTCATCGCCCGGATGAACTCCGCGCTTTCATCGCATATCACGATGCGTTGATGGAAAGGGACAGCGGTCTTACCAAGGCGGACCGCGAGATGATTGTCGTGGTGACTTCGAGCGACAACAACTGTCAGTACTGCGTAATAGCCCATGGGGCGATCCTGAGAATTCGAGCGAAAGATGCAACGATTGCCGATCAGGTCGCCGCAAATTACCGCAAAGCCGATATTACGCCGCGCCAAAAGGCAATGCTGGATTTCGCAATGAAGGTTTCAAGCGACGCTCGCGCAATTTCTGAAGACGACTTCGAGACTCTTAAATGCCACGGCTTTAGCGAGGAAGACATCTGGGACATTGCCGGCGTAACTGCATTTTTTGGGCTCTCCAATCGCATGGCTAACTTCACTTCTATGCGCCCCAATGACGAGTTTTATTCGATGGGTCGAGGTCAAACATGAGAATGATATTCAGGCACTAACTGAAGCAAAAGCCAAAGGAACAAAATTGACCAATAGCTCTTCGAAAATGCAAGCGCTTGTCAAAGGCAATATAAGACTAGCCGCGACAGTAATACTGATACGAGATGGTGCGCTTGGCCTAGAAGTATTTATGGTCCAACGGCCTGGGAAAGGTGATTTTCCTGATATTCATGTTTTCCCTGGTGGCAAAGTTGACGCAGATGATTTTTCGCCTGAGATATGTTTCGGCCTGAAGGATTCAGAAGCGAGTGAACGACTGAGGGTTACCTCTGGCGGCCTCAGGTATTGGGTTGCGGTGGCCCGAGAGTGCTTTGAAGAATGCGGCGTTCTGCTGGCGTGTAAAGAGGGCGCTCCCATAGTTTTTGATAAAGAAATCGCGAGGCGATTTCATGATTACCGCGAGCGCCTGCTCGCGAACAAAATCTCGTTCGGTGATATTTGTCGTTCGGAGAAACTCCAGGTCGACTGCACGCGTCTGGAATATTTCAGTCACTGGATCACTCCCAATCAAATTCCCCGTCGGTTTGACACCCGATTTTTCGTTGCAACAATGCCTGCAGATCAATCCACATATGCCCAAACTTTTGAGACAGTTGATGATGAATGGCTTCAACCTAGTGACGCACTTGCGAACAAGGACAAAGGTCACTGGCAGATGATTGATCCTACGCTGCATTCTTTAGAAATCCTGAGTAAATACGGGAGGGTGAAAGAAGCACTTGGGGAAATTCAACAAGGTTTCCATCTCATGCCGCTAACTGAATCACTGTCCAGACAGGGAATGCAGTCGTTTCGCTAAAATGATTTGCGCTCCGAATTGCCTCTCATATCAACCTACCGACAAAGGCCTATCAAGGGATATAGCGGTCAGAAGGCTAGAGTCCGCTATGGGCGCAAAAGCGGACACTAGCGTTGATGCCTATCAATTAATTAAGTTGGTTGATATTGGATCGTTCTCTCGATCAAGAAAGTATCTCGAAATGAAAACCTACTCCGGTTCTTGTCATTGCAAGAAGGTGAAATTTGAAATCCGATCGAACAGCATTTCCGAGGATACATACCGCTGTGATTGCTCGCTTTGTCTCAAGAAAGCCATTGTAATGAAAGCCGAGCATAAAAGTCATTTCAACCTGATAGATGGTGTAGAACAATTATCGTCGTACAAGTGGAACAAGATGATTGCTGAGCATTTCTTCTGCAAGAACTGCGGCGTATATACCCATCATAAACGGCGACGCGATCCGCAACAAATATGCATAAACTTTGCTTGCTTGGATGATGTGGAAATGCCTAACGACGCAAATATCGGCTTTGCTGATGGAGCCAATCACGACTAGCATTCTTAAAACGCTAATGTCCGCTTTGGGCGCAAAAGCGGACATTAATCGAATTACCATTTTCGGGCTGCGGCTGTAATGCTATGCCGTCGCGTGATTATGCCAAAACCACCCAACCACATTTTGATTTTCACCGATCTCGATGGAACTTTATTGGATCATCACAACTATTCAGCCAAACCTGCCGACCGCTTGATCGAACAGCTGCACGACCAAGGAACGGCGGATATCATTCCGGTTACCAGTAAAACGCAATCCGAATTGCAGTGGTTGCGGAATTCGATACCGCTCCAGAATATATTAAGCGTCACGGAAAATGGATCTGTGATCCATGCGTGCGGAAGCTCGCCACTAGGCGATGATGATCGCGCGCACAGCATCCTGTTGGGCATCAGATACCGTGCGATATTAGAGCAAGTCGCGAAGCTCCCGCAGTCTTTGCGTCATCATATTACCGGCTTTGCTGATATGCCTGTCGAACAAGTCATGGCCACAACTGGCCTCAGACTTGACGATGCCCGGCGAGCTCAAGACCGTGAAGCGACGGAACCGTTCTTGTGGTCGGGATCGGCCCCAGAATTGTCGGCTTTGCGCGAGATACTGATCGAAGAGAATATTCAGGTTCAACGCGGCGGACGGTTTTATCATCTTACGGGTCAAGCGACCAAAGAGAACGCGATGGCCAAGATTATAAGCGCCTTTGTTGAAAGAAAACCGGATTTCCAAATCATCTCCATTGCACTTGGCGATGGACCAAATGATCTTGCGATGATCGAGGCGGCGAATTTCGGTGTCATCATGCCCAATCCCGATGGTGTGACAATCGAAACGGCAAAGGCCCATGTCCGCTCGGCCCCTGTTCCAGGTCCAGAGGGTTGGGTCATGGCTGTCCAAGAGATTTTGGGAGAATTGGGTTTAAACCTGCCGGAAAGCTGACTAGGCTTGTCGCTTCGCAAAACAAGGGCGCTCATGGCTGATTTTCATCAAAACGGTACTATTTCTACTCTCCACAATTTGTCCAATCGTTCGGTCGAATCACTGGAGGCCGATTTGATGGGCTTTCGTGAAGCTAATCCGATGGCTTTGGTGTTGCCCAGTTTGTTTTCGGAGCTGAAGGGCCCCGCGCTGGAAAATATTGTCGATGAGCTATGTGAAGTGCCTTATCTGGACGATATAATAATCGGCCTAGACCGTGCGGACAAAGAGCAATTTGAATATGCAAAGCACTATTTCTCGCGCCTGCCACAACGACATCATATCTTGTGGAATAGTGGTCCGCGGTTGACGGCGCTGGATGAAGAATTGAAAGAACGCGGCCTGTCACCGGCGCAACCGGGAAAAGGCCGTAACGTCTGGTTCTGCTTTGGCTATTTTCTGTCAGCGACGGATGCACAGATGGTGGGTCTCCATGATTGCGATATCTTGACCTATGATCGGGCGATGCTGGCACGGCTTATGTATCCGGTAGCCAATCCCACTTTCCCCTACGTCTTTTCCAAAGGCTATTATGCACGAACGACCGAAGAGAAGTTTAACGGCCGCGTCGTGCGATTGTTGATCGGGCCGTTGCTGGCTGCGCTTAAAAAAGTCTGTGAGCCTAATGACTATATTACCTACCTAAACAGCTTCCGTTACGCGCTTGCTGGTGAGTTTGCGATGGGGCGGCAGGTTGTCAAAAACATCCGCATCCCATCGGACTGGGGTCTGGAAGTCGGTGTCTTGTCAGAAGTTTGGAGGAACCATTCGACCCAGTCGATATGTCAGGTCGAGATTGCGGATAATTATGATCACAAGCATCAATCGGTTTCGCATGACAATCCCAATGGTGGTCTGTCGAAAATGAGCATCGATATTACCAAATCCCTCTTCCGCAAACTCGCGACCGATGGGCAGGTTTTTTCGGCGGGTACTTTTCGTACGCTCAAGGCGACCTATTTCCGGATCGCGTTGGACCGGATCGAAACCTTCTACAATGACGCCGTAATGAACGGTCTCACGCTCGACCGGCACGAAGAAGAAACGACGGTGGAGCTGTTCGCGCAAAATATAATGACGGCGGGCGAAGTATTTCTGGAATCGCCCAATGAAACGCCCTTCATGGCCAACTGGAACCGGATCAATAGCGCCATCCCGGATTTTACCGACCGGTTTCAGGAAGCGGTGCGATTGGATAATGAGGATTAGGCGAGATTCTGTTTCACATTGCTGATCCAAACGGTTTGATAGGGTGACAATGAAAAGCCCCCTTCTATATCCGTGATGGATTGACCCGAAATCAGATCCCACCAAAGGTCTCCTGCAATCAAATTAATATCTGCAAGCGATAGCGATTTTATTTCTTTGGTTACATTGGTGACGGCAAAGATACTTTGCTTTCTATCCAGGCTTTGTCGCCAGATACCGAATAATCCCTCGGGTAATGCCAACGTAAATTGCACCGCATTAGGATGGAAAGCGGGCTGTTTTTTTCGAATGTCGATAAGGTTTAGAAGGCGCGTAAAAACCTGCGTCTCGACCATTTCCGGATTGGCGAGCTTCCCACTAATCTCATCATAATCGAGCTGACGGCGGTTGATGGACCGGTTATGGCCAGTGCGGTTGACCTCCTCATACCCATTAGGTGTGGCGAGCAGGCTATGAATATAGAGGGCGGGAATACCTTCCAGCGCCAGCATGATCGCCATTGCGGCCATGAAACGGTCGATTTGATGCGCGTCCGGCCCTTCCAATGTGCCCTGCATGGCCTCGAAATAGGAGATGTTCATCTCATACGGCTTTTCCGTACCGCCCGGTCCGCGTCGCATGGAGAGTCTTCCGCCAAAGCCTTGAATCGTCGCCATCATCTGATCGACTTCGCCTTGCGGTAACACACCCTCGGTCGGACGCAATCCGATGCCATCATGACTGGCGGTGAAGTTGAGATAGGTGCAACCGGTCAGCGCCGGCGGATTGCTGCGTGTCAGGCGCTTCAAATAGAGCGCATTACCGGTCAACAAGGCATGGACAAGTAGTGGCGGCAATGAAAAATTATAGATGACATGCGCTTCATTTTGATTGCCGAAATAGGTCAAATTTTCATGATTGGGGATATTGGTTTCGGTAATGATGATCAGCGTTTCGGCATGATGATCCATCAATGTTCTTAGCAACCGGATGATCTCATGGGTCTCATCAAGATTGATCGACGCCGTACCGGCTTTTTTCCAGAGAAATGCCACCGCATCCAGCCGAAAAATCCGAACGCCGTGATCGATATAGGCGGCGATGATTTTAATAAACTCAACCAACACATCCGGGTTGGTAAAATCGAAATCAAGCTGGTCGGGGCTAAATGTGCTCCAGACATGGCGATCGCCCGCCGCAGTGCGAAAGGGCGTTAGCAAAGGATGGGACCGTGGACGAACAACCTGCCCCAGATCGGCGGCAGGATCGGCTGTATAATAATAATCCTTGCCCGGTGCTTCGTCGGACAGAAATTGCTGGAACCATTGGGATTTGCTCGACCCATGATTGATCACAAGGTCACCCATTAACCGATAATCCCCGGCAATGGCCTCTATGTCCGACCAATCGCCCAGATTTTCATCGACCTGAAGATAGTCGATCACTGAAAAGCCATCGTCTGAACTATAAGGGAAAAACGGTAAAATATGCACCGCACCAATGGCTTGCCCGATATGCTTCTTCAAAAAGCGGTGCAGGGTCTTTAAGCTATGCTCACCTTCTGACTGGATCGTACTCCCATAGCTGATAAGCGCGATATCGCTCTCATCCCAAAGATGTTTGTCGGCGATATCCTGCCGCTTTATCATCTTGTCCTGGTCGGACCAAAACAGGTCTATGATACGCTGCGCCAGCGCATCGCAATCATGTTCGGGATAAAGCAGCTTCAGTTGCGCAGACAGGCGGTGCAACAGATGGTCGATAGTAGCGCGATCATTCATATGGTGGTCCGTCACTCCGAAAAGCTGCTTGACGCCGATAGGACAATCGGGCCTTTATTGTGCCGTGCATAAAACAGCAAATCCCGATTCAATAAAAGCTTTTTTAAAAGACCTTTATCTGAAGGCACTGCAACCGGCTCTGCCAGAAAATGCTATGCGCAATGTCAAATGGCCAGAGGTACCGGGGCGGACCTATTTGCTTTCGGTTGGCAAGGCAGCAACACAAATGGCCGCTGCCATTCATACTCGCCTGCCAGAAGACGCTGAAGGCCTGATCGTCACGCGACAAGGCTATGCTCAGCCCGGGTTTGCGCCAGATAATTTGCAAATTGTCGAGGCATCCCATCCGGTGCCGGATGCCGCGGGGTTGCAAGCCGCGCAAACTGCATTGGCAGCGGTTGAGGGGCTTGGGAAAGACGATCTGCTGCTCGTGCTGATGTCTGGCGGTGCCAGTGCGCTGCTTCCTGCGCCTGCTGATGGGATATCCCTTGCAGAAAAACAGGCGATTACCCGATCTTTGCTCCACTGCGGCGCGCCGATAAGTGAAATGAATATCGTCCGCAAACATCTCTCCGCCATAAAGGGCGGGCGATTGGCCGCCAGAGCCTGGCCAGCTGCAACCCATATGATCGCGATTTCGGATATTCCCGGTGATGATATAGCACTAATTGGTTCAGGACCGACCGTTGCGGATAGTTCAACCTGCGCAGAATCGCTTGCGATTATCGAGAAATATGAAATCATACTGCCGCCAGCGATACGATCGATGCTAGAGACAGGCGCGCTTGAAACGCCGAAAATTGACAATCCAAAAATGCAACGCACGACCGCGGGGCTATGTGCGCGCCCAGCTGATATGTGTGCGGCAGCAGCAGAGGCCGCTCGCGCTTTCGGCTATGAACCGCTTCTGCTCGGCGATGCGTTGGAAGGAGATGCTTTGGCGCTGGGTTATGCCCATGCTGAGCAAGCGCTGAAGCTCAAGGTGGAAGGCCGCAAGGTTGCTCTGATTTCCGGAGGGGAAGCCACTGTAACCGTTCGCAATCGGGATGGACGGGGCGGTCGTTGTACCGCTTATTTGCTGGCCTGCGCATTAGCGCTGGAAGGGGAAGCAGGGATTAGCGGCTTTGCGGCTGATAGCGATGGCATAGATGGTTCGGAGGACAATGCCGGAGCATTTTTATGGCCAGGGGTCTTGGATCTTATGGCTGGTGCCGAACAGGCCCGCCATCTGCTCGAATACGACAATAGCTATTTCGCCTTCAAAGAGGCTGATGCTCTCCTGATGACCGGACCTTCCGGCACGAACGTCAATGATTTAAGAGTGCTTCTCGTTGAACGGCCGTAATGGCCGCTTTCGGGATAAAGCAGTCACATCGCCAATGTCTGCTTTGGGCGCAAAAGCGGACATGACTGTTCTCAATTGCAAACATTGTCTGAGCTCTCGATATTCTTCGTTGTTGGGTGACCTAATCCTCCCACCCGAAAAACCTGCTTGTCTGTGATATGCTGTTGAAGATGCCATGCGCAAAGACCAACGGCAGGATATTTTTCCGACCAAACCATAGGTAAAGCATCCCAAAAGCAAATCCCGCAGCGCCTGTAATCAGCGCTCCGTACATTCCTTGATAATAATAATGGCGATATCCGAAAAATACGGATGAGAAAACCACGGCGATTAGGTCGGCCTTGAGTCCTCCTCCCAGAAAATGACTGGCTCGACTGATAACAAAGGCCCGGAATAACAGTTCTTCAAAGAAAGATGCATGGGTCCAAGTGTCCGTCGTCAGATAATTTGAGACAGATGACCGGTTAAGCTAGGCGAGTGTTTGGCATCATCTGGTTGATAT
>CANMEE010000007.1 GCA_947496865.1 uncultured Sphingomonadaceae bacterium
TGTCCGTCGTCAGATAATTTGAGACAGATGACCGGTTAAGCTAGGCGAGTGTTTGGCATCATCTGGTTGATATTAAGCAGCTTGTTTTTGATGAAGCAAGCGGCGCTTTGTAAATGTCTGTTGTTTGATCCTTTCTCGTTGCTTGATGATGGATTGTGCTCTGCCGAAGTAGGCATCTGCAGGCGTCACGTTTTTGAGGCTCTCGTGATAACGCTGGTGATTGTAATGCTCGACGAACGCCTCGACCTGTGTCTCCAGATCACCGGGTAGATAATAGTTCTCCAGCATAATGCGGTTTTTGAGGGTTTGATGCCAGCGTTCGATCTTGCCCTGTGTCTGGGGATGGAACGGAGCGCCACGAACGTGGTTCATCTTTTTGTCCGCGAGATAGTCTGCAAGTTCCCCTGCAACATAGCTGGGGCCATTATCGCTGAGGAGCCGTGGTTTGTGCAACACATGGGCCTGATCACAGCCAGAAGCTGTCAACGCCAGCTCCAGTGTATCGGTGACATCCTCAGTCTTCATGGTCGTGCACAGCTTCCAGCTGATAATGTAGCGGGAGAAGTCATCGAGAATGGTGGAGAGATAATACCAGCCCCATCCGATGATCTTGAGATAGGTAAAGTCGGTCTGCCATAGCTGGTTCGGTGCAGTGGTCTTGTCCTTAAACTCGCTTGCTGCCTTCATCACGATAAAGGCCGGACTGGTTATCAGGTCATGCGCCTTCAAGAGCCTGTAAACGCTCGCCTCGGACACAAAGTAGCCCTTGGTGTCGGTGAACGTAACCGCTAGTTCCCTGGGTGATAGCTCAGAGCGCTCCAGTGCCATCTCCAGTATCTGGTTGTGGATATCATCCGGGATCCGGTTCCATGCACGGCGAGGTCCAGGGCGCCGATCCACCAAGGCATCTTCACCAAACCGCTGGTACAGATCATACCAGCGGTAGAAGGTAGGCCGGGCAATGCCCAGCCTATCCAGCGTTTGTTTGGCTGGCAGGTGGGAGCGCTCTACCAGTTTGATAATCTCCAGCTTCTCGGATGCAGGATATCTCATTCCTCTGACTCCCCATCCCCTATCATGCTTTTTTTGAGCAGACGGTTCTCCAGAGTGAGCTCGGCAACAACTTCTTTCAGATCACGGCCCTCACGGCGAAGTTCCGTCACTTCTTCATTGTTCGCAGCGCGCGCTGTATCACCAGCAAGCCGCTTCTTTCCGGCCTCCATAAAGTCCTTTGACCATTTGTAATAAACACCCTGCGCGATACCTTCACGGCGGCACAGCTCGGCAATACTGTCATCGCCGCGCAGGCCCTCCAGCACGATCCGGATCTTTTCTTCCGCGCTATATTGTTTGCGGGTCGCTCTACGAATGTCCTTCACCACCCGCTCTGCAGGGGCTTTGGAATTTTTCTGTTTTGGTCTCATCTTCGTTCCTTACGTCACTACGATGATACCAAAACACTGCCATGCTACATAACTAACATCTGTCTATCGATCGCTGACGGGGAACA
>CANMEE010000008.1 GCA_947496865.1 uncultured Sphingomonadaceae bacterium
TTTTTTTTTTTTTTTTTTTTTTTTTTTTTTTTTTTTTTTTTTTTTTTTTTTTTTTTTTTTTTTTTTTTTTTTTTTTTT
>CANMEE010000009.1 GCA_947496865.1 uncultured Sphingomonadaceae bacterium
GGGGGGGGGGGGGGGGGGGGGGGGGGGGGGGGGGGGGGGGGGGGGGGGGGGGGGGGGGGGGGGGGGGGGGGGGGGGGG
>CANMEE010000010.1 GCA_947496865.1 uncultured Sphingomonadaceae bacterium
GTGTTCCCCGTCAGCGATCGATAGACAGATGTTAGTTATGTAGCATGGCAGTGTTTTGGTATCATCGTAGTGACGTAA